>CAVTPP010000018.1:0-90137 GCA_963736615.1 uncultured Chloroflexia bacterium | reverse complement strand
ATCGTTTTGTCCGCGTGGTCCTCGGCCACCGCGGTCACCATGACCGCCGCGACCATGCCTGTGACCGCCTTCCAGCAGTTTTTCAGCTTGGGCCGTGGTTAGAACTGCCTTCATCTACGGCTTGCTGTACTGCACTAGCATAGGCTGCATCACGAGCAGACCGTGCTTCATCTTCGGTGAGGTTAAGCTCGATCAACAACTCTTCATAGGTCACATTATTGTCGCGGGCCTGGTTGAGCTCGCTGATGCTGATGCCTAATGCCTCGGCTAAAAGATTGTCTTTGTCCACAGATTCTTTGAACTCATAGACGGCCGTTTTGTCTGCGGCCTCTTCGGCGGTGAGTTGGCTGTCGGCGACAGCTTCAGCCAGGCGAGCCTCACGGACCGTGTCTTTGGCTGCTTCCAATTCGGCCGCGCTGATGCCTAAAAGCAGCGGCCAGATGCGCATCCTTGTCGAGCACACCATCATAATAAGAGCCCCGGACCAGTTTGACACCTCGGCCGTTTTCTATGAGCATTGCCGCTTCATCATCTGTAATCCAACCTTCAGCGGCGGCTTCGTTAATCGTCGCCACACGGGCTTCTTCCCTTGCTGCTGCTAATGCTTCAACCGAAATGCCTAATTCGGATAGTAGCGCGTCCTCACCGCCACCATGGGCAAAAGCTGATGGTGCGACCATGGCCACACCTGCGAAAAGCATCACGGCCGTAAAGCCCACTGCTATCCATTTCTGTAAACGATTCATTTTGTTAACTCCTTTCGTCTTTGCGACGTTAATTGATTAATGCTGGAAGAATAGCAGAGGAATGTGGCGAAAATGTGACGAACTGATGCATATATTGTTTCGTTTCTAGGATCGAGGAGGTGCGCCGACTGCTTAATTCCCATGCCCTATTTAATAGGAAGAGCCCCGTGGGTCTATGCCGCTGTCAGGAAGAATCTGCCACAATGTGCCAACACAATCGTCACATTGCTGCCACATTTGAGCTCTATCATGCATGTAGATTATTTATTTTAACTGCACAAGAAAGTCGGACATCTGGCCGATTTTCTTGTGCGCAAAGGAGTTCAAATGATGAATAGACGAGAAAGTTGGCAAAAAGTGGCTCAAGATTGGTGCCGTTCCCCTTCTGTTGTTTTTAATTGTGGCAGGTATCACATCCCGTTTGCTGGCCCAGGAGGGGGAGCCGTATGAAGAATATTTAGACGGCCGAACCTTAGACGGCAGTGCAAACAACCAGGACAAACCACTATGGGGCGCGGCTGGTGAAATATACAAACGTGTGGCCGGCCATGCTTATCAATGATGATCTATCAGCTATGGTCAGCGGTCCCGACCCGCGCTATATCAGCAATCGCATCTATAATGATGAGGCGCATAATCTGTTCTCCGAGAACGGCGTCACCCATTGGGGCTTTGTATGGGGGCAGTTCCTGGATCATTCAATTGGCCTGCGGCAGACGGGTGGCGAGGAGCTCGTATTTCCTTTTGATACCGGCGATCCGCTGGAGGATTTCCAAAATGATTTGGGCGGCCTCTCTTTTGAGCGCTCGGCAGCAGCCCCAGGCACGGGCAGCGATTCGCCGCGTGAGCAGGTTAACACGCTGAGCTCGTTTATCGATGCCTTTGCAGTCTATGGCGGCAGTGCGCAGCGGCTTGATTGGCTGCGTGCTGGAGTACTGGATGGTGATCCCAGCAGCAACGAAAGCAGCTTTGTTGATGTCCTCTGACGGCTATCTGCCGACGGCTGCTGCCCGCGGTGATGCGGTATCCGCGCCGCAAATGGAGTTCATGGGCGCTCTGATGCTCGATCCCGATTTCGGCCGTTATTGCCGGGGATATGCGCGCCAATGAGAATTTGGGTTTAAATGGCCGTGCAGACGCTCTTCGCTAGAGAACACAACCGCATTGTCGCCGAACTGCCTGATGATCTGCCCGAAGAAGTCAAGTTTGCCATTGCCCGCCGTGTTGTCTGCGCTACACAGCAGGTCATTACTTATGAAGAGTTTTTGCCTGCCTTTGGGGTCGAGCTTGAGCCTTATGCGGGTTATGATTCAGAAGTAGATCCGACGCTCAGCAATGAATTCGCCACTGTTGGTTATCGCGCCCATTCGATGATTCATGGTGAATTTGAGATGGCTGCTGATGCGGCGGTGTACAGCGCAGAGCAGCTGCAGGCGCTTGCAGATGAGGGTATTGAAATCACCGTTGATGGTGATGAGGTAGCGTTTGCTATCCCCTTGAATGTTGCTTTTGGACGGCCGTATCTACTGCCTGAATTAGGCCTGTCAACGATGCTTCTTGGCCTGGCTTCGGAGCCCCAATACGCCAATGACGCCATGATCGACAACCAACTGCGCAGTGTGCTCTTCCAAATCCCGTCGCCCACTGCCCAAGACCCTATGGCCTGTCTGGATGGTGAGGAACTGCCCGATGGTTTTAAAGTGGTCAGCGATCTGGGCGTTATGGATGTGCTGCGCGGCTATGATCATGGCATGCCCAGCTACAACGGGATGCGTGTGGCTTACGGAATGGAACCAAAGGTGTCGTTCATGGCTATTACCGGCGAAAGCAGCGAGCAGTTTCCTGATGATCCTTTTATTGATGCTGCCGATCCGATCAATGACCCTGATATCCTTGATTTCGTTGCTCTGTTTGATGCGGCGGGAGAGGAAATACCGTTAGATGCCGGCGATGCGGGGCCGGCAGCTTTTTGGCCGTTCAGCGCACCACATTGGCCGCTCGTTTGGCTGCTGTCTATGGTTCGGTGGACAATCTTGATGCTTTCACAGGTATGATGGCTGAAGAGCATCTGCCTGGCACTGAATTTGGCGAGTTGCAGTTAGCCATGTGGACTGATCAGTTCAGCGCCTTGCGTGATGGCGATCGTTTCTTCTATCTCTTAACGATCCTGTCCTGGAGAGCATTACCGAGGAATTTGGCATAGATTATCACCAGACGCTGGCTGAGGTTATTGCCAATAACACGGATCTGGGGAATCGACGAGATCCCAGAAAAGGTGTTTGTGACAGAGATTCAGGAAAGTGCCTCAATTTCAGTGGAGGTTGACGAGCAAAACCAACCCCAAAGCGACCCGCCTGGCGAACGAGAACCTCAATCAGGGGCTAAATCTCAGAGACCGCAAAGGAATGGCGTTCCAGGTTCACAGGGCAACCGTCCTCGCTTCGAAGCACCTGGTGATGGCCCACCGCGACCACTTGACCGCCGGCAGCCAGGTCAAGGAGATCGGCTGGGAGAACATTGTTTATGGATGTGTTTTATTTCAGATAGGAAAGTAGCGCGATTTGGTAAATCGCCGGCTTGCGATTTACCAAATCGCGCTACAAAATTCTGTTTTTCTCACTGCCGACGTATTGCCTTCCAAAGCCGCATCAGTACAATAGAATAAGAAAGCAGACGCTTTGCTGCCGTTCTTAGCCCCAGATTGGGGATTGCAGGCCAGGATATCTTGGAACATGCCTACAATCCCCAAATGGACAGGAGACATCATGCCCTTTAACCTCGACAGTTGGAAAACACAATTGCATGAACGCATGCCTGGCTGGCAGGAGCGCATGCAGCAGGCCGGTGTTGGCTCTATATACGCTTTCCTCTCCGCCGCCACTGTCTTGCCTATAGCCGAGGCCATGCAGCAGGGAGAGCGGGCGGTTGCGTCTGCACTCCTTGACAGTGTTAAAACTGGTTTGGGCAGCAACTTGCTGGCCAATACGATACAGAACTGGAAGGACGAAGCCGACGGTGCTCTACAATTAGAAGCCCAAATTGCGGACAACGATGAACTACGTGCTGAAATCGACGCTGTTCTGGAAGAACTGCGCACGCTTGAGGAAGCACGTACGAGCTCTCCCTGTATCAGATCGCCAATGGTTTGGCCAAACCTTGGGACAAGAACTAGCGAGATTGGGCAATTTGGGGCGCTTTCAAGGCTCCGTTTTTTGTCGGTGGTGATTATGCTGGTGGGGATATGGACAAAAGTGAAGGCGGTGTAAATATTGGTGGTGAGGAGGTTTCTGTGGAAGGGCCGGTGGTTGGCGGGAATGTTACCGAAATGGTTATGGGTGACAAAAACGAAATAACCCAGGCTACATTCGTAGTAGCTAAATCCTCCAACGAAATTTTAAATTATCTTGAACAGCTTACACCGGACGAACAGGAAGAGGAAGCGGAGCAGCTTCATAGCTACCTGGACATGACGATGCGCCAGTGCAGCGGCATCACGCTGGCGCCGCTCGATCAGGCAGCCAAGGAACGGCATTACCTGACCATGCAGCGCATCTTCATCAATCTTGACGCGGGAGACAAATGAGCTAATGGGTGGGCGTTGGGCGCACATAGGTTTTTCGGTGATAGGACACGCCCATGCCAATCGCCGTCTGATTTTGCTGGGCGATCCGGGCAGTGGCAAGACGACTGTACTGCGCTATCTGGGACTCTGTCTGGCCGGGGCCAATGATGAACCTGATGGGGGCTGGCTCGATCACCTGGTATGGGACACCTACAAAGCGGTGCTTATCAGTGACAAACCGCTTAGGCGAGATGAGAAGGAAGAACAGCAGGCGGAGACGGTAACCTGGAGCGGGCCGGCGCCAATTCCGGTTTTTGTCACTCTGCGCCATTTCGTACGGACGCAATTTGATCCCAATGACCCGCAGGCGATATGGCAGTACGTCTGCAAGATGCTGGAACAGGAAAAACTGGCCGACGCGATCCCCGCTTTGCAAAGAAAAGCGAATTGGGGGCAGCTGCTGTTTCTCTTCGATGGGGTTGACGAGGTTCCACAGGGCCAGCGGGCTGATGTTTGGCAGGCCATTGCAGGATGAATGCCGGATCATGTGGTGGTAATCGCTGGATCACGACCTGCCGCATCCTTTCTTATAACGAAGACGAACTGCCAGAAGATGGGATTCCGGTGCGCACCGTACAGCCGCTTAACCGCAAGCAGATCGCCGAATTCGTCACACAATGGTTCGGGAGTCTGACGAAGCGGGGGAACTGTCGCTAACTATCGCCGGGGAAAAAGCGCGCCAATTGCACGCTGCTACAGAGCGCGAAGACCTCAAGGAACTGGCTGAAAACCCGATGCTGCTGACGATTATGGCGCTGGTACAAACCTACCACGGCACTCTGCCCAACGAACGGGCCAAGCTGTACCAGGCATGTGTAGAGACACTTCTATTCCGCTGGCAACTGCACAAGGACGAAACGGATGCAGATCTGCCGGATGTCCTGACGCAGATTGGTGTAAAGCAAGATGATTTGGAACGCCTGATGTGGCAAATTGGCTGGACGGCGCATGAGCGTGCTGTTCTGCGTGAAGAGGATGCCGACATCACCGAAAGTGAGGTCATGGCCATCGCCAAGGATGTGTTGGGCAGCTACGCGAAAGCGGAAAAATTTGTGAAGTACACGGAAGAACGGGCGCACCTGCTGATCGGCCGTGGCGGTGTTGATGAGCCTGTCTATGGATTTCCCGCACCGCACCTTCCAGGAATACCTGGCGGCCTGTTATCTGGCGGCGGAGCGACGTTTCGGGCGTAAGGCCAGAGAGCTGGCAGGCGCAGGGGATACCTGGCGGGAAGTGCTGCTGCTGGCGGTGGGGACGCTGGTATACAATCGCAGCAATCGCGAAAAGGCGCTGGATGCTATTGAGGATGTGCTGCCTTCCGCTGTTCCTGCCGGGGATGACAAAGCGGGTTGGCGGCAGATCTGGATGGCGGGCGAGATGCTGGCCGAAGTTGGCCAGGAAGCGGCGGAACGGGATGATGTCGGCGAAGAGCTGCTGCCCAAAGTGCGTGATGCGCTCAGCGCTCTGCTGGAACGGGCTAACTTACCCGTGGTTCAGCGGGCCGAGGCAGGTAATGTGCTGGGCAAATTGGGAGACCCCCGCCCTGGAGTATTGGATGGGACGCAGATGGAGATGTGCTATGTGCCCGGCGGCCCCTTTGTGATGGGTGAAGGAGATGAGCAACATACCAATGAATCGCTGCGGCAGGGATACTGGATCGGCCGCTTTCCCGTGACGCAGGCGCATTTCCGACAGTTCGTGACTACAGGTGGCTACCAAAACCGTGACTTTTGGCCGGAGGCGATTCGTAATGATGTGTGGCGCGAACCGGGTGAGGTCAAAGGATGGAACGATAATGCGTGGCGCACCGGGCCATACCAGTTTGGAGAGCCATTTGATCTGGCGAACCATCCCGTGGTGGGGATTTGTATGGTATGAAATGCAGGCTTTTGCGCGCTGGCTCAACACAGTGATCGAACTGCCGGCAGGGTATCGAATCCAACTGCCATCGGAAGCGGAGTGGGAAAAAGCGGCGCGCGGCGGCGCAAAGGTTCCCATTAAGTCTGATCAGGTATTCATCCAACCGCTGCACCAGCTTGCGACTTTTGCGGAGTGGGCGCAGCAAGCTCTGGGGACAATCCACGCCAGGAACGCATTTATCCCTGGGGTGAAACAGAAACTCATGACGATGCCGCCCCGAATTTTGCCAATTATGACGCGACGCAGATCGGCAGTACCAGCGCCGCCGGCGTTTTTCCCGAAGGCAGCTCACCGTACGGCTGCGAAGATCTGGCCGGTAATGTCTGGGAATGGACACGCAGCCAAGATGCGGGTTATCCGTATGTGCCGGGTGACGGCCGTGAAGAGACTGGAAAGGTTACCAACTCAAGGGGAATTATGATCCGTGGGGGTGCATACTATTCTGATAGCACAGATGTGCGCTGCGCGTTCCGCTTCAGGAGCTATCCGCTGCAGGTGCAACGACTTCGGGATTTCGGGTGGTGGTGTCCCCGTTCATCTCTGATCGCTGATCCCCTCTGGTCTCTGATCCTCTGTGGGGGTTTGGGGGCTGTGCCCCCAAGGGTCAATTTTCGCGCTTGCGCGATCGCGGCAAAATTTCCTCAAAACCAGTCATTATTTCAATTAATGAATTCGGACAGTGTTCAGCAGTGCGCCCAAGGAGGAAATACTCATGCCCCGAGCCAGAAATGCCTATTTTTACACGCACGTTTGATCTGCTGAAGTGGTTGGTACCGGCGACGAATCATTTTCCGCGCGCCACCGCTTCACGATCACGCAGCGGCTGCTGAATGCCGCCTTTGATCTGGGGGAGCGGCTGGAAGAAGCGAATACACGCCGCGGGCAGCAGCGCCTGGAGCGTCTTATTCGCGCCGATGAGGCGCTGGGCAAGTTACGCTACTATCTGCGCCTCTGCCAGCGCTGGGGCTGGCTATCCGTTGGGCAGTACCAGCACGTGGCGGCAATGGTGGATGAAATTGGTCGCCTATTGGGCGGCTGGCAGAAAGTAACCGTTTGACAGTTCGCGGCGTCATGCCGCTTCTGTGGGGACCGGTCCAAACAGCGCTGCGCGTACCGCAACAGGAACAATCCGAACAACAGGAACAACAACAACGGATTTCGTGTGGTGGTGTCCACGCTTATCTCATGTCCCACCCGGAAATATGCAGCGGGGCAGCCTTCTGCATCGAGGGTCATTTAGATGAACGGCCGGACCGGTTCCTGGCCGCGCCACGCCCTGCGGGGCGTGGCCGGGCAGATAACAACGGCCCCATCTCCTGGCAGGGAACTGCCTGAGATGGGGCAGCTTCTACAGACTATGTTTGAAGAACTCAGCTCCTGGCGCAATTTATTGCTGGCCTACAGCAAAGCGGCGAAGGGCAAGCGGGGCCAAGCAGGGGCCGCCGCTTTCGAATACCGGCTGGAGGATAACTTGCTGCATATTCCACGCGAGCTGCGCCTGCAAAGTTACCAGCCGGGCGGCTACGCCAGCTTCCTGATTCACGATCCGAAGCGGCGGCTGATCAGCGCCGCGCCCTTTCGGGACCGCGTTGTACACCACGCCTTGTGCAGCGCGATCGACCGCTCTTTGAGCGCGGTTTTATCGAGGACAGCTACGCCAACCGGGTTGGCAAAGGGACACATCGCGCCTGCGACCGCTGCCAGCAGTACGCGCGCAAGTTCCGCTATGTCTTGCAGATCGACGTGCGCCAGTTCTTTCCCAGCATCGACCACGCCATCTTGCTTCAGGTCTTGAATCGCAAAATCACTGATCCAGGGATTCGCCGGCTTTGCAACCAGATCCTGGACAGCGGCGTGGCGTGCTGGGCCAGGAATACGACATGGTCTACTTCCCTGGCGACGATCTGTTTGCCGCCCTGCGCCCGCGCGGTCTGCCCATCGGCAATCTGACCAGCCAGTTCTGGGCCAATGTTACCTCAATCCGTTCGATCATTTCGTCAAGCGCGAACTGCGCTGCAAAGCTTATTTGCGTTATGTTGATGATGTGCGCCGTAGATAAGCGGCGTGAGAGGAAAACCTCAAGGAGGTTCAATATTGGAGAAAGATATTGTAAAGCATCTGCCTTATCCAGACCTGGCAACAGGCTGGGGAGTGTAGCATGGCAGAAAAGGCCCAAGTCCTGCAATCCACAACAGGCAACTGAGGGTCGAGCTAGTTGGATAAGGTTAGAGCTAAACTGCCCAAAGGCCAGTTTCGAGCGGCGCCAGCGAAAGCACCGGGGAAAGTGGATTGAAACCCCGGCCACCGTCTCCATCAGGCAAAAGTCGTCGGCCTGATGGTTCTCCAGATAGTGGGCGATGTGCGACAAGTACATTCAACGGAACGAACGGCCGACCTAAGTCCAACGAGTACCTCTCATGACCGAACTACGGGATCAGCCTACCCAACCCAACACAAAACCGTGAACGTGTGTTGGTGGGAGAACCTGAAATGGTGGCTCTGAAAATGGCGGCTGACGGAATGCCCATAGTACTCAAGGTGTCATCTGTAATGGATGGGGCACGGGGAAGGGGCATAGCCCACCTCCGATATTCAAACAACAAGGTGTCATGAAATATGATGGAAGCCAGCGATGTCCTGAATATCATCTACGAAAAGAATCGTAAACACCCTGACTGGAAGAACCGGGGACTGTACCGGCTGCTCTTTAATCCGACGCTGCACATCATGGCCTACGAACGATTGAAAAGCAAGCCCGGCAACATGACGCCTGGAACTGAAGGAGAAACGCTTGATGGATATAGTCTAGATGACATAGAGAAAAACATTCACCTGCTACGGCAAGAGAAGTACCAACCCAGACCGGTCAGGCGAACGTACATTCCGAAAGAAAAGGGATACCGTCCCTTGGGCATGCCTTCACCACGCGACAAAATCATTCAAGAATGCATCCGGCTCATCCTGGAAGTTATCTACGAACCGCGATTCCACGACAACAGTCATGGTTTCCGCCCCGGCAGAAGCTGCCATACAGCATTGGAAAGCATGAGACGAAACTGGGTAGGCACGAAATGGGCTATCAAAGCAGACATCACGGCATGTTTTGAACAAGTCGACCACAATCGTTTGTTAGACATTCTGCGAGAAAGAATCGAAGATGACCGGTTCATCAACCTCATCCGACGATTCCTGAAAGCAGGATATATGGAAAACTGGGAATATCACAAGACCCACAGCGGGACACCGCAAGGGTCGGTTGTGTCACCCATCCTAACAAACATTTACCTCGACAAGCTGGACAAAAAACTAGCCGAGATGTGTCAGCAATACAGCCAAGGCAAATATCGTCGCCGTAACCCAGCCCATATCCAACTCATGCAACGGCGCAAGCGACTCCTGGAACAAGGGGAAGCAGACCCAACAATACGAGATAGTCTCAAAGAACCCATCCGCCAACTAAATCACCATATCCTGGCTACTCCGGCAGCAAAGTACAACGACCCGAGCCTACATTCGGGTGAAATTTCTGCGCTATGCCGATGATGTAGCCATTGGCGTGATAGGCCCAAAATCGTTAGCCGAACAAATCGTGGAAGAAATGGCAATCTTTCTGGAACAGGAGCTGAATCTGGAACTAAATCGGGACAAAACACAAATCTATTACCTGTCCCAGAACCAGCACCGTTCCTAGGCTATCTTGTCAAAACGTCCACGTCCCGCCTCCGCAGACGCAACATGAAGTACAAAAGGGTCACCGCACAATCTTGTTCAAACCGTCAAAACGACATCGGGTAATATCAAACTTCTGGTTCCACTAAGAAAGTGAATCGAGAAACTGAAACGATACATGCACAAGGGCCGACCGGCCAAGATGAATGGCTTCGTGAACCAACCGATAGACCACATCATTGACCACTACAATGGGGTTATCAGGGGATGGTACAACTACTATCAACTGGCGGAAAACGTAGGTAAACTCAACTACGCTCGGTATGTGCTACGCTACTCGTTAGCCAAAACCATAGCGGCCAAAGAACGGTCAACACTACGCAAAATCTTTCGCAAATATGGCAACCCTATCACCTATCAGAAAGCCAAACGGGAGAAACATCCAGTTCTTTAGCCAGCCAATGAAACAAGTGAAGCGAGCTAAGTGGACAACAGACAAGATAGACCAACGCCCAATCTGGTGGCCACGGAAAACAAAAACCAGATTACTAGATAACTGTGCCATCTGTGGACACACGGGTCGAATTGAGATGCATCACGTCCGACATATTCGCAAAAGAGGGCAACAAGTGAAAGGCTTCAAACTATACCTGGCGGCCATCAACCGCAAGCAGATACCAGTTTGTCGCCAATGTCATCGAGATATCCACAACGGGAAATACGATGGGCCAAACCTATCTACCATCTTGGAAAAGATAGAAACGGCTAAAATGGAAAATGGAGGTGTCTCAGCTTGAGATTCGTACAAACACGGTTGTACGAAGGTGGAGAGCGGAGTGCTACTGAAAGGCGCACGCTCCGTTCGGTGAGAGGCAGTTGGAAACACAGATAATGCTGTGCGCCGGCTGCCTACTCAACTTCCTGCTGTTTGCCGATGACAAAGCCCAGCTCTGGGCCTGGAAAAACGGCCGTTGAGCAGCGCATGGCGCAGTTACGGTTGACAATACACCCTCGAGCGCAGCCGCATGCCGTTGGGAAAGGCGTCTCTTTTCTAGGCTTCCGTGTTTTTCCAGGACAGCGGCGGCTGAAACGGCGTAAGAGGCATCCATTTCCGCCGCAAATTTCATCGCCAGTTACAGGCCTATGCCGATGGCGACATCACGCTTGAGCAGCTATCAGCCAGCGTAAAAGGTTGGGTGAATCATGCCCGCTATGGTAATACCGTTGGCTTGCGCAAGGCTGTATTGAGCCGGCAACTGATTCAGCCGCCGGGGTCAAATAGCCATCCAGATTAAGCAACATAGGACAAATCAAGTAAAATACAACTTACTTGCCACTCAAAATGCAGGAGTTAGTTTATGACTACAAATCCGCAATCAGCGTCAGAAATTGAAGCGCAAATTAACGCACTGCAAAAACAGATCGCCGCCTTGCCGCCGGAGCAGTTAGCAGCAGCCGTTGCCCAACTACAAATGCTCATCGCCCAGCGTGACAACATAAAAGCCCAGGTGGAGGGCGATGCCCTCGTCGTGCAGGGGCAGGAGCAGATAGTTGCTTCAGAACACAGCGCCATTATCGATGGCGATGTAGGCGGCCATCTTGTCACCGGCAATAATAACAGTGTCAACCTTATTCGTAATATATACCAGCAGGCACCCGGTCAGGCGCAGCTTGACGAACAGCAGTTCCTTGCCGCATTGGGGCGATATCTGGCCTGGGTAGAACGGCGCTACGGCCGTCTCAATTTGCGCGGCGTAGAAAAGCGGGAGCAGCAGATACTCAGCCTGACCCTGGATGATGTGTATGTTTCGCTGGCCGCGTTGGTTAACCCGCAGCGCAAAGGTCACGGCCGTCCCGATCAAGATCTGCACGCGGAACAGTTGGAACCAATCGACATGAGCCGCCTTTTGCCTGTCAGCCCACGCATGGTGATTATCGGGGGACCGGGATGTGGTAAAACGACCTTTCTGCACCTGATCGCCGGCAGCGTGGCGCAAGCCATCCGTCTGAATAAAACAAAACCGGTCGCTGACAAACTTGGTCTGGTTGAGCCGCTGCCACTGCCGGTTGTCGTCTCGTTAAGTGAATTTAACCGCTATCGTCGGCGCCAACACCAGACGCACGATCCCCGCCAGGGCACCCTGATCCGTTTTGTCAGTCACAATCTGATTCGGCAGCAGGCAGCCTTGCGTTTGCCCGATGATTTCTTTGAAAGGCTGCTTCTGCAGGGGCGTACTTGTCTGCTCCTCTTGGACGGTCTGGATGAAGTTGCCAATGAGCGAGAGCGGGTGCTGGTCGCCCGCGCCGTGGAAAACCTGGCCTATAATGACGGCGTGCGCCAAATTGTGGTCACCAGCCGCACGCGGGCTTACCAGGGGCAGGCGGTGCTGCCGGAGGAGTTTCGCGCGGCAGCAGTACAGCCCATGACGCCGGAACAGGTAGATGCCTTAGCAGCGCGCTGGTGTGCGGCCGTTTACGACGAAACTGAAGCCAGTCAGGAAACAAAACGCCTGCAAGAGGCCATCGGCGGCCTGGAGCGCTTGCGCGAAGCGCGTAATGAGCCACGTCTGGCTGATACGCCGCTGATGGTCACGATCATTGCCATCGTCCATTACAATCAACGCCGCTTGCCGGAGCAGCGGGCTGAATTGTATGAGAAATGTGTCGAGGTTTTGCTCAGCGAGGGCAATAAACCGGCCACGGAGGCGACCTTTGAACTGGCCGATTGGGGCGGTTCGCTGGCCGAGAAGCGCGGCCTGTTAGGCTACCTGGCCTATGAGATGATGCAGGCCGGTGAAGACGCCGGACGGCAGGTCAGCGAAAAGCAGTTGAAAGGGTGGTTAAAGCCCCGTTTAGCCCGTCGTTATGGAGAAGCAGAAGTTGAAACCCAGTTAAGCACTTTTATTCGCGCCATGCGCGAGCGCGAAAGCCTTCTGGATGAGCGCGGCGGCAGCTACCAGTTTACGCACCTCACTTTCCAAGAATTTTTATGCGCCTACCATTTGGCGGAAAATGTGCGTGATCCGCAGAAAATAGCCGCCTTTCTGGTCGAACACGGCCGTATCGCCGAGCCGTGGTGGCGCGAGACGGTGCTGCTCACAGCCGGTTATCTAGGACTCAAAAGCCCGGAAACGGCGCTAGCCTTTTTGCATATCTTGACTGATCTTGCTGGGACTGATGATGTCACACTGTCTGCCGCCGAACTGGCGGCGACCGCCTTTTTGGAACTAGACAGCCAGGACAACGCAACAAAAACGGCCGTAACCAACCGCCTTGTAAATTTGCTTACAGATCCTACGGCGCAAGCTAAAGCGGATTTGCGTATGCTCGGTGGTGATGCGCTTGGTCGTTTAGGCGATCCGCGGCCTGGCGTTTGCACGCTGGAGCCTGAATTAATGTCCGTTCCAGCCGGATCATTTCTGATGGGTGAAGCGCCAGTCGAAATAGAAATCGAGCAGCCCTTTGCCATAGCCCGCTATCCGGTGACCAATGCCCAATATCGCTTTTTCATAGAGGATGGCGGCTATACGGAACGCTGGCAGCAATGCTGGACGGCGGATGGCTGGCAGTGGAAGTCTGATCGGGAGACGCCCTGGCGCTGGGACGACCTCACATTTGGCAATGACAATCAGCCGGTTATTGGGGTGAGCTGGTATGAGGCAGCTGCTTATGCCAACTGGCTGGCGGCCACAACGGGCAAACCATACCGTCTACCTACGGAAGCGCAGTGGGAACGGGCGGCGCGTCACACCGACGGCCGTACTTACCCGTGGGGTGAAGCCTGGGAAAATGGCTGGGCCAATACAGAAGAAGCGGGCTTGAAGCGTACGACGGCCGTGGGTATTTTCCCACAAGATACGGCCGTTTGTGGTGTCCAGGATATGGGGGGCAATGTTGGCGAATGGTGTCAGACCCGATGGAACGATGAACGAGGGAAAGACTATCCATTACCTTACAAAGGTGATGACGGGCGTGAAAGACTAGAAGGGGATGATAGCATTAGACGATGTAATTATGGCGGGTTTTACGGTGGCGAGAAAAAGTGGTCGCGCTGCTCGGCCCGCTACAGGTTCGTATCCGCACTACGACTACGGCCATGATGGGTTTCGAGTTGTGCTGTCCCCATTTTTCGACTCTGGGCTCTGATAGCTCTGGACGCTGGGGTCTCTGGAGCAACCGCAGGTTGCCGCCGCCGCAGGCGGCTCTCTGGTATATGGTTTGATCGCTGAAAAAATTTTCTGAAATACAATTGCTGCTGGCCAATTGGCGGACAGCCACGACAAAAATAGGAACAGAAAATGAATAAATCTTTTGATCATGGATACGCATTATTGGTCGGTGTGGGGCAATGCCAATTTACCCCCTGGTCACTGCCAACAACGGTGCAAGATGCGCTTGCGCTGCAATCAATGCTAACCGATAAGACGCTGTGCGCTTACCCACAGAGCCACATTCGTTTCCTGCATGATGCCACTGCGACGCAGCAGAATATTCTGGCTGAACTGGCGTGGTTAAAACAATGCTGCATAGAAGATGGCGAAGCAACGGTTGTGGTTTACTTCTCCGGCCACGGCTGGCGTGAGAAATCTACAGGGGACTATTACTTGATCCCACACGAGACACAGCCTTACAATGAAGCCAACACAGCGCTGCCGGCAGCCGTTTTCAGCGCTGCTTTGCGCCAGATTCAGGCCAAGCGGCTGTTGGTTTTTGTTGACAGCTGCCATGCAGAAGGTATGGCCGCTGCCAAAGAAACGGACACCATGCTCCTACCGCCAAATTTCAGCAAAACCGCCTTGCCTAATGAGTTGGTCGCCGAACTAAAGCAGGGAGGAGGACGGGCCGTGTTTACTTCTTCCCGCGGTGAAGAGAAATCATGGGTGCGTAAGGACGGCAAGTTGAGCATATACACCCATCATCTACTGGAGGCGTTAGATGGGGCGGGCAGCACCGCGGGGGATACGACGGTGCGCGTCTCCCATCTTATGAATCACTTGGCCAAGACAGTACCAGTTAGTGTGGGGCAGCAATGGTCGGCCGTACAGACGCCATTTTTTGATATGGCTGCCGAAGATTTCCCAGTGGCAGTGCTGCGCGGTGGTAAGGGACTTACGCCAGGCGGCTGGCAGGGCCCCAGCCCGCAGACCGCCGCGCTCCAGGGCGCACAGTATCATACCGAACTGCATGGTGATGGCCTCATCGTGCAGGGCACGGGCATCCAGGTGGCAACGAGCGGCAGCGCTATTATCGGTGGCGATGTGAGCGGAGATGTAATATTAGGCAATAAAAAGGATTGAGAAGAAACAGTAATACTTTCCTAAAAACTAATCTTTTGTAAATACCTTCTCACCAGCCCGAATCGGCACAGCCAGCCAATTCTCAACCGGTGGTAGCGGACAGCTGAACGATGGGCTGTAAGCACAATAAGGATTGTAAGCATAGTTAAAATCAATCTCGAAGATGTTCCCCGATAGGCGCTGCATTCCAGGCCGGTGATTATCCATGTACCGTCCCGCCCCATAACTTTCCTTGCCATTAGTCTTGTCTTTGAATGGGATGAAAAACTCATGGCCGTGAGCATCGCTGTAAATTACTAAAGCTGCTTCTTCTCCATCAACCGTGAATGAAAACTTCCCCCAGCGCCGATACGGCCGAATATCACCCGTATTAGTTGTCATCTCAATTAAAGGCTCATCATCAGGAAGGCGCTCAACCTCTACCTCAAGAATTAGGTCTTCATTCTCAGGGTAATAATCTATTGCCGTGAAATCCTGTTTTTGCTGCCAATCCAATGGTGACTGTGGATGATGCTGCATAAAATCATCCACCTGTCCCCGAAAATCAATTAACTCTGCATTCATAACTATCCCTCTTAACTGTAGGATAAGATTGTACCTTGTCTCTTATTTTAAATCGCTTTTGCCTATCAACTTCCAGAATATCCCGTATCGTCGCCGACATTGACTCGTAGCTCGGGAAGGCCTGCTGGCCGTTGATCAAGAAAGTGGGTGTGCCGCGCGCGCCCACCTTCTGCGCTGCACGCTGATCCTGCCGTACCAATTCTTCAAACCGGCCTGATTCAAAGCAGCTGTTAAATTCCGCTTCATCAAGACCAACCGCGATGGCATAACTGCGCAAATCATTTTGACTGAGTGCGCCTTCTGGCGTCTGTTCATAAATGTGATCATGGTATTCCCAAAACGCGCCTTGTTCGGCAGCGCACTGCGCTGCCTCTGCGGCCTGCGGTGATTGGGCCGTAATTACCGGAAAATGACGAAATTCAAAGCTGATCTGATCGCCAAAATCAGCGATAAGCCGCTCTTGAATGCCTGCATTGTGCCAGGCACGGCAGGAAGGACAGCCAAAATCACCAAATTCCACAATTTGTACCGCAGCATCGTCCGGTCCGATGCGATTGGGTTCCACTAGAGCCGCAGCTTCATTGGCAGTGATGCGACCCGCATTGCGCCAAAACACCAAGGCGCCAACAGCGATGACCACAATCACAACAATACCTGCTATGCGAATCTGTTTCATGCGCTTGGCCTGCACCTGGTTTTCTAGCCGTTTTTGTTTATTGTTGGTTCGATTTGTAGAAGATTTTTTCTTAGCCATATGCTTATTAAATGCTTGCTCCTCATAATCGATTTCAATCTGGGAGGCATTCTAACACTGCCGTTTTGCTGCCAACTGCAAGAATGCCAACCAAGGCGAAAATGTCCACGTTTCTGACAATGCAAGCGTTAGTTCTCTTACATATTCTCCACCAGGACATTGTCCTTCAGAATAGATTGGCAATTTGATTAGCAAAAACAGGCAAAGAAAAAGGACATCCCGTTGGATGTCCTGCTAAGGCGGAGAGGGTGGGATTCGAACCCACGGTGACCTGTAAGGCCACAACGCTTTTCGAGAGCGCCCCGATCAACCACTCCGGCACCTCTCCATATTTCTAATTATATCTCTTCTAGGCTGGCTTTTGCATTCTTGCGTTTATCATGTTCCTCACGTAACTGTCTGAAGAACTGCTGCAAAAGCGCGCCAGCTTCATCTGCCAGTACGCCGCTGTTTACCTCAACACGATGATTAAAAGCCGGCTCACCGAGCACATCAATGATCGTGCCATCAGACCCGAAACGGGTGTCGGGAGCGCCATAAACGAGCCGTCCAAGACGGGCCTGGATCATAGCGCCCGCGCACATTGGGCAAGGTTCAAGCGTACAGTATAGCGTAACTCCAATGAGTCGCCAATTGCCCAAAGTTACGGCCGCCTGACGCAAGGCAATCATCTCCGCATGGGCTGTGGGATCCTGATCGCTTTCCTTGCGATTGAATCCGGAGCCAACAATTTGGCCCTCAAAAACCGCCACTGCACCCACCGGCACTTCGCCAAGAACGGCCGCTTTATCAGCCTCCGCCAGCGCCAATCTCATCCATTGGTCATCATTATGAAAAATACTGTTCTCAGAAGAAATCAATTCCAACTCGCTAGTCTCATCCACGGGTTCGATTTGTTATTGTAACACGGGCCAAAGAAGTTGGGGAAAGAGTACTTATCAAGCACAATACACTGCTAAATCATAACGAATTCATATGTGTTTGGAACTCGCATGCCTCTTAATTCGTCTATGATATATGGCGAAGTGTTATCACGTTTGCCTGTCGAAAATCAGGCAATTGATCAACGAAAAGGATTGATCTGCTAAAAAGGCTTGTATTTAACATCCCGGTTATGTATAGTGTCAATGAACGAACATTGTACAAAATGAACGTTTAGTTGATGCGTTTGATTTCACATCAGTTTAGCTTCTGGAGCAATAGGAAATGCGCAAATCTGTCTTGATCCGTACAATAATTTTGGTTTCCCTGCTGGCAGCGATCTTAATCGCCTGCCGTCGTGATGAAGAAGCCACCCCGGTTCCCGATTCACCGACCATCCCGGCCAAAACAACGGCCGTAGAAGTGGAGCAAGTCGAACCTACACCAACGAAGGAAATTGTACCTACCGCCACGCCTAAACCGGCAGCAGCCATCGCGCCGGAAGATATTGATTGGTCGCCGCAGGTGATCGCCAGCAACCCTGCACCTGGCGAAGAAATAACATTGGACAGCCCTATCGTCTTTCGCTTTGACCAGCCAATGGATCAGGATTCTGTTGAAGCCGCCTGGGCAGTTGAGCCGGCTGTTAACGGCCGTTTCCAATGGCCGCGTACCGATACAGTCGTCTTTACCCCAAGCGAAGAGCTGAAACGCGCTCAAAGCTACCTGGTGCGCATCAACGACAATGCCAGTTCACAAAATGGCCTGACGCTAGAAGAGGCCATTGAGCTAAATTTGGAAACGATCGGCAATCTAAAAGTAAACCAGGTCATCCCCGCCGACGGTACTCAGGACGTACAAGGCGACGCAGCCATCACCGTCGTCTTTAATCGGCCTGTCGTGCCTTTGGTCAGCAGTGACCAGCAGGCAGAACTGCCCCAGCCGTTAACGATAAATCCACCCGTCGAAGGTGAAGGCAGTTGGGTCTCTACCAGTATCTATCGCTTTGAACCAGGACTTGAAGGTTTGGCCGGAGCCACAACGTACCAGGTTACCGTCGACCAAGGTTTAACCGATGTGACTGGCGCGGTTCTGCCTTCGAGTTTCTCCTGGCAGTTTACGACACAAAATCCTAGCGTGGTTCAAATCCTGCCCGCGGATGGCGCCTCACTTGTTCCGCCAAGCAGACCCATTTCAGTTACATTTAGTATGCCTATGGATAGACCCAGCACGGAAGCGGCCGTGTCCTTCAACCCTGGCGCACCTGTAAGTTATGAGTGGCATGAAGATGATCGCTTATTGGTCATTACACCACAAGAGCAATTGCAGCTAGAAACAACTTATGAGCTTGTAGTGGACCAAACAGCCACATCAGCGTCTGGCCAGGCCGGTCTTGATCGCGGCGTGCCAACAATTTCACAACACTCCCTTTTCCTGGCGTAATCGACACCTCCCCTGCAAATGGCGAAACTGGCCGACACGTGGCAGCGAGGTGTTTCAATTCAATTTGCATCACCAATGGATTTTTCTACATTGGAGGATCGCATTCTTATCGATCCAGAACCAGAAAAGGTCAGATATGATTACTACCAATGGATTGATGAGACCAATCCGGGAAACTCATCCTTTAATCTCTACTTAGATTTTGATTTAGCACGCAATACGGATTACATTGTTACCGTACCGGGCGATGCGGCCGATCCTTATGGCAATATGTTGGGCGAAGACTACACCTGGCAGTTCCGCACGCCTGGCTATGAGCCTGTGGCTTCGTTTAATTTGTCGCTCCCCTAAGCCAGCTCAGCACCAGCTTCCCCAGTGATATAGAAGTGATTCACCGCAATGTCTCACAGCTAGAGATTGGCCTTTATGATCTAGGTCTTCCTTTTGATCTGTTAGGGCAATTTATATATGGCTGATGATATCGCTTTACCAGATCCAATACGCACATGGACATTGCCGGTCGATACCCCGGCGGAAGAGATTGGCATCACAACGGTTTCTCTAGCAGATGGCCGAACTCTGCCTCCCGGTGTTTACTTCCTTACGCTGACTTCACCTGAAATGTCCGATGATGCACGATATTGGCAAGCCCAGCGTCATAACCTTAGTCGTTGCCGATAGCAATTTAGTGGTTAAGGAGATGCCTGATGAGGTTCATGTCTGGGCCACGGATTGGAGAAT
The DNA here is from genome assembly GCA_963736615.1 of uncultured Chloroflexia bacterium. Classification (GTDB taxonomy): domain Bacteria; phylum Chloroflexota; class Anaerolineae; order Promineifilales; family Promineifilaceae; genus JAACFF01. The sequence goes on along the minus strand of CAVTPP010000018.1, from coordinate 70,460 downwards.
GGCCAGCCGATAAGCAATCTAAACGTGGTACTGTATAGCCGCAACGGGACTGAAATAGGCACGGCCGTCTCTGACAACAATGGGTTCGCCAGCTTTGACTATCGCCCAGCGAGAGTTACCAGGAAGGCGTCCTGGCGATCGGCAATGCTCCTGGGCAAGAAGGATTTGGCGTCGCTTCCAGCACTTGGATGGGTGCTATCAACCCCTGGCGATTGGGCCTAAACTATGGCTATTCCTACCCGGTGCCCCAATTCACTTATTTATATACCGACCGGCCGATTTACCGGCCAGGTGATACCGTTTACTTCAAAGGTATCGTTCGCCAAAGTGACTTCGGCCGATATGCTCTGCCCGATGAACAAACTTTAGAATTAACAATTGGCCCAAATTCCTACTATCCGGAAGGAAACGGACTGGAAGACACCATCCAAGTATCTGTGAATGCCGAGGGCATCTTCAGCAGTGAATATACATTGCCCGAGGAAATGTTGTTGGGCAGCTATTCGCTCTATCTACGCGATGAGACAAATGAATTGTCGCGCAGCTTTACCGTGGCCGAGTACCGTAAACCAGAATTCCAGGTGACACTGGTTCCCGAAAAGGAAGAAACCTTACGCGGTGAAGCGGTAGATGTCACCCTTGAGGCCACCTATTTCTTTGGCGGCTCGGCTGCGGATTTAGAAGTTAATTGGTCCATTTACGAGGACACTTTCCAGCCTGATGTGCCTGGTCCGTACTATGCCTTCGGTGATCAGGCAGATTTTCATTATCAAGATCCAGGTCTTTTTGGCGGCGGCGGTGGCGGTCCCTTTGGCCAATATGTGACCGGTGATTTCGGTACAACAGATGAAAACGGGAAGCTGACGATCACCTTACCAGCCGATTTGCTAAAAGATGTAGAAGAAGGAAGCCGCAAAGTTACCGTAGAAGCAACGGTTAACGACATTACCAACTTCCCAGTTACAGCCAACACAAATGTTATTTTCCACAGTGCAGATGGATATGTCGGCATTCGACCAACAGAGTTCATGCCTGTAGCAAACACCGAGGCAGCTGGTCGATCTCCTGACCGTTGACTGGGAGGGCGAGACCATTGGGGACCAGGAAGTCGAGGTTGTTTTCTACCAACGGGAATGGGAACGAAAACGAAATAGCGACTACGGCATCTACGCCACTGAGTGGGAAGCTATTGATACCGAAGTCGATCGTGTTTCGGTCAGCACCGATGCCCAAGGCAAAGCCCAGGCCAGCTTTATACCCGAAGATGGCGGCACGTATCTGGCCGTGGCAACTATTACAGACAGTTCAGGGCGCACACAAACCAGCTCAACAACACTCTGGGTCATTGATCAGAATTTTGCCGGTTGGCGCACCGATCCAAACCAACGCACTATGGATTTGGTGCCAGATAAAGATGAGTATAATGCGGGCGAAACAGCACGAATATTGGTGCAATCACCCTTCAATGAACCGGTAAAAGCGTGGTTAACTATTGAACGTGGAAACCTATTAGAACAACGGGTAATTACGCTTGACGGCGGCAGCACGGTCCTAGATTTGCCGGTCCTGGCCGATCACGCACCCAATGTTTTTGTGTCGGTTGTAGCCATTAAACCTGTCACCAGCCAGGAAGAGGATAATCCATACGCAGATATACGCCTGGGCATCACCGAATTGACAGTTCCACCTGATCAGTTTGCTTTGAATGTCAACCTGACGCCTCAAGAAGAGCTGTTTGCCCCAGGAGACACGGCCGTTTACGACATCCTTGTCACTGATAACGAAGGCAATCCGGTAGCTTCAGACTTCTCTTTAGCCCTGGTCGATCTGGCTGTTCTCACACTTCATAGATGATAATGCGCCGCCCATTCTTGAAGCATTCTACAGTCCCCAGCCTTACCGCAGCCAGGTAGGCAGCGGGTTATTTGTGTCTGGTGAAGGGCTTGAACCGGAAATCCCGCTGCAAGGTGGCGGGCTTGGTGGCGGTGGTGGTGACGGGGTGGCAGAATCGGCCGTCGCCAAGCTGGAAGGCGAAGAGGAAGATGAGGCACGCAGCGATTTCCCAGACACCGCCTATTGGGAAGCCAGCGTTAAAACAGGGGCTGACGGCAAATCCACAGTTGAAATTCCCCTGCCGGACAGCTTGACGACCTGGCGATTGAGCAGCAAAGCCGTTACCAATGACACAAAAGTAGGCCAGAATGAAGCTGACGTGATTGTGTCGCTACCGCTCCTGGTCCGTCCGATCACACCACGTTTCTTCACCGCCGGCGATAACATTCAACTGGGTGCTGTCGTCAATAATAATACAAGCAGCCCCATCGAAGCAACCGTACTATTGGAGGCTGATGGCGTGACGCTGGCCACTGAAGCAGAACAGATCAGTCACCGTGCCCGCTGGTGGCAGCCAACTTGTGCGCTGGGATGTCACAGTGGGGGATGTTCCCTTCGCTGATTTAACTTTCCGCGTGCATGGCGGTGACTACAGTGACGCGACAAAACCTCCCCTGGGTGTTGGGCCAGACAACCTTATCCCGGTTTACCGTTACAATGCGCAAGATTTCAACGGTACCGCCGGTGAATTGGACGAAGAAGGCCGGCGCGTAGAAGCGGTGCTGCTGCCTCCTAATGCCGATACAAGTCGCGGCTCAGTCGATATGCAGCTCAGCCCCTCGCTGGCAGCAGCCCTCATCGACGCCTTGAAAATCATTGAAGATAGAGGATACGATCCGGCTTGCGCCCATGCCATAACGGACCGGCTGCTGCCAAATCTGGCCACTGATCAGGCCATTAATCAACTAAACCTTGAGCAAAATGAATTGGCAAATGAATTGGCGCAGCTTATACCAGACGATATTGATCGCCTCGTGGAACTGCAAAAACGTGGCGGCGGCTGGGGCTGGTGTTACAGCAGCGAAAGCGATCCCTGGCTGTCCGCATATGCCTTACTCGCCTTATCAAGGGCTGATGCAAATGGATATGACGTTAGCGCTCTGGTTATTAATCGTGGTCAAAATTATGTCAGCGACCAACTCTATGATATGAATCAAATTAACTTTGCCTGGGAGGCAAATCGCCAAGCTTTCTTCCTTTATGTTTTGGCCGAATCTGGGAAAAACGTAGGCGAAGATGCTGATGCTTTATTCGAATCCCACCGCGGCCTTCTAGACCCATATGCCAAAGCATTGTTGATCATGGCTTATGACGCCAGCGGCGTCGAGGGCGACAATCAACAAACCTTGCTGTCTGATCTTAATGATGAAGTTGTGCTTAGTGCTACGGGCGCTCATTGGGAAGATGCTGATCAAGATTTCTTCAATCTGAACAGCGATGTGCGCGGCACGGCCATGATCATTGATGCCTTGTCCCGTGTACAGCCAGATAGCGCATTGGCGCCAAATGCGCTTCGCTGGCTAATGGCCGCGCGCACAGCCCAAACCTGGACAACCGGGCATGAAACAGCCTGGAGCATTCTCGCACTTGTCGATTGGATGAAAGCCAGCGGCGAATTATTGGCGGATTATGATTACCAGGTTGACTTAAATGGCGTGCCCTTGACAGATGGCCAGTTTACAGCAGCCAATATCACAGAAAGCGAATCCTTTTCGATACCAGTAGATAATCTGCTCGGCGATGAGACGAATTTCATTGACTTACAGCGCGGTGCGGGCGACGGCCGTCTCTATTACACCATGCACCTTAACAGCTTCATCAACGCCGACAGTGTGGAAGCAACAAGCAGAGGCGTCACCGTTGATCGCACTTATTATGATGCCGCTTGCGATCCGGAAACAGAAACCTGCGAACCCATCGATCAGATCGCGGCCGGCGAACAAGTACGCGTGGAGTTGACTATCGTCGCCCCCAATGATCTGCTCTACCTGATCGTTGAAGATCCATTCCCGTCCGGCGCTGAAGGCATTGATCCAGGTCTTGCCACTTCCGCCTCAGGATTTGAGGGCAGTATTGAGCGCCAGGATACGGATTATCTTTATGGGTATTGGGGCTGGTGGTACTTCAACAATATTGAATATCGTGATGAGAAAGTTATCTTCAGTTCCAGTTTCTTACCGGCCGGAACATATCAATACACGTACACATTACAGACAGCAATCCCAGGGGAATTCCAGGTGATGCCTGCTGTTGGCTATCAGCAATTTTTCCCTGAGGTGTTCGGCCGTTCCGACGGTATGCTATTCGAAATAACAGGAGAGTAATTTACCCGGATCCTATTAATATCCAAAGATTCATTAAGCCCAAGATTATCACCACAAGGGCAACAAAATAATAGTTTACACCTATCCGCTTAGCAAGATAGTAACCGCCTGTTATCACTAGCAACAAGAAAATGGCGGTCATGAACAAGGCAGTCAGATGCTGGACAGGCCATACCTGCTGTCGCAGAAGAACATCTAACGGCGAATCCGACAATACAAGAAAGTTGAGCGGCCGTTGCCATGCTTGTGGAACTAATGTCACCATTTCGGAAAGAAAGTTTAGCAACGACTCCTCCTCCCAAAAATAGGTAGGTTCCATGCTAATCACGCGACCACCAATCCGCTCAGGTATGCCATAACGCAGCAAGAACCACTGGTGTATGCCCAAGCCAATCCCTACCAAAGCGGCAAACCACAAACGAAAACGGCGGGGCAGCCATTGCAAGAAGACGCCGTAACCCACTGCTAGAATCGCCAGAGTGCCACTGAGCCGGCGCGGTCCATACCCCCCGCCGGCAAACCAATCACGCGTGCTGCCGTTGATATAGAGTACCACTATTAACATTAACAATAATGGCAACCCTAGCTGTGGTCTTTTTTTGCTTAGCACCACCAGACCGGCGAACGCCAAGAAAAATATCGGCATCCAAGGCAAGATGCCCCGAAATGATGAGAATAGAAGAGCACCTAGAAAAGGCGCACGTAAATCGAAAAATGCCCTGCCCTGCGGAATCGTTAGGAAACTTCCGTATAGAACTTTCCACATCGACATTTGCAGTGAAAAGACGATTAAGACAGCGACAGTAACCGTGAGCAAATAAATAAGGACAGACTTGCCTTCCTGCCTCCTTCTACCGTCTGGCAGCTTCCAAAATAGCAGAACCATTGATACCACGGGCAGAAGGAGATAGGACAGGTTTTGCCAGCGCACCAGTCCGGCCAGACCGATAAGAGCACCAAGGCCTAATGCCTGATAAGGTGTGCCAATCTTATCATGTTGTTTCCACCATACATAGACAGTTAAAGCAACCATCAATGCTGAAGCCGTATGAGCATACATCGGCTCCCGAAATTGATAGTAAAGCAGTGGTGTCGTGAAAAACAGCGTTAAGGTTGAAATTAAGGCCAATCGCTTGTTGGTAATCTCTCGAGTCAAGCGAAAAGCTATCCAAAACGCGAGCAGTCCCAATAACGCTGATAATGTTGCGATGCCAATGACAAAATAGCTTTCGTAGCCCGTGGGGATACTTCCAGGAGAAATCAATCTCCCCGCCATACGCAAAAGAGCTAACCAAGGCAGCCACAGAAAGGAACTACCTATGGCAAATAGATTAGCTGTCCTATTTGTTTGTGTCTTAATTTGGTCAAGCTGCTTGGACTCAAAATGCTCACCAGCCGTTGGATATGAGAGGATATAGTCATTTTCGAACTGCAAATCTTGATCAAAAACGGCCGAGCGTGCGTAGATATAGTAAGAGACGGCATCCCACGTTGGCTCTTTGATCGAAAACAAAGCCAGCCATAGCAAGAGGAATGCTGCGACAAGAATCAGCCAGTATGTTTTCTTTGAACTGAGCATTCCTTTAACCATAAACGAACAAAACCCGCTACATTATACATGAACTCACCAATTTCATAGCTTGTATCCTAACGCCCAGATGTCACGCGCCGAATTGTAACCACACGAAAAATCAAAGATCTAACAAACGAGTTTTCTGGTTTTTCCCCGATTCAAGCAATAACAAAACATTAGGAACCAACCTCAATAGATCTTGATAGCCTATACTAGCGTTCGTCTACAACTTCAAAACGGTGAAAGAGGAGAACCTGAAATGAATCAAGTATCGGTTAAATCTCAGCACCAACAATCAAGCCAAACCCTTCCTCCCCTAGCTGTGATTGCCCTCAATCGAATGGGATTCGGCCCAAGACCCGGTGATATAGACGCTTTCAATGCCATGGGGAACTCAGACGATGAAAGGCTGAACAATTATATCGATCAACAACTGAACTATCAGAGTATTGACGATAACGAATTGCAGGCTCGAATTTCGACCGCTGGTTTTGTGACTCTAAATAAGACGCTGCAGCAGTTGTGGGTAGATCATTTCGTTAATGGTGGCATTGATTATTCCTATCGGATTCTTCCATTTCGCGAAACTGAACGGCTGACTTTTTTAAGAGCCGTCTACAGCCGCCGGCAGCTTGCTGAGGCCATGGCTGATTTTTGGCACAATCACTTTAATATTTACGGTCTCGATTACTGGGCCGAATCAATTTTAACTCATCATGATCGCGATATTATTCGTCCCCATTTATTTGGTAATTTTCGCGAATTATTGGAAGCAGTGACGAAAAGCACGGCGATGCTTACCTATTTGGATAATTACACGAATTCCGTTGCTGGACCGAACGAAAATTTCGCCCGCGAGCTTTTTGAACTGCACTCTCTGGGCGCAAAACACTATTGGGGTGTTGGCCGCCAAGCTGATGTTCCCGTTGATTCTGAAGGGCGGCCTGTTGGTTATGTGGATGATGATGTTTATGAAGCTGCCCGCTGCTTTACTGGCTGGACAATTAGAAACAGTTCAACTGATCCCATAATTGGCAACACTGGAGAATTTTTATACCGCTCAGATTGGCATGACCAAAATCAAAAAAATGTTCTCGGAGGTTTTATTCCACCATATCAAGCAGATTTGTTTGATGGCCACCAAGTCCTGGATTTACTAGCATACCATCCAGGCACTGCGCAACATATCTCTTATAAACTTTGCCGGAGATTTATCAGTGACAATCCTTCGGACAATATCGTGAACTCCACGGCCGACTTATTTTATACCCAACGCAATTCTCCTACCCAGATCAAGCAAGTTCTGCGCCATATCTTGAGTTCGACAGAATTTCGGAACAGTTGGGGCGAAAAAACGAAACGTCCTTTTGAGATTATCGCCAGTGCCATGAGGGCTACTGCCGTAGATTTCACTTTTACAGTTGATGACAATGACAGCGCCACTTTTTTTTGGCTTTATGACCAAATTGGCCAAGCGCTGTTTAGACGACACTCCCCGGACGGCTATCCTGATACGCAGGAATATTGGCTAAACACATCAACCATGGTCAGACGTTGGCAGTTACTGAATTGGTTAACAACGGATGATGACGAAATTGGCAATTTGCGGATGGATATTCTAGGTCAAACACCGGCCAATATCCTTTCTGCCACAGCATTAGTCGATTTCTGGATTAACCGCATACTTGGAAGAACCATCAATTCCGGTGATCGTCAACATATTATTGATTTTATGGCACAGGGACACAATCCAGATTTCGATTTACCCGTAGGTTCAGATCCAAATACCCAGGCGCGTTTAGCCAGCATGGTCGGTTTAATACTTATATCCCCCGAATTTCAGTGGCGCTAACAGGCTTGATGGAGACCGAATTATGACCATTATAACTCGCCGTGAATTCCTAGTGGGCTGTTCTTCAGCTATCGCTGCAATGGCTGGAGCCAAGCTAAATCTTACCGTCTTTGGGAGTCCGCTTGATGAACCAAATCAGAAAATTCTTGTTAATGTTTTTCTTCGTGGTGGATGTGATGCATTAAATATCATCCCGCCCATTGCCGGTGATGATCGAGGCTATTATGAGGCGTCTCGCCCCCAAATACAGATCAACACAAGCGGAGAGGGCGCAGCCATTCCCTTAAACGGTCAATTCGGCCTTCACCCGGCCGCCGCTTCCCTGCACGGTCTATTTCAAGACAATAAACTAGCGATTGTTCAGGCCGCCGGTCTCCATGAAGACACACGCAGCCATTTTGACGCCATGGAGTACATGGAAACCGGGACGCCTGGTTACAAAGGGACGAGCAATGGTTGGTTAACGCGCCATTTACTAAGTGCAGGAGCCCTTCCCGGCGATCCCATCATCCCGGTTATGGCTATGGGCAGCCAACACCCGACATCCTTGCAGGGAAATCCTGATACATTGGTGACGTCCAGGTTGGACAACTTCAAGTTAACTTATGGACCTTACCAGTGGCGAGATGCCCAACGATTTGCATTACGAAAACTGTATAATGGCACAAATTCGGTACGAGCAGCCGGGCTTGAGGCTCTTAATGCTGTAGATATCATTGAATTACAGGACTTCAGCACTTATGTCCCCTCGAACGGGGCCGTGTATCCCGATGGAAGTTTTGGTGATCAACTAAAATCTATTGCGCAAATGATAAAGCTGCAATTAGGTTTGCAGATTGTCACGATTGACTTAGGTGGCTGGGACACCCACAACAGTCAAGGGATCGGCAGCAGTGGATATTTTGCCAACTTATTGCAACAACTCGCTGATGGATTAACCGCATTTTATACGGATCTCGATACGCAAAGTAATCGGTTAACAGTTACGGTGATGAGCGAGTTCGGCAGAAGGTTACGTCAAAATGCTGATTACGGCACCGATCATGGCCATGGGGGCGTCATGTTACTTTTGGGGGGTGAAGTCAATGGGGGCCTATACGGGCAATGGCCAGGACTCCGCAATGACCAATTGTACGACGGCGCGGATATAGCAGTAACGACGGATTATCGGCAGGTGCTGAGCGAAATCCTCATTCGCCGCTTCGGAAACCCTAACTTGGGGACTATTTTCCCTGGCTACCAGGATTACTCGCCATTGGGAGTCGTTCAAGGAACGGACATTCCACCAATTTATGACCAGCCGTTACCAGGCGATGAAACCATTTACTTACCAATGGTTCACAAAAAATAATATCAGATTTGGGCACGATTCAAGTTTGGATTATAGGCTGTAGTACGTTTCTTCCAAACGTTTCAACTTGCGCGCAGCCAATATCACATGACCACCCAAAGAGGCAATTTCATGAGCAATCACCCGCCCTATACCGGTGCCACCACCGGTGATCAGATATGTGCTGCCTAAAAATAGATCTGGTCTAAAAATAGAATGGTACATTAGTTATCACCCATTTAATTTAGCTCTCAAAAACAGCGAATTCAGAACGCCATTAAAATGCCACATCTAAAGCCTTACGGATTCTCACCAACGGCCGATTCCGCGCGCAGAAAATACTCCTCCGTGCGCTGGAAGGCCAGTTGCGCTGCTTGCTCAACGGTAATATCCCCATAGAAGGCCCGTTCAATCTCCTGGTCAGCTACGCCCTCAATCTCTTGCCATGTGCTGATTACAGGTACGCGGCGCAAGATCGGTGCATTATTAATGAATACCTGGGCCCGGCTAGGCGGCATTGATGAATCAAGAAATGCTTCTGATTCGGCCACCTGCTTTAATGATGGCACTGTACGTCCTGACCTGGCAACAATAGTTTGCCCTTCTACCGAGTTGGCAAATTCGATAAAACGCCACGCTGCTTCCTTTTCTGCGGTTGTACTAGACAAGCAGTAAGCATCACTGTGCAGAATGCCCGCTGTTATCTTGCCATTCGGCAGCGGTGCCACATCCCAGGTAAACGCCTCTATCTCTCGATAAGTTGGCACACCACGGCGACTATTGAGGAACATTGCCGTCGTGCCCGCCAGAAAGCGGCTTTCACTATCCTGCCCCGCCTCCTCCACTCGACCAGGGACAACGTGATGCACATTATGCAGATCCGTAAACCACTTGAGCGCCGCGAGTGAGGGGGGCCGCATCAACGTCAGCCTAGTAGGTTGTTTTAGATCATCGACGAGGGGTCCAGCATTCTGCCAGATGAAAGGTGCTAAGCGAAATAGGGAGGGGTCAATACCGAGCCCATACTGATCCATCGTACCATCCCCATCGAAATCTTGGGTCAGAGCAACGGCCGTGTCCACGAACATATCCCAATTCCATTTATCTGAAGGATAGTCCAATCCCGCGGCGTCAAACAAATCCTGGTTATAATACACAACTAAGCTGGAGATGTTTTGTGGAAGGCAAACGAGGGTGTCCTGCCATGTAAAAGCATCTATTGAGGCCTCATAAAAGTCATCCTGGCTAATCCCATCACTTTGATCTAAGAAAGGGCCAATTGGTTCCAACAGTTGGTTTGCGGCAAAGTCTGCATAGCGACGGTAATTCATCAACGTAACGTCCGGAGCCGTACCTGCGGCGAATTCGGTCACTAGCCGCGTACGATATTCCTTGGGAGAGGGCACATGAGTCAATTGCACCTCAATATCATCTTGGCGATCGATAAATGAATCTACCAATTCTTCATAAGCATTGTATTCAGCGGGATCGCCAAAGACCATAAATGTGACTTCCTTTGTTGTAGATGGACTGCTGCAGGCAGTTAAGATCACAAACAACAGCAAATGAGAAATCCGTATGCCCAACGTCCTGAGCGTTGTCGTCATCTTACGTTTTCCTCTGGCGGCGATTGAAGATAATCTGTATAAGCAGGAACAAAAGGATAGGCATGAGCATGGTCCAGACAGCGCCGGCAAGCATAAGCGGCCAATCAGAGCGGCTCATCTGCCGCAGACTCTGCAAGGCGACCGGGAGGGTAGTAAGTCTACCACTACGCAAATAGAGCAATGGGCTGATAAAGTCACCCCAATAGAAAACAAAAGTGAGTAAGGCCACTGCAATAGTTGTTGAGCTTGCCATCGGCAGCGCCACCGACCACCAGGTCAACAATACACCCGCACCATCAAGGCGTACTGCGTCATAGATTGCGGCGGGAATACGGCGGAAAGCGCGATAATACAGAAGCACAAAAAAAGGGGCTGGTTCCCATCCACGCAGGCGCCACAAGAGCCCAGACTGAATCATACCAACCTAATTGGCGGTAAATAAGGAAACGCGTAGACCACAGAGCAACCCCCGGGACCATCAAGACAGCAAGTGAAATGACTATCCAACGCCGCTGCGCCGGCTGAGATAGGCGCGCCATCCCCAATCCTGCCCAAGAACTAACAACTAAAGTGATAGGCAAGGCCAAAAAAACGACTAAAAGTGAATTGAATGTGTATCTGCCCAACGGCAAGAGCTGAAAAATTCGGCCGTAATTGCCCAAAGTGGGTCTATCAGGCAGTAACTGCCAAGACGTCGGCAGCGGTTCACCTTGTGGATACAAAGAGGCGGCGACCATCCACAATAAGGGCAAAAGGAAAAGTATTGCTACCAACAAGCGCAGCAGCATACGTACCGGCTGTCTATAAGATGAACGTTTCATCGGTTGTGCCAATATTCCACTGCTTAGCTATCGCATAAAGGGCCACAACGATAAGACCTGTAATTGCGTACAATACCCATAGCGCGGCGCTGGCCGTTCCGAAGGCACGTAAATCAAAGCCCTGTTCATAGATAAAGAGCGGTAAAGTATAGGTAGCGTAATAGGGGCCTCCCTGGGTCATTAAATAGATATGTGTAAAGGATTCTTGAAAGGTGAAGATGGCGTCACGGAAAGTGAGCAGCAAGAGAATAGGCGCGATCAGTGGCAGGATGATGTGGCGCACCATAGCCCAGGAACCGGCGCCGTCGATGCGCGCTGCATCTTCTAATTCATCCGGCACATCGTACAAAACAGCCAGGCTAATAATGAAACCTTCTCCGATCTGCCACAAGGCCATTAGCACTAACGCCGGCTTCACCCACGCCGGATCCACCAACCAAGCCGGTGGTGCAAAACCAATTGTGGCGAGCAGTTGATTTAATGGGCCATATAGTGGATTCAAAATCCATAACCAGGCCAGGGCAATGGCCGCAGCGGGTACAACGCTTGGCAGGTAGACGGCCGAACGAAACCAGCCCAAAAATCGGCCGTTGCGCTGCATCAACCGCGCCATAAAAAATGCCCCCAACACCCGCAAGGGCACAGGAATCAAGATCAGCGCCAGCGAATTACGTACACTCAATGCAAACAGTTCATCTGTGTAGGCTAAAACAAAATTCAAAGTCCCGGTCCATACGGGTGCTGACAGCCCATCGTAGCGAAAAAATGCCAGCCCAAAAGAAAACAGTCCGGGCAAAATTACTAACAACATGATTCCGGCAGCATAAGGTGCCAGCAATAAACGCCAGCGACTCTGGTATGAGATTGTAGGCAGATTGAAGCGATCAAGCATAAGATAAATGTAACAAGCGTTATTTTTGCATGGTTATAAGAATTTCTACTTAAATTGTCAAAATAGGAAATTGGGGAACTTTGAACCTCTGATAAACGTTTTACTGTTAGAATCCTTCCGAGATTTATCTGCAAAAAGGAATCATGATGGAACATCTAAAAATCTTACTCTCATTGGCGGCCCTATTCTTCCTTGCTGCCTGTACCACAAGTGAAGTCGAACCAATGTCTGAACCGGAACCCACCTTAGTTACCCCCCATTTGAAAGAAGTCTTACCTGAAAAATCCACACCGCTTCCTGAACCAACGTTGGATGACAAAGATGATATTTCACAACCTGAACCTCCGCCAGTAGATGATGATTCTACCGACACCGATGTTGCAACCGGCAGCGCAAGCCCAGCCCAAGTTGATTTATCTCAAGTAACCTCCCAACCGCCTGAAAATACAACCCCGCAAGTTGCCCCCCAACCCGGGATCCCTGATCCTAAAGCTGCCACCGCCCATCAAGTCAGTCAAGATTTGGCTAAGCGCTTAGGAATGGATATTGCAGATGTTAATACAATCGGCGTGGAAGAGGTCGATTGGTCAGATAGTTCTTTAGGCTGTTCCGCACCTGGCATGATGTATCTGACAGTCATCACACCAGGTTACAAGATCACACTTGAAGCAGCCGGTGAGAAGTATACATATCACACCGATTTACAAGGAAGTTATCTCTTATGCGGTGAAAATGGTCTACCGGTTGAACCATAAACATCATTAATAATCCAGCGAGCACAAAAAATGAGGATCTCTTCTGAGATCCTCTTTTTACTAAACATCACTAATTTTTAGCTGCCAACGTACAGGCCATCCATGATCTCGCTGCCATAGCCATTGGCAGAACCGTCCCAGAACATTGTGAATGTACAAGTTGTGGTATTGCCTAAACTACCTGGAGTACAGACGAATATATCAGATCCATCACCACTAACCCCTGTCACTGAGAAGCTACCCTTTGCCGTGAGATAGATGCCACCGGTTCCAGCATCAACAGATGTACCACCTGTTTCTTCACTGCCACTATTGTTTAGCCCAACATCAGAGCCGTCAAAGTATATAGCCCACGTGCCACTGGTAGTAGATCCTATGGATGTAGCCGTGAATACGAACAAATCTTCATCTGCTCCGGAAGCGCCGCTAACGCTATATGAACCAGTTGTGCTAACTAGCAGACTTCCGTCTGGCGCTAAGCCAATCGCATCCACATCTTCACCATTTGAGGTCAATCCAACATCAGAACCATCAAAGTACCATTCAAACGACCCGGATGTAGTAGCGCCTAATGATGTAGGAACAAAGCGCACAATATCAGAATCGTCTACTGATCCGACATCAGGAATTGTCGTTGCGCCCACAAAGCTAAACAATAAACTGCCATCATCTAATAGATAAAAAGCATCAATATCTCTTGATCCGGAGCCGCTTAAACCAACATCAGATCCATCTATATACATTGACCAAGTGCCTGTCCCAGTATCATAGGCCAATATATCCTCATCGGCGAAGGAAACACCTCCAACGGAACCACCCGAAGTCGAACTGACATAAATCACATCACTGCCCCCAGGGACCGGTGTGGCGGTTGGTGGAAGTGGTGTGTTTGTGGGAGGCTGGGTGAGCCGCCGCTCATATTAATTTCATACCAACGCACACAGTTAACTGTACCGCCGCCAGGGTTACAACCGACGGTATGTGTGGCCCATAATTTGCCGCCCCAATATTCGACATCCAACAGACGATTGTCATTGCCTTGAATTTTGCTGCCACCTTGTTGCGGCTGGCTTATGGGCAAGCTGTACGAATTTACAGAAACGGTTCCAGCTTGAGTCAGTGACGGCAATCCCCAAGGATCGGAGAACTGCCAGACTGTCAGAGTGCTTTGATTGTTGCCATATTGAGAATCTACGAAGTAATGGGGTTCGTTGGCGTTTGTTGGCCATCCGCCTGTTTGATAACCCTTAAGTTTAGCTGGTTGCAGTGTGAAGTTACTGCTGCCGACATTGATCTTGGCAAAATTAGCGGAGCCGCCAGCGTACATGACATCTTTTTCAAAGGCAAAAATGTGATTGCGCACGAAACTGGCGCCAAACATGTTGGCGCCTACATAAAGCGCATCTTGGCCAACACCGATATGGGGATAATCGAAGAAATAATCAGAGCCGCCACCAGGGTTACCGTCAAAGGAGTAGAGGTTCCATAATCCGGCAGCATTATCAGTTTGCGATACGGCGATCAGATAGAATTAGTGGATTCTGCGATCGAGGATTACGCCCTTTACACATTTGCCAATGGTGGTGTCGAACAAAATGCAGATGAGTGGTGGAAGGCCGTTTGTCAGGCGACACAAACCATCATGAACCGCAATCTGCTTGATCCTTCTCAGATTCAAGGCATGGCTTTTTGTGCTCAAATGCAAGGATTTGTTCCGGTAGATAACTCCGGCAATGTTCTGCGCAACCCCATGAGTTATTTGGACAATCGCGCCACATTACAAATAGAAAGAGGTCTGCAACATGGCTTCCCACGAATTGAAGGGTGGAACGCTCTAAAAACATTACGCTCATTGCAAATCACAGGTGGCCTTTCAGCCAGTGTTAAAGATCCTGTCTGGAAATACCATTGGATGCGTGACAATGAACCGGAATTATTCGAACAGCTCTATAAATGGCTTGATGTAAATGATTATCTAATTTTGCGCAGCACCGGCGTCTTTAGCATGGGTATAGACTCGGCCAATGTTACCTTCATGTGTGATACCCGACCTGGCAAGGTTGGCTGGTCTGAACCCATTTGCAAGATGTTTGAGGTGAATATGGATCATCTGCCATCCATCGTACAAGCAACAGACATCGTGGGGCATCTCACACCTCAAGCCGCCAACGAATTAGGATTGGCAGAAGGGATCCCAGTTTTTGGTGGCGGTGGTGATTTGTCCCTTATTTCTATTGGATCCGGCTGCTTTAATTTGTACGACACCCATATTTACATTGGCACATCCGGATGGGTCGTGTCTGCGGTCGACAAACGTATGACCGATATAGGGGGCCTTATCGCTTCCATATTGGGTGCGATCCCCGGCAAGTACAACTATATTGCCGAACAGGAGACGGCCGGTCGCTGTTTGCAATGGGTACGAGACCACTTAGCCTTGGATGAAATAGGTGTTTATCTAAAAGACCATCCTTATAGTGATGAAGTAGAAAAGCGTGAAAGCCTATATGATTTTCTCAATCAGGAGGTCACTGCTGTACCAGCCGGTTCTAATGGTCTTATATTTACGCCCTGGCTGCATGGCAATCGCTCCCCCTTCGAAGATCCTTATGCACGAGGCATGTTTTTTAATATCGGCCTTGAAACAGGCAAACGGGAAATAATTCGTTCCGTATTAGAAGGGGTGGCCTATCACCAGCGCTGGATGTTGGAGCGCGTTGAGAAAAAAGTGCCATATCAGGAGAACGTGCGCTTTGTAGGGGGCGGAGCAATGTCTGCCGTCTGGGCCCAGATAATAGCTGATGTAACCGGGCGAACAATCGAAGTTGTCGATAATGCACAAAATGCAGGGACCGTAGGCGCAGCGATTGTCTGTGCTGTTGGATTGGGTATATTAGATTCCTTCCAGGCTGCGGAATCGCTCATTACCATTAAGAAACGGTTTGAGCCGCAATTAGATAATAAAGCGATTTACGACCAAAATTTCGAAGTCTTCACCAAATTGCACAAAAACAATCGGCAATTATTCCAAATCCTAAATGCTTGAGATGGTCAGTCTAATGTCCAAATTCTCACATTGAAAACAGCGCCTTTCGTTTTTTTATCGGCTAAACTATTACACTCAATCATATTCAGGCAGCCAATCACCATGCACCTCAATCAGATCGTCCACCAATGACCAGATTTGGTCCAAATCAAGTTCGGCGGCGGTATGCGGATCGAGCATGGCTGCATGGTAAATATGTTCACGTTTATTGGTTAGAGCAGCTTCCACTGTTAAACCTTGCACATTGATATTTGTCTGCACCAGCGCAGCCAAATGAGGCGGCAATGCGCCAATTTTCGTGGGTTGTACGCCATTTTTGTCCACGAGGCAAGGCACCTCCACACAGCAACCCTCTGGCAAATTATCAATCAAGCCATTATTGGCCACATTACCATAAATCACACGCGGCGTGCCTGTTTCCTGGCTGTGAATAATCAAAGAACCATACTCATCGCTGCGATTAACACGCAGCTTGCGCTGCGGATCTTCCAACTTTATGCGCAGTTTTTCCCAGTCTGTTATTTGTTTTTCACAACGGGTAATATATTCATCGAGGGGAATGTTGAACTTCTCGATCAGATCAGGGCGATTTTGCTTGATAAACCAGGGCGTATATTCGCTAAAATGTTCGCTCGATTCGGTAACAAAGTAGCCCAAGCGCTCGAGCATCTCATAACGCACACGGTTATGTTCAGGAACCCGATCTTCTTCAATGATTTTGTGCAATAGTGGGTATAGATCCTGACCGCCCCGTTCTAATCGCAGATAAAAAGCCATATGGTTGATGCCGGCGCAAAGGTACTCAATTTCATTAGGAACCACGCCCATATCCATGGCAATCTCCATTATTGTGCCTTGGACGCTGTGACAAAGCCCCACTGTCTTGATGCTCGTGGCCCGGTCTAGAGCCCAGCAGTTCATGGCCATGGGATTGACGTAGTTAAGATGGAGCACATCAGGACACAACTCTTCCATATCGCGTGACATTTCAACGAGAACAGGAATAGTGCGTAAGGCGCGCATAATACCGCCAACGCCGAGAGTATCAGCAATAGTCTGGCGTAGGCCATACTTTTTCGGAATCTCAAAGTCGATGACCGTACCGGGTTTGTATCCGGCAACCTGAATCATATTGATGGCGTAATCTGCGCCATCGAGCGACTTTCTTCGGTCAGTCGTCGCTTCGATAGTAGGGTTGATTTCAAGTCGCTGGGCGATTTTTTGGGCAACGATTTCGGTAGTTCGCAATCGCTCCTGGTCAATATCATGAAGACTAATAGTGGCATCCGCCAGTTCAGGAAAACTGAGGATGTCTCCCAGTAAGTTTTGGGCAAATACAGTACTACCGGCTCCGATAAATGCAATTTTGGGCATCGTAATTTCCTTTCTTTATGGTATGTAGAATAGTGCAATTCCTTCTTGCATGAAGGTCGGTGGGCATGGTCAATTTAGCCCAGTCCATTTCGTATTTTCTGCTTGCCGGCGGAATTTAGCCATATCAATGACGATGTTGTTTTGACGAGATTCTTCTGCAGCAAAGGCCATGAGGTGGCTTTCTAGCGAAGCGCGGGCGTTGGTAAGTGCTTCTGTCTCACCACGCATTGCGCGCACAAAACTGGCAACGATACCAAAGTCACCACCGCCATGACCTGTGCCATCAGTGGCTGGGATTTTGACCCGCTCTTTAATATCTGTGAGATGGTCGTGGATTTCAATTTTACTGCTTTCGCCTGAAAATGTGCCGCGTAAAGTGGCACGAGTGCCATCATAACGCATCGTGCGCCCCTCCAAATGTGAATGCCCGTGCATGAAAAGGACAACTGTCGTGCCGTCCTCAAATTCCATATTGACGGTCTGGTTATCCACCACGGTGTTGTCACAATGGTAAACACAACGGCCGTATGGCCCTGTTTCTAAAGCCTCTCGACGACCTTGTAAACTAAGATCACTCCCAATAGCATTTACGGGCCAACTTTCATTGAGCATATTCAGATAAACTGGTCTGGCATCAAATGGACAAGTTTCCGCCACTGGACAACCATCTGTGCAGCGCAAAGTCGCACCTTCTGGTGCATTTTCTGCACGAAAGTGGCGAAGGGAGCCAAAGGATTGCACTCTCTTCACCGGTACGCCCAAATTCCAATAAAGGATGTCGAGATCGTGGCAGCATTTTTGCAGAATCATGGGGCTGGACAACGACTCATTACGCCAATTACCACGCACAAAGCTGTGGGCCATATGCCAATAAGCTGCGTTCTCTCGATGTTCAACGGTTATAATCTCGCCCAGTCGTCCCGATTGCAGGATGTCATGTAGTGTGGAGAAAAAGGGTGTATACCGCAAAACATGACAAATCTGCAGGAAACGACCATTTGCATCAGCCTTCTGTACCAGTTCAACTGTCTCAGCCAGCGTGTTTGTCATCGGCTTTTCCAGAAGCATATCGTAACCTACATTTAACACAGCCATACCAGAAGCATAATGGGTTTGATCCATCGTACAGTTGAAAACGGCATCGGCCATCTTCGGCTGCGTAACCACTTCTTCCCAAGAGGAAAATTGTCGTTCCTGTGGGATATTATGCGCCGCAGCAAACCGCGTTCGCCGCACTTGATCAGGCTCAGCGACAGCCACGAATTGCAGCTCATCAGGATGAGCCAACGCATAAGGCGCATAAGCGTCTGCCCCTCGTAAACCTGCTCCAATTAGAACGGCCGTTACAGGTTGTGTCATGATGCCCTCCTTTTTTTATCTTGAATCGTGATAAATGACCTGATCCTGATCCATCTCTTGCTTGCTGATTATCTGCCCGATTTCGCGCAAGACATGTTGCTCTTCGGGATGGATATCGCCAAACGGCCGTGGTCCTACATTAAGAAAAAACAGTGACCCCATTGCTCGCGCTTTGTTATAGACAGCAACAATTTCTTCCGCTAATTTCAGGTTGTAAACCCAGGGTTGGTAAGACCAACCGGTATTGAGATTCCACCAGCAAACTGTTGGCTTATCGCCAACCTCCGTGGTGTTAAAGCCACTATTATTTTCCCCTGGCAAGTCCAATTCCCATACTTGATAATCTTCTCCAGGAAGGGGCGGGATATGCGAATTATTAGCGACAACCGCATCGGGCTGCAATTCATGAATCAGGTCATAGGTTCCTGCCAAATCCCATTTTCCACGGGCCGCAAAAAACGCTTGTTCCAAACCCGGATCAAGTTCCTGAGCCGGCCAATAGCCATCGAAAATAAAACCATCAATACGGCCGTATTGGGTACACAATTCCCGAATCTGACCCTGATAATAAGCGACATATGCATCCCAATCAGTACGATAGGCGGGATGCGTCCAATCAACCAGCGAATAATAAAAGTGTAAGCCTAGTTTACGGTCGTGCAGCGCCTGCGCTAGTTCATGCAAAATATCCCGGCCAAATGGGGTATTGGTTACTTTGAAGTTGGTTAGAGCCGAATCCCAGAGACAAAAGCCATCATGGTGTTTGCTGGTGATAACCAGGAACTTTTGACCACATTCCAACATAAGGTCTGCCCATTCTTCAGCGTTGAAACGTGTAGGGTTCCATTGTTCCATTCGCTTCTGGTATTTAGCATAGGGGATTTGGTGTAGGTAGTATATCCACTCGCTACCCTTTGTAGATAAAGAATAGAGACCCCAATGCACTGACAAGCCATAGCCCGCCTTCTGGAAACGCTTCACACCTTTTTTCGAAGCCTGATATTTAACTTGTCTTGTATCTTCAACTTGGAAATCGTCGACCTTTTTCATAGACAGTAAACTCCAATTTAATTGATGGTCAAATCCTGACCATCAGGTAACCAATCTGGCGAAAAGCCCGAGGAACCAGGCTTATCGAGTAAGATCCGACCACGATACATGAATTAACTCCCAAGCGATGCCTGTTTTTCCTGCGCCTTGAGCACGGGGATCAAGGTGAGTAACACAAAAATACCAGAAGCGACAAAGATTGCCGGTGTAGGGATAATACCCGCCTTGCCGTCCACAATACCCGGAATACCTGTCACTTGAGCAATAAAGCCGCCCAGAAGTGCTCCTAATCCACCACCAACGCCAATTTGAAAGATGGTCGTATAGCCGGAGAATTCAGCCCGTTTCTCTTCAGGATACCAATCCTTACTCCAGGCATAGCTGGCCACCAACCATGAAGTCTGAGCTCCAAGCCAAAATATGGCGAAAATGGCGGACCAGACGATAACGTTTGTTAAGGCATCCGCACTGAATACTGGAAACGCTTGCGCCAGTTGGGGGGCGTAGGCAAAAGCAATAAGGAAAACTGATTCGATTAGGATTGAGGCTATGGCCACTTTTTTACGGCCGATTTTATCGCTGAGTATCCCTGCCGGAATGGAAAAAACTATGCCGCCCACGGTGATTGCTACCAAGCACCAGGATCTCTACTGAACTGACTGGGATCTGTAGGTAATGCTGCAGGTAAATCAACACAAACTGGAAAAAGATGTTGAAGGACATCATAAAGAGTCCCATTGCCAGCAGTATTAAGAAGAAATTCTTTTGCTGCTTGAGGAAGTCTGGGCGAAAAGTGTGTCGAATACGCTTGAACACACCGATTTCTTCATCTACCGGCACGCCGCAATCTTCAACAATCAGGCCACCAATGCTGCCCATGATGATGACTAAAGCCCCGGCTATCAAGAAAAATAATTGGTAGCTGGTTTCTTCGATGAGCCCTAATCCGCCAAAGGTGACAACCATAGCTATATACAGTCCCAGACTGGCCATGCCTTGGGCCGCACCGCGATTGTCTCAGATTGGTGATGTCGGTTAGATAGGCGTGGTATGAGGCCTCATAAGCAGTGGCGCGAAAAAAAGACATGAGGGCATTGAACAGGATGACGGCCGTAACCGCCACCCACACAATTGTTATCAATTGGGTAGAGGGAAAAATAATGACCGTTACACCCCAAAAAATATAGCCGGCCAAAATAAATGGTTTGCGACGTCCTTTTTGATCCGATAAAGCGCCCATGCCAATCGCCGTCACCGTGGCCACGACTGCTCCAATCGCAACCATGACACTCACAGCCACCGGTCGGGGTAGGATTTCGTTGTACAAGAATAAATTGAAGATTTGCGTTTGCACACCCCATGCCAGTTCACCGGCAAAGGACATAACAAAAAGAGCCAGCCAATATTTCCATTTCATGAGATACCCACCCTCAATGTCATTATTTGCCCGGGAAAAAGAAATATAGTAAAGTCTAGGTTCTATTCAGTAAAACCTCCAGGGGTCGAACCTGAGCCTAGACTTCTCTTAACGAATTTTACACTGGGATATTAGATACCTTCGACACTGCTGAGCACATTCTCAAAGCCAACCAAGGCTCGTTCAATTACATCATCCGTGTCTGACATACTTGTGTAAAGCCGGCTGCCGGCCAGGGAGATAATCCCTTCAGCCATAAAAGCTGCGCCCATCTCTTCCATCATGAACTTGCGAGTCTTCGCTTCCGGTAACGCTTGCGGGTTCATAATATCAAGCAGCATAACGCCAGACGTTTCCAGATGCACGATGGAACCTTGATTGTAGGTCACAAACGGCAACTCATATCTGTCGATAATGGATTGCAATCCCAGGGTTAGTTTGTCGCCAGCCCGGCCGGCTTTAACGGGCGCATTGGTCCGTTCCAGTTCCAGAATCGAATAATAGCCCGCTGCACTGCTCAAAGGGTTCGCTGAAAGGGTGCCGCCAACATAAGCGCGTTCTTTCCCTGATTCGAGTCCTGCGGCAAGGGTAGCCATCACGTCGCTCCTGCCGCCAATGCCACCTGCGGCCGGATAGCCGCCAGCAACACATTTACCGAATACGGTCAGTTCCGGAGTCACACCAAAATATCCTTGGGCGCCGCCCATACCCAGGCGAAAACCGGTAACAACCTCATCAAAAATGAGCAAGGCGCCAAATTCATCGCAAAGATCGCGAACTTTTTGGTTAAAGTCGAAATGAATCGGGCGTGTGCCGCTTTCCGGACCAACTGGCTCTACAATAACGGCCGCCGTGCCACCACGCCGGTCATTTTTCTCCAGTAATTTGCGCAAGGCATCTAGATCATTGGGGAAAAACTCTTGTGTTTCTTTAAGTGCCCCACCGGGAATGCCAAATGCTTCCATCGCTCCTGTGCCAGGAATGTGCAGACCGTACACCATCTGGTCACTCCAGCCATGATATGCACCGCCTACCTTGATGATTTTGCGTTTGCCTGTGTAGGTGCGGGCTGCCCGAATTGCAGCCATAACGCCTTCGGTGCCGCTGCCAAGCATACGGAACATTTCTACGGCAGGCATATGGCGATTGATCAATTCGGCCAGCTTCAACTCATACACATGGAAGAGACCAGTTACCGGTCCACAGCTGCGAATCAGGTCGATGATTTTCTCTTGCACCGGTTTGTAGTTACTGCCTAAAATAGTTGGACCGCCCGCTTGTAAGAAATCTATATAGATATTGCCGTCAACATCCCACATATAGGCATCTTCGGCTTTTTCGATTGCAATCGGGAACGGATAATTAAAGGCCAGATTGTGCTGTACACCGCCAGGAATAAGAGCTTTAGCTTTATTGGTTAACTCTTTAGAGCGCACACAGCGGGTATCAAAATAATCAATGTACTGCGCCATTTCGTCCCGGCGTATGGGCCGCATAGGCTGAGCCACTAAGGCATCTAGTTTCGCCAGGACGGTATCTGTATCATGCCATTGGCTTATGGCATATTCTTTTTCTTGGGCTGGGGCTATCATAATGTGCTCCATTTCTACGAAATCGGTTTTCCAAATATTTGGGAAATGACCATATGTGATTGTTTACTCTAGATTTCTAACCGGAAATCCGATTTCTGTTTTAATATTCAATTTCTTCGATGACGATCTCGATCAAGGATTGCATTTTAACAGCGTCAGGAAGTTCGCCAACTACCTTTAGAGCACCGGACATATAAGCCGCTTTGGCATCTTTGTCGCCGGCAAATACTTGGGCAGCGTCGACGGCATCAAGGGTAAGAACAAGGTTAGGATCTTCAATTGCCCCTTCACCAGTGGCAAAACGGCCGTCATCAACGGTAATCCAATATGTGCCTAAGCCTTCCATCACAATATTAATGCGGCGGTTCCAATCTTCTACCTCTTCCTGCAAATCTTCGACTTCATTGCCCATCTCACAGAAAAGCTTGAAGTAGCCTGGAATATCGGCGACATCAAATTCGCCTTCTTGAATTTTGTCATTCAATGTTTCTTTTAAATCTTGATTAATCATCGGTATTCTCCTTAATAACAACTTACTGCTGCGGCAATAACCGCAGCATCTATTGCCGGCAGACCAGCTTCTTAAGTCACTGGTTGTGGCTGGTGATTATTTTCACTTTTGGCTTTTTGTCTGGCCAGACGTTTCTTACGTCTCACTTCTTTGCGCTGTTCACTTTGCAGCAGGGAGAAGATCGTTTCTTCACTTTCCGGTCGCAAACGGCTAATCTCTTTGCCGCTTGTCAACGCATAATAATAAACCCGCGCGCATTTTTCTAAGAGCAGAACATTTAGCGCTGCCTTTTCGAGCGTAACACCCAGGCATAAAATGCCATGATTTTGCAAAATATAGGCGTTGCAATTATTGTCCAACTGCGCAGCAATGTTTTCCAATAATTCACCGGTTCCCGACATGCCGTATGGGAACGATATCTACACGATTACCCAAATTAGCGACCTGTTCATCGAATAGTGCCGGAATAGATTCGTTGA
The DNA here is from genome assembly GCA_963736615.1 of uncultured Chloroflexia bacterium. Lineage (GTDB taxonomy): Bacteria > Chloroflexota > Anaerolineae > Promineifilales > Promineifilaceae > JAACFF01. The sequence continues at coordinate 46,585 of CAVTPP010000018.1, read as the reverse complement.
TAAGGGCATACGTACTGGCATAGGGCTGGTGGGTGTGGACAACGGCATTGACATCGGGGCGATTCTGGTAAACGGCAATATGCATAGCCATCTCGACAGACGGCGCATGTTCCCCGGCAATAACACCTTTATCGAAGGTGTAAATGCATATGTCATCAAGGTTGAGAGTGAGGTATTCCATACTAGAAGGCGTGATAGCTATTGCATCCTCTCCCTCAATACGCACTGAGATGTTACCCCCAGTCCCAACTAGATACCCTTTGCGGGTCAGGTCTTGACAATAGTCCAAAACCTGCGTTTTGTATTGTTCATATTGGCTCATAATCACACTCCATATTATGTTTGAAATGGTTGAACTTGCTTTAGATCTTAGGCTAATTTAGGTTAAGTCACATCAGGCAAAGGGATGATTTTGATGGTTGTGGGGGATGATATTCCTAATATTTTGCGCTACATATCTTTAAGGATTAGTCTCAGGTCAGAAACAATGTCGTCTACCGGCGTCCCAAAACCGAAAGAAAGCCGGTATAAGCCATCGGGCTCAATGACAAAGATGCGCGCCGTGTGATCGACAAGATAGCCTGAGGCTTCTGTCCCTTCATGCTTTTCGTAATACACACCATAGCCCTTGGCGGCAGCATCGATTTCCTCTTTGCTCCCTGTTAAACCAATAAACGTGGGGTGGAAGTGCTGCACGTATTCAGATAGCTTTTTTGGACTGTCGCGTTCAGGATCGACTGAGACCATAATCACCTGAATTTTCTCGCCGTTATCATCCAGTTTTCGCTGAACTCTAGACAAATCAGAGAGCGATGTCGGGCAGACATCTGGACAAAAAGTATAACCAAAATAGAGTAATACGATCTCGTCTTTAAAGTCACTTAGTCGGACTGTTTCTCCATCAGCATTTGTCAGCTCAAAATCAGGCGCCGGAATTTGCACAGGCATGACAGAACCTTTGAACTTCGAAGGATCTAGGGGCTGATTTCCACAAGCAACAACCAGCAGCGATAATAACAATCCAAACAAGAAAGTTTTTTTCATGTAATTCTCCGCCAAAGGGCGAAATTAGAGGCCTTCGTGCTTAATGGCCTAAACTCGTCCCCCGCATTTCCATGGGCAAGGTGAATAAATAAATGGCCACTATCGCCAAGCCAATCAAAAGCAACAGCCATGGCAACTGGGCGCTAAATGATTCCTTCTCGTGACGGCCGATATCACCCAAAACAAAATAGCTGCCGCCAAAACCAATGAGAATAATGAGCAGTTGCATTGGCAGGAGCCACGAGAATGGCAAAATGTTACTCAGTCTCCAATTCGGAGTGTCGCCCAATAAAAGCAAACCATGATCGATCAAGAAATTTTGTGTGGCTGGAATGATTGCCAAGGCACCCGTGGCAAAATGAAAACCATAATGAGCAAACCATACGGCAAAACCAAGGGGAACGAGGGCTGGCGTATATTTGCTAAATGAAACGCGTATTGGTTCCTTCGACTTGGCCAGCAGCCGTCCTAACCAGGCCACCAAAAGCCCTAGCGTTACAGGTAGTACAACATTCAATAAGGCAAAGATTAACATCAGCGAGAAGAACTCACTATCTGTGCGAAATAGTCTGCCCAACCACGCTTCAACCTGATATATAGGTGGCGTCATGCCAAAGGCGTTGCTTAACGCCGCGAAGGTAAACACCCAAACAGCTAAACTCAAATCCCAACGGCGGGGCCAGGCCATTGGCCTTCTCAATTCTCCAAGAACAGGGCGTGCTGCCAATGCCACATTATCATGCGGACAAGCACGCGCGCAATCCAGACACATCGTACAATCCAGATTGCTTTGGACTTGTGGAGGAAATAGCTCTGTACCGCAGCCCAGCATTTCCCAACCCCCGCCAGCGTTCCGGCTTCCGTTGACGCATTCTTTCCCAACACATGTACGGCATATATCCTGGTTGTTGACCGTAATTTGTAAAGGCGAAACTGTGCTGCCAATAAAATTAAAGGTCCCTAAGGGACAAACGTACTTGCAAAATGGAGACCCCGTAAAAAACAGTTCCAAGGTAAACGAAGCCGCAAAGTAAAAGAGCACTACCCAGGCCGTGAGCCAGGGGCTGGCCCAAAGATCGAGCCACTCATAAAGAAATAAATAAAAGAATAGGATTACCAGAGCCAACCATTTGTTACGCAGGGCGCGCGGCCAGCGTCTGCCACGAATACTCCAGCGTCTGGCCAAGCTGCGCGGCAAAGTAAAGGGACAGTTCATGCAAAAGAGATTACCGGCCAATAAAAGGGCCAGCATGACGAAGCCGCGATACTGCATCCAGACAATATTAGTGGCCAAATTTTCTGGGGCGAACTGCGGCCCGGTGATGCCATCATAGATAATCAGCAGCGCCGCCAATAAGAGTAGAAATTGTCCGACCAAGCGGCCGTGTTTCCAACGCAGGAAACGGCCGATTCCTGGCCAGCGCAGCACATCTATGCGTGGAGCGGGTTTGTAAATACTACTCATCGCCTAAATCTTCGCTGCAGGTCTCATCATCCCCCAAAGTGACTCTCATATCGAATTGTTTGCGAGCCACTGCGCCATCAGGCATCGTGACCGTGACACTCATAACCCAATCCCCACCCATTGTCCACTCAATTGGCACATTGTAAAAACCATCCTCTCCACCGCCCTCAATCTGAGCCAAGATAGGAATCATCCCGGCGTGGGTCATATCTCCCTTGATATCCAATAGAGCATCATTAACCGGCATTCCTGCATTGTCAATAATTTGAATGACCAGCCGTGCTTCACCTAGGATTGGGGGATAGGGTACAGTTGTAAGATTGATTTGCACAATATCTGAGGTTTCCTGGCGGCTTTCCCTTGCGCAGCCACTGCCCGCTAGAAATAGCATCCCCAAACTTATAAGCAAAATACATTTGTGCATTGTTTCACGATTATATGAAATCCAATGCCGCTGGCAACTTATAGAATTTTCCCCAAGGAGTTAAATGGCAGATTTCTCTCAACAACTAAACACTATATAGGATATATTTAGAACAAACGCCGGTTTCCCACCGTCCAGTGTCATACCTATTCAATTTCTATTTTCTTTATAGAGTAAGTCTTAGGCATCTTAGCCGTAAAAGCACATCCGCTCATGCCGGAACAATTATCCCCACAACCATTGGGCGCGCAGGCTAATCCCTCTGCCAAAGCGGCGTCATCATCACGCAGACGCCCTTTGCGCACCCAAAACTCGATTATTCCCATTAAGACCCCAGGATCTATGTTCAGTTTCCGGCCAAGATCGTTAACCAATACCGGACCGTGCGCTTGTTCTATTTCCTCTAATACCTGGTACAACATACTGGTTTATCCACCTAAATGACTCTGTTCCAAAAAGCTTCGCCGATAATTTCTATGCTAAAAGCAATTTGCCACCCTGGAAAATAAGGAAAGCCATACCCCATGCCAGAAGTAGCTGACCGATGATGCTGACCCACATCCATTTGGCTCCCAATTCATGCTTTTCGGCCGATGCGGCAACCATGCAAGGCGTATAGATCAAAACAAAAACCATAAAGGACAAAGCTGCCAACGCGCCATATCCACCACTGGCCTCTTCAAACCCATTTTCTATAGCCAACATGAGCGATGACGGGGGTTCTTCCTCTTCTTCGTCCAACAAATTAATGCCTACGATCAAGGGAATCGATTTAATCGTATCTACCGTCGCTTGAATAAAACCCATAACAATCGCGCCCACGTCTTCTAGAAAGGTCGTGGGCTGAACCTCTGAACTCACTTCCTCCACCCCGTAAACCTGAGCCAGCGTGCTGACAACCACCTCTTTGGCCACAAATCCGCTGACCAATGCACCACTGGACTCCCAATTACCAAAACCCAAGGGTTCCAATGCCGGAGCAATTACCCCAGAAACGGTAGCATATAGGCTTTCATCCACCTCTGTATCGGCAAAGCTTCCGCCACCACCAACTGGAATAGCCAACAGAAGCCAGATTACAACACTGACACCCAAGATAACCGTCCAGGCACTTTCCAGAAAGGCGCGCGTCCGCTGCCACATATGAAGCCATATGCTTTTGATCGCCGGCATCCTGTATGGTGGTAATTCCATTACAAAAGCGGATTGCTCTTCATCATGGAAAAGTGTGCGTTTGAGAATAATGCCTATTAAAATTGCAGTCAGAATCCCTAGAAGATAGAGGCTGAAGACGACAAGACCACCGTATTGCGGGAAAAAGATGGCTGCGAATAATACATATACAGGCAGCCGTGCCCCGCAGCTCATAAAGGGAACCAGTAGACCAGTTAAGATTCGATCCTTCTCGTTTTCCAATGTTCGCGTCGCGTAAATTGCCGGTACAGAACAACCAAAACCAACCATAAGCGGCAGAAAGCTTTTCCCGTGAAGGCCAATGCGGCTCATCAACGTATCCATGACAAATGCTGCGCGCGCCATGTATCCGGTATCTTCCAGGACAGCGAGTGCCATGTACAGCATCATAAGTACTGGAACAAATACGAGCACGCCACCAACACCAGCAATGATGCCGTCAACTATTAGGCTCTCCAACCATGTCCCGGTTAGCCCCACGACAGATAGCAAAGCCACTGCCCACTTGGAAATGGGGCCACTGAGCACACTGTCAATCCAATCCAGGTAAGGGGCGGATACTTCGGCCGTTAATTTAAACACAGCCCACATAGCTGCCAGAAATATGGGTAATCCCAAATAACGATGAGTGATAATGCGGTCAATTTTGTCAGAGGTCGTAATATGGTCGGTGTTTGTCTTTTGTAATGACTGACCAACCAGGTCGTGAATCCATCCATAACGCTTATCAGCTAGAATGGCATCAACGTCATTTCCATTAACTCCTTGCAATCGGGAGAGACTAATCTGAGCATGTGTAAGCACCGCCGGGCCGCCATGTAAGGCTAATAAACTGTTCTGGATTTCTTGATCTTGTTCAAGTAGTTTTATAGCCAACCAACGTATAGGAAAAGAACGATAGATAGCCTCATAATGGCCGATTTCCATGCTCAACCTGGCAATCTCTTCCTCCAAATCATCGCCATAGTCAATGGCGAATTTGACTGGTGCAACATCTTCAAACAAGCTCATATTTTACGGCATTCTCCTCCGCAACGTCGATGATCATGTCCTTGAGTTCACTAATCCCTCGCCCTTTTCTGGCCACGGCGGTCACAATAGGCGCTTGCAGCTCTTGGCTCAAGTGCTCTCTGTCGATCTGGAAACCGCGTGCCTGGGCCATGTCGAACATATTCAAGACAATTAAAGCAGGTACTTCTAGCTCCAGAACCTGCACAGCTAAGTACAAATTACGCTCTAGATTGGCTGCATCAATAACAATCACTACAACATCGGGAGACTCATTGATGATAAAGTTGCGGGCTATAACTTCTTCCGGGGAGTAGGCGCTGAGACTGTAAGTACCAGGCAAATCAACAAGCTCGATCTCATAATCGCGATAGCGGTATTGTCCCGACTTTCGTTCTACAGTTTTACCGGGCCAGTTGCCTACATGTTGGTGCGCCCCGGTTAAGGCATTGAAGATGGTTGTTTTGCCGGCATTGGGATTCCCGGCCAGGGCTACGCATAATTCTTTCATCAACCAATCTCACAAAACGGCCGTTACCCGCATCCTATCCGCCATCCCCCGCCCAATTGCCACTCGCGAACCACGTACTGACAACACCAAAGGCCCACCAGAATCATGGACGATCATCAATTCTACGCCCAGCGTCAAACCAAGCTCGGTTAAACGGTGGGTAAGCTGCTTACCCGCATCAATTTGAACCAGGTGGAGACCCTGCCCCATCGATGCCCCTGACAAGGGAAAACCTGCCGCCTTTGGTTCAATTTCAAGGGAATCAGTTTGTTTGTTCATTGATCTCAACGAATATATAGGCTGCCACCTCACGCCCTAAGGCATGAGTGGCCCCTGCGCAGGTAACCATCAAAGGGCCGTTAAAGGGGGCAACTTCATCAAATATAATTGGCTCTCCTGGCTTCAATTGACGAACAGCAAGATACTCAAGCAGCAAAGTGCTTTCGGGTGTAATTCTGCTGATGATCCCTCGTTGGCCTGGTTCTAGATTAGTCAAAGGCACATCAAATAGAATCGCCATCCGCCCATCAGGCCCAGGAATAGCGTTACCATGAGGGCATCGCTGCGGATGGTCAAGATAATTGGCCAGCGCTTCTGTGACGGCCGTATCAGTAGCATGCTCTAGACGACAGGAAAAATCATGCACCTTTTCCCAGGGTAGTTCGAGCTTTTCTGCCAGGAAGATCTCCCACATATGGTGGCTGCGAATAATGGCGGTTGCCCGCTGTCTACCTACCGGCGATAAGCGTACACCTTTATAGGGCTCATGGTGCAGTAAGTCACGCTTTGCCAGACGATGAACCATTTCCGTGGCCGACACATTGGAAACGCCCATTCGTTCGGCTAGAGCAGATATTGCCACCGGTTCACCGTCGCTCTCTGCCAATTCGCTGATGGTTTTGAGGTACATCTCAGTGCTTTCGTTAAATGATTCGTGTTTCATCAGGATATATCCAAAATTGGGTCTACCGTAAGCCTATTTATTAGGCTCACCTTATGATATAGCTTGGGGCATGCCCCTGACAATGACATTCGTCACCTAGAAAGATGATCTTTGTCATGTTCGATTGGAGAATATAATTAGCAAAAGCCAATCGCATGTGGGGATGAGCAAATGTAGGTTTTTTGGCCCTGCGCTGCTTCAAGCTAAACAGCAGCCCCTTTATAAAAACAGGCTAAGCTGTGCCCTGGCCTGATAATAGCAGTAACGGCCATCCCAGCACCAAAATCGATCCGGTGTGACTGCCAACTGCGTACAATAGCCCCTCCAGGCAAACGCACCTTAACCATATAGGCAATACCCAAAAATTGTCTTGACACAACGCGGCTCCGGCCATCCTCGTTTGCCAAGAGCTTTACGTCATCAGGTCGCACAGCCACATCAATAGCTGTACCGGTGGGAAATGGAATCTGCCGGTGCAATAGTCCCAATGGAGTTTCTACTCCCTGGCCGGTGACTGTGCCAGGGATAAAATCTGCTTGGCCAACAAACTCTGCAACAAAACGCGTATCGGGCCGGTGAAATACATCTTCTGCCGGCCCAACCTGTTCGAGATGGCCATTATTCATAACTGCCACCTCGTCACCCAGGAAAAGCGCTTCTTCTTGATCATGGGTGACAAATACGGCCGTCGTCCCATTTTGCTTCAAAAGATCTTTGACTTCCTGTCGTACTTCGACCCGCAGCGCGGCATCGAGATTGGAAAAAGGCTCGTCCAAAAGCAGAACCGCTGGGCGTGGGGCCAATGCTCGCGCTAAAGCCACGCGCTGCTGCTGTCCACCCGATAACTCATAGGGCATACGCTCGCCTTTACCTTCCAGCCCAACTAAGGTCAGGAATTCCTCAATTCGATATTTGCTTTCGGCATCTCCTGGTAAGCCAAAGCCCACGTTATTGGCTACAGTTAAATGGGGAAAAAGAGCATAATCTTGAAAAACCATCCCCGCGCGCCGTTTTTCCGGCGGGATATGCCGGCCATCGCTCGCCACAACCTGGCCATCAATTTCGATGACGCCATGGTCCAATTGCTCAAATCCAGCAATCAAGCGCAAGGTGGTCGTCTTACCACAGCCACTAGGACCCAACAGCGCTAAGATCCGCCCGGGCATGACTTGTAAGGAAACGTTTTCAACGACCGGCAGCGAAGTGAAAGTTTTAAATATTGCGCTACAACGTACGGTGGGGAGGCTCATGACAAAACTTTATTTTTCGCGTAATGTCAACAGAGCCAAAGGCAAAGAGGAAAGCAGTATTAGAAGCAGCGTTGGCAAGGCAGCCCTGGCAAAAAACGCCTCATTAATGTTGGTCCAGATCTGAGTCGCCAATGTTGAAAAACCCATAGGGCTGAGAATCAAGGTCGCCGGAAGTTCCTTCATACTGGTCAAAAAAACCAGTGCACCTCCGGCCAGTATTCCCGGTCGCAAGAGGGGAAAAGTAATCTGGCGGAAAACAGTAAACGGCCGTTTTCCTAGACTCCGCCCTGCTTCTTCCAGCCGGGGCGATATTTGTAACATGGCCACACGCTGGGAACCAACTGCCTGCGGAATGAAAAGGATGACATAAGCAGCCAATAACATAGGCATTGTTTGGTACATCGGCTTGGCATACTGGATGCCAAAAAACACCAATGCCAGAGCTACAACCAATCCTGGAAGTGCATAGCTGAGGTGGGTCACTCTCTCCAAGAGATGAGTCAAACGACCTGGGCGGCGAACAACCAGAACAGCTACAGGCATTGCCAAAATCATAACCAGTAGTGCCGCTAACATAGAAACTGAAAGCGAACTCCATGCTGGCCCTATCATTTTTAGTAGCATCTCTAAACCGCTTTCTGCCCCACTGACCATGAATAAAGTTGAATCCTGGCCTAACCCACGCCAAAGCCAGACAATCAACCCTATTGTGGGCAATATTAACGTCACAAAAACGAGGATTCCCAGCAGGAAGAGTGCCGGCCATTTCCACCTGCCTAATTTAACAGGTCGCTGAGGACGAGCCACACCAGACGACAGCCGATCATAGCGCATCTTACCTCTTGATTGGGATTCAAGAAAAAGAACAATTACCGTCACAAGTACCACAACAAATGCCAGGGCAGCGGCCGTATCCAGGCGATAGCTCAAATAACGGTTGTATATGACCCGCGTGAAAGTACTATACTGCCACATGGTGACCGCGCCGAAGTCGCGCAGGACATAGAGCACTACCAATATGCTGCCGGCCAGGATAGCGGGTCGCAGCGCCGGTAAAGTCACTTTACGAAAGGTCTGCCAGGGAGAGCATCCGAGACTTCGCGCTGCCTCAACCATTGCCGGATCCATGCGCTGTAGAGCCGCGCGAGTGGTCAATAAAATATATGGGTAAGTAATGAATGTCAAGACCATAAAGGCGCCTGGAAAACCAACCAGACTAGGCAGCCGCTCAATCCCAATCCAAGGCTCTAAGAATTGTTGCAGCATCCCTTTTGGAGCCAGGATTGTGGCATAAATATAAGCCGCAACATAGCTGGGTAAAACCAGCGGCAAAGCAGCCAAGATCGTCCATATCCGCCGGCCAGGCAAATCACTTCTTGCGGTCAGCCAGGCTATGGGGACAGCGATAAGTATGGCAGCAGTAGTTACTGCTCCGGCCAGCAATATCGTATTGCCAAAGATTTGAAAAGTCTGTGCTCTCGCCAGGAGTTCAACAGAATCTCGCCCCGAACCGGCCATGCGCAGCAATAAATATGTGGGGACGAGTAGGATGAGCACCGCTACCCCGCCGGCAGCAGCCACAAGCAACAAGTATGATAGCCGTAAACGCGGCCGCCGAAGAGTAAGCCACAGGCGTGGTACATTGTACGTCTTCGATTTGATTGTTACTTGATTACTAAGCCCCATAAGCTACCTCGTTAACCGCCGCCGATCCTGTATATTTAATCAGTCGATAATTCCTAATTCAAGCAACAAATCCTGGGTTCCTTGCAGATCTGCCAAATCGGCCGGTGAGATGTCAATTGCTTTGGCATCTAGCTCTGCAAGAGCAGGCAGCGCGCTGGAAATAGTAACGCCTTCAACTACCGGATACTCAAATGTTTGTGAGGTAAAGTATTGTTGGCCAGGGACAGACAGGAGAAATGACAAAAACTTCTGCGCATTCTCTGAGTTTTCAGCACTTTTTAGAATACCTGCCCCAGACACCATAATCAATGAGCCAGGATCACCACCGGGCAAGAAATAATTGCGGGCGGGGAAATCTTCACCTTCCTCGGCTAAAAAACGATGGAGATAGTAATGGTTAACAAACCCTACATCCACTTCGCCCGCGGCCACCCCGGCAACAATAGGCGTATTATTGGGATAAACAACAGGATTATTAGCTTGAACACCTTGCAGCCATTCGCTGGTTTTCTCATCACCCCAAGCAGCGCGCATGGCGGTGACCATAGCTTGAAAGGAACCATTAGTTGGAGCCCAACCAATTCGGCCGTTCCACTGTGGATCAACAAATCCTAAGAGATCCTGCGGCAGCTCATTATCCGGATCGGATACAGCATCGACATTATAAACAACGGTTCGCGCTCGACCGGATATACCAACCCATTCCCCTTCTTCATCAACAAAACGAGCAGGCACTTTTTGTAGAATCTCTTCTGGTAAAGAGGAAAGAAGATCGGCATTTTGCAATGCGCCTAAGCCGCCCGGATCCTGAGCATAAAAGACATCGGCGGGGCTGCTCGCCCCTTCTTCTAACAGCACACCTGCCATCTCAGAAGTGCTCCCGTAACGTATATCTACTTTTATTCCGGTAGCTTCTTCAAACTGATCTATGATTGGCTGCACGAGGCTCTCTGAACGGCCGGAATAGATGACCAGGTTTCCGGTGTCAGGTGTGTCCTGTCCATCTTCCTGTATCGCCGCGTTCCCTTGTCCTCCCACAGGCTCAGCTTCTGTCTGGCATCCCACAAGTGTAAGCACAAGCACCAACAATATGGGAAGGATTTTTCCCTTCAAACTCTTCATTTTATTTTTCACACTCCGATCTTCCCACCAAGTATCATTGAAGCAAATGCTTATGTGCATTATCTGCATTCAATACTTCAAGCTCTATTTTCAATGTTACCCAGCATTAGGAAACGATTATCGGCTCAGAAGAACGACGGATCAAGGCAAGACGTTAAATTAGGTATTAATTATGGCTGTGTGCAATTCTTAACCAAGGTTAAAAATTTAGGAAATAAAAATGGGTAACACTTTTGGTGTTACCCAACAACAGATTCTCTTTTATTGAGCCGAGGCTCCGTCAATTTACAAGTTGCATGATTAACGGAAAAGCTCTCGCGTAATGATCAGGCGCTGAATCTGACTTGTGCCTTCGTAGATCTGGTAAATCTTAATGTCGCGCATTAATTTTTCAACCGGGTACTCAGACATATAACCATAGCCACCAAATACCTGTACAGCATCGGTACACACTTTCATAGCCATATCAGCAGCATATGCCTTGGCAAAGGCCGCCGCTGTCGTATTCTTGGTGCCGCTGTCCTGGGACCAAGCTGCCTTATAGACTAACAACCGCGCCGCTTCAACCTGCATGGCCATGTCGGCGATCATATGTCCAATGGCTTGATGCTGCCAGATGGGTTTGCCCATAGCGACCCGCTCTTTTGCGTACTGGATTGCTTCGTCCAACGCACGCTGTGCCACCCCGACAGCGCCGGCAGCGACCGAGGGCCGGCTGTGATCAAAAACACCCATGGCGTAATAAAAGCCTTTACCTTCCTCGCCTAGGAGATGGGTAGCGGGGACTTTAACATTGTCAAATATCACTTCGGCCGTATCAGTCGCATGTTGTCCCATCTTTTCAAAGGGTTTACCAACACTAACACCTTCCAAATCACGCTCAACAATAAAAAAGCTCATCCCCTTATAGCGGCTTTTCGTACCACGTAGTTCAGGATCCGTATACGCCAACACAGTATAAAAATTGGCATTGGTTGCGCCGGTAATAAAAGTCTTACCCCCGGTTAGAACATAATGATCGCCATCCTTGATAGCCGTTGTTGAGATGCCAGACACATCAGATCCTGCTTCCGGTTCAGTTACACAGTAAGCACAGAGTTGGCCGTCAGCCATTCGCTCGCCATATTCCAATTTTTGGCTCTCGCTGCCCGCAATAAGAATCGGCAGCATCCCCAAGCTGTTAACGCCGATAGCGGTGCTAATACCTGAACAGCCCCAGGATAACTCCTCAGTTACGAGGCATTCTTCGAGCATACTTAAACCTAGACCACCATATTGCTCAGGGACATTCATTGTCGTAAGACCCAACTCCTGCGCCTTCTTGACTATGGGCCAAGGAAAGTCGTGGGTCTTGTCATAATGCTCAGCTTTGGGCGCGATCTCAGCTCTTGAGAAATCACGGGCCAGCTTTTGAATCATTTGGTGTTCTTCGGTGAGACCAAAACTAATTGAACCATTCTTGTCGCTCATTTTGGGGCTCCTTTTTCCTTATGTATTGGCTAAGATCATCTTAGTCATTAGATTCTGTACTATCACTGGCGGCAGATTCATCCGCTGACTCTTCATTATCGTCATCATCTTGGCTGTCAATGACTTCAATGGGTATTTCTTCCGCTTCTTCAGCTATTGGCATTTCCTCTTCGGTCGAATCAGTAGTTAATTCTTTAGATGATTTGTCAGCTTCTACCTCAAGACTCTGCGCATCAATGCCGCCGACCAACTTCTCCAACATAGCCAGGTCCACACCAATGGTTCCATTCTCCTGATCAGGATCAACGATAGCTTCGCGCGGTATGCTGCCCTGCTCGGCCAGCGGGCCTTTAACATGAACACGCGAAAGGTGAAGGCCTACAATCTGCCCTGTCTCATCCAATATTACATCCCCAACAGTTCCCAGCTTAGTACCACCTGGGGTGACAACTTCACGACCTTGTAGGTCTTTAAGACGCTGCCAACTCTTCACTTCAGGCAGTTTCTTATCGTTGACGATAACCTCCGCATCTTTCACCAGGATGACATCAATTCCATAAAGTACCACATCATCACTGGGGATCACCTGGCTCCTGCGTCTAATGACGCCCTCCATACCGGTGAACAGACCCATCAGTTTATTTATCTCAGGATCAACATATACATCTTTGGCTCGGCCAAGAATACGGCCGTCCGCTACACTGATAATGGGCTTGCCTTCGAGATCTTTCCCTAGTCGCATAAGAGCCTCCGTTTATTTTGTAAAATACGCTGTCAGCTTATTGATCCCGCGCCTAAGAATGATCTGCACAACGTCGTCGCAATACAAGGATATAAGATGCGGGCATTACTAATTTAATTATAGTACGTGTTCTATGGGAGGTAAAGAAATATGACGCAGTACGTCATAATCGGGTTTCTCGCACTTAAATCACTTTTCTGGCTGTTGTTTCTGAAGACACCACGCGCAATCTCTCCACAAACTCGCTAATCATCATAGCTGTAGCCCCCCACACCTTATATTTCCCCGCGTAATAAAAGGGCACCGTAATGCTGTGTCCGCGAAAATCCCGAGGCTCCTCACCACGTATCTCGGGATCAAAATAACTACGAAGTGGCGTCTCAATAATCTCCGCAACCTCATCCGGGTTAGGGAGAAATTCGGGCTGCAAGTTATTCTTACACCAGGCAACATAAGGGTGGACTTCAAAGTCCGACGGAGGAATATAAAGGGTAGTCAACTGACCAAGCACCTCTAATTTATTAGAAGTGATACCGATTTCTTCTTCCGTCTCACGCAATGCTGTCAATAACAACGACTCTCCATCCTCACGCTGTCCGCCTGGAAAAGACATTTGTCCTGCGTGAGAATTCAAGTCATCTCTGCGGCGTGTTAGCACAAAGTGCAGCTCATCGTACTTATAATAAAGCAGAAGCAAAACACCTCCCAGCCGCGCCGTTCCTGACCGACTGGCAGGGCGTCGAATGGCGCGCGAAGCCGGTGTCATTTTCATCTGCGCTTGGTAAGCATCGAATCCGTTAAGATTCAGCGCCTGCTTGATATCAGATACGGCGAACAACCAATCCATTGATCCTCATTAAGCCTATGAATTATCGAAAGTTTTCGCGAACATATACCCGGAACCGCGTTCGGAAACAATATAGGTTGATTGTCCTTTGGGGGTACTGCCTGGCTCTAACTTACGCCTTAGTCTATGTAAGTGAACATGCAGCCTATCTTCAAAAGCGGTCTCCGACGGCCACAAACGACGCAAAATAAATTCCGTGGTTACAAGATCTCCAGCCTTGCGCATCAAAATGTAAAGGAGCTTCGTTTCCGTGGGCGTCAATGAAACTGGTTCGTCATCTACTATTGCCTGGCGCTGCGGAAAATTGATTTGCAGCCGCTCATCTACAACAGTAAACGCCTTTAGTGGAAAATCAAATTCGCCCATGCGCCGGATTAACCGGCCGACACGAGCTACCAATTCTCCCGGGCTAAAAGGTTTAACGATATAGTCCTCGGCGTGCTTTTCTAACCCTTCGAGAACGGTGCTTTCTTCACCGACGGCCGTTAACATAATAACTGGAACATCACTATACTGATGCACCGAACGGCAAAATTCAAAACCACTCATACCAGGTGGCATATGCAAATCAACAACTGCCAGATGAGGCAACCCCTGCTCGGCAATAGCCCGCAGCCCTTCTTCACCAGAAGTGACCGTCGTCACCTGATAACCGGCTTGATCAAGAGAATGTTTTACAATACGTAAAGTATAGGCATTATCGTCAACAGCCAGGATTTTGCGCTGCTTCTGTGTAGTTTCCATTGTCTTCCTTCCCAATTCGCTTTCCCCCGGCCTGATACTCTGATACAGTATCAAGGTAATGGAGATAGCGATTCATTCGTCGATTTTATCAGACTGGCGAGTGTGAACCAAGAAAGCGTTGCCTAATTGTCGGTGGGTTGCTTGTATATTGGAGCAAGCAGGACGTGACCATCATCTATTGGACCATTAGTTGGCTGGCCGGAATATGGCTCGCCTATACCTGGGATTTGCCAAACCTATTCTGGTTAATCTTATGTTTGCCGGCCATCCTTGGCGCCACCCTTTTACGAAAACACGCACCTTGGCCCATCTTAATGATCTGCATCGCCGCTGCCGGTCTAGGAGCTGTTCGATACAACCTGGCGACCCCAGAAATAGACAACACACATATTGCCAACCATAATGACACAAAATCCGTTATCCTTACCGGAGTAGTGACCAGTGAGCCGCAAATTCGAGATAATTACATTGATCTTCATCTCAACATAGATACTTTTCAACAAGAAAATGGCACAGAAATAGATTCAGACGGGGAAATATTGGTTCGGACTGCGCGAAATCCAATAATTCCCTATGGTGCACGCCTGCGCGCATCCGGCAATCTTGAAACACCACAGAATTTCGGCGAATTCGATTACCGCGATTATCTTGCTCGTCAAGGTCTTTATACTATTATGGCATTCCCTGATATAGAAATCCTGGACACAGATTTAGGGAATCCGCTGGTGCATCTCTTGCTGAGAATTAAGGCACGCGCACAAGAAACTATCAATCATCTACTGCCTGAACCCCAGGCTGCGCTCTTGAGCGGCATTCTGCTTGGAAATGACGATGGGCTGCCGGAAGACCTAAAGGAAGATTTTCAAGAAACGGGCATGACCCATATTATTGCCATTTCAGGATTCAATATTGCCGTAGTCGCCGGCATTTTGCTAATAGGGAGTCGCTATGTTCTCCCATTTCGCACTGCGGCTTGGGTTGCCATAGCGGGAATTGCTATCTACACCATATTCGTAGGCGCAGATGCTTCAGTAGTACGTGCCGCCGCCATGGGTATACTGCTAATCGTAGCCACACAGATCATGGGCCGGCCTATTTTCCTGCCGTCTACAATCTTTACAGCCGCATTGGTCATGACTTTAATCAACCCTCACATCTTATGGGATGTGGGTTTTCAACTGAGCTTTGCAGCAACACTGGGATTAGCGCTCTATATTGGTCGGTGGAGCCAGATAATTGAAAATCGGCTGCAACCCGCCTTGACACCGAACGCGGCTCAACGAACAACAAAGCTAGTTACCGAGGTTATATTGGCCACTATGGCGGCAATGATTATGACTTTACCAATCATTATTTATCATTTTGGCACTTTATCAATCATCAGTCCCTTGGCTAATTTCCTAATTCTACCTGCCCAACCCAGCATTATGCTTTGGGGTGGTCTATCAACTATCCTCGGCATGATTTCGCCCCTCCTGGGCCAGGTTCCTGCCTGGATAGCCTGGTTGTTCTTAATCTATACAACATCCCTGGTGCGTTTCTTCGCCAGTTTATCAGTGACCACAATACCTATGTCACTTTCATTTGGGAGTGTAACAACTACCTATGCGCTCATTTTGGGCATAACTTGGTTGTCCGGCCAGGAAAGCGAGAAAAAGGAACAGCTATTCGGCCGTACACGTAAGGCTCGTTTGCTGCGCGGGGGCCTCGCTGCTATCTATGATCGCTGCGATCCTGCTTGTCATCTGGGTCAGAGAGAAGCCTGATGGTAAGTTGCATGTAGTTTTTCTTGACGTCGGCCAGGGTGATGCCACATTCATCCAAACACCCGGCGGGCAACAAATATTGGTAGACGGCGGTCAATATCCCAGTATGTTACTTGATGGATTAGGGCGAGAATTACCCTTCTGGGACAAGAATATCGATATCCTGGTAGCTACCCATCCTGATAAGGATCATTTTCTGGGTTTACTTGGCGTTCTAGACCGTTACCAGGTTCAAGCTATGATTACCAACGGTCAAGAAGGTGACTCGCCCGATTATGATGCACTGCTTGCCACCGCAGATGAAATGCAAATTCCAATCCATTTTGCAATAGCAGGGGAGATAATCGAATTGGATAGCGGCGTTCGCCTAGAAATATTACATCCCGATATTGAGCCAGATGCAGATCGGGATAATGACAACTCGATTGCTTTGCGTCTGATCTATCAGGATTTTTCACTTTTATTAACCGGGGATTCAGAAAGCAAAGCAGAGCGAGAGATGCTGGTTTCAGGACGGCCGTTGCAATCACTCATATACAAAGCCGGACACCACGGAGCGAGAACATCCAGCAGCGCCCTCTTTTTGGAAGCTGTACAACCTGAATATGTCGTAATTTCTGCCGGAGCAGATAATTTCTTCGGACATCCACACCCGGAACTTATTGACCGCGTATCGGACTCAGGGGCATCTGTTCTGCGTACAGATCAGCAGGGGACGATAGAAGTGATCACAGACGGACAAACTTTATGGTGGGAGACCGGCCACTAGTTTGTCAACAGAAACGCAGTAAGCGAGGTCAAAAAAGTTCTCTCATGAGTTGAGATGGAGAAATAGCCTCTGAATTTGAGCGTTCCGCACAGCAGACATACAATAACGGTCTTGAATGTGTAAACTGAGTGAGTAACGCATGATATTGAGACCAATCAACCTTATCTGGATGCTGCTCTTGTTGGGTCTGTTTGCCTGTTCAAGAGAAGCTGGTAATACAACGGAATCCGCAGCCACGGGCATTTCAGCTACAACAGAGGCAACTGTTACTTCTGCTCCCTCGCCAACCCCCACGGCCGTTCCCACTGCTACACCTGAACCAACACCAATCCTGCCCACTGTGCAAGTGCGTCAACAATCCTTGACAGAAGATGGCCTGCTAACCTTTGACAGCGTCTCCGTTCCTGATGCCGGCTGGTTAGCCGTCTATCAGGAGGTTGACGGTGAGCCAGGGGACCTCTTAGGCTACCAAGCATTACCCGCAGGTACAACCTCCCCCATCACTCTCAACATCGAAGCCCGCCAGGCCTCTCCCACGCTCATTGCCAGGCTGCATGAGGATGTAGGAACGATTGGTAAATTTGAGTATCCAGGTACAGATCTTCCTTTCAAGGTTGGTACAAGCGACGCTGTAGCCACATTTATTGTTGATTTCCAATTGCCAATGCCGGAAATTGTCGTTGAAGATCAGATTATTGCCCGAGATGGTTTAGTCAGCATAAATAGCGTCTTGGCCTTGGAACCAGGCTGGTTGGTTGTACACAGCTTGACGGGGGGTAATATTGGCCCAGCAATTGGTCAAATTCCAGTCAACGCGGGGCAAAATGAGAATTTGGTTTTGCCCGTGCGCTGGCAAGTCGCCTCGTCAAGGCTGATGACCATTCTGTATGAAGACAAGGAGCAGCCGGGCGGCTTTGACCAGCATGAAGATCTGCCTGTTCTTGCTGAAGGTGTTCCGGTAGTGGGGATTTTCGAAGTAATACTACCGCCCGATATTCTGGCCTACGACCAGCCAATTGTTGACGGAAAAATCATTGTGGAACGGGCTGTTAGTAATGGTCCGGGTTGGATTACGGCCCATTTTGATGAAGAGGGGCACCCAGGGCTTATTATTGGCTTTGCCTTACTCGAGGATGGTATAAACGAACAGGTTGAGTTGGAAATCGTTGAAACGGCCGCCACACCCCTTCTCTATCTAAATTTACACGAAGACTCTGATAACATCGGTGAGTTCGATTTCCCCGCCGCAGATCTCCCCGTAACTTACGAGGGTGAACTGTTGGCACCTTTTGTCATGCATACAAATCCTGGTAATAATCTTATTACGATGGACCAGCCACTTGGCGAGGAAAACCAAGTGATCGTACCTCTCGTTACAGCCGATCTCGCTACCTGGCTTATTTTATACACCCTCAACGAGGAAAACGGCCTTGGCGATATAATCGGCCAAACCTGGCTGCCGGCGGGCATCAACCGTAACATTACTGTCACATTGCAACCAGGCTTTGAAAATAGGCAGTTAATGGCCGTGCTGCATCAGGATGGCGGTACATTGGAACAGTTTGATTATCCTGGTGGCGTGGACATCCCACTTATTCGCAATCAAGCTATTTTACAATCCCCTATCACTATACTAGTTCCCTCGGAAAACGAACAGAACATTCCATAAGCAGCCAAATAAAATAGGCGCACTGATTCCTTTCAGAAACTGATTTCACCTTCTCTTAGGTGCTTTTTCAGCACTATTAGGGGTAGTTGAGCAATTCTGGCAAAAATTCACGAAGATTTCATGGTGCAATGGCTTCCATTTCACGTCGCATTTATGTTACAGTGCGACTACCTGTGGCAGGATCAGTGCGAGGCACATGAGTGCAAAAAAAATGGCATAGCCTTTTTAATCTCCAGTTGGCGCGAGGAAAAGCAGCACAATGGCGATTATTGGATTGCAAAGGAGAGAGGTATGGGGTGAAATAATGGCAAAAAGATTTCCAAAATATGTATCGATCAGAAATATAGTTTCGAATAAAGGAGAACATAGACGAATGAGCAAATTTAAGATAGCACTTTTACTCACATTGCTCCTTGGTCTTGTGGTTTCAGTCGCAGCTTTCGCAGGCGGTTTTTCCGTGGTCAAATATACTGACACATCCGCAAAGATCAAACAGCCCGTTAAAGAAGTTACGAAGCCGCAATACATAGAAAACGGTGATTTTCTAAGCTGGAGCGGTGGCTATCCAGTTGCATGGAATGTACCTACACCTGTGCTAACCCCAGGTTGGGAAGTTCATTTTGCCAATATGGATTTCACCGCAGCCGGCACCGCAGAAGGAGCGGGGATGAATCCCGCGGCTGGCTACTTTTTCCGCACTGGGAGCTCAGGTTCACAGTACGCCGGGATTTCTCAGCAAGTTAGCCCACATTTGATGACAGGGAAGTACTGGGTTCAGGTACATATCACTGCCTGGGAACATAATGTTCAAAGCCCATATAATAGTGTAGCTTGGTATGGTTTTGGCGAAACGGCCGATTCTAGCAGTGTTAAAGAATGGCGTGAGTTGTTCCCAGACACCTACGTTTGTGCCAATGGCGATGCCAAATGCAATTACTTGGGACGCCAAGAATCCGTCTTTATTCACGAAGGCGCCTTTATGCACGTGATGATGGGTATGAAATTCCCCGACCACCAGGCATGGACTGTGTTTGGTGTTGACGATATCTCTATCTCTGACTTCAGTGATCATATCAACATTGATGTCGACGACTTTACCGATGACGGCGACGTCTTCTGGGATCCTCGCGCAGAACGTTAGCCCGATTTTTATCAACCCATATCGCACGGGCTGGTTAGAAAACCAGCCCGTGTCCCCTCTTCTTCCTTAAAGGGAGCAAAGTTATTATGGCAGTACTCAATAGTAACCTAAGGCGATTTCTCTTGATAGTAAGCTTATTGTTGAGCGCATGCGCCAGTTTGGAATCAGCAGCCAACGATTTCGTTGAAAGCAGTGGACTCCAGGAAATCGCCGGCGTCGCAGACAACAGCAATGAGGCTTCTGATGCAGCTTCCGATACACTGGAAGGGGAGAGCGTTCAACAGGTGACCCCAACTCTCAGCGCCACAGAAGAGCAGAGTGAAGTGGTTGCACCCGCTGAACAAGCTTCACCTACCGCTGAAGATCCGCCCACAGCAACTCCGGAACCATCGCCGACTCTTGAACCAACAGAAGAACCGTCACCAACTCCGGAAATCACCCCCACAGCGACCGTTCCTCCGGAGCCAACACCTCTACCGGTAAGCATAACCAGCAACACGGCCGATATGCTCTTAATCATGGGTGGTGAATTCGAAATGGGCGCGGAAGCATCCCAATTGTTGGAGCAGTGCAGTTTGTTCCATGAAGGTTGTGAGGAGGCCTGGTTTATCGCATCAGGACCTATTCACCTGGTGCAGCTTGATCCATTCTACCTGGATGCAAATGAAGTAACCAATGATGCCTTCTTGGAGTTTCTCGAAGGTATTGAAGATGTAGAGACGGGTTGTGACGGACAACTTTGTTTCAATATTGACGACAGCCAGATCGAAGCCGACGATGAGGGGCAGTATGCAGTTGAAAAATCATACTTTGAGCATCCCGTTGCCGGTGCCACATGGTATGGCGCTGCATCGTATTGCGACTGGCGAGATGCACGATTACCTACAGAAGCTGAGTGGGAATTAGCTGCCAGTTGGGATAATGAGAACAGCAAGAAGTTCCTTTATCCTTGGGGCGATGAATTTGATGGCTCGGCCCTTAATTATTGCGACATCAATTGTGAAGAAACGCAAGCCTCCAGTGAAATTGACGATGGCTTCGCCCTCACTGCGCCAGTAGGTAGTTATGATAACGGCCGTAGCCCAGTTGGCGCCTATGATATGGGCGGCAATGTTTGGGAGTGGGTCAATGATTGGTATGGTGATGATTATTATGGCCAATCACCAGAGGCCAATCCTGACGGCCCGGAAGAGGGCGATAGTAAAGTAGTCCGCGGCGGTTCCTGGATTGACACAGGCAATTTCGCGACAACTTCTGTCCGTTTCCCAGCGCCACCGGCTGAATCTGGCAACAGCATCGGTTTCCGCTGCGCCATTGACGCCATTCCAGAAGAAGAAGTCCTGGCACAAGCACCTGAAGCCGAGTCCACCGAAGAAGATGCAGAAGAAACCACTGCAGAGGTTGCTGAAGAGACGACTGAGGAAGTTGCCGAAGAAGTCGCCGAGGAGACAACAGAAGAAGCTGCTGAAGAAGTCGCCGATGAGACAACAGAGGAAGCAGCCACCGCTGAAGATTCAGAAACTGCCTCAGCACCAATCTCTATCAACTGTGATCTTAATCCCGGCGTCGACAATGGCGATACATATGTCGTAGGTGCCTGTGATTGGCTGGCTAAGATCGCTACAAATTTGGGGGTTTCCTACCAAGCCTTGTTGGCAGCCAATCCGCAAATTACAGATCCTAACCTTATTTACCCTGGACAGGTCCTCAATGTACCGGCACGAACAGGCACATCGAGTTCCTCCCCAGCAGCCGGTAACCCACCTGGCCCTCCACAACCCCCAGGCTCTCCACCACAACCGCCGGGCGGTCTCGGAGGATAAGCCACAACTTTTAGCGCAATTTAGGTATACAAATAGAAAAGGCCCTGTGAAAATCACAGGGCCTTTCCGTACACCGTAGCACTACGTATTATTACGAGAAGGTAGTGCTACGGTGCGTTTGGAATAATAACTATCCATATGCACCACCTCCTCTTTTTTAGGATGGCTTGTGTAGCTTGCGCTACGTATCAATTTGAAAATGATGACCGCATTATGGCATACAAACCTGTCAATGTCAACCACATAAATTTATTAAGCGTGCATCGGCGAGGCTGTTTGTGTCCATTCATACACGTCTAGCGCTGCCAAATCTGCCGCATATGTACACAGAGGACCTTGCCTGACGATACAGTGACAGTCGCTAATCTGGCTGTCATTTTGTTGCTGATTCCCCGAGCAGGACCAAGATGTAATGTTTCATCTATCAAGGGCCATTGGAGGCCGCTGGTCTGACCTATGTGGGCATTTCCATCCAAGGGAATTAACGATACGCTATCACCTACTTCACCCAAGATCTCGGTCTCGCTCGTAATTAACCACGCCCGCTCGTGAGGTGTGACCAATTCGATCTGCCGGTTTATCAAACCAGGATGAGCTAATAGTTGGATATTGGCCAGGGTTTGATCTAGTCGGCCGCCGGCAGCGGCAAATACCTTAACAAGATCTTGGGACCGGGCTACCACGTAAAGCAATGCTAGTTCCAAATCTGTCTCATCTTTTTCTTGTGGATATTGGATGAGATTAACATTATGTTTTTTTAGCCACCGCTCTACATTCTGTGGCAAAGAATCCAAATCGCCGATGACTACATCGGGCAGGTGGCCCAGCCGCCATAAATGACGCGAACCCCCATCAGCGGCGACCACCTTAGCAGCGGTTTTTAAATGGTCCTGAACCCAACTACCTTCCTCCAGGTCACCATTAGCAAATAGTAAAACAGTCACAAATCATCCAATCTTCCTTAACGAGCCAATAAATACCTTTATCATAGGCAAATGGATCATTACTGCCGATACCGGTCAGGGCAATATCCTGGCGTTTCTGCATTACAAAATAGTGCATCTTGCATCCATAATTAACAAGCTAATACAAATTTTAAGTTGACGTAACACTTGACATATTGTTATGCATGGTGTATCGTTACGTCAATTAGAGTCGTATCGTCCCTTTATATAGTGTACACACAATTGAATGAGTAAGGGAACTTTGCTGGATAATATGCTGGCGTTGATGATGTGAGCAAATGCGTTTAGTTCCACCAAGAATCAACGTGATGGCTTGCGTCATCGAGGCAAGCTGCCGGCAATCGAGATTGATAACACATGGCTGGTTGAACGTGCCATATTTGGAACAGTTCGTCGGGCATTGCGATCCAAAGTCCGGGAATAAAGCCACCTTATTAAGGCATGATAACGTCATACTTGCATCGTTAGATAGATCGTGCCTTCTTTTCCAATAGGGAGAATAGGATATGCAAAGAGCATCAACACTTGAAAGTATGGCAGTCATTCGCGTTGTAGGCGTTGGAGGCGGTGGCAGCAATGCCGTAAATCGCATGATCGCCGAAGGCGTGAGCGGCGTAGATTTCGTCGTGGTTAATACGGATAATCAATCCTTGCTGATGTCCGAAGCGCCGGTTCGCGTGCGCATCGGTGACAAATTAACCCGTGGCCTTGGCGCCGGAGGCAATTCTGAACGGGGTGAAAAAGCAGCAGGTGAAACAATTGATGAAATCCACCAGATCTTGCAAGGTTCGGATATGGTCTTCATCACTGCCGGCATGGGCGGCGGGACTGGAACTGGCGCTGCACCTATTGTGGCTAAAGCCGCGCGGGAACAAGGGGCCTTAACTATAGGTGTCGTCACGCGGCCGTTCCTATTTGAAGGCAGCAAAAGGGCTAATTCGGCCGAACAGGGCATCGAGCAATTGCGAGAGCATGTGGATACATTGATTGTCATCCCCAACGATCGTTTACTCGAATTGACCGATAAACGAATGTCACTAACTGAGTCATTCCGGCTGGCTGATGACGTGTTGCGACAAGGTATTCAAGGCATTACAGAACTTATTACAACACCAGGTTTGATTAATCTAGATTTTGCTGATGTAAGAACTGTGATGTCTGAAGGTGGTTCAGCTCTAATGGCAGTAGGCTACGGCTCAGGTGATGAGAGAGCACGTACCGCAGCTGAGCAATCTATAAGTTCACGCCTGTTGGAAGTGACGATTGATGGTGCTCATGGTCTTCTGTTCAATATTACTGGCGGGCCGGGCATGACCTTATTTGAGGTCAATCAAGCAGCCGCCATCATTCGCGAAAAAGCGCATCCTGACGCCAACATGATATTTGGCGCCGTTGTCGACGAAAATATGGGCGACGATATTCGAATTACCGTGATTGCAACTGGCTTTGAAGACAATCATACTCGCCGGCAGCTTCTCCCAAAGTACAAACGGCGCAAAGAAACCGGCGCTAAAGCCGCTCAACCGGTATCCAGTAATCAGAATTCTGCAGCAGAACCAACCCTAACGGATAAACCGAATGGCGCCCCGCAACGTGAACAAGCGGTGCATGTTGAGCCGGCATCTGATTTAGAGGCGGTCAGGGTTCATGCGCGGTTTTCACCTAACAATCTGGATATTCCTGCTTTCTTGCGCAGAAAATAATCTGATTCGTGTTTTCGTGACCAATATCGTTGGTCGTTAACATCCCCTCTGTCAACTCCCCTTGTATTAGAATACAGGGGGAGTCTTGTTTTATCCACTATCAACGTGCTTGCCAAACGTCAAACAGTGGCACCGTGGCGCGGATTTCAGCAAGCGCGTTGCTTGCTCCAGATAAATCAGCACTTCGCAATTCCCAACTGCCGCTCCCTGGTTCGCCGACGGCCGTAATAAATGCCGACTCCGTAATCCACTGTCCATCATTAACCATTTGCCTCCCAGCAAGTAAAAACTGTGCCGGCGGCGCCCCGATTTTGCCAACAGTATAATAACCATTACCAGAATAGAGGAAGTTTGCACTGTCATTACTCCAGGCATGGAACATTAATCGCTCATCCGCTGCATACACATCGGGATTGATGCCTCTGCTGTCGGCGTTCACCAATCGTGCGGGTTGTGGTGCATCCGGATCAGAGTCTTGTTGCACAAATGCCAATCGATTTCCGTCATTCGACCAGTAAATGGGATCGAATAGCATTGAACCATCTACTGTACCCAATTGAACCGCAAGTCCCTGTCCGGGTATTTGCCACAAAATCGTTTGCGCATCCTCTAAAAATGGCTCGGCTGCTGGAATAGCTACATTGACTTGCCCCCCAACACTCTGCGGCACAGGATAATAGATGAATTCGCTGGCCGTGTTAATAGGATCGAATTGCAGAACAATCTCGGCCTTCGATCCATCTAGATTACTACGAGTGATACTGTCAGATTTGCTTAGAAAGAGTTGATCATTGCGATCGACAACAAATATTCCACCGCCATCTCCCGACGGGCGCAATTCTTGTAAATTGCCCTCAAGATTCATCGACCATAGATCTTCTTGACTGCCACCGCCAAGGCCAACGAGGGTTGTAACGGCCGTGTTGAAGAGCACCGTTTGACTGTCGGACATCCAAGCTATCTGGTCAACCAACACAGCGAAATCTGATGGGTTTTGTATTGTGTTTAAGGGCAGTTCATCAGAAGTAACCAGCCGCCGTTGATCCTGACCATCCGTGTTTACCACATGCAAATTATTAGCTTCAGATGTTCCGGCTATAAAGGCTATGCGCCGGCCGTCTGGCGAGATAGCGAGCGCCTGAACATTATCAACATCTGCAAGCTGGTAGGGCTCCTCCATATGTTGCGGTGGGTTCTGAGCGAGATCCAGTTGCAAAGCATAGAGGAGGCCATCGCTTACATAGGCAATAATGCCCATTCCATCTTCAAATTCTGGTGGCACAGGCGTCGGTGTTGGCGGCGCATCAACCGCTGCCACACGTTCAGCACCCGTTACCGCAGAATATTGTTCGCCCCCTGAAACCCAGCATTGTCCCTCAGCTACATTTTCGGGGCAGGCGATTTTCCACCAGCCTGTCTCCTGATGAACGCCAACAATGGGTACTTCATCACCTTCTAAAAGAAAGCCCACACGATCATAATTTACACCTGGCCCGCTGCGAACATTGAGGTCAACAAGCATCGTTACCATTGCCGGAAATCCTGAATCCTCAAACGGCAATGTGGCCGTCGCTGCCATCTCGCTGGTAGCAGAAACCGGCCCATCGGCATTAGAGGTGGGCGGCGGTCCAAGGAGCAGCCCCCGATTTCCAGCAAAGGCATTACATGCCAGAGATGCCAGGATAAGGATCGCAATCATAATCCCGAGTGCTCTATGTCGAATCATTTATATCCTCTAGATAATATCGTTGCCTCTTCATTGAATAATCTGGATAATCCACATGAGTTAGGGATCGTAAGTCATAATCTGGCATCGGTCAGAGTTGACAATTGAGCAAAGGCTCTGCAATGGCGACTCTTTCTAGTTACAGTCAAACTGATGTATCTATCTTCGCACAAATCACCGATCCTTGCTAAAAGTCTAAATCATTAACTACACCTTGTCAGGGTGATTCTCGCACTTTTAACCTGCGCTTTGTCACTCGTCATAAAAAAGGAATTTTATGAGCCTACGTGAGTTTGTTAATAAAGTGAGTAAAAGCGGCGATCTGGTCATTATCAATCAACCAGTCGACACTAATCTAGAGCTGGCCAATGTAGCCCACGCCCTTGAAGGGCGACCTGTTATGTTTGAACAAATCAAGGGGTACCCAGCATGGCGTATATTCTCCGGGCAGTGCGCTGATCGCAATTTTTTCAGCATGGATCTGGAAATTCCAGCCGGAGAGCTTGTGCATCATTTGGCTCACTCCGTCGCCAACCCAACACCACCACCGATAATTGCGTCGGCAGCTTGTCAGGAAGTGATTATTGAGGATGTGGACCTTTTCAAACTGCCGATTCCCTTCCATTTGCCCCAAGATGCAGGGCATTATATTGCCAGTAATGTGGTGATCACCAAGGATCCCGATTTGGGGCGCAATATGTGCTACCACCGCCTACTGCGGTTGGATCATAACCATTTCGCGGCGCGTCTTGTAGAGAATCGGGGTACTTTTAATGCTTACAATAAGGTGGAAGGGGATTTGCCCATTGCCATATGCATTGGCGTGTCACAGGCGGTACATCTTGCTGCTTCTATGTCACCGCCGCCAGGGGTTGATGAGCTATCAGTAGCTCATGCCTTGGCTCCTACCCCTTTGGTGAAATGTTTGACCAACGATCTGGAGGTTCCAGCAGATGCCGAGATTGTGCTCGAGGGACGCATCACCAAGCGAAAAGCGCAAGAAGGCCCTTTTATGGATTTGACTGAGACGATGGATATTACACGCGACCAGCCGGTTGTCGAAATCGACCTCATCACCCACCGTCGTAATCCGATTTTTCATGCCTTACTGCCCGGAGGGCTGGAGCACAAACTGTTGATGGGTATGCCGCGTGAGCCTACCATTTTTGCAGAAGTGAATAAGGTCACGAAATGCACAGGCGTGGCGATTACACCCGGCGGCACATCATGGCTGCATGCTGTAGTTCAAATCGACAAACAAGGACCGGAAGACGGCCGTCTCGCAATAGAGGCAGCCTTCAACGGCCACGGATCACTCAAACATGTATGGGTCGTCGATCAAGATGTGGACATATACAATCCAGCCGAAGTGGAATGGGCCATGGCGACCCGTTTCCAGGCGGATAAAGATCTGCATGTCTATGAAAGTCAACCCGGCAGTTCACTGGATCCTTCCGGCACCCATATTCCCGGCAAAAAGGGGCGTACGGCGAAAATGGGATTGGACTGTACCATACCTTGGCATGCAGATCGCCAAAAATTCCTTAAGGGAACCTACGGCAGCGTCAATTTAGCTGACTATCTGCCTGAATCTTCATAGTGCAGACCATTAGTTAAAAATACAGCTGTTTGCTTGTCAGAAGGAGGCAATATGGGATTAGCTACCATGCTCGCTGAAGAAAGCGGGCTAATTCAACAGGAAATAGGAATCGTTCTTCTGCTTTCTATCGCTGCATTAGTAGCAGTAATTAGTCGCCGCATCCGCGTTCCTTACACCGTTGCGCTGGTACTTGTGGGTTTGGTTCTCTCACTCTTCCCCAACCCATTTATCTTTGATATTAGCAGCGATTTCATACTGGCTATTCTAGTGCCCCCTCTTCTATTTGAGGCCACTTTGCAGATCAAATGGAATAGGCTGCGGCGGGATATCGTTCCCATCCTACTTCTCGCCGTGGTTGGCACTTTACTAGGAACCATTATTGTCGGTGAAATCATCACTTGGGTATTGGACATTCCCCTCCTGGCGGCCTTAGCATTCGGCGCCTTGATTGCCGCAACAGATCCGGTGGCTGTGATCTCTTTTTTCCGCACCCTTGGTGTGAGTAAAAGATTAAGTTTACTGGTAGAAGGAGAAAGTCTGCTCAATGATGGGGTGGCCATTGTCCTGTTCAGCATGGCTGTTGGCTTTGCAGCCGCAGGCATTAATCCCGCCGAACAAGGCATCTCTATTCTTGGACAGGGTCTGGTCGAATTTGTCCGTGTGGCTTTTGGAGGTTTGCTGGTTGGGCTGGTTCTGGGTTACGTCGTCTCCTACGGCATACTGAAGAATGTTGATGACCATCTGATCGAAACCACAACAACAGTGGCCTTAGCCTTGGGATCCTATGTCATTGCGGAGAGTTTTCATGTTAGCGGTATCTTGGCTGTTGTTGCTGCCGGTCTTATGGTCGGCAACATCGGCACCCAAAACACATCACCTACGACCAGGTTAACTCTTGATAATTTCTGGGAATTTATGGCCTTTGTGGCTAACTCCCTCGTCTTCCTGGCGATAGGCTTGGAGATCGAGATTTCTCAATTCTGGCCTAATGTGGTGCCAATTATTGTGGCGGTGCTGGCCGTTCTGTTTAGCCGAGCCATTGTGGTTTATGGCATCACTGCTATATATTCACGGTTCACATCCTTAGAGCAAAAAATTTCGCTGCCATACCGTCACGTCATGTTTTGGGGCGGGCTGCGGGGCGCTATCAGTCTTGCTTTGGCGCTGACGCTCACCGGTGACGTATTTGGCGAGTCCTTTGCAAAAGAAATGCAAGTTATGACTTTCGGTGTTGTTCTCTTTACACTATTAGCACAAGGTACAACGATAGATAATTTGATTCGGCGGTTAGGACTTGCTGATAAGGCAGAACATCTGTTGGAACACCAACGGCGGCAGGCAAAACTGTACGCCAAACGCGCCGGATTGCACGAAATGCACCGCTTGCGCCGCGAAGGTATGTTATTTCGAGACATATGGGAATCGGTCAACACTGTTTATAACGAAGAAATCAACCAGACAAAGCTCGAAATCCGCGATCACTTGGAGGCACATCCAGAGATAGAACAGGATTTGTTTTTGCAGGCGCGGACCGATTCATTGCGCGCTGAGCGATCGGCCGTAACCGATGCGATGCAGCGTGACTTAATTTCTGAACAAATTCATGAAGAACTGGTCCATGAGGCTGATAACCGGCTTGGGGCCTTGGATTTGATCAAGGAAAATCGAAAATCACAATCCATCAAAAATCAAGAGGAAGCTCTTGCAAAGGATCAAAATGGTGGGGCGAGCGATGAATAAGATAGTTTGTGCAACTCGCGGAGGTGAAGGCAGCCGGGCAGTACAGTTAGCAGCTATTGAACAGTCTAAAACTACAGGAAATCCACTGGTCTTCCTCTATGTCGCCTCACCAGGCAGTTTAAGTGATGTAAGTCCTGCTTTGGAAACGGCCGTTCGTGAAGAACTTGTCTGGCTGGGTAAAGTATTGCTATTCGTGGCTGAAAAACGAGCACGTGATGCGGGATTAGAAGTTGAAACCGTACTTCGCCAAGGACCTGTGTTGGATCAAATTTGCAGCTATTTAGTATCAAATAATGTTACTATGCTGCTGCTAGGTGCGCCTCGCGGAACCACCTCAGAGCTATTTGGTGATGATCCTGTTGAGCGCTTTGCAGCTGACATTCATCAAAGAACTGACGTGGCTGTGAAAATAATCCGCCCTGAAGATAATGTAATTTCAAAGTAAAATTTAGAAGAGACGATCAAATGCCAGAAACTATTACTCTAAATGATGAACAACAGGCCATGTTAGACGGCCGTCGCGGGCAAGCCAAGCAGATGGGCATGCGCCTTTTATTGGACATGGCGGCCGCCGCCGGAGCCACAAAACTTATTCCTATTAAAAGCGCGCATCTATCAGGTGTTTCGCCATTAACCGGCGGGCTGGGCCTGAGGCAGTTTTTGGCTAAGTTAACCAGTGACCCACAAGCACAAGTGGCCATACCGACAACATTAAACTCAGCCGGCTGTGATGAAGCTCAATTTGATGCCATGCGTATAACGGCGCCAAACTTCCTGGAGCACAACCATGAGATTGTAGATCTTTATACCAAGCTTAGGTGTTCGACCAACCCAATCATGTATTCCCTATGAATGGGAGGGTGTGATGACTGATGGTGCAGCAGCATGGGCTGAATCCAACGCCATTTGTTTTGGGAATTCTTACTGCGATCTACATACCAACCGCGAATCGGGTTTGTCGGCCCTTGCCGCTGCCTTAACCGGCTATACGCCGTACTACGGCTTGCTGACAGAGGAGGCTCGACTGCCCAATTTGGAGGTTACCGTAACGGCCGAACTAAAGGTTCCCGCCGATTTCTCAATTCTCGGTGATTGGATCGGCAAGCAACGCCAGCGAGATTGGAAGATGCCATATGGACCGATTCCAGCCATCAAAGGCTTACCGGCGGACATCACACACGAGCAGAAAAAGGCATTGTCGGCCGCAGCGGCGAACTATGGGTGTCCATTGCTATACTTAGAAGATCACCCCCAAGTTGATTTCCAGGCTCAACTCACTTTCGGCCCACGGGAACTTGACCGGCGATATGAGGAATTGCGTCCCAAAACGCCCGTCTCTCTGGTCACTATTGGCTGTCCCCAGGCCTCAGTCGGCGAATTGAGGGCGGCGGCCGAATTATTACGAGGGGAAAAAGTAACGGCCGATCCGGCCACCCCTGGCGCGCCTCCGCCCCTCTGGATTTTCACCTCGTCAGCCAACAAAGCCATTGCAGAAAAAACAGGCATTGCCGCTATTATTCAAGAAAGTGGCGC
Organism: uncultured Chloroflexia bacterium; assembly: GCA_963736615.1. Taxonomy (GTDB): domain Bacteria; phylum Chloroflexota; class Anaerolineae; order Promineifilales; family Promineifilaceae; genus JAACFF01. Next base: position 15,700 of record CAVTPP010000018.1, on the reverse strand, counting down.
CTTGCTTTTAGAGAACACCTGCCCAGAAGTGGTTCCTTACGATCAAGTCTGGGTAAAACACATCTTAACCAACTCCATGAAAGCAGAGCATTACATCACTTCTGGCTTGAATGGCATTCCAACATCTGTGATGAAACTGGCTGATTGCATTGCCCTGACAACCGGGGAACTCACTATTGATAATAAAGAGGAAATCGTAGAAGAATCGGGAGGAGACAAGGATCACCTTTCCGAAAAATCAGATGCCCTTCTCCCTGCTCTTAATCGCCATCCTTTCCAAACTTCGGGCAATGGGCTGCCATCTCAAGGCGATTTCGTCATTGAGGGCGAAGCTTTGGTCAGCGATGCCCCCATCACCTTCCTCGGCTTTGTAAATCGTGAAACCGGCGTAATTGAGGAGCAGGGACACCCCATCAATGGCCAAAGCATGGCCGGCAAGATCGTCATTTTTCCCAAAGGCAGCGGCTCATCGGTAGCGCCCTATGTTGTGCTGGAGTTGTTTTATCGTGGCGTTGCCCCATTGGCCTTCATCAACACCGACATCGACCAACACAGCGCCCCCGCTTGCTCTCTAGAGGGCATCCCTTATGCCTACAGATTTGATGCTGATGTTATTGCAAATATCAATTCCGGCGATCTGGTAGAATTACGTCGCAGTGGGGACGAAATAACGCTGCAAGTAATAATGCGTTCTATGACGTAATCCCTGTTGAACTCATGTAATCATCAAGAATCACAGAGACTTCTAAATATAAAACTTGTTATTAAAACCTAGCGCAGTCAAGAAGGCACATCACCATGGTGCATGCATCGTGAAGCAGCTCGCGATATTTCGCCAGGGAGCTATCGATCAGCCGCGCGCACAACATGATGTTGGAAAAAATTGCCCCAGCCCGTTCACTGGTAGATAATATACCCTTTTGAATGCTTCTTTTGCGGGTAATTCCGGCTAGAAGTTATCTGACAAAATATTATCACGCTCGAGGGTTTCATGAGTATACAAGTAGGGACATATCTAGCCTGGAAAGAGATGTGGCGCAATCGCGGCCGCTTCTTTCTGGTAAGCATGGTCATCGCCCTTATTACCCTACTGGTCATCTTCCTGGCCGGTTTATCCGAAGGGCTTGGCGCGGGAAACAAAGAGTATTTGAGCAAGCTTAGCGGGGAACTGGTACTTTACCAAGATCAGGCCGATTTGAACGTTGGAGCGAGTCAGCTTGGCCAATCTTTTATGAACAACATACGCCGGACGCAAGGCGTCGCCGACGCCGGCGCAATCGGCACAAGCGCCACCTTGATTAACTACGAGGGCGCTCTGCAGCCGGAGTCTGTTTCCCTTATAGGCGTGGAGCCAGGCCGTCCAGGCGACGTTCCTGCATCTGGAAGGGAAATCAACTGAGCAGTATTCGCGCCAATGAAGCCATTATCGGGCGCAATGTAGCCGTACGAACTGGCCTGGGCGTGGGCGACACGTTGATTGTCGAGTCGACTCAGGGCACGGTTGATGAGTTATATCCTCTGGAGATCGTGGGGGTAAGCGATGGCCAGCAATACTTCATCCAGCCATCTGTTATTGTGCCCCTATTCACCTGGGATCGCATCCGCCCAAAGGGGTTCGCCGGAAACAACGATGGCGAACTGACCTTCAATATCGTCAATGTGGCCGTCGATAATCCATGGCAAGCTGAACAGGTCGCCCGGCGTCTGGAGGCGGAAATCAATGGCATAGAAGTGACAAACCGCGTGACCGCGTATGAGAATGCGCCCGGCTATTCGGAACAGCAGAGCACTTTGAATACGCAGCGTGGCTTCACGTTATTGATTGGTGTTCTGGTTGTCGGCGGCTTTTTCCAGATTCAAACGTTACAAAAAGTGGGGCAGGTTGGCATGTTAAAGGCGTTGGGCGCGTCCAATTTACTGGTGGCAATTTCGGCCACGATCCAGATCGTGCTTACGAATGTGATCGGCGTGATCATGGGCGCTCTGGCAACCTTTGGCTTGGCCGCCGCGATGCCGGCCGGAATTCCTATTATTTTCAATGGCGAAGAGGTTGCTATCGCCATGATGACGCTGTTATTAATCGGTCCCATTGGCGGTCTTGTGTCCATTCGCTATCTTGACACGGGTGGAACCTCTGGCGGCGTTAGGTCTGGCTGGTTAGCCCAAGGTTAATTACTATGGAAGTAGTCTTATCGACGCACGAAGTGACCAAGATTTATGAACTTGACGACCAGAAAATCACGGCCGTTGATCGTGTATCACTTGACCTTTACGCCGGGGAGTTTGTTGCCCTTGTCGGCCCCAGCGGCTCCGGCAAAACAAGCATGCTGGCCATGATTGCCGGGCTGCTAACCCCATACAAGCGGCGAGATTTGCCTTGGCGGCCAAGAATTGGGCCAAATGCGTGAATCGCAACGTACCCGTGTACGTCGTGAGAAAATCGGCTTTACCTTTCAGGCAAATAACCTGGTCAATTTCCTGACAGCGTTGGAAAACGTAGAGCTGATGCTGCGCATGAACGGCCGCCTATGACAAAGAAGGGCAACAACGCTCAATTGATTTACTTGAAAGACTGGGCCTGGAAGGACGTTTACATAACTTGCCGTCACAGCTATCAGGCGGCCAACGACAGCGCGTGGCCATTGCCCGCTCCTTGATTCACGAACCGCAGCTGGTGCTGGCAGACGAACCCACAGCGAGCCTGGACACGACGCTGGCCCACCAGGTTGTTGAGACCTTCGCCGCTCTAGTGCATGAGCAAAATCGGGCGGGCATTATGGTGACGCACGATTTACGCATGGTGCGCTATTGCGACCGCGTCGTCGAGATGGAAGACGGCCGTCTGAAAAACATTGTCAGCGACCGTTCACAAATCGAACAGATGGCTGGATTGCAGCCTGTTGTGTAGTCAGAAGTGGCAACGGCTCTCATCGCTAGGCCAGAACATTCAGAAGGGAGATCTGATTGAATTGGTTAAAAAGGGGTGGAACTAGGCACGTAGTGCAAAAATGATATATCTCCTTGACATTCTACAGCTACCAAACCGGTTGTCAATTGGCCCCCCTTCCAACCCTGGCATGGTAGAGCTTCAGGTGCTAGAAGCGGTGAAGTTTTTAACCTCACTCATTTGATGGCTTGGCCGGAACCGTTATGATAGCCAGATTGGCCTCTTTTCCTAATCCAGTCACAAAATCATCAAATTCTGCGATCTTAAAAACATTTCTTCCAGGGCTGCGTGTTGGCCGACCCATGACCATCATCTCCGCCTTCGTCTCATTCGCATAGCGGATCAATCCATTGCATGATATTCCCCTCCGGCAAGACGTAATCGACGCGCTCCACGCCGCGTCGTTGGGCACGGTCGCAGAGAATCAACATATGAAGGTGCCCATTTCATTCAATTCACTGTAGACCACGCTCAAAGGGCCGATGGTCGCATATTCGAGAAACCCGGCATCTAAAATGTGTAAAAAAGTCAATCTCGCACCATCGTGCCAGCGCCAAATCGATCGCCTTGGTCACTGTTGCTCTGCTCTCCGGCCCACCGCGCACGGCGCAGATGATATGCCGGGGATGTTCTTTCAGTCATGCCAAACTCCTCAAAAACTGTGGCACAAGTTTTTAACTTGTCCTTTTGGCCGGCAGCGGGACAATGTGTATTGGGATTTCTTCATCTTGTTCTGCGCATGGGCAGCTCAGTAGACAATTTGTGATTCACCCTGAAATCAATTTGGCAGTACCAGGAAGCGGATCAACAGCCACACCGTCGCCAGGCTGACCGTAATCAGCAGTGCCGGAAAACCTTTGCTGAAGAAATAGGCGTAAGAGATGGTATACCCGGCGCGATCAGCGATGCCGGCCGTCACCATATTGGCCGAAGCGCCGATCAGTGATCCGTTGCCGCCCATCGCCGCGCCAACGGATAGACAGAAGAACAAGACTTTGCTCTCCGCGCCGGGGATCGTCGCTGTCAGGAAGGCCACGACCGGCAGCATCGCCGCCGTAAAGGGGATATTGGCGATTATCATCGACAGGATCGCGCTGAGCCAGATCACGGCCAGCATCGCCAGGACGAGATTGTCGCCCACCAGACGGCCGATTACCTCCGCGATCAGGCTGATTAAGCCCACCTCTTGAATCGCCCCGACGATCACGAAGAGGGCGATAAAAAAGACCAGCGTCGTCCAATCGACAGCCTCGATCATCTCCTCAATATCGGGCCGGATCCAGATCAGCAGTGCCGTCGCCCCGATAATCGCGGTCACGGCCGGGATCAGATGGATTTGCTCGCCAAAGACAAAGAGCAGCAGCATGCCCGCCCCGACCCAGCCCGCCTTACGCAGATGGCCCGGTTCTGTGATCCGCGCCCGTTCCGCCAACCGTTCCTCCAGCATTTTCGATGTGCCGCGGCTGCCGCCAATCTGCAGCTCCTTGCGGAAGACGAACAGGCAGTAAAAGATCAAGCCCACCAGAGGCGATCAGCACGCCGGGCGTCAGATTGATCAGGAAATCGGTAAACGTGATATGCGCATATGAGCCGATCAAGATATTCGTTGGCGTGCCGATCAAGGTGCTGATGCCGACGATATTAGAAGCAAAAACCTCCGGTATGAGCAGCGTCAGCGGGTTGATGCCCAGGGCGAGGGCGATCTGCACGCTGATCGGGGTCATGAGCAGCATCGTCGTCACATTGTCCAAAAAAGCGGAGGCGACGCCGGTGATCAGCATCAGGATCACCACCAGCAGCCAGATCCGCCCGCCTGACGTGCGGTAAGCCATGAAAGCCATCCATTGGAAGATGCCCGTGCGCTCGACGACGGCGATGACCATCATCATGCCCATGATCAGGAAGATCACATTCCAGTCGACATAGGTCAGCGCCTGCTGAAAGTAAAAGATAAACAGGCCATCGTTGAGCGGTTTGCCCAGGTAACTGATCCCGAGGACAACCGCCATGCCCAGCAGCGCCGCCAGCGTGTTGTGAATGGAACCGGTGATGATGATCACCAGCACCCCCACAAAAACGATCGTCGCGATCCAGAAGGCGGGCGTCACTTTGCGCTGCAAGATGACTTCCGGCACTTCCACCGGCTGCCCGAGGTGCAGGGCCTGGACAGCTTCTTCGCCCAGGGTGACGCTTGTTTCCTCGAAATGGGATCGCCCGATCAGCAGGACCAGCTGTTCCGGCACAGTTTCGTCCAAGGTTATAGGCATAACGGCCGTTCTCCTGCGTTCGCTCTCCCCTTGCACCGCTTCCGTCTCCCCGTCAACCAGGGTGACCAGCGCATTTTTCACCGGCACATTCTGGCCGTCAAAAACAGTCCCGGTCACCAGCAAGAGCTTCTCCGCCGCGGCCGTCGGCGGCTGTTGCAGCTCCTGGGCCAGCGCCGGAGCGCCGAAAAAGGAGATGATCAGCACCAGCACCGAAATGCCGCCTGCTGCTAGATTAGCCACAAACCGGCGGCTCATTTTTCCTCCCGGTCGGGCATCACCACTTCAGCGCCCGTCTGCCCTTTGACCAGATCGACGAAGGCGTTGAGCCTTGATTGGGTGAAGACATCCCCCTCATCTTCGCCCAACTGCGGCCGGCCCATGACGATCGTGCCCGCGTCGATCTCGCGGCAGAAAGCAATGATCTCCGGCCCGACACTGCCGTGCCGCACCACGCCCTCAGCTGCCACCCCCTGTTCCGCGGCGCGGCTCTGGGCAGTCAGCAAGATGAACTCACCCATCTGCTCCATTTCACGGCTGATGGTGTGCGTTCTCGTGCTGGTCGTGTGGGCCAGGAAATCAAGATTGACGATGAACAGGAAATAGAGGGGCAGACCCGTTTCGCCGGCAAAAGAAATCGCCTTGTCAATCGTTGGCCGGCTGTGTGGTCCTCCACGGATAGCGCAGACAATTGGTCTCATAGTTACCCATCCTTGAAATGTTTAAACGTGTACCCTAAATTGAATTATACATTGAAAATAGGCGGTTGGGAACAGTTAATAATGCTGAATGCAAAAGTGCCGAGTAACCTGACATGGCCGTTCTAAGCGAGTGGGCGCGATTGGACTCGAACCAACGACCTCACGGATGTGAACCGTACGGACAGAAAAACGCGAAAATTGCGTTTCTGATGTCATTCTACCAGAGGTAGGATTCTTTAAGGTTGAGCCTTTTTTAAGGAACCGCGAGGGCTGATCTGCAACGCTCCTGCAAATCAGCTTTTCAACTAAAAACTGTTAATTTTTGCTCATTTTACAAGCAGTCCCAAATGTGTCAATAACAGACTGAATGACCCCCGAAAATCTTGGTTAATCTCTTAATTCAAGCAAAAATCTGGAATAAATCCCTGTTGAGTTTACAATTAATGGTTAATCATACCAATAATATTTTAGGTATGATATGGTCTACAAGGATGGATGACCAAGAAACACATCTTTCTTGGCATTAAAAAAGTCGAAGGGTGTGATCAAGAATCACACCCTCAAATTTACCAGATTCCTACTAATCAGTTTTATTTAATGGGCCATTTGGTCAATACAAACTGTGACCGCCAGAATCACGCCATCATCTTGACCTGGCTCAATTTCTACACCATAAGAATCACGGATGCGGAACCATTTCTTAGACACTTCAGCTACCTGGTCCCGGCCTTCGCCGATCTTATATTCATGGTCTAGAATATTCCCTTTTACTTCCAGATCAGGACCATTTTTGATCTTCACTGTAAAGCGGTCGCGTATGGGAGAAATTAGGGCCTTTTTGACCATCGCCATATTGTTGCCGCTGCCATCTTCTACTTCCATACTATCCTTGATGCGCAGCATACGTTCCTGGATTTGGGCTACCGTATTACCCTGCATATCTTTGATTTTCAAGGTGTTGCGCACGCGGACCGCCTTCCCGTCAACCTTAAAAGCCCGCTGGCCGGCCGCATTCTCGATCCAAAAATCGTCACCGATAGAGACCAATTTCTCACGCATCTGGTAGCGGCTTTTACCGCCACCACCCTGCCGGTCATCACGTCTTTCCGACCGTCTTGCCTGTCTTACGTCCCATCTTTATGTACTCCTTTTAAAAATTTTTGATAAAACTTTCAACTAAAATAATGACTTGTGAAAATTTGCACACTTCCGGATTTTGTGGTGCCGGCTCAAATTCAGCTAGATTTGATTTCTTTTTTCCCGAATGAATTATTCGCGGGCAATTATTTTTGCTAGCCATTGGGTGCTTTCATGCTGGTTCATAATCAGCACGAGCATCACCGTTATGGGCATGGACAACAAAGCGCCAACGGGCCCTAAAAGCCAGCCCCATACAAAAAAAGAAACAAAAACAATAGAAGGTGAGAGCCTCAATTTCTTACCTGTATAGGAGGGTTCTAGCACGTTTTCGATGAGCAGATTAAGTGCCACAGCGCCAACTACAACCAGGATTCCGCGCGATATGCCAAACTCGGCAACGGCCAGGATCGTTGGTGGGATCATAGCCGTGAAAAGGCCGATATAAGGAATATAACTCAGCACAAAGGTGAGGACGCCCCACAATGGAGCATAGTCGACACCAAGCAGCATAAGCCAAATGGTAAAACCAATCCCGGTTACGAGATTAAGTCTTGTACGGATGCCAAAGTAAGTGACGGCCGTTTTCATCAAGGCCGGCATCTGGCTGAGCACCGGGCGATCGCCTAAGACACGGTTCGATAGTTCTCGAAAACGAGGTGTTTCTGATCGAAAAAAAGCGACCAGCACCAGACTGTATAGAAAATTCGTAGCTGCGTTAAGGAGTGCCGGCAAAGATTTAATCAGCACCTTGCCCAGTCCTTCACTGCCCAAAAAGCCGGAAATCGTTGAGCTTGCGCTGGATGTGCCCGCGATTCCTGCTGCAAGTTCATCAAGGTTATTGAGATAAAGCGCCAGACCATCTTGTAAACTATTGATGGAAGTGAACAACAAAAGGCCAAGCGCTGCGCCGCCGATCAACAAAGCTGCCATCAATAGCAGGAGGGCGATGCCTTGCTTGATGCCCCGTTTTTGCAGCCAAAAGTATCCTGGTAGGGCCAAGGCAGTCAAATACCAGGCCAACATAATCGGCGTGAGGACCGGCGCTGCCCAGGAAATCAAAACCAGGATGATTCCTACCAGGGCTACACCGGCCAGGGCAATTGTTATGGGTGCAAGTTGTTCATTAATCTTCATGATTGTTAGTTCACTTGCGTTTCAACGTGGGAAAGATGAACATCCCTTTGGGGAAATGGTATGGTTAGGCCCGACTCCTCCAGACGCAACTTCCCTTGTTCCAGCACATCAAATAGGAATGCATAATAATCCTCTAACCGTACATAAGGCCAGACGGCGATTTCAACGCCGTATCGCCTAAATTCTTGACGAATATATTTGGCGGGGGATCAGGTAGGACGCGTACATCCCTGGCTAACATGTCAAACAAAGTCTGTTTCGCCAGGGCAATATCGTCTTGATAGCTAATGCTGAAGCGTAGGTCCAAGCTGATTTGACCCAGTTTTGACAAATTGGTAATGCCGGTGGCTTGGATCAGACCATTGGGCAATATGTGGACTTTGTTGTCGTAAGAAAGGAGAACCGTATTGAACAATTCTATTTCTTGCACAACACCCATCGTATCACCAATATTAATAAGGTCGCCCACCTCAAAAGGTTTAAATAAGGCGAAAATAATTGTGGCCGCGAAATTGCCTAAAGACTCTCGTAAGGCGATGCCGAGAATGACAACCACAAGCACTACACCGACTATGAGAGCTTCAACAGGAATACCAATCAGCGCCAGAATTGTGATCAGGGTCACCAGCCAAATGCCCGAATAGGTGAGATTCGCCAATACGGTTATAATAGATTTCGGGAGGCCTGCTTAACAAGATCTTTTTAAGCCAGGACCGGCTGTTTTTAGCGAACCATCGTCCCACGACAAAAAGGGCAACCACACCTGACAGCCGGAGTAAGATAACGGCGATTGGCAGTTCTTGGCTAATATTTTCCATTTTGATCCTCGTCCATCAGATTCTAAAATCCTTTCATGCCAGCTAAAAATCTCAGTTAAGCAAGTTTAATTTCAGGTTGGGAAGCCAGCCATATTGTTGGCCATAAACGCTTTTTTGGTCGATCCGCCCGATATCCTCAACCCTAAATACGTCTACTTCGGGAATCATTTCAAAAGTTTCTGTGCGTTCTAGCTGTTCCCAAACTTCCTGGCTGACACCGGACAAGATGATCTTGCCTCCATTGGCTTGTAGGCGGAGAGCATAGCGCTCTAATATCTGGATGAAGGTGCTGCCGATGCGTGCACGGCCGTGCATCCGAGAATGACTACGGCGTGTGTGCTTGTCAGCCTTGGGCAGCAATTTCCATCGTACGCGCGCTGGCAAAGAACAAAGCACCCCAGGTATATAAAATCGTGACGCTTTTATCACTAGTTGCTCAGGAAACGGCCGTTCCATAAACGTGCCATCTTCCTTTTCCACTAACTCGACCATCTGCACATCCTGCGCCGACGTGTACACAAAATCAAGAATTGAAAAACAATACCAACAAAAACAGCTTCTTGAATTTCAGATCAATGTTGCCAGAAACGTGACCAACATCACTGATCGCGAAGAATGGCTGACATCCAAAATGTCCTTGATCACCGCAAACTTGTAGTGCCAAATCCAGCCACAATCAGCACCGCCGCAATAGCCGGCACGGCCAACCTTTTCCACCTGATTCCCAAAAAAGAAGACAAACAGCCTACAAACAGAGCCCATAAACACATTGGCCCACCGGGATTTAGCGCCGGCGCTCAACAAAATGCTCGTGCCGCCCAACGAACCGCCCAGCGGCAGCCCCTTGAAAAACCCAGAGGCGATATTGGAAATCCCTTGTCCGCGAAAATCCCCGGAGGGTCTGGGATACTCACCATCTGGATTGGGGATGGTTTGGCTGATACCGGCTGCCTGGATGAGACCAACAAGCCAATGGCAATCGCGGGCATAAGCAACGTGCCCACCATGGATAAACTGGGCAGCGCGGGTATGGGAAGCATGGCTGAAATTTGATTGGTATCCCCGACAACTGCCACTGTGTTCAAATTCAAGACGCCAACCGCCACAGAAGCCAGCAGCATGGCAATTGCCAACGAATAATTTCTCAATTTGGTGCGGGATAACAGCACGATGACGCCGATGGTTGCCAAACCAGTTAGCAAGGTCGGTATATCAACTTGATTCAGGTTAAAAAGCAAATCGACGGCTTGGGCGACTTTGTTTGTGTAACTGCTGTAAAAACCAGTGAGATCCCCCAGCTGCCCCAATATCAGCACAGTCGCCACGCCCGTAAAAAAGCCAATCATAACCGCGTTGGAGATAAAGCGCGTGAACACGCCTAATTTGAATACCCCTAACAGCAGTTGAAACAGACCAATGAGAACCGTTAAGGTGACCAATGCAGTCAAAACCTCATCGCCGCTGAATTGGGTCATGATACCGCCCACCGCCAGCATCATCGCCGCTGTGGAGCCAATATTCATGAACTGCGAACTGGTGAACAGACTGCCAATGGGTGTGCCTACGATGAGGGCATTAAAGCCATACATCGGGTTGACACCAGCCAAAATGGCGGAAGCAATGGCATCTGGTATGGCGACCAGGGCCATGGTAATCGAAGCACCGACATCTGCCGGGAGATTATTCGTGTCAAAGTCTAAGCGAGCCATATGAGTAATGAGTCTCCAAACAACAGGAAACTGCCGTGTTGTTGCCACACGGCGGTTTCCACCTTCCTGTTAATTGAAAATCTAAACCAGTTCAATCTCACCGGGACGCCAGGTTTTGTCGAACCAGGCTTCGGTTGGGCTATAGAGACGCAAGAGGGAGAACCAGCCCTTGCCGGGAACCGTCTGAATCCAGTTCGCTTCCTTGCCGGCCGGCGCCTCAGGGCCAAAGTAGAGATCGATCGACCCATCTTCGTTCTCAATCATCTCGTCGCGGACGCTGTTCTTGCTGGGGTACGGCTGGCTGGTCTGGAGTTCGGAGCGGGTTTGCGGGTCATAGACCACCACGGAAATGAACTTCAAGGCGGGCGGATCCTTGGGCAGGTTCAGCTTGTAGTTCTTGCTGCCGTCAAGGGCATTGCCGTTTGCGTCCAGGTAGCCCCAGGCGTATTGCGACCCTGCGCCGATCAACTTCATCGCCATGGCCGGCGTGTTGACGGTGGCCATGTAGAAGGTGTGAATCCGCGCATCCAGATGGCGGCCGCCCATGCCCTCGTCTTTGAGGAATTGATAGTTCCCGCCGACGAAGCCTCGTTTCCAGTAGCTGCCTTCATAAAGGAATTCCGATTGATCGCGTTCGTACCAGAAGATCGCCCGCGCGGTGGCGTTGGCTACCGCAACCGCATCGGTCAGAATCTTCTTCATGCGGGCGTCGGGGGCAAAGGGCTTGCCCTTCTGGATGCCGATGGAGGCGAAGAGTCCGCGCAATTCGGGATCGAGCATCTCGATTGGCTCCCGATCGATGACGGTGTGGAGTTCTTCGTAGAACTCGAAGTTGTTGGCATGGATCGTGTTGGCCACCGACTTGGAGCCGTTGAAGAACTCCATCGCGGGCGGATTCGCCGCCTGGGAGAGGGGATAGACTTTCAGATTTTCCCGCCACATTTTCGAGGCCGCGTCCGGCTTGCCATCAACCAGGAAGCCGCGCAGAGCGACCCAGTTTACCCAGCTCGGCGACTTGGCGGTGAAGTAACCTTCGGGAACGTCACCCTCGTAATCGGGCGGCAGAAGCAGATACTTGCCCCCTTTGCCCCGGTCTGGTCCCGGCGCGCCCATGTCGATCACGAAGCGGAAAAAGGCATCGTCGACCGTCCCCGGGCCGGCCCCGGCGGGGATCTCAACCACCGTCGGGCCATCCTTCTTCAGGTCGAGAAAGAACGTGCAGTAGACCGTGTCCGTGTTGCCGGTGAGCCACAGGGGATTGCTGTCCATCAGATCATCGAAAACAATGGCCTGGTGGCATTCCGTGGCCCCAAGTTCCGCTGCACCTAGCCGAAGCCCCTCGACCGAGGCGGCAGGAACCCCGTTCAGAAAGGTCTCTACGCCGCGCAGAAAGTCAAGGTTGTCGTAAACCAGTGCCGCGGTCTCCTTGGTGGGGATCCCGTCAAAGAATTCAAGGGTGCCAATTCGGGTTTCCACCTTGTCCGGGGTCATGATTTTGGCGGGAATATGGGTGTTGTAATTGGGGGTCGGATTATTTTGTCATTATTTTTCTCCTTAATATTTATTGTTCGAGTAAACATTCAACGGATAGAAGGGGACATTGCATGTCGTAGAACAGGGTGAGCATGCCCATTAAGGCGGCTTGATCGGTAACAGAACCGCTGAGCGTGGTTAACGGCCGTTTACCACCCTCATCTTCTTCTTCCAGAACCATGTTGTCATAGTAGGTAAACCATTTTTTATCAATCCTACCGCTAATTTTTATACAATAACTGCCGGGAAGTCCATGCGAATGTTGGGTTTCATAGGACTTTTTTCTTTAGCTAATGACAATATTGAATGGGTCAAATGCTGCAATTTTCAGTTACTATGACCATTATAGAACAATAATAAAGGGGAAGCATGATCCAAAGGTATCAAAAAAGGATCATTTTCATTGTTCTGATTATAGTTTTGACAGAATTAGAGGGGAGCTTTTGTTGTTGGGCAGTAGCCCACAATGTCTGGCTTTGGTCACGGCTTGGCGCCGATTTTTAACATCTAATTTGCGATATAAAGCACTGGTGTGCCGCTTTACTGTGTTGGGGGAAATGGTTAGCTCTGCAGCAATTTCCTGATTGCTTATTTCATCCGCCAGCAGTGCCAGGACCTCGCGTTCGCGATAGGTTAGATCTTCAGCAAATGAAACAGCCGGCCCATCTCTGTCGACCGGGAAAGCGGATGGGGTTGATGGATTGGATTTCTTTTCTCACCGTTTCTAATAAATGGTGCTGTAGCGGCTTGTGGTGTGAGTTGGGGAAGCAGTTGAAGCAATTCGGGACCGGCTTCAATAAACGGCCGTAAAATTCCTCTGATATGGGTTGCCAATACGCTTCACTTAAGGATTGCTAAAGCATCTGCTAACCGAGCTTGTTTTTGATAGGAAATTGTTTGCAGCAGTAAAATCTCGATCATTTTTAAGCGTTATGGTTGCTTTTTGCTTGCCTGCCAGAATGTTTCGAGTTTTTGATCGGCTTGTGCAAAGCTGGTTGGGGTGCCTGCGCAATGAACAGACGACATTGGGTGAGGTTCGGCGTTTCCAACCAGAAGAACATGGTGCCGGCATCAGCCGTCAGGTCTGCTGATTGCAAATGACGGCGTGCTTTGACGAGATCGCCTTGCATCAGTGTCAGCCTAGCCTTACAGGTACGCGCGATGGTGATATAGGCAGGATTGTTTGTTTCCCAGGCGAATTCCTGCATATCAGCCATCATTCTGGCAGCCTTTTCAGGTGATTGAGCGCCCGATAGGATAAAACCAGACCGACCATGCTGTCGATGGCAGCGGCTTTATGCAAGATATATTGATTTGGGACGCCTCATTAAAATAAGCTAAGCCGCGCCCTCTAAATCATTGCGGCAGAAATGATTGAGGCCGAGCAAATAAGCTGCCCACACGCAAACATAGGTATTGTTTACTTTTTTGGCTAAATCCTGCGCCTGTTGGGCCATGATGGCGGCATTTGTCAATTCTCCAGAAAGGAGATGAATGAAAATGAGTGATGCCAGCAGTTTGGTCTGTCGTCCAGGATGGAGAGCCTGTTCAAAGATAAAGCCACTGGTGCAACTGCTGCACGGCCGTCCTCTTTCCATTCATGTGCATGGCCAGACCCCAGAAAAGCTCTGCTTCTCCTCTGGCAAGATGGTGTTTTTTGGGGATTTGTTCCAGCGCCTGGTTTAGACATGTCAGACTGCGCTGTTGGTCGCCCTGCCAATACCAGTGGTGACCCCAGAAAAAGTTAACTTCGCCCCATAACGGCCGGTGTGCTTCATCATCATCGGCCAATAATTTCTCAATGGATTCCAGAAGCGGGGGAATGACCCACAAGGCAAATTGATGAAACGTTGCCCAGGCTTTTGCCAACAACAGCTCAGCACTTTGCTGAATGACACTTTCTGGCAGCAGTGCCAGCCAATTTTCCAAGGTGTGCCATCTGTCTTCATTTAGAAGGTTCGTGCGTTTTGCTCGACTATTTGGGCGGCTTTTGTTACGTCTCCGGCGGCGAGAGCATGGTGCAGCCCTTCTTCAAGCAGCTGATTTTGAGCCAGCCAATGGGCCGCTTTGCTGTGAAGGGCGGCAATGTCGTGAGGGGGAGAGCGCTGCTGCAATTCTTTTATCAAGAAGTGGCTGAACAAATGGTGATACCGATACCATGTCTGTTGTTGATCCAGGGATATGATAAAGAGATTATGGGTGTGCAGATGGTGGATGAACTGTGCCCCGTCAAAATCAGGGCCGCTGATGAATCTAAATTAAGGGCATCACATAAGTCAGGACAAAAGCGGTCGAGAACGGCCGTTTTCAAAAGCCATTCCTGGACAACCTCTGGCTGATCCATGAGTACCTCCGCCATTATATAGTCAATGACAAATTGTATTTTCTCTTTCCAATATTTTCAATTTGCGGCTTCCCTAAACGGCGCATCGACAAGGCTGCCAGATGCAACCCGGTCACCCATCCTTCTGACCGTTGGTAAATGCCTGAAAGCATCTTGTCGTGCAATGGGTCTTTTTAAACTTTGGCGGAGAAAGGAATCGGCCTCAGCCTTTGAAAAACGCAAATCGCCTGCCCGGATTTCGGTAACCAGGTTTTGGGCGCGGAACTTAGGAATTGGCAGGCGGGGATCTGTGCGGCTGGCAAGGACGATATGGCAGGTTGCGGGGATGTGGGTCAACAATTCTGCCATCAAATCATGTATTGCGGGCTGTTGAATCAGATGATAATCATCCAGTACCAGGATGAAATCTTCTGTAATGACGTTCAGTTCATTGATCAAGGTGGCAAGCAGCACTCTGGACGGAGGCATTTCAGGTTGATTCAACATGGAGAGCTGTGTTCTGCCCGACATGGGGAAACATTGTTTGCATGGCTGCCGTGAAATAAATCCAGAATGTGGCTGGATCATCATCGTACGATTCCAGGGAGAGCCAGGCTGTGGGCTCATCGGACAGCGTTGCCAGCCAACTGCTGAGCAGGGTGCTTTTGCCATAGCCGGCGGGGGCGGTGACGAGGATTAACGGCCGTAAACGACCCTGGTTAAGTCTATCGATCAGTTTTGGTCTGGGGACTAAATCTCCAGGAGCTCGAGGACGATTCAGCTTTGTTTGAATGATTAGTGTAGGATTTTCTAAAGTCATCGCGCAGAATTTCTAATTAAAGAGGGCTTGAAATTTTATCTCTGTTGAACATGGACAATGGATAACTGATAAATATCGGATTGATTATATCAAATGAAGAGGAGATGACATAAAAGAAATCAGAGAACGGGAGCTCAGATAATTGCGTAAGAGAGTGCCTACCATCGATGTCGCAAAATGTACACCCATGGAGGCACTTGGTGTGGAATCAAATCATGTGTAAAAAGAACATTCTCAGTGGGTGTTTTACAGGTCATTACATTTAGGCTGATGTGCAAACAAAAGGAGGAATAAGTGGGCGCGAATGGACT
>CAVTPP010000017.1:0-211422 GCA_963736615.1 uncultured Chloroflexia bacterium | reverse complement strand
CAGGTGGGCAAACGAGGTTCGGCAATGAAGCTATTTCAAGATATGCCGGCCACCTACCACATATGTGTTTACGGTGGTCTGGAAAGCAGTTGGGCGGAACGCCTTTGGGGCATGACGTCTACTCCTATTGAAGAAGCCGGCGATCTGAAACAAACAGAGATGGTTGGCGAAGTCGCCGATCAAGCCGTGCTGGTCGGCATAATTAATGCCCTCTACAACCTGGGCCATACCATTGTGTCCGTCGAACGTTTTGCTCCCGATGAAGATCCTTGCCCTAACGACACAGAGAAGGAAGCCTAGCTGGTTGCCATTGGATTGGTCACAAAGTAAAGGCGTGGTGGTAACGGCTGCTGCTGCAGCGTCTTTATTAAATCAAGCTTGATTTATTGAGAATTTAGCAGCCATAATCAGGTGCTTTGCACCATAGTGATATTGAAAAGGAGAAAATATCATGGGTAATGAAGACAATGGATCAGCTGTGTACAAGATTGTAGCCTTGACTTTTGCCGGTGAAGATGCCGCAAAACAGAATCTGGAGATGATCAAAGATTCGGGCATCCTGGAAGGTTTTAAGATCGAGGCCGAATGCCTCGTTTCCCAGGACGAGAAAGGCAAAGTGCACATCCACGAGCCTGGCCACGGCGGCTGGGGCGCGGCCGCGGGCGCGCTCGTTGGCGGCACATTGGGTCTTCTCGGCGGTCCCGCGGCCGTTTTGGCTCTGGGCGCCAGCGGTGCCGCCATCGGCGGCGCGGCGGGTCACTATTGGGGTCGCGTTGTTCCCAAGGAGGATCTAGAGGAACTCGGCGCGGAACTGGTGCCCAACAGCTCGGCGCTGCTGCTGCTGCTGGAAGACCAGTATTCGGAAGCGTTGATCGACAGCGTGCAGGGCTACGATGCCACTGTGGTGACGATGACGGTTGGTGATGAGCTCTCGGGCGAGATTGCCGATTTTGCCGCCGGCTATGTGACGGATGCTGACGGCAATATTGTCGCTGCCGCTGAGGCAGGCGAAGCTGCCGATGCCGAAGGGGATGTTGTGGCTGCCGGTGAAGAGGTTGTCGCAGACACAAGCGACTAAAACCTGTTAACCATAACCGGCGAAGGCCGTTTCTATATAGCAACGGCCGTCGCCGGATTTACCTGAAGATTTGCCACCACATAGCAAAGGAGAACACACATATGCCCCATAGACAAAGAAAAGATAGACGAGATGATCGCCAGGCAGATCGCGGCCCCAGCCCGCAAGCTGACAGCAGTCCGCAGGCTGACAGCAGCCCGCAGGCCGCCGCCGGCCCGGTCCGTTACCAGGTACGCCAGGGCATGTTCACCATAGGCGACGATTTCTGGATCGAAACGGAAAGTGGACAGAAGGTGTTTAAGGTGGACGGCAAAGCGATGCGCGTCCGCTCCACGCTGCTTTTCGAGGATGCGCAGGGGCATGAGCTGTATGAAATCCAGGAGAAGATGGCCCGCGCCCGTGACACGATGAATATCGACGACGCCTCGGGCAAGACCGCGTTGAAGGTCCACAATGCCATGGTGACGCCGGCGCGTGACCGCTGGCAGATTGATGTTCCTGGCGGCAAGAATTTGACCGCTACAGGCAACATCATGCAGCATGAGTATAAGATTGAGCGCGGGCGTGACAAAATCGCTGAAGTCTCAAAGAAATGGTTCCGCGCGCGCGACATGTATGGTGTTGAAGTTTATGACCAACAGGATGCAGTGATTGCTCTGTTGATCGCTATTGTTATTGATATGATGGCCAGCAGCGGCCGCTAAACAAGAAAGGAGATTATAATCATGACAACAGCAAAAAGTAAGTACGACAGTACCGTTGAACTGGAAAGAGGTGTGGTACACGCAACTGCCCCATGGTATCGGCCAACAATATTGACCAGGAACTGGGCTGGTGCCGCGAGGAGTTCAAGAAGATCGACGTCGAGTACGATTACTTCCGCCACTCGCCTTTGAACAACTGGTATCCCCACTACATCCACAACCTCGACAACCTGATTCGCTTCGGCGGCCTCTACCCGCCGATCGCTGTTCACGCCGACATCCGCCGCACGGTTCTGCTGGGCGCAACCATGGTCTACGAAGGCGGCTGCATGGCGGTGCGCGCCAGTGACAATCGATCTTCCGCATGCAGGATCTGAAAGGCAAGAAGGTCGGCCTCACCAAGAGCCTGAACACCATCAAGAACGACTGGTGGCGCATTCAGGAACACATGGGCATCCTAAACATGCTCACACTCAACGGCATGACCACGGACGACGTCGAGATCGTTGAATTTCCCTACCCGGACGACTGGTACGATGATCCCAAGATGCTGACGCCCATGAACAACCCGTCCGAGACATGGCTCAAGCGTGATCACAAGCACGACCTGGCCTTCCGCCCGCTGGAGAAGGCACTGCTAAACGGCACGGTAGACGCCATTTACACCCAGAGCAAGGTTTTCCAGCATCTGCAGGAGGACACAGGCGAAATCGCGATGATCGAAGACCTGTCTCGCCACCCGGACTGGCGGGTGCAGATTGCCAACACCCCCGCCGTCATCACCTGCACCGACGTTGATGGCCGAGGAGCACCCCGAGCTCGTCATCGCGTACATGAAGGCCATGGTCAAGGTCGGCCGTTGGGCCAATGAGCACAAACGTGCCGCTGCCGTGATCCTGGACAAGCAGACCTTCTACCGTGACGCTGAGGACACGTATCAGGGCATTAAAGACGTCGATATGGTGCCGAGCTTGAGCGCGAAGATGCTGCAATGCGTCAAGATCGGCAAAGACTTTATGCTCGAACACGACTACATTGAGAACGACTTCGATGTGGATGAGTGGGCGGCGCCAGAATTCCTGGAGCAGGCAACCCGAGCAATGGCTCGAGGAAGAGTGGGCGAAGAAGAGCTGGAGCAAGCTTGCTGAGGGAGGCGGGCTTGACGCAAAAAGCGTGCGGCTCGGGTAATCGGGAGATTGCCATAAATTGAAAATAGGCGTCAAGCCTCAGTGGATTGAGGCTTGGCGTCTACCTGAAAATCGACGGAGGAAAGATGAACCAACCATATCAACTCGACACCATGATCAAAGTTGACGAGGATCTATGCATCACCTGCGGTGCTTGCATCCGAGCCTGTCCAGGTGCCCTGATTACCAAAGAAGATTTCCCCGTTCCCGTTGAAAACGGATGGGATCGCTGTATCGATTGCGGTCACTGCGTCTCCATTTGCCCGACTGGAGCCATGCACCAGCGCTCGATGGGACCCGAAGATTGCGAGGAGATCGATATTCATCTGATCCCCCAATGGGATCGGGTCAGGCAGTTTTTGATTTCGCGTCGTTCCATTCGTGGTTATATCAAAAAGGCTATCGAACAGGAGAAGGTCGAGCAGCTGTTGGACGTGGCCCGCTTTGCGCCGAATGGGGCGAACCGCCAGGTAATTCATTGGGTCGTGGTCAACGATCCGGAAAAAGTTCACCGGATAGCTGAGATGACCATCGAGTGGATGAAGGCTGTCAAGGAAAATAATCCAGCACTGTATGATGAAGCCAATCTGGAATTATTTGTTGGGCCGTGGGATCTAGGTGAGGATCATATTTCGCGGGGAGCGCCGTGTATCATCATGGCCTGCGCCCCCAAAGATGAGCGTACCGCCCCGCCGGCAGCCATGATCGCTATTCACCAAATTCAACTAGCCGCGACAGGACTCCACCTGGGAACTACTTTTAGTGGCAGCATCAACACCGCAGCTCAGGGCTACCCGCCTCTAGTGGAGATGCTTGGGCAACCTGAGGGATATATTCCACATGCCACATGCTTGATTGGCCGTCCGGCTGAACAATATCACCGCATTCCAGCGCGAAAGCCTGTGAATGTGACGTGGATCTGAGAACCAGCCATTTCAAACAGATAATAACAAACAAATCGGAGAATATCATGACAGACAATGCCAACACGAAGATGAGAAAAATCGGTTACCGCCCCCCCGAAAATGTCGCGGAGCCTGACGAACTCGTGCTTGTTGAGTACGTCTCTGGGGGGCGCGTTGCCATCATTACCCTCAACCGGCCTCATGCCGACAACGCGATCACAACGGAACTGTCGGTTCAACTGATCGAGATTCTTGAGACTATCGCGGCCCGTCTTTCCGTGCGCGTTGCCATCCTAACTGGCGCTGGTGACAGAGCCTTCTCCGTTGGCGGCGACCTGTATCAGCGTAAGAATATGACGCAGGAGCAATGGCTGCGTCAGCGCCAGTTCTTCGACCGCGTTCTCTACAATTTGCGCCAATTACGCCGGCCGATCTTCACTGCCGTCCACGGGATGGCTTACGGAGGCGGCTGTGAGATATCCATGAGCACAGACTTCATCATCGCGTCCGACGAGGCTCGCTTCGGCCAGCCCGAAGTGATGGTCGGCTTGAGTGCGGGCGGCGGCTCACCCGTTTTTTTGCCGCGTTTGCTCCCACCGGGGAAGGCAATGCAGATGCTGATGACCGGGGAACCGATCACCGCCCAGGAAGCGTATAGGCTCGGCATGGTCAATGAAGTTTACCCCAAGACTGAACTCATGAATGCGGCGCTGAGTATTGCGGAGAAGATCGCGGACAACTCGCCAACGGCCGTTCAGTCGGTGAAACGCGCTGTTCAGAATGGGCAAGGGGAGCCAGTAGAGCAGGCAGTTGCCATCATGATGGATGAGCATTGGCGCTCAGTCGTCCACCCTGACCGCCTTGAGGGCATCCTTGCCTTCACCGAAGGCCGCGATCCCGTGTTTCCAGACCCTGATTTCTAATCTCGTTATTGAAAGCAATCAAAAGGAGAAAATTAAATGAGCATTGTAGAAATTTCCACCCCATATGCAACCCACCAGATGCCTGACAGGAAGCAAACCAGCCTGGGTCTTTATGTGACTGCCCAGGAAGCATACGAAATGTGGCAGGCCAATCAAGAGCAGATCAAGCTTCTTGATGTGCGCACATTCGAAGAGTATGTGCTGATCGGCCATGCGGAAATGGCGATGAACGTCCCCCTTGCTTTCCCCACCTACAAATGGGATGCTGGTAAGGGCAATTATTCTGTGGTGATGAACGCCGATTTCATCGCTCATGTGCAAGAGCGTTTCGCACCCGATGACACGATCTTGGTCAACTGCCGCTCTGGTGACCGCAGTGCCAAGGCGATCAATGCGCTGGCCAAGGCGGGCTTTACGAAGGCCTATAACATCATTGATGGTTTTGAAGGGGACAAAGTGGATGACCCCGAAAGCGTCTTCATGGCAAGCGGATGAGGAACGGCTGGAAGAACTCCGCTCCCTGGACTTACGATCTTAACCCCGAACTGGTCTGGCTTCCCTCTGAGGAAGAGCTGGAAATACTCAGCCAAACCCTGGATATCTGATCCCGGACCGGAATCTATCTTGGCAATTGCGAGCTGTGTAACTGCCGGTGGGGACTTGCACGGCTCAGCTCAAGTAGAGGAGAATTCTCGATGGAAAAAACTTCCTGGCTAAAACGTACTGTTCCAATTCTGTCCTGGCTGCCGGCTTACGATCGCAGTTGGCTGTCCATGGACGCTATCGCCGGGCTGACAGTCTGGGGATTGATTGTGCCGCAATCGATGGCCTTTGCCGGCGTTGCCGGCCTGCCGCCGCAGTTTGGTCTCTACACCCTTGTGGTTTCACTGCTCCTTTACGCCGTGCTGGGCACCTCGCGTCAGCTCATTGTCCAGTCAACATCGGCCACGGCCGCTCTGATCGCTTCGTCGGTAACCGCGGTGCTTATTACGGCTGGAATCGCCACCGGCGGGGGGGATATCGATCCCGCTGTCTACCAACAGTATGCCCTGGCCTTTACGCTGGTTGTCGGTGTGGTATTTCTGATCGCCGCTCTGGCGCGCCTTGGTTGGATCACGCAGTTTCTCTCCAAACCGGTACTGGATGGGTTTGTGACCGGGCTGGCCGTATTTGTCATGGTCGGGCAGCTCTACAAGCTGTTTGGGGTGCCGAAACCCTCAGGCAATACGGTGCAGAAGTTTTTTGAAACGCTGCGTGAGCTGCCAGAGGCCAATTGGGTGACCTTCGCCATAGGGGCGGGCGCGCTGGCACTCTTGATCCTGCTGCCGCGCTGGAATAAAAAGATACCAGCCGGGCTGATTGTGCTGTTCGGCTCGATTGCCCTGAGCGCGGCTCTCAACCTGAACGCCAACTACGGCGTAGAAGTCGTCGGTGTACTGCCCCAAGGTCTGCCATCCTTTGGCCTGCCGGCATGTCTCATGGTAGGTGCTGCTGCTCATGATCGGGCCGGCGATTGGGGTCCTGCTGGTCTCTTTCAGCCAGTCGCTGGGCGTTGCTCAGAACTACGCTGATATGCACGATTATGAAATTGATGCGAACCAGGAGCTTAATGCCTTTGCCCTCGTCAATATCGGAACCGGCTTGTTTGGCGGGCAAATTGCGGGCGGCAGTATGGCGCCTTCGGCCGTGAACGACAATTCCGGCGGGCGCTCTCAAGTAGTCAGCCTCGTCGCCTGGGCCGCCGTGATCCTGACCCTCTTATTCCTCACGCCGCTCTTCACGAACCTGCCCGAAACGATCCTGGCCGCGCTGATTATCAATGCTCTCTGGCACACTGTCGCGGCCCGCAAGCTGCGAACGGCCCGCCTGGAGTCGCGCCCGGAATTCATACTGGGTCTGCTGACATTTGGCGGTGTGATCTTTATCGGCGTGCTGCAAGGTGTGCTTATCGGGGTACTGTTTTCGCTGCTGCTTCTCATCTATCGCTCCAGCATTCCCCACCTGTCACAGTTGGGCAAAGTGCCTGATGATTCCGGAGTCTACTCGGACATCTCCCTCCATCCGGAGAACTTGCTCCTGCCCGGCGTCGTTATCTTGCGGCTTAACTCACCGATTTACTACGGCAATGCTTTGACGGTCCGCGACAAAATGGTGGAGATGATCAAAGCGTCAGACCAGCCGGTGACGGCCGTGCTCTTTGATTCCACGGTGCAGTATGCCTTGGACATCACCAGTTCCAATATGCTGAAGAGCCTGATCAAGCGGCTGCACAATCAAGGAATCGCCATTTATTTCGCCGAGGTGCAAGACCCCGTATTGGACTTCAGCGCAAAGACCGGTTTGCTCGACGTGGTCGGCGCCGATCATCTGTTTTCGACTGTCGATGCGGCCGTCAGTCATATCGAGGCTGATCTGAGCCAATCAGCATGAAGCAAAGCAGCCGCAGCCACATATTCAGCTAGACAAGAGGAGTAATCATGAACAATAACACGAAGAAACTTTCCGAAGACAGCGATGCCGAGCCGTCAGAGGCAGGCTTTTATCCGGCACTTGACCGGTTCAGCGCGTTTTCTGACGGCGTCTTCGCCATTGCGATCACGCTGCTGGTGCTGGAGCTCCCCGTTCCACCTGCAGACGTTGCTCTGGTTCCGGCGCTGCTGGAGGCATGGCCCGACTTCCTTGGCTATATTATGAGTTTCGCCTTTATTGGCGGCATCTGGTTGACCCATTCCGGGCTGACCAGGCTCATGAAGCACGGGGACACCGTCGCCAACGGTATAAATCTGCTGCTGCTGCTGTTCGTGGCCATCATCCCCTTCTCGACAAGCGTCATGGTCACGCACTTGCCCACTGCGGAGGTTGGCGTCGCGGTGTTCCTATATGGGATCAACGTTCTCCTCGCATCCCTGACGCTCTCTCTTCTCATCCGCTACATTGCCCACGAGCCTCTCTGGTAGCGGACGACATCGCGGATGAACAGTTACGGCGGATCATTAAGCAGCGTTGGATCTCGATCGGCGTGAATTCCGTTGCCGTTGTATTGGCGCTGATCGCGCCGTTCATCGCTGTCGCTCTGTACCTCATCCAAACTGTTTTACTGCTGCTCTTTCCACTGTGGGGATGCGCTGGCGTCCAGGACCCATCGCCAGCACGAAATTGCGCGTGATTGCGCTGCTTGTTAGCCGGCATTACGCAGGATAAATAAGTTTAGTTGAGTTTTGTACGATGCCTGAAGCTATTTGGTACTTTTCTGATAGCCGGCGAATAACCAGAAACTGGTTACTGATAATTTAGTGATTTTTTTATATTTTTAATGATAAGGAGATTTAACCATGAGTGAGAAAAATGATAATGCAGCAGTTTATAACATCTTAGCCTTCACCTTTGTTGGTCAAGATGGTGCCAAAGAAAATTTGAAGGAAATCAAATCTTCGGGCGCTCTGGACGGGTACGCTATTGTGGCCCAAGCTGTGGTAGAACAAGATGAAAAAGGGAAGGTTCATATCCATGAACCAGGACACGGTGGCTTAGGGGCAGCAGCCGGTGTTGTAGCCGGCGGTTTGCTGGGACTCATTGGCGGGCCAGTTGGTGTATTAGCCTGGGCGGTTGGCGGCGGTGTTGTCGGTGGCGTGGCCGGTAAATACCTCGGTCGTCCTATCTCCAAAGGGGATTTGAAGGAACTTGGCGAATCTTTGACGCCTGACAGCTCAGCTTTACTGCTGCTGCTGGAAGATTTTCAAACTGAAGATGTTGTCAACAGTATGGCCGGGTACAGTGCCGACGTGGTTACGTTGACGGTTGGTGATGAACTGTCGGGCCAGATTGCCTCTTATACGGAAGGTGCCGTGGCTGATGATCAGGGCAATGTGGTAGCTGCTGAATCGCTCGTAGCAGCAGATGCTGAATGGGATGTGGTAGCAGGCCGAAGATGTTGTGGCCGACACTGTAGATGATGATGACCAAGCTGCTTAGTTGTTGATATGAACAGGGAGAGAAACGGCCGTTTCCCTCCCTGCCCATAAATATGTATCTGGTAAGCGGATGATTACCCGCTCATCAGGGCGTAAAATAATTGTAACTGTCTAGGCGTTGCTTGAGCTTGTCGAAGGCAGACCTGGGCTTCAACAAGCTCAGCTCTCGACGAGTATTACGGTTACAAAAAATCTTAGGAGGATTTGAAATGGCTTTTGAATTATTATGTATGGCGACGATCGCTTTATTGTTTGGGGCATTGGTGGCTTTTGGCGGTTATAGACTGTTTTTAATCTTGTTACCCATTTGGGGCTTCTTTGCCGGGTTCATATTAGGCGCGCAAACGATCCACTTTTTATTCAATACGGGGCTCTTTGCGACGGTGACGGGCTGGGTTGTTGGTTTCTTCGTCGGCCTGCTCTTTGCACTCCTATCCTACCTGTTTTATCTTGCGGCGGTGGGCATCCTTTCTTTTTCGTTCGGGTACGGTGCCACGGTAGCATTATTTGGCTGGGTGGGTTTACAAACTGGTTTTCTCATTTGGATTATCGCGGTGGTCGTTGGTGTGGCGGTCGCGTTTGTGGTTTACAAGTTTAATTTACAGAAATATGCCGTAATTCTAATAACGGCCGTTGGTGGCACCGCAGCCATCATTTATACTCTATTGGCGCTATTTAATGGGCCGATGGCCGTACAGATGTTGACGAATCCGGTTGGATTGGCTCTTGCTAATTCATTCTGGTGGCTGCTGTTTTTCCTCGCGGTGGCTGGATGCGGCATCGTCTTCCAAATTATGGCCAACCGCTCATTTGAGGTCGATTCGTATAACCGTCTGTCGGGAGCATAGTATTTAGACAGAATCGGGGAGAACACGGATAAGGTTTCCTATCCGTGTTCTTCCATGTAATTGTTTTCGATGGCTGGAAAAGTTGAACCCATCTGCAGATCAAGATGGCGGGGCAAATGGCCTGAATAAGCATTCGCAGCTCGAACCATCGCTAAGCGAGACAGTAGAATGATTACTTGTCCGGCGCATTGAAAAAGGGAAAGGTTTCCATTGAGCAAAATAACAAGCCTTTCTACCTATGTTCCTTTCTTTTCGGGGATGTACAAGGGGATTCTATCTCTCATTTTGGGTTTGATTCTGATATTTGACCCTGACAAATCTGC
Source organism: uncultured Chloroflexia bacterium (assembly GCA_963736615.1). Classification (GTDB taxonomy): domain Bacteria; phylum Chloroflexota; class Anaerolineae; order Promineifilales; family Promineifilaceae; genus JAACFF01. Next base: position 201,483 of record CAVTPP010000017.1, on the reverse strand, counting down.
GCCTAAGCTCACTTACATCATGGGTATGTTCTGGGCGGGTAGTGGCATTGCCCTCTTGCGGCATGGTCCCATCGGAAAAATGGGCAAACGATTATCAATACTGATCAGCGCGGTAGCCATTGTAACCGGGCTGCTGGTTGTTGCGCGCTATTTCTTGAATGCCGTGTTTGGACTGCAGTTTGTAGCAAACAGTGTTGCCAGTATTGTGTTGGGAGCTGTGATCCTACTGACGGGCATTTCTCACCTGATCACGGAATGGAAATTTGGTTATATTTCCGGCCGGCGCATTTTGCACACCCTATTGGCGATATTTGAGATCCTGCTTGGCCTGCAGTTGATGCTGCTGCCGGTTGTAGATGATCTCTATGTTCGTCAAACGATTACAGTCTGGGCGCTGCTCGGCGGCATCCTATTTGTCAGCACGACTATCTATGAACACCTTCAGCGTCGCCAGGCGAAACCGGCCGCGGGAACGAACTCTCCTACCGGCAGCACAGAAGATGACGGAACCCCAGCCATTAGCCAGGAAAACACGCAGCAAAGCGCTACCGGCGAGAAAACATCGTGACTGCCAAGAATATTTCCAACCTTGCTGCGAGATGCTAAGTTCTGGGCGACCATGATCAGGCTGAAGGAAAGATAACTATGTTAGATAATAGACCGCAGTCCCTCGTTTTTTTGCTGCTAGGTTTGGCCAGCATTGTCATTATTGCCGTGGGCATCAAGGCCTCGGCTTCTATTTTGAATCCCATTTTGCTGGCCGCGGTGATCACCGTGGTGGTGCTGCCCGCCCCCAAATACTTGACGCAGCGCGGTTTGCCAAGCTGGTTATCCTTTGTGCTTACGCTGCTGCTTGTGGTTGGCGGTCTGGGTTTGGTTGTGGGCTTGGTGTTTGTCTCTTTTACCAACATGGCTGACGGTTTTGCCAATCAGGTTGCTGCCCTCAGCGAACTGTCGACGATGCCCGCCAGCGCCACAGTGAACCCGGTGCTGGCGAATGTGGCGACGGGCATTGTCAGCGCTTTGGGGCATGGTGTCGTGCAGCTTTTTACGGTGATGCTGATCTTTTTCTTTATGTTGAGCGGCGCCATAGGTAGTTCCAATCTTAAACAGTTGGGACCTGGTACAGATTCGATCCTGACCCAGGCAGAGCAGTTGACCCAAGATGTACGTAGTTACATGTCAATTATGACCGGCGTCAATTTCATGGTCGCGGTGGGGGATGTGATTTTGCTGTGGATAGTAGGCGTGGAATACGCCGTCGTATGGGGATTGTTGTCCTGGGTGATGGGCTTTATTCCCACAGTTGGTTTCTGGATTGCGCTTATACCACCGGTTATCGTTGCCTATTCTACGTTGGGCCTGCAAGCGGCGGCTGTCGTATTCGCGGGCTACGTTTTGGTCAACGGCTCTGTGCAGAACTTCATCCAACCGCGCATGATGGGCCAAGGCTTAGGCATCTCACCTGTGGTCGTTTTCATTTCCCTCTTTGTTTGGGGCTGGCTGCTGGGCGGTATTGGTGCTATTTTGGCTGTGCCGCTGACGATGATCATTATGGCTCTCTTGAATAACTTCGACAATTCACGCTGGATTGCTACTTTAATGTCAACCCCCAGAAGTGATAAAAAAGATGATCACGAAGCGGCCACGGATAAACTGCAGGATTTGTGGCAGAAGACAAAACATACCGTTAAAGGGACGGTGGGTATGGATAAAGAGCGTCCGTATTACCCAGACGAAACCGGTTCGCAAGAACCTGAAGTTGAAAAGGATGAATAAAAAAGCAGCAAGATTCATGTGCTGAAGGGAAATAGTACACGACTAATCTAGTTAGTATAAAGGGGAATTTAACGTGACTGAAAAAAATGATGCCAAGAGCGACACACCCAGCAGGCTTGCCCGTTATCTCCCTATCGTAACCTGGCTGCCCAATTATGACCGGACATGGCTAAAAGGGGATGTCATCGCCGGGTTGTCTGTGTGGGGGCTCATGGTGCCTACTTCTCTGGGGTATGCCACCATTAGCGGCGTGCCGGTGCAGTATGGCCTCTACGCCGCGGCGCTAGGCCTGATCTTTTTTGCCATATTCACGACTTCAAGGCAGGTGACCACCGGACCCAGTTCATCCACAGCGGCCGTTTTGGGCGCAGCCGTGTTAGGTGTTGCCGCAGCCGGCTCTGATGAGGCCATTGTCCTAGCAGCGAGTATTGTGTTCGTGGCCGGGCTCCTCTACATCATCATGTACCTTTTTAAGATGGGCTGGATCTCGGATTTCCTTTCCGCCGCCGTTCTGACCGGGTTTATTTTTGGCGTTGGCATCAATGTCGCTGTTGGCGAACTGTTTAAGATCACCGGCACAGAGAAATCGGGATCGAACACCTGGCAGAAGGTGTGGGCCTGGATAACCAGTCTGGATGAAGCCAACATGGCCACCCTGGTGGTGGGTGTGTTGGCGCTGCTCCTGGTATTTGGGATCAAAATCTTAGCCCCAAAACTCCCCGGCGCGCTAATCGCCGTAATCTTGGGCATTGGGGCTACAGCCATCTTCAATTTAGGAGATTTGGGCGTGGCCCTGGTCGCTGATGTACCAAGCGGTCTGCCCAGTTTTGTATTTCCTAATTTTGACCTAATTGTGAACAATCTGGCCTTGATCGTAAGTGCAGCCGTTGGCTTGCTGTTGATCGGCTTTTCAGTCACCACGGCTGCTGTACGCAATAATGCCAACAAACACAATTTCGAGGTTGACATTAACCAGGAGCTGCTGGCCCAGGGCGTGTCTAACGTCGCTTCATCCTTATTCCAGGGTATATTCGACAATGCCAGTCTCTCCAAGAGCCCCATCAATGATCAGGCGGGGGCCAAATCGCAAGTCTCCAACCTGGCCCAGGCCCTCTTTATCATCCTGACCCTGCTCTTCCTGGCCCCGATGTTCTCCTATTTGCCCCAAGCGGTTTTGGGAGCCATCATCATCCAGGCGGTTGTGACAGGCATGATGGACGTCGCCGAAATGAAGCGCATACGCCATGTAAAACGGTTCGAATTCATCACGGCCATGCTTGCTTTATTGGGTGTCATGACCTTTGGCATTCTAGAGGGCGTTGTCATCGGCGTGATTCTATCGATCATTGGGCTGGTGGGCGTTTCCGCACGGCCCTACATCCCGGAACTGGGAAGGAAACCGGGCAGCGACGCGTTCTTTGATTTGGAGGAGCATCCGGAGGCTGAAACATATCCAGGTCTGAGAATTGTACGCTTCGACGGAGGGCTGTTTTTTGTCAACGCCGGCGCGTTAGGCGATCGCTTGCGAGATATACGTGTCGAGGACGGGGATGAATTAAGTGGTGTGATCCTCAGCATGGAAGGCGTTAATTTTATTGATACGGAAGGTGCTGATGTGCTGAAGAAGATTGCCCAAGCCGGTGAAGCGTACAATATCGACCTGCACCTGGCGCGGGTCAAACCACAGGTATTGGCCGTGCTGCAGCGAGATGATGTTATCGATGCGATCGGCAGCGACCATATACATCACGACATCGCGGCTGCGGTCAGACTGCACGTGAGCAGGCATTCTGTGGATGGAGCGGATTCTTAAAGAGAAACATCATAGGCAAGATAAGCAAGGTAAACTGATGACAATAGAGGCTCAGTCGACAGCATCCAAAAAACCAATACCCAAGACGCCTAGTAAGATGTCACTGTGGTTCCCGGCGGTGGAGTGGATCCGCAAATATGAATGGGGTACGAATCTGTCGCCCGATCTTATCGCGGCGATTAGTGTGGCGGCCCTGCTGATTCCCGAGTCAATGGGCTACGCCACGATCGCCGGCGTGCCGGTACAGATGGGCTTGTACGCCGTACCGCTGGCGCTGATCGCTTATGCTATGTTTGGCGGCTCACGATTGATGGTTTTTGCCGCGGCCGGGGCAACGTCCGCGATATCGGCCAGTATCGTGGGCACCCTTTCCGGCGGAGACCAAAACATGGCCATTACCCTGACAATTGCCCTGGCTTTCACAACAGGGGTGCTGTACATCATCGCCGGATTAGTGCGCTTAGGCTGGATTGCAAATTTCATGTCCAAAGCGGTGATGGCCGGCTTTATCCTGGGCATGGCGATCCAGATTATTGTGGGGCAGTTGGATAAAATGGTGGGCGTCGATGCCTTTGGCGAAAGCACGGTACAGGAGCTGCGGTCGCTGTTGTTACAGCGTGGCGACTGGGATTTTACGACCGCTCTCATTGGTGTAGGTTCACTGCTGCTCATCTTTGCCATCGAGCGCTTTATGCCCAAGCTGCCGGCGGCGCTAACGGCCGTTGTCCTTTCATCTGTTCTCGTGGCTATCCTCAACCCCGACATCGAACTCGTGGCCGCCATCCCGCGCGGTCTCCCCTCCCTGAGCATTCCAACAGGAATTGACACTTCAACCTGGCTCGACCTGCTGTTGGCGGCCGGTGCGGTTATTCTGGTGGGCTTTCCTGTGGGGTGGGGCACTTCGGCCAAGGTAACGGAAAAGACGCACGATGAATTGGACAGTAACCAGGAATTTCGCGCTTATGGTGTGGGCAATATCGGCGCTGGTTTAATGGGCGGTATGACTGTCACGGGCAGCCTGTCTGGGTCGGCGGCGGCGATAGCTTCCGGCGCTAAGTCGCAGATGTCCAACATCTTTCTAGCCGGCTTTGTGCTGCTGACGCTGGTATTTTTTGCGCCGCTGTTCCAATGGCTGCCGGAGGCTGTGCTGGCGGCCATTATCATTACCGCTATGTGGGAATCTGCCAGTCCGAAGAGAATGATGACTTTATGGCGTATTGATCGGGAGGACTTTGCGGCGGCATTCATCACTTTCATCTTGGTGCTCTTCCTGGATTTGCTGCCGGCATTGATTGTGGGCATTGTTTTGTCAGTTATCTTCATGATTTACCGCACGAGTTTCCCGGTCGTGCGGTGCTGGGACGGGTAGAAGAAAAAGGCAATTTTGAAGCAATGGCCTGGCAGTACGGCCGTCGCCACGGTATAACCGGTTCAGATGCCCAGCCGGTTTCCGGTGTTATTGTTTACCGTTTCGCCGCACCGATCATCTTTTCTAATGCCGAGGCGTTTGAGAAAACGGCTAAGAAATTGTTGATTGATGCCGGCGCGAAGGGCACCTTGCCTCATACCCTGGTCATCGACTGCGAAGAAGTAGCCTATATTGATACGACTGGTGCCGCTGCTATTGTAAACTTGCTCGATTATGCACAGCGCTATGAGCTCGAACTCTTACTGGCGCGTGTTCATGTAGGCGGCCGTAAATGGTTAGACCTGACTGGCGTTCTAGATGATATTGGTGAAGAGCGACTATTTCCTACGATTCGCAGTGCTGTCAATACGGCCGTTGCCGCGGCTGCAGCGCAAGATAAAGAAAAATAAACTTGTCGGAAAATTGGGCTCCGGTGCAATAAAGGTTGAACCCCAACCCACCATGATATTAAGAAAGAGAAATTAACCCATGACCACAATCGACAAAGCCATCCAGGTCAGCGTTATTTCTTGCTGTAGAACCCGTAATGATGCAGAACATTTGGCTGAGGCATTTAGCACATGAATACTCCCTGGGTTTCATTAATATTGTTGGGAGTTGCTGCCAGTTTCTTGCCCTTACAATTTGGTTTGGAGATTGCCCTATTAGGTAAGAGTGATGGTCTTAAAAAGAGCTCCGGCCTAATCAGCGGAATCACCTTGTTCCGAATTTTAATTTTAGTTGCAATTGGCCTGATTTTCACCGGCTTACTAGAAAAAATTAGCACGTTTCTTGCCGATATTTCTACTGCCGCAAGTGCGACACTACATCAATTGCACCTGGCTGTTACTTCGGGCCAGCACGTTATCTTTGATGGCCTGCTCATAGCAGCTGGCGTGATGCTGTGGATTCGAGCGTACCATCATTGGCGCAATCGCACACCAAAAGAAGGTCCCAAAGATAGTAATTCTTCATTTAGCGCACGTTTTGGAGATAGCCCGGGCGGGCTGCTCGCACTTGGCTTCGTCTGGGCGGTAGTGAGCCTGAATCAATGGCTTTTCACGACGGCAGCTCTCGGCGAGATCTTGTCATTATCGGATCATGCAACACGATTCCTTGCGACACTCCTGTTCTTAACAATGGCCAGCCTGACGCTATTGCTGCCTATTATCTTATATCTGATTGGCCCGGGAAAGGCACAAGGTGTTCTGGAGAAAGCAGATAATTGGCTCAGGGAAGCAATGCCTATCATTGTTGCCGTAATTTTGTTTGCTATTGGTTTATATTTCATCATCGACGGTATCATGGGCGTGATGAATTTTTCGGCTGGCCGATAGCCTTTGTTGTCGCCCATATCAAAACAATTGGAGAAAATAACATATGTCCGAAAACAATAAACCTAGGCGTTTTAATTTCTTGATATAAATCCTAACACTCTTTAGTAATTATTTTGGAGGAAAAAATGAGTGAATCACCGTATAAGAAGATCCATATTGTTATTAACCCGGCATCTGGCAAAGATGAGCCGGTATTGAATGTGATTAACGATGTATTCCACCAATACGAGGATATTGATTGGACGATCAGCGTGACCAAGAAGTACGGTGATGCCACAACCCAGGCCCGGGAAGCAGCGGAAGGCGGGGCCGATCTGGTGGCTGGCTACGGCGGTGACGGCACCCAGCATGAAATCGCCAATGGTATCCTGGGCACAACGGCCGTTATGGGCGTTCTTCCTGGTGGCACAGGGAATGGCTTTGCCACCGAGTTGGGCACGCCCAAAGAGCTGCGCCCGGCGGTGGAGCTGCTCTGTACCGGTGGGCAGATTCGAAACATCGACGTGGTCAAGATGGGCGATAGTTATTTCGTGCAGCGTCTCTACGTTGGCATCGAACCGGAAGAGCAGACGAGCCGTGCGGACAAGGACAAATATGGCACCTTTGCCTATGCGATCAACTCTTACCACCGTGCCCGTAGTAAAAAGCAGAAGGAATTTGACTACAAAGTCACCTTGGATGGTGAGGAGTATGTTTTCAAATGCGCCAAGCTGTATGTCGTCAATGCTGCCATGGCCGGTACCGGTATCTCCGTAACCGGCAAGGTATCCAAACCTGACGATGGCCTGTTGGAGGTGTTTGTATTAAGCAGCGCAAACTTGAAAACACTCTCCGCCGCGGCCGATCGGGCGCTGCACCTCAATACGAAAACAGCCAATGAGTTCATTAAGCAGGGCAAAGTGATCAGCATTGACACAGATCCTGATCAGCCGGTATGGACCGATGGCGAATACACGGGGCGCACGCCGATTTCCATGCAAGTGGTACCGGGAGCGCTGCCGGTAGTTGTCCCCAGCACAGAGAAATCATGATAAGACAGGTAATGATATAAGAACAACTCAAGAATTGAACCGGTAATTTTCCTACGAATGTTTGTTTGGCATGTCTTTTCTTGCGTTCCTGACCGTTGGGACAGTGCCGAAAAATCAGAGCATTCAGCATCCTTGAATCGTGGGGAGACGCATACTCGCTTTAGTAAAAATCAACGCAAGATTGATCCTCGATGGTAGTGGTGGCATATAATCTCACAACGCACTCGAGTGAGCACTTGCGAAAAAGTGAATTTACTTTCCCTTGATTTTCAGGCTTACTCTAGCGACGCTGCCAAATCGCAAAAACCAAATTTAATTTATTTCATGCTTTTAGCACGTTTCTCTCAAGGAAAATCAAGAGGGGTTGGGGATAATCTCAAGTTACCATCTAGAGCCACTGTGCCAGCAAGTTTTGAAATTTATTCGTTTGAGAATGATAATGATCAGGCCGGATCCTCTCGAATAACTTTTTCCAGCACAGCAACAAATTCATCCACAGACAATTTATAAACCGTTGCCGCTTCGGTGACGCTGTAATAAGGTGCTACCGGGCAACCAACGCAGGCCATATTGAACTGGTTGAATACCTCCGCAGTTTGTGGCCAGCGGTCTAAAACGGTACTCACGGTCATATTTGCTATCTGCTCTGAGCCGGACATGGTTTAGATACCCTACTTAACTAAGAATGACCTTCTCGTGTTTAATTAATTCTGCAAGGTTCGTACGTAGGCGATAATATCGAGTATTTGGTCTTCGGACAGGGCCGGGTTGCCGCCTTTGGGGGGCATGTCAACGCCGGTTGTATTTAGTGGATCACTCATGGGACGGCCGACTGTGATAAACTCGACCATCTCTTCATCGCTTTTCTCACGCAAGAATTCGCTGGTTGTAAATGGCTTTCCCAGACCTTCAATACCTTCACCGCCAGGTCCATGGCAGGCGATGCACAGCATGTCGTACTGTTTTTTACCCTGCGTCCGCATCGCCTAAACTGACTAGGTGCTGCTTCTTCCGCCTCGGACTTGATGCACTGTCTCCTCCACCGCCACAGGCAGCCAGGGCCAACAGTAAAATCATAAGACCTAATATCCAAATCGATTTCTTAGTAATCATCTTTTTCTCCTATCAACAATTTGTTTTCTAAAAAGTCTTTATCACAGTAAGCCGATCTAATTACCAGCTTACTGCTTTTATTCAGTATGCTCTTCGTGAGCATGAAGGTCGTCAGGCATACTGATTTTCATTGCTAGCAGTTCTGTAAATGGCATAATCATAACGCCTTCTTGACCATAAGCCAGCGCATGGGCTTGCTCTTCGTCGGCAAAAGCGGCGATGCCAAAGCCCATTGGTGTCATGAGGTCGTTGTCCACTACATAATTGGCCTCTTCGGCGCGAATCCATTCACCGCTTCCGAAATCATGAACCCAATAAGTGGCGACATCTTCCGCGTGTTCGGTATTGTAGGCCAGCATGCCGCCAATATCATCAAAACGGCGTGCTTCACCCCCTGCTGTCCAGTAAGCTGCCGCAAATTTCTCTTCGCTGATAATCATGCCACAGCGTTCACATACATCTTGGCCATAGTCGATCTTCAGGCGGTTCTTCCGTATTTGTGGCCTGGCCGCAGCCAACAAATAGCAGCAGTGCAAAGGTTGCCAATATAAGTATGGTCCATCGTTTCATAGGACACCTTTGCGCTTGAAAACCTGCGTGGTCAGCAGGAAAGGCAGGATCACCCACAGTAATAACAGACCAATAAGTGCAGGGAGCAAGCGTTCTCCATAGGTGCGAAAGGCATAAACGCCGGCTGGACCCAGCACTTCCAGGTTTTGGCGCAGGTTTAATATGGAGGCCAGTTTGAAAAGCTGCAAAGGATTGGCCAGTGCGGCGGCGAATAGTTGGCTGGTATTGAGCTGTAAAACAACGGCCGTACCCATCAAACCCAAGTCGCCAAAGAAAACCAGGAGCAGCCATAAAAACAAGGCCAGACCGATGGCCGTTGCGCTTCGTGTGACCAACGCGGAAATCAAAAAACCGACACTCAAGCTGGCCACCGCCAATAGACAGGATAACAGGAGCAGAATGATATAGGTGCGGATCTCTTGTCCGCCGCCATTGACAGCAATCAGCAGCCCGGTCAGGCCAAATCCCAAACCCAGGGCAGCCATCAAGGCCAGGGCCATGCCGACGAACTTTCCAAGCAGAAGTTCTAGTTGGTTCACAGGTTGGGCCATCAAATAGATCAATGTCCCTTTCTCTCGTTCTCCGGCCAGACTCAACGCGCCAAGTGTCAAACCCATCAAAGGCACAATCAGCAGCACCAGGTTAATAAGGCTAGCGCTGGTACGGCCGAAACCTGCCAATCCATAGTTCCCCGCACCCGACAAGGCTAACCAGGCCAGGGAGAGCGACAAAGCGGCAAAAGCGATGGCATATAACACAAACCAGCGGTTATGGCGCGCGTCACGCAGTTCCTTCTGGGTTAATACGTAGACATTTTCAAAATCAATCATAAATCACCTGTGTAGGGATGGTTCGCGAACCGCCCCTTCGCGCTGATTATTCAACTGTAAAATCCTCAATCTCAATACCAGCTTCATGCAGCATGCGCAAGACCTTGCCTTTTTCACCAGCCTTGACCTGGACGCGAACGCCACGGCCGTTGCGGCTGACGGGCATACCATAGGTAGTGAGTGTTTCCAAAGCGGGTTCAATTACCGGTTCCGGCATATATAAATGCAGCGTTGATTCCCAACCCAGACGTTGTTCTAATTCTTGGGGTGGCGCATCAACAACCAGGCGTCCGGCTTCCATCAATAGCACGCGGTCTGCTAATGCGGTTACCTCTTCCAGGCGATGTGAGGAAAAGGCCAGCGTTTTGCCGCCAACTTTTAGCTCGTGCAAAAGCAGCAAGAAATCTTCACGGGCACGGATATCAAGGTTGGCTGTCGGCTCATCCAAAATCAGAATAGGTGGATCAGCCAGCAGAGCCAAAGCCAAAGCCAGCCGTTGTTTCAAGCCACCGGACAGATCATGTACCGGCTTGTAAATATGGGGTGTCAATTCCAAACGATCCAGCAAGGGCATGAAATCATAGCCGGTGGGTACTTTTTTCAGGCGTGCGTAAAAAGTGATCGTTTCGGCGACCGTCATATCATCGTGGAAATTAAGTTCCTGGGGTACAAAGCCCATCAGTCTACGCGCTGCTTTGCCTTGTTTTTGTACGTCTTATGCCGGAAATGGAGACGCTGCCTTCAAAGGGCAGCAAGCCCAACAAACAACGCAATGCTGTCGTCTTTCCTGCCCCATTTGCGCCCCATAAGGCGACTGCCTCACCTGAATTTACGTGTAAAGGAAAGGTCGTCAACGGCCGTCAAACCGCCAAAACGTTTGGTAATATTTGTTGCCGTTATCATTTCACTCATAGTTGTTGTCCCGATTTCCGGATTCATCTGATATCGCCGCCAGTGCAGTGCGCGGCAAGGCAGCCAAGGCCCAAGGCAACGATGACAAGGCTGACTGCCAACCAGATCCAACCTTGATTGTCCGCTCTGGGGCAAGGGAGGCGCATCTGTGGGAATCATGGGCATCATATACGGCCGTTCATCCACCAATTTCGGTTTGGGCTTCACCAGCGGGAAAGCCTTCGAGGCAAAATCAATCGCGTTGCTGGCCGGGCTGTAGATGAAGAGGCGCAGCAAGGGTTCCTGGCTGCATCAAATTCTCAAACAGTCGCTCCGACTTATATTCCATATCACCCTGGCCGTCGCCGTCAGCGTCGTACCCGGCGTAATCACTCCAATAGTTGCCTTTACCGTCTACGGTCCAACTGTTTTCTCGTATCGTGCCCCCGCCGGCAACGGCGACTTGCTCCTCATTTTCGACAAAGCTGTTGCCACTGAACATGTTGTGACGGACGGAGGGCATCATTTCCACGCCGATATCGTTATAGGCAAAAACATTGCCGCTAAATTCGCCGATGCTGTCAACTTCACGTGGGGATGTATCCAGATGCACGCCGACGCGATTATCGAGAAATAAATTGTTAATGACTCTAGCGTCATCCATATCTTTGAGGCCCACGCCATAGCCGCTGGGGCCGCGATTATTGGCGATGGTATTGTTAAGCATGTTGACGCGGCGGCTGTACATCAAAAATGTGCCTACAGAATTGTCCATCAAACGGTTGTTTTCTATCGTGGCATCATCACAATACATGAAGTGCAAGCCGTAACGGCCGTTGGTGACGGTATTGTTGCGTATCAATAGGCGTTCTGAATACCACAACACCACATCACGTCCCTTATCTACAACATTGTCTTCGATAAGCACATCAGTGCTGTACCAGAGACGAATTGGATCTCCCCGGCGTTGAACTTCCAGATCTTTGCTTGTGACCGTGTTTCCGCGAATGACACTGTTATGGGCCTTTTTTAAATAGATGCCAAATAAGGTGTCTTCAAAACGGTTATTTTCCACGGTGACTTGTGGTGCAACCACGGCGATTCCTGAATTTTCCTGATCCAACGAGCTGCCGCTGTTTTTAATCAGAAAGCCGCGAAGTATTGTGCCGGGACCGCTGATTCTTACGACCGTTCCTTCGTTTTCACCATCAATAACCGGCCAATCGCTGCCGATTAGGGTCAGACGTTTATCTATATCCAGGTAACCTTGAAAGATGCCGCCATTCACTTCGATGGTGTCGCCATCTTGGGCTGCAGCAACGGCCGTTGCCAGATCTTCGGCCGTGATGACGAAAGTTTCACCGCCTTCTTGGGCCATTGCCGGAACAGCAATTAATAATCCGCCAGCCAGGAACAGGAATAAAAGAAGAAAATGTCGCATTAAAATGATCTCGCGTACCCGCATGTGTGACCGCAGCCTATTGATCTTGAGTAGAAGCCTCCACCAGGGGTTTATAGGCTTTGCGGTGGAAATAGAGGCCGGCAATGCATAGAATCGCAGCCGCGATGGCTAACCAAAGACCAATACCCGGATTGGCGATCGTTTCGAATTGAGCAATCATCCCGCTGCCCAATACCTTGGGTACAAAGGGATCGATGGCACTGCTCAGTGCGGCCGTCTCGTCCAGGTTCAAACCGAAATCACGCAGCCAATACTGCAAATCAAGTAGAAATATAATCGGCATTAATATCGCCGGCAGCACGAGCAGGACGACCCACTTAGTATGCACAAAAATTGCAGCAACGACGAGAAGTGCCAGGGCCCCAATGGCAAAAACACTGATCGATCGCTCCAGCTTGGCGGCTTCGTTCAACGGCCGCATGCCGATGTAATGATTAAGCCCATCAATCTCAGCTACATCCCCGGTTAATTCGTTGACGTAGGCTGTTACGTGTAATCCACCGGGATATTGCGGTGCCAGCAGGGTCATCTTCCAATAAGGAAGAAATATAGATACCAGGAGCAGAAGGGCGGCCACTACAAACAAAATCGTAGGTATACGGTAACTTTGTTTGTCTGTCTTTGAACTGTCTTCCGGCACACGCGGGCCGACTACTCTCTTGAAAATGCTCATTGTACTCATCTCAACAACTCTATCACTTTATAAAAAACTATATAGCCTCCGCTGCATCTTAACCCAAGGGTTAGACTCCAACCATAGAGGCTATATAGCTGTTAATTAACTAAATCGAGATTGGAATTATATCCTCTTTCTCTCGATTGCTTGTACTGTTTGCACGTGCCTGCCTATGGTTCAACCATCATGTAACCTGTCATTTCCAAATGCAAGGCGGAGCAGAATTCGGTGCAGTAATAGGAGAAGACACCATCTTCGGTAGCGTCAAACTCGAATGTTGTTGCTTCACCCGGCTCAATGCTCAAGTTAATGTTGTAGTAGGGCAGTGAGAAGCCGTGCGTTGCGTCATAGGCGCGTTCGACGTTTGTAATGTGCCAGGTAACGTGATCGCCTTTCTTGATATTCACACGTTCCGGTGTGAAGTGGCTGCGAACGGCCGTCATCCAGATCTCTACCTCATTGCCATTGCGCTCAATGCGCTCTTCGCCGAGCTGCACCACATTTTCGTCAACCGCGTTCGTGTGCGGATTCCAGCCGATTTCGGGATAAACTTCCCACGGATCCAACTTGTCGGCCTTGATGATTTGCGCATAATGCGGCTCGCCATCAGGAATCGGCAAATCGTAAAGCAAGGGCATGCTGGTGCCTGGTTCATTGATGTCCAACAATTGGAAATTTTGTGGTAGCAATGGGCCCACATTGGCGAAACGATCAATGGCCCATTTGTTCATTGAGACCAGGTACTGGCCATCGGGGCTAACTGTATCCCCTTCCGCTGCGGCAATGTGACCAACATTATATTGCACCGGGGTCTTGGTGACCAAGGTCCAATCTTCTTCCTCATGTAAATCCGAGAAATCGCCACCTAATGCCCAGCGCGCTACCGACGGTTCCAGGAAGAGGCTCGTGTAACCATAACCCTTATCATCATATTGCGTATGCAGCGGGCCCAAACCAACTTCGATTTGCGCTTCCACGACATCATCAAAGGGCAGGATCGGCACGCCATAGACATCGGTTTCATGACCACCGGCGGCAATGGCGGCCTGGATTTTCTCGAAGCTGTAAATGCTAACGTGGGGATCCAGTTTACCGGAGACGGTCAAGAACTTGCCGTCAGGCGTCACATCTACACCATGAGGGCTTTTCGGTTCCGGTACGAAATAGAGCAGCCCTTCTTCAATGGCGGTATCCAAGGGAATAACCGGGAAACCCTTGACGTCGATGGTTTTACCGGCAGCAGCCACTGCGATCGCTTTCTCTTTATCGAAGATGTGCATGTAATCCATATCATTTTGCGATGCGCCTGCTTCAAATGGTGGGTTGCCGTCTTCGACACCACCCGTGGCCATTTCTGTATTGAAGGAATTGCAGAAAATCCAACCGTCACTGGCCAACTTTCCGGCGTCGCATAGATCCTGCCAATATGGCGGCAGTTCAATCGCAAAGGATTCATCTTCCAAGATGCGACCAGAGTCACGATCGAATTTCCAGAAAGTGATCATGCCGCGATAGTCTTCTTCATAATCCTCTATAGAGCTGTATTCCCAGCCCAGCGGCGAGCCATATTGCCCACCTTCAATGACATAGTCGGTGTTAGGTGTGGCAAAGGTGCCACCATGATCGCCGAGCGCTATGGGGTTCTTCACAAGCTGTTTGGTCTCGAAATCTTTAAGATCGATAACAGCAACACGGCCGTTGGCTTTATCATTTATAAAAAGAAATTCGCCGTCATAATCCCCCGCGGTTTCACTCAAAGCGGGGTGATGGGTATCGCCCCAGGTGATGTCGCTGCCGTCGGTATTGCCACCTGCCAGAACTTCCATCGTGCCTTGAGCCCCATAGCCGTAACCCTGCCATGGTTCCGGGGTGAAAACAGCAATTTGCTTGATAATACGCATGGACGGCAAGCCAATGACATATACCTGCCCACCGTGTCCACCGGAGGCGAACATGATGTATTCATCATGGACACCAGATGGTGTATAAGTCTTCAACGCCGCGAGCACATCATCCGGCGTAAGCCCGCGAGCCTCAGCAATAGAACCAGCATCGCCTGAAAGAGCGGATGTATCGGCTGCCGATTCGCTCGAACTGCCTTGATCGCCACTGCTGCTCTGATTGTCTTGGCAGCTAACCATCAAGATCACTATCAATACAGCGATTACAAGACCAATAATTGCAAACCTGTTTCTACTAAAAAAACTTCTTTGTTTCTCCATCTCCATTTCCTTTACTATGGGGCATCAGGCCTCAATTGAGCTTGACGCACACCTGGACACAGTAATCACTCTACAGCGTATAGGAAATGAAGATGTGAAACGTTGCAATAATGCAACGTTTGTTAAATTTTGCACAAAGTCCTCTTGCGTCAAGGAGGTATTGGGAGTCTAGTTGTTCTGGGGGGTGCCTTCAATCAAGACAACAAGATCATGTGCTCTGCATAGTACGACTTGTTTGCGTCCAGTGCGCACGGTGCCTGCCTGCTCCCATTTACTAAGTATGCGGCTGACATTATAGAGATTGGTTCCGGTCATCTCTGCCAGGTCCTGGCGCGTTAAGGGTATGTCAATTAACACGCCATCATCGACCCGCTTACCAAACTGGCGTACTAATCTTAAGAGGGTTAAGGCAATACGCTGTTCAACCTGTTGTGTGGCCATTTCCAGGTAAAGTCCTTGAAGCCTGGCAAAGCGTCCAGCTATCAATTCCATGCCATTGAGCGCCAATTGTGGAATCTGGAGCATAAGCTCGCGGGTGGTTTCGCGGTTCCAGGCAAGCGCTGAACTGTCCTCGAGGACTTCAGCAGAAGCGGGATATGGCATATTGCTCAAAGCAACGACAATTCCCAAACCATCACCTGGTCCAAAATAGCGAAGGATTATTTGGTGACCAGCACTGGTTAATTGGGCTAATCTGATACGGCCGTGGGTGAGGATATAAAAAGACGTGGCTGGTTCGTCCTGCTGAAAGAGGAAGGTGCCTTTGTTTGTGTGCCGTTGCCGTCCTTGTTCAATAAACAGCCGCGTTTCGACGGGGTCTAAGCCCGCGAGCATCGGGCTGGAGGCTACAATCTTTGTAATATCATCTGCCAACATTTAGACAGATGGTAGCATATTCTTCTGGGTGTGTACATGGTGCATGAGAGTACAGACTTGATGAAGGAAGCAAAGAGTGACCGTAAGAGGTATTTGGCTAACCATTCACCACTTACGGCCAAATTTTTTTACTATGAAATCGGATTTTCGCATAAATTCATTGAGCTATTTGTATTTGTGATGTGGATTTGTAAAGTACCGGGAAATCCGATTTCCAATAACTTAATATATCGGAAGGCTTGGATCGACCTCTCTCGCCCAGCGGTTGATCCCGCCGTCGAGATTATGCAGTTTTTTGAATCCATGATTTTGGAGTTCACTAATGACAGCCGCACTGCGCTGCCCAGAGCGGCATTGAACGATAATCTCCCGTGCTGTATCGAGTTCGCCCATGCGATTAAGAATCTGGCCCTGGGGAATTAATATCGCGCCTAAGGAGTCGAGATTTGAAATCTGCCACTCGTGTGGTTCGCGCACATCAACGATTAGCAGATCCTCCCCTTGGTCAAGGCGTGCCTTTAGTTCCCATGGGGTCATTTGTGGGACACCGGCGCCCGCTTCCTCTTCTGCCAGATAAAGGCTGTTGTCATGAGCCGGCACGCCACAAAACTGCTCGTAGTCGATCAATTCCGTTATTGTCGGTTCAGGCCCACAGATAGGACAGCTCGGATTCTTGCGCAGGTGCACTTCGTCAATGGTCATACCCAGGGCGTCATAGAGTAATAAACGGCCGATTAAGGATTCGCCCAGACCAAGAATGAGCTTGATCGCTTCCGTGGCCTGGATTAGGCCAATCGTGCCCGGCAATATGCCCAATACGCCCCCTTCGGCACAACTGGGAACCAATCCTGGCGGTGGCGGTTCGGGGAAGAGGCAGCGATAGCATGGCCCTTCTTCAGCATAGAAAACGGAGGCCTGCCCTTCAAAGCGGAAGATACTGCCGTATACATTGGGTTTGCCAAGAAGCACACAAGCATCATTGGTCAAGTAGCGGGTTGGGAAATTATCTGTGCCGTCGATGACAATGTCGTAGGGCGCAATAATCTCCAAAGCGTTATCTGATGTGAGCGGCACTTCGTAGGTATCTACCTGCACGTGGGGATTGATATCTAGAATGTGATCGCGAGCGCTTTCTAGTTTCAAACGGCCGACATCAGCGGTGCCGTGAATTACCTGTCGTTGTAGATTGCTGTAATCAACGACATCATAGTCGACCAGTCCAAGACGGCCGACACCGGCCGCTGCCAAGTACATGGCAAGGGGAGAACCAAGGCCCCCAGCACCGATCAGTAAAATGCTGGCTGCCTTAAGCTTCTTCTGGCCTTCCATACCTACCTCAGGCATGATCAGATGGCGGCTGTAACGTTGGACTTCCTCATGAGATAGATGGATCGCTGCTGGGTCTATCAGATCGATTGTACTCATCATCTTGTTTTCCAATTTATTTTCCTCCGGCAATGGAGGGGATGATCATTAATGTGTCACTTTCTTCTACGGCCGTTTCACGGCCGTCCAGTTGGCGCACATCTTCCTTGTTCAAATAGATATTCACGAAGCTGCGCAGATTATCACCTTCATAGAGGTGCTGGCGCAAATCAGGGTGTTGGCCGGTCAAATCATCAAGAGCAGCACCTACAGTACTGCCGGAAACTGCAACCTTGCTTTGCCCGCCGGCATACGGCCGTAACGGGGTTGGAATACGAATTGTCGTCATTGTTATTTCTCCAATATTTTTTCTTCGACAAAACCGGAGCGGTCTGTTAAGAGCTGCCATGAAAGGCTAGATGCCGGTAGTCGTCTGTTAATCTCGGTAATCAAATAAGAGTAACCTGGCCAGGCAGCCCAGGCCAAATCTCTGGGCGATGCTATGGGCGGGTTATCGGGATGGCTGTGAAAAACACCTACCACATCCAGATCATCCATCATGGCTTCCATTTCTACATCACGCCAATCATCTTCGGCGATACGGAAGCGGACTCGTTTTTCTTCTTCATCAGGCCAAACGTTGGATAGTGGGCGCACGGCCGTTACCATATTGGCGCCATCCTCGACATGACCTAAAAGTAGGCCGCAACCTTCATATGGATAAGATGCCACGCCGTGAGCCTTGATTTCGTCCAATAAAATCGTTGAAATCTTAAGCATTATCCACACTATTCAGCCCAAAAGCGCTCGCTAAGATATTTCAAGCCGCTGTCAGGCATAATGGTTACCACGACACCTTGATCTAACTCTTGGGCGACGCGCACGGCCGTGACTACAGCCGCCGCAGACGAAATACCTACAAATAAGCCCTCGGTGCGAGCCAGAAAGCGTGCCATTTTGTAAGCCTCTTCCGTACCCGAGGTCAGGTTTTTGTCAGCCAGGTTTTCATCATAAATCCCTGGTTTAATGGCCGAATCCATATGTTTCCATCCTTCCAGGCCGTTAAATGGGCTGTCGGGCTGGGCTGAGTAGCAATGGATTGTTGGATTTAACTCTTTTAGACGTTTTGTCGTACCGGTGAAGGTTCCGCCCGTGCCCAAGCCTGCCACAAAATGGGTGATGTTTCCGACAGTTTGCTGCCAGATTTCATTGGCTGTGGTCAGATAGTGGGCCTGCCAATTTGCAGCGTTATTATACTGGTTGGCATAGAAAAGGGATGGATCTGCGGCTGCCAACTTCCTGGCTTCTACGAGTGCACCATCTGACCCCTCTAAGGGATCGGTCAGGATAAGTTTAGCGCCGTATGCGCGTAGGGTAGCCATGCGTTCAGGGCTGATATTAGCGGGTATTGTCAACCTAACGTGATAACCTCGTACGGCTCCTAGCATGGCATAGGCGATGCCTGTATTGCCCGATGTAGAATCCAGGAGCGTCATACCCGGCTGCAGTAAGCCATTTTCTTCGGCGACGCGGATAATATTCAGCGCCGCGCGATCCTTCACCGAACCACCGGGGTTAAACCATTCCGCCTTGGCCATCAAAACGACATTACGGGCAAGACCAAATGCTTTGGCCGTTCTGGCCAGGTTTAATAAGGGCGTATTCCCAATTTGTCCTTCAAGATCTTGGGGGGCAAGGTAAGGGATGAATTGTTTTGTTTGTTCAATTGTTGGCAACATAATTATTTTCCTGAAATATTGGTTGTATGAAAAATTTCTGATCAGACGCATTCACGCCTAACAGGTGGACAATTTATCCAAGACAACAAAAAACGGCCGCATTACCTTCTGGAGCAATAGCGAGCAATTAGTAATTGCATCGCGAGGGTAACCACCACCGTTTGTCATGTCCGGACTAGTTGGTTGTCCGAAAGACCATTATTTCAGGTATGAGACAAAGGAGACTAGCACCCTCGCTTCATACACCTGCACTGTTGCCACATATCAAACCCACTTTTGTGATTAAATCTATTGTTATGATATAAATCATCTCGTCGTAAATAACATTTTAGCAGACGAATCTTCGCTGTCAACGTTTTCTTAATGAATAGACACACCATTTAGCCAATTTCTTACGGCTGTTCTTCGCCGCATTAGGAACCCTAGACCTGGCTTGATCTTGCGCTTGATGGACCGATGATCTTGCTCGATGATGTTGTTCATATACTGACTGGGGCGTCGTTTACAATTCTCAGGAAAGAGCTTGTCTTTCTTCAAGTCACGGACAGCGGCAATCAAGCGTCTGGCCGGTCGAGCGGCTAAGCGCTTTTTTTTGTAACACAGCCAGACAATTGTTCAATACATATTTAATCAACTACCACCTGAATATTGGAATAGTAGTCATGTGTTTGATCCGCGATTGGAAGTCGTTCAAGCGTATCAGCATCGTATAGTCCAACAATTAGATCGTATGTGCCCGGCTGCAGATCATCTGGTAAATAGACGATATGTGTATCCCAAACAGATAGTCCAGGGGTCCATAGAGATGTTGGGGACCGGCCCCAGGCTGGTTCACTGTCATTTTGGGCCACGACCTCATGTTTGGACCAATCTATCAACTGCACAAATACAGTGTAATCTTTAACAATATTCTGTTCAGGCGTCCAGTGTAAAGAGACAATCAGTTTTTCCCCTGGATCAATATTGTCACGGCGCATGGAAATGTCCTTTAATACAATCTGGTTGCCAAATTCCACATCTAATTGATCCTTAAATACATTTCGGTGGGCATAAACTTCGAATTCTCCTAGACGGAAATCGAATACATATTGATCGGTTAATATTTCTTCAAGTGAGGGGAAATATCGAAGCTGCTCAGCAGATGGTTCAGCTTCAAACTCGTTACTGTCGGTTGTCGCTAACAAAATTAGTTGTGGCGTGTTGGTTTTCAAAGCGTCAATTGCGTCTTCCTGCCATTTCTCCTGGTATTTAGTATTAACGCTTAAGGGCAGATCCATGGGATAAGCTGTTGGATTCGCACGTTCAGAGAAGTAATATAAGATCGAATAATCCCCCCAAACAAAGATATAGTCATCTTCCTCAGTCAAATCAGCCAGCACATCCGGAATTTCCGATGACAGATTACGCCAATATGAGATCACAGATGGTTCTAATAAGCGGCCCGTAGCGATGGAATAGGCATACTGCCAATTCTCTGCTGCCATTTGTGTGAGCGGCTTTCCTAGGATGATTAAAAGAAATAACAAGACACCTGCTGACCAGAACTTGGGCAAGCGGGCCTTCAAGGCATCATAGAATACGCCGGCAAATAAGGCTAGAAATGGCAATGTACTTACCCAATGGTAATACCAAAATTTCCCTTGTACGTAGACGCTTAAGATGCTCGCCAATGTAAGTAACTGAATTCCATACCAAGAGCCGCGTCGCTTTTTATTCACGGTGACGATCACAAATCCAACGCAGGCTGAATAAGTGATCAAGGCGTATTCGTTCCACCAGCGGAAAAAGAGGCGCCACGTCTGCAAGAAAGATTTATCAGGCGTCAAAGAAGGATAGCTAAAGAAGCTGAAATCGTAGATCTCCAGCATAGGAAGTAACATGCTTACGAAAAAGAGCACGGCAATCATCAGGATATGCATCAGGCCGATGCCGAAGGCAAACGGCCAAGTGAGTTTAAAGTCTCGTTGCCTGATCGCATCGATTACTATCCAGATCAGCATGGCCAGTGTATAAACGGCGGCGGTCTGTTTGAACCAAAATGTGGCTGCAACCGCTACTCCACTCAGGATGACAAGGACTCCTTTATCGTGATCTTTCGCCAACACCCGATCAAGACCCCATACGGCAAAGAGCAATACGGGAGTAAGATAACCCTCATGATGGGCAGTATGCCAGAAACCTGCCGCATGGTAGGCAAATGCTGTTAACAACACAACAAATAAGGATACTATCAGGCTCAAGCGTCTCCGAGCTATGGCGAAAAGAAATCCATAGCCCACTGTTTGCCAGACCAGGTCAAACAGACGGATGCCCCAAGTGGTTCGTCCTATTAGCCCGGTAATAACGGAATAGATCAGAAAACCAAATGGCCCTTTCTGCACAAAAACATCACGGTATGGTAGATTTCCATTCAGGATTTCAGCACCTACATAAGCATGAATACCTTGGTCGCGGCCGAAAGGATACAACAAGGATGGCGCACCGATTATGAACGTTATGACCAAGGCGAGGCCGAAAAGCTGCCAGGCAGATAGTCTATGACCAAATACGGTCATGATAGGATTCACCTTTGACTAAATAAAGTGTGATGCGAGGTACTTGGAGTAATCATAATAGACCTCGAAGATAAGTGACCACAGGTATAGAAAACAAGGCATATTGATTGTATCAACAATCAATATAATCGCCCAAACACTTTGCGCTTTTGGATTCGGCAAATGATTGGACTTACGGCTGCAGGATTGGGGATTGCTGGTTCAGGCTCTGGTGTGGTCAGCGATACCGAGCTGGTAGCGAAGCACCAAGATCTCAAGATCCTTGTCATGGTTAGATAGGCGGCTGATGCGGAGGAGTTCCAGGTTTCCTTACAAAATGCAACCTTTTGCGCCCTTTCTGTTAAAGTAATAATAGGATGGGTGTATGGCGCTGCAAAATGAAACCGATTTGCTCTTACATGCCCCACGAGGTGACAGCCGGGCCTTTGGTGATTTGGTGCGCCGGCAGCAAATCACGGTCGCATTACTATCTGGAGCAATAGCGAGCAATTATTAATTGGATCGCGGGGGAAACCACCACCGTTTCATCATAGCATAACCCTCGCTAGGCAATTGGACTCCGCCGGTATGAGTATAAACATTGAGGGAGCGAAAGAGCATAATTTACAGGACATTGACGTCCAAATAGGGGATGGTTTGACGGCCGTGACCGGGGTTTCCGGTTCCGGCAAAACCTCACTCGTTTTTGACACGCTCTACCATGAAGCGCGCCGCCGCTTCCAGGAAGTCTATTCTATTGGTACGGCAGCCCAACGTCTTTCCCCGGCGCAAGTGGATCGAATCACCGGTCTAGGTCCGGCAGTCGCCGTGGGGCAGAATCTTCTCAATCGCAACCCCAACTCGACCTTGGCCTCGGCTACCGGCATCCTGCCATTTCTACGTATTTTTTATACACGTTATGGGAAGCGTGCCTGCCCCAATTGTGGCCATGAAAGCGTCATTCGTACACAAGATGAGATCGTTGATCACCTGTTAAACAAGGCCGGCCAGGGATCAGTTTCCCTCTGGGTTTCATTAATGCGTGGTGTGCGCGGCAGCCATAGTACATTGCTGCGTTACCTGGTTCAGGAATTTGGTAAAGGTGCGTTGCAAGTTGACAATCAGGTTTATGTTCAAGGATATGCACTTGATCCCGCTCAGCCGCATGATTTTTCCGTTCGAATCGGCGTCTATGGTCCTGATCTTACACCCGTGGAAGTACGAGCGGCCTTGCGCCGTGTGCGTGCCCTTGGGTCTCGCTTATTGCTTGTACAATTTGGCCCGGAAACTGAAACCATGTCTTTGGGCTCGGTTTGTGCCGGTTGCGGTCACCGCATCGCCGAACTGCAACCAACCCACTTTAATCGTTCTTGTTCGCACTGTGACGGCGCGGGATGCGAGCGTTGTTTCCAAACTGGATTGTTTCCTGCCGCGGCAGCGGTACGTTGGCAAAATTTGAGCTTACCGGCGCTATTGTCCCGATCAGTTGAAGATGCAGAGGTTCTGCTTAAACGAGCGCAAGACGGCCGTTTACGCTCAGAGATTCTGCGCCGTTTGGAGGCGCTTTTGCAAGTAGGTTTGGGTTATCTGACCCTAAATCGCTCATCTCCTTCCTTATCTCGTGGCGAGGCTCAACGCTCCCGCCTAGCTGTAACCTTGACCAGCAAGCTTGAAGACATGCTGCATATATTTGATGAGCCGACCATTGGCCAGCATCCAGCAGACACAAAGCGATTCCTTCCTGTATTACGAGCGTTACCAGGGCCAGTAGTTTATGTAGAACATGATCGTGACGCGACCGCCTTTGCCGATCGAGTGATCGATCTTGGCCCGGGCGCTGGGGCACAAGGTGGCCGTGTTATCTTTAGTGGCTCGCCGGCAGAACTATGGCATGCGGACACACCGAGCGGCCGTTTTTTCAGTGGCCGCCAACATTTGCCCATCCCAGACGCACGGGCTGAGGCTCATGAATTCCTGGAAGTGCGCGGCGCTTTTCAGCATAATTTACGAAACATTGATGTACGTTTTCCTGTCGGAAGGCTCACAGCCGTTACCGGTGTCTCTGGTTCGGGAAAAAGTACACTTACCGAAGATGTACTGGCCGCTTCTTTAAATGCTACGGAAGCAATTGGCTGCCAATCTATCGTTGGTGATCTGTTGAAGCCAGTTTTGGTGGACCAGAGTCCAATCGGCCGCAACCCCAGGTCGAATCCTGCCACTTATACTCAATTGTCTTCTATCATGCGCGATCTCTTCGCTGGTGCCACCGGCCTTTCTGCTTCATACTTCTCCTTTAACCGGTCTGAGGGCGCCTGTGCTTCCTGTGATGGACTGGGCGCAGTTGAGATCAAAATGCGCTACCTCCCATCAACCTGGATACCTTGCTCTGTATGTGATGGGCTGCGCTTTAACGAAGAAGTTCTTGCTGCGCGAATTGATTTTGATGATCAGCTATTGTCAATAGCGGATATTTACCGCATGGCCGTGTCCGATATAAGCTCACTAATCGCCAGTACACCTTCGCTCCCCTTTGCAAAGCGACGTTCAGCGCAGCGTGTCTTACAAGCCTTGGTTGATGTTGGTTTGGGGTACCTTGCCCTGGGTCAGCCCTCACCAACTCTTTCCGGAGGAGAAGCCCAACGCGTTAAACTGGCCAAGTTTCTGGGACGACGTACTCTTAGTCGCAGCTTGCTCATCCTGGATGAGCCGACAACGGGCTTGCACCCGCACGATGTATCCCGTCTATTGCACATTCTTCAGCGCCTGGTAGAAACCGGTGGCACAGTCATTATGGTAGAACATAATCTAGACGTTGTGCGCGCAGCAGATTGGATCATCGACCTGGGACCTGGAGCCGGCCCTTCTGGCGGTTCTGTTTTATATGAAGGCCCCGCTGCAGGTCTTGGTGAAGTGACAAATTCGCCCACGGCCCAGGCGCTGAATGAGGATCGGTATACGGCCGTTCTACCCAAGGGCCTGACCGAAAATTCTCCTCTTCGCTCCGCAGAAATTATTGTAAAGAATGCCACGATCCATAACTTACAGGGGGTGGATGTTGCTTTCCCTAAGAGAGCGTTAACCGTCGTTACAGGTGTATCTGGATCCGGTAAGTCCAGCCTTGTCAAAGATGTGTTGGAGGCGGAAGCACGCCGCCGATTTTTAGAATCCTTATCTCTATATGAGCGGCAGGGTACCCGTGAAGGAGATGGTGCTAATGTAGACAGCGTGACAGGATTAGGTGTCGCCATCGGCATCGGTCATCAGACTAACCGCCGCTTGCAAGATCAGCGGGCGACAGTAGGAATCGCCACTGAGATTTCCCGTCATCTGGCCGCCTTACTGACCTGGGCTGGTGACTGTCACTGCCACACCTGTGGCAAGCAGATGAAGCGCGAAACAGTACGAGATTTTGTTGGTTGGCTTTGTGCAGAATGTCGCCAACAGATCCTTGCCAAGCCACGCTTGTTTTCGCCCAACACCTACGCCGCTGCTTGTCAAACTTGTAATGGAATCGGCACTTTGCAAATCCCTAATCCTGCTAAACTTATTATTCATCCGGAGAAGCCTTTATGCGACGGCGCAATGTACTCTCCTGGCTTTTTCCCCAAGGGTTACTTGTGCAAACCACTTAATCACGGCTATGACATGGTGCGTGCCTTGGCCCAGCGCTACAACTTTGACCCGGAAAAAACGCCCTGGAATGAGATGTCCACATCTGCCCAGAACGCTTTTTTGTTTGGTGATGAAGAACCCCTCCATGTTACCTTCCGCTCTCGAATAAGGTCAGATGATAGGGAATTCCTGTTTCCAGGATTTTACGGCTTTATCCGCGACTGGGACGTAGGTGGTACATATACCAATACCAAACCGTGTCCAAGCTGTAACGGTGCAAAGCTGCGTCCTGAATACCTGGCAGTGACTCTGGCCGGATACAATGTCCACCAACTTAGCAGCATTTCCCTGGCAGAGCTTTCTGAAATATTGGGCAATGTGCAGCTGCCGAAAACAGATTCGCCGCAGGCTAAATTGGCGCAATCCGCCCTGGAGATGGTCTCCCGTCGCCTCTTATTCTTGCTGCGAGTGGGCCTGGGCTATTTGCACCTTGACCGGCTCACAGCAACCCTGTCCGCTGGGGAAGCGCAGCGGATCAAGCTGGCCGGACTTCTTGGCAGTGGATTGACCTCTCTGACTCTGTTGTTAGATGAACCTACTCGTGGTTTACATTCAGCTGAAGTGGATGCTCTTAAGGAAGCTTTATTCGACCTGCGTGACGAAGGAAATACAGTCATTGTCGTCGAGCATGATCCGCTACTAATGAAAGCGGCGGATCACCTAATAGATATCGGACCTGGAGCAGGGACGGCCGGTGGACGAATCGTGGGCCAGGGAACGTTAGAGGAAATTATAGCCCAGGACAGCCCAACAGGACGCTGGCTGCGATCAACATATTACCCTGAACCTCAAAAGCCACATAGACAGCCCTACAACTGGCTGGTAATAGAAGGCGCGCGGGCAAATAATTTACAAGGCGATGAGGTGCGCTTGCCCTTGGGAACATTGATTGGGATTTGCGGCGTGTCCGGATCAGGCAAGAGTACATTGCTTATTGATACTTTGGGCCGCTATTTGGCGCCTAAGAAGCAGACAACTTCTGTGGCCTATGAGCCGCTAGAGCCTGGCGAATTCGACTCCATCATCGGAGAGCCGCAGCGTACGCTAATTCTCAGCCAGGCCAGGGCAGGGATTACCTCTCCCCTAGCTTTTCTTGGACTCGAACAACCATTGCGAAAACTATTCGCAATGACAGCTCAGGCATTTGCTTTAGGCCTTACCAATGACAATTTCCGCCGCAATTGTTCAGCGTGCAAGGGTAGAGGGTTACTAAGCTTTGATATGGACTTCCTTCCTGCTGTTCATGAACCATGTGAGACTTGTCGCGGAACCGGCTTTTTGCCTGAAGCATGGCAGGTAAAGTGGCGTGATATCTCATTGCCCGACCTGATTGCCTTAACTATTGATGAAGTGTTTACTATTGTGAAAGACCAACTGCCCCTGGCACGTAACCTGGAGGCGGCTCGTGAAGTTGGTCTTGGCTATCTCGTGCTGCGCCAGCCGGGGTTCGCTCTGTCCGGTGGCGAAGTGCAGCGACTGAGAATAGCCAAGGAATTGGCACGAAAAACCAAATCACAAACATTGTATATCCTCGACGAGCCCACTGTGGGCTTGCATCTTGATGATGTTCATAATCTGCTTGAGATCTTGAATCGCCTGGTAGACCGAGGACATACGGTCATTGTCATCGAACACCATACCTCTCTCCTTGCTGCATGTGATTGGCTCCTCGAGTTTGGCCCTGGTGGAGGTCCAGATGGCGGGAGATTGATCGCTTCCGGTCCACCGCAAATGCTGGCCCAGGGCCAAACACCAACCGCACCTTATTTGAGAGAAGCCTTATCTTTGGGCGAGGAAATTGAGTCGTGATGACTGGGACGGGAATTCCCTTGTTGTTAGCCGATCCTTCGCCTGGGTTACGCCTGCTTGTCTTGCGCCATCTTCTCGGACGATCTGAAGATGATGCAGAGGTTATCGAGCTAAACGATATACAACAGGATGATCCCCTGGTTTTGCAGCTCTTGGAAGGCCAGACTGATACCGGTTACTGGCCTGCACACGATTTTCCGGGCAGAAAGAGTGCGCTTCGAGGTACCATCCAAGCCTTAATTCGCTTGGGCACCCTGGGATTTGGGCCTGACTATCCTGCCGTTCACCGCGGAGCTGATTTCTTGTTTTCGCAG
Organism: uncultured Chloroflexia bacterium; assembly: GCA_963736615.1. GTDB lineage: Bacteria > Chloroflexota > Anaerolineae > Promineifilales > Promineifilaceae > JAACFF01. The sequence continues at coordinate 174,042 of CAVTPP010000017.1, read as the reverse complement.
CAAATGCCTGACGGGTCTTGGCCACTGGAGAGCGATCTTGAACAAAAAGATCGTTATAGTAACTATGACATGATTCCCTTACAGACAGCTATGCCTTTGCGAGCACTTGCTACTTGTGGCTTCGCCACAGATCCGCGAGCGGAACGAGCTTATAAATGGCTGCTGACCAAGTGTTTGGACGATGGCGCCTGGCCTACCGGCAAGGCGTCCGGAACATACGGCCGTGTTGCCGGATATCGTCGTCTGCCTCATTCTCGCTGGGGCTGCCGTTCAAATACCACTGGGGTTTTGCTGTGTTTGGCTTACCATCCCCAAAGGCGATCCAGCCCGGAAGCACAGCGTGCCCTAGATCATCTTCTGTCTAGGGAGAGCCGTGAACAGCAGGCCTTTGGTTTCGAGATAGCGCGCATCATTGGCGTCGAGAAAGCACGGGGCCTGTTTACCTATTTCGCTCACTTTGACCTGGCGCTTATCCTTGATCTTTGTTGGCGGGCCGGTGCCTCTTTGGCCGATCCCCGCGTCGCGTCCTTAGTAAATTTTGTTTTATCTTTGCGGGGACCCTATGGATTGTGGAATTACCATGCCCAACCTGGTGTCGATCGCTGGCTGACTTATTATCTTCTGCGCTCCCTCTCCTCACTAGATCAAGGCAACGAGTGGATCAGCCTGGAACCAAGTACACCCTTCCAACCATACCCCCACAAAGATCCACGTTATTGAAAAGGTTTGGTATTCTGATTTGTTCCCGGCATTGACTCTTATCAACACAATAGTTTGGCAGAAGATTCGCCCTTGGATCACAAAATCTGCTGTATCGCCACGCCGGCCGAATAGACAATCAACATTTGCCCGGGCCCGTATGTCAACCAAATGAGATCGTGGACCAGAGGGAAGTTCAGGTTGTTGAACCAGTTGCCGCCGATCAATGTGTCACTTAATAAGAACAAAGCCGCTCCCAAGGCTAGAGGCCAGAAAACAGAAGCTTGCAGCGCCAAGCCGGTTGCCACACCGGTCGTTGTCGCCAGAAGAAGCGCATAGGGTAGTACGATCCAGTGCATAATGGTCGTTTGTGAGCCGCGGAAAACGACGAAATACCAACCCACGGCGGCAATTAGGCACCAGAGAATGAGCGCTAGGAACTGCGAGCCGGCATTATTCAACTCTAATTCGTTACCCAGTCCCCAAATGGCTGCGATGTAGAAAATATGCCCGACAGCAAAAGCTCCAATGCCGCCCATATTGGCTGACTTACCGGAAGTAATGACTTTTGCCAGGAATAGATCGCCCAGAAATCCGAAGGACATACCTGCAGCCAGCAGCAAGGCGTAGCGGAAAGTGTCATATTCACGGCTGATCAACGCCCAACTAAATGCGGCGATCACCAGTACGGCCGAAGAGCCGAGCCGCGTCCAAGTGGGCATCCGTCGACCCTCTCTTTCTTTGCCAAAAAAGAATCCACCAAAGAGTAGGACAGCCCACAGCCCCAGCAGAACGGTTAACCACAATTGCTGCGTGGGATTATTTAGATAAGAAAACATATGCACCCGCCGATTATTATCCAACTTATGTAGATGTCTGTCATCCCTTTTGTGCGTTAGAATAGAGATATGACCGAACGCGAGCAAATCAGCGGTTCCGTGGAACGCATTACTTACTATAACCAGGAAAATGGTTATTCGGTTTTGCGTCTCAAACCTGATTCAAGAGGGATGCTGCCATTCAAGTATGCCGGGGGCCGTGAATCTTTGATCACCGTTGTGGGTAATTTGCCGGAAGTTAACCCGGGTGAATGGTTGAAGCTGACTGGTGTTTGGATCAGCCATGCCAAACACGGCCGTCAGTTCCAGGCGGAAGAGTGCGAACAATCACTACCCGCATCCACTGAAGGTATCAAACGCTACCTGGGATCAGGCATGATCCGCGGTATAGGTCCCGTGATGGCTGAGCGTATTGTTGACCGTTTTGGTGATGATACGCTGGAGGTGATTGATCATGATCCGGAACGATTGAGCGAGGTGCTGGGCATTGGCCAGAAGCGCATTCGCAGCATCATCAAGTCCTGGGATGAGCAGCGCGCAATTAAAGATGTGATGATCTTCTTGCAGTCTCATGGCGTCTCAATCAATCTGGCCGTAAAGATCTACAAGAAATATGGTGATGACTCATTGCGCATTGTGCAGAATACCCCTTACCGTTTAGTAAAGGATGTTTATGGTATTGGGTTCAAAACGGCCGATAAGATCGCCAAAGCTTTGGGTTTGGCTCATGATGACCCCAACCGTATTGAAGCGGGCGTGGCCTATACACTTAATCGTATGGCGGAAGAGGGGCACGTCTATATGCCCCAGGAGGAGTTGGAACCGGAAGCGGCCGCTATTTTAGAGGTGGAAGTAGATAAAATCACCCAGGTTGTAGATACACTTGAAACCAGCGATTTCATCAAACGTGAGACGCTTACCTATGAAATAGGGCCACGATCTAGCGCAGCTCACTTGGGCCCCCTTTTTGACCAAACGCCATCTGGCAATAACGTCAAAGAGGAACGCGCCGTTTACTTGACCCAACTTTATTACTCAGAAATCGGGGTTAATAATCGCATTCGCCAAATGTTGCAAAACCCCGCCAGCCGGTTGCGCAAATTGCGAAATATTAGCGATGCTGAGGTGTCAAGTTTTGCGCAGGGCAAACAGCGCTCCTCTGTTAGCCTTGCTCCCCAACAGGTAGAAGCGATCAAGACCGCAGTTACCAATAAGGTGACCATCCTTACTGGTGGTCCGGGTACAGGAAAAACAACGACCTTGCGCGCCTTGTTAGATTTATTGGATGCCAACCGCTTGACTTATGCGCTCGCTTCGCCAACCGGCCGGGCAGCCAAGCGCCTGTCAGAGGCCACTGGGCGTGAGGCAAAAACGGTTCACCGCCTACTGGAATACAATCCCGGAGAAGGGTTCGGTCGTGATGATCACAACCCCATCGAAGCGGATATGATTGTTATCGATGAAGCATCGATGCTTGATTTGGCCTTGGCTAATAATTTGTTTAAGGCTATCCGCCCCGAGAGCCATGTCCTATTGGTTGGTGATATTGACCAACTGCCTTCTGTTGGTGCGGGGGATGTTTTAGGAGATTTGATCAATTCTGGCGTGACGGCCGTCATCCGCCTGCAGACTATATTCCGCCAGGCAAGTGGATCGTTGATTATCCGTAATGCCCATCGTATTAACCAGGGGTTGATGCCGGAGACGCAAGAGAACGCCAGCGACTTTTTCCTTTTTGTTAAACAGGAACCGGAAGAGGTGGCAGCGCTTCTTGTGGATATTGTTAAGCGCCGGCTGCCACAGAAATTTGGTCTGGACGCACTGGATGACATCCAGGTACTTGCCCCTATGTACAATGGCCATGTTGGTGTACGGCAGCTCAATTTATCTTTACAGGCAGCACTTAACCCGCCGGGTAAACGGCCGGAACGTCGACTGGGTGGACGCATCTTTCGCGTCGGCGACAAGGTCATGCAAACCGTCAATAACTATGATAAGAATGTCTTTAACGGCGATATCGGCCGTGTTACCGCCCTCGATCCCGTCCAGCAGACGATTAATGTTAATATCGATGGCGCGCCAGTTCTCTACGATTTTCTGGAAGCGGACGAGTTGGTTCATGCTTATGCCATCAGTGTGCATAAAAGCCAGGGTGCAGAGTATCCCTGCGTGGTGCTGCCTGTGGTCACCCAGCACTATATGATGTTGCAGCGCAATTTGCTGTATACGGCCGTTACCCGGGCTAAAAAGCTGGTTATTCTGGTTGGCACACGTCGCGCGATTGCCATTGCCGTTAAGAATGACAAAGTCACGCAAAGACACACGGCTCTCGACTGGCGCTTACAACATTAGTCCACCTATTGAATCTCATTTGCATGATTTTTTGTTATACTTGTAGCTTGACATTATGTTGTGTACATTTCATAGTTATGGTAAGATAAACAGCGACAGAGGGGATGTCACTGAATGAAGTACGAGAAAAAATACATAAGGTAGGTGACATATGGACATAGTACGAAAGTACCCGTGGTTATCGATTGGAGTAGCCTTTATCGTAGGCTTGATTATTGGCCTTGTTTTCTTAGGTTGGTATGTGTGGCCTGTAGAATGGACAGATGCAACACCGGCACAGCTTGCGCCTGAGTATCAGACCGCGTATGTAAAGATGACCGCGGATCTTTATTCGCTTAACGGCAACGCTGAAATGGTGCAGCAGGCGTTAGGGGGTTGGGGTGGCGACGTTGTTGCATGTAGTTTGGCAGAGTCCACAGTTGATCCTGGCGAAAGGGCCCGCTTGGAAGCGGTGGCTACTGTCGTCAACGGGGCTGGATGTGCCGGGATTGCCCCAGCAGCAGAAGAAGAAGGTGGCGGCGTAAGTGGTATGCTGCTTCCGGTATTGTTCCTATTGCTGCTATTGGCCGGGCTTGTCGTGGCTATCTTTTACTTCCTTAATCGGCGCAATCAGAACCGGGACGACTCTGAATCCGACGATCTGATTTATGAAGACGTGCCTACATCAGCACCAACTGCCATAGCCGAGCCGCAAGATGATGCAACGGCCGTGGCCATTGCGCGCTTCCACACCACTTATTCTCGTGGTCATGATGCTTATGACGATTCCTTTAGCATCGAGAACAGTAATGCTGAATTTCTTGGTGAGTGTGGTGTTGGTATTGCTGAGTCCATCGGTGCTGACGCAACTAAGAATGTGACTGCCTTGGAAATCTGGCTCTTTGACAAGAGCGATATCCGCACGATCACCAAAGTCGTGATGAGCGATCATGCATTTTTTGATGACGCACTGAAAGCAAAATTAGCGCCCAAAGGCGAGCCGGTCCTGGCGAGAGATAACGAGACTATCGTCCTAGAAACGGCTTCCTTAATTATCAACGCTGATATCACGGAAATGGATTATGGTTCAGATGGTGAACTGCCGCCCAAAAGCTACTTTGACCGCATTACAATTAGCTTATCAGTTTGGTCGAAAGAAGGGAGCGAGATGGGCCAGCCACAAAGTACTGGGGATGACGTAGACGACCTTATGGAATTCTAGTCATCTTATAAACGTCATTTACTAAAGCCCCGGCAGTTTGAGCCGGGGCTTTTTGATTCGTGGTTATCATTAAACTCTGCGATAGGGATCAAACAGTTTTTGCCACTCATCCAAGGCATAACGGTCCGTCATACCGGCTATGTAATCAGCCACAGCCCTCTGTAATGATGTATTAGAAAGGCTTTTCTGTACATGGCTGGGCAGCATTTGCGGTTCTTTTAAATAGGCATTGAACATGGCCGTGATAAATCGCTCCGCCTTCTCTTGCATGCGCACCAGCCGATAGTGCCTGTACATGCGCTCGAACAAAAATTTCTTCAACGCGCGTACCTTTACGCCGAAATCCTCTGAGTACCCGACTACATTTTTGTGATGAGCCTGAACCTTCTCCGGTGAATCAATACTTTCTTCAGCCAACATACTATCAGTGAGGACCAGAACATCACCAATCGATTGGCCAATCAACTCGCGGATGATTTCATGGCGGACTATATGCGTGAACTGGAGGCCCTGATGCCATCCCGCCAACTCTATCAAGTCGCGCCAGATTTCAAGTTCTTCCAAATCACGCAGCGAAAACAGCCCAGCTCGGATGCCGTCATCTAGATCATGCGCATTATAGGCTATTTCGTCGGCGAGATTAGCTATCTGAGCCTCCAGCGAAGCCCGTTTTTGCGGTTCGTACTCTGCTGCGTCACTACTATCATAATCGGTCTCATGCTTGATCATCCCTTCACGCGTTTCATAGGTAAGATTCAACCCTGAGAAATCGGGATAGCGCCGCTCTAATTTGGTAACTACGCGGTAGCTTTGCGTATTATGATTAAAGCCGCCATGATCGCGTAAGAGTTCATTTAGGACGTGTTCTCCTGCATGGCCAAATGGGGCATGACCCAAGTCGTGGGCGAGGCAAATTGCCTCCGTCAACAGCTCATTTGCTCCCAGCCCACGAGCTAGTGAACGGCCCAATTGGGCAACTTCCAGCGTATGTGTCAGGCGTGTTCGATAGTGATCGCCTTCATAAAATACGAATACCTGGGTTTTATATTCCAGGCGGCGGAAGGCTGTTGTGTGAATGATGCGGTCACGGTCACGTTCGAAGGCTGTGCGTGTCGCTGCTTCTGGTTCGTCATAAACGCGACCACGAGATGTGGCGCTATGAAGGGCATATGGAGCGGTGATGGTGACTTCCAGTTCTTCTCTTTTCTTTCGGCTGTAAATCATATTTGCCTCCAACGTTGTTGCTTTATTATATTTCAAGTCTACAGCTATTTATGGCTCGTCTCCCAACGCTGGAATGCATACCAACATTATGGTCCTACTTGCCATAATCTTCAGGCAAGTGTAACATAAACTGTAAAGCAGTTACATATTGAGCAGCCCTATGTTCTCACGAGCAGATGCAAAAGTTATTATCCTGATTATGCTCATGGCTATCATCCTGGCTGTGACAGCTGCCCTGGCCTATTTTTATATTCTAAACCGCCCTGAATATCCGGAAGGCACATATACCGTTATTGTTGAGGGTGAAGAAATCCTGATTGATTCAGATCCCGAATTGTCAGTACGCTTACTCCAGACCCCGGAAATACAACAGCCGGCGCTGCCTGAAGTGACCGTGGATAATGGTCAAGGCGGCGGTGATGGCAGTGGGGCCACACTCATTCCTCCAACAGTTCCCCCGCCCGTTGTTACACCATTGCCGGTGACGCCGATCCCAGTGACCCCCATCCCGCCAACACCGATACCACCAACACCGATACCACCAACACCCTTGCCACCTGTTCCGCAGGTTATAATTGAGAATTACCAGGTTGTGCAGGGAGATACACTCTATGGAATCACAACCAAAAGAAATACCACGATTGCTTTGATGGCTCGCTACGGTATTGATGCTACCGATCTGGTTCCAGGAACTTTTATCCCTTTGCCTGTTGCTAATCCCGCTTATTGTCCCGGCAATTTCCCCTACGTGGTTCAAGAAGATGATACACTTTCTTCAATAGCCATTAAGTGCGAAACCACGGTGGCAATATTAAAGCAAATCAACGGATTTGGTGATAATTACCGCCTCGATGTCACTGATGTCATCTGTGTACCCAACCCACCATGATTATCTATTCCATCTGCACAAGGCTAGAAGCGTTTCACCATAACCGCTGACAGAATTAAGATCTTGACCTACTATCCCCGTGATTGGCAGAACCTGGTTATTCCCATATAGATATCGAGTAGGACAAGATTGCATCTTGTTCATTTATTGGGCAAAACACAAACTTGCCCTACTGTATTAAGGAGAATACGTTTGCGTTTCTTGTTTATAGCTGCCGGCGGCGCGATTGGAGCAGTCATGCGCTACCTGGTCTCCGGTTGGGCATACACCATCTTAGGCGAAGGTTTTCCTTGGGGCACGCTTGTTGTCAACCTTTTGGGCGCATTCCTAATCGGATTCCTCTGGCAATTGTTTGAATATTTTCCCATATCATCAGAAATGCGCAGCCTTATTTTCATTGGAGGATTGGGCGCCTTCACAACTTTTTCCACATTTGCCTTTGAGACCTTAAATCTTTTCCGTGCCGGAGATGCGCGCCTGGGAATAATTAATATTTTGGTTTTGGATGTGCTTGGCATTCTATTGGGCTTATTGGGGGTCATATTGGGGCGTATGCTCGCCTCAGTTTTGCATTAGGCAATTAATGAATTTTATCTTACTGTTGGTCTACGCAGGGCGAAGGGTTAAGCGGAGGGTTATCATGAAATTACCAGAAGATGGCATACTATTACGAATAATCGTCGGTGAATCTGACCGTTACGGCCGCAAACCACTTTATGAAGCCATAGTTCACAAAGCCAAAGAGCTGGATCTGGCCGGCGCTACCGTTTTGCGCGGGATTATGGGCTTTGGGGCCAGCAGTCGCATGCATACGGCCAAGTTGCTGCGCCTCTCCGACGACCTGCCTTTGGTTATTGAGATAGTAGACAGTGAAACTTATATCAATCGCTTGCTGCCATTTTTGGATGAAGTGATTAGCGAGGGACTGATCACTATGGAGAAAGTACGTATATTTCGCTACCGTGGGCATAACGAAATACAATGACATCGTTCATAATCAGACGTATAATTCTGTGAAAATTGCTAAATATGAGAACCCCGGTTTTTCTACTTGAAAACATGTGGCTGAGAAATATAAAAAACTGGGGTTCTTAAACCAGTTAGGAGTCCGACAATGAATAAAAAAACAATTACTGATATTGATGTACAAGGGAAAACAGCTCTGGTACGTGTTGATTTTAACGTGCCATTGAGCAGCAAAGATCCCAATGACGATATCACCGTCACTGATGACACACGTATCCGTGCCGCACTGCCAACACTTAACTATCTACTTGATCATGGCGCAGCGTTGATTCTCTGCTCCCACCTGGGTCGCCCCAAATCGGCCGCAGATGTGCAGTTTGCCATGGATCCCGTGGCCGACGCGCTTGCGGCTGCTCTGGATCGTCCCGTGATCAAAGTCGACGAAGTAGTAGGTGAAAAAGCCGCTGCCGCAGCGGCGGAATTGCAGCCAGGTGATGTCTTGTTGTTGGAAAATACGCGATTCGAAGCGGGCGAAAAGAAAAACGATCCCCAATTGTCGGAGCAGTTGGCAGCTATGGCAGATGTCTATGTTGATGATGCTTTTGGCTCAGCCCATCGAGCCCATGCCAGTACTGAGGGCGCTGCCCAGGCCATGCGCGCTAAGGGTGGGCCGGCCGTAGCAGGTTTCCTGATGGGTAAAGAATTGGAAGCTCTGGGCACGGCCGTTAGCAACCCGCCTCAGCCTTATGTTGCCATCATGGGTGGAGCTAAAATTTCAGACAAGATCAAACTAATCGATAACCTATTAAGCAAAGCGGATAAAATTCTTATCGGCGGCGGTATGGCCAATACATTCCTTGCTGCCCAGGGATACGATATGGGTAAATCCCTGGTTGAAAAAGATGCCATCCCTGAAGCAAAAAGTTTGCTCGACAGTGCTGCTTCACGGCTCATTTTGCCTGTTGATGTGGTTGTGACTGGAGAATTTGCGGCCGATGCAGATGGGGAAGTTGTGGATGTAGATGCAATTGGCCCTGATCAAATGGCCCTAGATGTCGGACCGAACACATTACGCTTGTTTTTCCAGGAGCTGAAGGGGGCGCAGCTCGTCGTGTGGAATGGACCAATGGGCGTTTTTGAATTTGAAGAATTCGCCACCGGCACTAATGAATTAGCTCTCATTTTGGCGGACCTGGTTGAAGATGGGGCACAAGTGATGATCGGTGGGGGTGATTCCGCTGCGGCCGTACGCAAAGCGAATCTGACTGCCAAAATGACCCATGTCAGTACAGGTGGCGGCGCTAGTTTGGAATTGCTGGAAGGGAAGGAGCTGCCCGGAATCGCGGTTCTGGATGATGCCTGATTGAATCTGGCCTGAGAAGTAAATCGATAAACTCCTCAGGCTTGAAATTATTGTGAACTGCCCGGCTGATTATTATCGGTCGGGCCTTTTTCTTTGGGTTCGCCAGGACCCATACGCGAGGCTAGTTCTGAAAGCTGCGAGCTGAGCCAATGCAACCCGCTTGCGAAGCCGACTTTGGCTTCTTGTTGAATGTCAGTTTCTTTTATGCGCTGTTGAACAGCAGCGGCAGTTTGCTTCGCCTGTTGTTCGGCCGAGTCAGCCATGCGTGTGCCCACATAGCGAATGCCGCGATCGCTGGTTTCCTGCAGCTTCTTAGCTGCCTTACGGCCTGTGTCGCTCTGCCAAGCCTTTTCTGCTGCTACTTTAGCCACAGCGGCCGCTTTAAGCCCGGCGCTCTTGGCCGCGGAGCCCGCGCTTGTCTTCAGACGCTCTGATTTCATAGGCGGTTCTTCTTCAATCGGGATGATTATTTTGATCGGTTCCTGTTCAGTCATGATTTATCCTCTCAAAAAACAAAGGTTAATCTCATACTCCCTTACGCATAAAATTGATTTCTGTTGCAATCGATACCCGATTCTCAAATTTCACAAACAACAATAACCCAGGCGTAAGACATAGATCTGGCAGTTTAGACCGGGTACTCTAACCAGACTTCCAGAATCATTTGATTATAACAGTTGAATGTTAGATTTGCCTTAAGTATCATAAACAATAATAATAGAAGCGACTCATCAAGAGAGGTGTAGGGAACGGCCCGTCGATACCTCAGCAACCGTTAGGGTTACAGATTTCGCTTCAAGTAGATATCGCCAGCCCCGAACGGTGCTAACTCCGACAGGTGTAATCCACCTGGAAGATGAGAGGACCAGATTTCAAGACTCTGATGACCTCTCATTATTGAGAGGTTTTTTAGCTTGTAGGCCAAAGAAACAATATGAATCAAACAGATAGATTAAAGCAACTCCTCGACGAACGAATATTGATTTTAGACGGGGCGATGGGCTCGCTGATCCAGACTTATGAGCTGGATGAAGCTGGTTTTCGCGGCCGGCTTAACGTTGATTTCTCCATGGATGTGAAAGGCAATAATGATCTGCTTAACCTGACCCAGCCGGACATTATTAAAGCTATTTATCTTGCCTATCTAGAAGCAGGCGCAGATATCATCACGACAAATACCTTTAATGCCAACGCAATATCACAAGCAGATTACAATCTTTCCCAACTAGCTTATGACATGAACTTTGCCGCAGCCAGCCTGGCCAGGGAAGCGGCCGATATAATGACAGAGCGTGAACCAGATAAACCACGCTTTGTGGCCGGTTCGCTCGGACCGCTTAACCGCACTTTGTCTCTGTCGCCTGATGTTAACGATCCGAGTTACCGCAATGTAACTTGGGACGAGGTAGTCAAAGCCTATTCTGATGGGGCGCGCGGACTTATCGAGGGTGGGGCGGATATCATTCTAATTGAGACTATCTTTGATACACTCAATGCTAAGGGCGCTATCTTTGCCGTTAAATCTTTGTTCGAAGAGATGAACCTCGAACTGCCTCTTATGATCTCCGGCACGATTACCGATGCCAGCGGCCGTACTCTTTCTGGCCAAACAATGGAAGCATTTTATTATTCAATTCGCCATGCTGAGCCGTTGATTGTTGGTTTAAACTGTTCCTTGGGGCCGGAGGCTTTACGGCCGTATATCACAACTATCTCTAAGCTGGCCGACAGCTATGTTAGCATTTATCCCAATGCTGGGCTGCCTAATGAGTTTGGCGAATTTGACGAGACACCGGAGCTAATGGCCCCGGTTCTGCAAGAATTCGCCGAAGAGGGTATGCTCAATCTTGTCGGCGGCTGCTGTGGCACCACTCCGGCGCATATCAAGAAGTTTGCTGAAGCGGTAAAAGGGCTTCTGCCGCGCCAGATTCCGGAGCAAGCGCGTTTCTGCCGTCTGAGCGGGTTAGAGCCGTTAAATATCACGTCCGATCTTAATTTCGTCAATATCGGTGAACGCACCAACGTTACCGGATCGCGCCGCTTTGCACGCCTCATCCGCGAAGAAAAATATGAAGAAGCGCTCAGCGTGGCTCGCCAACAGGTGGAGAATGGGGCACAGATGATCGATATCAACATGGATGAAGGCATGTTGGATGGTGAAGAGGCCATGACCCGCTTTCTGAATCTGATCGCCGCCGAACCTGATATTGCCCGTGTGCCGATCATGCTTGACTCTTCTAAATGGTCGGTCATTGAGGCTGGTTTGAAATGTGTGCAGGGCAAATCTGTCGTCAATTCTATCAGCATGAAAGAGGGCGAAGCAGAGTTTATTCGCCAAGCCAAATTGGCGCGCAAATATGGCGCGGCCGTTATTGTGATGGCTTTTGATGAAGAAGGGCAGGCTGACACAGTCGAGCGCAAAATTGAAATCTCGCAGCGTGCCTATGAGATCTTGACCAACCAGGTTGGGTTCCCGCCCGAAGATATCATTATTGACCCGAATATCTTTGCCATTGCCACCGGGATTGAAGAGCATAACGAATACGGCCTTGCCTATATTGAGGCGACGCGCTGGATCAAGCAAAACCTACCGTATGCGCTGATCAGTGGCGGCGTTAGCAATATCTCCTTCTCTTTCCGGGGCAATAACACCGTCCGTGAAGCGATTCATGCCTCCTTCCTATATCATGCCGTTCAGGCGGGTATGGACATGGGCATTGTTAATGCCGGGCAGTTGGATGTTTATGAAGATAGAACCGCGGCTGCTGGAGCTGGTTGAAGATGTGCTCTTCAACCGCCGCCCCGATGCCACCGATCGTCTGGTCGACCTATGCTGAGACAGTCAAAGGAACCACGAAAAGTCAAGTAGTGGATTTGGCCTGGCGTGATGATCCTGTAGAAGAGCGTTTGACCCATGCGTTGGTAAAGGGTATTGGCGATTATATTGTCGAAGATGTGGAAGAGGCGCGGCACAATTATGCGGAGACCTTGCATATCATCGAAGGGCCGCTGATGGATGGCATGAATATCGTCGGCGATCTTTTTGGATCCGGCAAAATGTTCCTGCCGCAAGTTGTAAAAAGTGCGCGTGTCATGAAACAGGCTGTGGCTTATCTGGTGCCTTATATTGAAGCAGAAAAGGCAGCCTCGGGAGAGATACGCACTAAGGGTAAGATCTTGATGGCTACGGTCAAAGGTGATGTTCATGATATCGGCAAAAATATCGTTGGCGTTGTCCTGGGTTGTAATAATTATGATGTAGTCAATATGGGCGTCATGGTGCCTGCAGAGAAAATCCTGGAAACGGCACGACAAGAAAATGTGGATATTATTGGCCTAAGTGGTCTCATCACGCCTTCTCTAGAAGAAATGCGCCATGTGGCGCGCGAGATGGAGCGCCAGGGTTTTGACATTCCATTGCTTATTGGTGGTGCGACGACTTCCAAGGTACATACGGCCGTCAAAATTGAGCCACATTACCAGAGGGGCCCAGTCATTCATGTTGTTGACGCTTCCCGTGCTGTGGGTGTTGCATCCCAGCTTTTGAATCCCGAGCAGCGGGATGAATTTGCTCTTCAGGTAAAAGATGAGTACGCCAACCTGCGCCAAAAGCATGCCGGCCGTACATCGCGCAGGCGGCTGCGTCCCCTGGCCGAAGCCCGCGCTAACCGCTTCAAGGCTGATTGGGCTGCTTACAACCCGCCTGTGCCTGTATTTACTGGTGTGAAGGTCTTCGATGATGTGGACCTGGCCAATCTGCGTCCATATATTGACTGGACGCCCTTCTTCTCTGCGTGGGAGTTGGCCGGTAAATTCCCGCAGATCCTGGATGATGCAGTGACTGGTGAAGCGGCGCGCCAGTTATATGAAGATGGACAGAGGATGCTGGATCGCATCATTAGTGAAAAGTTATTGACGGCAAAAGCGGCCGTTGGTATTTTTCCTGCCGCTGGTGTGGGTGATGATATTGTCGTAAACAATGGGGAAGGAGCGCTATCGGTTATTCATTGTCTGCGACAGCAGATGGAAAAACCACCGGGACGGTCGAACTATTCCCTGGCTGATTTCGTCGCGCCCCAGGATTGTGGTAAAGAGGATTATGTGGGCATGTTTGCCGTAACAGCAGGCATCGGTCTCGATCAACTGGTGGACCACTTTGAAGCGCAGCATGATGATTACTGTGCCATTCTCAGCAAGGCGCTGGCCGACCGTTTGGCCGAGGCCCTGGCTGAATACATGCATAAGCGCGTGCGTGAAGAACTGTGGGCCTACAGCGAGCCGGCTGGGTTGGATAGCGGCGCTCTGATCCGTGAAGAATATCGCGGCATTCGCCCCGCGCCGGGTTATCCTGCCTGCCCTGATCATACTGAGAAAGGGGAATTATTCCGTGTCCTTGATGCCTCCAAGGCGGTGGACATAAGCCTCACCGAAAGTTTTGCCATGCTGCCCGCAGCTTCGGTTAGTGGTTATTACTTCTCCCATCCTCAAGCGGCCTATTTCGGTATCGGCCGTATTAACCGTGACCAGGTCGAAGATTATGCCCGGCGTAAAGGGATGGATGTATCTGTGTTGGAACGGTGGTTGGCTTCCAATCTGGCTTATGAGCCTGATGCTTAATCACCTAAATGCTGCTCTAAACGCAGCCGCACACCCTGGGCTACATAGCATTGCACCAGCGCTTTTTCTCTATCCAACACTTCCCAGAAGAGCTCTTCGCCTAACTCAAGCGCGCCATAAAGCGGTCGCTGCAAATATCCCCGGCCATTATCAGGATCATCCCGCCAAACGGCCGACCACATCAAATATTCTTGCATAAGGGTTGGTTTTAACTGCTGTGCCAGCCAGACCACAGCCGCTTCATCTGAAATAAACGTTGGCTGCCGGGTCATAACATCCCTTTGGAAACGCGCTCGAAACCTGCGGGATGGCGATGGCATGGTGTATCCTCCATCCTTTAATTCTTAGCTGATCCGGCGTTGCAGCCCGTGTTACCTGCTGATCCGGGAAACCGCCCTTTCCCCAACTGGTTATTAGCTGCATATGCGCTTGCCCTTGCCTGCCAGCGCGTATGCGCCGGGCACAACGCCGGATCTGTCCCCTTCACCGCCAACTTGCGGCATTCTCGGCCATTTTGCGAAACTGTTGAACAATGTTTACGATGTATATTCATGCCCTCTATCATAGAACATATGTTCTTATTTTGTCAAGAGTAATTTGAAATGGGGTGTGGAAGTCTTGTTGAAGGGGTAATGAGGAATAAAGTACGTTTAGTTAACCATGTTTACCGTGGCAGTATTTGTATTTCTTACCACTCCCACAGTAGCATGGTTTATTTCTCCCGATTTTAGGTCGCTCCTCCGTAGTCTGGGAGACCTGTTTAACAATATTGTGCTTTCTATCTTCTGAATCTGCTTTATCTTCTGATGTTTTAATAGTTATGTTTCCAATTGCGAAAGATGCTGGAGGGTACTTCGGCTCTTCTGACCTGTATTGAGGATCTACTGTTTTAAGCACTTCATGGGCAATTTGCCTGATCGCAGCATGTTCAGCACCTTTCATCGGTTGTTCTCCCAAGTTGCCAGCAGATATTCCTAAGGAGTTTTTTCTTGATAAATCTGAGTAAGGTCCATCTAGCACTGGGTCGACATGTGCACCCCCATCTTGATTTGCCATTGACAAAACAATGTCTTTGCGGGTGATCTCCTGTTTTTTCATATCTACAAAGATTATTGTTTTCCACCAATAGGGAATTGGTCCAATCTAAAAGTAATGATCTTGCTTAACTGGACCTGCCCAACAAGATTGGACCAATTTTTAGCGGGATTTTCGAGCGACAACCCCCCAGGACAACGCCGAAAACTGTTTTGTGAGTACTTCGAAACCAAGGGCTTGCAGCTTATCTACGGCCGTTTCTACATTCCAAAAGAACTCGTCATCAATATCTTCAGCCAGATCCTCTTGACCTGTCGCGCGGCATATGGCCTGATATGCTTCTTTAGCGGTGTCATTTTTGAACATGAGATCACCGAAGACGGCCGTTCCTCCTGGTTCCAGTGCGGCTGCGATCTTTTCAAACAGCAGTGCCTTCTCTTCTTCGGTAAGATGGTGGATCGTATAGGTGCTGACAACTGCCGCATATGGCCCTCGTGACTGATCGAAGAAAGCCAGAATATCCTCTTTATCGTAAGTAACTCGTCTTTCAGTCGGCAGCTTTTTTTGCGCAAGCTGCATCATCTCTTGCGAAATATCCACGCAGGTCACTTCTGTTCCAGGCGCTAAACGCAGGGTAAGATTGCCTGTTCCTGATCCTAGTTCCAATACTTGGCCTGAACCGGCGGTTCCCGTTTCTGCCGCCACCCAATCTAACAGAGCATCATACCCGGCACGAATAGGATGTCCTTCATTGCGCACGTCTTTATCATAGTCTGGTGCGTCTTCGTCATGGTTAAACTTATCAACAAACTCGCTTTTCATAAGATTGGCCTATTGGTGCGCACTTTAGCTGTGCACAAAATTCCAGAAAATCATTAACTGCATTTACAAAGATCTTACCCGATTCGATTACTGATTTTACGAGAAAATCGGAAATAGCTTAAATGCATGTAGATGTGAATCAGTTGCCCAGTGTGATGGGGAAGAAAAGTTTATTTGGCGTTGTCTCCACTAAGGCCAGATCCAGATCGATTAGCAATGGGTCTTGGACCGTAGAACGGTAAGGGCTGGGATCATACAATCCTGGTTGGTTGCCTTCCCGGTAATCCAATGCTTGTGGTTCAGCGGCATTGATATGCCACTGGATTATTTGGTGCACCTGACCTGCGAGGCTGGGCGAGGCCAGCCCATGGTTTAACGTCCCAGTCTCACCGCCCACTACCGAAGTATAACCATTGCCTGATGCGAGCGTCATGGCCAGATTTGTGTATCCCACCCCCAGTAGTTCGGCTAATGGATCCTCCTGGCTGTAAGCGTTAAGATTACCCAGAATAAGAATATCATCCTCGCTGCTCCCGATGGGATCAGTTTCAAGCCACGATGCCAAAGCTGTGGCTGACTGCTTCCGCAGCAAAGCGTAGCAACCTTGCCCATCCCCTTGATCGGCGTTGCTATCCTCTTCTGGGGGACAAGTTTCCCGTCCGTGGAACTGCGTCGCCGCCACGACGATTGTTTCATCGTTACCGGTGGCAGCAAAGGCTTGCACCAGCGGTTGGCTGTTGGGGGCGTCAAATGGTGTAGTGTTAATGGTAACGGTTGGGCCAAGTGGCAGCACACGAGCACTGCGATAAATTAGGGCTACGGCCGTCGCTGTCTCCCCCAAATGCGGCAAACCTGGATCTATCAAGGTATAGGGCATGTCCCCAGCTTCTTCATTTAAGCCATTAACCAAGTTTTGCAAAGCGCTGTATTCACCGTACCCATCATTTTCTATCCCACTCAGGGCTACCACATCCGCTTGCAAGGCCGAAATTGCGTTGATGATCTTGGTGCGCTGGCGAGCGAATTCCTCTGCTGTCTTGGCGCCACGCTCCCCTGGGAAACCGCCTCCTAGTCCGTCACCATTGAAATAGTCACCGGCATCAAAACTGACCAGGCGTAGTTTGTCACCTGGTTCCGGTGGAGCGGGCGGGCGGTGTTCCTCTCTCCTAAAGCTTACCGTTTCCGCAGGTTGGATTCGATAACCGGAACTGTTCTCAGATAAGATACCTGTCAAACCATCAAGCGTGTCACCTACGCGCAGTGTATTGCTTATTCCGAGATAGGGTGGCAGTGGAAGGGGGTTGTTTAACTGGCTCCCATCATCCAATGTGATTCGGCTGCGATTGTTTAGATCTGCAACAACGAGCGCCCCCTCACCAGGATCGGCAATCTCTGTGGGGTAATAGAGACGGCCGTTTAACGCCAGGTCCACTGCCCCCTCGCTGCCTAGAGCTTCATGGCCTGTTGCCGCAAGCGTTTGCGAGATATGCACCAGCATTCCTTCTACGTTTTCCCAAACGGCCGTATCGGCAACCGGCAGTGTCAATGGTTTCGGTGCTGGCGGTTGCGCTGTTCCACAGTGCGCCAAGTCAATTATATGGCCGATACTGGTCAGGCTATCAATCTCCAGCACATCTCCCTGCAAGCGCACTATTTCGGAGACGTTTACGTTAATTCCAAAATCATTGTCATAGATGAATATCCCCTCTGACGTAAGTGGATCGTTGTCAATGGTTTCTGGTTTTTGTTGTATGAAGAAGCCATTCAACCTTTCTTGACCCTGAAAATCGCCAGTGACAATGCCCTCAATTATAATCCCTTGTGTTCCTGACAAAGGCGTGCTCACGCCATTGCCCTGTATAAGATGGATCGGCGTTGAGGGATCGCCGCAAGCCCCAAATGACGGTGTTCCGGTGCTGAATGACCAGGAATAGTCAGCAGCCAATGCGTCAGGTAGGCCATCCAGGTCAGTGATTTGCTGCGCTGATATGGTAGCTATACATACCTCCTGCACCCCAAAATCTATCTCAGGATCAACTGTAAAGTTTATTGGCCCGCCACTAACCTGCACCGCGTGGTCCCCGCTTCTGTCACAGCTAAGGCTTATCCACGGCTCAATTGCCGTTACTGCTTCGCTGAAACTGATCGTGATATTGGCATCACTTGCGATGCCTACGGCTCCGTTCAGGGGCCAGGTTTCTGTCACTTGCGGCGGCAGGTCGGCCGTACAATCATTGGTAGTGCCTGGTGTCGGCGGATTTTGTAAATAGCCACTGCTGATGCGCTGCCCTCCTTGGCCATTAGGGCAGCGTTGGTTGGAGTGGCCTTCATTATCTCCACGCCCTGCTTCATCCACCTGAGGTTGCCCGTCCTGCAGCAATACCAGCAGCCCATCATCATCGGCGTCGGCCGTATCATAAACCAGCGCATCCAACAGATTGTTCGTCGTGACGGCCGTCCCGTTGGCGAAATCTTGTCCATTGCCGGCGTAAAGCGCCACAGCATCAGGTCCATTTTGTAATAAGGCGTTACCGAAGAGGAGATCAACCCCTGGTACCTCTTCATTACCCAGCACAAAATACCCTTCGCTGTTTGTGTTCAATCCATCCAGATCGAAGCTTCGATAGCTTAAATCATTTGATCCGTTGTAAAAAACGATGACCAATCCATCCAGTGATGTATTACCCCCACCACCATCATACAGCTCGATAAATTCCGCTCTGTCCGAGCCAGGCGTATCGGCATCAACCTCATTGATCACCATATGTTCGGCGATCACTGCAGAGGCGGTTGAGAAGCTCCATATGTAATCGACAGCCATGACATCTGGCGGATCATCTCCGTCATCATCGCTTACCTTGGAGGCCATTATCATCACTGTGCATATATCATCATAAGCCAAGACTTCATCAGGTGCGAGTGTATAAGTTGTGCTGCTGCCCGACACCGCTGCAGAACGCGGACCGCCAATCGTACAGTCGAACTCAAACCAGCCATCGGCCACCGTTACGGGCTCACTGAAGGTGATCATGATCGATGAATTTGTAGGAACGTTACTTTCGCCATCTTGAGGTGTCACACTGCTTACTTCCGGAGGGCTGTCATATGTGCATTTATTGTTCGCTCCTGGCGTTGGTAGGTTTTGCAAATAGGAACTTGTTCTGCGCTGACCTCCGCTGCTGTCTGGGCAGCGTTGGTTGGAATCTCCAGCAGGATTATTACGACTGCTTTCATTAACCTGTGGTTCTCCTTGCAGTACCAGTGTCAAAAGATCATTATCATCGACATCATCGGTATCATAAACCAATGCATCAAGCAGGTTGTTGTCCGTGACCATTGTGCCGTTGGGAAATTCGGCCGCGGAACCAGCATAGAGGGCGACAGCATCAGCCCCATTTTGCAGTGTACTGTTGGGAATGATTAGGTCTGCATCCGCAACGGCCGTATTACCGAGTACGAAATATCCCGATGTGGCGGTTCGCTGTCCATCAAGATCGATTGCCTTATAAGAACGATCATCGGTGCCGTTATAAAGGACAACGACGAGTCCATCCAAAGCGGTTTGGCCGGTACCACCAGAGGACAGTTCAATGAATTCGGCCGTGTCGCTGCCGGGCGTGTCAGAATCGACTTCATTTATGATCATGTGGCCGGCTACAGGGGCAGCTGCTGCGGTGAAGTCCCATTGATAATCGGCCGTCATCTCATCTGGGGGATCATCGGTGTCTGAATCGGTGATTAGAGCAGCCAAAATAGAAACCGTACATGTTTCGGTTGGTGCAAAATCTGTTACGGGATTCAACTGGAAAACTGTATTACCACCACTTACTGTAGCTGAATGTTCCCCGCTGTTTGTACAGTTGATCGCGAACCAGCCTTCCGCGACTTCAACCGCCTCGCTAAAGGTCACGGTAATCTCACTGTCAAGGCAACATCTATCGCCCCGCCGGCAGGGCTTGTGTGTGACACTTCCGGAGCCAGGTCGGTCACCGGGCAATTATTTGCTGCTTTAGGGGTTGGCCAATCCTGACGGTAATTCTGTGTTCGTCGGGGTTCTCCACCGCCATTGGGACAGCGTTGGTTGGAATGATAATCAGCAAAGGTGTTGCTGTCCTCATTAACTTGTGGCTCGCCAGGTTGCAGTAAGATCAGAAGACCGGCGTCAGCTTCATCTCCTGTATCATATACGAGGGCATCTAGGAGATTGATTGTAGTGACGGCCGTACCATCAGGAAAATCGGCCGCACTGCCTTGGTACAGCGCCACAGCATCAGGACCGCCTTGTAACAAAGTATCGGCGAAAATGAGATCGACACCGGATACTGCCTGGTTTGCCAAGAGAAAATACCCTTCAGCGTTGCTTTGATGACCGTCCAGATCAAAAGCGGCGTAAGATTGATCATCTTGACCATTAAAAAGTACGAGCACCAAGCCACCCAAATCTGTATGCCCCTGACCACCATCGTAGAGTTCAATAAACTCGGCGATATCTGAACCTGGTGTTGTGGCATCAACCTCATTAATTAGCATACTGCTGGCAGGGAAAGTCAAGGATGAGAAGATAGCGTTTGCAATTATGGGGCTGTTAGTTGGGCCTGATAAACTGGCTGATTGTACTGATTGCCAGAGGAATCCAACCAAACCAAGCGCTCCCCAAACAGAGGCGGAAAGAATAAGAACCCGCACAAATGATCTAGCACGCAGCATAACCCACTCCCCTTAGTAGGCCGGTTACGACAACCGGGCGTACACAAATTTCTCTAGGAAAATCTTAAAATAAAACCCCTTCCTTGACAAGCCCAAAGATGTCAATTTTTGAAAAATTGGCATCTATATGCGGCAATCAGTGCAGTGTTGTATACTGGCATGACAAATAAGATCATAAAAATGACAGCCACGTTGAGCATAAATTGGTGGAGGCAAAAATGAGCGGAGAACCAAGAGTACAATACAAACGAACGGTATTGGTCGTCCCACAAGTAGCTGATCGGGAGGAGTGGCAGGCGGTATGTGATAATGCGTACGAAAAACGGCAAACGGCCGGTTTTAGTTATGATGACGCGGGTATTGGGGCGCTTGAAGATAAGACGGCCGTTTTGTACGGCATCAGTGATGATCAGCAAGCTCTCTTTATTGATTGGTACGCGCAGCATTATCCGGGTACCCAGGTTGAATTCCGCGATATGCCCTATGTCGAACCTGAACTGATTTTCCCAGGCGAATATGGTGTTGATGTGTCCCATTGGCAGGGGGAGATGGATTGGTTTAAATGCCAGGAGGCCGGGACGAGCATCGCCTACATTAAGGCTACCGAAGGTCAGGAGTGGGTCGATCCGCACTTTTTTGAGAATTGGAATGGGGCCAGTCAAACGAACTTGAAGATTGGCGCATATCATTATTTCAAGAACGGCGAGAGCAGTGAAGCTCAGGCGCACCATTTTCTACACACAGTGGGTGATTATGATGCGTTACTGCCACCAGCCTTAGATGTTGAAGATGGAACCGCTCCACCCAACCCTGATGAAATACGAAACTGGTTGACTATTGTCGAGGGGGTGCTCAATGTACGGCCTGTGATATATACGGCCGCATGGTATTGGAACGACACCCGTTTTGGTGGGCCAGTGCCCTGGGCTGCCGATTATCGGCTATGGGTTAGCAGTTTCAATTATTATGCGGTTGATCTACCAACTGATTGGGATAGTTATTGGATGTGGCAGTTTAGCGGCATGGGTAACAAACGTGGCCATATCTTCGGTGCCGACAGTGCTGATATCGATCTGAATCGCGCCCGCTGAACTCGAGCATTCGAGCTATTCTATAACTTCTGTATCTATCGTTTGATCAAGATCTGCCGGGTCCGCCTGGCCATTTTCATCTTCATTGGCTTTTGACAGCCGCCCTTCGCGCAGTACGGCCATTGATGCTACCGTATCCCCGTCGCGAATATCCATCACTTTAACGCCCTGGGTCAGCCGCCCTTGTTGGGAAATGAAATTGCTCGAAGTACGCATGATAATGCCGTTGGTGGAAATACTGGTCACTTCATCTCCCTTTGTCACTACCCGTGCACCTATGATCTTGCCCGTGCGATCCGGATCGAGGATCATCGCTCGAACGCCCTGACCGCGGCGATTTTGTGTGCGGTAATCGCTTAGCGGTGTACGTTTGCCGAACCCCTTTTCAGTAATGATCAATAAATCATCGCCAGGTGTAACGACATCGGCACCGGCTATATTGTCCCAAGAATCCAAGCGCATCGCACTCACGCCGGCGGCAGTGCGGCCCATTGCGCGTACATCTTCTTCATTAAAGCGAATGCCTTTTCCTTGTTCGCTGATCAGGATTAGATCCTCGTTGCCTTTCGTCAACTTAACCCAACCTAGACGATCATCTTCATCCAGGGTTAAGGCGATTAAGCCATTGGCCCGCACCTTGGCGAAAGCTTGTAAAGCCACACGCTTGATACGCCCTTTGAGGGTAATCATCGTTAAGTATTCCGCATCTCCAAAATCGGGGACGGGTAAAGCCACGGTGATCTTTTCTTCCGGCACTAAGGGTAAAATGTTTAACAGCGAAGTGCCCTTGGCCGTGCGGTCTAATTCTGGCACTTCGTAAGCTTTGATAGAGTAAACCTTACCGAGATCGGAGAAAAAGAGGATGTTGTTATGTGTACCCGCTGTAAAGAGATGTACCAGTTCATCTTCACTGCGTGTGGTCATGCCGATGAGCCCCTTGCCACCGCGTGCCTGCGTGCGATAGGCTGTGGCTGGTGTGCGCTTGGCAAATCCGCGCCGCGTGATTGAGATAAAGACATCTTCATCACGCACCAAATCTTCCATATTGAAATCGGAATCCATGCCCCAGCCAATTTCAGTGCGCCGCTCATCACCATAACGATCTTTCAAAGTGGCTAAATCCTCTTTGATGATGGCCAGGATCTTTGTCTTATCTTCCAAAAGACTATTTAGGTATTCGATATGAGCTGTGATCTCTTTATACTCGTTTTCAATTTTTTGTCGTTCTAAGGCAGCCAGGCGCCGCAGCTGCATATCCAGGATGGCGTTGGCTTGGGCTTCGCTCAAATTAAAACCTTCGATCAAGCGCGCCCGTGCCACATCGACATCGGCCGAGTTGCGAATGGTTTCAATTACGTCATCCAAATTGTCCAAGGCAATCAGCAAGCCATCGAGAATATGTTGGCGCCGCAGAGCCTTCCTCAATTCGAACTCGGTGCGCCGCGTAATAACCGTTACGCGATGATCGATATGAATCTGCAAGGCCCGCTTTAGCGATAACAGCCGCGGTTGGCGGTCGACCAGAGCCAACATTTGCACGCCGAAGGTCGTCTGCAAATTGGTATGCTTGAAAAGCTGGTTAAGCACCTTCATTGGCTGGGTGCCCCGCTTTAATTCAACCACAATTAGAGATGCCCCGCCGGTCTGAGGCATCGCGCAAGTCGGAGATATCAGATAGGACCCCTTTGTTTACCAATTCAGCCATGCGCTGGATGAGCAAAGATTTATTCACCTGGTAGGGCAGTTCGGTGATTTTGATTTGCTGACGTCCTGGCTTGTTCGGATTATCTTCTACCGTAGCCACAGCGCGAATGACGATCCGCCCGCGCCCGGTGGCGTACGCATTGCGAATCCCTTCGCTGCCGACGATTATGCCGCCCGTGGGAAAGTCAGGACCATTAACAAACTGCATCAACTCTTCCAGGGTGACATTATCGGCGTCATCTTGACGGTCGATCAGAAACGTAGATGGCATCACATAATTCATTCAGGTTGTGAGGCGGAATATTGGTTGCCATTCCCACGGCGATACCCGAGGAGCCATTTAAGAGCAAATTGGGCAATCGGGCAGGCAGCAAGATTGGCTCTTGCAAACTGTCGTCAAAGTTAGGCCCAAAATCGACAGTCTCTTTATCAATGTCCTCCAACAATTCGTTGGATATTCGGGCCATCCGTGCCTCGGTATAGCGCATAGCTGCCGCATTGTCGCCGTCGATGCTGCCGAAATTGCCTTGTCCATCAATGAGCATGTAGCGCATGGAGAAATCTTGGGCCATACGCACCATGGAGTCATAAACAGAAGTATCGCCATGAGGATGGTATTTACCTAGAACCTCGCCAACGATACGGGCGCTTTTACGATGCGGCGTATTGTAACGCATGCCCATGTCGTGCATGGCATAGAGGATGCGCCGATGTACAGGTTTTAACCCGTCGCGGGCGTCTGGAAGCGCGCGCGCCACAATAACGCTCATAGCGTAATCGAGATAGGAACTGCGCATTTCCCGATTAATGTCGATTGTATTTACGGTGCCGATTTCCAAGAAAACCTCCAAGGGTTCCACTCTTTACGTATGCTGCTACCAACAGAAAAGGGCGGGTACTCCCGCCCGCTTACGTCAGTCCTGATGGCTAAGGGTTTACCTGATAAAAAACCTGTTTTTTGTATAGAAAAAGAAGTTCCTAAAGCCAATCAATTATACCTTATCAGCACCTAATCAGCGAGTTTATGAGGGGGGTCTGAACGCATCTCAAAGACAAAAAAATAGAGGCCCTCTCACGTACAGCGAGAGGGCCTCTATATCTGAAAGGAGGAGTTATGATTTATGTTACGGTGCGGTGTATTCCGCTACCGGATAACCTGCCTCAGCCCAGCCACCGAAGCCGCCTTTTAGGCTGCGAACATCGGTGTAGCCATAGGACCATAGGATAGCCATGGCGATGGTGGAGCGGTGGCCGCTGCCACAGTAAACGACGATGGGTGCATCCAGATCCTCTGGCCATTGATCTTTCTCAGCAATGAACTCTTCCAAGGGAATGTGCATCCAGTTTTCAGCCTCGATGACGCCCTTCTCGGTCAATTCAGCTTCAGTGCGCACGTCGATCAATATCAGATCCGGATTCTCGACCAGTGCTATGTTTAAATCATCAGCGCTGATGCCACCAAAACCTTCGGGCACGTTTTGCAGCATTGTCTGCATCTCGGCCACAGATTGCCGGATCCGGTTCGGCTGCATTGAGTTCCGCGGGGTCGGGTGCTGCACCATCAACAGTGGGATAGCCGGCTTCAACCCAACCACCATAGCTGCCACCCTTGAGGCCTTTGACATCTTCCCAGCCCATGGCTTCCAGAGCCGCCAGGGCAATGGTGCAGCGCCAGCCGCTGCCACAGTAACTGACAATGGGGGTATCGAAGCTGGGCAGATATTGGACGTTATCGGCTACCTCCCGCAGAGGGATGTTGACTGCGCCTTCGATATGCCCTTTCTCTTCAAGTTCGGCCAGTTCGCGCACGTCCAGGATGAATGGTGGTGTGCCTTCGATCATTGCCAGGTTCAGATCGTCAAGTCCGATAGTGTTATAGGCTTCCATGCCGGCCAGGAAGGTTGCAAAAGCTGCATCCAGATCAGCAGCGCTTTCAGCAGCATCAGCCATTTCTGGCGCTTCCCCTACTGGGATAACCTGCTTCAGCCCAGCCACCGAAGCCACCCTTTAAGGCTGCGAACATCAGTGTAGCCATAGGACCATAGGATAGCCATGGCGATGGTGGAACGATGGCCGCTGCCGCAGTAAACGACGATGGGTGCATCGAGATCTTCAGGCCACATATCCTTCTGGGCGATGAAATCTTCCAAGGGGATGTGCATCCAATTTTCAGCTTCGATGACGCCCTTCTCTTCCAATTCGCCGCTGTGCGAACGTCGATGAGGATCAGGTCGGGGTTTTCGGCCAGTTCGGTATTGAGGTCATCAGCGGTGATGCCGCCGAATCCTTCGGGTACGTTGTTGCAGCATTGTCTGCATCTCGGCTACGATTGCCGGATCCGGTTCGGCTGCATTGAGTTCTATCGGGTCGGGTGCTGCGCCTTCTACAGTTGGGATAACCGGCTTCAACCCAGCCACCATAGCTGCCGCCTTTAAGGCCTTTGACATCTTCCCAACCCATTGCTTCCAGGGCTGCCAGGGCGATGGTGCAGCGCCAGCCGCTGCCACAGTAGCTGACGATGGGGGTATCGAAGCTGGGCAGATACTGAATGTTATCGGCTACCTCCCGCAGAGGGATGTTGACTGCGCCTTCGATATGACCTTTCTCTTCAAGTTCGGCCAGTTCGCGCACGTCCAGGATGAATGGTGGCGCATCTTCGATCATCGCCAGATTCAGAGCATCAAGGCCGATGGTGTTGTAGGCTTCCATGCCGGCCAAGAAAGTTGCGAAAGCTGCATCAAGGTTAGCACCTTCGGCTTCGGGAGCGCCAACAGTTGGGTATCCTTCCGATGCCCAGCCACCGTAGCCGCCTTTCAGACTGCGAACGTCAGTGTAGCCGTAAGAGCGTAAGATAGCCATGGCGATGGTGGAGCGATGGCCGCTGCCGCAGTAAACAACGATGGGTGCATCTAGATCCTCCGGCCATTGATCTTGCTGGGCAACAAACTCTTCGATAGGGATGAAAATGACGTTTTCGCGCATCGATGTAGCCCTTTTCCTCCACTTCACCCGCGGTGCGGACGTCGATAAGGATCAGTTCGGGATTCTCGATCAGTTCTGTATTGAGTGCATCGGCCGTGATAACGCCCCAACCTTCCGGAATGGTGGAAAGCATGGCGTCCATTTCTTCAACCATAAGCGGATCAGGATCGGCGGCATCTAGAACTTCTGCTTCCGGCGGTAAGCCTTCCACAGTTGGATAACCGGCTTCAACCCAGCCACCATAGCTGCCACCTTTCATGACTTTGACATCTTCCCAGCCCAAGGTTTGCAAGAGCGGCCATGGCCATGGTTGCACGCCAACCACTGCCACAATAAGTGATTATGGGTGTGTCAAAGCTGGGCAGTAGGTCCAGGTTCTGAGCCAACTCGCGCAGGGGGATTACTACAGCGCCTTCAATATGCCCTTTCTCTTCAACCTCCGCAATTTCGCGGACATCAAGTAAGAAGGGTGGTGGATCTTCAGCCAGGGCCACAGTTTGTATCTTCAAGACTGATGGTGTTGTATTTTTCCATACCGGCCAAGAAGCTGTCGAAGGCCACATTCATATCTTCAGGTGCAAGTTCTTCCGGCTCGGGTTCTGCTGTCGGTTCGCGGCTTCTTCCGTAGGCTCGGTTCTTCCGTTGGTTCAGGCTCGGCCGTCGGTTCCGGTTCTGCTGTGGTTCAGGCTCCTCGGCTACAGCCGTCTGCTTCGGCGGCTGCATTCTTCAACCTGAGCACTTGGCTCTGGGCCGGCAGCAGGCCACCAATAGGCCTAGAGCCAGCAATAGAGCTAACAACAATGTGACTAAATAACGTGTATTCCTCTTCATCTTTATATTTACTCCTCTTGAGCTTCAGGAATTTCTTCAATAATTACGGCCGAATTTGCTTCCAATTCCTCAGGAGCTACTTTATCGGCCGTTAAGAACATGTCAGGATTTCCATGACAGTGATCACAACTTTCTGTTTGTGGTGTCTGTCGTTGAATATTGTGTGGTGTGGCATAACGCCAGGTGGGTTGGTTATTAAAATCGGGCAGCAAATCATCCCCGTAAAATGCAAAACTTTCCGGATCGACCGGCACATGACGCACGGGTACGTATTCATAAGGTCTGTCGGCATCACGCCGTGGGTTGCGCCCAATTAGAAATGTGAAGAAGCTTTCTTCTGTTGTGAAAAATGGATTGCCACTGGTTTCACTAACGGCCACATGGCAACTGTTGCAGTTGATATATGTTTCAGAGTGGCAGACCTGGCAAGACAAGAACTTCGTCATGCAGTTTGTGCATCTTCAGGTCATCTGATCTGTGAACCAATGTCTTCATGACATGTTTCACAACTTGGCCCTTCAACTCCTTCATAGCGGTGGGCTGCCGGTTCTGCTTCAGGATCATTGACTTGTTCGCCATGTAATTCATCGCCTTCATGGCAATCAATACAGGTCATGCGACCCTGACGGAAGTGAACATCAGCCATTACGTCTTCGTTCTTACCCATATATTCATTGCCTACACGGCTGCCGTGGCAGGCGGTGCAGGTGCGGGTCATAGGCGGGTTGGCTGTAAATAGATGGCCATCCAGTAAGCCACCGCCGGAACTGGCGGGTTGGCTTATGTGGCAGTCGCCACAACTGGTATGGCAGCTTGCACAATGATTGCCAAACATCTCCTGCATTGCCGGATGGTTGCGATCTGCACCACGTGCTTCAAGAACGGTCCAATAGCCTTCTTGGGTGGCATGGAGGCTGCTGCTGTGCGCTACGGATTGTTCTTCGTGACAATCAACACATACAGGCGCATCGCCGTCGCTTGGACGGGCCACCAGATCTGTATGGGCTTCATCTTTGTCATCGGAGGTATTGTCACCGCCATGACATTCTATACAGGCGATTTCACCATGATCTGTCTGAGGAAATTCCTCAGCGTCGACTAAAACTTTCTCCCATGGCTCCAACGGAGCCACAGAGCCGCCTCAACCCACGCCCGAGGATTCGCTTGATTCCGGTTCCTCGGGTGGTGCAGCTGTGTCAATTAGCGTTTCTTTATCGCCATGGCAATCCAGGCAGCTGCTGGCAACTACTTCAGGGGTTGGTGTGAAGGCGATAGTGGCCGTTGGTGCTGTCGTAGCCGTCGGCTCGGCAGTTTCTGTAGGAGGAACGGCCGTTTCCGTCGGTGGTTGAGACGTATCGGTTGCTGGAGCTTCAGCCACAGCAACTGTCGGTCGCTGTATCAACCACGGCCGGCTCCTCTTCACTTGGGGTCGCCTCGCTTTGCCCGCATGCTGCCAATATCAACAGCATGAGCAGTAAGCAAATAACTTTTATGCCTTTTCATCATCATAAAGACTCCTCTTTCCTCTTTGTGAAATTATTAACAATCAATACTGCGTGAAATATTTCACTATCAGTATAACTAAATCCATAGGCAAGACAATGCTTTAACAAGGTTTTGCTTATAGGTTTTCCTTGTTAGTGATGCATAAGTAAAAACAATTGAAAACACGCGAATACTATTGAGTTGCTGATGGAATTTGTTACAATATTCACAAAAGTAGGGAAATAATCATGTTAGATACCCACCAACTCAATGTATTTTTGATAGCTTCGGAAACCTAAATTTCACTCAGGCTGCCCGCCTGTTGCATATGAGCCAACCCAGTGTCAGCCAACATATCCAGACATTAGAGCAAAGTTTTGGACATCCGCTCTTTGTGCGTTTGGGCCGCCGTATTGAATTGACTGATGCTGGAGCAGAGCTTCGTTCCCTTGGCCAGAGAGATGGTCAGAAGATCAATTCAGATTGAGGAAACGATGAAATCGTTGGAAGGGGAGGTTCATGGGCATCTGTTAGTTGGCTGCAGTACAACGCCTGGGAAGTACATCTCCCGCAATTGTTGGCCCGGTTTCATTATTTGAATCCTAGAGTGAGAGTTTCCTGCACCGTTGCCGCCCAGGGTGAGGTGTTTCAGAATGCTCTGTGATGGTGAAGTTCATGTGGCTATGATCAGCGAACCATTTATGTCCAGCCGGGATGTTGAAACCAGGATATTTATGACTGATCCCATCATGTTAATTGCGCCCACTGGACCATCCGTGGGCAATGCGCGGTGAGATTGATCCCGAAGAATTGCGTCGATGGCGATTTTATTTTTCGTGAAGAAGGATCGGGGACAGAGATGACTGTACGCCGGGCTTTGGCTGCCTAGGTATTGCCACGGATGCTTTGAGTACACTGCTGGTCTTGGGCAGTTCGGAAGCTATCGCGTTGTCGGTTCAAGAAGGTATTGGTGTTGGTTTTGTTTCCAATATTGTTATCACCAAATTGGTTGAAGGCCGCGTTGCGCCAATTCGGGTTAAGGGTTTGGAAATTGAGCGTGAAATTCATATCGGAACACATATTCGACGACCAGCTACAGTTGCCCAACGCGTTTTCTGGGAATTTATTAAGAGTGAAATAGATAAGACCGAAGAAGATCTTGTCCTGGCCCCAAGTTGATTTAATTATATTTCAGGCATCTTCTCCTTTTGAAAACACTGCCGTTCAGCTATTGGGACGGCCGTGTTTTTGCTTTGTTTGTGGCTTGGGTGCATCATCTGGCTCACTATTTGACTAAAATCATAGGGACGCAGGGGATTATGAAGCGTAGGATCATCTGGTTTCAAAAAGATGAAGTTGGAGATTGGGTTGCCGTTATGGAAATCTGTGGCCATACGCAACATATGCGCCACAATCCCCCATTCGTGGAGCGGCCTTGGGTATTAACGGCCGAAGGCAGGGAACAGTTCCTGGGTTTCGAGCTAGACTGCAAGGAATGTGAAGACGAATAGAAGCAATCCAGAATGTTTATAAACCCGATTGTGATAATATCAAGAGCATGACATACAATCTCAGCAATGATGAACTGCTTCTCCTCAGTAATACCTCCCTCTTCCTTGATTTAACCCTGACCAGATAAAGTCAATTCTGTCATCTGCCCGTCGTTGTCATATTGATCGGAATACCTTTATATTTCATCAAGGTGAGCCTGCCACCTCATTTTATATCTTACTTGAGGGCAATGTCCGTTTAACACAAATTACGCCCGAAGGAAGGCAAGTTATCGTGCATTTCTTCGGACCTGGCGATGCAATGGCTTTTATCGCGATTCTTGTAGATGAGGTATATCCTGTATTCGGCTGAAGCGACATCTGATAGCAAGTTGTTGAGCTTGGGATCGAGAACAACTACCTTCCAACTCATGGAGCAATACCCACGGCTCGCTGTCAATGGGCTGCAAATGGTTGCCAAGCGATTTTGGGAATTACAACATCGTTATCGCGAATTGGCTACTGAGCGCGTGGAACGCCGCGTGGCTCATGCTATTTTGCGCCTGGTCGAGCAAGGCAGCGGACATAATGGTGATCAACTCCCACAAAAACTCGCTCTATCGCGGCAAGACCTGGCAGAAATGGCGGGTACCACGCAGTATACAGTCAGTCGCATTTGTAGTAATTGGGAACAGCAAGGGATAATGTCCACCGGACGAGAGCAGTTTACCGTTCTTGATGTTGTAGCACTGACAGCCATCGCTGATGATTTTTCATAATCTTGCCTGACTACAGCGCTAATTTGCTGATCCTCTCCGCGCCAATGAGTGCCAACTAGCCTCCCCTTTCTGATAAGTTACAAATTTCACAAACTCGAGCCGTTAATTGCTCTAGCGCAATGACGGGATAATAAATCTGCGCTAATCTTCGCTTGTTATCGATGTGGCAGCGGATTTATGCCCCATCTTGCAGAAATTTTACTTATGGATACTGAGAGGGCGGAGCTCAAGGAAATAGTGACTTCAATTCCTTCTGCCCGTGAAGATTATGACAGTTGGAAATAGGAAGTATAAAAAGAGACAGATCATCATTTTCGTCATTATGGCTGGAATTATTGCCCTTGTTGTGTTGCCATTTCTCAGTTGGATTGTTACTGATGAAGGCATCACCGCCACTTCAGACGCGCAATTTTGTGTCAGCTGCCACAGCATGGAACCTTTTGAAAGGGCACATAACGCCGATATTCATGGCGGCAACAACGCCCATGGTGTCCGCGCCACTTGTGCCCAATGCCATCTGCCCCATGACAGCTCATTCAACTATCTTTATACCAAAGCCGAACAGGCATCCACGATTTATGGGTAGAGAATTTTGGCGACCTGGAAAATATCGATTGGCAGGCTAAACGCGATCATCGAGAAGAATATGTCTACGACTCCGGCTGTATGACCTGCCATACTAATCTGGAAAAAGCCACACATGTCCAGCAATGATGCCTTAATCGCCCATCAGCGCTTATTTTCGTGGCGAAACCGATGAGCAGTGTGTTTCCTGCCACGAACATGTTGGTCATCACGAATTATACAACCTATATCAGCCAATTAATAGACGGTTTTAATCGAGTAAGGAGGATTTATGAAAAACGTTTATCCTATTATTGGTTTTTACTTCTTATATGTTTGTGGCTGTACTGGCGGCCTGTTCCGAAAGGATCGGACATGAACCGAGCTGCACCCAGCCAACCGGCCAATCCACCGGCCACGGTTAATGCTATTGCCCCAACACCAGCCGTCATTCAGGTAGACGAAATGTTGGCGACTTAAGCACAATTGGCAACTTGGCTGTTGATCGCGGCATGACCGAGGTCGGCCGGGAATGTATTGACTGCCATAAAACTGAAAACCCTGGCATTATCAATGACTGGAAAGACAGCCGGCATGCCCATGCCGGTGTCATCCTGCATTGATTGTCATGAGGTTGAATGCTGATTCACCAATGGCCACACAGCATGAAACATTGGTTGGCACCGATGTTTTCATTTCTGTATTGGTTCCGCCCAGCACTTGCGCCCGCTGCCACCCTGGCGAATACACAGCAATTTAACGAAAGCGGCCATTTCCGGGCTTATCATCAAATCATCCCCAAGGACAGTCTCCATGCGTTGGTAAACGTGCATGAAGGACAAAATCATCCTGAATTGAGCGGCGCATCAGGCGAAACAGGCTGTATGCAATGCCATGGCACCGAAATTTTATTGGATGAAAATAACCGACCCACGGCCGCCACATGGCCAAACATGGGCATGGGCAATATTTATCCCGATGGCAGCACCGGCAACTGCTCAGCCTGCCACACCCGGCACAAGTTCAGCATTGCCGAAGCGCGTAAAGCCATATGCTTGCGCCTCCTGCCATCTGGGACCGGATCATCCCGACATCGAAATCTTTGAGAACAGCAAGCATGGTCATATCTACCATACAGACAGCGATGATTGGATTTGGGATTCGGCACCGGACACCTGGGAACCGGGCGATTACCGTGCCCCAACCTGTGCCACTTGCCATATGAGCGGTATTGGCGAATTGAATACGACGCACAATATTACCGAGCGTTTGTACTGGAACTTGTGGGCCAAACGCTCTGAAGTTCGTAATTCAGATGATGTTATGAGCCCGCTGTTGGGCAATGGTGAAGAAGGTCGCGCCAAGATGAAGCTGGTCTGTAACTCCTGCCACAGCGCCCTGCACACAGATAGCTTCTTTACGCAAGGTGATAGGGCCGTTGAACTTTACAATGTGGCTTATTATGATGTAGCCGAAGCGTGGCGAGCCGAACTGGCGAGAGAAGGAATTGCTTAAGGAAAATCCATGGACGGATGAGTTCCAAATTGTCTACTATTACTTGTGGCACCATGAAGGCCGCCGTGCCCGCCAAGGAGCAATGATGGGCGGGCCCGACTACGCCCATTGGCATGGTTTCTTTGAATTACAACAAGATTTGTATAAGTTAGAAGAAATTTACAACAAGCGGATGGAGACAGGACAGATCGAAAGCTAATATCTTTTACAAACTGATTTGAACATAGATTACTCACCCGAATATATCAAGTGGTGAGTCTAGAAGAAAAGACCTCTTGGCAAACGGTCTTGTGCAGAGAGCACGAGCAAGTCAAGAGGTCTTTTCATTTATGTTGTTCGGGTTGTAAAGGGATCATTTGTTTCATAAATATTTATTCGACTTGAAAAAATATGCAATATGAAGCACCATAAACGTATGAACAGAAAAACTATTCACGATCAAATGCGCAACGAAATCGCCGAAAAGAGAATATTGGAACAGGCAAAAGCATATGCTTTTGAATATATTGACGAGATTGATAAGAGGCCGGTTTTTCCCAGGGAGCATACGATTCGGAATTTAACACATTTTGATGAACCATTGCCGGATTCCCCCCAATCTGGCGAGGAGATTCTGCGCTTACTTCACGAATATGGCTCTCCGGCAACTGTAGCCCAAACAGGCGGGCGGTATTTTGGCTTTGTGAATGGTAGTGTTATCCCTACTTCCCTTGCAGCACGATGGTTGTCTGATACATGGGACCAAAACGCCGCCTTACATGTCATATCACCGACCGTGGCCAAGTTGGAACAGATCTGCGAGCGTTGGCTCCGGCAGCTATTCAATTTGCCTGATAGTACCGTTGCCGGGCTCGTTGGCGGTTCTTCAGTGGCAACATTTTGTGGGCTTGCGGCGGCGCGTTACACGATCCTCGACCGTCTAGGTTGGGATGTAAATGCTAAAGGACTCTTTGGCGCACCATTGTTTCGAGTTGTAATTAGTGAACAAGCCCATGGAACAGTTTTTAAAGCTCTGGCGCTGCTCGGAATAGGACGAGATCTTCTGGAGATTGTTCCCGCGGATAAGCACGGGCGATTTGATGTTTCCCAGATGCCTCATCTAGATTCTCGAACCTTGTTGATTCTACAGGCTGGAAATGTTAACACTGGGGCATTTGATGACTTCGAAAAAATCTGTCAACTAGCCAACAAAGCTGGGGCCTGGGTCCATATAGATGGCGCATTTGGTTTATGGGCGGCTGCTTCTTCGAACAAGAATTATTTGACTAGCGGCATTGAGATGGCGGATTCGTGGTCAGTTGATGGGCACAAGACCCTGAATACACCGTATGATTGCGGTATTATTTTGTGCAGACATCAAGATGCGTTGATTTCAGCTATGCAGGCGAGTGGTTCGTACATTCAATACAGCGATGAACGGGATGGTATGCTTTACAGTCCTGATATGTCTCGTCGCGCCAGGGCAGTTGAATTATGGGCTGCTCTAAAGTATTTAGGAAGAAGTGGCGTGGAGCAACTGATTGATGGATTGTGTGCAAGAGCTACGCAGTTTGCCGAAGAACTCAGTCAGAGTGGGTTCCATATCTTAAACGATTTGGGGTTTAATCAGGTGCTGGTTGCTTGCGACACTCCCCAGCAGACGCAGGCAGCTCTATTAAATGTCCAACAGTCTGGTGTTTGTTGGTGTGGTGGCACGTCATGGGCGGGTGAACCTGCTATTCGTATCAGTGTCTGTTCTTGGGTCACAACTGCTGATGATGTGAGCGCAAGTGTGCGGGAGTTTGTTCGAGCAAGAGAAATGTTAGGCGGATAATAGTTCTGTTAGCTTAGATTATCTACAGATGTTTAATTGGGATCGATCCAACCAGCAGTTCGCGGCTTTCTTCTAAGACACTTGTCTTCACATAGCCCAGCGCAACGGGTCCGTCTAATCCTACGGCCGTTGAAGTGATCGTTCCCGCTTTCCTGCCCTTGGCTGTGATCTCACTCCCAGCTTCCACCTCTTCCTCTGGGCGCAACCGTACCATGCGCTTAGCCAATTTTCCCCGGCTTTCCATGCGCGCAATGATTTCCTGGCCGATATAACAGCCTTTGGTGAAAGAAACATCATCCCACAACCCTGCTTCCAGAGGAATATATTCTTGAGTTAACTCACGGCCGAACCGCGGCAGGCCAGCTTCGATACGCAGAAAATCGAAAGCAGATTCATCAGCCGCTGCAAGACTTGTCTCTTGCAGGAATTGTTTCAATTCAGCGGCCACCTTTGTCTCACACATGATGAAATAGCCGTTTCCGTTAATGGGATCGGTGCGGTGCAGATAAGCCGTTACCCCAGCGATTTCAGCCTCGCGCCAATGGTGCAGGGGGATATCTACTTCTGGAAATCCAACTTCTTCGCCCAGAATTCGACTAGCTTGTGGGCCATAAATTGCATAAATCGTCGTCTCTGCACTGATATCCTGGATATGGAAATCATCGTTGAAGAAAACGAAGCGCATCAAATAGCGAGCGATATTATCCGCATTGTTTTCGCCCGTCAGGGTGTAAACAGCACTGCTGGCCGTGTACAAAATAAGCCGGTCAATGATTCGGCCAATTTCGGTGGTCAGGATAGTGGCTGTACCTTCTCCTGATTGCATGCCGTTTACTGCTTGTGTTGACATGCGGTGAATGAGATCCAGCCGGGTCTCGCCGCTAAATTTAAGCATGCCCAGGTTACTGCGGTCAGTCCAAACGGCCGACTTGTGGGCTGCATCGTAAACAGTTTGATCAATCTGTGATGTCATCGTTCTTGTCCGTATTGGTTAGGTTGACGACCGTCAGCGGAATCACACCTGCAGTGGCATCAATCTCGCGTTCTTGCCAATCATGGGCATAAAGCGCCAGTTGAGGTATAAACTTCGCCTCACGTTTGAAAGTGGTAACGGCGATAAGTTCACTTAAAGATTTTCCTTTAAGCCATTTATAACGTTTTGGGTCTTTGAGATCCCGTTCTGAAAACTCTAGTAACCACTCTTCGACCTGAATTCGTACTTGTTGCAGATCAATAAAAACTTGATCTAGATCGCGATCTTGGGTTTCTTCATAACGCAGCTTGTCGTAAGCTTGTGGGTTTTTCAAGGCAGTCAGCAGCCTGTCTGGGCGTTTATTCTTATCAATTTGCATCAGACCGGTTACAAGTTCCGCTTCCCAGGCAGTGAGGTTGATCAGCACATCGACGACTGACCACTCAGCGACAGCTTTTTTATTCAGGAGAGCCTCATCGGGCAATGGCTCGATGGCAACGAGCAGCGACTCGCGGCTGTTATCTAATTCATCTAGGAGTTGTTCTGGAATATTTATTGCCATATCTATTAGGCGAGATTTACTTTCATTAAGCATTCACAGCCGATTAATGTTTATCTTTTTGTTTAAGTATATCAGTAATTCTGACCATTGGACTAAAGAACATGATATATGTCATGTAAAACAGGTGCCATATGACGCTGGAAAGATGCTGAATTTTGATTATAATCTTGACAATAAATAACAAATACCACGTTGAAAACCTCATGAGATGCCTGTGAATAGGCATGGTCTCCCAGTATAATAGTGCAGCAGATCGATAAGTAAGCCTGATAGTTGAGGGCTGTATTGTAGGAAAAATAAGATAGAATGAGTGAATCTTCACCATCATCTGGTCCAAAAGATCAGAGTCATAGCGACAAAAAGACACCCAACGTAAGAAAAGATACATGTGGTTGTGCCGGAAGAGTACGCCGAGCAAGCGCGTGAGATTCTGGCTGATGTCGATGATTTTATAGATGAGAATAATGAGGAGTAAAGATTATGGCTGACGCATCATGGACTAATCAAGACAAAAGTTCCGCGCTGGAAAAGCCGAAAAGTAACCGCCTTAAGTTCATTATTGGTGGTGTGGTTTTGATAGCTGCGCTTACATATCTGGTTGTAAATGCTATGAGCGGCAATACACAGCTTTATAAGACCGTTGGCGAGTTCTATTCCGATCAATCGCG
This sequence comes from uncultured Chloroflexia bacterium, assembly GCA_963736615.1. Taxonomy (GTDB): domain Bacteria; phylum Chloroflexota; class Anaerolineae; order Promineifilales; family Promineifilaceae; genus JAACFF01. Next base: position 136,871 of record CAVTPP010000017.1, on the reverse strand, counting down.
CCTGGTTGGGCGTGATCTGCGGGTAGCAGGATGGGTGGTTGGTGATTCTATCCAATATACCCAGATTGATTCCCTGAACTCACGCCTGGAATTTGATATCGTTGACGATATTAACAATCCGGATCAGGCCTTGCATATTGTTGTGCTCAATGAGCCAAAGCCGGATTTGCTTCAACACGAGGCCCAAGCCCTGGTAGAAGGGCGGGCGGACAGCAACGGTGTTTTTGAATCCAATCCGGGCGGCCTTATGCTGAAGTGCCCTACACGCTACGAGGAGTTGGAGCCTGCTGATGCGCCCCATTCTGTAGAAGGAACTGGAGCCTGATATTTAATGCTTGCTGATATTGGTTATATTTCACTGCTGTTCGCTTTCTTGGCAGCTATTTATTCCGTTTTCGCTGCCTGGTATGGCAGCAGGACCGCTAAACCAGCCTGGGTAGAAAGTGCGCGTAATGCGACGATCGGCATTTTTTTCCTGGTGTTGTTTTCTTGTGCTGTCTTAATCATCTCTCTATTACAGAACGATTTTTCGATTGAATATGTATGGCGTGTCAGCAGTATTGAGATGCCGACTTACCTCAAAGTGACAGCTTTATGGGGTGGACAAGCGGGATCGTTACTGTTTTGGAATCTTTTGTTGGCGGCATTTACTGCCGCGGCTATGGCCCGTCGTTGGGATAAGCAGCGAGAGTTAATGCCCTATGTGATTATCGTTGGCAGCTATGACCCAAATTTTCTTTTTGGGTATTTCCTTGTTTGTTGAGAATCCATTTGCCCGATTGGTTGTTATTCCGCCAGATGGCAATGGTCTTAATCCGCTCTGCTGCGTCATCCAGGCATGATCATTCATCCCCCGATGCTCTATCTGGGCTTTGTTGGTTTTACCGTGCCCTATACATTTGCCATGGCCGCACTGATGGCCAATAAATTAGATGATCGTTGGATCCGTGCCACACGTCGTTGGACATTGGTGGCCTGGCTGTTTCTGAGCCTGGGACTGATCTTGGGCGGCCGTTGGGCCTATGATGTATTAGGTTGGGGCGGTTATTGGGGCTGGGACCCGGTAGAGAACGCTTCACTGATGCCCTGGCTGGCAGGCACGGCTTTCCTTCATTCAGTCATGATCCAGGAAAAGCGGGATATGTTCAAGATGTGGAATATGTTCCTGATTATCTTGACCTACTGCCTGGTCATTTTGGGTACTTTTGTCGTGCGCAGTGGTGTGATTTCTTCCGTTCATTCATTCGCCCAATCGGCGATTGGACCGCTCTTTTTCGGCTTTATCGTCATCATGTTTTTGTTTTCTGTTTATTGGGTCACTAAGAGGCGTGATGCGCTTGCATCAAAGAATAGCATTCAATCCTTCCTTTCACGGGAAGCAGCCTTTTTATTGAATAATTTCCTGATTCTATACTATTCTGGCTGTTGTCTTCTTTTTAACCTACTACCCCATCTTTTCTGAATTATTTACGGGTGAAAAAGGTTTTGTTGGCCCGCCCGTTTATGAACGCGCTTTAGCCGTGCCATTTGCATTATTGCTGTTATTGATGGGGGTGGCACCTTTGACGATGTGGTATCGAAGCAGCTTGAAACGGATTGAGATGGGCGCTCTTTGGCCAGCTGTGGCATCAACAGTTATTGTTGCGATTCTCTTCGCTTTAGGTATGCGCAGCTGGGGCGCGCTGTTGGGATTTTGGATTGTAGGCTTTGCGGCCATCTTGACCATCCTTGAGTTTTGGAAGGGAACCCGGGCACGTATGAAACGCGGTGAAAACGCCTGGACAGCGTACACCAAACTGATGGCCCGCAACCGGCGGCGTTATGGTGGTTACTGGATTCATATTGGTGTTCTAGTGATGGCCTTTGGCATAATTGGTACTGAGTTGTTTCGGCAGGAGACGCAAATCCATCTGGAAACTGGTGAGTCAGTTGCATTAGGCAATTATGAGATGGTGTTTCAGAATGTGGACCGCTACGCTGGTCCTGATGATCTGATGATAACTGAAGCCACGGTGGATGTATATCAGAACGGAAATCTGGTGCGTACATTAGCCCCCCGATCAGAACTATATACACGCACGATGCAGCCGATGACCATCCCCAAGGCGCGCTCGACGATTAGTGAAGATTTTTATGTACTGCTTGTTAATTGGGAACCGCTAACGCCGGATTCAGCAACTTTCCGCATTTACTTGAATCCGCTTATCAACTGGGTTTGGGCCGGCGGGATCATTTTTATCCTTGGCACACTAATTGCCGCTTGGCCGGATGCACAAGAAGAGAAAGTGCGTGTTCCCGAACCTAGCCGTACAGTGTTGGGGACAACAGGTTAGGTAATTGTGATGCGTAAAGTAATAAGAGCTTGGTTAATTGCCTTATTTGTCTTGGGCTTATTCGTTATTGAACAGCCATTAATGGCTCAAGATAGCGGTGTGACCGATGATGATGTAAACGAAGTCGCCAGAGACATTTACTGTCCCGTTTGTGAAAGCACACCATTGGATGTATGCGCCACACAGGCTTGCGCTGACTGGCGTGAACTTATCCGCACCAAACTTGGTGAAGGGGACAGTAAGGAAGAGATTTTTGAGTATTTCGCGCGCCAATATGGTGATGGCGTTTTAGCCAACCCACCACGCCGGGGGATAAGCTTGATCATACTTTGGATTTTGCCTATTGTTTTGCTGTTGGTTGGGGTGCTGTTGTTTAGTCGGATCCTACGCAACTTGCGCGCAGAACCCACAGCAGCGACTGCGGGCTCGGTTTCAGTACCTACTGGAGTAGAGAATGCCCCTATGTCGTCTCCTGAACCATCGACCCAAGATGATTATCTAGCGCGCATTGAGGAAGAATTAGGTAAAAAGAAATGAGTGATCTGACACAGACCGCTGTACAGGATGAAGAGAGTAAGCCCCAAGGCATTCGCTGGGGTATGGTTGCCCTTTGGGTGGCCGTGATAGCCTTGTTGGCTTTATTGGGGTGGGGATTGGTCCGAACCAATGCGACACGCCCAGAGGCGGGTGAGGTTGCTCCGGATTTTGACGTCGAATTTTTTAATGGTTTCGAGTGGGAGGGCCAACCAGTAGCAAATCTGTCTGATATGAAAGGCAAAGTTGTCGTGATTAATTTCTGGGCCTCATGGTGTGTTGAATGCCGACTGGAAGCTGATCTCATCGAGGACACATGGCGTAACTACCAGGATCAAGATGTGGTTTTCTTGGGGGTCGCTTATTCAGATGTTGAGCCCAATGCCATCGCTTATCTGGACGATTTTAATATAACCTATCCTAATGCCCCCGATTTGGGCACAGACATTTCTGACATGTACGAGATTACCGGTGTGCCGGAGACTTTCTTCGTAGACAAAGAAGGAACGATCAGACATGTGCAGATTGGACCGCTCAACCAGCAGACGATGGATGGGGTCATTCAGCAGTTGTTGGGAGAAAACGGATGACGATTGGTTCAATCCTGCTCGGACTGGCGCTGCTGCTCGTCGTTGTGCTCTTTGTAGCGCGCCCACTGCTGACGGCCGAACCCGCTGCGAGCGCTTCAACAAACAGCCGCCGGCAATTGGAACAACAGAAAGAAAGTCTTCTGGCTGAGATACGTGGGTTAGACTTTGATCATGATACAGGAAAGATTCCCACTGATGTCTACGATCAACAGCGAGCGCAGTTAATGAGTGAGGCGGCAATTGTATTGCAGGCATTAGATGAAATGTCCGCTGATTCAGATGAGGCCTTACAAAAACAAATTGAAGCGGCCGTTGCCCGACGCCGGCACCAACATGCACCGGCTTCTAATGGGCAAGGCAGCTACTGCACCAACTGTGGACAATATTTAGACCTGGATGATAAGTTCTGTGCCAAATGCGGACAGGCCGTGCGCCCTGTTCAGCCCACAATTTGAGAAACCATGAATAAACGAGAATCCCGGCTGTTGCCGCACGCCTTGCCTGGCTTTTGGGGCAGGCGTTTCCCTCTTCTATTGAGTTTGCTGCTAATCACATTAATTTTCGTCTGGGTTTGGCCGGCGACTGCCCAAGAACCTCTAGAACCTCCTTCACCGCCCAATGCAGAAAGCGTGGCCCCAATATTTAATGAACGCTGCGCAAATTGCCATGGGCCATTAGGTCATGGCGATGGTGAACTGGCTGCTAACCTACCGGCACCACCACGAAACTATACGGACCCTGAGTTTCTACGCAGGGCGTTACCTGCCACATTATTTCAAACAATAACGGAAGGCCGGCTTGATGCCGGCATGCCCCCATTTGGCCCTACCAGCAGCGATCCGCTCAGTACGGAAGAGCGCTGGAATTTGGTTGGGATGGTATATAGTCTTGGCACTCCCCCGGAGAATGTCGAAGACGGCCAACTAGCTTATGATGAGAACTGCGCGGCATGCCATGGAGAAAATGGCACAGGGGATGGCCCAGAGGCAGCCAATCAGGAAACCGCACCAACTGATTTGACCGATTTGCGCTATTGGAGCAGCCGCAGCAATGAGATGGTCGCTGCGGCCCTACAAGATGCTGATATCACGGCGCACACATATACATTAAGCGAAGAAGAACTCTGGAACGTTGTCGATTATTCGCGAACGTTTAGCTACGATTATTATGATCCCCAGGCGGCTCTGGAACCTATAGAGGCTGCAATTATAAGCGGCCTGGTTACGAATGGCAGTACCGGTGATTTGTCGGGCGGGGGTTCGGCCGTTTTACGAGCTTTCACAAGAGATTTAGAAGAAGCTTTTTCCATGACGGTGCCTGTTGCTGAAGATGGGCGATATACATTTGAGCTGGAGCAGGTTGATCCGAATCTGGTTTATCTGACCAGCGTTGAGTATGATGATCTCACCTTCAACAGCAGCCCTGATCGTTTAATGCGTAGTAATCCGACCTTGGATATGCCGATCACGGTTTATGATAAGACGACCGATCCGGATGCAGTCAGCATTGAGCAGATCCATCTGGTCCTTGAATTTGTTGAGAACAGGATGTTTGTCAGCGAGATCTATGTGCTCAATAATAACGAAGCGGCCGTTTTTGCAGGAAAATCGGGTGTTCCTGGCGACGGCACATTCGAACTAGGAATACCTGAAGCTGCTGAAAATATCAATTTCCAACGCTCCTTTGATTCATTCGGAAATTTTTTGCCTGCATCGGAAATGATTCAAACAGAGCGCGGATGGGCGGACACTATCCCGTTGCGTCCTGGTGCATCGGTGATGAACCTTTTGGTTACCTATGATTTGCCTTATGATGATGGTTTGACCTTTGACCACCCGATTTTTTACGATACGTCCAGTGCAACAATTGTCATGCCTGATGTAGGGATCGCGCTTGAAGGGGGCGATTGGCTGGATCAAGGGGTGCAGCAGATGGGCAGCGCAGGTGCCTTCAACAGTTATGGACATCCAGAAGTAACGGCTGGGGAAGCATTAAGCTTTGAGCTGCAAGGAAAGGCCGCACCTGCCGCTGCGAGTATGAGTAGTGGCAGCACATCGATGTCAGGTGATTCAACCACCGGGTTGCTCATTGGTGCCGGCGTACTCCTATTAGTGGCTGTGGGTGGTGTGTTTACTGTCCGATCGTGGCAAAATCCTGATCAAGTGGTTGATGGCGGTGACGAACGGGAACAACTGCTTCAGGATCTGGCTGATCTGGAAGATAGCTTTGAAGCAGGCGAAATGGATGAGGCAGAATATGAACAGCGTCGCGAGAAACTAATGGCGGCGTTGGTCAGTATCTGGCAGAACTAGCGTGACGTATGTTTCAATTTACAACTATCTACTATCGTGTTGATGATGAAAATATCCTAGAAGATTTCTTCTCAAATACCCATCTTCAACTGGCAGAACAACTGCCAGGATTGGTCAAGAGTGAATTGAATCGCGTACTAGGACAGCCAGGCGGGGAATCGCGTTTTCACATGGCCTACTCACTTTATTTTTCAACCGAGAGCAGTTTTTATCTCTCGTTGGCATCAGATCCAGGTATGGAAATGATGAAGGCGCTTAAGCCGTGGGCTGAGGCGAAGTTGATAACCTGGTATTTTGCTGATTCATTTGAGGAGGTTGTTAAGAAGCGCGGCAATCCAGTGGATCTGACCCTGAAATAATCTTTCAAACCGAACTATTACTATTCCTCGTTTCCCGATGAAGCTGCGGGAATAAAGGTTTGATAAACCGGTGGGGCATATATCAGCGTGTCGTCCATTAGCGTATCACCAGATCGTCCACCGAAGGCGTAAATGCGCGTTTCCACATGCCCTACTCCAGCACCGGGCCACCGAGAATTATCTTTCAGGGTAGGGGTGTTGACCACCTGCCAAATTTCATTTGCCGGATCATAAACTTCACTAAAAGAGACTTCGTTTTCGCTGTTCAAGCCTCCGCCAATGACAAATAGCTTATTAAGGATCACTGCCGAGCCTGCGTCGGCGCGAGGCATAAGCATGTCAGGACAAGAGGACCATTCTTCACTGCTGGGCTCAAATATGTAACAGGATGCGAGTTCGGTTTGTCCATTGGTGCCGCCCACTACAATAAATTCACCGGTGATTGCTCCTCCAGCTGCAAAAGCTGCCTTCTCAGGCATGGGCGGTAGGGGTCGCCAACTATCCGCGGAGGGATCGTATACAAACGCTGTGTCTAAATACTGCTCACCATCCCAACCGCCGAATAAATAGAGAAAAGCGCCATCGCTTACGGCAAGCCCGCCGGCAAGGGATTGAGGCAAGGCTGCAATCGCCCGCCACGCATCCTGTGACGGACTGTAAGCTTCGACGACATCCGTAGCCTGCCCATCAGCAAGCTTGCCGCCAGGTACATAAATTTCACCATAGAGCTCTACGGCCGAACTGCTGGTTACGGCCGTTGGTTTTTCGGCCGCTTCACTCCAGACACGATCACGGCTGTTAAAGACCTGAACTTTGCCATCAACACCCGCAGCAGTTTCTCCACCGATCTGGTAAATATCGAGACCAATTACGGCCACGGCCATGTCCGCGCGTGCTTCCGGCATGGGTCGGCTGACTAACCAGCGCGAGTCGTCAAGGCTTGATTCTACAAATAGCTCCGCTTTTTCTGCCATCTGGTTTTGATTCAACAACTGTAAGCCCAGCACAATGATCGCTATGGCGCTGAGGAGCAGAAGAAGCAGCAGAATGATAGCCCGCCAGTTGCGTGATTTGGTTGTTTCCTCAGGGGGAATGTACTGCTCAGTGGAAGAATCAGTGCGGGTTGATGCCGTATCGATTTCTACAACCGTCGTTGTCACTTCTTGGTTCGCTTTGTCCTCTTCGCTGGCTGAACTGCTGTTTGGAATGGAAATGTAACCCTGCTGCAGGCCTGTCGTAGTCGCCTCGGTTCGCGATGAAACACCCAGCTTGGTATAAATATTGCGCAGATGGACCTTGACGGTATTTTGGCTGATGCTGAGCTCGGAGGCGATCTCTTTATTGGATGCACCCTTAGCCACGCAGCCCAAGACATCCAACTCACGATCGCTTAATGTTTCACCGATTTCAGCCATTAGCGTGATTATATCGAGGCGCGAACCGTATGACGAAAACTATTCATCTGTTTTCTGACTGAAGACTTGGGTGCTATTCCCCTGGTACTGATGGGACGATTGACTCTGTACTCGTGATAGGCAGTGTACCGGTTATAGACGCCGGCGTGGGCGTTGCTTCAGCACAACCCTGAACGGCCTTAGTTAGTTTCTCATCCAGAGCCTGGCTTCGTTCATATTGGCGTGCTTCACGATAGAGATCGACGGCCGGACACCACTCCATAGCATTTGAATATTGATCGCCTTGAGCAGCCAGTGAATCATAAAGCTTTTCGCAAGAGCCTTGATAGAATGGTGCAGCAAGACATAAATCGCGGAAGTAACTCGCGGCTGCTCCCCAATTGACCCCGTAATAAGCGATACCTTGGAGATACAACTCTGCCCAAAGCCAATAATCCAAGGCTTCTTGGGTTAAATCTCCCAATTTTTCAGCTTGGCCCAGATGATAAATGCCGATTTCGATCTGATCGCCTTGTATTTGAGATAAACCTTGATTTAAATAAGCGTTATATAACAACCCGTCCGTTTTCAACCGTTCATAATCTGGGAATTGTCTCTGGAAATTTAGAGTGCTATCCAATAACTGCTGCCACTCTTCTGATCTTGCAATGCGCTGTAGGCGCTGCAATTCTTGCGCTTTATCGTCTGTTTCTCCAGGAGTAGGAGATGGCTCAGGTGAAGGCGCAGCTGTAGCAGGGGCGGCTGGTGTCAATGCTGTCTTTAGGGCTGCTTCAGCTTGACGACGTATTGCTTGAGCATCCTGGCTGTTTGGATCTTGTTCCAGTACCCACTCCAACCGACGTAGGGCCAGGTTGTAACTGCCCTTACTAATATCGTCTTGAGCTAATGTGATTTGGCGTGTTATTTGTTCTGCCAGCAAGGATTCCTCACGCTCAGTGCGAATACTTTCGCCACTCTGCCAGGCAATGAAGCCCACGGCTAGATAAAGCACAATCAAACCGGCGACGATGATCAACAGTAGGCCGGCAACACGCATCAAGGACCAAGAAGGCCTTTTTTCATCTGATGCTGCCTGTTGTTGATCTTGATCTTCCATGATTTGCTCGAGAACTCAATTCATCAATTCGCGATAAACGTCTACAGTTTGAGCTGCTACTTGCGCCTGTGTATACATTGCTAGCACACGCTGGCGGCCTAATTGTCCTAATTGGCGACGTTGATCTTCCGACTGCATTAATTCTATCAAATGTTGGCCCAAAGCGGCGACATCATCTTCTGCAAAAATAAGGCCACCATCACCGATAACATTGGGAATTTCTCCTGAATTAGAGCCTATGATGGGAACTTCGCAAGCCATAGCCTCTACCAATACTCGCCCGAATTGTTCTTTCCAATTGGGCAGCGTGCGCGAGGATAGGACCAGAACATCTAGTTGCTGTAGAAAAGCAGGCATTTGTGAGGAGGAAATGGCGCTTTCAAAATGTACCCGGTCTTTTATGCCCAAATCGATGGCCAACTGTTCCAGATACGGCCGTTCTGGACCATCGCCCATGATTAGTACACGCCAGATGCCGGGCAGCTTTGCTGCGGCGAGCAGGAGTAAGTCAACGCCTTTCTCCGGTACCAATCGCCGGTTTGCTGAGCCGATAATAAAACCGCGGCCACTATCACGAATGGCGGGAGGATGAAACAAGTCGGGATCGACGCCAAATTGCGGAATCACTTTAAATGGCCCCTCGAACCCTTTCTTCTGCCACACAGCACAGCTTCTTGATTGCCCATGATGGCATAATCTACGCCTTGCAGCACTTGTGATTCCATTTTGCTGAAAGGGAAAGGGTAACGGCGATAAATGTTTTGCCAGGAAAAAAAAGGCTCTTCGCGCCGCAGCACTGGCCTGACGCCAGGCCAGCCATGTGGCCAAGTTGTATGGTTCTTCATCGATGTGCACAATATCCGGTTGGAATTCAGCAATGCGCTGCTTGAGCTTTGGGTAATGGTGCAAATGAAAATCACCATTAAAGCGGATAGGGTCAACTACCAGACGATATCCTGCACTTTGACTGCGTTCCAGCAGCACCGGGCCTGCCGGATCGTTCCACTGCGGAGGCACAATCACCATGAGATCCACGTCTTCAAAACGGGCGATTTCTTCTAATTTTGTCTGATAGGTGCCCACCAGACAGGCTTTTGAAAGCATTAATACGCGCATGATTATCAGTCATTGATTATTGACGCTAAGGGGCTATTTTGCTATACTTGCCTTGCTTTGACAACATTGTACAAGCGAGTCGAACACGGATTGAATTATATGCTAAGCCCCTCCCGTTTGGAGTGGGCTTTGTTGCTATTGGCTCTAATTACGGCCGTCATTTTACGTTTCTATCGTCTGGGTGAGCTTCCCGCGGGCCTTTACCGTGATGAAGCGTTCAATGGACTGGATGCGCTTAAAGGTGCTGCAAGGAGAATAACGCACTCTTTTTCACGGCTAATAACGGCCGCGAACCCCTCTACATTTATCTCACCGCCGTCGCCGTGGCGCTGTTTGGCCAAACGGCGATGGCCGTGCGCCTTGCAGCGGCAGTCATTGGATCATTAACCACTTTACCTGTCTATTTGTTAGGGAAAAGCTGGTTTGGTGGAGCAGTAGGTATTTTGGCGGCCTGGTTATGGGCCATTACATTATGGCCTGTTCATCTCAGCCGTATCGGACTGCGCGTCGTTTTGTTGGTGCCTTTGTTAGCTGTCGCATTTTGGCTAGGAACGATGGCCTACAGGCGCGAAAATCGCTGGTTCTGGATCGCAGCGGGATTGGTTTATGGGCTAAGCTTCTACACATATTTAGCAGCACGCTTCACACCTCTACTGCTAGTACTACTGGCAGTTTATCTCTTGTTAATCGGTCGTGGTCGTCGGCTGTGGCCTGGGGCAGTCTGGTTCTTAATGGGTTCTTTCATTTCTTTATTGCCGCTTCTATTTGTAATTATTCCCCAACCGGAGCTTTTCTTGGGCCGAACAGGACAGGTTTCGGTGCTGCACCCTGATGTTAATAATGGTGATTTGTGGGGAACGCTCTGGCGACAGATCGTGGCTGCTCTTGGCATGTTTCTCTGGCAAGGTGATCACATATTGCGCCATAATCCGGCCGGCCGGCCAGTATTTGATCTCATTATGGCTGTCCCTTTTCTCATCGGACTACTCTGGTGCATTCGAAAGTGGCGCATGCCGGCGGCAATGAGTGTTATTTTGTGGACGGGGATTATGCTTGGTCCGACGATTTTGGCTGAGGATGCGCCTCATTTTCTAAGAGCGGCCGGTGTGTTGCCAGTTATCCTCTTTTTTCCATCCATTGGTTTGGAGAAAATTTGGCGATGGCCCCGACTTCCTCAAACCGTACGGGTTATTCTGGTGGGTGGCTTAATTCTTGGCAGCTTATTAATTACAATCAGAGATTACACTGCCTACGGGCGAAACCCGGAGCTGGATGATGTGTATGAGGCAGCGGCCACTCGATTGGCCCAGCAAATCAATGATGAAGGGTCGCAAACGGCCGTTTTTCTCGATCAGCGCCTCTGGTCGAGCTGGCCTTCTATCTCATTCCTGGTGACCGAACCCGATCAAGTACAGCGTTATTCAAATCTTGAGGACTTGCCACAACCAGCTTCGGTTCCGGCTGCTATCTATGCCTGGCCTTATGAAACGTTGGATTTTGTGCCGGAGGTTCTGGCGTCCGCCTCGCAAATCGCTGTTGACAGCGGCGACTTGGTCCCAGGAGTACAAGACAATCCACCATATTCCTTGTTCGTCCGTTACGGCTCTGAACTCCTTGAACAAGAAAGTCCCCCAGTCGCTAATTTCAGTGATCTACTACAACTAAATAGGACAGAAGTAGTGGAATTGGAGGATGGGCAGTTACAGGTTGATGTATACTGGCAGGCGGATAACGAGGTGGAAGATGATTTGGTTGTTTTTATCCATGTATTTGGCAATGATGGCTTGATAGGACAGGATGATGTGCCGTTGGCGCAAGGACGATGGTCTGGTGGTTGGTGGCGTCCTGATTTGCAAATCCGCGAGCGCCACGTAGTCAACTTGGATGCACCCTTTGAGGCTTCACAGCATGCGATTTTCTTGGGTTTATATAGAGCAAGTGATGGGCAGCGCTTACCAGTTTATGATGCAGATAGCGGTGAATCTGTGGGTGATAACTGGTTAATTGTTGGGGATAATGAGTAATGTTTCGTAAAGAGAAACATTCGCCGGCTTGCTCAAAACATTCTGCCACCGTGCGTGTAATGCTGCCGCTAACTGTTTTATGCCTCCTAGTTATTGTTGTTGTTGGGTCTTGGCTCGACCAGCTAGTACACAAGCGCAGGAAACGCCAACAAGCACACCAGATGCTGAGGGGAATATCTATGTGGTGGTACAGCCCAATGATTCGCTCTGGAGTATTGCTGCCCGGGCTGGATTATCTTTGCCGGAACTGCTGGACCTCAATGGAATCGAAGAGAACGCTGTGCTGCAGCCAGGCGATCTGCTTCTAATCGGGCAAGGTTCTCCACCAGTTACACCTACTTCCGATATTCCAACGCCTACTTTATCGCCACCAACCCCAACGTCTACTACCATCCCCGTTCGTACGGCGATTTGCTTAATCGCTTTTGATGATGTTAACCAGGATGGTAATTTCGATCCAGATGAGCCATTAAATGCAGAGGTAGCATTTACGGTCTTTAATGATCAAACTGTGGTAGGCAATTATATTTCTGATGGTGTTTCGGAACCCTTTTGCTTGGAAGAACTGGAGCCTGGCACTTATCATGTTACCCGCTCGATTGCTCGCGATGAGATTTTGACCACGGTAGGGGATTGGGCGCTGACATTAACACATGGCAGTGAGCTAAACCTAGCATTTGGCAGCTACCGGCAGAATGTAGCACTTGGGCAGCCAACGCCCAACAGCAATGCTGAATTTGCAACCCGCATCGCCGCAACACCTGAAATTGACCAAAAGCCAGTGGAAGAGGGAGGCGATTCACCGTTTAAAAACAACCAACTTATTATTGTTCTGTTAGGCATTGGGGTCATCGCTTTGCTGTTAAGCATGGCTGTGTTAGTCTTTTGGTTTGCTTACGGTCGAAATGAAAATAGTTGAGCATGGAAGATGAAGAAGAGACAAATTGTTATATCAGTACTAATTCTGTTTATTATCTTGTTGGTTGGCAGGCGGGATGGGGCAAAAGCTGCGCCTGCCATGCAAGGAGCCAATTTACTCACTAATCCTAGTTTTGAGCAGCCATATGTAGATGGAACCGCACAGAACTGGAACCGCTGGCATCAAGAAACACCAAAGACCGACGCAGGCTGCGAAGCCGGCTATCATTACCGGCCGAAGTGGTTAATTGAGACCAATGGTGAGTTGGTGGCTGATGGTGTTACATCGCAAAAGGTTGGTAATACTTGGGACACCTGGCATGGTGGAGTTTTTCAAACTGTTGATGTAACTCCCGGTGAAACTTACCGCTTTACAGTTTTGGCCAGGGGCAGAGCCAGCAATGACAACTACCCGCAGCCTTCAGAATTTGGCATTAATATGAATGTCCAGGCGGGGGTTGATCCCAACGGCAGTGGTGTCTGGCATGATGGGGATGTTGTTTGGGGTGCAGCCGGATCGCCCCATGATGCATGGCAGTCATTCACTGTTGAGGCCACGGCAACGGGCGATAAGATGACCGTTTTTACATCAGCGAATTTTGGTATTCCTGGAGTAAACCAATGCCGTAAATTTATGGATGTTTGGTATGATCAGGCACAGTTTGTTTCTGTAGGACCCCCGCCGACCAATACGCCACCGCCACCACCGCCGGCTACGGCCGTTCCTGCTGCAACAGCAACACCACTTCCTGCCCCTACATCGGAAACGCCGCCTACTGAGCCACCACCTCCTACTCCGGAATCATCCCCAACCTCGGATATTTCTAGCGGCGGGAGCATTTGTGTTAATGCTTTTGATGATGTAAATGCGAACGGCCTGCGTGATGCCAATGAAGGTTTTATGCCCGGGGTAACCCTTGCAGTTGCTAGTTCTAGTGCGGTTGAAATACGGGCTGTCTCAGAAGGTACGGAAGAACCACGCTGCCTTGCGGGCATTGAGCCCGGCATTTATCAAGTGGCCCAGGAAGTGCCTGATCAGTTGCAAATGACCACTGCTGCTAATACAACAGTTGAAGCTGTAGCGGGCAGCACAACTTTTGTTGCTTTTGGCAGCCGGTCTCGTTCAGGTGAACCGGTAGCGACTGCACCCAGCGGATCTGAAGCTGTCGTTGAGGAGAGTAAACCAGCAGCAGAAGAAGGTGGAAGCACACCGCAGCCAACTACTGGCGGGATGATTTGTGTGAACGCCTTTCATGATGAGAACAGCAATGGCCAGCATGAGTCTAATGAAGGTTACATGGCAGGTGTAACGATTATTGTCTCCGGTGAGGGCGGTGTTGCTGGGCAAACGGTCTCTGAAGGATCGGCAACGCCATACTGCATTGATGGCCTGGAAGCAGGAGCCTATGAGATTGTGCAGCAGGTGCCCAATCGTGTGGTCATGACGACGGCCGAAAATGCGATTGTTGCTCTGGCAACCGGCAAAATGATAAATGTAGAGTTTGGCAGCCGTTTAGATATAGGCGGCACAGATTCTGAAACGACCGGTGGTTCTGAAACAGCTGATGAAGGGAGCCAACCGGATGAAGAGGCTGGTGAAGGTGGCCCCGATCTGGTGTTATTTGGCGGCTTAGGTGTAGTCGTCCTCGGTGTCATTTTACTAGGCGCACTGATCTTCTTTTTACTGCGGCGTTAGACACGGCAAATTTGGGCCGTTTCCTTGATGGCTGATGGGCACAACTGAGAATATTGAGCTTGGCCAGCACAAGCGCACGATCTCAAAGGGGATGGTGCTCTTACTGCTGGCCCTTTTTGTGGCCTTTTTAGCTGCCTGGCCGCTGATTGGCGAGCCAGGTTTCTTAAATACACGCGGTGGCGGAGACAGCCCTTTTTTACTGCAGCGATTGCAGCAGTTGGAAAGTGCATTAACCGATGGGCATTTCCCTGTTCGTTGGATGTCCGATGCTAACTATGGTTTTGGGTACCCTTTTTATAATTATTACGCCCCCTTATCCATTTATATAGCCACCATCTTTCGGTTTTTTGGCTACCCTTTCGTCCAATCAATCGAGTTGACTCAGCTTGCTGGATTCCTGGCTGCAGCGTGGGGAATGTTCCTTTTGGCCAAGCGTTGGTTCACGAGTGAGTGGGCCGGATTTCTGGCTTCGGTTGCCTACACTGTCGCGCCTTTCCACATGGTCAATATCTATGTGCGCGGGGACTCCCTGGCCGAGTTTTGGGCCATGGTCTGGTATCCATGGATTCTGTTGGCCGCAGATCGTTTATTTGAAAGGGATGAGACGGGTTTTCCTTTTGGCGCTGTCGCTGGCTTGGCCCTGGCCTATGCCGCGCTGATATTGAGCCACAATATCTCAGCCCTCATTTTTAGCCCCTTTTTACTTTTCTTTATTTTACTGCGCTGGTTTTTTTCTAAAAAGCCCTTGCGCCGCGATAGCAATGACCCAACGAGTAGTAATCACAGAACTAAGTTGCTGCCGATTCTTTTTGGTCTCTTGCTGGCCTTGGGTCTGTCGGCCTGGTTCTTCTTGCCCGCCTTGGTAGAACAGGATCTGGCGCAGCTTGGCCCCGTGACTGAAGGCTATTTCCACTACAACAACCATTTTCGAGGTGCGAACCTTCTTCAGAGTTCGGTTCTTTTTGATTATGATGTTTCCGGGGGTAACGCATTTCGGATGGGGCTTATGCAGGGTGTGGCCGCCTTTTTGGGCGCACTAGCGCTGCTATATGCCACTTTTCGCACACGGATAGTCGCTGTAGCAGTTACATCGTTCATCCTTTTATCGCTGCTAATTGCGACCTTGATGATCACCCCACTCTCACGCTTCCTCTGGGACAATTTGCCGCTTTTGTCATTTACACAATTTCCATGGCGTTTTCTTTCGGTACAGGCGTTCTTTGCTGCCCTAGCCACCGGCGCTCTAGGCTTGCTGCCCTTGCGCCGTTTATGGGTTCCACTTACGGCCGTTTTGCTTATTGGCGCCGGCCTCCTTGGTTTGCAGACTGATAACCTCCTCCTAACTGATCAAGATATAACCAGCGAGCGGCTTGCTTGGTATGAATGGTTTACGGGAAATATAGGCAGCACGGTCAGCGCTGAATATCTGCCCTTGACAGTGCAGCCCCGAGTATATAACAGTTCTTGGCTGAATACAGGGCAGCTTTCCTCTGTGCGCGCTTTATCAGGGAATTTGCTGCAGGCGAAGCAGCTCGAAGAAGGCGCGACACGCCAGACATGGGCGGTGAATGTATCTGAAGAAGGCGCGACTTTGATGTTTCCGACGATGCTGTGGCCCGGTTGGGTGGCAGAGGTGAACGGCGACGAGACTCAGATTCAACCGGCGTCCGGCTCAGGTTTAATTACCGTAGATGTACCGCCGGGCGAGAACCAGGTAGATCTGCGCCTTACGCGAACGCCGCTGCGCCTGGCGGCCGAACTGCTTTCTTTAGCTGCGTTGATCGTTACTTTGCTGCTGGTAGCTAAATCTGCTGGTAGGCCGAAATTTGAGAAACCGGTTCTTATCGTTGGCGGTTTTCTGTTGGCCTTTTTAATCATTTTCCGCTTGTGGCCGGTGAATCCTGGAGCTGCACAGGATTTGACTTGGGACTTCGCTCAAATGGGATACTTGCACCATGATGCACCTGGTGTGGCTTTCGATAATGGCGCGATTTTAGAGCGCTACGAGTATGATAGGCAGCGCGTTTTACCTGGCGAGAATTTGGTTATTACACTTGATTTATCACATGCGGCTGGACAAGAGGTTACGATAAGCCTGGGAACACCGGCCGTTGCCTGGCCGATTTTCGATCCACGACCGCCGTTCATGGCCAGCGAGACAAAAAAAGGGACTGATGAAAGCATGTCATTTGAATTACTGCTGCCAGTAAATGTGCCGGCAGGTTTAGCTATTCCGCAGGTAACTATTAAGGATGCCCAGCCTCTGACAACATCAGGACGGACGAGGGGGGATATTTATCTACGGCCGTTGATTATAGAAAATAGAACGACACCTATTGAGAACAACCGTTTGCTGGATGTACAAGCGGTTGATGTACAGCAGCGGGACGATGCGGCGTTGGATGTGCAGTTGGCCTGGTTTACCGGTCAGCAGCTTAGTCATAACTACAATGCCTCGCTGCGCTTGATAGATGAGGAAGGAAATTGGCTGGCCCAAATGGATGCGCAGCCTGGATACGGTTTCTTGCCTAGCAGTGATTGGCCAGTGAGTGTAGAAGTAAATGACTGGCTGGCAATGTCATTACCGCAAGAACTCCCTGATGGAAGCCGCCTGGTATTGATGGCCAATCTTTATGATATCTCTACAGGGGAAGAAATCCTGACTCGTCGTCTGGGAATTGTGCAAGTCCAAGACGGCCGATTCCGGTTTCTTGAGAACGAGGCGCTTTTTGAATTACTGCAGGATTTGACGCCAGTGACGGCCGTCTTTGGAGAGCTGATCCAATTGCAAGGATATGAGCTAGAAGAATCTGAAGACCAGATTCGACTGACGCTTTATTGGCAATCAGTGGCCGCTGGGCAGGAGGATTATACGCGTTATGTACACCTGCTTAACCCCGAAACCGGAGAGATTCTGGCCCAAATTGACAGCTACCCGCAGCATAACAGTTATCCTACCAGCCAGTGGATTCCTGGCGAGATTGTGGCCGATACCCTGGTTCTTGATTTGACGGATGGTTTACCAGATACATACGAGATTGGGGTAGGATTTTATCGCCAGGAAGGGGAGAGCGTCTTGCGCTTAAAAGCTGTAGATGCAGAGACGGCCGTGCCTTATGAAGACGATCGGGTCCCATTATTAGGTCAGTAAACAGGGTAGATCAGCGACGGTTTTATATGAAAAAAAGTTACCAACTTGAAGAAAAGTTGGCAACAGTTGACACAGGTCAGTACGTCTGATACTATGCCAAGAATAATGAAGAACTATATCAGGAGTTTCACAACGATTAGCAAGGTGCAGTCCGCTGCTGCTGCTGGCCAGACCTCTGGTCTGGAGTGTTGTGTTGCCTGATTCTTGCCGCTGAACCAGCTTCTACAACCGCCAGATCGGAACAATCGGTCTGGCGGTTTTTTGTTGCTAAGATAGAATTCTACGATTGAAAAAGCGGTGTTTTCAAAGAAATCGGTCGGGAGACCGGATAGAGCAAAATTTTCTTTTTAGGTGAAGAGATGAAACCAACAACAACTAATGAAATCAGGCAGGCGTTTCTGGACTTTTTTGAGGAGTTCAGCCATGAAGTGGTGTCCAGTTCGCCGCTGCCGCTGCACGATAATCCAACGCTTTTATTTACCAATGCGGGAATGAACCAGTTCACCAATGTTTTCTTAGGTAAAGAGAAACGAGCCAATAAGCGGGCAGCTACTTCTCAAAAATGCATGCGGGTGACAGGAAAACATAATGACTTGGAAAATGTCGGGCCGTCGCCGCGCCACCACACATTTTTTGAGATGCTGGGTAATTTTTCGTTTGGCGATTACTTCAAGAAGGAAGCGATCCGTTTTGCCTGGGATTTTGTAACCAGGGTGATGGGCTTGGAACCAGAGCGGCTGTGGGCTACTGTTTACACGGATGACGATGAATCGTTTGAATTGTGGCAAGAATATCTTCCGCCGCAGAAGATTTTACGCTTCGGTAAGAAAGATAATTTTTGGGAGATGGGTGATGTCGGGCCATGCGGGCCAAACTCGGAGATTTTCTATTACGTCGGTGATATGGACAGTTGTGACCCATCACGTCTAAATGCTGATGACGATGAAGAGTTCCTGGAGTTTTGGAATCTGGTCTTCATGCAGTTCAATCGCGAGGAAGATGGATCATTGACACCACTGCCCAAACCTTCAGTAGATACAGGATTAGGGTTGGAGCGTCTGGCGCGGATCATGCAGGGTACTGACAATAATTATGACACGGATCTCTTTTTACCTGCTTTGGATCGCGTGCAGGAGCTGTTGGGGGATTCCGATGAAGAGCGTGAGGAGCATTATGTAGGTTACCGGGTTATCGCCGATCACGGCCGTGCGGCGACATTTTTGGTAGCCGACGGCGTTCGCCCGGGCAGCACCGGTGCGGGCTATGTTCTGCGTATGTTGATTCGCCGCGCGGCACGTTTCGGCCGTCAGATTGGATTTCAAGAGCCATTTATGGCTGAGGTGGCGAAAGTATACATCGCCGAGATGGGCGACGCCTATCCGGAACTTAGAAACCGGCGTGACCAGATCTTGCATACATTAACGCAAGAAGAGGAACGCTTCGCGCGTACACTGGATGCAGCATTGGTGCGCTTATTGGAGATTCTTGAAGAAAAGCGCCACACGGGCGAACATCAAATCTCTGGTGAAGAGGCATTCAATCTTTATGCAACTTATGGGCTGCCTGTAGAAATCACACGTGATCTTGTTCAGGGACATGGATTTACGATTGATAAAGCCGGATATAACCAGGCGCGACAGGCCCACGCTTTGGCCAGTGGCTCTGGGGCGTTTGGCAAATATGAAACCGATGATTCCGCATACGGGGAACTGCTGTATGAGCTGATCGAAGAGGGTCATTTTGAGAACGGTGTCGAATATGACCCTTACTATGGCTCGCAGATAAAATCGGAGATAGTGGGTCTAATGCGGGATGGGAAACGAGTCGACGCTATCAGTACTGGAGAAAAAGCGGAATTAGTCACGGTAGCCACACCTTTCTATGTCGAAGCGGGTGGTGAGGTTAGTGATACTGGCCGAATCTTGAGTTTGCAAAATGGTGCTGAGTTTCGTGTGGATAATATGGCTTCCCCATTGCCTGGCCTGGTTGTCCATGTCGGCCAACTCGTGAGCGGGGAACTGCAGGTGGGATCGGAAGTGCAGTTGGAAGTTGACGACCAACGCCGAAGCGACATAAGGCGTAACCACACGGCTACCCATTTGCTGCATAAGGAACTCCGTTCCCATTTAGGCAGCCATGTCCAGCAAGCTGGTTCATTGGTTGCGCCAGATCGCCTGCGTTTCGATTTCTCCCACGGAGAGGCGGTTGATCGAGATACATTGGCAGCAATTGAAGCGGATATTAATCAGGCGATTATGATCAACTATCCGGTGACAGTACGCTATATGGGCCAGAAGGAAGCGATTGGCCAGGGGGCGATGGCGTTATTTGGTGAGAAATATGGCGATATTGTGCGGACCATATCCATTAGCGAGGAGTCGGGAGCGGATCCTTATAGCTTTGAGTTGTGTGGTGGATTGCATGTTTCGGAGACCAATGACATAGGCCAGTTCCGATTTGTCAGCGAGGGGGCTGTGGCGTCCGGTGTTCGACGAGTCGAGGCGGTGACCGGCATTGGAGCCCAACAGTTAGTTGCCGAGCGGCTAGATACATTAGAGCGCGTATCACAGATTATGAACAGCCCGGTAAGTGAAGTAGAAACGCGAATCGAAACTTTACTGTCTGATCATAAAGCGCTTCAGAAGCAATTAGCGAGAATGCAAAGCAAGCTGGCTCGTGCCCAGTTTAGCGAGCTTATTGGGCAGGTGCAGCAGGTACAGGGTGTTAATATATTGGCGGCACAGGTAGATGTGGCGGGCGTGGATAATTTGCGCGAGATGGCAGATTGGTATCGTGATAAGGTTGGATCTGGTGTAGGTTTATTAGCTACCGTGATCAATGGCAAGCCAGTTTTTATCGCAACTGTTACTGATGACTTGATTAAACGTGGTCTGCACGCAGGGAATCTGGTGCGCGATGTGGCCAAGATTGTTGGTGGCGGCGGTGGTGGACGGCCGAATATGGCGCAAGCCGGCGGGCGTGATGCGGGAAAATTACCGGAGGCGATAGCAGTCGTTCCGGGGCTGGTGGAAGCTGCCCTTAGCGCTGCCTAGATAATTGTGCCTATCAGCTTTTGTTTAGGTTGATTTGCCAGGGTATTAAATCATGACAATGGACGTTGTGGAGCGACAGTTACTGTTTCAGACAAGACGTTTGCGAGTATACGTGGCGACGCCAGAGGATGCAGTGATGTTCTTCGATTTGTGGACTAATCCGCGTGTGATGGGCAATGTAGGTTTTCCACAAGGTCTGCCGATAACGTATGAGGAGATTGTCAAGCAGTTAGGTGATCAAGCCGGGCAGATTTTAGATGCGCGGCTGGTGGTCAAAGTGCTTGATACAGGTTGTTCGATTGGTGAGTGCAAATTAGGCCGCCCAAATGAACAAGGAATTTCTACAACAGACGTCAAGCTGCTCCCAGAGTATTGGGGACAGAAGTATGGTGTAGAGATAAAGCAAGCATTGCTTGAATATCTTTTTACCCATACATTATGTACGGCCGTCGAAGCGACCCCAAATGTCAAAAATATCGCCTCTATCAAAATGCAGGAAGCGGTGGGTGGCGAGCGAGTGGGCGAGATCACCTTCAATTTCCCTGAGTCTATGCATAGTTTTACCACGCCAGTACATGCCTTTGTTTACCAGGTAAGGCGTGAAAACTGGGTGCAAGCTTAGATTCAGTTAAAGGAGAGTGTAAACGTCAAAGAATCGAAGGGTCAATATGACCCTTTTTTGTTATTCTTAGATCGTTATGGAAATAAAAGGCAAGGTTATGGCCCTGGATTTAGGTGAAAAGCGCATCGGTGTGGCGGTTAGTGATACCACGCGCACTATCGCAAAGGCATATGGTGTGCTGGGTCGCAAATCCCGCCTGGAAGACTTTCAACGCTACGCTAATATCATTTCTCAGGAAGAGATAACCCTGCTGGTAATGGGTTTGCCGGTGCCGCTAAGCGGGGTTGAAGGGCAGCGCGCGGCCTGGGTTCGAAATTATACGGCCGAACTCAGCCAGCATCTTGATGTGCCAATCGAATATTGGGATGAGAGTTTTTCGACAAAACAGGCAGAGGCCAGTTTACGCGCACGAGGGAAGCGGGGAAAGAAAGTAAAGGAACGGGTTGATGCCGTAGCGGCCGCTTTTATTTTACAAGATTATCTTGATGCGCATGCACGGATTGGTTGATAACGCATTCATAAAACATTTCTAACTAATGACGGCAGACGAACCAAGAGTAATATCACCGGAACCAACGAAACCACGGCGCACAGGCTGCCGGCAAGTCATACTTCTTTTGTTAGTTCTGTCCTGCCTGGCAACGACCGTTTTGACTGTGACGGTTATGCAACAAGGCTCTTTTTCGGGTGGCAGCATCCGTTACAGCGACGGAGACCCGGATCTAAATCTAGCCCAGCGGCTCTATTTGCTTAATGCATTAAACAGGCAGATAGATCAACTACGCCAGCCGGCAGGGACCAGTAACGATGTGCAGTTTGTAATTCCCGCTGGCGCGACGGCCGATATGGTCATCGAAGATTTAGTGCAATCAGGGTTGCTCGAGAATCGCGATCTTTTTCTTAACTATCTACGTTTCTATGGTTGGGATTCACGTTTGCAAGCAGGGCAGTTCACCTTAAGTGGTCAACTAACCATTCCGCAGTTGGCAGCCATGATTACAGAAGGGACGGCTCGTGATGCGGTGATAAGTTTTCTTCCGGGATTGCGCCTGGAAGAGATGGCTGAAGTTCTGACTGTGCTCTCACCTGCACGGATTGATCCGGGCGAGTTTTTAGCACTGGCCCGCCGGCAGCAGCGATTTGATACTGGACGCTACCCATTCCTAAATTCCCTGCCTGAGAATGCCTCATTGGAAGGATTTCTCTTGCCCGATACATACATGGTCCCGCAAGATGCGGATGCGGCATATTTGCTTGACCAAATGTTACAAAATTTCGATCGACAGATAACACCGGCCATGCGTCAGGCTTATGGTGCCCAGGGACTGTCTTTGACGGAAGCGGTAACCTTAGCCTCGATAGTTGCCAGAGAAGCATTGATAGACTCAGAACGACCTATGATCGCCAGTGTTTACCTGAATCGCGTTGCCGTTGATATGCCATTGCAGGCAGATCCGACTGTTCAATATGCCGCAGGTTACCAACCTGGGAGCAACAGTTGGTGGAAGGTGCCCCTGGATTTGGACGATCTAAGACTGGATCATCCGTACAACACTTATGTGATTCCGGGATTGCCACCAGGCCCAATTGCTAATCCAGGTTACAGTTCATTGCGGGCTATTGCCGAACCGGAACAAACAGATTTCTTGTTCTTTGTAGCAGATTGCACAGCAAATAACATAGGCCAACATATTTTCAGCCGAACCTATGAGGAGCATCTTGTCTATGTACAACGATGCCGCTAAGATGTCGCTTTCTAAGTACGGCAGCCGTTTTTGTACAAGATTGTTGCCATCCTTAATACTGACCCTATTAACATTGATCGGAACCGGATGCCAAAGCGTGGCTCCCGTGGTCAAGGTGGGTTTTGTGGCTCCATTTGAAGGGCGGCACCGCGATGTGGGTTATGATGGTCTTTACAGCGCGCGTCTGGCGGTCCGCGAAATAAATGATGCTGGGGGAATCAATGGCACGCGGGTTGCCTTGGTTGCGCTTGACGATGGTGGTAATCCTGAATTTGCGGAAGCAGCAGCCCGTTCCCTGGTTATTGATCCAGGGGTTGTCGCTGTGGTTGGACATTGGCTGCCGGAAACAACGGCCGTGGCGCAAGCCGTCTACGAAGAGAATGGCCTCCTCTTTTTGGCGGGTGGTGCAGAACCATTCACAGTTAAAGAACCTGCACAATTATCTGAAGAATTTGTTGCTGCCTATGCAGATATTACGCCTTTCGATGAAATGCCGGGCTCGTATGCTGCGCCGGCATACGATGCTTTTCAGTATCTTTATGAGCTTTTTGCTCTAGCCCAAGAAGAAAGCGGGTCTATTACTCGTGCTTCAATCCAAGAGGCACGCAGTGGTTGAAAATAGACAGCATGGCGAAATTTATTCCTGGTCTTGAACTAAATAGAATATTTTACGAGGAAGAGGTGGGGCCCATTTTAGCTAGGCGATATCCTCAACTTCGGTATTCGGCTGCTCGTCTTGGTTCAGGTTCCGATGTTCTTGGCTACGACACGGCGCTTTCTACCGACCATGACTGGGGCCCGCGATTACAATTATTTCTGACTGTCGAGGATCACGAAGCATATGCAGATGATGTGGTTGAGGTGCTGCGCCGGCAGTTACCATCAGAAATACGTGGCTTTTCGACTCATTTTGACGAGCCGGACGACGAAGGAACCCAGCGGCTTGCTGAGATCGGATGGGCCAATAAATCATCGCGTAGAGGTAGTGACAATTCGCGGCTTCTTCCAAGAGTATATGGCATATGATCCTGTCGAGGACCCAACTGTGTACCAATGGTTGACCTGGCCCCAGCAGCATCTTTTGGGCGTGACAACTGGCCGGGTCTACAGTGATGGGCTTGGTGAACTGGAAACGATCAGGAAGAAGCTGCAATATTTCCCGAAAGATGTCTGGTTGTATCTCCTGATGGCGCAATGGCGGCGTATTGGCCAGGAAGAGCATTTTGTGGGTCGAACTGGGGATGTGGGTGATGAATTGGGTTCACGGGTAATGGCGGCGCGGATTGTGCACGATCTCATGTTCATATGTTTCCTAATGGAAAGAACATACGCCCCTTATCCGAAATGGTTTGGCAGAGCCTTTGCCAAACTGTCCTGCGCATCAACGATGAGCCCGTTGTTACACCAGGTGTTAACGGCCGAAAAATGGCCTTTGCGAGAGGAATATCTTTGCCGACTCTATGAGTATGTGGCTAAGAAGCATAACGCTCTAAATATTACGGAACCACTGCCCGTACACGTCAAATTTTTTCACAACCGACCGTACCGGGTTATTGACGCAGATAGGTTTGTGGATGCCATAAAAGAGGCGATTTCAGATTCAGAGATCAAAGCGATAGCGACGGATATTGGCAGTATTGATCAGTTTAGCCACAGTACGGATTTACGTGCCTATCCTATACTACACAAAAGGCTCGAATCGTTGTACAAATAGGGTATTGGTAATAAAGCGACTTACAATTTCACAAGAGGAGGAAAGCTCATGTTTCGACGTATTTTAGGTGTCATTATTTTACTGGTAAGTTTGATTACGGCCGCTCTTTTGCTGGGCGGCGCCTATTTTGCCGGGCAGGCGGTTGATACAATGGGAGAGGCGGTTGATAATGTCATTACTCTGACTGTTGATTCGCTGAGTACGGTATCGGCGACACTGGAGCAGACAAAATCAACCATAGCTGAAGCGAATAATTCCATAGAAACGGCCGTAGCCTTGACCGATAACTTGTCTAAGACTGTTGCCGACACGCAGCCAGTAATGGAAAGTATGACCTCGGTGGTTTCAGAAGATATACCGGATAATATTGAGGCAATCCAGACTGCGCTGCCTAATGTCGCTGAAGTCGCTGGCGTTGTGGACACAGCCATGACGAAATTGAGCAGCTTTGGCATTAGCCAGGTTATCCCTATTCCCTTTAATCCCATTACACTTGATTTTGATTTGGGTATTGAGTACGAACCGGAAGAGCCCTTCGATGAAACGATATTATCGTTAGGGGACAGCCTCGAAGGTATGCCTGAAGAACTACGATCTCTGCAAGGTGACTTGACCGTACTTTCTGAGGATTTGGATGTTGTGAGCGCCGATATTCTTGCTGCTTCTGGCGATATAGCGGCATTGAATGAGCAGGTCGCCCAATTTATCCCCATCCTAGATGATTACTTGGGCATAGTGGGCGAGATTGACGCGGCCTTGGTTCGGGTTCAGGCACAGTTGTTGGCTCAACTGGACACTGTGAAAACCATTGCCATTGTAACACTGGTTTTCCTGGCCTTGACCCAATTAGCACCTTTGTACCTTGGATGGGAACTGGTTAGTGGACAGCGTGGCGGTAAGCAGCAAGAAGCCCCTGTAGCAGAAGAAACCGCACCAATGCCTCCAGCAAAGAGTGAACAAGATCCTCCGCCACCTCCGGCGGAAGAAGTGACAGCGAAGGCACCTCCTGAAACGGTTGGTGAGGAGGCTGCTCAGGATCCACCACAACAAGTTGGACAGGCATCCTACGATCCCGTATCGGATACGATGATCGAAGGTCCGTATATCGATCCATCGGAAACGATAGTCGAGGATTCGCCAGCGGCAGATGACGATCAATCATAAATTCACTAGCTTGGTGTATGCTGACTAGACAATCTAAGGCTGAACCGCGGCTTTTTGTTTTGATCCTGGCCTTGTTGGCGATTGGTTTCATGACCGCTTGCGGTGATGGGCAGGCGCCTGTGGTTGATGTGAACCCCACTCCAACCACGGGGCCGACGGCCCTTACTTTGCTGCCAACGCCAACATTGGTCGAGGGTGTACCGACTCCCCCATTGCCAACCCCAGCTATAACCCCGACAGTTGAAAATGGGGCATCGACCAGCGCTGCGGCAGAGGCGAATGACGATCTCTCTAGTTCGCCGACAGAGGTGCTGGCGCTTACAGACCGGCTGGATTTGGCGCACAGCGCGCTCGATTACGGTGATTATGATACGGCCGTCCAACAATTCAGCGCGGCCCTCCAGCAGGATCCCGATATGGAACCACAGGCGCAGGGCGCGGTGCTCTATGCTCTGGGAGTAGCTTACCTGGCTGACGAACAATATGGGAATGCAGCAACGATGTTCCACCAACTGCTGAATCTTCCCAAAGGCGAGCCGCCGACTGAAGCGAACTTCCATCTAGGACGGGCCAGTGTCGAACTCGGTGATTTTGAGACGGCCGTTGATGCTTTCCGGGGTTATTTGGATGACAACCCTGATATGGTGGCCTATGTTCAGCCGCTAATCGCCGAGGCATATCTGGCGTTAGGCGACAGCGCGTCAGCACTTGAGGCGTATGAAGCGGCCTTAACCGGCCCCTCCTACCGCATAAAGGAAGTAGAGACACGCCTGATTATTGCCGGCAACTATCTGGATGCTGGTGAGTATGATCAGGCCATTGCTCAATATGATGCCATCCATAATTTGGCACTAACCGAGGCAACCCGTGGACAGATGACCTATTTGGCGGGGGCAGCGGAACTATTGGCCGGCAATACAGAAGCCGCATATGAGCGATTCTTATTTGGTGTAGAGACGTACCCCGAAGCTTATGAAAGTTATTTAGGATTGGTCGAGTTGGTGAAGGCGGAGGAAGAGGTTGATAGTTTCCAACGAGGCCTGGTTGACTTTAACGCCGCGGCGTATGCGCCAGGCATCACGGCGTTTGAAGATCATATCAACGTCAATCCTGAAAATTATGAGTCTGAAACCCACCTCTACCTGGCCTGGTCGCATGAAGCGCTGGGTGATCTGGAGGCTGCATTGGCCGAATTGGAACGATACGCTGAATTTGATCCTGCCGAGGCGATTTTGAGAAGCAAAGATGCAAGGGCGAGTTGGTGAACTTGAAACGGCCGTCGATCATTACCAACAGTATCTAGATGAATACCCTCAAGAAGAAGATGCGCCCTATGCAGCCTGGTGGTTGGCTGCATATACGGAGCAGTTGGGGGGTGTAGAAGATTCCATTACGCGTTATGTGCAGTTTGCAGAAGATTACCCGGATCATGAAGATGCAGCAGAAGCCTTGTATCATGCCGGTTGGTTGGCCCAAGGTGCTGAAGACTCCGAACTCGGGCTGCAATTATGGCAGCAGGCAGCGGAAACATACCCTACGAGTTGGTTTGGCAGTGCCGCGATGGTCCGTTTACTGCGGATGGATCAGGAGGAAGGGGACGATCTTTTACTTGCTTTGAAAGAATTGACCGCGAATAATCCCAGCGATCATTATCCCGCCCTCCGAGCAGCAGACATGGCTGCGGGAGTGGGACCATTTGAAGCAGCGGCTGCTTTTTCAATGCCCGAAGATGGGGATGGTACCGGCAGTGAATTGGTTGAGTCCTGGGTATTGGAACAGGCCGATTTAGATCAGGATGCTCTGGATGGCAAGCCAGGTGAATTGGGATCAGAGTTACGCGCAGATGGGCGGCTGATTGTTGGCCAGAAACTTTGGAAGCTTGGTTTGTACGAGGAAGCAAAGCGGGAGTTGGAATCATTGCGTGGAGATCACAGCGAATCGCTCCTAAACAGTTACCAGCTAGCGCTGTTTTTTCGCGATCTGGGTTTGTACCGTTCATCTATCATTGCTGCGGCAACCGTTTTAGATCTAGCTGAACAAAGCGCAATAGAGGCACCCCCCGTCATAGGGCGACTAGCTTATCCGGTCTATTATGCCGATCATATTCTGCCCCTGGCCGAGGAGTATGGTTACGATCCTCGTTTGCAGTTCTCATTGGTGAGGCAGGAGAGCTTATATGAGAGCTTCGCGCGTTCTGGTGCGGCGGCCCAGGGGTTGAGCCAGGTTATACCTGATACAGGCGCCTGGATTGCAGAGCGTTTAGAGTGGCCAGAGTACGAAAACGATGACCTGTATAAACCGTATGTGGGCTTAACCTTTGGAGCCTATTATTTGGCGCAGCAGTTGGAAGCATTCGACGGTGATGTGCATGCGGCGTTGGCGGCTTATAATGCCGGCCCGGGCAATGCGGCGCGCTGGTATGATATAGCCGGCAGCGATATCGATCATTTTGTGGATGTGATCGATTTTGCGGAGACGCGAGCTTATGTGGAGCGGATATATGCCGGGTTTGACTTATACCGTTATTTGTACGAGTGACAGCCTTTTCACAAAGCGGAAATGGGGAGCATTCGAAACGCGAAAGCGATGACGATAGCGAAAAAGACTGGGATTACGGGAATTTAGTAGTAAATAATTTTATTGACCGGTTAATATTTTCCAAGCGCGCCGGTATTTTTTTAGGCGATCTAAATCCCTTTGATTGATTGGATTAGGCAAGCGTCGAACGTCCATATTGTGAACTAAATCCGCCAGCTTAATCTTTCGAGCCAGCATATTCGCTTTGAGGGCCAAGATATAATCTTCGTATGTTGTAGTTTTCTTATTGTGGGTCAGCAGCGCTAAGGCATCCAACACCCTTTGGCTAAAGCCAATCTTAGCGAGGTCATCCAGGGTGATTGGGCTGTCCTCAACGACATCGTGGAGCACGGCCGCAATCATTTCCTCTTCGGTTTCCATCTGGTTCATCAGACGCAAGGGATGAATGATATACGGCCGTCCTGAACGCGTTAGAACGCCGGCGTGGGCTTCCAAGGCGACTGCAATCGCTTTTTCCAGTAGATTTGACATAGACTTGATTTTTAATGAGTTGGGCTCCTCTCCCAATCAAGGCCGGACGTGCCCATCACCGAAACAGACCCATTTGTAGGTTGTTAATTCTTCCAGGCCCATCGGGCCGCGTGCATGGAGTTTTTGGGTACTGACGGCAACTTCCGCTCCCAAACCAAACTGTCCGCCATCGTTAAATCGCGTGCTGGCGTTGACGAATACGGCCGATGAGTTAATAGCATTAACAAAACGGTTCGCGTTGTTCCAATTATTGGTCAATATACTTTCGCTGTGATCGGTGCTGTGCATATGGATATGTTCAATGGCTTCTTCAACCCCGTTGACGACCTTAATGCCCAGGATTAAAGAAAGCCATTCTTGATCAAAATCATCGGGCCCAGCAGGAACGACAGTTGCCTTATGGCCGTTGCGCTGCAAAATGGCCAGGGCAGTTCCTGTGGCTCGCAGTTCCACATCACTTTTAGCAAGCTGCTTGGCGACTTTGGGCAGCAATTCAGCCGCAATTGATGGATGTACCAATAAAGTGTCTAGAGAATTGCAAACACTGGGCCGTTGGATTTTGGAGTTTTCAATGATATCAACGGCACTATCCAGGTCTGCGCTTTCATCAACATAGATGTGACAAATGCCAATTCCGCCAGTGATTACGGGAATAGTACTTTGTTCTATGCACAAGCGGTGCAGCCCTTGACCACCACGAGGGATAATCATGTCGATATATTGATCGAGTTTAAGCATCTGGGTAACAAGCGCGCGGTCGGGATCATCAATGTATTGAACGGCCGTTGCAGGCAAACCGGCTTTCTCTAATGCGGCCTGGATAACATTTACGAGGGCCAGGTTGCTGCGTAGGGTCTCGCTGCCACCGCGAAGTATAGCCGCATTACCGGTCTTTAGACTTAAGGCTGCGATATCAATCGTTACATTGGGACGGGCCTCGTAAATGACGCCCAGAACACCGATGGGAATTCGCCGGCGACTTAAACGCATGCCATTGGGCAGCATGCGATTTTCGAGTTCTGATCCAACAGGGTCTGCTAAATCTACGATTCGTCGTGTGTCTTCTGCCAATCCGGCCATACGCTCCGGAGTGAGAAGCAGGCGATCGATAATGGCGTCACTCAATCCACGCTGACGACCATCATCGATGTCAAGCACGTTTTGTGCCAATACAGTATCGGCTTGCGTTTCCAATTCAGCGGCGATAGCCAGAAGTGCCTGGTTTTTCTGTTCGGTAGTCAAAGTGGACAACACGTGGCTTGCTGCTTTTGCCGCATTGCCCATTGCAATTAAGTCGGTCATACTACATTTCTCCCTGGTTGTTTCCCGAGCTATTTAGGCTTGGATCATCGATCTTACCCCATACAGAGTGCTATGGCAGTTTGAAAGTTTGTTTTCTCAAGCTCTCATAATAGAATCAAATCGTTGCGGTGAACGGCAACCGTCCCGTACATATAGCCTAGACGAGATTCGATTTTATCTGATTGGCAGCCGGCAATTTTTACCAAATCGCCGCTTGCATAACGTGTAATACCTCTGGCTAAAATTTGACCAGATGGATCCTCGATGGAGACGGTATCGCCGCGATTGAATGCCCCTTCAACTTTTACGATTCCAGCAGGCAGCAAAGAACGGCCGTTTTCACTCAAGGCACGCGCGGCGCCGCGGTCTACGGTTAGCACACCTACAGCTTTTTGCGCGGCAAAGATCCAACGCTTTCGATTGTCCAGCGGAATTTCCAGAGCTGGAAAACGTGTGCCAATGTTTTCACCATCTGCGGCGCGCTCAATCACATTCGCGGCGTGTCCTGAGGCGATAATTACGTCTGCACCTGCACGGCGGGCAGCATCAGCCGCTTGCAATTTTGTGAGCATACCACCAACACCCAGACCACTGACACTGCCCCCCGCTAAACTGCGCAGGGTTTCATCAATGGTTTTGACTTCAGGGATAAGTTGGGCATCAGGATGGGTGCGTGGGTCTGCTGTAAAAAGCCCAGGTTGGTCAGTAAGAAGAAGCAGGAGATCTGCACCGGCAAGAATGGTAACAAGAGCAGATAGATTGTCATTATCGCCTACCTTGATTTCTTCTGTTGTGACGGCATCATTCTCATTGACAACGGGAACAATATGCTGCTCTAGAAGGGCGTTCAGTGTATCGCGGGCATTAAGAAAACGACCTCTATGCTCTACATCGCTGCGCGTAAGTAGTATTTGCCCAACATGGATGCCGTAGATTTCAAAAAACCGTTCCCACATCTGCATTAAACGACTCTGTCCAACAGCCGCCAACATCTGCTTGTTGCTGAGTGTGGGCGAGAGCGATGGGAACCCTAAGCGTTCGTGACCGGCGGCAATTGCTCCAGAGGTGCAGACGATCACATCCATTCCCTGGCCCTGAACGGCCGCACATTGGCGCACTAAATCCACCATATGGGGGTGATTTAAACTAGGCGTTCCACCGGTAAGCACACTGGTGCCAAATTTGACGACGATGCGTTGGTACATAATAGTCAGAAAAGCCAGGCATCTAGATAGAAAGGATGCCTGGCTAAGGTTCGTTGGAAATAATCTGGGTTCTAATCTAGACCGGCGTACATGGCCTCGATTTCTTCGGCAAAGTTCTCGTTGACACCGCGCCGCTTAATTTTTAGGGTCGGTGTTAATTCGCCATCATCGATGGTGAGATTACGGGGCAGAATCGTGAATTTGCGCACATTTTCTACGCGGGCAAATTGCGGATTAACTTCTTCATCAATGCCGCGTTGAATCTCGGCGATGACGATGGGATTGGTGTGAAGCTCCTGGCCTTCCAGGTTGTTTGCTTCCGCAAAGCGCTGCGCTGGTTCTTCTTCTAAAGTAACAAGGGCGGAAAGGAATTTTCTTCTTTCGCCAATAACAACCGCTTCCGCAACCAGATCCAGTTTCTTTAGTGCCGCTTCGATATTCTTGGGCGCAATATTTTTGCCACCGGAGGTAATGATGATTTCTTTCTTGCGACCGACAATGTTAAGGAAGCCATCTTCGTCGAACTTGCCTAAATCACCAGAATATAACCAGCCATCAATCAAAGTTTCGGCCGTAGCTGCCGGATCTTTGTAGTAACCCATGAAGACATTGCGTCCCTTGACCAAGATTTCCCCGTCAGGGGCTAATTTCACTTGTGTATCGGGAAAAGCTTGACCAACGGAACCGTACTTGGTTGCCCCGCGACGACTAAAGGTCGTTGGTCCGCAGTCCTCCGACTGGCCATAGATTTCATAGACGATAACATCCAAGCCACTAAAGAATTCGAGAATCTCGGGGTTGATGGGAGCAGCGCTTACAGCCGCCATTGTGGTGTCACGTAATCCCAACAAAGGTTTTACCTTAGAGAAGACAAGCCGATCGGCAAGTTTGTACTGCGCGGCAAGTAAACCCGAGGGCTCTTCGCCCTGATTTTTGAGCGCTGACACTCGACGGCCGACTCCCATAGCCCAATCGGCAATTTTCGCTTTCGCGCCGGTTGCCTGGCCCAGGTTCTCGGTAACGCCATTATAGAAACGTTCCCAGATTCTTGGAACGCCAAAGAGGACTGTGGGCTGTACTTCGCGTAAGTTTTCCGCCAGCTTTTCCAATGACTCAGCATAGTAAACTGAGAATCCAGCCGTAGCGCCACCATGGACAGTGAACATTTGCTCAGCGATATGTGACAATGGCAGATAAGAAACCAGCCGGTCATTAGCGTTGATGCCAAATAAGTCAATCGCCGTTTTAGCAGTAAAGGCCAGGTTATCGTGGGACAGCATGACTCCTTTGGGTGGTCCAGTAGTCCCAGACGTATAAATTAAACTGGCCAGATGCTCCGGCTCAATAGCATCAATACGCTCATCAAGGACACTCTCCTTGGTTTCATCACCTTTTTCTAAGAAGTCTTCCCAACTAATCACGAGGGGATCATCAATTTGTGTCCCGCGCATTATTACAGCGTAACGCAGATGGGGCAGTTGGTCGCGCACTTCATTCACTTTGTTCCATTGGTGTTCATTTTCAAGAAGGATGACCCTACTTTCGGCGTGATCTACAATGTACTGCACTTCTTGAGGTGAGTTGGTTGTGTAGATGCCTGATCCTGCCCCACGTATAGCCATTGTTGCCATAAGCATGATTGACCATTCAGGGCGGTTGAAGCCTAAAATACTGACGGTACCTTCCGGCTCTACACCCAGAGCTATTAGCGCGCGTGCGGCCTGACGTACCTGGCTCACGAATTCTTGCCATGATGTTGGAACCCAAGCCTCGCCAACTTTTTCAAAATAGGCTGGCGCATTGGGTCGAACACGGCCGTTCTCTAGTAAGCGGTGGACAATTGTATCTTTGATCATGGGGTTCCTCTCCCTGTCTAAATCAACTGTTGGGTAGCAGCATTATGGATGGTGACATCCCAATTTCTAAATCGGTTTTTATCACAGTTATTATGATTGGGCAATGGATGAGAAAGGCGTTTTAAAACGTCCAGCCGGGTGAGCCAAGAAACGGCCGTATTTCATCTTCCTGTAATACGCGTTTGACGCTCTCTTCGATGCTGATTTCTCCGTTCATTATCGCTTGCTCATACTGCGATGCCCAATGATAAATCAGACCCCGCGCTCTACGTAATTCAATGAGCATAATTTGAGCCAAGGGGCCGCCGTCCACTAGAAACCCTGAACTGACAAAATCACGCTCAACTTGTAAGCGGTCATAATCAACACGGATGATTTCTGCATGCCAACCATGGTCTGCACTCCAAGTAAATCGGCCGTAGCTAGGACGCCAATCAAGGTCGAAAGGAGCGCCAACAGAGCCGGTATTAACCACCAATGTTTGGTCTAATTTACGAATCAGCGGTTGGTGTGTATGTCCGGTCACGAAAACAGCCGGGGCAGGGGCGATTTTTTTGCGTAGCGCGGCATCGGTAAGTTGAGCATATATACCGTCGCGATTGTTGCGCATCGAAGCATGAACCACACGTAATTCGCTTTTATCTGGTGCAGTCCAACTGAAGCACTCCGGCATGTTAACTAATGCTTGTATTTCACCATTGAGTTGGTCATACGCAAAATGGGCAAAACGGTTGATCTCAAATATTGGACCAGATTTGGGTGTGTCTGGCAGACCGCAACGGAGGAGGTAATCTTCATGATTGCCACGCTGCAAAATCCAGCCATTGCTTTTTTGTTTTTCTAGCACAAAGCGCAAGGCCTTGTGTGAACATGGGCCGCGATTGACAGTATCCCCATTGACTATCACCTGGTCCGGCTGCCAAGATTCTAAATGTTCCGAAACAGCTTGCACGGCAGGCAGGTTACCGTGAATGTCGGAAAGAACTGCAATTTTCATACCGAGGCCTAAATATCCAGGTTGCGTACCTCGGCAGCGTGGGTGGTAATGAATCGGCGGCGCGGCGGTACTTCGCTGCCCATGAGCATATCAAAGGTACGGTCGGCGCTGACGGCGTCTTCAATGGTCACTTGCAGCAAGGTGCGTATGGAGGGATCCATTGTCGTTTCCCACAATTGGATGGCGTTCATTTCACCAAGACCTTTATAACGCTGAAGACCATATTTCTTGCCTTGCAGTTTCTGGAGCAGGACCATATTTTCAGCCTCAGTGTAGGTGTAATGAAGCGTTTTGCCTTCCTTTATGGCATATAAAGGTGGCTGGGCGATGTACAGATGCCCTTCTTCGATTAACTGGGACATATAGCGGAAGAAAAAAGTCAGCAGCAGGGTGCGGATATGGCTGCCATCCACATCAGCATCGGTCATAATGATAACACGGCCGTAGCGCAGATTGTCCAGGTCAAATGACTCCCCGATACCCGTGCCTAAGGCGGAGATCATCGCTTTTACTTCGTTATTGGTGAGGATCTTGTCTAGGCGTGCACGCTCTGTGTTCAAGATCTTGCCGCGCAGTGGAAGAATGGCTTGGAAATGACGGTCTCGGCCCTGTTTAGCTGTACCACCGGCCGAATCACCCTCAACAATATAAATTTCTGAGCGGGCTGGATCACGTTCTGTGCAATCGGCCAATTTGCCTGGCAGGGTCATGCTTTCCAGCGCGCTCTTACGCATGACCAATTCTCGTGCTTTACGAGCCGCAGCACGCGCACGTGAGGATGTCAGGCAGCGATCGATGATACGCTTGGCATCTCGTGGGCTCTCCTCCAAATAGGTGGACAGCGCTTCGGCCGTAACAGAGGCTACAACACCACTGACTTCGGCATTCATTAGTTTTACTTTCGTTTGGCTTTCAAACTGGGGGTCTGGATGTTTAACACTGACGACGGCCGTTACACCTTCGCGCGTGTCATCACTAGAAAAATTCTTATCTTTCTCTTTTAGGAACCCGTTTTTGCGCGCGTAGGAATTGATAACTCGTGTCAAAGCCGTACGAACACCCGTAAGATGGGTCCCGCCATCTGGCGTATGGATGGTGTTGGCAAATGCATATTCGGAGATTGCGATGCCATCTGTATACTGGATAGCAACCTCGACATCAATATTTTCCAGTTCCTTGCGTGCATATATTGGATCATGCAGCACTTTGCGGTTGCGGTTTAAGTAACGTACAAAAGACTTCACACCCCCATCGAAATAGAAGTTCATTTCTCTGGCCGGCTCATCACGCTCATCTACCAGTCTCAGGTGTACACCGCTGGTGACGAAGGCCATTTCCCGAAAACGATTCACGAGCAAGCCAAAGCGATATTCAGCATCTTCCTTGAAGATGGTATCGTCAAATTTGTATGTGGTGAATGTGCCTGTTGGTTCGCCACGTTTCAGCTTGCGAATCTTTTCTACGGGTGTGGTGGGGATACCGCGCTCGTAGCGCTGCTGCCAGACATATCGGTCTCTTTTAACTGTAACTTCCATCCACTCAGATAATGCGTTAACGGCCGCAGCTCCCACACCATGCAAACCGCCGGAGACCTTGTAGGCAGCATTATCAAATTTACCTCCGGAGTGCAGACTGGTATGTATTAATTCCAGAGCAGATATTTTTTCTGTTGGATGGATATCGACTGGAATGCCAATACCGTTATCGGTGACGGTGACACTTGCATCCGGGTGAATTGTCACTTCTATCCGGTCGCACCGACCGGCTAGGGCCTCGTCGATGGAGTTGTCTACGATTTCGTAAACGAGATGGTGCAGCGCCTTATTGTCGGTGCCACCCACGTACATGCCGGGCCGGCGGCGAACAGCCTCCAAGCCTTTTAGTACTTGAATGCTACTGGCGTCGTATTTATCTTTATTCACTTTTGTTTTTGTAGCCATTGGTAAATCCAGTTCCAACTAAATAGAGTTAAAGATCTTTTTGCTTGTTATCAAGAGGTGGTCGCATCATAATTGCTGCTTCCGGATCGAATAAAGCTGTATAACGATCGCGGTAATAAATAAATATGGCGGCAATCAAAGAAGTGCTGACAAAAGCGTGACCTATGATGTTAAAAAAAGTCAGCCAGGTTCCGTTTTCAACGGCAAATAAAAGCCAGTCCAATATTGTGCCGGCAAGCAGTACGGTTAGTACTAATAATAGGGCAGAGGGTAGATAGGTTTGCACCAACCGCATGCTTTCAAACACCGCCCGAAAAACAGGGCGGCTGTTAAGCACAATCCCAAAAGGCGCCAGGAAGAGAAAAATAACAATCCAGATCAAAATGAGAGGACCTGCGAGCAATACAATCGAACCCAATGTTCCATTTATCATAAATAGAATCGTGCTGATTGTGATCAAGGGTATATAGATTATGAATACGATCAGCAGAAAGATAAGGAGTAAGCCAATAAGACGCAGCCAACTGGTTCCTACGCGTTTTGCCCATTGGCCGGCATTCACTATTTCCCCATCTGGCGTCTGCTTGTTTATGGCATAAACTATTAGCGTATATAGAAAGGCTGTCAAGAAGAGGCCGATGATCGAAAAGAGCACAAACAGACCCAACCAACTCGACCACGTGCTTATATCTATTACCTGGGATGAGATCGGCGTTTTTTCTGGTGCTTGCCCCACTATCAACGCAGGTACACCAATTAGCTGAACGGTTAACGTAGTAAATAGATTGGTACGCGGTGCGACTTGCATCAATTGCGATCCAACATCAAGTATATCTGCTTCCGCAGGTAACACAGCTAATAGCTCCTCGATTAGATCTTGAAAGCGTAAACGTGGCCCCAACCAGTAAAAAACGTCAAGAATGACAGGTAGGAGCAAGAGCCATAGATGTTTAGTAATCAGATCGAATCCGGCAGCAATGGTAGCGAAAACGCCAGGTAAAGTCGTGATTTGTTCTTGTTCTTGCATTATTCTGAACTGCCCGATTATACCACGTTTGGCTTTGCTTATCGAACATTATGAGGTGCTTAAGATCAAAAATTAAGGTATGTTATGGAAAAGGGTGAGCATTTACGATAGCGGCAAAGGATCTGATTTAATTTGGGTCATTGACCCCAAATTGTCACTAAATAATTACTTTCTGAAATTACACTTGATAAACTTTTATCTTTGTGGGAAAACCTAATAAATCCAGGCAAGATTCAAAGGAGAACAAATTCTATGGCTGATGTACAGGCGATAGCCAATCAGATTGTCGAGAATGTAGAACGTGTCATAGTTGGCAAGCGCGGGCCGGTGCAGCTTACTGTGTTGGGCTTGCTTTGTCAGGGCCATATCCTGATTGAAGATGTTCCCGGCGTGGGCAAGACAGTACTCGCGAAATCATTATCCAAATCTGTCGGTTGTCGTTTTCAACGAATTCAGTTTACACCCGATATGCTGCCCAGTGATGTGACCGGTGTTTCTGTATTTAATCAGAAAACGTTTGAATTTGAGTTTCGTCCTGGCCCAATCCACGCGCAAATTGTCCTGGTTGATGAGATTAACCGCGCTACGCCTAAGACCCAATCTGCTCTGCTGGAAGCAATGGAAGAGCGTCAGGTGACTGTAGATGGGGAGACTTTTCCTTTGGGCCCTCCATTCATGGTGCTGGCTACACAGAACCCCATTGAGTATGAAGGCACCTTTCCTCTACCAGAGGCACAATTAGACCGCTTTATGCTGCGAATTCGCTTGGGTTATCCATCAAAAGAAGAGGAAATGGAAATACTCGATCGTCAGCGAAAGGTGCATCCCATAGAGGGGATATCACAGGTTGTCTCGGTTGAACAGCTTTTGGAGGCGCAAGAGGCCGTAAAAGAGATTTATGTTGATGAGCAGGTGAAATCCTACTTGGTTGATTTAGTCCGGGAAACAAGAACGCATCCTGATGTTTATCTCGGCTCTAGCTCGCGTGGTGCTTTGGCACTATACCGGCTGGGTCAAGCGAGAGCGGCTATGTTTGGGCGTGATTACGTTTTACCCGATGATATTAAGGTGCTGGCCGCTTCTGCATTAGGGCATAGAATCATTGTGGGACCGGCGGCACGAATCAAGGATGTTGAACCGGAAGCTATCGTTGAAGACATCTTGTCCAGGGTTCCTGTACCCGGCGCACAGGTAAAACCAAAGTAAGCGGTATGTTGCATCATCGCCGCACGGCCGTTTTTTTGATGGCCATTATTGCTTTATTGGGTGGATTGATCACCGGTCGGGATCTTTGGTACAGCCTTGCCTATTTGTTAGGCTTGCTGCTCATTCTTTCCTTTGTTTGGGCCTGGATCAACATCAACTCGATGCATCTATCGCGCATGACCCGCACACGCCGTACACAAGTCGGCCGTCCATTGGAAGAACGATTTGTCGTGCGTAATACAAGCGTAATTCCCAAGCTCTGGTTGGAGGTGCTCGATTATGCTACCTTGCCGGCACATTTCTCCAGCCGGGTGATTAACAGCATGGGTCCTCGTTCAAACTATAGTTGGCGTATTACAACAACTTGTCGTCAGCGTGGACGTTACCAACTTGGCCCGCTGCGCCTGAGCTCAAGTGATCCATTCGGCTTATTTCCAATGACCCGTGATATATCGGCGACAACCAATGTTGTTGTTTACCCCTTGACGGTTGATATTCATCGTTTCGCGCTGCCGATGGGGATATTACCTGGTGGTGATGCGCTGCGGCGGCGCACCCACTATGTGACAACCAATGCAGCTGGGGTTCGAGATTATTCCCCAGGCGACAGTTTCAGCCGCATCCATTGGCGCAGCACAGCCCGGCGCGCCCGGCTGATTGTCAAAGAGTTTGAACTTGATCCATTGGCTGATATTTGGGTAGTGGCCGATATGGCGATTTTTGGCCATGTTGCACCGCCCCCGGAGGAGCCCCACAAGAGCGATTTGCCACCTTGGATGGCCTTAGAAAAATTCGAGCTGGCAAAGACAACTGAGGAATACACCGTTACTATCGCCGCTTCCCTGGCGCAGTTTTTTCTGCGACAAGATCGCGCGGTGGGTATGTTGGCTTACGGGCAGTCTAATGAAACGGTGCAGGCCGATCGCGGTGGCCGGCAGTTAAATCGTATCTTGGAAACCCTGGCAGTTTTACGCGCTGAAGGCCAGATCCCCTTGTCTGACGTGGTTCAAGCCGAAATGCATCTTATGCCTCGTGGAACCACGCTGATCGTTGTAACCTCAGATCCAAATCAAGCTTGGGCGACTGCGGCACGTGAATTGACGCGCAGAGGATTGCGCGTGGTGACGGTGCTGGTTAATCCGGCATCTTTTGGAGGACTGCGTTCCTCTGATACGCTCTTAAGTTTACTCCAGGCCAATGGTATGGTCGTTTACATGGTAAACGCGGGGGATGACCTGACCAGCGTGCTCAGCAGCGGCCAAATTAAATCGGCGCATTTTGTAATCGCTTAAACGGCCAGCATTCAAGTGAAATAATTATAAGATAGTTAGTGGGATGGCCTCACCCGGGCGGGATTGCTTAGTGACCGGTCGTGAACTATCCACAAGCTCTCCTGACATGCTCCATGGTCCGGCATGCGTGACGCGCACTTGCAGAATGTTGCCGCGCTGATCATCAGGATGATTGAAGAAAACGAGTTTATTTTGCGGATTGCGGCTGCGCCAGCGTCCCTTATGCTTGCCTTCAACCAGAACTTCTACTGTTTGGCCAAGATAGTGACGCATCTTTTCCTGTAAAATTTCTTTTTGTAAAGACTCAATAGCATGGAACCTGCGGCGTTTCTCAATTTCCGGAACATCATCCTCCAGGCGGCGTGCGCTCACGGTCCCGGGGCGTGGGCTGTAGCGAGCAAGATGTATCTTGTCGAGCCGAAGCTCATTTAAAATATCGTAAGTTCTTTGGAATTGGTCCTCCGTCTCACCCGGAAAACCGACAATGATATCGCAATGAATGGCGGCGTCTGGCACGATATCACGCACATGGTAAATTAGTTCACGATATTGTTCCCGTGTATAACCGCGCTTCATATCTTTTAAAACTTCATTGTCACCAGACTGAATCGGGATCTCGATTTGGGGCATTACTTTAGGCAGATCGGCGACAGCATGCAGAATTCTATCAGTCATGTATGATGGGTGGCTGGTCAAGAAACGAATGCGTTGTAAATCATCCATGTCGTTGATCACAGCCAGGAGATCAGCCAGATCTGGGCCATCAGGTACGTCGTATCCATATCGATCGACAATTTGCCCAAGCAGCACAACCTCTTTGACCCCTTGGGCTGTCAACGAACGCACTTCGGCCGCAATTTCGCCTACTGGACGTGAACGTTCAATGCCTCGTTTCTGTGGGATGATGCAAAATGTACAGGCATGAGAACAGCCATAAACAACAGATACAGGCGCTGAAACCATAGTGCCGCGCCGGCTGGGAGGCAAGATTATTGCCCCGTCCTGCAGCGCATGGCGATCATATGTGGCGCTCTGCTCAAGTGCTTGATCATCCGCCTGCTGCAAATGAGTGATCAGGGGCATGCCATCGGTAGAGGGTTCCATAAATACGTCGACAAATGGAAAACGCTTTTCGAGGACTTCATTTCCGCGCACACCTACGACGCAGCCCATAACAGCCACGGTGAGGTCAGGGCGCGTTGATTTTAGCGGGCGCAGGCTGTGCAGCTTGTTGGTCGCTTTATCCTCCGACTGCTGGCGCACGGTACAGGTTTCGAGAACTATCACATCTGCGTCTTCGGCATGGGGTGTTTCACTGTAGCCAACTGATTCTAGCTGCGAAGCGACACGGCGCGCATCAGCGTAATTCATTTGGCAGCCTGTTATCCAAAAATGGTATTTTTTAGTCATATTAATCCTAAAACGTCAACCGTTGTGGCTTGAATAGTGGCGAATCGTTTGCCCTACTCACCCGCCTTCATTCATATTCGCAATTGGTTTAGCCAAGATAAGATTTCTGTTGGGCGATTTTTGATTCTAGCGTCTGCCAATTGCAGCGTCAAGAAGTATTAGACTTTCTAAGCGAATTTAACCTCGCGATGCGCACGAAATCCGTCCAGTGGGTTAGCGATTTACCCAAGCAGGTGAGGAACAACTGCCAGGTGCGCTCTC
Source organism: uncultured Chloroflexia bacterium (assembly GCA_963736615.1). Lineage (GTDB taxonomy): Bacteria > Chloroflexota > Anaerolineae > Promineifilales > Promineifilaceae > JAACFF01. Next base: position 95,464 of record CAVTPP010000017.1, on the reverse strand, counting down.
GATGAGTCTAAGTTCATTGTGTTTTGGAGAGAATAATCCTACCAAGTTGTGATCGAGCATCATGGCCAACCATTCTCCATCGCTTGACCAATCATATGTGGGGAAAGGTGGAAAATCGGCGGGTTTGACGAGGAATGGCGTCGTCGTGTTGAGTGTCAAATCATGCAGCAGCAGTAAGGCGTTGTCGGGATCGATGCCTGGTCGATTCAAGCCTCTGCCTGTTAACACTTGGTACCGCCCATCGGGTGAAAGTGTCAAGGTATGATCGGCTGCATAGCTATTTTCCATCAGGTGTTGTATCTCACCATTGGCACGATCAAATGTAAAGAGGTGAGCTTGCTGATCCCATCCACTTAGCGCAACGATGAACAGCATTTCGGGATCCTCAGGATGTATCATCACGTAGTGAATCCAGAATACGCGTTCAACTGATGCTGGTTCGGGAAATGTTTCAGCCAGATCGCTCATGGTCAATAATAACTGGGGATCGTCTTGGCCGGCCGGTGTGAAGAGGAGTTCTTGGCCTGGGCGTGAAAAACGGCCGTTAGCCAAAGCAACATAGCCGACAGTTTCATTGTCTAGCCAAAAAGGCGCATGTCCACTGCCCATATTGGTGAGATCGGCAACACTTACAATTGCCTCGCCTGCAAATAAATTCTCACGTTCGGAGTGATAAAGTTGTAGCGAGGGTGTACCAGCCGTCGAGTCAAACAAAATTGTGCGCAATCTTGATTGAAGAATGGCGAGTTGAGCGTTAGGTTCGTCAGTAAATATCGCCTGCGATCCATCTGGAGACCAGATCGGAATACTGGGAAGTGCACGGAAGCTGCAACCATCTGCGTCACAATCATTTAGATCAAAAAGGGTAATTATGGCATCGTCGCCATCAGGTGGGAATACGAAGGCCATCAAACTTGACCCAGCCAGATCAGTGTAACCAAAAGATACAGAGTATTGACTATTACCGGTTTGTAATGGATTGACGTGCCCCTCTTGCCAAAGTTGGGTCTGCCACCAACGATCTACTGAATTATATTCCACAAGTATGAGGCGTTCGTCGTCCGGCAATGGGTTCATAAATAATTCGTTTACCGTGCTATATTCTTCGGACCAATTGTCTCGATTCAAATCATAACGAAAAAGTTTGGCCAGCGATGTAACCGGATTGGTCTCATCCTGGACATTACAAATGAACTGTAAATCTTGTGTTGGTGCAGGAGCCTCGCCGTTATTACCATTCGAGAATGTTTGTGTATACGCCTGCAACCAAAACTGACGGATGAGATCGCTGCCGGAGACAGCATTTACTTGATCGGCCGGCCCTGATAGTGAATCGTCCAACCAGCCATAAATACTTTCATGACGCACAAGCTCGCGCTGCATTATGACCGTGCTAAGTCCCGGATAGGTTTCCAATAAGTAATCCAAGAAAGCGTAAACGCGCCATCCCTCGGAACTGGTAAGAACGCCGGCATCTTCATTGCGCCATAAGGCATCTATATCGGTGATCTGGAGTTGTTCATCAAGGATGCGCTGGTAATCGATCGTAGTAATAGGCCATGGCCTGAGGGAAAGTTGGCTCAACTGGTGATGCAGCAAGGCTTGATGGAAGGCGGCATGCCGGCAGCAGCTAAAATCAACAAGATGGGAAATAACGGCCGAAATTAGTTGGGTGGCGTAACCTCGAAAAAGTGCTTGATAACCTGGTTCGTCGATTGGGATGCCAATTAGCGTTGGGGCAGGCAAATTAACTCGTAAAACTCCACCGGACTGCTCTGCCACAAGAGGTCGTTTCGTTGCCGCAAGTGTGGCTGGATCGGAGGAAAATTGAATTTCAACGGTCAGATCAGACGGGCAGTTGATTTCGGCCAATGATTGGCACATTTCATCTAACTTCCGTTCTAAGTCCGGTAGTAATCGCGCTGCTATATCCGCGTCTCGCTCAGGTGTCGACAAGCGCAGACGTGATCCTTGGTGTGATGATTGTGATCCCCAAAATTCATTGTCTGGCGGAGAAAGCAGCCACCGTTCACGGCCTAGACGATAGACTGCTGTTTCATGCAGCACTACAGTTTCCGTTAATCCATGCCCGATTTCAATGGTAAATGGCTGTTTAGCGATCACTTCAGCTTCTCGCAAATCAGGTGAGAAGCTAATCGCTAGAGCATCAGCCTCTGTAGAGGTAATGTCGCTGCTAACTTGAGTGGCAGATAACCCTAATGGGGTGCGGCTATAAAATAAACCTGCATCGAAGAGATCTTTTTGAGCGGCCGTCCACGAACTATCACTCCCGGAAAGAACTGAGAAAAAGAGCTCGCCATCCTGGTCCGCGTTGGCAATCTGCAGGAGGTTATAGCTGGATATAATATCGGCGCTCATGGCCTGGGTGTTGTCGTCAATGCGGCGATCGACCTGGCGCAAAATCAGTCCTGCAGTACCTGCCAGTAATAGAAGAACTAGAAGAAGTATTAGCCAGCGGCGGCGTTTGGGAGAAGGATCATTTGTTTGTTCATCAGCAGACAGTTCATCCCAGTTGAGATCATCTTCTGCATGCCAATCAAATTTTTGTGACATGTTACGGCCGTTAACGCTTATTTATTTCCATCTACAGTTGGGATGGGTTAACCATTCCACAAGCAGGGAGGGGGTGGATTGTGCGTTTACTGCACTTTATTCTAGCGACGGCTCACTATGTCTCGACTAATGATCATGAACCACTAATCGTGGAAGCTTGCTCTGAGCTTTGAACTTCGTCCAGGTAATCGGTGTAGCCACCTGTAAATGTGGTCAGTATGCCGTCTTTTAACTCAACTACATTATCGACAACCTTGTCTAGGAAGTAGCGATCATGCGAAATGACCAATACCGTACCCACAAACTCATCCAGGGTTTCCTCTAACACTTCGATAGCTGGAATATCCAGATTATTGGTCGGTTCGTCCAAAAGAAGTAGATTAGGATTTTCAAGAACGAGTTTGGCCAATTGCAAGCGGCTTCGTTCACCACCGCTGAGTTTGGCAATGGGATGCTGCATCTGCTCATATGTAAAAAGAAAGCGCAAAAGGAAGGCTACGGCCGTCTCACGGCTAACAGGTGCTGCTTGGCGGATTTCATTAATCAAATCAGAGTCATCATTCAATGTTTCATGCTCTTGAGAGTAGTAGCCGATCTTGATACTGGGACCGATTTTTATCTCGCCCCCAGATACCCCTTCCGGATCGAGAAGCTGTTTCAACAAGACCGACTTGCCGGCCCCGTTCGGTCCTACCAGACCGACACGTTCACCATGCCAAAGGGTAAGGTTGAGATCGTTAAAGAGGGTCACCCCGTTCTCAAATTGTTTTGTGACATCGACCAGTTCAATTACTTTCTTGCTACCGCGCCAACCACCTAAATTCAGCTTCATACGTTTGCTTTCAGTTACGTTTTCAATCTTATCCATCTTATCCAACATTTTTCGCCTGCTGCGTGCTTGACGAATGTGGCGCTGGTTGACTACCATGGAGGCCCATAGCTCAAATCGTTTTATAGATTCCTCGATTCTGGTAATCTCTTTTTGTTGGGCGGCGTAGAGCTGCTGCTGGCGCAGACGACGAATCTCTCGTTCGTTTGCATAGGCCGTATAGTTGCCATGGTAGAGTGTCAGTTTGCTGCTTTCCAGTTCAGCAATATGGGTAGCGATTCCATCTAATAGATAGCGATCATGAGAGATTATTATGACGCAGCCAGCATAGGCACGGATTATGTTCTCCAGATTGCGCTTGGCCGGCAGATCCAGATGATTGTCAGGCTCGTCGAGCAGCAGTAAATTGGGTTCTTGTACCAACAATTTCGCCAGCAAGACGAGTTTTTTTGCCCCCCACTAAGATGACCGGTCATGGTGTCCCATTGTGAGGCGGGTAAACCCAAAGCTGTAAGCGTTTCACGTACTTTGCTGGCATAGCGCGCCCCATCTAGCTGTTCATAATTGGCCAGCAGCTTTTCATGTTTCCGCATCACTTTTTGCAAGGTTACCGGATCGCCGTATATTTCAGGCTGCCCCATCTGCTGCTCAAGTTCTTCTAGTTGGCGCTCAATGGATGCGATTTGGGGCACGGCCGTCATGGTTTCTTGCCATACTGTCCGTTCAGGCGGCAAAATTGGTTCTTGTTCCAAACGTCCCCAAGATAAATCCGGCTTGCGAAAAATGTTACCTGAATCCACCGTCCATTCAGTGGACATAATTTTCATTAAGGTTGATTTTCCGGCGCCGTTAGGGCCTACGAGGCCCACACGCTGCTGATTTTGTATTTCCCAACTTAGACCGGTAAATATCGGCCTTCCAGCCAATGTGATCCCGACGCCATCGAGATTAAGTAATATTTCGGCCATATCTATCTCCAAAAGTATTTTATATTTTCAATATTTTTTCAGTAACAGTAACTCGACTATATATCCAGAGATTAGGTCACTTAATTTTCTTCATAAAACAAAAAAGTCGAGGTGCTTGATGCACCTCGACTTTACATTGATACCGTGTTAGTTTACATAATAATCATGCAGGAGGCGCGTTTAACCAGGGTGCAGCACTATCAGAGCCAAGAAAGGAGGCGCGAATTAACGCTCGAGCATGATCAGTGAAAAAGGACATGAGCCCAGGATAGCTGAAGATGATGTGATGTGCAAGCAATGTTTTATCAGGTGGTGATAGAGCCCCATAAATTTTATTTACTGTTTGGCATTTCGGGAATATACTTAACATCATGCGTGCACAGAAAGTGATCATTCCCCTATTTTTACTTGCCTTGGCGTTGGCATCATGTGGTTTGGTAGATAGCCCAGAAGACACAGAGCTGGCTGTACCGGCCACTTTAGAGCCGGCGACACCGGAGACTATTGAGGAACCCCAAGGTACGCCGATATTTGAGATTCCGCCAACCACAACACCGGAAGCTGTTGAGCTTATAGTCTGGATCCCACCGTTGATCGCTGTACGTACAGAGGAAGGCACCCAAATTCTAGCGGAACAATTACAGACCTTTAACAACAAACATCCCGATGTTGCGATAAAGGTTGAACAGAAACCAGCAAGAGGATCTGGAAACATCCTCAGTTACTTGCGCACAGGGCGCGGAGTTGCACCATCTGTTTTGCCAGATGTTATTGTTCTGCCGACGGAATTATTGTCCGCGGCAGGTAATGAAAATCTTATTTTTGCCTTTGATGAAGAATTTGATCTTGATGAGATGGAAGCTTTATTTCCTTCCGCGCAGCAGTTAGTTCGTCCACAAGAGGAATTTCTCGGTTATCCTTTTGCTTTAGTCGGATTGCCACACCTTGTTTACAATAGTAATGTGTTGACTTCAACATTACCGTTAACTTGGGAAAGATTGATCTCAAATCCGGAGCGGAGTTTGGTGATGGCGGCTGATGGCAGCGATGGTGCTTTATTGGCATTGCAGTTCTATCTTGATGCAGGGGGGGCGGTAGCGAACGATCTTGGGCAGCCTATATTGGAAATTGATCCGCTCAGAGTGGCGTTGGATGCATTGCAAGCGGGTCGTGATAGTGGATTTATTGTGCCCCAGAGCAGTGGACTTAGCACTGAGGATCAAACATGGCAGGTCTTCCTAGGTGGAGGGGCGACTATTGTACGCACCACGTCAGACCACTTTTTAGGAGAGCTTACTACCGGGCTGCCGATTGAGTATACGGTTACGCCTGGTATTGATCGTCCATTGACCCCACTGGCAAGTGGTTGGGCTTGGGCTATCAGCACTTCTGATCCTGCGCGGCGTGCGCTTGCTTATGAATTAATCCTGGATCTCGTTGCAGCTCCAAGCCTTGGGATTTGGAGTGAGGAAAGCGATATTTTGCCTTCTCGCCGGGACGCGTTAGAGACTTGGACTAGAGATGTAGCATACACAGGTTTTATGCAACAGGAGTTAGAGAGAGCGCACCCGATGCCGGTAGCTCCAAATAGTAAATTGCTAACGGTATTGGGTGATGCGGCTTTTCAGGTTGTGTCCGGGGCCAGAACAGTGGAGCAAGCAGCTGAAGACGCAGTTGCGGCCTTTCAGTCATAGACCAGACGAGGATCGAAACCTTCTCGCTAACAAGGGGTAGTGATGTTACGTTATCAAGATTATCGTCAGCACATCGAGGAATTGATACAAGCTGCCTTGTTAGGGGCAAATCCGGAGAAGGCTGTTGCGCGAAATTTGCGTAAGGTTGACCGCACTTTAATCATCGGCGAATTGGAGTATGATCTTGATCAGGGACGTGTTTATATTTTGAGCGTCGGCAAGGCGGCCGTTTCTATGGCTCAGCCGGCGATCGAGACTTTAGGTGACGACCTGCATAGTGCGCTCATCATATGCAAAAAGGGGAGTGCCGCATGTGGGGGGCTTTCCGACCACGATCTTGACAATATTACTTTAATGGAAGGAAACCACCCCGTTTCCGGATCAGAGAGCATTAGCGCCACCAAGGCGGCCAGTTATATGCTTGCCCAAGCCGGCATAGACGATCTCGTGCTCTGCTTGATTTCAGGAGGGACATCGGCCCTGCTGACACAGCCTGTTGTTCCGCTTGATGAATGGCAGCAATTGACAGGTGCGTTATTAGCTAGTGGATGTACCATAAGTGAATTTAATTTGGTCCGCCGACGCCTGGACATGGTAAAAGGCGGAGGATTGGCACATATGGTGGCACCGGCCAGGTGCATCAGCCTGATTCTCAGCGATGTTGTCGGCAGTCCACTGCAAGATATTGGCAGCGGGCCTACGACATATGTTGATGAATCGACTTCTGATGCCTTGGCGGTGTTAGAAAGATATCGGATAGAAGAAGAACTGCCTGTAGATGTTTGGCAGAATATTATGCACTGTTTGCGGAGTATGACAGATATTCCTAAGCCCGTTCATTGGAGAGGTGGCAATATTGTCGTCGCGGATGTTCGACAGGCGGCAACTACGGCATTGACCAAGGCGATGCAGTTGGGGTTCGTAGCTCAGATATTGACTGCTCATCTTGAGGGAGAGGCACGGGAAGTAGGGCGTGTGGCAGCTTCAATAGCGAAAGATATGCCTCCCGGACGCTGTTTGATATTGGGTGGCGAGACTACTGTGACGCTGCATGGTGACGGATTAGGAGGCCGTAACCAGGAGCTGGCTTTGGCGGCAGCAGAAGCAATTGATGGATTGCCAACGACCGTGATTGCCAGTTTTGCAACAGATGGTGAAGATGGACCGACAAAGGCGGCTGGTGCTGTCGTAAGTGGAGAAACAGCGGGGAACGGCCGTCTACGTGGTCTGAATCTTGCAGCATATCTGGATCGAAATGACAGTTATCACTTCTTCCAAACACTTGACGAAGTAGTACCAGAACCGGAACTGCTTGGCGAGGATCAACCAATAGGGCGAGGGACGTTGCTGAAGCCTGGGCCGACAGGAACTAATGTTAATGATCTGCTCTTCATACTTACTTATCCGCAGGTAGGCCAGAATACTGCATCTTAAAAAGACAATTTGCCAGATTCGTAACAAATTTTTTACTGAGGAAATCTAATGAGCATCAATTTTGGAACTGACGGCTGGCGCGCCGTCATTAGTGATACTTTTACTTTTGCCAATTTACGCCTTGTGTCCCAAGCCATGGCTGACTACATTCGGGAAGAAGATGATACAGATCCCAGTGTGGTCATTGGTTTTGATACACGGTTCTTATCGGACCGTTATGCAGCTGAGGTTGCTCGCGTTATGGCCGCTAATGGTATTCAAACCTGGCTTGCCAGAGCCGACACACCAACCCCGGCTATCAGTTATGCAGTGGTTCATAAGAAAAGTACCGCGGGCGTGATGATAACCGCCAGCCATAATGCCCCTCGTTATAATGGCATTAAGCTTAAGGCAAGTTACGGTGGAAGTGCCAGCCCAGCTCAGAATAAGCGTGTGGAACAGATCTTACATCGTAACCAGGAGACAGTACACGGACCCAATCTGATGGATTTCGAGACCGCAATCCATCAAGAGCGCATTATCAAATTTGACCCTGCCTGGGCCTACTACGAACATTTGGGCACGTTGGTTGATCTCGATATTATTTCTGAAGGTGAGCTGCGTATTGTAGCTGACGGTATGTTTGGGTCGGGCCGGCGTGCGATTGGTGAAGTATTGATGCGTTCTCGCACCCGTGTGCGCAATATACGCCATGAGATGAATCCTGGCTTTGGCGGGATTCACCCCGAACCAATCGCCAAACATCTTGGATTGCTGATGTCGGAGATACAGGCAGGCCATTGGGATATCGGCTTGGCGACTGATGGTGATGCTGACCGTATAGGCGCGGTCGATTCCAACGGCAACTTCATTGATCCGCATAGGATTTTTGCTCTGGTACTAAATTACTTGCTAGAAAAACGAGGCTGGCGGGGCAGTGTTGTGCGTACCGTTTCAACGACGCGGATGCTGGATCGAATAGCCCAGAAGCATGGTCTTGCACTTATTGAAACACCTGTTGGTTTCAATCACATTGCCGAACAAATCCTTAATAATGGGGTGGTTATGGGTGGGGAGGAATCGGGAGGCATTACCGTAAAAGGCCACATCCCCGAAGGTGATGGCGTCTTAATGGGATTATTGCTTCTGGAAGTGATGGCCGATTCTGGCGTACCCATACATGAGCTGGTCAAAGATTTGCTTTCAAAGTTTGGGCCGGCCCAATATGCACGTACCGATATCAAGCTCAAGCGACCGGTAGCTAAGAAGGTCATGGTTGAAATGTTAGTTAATTTGGCCCCCTCCTCTATTGGCGGTGTAAACGTAGAGGATGTTCAAACTACGGATGGCGTAAAGTATTATCTGGACGATGGGAGCTGGTTGTTGATCAGGCCCTCAGGAACAGAGCCGGTACTGCGCGTTTATGCTGAAGCGCCCGATGATACTCGCGTACGGGCGCTGCTAGATTTTGGTGAAGAAATGGCGGCTAAGACCTGAGCTTTTGAGCTTATTCCTGAATTTCGTCTGCCCCAACTGAATCTTCATCGGCGGAATCGGATCCGGAATCTATCTCATCTTCATCAGCCTGTTCACTTACAGGATCGATTCCGGCTGCAGGTCCGAATATGGGCGCAAACTTCAAGATACGATTGTTCCCTGAATCGGCAATATATACATTGTCCATTTCGTCAATGAATATACCGTTGGGAAGGCTTAAATTTGTGAGATCTGTGCCAAAAGTCCCGAATCGCGCCAGATAGCTGCCATCAGGATTGAAGATGAGGACCCGGTATCCTTCAGGATCAGTGACATAAACACGGCCGAAACTATCCACTGCATTGTAAGGCTTATTATTGATCGAGGTACCATCCCAAGCATCGACAAACCATTCGTTTGCAGCCATTAGGCCCGCATCAAACTGCTGCACCCGGCTGTTCCAGGTATCAGCCAGGAAGACAGAACCATCCGGTCCGAGACTGATTCCAACTGGTTCGTTCATTTGTCCCAGAAGATTGCCAAATCCGCCAACTTGCTGCAATGCCGTACCGTCACGATCAAGAAGCTGCATGCGATGGTTACCTGTATCTGTGACCAAAAGGCGGTTGTCATCAAGAAGGATGATGGAGCGCGGCCCAAAGAAAAGCCCCAGACCTTCATCCCCGTTTTCTTCAGTTGGCGATCCGCTCAAGCCAAAACTGGATACAAAATCTCCTTCCAACGTGAATTTCTGAATGCGGTGGTTCCAAGTGTCAGCCACATATACATAATTTTCATCTACGGCGATGCCCCAGGGTTCATTGAATAGACCTGGGCTGTCACCAAATGCGCCCCAATTGTGGAGCGGCAGGCCAAATTCATCAAAAACCTGAACACGGTGATTGCTGGAATCCAACACATAGATTCGTCTATCTGGTCCAACCGCCATATTTCGTGGAGAAGACAGCTCTCCTGGCCCTGAACCGGCGACACCGGCCGCGTTCAAGGTCATGAGAGGAGATAATGTCAGCTCCCCTTCAGCATAAGGATCTGTGATTCCCCCGGCTGCAACAGCACCTACTCCATAATCCCATAAAGTCGGTAATGTATCATTACGGATATAGAGGCGTAGATTATGTCTTAGTGGCCATTCACCGGCTGTGTAGTTGCCACCGAAGACCTGGCCGTATTTTTCGTAATTGCGGTAGAAGAAAATATCCCATAAAGCCTGACGTACATCAGAATTACCCAAGCCTCGCCGCTGCTCAGCGGGCATGGATGGATCGCCGAGGATCGCATTCCATGATATCTTGCGATACTCTTCCATGGGCCACCACAAAAATGTGTGCTCGGTGGTTTCGTAGTTGTTTCCCAAATAGGGCTCCACTTTGTCCCAATTCCTGGCACCGACAATGACGACAGGCGATTGATTCAAGTCCTGGTTAGGGTTGTCACCAAAAAAGACGCGGTTGGGGTATTCTCGTAAATACCAGGTTAATGGCCAGGAGACGTCACTATCAAACGCAACTTTAATACCTTTGTCGCCATTCAAGCGCAGCGACAATTCCTCGACTTGATCCAGGACAACATTCTTCGTAGCCGGTGCGCCGTGGGCGTAAACTAAGAATTCAGTTGTGTAGTCGGCGTTAGGGAAACTAGCCATATAAGAGAATCGGATTGTTAATAGGCTAAGAAGTATGAAAAAACTTAAAACAGTAACCCGGTTTCGCAGTGATTTGTCTGTATGGCGATACAAACGCTGCCATAAGAATGTAACAAGTCCGGCAACGAGAATTAATCCCAGCAAACGGCCGATGGATTGTAAGTTGCCGATCTGCTGATCGCCAAGGCTAACAGACCCCAGCAGCAGGGGGCCAAGCAGTAATAACAAAGCGATAATCAATAAAAGGGTCAAACCAAATAGGAGCAAGGCGTTTCGCGAGAAGAGATCCTTTACGTTAAAATCTGCCAGTTTTTCATCGAAATAATAGCCCACCAACATACCCATAGGGATGACAAAATGGATGCTTAGCCAAGGCATCTTTTCACCGGCATAACTATAAAATACCCAGGTTAACAATATCCACCATACCAGAAAGGGCACAAACTCCAGTAGAGATTGGGGAACAAAGAGCTCGCTAACGCCACGCTCAAGATCGTATTCATCAATGATGTGGCGGCGTTGGCGTAAAATCCAATAGATAATGCCAATGATAAAAATGAGTCCACCGAGCAGGAGGCCCGGTAAGGTCGTCGATTCTTGTCCCTCGATAAAATTACTCATATAGACCCAGTTCGTAACACTGTATGCCAATAGAGCTAATAGAAGGACCGTAATCCAATAACCGATCACACGGTTTGTGCGCTGCTTCTGAGTCCAAAGACGGATGGCAAGCAGGGAAAAGATCAGCGGTAGAAACTCATAAAAGGGGACAACAAACAAATAATAAAAGGAAGGTTGGCTGCCTCGCTGTACTTCCTGCTGTTCCAACCAATATCCGAGGGAACCTACGACACCGCTGGTCCATCCACTTAGGTTGGTGAATACAGACGTGTAAAAGATGAGGATGATGCTGTAGAAAATCACAGCGGCAACTATCCAGCGGCGCCGGCTCCACCATAAACCAACCATTACGGCTACGATCATGGTTAAAACGAGGAAAATACCAGAGCGCACAACCCCCGATTGAAAGAAGGAGGTCCAGCAAACGCTGTCTCCAAGGCGTCCAATTAGTATCTGCAAGGTAGACATACTCTCTTCACCGGCGACCTGGCAGTGATTGAGCGTGTAGTCAGTAGGATTCCATCCGGCAATAGTAGTGAGCAATGGGGATGCCAATGGCAAAAGCAGCGTTGTAAAAAGGATGATCAGGTCAAATTCAGGTATATTATCAATCTCAGGTCGCAGCGCGCGAGCGGCCATAAATAGGCCAAAGCTGAGAACAGCAATACCTAGAACTTGCACCCAGCGCATGATGATCTCATTATTCGAACTGGTGCCTGCTTGTTCTTGCTCAGGTTGTTCTGCGTTGGGATCCACAGCAAATCCTTCCGTAGCTTCCACGGTTGCCTCAGTTCCGGAAGGGCTGCTCACTGTTCGTTGGGCGACAAAACCGGCGCCAAGCAGCACAAGACCAGCTAAGAAAATCAGCAGCGGTGTGTGTAGTCTGCTTAGGCTAAACCAAGAAGCGGGGAGTATCTTGACCAAGAAGCGAATGACGATGTAGCTGCCAAAAATAGCCACGTAAATAAAGGCTACTTCTTTGGTAACAAACATAAGAGCCGTACCGGCGGCAAACCACCACAAATACTTATCCTTTTGTTCGCGGAAATAATACCAAATGGCAATGAAAACGATCATTGCCCAGACAATGACATATACATCATGGCGAATGTAACGTGAGTAATAAGTGACGTAGGGAGAAATCAAGAAAATGAAACTGGTAAACAAAGCCCCCACGCGACCTAACCAATTGCGAAGCAAGTATGGCATGACAATCAGGATGATTCCAAATAAGGCAACGGGCACGCGGGCCGCGAAATCATTATCTCCGAAAAGCCAATAGGACAGTGATGTGATATGAAACAGGAATGGGCCATGCATCAAGGGTGTATGTTGGTAACCCTGTCCGTCAAAGAATTGGTAGGAGAACTGGGTGTGTAAGCTTTCATCATGACTCATAACCCGGTCACCTAAAGCCCACATGCGGGTTATGATGGCCAGGATGATAAAGAGTAAGTAGATCGCTTTTTCCCAATCGAGGTGAATAGATTCAACCAGGGGGCGCGAGAGTAAATCTTGGGTTTGCTCTTCCGGCGTTGTAATAGTTTCGCTCATCTTCCTCTTCTCAGACCCGCAAATTAATTTATAGCGGCGCTCACGGGCTTGTTATGGTGTTTATTGGACTAATAATTGCATAACCGATGCAACTGGCGTTGGTAATGGATCCGGTGTGGCTGCTGGACGCTGAGGACTGTTTAATGGTACAGGTATTGATGGTTTGGAAAACTCTATTTGAGTATTAGCAGGTCCAGTTCCGATTTGTTTTTCAGATAAGGCTTGAACGGCCGTTGCTGTTGGTGTATTTGTGCTCGTGGCCGTAGCCGCATGAGCTGTCGAAACAAAAGCGGGCAGGCTGCCCGACGGCATAGTTTTTTGGGTCAAGAAAACAGCCAATACCAAGAAAATAATCAGCATGGCTGGTGCAAACCGTTTTTGCCATCCTATATGGTTCCAATGAACCTTGCGCTTTTGTGGCAGTTCAGGCATGAGATCGCTGAGGCGTGCCGAGTCGGGTTGGGAAACTACGTTAATCGTGCTTCTTACCAGTTGACCTATCCTCTTTTCACGCAGCAACAGTTGCCTGCACGAACCGCATTGGGCAATATGATGCTCAATCAACCCCAGTTGTTCGGGCGACAACAGATTGAGGGCATAATCGGGTAATTGTTGGCGATAGTCGTTGTGCGTCATCATACTCTTATACACCTGGTACGGTCAGGCGGCGCACTTACATAGCCGATGTTCTCTACTGAAAATTGCCGCATCATTAATTCATTCATGTAAGATCGTCTTGTTCTAAATATTCCCGCAGCGCTTTAAGGGCCAAACGCATGCGCGATTCGGCCGTTTTGGCTGGAATTCCCAAAACCTCGCCAATTTCGTGATAACGTAGGCCGTGGTAGTAGCGCAAAATCGCTGTCTCCCGCAGTTTTAGAGATAGTTCTCCAAGTGCCTGCCAAATAATTTTTTGTTGGTCGTCCAACTCTAATATGTAATCAGGCGCAGGGGCATTGTGATCGCGAATGTTTTGCTCAGGGTACTGGTTCAAGGAGAAAGAAGGCAGCCATTTCCGGCGCCGCTTGTTCCGGCAGCGGCTGACCGTGATACGATAGAGCCAGGTCTTGAAAGCTGATTTGTTGGAGTCATAATGCGACAGTTTACGGAAGGCGTAGTCAAAACTGTCTTGTAACACCTCTTCAGCATCTTCCTTGTTCTGAAGCAAACTGAAAGCGAGGCGGTAGACCATGCCTGAATGCTGGTTATAGAGTATCTGGAAGGCGAATTCATCCCCTTCCAAGCAGCGTTGGATCAGGGTCCCATACCCTTCATCAACGGCAGTTGTTGCCGGTGACTGATTTAGCCAGGTTAGGCTTTGGAGTTTACTCATCCCTTTACTCAATCACTTAAGCTCTTATCATTCAGAAGAAACCAGGTCGGATCTAACCCAAAGAATGATACGCTCTTCATTTATTGGTGTGGCCGACTCGTGAAACAACCACCAGCGCATACCGTCCGTTATGGGTGAAGACGATAACGGCACAAGTGCGGTTCCCGTGCGCAGCAAACCGAAATCAGTTCCTAAGTAATCGCTTCCAAATTCAGGCTCATTGACATCCACCTGCGTGATAATTACTTCATATTGTGCCCCTGGTGGTAATGTCTGGCCAATCTGTGCCTGCCAATAATCACGCAAGTACCATTGCAGCACCGGGGAATCCACTGCGCTGTATAAATCAAGACCGACGCTAGAGTTGGTTGCACGCTGGGAAATCTTTTCTAATGTATTCAGCAAGACAGGCAGCTCATCATCTGTTGCCTGCTGCACCCACCGTTCTCGGGGATCATTGGCGCTATTGTGAGTCAACTGCCATGCTGTACCCCATTGGTAGAGCATCATCAGGATTATGATCCCCAGCCAGGAACCTTGAACGATGGCTTTGTCTTGAGTTGCCCAAAAGAAATAAAAGGCTAGAGCAACCGCCCCTAACGCGAGCAAAGCCATCCACAAATTCAGGATTTGCTGATCGCTGGAAAATGACACACGCAAGAAGCGCGTAACGTTTACCAAGAAAATGGCGCCTAACAACAACACGATTCCGGTGATGGCCCAGGTCCAACGTGTCATCCCTTGTCGCAGCAGGTGATTTGTCACCAACCCCAAGAGCAGGTAACCGGTTAAGGGTAATAACAGCACATTGCTCAAAACACCGTGCTGCAGCAATACTAGTAATAGCAGAGCCATTACCCAATAGGTTAGCAAAGTTCCTGTTGGGTGATTTCGCCAAATGGCCCATAAAATGGCGAATATGCCCAGAGGTAGAAGTATAATTTCATAACGGGCCAGAACCAAAAATGGATCGATTAATGCCTGCACGCCGCCTTGCCAACCGAACTGTATTAGCCAATCTCCAAATAATTGGGCAGCAGCGCCAACACCGGCGAGGTACGTGAAAAAACGCGTACTCAGTGCGAGAAGTACAACGAAACCCACAACTACGACCTTAATCAATATAGATCGATCGGGCCAAATCACCGATGAACGCTCAGGACTAACTTTACGCTGCGCCCAACGCGAAATGACCAGCGTGATTAACCCACTATAAATAAGCGGGGCGCTGGCAAGGCCTAGACCCAGCGCTATCGCCAAGACATAAAGCCATTTATGAGTGTGGTCGCTACTTAACTTCGAACCAGCGATGGCGGCTAACAATAAAGCGAACATGGCAATTGATTCTCCGCCTACTGTACGCGAACTTGCGGCAAGCAGGGGCGAGACGGCAAATAGGCTGGCTGCAGTAAGTACACCTATCCGCCCCAAGCGGTCGCGCAGAAGCCAGGGTAATAATACCAATCCCAGGCCAAAAAACGCGGGAATCAGGCGCATAACAAAATCGCTGCTGCCAAGAAAGGCGATTAGGATGCTGGTCAACGAAAAATAGGCGGGGCTTTCGATGGCGATGATAGCTTGATCCGGCTGCGAGAACTGCCAGACCGCAAATGCTTGTGATGCTTCTGCAGGAGATAAGGGGATAGCGCCTATATTAGAAAAACGCAAAAGAGCTGCTGCAATGACAACCAAAATGTAGAGCCCATCGGCAATAGACAGGCGCGACAAGGCTGGTCTCCGGTCAATATCCGATTCCGGTTGCAATTCAGGGCTATGCTCACCTATTTCGGCCGTTGTTTCCATTATTTCCTTACTCAGCGCCTATTGCGGCTGCCAACGATAAATTGTGACACTGTTATTGCTATAAGCAACTTCTAACTGTTCGGCGAACTTGTCTAATCCTGCCGGACCATATGTGTCACGCTCCAAACCACCGACGTAAATGTATTGTACGTCATAGTTGTTTAGCAGATCGACCACATTGTTCAGGCTGGTTTGACTATAAATTGAATCCACGGCTGGTTCACGCGCAGCCGGTTCAGATGTATTGCCCCGCCATTGATATTCATGGCCTGCCCAGCCCAAAATCGTGGGTAGGCCGGTATTTGCTGAGATACGGCCATATCCGCTGTACTGTCCACCAACAGCTTCAGTGATGACGGGGCTGCCTGAAATGTTTTCCCGCAGCCACATGATGGCCGCGTATTCGTCAGGATTGAAGCGATTTATTTGGGCTAAGCCATTAAGTGTCGTTGGTTGTCGATCTTCGGCTGTTGCCGGCCCGCGGTATTCTACGGCCCGTGAGTTAACGGCGTAAATTGGGAATAAGATGGCAACTGCAAAAGCAAGGATGTAGCCTGCTGTAGCCAGCACAGGGACGAAGCGCCGCGAGCCACGCCACGCTTGCCACATATAGCCGATGGCAAATAAGGCTGCAACACCAAACATTACCCATGCCTGATAGTAAAACTTGAATATTGTGTTTAGGCGAAATCCAAAATTATCACGCAGGTAGACAAATTCCGGACCGATTGTTAATAAGGTTGCAGTTGCTATCAAGAGCAGTGCGAACGGCAGCACGCCTGAATTTTTGGTAATAGTAGTTAAGTCATCACGCTCGAACTGTTCACGCCAGATCATCACAATTAGGCCGGCTATGGTAGAGAGCAATAAGGTTAAGGCAGGATAGGCGATTTTGGCGCGCAGAAGTTCAGGCGTAATTGCCAGAACGGCCGTCAGCCCCCAACCTAAGGCAAAACTTCCTCCCGGACGAGGAGCGAGAGGTACACCAAGATCATTGGCTAGAGCGATGGCTCTTCCGGCCCCATCTGGGCTGACAGCCACGATCAAGCCGAAGAAGAAGGTTAGAAATAATAGAAAGAGGATTAATGAAACGGCCGTGACCAGGCCCGTTTTCCAATATCGGAAACGCTGTTTAGCTGCTTGAGCAATCAAGAGAATCGTAATGGCCCACAAGGACATACCGAAAATTACCAGGTATTGAACCAGGCGTGTGGGCCGCATGAGCTGTGGCAGCAGATAAGGAGCCCCAGCCTGAGATCGAAATCCAACGTAGAAGGGTAGGTACAGTATAATTATCGGCACCAGCAGCATCAACAAAACGGTGATAGTTTGGGTGATGATTCGCGGGTGCCAGTCATTATCCCGCCATCGTGCCAAGAAAAACGCACCGGCTACTACAAATAAGTAGATAAGTACATCCCAAGTGTTCAAAAAGGATAATCCGCCGAGAATGATGGCACTCAGCAGCCATAACGGGGGGCTGATCAAACGAATAAGCATGCGTAGACGCTCCAGCCATGAAATATCATCCCAGGATTCGCCTAGGGCTACGGATTCCTCTTTGCTGCTGCCTAACCACCAGATGAGGGCCAAGGCCAGGCTCAGAAAAGCAAATGGGAGGGCTAACACATGAGGATGCAAATCTCCAAGAACAAAGCTGAAGGCAGGGAATTCAGCGATAGGTTCCAGGCCATCTTCTAGCCGGCCGGAAAGATGGACCTCGCGAATCGGCCGTGAAGATCGCCACCACCACCAACTTGAACTTTCATAACGGGGTGTGCCTTCGGCTGTTGGCGCCTGGTTTAGATCCCTAATATCAAGCCATTCCCAAAAGGCGGCCGAACCTATGTTATTGGCGTGTGCCACCTCCAGACCAACTACCAGATTACCAGCCAGGGGCAGAGCGATAGCTGCCATAAGCCCTAAGACAAGTGCACCTCTGCGCAGCTTCTGGATCTTCAAAAGATTGTAGACCAGCCCAAAAGCGCCAGTACCCGTTCCGGCAACCAGCCAGGCCACGGCGAGATTGAAGGCGACTGGTTCAGATACCATCGCTAGTCGCGCAATGAGCGATGTCATTACATAGCCGAAGTAATAATAGCTGATGGCATAGCCTGAAAGCCAAGGATCGAGTGTTGGGAAAGCAGAGCCCCGGCCTACTGAATTGAGAAAAGCGAACTCCATTGGTTTCTCAGTCGCCGAAATCGCAGGATTTTGCGACCGTACCCAAACCCAGATAATGAATAATACGGTGAAAACAAGCTCAGTTATGATGACTTGCGAGCGGTTTCTGTTTAGCCAAGGCCGCAGACCGATCTGATCCTCAGGATCTAAGCTTTTAGATCTTATAGCTGACAGTTGTTGGCGATAGAGTAGGATTGACAGCCCTAAGAGCAAAAACAAGGAGAGAAAAATGCCGCCGGCATTGTTACCCAAGAAACCCAGGCTGCCTAAAACCCAAAAAAAGTAACTCGCCAACAACAAGCCGAGCATCTTCACGAATGCATAGCCTCTGTCAGGCAATTTCCGGAAGATGACAAAGGCCAGAGGCGTTGCAGCCATGCCTAAGAGTAAGATAGCGAGCCACCAACGAAAGGCGGCGAAGAGTTCGGGAAACGGCATTTGGAATGGGTCCTTAGTTCAATAGTCGATAACCTGGTAGTTATTACTCTATTAGCCTGCTGATCTGAGCGTTGGCTATGATACTGATTGTCCTTTTAATTGATAAATAGTTACACCATTATCCTGGTAGACTATCTTCAAGAGGCCTGAATCAGCCATTTGCTGGAATTTATTGATGCCTTCCGGTCTGTAGTAAGCATGCTCTAATTCCCCTATGTAAATATAGCCAACATTATACTGCTGTAAAATGTCCATTGCTTGTTTGATATCGGGTGTGTTGTAAAGTGTATTTACGTCTTGAATGCGGCTGCTGACCATGCTGCCTGGTACAACAGCTCTTTGTTGGCGTTGGTGCCAGTCCCAGCCGACAATGGCAGGCAGTCCTGTATACATGGCAACACGATTGGCGATAGAACGGTAGGGATTGCTGCCATGAGCTTCGGCAATAACTGGTGAGCCTTCGATATTGCGCTGCATCCAACGCAGAGCCTCATAATCATTGGCCAAAGATATGTTGACACTCTCTCCAGCATAATTTGTGTCACCATATTGCACATAGGGCATAAATGCCATGCCATCCAATGTGTTTGGCGCTTCCTTGCTCATACGAATTTGCCATTTGGCTTGGGTGGCTAGGATCGGATAAAGTGCTGCCAGGAATAGCAGAAACAGAAGCGCGACCTGCCAAACTTTGCGAACGGTTTGTCGCTGGCGAATCTTCTCCCAGCTCCAAACGGCCGATACCCCGGCGGCGATGCTTAAAATCAACCATACCTGCATATAGAACTTGAAGACGGTATTCATACGGCCGATATCGCCATCCAATACAAATATTTCCACCAGCAGTGTGAGGCCAAGCGCAGCCGAAATCAAAATCAGCACAATGCGTCGTGCCGGATCAATTCCTGGCCGTAGTCCGAGCAAGCCGGCAGACACAAGAAGCGTCAAAACGATTGGTGCGATCAAATAACCGCGAACGAAAAACAAAATTAACAACAAGACATATAGGGTTAGCGCGATCAATAGTGGGATGGCTAAGGGTTCGAATTTTCTTAGATCTTCTTGGCTCCAAGTTTGAGTCCAGACTCTGAACTCTAGGATCAAGAACGTAATGATAAAAAACAGGAATAAACCGTAGATTATCAGATAGTTGCGCACATGTGTGAATGAGCCGGGCCACAAAGATGCTGACGTATATCCAACGCCATAATTGGTAGCAAACGGCCAGAAAGCAATAGTCGACAAACCGATAAGAATGATGATTTTGATCAGCGCCTGGCCGATCATGCTTAAATTGAAGTGGCCATACTGCCTATAGACATGGAAAGCGACAGCCAATGAACCGACAACCAGATAGGTGGGCCAATCCCAGGTATTAGTGGCTCTCAAGACGCCAATGGCCAGTCCGCCAACCAGCCATTGCAGCAGCGTTTCCCACCAAGCAGCCGGCTTGTTAGTTGGCTTGGGTGACTGTAAGGCTATGGCTACAGACCAACCGAGGGCCAATAACTGCAAAGGTAGACTAATCATATGGGCATGGAGATCACCATAAAGGAATGTAAAAAACGGGAATTCCGTGATCGGCGCTGTTTCGCCGCCAAGATAGTTTATGGCGCGGGTTGCTGTCCAAAACCAATCACCGGGATAAACAGGCGCTGGCTGACCGCTTATGATTCTTATACTCCCATCCAATGTGCGTGCCAGAGTGCCGATTAGTGGCAGGCTTTCAAGAGAGGCGGATCCTGCTTTGTACCAGGCGTCAAACAGAACCCCGATTTCGGCTAAATTACCGACGAGGACTGCCAGAACCAAAGCAATGATCCCGGCTATAATTGGTTTTTTTGTTTTATCCCACCAACTGGACTCTTCTTCTTGCCCATCTGATTGCTTGTTATTACTACGATAAACTACAAGATTGTAGGTTATGCTGAATACGCCCAATCCTGTAAAGCTGTAGAGCATGGGCAGGATCAAGTTGTAGGCAACGGTCGGTACGATGCCCAGGAGTTTTGTTAAAGCGCCAACGAAAACAAAGCCATAGTAATAATAGTTGATATAGCCTCCGGCATACCATGGATCATATGGAGGGAATACAGTAGATTTCAATACGGCCGTGAAATAGGACAAATCCATTGGCTTCTCACCACCCCAGATCACATCCCATATATCTGGGTTGCCAAGTCGAATGCCGATCATCAGCAGGTATAGGAATACCCCCAACAGCTCCATTACGAGGATGGTTTTCAAGTTTTGGCGAATAAAAGCAAGAATTTCCTGATGTCTCCTCAGTAATAGCAAAAGACTTACTAAGCCGAGGAGCAGAACTGCCAACCATAATGTACTGCGGTTGAAGGGTAATAAATTCAAGCTGGCCGGCAGCCAGGCCATGTACGATATAAGAAGCAGGGCGAGGATACGTGCCAATCCATATCCGCGATCTGGGAGGCCACGTAATGTTGTGAACGTTATTGGAAATGCTAACCAGCCAAGGAAAATTACAGCGATCCACCAGACAGCCGCCGCCAAAGCGGGCTCTTCTGAAAGAATGCCGTCTATATCAAAAACGGAACTAAAAGTACCGTTGGCTTGTTGGACATCCTGCGCGACGGCAGATAGTAACAAGCCGTTGGGTGCTTGGGTCGCTTCCAGAGGGTTCATGTGCACGACCTGGCTCAAGTCCACAGCGCCTAAAATCGTGGCTGCATTGTCTTGGCTGTAGGCGTCCGTTTTTTGGAAGATCCATACAGGTGGATGGTCATACACGCTGAAAGCTTCTTCAGCGCCTAAATCGCCTGGAGGTGGCCAACCAACTTTCGGTGGGGTTCCCCAACGCACCTGTCCTGTCGTGTCGCTGATGTGAATTGGACCGATGCGCAGATCCGCATGTTCTTGATGGACCAACTCAAAGCCTAGATCACCGTCGAATAAATCCTCATAATATTGCATCATGAGCGGGTAGGACAATGGTAAACGGGGAAGATGCCAAAGCGCACGCTGGCTGCTGATCATGATGTAGTCCGCTTCATCCAGCCAGGTGAGCACTTCTTCTAACTTTTCCGGGCTGTCAGGATGTGTAACGGGTCTCTGGCCACCGTTAACTTCCGTATAGTAGAGACCGTAAGCGTTACGGCCGACTGGTAGGAGGTCGTCCCAATGTTCGTTGGCCAGGATGCTGGTACCCGCGTGCACAATGCCTTCGCCTGGTTCGACGAGGATCTGCTGGGTTGAGCCGGCATGAGCTAGTGTATCGGGGAAATCAAATAATACCGCCTGTGATTGATCGTTCAGATTAAGTCTTTGAACGCCAACTTCTTCACCATTAAGCCGAAAACGCAGCGATTCGCCGTCGTCTTGGACATTTTCGGCGTAGTCCGGGTTGGTTAGATAGTTGAAGCGCACGGCTGTTATGATCCCTTCCTCGGGCATTGTGAAATTAAGGGTGAGTGGTATGCTGCCGGACTGGAAGGTGAATTCTTTTAGTGGCAGTTGGAATTCTTTGGATGATCCTTCCACATCATATATGAGCGTGGCCCCACTGGGGACATTCTCAAAAATCCATTCAGAAGCAGCCATACGCGTAACCGGCCGTTGGTAGATGCCGGAGAAAGTGTAAGCCCAGAAAAAGCTGGGCAAGACAACGATTAGCATCAGCAGGGTGACGGCCGTTCGTTTTACCGTTCTTGCTTTGGTTTGGCTCCTGCTCGCACGATCCCACAGGGCAAATAAAGCCCAGGCGGCGAGCAGCAGCAGCATGGGATAGATCGGCAGGAAATAGCGCACCGACTTCACCCACCGTGTGCCCATGAACAAGAAATACAAGCCGGACCAGATAACAGGAATGGCGTGGCTCATCCAATCGGTACGGAAGTGGATCATCCGCCACAGTGCCCAAAGAAAACCCAGCCAAGCGGCAATTCCGGCAGTCAAACCCATGCCATAGAGCACCATATTGGTTAAGGGGAAAATGATCGCAGTCCTA
Source organism: uncultured Chloroflexia bacterium (assembly GCA_963736615.1). GTDB lineage: Bacteria > Chloroflexota > Anaerolineae > Promineifilales > Promineifilaceae > JAACFF01. The sequence continues at coordinate 72,935 of CAVTPP010000017.1, read as the reverse complement.
TCTGTCCATTGCAATGCAGGAGGGAACGAGGCCTCAGGTGCTTGCAGCCGCTGTATTTCCTCCATATTTGAGAGCCATTGATTATTAAAACCGACTATGGAGCGTAAGGCGAGTTCTAAGGTGCCCGGTTCCTGGCCTGTTGCCGCCACTACTTGCTCTTTGGCAAGCGCAGCGTCGGTAAAGGCGTAAGGCTGCGCAAGCCGAAAGGTGATGATCGAGATGACGGCCGCGATGGCGATGCCGCCGATGACGCGCTGTAGATCGTGCCCTCCCAAGTTTTTGAGGTTATCTAAGGTGGGTATGGAGACATCATGGCGGCGGAATAGCCAGATTGCTGCGCTAACGCCAATCATCAATGCCAATGGGGCAATATTGATTCGGGAAGCGGTTGTTAATCCAAGGCCGATGCCGAAAAGTCCATACCAGCGGAGGCGCCAAACTGGATGTTCATCGCCCAAGGATGCAGCTCGCACGGCCGCATAGAGGGAAATGGTGGTCAGAGCTGCCGACCAGTTGTCCATAGTGAAGAAATGGGAAGATTGGATGGGCATTACTGCTAATGCCAAAAGCAGCGCTGCTAATAAACCAACACGCCAATCGTAAAGGCGGCGCCCAATCAAAAATGTGAAAAAGATTGAAACCAGATCTAACAAACCGGAAAGGAAACGTCCTAATAGCTGTACACCATCATAAGCTGTGAAACTACCCACACATAGAGACACATCTATATAAGATAAAAACGAACAAAAACTATCAGCCCATTCGCCAATATAACGGGTTACGGTCATTGGGAAATTGCCGTAGACGAAGAAGCTTTGTCCAATGTTATAAGGATTCAGGGTGGATTCTGACGTGCGTAGATAACTCAACGGATCAGAGACTGATGCCAAAGAACTGGCGACAATGGTCAGAAAACGTTCGTCAGGATGCAGGTGGTGGTTGGCATCCCAGTTGAGACCTGTAAAACGAAAATAAGCCGCTACAATCAGTATTAACAGCAGCAAGAATACCGACATTGTCTCCCATCGGAGTCGCGATGGGGGACTGGTTTCTTGGCCCGTCTGATCTGAAACGGCATTGGTCTGAGGACCGCTAGGTTCGTTTTGCGCTTTCTCTTCTTCTGTCATAGAAGCATCTTGTACTTTTCAGGGCTGCCTCATGCCCTTAATTTATACACTTAGTCGGTCCATTAGGCGTAATGATTTCATATAGTTTATGTGAACAGATGGTTATGTCGCACGAAGTCTGGCGGGTAGGCGGATATTCAAACTGCATATAACCTGGAATGGGTTCTGATTTGTGAAGAGGCTCTCGAAAGTCTAGCGGTAAACAAAGCCACCAGAAATCAAGATCAAGTTTTCTAGAGCAGGTGCATCCAATATCGTGAAACGGCGGCCTTTTGCTTTTACCCAACCAGCGCGCCGAAAACGGCCGAGTGTTTTGTTGATACTTACTCGGGTAGCCCCGGTCATTTCGGCCAGGTCAGTTTGCGTGAGCACCAGTTCGATCAAAATACCATCATCAACTATACGGCCGTGTTGTTCCGCCAGATGCAATAAGGTACGTGCCAGACGACTCGGCAAGTCTAGAAAGAAAATATCGCTCAACTGGCTATTGAGTCGACGAATATGGCGGGCCATTGTTTGTAGAACGTGCATCGAAAAATCAGGATTGTCCTTTAAGAAGCGCCGGAAATCAGAACGGTGTAAGGTCAATGTTTCCGTAGGCCCCACAGCTTCCGCGGTTGCCGAACGAGGAGAATCATCGAGCAGGGCCAGTTCGCCAAAGAAGTCGCCCTCCCCTAAGATTGCTAAGAGTGCTTCCTGTCCTTCTAGCGTGGAGTGGGTGATTTTCACTTTACCCTTGCTGATGATATAAAGCAGGCCGCCTGGATCACCATGATGGAAGATTACCTGGCCGTTGTTAAAATGCCGTAAGACTAAGTGACCGGCCAGTTCGCCAGCCTCTTCACGTTTTAGATTAGTAAAGAAAGGTACAGTCTTGAGAGCTTGTTCAGTCTGTGGGTTATGTTGCCTCATTTCCTTCTTCCTCTTTAATTGACCCCCGCGAACTTTTCTATTTTAACCTATGAGGCCCAATTTCCGAAGGAATAGATTCTCAGCCACATTTATAGCCTGGTGTATCTGGGTGTCAGTAGCGGATGGCGCAACGCCTTGAGCGAAGAGATCGCTTCCGCCGCCCGACTGGGAGCCGAGTTCCTGAAGTCCAACGAGCAGGATCTCTTTCATGCTGCCAGGTACGTTTTCGGCTTTACTAAACAAGAGCTGGGAGCGCTCGCCGGTGAGTCCTAGGAGGGCGACAGTGTCCTCATTGCGTACAAGCCTGCTGCCCAATACCCGAACTTGTCCCGGATCGCGGTCAGAGAATACTTGGGAAACAATAATTAGGTTATCGTATTTACGGCCGTGTTCCAATAGCTGTTGAATTTCCAGGTTATCCAGTTGGTTTTGCTGTTTCTTTAGCTTGCGGCGTGCCTGTTTCAATTCATCCTGCAAACGCGCTACGGCTTGAGCCAATTCCCCTGTTCCAGTTGTCAGTTGGGATGAGAGTTGGTTAGTTACATTATGTTTCAATTCATAGTCAACCAGAGCGCGATTTCCACAGCGAAATTCGATGCGCTGCTTTTCTCCGCGTCTTTCTTGTTTGACGATTTTCAATAGGCCAACTTCGGCCGTATTGGTCACATGAGTACCCCCACAAGCGGTCAGATCAAAATCTGTGATGTCGATCAAGCGCAATGGGCCATGGTTGGTCGGGGGAATTTTGCGTAAGGGCAGCGCTAATACTTCGTCTGGCGTGACTTCCAAGACTTTCACAGGCATATTTTTCCAGATAATGTCGTTGGCCATCTGTTCTGCTTCTTCAACTTCGGCCATTGAGAGCGCTTTTTTGTCAAGATCGATAGTTACAGAAGAATCGCTTAAATGAAAGCCGATGGTTTGGGCACCGGCTACGCGTATAAACGCTTGGGATAGAATATGCTGCCCTGTATGGTGCTGCATATGATCGAAACGGCGCGGCCAGTCGATCTGGGCTGATACCTGCTCACTATTAAGTTCTTGCTCCAACACATGTATAATCGCGCCATCCTCGGGCCGTACCAAAACGTCAATGACATGTATTTCGTTTAGCTGTCCTAGATCATAGGGTTGGCCGCCTGATGTAGGATAGAAGTAAGTGTGATCTAAAATAACCGCCGGTTTTTCGTCATGGGTTAGTTGCTCAATAACTGTGGCTTTAAATGTAGTCGTGTAGGAATCTTGATAATATTTGCGTTCATTCATGACCTGAATTTTAACATAATCAAGAATGACTGCCCGAATTCCCATCGTTCGTCAAGGGAGATGATTCTGTTACACTTTTCAGTATGAACGAAGTAGCCACAGATGTCATTCTTTATCGTGTCGATAAGCAGGGCATAGCTGTACTGCAAGTCAACCGGCCTCAGGCCAGAAACGCGCTCAATTGGGCTGCCCAAGAACGCTTCGCCGATGTCGTGAACCATGTTGATTCCGACAGTGATGTGCGGATTTTAATAGTTACCGGCAGCGGTGATCATGCTTTTGTATCTGGCGGCGATCTTAAGGAATTGCAGCAAAACTTAGAAAAGGATGCAGGGGAAAGGCTCAACCGCGTGATGAGTGGTGCGCTCGCGCAGCTTAGGCAACTGTCCATTCCGGTGATCGCAGCGATTAATGGGGATGCATTCGGAGGGGGGTGTGAAATTGTAACCGCCTGTGATTTGCGTCTGGCCGGCTCGCAAGCCCGTTTTAGTTTTGCCCAGGTGCGCAACGCTTTGATTACAGGTTGGGGTGGCACGAACAACCTGGTGGGGCTAATTGGTCAGAGCCATGCTTTAGAACTTCTGCTAACTGGCCGGATATTTGATGCAGAGGAAGCGCGACAAATGGGTTTGGTTCATCGTGTTGTTGCTGAAGAAGTTGATGTTTTTGAGGCTGCATATGAATGGGCGGCCGATTTGATCAAGCTGCCCAGAGAGGCTCTGGCGGCAACCAAACGACTTGTTTATGCAACGGGCCATTTGTCGGGCACTGAATTAGCACAGATGGAAACGGGTTTATTTGTTGGATTATGGGATACCCCAGATCATTTGGAAGCATTGAACGCATTTGCTGAGAAACGGCCGCCTGTCTTCAATCAGGTACGGGCCCGGAATTCCAAAAACGGATAAGCTAAAATGTACGATGTTCTCTCTCAGTATTATGATTTAATCCACGATCAGCTCATAGAAGATATTGATTTTGTGTTGGCTCTAGCAAAAGAATGCGGCGGACCGATCCTGGAGTTAGGTTGTGGTACTGGACGCTTGCTGCTGCCCTTAGTTAGAGCCGGATTTATCGTGACCGGTGTAGATTATGAACAGGCGATGCTCGATCTCGCGCGGCAGCACCTTGTAGAAGAGATGGATGAAGTACAAAAGCGATCCACCTTAGTCCAGGCTGATCTGCGCAGCCTAATGCTGCCAAGTGAAGAAAACCATTATGCGCTGGCCCTCTTTTCATATAACACCATGCTCCATTTTCAGCCCCATGAGTTAGGGCAGACGCTGCGGCGGATCAGGCGCTATTTACTGCCAGACGGCCGATTATTTCTCGACGTGGCCAACCCCTACGTGATAGAGAGTATCCAATACGAAGAGTCTCCACTGCTTGAAAACAGTTTTGCTTCGCCTGCAACTGGGGAAATGATTAATCAATTGAGCCAATCGCGTTTGGACTCATCAAACCAATGTCTGACTACCACATGGTTTTTTGAAGCTAAGCAGCAATCAACGAAATCTGTCGATCGTGTTTCTGTGCAGGTTGAATATTGGTATCAGTTTCCGCACCAAATAGAATTGTTATTACAGCAATCGGGATTTCGCCTGGCGCAGATGATAGGTGATTACGACCGCTCCGGTTTTCATGAAGAAAGCGAGCGCATGTTGATTATTGCCCGTCCCAACGACTGAGCTTGTCGAAGACATAGAATGAAGTGCCTAAGGCACAGGATCGGTTCCTCATATTCACCCCTGACTAAGCCTGACAAAGGCAAAGCTCCAATCGTACCAAGCGGAAATTTTTCTGCTATTTGCCGCCGCCTGAGCTTGTCGAAGGCAGAGGTGAGGCGAACTAAAGCTTTAGATCGATTGCCGGAGGTGGATCAGCATCAGCCAGCCGCAAGCGCACAAATACCAGCGGTGCGAGATAACTCGCCCACAGCGTGATCAATGCATAACGGAATATGCGCAGGGGAATAGCCAGCCATAACGGCTCGCGCGGGAACAAGACACCAAGTCCGCGCCAAATAATGACGGTGATGATGATACCCAACAAATAGCGGATTGTCCGTTTGGACAAAGAACCATCAACCCGGAAGCGTACACGACTACCTTCTAAGATGATTCCAATCCCAAAACCAAGCAAAGCGCCAATCGCTGTCGCCATTTCCGTTTTACTGGCTAATTCTGCCTCAGGAATAAATTCAGCCCAGGAAACTGAAAGATCTGGGGATCCAATGAGCAGGATGATCACCCCATAAAGAACAGCCATGATCATAGTTATGAGTACAACGACAAGGAGCTTTTGCCCTAAAATGCGTTTTGAATAGTTTTTGGAAAAATAGCGTCGCCATATAAGATAGAAGCCCAAAATTATGAGGCCAACGATAAAACCGGCAATAACATCATGAATAAAGTGCTGCCCCAGATAAACGCGGCTTATGCCCATTATAAAAATCATGATCAAGGCGAAGAGCCATACCCAGAAATTTCTGATCAAGCCTGCGACCATAAGATATAAGACGGTCGCATACTGCGTATGTCCACTCGGGACGCCATAGCCACCGGTGTCCGCCAGGCCGACGTCGGGATCGATCCAAAACGGCCGTGGTCCCCGAAACACCTGTTTAAGCATCGTGTTAATGCCTAAAGCAATGAAAAACACAAAGCCTAATTGCTTTCCAAGACGCTTATTGACGGTCCAATAAATCAGGGGAAGTACGGCAAGGTAAAATTCCTCATTGCCAAGGCTGGTGATCAGTTTAAAAAAGCCTTCTAGCTGAGGGAAACTCTCCTGCAGCCAGATTATAAATTCAAGGCCCAATACATACAGGGAGTCCATTTTTGTCTCCTTATTAAGGATTTGCCATTTTTATTGAGAGTTGCGCGGAAATTAATTCCTCTTCGCCTGAACCGGATTTTAACGCTAACCCGCTAATACAGGCAATAATCGTCTCTTGGGTTGGGCTTAAAATAATGAGTACGCTCGCCTGCTTATTGCGCACTTGCTTAGGCTGACTATAATCGGATAATTAATGGCATTGCATCTGAGGGTGTACAATAGGCCGATTTATTTATGTGTCTAAGTCTGGCGACTAGATAATTAATGCTTGAAATATGAAATTGTGTCTGAAAATGACCAAGTTAAGCGGAGGGATATAATGTCAGCAAAGATTTTAGTTATTGAAGATGAAGAGAGAATTCGTCAATTTTTACAACGCGGATTAACGTTTGAAGGATATCGTGTAGATGTGGCAGAAGAGGGTCAGACCGGTTTGGATTTGGCCCGAGACAATCCCCCCGATTTGGTACTACTTGATTTGATGTTGCCTGGTATCGATGGATTGGAAGTGTGCCGTCGTCTGCGTGCAGTTAGCGAAGTGCCGATTCTGATGCTTACGGCAAAAGAAGCTGTCGAAGATCGTGTTGCCGGTTTAGATGCCGGCGCAGATGATTACCTGGTAAAGCCATTTGCTTTTGATGAACTGATGGCCCGCGTGCGGGCTCTGCTGCGCCGCGCACAACCGGCTCAACCGCAGGTGTATCGTTTTGCTGATTTGGAACTGGACACCGGGACCCGGCAAGGCCGGCGCGGCGGTCAAATATTTGATTTGACGGCCAAAGAGTATGAATTGCTTGAATTGTTCATGCGTCACCCACGACAGGTCCTGACACGGGATGTCATCTTTGATCGTGTTTGGGATTACGATTTTGGTGGCGAGAGTAATATTATTGAGGTTTATGTGCGTTATCTCCGTCAAAAGACCGAAGAAGGAGATCTGCCGCGCTTGATACACACAGTACGCGGTATTGGTTACGTCCTGCGCGACGAAACCCCTGTCTAATGGACGACATTCTTTGTCAATACAAAATCGACTGCTGATAATTTATACCATCATCTTTTCCGTAGCTTTCATCGTTTTTGCGGTGATTGTTTACGAACTGCCACAATCGCGCATTCTGGCTCAGATAGATGGTGATTTACAGGCCTTGGCCACAGAAGTCGTCCAACCAGGGTCCTTGCCTGAGGTTTTAGAAACATTTGAAACAGCCTCAACATTGGTGATTGTGGCCAATGAGAATGGTGAGATCGTGGCGCGTTCTCGTAATCTCACGATGTTCAATGATTTACTGGATCCAAGCGCGGGTCCCTACGAAGAGTCATTTAGTATCGTAGAACACGGCAACACCCAATTGCGAGTTTATTCGGTTCCACTACCTGGCTCCGAAGAACAGAACCCTTATTACTACCTTCAGGTAGCCCGTTTGCTGGATACATACGAACAACTAAACCGCATCTCCTTAACAGCTTTGCTCATGGGATTTGCAGCAGCAACGGCATCTTTGTTTGTAGCAGTGTTGCTCACACCTGGACTATTTAAACCCCTCGAAGACATTGCAACGGCCGCGCGGCAGATTACGCGAGCAGATGATCTAAGTCGTCGTGTGCCCTATGCAAATCGCCCTGATGAAATTGGCGATTTGTCACGCGCATTTAACCAGACTTTGGAACGCCTGGATAGACTATTTCGTACACAACAGAGGCTGCTGGCTGATGTGTCGCATGAATTAAGGACCCCGTTAACGACCATGCGTGGAAACTTGGATTTGATGCAGCGCATGGGTGAGACCGATCCGCAATCTTTGGCGGCTATCCAGGTTGAGATTAGTCGCATGACTCGCTTGGTCGGTGACCTATTGCTCTTGGCACGGGCTGATTCTGGTGGACTTCCTCTGGAGAGTAAACCAGTTGAAGTAGACAATATCCTTTTTGATGTCTATCGCCAGGTGAGAATCCTCGAACCCCCCATCTATATTGAGCTAAAAGAGGTCGATCAAGTAATTGTACTTGGCGATGCCGACCGCCTAAAACAACTTATGCTCAATCTTGTGGAGAATGCTGTTAAATATACCCAACCTGGAGGTGAGGTTATCCTTAGCCTGTCTAAAGGGGAAGGGCGGGCTCAGTTCAAGGTTGCGGACACTGGAATTGGCATTCCCCCAGAAAACTTACCTCATGTATTCGATCGATTTTATCGCGTGGATAAAGCGCGAACACGAACTCAAGGTGGCTCAGGTCTAGGTTTGTCTATCGCTAAGTGGATTGCTGAGGCTCATGGAGGGGATATTGTGGTGACGAGCAAGGTGGGTGAGGGGACGACGTTTATTGTTGGTTTGCCAATTTATTCAAAGGCAGTAATTGCGCCTGCTGAAGATTTAGAGTTAGAAAAAACGCGCCCCAGCTTGCGCACGCTGGGGGCGAATTTTAGGCGTTAAGAAAAATTTCTCAATTAAGTTTGCTTGTCCCTTTTAAGCAATAGATAGATTCCGAATCCGATAATCACTAAGGGCCAGAAGACAGCGCCGCTGATCCAACTTAAAATCCCCAACTGATTCAACAGAAAATACGCACCCAGGAGGATCAGAATTGTGCCGATGGTCCCAGGACGGCCGAGTCGATTGACACTTGAAGAGACTGTTTCGCCCATCTCGCCGATGTTTTTCTGGAATACGTCCACATCAGATTCCTCGCTGCCATTCTCTAACGGCATGACAATCCAAAGAATTAGGTAGATAGGAAAGCCTATGCCGCTGGCAAATAATAAAACCAGAAACGCTACCCGAACCAATATTGGATCGATAGCTAAATAAGACGCGATGCCTCCGGCGACGCCGGCTATAATTTTGTCGTTGTTACTGCGTGTGAGCCTTGTTTCAGACATGCTCATCACCTCCAATCCCATTATTCTACAACCTATACGCACCAACTGGTTGAAAGTTGCTTGAGGATATCTCCGAAAAAGGCAGTATTCCTCTAATTGAACAGTGAATAAGATCGCTGGATTCTGATCCTCTTTATGCTATACTGATCCGTTGAATTTTTAAGGTTTGGAAAATACGATAATGATGTTCGGTAAAAAAGCAATTGGTTGATATACCATTATTGTGGAAAGAGCGTATGGCGCGGCTGGTACGATTCCGTCTAGTTCAACGCTTGATGATATGGGGTATCTATCTAACAGTACCCAGTCAACGGATTGGCGTTGCGGTTGTGGCCCTGGATGGCAAGGGACGCGTATTTATGCTGCGTCACGTTTTCCATCCGGCATGGCCTTGGGGACTGCCGGGTGGCTGGTTGAAGCGGAATGAAGCACCCACTGAGGGAGCCTTGCGCGAGTTAAAGGAAGAAACTGGCTTAACGGCCGAAATTGGCCCTCCTTTATTGATCTCCCACGGCACCTCTCCGGCTCATACCGGAATTGCATTCAAAGTTGACCTGTTACCTGGGGACTTGACATTGAGCCCGGAGATTATGGAAGCTTCATGGTTCCCGGTTGAAGAACTGCCTGCTCCACTGAACCCTTTTGTCAAAGAAGCGATATCCGCGGCTCAATCATCTACATTTGAAGCCAAAGTTCACCAGTAGGAAGGCGATCGGAGATATATGAACAAAAGCGGTTCGACCGGCCTTGGCCAATGGGTAACCGTTACGGTAATGGTTTCGGTTTCATTATTCCTGCTTTTTAAGCTTTACCAGTTTGCTGGCTCTCGCAGCTATTACCCTGTTGGTTTGACCGTAGCCGGCGTAGATGTCGGCGGAATGACGCCCGACCAAGCGAGCGAGGTTCTAACGAATCGCTTTATCGAAGCGCCTGTAATGTTGCACCATGGAAATGAATCATTTGAGATTAGCCCAACGAATGCGGAATTCAACCCGGATATCTCGGCTATGCTCAGCCAGGCTGATTATCAGCGAACTCAACAGGATTTCTGGGCAGGTTTCTGGGGATTCTTGTGGGGCCGTCCAGTGGAAGTTGAGCCGGTGGAATTGCAGGCTACACATAAACGGGAAGCGTTGCAGGAAGTATTGCGGGAGATAGCCAGTTTAGCTGACGAGCCGGCCCAACCTCCGCAGCCTGTACCGTCGACTCTCAGCTTTCAATATGGGACATCAGGAATCCAGACTGATATAGATGCAAGCCTGGCGGATGTAGAAACAGCGCTTTATCGGTCTAGTAATCGCGAAGCACAACTTGTAATTGGGCCATATGAACCCGAACGCCCGGCAATGAATCTCCTTACCAGACTCCTGGTAAATCTCTTACAGGTTTTTGAACAGGAGACTGGAGGCGTGGCCAGTGTTTTTATAATGGACCTGCAAAATGGCCAGGTTGTTCCGATAAATGAAAATGTGGCTATGTCCGGCATTGATCTGATGCGCATTCCCATTGTCCTTGACACGTACCGCTCAATTGACAACCTTCCGACATTAACCCAACGAAAACTAATTTCAGACACTTTGGTTTCTCAACCTGAGAGCACGAGCGCTAATGAGCTGCTCGGTGTGATTGCTGGCGAAGATGATCCTTATCAAGGAGCAGAAGATGTATCGGAAATGATGCGTCGACTCGGCCTTGCGAACAGTTTCATTGCTGCTCCTTTTGACGAATCTTTACGCGTGGGCAATCCTGCTCCGGAGACGCCGGCCAATTCGATTGAGGAACTTCGAACACGCCCGGATCCGGAAATCCAGACAACGGCCGAAGACATCGGCCTGCTGCTTTCTATGATTTATTATTGTGGTCAGGGACAAGGGGGTGCATTGTTAGCTGCATATCCTGACGAGTTGACGCAAGAGGAGTGCCAACAAACTTTGGACTACATGCGCCAGAACAAGATTGGCAGCCTAATTGAAGAAGGCGTGCCCCCTGAGACAGCTATTGCTCACCGTCATGGCTGGATTAGTGACACCCATGCTGACGCAGCAATTATCTCAACCCCGGGTGGCGATTATGTCATTGTTGGCCTTCTCTACAAACCGGATTGGCTCGAGTGGGAAATCAGCTCACCCCTATTTGCTGATGTATCTCGAGCTACCTATAACTACTTCAATTTTGATGAACCTTACCTAGGAGAAACACGTTCAAATTAGCGTGCAGCCTGGTAAGCTCATCCCAGAGAGTCCTATTTTTGTCTGATATCTCATGTTAAAGTTGTTACAAAAGCTGTTGATAATTCTGTTGCTGATTGTGGGATCGTTATACCTACTTTATCAGGGCTTTTTGTATTTCCGTTCGCAGGACAAAATGCCCACAGATATGACTGTGGCCGGCCTTGATGTTGCCGGTTTGACGATGGAGCAAATGACTGAACTGCTTACATCACATTATCTGGCTCCTGTAACAATTCAACATCGAGAAGAGAGCGTGGAAATGAATCCGGTTGATGTTGGATTTGTCCTCGATCTGGATGCAATGCTGCGTGAAGCAGAGGAACAGAGCACGCCGGAAGATAAATGGTTAGGCTATGCAGAATTTTTGCTGGGTCGTTCGTTTGAACCGATCGAGATTGAACTGCATGCAACGCATGATCGTGAGCGCTTGCGACAGCACATGGAATTATTAACCAGTTTCATGGACCGCCCGGCGACGGGGCCAAGATTAGTCGAAGAAACGGAATCGTATGATATGGGCAAGCCCGGTTTTGTTACCGATCTCGACCAAAGTTTGCCGGCAATAGAGGCTGCTCTATATGAGCCTGAGGAGCGGATGGCCCAACTCGTCATTGTCGATCAAGAAGCGGCGCCCTTTGATATGAACATCCTGGTCGATTCTATTGACCAGCACATCCAGGCATTTAATGGGTTGGGCAGTTTTTTCATCATGGATCTAGAAACGGGGGAAGAGCTTGGTGTCAACGAAGATGTCGCCCTTTCGGGGCTCAGTGTGGTTAAGATTGCTATTTTGCTTGAAACTTACCGTGCGCTCGACTTCGAACCCAATGTTGACCAGAAGAAGCTGATTGATGAAACAGCTATTCATTCTGGCAATTTTAGTGCTAACTTGCTGCTGGATATCGTTGCCGGACAGGATAATGCTTATTTAGGCGTTGACATTTTGACGGAATCAATGCAGCGTTTGGGGCTGGAAAACACGTTTATCGTTACGCCTTATGAAGAACCCAACCGCGCCGGAAAAAGTACGCACAGCACACCTGCTAACTCACGCCTGGATATCAATACTTTTCCCGATCCGACCATGCAAACGACGGCGGAGGATATGGGCACCTTGTTGTCGATGATCTATTATTGTTCTCAAGGAGGCGGGACCTTGCTGGCTGTTTATCCGGAGCAGCTAACACCTTCAGAATGCCAGGCAATACTTGATGCCCTTAGTTTGAATGATGAGGGTAATCTCATACGTTTTGGTGTTCCGGAAGGCACGGCCGTCTCCCATAAACATGGCTGGGCTGGGAATACGCATGGCGATGCCGGAATCGTATTTTCCCCTGGCGGCGATTACATAATTGTAGAATATTTGACCCAACCAGATACGGACTGGTTGGTGCACGAGATAAGTTTCCCCATGCTGCGCGAGATCTCGCGATCGGTTTATAATTATTTCAATCTCGATGCCCCTTATTTTGGTAATGCTTTGCTTGAAGACGAGAAGGGGGATGAAATTGAGGTAACACCAGAACCGCCCGTGGAGAACGGCAACGAACTGCCAGAGGGCATTGAAGCCTTTTAGCTTTGGTAGCCGGTAGAAAATTCTTAATTAGGGCTGCTCAATTTATCTATGACCGATCGACTTTCCAGTCTCATTCATCGTTTTCGACAGCAACAGCAGTTCGCTGTCTCATACTCCCCACTTTATTCCTCCATATTTGGCACCTGCGCGGACTGGATGGCCAGTGACGCGAAGGATCCAATAGTCAAATGGTTAGTTAGAGCGGCAGATGGGCGCGCCGCTTTTGATGTAACTAATTTATTGGCAGCTAGTCTTCACCGCGAGGTTTTGAAGGGTGGTCAGGAAGTTGCTAACCTGGCCGCATTTTACCCAACTGTAAATGAGGGATCTGCAACAGCGGCATTGTTTATTGGTGACCCAAAGGAGACCAAAGAAGTCTCGCCATATTTTGTAAGTGCATTGCGCGAGGCGATTTTAGCGAGGCAGGATGTCTTGCAATTGTTTATTCAGACATACAATGTCCAAACTAATGAAACAGGGCGTGGTATCGCCTGGCTGCTGCCGGTAAGTTTAACGGGCTGGGATGGCATACACCTTGTGGATATTGGTGCAAGTGCCGGACTGAACCTGGTCTCGGAACAACGTGCTTACCGCTTGATTGATGAGGTGGGAAACAAGAAAGTGCTCGATCTTGGCGCTGGTGATCCGCAGCAGTTTGTTATCCGCACCACAGGTGAGGGCGGTAACGAATTAGCAGGTGATTTGCAGATACCAAGGATTCTTAGCCGTACAGGATGTGATTTGCACCCGTTTCAGCTGCGAACGGCCGTCGATGAGCAAACATTGTCATCATTTGTCTGGGGAGATCAGTTCGAGCGCCTGCAGCGCCTTCGCGAAGGAATCGCCGCTTTCCACAATATAAATCGGAGTAGTGTTCCAGTTCGATTGCATGCGGTAAGATTGCCTGAGGAATTGCCGTTGTTCTTAGATCAGCGAATTGCCATGTCACAAGATCCCGTTGTGATTTACAATACATACATCAAAATGTATTTGCCGGACAAGGGTGTTGCCTTAAGGACTCATATAAGCAGATGGGCGCAAGAACAAGAGCGGCCTGTTATGTGGATCCAGTGGGAACCGCCAAAATTTGTGGTTGTGGATACAGGCGATGAGCCTGAATATGGCTGGCTGGCATGGGCACTTGATTACTGGCATGAAGGCAAACATAAACAACAACAAATTGGCTGGGTGCACCCGCATGGCCAACGATTACAATGGCTGCCCGGCTTCAAGCAATGGATCAATTATTGGCGAAACAGTAGCAATAACCGAACTGATGCGGTAATAGAACAGTAATGGCGATTAAGCAGAATTCAGTGGCAACCCATTCGTTTAGACGAACCATGCGTCTAAGCACCTTTCAGATTGGGTCGGCAATGGGTGATATTCTTGTTACCAGCATCTGGAACCGGATCATGATTTCCAATTTTGGTATCCCCGCCGCACCTGTAAGCTTGTTAATCGCCCTACGATATTTTCTTGCTCCCATTAGTTTATGGGCCGGCTATCTCTCCGATACGCAGCCATTGTGGGGCTTGCGCCGGACACCTTATATCTGGCTTGGGCGCGTCCTAATGATCATATCTCTGCCTTTATTGGGATTTAGTCTCGTGCGCCTAGGAGTGGATCAGCAAGACTTCATAGGTTGGGCTTTGGCTACCCTTTCTTCACTGTTTTACGGTGTTGGAACGCTTATTTCCGGCAGCCCGTTTGTAACCCTCGTAAGGGATTCGGCCCCACCGGAGAAACAAGGTCTGGCCATTAGCACGGTGCAGACCGTATTGATCATCTTCTTTGCTGTTTTTGGCATTGTTTTTGGCTTGTGGATGGAAGTCTACGACCAACAAATCTTTTGGCAGATGATATTGGCAACCATGGCCATCGGCGGCTTTTTCTGGTTTTTTGCCATCGTTGGTGTTGAAAGGCGCATTTTAAACCATTCGAAGGAGCCAATTGAGGCGTCTGAACCACTTTCAGGCTTCATGCCCACATTGCGCAAGATTTGGGGTGACCCACGAACACGCGTTTTTTTTGTCTTTCTATCATTGGCGACTATGTCGGCCTGGATGCAGGATGCTATTTTAGAGCCATTTGGTGCCGATGTTTTTGCTATGCCTGCTGGTCGAACCACGCGATTTAATAGTTATTGGCAGGTTGCCACCGTGATATTTCTTGTCGGAGCGAGTTATCTGTGGCGCAAACGTTCACCGGAACGTCAGGTTAGGCCGACTGCTGCCGGCCTGCTCATTATGGCAGCCGGAATGCTGTTCCTGGCTCTCGCATCTCTAACGGACACAGTGAACCTGGTTGAAAGCTCGCTGTTCATTTTTGGTGCCGGTTTTGGAATTTATACATTTGGTGGTCTTAGTTTGATGGCCGCGATGTCTTCCGACCTGGAGGCGGGTGCCTATTTAGGATTGTGGACGCTATCTGTCTTGATGTTTAAGGGTTTAGGCACTTTCTTAGGTGGGGCGTTTCGCGATCTGTTTTTGCTGCAAATGGATCTTCCGGCCAGTACGAGTTATGCACTCGTTTTTATCTTTTCCACGGTTGGTTTGGTCGCTTCCGTTATTGCCCTTTCACGGGTTGATGTTTTGGGTTTTGCTCAAGATGTGGGCCGGTTAGTGAATCGAACTGAGGCCCAGATTGCCGGCGCCGACTAGCTGTTCTGTAGGTTATTGATCGTTCGCTTCGAAATCAAAACTGAGTTGTCGAACAGCACCTTGCACCAAATTACTCACACCTACACCCAATAAACGGATATATTGCCCTTCGCTCCAATTACTTTTCCATAAGTTGGTCGCCAGGTGCAAAATATCCTCCTCACTGTCTATTCCTACACTGATAGACTTTTGACGGGTGATGGTTGTGAAATCAGTCCAACGTAGTTTGACATTGACTGTATGGGCAAGCAGGTTCTTTTTTTGTAATGAACGGGCCACACTGGCGCACATTTTTTGCAACTGCCGGCTTAAAATCTGCGGATCATTCACATCTTTACTAAAGGTCCATTCCTGGCTTATGCTTTTTGCCGGGCCGCGTGAGGATTGCACTTGACGGCCGTCGATCCCGTTGGCTCGTCGAATAAAATCTCCTGCCTGACGCCCTAAAACGACTTTAAGCACATTGATATCGGCCGTGGCCAGTTGCCCGCAGGTCTGAATTCCTTGTGCGGCGAGACGTTCGGCCGTGCGCGGACCTATGCCCCAAATGGCGCGTGTTGGCAAAGGGGCCATGAATGCTGCTTCAGTGCCGGGAAGAACTACGGTAAAGCCTTCCGGTTTGTCGTGATCAGAAGCTACCTTGGCTACCAACTTGCTGGAAGCCAGACCCACAGAGCAGGGGAGTGACGTTTCTGATTTTACGGCCGTTTTAATCTGCGCCGCTATGGCCTGTGGATCATCGTGGTGGGTGAGGTCGATATAGGCCTCGTCAACACTTATCTGTTCCAGGGCACCGAACGGCGTTAATACCGACATGACTTGGCTGGAGCATTCACGAATGCGTGTCCAATCGGCAGGTACAATTTTTAATTGTGGGCAGAGACGGCATGGCGCGGCTGGTCGGCATGGCGGAGCGAATTCCAAGTTTGCGCGCTTCATAGCTGGCGGATGCTACCACGCCGCGCTGATCGGGTTGTCCGCCAACGACGAGCGGGATATTGCTGTCTTGGGGGTGATCAAGGATATGGACATTGACGTAAAACGCGTCCATGTCTAAGTGCAGGATAGCTTTGTTCCAAACTTGTGAGGACATAAATGGTTGGCGCTAGACGGCCGATATATACTTCGATGGCCGCCTATCACCTGGCAGACTTAGCGCCCTATGGTAATGAGTTCCCGTGGGAATGTGGTCATTGATCGCGATCCATCCGCCGTGATCACGACATTGTCTTCTATGCGCACACCACCTCGCCCAGCCAGGTAAATGCCCGGTTCGACTGTGAAGACATTGCCTGGACGAAGTGGTTCCAGGTTTCCTTCAACCATATTAGGTGTTTCATGAACTTCTAAACCTAGCCCATGTCCTGTGCTGTGGAAGAAGTATTCCCCGTATCCGGCATCGTCAATCACTTTACGTGCTGCGCGGTCGACGTCCTGTCCACTTGCGCCTGGCTTTGCTGCCAGCTTGCCCTGCTCATTCGATGCGCGCACGATTTCATAGATTTGTTTTAGTTCATCATCTATCTCGCCAACGGCAAAGGTGCGGGTGATGTCGGATGGATAACCATCCACGTATACGCCCCAATCAATCACCAGCAGGTCACCCTCTTGTAACGGCCGTGCCGTTGGATAGGCGTGAGGAGAGGCGCTGTTTGGTCCGGAGGCAACGATAGGGCCAAATGCAATCGACTCTGCGCCCCCATCCATGAGTAGTTGCGTTAGCATTGCCGCAACTTGTTTCTCGCTCATGCCAATTTTGATTTGCGGCAGAAGTGACTGTATCGCGCTTTCGGCAACTGCAATCGCTTTTTCCATCGCGGCAATTTCCGTATCATCTTTGACCGCGCGCAAGATGTCCATGATTGGCTCGGCATGGGTATATTGCAGATCGGGAGCGATCTGGCGCAGCAAGTCCAGCTCTAAAACGCGCATATGCAGCGCTTCGACGCCTAGCTTCCACTCATTTAACCCCAGAATCTCACTGGCTTGCTGAAAAGCGGAGGCATGACCCTCCTGGTCGTTCCAGTCAAAGATGCGATTTTGTGGGATTCCTGCATCCTGGGCTTTCATCGCCTCCAAGGTGGGAATAATGATGGCGGGAACACCAACTGCGGGAATAAAAAGGATTATGGGCCGTTCGCTCAAATGAGTATGGATACCACTGATATAGAGCTTGTTTGGACCTGGGACCAGAGCGATACCGTTAAGGTCATGTGCTCTGATCTGCTCTTGGAGTTTCTGGAGACGTTTGTCATTCATCTTGATTTTTTTCCAATTCAATTAAGGGCACGCCGGCCTGGACCGAGTCCCCGGCGGCACAATGTACAGCTTTAACTAACCTTCCACTGGGGCCTGGATAGGGATGACCATTTTCATAGATTCTAGGAGAATTAGTTTGTCACCCTCACTGACTGTTTCACCGACGTTAACTAATATTTGAGTAACAACGGCCGGTATTGAGGAGGATAAAGATCCATCAATGTCGCTGCCACCACCACGTTGGCGAACACGGGTATAGCTAAAATATCGCCCATTTACCCACATCTGGCGCTGGTCGCCATGGGCCTGTCCTGCCGCTCTTATGCGGCGGCGTTTTCCGTCCGGGAGCAGGAGTTCAAGTACAAATGACGGATCTTCATGGTGACGTAGAAGGAGATCGAATGATTGCTCATCACGAACAACATGCAGCATGTTGCCCTGACGGGTGACTTCAATCTCACTTTCTATACCTTGTAGATCAATCTTAAATCTGGCCATTGAAAATGGGTCAACTTACACGCGCGCTTGTATGACCCCTTTTGCACAGGCACTATAGGTTTTAGTGGGTGAGTTTAGGATGTTTGTTGGGTAAATACGATTAGCCATAGATATAATCTTCAAGCTGGTTGATCATAATTTGTTGATCAGAGATTATCGCTTTAACCACATCACCAATTGAGATAACACCGGACAGTTTGCCATCTATTAATACGGGCAGATGGCGAATATGCTTATCTGTCATAAGCGCCATACATTTGGTTACTGACTGATCTGGGCGAACACAAATAACATCCGGGGTCATTACTTCTTTGACTAAAGTATTGTCGGATGATTTGCCTTTCAGGATTACCTTTCGTGAATAATCGCGCTCAGAAAAGATACCCACGACATCATCGTTTTCGACAACGACAAGCGATCCAATGTCTTTCTCGGCCATCATGGTCAGTGCATCCAATACGGTCGCATCCGGTGGATATTGTCCATAGTCTGAGAACCTTTTAACTGCAAAATCTGGCTGACTAGTCTCATCTATCTACCTCCTTGTGCTTGGTGATTAACTATCTCCTTCCAGGTTTCAATCTTTTGATTGGTTGGTCAAACCGGGCGCGGAAGTAATAACCACCGCAAATAGCTTGATGATCCGTTACGGTAGCATTTTAATACAAGGCTGTTGAAATGCAAAAGGTCGATTGTGATTTATTTTTCGGCTCTAGAGACTTGCAAAGTGACGCCGTTGACGGCCGTTACCACCGCGACATCCCCTTTGTTTAATTCTTCATCCGACTGGGCCTGCCACAATTCACCGGCAACGAGCACCATTCCAGAGTAAGGGGCTTTTCTCTCAGAGGATGAAAGGAGTGATCGTACAGGCCCCTTTTGACCTATGAGACCTTCTACACCCGTAGTTGGACGGGCCCTTTGCGCACCCAGAGCCTTACCCATAATAAAGATAAAGAACATTGCGGTTACGCTGCCAACGCCAATGGCTGCAGGAATGGAAATGCTGATAAAATCAGGGGTTCCGGGAGAATTAAATAGAACTAAAAGACCGGCGACCATAATGATTGTACCTGTCAGAGCCAGGGCTCCGTGAGTGACTGCTTTAACTTCCATCAGGAATAAAACAAATGCCACAATAATTAGACCAACACCAAGCCAATTAACAGGAAGCTGGCCCAGACCGTAAAGGGCGATGCCAATGGCCAAAACGCCAATTAAACCGGCTACCCAGCCTCCGGGATTGGAAATCTCGATCAAAATGGCCTGAACGCCCAGGGTTAGCAAAATCCCTAAAAGGATCGGATTGACTAAGGCAAATAACAGTTGTTCGATGAGATTCGGCGGAATATTACTTTGCTCAACACCCTTTGTTTCAAGAACGATGGGTTGATCGTTGACGAGTACGGTCAGGCCATCGAGCTGCTTGAGTAAATCGGGCACATCGTCGGCAACAGCATCAATCAGTCCTGACGCCAGTGCTTCCTCGGCCGTGACCGCGCGAGCATCTTCAATCATCTCCTCAGCTAAAGTTGAGGCCTCCTCGCTGCGCTGCGCCGTAAGATTGCGCACAGTTGCTTTCAGATCCTCACTAATTTTGCGAAACAAGGTCTCTTCCAGGTCGACCCCATTTTCGCCAACTGGGGACGCCGCGCCAATAACAGTCTCAGGGGCCATAGCCGCGGCATGGCCGGCCATAGTAATGATGCTGCCCGCTGATGCTGCCTGCGCGCCGCGTGGGCTCACATAGATGATGATGGGAATAGACGAGGCGCGAAAAAGCTGCACGATCTCTTGTGTGGTGCCCACAAGTCCCCCTGGCGTATCCAGCTTAATGATGATCGCCTTCGCTCCGCTATCTTCAGCCGCTCGAATACCACGTTCTAGATAACTGGCCATCGCCGGCGTGACAGCGCCTTCCGCATCAAGGATAACTATCTCAGAATCTTGAGCATGACTCCTGTAATTATAGGTAAAAAGAGCCAAGGCGATAAATATGCCAATCAATAATTTGCGCATCTTACTGCTCCGTACGGCCGAACCATCAGCGTGGTGGCTACTGATAGCATAACAAAGAGGGTATGCAATGTGCAATACGCTCTACAATAGGGTTAAGGGTATAATGCGCCTTATGGATCCGTTAAGCCTATATCTACACATCCCATTTTGCAAGCACCGCTGCGCCTATTGTGACTTTAATACCTACACAACTGTTGATGCTTTGCAAGATGAATATGTTAACGCCCTGGTAAAGGAGATCGGCCAGGTGGGGACGCTGGCCGGCGAAGCGGGACAGCTGCGCCCGCTGCATACAATTTACTTTGGCGGCGGGACACCCTCTTTGCTCCCGGTAACTGCTTTGCAGCGAATCTTACAATGCTCAGCAGAAACATTTGGGTTTACGGAAGAGATAGAAATCAGTCTAGAGGCCAATCCTGAGTTTATCGATCAGAGCTATCTTGATGGGCTGCACGAGATTGGTGTCAACCGCCTCAGTTTTGGCGTGCAAAGCGCTCAGGCGGATGAGTTAGCCTTATTGGAACGGGCGCACAGCTTCCAAACGGCTGTAAATGTTGTCGGCATGGCGCTGGCGGCGGGCTTTGATAATTTCAGTCTGGATCTGATTTATGGTTTACCGGGACAAAGGTTGTCCTCTTGGGCGGCTAGCTTAGAGGCGATATTGGCGCTGGAACCGGCGCACTTGAGCTTATACTGTTTGACGATTGAGCCGGGCACGCCGATGCAGCGTTGGTTGGAGAACGGCCGGATCAGCGCGCCAGACCCGGATTTGGCCGCCGAGCAGTATCGACATGCCTGTCAAAGGTTGGCCGATCATGGATTTGAGCATTATGAGATCTCAAATTGGAGTTTGCCCGGCCATGAATGCCGGCATAATCTGACCTATTGGCGCAATCAAGAATACCTGGGTTTGGGCGCAGGCGCGCACGGCCAGGCAGCGGGACATCGATACAGCGTCGTGAAACAGCCGCGGGTCTATATCCGGCGCATGAAATCGGAAACGGCCGATAGTTACCCAATATCGGCAGCCAGTGCAGAGAGTCATCTTGTTGATCAAAGGGAGGCGATGTCAGACACAGCGATTACCCAATTGCGTTTATTGCATGAAGGGTTGGATTTAAACGCTTTCAGCGCTAAATTTGGGCAGTCGCTTGATGAGGTGTTTGATGGACAGGTGACGCGGTTGATGGAATGGGGATTGTTGGAACAGGTGAACGGCCGTCTTTTACTAACCGAGCGTGGACGCTTTATCAGCAATCAGGTCTTTTACAGATTTATATAATAGCTTAAGGATGTAGGCAATTGCAAAATAATATGTACATTCCGCCACAAGAGTTCTGGCGCGACAATTTTTTGATTAGTACTGATCAAGAAATAGTTGACGTTTCGGTGGTTCATAATTATCTCGCCAACGATTCTTATTGGGCATCTGGTGTCACACTGGAAAAGGTCAAACGTTCATTGCAACATTCGTTTTGTTTTGGTGTGTATGATTGCTCCGAAGGCAATGAGACCCAGATAGGTTTTGCACGCGTAATATCTGATTTTTCTATTTTTGCTTACCTTGCAGATGTCTTTATTTTGCCAACATATCAAGGCCAAGGATTGGGAAAATGGCTAATTTCCTGTATTCTTGCGCATCCTGAATTACAAGATTTGCGTAAGTGGACACTTCACACCAGAGATGCACAGGGTTTGTACCAACAGTATGGTTTTATAGTTGGTCCTGATCCGGAAACATATTTGATCTACCACCCACAAGGGCAGAGGTCGCCGGATTCATAATTAATTTACGGAGGGAACCGATGTCTTCTCGAAGCTCGGTACATAGAAGAACAGATACAACTTATGTTATTGGACACGTCAATCCTGACACGGACGCCATAGCGGCAGCTATGGGTTACGCCTGGCTGCTGCAAGATCAGAGTCCTGGCATGGTGCAGGCGGCCCGAGCCGGGCAGTTGAATCCACAAACAACCTGGGTCTTGCAAAGGTTGAATTTGGAACCACCCATGCTATTGCCGGATGCCTCGCCGCGATTTGCCGATATTGTGCATCGTTTAAATACGACTACCCCTGACCATCCCTTGCGTGAAGCCTGGGCTGTGGCCAATAAGACAGGTGGGGTGGCTCCTGTTCTAAATCCTGATGGGACACCTTATGGCCTAGTTTCGGTTTTAAGCTTGTTTGATTTCTTAAGCCGTTCTGTGGGCGCCCACAAGCGGCGCGAAGATGTGCGGATTGGCGATTTACTCGATCGTCCCTGCAAAGAGGCTTGCGACACGAGTGTGCCTCGTTTTCAGGCCAGCAGCCGGGTGAGAGATGCCTTATCGCGTATTCTTCGTGAAGAACGTAGCGAGTTCTGGGTAGTAGACGATAATGGCACTTATGTAGGGATCTGCCGCCAAAGGGAGGCGCTTAACCCGCCACGACTAAAATTAATTCTTGTTGATCATAATGAAGAGCAACAGGCGCTGGGCGCATTGGAGGAAGCTGATCTGCTGGAAATTTTGGATCACCATCGCCTGGATAATCCGACAACGCGCGAGCCGATTCGCTTTACGGTCGATGTTGTGGGCAGCACCAGCACTCTTGTATCGGAACGTATCGATCAGTCGGGGTTGAGCGCGCCACCTGATCTGGCCGGATTGCTGCTTGCCGGCCTGCTTTCCGACACCTTGATCATGACCTCACCAACGACGACACAAAGGGATCACGAGGCGGGTGAGCGATTGTGCCGTTGGGCATTCATGAGCGGCGCCCCGCTGGAGGGTGAATCCATTGAATCATATGGCGCGCAGATATTGTCTGCCGGTGCCGGGTTGTCCAGCCGCTCTGCCGGCGAAATTGTTGGCGCTGATTTTAAAGTTTATGAGGCTGGTGGGATGAATTTTGGTATCGCCCAGGCTGAGGTAACAAATTTTGCGCAATTAGGGGAGCATTTGGATGAGTTGAGGGCTGCGCTGCTTGATTTGTGCGAATCTAGAGGGTTGGAGTTTGTTATGATGATGGTCACAGATGTGGTGCGCCGAACCAGTCGTTTGATTATTACCAGAGATGTGCCGGCCTTAGAGATTCTTCCATACCCGCGTTTATCTGACGGGACATTAGATGCCGAGGATGTCGTCTCGCGCAAGAAGCAGCTGCTGCCGGTTGTTCTCGGGGCTTTAGAAGAGTAGTGGAAGAATACCAGTTTCGCCAATGCGAGTGGGAGGAATGTCGTTTTCGATTTCCCGTCCAGGTAGATGCGCCGCGGGCGAAGCGTTGTCCCGTATGTGGTTCTGATACTTATAAGGTCGGTGAACCGGCGAGTGGCGAAGATAATAAAAAAGACAGCTTGATTCGTCCAACCTTTGAAGGACTGCTAGATAATATTCGCAGTATTCACAATGTCGGTTCCATGTTTCGCAGTGCTGATGGCGCCGGCGTGTCCCATTTGCACCTGTGTGGTATGACAGCTACACCAGCCCATGCAAAATTGACAAAAGCAGCCCTGGGTGCACAAGAGAAGGTGGCCTGGTCTTATAGTTCGAATGGGTTGGATACGGCAGTAGTCCTCAAGGAGCAAGGATATCAGCTCTGGGCCATCGAAGCCGCCCCAGGTGCACAGCCTTTTTATGCGGCCAATCCTGTTCTACAAAATTCCAGAATTGTCGTTATCGTCGGCAATGAAAAAGCGGGTGTGGATCCTGGAATCCTGGCTATTTGTGACCAAACTTTTAGCTTGCCCATGCATGGGTTCAAGCAGTCGCTAAATGTTGCTGTGGCATTTGGCATTGTGGCTTATACATTGCGCTTTGGCGTGACGGTTCAACCCGAAGAATTCTAGACGAGTTAACTTTTCAACATCTGTCCTGGCTAGATCACTCGATAGGAGGTCTTTGACATCATGGCAAACGACAGCGAGACTATTTGGATGGCTAAATTGAGTGATACGCCCCTCGGAGATATTTGGACGGCGCGAAGCGATAAGGGTCTGGTTGCTGTTGATTTATGGGAAGACGAAGCGCGTTTTGTCGATATGGTTTACGGGCTAACAGGTGTAAATGGGGAATATGATGGGCAGAAGCTGTCTGGAGTGCACCAACATCTTTCCGAATACTTCAGCGGGCAGCGCAAAAACTTTGACGAACTAATCGATTGGTCGGTTATGACATCGTTTCAACAAGAAGCGCTGCGGCTGGTGAATGAAATTAAATATGGCCAGACACGTACTTATGGCGATATTGCCAAGCAGTTGGGTAAGCCCAAATCCGTTCGTGCGGTTGGCAGAGCCAATGCCACCAACCCCATTCCAATCATCATTCCCTGCCATCGCGTGCTCGGCTCTGACGGCCGTTTGCGCGGTTATGGCGCGCCTGGCGGCGTGGAAACAAAAGCGTGGCTGCTGCGATTAGAGGGTAGCTGGCTCATTTGAGTAGATAATGGGTATCGGCTCTGTCTTTATTCTGGGACGTAGAATTCAGTTTCAGGATAAAAATCTAGCCACGCCCAATCGTACGCAGATGAGCTGGGCACAGGTTGCAGCGAACCACCTTTAAGGGGCCCCTCAACTGCCAACCCCAAGCCGATATCCCACACTGAACCAGATTCCATATCGACTAATTCACCATCCTCGATTTCAAAGGTTAGCTCTTGTTCATCCACCTGCCGGACGTAGGTGTGATAGTTTTCATTGGCTGCCCATACAAGAACGGGAACGTCACCCAAAAAGTCGTTGATAATTGTCTCGTTGGCGACATCGCGATAGTAATAAGCCTTCGAGTTGTCGGCCAATAAGAGTGCGATCACAAAATCAGGGTCGAATCCCTGCCGGAAGCTCAGTCGGGACATGTCATTGGTCATGACCAATGTGTTGGGATGCTCTTCCTTCCAGCTTGCCCATGTTGTGATTTGTGAAGGCAGTAGGAAGAGTTCAACACCTCTTTGCTCGCCTTCAAGCGCGCGCCCCCAAGGCTGCGACCAGATCGATCTGGTTTCATGATCGTACCAGGTCATGGCGTTCATGAAGAGCGACCCCGCATTGCCGAAGACGTGGGGTATGCCATCTATGCGCCGGTCGTGCACGAGACCGGTGTAGCAAATCGGTCACCAGGTGACCAGGGTAGGAATGCCGGCTAATTCGTCATCTACCATTTCGCGGAAGCGGAGCACGCCAATGGGGTAAGCTTTCGCTTCACCGTCCCAAGAGATTCCTAATACCAGATCCTGGTCATCAATTGGCGCATCTTCGGCGGGGGCGAACTCTGGCTCATATATGGGCCGGATGCTGTCGAAGCCTAAGGAATAGTTGGGGGAGAATGTGCCTTCAACAGCGACCCGACGGTTTTGTTTCATGATATCTGGTGTTGGATCGGGGGCTGTGTTCGCTTTGGCTGATGGCGTCGAAACGGCCGTGATTGCCGGCAGCGGTATTCTGTTTATTTCTTCAGTACCTGCTGCAGAACAAGCCGTGAGAAAAATGAGGATTAACCATAGAAGCTTACGGGTCATGATGCTAATTGTGCCCGATTGTATTTCTGTTTGTATGTAGAAAGCAATACAAATATCGTGTACGCCTAAGGTAATAGTGATGTCTACGACATTGGCTGGAAAACATTCTCATATAGGTTTGTGGGTGAGCGCGCTCACAGAACTCCCTGAAAATCTGGCATATTGTGTCGGTGGTGAACATCGTTCTAAGGTTTACAGGCACACTATTGTCTATTGATTAAGTCCGGGTGCAATCTGCAGTGCTATTAAAACGGCCCGGTTTTGGTGATCACGGATGGATTTACAAAAGAAACTTTTATGGTCCCTAAAGAATCTAAACGTATGGTGGCGTGGCTGGAAAATTACTACCACCAATTATTTATTGCGATCATTTATGGTTCTCTTGGGAGACATTTAAATCAGAAACCGTCAATTATCAAAATTAATGGGCTCTACTCAGGAATTAGAAAACTGATGTGAATATATTTACTCAAGGTGTGACTTATGCTGAAGGATATAGCTAGACCCCTTTGGCGGCTTCTGCTATTAGTATTAAATCAAGAGGATGACGACAGCCTCGAATGTGACGAATGTTTCTTGATTCTAGAATATTTGGCGGAGATGCGTGCGTCAGAAGGTGTTGATATCAAGAAATACACGATCCTTGTTAAAAAACATTTGGCATCTTGTCCAGACTGCCGTGAATATTATTTGCAGCAATTACAGAACTTAGAATCGTTGCAGGAAACCAAATCCTGACCTCCCGCGCTGAATGTCGTATAATGAGATTGTGTAAATACACCTGGTTGTCATTAGGTGACCAACAACAATAGCATAATTTGTCCCTAAAAGTGAATAATATTAAGGGCAAAGGGAGAATCCATGTTTGGTTCATTAATTGTTTTTATTTTCTTGCTTATCGCATTTCTTGTCTTACTTGGCCTGTCTGTTCGTGTTGTGCCCGAGTATGAGCGCGGTGTCGTATTTAGACTCGGCCGTGTGATTGGCGCAAAAGGGCCAGGCCTTTTCCTCTTAATCCCCATTATTGACCGCATGGTTAAAGTAGATCTGCGTACGGTCACATTAGATGTCCCCGCACAAGAGGCAATTACAGGTGATAATGTTACGGTAAAGGTAAATGCTGTAGTCTATTTCCGCGCGTTAGATCCCATCGATGCCATTATCCAGGTTGAAGATTACCGGCGCGCCACATGGCAAATTGCTCAAACTAGCTTACGCAACGTTATTGGACAATCTACACTAGACCAACTTTTGTCGGACCGCGAAGAAATCAATGAAAGACTTCAGCGCATTATTGATGAAGCGACCGAGCCCTGGGGAATTAAGGTAAGTATTGTAGAGCTTAAAGATTTGGAATTAACCCCGAATATGGTTCGTGCCATGGCTCGTGAGGCTGAAGCAGAACGAGAACGACGAGCAAAAATAATTAGCGCTGAAGGTGATGAACAAGCAGCATCAAAATTGTCGGCGGCTGCCCGTGAAATGAATACGGAATCAGGGGCCATGACCTTGCGCTATCTGCAGACTCTCAGCGATATCGGTATTCAAAACAATACGACGGTTATATTTCCCTTGCCAATTGATTTGATTGGTCCGTTGATGCAAATAGTAGATGGTAAATTAGGAGATACGAGCGGCTAAAAGTGCTATAAACCAAAGTAACTAATCATTAACAAAAAGCCGGGTTTGATCAAACCCGGCTTTTCAGATCAATATCAGTGTATATTCGACTTGTGCAATCAATTACGATGAATAGCTTTCCTCAACATCCAAGACAACGGCCGTAACATCAGTCATTGTTTCAACCTTTTTTGCCCAGGCGGGCATATCTTGAACGATTGGCGGCCAAGTATTGTAATGACAAGGGATTACAACATTTGGCGATAAATAATCTAGAGAAGATAAGGCATCTTCCGGCCCCATAGTAAAATTATCTCCAGTCGGAATAATCGCCAGATCGATACCCAAATTACCGATTAGCTTCATATCTGAAAACAAAGCTGTATCACCTGAAATATAAATATTTTGAGCAGGAGTTGTTACAAGAAAACCGCCTGGATTACCCCCATAACTGCCATCAGGCAAGCCGGAACTATGCAAGGCATGGGTCATCTTGACCCGACCAAATGGAAATTCAAAGGCACCACCGGTATTCATAGCCCAGACATTCTCGTGCCCTTGTGCGGCGATCCAATTACAAATTTCGAAATTTGCGATAACTTGTGCACCAGTGCGTTTGGCCAAAGCTACGGTATCGGCAATATGATCGGCGTGACCATGAGTCTGAAGGATGTAATCTGCGGACACATCTTCGACACTTATGGAGGCGGCAGGATTATTGGGGGCAAAAAAGGGATCGACGACAACTCTTACGCCATCAAAATCAAGGGAAAATGTGGCATGACCATGCCATGTAACCGTTATTGTCATGTTAACCTCCTAAATTCATCATAATTGATCCATACGAATGGGTCTTTTGCAAAAACAATATGATCAAGAAGATGCTTAAGTAGCAAATCCATCATAAGTATAACAGAAACATCGCCAATATTGGGATCAAAAACGGCCGTCTTCAAAAACAAAACGGCCGGGAAAAATAATAGTGATTAATTTGTCTAGTTCAAACCCAGTCTTTCCGCCGCTCTTTGACATCCTGCTCCACCGCCAGCAGCGAGCCAGGCATCCAATGTCTCACTTTGTCCCAAGCCGGCGTTGGCATCTTGATAAATTCCACGAGCCCATTCGTAATAGCGCTGCGTTTCATTTGGCCAGTTTGCATAATCTCCACCTGAAGCGGCATAACCACCATTGTAACCTGCGAATGAGAGAAACACATCACCGCCTGTGTAACGAAGCTGCTCATTAAAGAAATTCATCCCACGCATGGCATTTGTATCCGGATCAAGCATGTCCTCGCTGTCAGTAAAATGAAATGGCATTACCTGGAATAAACCACGGGCGCCGGCGATAGAAACTGCTTGTGGATCACCACAAGATTCAATTTGCATAATTGTGGCCACAGCATTTGGATCTACGCCATGAACGTTGGCCCATTCACTAATTTTACTGTCCCAGTAATGTACCTCCGGGGTGAAGAATCCAGCAATACGGCCGTCTCCTATTGCAACAGGGACAGCAACGTCACTATCCTGAACTTCATTTTCAATAATATCTGATTCTGATGCATTTAGGGGTGCGGTAATTTGTTCCTGCGAACTCGTCTGACTAGTGGCTGGTAAGGCAAGAAATCCTAAAGAAAATGTCAACAGGACAACGATAGCTAAAATTAATACCATGCGTTGACCTGTGGAATTGAAGGGATCAGAAGGAAGTACTTCCGGATAATCTTCGATATCATA
Organism: uncultured Chloroflexia bacterium; assembly: GCA_963736615.1. Lineage (GTDB taxonomy): Bacteria > Chloroflexota > Anaerolineae > Promineifilales > Promineifilaceae > JAACFF01. The sequence goes on along the minus strand of CAVTPP010000017.1, from coordinate 43,813 downwards.
GAAATCATGGTCAACAAACGGTGTATCTACCACATGTATGGTTGACTGATTACGCTTCATAAGGACCCTCAAGGAAACTAAGCAATCTAGCTTATAACGCTAAAGATAAATGAATAAAATTATCACCGTTGACTGGCTTGAATACGGCCGCTATTGTTGGACATGCCGCCATTAGGGACGGGAGGACGCTGCCGCACGCGAGAAGTGCGCGTTTGTGGGGTAGGGGGCCGGTTTACACTTGATGTAGAAGGCGTTGAGTATGTTTGCTGGGGAGCCGGTTTATTTACAGGCTTAGGTGCTGCTTTCAATCTCGACGGCGAAGTCTGTCGCATCGGAGCAGAGGTATTTCGGCTTTTATTTCTAGTAGAAGATGTTGATTGGCCTCCTCTTCTCGCAGCCCGCTTTGAGCTTAGAAGATGTACACCAGCAATCGATAATGAACCAATGAAGAGGATTCTGGTTAACCAAACCAGGACGGCGACAAATATTGGGACATAACTGAGCAATTGATCTCTGCTAAGAACTTCGTTGCCGAAATTATTATTCAACAACGTCACCGACACCGCCCACCAGGTCATCACCGCATTCATTGTAGCACCAAGCAGCCAAGCCCCCATTAAGTACCATGCCTCCCGGTTTGACTTTGAATTGCCTTCTGGCGAGAACAATCTGTTTAATCCGGCGAAATCTATTGCACAGAATGCCACGGCTAATATCGTAGCCCACTGTAGACCCAAAAAGGTTACATCGCCGAGAAGACTATTCAAGGCAAACTGGGTCGTATCAAAATTAAATAATTCGAACGCGATAAGCGCAATAAATAAGATTAAGCCAATTAATAGCCCTCTCTGCTTGCCTATATCAATCGAGGACAAACTAGCCCCTAAACCAGCTCCTGAACGATATTGTTGTTTGCTCATTTCTGCCTCCTAATTTGTGGATAACGTTAGAATTTGGACTCAATTGCTGTTCTATTTAAACTCCGATATTTAATAGAACATGCGAGCTAGTGACAGATTAGCACATATGTTCTAATTAGTCAAGATGCTTTTATTAACTGTGTTGGAGAATGGAACCTGTTAAAATGGAGATATGTATGCTGAGATTATCGTAAATGTCGAAGCCCCATTAGAGGGAACCTTCCATTATTTTGTGCCGAATGATTTACGGCCGATCGTCTCTATTGGTCATTTAGTGGAGGTTGAATTCGGCCGTCGACTGGCACAAGGTATTATTGTGGCGTTTGATGTTCATACACCTGTCGAAGAAACCAAGCCTGTCATAACGCTAATAGATGATGAACCTGTGGTACGGCCGTGGCAAATTCAATTGGCATTTTGGCTTTCTGAGCAATATTTAGCACCTCTCAATAAATGTCTTAGGTTGATGCTTCCTCCAGGTCTGACAAGGTGGGCAGATGTTATTTATGATATCAATCCATACTGGGATGGCAACGGCAGGCTTACAAACAAACAGGAGCAATTAATATCCCTTCTAAGAGAGATTCAACCTTTACGCAGCCGACAGTTATCACAAAAATTAGGCAAGAAAGGAGAATGGAAACCAGCAGCGGATCAACTCGTTAAACGGAATATTTTGCGCAGGGCATCTGTTCTCGATCCGCCAAGGGTTCGACCCAAAAAGATTCGTACCGCCTCCATAATCACAGGTCCTGAATGGCGATTTAAAGCGGCTACTACTCTCGGTGGCAGAAGTCTACAGGCCGATTTGTTGTTGTATTTGTTATCTTTGAATGATCCTCTGCCAACCGAAGAGGGTGTCTTAATGGCCACGGGTATTGCAAGAACTCATCTTGATAAATTGGTACAAACAGGTTTAGTGATGCGGACGCCAGCACATTCAATCATTATACCCAATGTTTCCCAAGAATTGTTCCCACCGCAATATGAAGCATTTTTACACGATCTGCCGCGTCAGTTGTCCGCGACTGAGGAAATCCCCAACGGGTTGCTATCAAACAATCTCATCACTGTTACTGAACAACCTGCGACGATTGGACTTCTGATTCCTGAGCGCGAGGTTCTATTTCATGTAATGATGCTGCGCAGGGCAGAGACGAGTTATAGGGTACTTGAACTGCTTGAAAAGGAAATGCAGCCTATTCCATTTGCTGAGATTTATGAACGAACGGGAAGCAATTTGAACCAACTTAGACGCTTGGAGAAATTGGACCTCATTCGTTTTGGATCTGAAGAAATCTGGCGTGATTCCATGTTGGACCGTGATTATGTTGCTGTTGAAGCTCCAGAACTTACGCCTGATCAACATGATGTTTGGAATCGGATTCAAATTGCCATGGATCATGTCGAAAATCACCTGCAAAGCACAAGCGCTGATCTTTCTGGTGAAGGTGTTTATTCTGCGATTTTGTTACATGGTGTGACCGGTAGTGGAAAGACCGAGATTTATATGCGTGCGATTGAACTGGCACTCAGTCGGGGGCAGCAAGCTATTGTTTTGGTTCCGGAGATTGCGCTTACGCCTCAAACGGTACGTCGTTTTGCTGCTCGATTTCAGGGAAGGGTCGCAGTTTTGCACAGCCGACTCAGTGATGGTGAGCGTTTTGACACCTGGCGGCGCGCCAGACTTGGCTTGTTTGATATTGTTGTCGGTCCCCGCAGTGCATTATTCGCCCCTCTCCCTAATGTTGGTGTTATTGTGGTTGACGAAGAACATGATGCCAGTTATAGGCAGACACCACCTGTGCCGGCTCCTTATTATCATGCTCGGGATACGGCCGTTGCTGCAGGTCAGATAACCGGAGCGATGGTGATTCTAGGCAGTGCGACGCCTGATGTCGTCAGTTTTCATCGTGCCCAAAGCGGGCAATATTGGCTTTTAGAATTACCGAAGCGGGTTATGGGGCATCGACTACGACTTGAAAGCCAAGCAGAACGACTGCAGATTGGCAGCCAATATCGTCAGTCTGTAGATAGTCCTAAGGATGCTTATGAGATTCCATTGCCACCTGTGCAAATTATTGATCTACGTCAGGAGTTGCGAGCCGGCAACCGGTCAATCTTCAGTCGTGCATTGGTGGATGCAATCGATGAAACCCTGGAGCGAAGTGAACAGGCGATACTTTTTTTAAATCGGAGAGGTACAGCAACATTTGTGATTTGTCGCGATTGCGGACATGTTCTTCAGTTGTCCCCGTTGTGATATGCCGCTGACCTACCATCGACCAAGAATGATGCTCACCTGCCATCATTGTGGCCGGCAGGAGCCGCCGCAGAGTAATTGCCCACAATGTGGCTCTGCACGAATTAAATATTTTGGTTTGGGCACTGAAGAAGTTGAAGCCAGGGTGCAAAAGCGGTGGCCTGGAGCACGTATTACGCGTTGGGATCGAGACACCACGGCTGGAAAAAACACCCATGAAAGACTACTTTCTAGCTTTATCAATCGTGAGTCGGATATTTTGGTAGGCACCCAAATGATCGCCAAAGGGCTTGACCTGCCTTTTGTGACGCTTGTAGGGGTAATATCTGCCGACGTGGCTTTGGGATTGCCTGATTATCGGACCGGAGAGCGAGCTTTTCAGCTTCTGGCCCAGGTTGCCGGGCGTGCTGGGCGCGGTCTGCTGGGTGGGCGGGTCATAATGCAAACATACCAGCCGCAGCACTATGCTATCCAGGCCGCCGCGGATCATGATTATGCCACATTTTATCTGGAAGAAATTCGTTTTCGAACGCAGCATATGCTGCCTCCGTTCCGGCGATTGGCGAAGTTGGTGCTGGCTGATCCAATTGCTGATCGCGGCAAGCGCCAAGCCGAGCAATTGGCAGCAGAACTGAGAGTGCATGTTCGTGATAAAGTGTTGGGGGCGACAGAATTAATCGGACCAGTTCCACCATATTTTAGCCGAGTTGACGGCCGTTATCGCTGGCAAATCATCATCCGCACACCAGATCCGACGCGCTTATTAGCGGACTTTAAGATCCCTAAGAATTGGACGTTAGAAATTGATCCTGTTAGTACGCTTTAATACTAAGTACCCCCGGACGGACTCGAACCATCATCGATCGCTTAGGAGGCGATTGCTCTATCCTTTGAGCTACGAGGGCATGAAAAAACGGCGTAATTTGGATACAATTAGCGACAGGAAGTATAACAGATCATGAATCGCTTTGCACCGGAACCTTTGCCGTTTTTTGTCTATGGTACGTTACTGCCTGGGCAGCCTAACGATAAGTTGTGGCAAGACGGCATCACCAAAATCGAAGAGGCGTTTTTGGATGACAGCAATATTTATGATATGGGGTATTATCCTATGTTGGTAGCACAAAGTGGTGGAAAGGTAACCGGAATGTTGATGACAGTGGCAGAACTAGCTTATGAAGAGATACTTTTCCGGCTCGATGCTTTGGAAGAATATGATCCTGCCCAACCCAATATATCAACTTATATGCGGATTAAGCGGAAGGTAAAGACTGGGCATGGGCATATAAAGAACGCCTGGGTCTATGAGGGTGATATCGGTCTGGTGAATGGGGCCCCAATGATTTCGGGTGGAAACTGGCTGGAGCATATCCGTAATCGGAACAGGGAAATTGAAACATGGTGGGCGACTATCGACACTTTGTTTGGGCATCATAAGGGAACTGATGGATAAGAGTGGCGATCTGATTCACAAGGCTGGCTACGAATTTCTAAGATATTGATTCGCACTTGAGCGAATGATGGGAAATAGAGTATGAAAAGAATAGGAGTTTTAACGAGCGGTGGGGATGCGCAAGGTATGAATTCAGCTGTTCGCGCGGTTGTGCGTTCAGCTTTGGAGAAGGGAGCAGAAACTTTCGCCATCTATGAAGGGTACCAAGGTATGGTAGATGGCGGTGATAATATTCGCCCTATTGGCTGGAATGATGTGGGCGGGATTCTGCATTTGGGGGGAACTATGATTGGTTCAGCTCGTTCCCAACAGTTTCGCGAACGAGACGGCCGTCGCCAGGCAGCGTTCAATTTGGTACAGAACGGGATAGAAGCATTGGTTATCATCGGTGGAGATGGCAGTTTGACTGGTGCACACATTATGCAGCAGGAGTGGACTGGATTACTGGCCGAATTGGTTGAAGCGGGTCAGATTTCACAAGAGACGGCCGACACATACAAATCATTGACTATTGCCGGCATGGTTGGCTCAATTGACAACGATATGCACGGTACCGATATGACAATTGGTGCGGACACCGCCTTGCATCGTATTGTAGATGCCATTGATGACATAACAAGCACGGCTGCCAGCCACCAACGAACATTTGTCGTAGAGGTGATGGGCCGGCGTTGTGGTTATCTGGCACTGATGAGTGCGCTGGCTACCGGTGCAGACTGGGTTCTAATTCCTGAATCGCCGCCAAACATTGACGAGTGGGAAGTCAAGATGTGCGAGATTCTCCAAAAAGGGCGCGAAATTGGACGGCGTGACAGCATAGTTGTTGTGGCTGAAGGGGCTAAAGATCGGGACGGAAATCCTATTTCTAGCCAAAAGGTTAAGGAAGTGTTGGAATACCGATTGGGCGAGGACACGCGCGTTACCGTTCTTGGCCATGTCCAACGTGGTGGTTCGCCAAGTGCTTACGACCGGATCATGAGTACGCTTGTGGGAGCGGATGCCGTTGATGCTGTCTTGACTGAGAATAGGCAAGAAGAACCCTTGGTGATCGGTGTACAGGGTAACCGTATCACCAGAACTCCATTAAGTAAATGCTTACATGATACATGGGCTGTTGCTGATGCGATCAAAGAGCGGGACTATGATAAGGCAATGTCTCTCAGGGGAAGCAGTTTCAAGGAAAACTTCCGCATGTATCGTACGCTTGTGCGGACATTCCCGCACGATCCTGAACCGGGAAAGCGGCGCCTACGTATTGCTGTGATGCACGCCGGTGGCCCGTCACCAGGAATGAACACAGCCTTGCGTGCAGCTGTGCGCTTAGGAGTCGATAAAGGGCACATAATGCTAGGGGTCCACAATGGTTTTCGCGGATTAGTTGATGGAGAAGTCGAAGAATTAGATTGGATGAACGTAGCTGGTTTAGCGTCTCGTGGAGGGGCTGAAATAGGTACAAATCGCTACATGCCCCAGGGGCGTGACTTCTATTCCATCGCCCGCGTATTGGATGAGCATCAGATTGAAGGGCTTTTAGTGATCGGTGGATGGTCAGGGTATTTGTCGGTCATAGAACTTTTCGAACAACGCAAGAATTACCCTGCTTTTGATATCCCAATGGTATGCTTGCCGGCGACAATCAATAATAATCTACCGGCTACCGATTTTAGCGTGGGTCCGGATACAGCTTTGCACAGCATCGTATGGGCCGTGGATAGAATCAAGCAATCAGCGGTTGCCTCCAGTCGTGTCTTTGTCGTCGAAGTAATGGGGCATTACTGTGGTTATTTGACATTGATGGGTGCTATCGCCACTGGTGCGGAGCGCGCCTATTTGCATGAAGAAGGCGTGACCCTAAATGATATGGTGAAGGATGTTGATGAGCTTAATGACGGCTTTCTTAAAGGTAAGCGGCTGGGATTAATCATCCGCAACGAATTGGCCAATGAGATCTACAGCACATCATTTATGGCTGCGCTATTTGAGGAAGAGGGCGGTGATCTTTTTGATGTACGACAGGCAATTCTGGGCCATATGCAGCAAGGTGGTAATCCGTCACCCTTTGATCGCATTTTAGCCACACGTTTCGCGGCTAAATCTATCGATTATTTGGAACAACAAATTATAGATGAGGAATATACAAGTGCCTGTGTGGGTCAGGTCGGGGGCAAAATTCAGTTTACCGATATCCGTGATATCCCGCGAATGCTGGATATTATACATGCGCGTCCTAAGAAACAATGGTGGATGGGACTGAGGGAGATCGCGCGTGTGATGGCCCAGCCGGAACCACAATGGGATAAGACTCACGAATAGTAAGGAGAAAAGGAAATGGCAAACATTATTCAGAAAAAAGGTGTAATCGCGATTCTAACCGGTGGCGGGGATGTCCCTGGATTGAACCCGGCCATTCGTGCGATTACAATCCGTGCCCTGCGTGAAGGCTTCAAAGTGATCGGCCTTCGTCGCGGGTGGGGCGGTGTGATTGAAGTCATCCGCGATGAAAAAGCAGATAACTCCATGAATTACATCACACTGACGGAAGAGATTGTCAATAGAGCCGGTCGTACTGGGGGTACATTCCTGCACAGTTCGCGCACGCGCCCCAGTCACGTAGCCAAGGCTGATGTCCCACCACATCTGCAAGATGGATATAGCGATGAGATCAATGACCTTACACCAGAGGTGCTCAAGAATCTTGACTGGTTGGGTGTGGATTATTTGATTCCCATTGGTGGAGATGACACGTTGAGTTATGGTGTGCGGCTCTATCAAGAAGGCGTCAAAGTTATTGGCATACCCAAGACAATGGACAATGATGTGCCCGGAACAGATTATTGTATCGGTTTCAGCACATGTGTGACTCGTACAATCGAGATGACAAACAGGTTGCGCACATCAGCCGGATCGCATGAGCGCTTCCTAATTTTGGAGGTTTTTGGCCGCTATGCCGGTTTCACGGCGATGCTGCCAACAATGGCCGGTGCGGCTAATCGCTGCGTGATTCCTGAGTATAAATTTGATGTTGACCAGCTCACACAACTGCTTGTCGAAGATCGCGCCAAGAACCCAAGCCGCTATTCCGTGGTATTGGTGTCGGAAGGGGCAATGTTTGAAGGAGTTGATATGGTCTTTCAAGATGAGGAAAGGGATGCCTATGGCCATATGAAGCTTGGCGGAATCGGCGACCGCCTATCGGCGAAATTGAAAGAGCTGTCGCCAAAGTACAACAATGGCAGGAGGATCAACACGATCTACCAGAAACTGAGTTATCTGGTACGCTCAGGAGATCCGGACGCTCTTGACTCTATTGTGCCAATGGCTTTTGGAAATCTCGCTCTGGACCTTATTTTGCGTGGCAATCACGGCCGTCTGATTGTGCTAAAGAATGGGCGATATGACAATATGCCCGTGGACGTTGTGACCAGCACGTCAAAAGTCGTTGACGTGCGCAAACATTACAATACAGAACGCCTGCGTCCTCTCTATAAAAGCTTTGAGATGAAGCCTTTGTTTATCATGACCAGCGAACTCGAATAGTAACCTGCGGGTGCTAATGGTGTTTATGCTGATTACTTGGGCTGGTTGCGGATTATCCGCAACCAGCTTAGTTTAACTTTAAGCTGCAAAAGGAATTTATTTATGAGAATTGGAATCTTAACAGGTGGTGGTGATGTCCCCGGATTAAACCCTTGTATCAAAGCGGTGGTTAATCGTGCTAATGAAGGGGGGCATGAGGTAATAGGTATTCGACGAGGTTGGGGGGGATTGCTCTGGTATAACCAGAACGATCCGGATACGCATGATTTGATGATGCCTCTTGATAAGCAGCGGGTGCGCAAAGTTGACCGGAGCGGCGGGACATTTTTGCATACCAGCCGCACAAATCCAGCTAAAGTTCGAGCGCAAGAGGTCCCGGAGTTCCTGAAAGATCCGGATCATCCGGAAGCTGAAGCCGCCGATATGCGTGATAGAGATTTCACGCCTCATGTGATGCACAATCTAGAGCATTTAGGCATTGATGTCTTGATTCCTATCGGTGGTGATGACACGTTAAGTTTTGGGGAACGTTTACATAGTGAAGGATTTCCGGTAGTGGCAATTCCTAAGACGATGGACAACGATGTATATGGAACTGATTACTGTATCGGGTTCAGTACGGCCGTCACCCGTAGTGTGCAGATTCTCAACCAACTGCGAACAAGTACAGGCTCACATGAACGTATCGCCGTTATTGAATTATTCGGCCGTAACTCTGGCGAAACCAGCCTGATTAGCTCTTATCTGGCAGGGGTTGATCGCGCCTTAATATCTGAAGTGCCGTTTGATCCGGAGCGACTTGCGGAACTGGTCATGCGCGATAAAGATGCCAATCCCAGCAACTACGCCATGGTCACGATCAGCGAAGGTGCGCATATGATTGGGGAGAAGGTTGTCGAATATGGTGAAACCGATGCCTATGGACATCGTAAACTGGGCGGGATTGGTGAAATCACGGGACAAGCGTTAAAACGGTTAACCGGACAAAACATTATCACCCAGCGTGTAGCTTATTTGATGCGCTCCGGTGCGCCAGACGCGTTGGATCTGATGGTTGGATCAAACTACGCCCATCTGGCGATGGATCTGATAACCAGCAAAGTCAGTGGTCGCATGGTAGCCCTGCGTGATGGAACTTATACACATATACCTATGAGCACCGTGGCCAATGGTGTGAAACGAGTGGACGTAGACGAATTGTATGATAGGTATGAATACCAACCGAAGATTCGTACCGTAGTCGGCAAGCCGATGTTTCTTTATTGAGGTTGGGCTGGCGTCAGAAAAGCAGAACGCATAATCAGCAAGATTTTGCGTTCTACTTGGACAGCGTTAGCGATGCATAATAATGCCTTGAGCGGCTTGACACATGACCGATGTCGAATTTACAATAGCTTAAACAAATCTACGCCGATGGTGCGGATTTAACAAAATAAGGACGCTAACGTCATAGCGGATGGAATATAAGGATTATTACAAGATTTTGGACGTCTCCAAAGACGCTGACAATAAGACCATTAAACGTGCTTATCGCCAGTTAGCACGTAAGTACCATCCGGACAAAAACCCCGGAGACAAGAAAGCTGAAGAGACATTCAAAGAAATAAATGAGGCGTACGAGGTGCTCGGAGACGATGAAAACCGGGCTAAGTACGATAGACTTGGCTCGAATTATCACCGATACCAGCAGATGGGTGGTAATGCGAGCGATTTTGACTATTCACAATGGTTTAGCGGCGGTGCCGGTGGAAGGCAAGGCCAGGTACATGTGGACCTGGGGGATTTATTTGGTGGGGGTGGCGGGTTTTCGGACTTCTTCAATACCGTTTTTGGTGGTGGCGCGCGGAGGCCGGCTGGTCAAACAATGAGACAGGAAGATTTATTTGGTCAGGCTAGGGGGCAAGGCAACAGTCTCGATGTTAGCCAAACCGTCGATATCACTTTGGAAGAAGCCTATAAAGGTACGACACGTTCAGTCCAACAAAATGGTTCACAGTTTACGACAAAGATTCCAGCCGGGGCTAAGACCGGAACAAAGATCCGGTTGCGCGGCAAAGGTAATGTTGGTCCATATGGTCAAGGTGATCTATACCTCGTGGTTAATGTTTTGCCGCATACGACTTTTGAGCGGGCGGGCAATAATTTGCGGGTAGATGTGAATGTCGATGTTTTAACGGCCGTGTTAGGCGGCAAAGTGCAAGTACCGACCTTGGATAGCCCGGTTCAGTTAACGGTTCCATCTGGTACCCAGGGCGGACAGGTTTTTCGTTTGAAAGATAAAGGCATGCCCCATTTGCGTGACGCCACAAAATTTGGGGATTTGATGGCACGCGTAAAGATTCGCATCCCAACGGAAATAAATGATGATCAGCGCCGCCTTTACCAACAATTAGCAGATTTGAAGTGATACTCTTAAGGAAACCGGCGACTTCGATTTTAATATGCTGGAGATGTTCTCACTTATGACCCGATTTTTACGTCATCCAATTTTATTTCTTAGTACGGCAATAATCCTGGTGACTATTGCTTGCCAGGGATTAACGACTGTTTCAACGCCAGCTGCTCTTATAGATGAAGATGCTATCGTTCGAGAAGTTGTAGCTACGGTTGAAGCCGGTTTGCCGGAGACGCGAGAACCGATCGCCGAGGCAGTAGAGGTGCCAACAGTTACGAACACGCAGTTGGCCCCAATGGACCTGAACCTGCAGGAAACCTTCATCAACGTCTATGCTATCGTTAACCCTTCTGTTGTGCATATATTTGTCTTTGACGAGATAGAAGACACATCTTTACCCTTAGGAACCGGCAGTGGTTTTGTTATTGATGCCGATGGCTACATAGTCACGAATAATCACGTAGTTGCAGATGGCGAACGATTTGAAGTTTCTTTCGCGGATGGCACCCATAGTGAGGCTATCCTTGTTGGAACAGATGTAGACAGCGATTTGGGTGTTATCAAGGTAGAGGGTTTGCCACCGAATGTGAAGCCCGTTACCTTGGGCGATTCAAAAAATGTAAAAGTCGGCCAGTTTGTTATCGCTATCGGCAACCCTTTTGGCGAAGCAGGATCCATGAGCATAGGGATCGTAAGTGGCCTAGGACGCACTTTAGAGTCACAGCGCATCGCCGAAGGTGGTGGTCGATATTCTCTGCCCGAGGTTATTCAGACCGATGCCGCAATAAACCCAGGTAATTCTGGCGGCCCTTTGCTCAGTCTAGATGGTGAGGTGATCGGAGTCAACAGCGCAATTTCGACTCGTACCGGAACAAATTCTGGTGTCGGCTTTTCTATTCCTGTGAATGCTATTAGACAAATTGTGCCCAAACTAATTAGTGATGGCTTATATGAGTATCCATTTATGGGTGTCCGCATGTTGAGTCTGGATTTAGAGCTGCAGGAACAATTGGATTTACCACAACTCAGCGGGGCTTATGTCACCGAGGTTACATTGGATTCCCCAGCAGAAGACTCAGGGTTGATCGGAAAAAACGGACCTGGGGGCGATCTTATCGTGGCTGTCAATGATCAAGCCGTGAGGAGTTCAGATGATTTAATAGCCTACCTCGTATTTGAGACGAGAGTTGGGGATATAATAGAGTTAACCATCCTAAGAGATGGTAAGGAGGTTGTTTTACCGTTAACGCTAGGGGCACGGCCGTAAGCCAACTCTGGCGTTTTTCGATAGATTGATGGCGTGATGGCGCCACACAGTGTTTTATGATTCATGAGCCGGGTGACTGCCATAAGTAAAGTTGGCAGCTCTTTTATCGGCTCTCAAGTATAAGTAGCAGGAGGTATCCATGTTTACCCAGGATCATTTGCAAGAATTACTAGCGTTTTCCGCCAACGGCTCTGGCGTAGTAAGCGTATATCTTGATACAGATTGCGCGCAACAACCTGCTGAAACAACAAAATTGCAAGCGAAGGGATTGCTTAAGGAGCTTAATGGATCGAATGAAAATGATGCTGAAGTAATCGAACGCTACCTGGATCATAGTTATGATTGGACCAAGCCGGGATTGGCTATCTTTTCATGTGCAGCTAGTGATTTCTTCAAAGCATATCCAGTAGCTGTTTCATTTCGCAATCGCCTGCGAGTGGGTCGAAAGCCCTACGTTAAGCCCCTCGCGCATCTGCTCGATAACTACGCCTACTATGGCGTAATTTTAATCGATCGGGTTGGTGCGCGCTTTTTCGAATACCATTTGGGTGAATTACTAGTAACAGAAGGTGTTTTGGGTGAAGACGTACGCAAGTTAAAGAAAGGTAGTGGATCGTCCGCGGTTGGTACGCGTGGAGGGGCACGTGGGGCGCAGGGTGGAAACCGCCATGAGGAGGAAGTAGTTCAGCGGAATATGCGTGAGGCTGCAAATGCTGCTGCCTATTTCTTTGAAAGCAAACCTATCCGCCGCTTGTTTCTCGGCGGAACAGCCGAAAACGTGTCTCATTTCCGCGAATTGTTATCCAAACAACTGCAAAGTCGCATTGCCAACACTTTTGCTATTGATATGACTGCCGGCGAACATGAAGTACGTAAGCAAACTCTGAACTTGCTTCGTGAAGCCAACTTGGAGCGCGAGAGTAGGCTAGTGCAATCGATGATTACGGCTCAGGCTAAAGGTGGCAGCGCAACTGTTGGCCTAGACGACACATTGCAAGCTATCTCAGACAAACGCGTGGAAACATTAATTATTAGCGATGGTCTGCGGATTCCGGGTTATGTGCAGGAAGGGTCTGGATTTGTTGTGGCTAACCTGGCTCGAAGTCCACTGAGTGATCGTGAACTGCTGGAAGTTTCAGATGTGGTTGATTCGGCCGTGGCTTACACTTTGTCTCAGGGCGGGCATGTCGAAGTCATTGCGGATAATCCTGATTTAGAAGCTGTTGGCAAGATCGGCGCATTGTTACGATACTAAAACGATTTTCTATTGCGATTAATAACGGGGTGTAGGTGTCGTCCTACACCCCGTTTTTAGATCATGGGAGTGATTCGCAAACGATACCGTCCCCACCACCATCAAGACGGTGAATGTCTTCCCCAGTTTGGGTTATGCATGTGTTGTAACAAGCTTGGGCTGCACTCTGTGTGTCAAAGTCTTTGCAATCATATGCGTTTTTACGGCATGTATCGCATTGATCGGGCATTTCCTTCATTTCTGATAGGCTCCAAAGACCGCGTTGATTCTCCCTAGCCTCGCGCTGTAACTGGGTGAAAAACTCAATATCAGCGACATCAGGAGGGAATGTAACGACGCGACCATAACCCTGGCTAATCAGTTCGGCATTTACAAACGTGCCGTCTTGTAGATAAATATAGCGTAACAAACGGCCGTACTTGTCTGTTTCGGAGACATCGCGAACCAGTATAATCTCTTGGTCTTCTACTAGCGCGCGGTTGGCATTTGTGGCCTCAGTGTAGAATGGTTCGTCCCGTTCTGGTGTGTCCACGCCAATGTAGCGCACACGATACTCCCGGCCTTGTAGATCAACTTCGATAGTGTCGCCATCGATAACGAATAGGACACGAGCCGGGTCACCCTCCGGCTCGGTTGAACTGTTAGATTCATCTGAAATTGTTGTAGTACAGGCGGCTACAAAGGCCGATAGGACAAAAATAACAAGATAAGTAACCAATTTGTGCATGGGCAGCATTATACAACTTTCAATTTGGTTCAGGTATAATGCAGCGCTAGTCAACTGGATGCGCGCGCCCGGAGCAGGGTGTTGTCAATATCATAGATACCAAGATATGAAGTGGAAGGATTAAGATGAAAGCATTTGTGACTGGGGGGGCGGGATTTATCGGCCGTCATGTTGTGCGCAAATTATTAGATCGCAATTACGAGGTTGTTGCTCTGGCCCGTTCGCCAGAGAGTGCTGCAACTCTCAGTGGAATGGGTGCCGATGTTATTCATGGTGACATCACAAATATGGCCTCGATGAGAGAAGGTATGATGGGCAGCGATCTAGTATTCCATATGGCTGGAATGTATGCTATCGGTGGTGTTGATCGCGAAGAAATGGAAATTGTCAACGTGGGTGGAACACGCAAAGTTCTGCGTTTAGCTTATGAGTTGGATGTTCCCAAGATTGTATACACCAGCACGGTAAATGTTTTTGGAGATACGGAAGGGGTATACGTAGATGAAGCCTACCGCGCTGATGGGCCATTCCGGACAGAGTATGATCGCACAAAGTGGCTGGCCCATTATAAAGTAGCTTTGCCATTAATCGAAAAGGGCGCACCGATAGTGATCGCCATGCCTGGCCCTGTTTATGGACCCGGTGATCACAGTATTGTTGCCGACATGATGCGCTTATTTTATCGAGGTTTTCCTGCTGTTCCGGGACCAGATACAGTCGCAACGTTTACCCACGTTGATGATGTGGCCGAGGGTCATGTCTTGGTTGCAGAGAAGGGGCGTGTGGGTGAAACGTACATATTGACCGGACCCGCGATCCCCTTGGGTGAAATGATGGACTTCTGGTCGCATCTGACCGGTAAATCTGCTCCTAACTTGCGATTGCCTTCATCTCTCCTGCGCGCCTCAGCTCCATTGATTGATGTCGCCAGTTCATTCACTGATCTAAATTCAGCATTTAGCAAAGAAGGCACTGCTTTTGTAGGCGCGACTTACATGGCTCGATCAGATAAAGCTAGGGAGGAACTGGGCTGGCATACGCGCTCGTTGCAAACGGGGATGCTGAAAACCTTCGAGTGGATTGCGGAAACGGAAGATGCGCGTAAGACAAATCTGGTGCGGCGGCGTGAAGAACAGGTGGCGCGACTGGCTCTGTTTACGGCCGTGTTACTGCTAATAGCGTGGTTATTCAGCCGTCGTAGAAAAAACAAATCCGGAGAAGATAGCTAAATCTTCTCCGGAAAGATTGTACTTGGATCAGCTATTTAAACTCAAATAAGGGGATATCAAAGACCTCTTTCACCCCGGATATAGGGAACACCAAGCGCGCCCGGTGAACCGGTATGCTTCTTTGTAGCTTGGCGCGAGCCCCAGATTAGAGCCAGGATTGTCAAAATATAAGGTGTCATCTTCACGAAAAACAGATAGTTGGCATTAACAAAGAGTGGATTTTCAAAGCCCAAAATCATGGGAACCCCCTGCAAATCCAGGATAAACCTCTGCAGGAAAGCAAATCCGTAGGCACCCACTGCGGCAATTATCGGATTCCATTGCGCAAAGATGACCAGACCAACTGCAATCCAACCCAGCCCTGAAGTCGTTTGAGCGCTGTACCATCCTGGTGAGACTGAGAGGCTGATCGTTGCTCCTGCTAATCCTGCCAGACAGCCACCAACGAAAACATAGTAATAGCGCAGCCGGTAAACGTTTACACCTAGGGTATCGGCAGCCTCCGGTTTTTCGCCAACTGCCCGGAGGTGCATGCCTGGGCGTGTTTTATAGATGTAATACCAAGCGACCGGCACGAAGATATAGCCAAAGTAAACCAGGACGCTTTGATTTGTAAACAAGACCGGTCCAAGAATGGGAATGGACGATAGCAGCGGTAGTGAAAGGGCGGGGATGAGGGGCGGACTTTGGCCTGTTAAGCCTTCACCTAGTACCAAGGCTAACCCTGTTCCTAAAAAAGTTAAGGAGAGACCGCTGACTACTTGATCCGCTTGAAAGTGTATAGTGACCACGCCATGTAGAAGACTTAATAGTCCTCCGGCAAGTATGGCCATTAATAATCCAATCCACGGGTTATCGACGGCTAATGAAACCCCGAATCCAGCCATAGCTCCCAATAACATCATTCCCTCAACGCCAAGATTCAAAATTCCGGATCGTTCGGCGTAAATTTCGCCAATTATAGCGAAGAGCAATATCGTCCCCGTAGCAATTCCAGCGTGTAATGCACTGATGATGTTCATGCGACTTGTGCCTCCTCGGGTGGACGTGTTTTCCGCTCAAAGCGGATACTGTAGCGTAGTAAGACCTCACTGCTAATGACCATGAATAAGATGATCCCTTGCATTAGCGTTGACAGACCGGAAGGTTGAATCTCACGCCCGGCGACTAGTAAAGCGCCGAAAAGGATGGAGACTAAAACAACGGCAAAGGGGTTCAGTTTGGCTAACCAGGCGATGATGATGCCTGTAAAGCCATATCCTGGTGAGATGCGTTCTTGTAGACGATGAACCACACCAGTTACTTCAATCATGCCGGCCAATCCGGCCAGAGCGCCGGAAAACATCATGACTAGAACGATATTTTTGCGGATGTTGATCCCAGCGTAGCGAGCAGCATTGGGATTATCCCCGGTGAGTTTGACTTCAAAGCCCCACTTGCTGCGGCGTAGAATCCACCAGACGATGACCGTGGCAATAAGAGCGACGATGAACCCTAAATGCAGTGTGAAACCTGATAATGCAGAATATTGACGCGCATAATCTGTCAGCCGTGGTAACCAGGCCGATTTTTCAAATGAGGGCGTCATCTGAAAACCGCCATCACTCCAGCGGTCAAAAATCCAAAAATTGTTCCATAGAATGGCGATATAATTCAACATTAACGTCGTGATGATTTCGTTAACATTGAAACGCGCTTTGAGAACTCCGGGAATAAAGCCCCAAATAGCGCCTCCAACTAAACCCATGAAGATCATGGCACCAATGACAACGATTTTGGGGCTGTCAAGAGGGACAAGGGGCACTAAGACGACGAGGCTGGCGAAAAATGCGCCCATATAAAATTGCCCCTCTGCGCCAATATTCCACAGTTTCATGGTAAAGGCAATTGTACAGGCGAGACCGACGAGGATGAGTGGTGTCGCTTTGACCATTGTATCGGATATGACAGCCCAATTACCAAATGTCGCGTCAAAAAAGAACCTGAATACCTTTAATGGCTGGGCGCCAATGATCCAGAGGATGATACCGCTGATGATGAAGGCGACAATCACCGAGCCTAATGCGGTGGCCGCCGGCATCCATTTGGGAACATCCTCTACCCGTTTTTCAAGTACAAGTCTAATTGGCATCTTTGCTTAGACCTCCTTCTGAAACCACATCTTTGCTCGACGATAGATGCTTTCCAGATAATCTTGTTCCGGTCATCATCAGCCCTATCTCGTCGACGTCCGCATCATCACCGTCAACAATACCCATGATTTCACCTTCTGAGATAACGGCAATGCGATCACTAAGGGCCAGCAGTTCTTCCATCTCTTCAGAGATGAGCAATACGGCCGTTCCCGCTGCTCGTCTGTTCTAACAGCAGCGTTTGGATACCTTCAATAGCCCCAACATCAAGTCCTCTTGTGGGCTGAACGGCGACCATAAGTTGGGGTTCGGCCGAGATCTCACGAGCGAGGATCACCTTTTGTAAATTACCACCGGAAAGTTTGCGGGCCATAGTGTCGACGGAGGGCGCCAGGATATCATATTCATCTTTTAATCCTTTCGCTTTCGTTTGGGCCGTTGTGTAATTGACGCTCCAACGGCTGCTGATTGGCGGTTTGCGGTAATTTTTCATGATTGTGTTTTCGGTGATGGACAAATTGGGCGCCGATCCCACTTTTGACCGATCTTCCGGAACATGAGAAACGCCGCTTCTAATCGATTTTATGGGTGGTTGATTACTCAACTCTTTTCCGTTGATCATAATGCTTCCTGTACAAGGTCGCAGACCGGTAATAACTTCCGCCAATTCGCTTTGCCCATTACCTGAGACGCCGGCTAAGCCCAGGATTTCTCCGCGCCGTACCTCGAGAGATACACCCCTCAAAGCGGGCAGGCCTTTATTGTTCTCTGCGCGAACATCTTTTACTTTGAGTACAACTTCACCTGGTTCCTGTGGTTCTTTGTGTACCGAGAAAACGACGCTGCGCCCGACCATTAGTTGGGCCAGTTTTTTCTTAGTCAAGCCTTCAATGGGGATGCCTTCTGCAGTCACCTTGCCTTTACGCAATACGGTTACGCGATCGGCAACGGCCGCGACTTCCTGTAATTTATGGCTGATGAAAATGATCGATTTACCTTGAGCGACCATGGAACGCATTGTTTCCATCAGTTCGTCGATTTCGGTGGGGGCTAAGACGGCCGTCGGCTCGTCCATGATCAAAATATCTGCGCCTCGATATAAAGTTTTTAATATTTCAACCCGCTGTTGTTCCCCTACTGACAGTTGCCAAATAAAAGCTTGGGGATCGACGCGGAGGCCGTATTGTTCTTCCAAAACCAGAATCTTCTTGTCATATACGGCCATGTTCATGAAAAAGCGAGGTTCCGGCAGTCCCAAAAGAATATTTTCGGTGACAGTTTGGGTAGGAACGAGCATGAAGTGCTGGTGAACCATACCGATACCTTTATCGATGGCATCCTTAGGAGAATTGAAATATGCCAGTTCGCCGTTGATTTTTATGGTGCCTGATGTGGGTTGGTATAGACCGGCAAGGGAATTCATAAGCGTGCTCTTACCGGCCCCGTTTTCGCCTAACAGCGCGTGAATTTCACCTTTTTTGAGTGTCAAATTAACGCGGTCGTTTGCTAATACACCGGGGAAGCGGATAACTATCTCTTCCATTTCTACGGCATATGGTGTTTGCTCTTGGTTCATAAGACCATCCCTTTAGCTATTAACGAAGGTGCAATCGATGCGTGGCTAAAAAGAAAAGGCGTTTGGTCTCTTGCGAAACCAAACGCCTTTTGTGAACTATCTACTCAAGTTCCGGTAATTCGGCGGTGATATTCTCATTCCACCAGTACATGCAAGTTTCACACTCACTGCCAAATTGGGCGAAACCGTCGAGGTCTTCTTGTTTGAGGCTTTCGCCTTCTTCCAAAATCACATTGCCCTGGTTGTCGGTAATGGGACCTTTAAAGACATCGAAACGGGTAAATTCTCCGGCCAACATCGCAGCCAGCGTATCTCGAATTAACTGCAAATCTTCCTCCGGCAATTCGGCTGCACCGGGCATTAACTCTTCACCTTCCATGAAACCTAATAGGCCCATAGAACCGGTGTCGGCATCAAAGTACTCCCAGCCGCCTGTCCATGTGCCGTCACGGGAACCTTCGATAATGCGTGCATATTCCGGTCCCCAGTTCCAATACATAGAGGTTAAGCAGGCAGGATTTGTGCAATTGCCGCTGTAGTCATAAGTGATACCCCACTTCCCATCAGGCGCAGCTTCAGCCGGAGCTGGGGTATCCGCGCCGGTCATGACGACTTGTACGCCACTGTCAAAGAGCGATTTTGAAGCTTCTTGCTCCAAAATTGGATCATGCCAGGTGAAGATCCAGCGTACGTCGACGGTACAGTCGGGGCAGGTTTGCTGGGCACCCAAGGCGAAGGCGTTACCTAAGCGTAGTTCCTCGGGAATGGGGAAGGTGGCGATATAACCCAGTTTGGGATTGCCGTCCACCATCGCGCGCGATCCGGCCAGCATGCCGGCCAGGTATTTCATATCTTCCATGGCACCCATTAAGTTGCCAAAGTTGTCTTCGTTAGACTTGAAGCCGGTCAGGTGAATGATGTCCACGTCCGGGAACTCATCGGCGACGATTTCAGAACCATCCATGTAACCGAATGAGGTGGTGAAGATAGTGTCAAAGCCTTTACGGGCTAAGGAACGAATTACCTGCTCCGCGTCAGCACCTTCAGCAACGTTTTCGATATAGGCAGTGTGTACATTGTCAACATTTTCTTCCACATACATACGGCCGACATCGTGAGCCTGTGTCCAACCACCGTCATCATGCGGGCCAACATAAACAAAACCAACATTGTGTTTGCCTTCTTCTACTTCCGGAATCTGGTATGATCCTTCACTCGTTTCCGCTGCTGGTTCAGCTTCGGTTTCAGCCGCCGGTTCCGCTTCTGTTTCAGCCTCGGCAGGCGCAGCTTCTTCCACTTGTGCTTCCCCGCCACCGCAGGCGACTAAAACCAAGCTTAAGACCAACATGAATAGGACAATCATCCAAAAAAGTTTCTGTTTCATTCTTAATTCTCCTCAAGAATATTTTTCTTAACAATGATGTAAACTGGCATTCTGTGCTGTTAGTGGGCTAAATCTGTAGACTTAATGATGAATTTGCAACTTGCGATGCACCGTTTTGTATTCGGGAAAGGTATTCACCAATATTTGCCCAGCATAGCTCCAGTGCAGAATGCTTGATGTAACGATTCTTCAGATTATATAGAATTATAGACACCTCCTTATCCTAATTATCAACTCTAGATGGACCCAATGTTTAGAGGATACTCGTGATAATCAAATTCAGCTAATGACATTTCTCCGGTTTTTGCATGACAATTGTAATTTATTTCCTGTTTTTAACTCACGGGATCTTGATATGAGTTGCCCCAAAGGCGCGGCCCGCGTGTTTTTCCAGGGTTTCAAGTTCCTGCTGGGCCTGGCTTTGTGCGGCCTGATTGCCTGTCATCTGGGCTATCGAAATTGATTCCAGAATATCCTGGTAAGCCTGCTCATAGAGCTGCTCTCGCCGGTATGCCTGGCTGCGTAGGATGTGTAATTGAAATAACAATTCTTGATTATGGTTTTGTTTATTGCCCCCTAAGGTTGCAATGGCTTGCGAAAAACTGTCAATGGCTTGGCCGACCTGACCGGTGTCGAGGTGGTACCGGCCGACAATCTCTTGGGCATAAACGATTTGTTGCGGGTTAGAAAGGCCCAGACGCAGACGCTTCTTCAGCATTTTCAGCCGCTTTCTTGGGTATCTGCCGTTTACCAGCACTGCTAATGCTGCTAATTCTAAATAACCAACGGCCGAATCGGGATTTTGAGCGAGAAATTGCTGCAGCTGATGCTTCGCTTTGTTGTTTGCACCGCCGCGTCGCAAAGCATCGATATATTGAATTTGTGACTTTGCGTCGTGAGGAGAGAGGAGTACTGTCGCCGCTAGCTGTTCGAACTGTTCTTGTTCAGTGACGGTTTCGTGGCTCGGTGCCTCAAACCAGCCTGCTCTGTCACCGCGCCAGAATAAGAACAATGTTCCCAGATGTAGGACGGCCGTGCCCGCGCTCAAGATGGGCGTAGCCGAAAAATCATAAATAGTTTTCCAATCCCCATCAAAACCGAGCAGCGTAAACAGCGGATAGTAGATCAGCGAAAAATAGACTTGAAAACGAAATGCTCTTACGCCAAAATAGCGTAGGGTTTGTGAGGGGGCGCGGCGAAAAACAAGCCATATGATCAAGCCGAAAAACAAGGAGCCTAATGTACCGGCAATGGCGACAAACCAAGTTTGAAATGGTGTTAGATTGCCTTGATATTGAACGTAACCATAAAAAGCGCGGTAGACGAAACTGATGACCTGCCCACCTACTATCCATACTGCGAGCGCGTGGAAGGCTTCGTGAAACAAGACTCCTACCGGAACCGCGATAAAATAAGATGCTTGGTTGGCTAGTTGTTTTTTGTGGGCATTGAAAGGCTCGCTGCGGATCGCGCCCCATTGGCGCCAGATCTGCAGCCCCAGCTGCACGCTGCGGAATAAATATAAGATAGCCAGAATGTCGAACAAGCTAAAGACGGAGAACATGGTGTACTCTGTATGTATTGGTAAGTGGGTGCCTTTCTAAATCAGAGGCAATGATTGCACCCGGCTTGTCGGAAGTTGTAAAACTATACATTACTGTGATTATGCAGGCAAGCTGCCGCTTTTCCCTGTGGGAGGATTATGTTAAAATGTTTCCAGGACGTGACGTGTGACAACTAAACTTGAATTTTTGGGAGAGCATCCCGTTTTTGTTGATCTTGATGATGCCGAACTGTTGGCCTTAAGTCAGATCGCGCAAGAGTGCGACTTTGAAGAAAGTTCGATTATTGCCTACCAGCGTGATGTGGCTGATGGTATGGTCATCGTTAAAAGTGGTCGCTTGTATGCTCAGGAAGTTGATCCACAAGGGGTTGTCCGCGACGCCAACACCCGGCAATATTTAAGCAAGGATTTCTTTGGGGCGGAATGGTTGTTTGAAGCTGGAACCCACCCAGCCACCGTTACCGGTACTCATGATGGGCGGATAATCCTCATAAGGGGTGAAGATTTCCGCCGCCTTTTAATCAGTTACCCTGATGCCATTCATCGTTTGGAACCGGCTTTAGATGATGATGGCCAATGGTATGGCGGTATGCCTGAAGAGGCTTGGGAAAAAGCGGATAAATTGCCGTTGACCGGTCGCCGTGAGCGGATTGGTCCCATTGTATTGCTGCCGGACGAGCTCGTGGAGTATTACTCGCGCCGCAGTACTATCGTTCTCTTAGAGAGCCTATTTTGGCCCATGTTGGGTCTCATATTTATTCCTTTGTTGACTTATTTTTTTATTAGAGGCGCTACCACAACCATGCAAGCCCTCGGTGCTGTTTTTGTGGGTATTGCTGTGCTTGTGTTCGGAGGGATTATTGCTTTTCGTTTGCTTGATTGGCGTAATGATTACTTTGTTATCACCAATAAACATATATCACATCGTGAGTTCGAACTGCGAACTTTCCGTACCCAATTAAATAAGGTGCCGGTTGGTGAAGTGCAAAGCGTTACAGTCGAAAGACCAACTTTTTTGTCGAACTTGTTTAACGTGGGCAGTGTCAAGATTACAACTGCCTCTATGCTGGGGACGATCCGTTTTGATGGCATTGATAATCCAATGGAGGTCGAAGGTATCCTTGAAGGCTTACGGCAGCGCCATGTGAGTGTGGATGCGGCGATAGCCCAGAGTCATATGCGCATGACGGTCGAGCGCCATTTCCAAATTGACCCAGGTGTTAATCCCATCACAGATGAAGAGGATGAGTTAGGGAGTGGAGAGTTATTGCGGCCGGCACAACAACGCCAGATGGGGTATTTTTTTTCACGCTGGTTTAATTGGCGGATTGAAGAAGATGGTGTCATCACCTACCGTCGCAACTATTTCATACTTTTCTGGGAAATACTTCTACCGGCATTGGTGCTCGGATTTTTATTAGTCACTGCCGGACTGGTTTATAGATACGTTATTGCTGATTGGGTTTTGATTCTGGCTGTGCTAACGCCTTTGGTCCTGATTACTTTAATCTGGATGCTTTGGCGATATGAAGATTGGCACAACGATATGTTCCAGTTGACGCCATTTGATGTGATCGATATTGACCGCAAACCCTTTGGTTTTGGCGAAAGTCGTAAACAGGCGCCACTGGACAACATTCAAAATGTCACGGCCGAAAGGCCGGGATTCTTCGCCACTATTTTTGATTATGGAAATGTACATATTGAAACGGCAGGCGCTGGAGCAGACATTGTCTTTGATAAAATACCGCGGCCCAGTAAGGTCCTAAGCGATATTTTCCGCCGTTTAGAGGAAAGCCGGGAGAAACGGCGCAGAGAAGATGGGGACATTCGTCGAGAGGAATATGCTGTGCTTCTTGATGTGTATAAACAGGAGCTAGAACGCGATCGGATTCCACAGCGAATGCCTGATATGGATGACAATTGACGAATGAGGTTTTTCGCTTTACGATTGTCGCCTGTTATTGATAAGATGGGTGTTCTGGTGTTGGGTCGATAGATATTCAATTTAGCATTCTGCCCACCGAATTTGCATTTAGTATAATTGTAAACGAGCCGGCGATTTCGCCGGGTTTTTTACCTTGAATATTTTATTAGAGGATTGAAGCCGGCAATTCCGGGAATATGATTCTTCCAGTTTAGAAACATTATGACTGTTTTAGATATAATAACGCTTCCAGATAAGATTCTTCGCCAGCGAACACAAGAAATCACCCGTTTTGATGGTGAGTTGCAGCAGCTTATCGATGACATGATCGAAACTATGCGTGATGCGCCGGGTGTGGGCCTGGCCGCACCGCAAATCGGCCGTTCGATCAAGTTGACGGTTATTGAAAGTTTGGCAGATATTGACGAAGAAGGAAATGAGATAGAAGGAACCCGGGATCTTTATGTGATTGCCAACCCGGAGATCGTCTGGAACTCGCGCAAGAGCGTTGATGGCATTGAAGGCTGTCTTTCAATCCCAGGTTATTTGGGCGAAGTAGAACGATACGATGAGATCCGTGTGCGCGCTCAAGACCGGCATGGTAAGAAGATAAAACTGCGGTTGCGAGGATGGACGGCACGTATTTTCCAGCATGAAATCGATCATTTGAATGGTGTGCTCTATATTGATCGACTGACTGAGCCGGAAAACTTCTGGACTGAAGAGGAGTTTGAAGCTATGCAGGATGCCGTTGAGGAAGAAGAAGCTGCCAATATAGTGGAAAACGAGCAGGAGTAAGGAATGACGCTGACAAAAGAGGATGTTGAGAAAATAGCCAATTTGGCACGCTTGGCTTTAACGTCGGAAGAAATAGCGCAGTATCAAAAACAGTTGTCGGCCGTTCTTGACTATGCCGAAATGCTCAACGAACTGGATCTTGAGCAGATCGATTTTGTGTCGCAGACCGAAACCAGAAAAAATGTGATGCGCGAGGATGCAATTGAGCCCGGCTTGGCTCTTGAGGATGTCTTATTTAATGCTTTTAAGCATGAGCAAGATCAATTCTTGATTCAATCCGTTCTAGAGGAATAGGCGATTCGGCCGTTGAAGGACTAATTTTGCAGGGCGATGGGCCCTGTTTTCCTTTGAGATAATTATGGATTTTACGAGTTTGACCTTAACCGGTGTACGAGACCTGCTGCGTCGAGGTGAAGTCAGCAGCGTCGAACTGACCCAAATAATGCTGGATCGTATCGTCGCAGTGGACAATGTCGTACAAGGCTATTTGACTATTGCCGATGAGCTGGCATTAGAACAAGCGGCAGAGGCTGACAAACGATTGGCTATGGATGAGGAAACACCCTTATTGGGAGTTCCAATTGCCGTCAAGGATATGTTTTGTACCATAGGTATCCCGACCACAGCCGGGAGCAAGATTTTAGAAGGTTTTGTTCCCCCGTATAATGCTCATGTAGTTGATCAGCTTGAAGAGGCCGGGGCCGTTTTGTTAGGTAAGACGAACACAGATGAATTCGCCATGGGTTCTTCAACGGAAAACTCGGCATATGTAACCACGCGCAATCCTTGGAACCTTGAGCGAGTTCCAGGCGGCAGCAGCGGTGGCAGTGCAGCTGTCGTTGCCGCACGGACGGCATTTGGTGCGTTGGGGACAGATACCGGCGGCAGCGTGCGCCAGCCGGCTTCATTTTGCGGCTTGGTTGGTTTGCGGCCCACATACGGCCGTGTTTCTCGCTGGGGTGTCGTTGCTTTCGCTTCCAGCCTGGACCAGGTTGGTACCTTCGGGCGCACTGTCGCTGATTGTACGGCACTATTCCAGGTGGTTGCCGGTCATGATCGGCGCGACAGCACGTCAATTAACAGCCCTGCGCCTGATTACCAATCTGCTTTGACCGGAGATGTAAACGGGCTGCGTGTTGGTGTTCCCAAAGAGTATTTCATCGAGGGTATTGAACCGGCTGTTGAGTCGGCCGTTCGTGAAGCGATTGCCCAATTAGAAGCGCTTGGTGCTGAAGTCATTGAGATCAGCTTACCACATACCCGCTATGCGCTGCCGGTTTATTATTTGATCGCTCCAGCCGAGGCCAGCGCTAACCTGGCTCGTTACGATGGTATTCGCTACGGCCCGCGGATGGACGGGGCGGACATGATCGATTCAGTTAAGCAGACGCGGTCGTTGTTTGGATCTGAAGTGAAGCGGCGCATCATGTTGGGAACTTATGCCTTGAGCGCGGGCTATTATGATGAATATTACGGCCGTGCCCTGAAAGTGCGCTCATTGATCGCCCAGGATTTTTTGGCTGCCTTTGAAAAGGTCGATGTCATTGCCTGCCCAACGAGTCCCACGACTGCATTTAAGGTAGGCGAGCGCACGGATGATCCCTTAAGTATGTATCTGGCCGACATTTTTACCCTGTCCGTTAATCTGAGTGCTAGCTGTGGGCTTTCGGTACCTTGTGGATTTGACGACAGTGGATTGCCTATTGGATTACAGCTTATTGGCAACACATTACAAGAAGAAACGATACTCAATGCTGCATATGCATTTGAACAAGCAACAAGTTGGCATAAGCAGTCGCCAACCCTTCACGACTAGCTTAGATCATGTAAACGGAGGCCGCCGCAGGCAATTTTGAACGTCATAATATCCTTCACCGGACTGGAAGATCGCCAAGAAGTTCTAAAATCAAAGCGACCATTCGCCTTGCAGCCTTTGGCCGGAAGCACAATCCTGGGCCATATTTTAGAAAGACTGCAAGACGTTCCCGCGCAATCACATACGGTTGACCTCAACGCTGGCGCTGACGAGGTAAAGGTGTTGGCCCAACAGTTTCTTCCTGATGGCTTTCTGCGGGTAGTGACTGTTAATAGTGAAAGTGTCGGTACGCCATTATTGGCTCTAAGCAGATGCAAGCAGGTTCTTAATGATGGGCCGCTGCTCTTTGTTTCCGGTAGTTTTATCACCGAGGCAGATTATGCGGGGCTGATCTCTTCCAGTGCTGATGCTGCGTTTCTCGTCCAAGATGATGAGGAGATTATTCCTGCAGAAAATTTCTCTGTTAATGATGCCGGTTTTTACGTAGAGCATAGGGATTTAGAGGTCTACTGGGCAGGGGTTTGTTGGTTCCGCAGCGGCAAGGATTTGTTAAGAGCTATATCCAGTTCAGTTCCTACAAGCATAACTGCTTTGCTTTCCTCCTTGAATGAACAGGGATTAAAAATTTCGTCCGTCAAAGCAGAAACCTGCTTGGGTACGGCATCACCTACCCAACTGTTACATGCCAATGCCCGTCTTATGCAGTTGGGGTATTGTTCTGAAGATGCGATTGAGCGCAGTTATGCGGAGGAATTTACAGTGCTACCTCCGGTATTTTTGCATGAAACGGCCGTCATTGAGAACGTCGTGATTGGGCCATTTGTTAATCTGGAGGCAGGTGCTGTTGTGCGCAACAGCGTTATACGTAACAGCCTCATCGGAACCGGAGCACAAGTCACAGATGCTGTGCTTGATGGCTCTTTGATCGGTGACCAGGCCCAGATGAACGGCCGGAAACATGCCGTAATCGTCGGTGATGATGCCCGGTTAAAATTGAGTTGAAGCAACTATAATTGGAAAAAGGAAGGAATATGAAAATCTTGATGCCTAACCATTTCCCCCTTCAAGGATCTGGTAGCGGAATTTATACTCTGAATGTAGCCCAGGAATTAGTCAGGATGGGACATGAGGTGCTGGTTATCGTTCCGGATCACCAACCTGTACCACCTGGTACTTATCCTTTCCCGACCCAAACAATCATTTTCAACGATGGTCAGAATGGAGATGTGGCTGAAGTGGATTTTAATTTTCCTTGCTTCACTACACATCCGCGAAGTGTCACGACTTTCTATGAATTGACTGATGGGCAGATAGCGGCCTATGTCGATTTATGGCGCAAACACATCAACCAGGCGATTGTTGAGTTTCAACCGGATATCATTCATGCCCATCATGTTTGGATTACGCCTTATGTGGCCTCCGAAACTGGGCTGCCTTATGTGATTAGCGTTCATGGAACGGATCTGATGGGGTTCCGTGATGGCCCACGTTATCATGAAATGGCGCTTACGGCAGCGGAAAAGGCATTTGGACTTATTGCTATCTCACACCAGGTGAGTGATGACACTATTACCTCATACGGTGTGCCTGAGGACAAGGTTCACCTAATTGCCAATGGATTTGATGTGGATATTTTCAAAGTGATCGCGGGAGCAACAAAATCGGCCGTGCTGCCCGAGTTTGGATTACCGGACAATGGTGGTCCCATGATTAGCTTTGTCGGCAAATTCACCGATTTTAAGGGTATTGATGTGCTTCTAAGGGCAGCAGCGATATATGAAAAAGCACTGCCTGGTGTGCAGACCGTATTGGTAGGGCATGGGCAGTTATGGGATGAGATGCATGAATTGCGCGGGGAATTGGGATTATCCGGGGTTCATTTCCTCGGTCACCAGCCCCAGCCGAAAGTGGCCCGGGTTTACAATGCGGCCGATGTATCCATCGTGCCATCGCGCATAGAACCCTTTGGCCTGGTGGCGGTTGAGGCGTTGGCTTGTGGGACACCAGTAATTGCTACCAACGCGGGTGGGCTGCCGGATTTCATCAATGACCAGGTTGGCGCCCTGGTGCCCGTAGGGGACCATGAAGCACTGGCACAAGCAATCATTGATGAAATTGAATCGAACAGCAAGCAGACGAAAGGGGTCTTCGCTGCAAGATATGCTTTGGATGACTATAGCTGGGCCGGTCAGGTGAAGAAAATGGCTCATTTATATGATCTGGCTTTAGCATGATTTTTCCGCTTACTAAAGAGTGACAGTTGATATGGGCCAATACGAACCGGTAATTGGGTTGGAAATACACGCGGAGCTGCTGACTGAATCAAAAATGTTCTGCGGTTGTCGCGTGGTAGACAGCGTAGAGTCGCCACCCAACCGAGCGGTATGTCCGGTATGTCTGGGCATGCCCGGGATGCTGCCGGTGATAAACGAGCGGGCCGTGAATTTTGCTTTAAGAGTAGGTCTTGCCTTGAACTGCGAAATCCAAGAGCATAATATTTTCGCCCGAAAAAGTTACTTCTATCCTGATCTACCAAAGGCATACCAGATTTCCCAGTATGAACTGCCGCTGGCGCGTAATGGCTATTTGGATATCGTGCTGAGTTCTGGCGAGATGCGGCGCATTCGCATCCGGCGTGTGCATATGGAGGAAGACACGGGCAAACTCACCCATATGGAAGGTGACGGTTCGCTTGTTGATTACAATCGCTCAGGTGTGCCCTTATTAGAGATAGTGTCGGAACCTGATATCCGCTCAGGTGAAGAAGCGCGCATTTATGCCAGTAAGATCCGCCAGATTTTGCGCTACTTAGGTGTCAATTCAGGGGATATGGAGAAGGGCGTCTTTCGTGTAGAACCCAATATTAGCCTGCGTCCTGTGGGCAGCAAGGAATTTGGCACACGCACTGAATTAAAGAACCTGAACAGTTTCCGGTCGTTAGCTGATGGTGCAGATTACGAAATTGCGCGCCAGGCAGCGGTTCTGGATGCTGGTAATGAGGTTGTGCAAGAAACACGTGGCTGGCATGATACGCGACGGGTAACTTTTTCGCAGCGGGTGAAAGAAGAAGCGGATGATTACCGTTATTTCACAGAGCCTGATTTGCCGGCTTTGGAGATTTCAAAGCTCTGGGTGGATTCGATAAGGTCGGGACTGCCTGAACTGCCCGACAGCAAGATAGCACGTTATAAGGATGCGTATGCACTTTCTGGTTACGATGCCCAGGTGCTGGCGGAGGATCGCCAGGTGGCTGAATGGTATGATACGGCCGTCGCTGATGGTGGGGATCCGAAGCGCATTGCTAATTGGGTTATCAACGAGCTCTTTCGCTTGATGAATGAACATGGTCAGGGAATCGACGAGATCGTGGTTACACCTGAGGGCATGGTGGCGTTGAGCAAACTGGTTGAGAACAAGCGTATAAACAACAATACGGCCAAAGATGTGTTGTCCGAGATGTTTGAAACGGGGAAGGCTGCTGCAGATATTGTTGAGGCAAGCGGACTAGCTCAAATCTCTGATGAAACCGCATTAAAGGAAATTGTAATCCAGGTGTTGAACGACAATGAAGATCAGGTTGCGATTTATCGTTCTGGCGAGCGCCAGGAAAAGCTTCACGGTTGGTTTGTTGGACAAGTGATGCGCGCCACGCGTGGCAAGGCCAATCCGGCTCTGGTCAATCAGATGCTCGGCGAACTATTAGCCGCCTCAGATTAGTAAGCGCTGCCGGCAAATTGCATTGTAGAATAGTCTTCGGAAGGCTATGTCTCATTGCCGATGATGACTGCGGGTTTTCCTTTGACATGGGTTAAAAACAAAATGCGCTGCTGGTCACCACGCAGGCGCAGTTGCTGTCTAAGAAATTCCGGTTCCAACGGCGATCCCCGTTTCTTAATTGTAACTTGGCCCACATTGCGAGCGCGAAGATATTGCCGTAACCGTTTCAACTGGAAGGGGAACCAGGCCTCTAACGCAAAACGGCGCGCGAATGGTGTTTCAAGAAATTCGTCGGATGTTAAGTAGGCAATTTGTGGGTCAATTTGTGTCGCGTTTAAGTGTCGGGCCAATGGCTGAACAAGGTGGGCTCGAATAACAGCACCGTCCGGTTCATAAAGATAAGCAGCCGGGTTAGTTGCTTGTACATCAGAGCCTGGATAATCGGCCGTTGTCAATGAATGTCCCCCGGGTAAAAGGGTCGCTTTGCGTTCTGTCCCCCGGCGCAGATCCCCATACCAAAGAACGGCTTCTTTAACTTCTCCTGACAGTGAAATGAACTCTGTCTCGGCATCCGTTGGTAGCTCCTCATAGTCAACGCCTGGGCTGATCTTTGACCGCCGCATGAGGAAATTTCTCGCGCCAGCGATCGACCAGGTTCAATGGCGGCCGGTAATGGGTGACCGAATGTATGCGGCGGCCGTTCTCATCGCGCCGTGCAGGATCAAAGAATAGAGCGTGGCAAGGTATGGCAGGTAGTTCTATCAAATCTGCTTGAAGGGGAAAGAATCGCTCGCTGTGCCCATAGGCGCTAACATTTTGCTGAGCCATAACCAGACGAATTTGATTGATTTCAATGCCAATTACTTCTGCTTGAGCTGCCAGGGCCAATGCATCACTACCGATGCTGCAGCCCAAATCGGCAATGCGCGTAAAACCCGATTCTATGAATCGTTGTGCGCGATAATCGGCAATGATTTCTGAAGAAGCCTGTTCCAGGGCAGGTCGTGTGAAGAACATTTCGGAAGCGCGGCTGAATTTGCTGGCTGCAATCCGGCGCAGCACAGTTGTTTCAATTACGGCTTGCGCAATCGCCGGCTCAACTTGGCGACGTAATTTACTGGCAATTTGTAGGTGAGTACTGTTATTAATTGGGGTTTGGGCTGTTTCTTGTAATAATCGCTGCCCTTCCGCTGAGAATAAGAAGTGGAGTTGTTGGAGTTCAATCACCGAAAACGGCCGTTTTTAATTGATCCGTGCGCTTCAGGGTGTTTCTGGTTCAAGAATAAAGTCCAATTCATAATGATATGGCGCCTGTTCTTCAGCTAATACCTTCTCATGCCTGCCTGCTTCCCAACGGCCGCAGTAAGCCTGGTATGCGCATTTCCGACAATGGCTCCAATTGTCGGTTAAAGGCCACTGGTCTTCCTGAAGGCAGCTATCAATTTCATCTACAATGGTACAGATGTCGCTCCAATTCTTATCGTGTTGGTTTTGAGAGTAATTGATGCGGCGGGGGCTGTTTGGTTCATCAGTATACCAGTAGGTGAGGGTGATATTGCCGGCTTGCAAGAGACTCCCATCTTCAATTAGGGCACTGCCACTTTGGGCCATCATAGCCAGGTAGAGTCGTGTCTGCCAATCAGATTGCAGATCTGATTCAGAGCGCGGACGGCTTGTTTTCCAGTCAAAGATGTGAGCGTACGGGCTGCTGTCACGGGTTTCAATGATTACCAGGTCGAAACGGCCGATAAGAAAGTGGGATCCAATCGGAACAGAAAGACGGATTTCGGGCAAGCGACGACCCTCAGGCAAAGTTGGGCCACGCTGTTCAAATCGTCGCCACCAATCAAGAAGCTGCCGGTCAAGAATAGCTGATTCGTCAATTGGAAGTCCCGAAAAATAACGTTCAAGGGTGAGATGGAAATGTTGACCTTGTTCTACCGCCTGACGCTGTTTCAGGTCCAAGGCCAGATCCGGCCAGGCGAGGCGTTCCAAGGTGCGTAACTGAAAGCGCCGGGGGCAGGTCAAAAACGACGACACGTTGGATCGGCTTAATGAAAGCGAATGGTTTGTCACTGGTAGACTGGTGGGTTGGGATTGTTTACAAACCAGGTGAAATAAACCCAAATCCCTATTAAGGTGGCCAGCATATATAAGCCATAAGATATGCGCATGAACAGTTTGTAATTATTAAAGCGCAGCGGCTTTATCATCAACCCGTTTCCGCGTAAGGCTACGAAAATACCGAAGAAAAGCGCAGTGAAACCAACGGCCGCATGTAATGTGGTTACATAGTAAAAGCTTTCATTTAAACGCTGTGGCAATCCAGGAGCCACGAAGTCCCTAAAGGGTAGAATCATCATCCAGAAAACCAAAATGGCGTTCAATGTGGCCCCGATTGTTTGCAGCAAACGATGTATCGAATACCTGCCCGAAACGGCCATCAATGCTCCGACGGTCAAGATCAATGCTACAAGCACACTGACCATAAGCGTCATGTCCGCGGCCCAATTTGCGCTTGTACCTAAGAAACCGGGTTGGTGAAGCAATTCCGTCATTATAATGTTAATGGGCCAATATTTTACTTAGGAACAGTTTCGTACGATCATGCTGAGGGTGACTGAATATCACTTCTGGAGTATCGATTTCTACTACTTGTCCTTCATCCATAAATACAACACGATTGGCTGCGGCTCTACCAAAGCCCATCTCATGGGTGACAACAACCATGGTCATACCTGCATCAGCAAGGTCTAACATGACATCCAAAACTTCTTTAATCATCTCTGGATCGAGAGCGCTGGTCGGCTCATCGAAAAGCATGATCTTGGGGTTCATGGCCAATGATCGGGCGATGGCGACGCGCTGCTGCTGTCCACCGGATAACTGGCGGGGATACACGTTAGCCTTCTCGGGAATACCGACCCGTGTTAACTGTGCCATAGCAATTTTTTCAGCTTCAGCCTTTTTTCTCTTACGCACCAGCTTTTGGGCAATCGTAACATTTTCCAATACCGTCAAATGACCAAAGAGATTAAATTGCTGAAAAACCATGCCTACTTCAGCCCGGACCTCGTTAAGATTAGTCTCTTTATCTTCTAAATTAACCCCATCAATAGTGACCGATCCACTGGTCGGGATCTCAAGATGATTGATACAGCGCAAGACGGTGCTCTTGCCGGAACCACTGGGGCCAACAATAATCACCACTTCTCCACGTTGTACGCGCAGATTGACATCTTTGGCAGCTTCAATATCACCAAAGTATTTGTGTAGTTGATCAATAACAATAATATCGTCGCTCATCTCTTATCTCCCATCCTTACCCATCCGTTTCTCGTACCAGCGCAGCAGTAGGCTTAAAGCGATGGTCATTGATAAATAAAGAAATGTGAGAACCAGGTAGGATTCACGGAAACGGAAAGAGCTGCCGGCGTAAAGGCGTGCGCGTTGGGTAATATCGCGCACAGCCAACAGTGACACCAAGGATGAATCCTTGAGCATAGCGATAAAATCATTGCCTAAAGCGGGAGAAATGTTGCGAATTGCTTGAGGAAGGATGATATGTCGCATCGCCTGACCATAGGTCATGCCCACAGAACGTGCCGCTTCCATTTGCCCTTTAGGAATCGACTCAATGCCCGCGCGAAAGATTTCGGCTAGAAAGGCGCCATAAATAACAGCCAGGGCGATTATGGCCCGTGTATTTGCAGAAACGAACTTATTGTCGACGCGCAGAGCCTCGGCCACTATAGGTACGATTACAAAGGCCAGTGTAAAAATGAGCACCAATGTGGGGACGCCGCGGATAAACTCAATATAGGTTATGGCTACATTGCGTATAACTATATTGTGACTAACCCGGCCTAATCCGGCCAACAGACCTAATATCAGGGCAAAGCCAAAAGCGACAAACGTGGTGTATAAGGTTATTCGAATCCCGGGAATAATAAACTTGAAGGCCTCATTATAATTTTCGGTTCTAAGGATCAGAATCGCCATGAGGATTAAAAAGGCGAAAATGGCTACTAACCACCAGGGGAACTCACGCCAATTGCTACTCCAATTTTCATCAGGCTGGGCCTGAATCTCTGGGCCGGTCATATTGCCTCCTGAGCTATGGGATAAGACATATTCATAATACCCTGAAACCGGCTAAAAACAAAGAAGCGCCAGATTATCTGGCGCTTCCGGGTAACCAATAGTTGGATAGGTTGATCTTGATGCTAGATCAACCTATCTATCTCTATGCTGCTACTCTAAATCATCGTAGGTGATATCGAAATCGGGGCCAAAATATTCGGCATTAACGGCTTGCAAGAAGCCATTAGCTTTGATCACTGCGAAGGCCATGTTCACTGGTTCGACTAGTTCACTGCCCAAGGGAAAGATGAAGCCCAATTGGTCACTGGACATTGAAGGTCCGACCAATTTCAGATCTTCAGCATTCTCGCCTAAGTAGCCTTGTCCCGCTGTCTCATCGATAAAAACGGCATCAATGTCGCCGGCAAGCAAAGCTTGTACAGCGAAGGGGAACTGCTCAAAGGCTTGAATACGATCTTCAGAGAGATAGCTGGTGGCTGTTTCATAGTTGGTTGTACCCGTTTGGGTGCCTACTACCAGATCCTCATTATCGACAATGTCTTCGATACTTTCGAAACGGTCCTCATCCGCACGAGCCAGCAAGCGTTGGTCGATGTTGATGTAACCTTCTGAGAAGTCAACGATTTCGGCGCGATCCTCGGTGATGGTGATGCCGTCAGCTGCTGCATCATACTGACCGTCAGCAACAGCCTGGATCATACCTTCCCAGCCCGCTTCGATGTAGACGGGAACACAGTTTAGCAAGCTGCAAATCTCATCCCAAACAACGTAATCCCAGCCGGCCGGTTCGCTGGTCGCTGGATCGATGTAATTGAAGGGCAGGTAAGCATTTTCCACAGCGATGGTGACTTCAAGACCATCCAGATCGGGCAGATCGCTGGCATCTACTTCCTCTTCAGGGAACAAGTCATCATATGTGACATCGAAATCGGGGCCAAAATATTCGGCATTAACGCCTTGTAAGAAGCCGTTAGCTTTAATTTCAGCAAAGGCCAAGTTTACGGGATCAACCAAATCGCTGCCCAAGGGGAAGATGAAGCCCAATTGGTCACTGGACATTGAGGGGCCGACCAATTTCAGCTCTTCAGCATTTTCGCCCAGGTAACCTTGTCCCGCTGTTTCATCGATAAATACGGCGTCGATATCGCCGGCAAGCAAAGCCTGTACAGCGAAGGGGAACTGTTCGAAGGCTTGGATACGATCTTCAGAAAGGTAACTGGTCGCTGTTTCATAGTTGGTTGTACCCGTTTGGGTGCCTACTACCAGGTCCTCATTCTCGACAATGTCTTCGATACTTTCGAAGCGGTCTTCATCCGCACGAGCCAGCAGACGCTGGTCGATATTGATGTAACCTTCTGAGAAATCAACGATTTCGGCGCGATCTTCGGTGATGGTGATACCATCAGCCGCTGCGTCAAATTGACCATCAGCGACAGCCTGAATCATGCCTTCCCAGCCCGCTTCGATATAAACGGGGACACAGTTTATCAAGCTGCAGATCTCATCCCAGACAACGTAATCCCAGCCGGCCGGTTCGCCGGTTGCAGGATCGATGTAATTGAAGGGTAGATATGCGTTTTCCACGGCGATGGTGACTTCGCGTCCATCCAGATCGGGCAGATCGCCGCTTGCTTCTTCTTCGGGGAACAGGTCGTCGTAAGTGACATCGAAATCAGGACCAAAGAAAAGTGCATTTTGTTCCTGCAGAAAGCCATTCGCTTTTAATTCGGCAAAGGCCAAGTTTACGGGGTCAACCAGTTCGCTGCCCAAGGGGAAGATAAAGCCCAATTGATCGCTGGACATTGAAGGTCCGACCAATTTCAGATCCTCAGCATTCTCGCCCAGGTAACCTTGTCCCGCTGTCTCATCGATGAATACGGCATCAATGTCACCGGCAAGCAAAGCCTGTACAGCGAAGGGGAACTGTTCGAAAGCCTGGATACGATCTTCAGAAAGGTAACTGGTTGCTGTTTCATAATTAGTTGTACCCGTTTGGGTACCTACTACCAGCTCCTCATTATCAACAATATCTTCGATACTTTCGAAACGGTCTTCATCTACACGAGCCAGCAGACGCTGGTCGATATTGATGTAGCCTTCTGAGAAATCAACGATTTCGGCGCGATCTTCGGTGATGGTGATGCCATCGGCGGCTGCATCATACTGGCCGTCAGCGACAGCCTGAATCATACCTTCCCAGCCCGCTTCGATATAAACGGGGACACAGTTTATGAGCCTGCAAATCTCATCCCAGACTACGTAATCCCAGCCGGCCGGTTCGCCGGTATCAGGATCGACGTAGTTGAAGGGTAGATAAGCATTTTCCACGGCGATGGTGACTTCACGCCCACCAAGGTCGGCTATCATATCTTCAGCAGCGGGTGCTTCTGCAGCCGTTTCCTCTGCTGGTTCTTCGGCCATTTCTTCCTGTGCCTGTTCTTCCGTCGTTGTTTCTTCGACTTCAGGCGTGTCAGTCGTGCCACCACCACAGGCGGCTAACGTCAAGGCCAGGATGAGGGCCACAATAAAATAGGGTAAAATCTTTTTCAACATCTTCTTTCTCCTTATATCTAAGAAACCCTATGGTCAGACATGTTAAGAAGTGGACAAAAGCGCTCTGGCGTTCTTGCTTCTCCTCAACATATCACGTCAGATTGCGTATTATGACATGCCTCTTGTCTGCCTGTCAAAGGCATTTCGCGAAATATTGCACAATGTTTCATTTGCCTCTTTGGTGATAGGCTACGAAAATTGCGTTTTAGGGTGCCGGAAATGGAAAGCGGCAGCCAAATATAAGGTGGTTGAGATGAATTTCGGATTACAATTTGGACCTGATGTTAAGAAAGCCTTAAATGCTGGCGAGCCGCTGGTGGCATTAGAGAGCACCGTTATTACCCATGGGCTGCCGTACCCGCAGAATGTAGAAACGGCCGTCATGATGGAAACGGCCGTGCGTGAAGGGGGCGCTGTTCCGGCCACAATTGGCATTATCGCCGGACAGATCATCGTTGGTCTTTCAGTGGAGCAGATGACACATTTAGGTCTACAGGCCGGCCAGAATAGCGTACGTAAGTGCAGCCGGCGCGATCTGCCTCTGGTAACTGCGCTAAAAGAAGATGGTTCCACAACAGTAGCCGGCACGATGATCCTGGCCCAGTTGGCAGGCATCGAGGTTTTCGCCACGGGTGGTATTGGTGGTGTGCACCGCGGCCATCCCTTTGATGTCAGCGCTGATTTGAATGAAATGGGGCGTACGGCCGTGACAGTAGTCAGCAGTGGTGCCAAGTCGATCCTTGATTTACCGGCCACACGAGAGGTATTAGAGACAAACGGGGTGACGATCATTGGTTATGGCACCGATGAACTGCCGGCCTTTTTTGCTCGTAACAGCGGGCTATCAGTTGACCAACGTCTGGACACGGCATCAGAAGTAGCAGCGGTTATTCGCGCACGTCAACAGCTTCAGTTGCAAAGTGCTCTGTTAGTTACTGTACCTGTACCGGAAGCGTATGCCATGGATAAGCAGGAAGCAGAAGCGGCCATAGAACAAGCAACTCGGGAAGCGGATGAGCAGGGGATTCATGGCCCGGCATCTACACCCTGGTTGTTAAGGCGGATGGTAGAGTTGACAGGATCTCGTTCCATGCGTGCGAACATTGCTTTACTGCGCAACAATGCCCTTGTCGCGGCAGCCATTGCTGTCGCGCTGGCTAATGAGGCATAACTGAAACAAGAAAAAGCGTGGTTGAAGGCTCATTAAGAAGAACTGCTCAATTTGCTGAGCTATAAGGCCAATGCTATAATTTTCATCCCTTGGGTGCGTAGCTCAGCTGGTTAGAGCGCACGGTTCACATCCGTGAGGTCGTTGGTTCGAGTCCAATCGCGCCCACTTTTCCCCTTTTTCGTGCAAATCAGCCTCAATGTTAAATATTCCCACCAGAGGTGGAGAGGAATTGATTGGGTTTGCCTGAACGGTTCATGTCCCAGCGGATGTGAACCGTGCTCCAAGTGTGCCAAATCACCTTAAGATCACCTGCTCGGATGTAAATGATGACGATACATCGTTTCATCCTCGCTTTGTGGATCCCGCGACAAAGTCGCTGAGGGAAACAC
Source organism: uncultured Chloroflexia bacterium (assembly GCA_963736615.1). GTDB lineage: Bacteria > Chloroflexota > Anaerolineae > Promineifilales > Promineifilaceae > JAACFF01. The sequence goes on along the minus strand of CAVTPP010000017.1, from coordinate 5,636 downwards.
ATACTGCCAATGCCACTCCCGGTTCGCGTTCGGATATTTCTTGGCCAGGCCGCGCGAAAGCTACTGTACCTGGCCACCGTGGACATCACCAGGAAGTGGACGATGCCGATCCGGAACCGGCCGCAGGTGCTCAATCAGTTGGTGATCCGCTTTGAGAACCGGATAGATTATTAGGATGGAATCAGGGGTTTACACAGAATATTGGATACTCCCCTTATTTTTCATTTTGTGTTGCATTGGCCGATCGAATTTCCCTTTCCTTCCCTTTCTAGCCCCTATTAACCGCGTGGATCGTCAAAAATTTTCCAGTGGACACCCCCGTTTTCTATGAATTAGCGTCGGACAAATAGGTTTTTCATCATAGATGGCACGAAATTTGCTATAATTCTTAACAAAGGCAATTGTGATAACTGAAGACCTTTGCTTCTTCTGCTATAATGTCGCATGAGGCAATAAAAATGGAACAGATAACCATTCACATCACCAACAAAGAAAAAGCTGATTTGCTGTTACGGCTTTTACGCTCTCTGGACTTCATTGACGTAGTCGAGGTTGAAGACCATACAGTTACAAAGGAAGCTGAAGCCGATTTCTTTGCCATGGCCGGCATCTGGCAAGGGCGCGACATCACGCAGGATTCGCTGCGGCAGAAGGCTTGGCCCCGACAATCATAATGATCCTCTGCGACACAAACGTTCTTATTGAGTTCTACAAGAATAATCCTCAGATCATGGCTGACTTACGACAAATTGGCCTCCAGAATTTGGCTGTAAGCGTCATTACCGTCGCCGAACTATATTACGGTGCACTTAACAAGGCTGAGCTGAGGAAAATCAAAAAGCACCTGGCCCTTATGCATCAGATACCGGTTACCAGGGATATCTCTCTTCGATTCCTCGAGTTGATGGAAATGTACGCACTTAGCCATAGACCTGGTATCCCGGATGTGCTGATTGCCGCGACCGCCCTCGATCACGATTTGTCGCTTTTTACACTGAATGTGAAAGACTTTCGCTTCATTCCTGATCTCAAAATCCATTAACATACCGCAACATTATAAGTGGTACTTTGTACAAAACGCCCGGCGCTCATGTGCACTGTTTAATTAACGGTAGTCGTTGATACCCCTTTGGTCTGGCTGGTACGGCAATACAAAAGTGAATCATGCTAACTGAAAGCATGTCCCTAAATGAAATTCAACTAGCCGGACTTGCCGCCCTTTCTCGCGAGTTAGGACAGGTCGGTTTTGTGGCCTTTCTGCAAATGTTTGAAAAAGGTTATGGTGATTATTCTCAAGAGCGTTATGGTTGGTTAGAGGAGCAGTCTCTTGATGATATCGTCAAATGAATCCAGGAAAAACGAAACCAGTAAAATTCGGATAAGAGAAACTGAAGCTTGATTGGTAACACATTCATGATATTAAGTTTGGTTGTTGTAGGAAATCAAGCTATTATGCCTTTTTAGCTTTAGAGGCTGATTTACAATAACATTGCAGATCAGCCCTCACGGTTCCTTTAAAAATCGCTTAACCTTAATTAATTCTACCTCTAGCAGAACGACATTAGAAATGCGATTTTAGCGTTTTGCTGTTTGTACGGTTCACATCCGTGAGGTCGATGGTTCGAGTCCATTCGCGCCCATTTTTCCCTCTTTATGTTTCAAGCCAGCCTAAATGTTAAAAATTCCTACCAGAGGTGGCAATGTATTAGCAGTTGTTCTTGCTCACGGTTCACATCCGTTTGGATATGAACGGTAGGTTGTCTCCTGCGGATTCATGCTAACCAGGCGATTCCCATTATAATGTGTACATGCATGAGACGCTGCTGCGCACGAAGCTATTTATCCCGCCTTTGCGGCCGAATCTCGTTCCCCGGTCGCATCTTATCGAACGACTCAACCAGGGTCTGCAGCTTGGGCAAAAACTCACCCTCATCTCCGCCCCGGCTGGCTTTGGTAAAACCACATTGGTTGGCGATTGGGCAGGGGATTTACGTGCGGATGCCGATAATAACAGTCACATCGCAAATAGAGTTGCCTGGCTCTCATTGGATGAAGGCGATAACGACCTTACACGCTTTTTGACTTACCTTGTCGCTGCTTTGCAGACACTTGCTCTTGGCGAAGTTGGAACGATGGCGCCGAAAATTGGAGAAGGGGCAGTTAGTATGCTCCAATCTCCTCAATCACCGCCGACCGAGGCTATCCTGATCTCTCTTATTAATGATGTTACCCCTATCCCAGATAGAATTGTTCTCGTTCTTGACGATTATCATCTTGTAGATTCATCGCCGGTGGATGATGCGCTCAACTTTATTCTCGACCATCTGCCGCCAAAAATGCATTTGGTCATCGCCACCCGTACCGACCCTGATCTGCCTTTGGCCCGTTTACGCGCCAGAGGCCAACTGGCTGAGTTACGCGCCAAAGAATTACGTTTTTCTTCTTCAGAATCAGCCGAATTCTTGAATCGGGTTATGGGATTGAACCTATCCACGGAAGATATCGCCACACTGGAAACCCGTACTGAAGGTTGGATTGCAGGTTTGCAATTGGCCGCGATTTCTATGCAAGGCAGCGAGGATTTGGAGGGTTTCATTACATCCTTTGCCGGTAGCCATCGTTATGTACTCGACTATCTGATCGAGGAGGTTCTAGAACGACAGCCCAAAAGTGTGCAGGCGTTCATGCTACAAACCGCCATTCTTGATCGGCTAACAGGCTCTCTTTGCGATGCTGTCACCGGTCAAGAAAACGGTCGGGACACCCTTGAAATGCTTGAACGTGCCAACCTGTTTATTATCTCGCTGGACGATGAACGGCGTTGGTACCGCTATCACCATCTATTTGCGGATCTATTACAAAAGCGATTGCGCCTTTTTGATAAAAAGCAAATTCCAACGTTACATATCCGGGCTAGCGAATGGTACGAGCAAAATAATTTTATGTCGGATGCAATCCACCACGCTCTGTCTGCTAAGGATTATAAAAGAAGTGCCAACCTATTAGAGTTGGAATGGCGTCCAATGGACAGTAACTACCAGTCCGGTACTTGGCTCAACTGGGTAAAGGGGCTTCCTGACGAGGTAATCAGTACCAGGCCTGTGCTTAGTGCAGGGTATGGATGGGCACTATTGGATGCCGGCGAATTAGAAGCCTCCGAGCTCCGTCTGCGGGATGCCGAACGATGGTTAGGCACTACGGTAGATGTAAAGGGGAATCATATTGGATCATCAGTTAAGATGGTAGTGGTAGATAAAGACGGGTTTCACTCCTTACCTGGGACGATAGCAAATGCCCGTGCTTATCTTGCTCAAGCCTTTGGCAATGGAGCCGACACTATAAAGTATGCAAAACTGGCACTTGATCTCTTGCTTGAGGATGATTATTTTGGGCGCGGAATTTCATCAATACTCTTAGGGTACGCGTACTGGGCAGGTGGAGATTTGGCTGCCGCTCGCATGGCAGTCGCTGATTCTGTATCGAATATGCAGAAGGCAGACAGCATTCCTTATACAATTAGTTTCACTTCTTACTTAGCAGAGATAATGATTGCACAAGGTTATCTTCATGAGGCAGCGAGTACATATAAGCGCGCGTTACAACTCGCTACGGAGAAGGGCAAGCCTGGATTTCAGGAAACGGTGGTCTTGCATTTGGGGTTGAGCGAGATATTAATTGAGCAGGGGGACATGGAAGCTGCCAGACATCATCTGCTGAAAAGTAGGAAATTAGGCGAGCATCCTGCATTCCCACCTTGGCATCGACATTGGTTCCCTGCTCAAGCCCGAATGATGGAAGTTCAAGGAAACCTGGATGGGGCAATCAAAATGCTAAAAGAGGCAGAACGCCAGTATTACAGGTACCCTATCCCTGTTGTTCGCCCATTATCTGCGCTTAAGACGAGGTTGTGGGTCCGGCAAGGTAAACTGGTTGAGGCCATTGGTTGGGTGCGTGAACAAAATCTTTCCGTTGACGACAACCTTAGCTATTTGGGTGAATTCGAGCACATTACTCTAGCGAGAATCGTCATCGCTCAATACAGGAGTGATCACACAGATGATGCCATTCGCGTGGCAATGGGATTGCTGGATCGCCTATTGCAAGCGGCGGAAGGAGGTAAGAGGACTGGGAGCGTGATCGAGATCCTTTTGTTGAAGGCATTGGTTCACGAAGCAAAGGGTGAAATTTCTACCGCAATCCTTTTTCTTGGAGAAGCCCTCACACTGGCTGAACCAGAGAGCTACACATGCATTTTTGTGGATGAAGGCCCACCGATGGCTCGTTTGCTGAATGAAGCTCTTAACCGTGGGATTGCTTCAAATTATGTGCGTAGACTAATGGCAACTTTTTCAGTTGACACACCAGCGCAGCCTGAATCAATTGCATCTCAAGCCGATCAATCTGAACTATTCGAGCCACTAAGTGAACGCGAACTTGAGGTGCTTAAACTCATTGCCGAAGGGCTGACCAATAAAGCGATCGCGTCTAGACTGTTCCTTTCCCAAAACACAGTCAAAGTCCACGCTCGCAATATCCATAGCAAGCTCGGTGTCCACAGCCGTACGCAAGCGGTTGCAAAGGCTCGAGCTTTAGGGATCTTGCCCTAAAGCTAATGGCGTGACAGTCTGAATTGGTGTTCAGAGCGTACAAAAAATAAATTCTGGCGAGCATCTGGCGCGCTATTTTATCTTCCCCTGGCAAAACCTAAAACAATCCAAGCCTGAAAATAACCCCCTGAATAACCACTTCTGGGTATGACACTAATACCGCCTGGCAATTATGCTGATGGTGTAAGTTTTCATGATCAAAAGAATCATCAAGAAGGAGGCATAGCAGCCTATTTAAGTCTGTATTCGAAAGGTTTGATAACTTTAGTAACCTGCCTACCTCTATCAAAACTAGAGACGGCACGAATCAACGATCAAGAAAAATGTAATATTTTATCACTGGAGGTAAATGAAAAAATGAACAACTACAGAAAGAATGCGATCGTAACGGGAGTTCTGTACATCATCGGCACAGTTGCCGGTATTCTCAGCCTTGTATTTATAAATCCTTTACTCAATAGTCCCGATCTACTGACGGCCGTCTCCGCGGATGGCAGCCAGTTGATACTCGGTGCGCTATTGATATTGGTGATGGCCCTGGCTTTAGCGATGGTTCCGGTTGTGATGTTTCCCGTCCTTCGAAGGCACAATGAAGTGCTGGCTCTCGGATATGTTGTATTCAGGGGCGCCCTCGAAACGTTTTTCTATTTCGCGATGGTGATCAGCAGCCTGTTCTTATTGATCTTGAGCCAGGTAGCTGTTACGGATAGTTCTGCTCTGCAAACAGTAGCGACAGAACTGCTGGAATTAGAAATGCTTGGCTCGCTGTTGACAATCGTATTTATCCTGGGTGCGCTGATGTTTTACACTGTGCTCTACCAGTCGAAAGCTGGTCCCGCGATGGCTTTCCGGTTGGGGGCTCATCGCTGCACTGCTATACCTGGCCGCGGGCTTTCTGGTCTTATTCGGCACTATTGAGCCTATGTCGACGACTGATTCGCTCTTGCAAATGCCACTGGGCATTCAGGAAATGGCGCTGGCGCTGTGGCTGATTGTAAAAGGATTTAATTCGTCGGCAATGGTTGCCGA
>CAVTPP010000016.1:0-11675 GCA_963736615.1 uncultured Chloroflexia bacterium | reverse complement strand
TTGTTAAAAGAAGAAATCCATGCCGGACAAGGGCATTGGTATTTTCGTAATGAGCTGCTGTGGATGCTGAAACTGGCTGGGTTTTCCGATGTTCAGGTGAAAGGAGACTATACGGACGAAGATTTTGGCCCGCAGCATAAGACCACGATGGTGTTCATGGCTAGACGGCCGTTATCAGAACATTGACTCCTGATTACTAAAAAGAGCAACAGGAGTAAAAAGGCACCCAGGCCATTGTCAAAGTGAGACCTGGGCGCTTGATTTCGTTTTTAGTTGAAACAGACGCTAATTAAGAGGATCTCTTCCTCATCAACTCAGTGACGCGCTTCAACATTCTGTCGGTAGCCAGCTCTGCGGCCTCATCATCCTTCTGCTGGATGGCTTCCAAGACAGCCCGATGACGTGAGAGGACTTCGTCGCCGACTGATTCGTACGGCTCAACAACATCGTTCGGGTCTAACATTGATGCCAGGGAAGCATTGATCAGGCGTCTGCTGTATAAGGGTTTCCGTATGGCGCGCACGATGTAGGTTAGAAATTGATTATCACATGCGTCAACAATGCTAGCATGAAATGCGAGGTCAGCCTTGGCCCAGGCTTCTTCGTCGTCTGCAGCGGCTTCTAGTTGATTATAGGCAGCAGTGATATTCTTTACAGCTTCATCAGACGCGGTTCTAGCCGCTATTCCAGCCATACCAGGTTCGATGGCGAGACGTACTTCCGCTAGGCTTAGCATGAATTCTTCTTCCGAACTTGACGAAGCAACCCATTCTAAGACTGAGGGATCTAGCATCTGCCAATCGTCGCGGGACCGGATAATCGTGCCAACTTTGGGGCGCGATTCCACCAACCCACGTGCCGCAAGGCCCTTAACTGCTTCACGAATTACGGTACGGCTTACGCCATACTGCTCGCTTAACGTATCTTCTTTGGGCAAAACATCCCCTGGGGACAATTCGCCACTGATGATCCGGCCGCCAATGGCGTTAAGAACTTGTTCGCGTAAATTATAGTGGACAACCATAATATTCCATCCTTTTTACCCATAACGGGCTTTTTTTATAATATTTTACTCACCAGATTACCTCAAAACATGTAATATGTCAAGAGCAAAATGAATATTATATTTATTCAGCAAGATTAGCCGGGAAATTATTGTGAATCAGATGTTTTTATCCATGTGAGTTCGAGTGATCTTAAGGATAACATGGCCTAAAATATTCAGTTTTGCCGCGGCCGGTATTGCAGCGCTTCGGCCAGATGGGCCGGCTGGATTTTTTCTTCATTTGCCAGATCTGCAATGGTTCGTGCAACCTTAAGCACACGGTGAAAAGCACGCGCGCTAAGGCTCATCTGTGCCATGGCGCTTTTCATTAAGCGGCTGCTTGTTTCATCAAGTGCGCAAAATTCACGAACTTCGCTAGGACCCATTTCTGCGTTGCAGTAGATACTTTTGTCACTAAACCGTTCAGATTGGCGTTCACGAGCGCTTTCAACGCGCTCGCGAACAGTAGCGGAAGGCTCGCCGCGCCTGTTCGCCGTTAACTTTTCATATTCAACGCGCGGTACATCCACATGAAGATCGATACGATCCATCAAAGGCCCGGAGATGCGTTTCTGGTAACGGGTAACCATTGAATTACTGCATGAACACGCGTGGGTTGGGTCCCCATAATAACCGCAAGGACAAGGGTTTTGAGCAGCGACTAACATGAAATTGGCTGGAAAAGTAATGGTCCCTGATGCTCTGGAGATGGAGACTTCTCGCGGATCGCCTTCCATTGGCTGGCGTAATACTTCCAGCATTCGTTCGCCAAACTCCGGCAGCTCATCTAGAAATAGAACCCCTCTGTGAGCCAATGAGATTTCTCCTGGTCGAGGCCAAGCCCCACCACCAACCAATCCGGCATAGCTAATGGTGTGGTGCGGCGCGCGAAAAGGGCGGTTGCGAATGAGTGGCGTATCAGAAGGCAATAGACCCGCCACGGAATATATCTTTGTTACCTCCAAAGCTTCATCAACCGTCATGCGTGGCAGAATGCTGGGCATGGATTTTGAAATAAGGGTTTTTCCAGATCCTGGAGGTCCGGTCAAGAGAACATTATGATTTCCAGCTGCGGACAACTCTACCGCCCGTTTTACATGTTCCTGGCCCATGATGTCGGCAAAGTCGGCCGCATAAGCCACATCTTGACCAAAAGCCTGTTCTGTGTCCACCATGTGTGGTTCAATAGGGCTTAGGCCGGTCAAGTGGCCAACTAACTCGGCCAGGCTTGTGACCGGAATTACTTCTACATCAGGCATCAGAGCCGCTTCTTCAGCATCAGCGGCGGGGACAAAAACACGATCAAAACCTACCTTGCGGGCCAAAGCAGCCAGAGGCAGTATCCCTTTTGTATGGCGTGTGGTACCTTCTAGGGACAGCTCCCCCACAAATAAGGCGCCGGCTAATTTATCGGGCCAGATTTGCTGCGTTGCTGCTAGAACTCCTACGGCGATAGGGAGATCGTAGGCCGGGCCCTCTTTACGCAAATCCGCTGGCGCCAGATTGACTGTAATGCGCCTATTACCGGGGAAACTAAGGCCACTGTTCTTGATTGCGGCATGAACTCTATCACGACTTTCGCGAACGGCCGCGTCCGGAAGACCGACCATCATAAAATTGGGAAAACCGTTGATAATATCTACCTCGACCTCAACGAGTTCTGCGTCCAATCCTACAATGGCGCTGCTAAAGACCTTTGCCAGCATATAAATCCCCTCTGCTAAATGGATCGCACAGAATTTCCAGAGCTCAATTCTTAAGGAAAGGCGTCTTTATATTACTTGGCGACCTTGTAGCATATTCGCGATCATTATTCCTTAATCTATTTCGTAAGAATTCTATTGTAGCCTAAAAGTAGTTCCTTTTCCTTCTTCCTTCCTTATGGCACAAATGGCCATGGGTTATCATCATTCCCCGATACTCCATGGCCGTGCCATCCTCTGAAGATTACTAAGTTTTTGTATCACAACTGTCTTCTAACTTCAGCTACATCCGTATGAATCTGCTTTTTGAGCGCTTCTAATCCGGAAAATTTCTTTTCCGGACGCAAATGCTGGATGAATTCAAGGCGCACGGTGTGTCCATATAGATCGCCGTCGAAATCAAGCAAATGGGCCTCTACTACGCGATCCCCTCCGTTTATTGTTGGACGCACACCGACATTTGTCGCTGCTAGGAATTGCTGGTCATCAACCCAAGCATAAGTGGCATAGACACCATTTGCCGGGAGAAGAAGTTCGTCCCAAGTAGCAAGATTTGCTGTTGGAAAACCAATGGTACGGCCGCGTTGGTCTCCCTTTACAATCACGCCGCTCAAAGAATATATTCTACCAAGGCAGCCAGTCACATCACTGAAATGACCTTCTGAGAGACTTTTCCTGACTCGACTGCTGCTGACCGGGCTGCCATCCCACTGTACCATAGAGTCAACAAGGCGAACTGAGAACCCTTTCTCTTGGCCCAGGCGTTGTAGAAACGCCACGTCACCTTCTCGCTTATAGCCAAAAGCAAAATTTCCTCCCCAAATCTGCTGCATGCCAAGCTCTTCGCGCAGTTGGCGCACAAAATCGGCCGCACGGATGTTGCGCACATCCTCGTTAAAGGGATGTGTAATTACAAGATCGACATCTAATGCTGCCAGTAAGTTCTCTCGATCTTCAAGGCTGTTGATATAATAGCGATCTTGCAGCCCTTGAATGACGCGTTTGGGGTGGGGAAAGAAAGTCAAAACGGCCGAACGGGCACCAGCTTGACGTGCGGCTTCTACCATCTCCCCAATGACGGCTTGGTGCCCCCGATGCACGCCATCAAAAGAACCGAGTGCAAGAAAGGTTGGCTCGTGGTCGATGCCTTCAGTTAAAGAATCAACTCGTATTTGTTTTTGTCTCATAGGATAAAGTTTGCCACGATTAATTTCAGCATTAATTGTACCAGAGTCTCATAGTCTCCGAAATGTCCTGCCGGTATCATTCTTGCGCATCAAGACTCAGTCAGAAACATCTTATGGGGCTGCCATGTAAGATCGCGGGCAGAGACAATGCCAATAAATCGGCCGTCTGGCTCATAAGCGCGAACGATATCTATAACAGGATGTGTTTCTATGTCGATGAATGCGCTGGCCAAGTTGCAGACGACGAGCATCATCATCCGAAAGATCCAGGCGTGGTAAGTGCTGCACGGCCGTATCGCTGGGCTGCAAATATTCCGTCCAGTTTAGTTCATTAAGATCGTCCAAGGAAACAGCTTGACTCACTTGAAAGTCGCCAATGGCAGTGCGCCGTAAAGCTGTGATATGCCCCCCACAGCCCAGGTTTTGCCCCAGATCGTGGGCGAGTGAACGTATGTAAGTTCCAGAGGAGCATGCGACTCTTATTTGGACATCTGGTGTTTCCCAGGCTAATAGTTCCAGATCATGAATCAGCACTTCACGAACGGGTGCTTCGACCTTCTTTCCTTCTCGGGCTAGCTTGTATAAGGGCTGCCCCTGCAGTTTTATTGCGGAGTAAACAGGCGCTCTTTGTTGGATACGGCCGCGCAAAGGAATCATTGCCGCCAAAATATCGGAGCGAGACACATTAACAGCATGCTCAGAGATAATAGTACCCTCGGCATCAAAACTATCAGTAACCTGGCCTAAACGCACAGTTGCGTCATAGTTCTTTGGCTGCCCTACCAAATATTCCGCTAAGCGTGTCGCCCTGCCAATGCACAATAGAAGTACACCCGTCGCCAACGGATCAAGCGTGCCGGCATGGCCTACACGGCGAATGCCGCTTAGCCGTCGCAGCCTATTCACGACATCGTGGGAAGTAATTCCCTGTGGCTTATCGATATTAAGAATGCCTTCGAGGGACATGGTTCGTTAAATTCAGAATGGAACTAGACGGGAAGAGGACTGGCAGTTAAGCGTTCCTGTCTAATTGATTAACAGCGATTGATTGGCGAATGATTGCCTCTTGGCATGATTGAACCAGCAACTTTTCCGCCTCACTTAGAGGTCCTGACAACGTGCACCCTGATGCCAGCGGATGCCCGCCACCACCCAGGGCCACGGCTACTTCAGCCACATCATAGGGAGGGCGACAACGCAAACCAACTTTTACGGTGCCGTCACTCATTTCCATCAATACAGCACCCATTGATGCTTCTTCAACATCTGCCAAAAGATTTACCAAGCCCACGCTGCTGTTACTGCGGAAATTGGCGGCGTCTCGTTCTTGGCTGGAAATACTGGTCCAGAGTAAGCCTTGGTCCAGGCACATTTTGTTCATACCTGTGCGCCATAGCTCCATTGTGGCCAGTGGTCGCACACTGAGTGCGCGCATGGTAATGAATCCTAATTCGGCACCTGCTTCAACCAGGGCTGCCCCTGTGCGCAATGTTTTGGATGTTACACCGACTGTGCGAAAACCCAGCGTATCGGTGACCAATCCGGTGAGCAGACTTATCGCAATTTCTTGCGAGATATCCACACCCATGTCAATAAACAATTGATAAAGGATTTCTGTTGTTGATGTTGCTGTTGGTTCAACCAGGTTGATATCCCCGAACTGGGTATTGGTTATATGATGGTCGATATTGATTATGAAGGGTTTTGGATCAGGGAGTGAACTAAACGCCTTACCCATCCGGAATTCATCTCCACAATCCAGGGCAATGAGTAAATCATAATTGTTTGATCTCACTGGCTTTTTATGAACTTTGTTTGTCAAAGGCAAGTATCTGAATCGTTCTGGCACATTGTCATCGCAGGCCAGTGTGGGGTATTGACCAAATTGCAACAGGGCCAACCCAAGTGCAGTTAGAGACCCGATGGCGTCGCCATCGGGATCTACATGGGTTATTATTAGGATGTTATCGGCTTTTTCTAAAGCGTTTTGAATCATGTGGGGCTGCTGGCTTTTTTTAGGGAGTTTATACTATTCGCTTTCGGCTAAATCTTCTTCTGGGGGGATATCCAAGGTGTTGAGAATCTCATCTACTTCTTGGGCATAAGCTAGGGTTGGGTCCCAGTGAAAATGAAGTTCAGGAACCGTACGCAGGCTTGTGCGCTGGGCTACTTCATAACGAAAAAAGCCCCCTGCTTTTTCGAGAGCTTTCATCACTTCGTTCTCTCGTGAATCATCACCTAATGCATTTACATAGATGTTGGCATGTTGAAGTTCGCGGTCAATCAGTACGCGGGTTACCGTTATATCCGACAGGCGTGGATCGCTGACATCACGATACAGAACATCGCTGATAATCAGACGGATATCTTCAGCCGTACGTTCTTGTCTGATTTTGCTCATTCAGTTTACTCTTCAACCCTTTCTGTCACGAAGAACTCAATGATGTCGCCTGGTGCATAGTCGTTCCAGTTTTCAATGCTTACGCCGAATTCAAAGCCGGTCTTTACCTCGCGTACGTTTTCCTGCAAATGCTTTAGGCTGCCCACAGGGCCTGTGTTTAGGAGCTTGCCATTGCGCACAAGGTGAGCCTTGGCGTTACGACGAGCCGCACCAGTTCTCATATAGGAACCGGCGATACTGCCGACACCGCGAATGCGAAATACCTGCCGTACTTCGGCACGGCCGATAATTACGTCATGGTAGGTTGGCGCCAGCATACCCTTCATCGCTTTTTCTACATCTTCTAAGAGCTTGTAGATGATGCGATAATTACGAACATCAACCTGTTCGTTGCTGGCGGCAGTTTTAGCAATGGAATCAATGCTGACGTTAAAACCTAGAATGATAGCTTCTGAAGCAGAAGCCAACATGACATCACTTTCACTCACATTGCCTGTGGAGGCGCGTAATATCTCTACTGTCACTTCATCATTGCTCAATTGTTCAAGAGAATTGACAATTGGTTCCAGCGAGCCTTGTACATCAGCCTTGACGATCAGGTTCAGCGACTTCGATTTCTCCATCTTGCAAGACGGCTAAAAAATTCCTCCAAAGCTCACGGGGCCTGTGCTTACCTCAACTGGGCCAACACTTTGTACCTCAAAGTCAGATACAAGTTTACGTGCCACCCTTTCACTCTCAACAACACGGAATTGTTCACCTGCTCCAGGCATACCGTTTAGACCGGCGACCGATACTGGCGTGGATGGTGCTGCCTTCTGAATTCGTTTGCCTCGATAATCGAACATAGCCTTAATTCGGCCGTAATTCTCACCAATCAGCAGGGTATCACCCATGTTGAGTGTGCCATTCTGCACCAGCAACGTAGTCATGATGCCACGCCCTTTCTCGATTCTTGCTTCGATAACAGTGCCGGTTGCAGAAGCTTTCGGGTTTGCCCGCGGTTGAATATCTTCAGCGACTAAAAGAATTGCCTCAAGCAAATCATCAACACCTAATTTTTCCGTAGCAGAGACGGGAATCACCATGGTGTCCCCATCCCACTCATCAGGTATCAGGTCAATTTCCGCTAATTGTTGCTTGACCCGTTCGGGGCGGCTGGTTTCCAGATCGATTTTGTTCAAAGCCACAATAATCGGAACATGTGCGGCGCGGGCATGGTCAACGGCCTCACGTGTTTGCGGCATCAAACCATCATCTGCGGCGACAACCAGAATCGCAATATCGGTAGCCTGGGCACCACGGGCACGCATTGCCGTGAATGCCTCATGGCCAGGTGTATCAAGGAAAGTGATTAATTCACCCTCTCTATTAGCCTGGTAAGCGCCAATATGCTGCGTAATGCCACCAGCTTCCCCTTCCTGGACATTCGTTTGGCGGAAAACATCCAGCAAAGAAGTTTTCCCATGATCAACATGACCCAACATTGTAACAATTGGTGCTCGCGGCTCCAGATCAGTCTCTTTTTCTTCAGCAAGGACTTGACGCCAGGCAAGTTGGTCCTCTATATCTACTTCTTCGATTTCTGCTTCAGGAGCAACAACCTCGAAGCCCATTTCTTCGGCGACGATGGAGGCCGTATCAAAGTCAATCTGTTGGTTGATGTTGGCCATGATGCCATTGCTCATCAACTCCTTGATGACGTCGATAGGACTAACACCCATGATGCCGGCCAATTCACGAACCGTCACAAAATCGGGTACTTCAATTAGCGTTTTTGTTTGTGCCATTCTCTTACTCCGTCACCTTGTCCCCGACTGGTTTGAAGGTGGCTATCTTTTCTCTTTCTTCCGTTGTCACGCTTGTCATTAGCGCCTGATCTAGTAATTGCGAATTGCTTAAAGCTTTATCCCAGCAATTCACCTGGTCACAAAGATAAGCCCCACGGCCGTTCTGTTTGCCGGTTTTGTCGACGACGACGCCAGAATCAGGCGTGCGCACAATGCGTGTTAACCTGCGCTTATCTACTTTTTGCCGGCAAGCGACACATGTCCTTTGCGGAATATGCTTTGGCCGGAAAAACTTCTTTTTTGCCACTATTCATCTTCAGGATCGAAATCTTCCCATTGAGGACGGCCGCGCGTGCCCTTACGTTTGCGTTTGACCACGACCGCACCCAATTTTTCATCAAAAATTAGCTGGCGTCCGCGACGACGCCCCTTGTCATCTAACTCAGTCTCTTCTTCTTTTGCGGTCGGGCTGACCACAACAACCGAGGGTTTCTTTTTCTTCTCCGGCTGTGGCTCAATATCAACAATTGATTTTGATAGATCGTCGATGTCAGAAACGGGCTCAGATTCTTCCTCTTCGACCACTTCTTCCACGGATTCGACGATGGGTTCTTCATCAACTTTATCAATAACTGCCAACGTCTCTTCTTCTGCAATCGTCTCGTCAACGGCCTCTTCAATCGCATCGACAGAAACTTCCTCGACCACTTCTACTTCTTCAAGCGTAACTTCTTCGAGTTCACCGTCTTCAAGCAAAGCCTCTTCAAGTACGTCTTCCGGCAGTTGGTAGACGGCGACATATTCTTTCAATGTCTCTAACATTTTGTCGCCAAAGCCACGATACTCTAGGAAGATTTGATCATCTACCTCCAGGTTGAGCAAGACATCACCGACCGTTTCAATCTCGTTATCTAAGAGGAGATTATGGATACGACCCGGTAAATCGAGTTCTTCTAAAGGTAGTTTCCAAGCGACTGCAGGAATGCGCTTGCGCATTTCAACGCGTTCACGTCGAAACTCAGCATGAGATTCGGCACGCTTGGCGACGATATTGCCTTCAACCCCAGTCACCAGGCGAGATAACATCGAGTAATCTTCAGCCGTAATCGGCCGTCCAGCTTCCTTTTTCTCCAGAATATGTTGGACTTGCTCAATCATGACGCTGTTTTGGGCGACTGCAGGATCGGCGGAAGGATTGTCAAGGTTATCGAGTGATTCCTTCGCGGCCTCAGTCAAGCTCTTGATATCAATTCGCCAACCGGTTAATTTAGCGGCGAGTCTGGCATTCTGACCCTCACGGCCGATGGCTAGGGATAACTGGTCATCAGGGACGATGACAACGGCGGTTCTGCCGGCTGTGGGGTGTTCTTCCAAGAAAACATGCGACACACGTGCCGGGCTAAGCGCCTTGGAAATAAACGATTGCTGGTTGGGATCCCACTCGATGACGTCGATCTTCTCGTCATTGAGCTCACGAACAATACTCTGGATGCGCACGCCACGCATACCAACACAAGCACCAACAGGATCAACGCCAGGTTGCAGCGCATGTACAGCTACCTTTGAGCGCTGTCCGGCTTCACGGGCGATGCTTTTGACATCTACCTGGCCATTGTAAATTTCGGGTACTTCCAGCTCCAGCAAACGGCGAAGTAGATTGCGATGATTACGGCTAACGATAATCTGTGGTCCGCGATTGGTACGCCGTACTTCTAAAACATAGACACGGATCTTATCATGGGCGCGATAACGCTCGCGGGCCACCTGTTGGTTCTTAGGCAGTATCGCTTCCGTCCGGCCTAGACCGATCGTGATATGCTGGCCGCTAATACTCTGCACCGTGCCATTAACCAGTTCGCCTTCGCGTCCGGAGAAATCCTCGAAGAGATGTTCGCGCTCAGCCTCGCGAACGCGCTGCAGCAACACTTGCTTAGCAGTCTGTGCCGCAATACGGCCGAAACTGGCAGTTGTGCTATCAACCATGACCAGATCGCCGTATTCAGCATCAGGGAAACCATTGCGACGGGCGACTTCACGAATCACTTCCGTGCGATTGTCAACAATGCTGTCGACGACCTCTTTCTCGGCATAGATCGTTGGTGCGCCAGTACGCTGGTCAATTTCTGCCCTGACATCCTGTGTATTGCTTACATTGGCGTCACGTCGATATGCAGAGACAAGCGCCGTTCTTAATGCCTCCAGGACATCCTCTTTCGGCAAGCCACGTGATTCACATATTTCATTAAAGGCTAAAAGAAATTCGCTTTTCATTTATTTTTCTTCAACCTAGCTTAGAAGCTCTAAGCAACAAAAAAAGTGGGGATTGCCCACTTCCAATAAAAACACCATGAAAATTTGAGTAAAGTATAGCACAGCCAAGTACCAATAGCAACGCTATGTTAACAAGCCTTCAGATAAGAAGTTGAATTCATCTCCAACTCTGAAAACGCGGATAACCTATCCAGATTTTGGGCAAGCTGGAACATGCGCTGCGGAATGCACTAGTCAAGATAATTCTAGCGTCAGCCTTTGAAGACTGGTTGTTTGCGATTGTTAACTCTGTTCTGACAACGAAGCTGCAGTCAGAAATAGATAATCGTCCAGCATTTCACGCCTTATTGAATGAGCCTGGTTGTTTTGCGATTGTTTAACTCCGACAATAAGCGATCTAGATCCCCAGCGACATCTTTCAAGGAGTTGAAAACTTGATGAACCTCAGGGAAATCGGCCGTTTTCGTATCCCCATTTGGTATCGCCAAAGTCATCATCCCCGCCGCTAAAGCAGATTGACAGCCAGGGGCAGAATCTTCCAGAGCCATACAATGCTGCGGAGAAATGCCCAGCCGCTTTGCCGCCAATAAGTAAATGTCAGGAGCCGGTTTACCGCGCGGCACCTCATCACCCCCGGCAATGGCCTGGCAAGAGTCCTCTAAACCCAGTTGGTGCAATATCTCCTCTGCATGGTTATAAGGGCTTGACGTAGCGACAGCCCAGGGTAATTCATGTTGGTTAATCGCGGCGATCAACTCATATAGACCCGGCATAACAGGTGCGCCAAGAGCAAGAATTTTATCGTATTCAGCACTCTTCATTTCCTTGAGCTCAGCGGCAGAAGCTGAGATTCCAAACTCATCAATAACCATATGAACGCTTTCATCAAATCGATATCCAATCATCCGCGTATGCAGATCATCATTCAATTCATAGCCAAATTGGGCCAGAACCTTATCCCATGCCAGACGGGAAATAGGTTCGGTGTCAACCATTAAGCCATCAATATCGAAAACAACAGCAATATCTTCCATAAATTTCCTCGCATAGAGCGGGAATTATCATACCCTTCCTCATGCAAGGCAATCATTGCTTTTGCCCTTTACGCTTGCACGAGCATATCCCCCACACAAACCGTACCTCGAAACAGTAAACAGTAAGGCAAACGCATCTTAAATTTGATTTACTTTACCTAGATTCAATTAACCGCTATTTCTTACTGAGAATGTGTGTTTTGGAGTTGTTGTGCCGGGATTTCTGGATAGTAAGAAAAAGTGG
>CAVTPP010000015.1:0-614689 GCA_963736615.1 uncultured Chloroflexia bacterium | reverse complement strand
TTTTCATCATCCTCAATCTCGCCATAGGTGGCACATTGGGCGGAACCATCGGCCTGGACACAGAATTCCCGCTAAATCTTTATGTTGATTATGTACGCGTTTATCAAAAGTATCTTAAAAGAGGTAACAAATGTCAGATCTAATTGTTGTGGTATTCGATGATGCCGAAGAGGCTGGAAAAGTGCGAAATAGTTTAAAAAGTGTCGAGCATGAAGGCAAGCTCAGCCTGGATGATCCGGCCGTGGTGGTTAAGGATGAGAAAGGGAAAATTCACGTTAAGAACCAGATGGATCGCGATGTCAAGATTCGGCGCCGTTACCGGTGGTTGTTGGGCATCTTATTGGCCAGCGTATTTTTCCCCATAGGTGGGTTGATCATCGGGGCTGTTGCCGGTGGGCTCATTGGCAAATCAACCAATCTGGGCATTCGCAAAGTTTCGTGAAAGAAGTGTCCGAATCGATGACGGAGAACAGCTCCGCGCTGTTCATTATCGTGCGTGATGCTGACCCGGCCTTCGCGGTTGCCGCTTTACGCCCCTACGAAGGCAAGGTCTTGCAGACGACCCTGGCCCCGGAGGATGAGGAAACCTTGCGCCGCGCCCTGAAGAAAAAGGGATAGGCGTTCGTGAAGAAATCTGAAGCCGTGAAATTGGATAATAAATATGAAAACGTTTTTCACAAGTACGTTGAACATGATGAAATAAGGAATAATTAATAAGAAAAAATATTATGTTGGTATTTAGTCTCATTTTGGTATTTACATTTTCGATAATCACCTCGGTGCGTGTTCAAGCAGTACCAAATGGCCGCTTCCTGCAAGGAGCTTAACAATGTTACATACGAAAACAAATAATAGGAAAACAAGTAAAAAGAGCATATTTTTATTACCAGTTTTGCTGGGTTTGGTTACTCTCATCTCGGCCATGGCCTC
Source organism: uncultured Chloroflexia bacterium (assembly GCA_963736615.1). Lineage (GTDB taxonomy): Bacteria > Chloroflexota > Anaerolineae > Promineifilales > Promineifilaceae > JAACFF01. The sequence continues at coordinate 613,759 of CAVTPP010000015.1, read as the reverse complement.
CTCGGCTGTGGCACAATTAGGCGCTGCTGATATTCCTGGCAGATTTTGAAGGTCTGGCTCCCCCAGCCGAATTTTTTACCTTTTCCGGCGGTAGCACTGTCGTCGCCACGCCCCTCACCGTGGCCGACAGCGATCCGCTGGCTCTCCCTAGTCAATCGGGCGACAATGATGTGTTACAAGTTGATTACGATGTATTTGACTTTGGTGGCTTTGGTCAAGCCTTTGATGACGTCGGTGCTCAGGATTGGAGCAACTATTCATCTTTCGAATTTTGGTTTTACGGCACTGGTAGTGGCCTCACCTACCAGGCCGAAATCTCCGATAACCGCTCTAATCCCAGCGTTGACACCTCGGAGCGCTTCGACTACGAATTCACCGATGACACTCCCGGCTGGCAGTTTATCAGCATCCCCTTTAAGACTTTACCCGCGCCACTGACTTTCAGCCTGGGCGCTTGAACGACGGCTTCGCTCACCGAAATTTGGGCGTGGGCGATTGTCTTGCCCTTGGGTACCGACACCGTTTATTTTGACGATGTCGCTCTAGGGCTGCTCGTCGTCGATGATTTTGAGAGTGGCGTAGCGCCTGGTACGCCCTGCCCGCCCGACGCACCGGCGCTGGCTTCTGTACCTTCAACGGCGCGGATAGCACTATTACCCTCTCCACCACCGATATGCCGTCCGCTCCCGTTCCCACAACCTTTCGCGAGCCCAACAATGTCCTGCAGGCGGATATAGATTCCAATGCGTTTGCCGGCTTTATTCACGGTTTTGAGAATGAGGCGGGCGGGCACCTGGGTTTCCCAGGATTGGTCCGGCTATGAAGGGTTTACGCTTGGCTATATGGCAACAACTCTCGGCTCAGAAATGTTTATCGACTTGTTGGAAAACCGCAATGTAGGCTCGACTGTCGATGACGCTGAACGCTGGACGGTGACCATTGTAGATGACTTTTCCGGTTGGCAGCAATTTGAATTTCCATTTTCAGACTTCACCCGCAAAGAGGTTGGTAACAATGCGCCCAATGACGGCCTAACCTTGATTGAAGTCCACGGCTGGGCGTTTGGTGCCCTGGGTACCGGTGGATCACGAAGCTACTATATTGACAAAGTTGCTCTTTATGGCGTAGGCGAGATACCGCCGCTGGCGGTGAACTTCGCCCAAATCGATACCCCAATTGAGGAGGGAAAGACGGGTGACGTCACAGTGAAGCTAAACCGCCCAATGAACTCCGACGATCCGGCGCAAGTCAGCGTTGACTTCGCGACAGACATTGCTGGCGCGATAGCTGGTGAGGAGTACACGCCAACCTCGGGGACGCTCACGTTTGTGAATGGTGGCCCCTCCGAGTTGACGTTCCCGATTGAGACCTTCGATGACACCAAGTTCGAGGGCGAAGAACGCATTGTCCTGCGCCTCAGCAACCCTGTCGACGTTGAGTTAAATTCGACGCAGGCAAGGGCGCTGATTGTTGACAACGATGCCTTCGACCCGCTGCTGCTCGACGATTTCGAACAGGGCGCTTTCCTATGGGACAGCGAGGGGCCGGTTTAGTTTGATGCCCTGCGTGTCGAGAGTGGGGACGCCGCAGCGCGGCCGGGACAGGACGCTGTTGAGAACATTCTCATGGCCACTGTTCCTCTGAATGTCGATATCGCTGTGCAAGGCAACGTGTGCAAGAAAGGCAACGGCGTGGTGCCGGTGCATCTGCTGAGCACCCCCGACTTCGACGCCACGACGGTCGACCACACCTCAGTGACGTTCGGAGACGCTACTGAGCGCACTCATAAGCGCCGGCAAACGCCATGTTGATGATGTAAACGACGACGACTTGACGACCTGGTCTTCCATTTCCGTAGCAAGGATATTGGCGTACCGTGTGGTGACCCGATACCCTTCTAACGGCACCACGTTGAGTGGTGACCCGATCACCGCCGGTGGTTCGGATGCCGCCTTATATCGCGACTTTGCTCTAGGACAAGATTGGAGCGAAACTGAAACAGTCGATTTCTGGTATTACGGTGCCGGTGGTGGTGAAGAAGTCGTTGTCACACTGAAGGACAACCGCACTCCGGATCCAGGCCCGTCTGGCTGGAACCTGGTATGGAGTGATGAGTTTGATGAATCAGCGGGCACGCCGCCCAATCCCGCCAACTGGTCCTATGAACTCGGTGACGGGGCGCTGAACGGCATCGAGGGCTGGGGCAACTCCGAACTCCAGTACTACACCGACGATCCGGCCAACGCGCAGACCGACGGTGATGGCAACCTGGTCATCACGCTAGAGGAAGCGGATGGCAGGCTGGAGTGCTTCTACGGAACCTGTGAGTACACATCGGCCCGGTTGATTTCGTTGCACAAGGCGGAGTTCGCGTATGGCCGCATTGAATCGCGGATTCAGGTGCCGGACGACGGCACAGACTTCAGAGGCCTGTGGCCAGCATTCTGGAGCCTGGGCACCGACATCAGCTACAACCCGTGGCCGGGCGCTGGCGAGATCGACATCATGGAATGGGTCGGCAGGCTGCCGAATGAGATCTTCGGCACCATTCATGGCCCGGGCTACAGTGGCGGCAACGCCTTAGGCAACATCTACGACTTTGGTGTGCCGGTGTCCGACGACTACCACACGTTCACTATCGAATGGGAGCCGGACCTGATCATCTGGTATGTCGACGGTATCCAGTATCACCAAGCAGAGCCAGCTGATGTCCCGGGGCCGTGGGTATACAACAAGCCGTTCTACCTGCTGCTCAATTTCGCCATTGGCGGCAACTTCGGTGGCCCAGTTGGCGATAATGTGCAGTTCCCGCAGGAATACCTGATCGACTATGTCCGCGTTTACCAGGGGCCAGATACAGCCGAACGGTTCGAAGCTTCGTTCACGGACTCGGTTGCTGGTTGGCAAGAAGTATCAATCCCGATAACTGAGTTCACGCGCAGCGCTGACCAACCGGCTGGCGCGCCGGATGATGGCCTGACCTTGACGGATGTCTGGGGTTACGGCTTTGCTCTGCCAGAGGGGAACGCCAGCGGTGAGGTGGGCATCGACCTGGTCAGCCGGTTTGTACCGCCGCCGCCGCCCAACCCGGTCTTTGACGACTTCGAGGATGGCGACGCCGGTGATTGGGGCTTCTTTGGCGGTAACGAAGCCGGTGGAGGTGGGGGTATAGCCGCCGACCGGCCCGCGGAAGGTGCTTTTTACTTCAGCACCGGCTGGGGCGGAAACGGTAGCGACTCCGGCTTCTACGGGGGCGCGTTCCGGAACGTAGAGACTGCGGACCAGGCGAACCGGCCGGCTGATCCGTGGTTCAACGTCTGGGTGCTTAATCAGAGCGACGCCACCGTTGATGCCTACACCCTCGAAATCACGCTCCGAGAGGATCTGGACGGTAACGGCTGGACGAATGGCGCCGAGGATTCCATACGGCTTGATACCAACTTCACCTCTGCAGACTTCGACGACCAATGGACGTTGATCAGCGCCCCGCTAAGCAGCTTCATTGACCTGGCACCGGAGGCGATGGCATGTTCAATGGTGATCTCGATGAGGTCGTCATTGTCATCAGTAATGTGCAGGGCGGCCTGGGTCAACCGTCGAGGTCGACTTCGACCATTTCGCTTTCAGCTCTGGTGGACCGATCGAGGCCGGGCCTAGGCGTCGACCGGCGCGAGGTGCCGCCTGCGATGTAGGTTCTTTTGAACTTGAGTAATGCGCTCTTAACGATCAAATCCTTGATCAGGAGTTCAAATCTTTATTGACTGTTGTTGAGGCCCTGGCTGGGAACTCCTCGCCAGGGCCTTTATTCTTCTAAATTTTTTTTGGCGATAAGGAGCTTTTCTGATGATTAGCGAGAATACTGATATCTTCGTTGGTAATACAACTCTACAGGTCGCGGGCAGCCGATATCAGGCCAATATGTCCAACTGTTTGGCGAAACTTACTATCGCATTGCCCATTATGACCAGATGCCGCCTTTTTTCATGAGTCTGGTCAGCAGCGCCGACCATTGGTTGTTCATTTCCAGCAGCGGTGGTTTGTCAGCCGGCCGCATCGATGCCGATTCCGCTCTGTTTCCTTATGAAACGGAAGATAAGATCACCAACCACCATGAATTAACGGGCAGCAAGACGATCATGCGGGCCCAGCGCAACGGCCGTTCGCTACCTCTGGGAGCCTTTCTCAAACCGTTATGCAGGCATCTACCAGATTGAACGCCACCTTTATAAAAATGTCACTGGCAACAAGCTCGTTTTTGAGGAAGTGAACCTGGATCTTGCAGCTTACCATGCGCATGGCGTGGCGCACCGGCGATCGCTTTGGCTTTATCAAAAGCAGTTGGCTGCAAAATGATGGTGCATGCGTCCTGCGCAGATCGATCTGCTAGATGGTCTGCAGAATATCCTTCCCTATGGGGCGACCAATGCGCTGCAAACCTCGTTGAGCAGCCTGCTGCATGCCTACAAACGGAATGAATTGGATCCCCAAACTGGCTTAGGCATTTTTACCCTAAGTGCCACACTAACCGATCAGGCTGAACCCAGCGAATCATTAATGGCGACCGTCGCCTGGCAGATTGGTCTGGAAAGTGACCGTTATCTGCTTAGCAGCGATCAGTTGGATGCATTTCGTTATGGGAGTGAAATCCAGCGAGAATATGGATCTGCGCGGCAAAGCGGGCTCCTATTTTGTCGCAGGCTGCATTCTCTCTGCCGGCCAGGCAGAGACCATCAGTGGCATATCGTTGCCGATGTGAACCAGGACAGTGCCGCGGTCGTGCGCCTGAGGGAATTTCTCACATCAGGATCGCAGCGGTCATCGAACGCGAAATCGAAGCCGATATTGCCCAGCAGTTCAGATCAACTTTTGCGTTATGTCGCAGCGGCGGATGGCTTGCAGCTTTCGGCGCAGGAAACGACCAGTGCCCATCATTTTGCCAACACGCTGTTCAATATCATGCGCGGCGGCATTTTCGCGCCGGCTACCAGGTAAATCGCAGCGATCTGCAGGATTTTATTCGTACTCGCAACCGTCCCGTATTCGCAGCACAGGCGGCTGGCTGGCTGATTTGCCGGCATGCGATGAATATCCAGTGAACTGTATGCCGGGCAGCAGCCACGGGATCACCCGACTTGATTCGTCTCTGTTATGAATATTTGCCGCTCTTTTTCAGCCGCCGGCACGGCGACCCCAGCCGGCCCTGGAACCACTTCTCAATCAACCTGAAAAAGCCGGATGGTTCCCGTAATCTGGATTACCAGGGAAACTGGCGCGATATTTTTCAGAATTGGGAGCCGCTGATGCTCTCCTTTCCGCCTATACTGAAGGTGTGATCGCCAAATTCCTCAATGCCACAACGGCCGATGGCTATAATCCCTACCGGGTCACCCGCAGCGGCATTGAATGGGAAGTGCCTGAACCTGATAACCCCTGGTCCAATATTGGCTACTGGAGCGATCACCAGATTATTTATCTGCAAAAGCTGCTGGAGATCGCCGAGCATGTACACCCCGGTCAGGCTAGCCGATCTGTGGAACCAACCTGTTTTTGCCTATGCCGATGTCCCTTACCGCCTGCGCCCTTATCAGGAGATGCTGAACAGATTGGTATAACACGATTGATTTTGATTGGGAAAGCGAGAAAGCGACGGAAACTGGCCGTAGCAGAATCGGCACAGACGGCCGTTTGCAGCGGGATGCAGGACGGGAATGTTATTCATGTCACTATGGTCGAGAAACTGCTGGTACTGCTGCTGGCCAAGCTCACCAATCTGGTGCCGGAAGGCGGCATCTGGATGAATACCCAACGCCCGGAATGGAACGATGCCAACAATGCCCTTGTTGGTAAAGGGCTTTCGGTGGTCACGGTCGCTTACCTACGCCGCTTTATAGCCTTTTGGCAAACAGGGTTGGCAGGATTTGAGAAAGAAGCATTCAAGGTTAATACGGCCGTTTCTGACCTTTTCTCCGAATGTGCAGCACATTCTGAGCCGTTATCAGGCCCATCTGGAAACAACATTTTGATGACCGAACGCGCCGGGCATTCATGGATGATCTGGGCGCAGCCGTACCACTTACCGCTACCACCATCTATGAAGATGGACTACCCAGCCAAGCAGGTTGAGTTAATCAGCGAACGGCAATCTGAACGATCTGCTCGACGTGGCCCAGGCTTATCTCGAACATACGCTGCAGGCTAACTAGCGCGCCGACGACTTTACCATACCTACAATATTTTGCGCCTGGAGAGAAGCGGGCCGCGGTGGATCATCTTTATCTGATGTTGGAAGGCCAGGTGGCTATCCTTTCCGCCGGCTTGTTAGCCGCCGACGGAAACCCTAGCGCTGCTGCACAGCTTACGAAGCAGTGACCTGTATCGTGCCGATCAGCATTCTTATATGCTTTATCCCAATCGCGAACTTGCCTGGCTTCCGGCAGAAGAACAATGTGCCGGCGGCCAAAGTTGCAGACTCAGCACTGGTAGCCAGCCTTGACGGCAGCAGGTGATAGTCGCCTGCTGATCCGCGATGAGGCGGGTGTCTATCATTTCAACGGCCAATTCCGCAATGCTAACGATTTGCAGCGGGTTCTGAATGATCTGGCAGCAAGAGCCAGGCGTACGCAGAATGGTGCCGGCGCCGAACGCAGACTTCATGCTTCGATTTGTTTGAAAAACCTTCAATCATCGCGCCTTCACCGGCCGCTCCGGCACCTTTTTTGCCTTTGAAGGATTGGGCAGTGTTTATTGGCATATGGTTTCAAAGCTGCTGCTGGCGGCGCAGGAATGTTACCAACAGGCGCTGGATGCAGGAGGCGGATACGGCCGTTGTCAATCGCCTTGGCCGATGCTTATTATGATATTCGTGCGGGGATAGGCTTTAATAAATCGCCTGCTGAGTTATGGCGCCTTTCCCACCGATCCTTATTCCCATACGCCAATGGGAAGCGGGGCACGCCAGCCAGGGATGACCGGCCAGGTAAAAGAAGAAATCTTAACGCGCTGGGGGGAATTGGGCGTGTCATTAAAGCAGAGGGCAGCTCTGTTTTTCGCCGACGCTGCTGCGGCGCGATGAGTTTTTGCCAGCGGCAGAGGATTTTAACTATGTTGACATTCAGGTGGATTTAGAAACTTTGCCTCTGCCGCCTGATTCGTTGGCATTTACTTTTTGCCAATGCCCGATGATGTATCAACGAGGAGGCGCAGTCGCAGATGGTGGTTGTTTACGAAGACGGCCGTATGCACGAACTTTTCAGGCAAGCACCTCGATCCAGACCACGACCAAACAAATTTTGAATCGTGACGGCAAATAAAAAGCGTGAAGTCACCGTCCCTTGATTTCCAAGATGGTCGTTAAACAATGAATAGGAGCAAAAAATCATGCAAGGTCAAGCTATATGCTAAAACTCGATCCTCGTTGGCAGGGATTGATATTTCCAAATATTCCATCGCTGAGACTTAAAAGCACTTGTTCGATCCATATTAGAGCAGAAAATCCACGGGATTTGCTTCAGTCCATATGTTGAAGGACAAGGTCCAGGCACCAAAATCAGTGCAGCGCAAATCCGCGAGCGTCTTGCTATTATCCAGCCCTATGTGCATTGGGTGCGCACATTTTCTTGTACGGAAGGTAATGAGTTGATCCCTCAAATCGCGTCCGAGTACGGGCTTAAAACCATGGTGGGCGTGTGGTTAGACGGCGATCGCGAGCATAACGAATTGGAGCTTAACAATGCTATCGAGATTGCTAAAGCCGGTTATGCCGGCTTATTGGCGGTGGGCAATGAGGTGCTATTACGTGATGAACTGCCTGAGGATGAACTGATTAATCTGATTAAGCGGGCAAAAAAAGGGGGGCCAGGCGTACCTGTGGGGTATGTAGATGCTTATTTCAAATTTGTGGCTCACCCACAAGTCAGTGAGGCTTGTGATGTTATTTTTGCCAACTGTTATCCCTTTTGGGAAGGGTATCCCGCCGAACACTCATTGGTTTATATGAAGGAAATGTATCGTCATGCAGTAAATGCTGCGCAAGGCAAAAAAGTGATTATAAGCGAAACAGGATGGCCAAACCTGGGAACAGTGACACGCGGAATTGCCGTGCCATCCTTTGAAAACGCCATCCGCTATTTTATTAATGCTTACCAGTGGGCAGAAGAAGAAGGGATCGACATTTTCTACTTCTCAGCGTTTGATGAAACCTGGAAAATAGCGGACGAAGGGGATGTTGGTGCCTATTGGGGGCTTTGGGATAAGGATGGGAGGATGAAATTTGTCTAAAGTACTTTCTAAACAAACGATCATTGAACAGTTCATAAAGCAAAATGAGGGCAATGCTATTTGTTATTCGGGATACCGTGCCGGCCAAGATCCCCGGCAGGGTGTTTTTCCAAGTTATGCCGAAATAAAAGAGGATCTTTTTATTTTGGCCAATAACTGGTCGTTGATCAGGTTGTATGATTGCAGCCCACACGCTGAAACGGTGTTAAAAGTGATCCGCAATGAAGGGTTGGATTTTAAGGTGATGTTGGGTGTGGATATGGCAGCCGAGGTAAGCAATCCCAATTGCCCTTGGGGTGCAGATTTTACTGCTGAAACGCTTAATAAAAATCGTCAATCTAACAATGAGGATGTAGAACGCTTAATCGACTTAGCCACTCTTTATGAGGATATCGTTTTTTCCGTGTCGGTGGGTAATGAAGCAAGTGTGGATTGGACAGATCATATGGTGCCGATAAAAAGCCTGATTGCCTATGCCCAGCGCATCAAAAAGGCACTTCCCCAACCCGTTACATTTTGTGAAAATTACGTCCCTTGGACAGCAAAACTGGAGCCTTTGGCTGCGGAGTTAGATTTCATTTCTGTTCATACTTATCCCGTGTGGGAGTATCGCACGATTGAAGATGCCCTCGACTACACCAAAGAAAACTATTATTCTGTTGTTAACCATTACCCGAATATGCCAGTGGTGATTACTGAAGCAGGTTGGCCCACAGCTTCCAACGGCAGGGGCATTGATCCCCAGAACGCCTCTGAAGAGTTACAAGCCAGTTATTACCAGCAACTAATGGATTGGACAAAGGAAGAAAATATCTTGACCTTTGTTTTCGAAGCCTTTGATGAACCCTGGAAAGGTTCAGCTGATCCACTTGAACCTGAAAAACATTGGGGGTTGTTTTTCATCAATCGCACGCCCAAATTGGTAATGCAAGATCTTTATTCGAGAAGAGCAACACAATAATACCCGTCTTCAGAAAAAGCGACGATCGATGCAGGAGCCCTGTTACCCTGAATAAAAAAGTGGCAATATATGGGAATTTACGATGTGTATTCTTATGGGGTTATCGCATCAAGCACCCTCTTTTTGTTGAAGGATCGCTTCCCTACCAGAAGTGGATATGCTGAACTCATAAAAAAATACCGAAATATCGGTGGTGAAGCGGCCAACAGTACAATCGTATTATCTCGTTTGGGGTTAAAAGTGAAACTGGATGGTAATTGGATAAACCCCGATGATGATGCCAATTTCTTGCGCAATGTTTTTAACAAAAACCTTGTCGACATTTCGCGCATTTCTTTCCAGAGCTGCAAAGGTCCAAAAGAAGTGCTCATGGTTGACTCGAATTCAAGAACAATTTTCGGCACCTATGCCCAATTAGCAGAAGAAAAAAGCTGGAATTTCCCCCAGAAAATTGATATTCAAAACGCAAAGGTTATCTCTTTGGACCCATTTTTTAGCGAAGCATCGATACAAGTAGTCGAATATGCAAAAAGCCTCAATAAGCCTGTTGTTACTGTTGACTGCAAATTTGATGACCTCATATTCTTGAACTCGGATATTGCAATTATCTCTGAGGAATATCTTAGAGATACGTATCCTGATTACAGCACGCCTTCCATCATGCGCAAATACAAAGAAGGCTATGATGGCACAATCATTTTCACCTTTGGCCATCAGGAAATCTATTACGGTTCGCAGGATAAGGGATTTGAGAGCATGGTCCCATATCGCATCAACCCTGTTGATACAACTGGCGCTGGTGATTCTTTTCGTGCTGGAATCATCTATGGGTTAATAAAAAAGTGGCCAATAGGAAAGACGATTGAATTTGCATCCGCATTGGCAGCAATTGTATGTCAATCGATACCTGGTGTTTTAAATTCCCCCAGTTACGTTGAGGTCAAATCGTTCATGAATAGGTATCACTGATGTATAGTTAATATGTTTGAGACAGAATAATGAAGCAGATTAAGTTTTGGGTGCTCCTGGTTTTCATTACCTCCTCCTTTTTATGGACGGGATGCCAGGGAGAGGAAAAAGTCGTTTCTCCTCCCCTTCCTGTCCCTGTACAAGAAGATAAGGCGCTGCTTTACCTTGACCCGACAGCCCCCACCGATGATCGCATCGAAGATCTGTTGTCCCGCATGACCCTGGCCGAAAAGATCGGCCAGATGACGCTCATTGAAAAGGACAGCGTTGTGCCGCAAGCCGTAACTACGCATTTTCTTGGCGGCGTGCTCAGCGGCGGTGGTGGAGCGCCCAGCAGCAACTCGCCTGAAGCATGGGCCGAGATGGTTAAAAGCTACCAGGAGGCCGCGCTGCAAACGCGGTTAGGCATCCCCTTGATCTATGGGGTCGACGCCGTCCACGGACACAACAATGTCAAAGGCGCCACCATTTTCCCCCATAACATTGGCCTCGGCGCAACGCAGAACCCCGATCTATTGGAGAAAATTGGACGCGCAACGGCCGTTGAAGTGGCAGCCACGGGCATCTTGTGGAACTATGCCCCCGTTGTCGCCGTACCACAAGACATCCGCTGGGGGCGTACTTATGAAGGCTACAGTGAAAACACAGAGTTGGTAACGCTTTTAGGAACGGCCTACTTGCGCGGACTACAAGGGAATGACTTGAGAGATCTACAAACCGTGCTCGCCACCCCTAAACATTTTGTTGCTGACGGCGGCACAATCTGGGGCAGTTCAACCACAAACATCTACCCGATCGATCAGGGCGATACGCAAATTGATGAAGCTACGCTGCACGCTGTTCATTTACCACCCTACCAGGCCGCCATCGACGCCGGGGCACTGAGCATCATGGTCTCGTTTAGTAGTTGGAATGGCACTAAAATGCACGCCCAGCAGGTTCTGCTGGCCGATTTGTTGAAGGGTGAAATGGGGTTCGAGGGCTTCCTGGTTTCCGATTGGCAGGCCATCGACCAAATTAATCCAAGTGACTATGATGATTCTGTGATCACGGCCGTTAACGCCGGAATCGATATGAACATGGTGCCCTATGACTATAAACGCTTCATTACCACGCTGACCAGCGCCGTAGAGAATGGGGATATAGGGATGGGACGAATTGATGATGCCGTCCGGCGCATCTTGAAGGCCAAGTTTTCGTTGGGCTTATTTGAAAACCCATTTCCCGATCCCGATCAACTCGCTCAGATAGGTTCGGATGCTCACCGAGAACTGGCACGCGAAGCGGTGCGCCAATCGCTGGTCTTGCTTAAAAACGAGGCTGGCACACTGCCCTTGTCCAAGAAAACGCCGCTCATTTTCGTCGGCGGCGAGGCGGCCGATAACATCGGTATGCAGTCCGGTGGCTGGACCATCGAGTGGCAGGGCAAACCGGGCAACATCACAACTGGCACGACAATTCTGGAAGGAATTGAAGCGGCCGTCAGCCAGGATACAAGTGTGCATTTCAATCGCTTCGGCAAGTTTGATGGTCTCACCACTTCGAATGGGGATCTGGCGATAGCTGATGTGGGCATTGCCGTGGTAGGCGAACGGCCGTACGCCGAAGGTGTAGGCGACAGTGCCGATCTCAGCCTAAGCGATAGGGATTTAGCGGTGATCGCAGGGCTGCGAGAGCGCAGTGAGCGCTTGGTCATCATCCTGATCTCTGGCCGCCCACTGATTATTACAGAACCATTGGAGCTTACCGATGCTTTTGTCGCTGCCTGGCTGCCGGGCAGCGAGGGCGCGGGTGTTGCCGATCTCCTGTTCGGCGAGGCGCCATTCACGGGTAAGTTACCCTATACCTGGCCGCGCGACATCACGCAACTGCCGGCCGCCGGTATCACAGATCCGCTATTCCCGCTGGGCTACGATCTGGCGACTGAGGTTCCAGCTCAGTGAGCACAACCAATGAAGATCAGCTGTAGAATAGTTTAATGGAAACCGAAGCTTTACTGGTGCCAAAATTTTTATCGTGGTTTTTCTAGTTGCCTTGCCGTACAATAGCATCAATCTTTAATTCCCAAAAATCGCATCACTTAGAAGGATCCACGATGACTCAATCGACCCATGTGGTAGATCTGTCTCTTTTAACCCCGATAATAAATAAATACAAAGGCCGGAAACGAGAAGCTCTCTTACCCATGCTGCATGAGACCCAGGCGCTGTATGGTTGGCTGCCGCGCGAGGTACAAGAAGTAGTTGGCCAAACATTGCGCGTGCCACTGGCTGATATTCATGGGGTTATTGAATTTTACACCATGTTTTATAACCAACCGACGGGGAAGACTGTGATACGAGTCTGCCAGGATTCGGCCTGTCATCTGGCTGGGGCTGGGGCTGTTAGCGCGGCAATGGAACAGCAATTAGGTTTGCATGATGGAGAAACGAGCGAAGATGGCCGTATCACCTATGAACTGGTCCCGTGCCTGGGCATGTGCGAACACGCGCCTAATGCCTTGAATGGCGACAAACCAGGTGGCAATCTAACGGTAGATGATGTTGCTGATTTCCTAAATGGATCCCATCCAGAGCCGGAGCCTCGTATCTATGGCGGGCCATTGGTCAAAGTGGCGCGTGTGGGCCATGTTGATCCATACAGTCTGCAAGATTATATAGCGCAAGATGGGTATAGTGCGCTGCATAAAGTAGTCAACATGACACCAGAAGAGATCATGGCGACATTAAAAGCCAGCGCCGTTCTTGGACGTGGGGGAGCAATGTTTCCCGTAAATCTAAAATGGGAATTCACACGCAATGCCCCAGGCTCACCGGCAGACAAACATATTGTGGCCAATGTGGATGAAAGCGAACCAGGTACATTTAAAGATCGAGCCTTGATCGACGGCGATCCCTTTAGCTTGATTGAAGCGATGACGGTTGCTGCTTATGCTGTTGGTGCAGAAAATGGCTGGATCTTTGTACGCGGTGAATATCCGCGCAGTTATGAGCGCTTGACCAATGCCGTGAACAAGGCTCGTGCAGCAGGTTATCTAGGGCAGAATATCCTGGGTTGTGATGGCTTTAATTTTGATATTGATATGCGTAGAGGGGCAGGAGCCTACATTTGTGGTGAAGAAACAGCACTAATTGAGGCTATCGAGGGCAAACGTGGTTTCCCAAGGATCAAGCCACCTTTCCCGGTTACAAATGGTTTATTTGACCAACCGACTGCCCTTAATAACGTAGAGACTTTAGTCGCGGCTATGGCTGTACTCAATATCGGCTTAGATGAATGGTTAAAGCACGGTACAGAGCAGTCTCCAGGCACAAAATGGTTCTGCCTCAGCGGGCATATAGCGCGTTCGGGTCTCTATGAAGTGCCTTTTGGCCTCACGATTCGCGAGCTGATCGACATGGCCGGTGGTATACCGCAAGGCAAAGAAATCCAGGCTGTGTTACTAGGCGGAGCAGCAGGCGTTTTCATTGGCCCTGATGGATTGGATATGCCTCTCACTTATGAAGATGCTCGGGCGTACGGCGTGCCCCTGGGATCGGGTGTGATCCAGGTATATGATGAGACGGTAGATCTGCGTGATATTCTTTTCCGTTTGAGTCGTTTCTTCGCCCATGAAAGCTGCGGTAAATGCTTCCCTTGTCAAATTGGCACCCAGCGGCAGATGGAAATCATGGATCGTATTGCCCACAATGGTGGTGCCCACGTTGAAGATAAACAAATCCTGCTCGATGTAGGCTTTGCCATGACTGAGACCTCGCTTTGCGGTCTAGGACAAACGGCCGCAACGGCGATCATGAGTGCCATAGATTTGTGGCCCGAATTACTGTCCTGATGGTTAGTTCCCAGCATTCTGTAGATAGATGAGAAATCAATCCACCACACTGCCCATCCGTTACGTTAGCGTCGACGGAAGTAAACCACGAGATATCGAGGGAGAGATCGTAGAAGAGGGTCTGGCTTGTATTTCGGTTAATGGAGAAGAACTGGCGACTTTCATGTGCACGCCCTCGAAACTGGACGAGTTGGCCTTGGGTTTTCTATACAATGAAAGAATCATCCAAGGCCTTGACGATATTCGCCAAATTCATGTTTCAAAAGCGACGACTTGTGTGGATGTATGGCTGAAGGATATGAACTTCAAACGGCCGTCGCGCGCCATTATTACTTCTGGCTGTGGCGGTGGTGTCACTTTTGACGATTTGTCAGGAAGACACGACCCGTTGACTTCCAACCTTAGTGCGAAGCCTGAACAATTGGCGGATTTGATGCAGAAAATGCATCTAGGTGCCGATTCCTATAAACGAGCACGTGGCATCCATACGGCCGTGCTGGCCAAGGATGACAAGGTGTTGCTTCAAGTAGAAGATGTGGGACGGCACAATTGCTTAGACAAATTATGTGGCGCAGCACTAAAGCAGGAGATTGAGACCAAAGATAAAATCTTATTGAGCAGCGGCCGGATAAGCAGTGAGATGATCAATAAGGCGCGCCGGCTGCAAACCCCAATCGTTTGTTCGCGCACATCGCCTACTAGTCTCTCAGTTGCTTTGGCTGAGGCATGGAACATGACCATTGTGGCCTATGTACGCAATAAACGGATGCGCATTTATACCCATCCTGAACGCATATTAGCACTGGACAAGGTCTAATATTTTGTCTGGTGTTTCCCATCTAAACCGGCGACCAGCGCTGGTCACATAATCACGGAGCAGAAGATGAGCGATACTGTTACTTTAACCATTGATGGGCGGCAGGTTACTGTGCCGGCCGGTACAACAATCTTAGATGCCGCGGCTGAACTAGGTATCGATATCCCGGTTATTTGTTACCATCCGCACTTGACGGGAAACGGCCTTTGCAGGGTCTGTTCTGTCGATAGCGGCGGACGCATACAGTCGGCCGCCTGCGTAACCGCCTGCGGCAACGATATGGTTGTGGAAACTAAAAGCGATGCTGTGCAGCGCAGCCGGCAAACGATTCTGGAGCTACTGGCCTCGACCGTTGATTTGTCGGAAGCGCCGGAAATCCTGGCCCTAATTAAAGAATATGGTGCGGACAGTGAGCGTTTTGTCGATAGTGAAAAGCGCACAGCGCCGATTTACGATGACAATCCCTTTTACCTGCGTGATTACAACCAATGTATCAACTGCTGGCGCTGTGTCCAGGTTTGCGCTGATGATGCCCAGTATGCGTTTGCGCTTAACTTCGACGGCCGTGCTTACCAAACGCAGATCGGCACCTTCATGGGTGATGGGATGACCGATACCACCTGTGTCTTTTGCGGACAATGCGTCGGCGTTTGCCCCACCGGCGCACTAAAACCGAAACGACAGGCGCTGATGGAACTAGGCGAAAACCCTGATGAAATATTTTTCCAGACCCGTGGTGGACGCAAACGGCGCAAGGAGTAATAAAATATGCATGACCAAAGCATAGAAATTGATAAATATTTGAAAACGTTGCCGGAAGGACGGCGAGAAGCCCTGGCTAAACTACGTTCATGGATCCATGCGGCATTACCCGAATCCACCGATGTGATCGAATACGGCATGCCGGGCGTTTACCAGGATGCTCTGATCTGTTCTTATAAATCACAAAAGAATTATATGAGCATCTATATGGATGTAGAGATCGTGGAGAAGCATAAGACGGAACTTGATAAGGCAGGTTTGAACTGTGGCAAGAGCTGTGTCCGGTTCCGGCGGATTGAGCAGCTTCCAGAAGAGACTATTAAGACGATGCTGCGTGAAACGGCAGAGAAACAGGCGGCAGAAAATCAGACAGCATAGCACTGTTTATTTACCTGAACTTCAAAGGCTATAGAAGAAAAATATCGAGAGGTGCCTGATGATAAAACCAGACAAAATCGTTCGCTCCACGTGTCCCTACTGTGGTGTGGGCTGCCAGCTAGATTTGAGTGTTAAAGATGAATATATCTATCGCGTTGACGCACCATTTGATGCTGCACCCAACTACGGTATGTTGTGCGTTAAAGGACGCTTTGGCACAGACTATGTGAAACATCCGGGGCGTGTGAAAACGCCATTAATCCGCATGAATCGCAATGAAGGGCGCAGTGCAAAGCCGGTTTGGCGTGAAGCGACTTGGGACGAGGCATTAGATTTTGTTGCCGACGAACTGGTGCGGATTAAGCAAAATCACGGCGGTGGGGCTATTGGCAGCTATGCCAGCGCCAAGGCCACTAATGAAGATACTTATGTCTTCCAGAAAATGATCCGCTCTTTAATCGGCACCAATAATATCGATCATTGCGCGCGTTTATGCCATGCCGGATCGGTGGCAGGCTTGCAGTTAGCCATCGGTTCTTCCGCTATGTCCAATTCCATCGCCGAAATGGAGAATCTGGACGTATTCATCATCACGGGCTCCAATACGGCCGAAACACACCCGGTTATTGCCAACTTCCTAAAACGTGCCGTGCGTGAAAATGGCGCAAAGTTGATCGCCATCGATCCGCGCCGTGTGGATATGGTTAATTTCTCAACATTGTGGCTGCAGCAGAATCCGGGAACAGATGTGGCTCTCTTTCAAGCCATGGCTCATGTTGTGGTCAAAGAAAAACTCTACGACGAGGATTTCATCGCCAGCCGTACAGAAGGGTTTTCGGAATATATCGAATCCTTGGAAACATGTACACCCCAATGGGCAGAAGAAGTTAGCGGGGTGCCGGCAGAACAAATTGTTGAAGCGGCGAGACTTTATGCTAATGCTGATCGTGGGGCTATTTATTGGGGCATGGGCATAAGCCAGAGCACCCATGGCACGGACAATACCCTTTCTCTGACCAACCTGGCTTTGATGTGCGGGCATCTGGGCAAGGCAGGAACCGGGTTAAATCCCCTTCGTGGCCAAAACAATGTGCAAGGCTGTTCCGACAGCGGCGGCCTACCTCACGTTTACACCGCCTACCAAGCTGTTTCCGATCCATTAGTGCAAGCAAAGTTTGAGGGGTCGTGGGGCGTTGAATTAAATACAGAACCCGGTTTAACGGCTACAGAAATGATCGATGCTGGAACCACAGGCGCAATACGCGGCGTATTTGTCGTAGGTGAAAACCCGATGCTAAGCGAGCCCAACCAGGCTCACACACGCCATGCGTTGGAGCAATTGGAGTTCCTTGTTTGCCAGGATATCTTCATCAATGAAACAGGTGAATTGGCGGATGTCATCTTGCCTGCTACCAGCTTCGCCGAGAAGGATGGCACTTTTACCAACACCGACCGGCGGGTCCAGCGCTGTCGTAAAGCCGTCGATCCGGTCGGCGACTCACGCCCAGACTGGCAGATCACCAGCGATTTAGCCCGACGGATTGAGGCACGCCTCGGTGTGACACTTTCGGCCGGATTTGATTACAGCCACCCCTCAGATATTTGGGAAGAGATGCGCCAGCTCACACCGGAGTTTGGGGGTATTGATTACGAACGCATCGACCGCGAAGGCGGGGTCCACTGGCCCTGCCCCAATTTCGACCATCCAGGAACGCCATTTCTTTTCGCCGACACTTTCCCACGCGGTAAAGGTAAGTTCTGGGAATTGGAATATGGCACTGAATCTGAGCAGCCAGATGGGGATTATCCCTTCAATATGAGTACGGGACGTGTGCTCTATCATTGGCACGGCAGCACTATGAGCGGCCGTTCACGACTGGAAGATATTTTCCCCGAAGCCGTATGCGAAATTCATCCTGATGATGCCACGGGACTGGGCCTTGTGACCGGCGATTGGGTATCGGTTAGTTCACGCCGCGGCACAATAACAATGCGCGTGTTGGTAACCGGCCGTTCGCCGCGGAGAACAGTTTTCATCCCCTTCCACTTTGCTGAAGCGGCGGCTAATAAGCTGACGATGGTCCAGGTGGACAGCCGGGCCAAGATTCCAGATTACAAGAATACGGCCGTACGTATCGAAAAAACCGATGTACCGCAAGGTTGGGATGAAGGTTACCAGGAACCACTCCTTCAACGTGGCGCGATAAAAGACCCGGTTCAAATACATTGATGTTTGAGATTCGTTCTTATGATCCTGTTGTTGATTTAACACGGTTGCACCGATTACTATCGGTCGTTGAAGATTACGATCAGGATGGTGAAGATGTGTCGGAAGATAAACTTCGCCAGCAGCTAACTTGGCGTAACCATGATCCACAGCATGATTGTTGGTTAGCTGTAAACCCATCAGATCAAAACGCCCTTGTTGGCTATTCTTCTGTATCTGGACGTGCAGGGACCCGCTGCACTCTCTATGTTGCTGTCTCGCCTCATTGGCGCCGGCAAGGCCTGGGAGGTCTCTTATTGAGTCGAGTCGTAGACAGAGCCAGATCTACTGGCGCAGATAGCTTTATCATCTATACCAACGCAAATAATAATGCGTCAAATGCCTTTCTAAGTCGTAAAGGGTACAAAGCAATTGGAGATTCTTGGGATCTTCAAACAACCATAAGCTCCTCATTCGCCAGGCCGGAATGGCCCAATGGATTTACCGTTCAATCATATGTTGATTTGAATGAACCGCAGATCCTGGCTGATATCCTAAATCGTGGCTATGCCCATATGTGGGGTCATGCGCAAAATGAGGTGCCTACCACAGTGGACGGTATTGGTGAATTGGTTCCTATGTATTGGAAACCGGAAAACATTTTCTTAACCTTTGCCCCGGATGGTGATGTGGCAGGATTATGCCTGGGAATACCCGGCAAAACTGTCGCTATTGTTGAGGGACCAGGTGTGGCTCTTGAATATCGGCATTTAGATCTGCAACGGCCGTTGGTTTTAACCGTAGCCCAGCACCTAAAAAACCTTCACTCGGGTGAATTGCAACTTTTGTCTTATGGTGATACCAGGCCAACTGTCCAAATATATCAAGAACTGGGTTTTCATCTTACCGCTCATTTTATTGCCTACCGTGGCACTATAAATTGACTAGAGTCAGTTATCTTTACAATTCCAGTTAAAATGGTAGGGGTAAATGTAATCCTCAAGGATGTGGAGCTATTGCTGCCTGGGATCATGGCCACATAAGAATGGTAATCCTGATTACTCTTCGGTGACTCAATACATTATCCAACAACTAGAAAAGGGTATAATCTAGGTTCAAAAGCTTGGCAGTGGGTTATGGCAACTTTCATGACCTTGAGATGGCTACAATCGTTTGTTTGAATCAGGAGTTATTATGAACATCAATAGGGTTATCGTTATTGTCTTGGACAGCGTGGGTATTGGCGAACTACCTGACGCGGCCGAATTTGGGGATGTGGGCAGTCACACCCTGGGCAATATGGCCCGCGTTGTCGGTGGTTTGAAGCTGCCCAATATGGAAAGAATGGGCCTGGGCAATATTGCTATCCTGGAAGGTGTTATTCCCCAAGAGGAACCGACGGCCGTATTTGGCAAGTTGGCCGAGATATCCGCGGGTAAAGATACGACGACCGGTCATTGGGAATTAATGGGCCTGCAGTTGAAACGACCGTTTCCCCTCTATCCTGATGGCTTTCCTCCTGAAGTCATGGAGGCGTTCGAAGAAAAAATTGGCCGGGGAACCCTGGGCAATTATCCTGCCTCGGGCACCGTCATCCTGGATGAATTAGGTGAAGAGCATATGCGCAGCGGAAAACCAATTATCTATACTTCCGGTGACAGCGTTTTCCAGATCGCGGCCCACGAAGAAATCATCCCCATAGATGAGCTATATAATATCTGCCACATCGCCCGTGAGCAGCTGCGCGGAGAACATGAGGTCAGCCGCATCATCGCCCGCCCTTTCATTGGCACCCCTGGCAATTTTGAACGCACTGCTAATCGCCATGATTATTCCGTTGTCCCGCCCGAACCGACACTACTTGATAGCCTAAAAGAAGCAGGCTTCATGGTCTATGCTGTGGGTAAAATCAACGATATTTTCGTCGGACAAGGCATTACTGAATACATTTACACCCAAGATAACGAAGATGGCATAGATAAAACCATCGCCGCTATTCGTGAGAAGCGAGATCGGGGATTAATTTTCACCAATCTGGTAGATTTCGACGCCAAGTTTGGCCACCGAAACAATCCACAAGGCTATGCAGACTCATTGGCCGCATTTGACCAGCGGCTGCCGGAGATCGTAAATGCCTTGGCTGATGATGATGTGCTAATTCTTACGGCCGATCATGGCAACGATCCGACTACCCCCAGTACGGATCATTCGCGAGAATACGTTCCCATCCTCATCAGTGGCAAGGTTGTCAAGGCTGGCGTCAATATTGGCGTGCGCCAAACATTTGCTGACCTGGCTACGACAATTGCCGACATTTTCTCAATTAACTTACCACCTAAAGGGCGCAGTTTTAAGTTGGATTTCATGACCACTTTAGAAAATGCCGGCGGTGAAGAACTTTTAGCAATGATCGATGAAAATCCACCGCTTATAGCGCGGTTAATCGATCATACGCTTTTGCGCCCTGACGCAACAGAAGAGAATGTCATCCAACTTTGTGACGAAGCATTGCAGTATCAATTCGCTTCGGTTTGTGTCAATCCAACCCATGTTCGTCTGGTTTCCGAGCGCTTGAAAGGTTCTCCCGTGAAGACCTGTGCCGTGGTTGGTTTCCCTCTTGGTGCGACAACTACCCATGACAAAATCATGGAAACGGAGCAGGCTATCCAGATGGGTGCGCAAGAAATCGATATGGTGATCAATATCGGCGCTTTGAAAGGGGGCGATTATGATTTCGTGGAAAACCAGATCGCATCCGTAGTTCGAGCTGCTCATCAAAACCGCGCTCAATGTAAGGTCATCATCGAAACTTCTTATCTAACCGAAGCAGAGAAAGTAGCGGTTTGCGAGTTTGCCGTTCAAGCAGGGGCTGATTTCGTGAAGACTTCTACAGGCTTTAGTGGCAGTGGGGCCACGGTTGAGGACGTGGCATTGATGCGGCGTGTCGTTGGGCCACGTGTAGGGGTCAAAGCCTCTGGCGGCGTGCGCACATTTGACGATGCAATTAACATGATCACAGCCGGCGCGAACCGCATCGGAGCCAGCAGCGGCGTCATGATCTATCAGGAAGCAATGAGCAGGAAAGGGTAAATATCCACAATGAGTGTCCAAACAAACAACGCACGGATAGTGTGGAAAGGTGAAAACCTCAATTTTGAGGGTCAACTAGGATCGGGTTACGAATTTGATCTGGGCGGTGGCGACGATAAGGTTGGCGGCAGCCCGATGGAATTCCTCTTGGCAGGGATGGCAGGCTGCACCGCAGTTGACGTCGTTCTGATATTGCAGAAACAGCGCCAACCAGTAAGCGGTGTGGAAGTAGAAATCTGTGGCGTTCGTGCAGAGACGATGCCTAAAGTTTATACTGAGATCGATCTACTCTACATCGTGCGCGGGAACCAAGTCGATCCACAGGCGGTGGAACGGGCCATATCACTGTCTGAAGAGAAATATTGTTCGGCAAGCATTATGTTCCGTCGTGGTGGTGTCAAAATCACCTCTTCCTACCGCATAGAACAAGAGTAATAAACCAGCCTCTTGCTCCAATAATAAAAAACGCTCATCATGCCGATGAGCGTTTTTTATTTTATGAAACCCCGAACATGGGTCTTTGGTAGTTGATAGCTAGAATGTCCGCGGGGGTATGTCAGTGAATCCCTTGGTGGCCGTTTACATTTGTTGGCCTCGACCCCGTAGCAACGACTTGTCGAAGCTGATGGGCACACTAGAGGAGATTCGATACCCGCTTATTATCTAACCCTACCCCAGACCGTTCGGGGCAATATGGCTTGTTAATTAAGGCCATTATAGCCGCTTGCCTCAAACGCCGTCAAGACCCGCTTTCCTTAAAACTTCATCAACACCGGACATTGGTGTAGATATGATCTGAGTGGCAAGCTGTAAATCAAGAGTACAATCTGCAGGCCAACGATTCTCATCGGCAGTGCCGAAAGTAAGCAAATTGCGCTCTTTAACCTGCCACCAATCCAACATCCGCAGGCCAAACTCTGCACGGGTCAGTTCCTGTTTCCCGGCCACATTTAAGATTCCTTGATACTCATGAGTCGCGAGTTCCAAGCAGGATTGGCACAGTGTTTTGACCCAGACGGGATTACGGCGCTGATTGGTAAACAACATCACAGGTTGGCCGCTGCGTAAAGCCTTGACCATCCATGCTGTACCACGATCCATCTGCTGCAAACCATAGATGAGCGACGTGCGGATGATTACGTGGTTGCTGTGCATGCGCACAATTTCTTCAGCTTCAGCCTTGGCACGGCCGTAATCGTGGATGGGACTCAGCGCTGCATATTCATCATAAGGAGCCTCTTGGCCATTGAAAACCACATCGGTGGAAATATGAATCAGGCGCGCGCCACTGCTCTCTGCGGCTTGTGTGATGTGACGTGTGCCCTCTGTGATGACGGCGCTCATATCAGCGACGCGATTAGAGCCTACGGTATGGATAATGACATCTGGCTTTAGGGCAGCGACCAGTTTAAGAACGACCGTTTGATCACGAATATCAAGTTTGTGACCGGCAGACGAAGCGAGTGGATCATTGTGGAAAAAGGTATAGCTCGTATTATGCACAGCAGTAACTAGAGGCACCATATGCCGGCCCAGGTAACTGCTCCCTCCCGTGATGAGTATACGTGCCATGTTCAAGCCTTTGAAATTAGATGAATTAAGTGGACACTGATATCGAAAATGCAAAATATGTCATAACATTTCACGCGCCCAACATCAATCTGTCTTGGTTAGTGCATCTCCCGCAGCTTCTTGAGCGGCTATTTGTTTGCTCGGGCCATTACCTTGGCCCCATGGATCATCGCCAATGAACACCTGTACAGTGAAAGTCTTGGCATGATCAGGGCCTGATGAATCGATAACCTCATAGTTGGGCGTAATATTGTAACGAGCCTGGGCCCATACCTGAAACTCACTTTTGGCATCTTTATGTAGCGAGTTTTCGCGAATCTTAACCAGTGCCGGACCCGCCATCTGCTCAATAAGAATTTGGACTTTTTCGACGCCTTGATCAAGATAGATAGCCCCAACGACAGCTTCAAAGGCTGCACAGAGAATGGGTGCTCGCTGCCGCCCCCCATTTTCCTCTTCGCCGTAGCCCAAGCGCAGGTAACGGCCGATTTTCAACTCTTGGGCGAAGCCGGCCAACGTACTGGTCTTAACCAACGCCGATCGAAGCGTGGTTAGTTCCCCCTCATCTACCTCCGGGAACCGATTATAAAGATATGCCCCAACGACAAAATCAAGAACAGCATCCCCCAAGAATTCCAGCCGTTCATTATCTTCCAACACAACATCCTGGTTTTCATTAACAAAGGATCGATGGGTCAGGGCGCGTAATAACAGTGAATAATCGGAAAAGTCAATGTCCAGATTCTGTTCTAGCTCTTTGAGGTCATCCATATTTCATCTATCTCTCTAAGAAATAATGATAAGCCATCCGGTCTTGGTTCATCAACAAAGGAAAGTATAAACAAACTTACCCCTAGCTTAACGTACTCTTCTATCTGCTTGCGAACATCATCCGGCGTACCCAGTAAAGGAATATCTCCAGGCCAGATGTTATAGTTTGCCATTTGTTGTTCAGCGGCAGCCTTTGTAGGGGCTATACTGACCACACCCGCCCATGTTTTACGAATTTGGTTTAGATCCCGGCTGGTTTCGCGGCAGTGTTCATTCAAAATTTTTATTTTTCGATCATATTCCTGCACTGAGACGCCAGGAAGGTTCCACCAATCAGCATGTTCGGCTACTGCACGCAGTGTCAGCTTCTCGCCACCGCCGCCAATCATTATTGGTGGTGGCAAGGATGGCTTTGGTTGGCAAACGGCATTTTCTATCTGGTAATAACGGCCCGCAAAAGTCGTTTCTTTTTGCTCATTGTTCCACATCGCTTTACAAATTTGTACTGCTTCGGCCATTTGCGCGATTCGCTCTGACGCCCGCGGAAATTCGTAGCCATATGCGTGGTATTCGTCCGCTTTCCAGCCGGAACCAATGCCCAAGATGAATCTGTTACCACTCAACTGCTGCAAAGTCGCAGCCATTTTAGCCAGAAGCGCCGGGTTACGGTAGCTGTGAGCCAATACAACTGATCCAAAATGAAGCTGTGGGTATAGCCCGGCCAGGTAGCTGAGCGTTACCATCGCTTCGGGGATCTCATGCCGGCCAGCCATCAAATGATCAGGCATCCAGGCGGAATGAAAACGGCCGTTAATCTGATCTACAACCTGGCGCACATACGCTTCGTAGGCAATCCCCTCAGGCGGCATGCGCTGCTTTCCTGTGGGCAACAGCCATCCGAAATCGATCCTTTTTTCCATATACCATTGATACCTCAAGTCAGCACAAGGATCAAACAAGGCGTTACTACCAGATATTTATCGCCAGGGGATAGAGAAGCTGCGCTTAAAGTCGCTAAAGTGGGCTGAGTTGTTCAATATAGGTAAAATACCAGTCCATTTGTAGAGTATACGTTGACAAGCGTCAACCATTACCTTACCAACAATACTTGAAACACATTTGATTTTGGAGACAGATTCGATGAAATTTCCCACTTTAGCGGACACGCAAGCGTTTTTAGCGAAGTCACCGCACAAACTACTTATCAATGGAGAATGGATCGCCGCAGCAGATGGTGAAATCTATTCCTCGACCAACCCTTCGGATGGCTCACATCTGGCTGATATCGCCCTGGCAGGCACAGAAGATGTGGATCACGCCGTTGCTGCAGCAAAAGCAGCTCTAAAGGGAGAGTGGGGCCGCATGAGTCCTGCCGGACGGGAAGTGATTCTGCGCCGGCTGGGCGATCTTATTAGTCTACACCAGGGGGAACTGGCGGAGTTGGAATCGCTGGATGTGGGCAAATCAATTAAGGCCACAAAAATGATCGATGCTCCTGTTGCCGCACAAAATGTGTATGATTTTGCCGGATGGCCAACAAAAATCGCCGGGACCGCTCCCTCTGTTTCTATTCCCAACCATTTAGTATATACACGGCGTGAGCCAGTGGGCGTGGTAGCCATCATTATTCCCTGGAACTATCCTTTAATCCATATGACCCAAAAGATTGCCCCGGCTTTGGCCTGTGGCAATACTGTTGTTTTCAAACCAGCGCAAATTGCTTCGCTGCCCGTGCTGCGCCTGGGGGAATTGATACAGGAAGCTGGTTTTCCTCCAGGTGTTGTTAATATTGTGACTGGGCGAGGATCGGTCATTGGCGAGGCGTTGGCAAATCATGAAGATGTAAACAAGCTGGCTATTACCGGATCAACGGAAGTGGGGCGCAGTGTTATTAAAGCTTCAGCAGGTAACCTAAAACGGTTAGCACTTGAATTAGGTAGCAAAGCGCCAAATATTATTTTCGCTGATGCGGACTTGGATGCGGCGGCGCCAGGTGCTTTTATGGCCGCATTTCATAATACCGGGCAAAGCTGTGTGGCCGGGTCACGTTTATATGTACAGGCGTCTGTCTTCGATGAAGTTGTATCCAGATTAAAAAAAATGGCTACCACTGCAAAGATCGGCCATGCCCTTGATCCGGAAACTGAATTGGGACCTATTGTCAACGAAAGCCAGTTTAAGGGCATTACAAATTATATCGAAAGTGGCAAGAAGCAAGGTGGCAAGTTAGTTTGTGGCGGTGAGCAGTTGAGGGGCGGTGTCTACGATGATGGCTATTATTTACCGCCAACAATTTTCACTGGGGTATCTGACGACGCGCAACTAGCTTGTGAGGAGATCTTTGGTCCTGTACTGCCAATTTTTTCTTTTGAAACAGAAGAAGAAGTCGTCGAACGTGCCAATAACTCGTTTTATGGCCTCGCTGCCGGCGTATGGACACGTGACACCGGTCGCGCACTGCGCGTAAGTGATGCCTTGCAAGCAGGTGTGGTTTGGGTGAACACTTATGGTATGTTTGATGCATCCGCTCCATTCGGTGGCTATAAAGGGAGCGGCTACGGCCGTGACAACGGCAGCGAGGTAATTGAAGCCTTCACCGAGGTAAAAGCAGTCTGGATTTCAAAGAATTAGTGCATTTCGCAAAGGAATTACAGTGAGCGATAACAATTATTCAAAGGATCAACTGTTAGATTTTTACCGGCAAATGGTAAAGGTTCGCGAATTTGAACTGCGGGCGATTAATGAGCGGCGCGCTGGATTAATTCCCGGATTCATCCATTCCTGTGTCGGTCAAGAAGCAACGGCCGTCGGCGCCTGTGCCGCCTTAAATCAGGATGATGTGATAACCAGTACACACCGCGGACATGGGCATCTCGTGGCCAAAGGTGGCGAACCAAAATATATGATGGCCGAACTGGCGGCCCGCAGTACAGGATACTGCGGCGGCAAGGGCGGCAGCTTGCATATGACTGATTTCGATCTAGGTATATTGGGTGCCAATGGGATCGTCGCCGGAGGCATTCCAATTGCAGTCGGGGCGGCTTTAGCTTTCCAAATGCGGCACGAGACACGTGTTGCGCTTTCCTTTTTTGGCGATGGCGCGGTCAACGAAGGCAGTTTCCATGAGGCAGCTAATCTGGCCGGCGTGTGGAAACTACCTATCATATTCTTCTGTGAAAACAATCTTTATGGTGAAGGGACACCCCAAGAAAAGCAAGCCCCGGTGAAGGATCTATCTGTTCGCGCCGCGGGTTATGCATTTCCCGGTGTTATCGTCGACGGCAATGATGTGGTTGCCGTTTATGAGGCAACCAAGAAAGCAGTAGCCCGCGCCCGCGCAGGGGAAGGACCGACCTTTATTGAAGGGAAAACCTACCGGCATCGTGGCCATTATGAAGGGGATCCCATGGTATATCGCAGCAAAGAGGAATTGGAGGTTTGGAAAGAGCGCTGTCCCATTGATAATTTGCGAAATCGTCTGTTGGAAAACGAGGTTGCAACCCAGGACGAGGTAACGGCCGTCGAAAAAGAAATCAAGGCCATTCTTGATGACGCCGTAGCCTTCGCCGTCGCCAGCCCCGAGCCCCCAGCAGAGGCAGCGCTGGTAGGAGTATATGGCGATACCCATGACGGGCGTGTGTTTTGAGAGAACTAAGTAATGAAATGTCCCCGGTTTTGGATTACCTGGGAAAACTGACGAACGGAAAAAAGCTATGACGCGAGAAATAAGTTTTAGTAAAGCAATAAATGAAGCGATGTCCGAAGAGATGCGGCGAGATGGATCTGTCTTTCTCATCGGTGAAGATGTAGGCGTGATGGGCGGCACCTTTGGTGTTTCAGCCGGGATGTATGATGAATTTGGCGAGGAGCGCGTGCGCGATACACCTATCTCCGAAAACGCCATAATCGGCGGCGGGTTAGGAGCGGCATTAATGGGCATGCGTCCTATCGCCGAAATCATGTTCGCTGATTTTGTGACCTGCGCCATGGATCAGGTTGTGAATCAGGCTGCAAAAGCACGTTATATGAGTGGCGGTAAGGCAAATGTGCCCTTGACCATACGCATCGTCAACGGCACAGCCGGTTCAACCGCGGCACAGCATTCACAAAGCCCAGAGGCATGGTTTATGAATGTACCTGGGTTAAAAATTGCTATCCCAGCCACCGCTTATGATGCCAAAGGTCTGTTAAAAACGGCCGTTCGCGGTGAAGATCCTGTCCTTTTCTTTGAACATAAAATGCTTTATTCTGCCAAAGGGGAGGTGCCCGAAGAGGATTATACTGTTCCCTTTGGGGAAGCAGCCGTGCGCCGTGAAGGAACCGATGTCACCATAATAGCTGTTGGCGGGGTACTGCCTAATGTACTGACAGCGGCAGAAAAGTTGGCTCAAGATGGCATTTCGGCCGAAGTAATCGATCCGCGCACATTAGTCCCCTTCGATAAAGAAACCGTCATTAACTCGGTTAAGAAAACGAACCGTGTCGTCATAGTCCACGAGGCCCATAAGCGAGCCGGACCCGGGGCAGAAATCGCGGCGATGCTGGCTGAAGAGGCTATTGGCTATCTTGATGCACCTGTTGTACGTGTGGCCACGAAGAATGTACCCTTCCCCTATCATCCCGCTTTGGAGCAATATATTTTACCAACCGAAGATGAAATCATAGCGGCCGTATCAGGCATTGTAAAATATACGCTGTAAAAGCGGAATTAAGAGAGGATTGCATGAAATATAAGGTTGTGTTCACGACTGAAAGAGGGCTGCGCCACCAACAGGATGCGCTCGATGCTGCGCCAGATGAGTTAAACATTCAAATGCTGCGCCAACCAGATAAAGCTACGTTGATGGCAGCCCTGGCGGATGCTGATTATCTAATCTCTGAACGAACCGGTGTTATTGATGCTGAAATCATTCAGTCAGCTCCCCAACTCAAGCTAATTCAACGTCTTGGATCGTTAACCTATGACATTGACATTGAGGCAGCCAAAGCAGCAGGTATTGCCGTCTGTTATTGGCCAGTCGAAAGCGTCATTCGCGTCGCTGAGCACACCATCATGCAACTGTTAGCTGTAGGCAAGAAGCTGCGCGAGATGGAGACTATTG
This sequence comes from uncultured Chloroflexia bacterium, assembly GCA_963736615.1. Lineage (GTDB taxonomy): Bacteria > Chloroflexota > Anaerolineae > Promineifilales > Promineifilaceae > JAACFF01. Next base: position 585,022 of record CAVTPP010000015.1, on the reverse strand, counting down.
CCCTGGCCGCCGGCACAGAATGGAAGGAAAGCAAACGAACTACGGAAGATACCTTTGCCTACAACTGGTCAGAGCGACAAAATGTGAATCAATTATGGCATCGCACCGTTGGTATTGTTGGTTTGGGCGAGATTGGCGTCGAAGTGGCGCGACGCTTGAAAAGTTGGGGTTGCAATATCCTTTACCACAAACGCAGACGTCTGCCGCCTGGCACAGAGGCTGAACTGGATCTGACCTATGTAGAATCTGGCGAGTTGTATGCACAAAGTGATTATTTGGTAAACCTGCTGCCTTATTACCCCAGCACAGATCAATTATTAGACAAAGGTGTATTCGCGCAAATGAAAAATGGCGCATTCCTGGTCAGCTGCGGCAGCGGCAGCATTATTGACGAGAATGCTTTAGCCGAAGCAATAGCGACCGGCAAGCTGGCAGGAGCAGCGTTGGATACATTCGAATATGAGCCGGTGCGGGCGGATAATCCATTGTTGGCCCTGGCTAGGACAGGTCATAATGTCGTATTAACACCGCACACAGCCGCTGGATCCGGAGATGGTCACAAGATTTCAGAGCTGCGGCAGCAAGATTACGAAAATATCGGTAATCACCTGGCGCAACGGCCGTTGCAATACCGGATCGTGTAAGAAAGGATTTTATCAATGGCCAAGATTAGCGATTTACGCAGCTACATTGTCGCCTTGGAAGAAGCAGGGCAGCTAGCACGTATCAAAAAGCGGGTCGAGCTAACACATGAATTAGCCGATGTCGCGGCGACACTGGTACGAAGTGGTGGTGGCGCGCCCTTTTTTGAAAACGTGGCTTCTTCTCATTGGCCTGTTTTTTGCAGCGGGGTCGCCAATCAAAAACGGGCAGCTATTGCTCTAGGCTGTGCCGGCGATGAAATTATCGATTATATGGAGCAGGTGCTTGATCCTAATAATGGTATCGATCCTATAGAGGTAAATAGCGCGGCATGGATGGCCAATGTTGTTACCGGTGATGATGTAGATATAGGACTGCTGCCCATTCCCACCCATTCTCGCGGTGACGGCGGCGCATTCATTACTGGTGGTGTGATCATCAGTAAAGATCCTGTGTCGGGACGGGGCAATCTTTCCTATAATCGCATGCTGCGCATGGGGTCTCGTAATTTCGGTTTTAACGTGAATGAATGGCGCCATGTACGCCAATTCATGGAAAGTCGGGATGATCCCCATGCCCCATTTCCTATTGCTATTGCCATTGGCTTAGATCCGGCCGTTATGATTGCCGCCGGCGTACGTACGGAAATGGACGAGTTAACCATTGCCGGGGCAATTCGGGGCGCGGGTATAGAAGTCTGCCGCGGGGTGACTGTGGATGTCGATATTCCGGCAGCAGCCGAAATCGTCATCGAAGGATATGTCCATCCAGCTCAGAAGAAAGCCGAAGGACCCTTGGCCGAATTTCACGGCTATCACGGCGAAATGTGGGAAAGTCCGACGGTTGAAGTAACGGCCGTCTGCCACAGAGACAACCCCATCTACCAGACTATTATTCCGGGTTGGTACGAGCATATTTATATCGGCAATGTGCTGCCTCGTGAGCCTCTGCTGCGCCGCTTCGTACGCCATATTAACCCGCAAGCCAATGTCCATATCCCACCCTATGCCAACGGCTTCGCAGCTATTATCCAGATTAAACGTGACAATCCCGGCGAACCGAAAAATCTAGCCATGGCCGCCATGACCGCCCATATAAACATTCGTAATGTCATCGTTGTCGATGAAGATATAAATATCTATGATGCTGCCGACATTATGTGGGCTCTGACTAATCGTGTCGATTGGCGTCAGGATGTATTCCAGGTGCCATTTGCCCAGGGTCATGAAATGGATCCGGTGGCCGATATGCGCGGTGTAGGTACCAAATTGGGCATTGATGCTACGTATAAACGAGAACGGCGAGAATATGGCGAGCGTGTAAATTACGCTACGATTGATTTAAGCGATTATTGGCAAGACCCAGAAGCTGATCAGTTATAGTCTCTATTTTCGACTAGCTTATCGGGAGTTAATTATGCAAATTGTGATGCCTAAACTTGGTTTGACGATGACCGAAGGTACCGTTACTCGTTGGCTTGTATCAGTCGGCCAAGCAGTCAAACAGGGTGATATTTTATTTGAGTTCGAAAGTGAAAAATCGGTCATGGAGTTCGAAAGTCCAAAAGATGGTTTGATAGAACAACTTCTTGTTGTTGAAGGAGAAACGGTCCCTTGCGCAACCCCGGTAGCGATTCTGGAAACAGAGTTTGTTGTCGAAGTTGCCCAAATCGAGGATACCGTTGCTAAAGCAGAGGTATATGCCACACCTGCGGCTAAACGACGTGCGCGTGAGTTGGGCGTTGATTTGATACAAACTAAGGGTCGGGGGGTGAACGGCCGAATCCACTTAATAGATATAGAGGAAATGAGTCTGAAAACGCCATCGGTGAGCATAGAGAGAAAATCGCCGCCAACAAAACTGCCGGAACAAGCTGTCCCTATATCAATTAATGCTACTCCTCTTGCTAAAGGATTGGCTGCAGATCTTGAAATTGACTTAGCAGGCATACAGGGCAGCGGTCCTGCAGGGCGCGTTGTGCGCGATGATGTGCTCAAGGCAGCACGAACAGGTAGGGCAAAGAGCGCTGCGCCGAGCCAACCAGATTTTGAAATCCAAGCCCCCATTGCCCGCAAAGAGGGACTAAGTGGGGTTAGAGGCGTTATCGCCCAACGAATGAGCAGCAGTGCATCTACCGCTGCGCATGTCACCTTGCACAGTGAAGTTGATGCTTCGAACCTGGTGATGGCACGACAGCAGCTAAATGAAGAGTTGGCTGGAAAGCCAAAAATATCCTACAACGCGTTGTTAGTGGCAATTGCTGCGCGGGCATTACATGAGCAGCAGCACATGAATGCGTGTCTAGTGGGCGACGAAATTATCACTTATGCTGAGATCAATGTAGCTCTGGCCGTAGATACAGATAGGGGCTTGCTAGTTCCGGTCATTCGGAATGCAGACCAGTTAGGCATATTAGAGGTTCAACAGCAGGGAGATGAACTAATTCAACGCGCTCTGGCAGGTAAAAGTATGCCCGATGATTTAGCTGGGGGCACATTTACCATCACTAATCTGGGTATGTATGGCGTCGATGCTTTCACACCTATCATCAACCAACCACAGGCTGCAATTCTGGGCGTTGGTCGCATTGTCAACAAACCAATAGGGTTAAATGGGGAACTGGTTTTACGCGACCGGCTGACTTTAAGTCTCAGTTTTGATCACCGTATTATTGATGGCGCCCCGGCTGCACGCTTTTTACAACGTATAGGGCAGTTGGTGGAACGGCCGTTAGCCTTAATGATTCCCAACAAGTAGCGACACACAATTTCTAATCATGTCAATTCTTATCCACAACGGGTCTATCTTGACCATGAACAACGAGTCAACCGTCCATACACCTGGTTGGGTGTGGGTGGAAGACGATCTCATTTCTGGGGTCGGCTCGGGGCCGGCACCAGAACAATTATCATCTCAGGCGGATCGCATTATCGATGCAGCTCATATGGCCGTTCTGCCAGGTCTTGTCAACGCACATACCCATTTGTCGCAAACTTTCATGCGCGGGTTGGGGGACGATAAGCCGCTGCTGCAATGGCTAAAGACAATTATGTGGCCAATCCAGGCTGCTTTTACGGCAGAAGATATGCGCTTAGCCAGCTTGTTAGGTCTGGTTGAGAATGTGCGCTGCGGGGTAACGGCCGTTAACCAACACCACAAGTTGCCTGCTCCTGCTATGAGTGATACCGCGTTATCGGCGGCAGAAAGCGTTGGTTTGCGCTTCCAACTAGCGCGGAGTTGGGTGGACCTTGGTACCGCCGCGGAAGAGCCTGATGATGTTTTAGCGGAGATGACACGCTTATACAACCAGTGGCAAGGAACAGGAGGTTCCCGTTTGGCGGTTAGCTTTGGTCCTATGGCTCCTTGGCGCTGCTCCGAAAAAACGATGCGTCGTTTTGTTGCTCAGGCCCGTGCCTGGGGTGTGCCGACGCATATCCATGTAGCTGAAGCACAGGATGAGATTGACATGCTGTTTGAACGCACCGGCATGCGTCATGTGGAGTGGCTGGCCAACCTGGATGTATTAGGGCCAGATATGCAGCTTGTGCATTGTGTACATATCAGTGAAGCAGAACAGGCGTTGATTGCTGAGAACAATGCTTTGGTAGTGCATTGTCCTACGAGCAATATGTATCTGGCATCCGGTATCGCGCCTGTACCAGAGTTGTTACAGCGTGGTGTTCCGGTGGCCTTGGGTACGGATGGCTCGGCCTCCCATAATTCGCAAGATTTATTGGAAACTTTGAAAACGGCCGTATTGCTGGCAAAGGTTGGGAGTGGCGATACAACAGCTTTGCTGCCCATGGATGCACTGCGGATGGTGACGACGACGGGCGCAAAAATCATGGGCCGCGATGATATCGGCCAATTAGTACCTGGTTTTAAGGCCGATATTACATTAGTCAATCTAAACAAAGTCCATGCTATGCCCGTGCACCACCCAGATAGCGCCCTGGTTTATAACTGTAATGGACCAGACGTAGATACAGTGCTTGTCAATGGCCAGGTACTCTTGGACAATGGAAAATTAACCATGCTAGATGAGGAATCTTTGCTGGAAGATTGCCGGTGGGCAGCAAAGGAACTACTCATCAGGGCAGGAGTCGGGGAAGGATAATATGGAATTAAATGGGAAAGTAGCCTTGATTACTGGTGCAGCCATGCGCGTTGGGCGAGTTATCGCTCTGACCCTGGCCGAAAAAGGCGTCGACATCGCCTTTACCTATCTAAGTGACGATGAACCATGGAAACAAACTTTGGCCGAGATTGGGGCTAAGGGTGTACAGGGGATGGCCTTGCCGCTAGATATACGCCAACATGATCAGCCTCAAGCGATTGTAGAACAGGTAGTAGAGCAGTTCGGAAAACTCGACATCCTTGTCAACAATGCATCCATTTGGCTAAAAGCCCCATTTCTCGAAATTAACTACGAAGCATGGCAAGCAGCCCTCGATGTAAATTTAACCGGCCCTTTTCTCTGTTCACAAGCTGCAGCCCCTTATATGCTGTCACAACAATCAGGGCTGATCATCAATATCACAGACCTTTCCGCTTTTCAAACCTGGCCCCAATACGCACACCATGCGGCCAGCAAGGCGGGTCTGGTCGCCCTCACCAAAGTCATGGCCGCTGAATTAGCGCCCCATGTGCGCGTAAATGCCATCGCCCCAGGGACCGTTCTGTTACCGCCTAATGCAAACGAGGACAAAATCCGCTGGGCAAAAGAGAATTCTCTTCTTAAGCGCGTCGGTGAACCAGAAGATGTGGCGCGGACGGTTGTCTTCTTAGCCGAGATGGATTTTACGACTGGGGCCGTATATTTTATTGATGGGGGCAGGGCATTGGTATAGGGTGGGGTCCACTTTCCCTTAGTTTGAACACAATTTAATTTCGATCTGGGTGAAGAATGTCACTCTCTTAGGTGACATTCTTCACTACAGCATCACCTCGTTCTCCCTTACTCTTAAGGCGTAAACAAAAAGTTGGCCTAATTTTAGGCTTTAACTAGCCTTATCTGTAAACGGAGCAGTCCTATGACAGAAACTATTACGCATGATGTGATTATTGTCGGAGCCGGCCTGGCCGGTACCTGGGCGGCAATGACGGCGGCGGAGAATGGGGTGAAGGACATTGGCGTTCTTTCCAAGATCCACCCGTTACGATCCCACAGCGGCGCAGCCCAAGGAGGCATCGCTGCATCTCTAAATAATGTCCGCCCGGTGGCAGGAACAGGTCCGCGCGGGCCGCTGGAGCAGATTCCACCTGGCGATGAGTTGGTCGATAGCTGGGAACTGCATATGTTTGACACGATTAAAGGGTCAGACTGGCTTGGTGACCAAGACTCTATCGAGATTATGGTCAAGGATGCACCGGATATTCTATATGCATATGAGCATATGGGCTGTGTATTCAGCCGCACGCCGGACGGCCGTATTGCCCAACGTCGTTTCGGCGGCCACAGCGCACCACGGGCCAATTACGCTGCCGACTGGACCGGGCATGTTCTGCTGCACACCATACATGAACAAGCCTTGCGACATGGTGTACGCTTCTACAGCGAGTGGACCGTACTGGAATTAATCATCGAAGACAATATCTGCCGTGGCGTTGTGGCTATGAATATCCTGGATGGTTCAATTCACACCATGCGCGCTAAGGCAGTGATGTTTGGTACAGGCGGTTATGGCCGGGCCTTTAAGATCACATCCAATGCCTTCGCTAATACCGGTGACGGCGTGGCCATGGCTTATCAAGCCGGTGTGCCCCTGATGGATATGGAATTTGTGCAATTTCATCCCACGGGCATCTACGGGCATGGCATTTTAATGAGTGAGGCCTGCCGCGGTGAAGGTGGCTATCTGACCAACAGCGAAGGGGAACGTTTTATGGAACGGTATGCCCCAGAAAAGATGGAACTAGCGCCTAGGGACCTTGTTAGTCGTTCAGAACAGACAGAAATCGACGAAGGACGCGGCGTCGGAGCGGATAAACAAGGCATCTATCTCGACCTGCGCCATCTGGGACGGGAGAAGATTCTTAGCGTCTTGCCCCAGGTTCGGGAAATCGCCATAGACTTCACCGGTAAAGATCCCATCGACGAGCCTGTGCCAATTCAACCGACGGCTCACTACAGCATGGGTGGCATCCCCACAACGGCCGACGGGCAAGTCATCGCTGATGCTGAAGGAACACCAGTTCAGGGCTTTTTTGCCGCCGGGGAAGTTTCTTGTGTCAGTGTGCACGGTGCAAACCGCTTAGGCTCAAACAGCCTCCTTGAGGCTTCCGTGTTCGGCCGGCGATCAGGAAGAGCAATAGCTGAATTTGTGCATGGCGTCTCCAATCTTGCCCCAATAAGCGGTGATCCTGCAGAAATTAACAGGCAGCGCATTAGCGAGCATCTAGAGCGCAATGGCAAAGAAATGGTTGAACAGATCGGGGAAGAGCTGAAGTTAACCATGACGCAAAATTGTGGCATTTTCCGTGATGAAGAGAAGCTGCAGCAAGCCCTGAGTGATATATATGCTCTAAAAGAACGGCTGCACACAGCGCGGATCATGGATAAAAGCTCGCGTTTTAATACTGATTTACTGGCCGGTCTTGAGACTGAAAATCTAGTTTCTTTCAGCGAAGTTATTGTAGCCGGCGCATTAGCCAGAACGGAAAGTCGTGGCGCTCATTCCCGTACCGATTTCAAGGATCGAGACGATGTAGATTGGTTGAAGCACACATTGGCGCACAAAGATGGAAATAACGGGCCAAAGTTGAGTTATAAGGGTGTGAATATCGACTTTGATCGTTTCCCGCCTCAGAAAAGGCAATATTAAGGGACGTTAAGCTAGTCGAAATGCTGGAATGTTACGCTCCCCATGTAACATTCTCAGTTTATTCAGGAGTTTATAATGGCTGAAGAATTTAAGACAGCAACGGTTCGGGTTCAGCGATTCAACCCGGATCATGATCAGAAACCCTATTTGGATGAATTTCAGGTATCGCTAGAGCACGATCCCACGTTGTTAGATGCACTACAAACAATAAAAACGACGATCGATGGCAGCGTAACTTATCGTAAGTCATGCCGGCACGCTATTTGTGGCAGTTGCGCCATGAATGTCAATGGCAAGAATATTCTCGTATGTCATGAGCCGGTCAAGCGCCATCTCGATCGCAAAGGGCGGGTGACGATTCGGCCATTACCTTATCTTCCAATCATCAAAGACCTGGTGGTCGACCGGACCTCCTTCTGGGAACAATATTTGCGGGTCAAACCATGGCTCGTCCCGCCTGAGAATATGCCGGAGAAAGAATTTCGCATGACGCCTAAAGAGGTTGAGGCGCTGCATAATGCGGAAACATGTATTATGTGCGGCGCCTGTTATTCTGCTTGCTCGGTCATCGGCATGAACAAAGAGTATATTGGCCCGCATGCCCTTCTGAAGAATTTTATGCGTGTTTTGGATCCGCGTGACACCATACCTGGCGAACGGTTGAAGAACGTCTCCGGTGGGGATGGGGTCGCTCGCTGCCACACTATCTTCAACTGTATCGATGCCTGTCCAAAGCATCTTGATCCAACCAGGGCAATTGAGACTCTGCGTTCACTGGCAACAAAGCGACGCTCTTTTGAAGAGAAACGAATGGAGCGACAGAAGACGCTGGCGTAAATGAACAAGATGCAATCTTGTCCTACTTTTAGGAGTTGACTATGTATAAAACAACCGGATTTGTCAGTTTCGTGCTGCGACGTTTTACCGGCCTCGCGCTTGTTCTGTATCTTTTTATGCACATGTGGGTGATCGGCTCGATCAATCAAGGCCCAGAAGTCTTTAATGCACGGCTGAATATTGTGCAGACACCCTTTTTTAAGCTGGCAGAAATCGCATTGCTGGCGGCCGTTGTTTATCATGGCCTGGATGGCATACGATTGCTCATGGTGAACTGGTTCAAGGTCACCGATTACCGTAAAAGTCTTTTCTATGCCGTATTTGCCCTGTCCGTCTTAATCGTCATCGCTGGAGGCATTCCAATCTTGCTGTTTATGCTTGAAGGCAAGTAAGCAATGACATTTATCGGTAGGCATTACTTTTAGGGAAAGATACCAGTAAGCTTAGGAGTAACTATTATGCGTGTATTTAGAATGCAGAGAATTAGCGCCGTGGCCTTAATCCTCTTTATGACGATCCACATGATTGTTGTCCATTATCCGCCATTTCATATCGACTTTAGCCGTATCGCCGAACGTATGGCCCAACCCTTGTGGCAAGCAATAGACATCGCTTTTCTATTCTTTGTTTTGATCCATGCCCTAGCTGGCGCGTATGTGGTCTTAACTGATGTCGAACGATTCGGCCGTGGCAAGCGTATTCTGGCCGGGGCTGCTATCGTGATCGGTATTGGCGCTTTTATTTATGGGGTGCAAACCATTCTAGCCTTCGGCGCATTTTTCGCAGCACAGTCTTAAAGAAATTAGTCCAGCGTATGTAGAAAATCGGAAATTATCTCGACTACTTTTTGCGGACGCTCCATAGGCACCATATGCCCAGCGTCAGGGATTTCAATAAATTGTGCCTGCGGCTGTTTTTCCTGCCACAATTGCCAGGCCTGTGGAAATAAGGTATCAGATTCAACGCCGCGGATAGCTAATGTTGGCTGGGAGACCTGGGGGATTTCTTGCCAAATTGATTGGGGGAACTGCGTATAGATGTGCGCTTCCCATTCGCGCGGGTAAGTAAGTCCAACGGAACCTTGACCTGTATCATGCAATGCGTGGTCAACGTAGTCCCGAAGCGCCTCATCAGACCAACGTTGAAACACCGATTTAGGACGAAAGTGATCGAAGGCGGACTGGCGATCAGACCAAGTAGTGCGTCGTTTGATCGTTTTTTTATAGAGCGGCGATTGTTTTGCCGCTTCAGGATGGGCAGAAAAAATATTGAGGATCTCCGGCGGCATGAACACAGGTTCGATGAGGACAAGAGCGCGAAACAATGATGGATAACGCCATGCTGTCTTCATCGTCGCCACCGCACCCAAGGAATGCCCTACGCCTATCACTTGTTCGAATTCTTGCTGTTCAAAAAATTGATGGAGATCATCGCTGAGCATCTGCCAACTGCCCATCTCTTGGGGCTGGCTGTCAGGCCATAGGGGACGCAAACAGATGCCGATCACGTGGTACTCTTTCGTCAAAGGTTCCAGCATTTGACGAAAACAGGCCGGAGGATATCCATTTGAATGGGCAAAATGGAGCAATGGCCCGTTCCCGCCAAAATCATAGAATGGAATCATATCAGCCTAAGGTGCCTACCGGGTTCTTTTTAGCATGTATTGTAATAACTGTTTTGTTACCTTCTTGGTCTCCGGTCCAATCTCTCCCGGAGGCCCTACACAAGCAGGACAACCATCACGACACTGACAATCAGTTACTAACTCCAAAGCCGCATCAAGCAGATCCTGGTGAAGCTCAAAAAGCCTTTCGCTGAAGCCGACGCCGGCTGACACCCGTTCATAAACAACAACTGTGGGGGCCTTTGTCAGCGGGCTCATCGATTCCGCGCTGACCTGGATATCTCCAGGATCGCACATCAAGAAAAGAGGCGCCAGATTACGCAGGACGTAAGCCAGTCCGCCCAGCGCCGAGCGTGTTTGTTGACCCGCTTCCGCATTGCGGTGGCAGCTTGGGCAAAGAGAGACGAGATTGCTGACTTGATTGGCCAGCTTATAGTTTTCGTTTTTGCCGGGGATATATCCATATTCGCGAAACGGCCGTATATGGTGCACATGCAGCTTAACATCCCCACTTGCACCACATGTCCGGCAGCGAAAATCGTCCCGTTCCAAAACCTTTTGACGCTGTTTCTGCCAATTCGGGCCGTAATCATTTGGTCGCAGCAGGATGCCGGCCTGCCATAATTTCTCCGCCAGCTCCATAGAAAAAATAATCCAGTAGCCCGTTGTTTCCAAAGTGATTTCCGGGAGGTCAATTGCGCCATAACCGAGTGTTTCATGGGAATAACGTTTGATTTTGCGATAGCCCGTAGCTTTGGTAACCACAGAAACATCACCATGGGCAACTTGTAATCCATCGACCTGCTTCTCGATCTCCGGCAGGAGCTGGCGAATAATGCTGCCTATGCTAGAGCGGGTGTAATAATCGACATCAACCGGACGCACCTGAGCAAGCCGTCCTTCCCAATCCAACTCTTCAACTAAATAGGACTGTGCCTGGTGGATATAGATCGCATCTTCGTAAACAAGCAAGGGGACACTATCCAGATCCACTTCACCAATTACGGTTGGCGATATGTTACTGTTGTCCTGAATCACAACCGTATCGTCACCACTGGTGCGCAGCGACACATGATGGGAGGGTACACCATCACCGATCCAATGGTATTGCTCGCGAGTTTCATGCAGTAATCCGTCATCTACCAGCGCATTTAACAAAGGCTCCACGGTTCCAAATGAGCCGTAGGTTTCTTTTTCGCCAAAGGGTAATTCAAAGGCGGCACATAAAAGATGCTTGACCATGATGCGTAAATTATCGGGGTTGGTCAATGCATGTTCTGGAGAACGGCCGAATAAATAGCGTGGATGGTTGCATATGTATTGATCTAAGGCGCTGTTACCGGCAACCATAATGGCTACCGATTGCTCAACACGCCGTCCGGAGCGTCCCGCTTGCTGCCATGTAGAAGCGACCGATCCAGGATAACCGGTAAGTATCGCTGCATCTAACTGGCCGATATCAATGCCCAATTCCAAGGCATTGGTTGCGACAACCCCACGAACCGTTCCGCTGCGCAGGCCGGTTTCAATATCTCGTCGTTCCAAAGGTAGGTAGCCGCCACGATAGCCGGCAACGGCCGTTTCCTTCTTGTTTTCGAAAGCTAATTCATCCTGAAGATAAGTCAATAAAAGCTCAACCGTCTGCCGCGCGCGTGCGAATACAATGGTTTGCACATCGTGAGTAAGAAAAGCGAGAGCAGCATCTTTTGCGGCAAGAACGGTACTGGTGCGCAATCCTAATTCTTCATTGATGATAGGCGGATTGTAAAGAATGAACTGTTTCTCACCCGCAGGTGCCCCATTACGTGATTCGTCAACAAGGGTGAACGGCTGTTCGATCAATCGTTCAGCATGTTCTTTGGGGTTGGCTATGGTCGCTGAGCAGCAAATGAACTGGGGCGAACTGCCATAGAAATGGCAGATACGCTGTAAGCGACGTAATACATTGGCCACATGACTGCCAAAAATCCCTCGATAAGTATGCATCTCATCTAAAACGACGAACTGCAAATTATCAAACAATCCGCGCCAAGTCGGATGGTTAGGTAAAATACCGGCGTGAAGCATATCTGGATTTGTCAGCAGAATGCCGCCAGCATTGCGAATTTGACGTCGTTTGCTTTGAGGAGTGTCCCCATCATAGCTGTTGACCTCAACAGGCAGCATGCCCTCCTTAACTAAGGTCGCGGTTTCAGCCATCTGATCATGCGCTAGTGCTTTTGTCGGAAAAAGATAAAGCGCACGAGCTGTAGGCTGCTGCAATATTTGCGCAAACACGGGCACTGTATAACACAAAGATTTACCGGAAGCTGTTGCTGTAGAGATGACAACGTGGGAACCGTTGTTAACGGCCGTGATGGCATCTACCTGATGTGTGTAAAAATGATCGATGCCGCGCCGCTGCAAAGCAGTAAATAATGAATCCGGCAAAGCGAAACTAAGCTCGGCGGGTTGGGCCTTTCGCGAAGGCAGCCTCTCCCAAGAAACAACCTGTTTCATGAAGTCGCGATTAAGGCGCAGAGAGGTCAATATTTCAGCTAGTTCCATTGCTTCCTATTGCAGTAAATAAGTCTGATTGCGCTAAACAAGTATAGTGACTAAACGATGCTCAATTCCTTGGATACGCAATTGAGTAGTTGCTAGCATATCAAAAAAGCAAGCAATCGTGTATAAATGAATTTTGACGGGCAACACGATGCAGCAAATCCAGCATCTGCAATAGAAGAGCGAGATAGGTAAATCTTAATGCCAATAGGGGCTCTGTTAAAAAATCTCCAGAAGGTTCCGTAAAAGGACATACTGAAAGACCCTTGGTTTTCCCTCTGCGCGTTTTTGCTATTAACAAATAGTTCATATTGTTTTCCTAATAGATCATTCTTATTAGTAGTAACTAGTAGGGCCTGTGGATTTGTGGGAAACCACAGGCTATGGGTCATATGTGGGCTCTATATGCCCTTTACCCCCATTTATGACACAGGCGCATGTAAACTTGCATCGCAAAGATATGGGGATAGCCTGTCTCTCCAAGAATGCCCATTATGTTAAGTGTGATTGCTTGTCGAAACGTTCTTTTTTGGAATTCACGTGTATGTGCTGCTGAACGGCCGCTATCCCCTATATGTGGGTGGGACTGCATAAACAGTCCGGGAACCGAGAAAAAAGTTTTCCCCAGCGAAACATAATTATCCACAGAATAGATCGAGTTATCCACAGAAATCGAATGGATGAGCTAGTACTTCGGGACTGGTTTTTCAGGGTGGAATTGCCAGTTATTTGTCGCGGAGCATATTTATAGCCAGCTTTCGGGCTCGTTTTTGTTCTCGCTCCTGAATCAAGGTTGGCTCTGAGCTACGTAATTGGCATTGTTCCAATGTTAATGGGCACCGTTCGCAGGTTTCGTTTATGATGAAGTGGGGGATAGCCGGATCTTCAAGGAAGTGAATTGTTTGGTTAACCGCAGCGTCCACACGAAAACCAACCGCTACACTGCTGTACACATTAGGGGAGAGTACTAATTGGCGAGCAAAGCCGATCGTCAGGAACTTATCTTGAGATTCTAAGAACTCGGATAACTGCACGCCGATTGGCATCTCTTCGGCCGTTTTCGGGGCTGCTTGTGCAGCGCTCTCTCTTAGCAGCCGGATCGTTAGCCATCGACGGCAGTAGTGTTCTTTCAGTCCAATCCCACTGGGAACAAGCAGCTGATTCATGTTCAGTTGTTTAATCATTGGATAGTTTGATGTGCCGGCCGTATGATGAAAACGTAAGAAATGAAGTTTGAGCCCGAAAAATTCCGGAATTAATTCGCTGAAACGATAAAAAAGCATTTCCGGCGTCACATTATATTCAGTTAGCATGCCGATTAGCAGTTTGGGATCCCATATTTCCCCGTCGAAGAACGCTTGCAGATGTTCTAGAAAAGAAGATTGGGGCATTAGCAGCGCACCACCGAAATAGGCGGCTTTGAAATCATTTAGCAATTGTTGGAAAGTGTTGATTTCTTCCGGAGTTGATGTATGGGATCGTTCTTTTAGCTTCAGGTAACTATAACCCAATTCACGAGCTAGAATGAATTTTACTTGACGCGAATAGAGGGCGTTGTTTATGTATAGTTTCGGTTCTTTGCCGGGAATAAAAATAGAGCGATACCCGGAAAGTTCGGCGTTGGTCGACAAGGTTGTATCATCAATTATGTAGCCATATTCATCACGTAAAATCACTTCTAGAGTGGCCAACTTTATCGCCTCTTTCTCTTTTACTTGGTATTTCTTTCCAAACTCATTGATGAAATGGCCAGCGGATTCCTCCAAATCAGGAAAGTAATTTTCATGAATTTCCTGATATGAGCGCAAGGCGGCGCGTAAGAACTCTTCTTCTTTAAGGCTATAACGACGGGCGACATCCAACACCGCATGCAATAATGCGCTCGCTTTGTCTGGTTTGCGTGTTAATAGATTCACCAGATCCCCTGCTTCAAAGCCAAACTCTTCAAATGGAAATCTTTGTACAACGGATGAGGATAGTGTCGACTCAAGATAAGTTAACGAAGGTGGAAGCTTAATGGAAACAAGATCATCGTACTCCTTGCCCAGCACAGCGGCCATCTTCATGATTTTGTCGGCGCGCGGGTATTTACGACCCTTTTCGATCTCGGTCACATAAGATGGGGATAAATCGCATGCGCCGGCGAACTCAGATAGGGTGAGTCCTGCCTCCGTACGTGCCTGGCGCACTTTCATCCCAAAAATAATATTTACTATTTGCAAGCCCATTTTGATTACCTTCCATTGTCAATTACTAATCTAATGGTTTCTATCGTCATAGGACTCTACCTTAGCGAATAGTAACTGCTGATTGCTTGAGGAAATTGGCAGAATCGTGGACGATCTCTTAATTAAGACGTGACAAAGATCATGTGTGTGGGTGACTTATGTCATGGGTTCAAACAAAACGGTGCAAAATTAGGCTATACTATAACGCAGCGCGTTATAAGAATTGCAAGAACCACACTCCCCAGTTTAGCGAATTTTCGCTAAATGCCAAAAAGCGCTAAAAAAGGTTGACATGGGGGGATTGGCAGGTATACTTGTATTCGCGCTTAGCGAATATTCGCTTAAAGATTGTTTTTCCGAATTGGTTGGTGGTAAAAGGAGAAAAACATATGTTGGCTGAAGATGTTAGTGCCATTCTTGGGGGTATAGAGATAAGTGGAGAGATAACGGACCGGTTTTCAGAAATATTAACCCCTGAGGCATTGAGCTTTGTGGCAAAACTGGAGCGGGCATTTGGTGATCGGCGTCTTGATTTGCTCGAACAACGAAACGTACGGCAGGGTGAGATTGATGGCGGCACGATGCCGGATTTCTTGCCTGAAACGGAACATATTCGTGACAGCGAGTGGACGGTAGCGCCTATTCCTGCAGATTTGCTCGATCGGCGGGTAGAAATTACCGGACCCGTAGACCGCAAGATGGTCATCAATGCGCTGAACTCTGGCGCAAATGTGTTTATGGCTGATTTTGAGGATTCGCATTCACCCACATGGGCAGCGACGATAGAAGGGCAGATCAATTTGCGGGATGCCGTCAATAAGGAAATAACGCTTACGACCGCGAACGGAAAATTTTACAAGTTGAATGAAGAAATCGCGACGTTGATGGTGCGTCCACGCGGATGGCATCTGGTTGAGAAGCATGTCTGGATTGACGGCCGTCCTATATCTGCATCATTATTTGATTTTGGGCTTTTCTTTTTCCACAACGCGAAGAATCAATTAGCTAACGAAACTGGCCCCTATTTCTATCTACCCAAACTGGAGAGTCATTTAGAGGCCAGGCTGTGGAATGACGTGTTCGTTATGGCCCAAGATGAATTGGGTATCGCACAAGGGAGCGTCCGCGCGACGGTATTAATCGAAAATATCCTGGCTACATTTGAGGCTGATGAGATCCTTTTTGAACTGCGTGATCATTCGGCAGGATTGAACTGTGGTCGCTGGGATTACATTTTTAGTGCCATTCGGAAATTTCAGAACCACCCCGAATTCTACCTACCTGATCGGGCAAAAGTCACTATGCTGTCGCATATGATGCGTTCCTACTCTCTTTATGTGATTAAGGTTTGTCACCAAAGAGAGATTCATGCCATGGGCGGTATGGCGGCCCAAATTCCCATTAAGCGTGATCCTGAAGCTAATCGTATTGCCTTGGATAAAGTACGAGCAGACAAAACTCGTGAAGCAAAAGATGGCCATGATGGGACATGGGTGGCGCACCCAGGGTTGGTGGCAATTGCTAAGGAGGAATTTGATAAATATATGCCTACACCCAACCAGATTTTCCGCAAGCTGGACGATTATGAGGTTTCGGCGGTCGACTTATTAACGATTCCCGAAGGCAGCATCACCGAGGGGGGGCTGCGGCTGAATGTCGATGTGGGCATTCAATATATGGCCGCATGGTTGAGCGGCAATGGCTGCGTGCCAATTTATAACTTAATGGAAGATGCTGCCACGGCCGAGATTTCGCGATCTCAAATTTGGCAATGGATTCACAATCCTAATACGGCGCTTGAAGACGGCCGTCAAATCACACCTGAATTGTTCCATGAAACTGTACTGAGTGTACTGGCCGAATTGCAAGAAAGGGTCGGTGACGATTTTTTCGCTGCCAATAATTATGATTTGGCGGCGAAACTGTTTGAAGAGATCAGTTTAAAAGATGAGTTTTCCGATTTCTTAACGCTTACAGCGTATGAATACCTAGATTAATGGAGGAATTAGAGATGTTCAAACCTTATAATGTGGCAAAGTTAAAGGATGATTGGGATTTAAACCGGCGTTGGCAAGGTATCAAACGTACCCTATTCTGCGGAGGATGTGGTTCGCCTACGAGGAACCGTGCAGGTTGAGCACACATTAGCGCGTATGGGGGCTGAACGTTTGTGGCGCCTTATGGCCCAAGAGGATTATGTCCATGCTCTGGGAGCTTTGACAGGCAACCAGGCTGTGCAGATGGTCCAGTCAGGATTGAAGGCCATTTACCTTAGCGGTTGGCAGGTTGCGGCCGATGCTAACGGTGCAACTCAAACTTATCCCGACCAGAGCCTGTATCCGGCCGATAGTGCTCCTAAGCTAGTTAAAAGGATCAATAATGCCTTATTGCGTGCCGATCAGATTTGGCATATGGACGACAAAAATGGCGTTTATTGGTTTGCTCCAATCGTTGCCGATGCTGAATCGGGATTTGGTGGCACATTGAATGCATTTGAATTGATGAAAGCCATGATTGAAGCTGGGGCGGCTGGGGTCCATTTTGAAGATCAACTTTCATCAGCAAAGAAATGTGGGCATATGGGCGGCAAAGTATTGGTGCCAACAAGGGAGTTTATACAAAAGCTTGTCGCTGCACGTTTAGCGGCTGATGTTATGGGAGTTCCGTCGATTATTGTTGCTCGGACAGATGCTGAAGCTGCACAATTGATTACAAGTGATATCGATCCGCGTGACCAACCATTTATCGTTGGTGAACGCACGAATGAAGGCTTTTACCAATTGAATGGTGGGTTAGATTGTGCCATCAGCCGCGCGTTATCTTATGCACCTTACGCTGATGTGGTTTGGTGTGAAACCGCACATCCTGATTTGGACGAAGCCAAAGCTTTCGCCGACGCGGTTCACGAGAAGTTCCCGGGCAAACTGCTGGCCTATAACTGCTCTCCGTCATTTAATTGGCGCGCTAATCTAAGCGAAAAAGAAATCGCTGTTTTCCAGCAGGAACTTGGTAAATTGGGCTATAAATTCCAGTTTGTTACATTGGCCGGTTTTCATTCGCTTAATGCTGGAATGTTTGAACTGGCACTAGGGTACAAAGAGGAAGGCATGGCAGCGTATTCTCGCTTCCAGCAGCGTGAGTTCGACTTGCAGAAGAATCATGGATTCCAGGCGATCAAGCACCAGAGCTTTGTCGGTGTTGGTTATTTTGATGAAATTCAGTTGGTTATCTCTGGGGGTGAATCGTCAACAGTTGCTTTTAAGGGATCAACTGAAGAAGAGCAATTTGACATGATGCCCACATAAACAGTTTCCAATATTCTAATTTCTTCTTGTAAAAAGGGGTGACCATGAAGGTGGTTGCCCCTTTTCTGCTTTTACACCAGGGGCAGATGGGCGGCTGCGAGTTTCTACAGGAGACTACACCGGCTGTGCAGATTACCAATGAATGAAAACCGTAGCGCGGATTGGTAATCCGATTTGCGGATTACCAATACCCAAAGGGCACTTCGTCCGATTTACAGATGAGATAGGGTATTATTAGGCGGATGTGGATTCGGTTTGTTCTATATGGATTAGGTGGCTGGTGCGGCGAAGTATTATTCACTGGTTTAAGTGAGGGTTTGCCGCGGCGAGATTGGCGATTGTTGGGAACAACCTATCTATGGATGTTTCCAATTTATGGTTCCATCGCCATTATTTACGAGCCTGTTCATGATCTCATACGTGACTTCCCATGGATGGTGCGCGCTGTAATCTGGGCCATTGGATTTATGGCCGTTGAATGGGTTACCGGTTGGCTTATTGCGCGTGATCAGCGGCCAATGTCCCTGGGATTATATGGCTGCAGGAAAGCGGTTCGCTATCAACCCCTATATCCGTTGGGATTTTTTCCCTGTATGGGCAATTGTTGGTCTGGCTTAGAACCTATCCATGATTTTTTGGTAAGATTGACGCCATTCATTGAACTGGCCCTGAGAGGAGGATAATGTTAAAGCCATCCGATTTTTTTGATTTGAGTGACGAAAGTGTACAAGTTTTTTTTGCTGAGTGTGATTTTGTGTGGCAGGCTGTCGCCCATATCGGCCGGCATGTAGCGAGGTTGACGGGATCCCAGCAAGTCATATTGGGGGATGTTTCGCCCGGAGCACATCTCAGCGATCGGCCGTTGTATATTGGACGTAAGGCACGAATTGAACCTGGCGCATTTATTCAAGGCCCAGCCTATATTGGGGATGGGGTTGTTGTGCGACACGGGGCTTATTTGCGTGAGAATGTCATCATGTTACCAGGCAGCGTTCTTGGTCACGCCAGCGAAGCTAAAAACAGCCTATTTCTGCCCGGTGCTCATGCACCTCATTTTAATTATGTTGGGGATTCTATTCTCGGTCAGAGTGTAAACCTGGGGGCAGGCACAATACTCAGCAATTTAGGCATCCTCAGCCAAAAAGATCCGCAATCAGGCAAAAGACCGTCGATTATTCTTACTATCGATGGCCAGCAGTTCGATACCGGACTGGCCAAGATGGGGGCGATTTTGGGTGATAATGTCCAAACTGGATGTAACGCTGTTCTAAACCCTGGAAGTCTTGTTGGTCCACGCACGCTTATATATGCCAATTTAAGTCTACGCAAGGGGTATCATGCACCTGATAGTATCATCAAGCTGCGGCAATCGGTGCGCAGAATTGATAAGGATGTACGGTAATTAAGGGGCGCTCGGTTTCGCTCTACCGGCTGCCTTTTCGACCTGTACGGCGCAATTCAGTCGAGGAGACATCTTCGCGGAATAAATTTGGAGAGATACCTTGAAATAATTCCTGGAAACGACTAGGAATTAAAAGATCATCTGCCTGGAGGAATTGTCCACCGTTCATAGCGCGACCTGCAACAAGGAAACGACAACCTAGTTTTCCTATTTCATCAATGGCGCCTTCCATAGCCTCTGTGCTGTTGCCATAGTAGCGTGTTTGTAAAATACGCGCGGCCGTGTCATAGCCGACAAGAAAGGTAGTCCGTGGATAGAGGCGGGCCTTTTCAACAAATGTCGGAGCGTTTCCGGCAAAGACCGGATAGCGACCGGCAAATTGAGCGATACGATCCAATGCCATTTCTTCTGGCAGTGGTGGCTTGTCGGCATTTATAACCGAAAGTTCAAAAGCAACATCCTGGCCCAGTAAATCGCCGACAATTCTTGCCAAAGCCAGGTGTCCATTATGCAAAGGATTAAAAGATCCAGAGAGGAGAATTGGAGGCGGCGTTTCTGCGGCTTTCGTTTCCCCATGATCGGAAATTCCGAAATGAGTTATTTCCCCGCGCAGCAATCTTCTTACCATTTGCGCAAAATTGTGCTCCGTAATTTCTAAAACATCATTAGGAACAAAGGGCATTGGAATCTGACTGCTGATCCCGCAGGCTTTGGCTAAACCATTTAGCAGAACACGGCTGACTAAATCTTCTTCTCCCTCCCGATCTCGAGCGCCTTTATCCAAAAATAGACTGTAACAAACCAGGCGTGATGGCTGCCAGGTAGCGATGTGAGCTCGGTGCTCACCTCGTTTTGGACGATCGGTAATGATCGTTGCCGTGCAGGCTAAGCCAATTTGCGGATTTGCTTCAGAATCTAGCCAACGAGCCCGTGTGAATGCCCTTCCCGCTAATAAATGAGCGGTTTCGTCTGAGACATACTGAGGTGGTTTTTGCCCTAAAAATTCATCGAAAGAGGCTTCGCTGTAGGGGACTAATGCCTCTAATAAGGTTCGCGTCGCACCCGCCACGCCTAATAAGTCGGACAGCGCTTGAGTGCCTGCGCCGGCTGCTACCAGAACAACGCGCGATGAGCAGTCATGAATGGTCTCGATAAGTTGACGTATTTCTGAATGCATAATGGCAAATTGTAACAGTTTAAAGACGTGGTTAAAAATCGACTGCTGAATTGTTGTGTGTCATTTGGGTCCCCAACCTGCTTTTTAGCTGTGCAAGCAAAAAATTGGTAAAGATCATTGCCAACAAACCCTGAACGTTGATAATTAGGCAGATGGGCAAACTGGAATGGATATGAGAGAGAGCAGCAGATCGCAAGCAAAACCTTGGTTTGTAGTTGTCTTGGTTGCCTTGATCTCTGGGGTAATTATATTAGCCCGTGCTGTAAAGGAATTTCCTCTTGATAATCCACCTTGGTTAGCTGTGGTGATTATCACGGCTGGGGCGGCTGCTTTGTGGATTGGCCGATCCCTATGCACACAGAGTAAGGCTGGAGAACGACTCCCTGATAATGAAAACAAGGAGTATGGCCAAGATTCATCTTCTGAACCCACTGTTTTTTTCCCGAGATGGCACTCTTGGCGCTCGGTCGCTTTCTTGTTGGCTATTACGTTGACGATATTGGTTCTATTACGCCTCCCGCGCATGCTCTCCCAAGATAGCTATGTGTTGATTTTCATGGTCTGGGGTGCCGCCATTCTCTTATACCTTGCTGCGGTTTCTGAACCTCTTGAAATTGCACAGTGGCAAACTTGGATTCACACAAGGCCATGGAAACTGATTCTGGCTGTAGTAGGAATCGTTTTTTTTGCATTTGTGTTTCGTTTTTGGCGTGTGGGCACGATTCCCTTTACGCTTAGTGGGGATGAAGCATCGCAGGGACTAGAGGCACTTCGTGTTCTTAGAAGGCGAGATTCGCAATCCATTTTCAACGGGCTGGCTTGGCGTGCCCACCATGAGTTTCTTTTTCAACAGTCTCTCTTTGGGTTTCTGGGGAAGAACTGTTTTTGCTTTGCGATTGCCATGGGTAATCGTGGGTACTTTAACGATTCTTACTTCATTTTTGTTGGTTAGACGCCTTTTTGAAACCCGTTTGGCCTTGGTTACGGCCGTTATCCTGGCCACGTATCATTACCATATTCATTACTCGCGACTAGGATCTAACCAAATTGCTGATCCCTTCTTTATATCGCTTGCATTGTTTTTTCTTGCTCGTGCATTAGATGGCAAGAAGAGACTAGATTGGGCTTTGAGCGGAAGCATAACTGGTATGGCACTCTATGTTTACGCCGGTGCGCGACTGACGCCAATTATTATTACAGCTGTATTAGTTTACAGGTTCTTATTGGAGCCACGTCGTTTTTGGCACAAGCATAAGTGGGGACTTGCTGTAGGAATGGTCGCATTCTTTATCGTAGCAGCTCCCATGTTGCAGTATGCAGTTCGTTTCCCTGGAGAATTCAATGCCCGACTAAACCAAGTCGGCATCTTGCAAAGTGGATGGCTAGAACGAGAAATCGAGATACTCGGCGAGCCAGTTTGGTCCATTTTATTTGACCAATTTCGCCGGGCAGCATTGGCCTTCAATTACTATCCGGATCGTACGGTTTGGTATGGTTTGCGGGAACCTTTGCTGGATCCATTTTTTGGTGCAATTTTCTTGCTGGGTTTGATTTATGGCACATTACAGTTGTTTAATCGTCGTGTAGGGCCACGAATAGCACCTATGGTAGCCTGGTGGTGGGGAGGCATGATCTTGGGTGGCATGTTCACTGAAAGCCCTCCTTCCAGCCAGCGGTTAATCGCATTAGCGGTGCCTGTTAGTTTTTTTATTGCATACGCTATGTGGGAGTTAGTTCAGTTAGCTGGGCAGAGTTTCAAGAATATAACGACTAACGCTGCAATCGCCATTGGTGTTTTGTTGTTTGCTTTTATAAGTCTCAATACCTACTTCGTTGATTATACACCGCAGCAGCTTTATGGTGGGAGAAATGCGGAGATGGCCACCCAGATTGCGCCGCGCCTCAACGAATTAAAAGATGAGAACCAGTTCTATTTTGTGGGTGCTCCTTGGATGTATTGGGGATTCGCCACACTACCTTATCTTGTTCCTGAAGCGGAAGCGGAAGATATCCTTGACCCATTGAGCGAGCCTATTCCTGAAAACCTGGTCAGACGAGATAAGGGATCGGTATTTATCGTGATCCCGCCTCGAATAGATGAACTCGAACTTTTGGCACGGGCTTATCCTCATGGTGTGCGTGAAGAGGTTTATTCCTCCATTGATGGAGGGCATATGGTGACCCTATTTAAAGTAGCACCTTGATCGTGGAATCTAGAAGAGACGAAAAAGAAAATCTATCGCAATGCTTTGAATGGGTTGCCAAACAGCTATGAATCAAGCGTGGCGTTTTTTTGGAATCCTGGGGGACGTCTAATCTCGCCTCCGTGCATTAGACTGCTTTTTGTAGTCCATGTTTCTTCTCCGTTGTCATTTTGTAAATGGTCGAAGAATCCTTGTACGCGACTATCCAACAGATCAATCTGATGCAAGAGTACGGCTTCTAGCGTCTTTGGTTTTACAGGCGATCCCCATTCTAACAAGCCATGGTGCGATACAATGAGATGGACTAATTGGCGCAGGTCTTCTTCCGGGAAGTTGAGTTCGGCTGCCGCTTTTTCAATTATCACTACAGCGCGGACGATGTGCCCTACTAGACGGCCGTCTTCAGAAAAACCAAACGATCCGTCGATGCTATACTCTTCTGTTTTACCCACATCATGTAATAAGGTTCCAGCCAATAAGAGATCCTTGTTTACATAAGGGTAATTTCCGGCCAGAAAATTGGCGAGAGTGGCCATGCTTAAAGTGTGTTCCATCAAGCCGCCAATGTAGGCATGGTGCATTGTTCGAGCGGCTGGGGCGTCAGCGAAGCGCGTTAGCAGCGGTTCCTCTAGAAGAATTTGAGATACCAATGTGGACCACGGTGCACTCAGCTGCTCCACAAATCGCTGTAATTCGGAAAGCATTTCATCTCGGGGACGCTGACTAGAAGGCAGTAGTTCGGCAGAAGCGATAGAGCCGGCTTGATTGAGATCAGTTATGTTAACTTGCAATGTATTTTTATAGTTATTTGTACTTCCAGAAACGAGCACAGCTATCCCGGGGCGAATCCAAGCATCGATATATTCTGGAACATCCCAAAATACACCATTTAGAAGACCCGTTTTGTCACGCATCGTGCAGAGCAAGAAAGGACGGCCGTCACGAGTTTTACGTCGTGCAACATCATCCAACAGAAACGGTTCGTTGATAAGCTCCTTACCAGGTTGTAATTGGGCAACATAAATTGATTTCACAAATACCTCAAATTATCCTAAAATGCCAGCGTATTATACCCGCAAATGTATACAGGGCGATTGCAGCTATTTTTGTTAAGAGCCTACGCAATTTTCAAGTTTGTGATCAATAATACGATCTGTAATAGGCGAGAAATCTCCCAAAGGTGTTTATGATATGAATAATGATGTGCGTTCATATGCTTTAAGTTACTTGCATGATCATCAAGTTTTGACTCTGGCAACAAATGGAGCTGATGGACCATGGGCGGCTGCCGTATTTTATGTCAATAAAGAATTTTCTTTGTACTTTTTATCTGCCGGCCATACACGACATGCACAGAATTTTTCTGAAACTCGGCAGGTGGCGGCTGCAATACATGAAGATTACGATGATTGGCCCTCAATTAAAGGGATCCAACTTGAAGGACCAGTCGAACAATTGTCTGGTACAGAACGACAGTATGCCATATCGTTATATCAGGAAAAATACCCCTTCATTAAGGGCGCGATTCCCCAATTGAGAATGAGCCTGGCCAAGGTTAACTGGTACCGGTTAGTTCCAAGCCGGTTATATTTTATTGACAATAGTAAGGGGTTGGGGCATCGCGATCTAGTTGATATGGATCATCAGGGCTGATTTTTACTTGTGAGGAGATGCTTTTGGGCGCGATTTTTAGAAAGGCAATGGGTGGAAGTCATTAATCAGCTTCTGAGGTGTCTAATGTTTGCATGAGGCGTCGTAGATAAGGGGCAAAGTTTTCATTGTTATAGAGGGCTAAGGCAGCTTCATTCAGATCGAAGGGTTCTTGTAAATTAAGGATTGCCTGGAGATAGGTGGTGTCGCTGCGGATTATGGCATCTTGAAAAGTACGCCCCCCATTTAATGATAGAAGTATAGGGGCTGTGGAAAGAGATTTCCCCTTCTTGGTTTTTATTATGCTTGCTTCGCGAGCCAGAAGCATCACGGCATTAACCATATTTTTTGAGATTTCAATACTCTCGATATCGTTGTATTTTGCGGAAAGGGCAGTCAGCACATCCCGCCAGAGTAAATCATCTTTTTGCTGAAGTAGTTTGATGAGATCCTTCAAGATCGCAAACCGCTGTGTGGCGGGGACAATACGTAACCTCTGTTTTTTTAACGAACTGCGATAGCGGACATGGAGAGGCTTGTCTGGTTCACTTTGCAAGGGATAAGATACATAAGTGGTGCTGCCTTCCTGAAGAAGGTGGATCAGATGTGGATATTGTTGCAGAAAATTGCGGAAATTGCTTTCTGGATAGGCAGCGGGGCTGAATCGTCCTTGACTAAGATCTATCATTTGCTGGTTGAGTATGCTGGCGCGAACGCGGTTTTTGTTTTGTAATAGATCGTCACGGGCCTGGACCAATAACTCTTCCATTTCTTCCGCTGACAGTCCCGCTTGTAAGATCAAGTCCTCGTAATAAATATATTGATCGCAAAGTTCAGCCAAACTGCTGCTGGTAGTATGCCGGATGCCTAACCCAATAACATGTTTCCCCCGTTTGCGCAGCGATTGTACTAAAGGTGTGAAATCCCGGTCGCCACTCATCAGTACATAGGTGTTGTAATGGTGCCCGTCTACTAATGTGTCCATGGCATTTACAACAATCTGCATATCAGCCAGATTTTTGCCATAATTGTTGATACGGGTGGCGGATTGGACAACAAATCCAGCGTGCGCTAATTCTTGCAAAAGGGATTGGCTTTGCCGTCCGGCACCGTAAGCATTGCGCAAAACAATACGGCCGTCGGTGATATCTTTTATTTGGTCTAAGACTAAATTGATGTCGAAGGTTACGTTTGCTTGTTTGGCTCCAATGACCAGATTATCGAGGTCAAGGAATATGGCAACATCGTTTGTCATGCGGACGGTTCCAGCCAGGTCGCGAATCAGGTATTATCGTTATGTCTCTTTAGTTATTCTACAAGATTAAGCTATTCTTGCAATGGGAATTGAATCGTCATGTCGGTTGCGGCGGACGCTCTGAGCAGCGACGGTTTTTTTGCCCACTTTTGAAGGTTGGGGAAATTGCAATTTAGAGAAGGTGTGTAAATGTTTCCCGGGAAACAGTGCTGATGATGATGGGAGTTGTTTCCCGGGAAACATTTGGGAGTTTGCCAATCGTCTGAAGCATGTTAGCATATTGCATGCAATCATCACCCTAGTGAAAAAGATCTATTTAGTAAAGAGTTACGGCCTTTATGGAGCAATCTCCACCTGTTTGTGATTACGAAGGATCAGACTATAAAACCCGCTTTTGGGAAAGCGGTGAGCGTGATTATGAAGATCGCGCAGAACGTGTCGCTCTGCGGCGGCTAATGCCACCCACCGGGAAAACATTGATCGAAATTGGTGCTGGATTCGGCCGTTTAGCTGATGAATATACCGGTTATGACAAGGTTGTTCTCTTTGACTATTCACGTACATTACTGCGTGAAGCGCAAGCGCACCTTGGAGATGACCCGCGTTTCATTTATGTGGCCGGTAATTGGTACAGCATGCCGTTTGTGCCGGGTGTTTTTGAAACTATTGTGCAGGTAAGGACGCTGCATCATGCAGCCGATGTGCCGGCTGTATTCGCCCAGCTCAAGCGCATAGCTAGCCCCAAGGCTTCTTATGTCCTGGAATTTGCCAGTAAGCATCACCTGAAATCTATTGTGCGATATTGGACAGGCAAGCAGTCCTGGTCACCGTTTTCACCGGAGCCGGTGGAGTTTGTAGAATTAAATTTTGATTTTCACCCACAATGGATACGTGATCAGTTGGCGGCGGCAGGGTTTTTCCCCGGGCGTACTTTAACAGTTTCCCATTACCGGATCTCATTGTTAAAGAAAATAATACCAACAAATATATTGGTAAAAATGGACAGCCTTGCCCAATTGAGTGGTAATTGGTGGCAGTTGACACCGAGTGTATTTATTGAGAATCGGGCCTTAACTGGGGGGGAAACCTCCGAATCTGGATTGTTTTTCGCTTGTCCTGTATGCCAGAGCCCGTTGGCAGTTCCAGAAAATGGTGCCCTCCTTTGTCCCGTTTGTGATCGGCGTTGGGCGGTACAGGAGGGGCTGTATGATTTTAAAGAGCCCATACAAGGTGGTTAACTAGAGTTAGTGACAACGAAATATCGCCCTCGATTATTCCCTCAACAAACTAAAAGGCATGAAAACGCCCCAGATCCCCTCGTTTAAGAGTGCAAAAACAATATTCCCGGCTATTGCTTTGGCTGCTGCAGGGGTAGTTGGGTTGAAGCTTGCTTGGGGGCATCTTTTGAAACGATCTGTGCCTCCTCGAAACGGCCGTATCCAAATTGCCGGACTTTCTCATCCTGTTGAAATCATACGCGATCAATGGGGTGTCCCCCATATTTACGCACAAAGTGAAGATGATCTGTTTTTTGCCCAAGGGTTTGTGCATGCCCAAGATAGACTCTTTCAAATGGATACACACCGGCGGGTTGGTGCAGGAAGGATCAGTGAGATAGTGGGCCCCTCCGGTCTAGCTACTGATCGTTTTGCGCGTTACTTTGGCTGGCCACGGGCTGCAGAGGCGCAAGTAGCAGGAATGGGGACAGAGGTAGCAGGTGTGATGGGGTCCTATTGTGCCGGCGTCAACGCGTTTATTTCACAAGGTAATATACCTCTTGAATTCAATTTATTGGCTTACCGTCCGGAGCCGTGGCGATATATTGATACGGCGTCCTGGGGCGCGGTTTTGGCCTGGGGGCTTTCCGTAAACTGGGAATCGGAAATGCTCCGGTCTTTACTGCTAGAAACGCTTGGGCCAGAAAAAACGGCCGATTTAACAACGCCCTATGGTGTTGATTACCAATCTGTCATTCCTGATGAAGTTGTTGGAAGGGGATTGGCCGACGCGTTGTTACGAGATTATCAACAGTTTTTGTCAAATATGCCTCTCAGTACAGTTCCTACGGGTAAGGGTGTGGGAAGTAATAATTGGGTTGTAGATGGTAAACGTACGTCTAGTGGACGGCCAATTCTGGCTAATGATCCACATCTACCACCGATTTTTCCTGCATTATGGTATGAAAACCACCTGATTGGAGGTGATTATAACGTCACAGGTTTTACGATGCCGGGCGTGCCAGGCGTCATTATCGGGCATAATGAGCAGATATCTTGGGGTCTGACAAATGCATTCCCTGATGTTCAAGATGTATATATCGAACGATTTCATCCTGATGACGATACATTGTGCGAAGCAAATGGCCAATGGATGACGGCAGAGACTGTACACGAAGAAATAAAGGTACGTGGCAGAAAGCCTGTACGGGAAACGGTGCGCTATACACAACACGGCCCAGTTTTTTCAGATTTGCTATCGGAAGATGGGCGTGGTCTTTCCTTGAAATGGGCCTCCCACAGCCAAAATGATCACCTGCGCACTGTGCTTGGGATGAATAAGGCAGCCAACTGGACACAATTTCGTGAAAGCCTTCGCCATTGGGGATTTCCTAGCCAAAATGTTGTTTATGCCGATAAGGATGGAAATATTGGCTATCAGATGCCTGGTCTTATTCCAATAAGACGGAAAGGGGCAGGTATTGTGCCCGTCCCGGGATGGCGAGATGATTATGAGTGGGATGGTTGGATCCCCTTTGAAGAACTGCCTATATCCTTTAATCCCGACAGCGGTATGATTGTCACGGCTAATAATCGTGTGCAGGGCGATTCTTATCCTCATTTCTTAAGCAGCGAATGGCTGCCTGATTACCGGGCAAAAAGAATTAAAGAGCTGCTGGACGAACATAATCCCTTAACACTAGCAGATAATGCGCGTATTCAATTTGATACGGTATCTTTGCAAGCAAGGCACTTTATGAGGTTGGCCCTGCCCCTGGTTGATTGCTGCAAACTGATCCATAAGAATTGTGATTATGTCATGCAGCAGTTAAAAAAATGGGATTATGATATGCGTGCCGATCTCATTGCGCCTAGCTTGTTCTTTGGATGGCTGACTTTCTTTACTGCCGCCGTTTTTGAACAGGCGACGGGACCGGAATTAGCGAAAAGACTTCTAAGAAAGCGTGCAGCAGATGGCTTTCCTCTGGATCCATATCTCGAAGTTGCGCCAGAACTGGCGATGAAATGGTTGGCTTCCGGCAGTCCGGAATGGGTCGGAGATATCAAACCATTATTATTTCCTGCACTTCAGAAGACTATTGCTAGTCTGGAGAAGAAATGTGGACCTGTTCCGGAAGGATGGCAATGGGGAAATTTACATAGTATAAAATTACAACACCCGATAGCGCGCATTCCTTGCTTGGGGCGTTCTTGGAAACCGCTCACCATTCCAGTTAGCGGAGATGGCTATACTGTTAACCAATCCGATGTAAAGATGAAGTTCCCGCCAGATCCTGTTGGGGTCATTGCCAGCTGTCGTATGCTTATCGATGTTGGGCAGTGGGATAATTGTCTTGCCGCATTGCCTGGGGGACAATCAGGATATCCAGCAAGTAAGCATTATCTGGATGGGCTTGCTGATTGGGAAAACGGCCGATACCATCCTATGTTGTTCTCCCGCCATCAGATAGAAGCAGCCGCAGAAGGACGGATCTTTCTTGAACCGGTTGCCAAGGCCATATCAAAGGGGAGCGTCGAGTAAGTAGCCTGGAGATACGAAATGACATCTTATGTGACACATCTAGAAAGTGCAATTGACGGCACCCAATATGCCCCTGGTCACCTGTATACCACGCATAAAGGTCGACCGTTGTGGGTACGCTATGATTTAGAGACGGTTGGCCAGGCGCTAAAAAAAGAAATGCTTTGCGATCGTCCGGCGACAATGTGGCGTTATCGGGAGCTTCTACCTCCTGAAAACGACAGCTCTATCGTCACCCTGGGCGAAGGAATGAGCCCGCTTTTGCCCACGCCAAGACTGGGCAAAAGGCTAGGTTTGAAAAATCTTTGGGTAAAAGATGAGTCACAACTGCCAACGGGTTCATTCAAAAGCCGGGGACAGTCAGTGGCGATTACAATGGCCAAAGAATTTGGTATAAAGCGGGTTGCAATTCCTACTGCGGGCAATGCCGGGGGAGCGATGGCAGCCTACGCTGCCCGTGCCGGGATGGAAGCCTATGTTTTTATGCCCGATGATACACCCGAGATTAATCAATTTGAATGTGCCATAGCCGGGGCAAAGGCGTATCTCGTCAACGGTTTGATTGATGATTGTGGCCATCTTGTATCAGATGGAACGGAAAAGATGGGCTGGTTGTCAGTTGCCACATTAAAGGAGCCTTATCGCCTAGAAGGGAAGAAGACCATGGGCCTGGAATTGGCCGAGCAATCTGATTGGCAATTGCCCGACGTGATCCTCTATCCAACAGGTGGTGGAACCGGATTAATTGGCATGTGGAAGGCGTTTCAGGAATTAAAGGCGCTGGGTTGGCTAGAAAGTGAAAACATGCCGCGTATGGTGGCTGTACAATCGGATGGCTGTTGTCCCATTGTGCGTGCCTATGAGCAAGGCGAGCGATTTGCAACACGATTTGAAAATGCGGCTACAATTGCCAGTGGGTTGCGTGTTCCTGCAGCGGTAGGAGATTTTATGATTCTCGATGCCATAAGGGAAAGCAATGGTTGTGCCGTGGCCGTTGAAGAATCACGGATTCGTGAATTGATGGGTTTAGCCGCTGCAAGCGAGGGTCTATCGGTAGGGCCAGAGGCTGCTACTTGTGTAGGGGCAGCAGAACGGCTTTCAGAATCTGGCTGGATTCAACCCGATGAGCGTGTGATAATATATAACTGTGGCGCATCCCAGAAATATCCAGACGCAATGCGTACAGCGCTGCGACATATTGATATTAATGAGACGGTTGACTGGGATCATTTTGGGGTTGAATGATCAATGGCAGCGCGAATAAATAGGTATTGGAGATTCAGAAGGATCGGTTGATGTTCTTACGGGTTATACGATTTGTATTTCGCATAGTATTGAAAATAATTGCGAGAGTTGATATTGAAGGGTATGGGAATGTGCCTGAAACCGGCGGGGCAATCGTTGTGACTAATCATATCGGCCGTCTGGATGCTCTGCTAGGTGTCATATTGGCCGATCGTGATGATTTTATTATGATGGTTGCTGAAAAATATCAGAAGAATGTCTTCTGGCGCTGGACGGGGAAAAAAGTAGATGCGGTATGGTTAGACCGCTATGATGCAGATCTCCAAACATTGCGTATTGTTTATAAGCGTTTAAAGCAAGGCGAGATTTTAGGGATGGCCCCGGAGGGAACGCGCAGTAAGACTGAAACGTTGGCGGAAGGGAAACCAGGTGCAGCCTATCTGGCTGGAAAGACTGGATTACCTATCATCCCAGTAGGATTAACCGGAACTGAGGATCGTGTGGTCAAGGCAAGGCTACGCCGCCTGCGCCGTTTAGATATCAATATTAGAATCGGTGATCCATTCTATTTACCGCCCATGGACCGTAAGAACCGAGATGCATATCTTGAACAGAATACAGATGAGATCATGTGCCGTATTGCAGCATTGATACCTCCTTCTTATCGCGGGGTTTACGCCGATCATCCCCGCCTCTATGAACTCCTGGAAGAACAGGTAATAGCAGCCGCATAAATGAACGGCCATAGCTTCCGTTAGCCATGCGTATCGCAATGGTTGGCCCATTTGGGCTTCACCCCAACAAGACCATGAGCAGCCGGGCAACAGGTCTGGCGCGGCCTTTGGTACAACAAGGCCATCAAGTAAAGATTATTATGCCGCCCTGGCAAAGTCCGGAGGAAGCGGATCGCAGTTGGCAGGAAGATGGGGTTGTATTTAGATACACCCCTTTGACAGGGGGCATGATAGGTATCGCCAATCATTTATTGCGCGAAACATTGGCTTGGGAGCCTGATGCTATTCATTGTTTTAAACCAAAGGCCTACAGTGGGCTGGTAGCCTGGTGGTTGTGGCAGTTTCACCGCCACAAAATCCGGCTTGTTGTGGACAGCGACGATTGGGAGGGCTGGGGAGGTTGGAATGATCGCGCATCATATTCAGCACTGCAGAAACGTTTTTTTTCCTGGCAAGAGCAGTGGGGTATGAGCCACTGCCATTTTCTCACAGTTGCCAGCAAAGCATTGGAAAGTATTGCCTGGAGTCAAGGCATTTCGCCCGATAAGGTCGTTTATTTACCTAATGGGGCCGGGGCAGCGCATAGAGATCTCTTATTCGAAGCTGAAGAAATAGCAGCAATACGGCGGGGGCTAAATATTGAAAGCCGCCCCGTTTTATTGCTATACAGTCGCTTATTTGAGTTTGGTTCAGCACGTTTGGTTGATATTTTGGCTGGTGTGAAAGCGGCCGTTCCTGATATTGCTGTTCTGTTTATTGGTGAAAGCCTATTTGCAGACGATGCGGCTGCCTTGCGGCAGAATATGGCGCAAAAAGAAGTGTTAGATGCTGTGATCGATTTGGGATGGGTGGATCTTGAACAACTGCCCCTTTTGTTAAGCAGCGTGGATGTAGGCATTTATCTTATGGATGACAACCTGCTGAATCGTACTAAATGCCCGGTAAAATTGGCGGATATGATCGCCTTTGGGGTGCCGGTGGTTGCTGAGGAGGTAGGGCAAGTACCGGAATATGTTCAAAATGGGGATTCAGGATTCCTGCGCGCGCCACATGATGTTGATGGAATCATAGAAGATATTGTTCACTTAATACGGAACAAGGCTGAGAGAGAGCGAATGTCAGCCAATGCTCGAGATCGTTATAAAAACAGATTTTCCTGGAGCCATCTGAGCAGACATTTGGAACAAGTGTACGCTTAAAAATATGCTGGTATTACTTAGAAAACAGCCTGGCTAATGTCTGTCTAAGGTTGACCTTGTTTTTTCTTAACCTAGGGCCATAAAAGTGGATCAGCCAATGATCTATGTTAGAATGATCGTCTGATTGGAGGCGCAATGTATCATTGCGCTTTATTTATGCAAATCATTCGCCGACGATCATCGACGAGAAAAAGTATGCCAAACGGCCGTTAAATGCGGACCGGGTATACGGAGGAAGAATAAAGAATGAAAAGCATACGGGCCGTCATAATACTCGTATTTTGCCTGTTGCTGGTAGCTGTTGCTGCTGCCCCATTTCGCGCTCAGGCGCAAGGGCCAAATCTATTGCAGAACCCCGGCTTCGAGGAAGGGCATTACCATCAAGACAACATAACGGAAATAACGGCGCCAAATGGCTGGCGGATGCACTGGTCTAATAGAGAGTCTAATATCTTTGGTGGCTATGCCGAAACGCACCGCCCTGAAACCGTGGCCTGGAATATTGCCGATGCGCCACTCAGTGAAAAAGATGTTTTTTGGAGAGATGGCAGCTATACAGTCAAGATATTCAAGGGCTGGGCACCCGTGTGGGCCGCTATGTCTCAGGATGTAAGTGGACTTGAAGTAGGCCGAAAATACCGTTTGGTGGCTCCGGTGTACGTTGATATCGTTGCGGACTACGGCTCCGGCAATAAGATTCCTCCACAAGACGGGAGGCAGGGGCGTGTGCGCTTAGGTGCCGGACCAGTTGGCGTGCCTTGGCGAGACGAGGCCAATATAAATTACAGCGGCTGGTGGACCGGGGAAACCATCTCACCCTTCTATTTCACCTACAACACCTACATTCACGAATTCACAGCCACCGCGCCTGATATGACCGTTTGGATCGAGATGGCCGGCAATTATCCCCACCCAAACAACGGCTTTTTTATTGACACAGTTGGGCTTTATGCGCTTGATGAGGTGAATCCTGAAGTTGCAGTCCGTGCAGAAGTAGACCAGCCGAGTGATGCCGGTGCCGGTGCTTCACAGCCGGCAGGTCCAACTTCCACGCCTGTGCCAAAGCCAACACCGCGTGCCGATGGGGCGATCGTTCATGTAGTTCAATCAGGTGATTCAATCTGGTCGCTTGCCGCTACTTATGCAGATGCAATGGGCATATCCCCTCAGGAAGCATTGACTGCTATTCCTGAACTAAACAACAACCCCAGTGTGATCCGCAGTGGAATGGAATTGATTATTGTGCCGCCAGGCGAAGGCGGTGGACAAGCTGTTGAAACTGTTGAGGAAACAGAAGCAAATGCTAAGGTGGAGGCAGACAGCACACCGGTAGTAAGCGAAGAGGTTGCTGAAGCGCCAATATTAGAAGCAGATGCTACAGATTCTGCTGCAGCGGAAGTCCTGCCTCAGATTTCGCCCGCATCTATTTGTGTTCAAGTATTTGAAGACTTGAATGGCGACGGCCGACGAGCGGAACAAGGTGAATTGCCAATGGCCGATCAGGCCGTAACTTTGTCCCGCGCCGGTAATACGGTCACGACATATATTTCAGATGGATCAGCTGATTTACACTGCTTTGAAGATCTAGAGACGGATACTTATCAGGTTCAGATTTTTCCAACGGCCGATTATGCGGTAACAAGTGACGATAGTTGGGCCGTTGCCATAGCTGATGGCGTTATGATTCCAGTCAGTTTTGGCTTGCAAATGGCAGCCGATGAAGTTGCTGCTGCTGGTGATCTGGCAGAGAATCCAATGGATAGTGCTGCTGCGCCTGAATCTACCAACTCAACAGCAGGGCTCTCAGATAACATGGGATTGATTATCTTGGGAGTTGCTGGGATATTGGTTCTCCTACTTGGGGGCGGTGTTTTTCTGCTGCGACGAGGATAACGATTACCCCAAAAAGGAACATTTTTCTAGCAAAGAGCGTCTTTAACAGAGACGCTCTTTTTGATCGCGTTGCCTAAATGTTCGTTAAGCGTTGAATAGACGCAAAGTCGAAGGGTAATTCTCTAGATTAAACTATAGAGACCTTTTAATATTGAGCCTAGCCTCTTAAAAAACTGGAAGTTACATGAATGAGAACAGTTACGAATCATCGGTAGAATACCGTGCTGCAGTTGTACCCAAAAGACGCGGCTGCGGCTGCTTTGGTATGGCGCTTGTAGGTGGATTGTTATTAATGGCCGTCGTTATTTTTGGCGGCATAATCGCGGTTGGCGCAATTGTTTATGCTGATTGGTCGCAGCAAATAGAAGATGAAATTGTTGCCCTGGATAGTATTCGTGATAGGGAAACCTTTGAGACAACACAGATATTGGACCGCAATGGAAAACTTTTGTGGGAGATCTTTGGTGAGGGGAAGCGGACAAAAAT
The DNA here is from genome assembly GCA_963736615.1 of uncultured Chloroflexia bacterium. GTDB lineage: Bacteria > Chloroflexota > Anaerolineae > Promineifilales > Promineifilaceae > JAACFF01. The sequence goes on along the minus strand of CAVTPP010000015.1, from coordinate 550,014 downwards.
CCCACTAACCCAAATACCGGACCATTTGATCCAAGCCACAATTGCCGTAGAGGATGATACGTTTTACGAAAACATTGGTCTGGATGCACCCTCGTTGATGGCGGCAATAATCGCCAATTTTCGTAATCCAGATGATCGCCCGGTGGGCGGTAGTACGATTACTCAACAGTTAGTACGGCACATTGCTTTTGATTATGAGGAGCGCACGGCCGTTTCCTACGAGCGCAAGATTAAGGAAATAGTTCTAGCCTGGATGATGAACCGCAACTTCAGCAAAGATGAAATCCTGGAGATGTACTTAAACGAGATCTACTATGGCAATCTGGCTTATGGTATAGAAGCAGCAGCTAACACCTATTTTGGAAAAACGGCGGCTGAACTTTCCCTTGCCGAATCCAGTTTGTTGACCGCCTTGCCCCAGAGCCCGGTGGAGCTCGATCCGCTATCTAACCTGGAAGGGGCCAAGGCAAGGCAGTGGCTTGTTCTAAATCTGATGGTTAGTGAAGGAACAATAACACAGACGCAAGCGGAAAACGCCTACCAGGAACCTTTGCAATTTGTCGCCTCAAGAGGTCGGTTTGGCCGCACCTCATTTTTCCGTCTTCGTACGCCAACAGTTGGAAGAGATGTTTGGTGCCGAGGTTGTGGCCAATGGCGGTCTAAGAGTGTCAACCACACTTGATCTGGAATACCAAAGGCTGGCCGAACAACTGGCGCGGCAGCATGTTGATGCTGTTGGTCCAGAGCATAATCTAAATAATGCAGCCCTGGTGGCCATAAAACCAGGCAGTGGCGAGATATTGGCTATGTTGGGCAGCGTTAATTATCACGACGAGCGTATTGATGGGCATGTCAATGTCACATTGTCACAGCAGCAGCCAGGGAGCGCAATCAAGCCATTGACTTATGCAGCTGCTTTGTCCCCCGACGATGAAGGCCGGACAAGTTGGACGGCGGCAGATATCTTGTGGGATGTTGAAGTGGCATATCCGCAAGTGGATGGCGAAATATATGAACCGGTGAATTATGATGGCCGTTATCATGGCCCCGTTCGCTTACGCCCTGCTCTGGCAAATAGTTACAATATACCTGCAATATTACTCTTACAAGACATTGGTGTGCCGCGTTTTCTGGATTTTGCGCGCGACATGGGCATTTCGACCTGGCAAGATGACTCCAGCCGCTATGGTCTTTCACTTACTTTAGGTGGAGGGGAAGTGACACCGTTGGATTTGACGGCAGCTTATGCCACCTTTGCCAATGATGGCCAGAGCATCGCGCCCGTTTCCATACTACGTGTAGAAAAAAGCAACGGCGATCTGTTATTTGATCACACATTTGAACCCGGACCCCAAGTCGTGGACGAACGGGTGGCTTATCTTATCAGCGATATCCTGGATGATGATGCAGCGCGAGTACCGGCCATGGGCAATGACAACCCGCTGGCTGTCCCCTTCCCTGCCGCTGCCAAGACGGGTACAACCAATGACTTTCGTGACAATTGGACTGTAGGCTATACACCCGGTTTGGCTGTTGGTGTGTGGACGGGTAATACAGACAACAGCGAAATGATCGATATTTCCGGCTTGACAGGAGCCGCACCCTTATGGTCTGACTTCATGCAAGCTGTCTATGCAAACCCGCAGTTACAAGAAAGCTTAGCGGTTCAAGGATTTCAGCCACCCAATGAATTTTTACAGCCGGAGGGTCTTACTCAAGAAGCTTTGTGTGCCATTTCTTCTGTACAAATTGGGGCTTCGGAATGCAGCTTAAGTGGCTCAGAATGGATCTTGGAGACGCCAGAAACGGCCGAAGAACCACCTTCTGAAAGTGAAGAAGTAAAATGGATTGCGGTTGATCCGGCTGTACATCGTATGCCGGCCCTCTCGCTCCCCCCACTGCCTGCAGAAATATTGGCTGCAGGGAGCGCCGACAACACCCTCCCACCACAATTTTATTGCCATTTCCCGGAAGGAACTGAACTATCGCTTCTGCCACCAGAAACACAAGAGCAAGTTTTCCTATCGCCACCGCGAAATGAAGAAAGTGTCAAGGCCGCCCACGAATGGGCTCAAGCTAATAATCTGGCGCTGCTGCCTACAGATAGCTGTAACGAAGAGCTTTTAGCTTTAGCGCGTGATCCTAATCGCGTTGCGTTCTATCGCATTACAGAGCCCAAGGCTGGCGAGTTGGTGAGCGGTATACTTCCTATTGTGGGTACGGCCGACTTTGATCCCAATGTCGTTGAATTCTTTAAGATAGAGTTGGGCATGCCCCGCGGCACGGAAACGGAGTGGGTGACCCTCGGCGAAATACATAATTCACCGGTGGTTAATGGTACGCTGGAGATGCTCCATGCTGACGCTTTGCCGCCCGGGGAGTACCTTTTGCGTTTGATTGTTGTTAAAGATAGCAACTATGTTGGCGAACCTCATACGATCCCTATTAAGATAGGCGGCGGCTAAGCTGTAATCAATTCATAAGGAATTGTTCAGAAAAATTTCAGAAGATGCAGCTATTATTATGCTCATACGTGAACTTAGGCCTACTAGGATCTTAAACTATAAAGAGGATCGCTCAATGTTATTAAAAAAACACACGGGATTAGAGATCCCATCATCTGAAATTACACCCAAAGAAGTATATTTATCGCGTCGCAAATTCATGGCAGGTGCGGCCGCATTGGCGTCTACGGTTGCCTTAGCCGCTTGCAGCCCTGCTCCGTTAACCAAAACTGAAGAAGTCGAACCGACGGCAGGGGCGTCGGCGTCTGCTCCAACTTCTGCACCAAGCGCCTCTGCAACGACTGATGAGCTGGGAGATTCACTTACGACGCACCAGGATGTTACTAACTATAACAACTTCTATGAATTCACCTTGGATAAGAAAAAAGTGGCACCCATGGCCGCCGGGTATCCGACATCTCCGTGGCAGGTGGAAGTGGGTGGCTTGGTCCGCAATCCTGGTGTTTATAGTGCCGATGATCTTCGCACCCAATTTGATCAGGAGGAGCGAATCTACCGGATGCGCTGTGTGGAAGGGTGGTCGATGGTAATTCCGTGGGAGGGATTCCCTTTGGCCAAACTGTTGGAAGCGGTTGAACCGCAGGCAGAGGCGAAATATGTGCGTTTTGAGACGGTCTTCGATCCGGAGAAAATGCCTGGTCAAAAAAGCCCCTGGTACGAGTGGCCTTATATTGAAGGATTGCGAGTGGATGAAGCGATGAACGATCTGGCGCTTTTATCCACCGGTCTTTATGGAGAGGAACTGCTGCCACAGAATGGGGCGCCTATTCGCCTGGTTGTGCCCTGGAAATATGGTTTTAAAAGCATTAAGTCCATAGTGAAGATTGATCTGGTTGAAGAGATGCCAACATCTTTATGGATGTCAGCCGCGCCAAATGAGTATGGTTTTTATGCTAATGTTAACCCTGAAGTAGCACACCCCCGTTGGTCACAGGCAACGGAGAGACGTATCGGCGAACTCGGCCGTAGGAAAACCTTGATGTTCAATGGTTATGGAGAGCAAGTGGCCCATCTATATGACGGGATGGATCTGACGGAAAACTATTAAATCGTGAGTGTTACAGAGTTTGAGAAAAGAAAACGGGAAAGTGGCCACTGAAATGAAGAAGTTAGATAGAAAAACCAAACAACGATTACTCAAACTCGCTGTACATATTGGTTCGTTGATACCTTTGGCATTGCTCATTTGGGATTTTAACCAGGGACAATTGGGCGCCGACCCCATACGCGAGATTACATTACGCACCGGCAAAGCGGCTATTACTTTACTGGTTATATCCTTGGCTATCACTCCTTTGAACATCTGGCTTGGTTGGAAACAGCTGCACCCACTGCGAAAACTGTTTGGTTTATACGCATTTTTGTATGTCAGCTTGCATCTGCTTATTTTCGTTTGGCTGGACTATGGATTGAATCTCGAATTTATTCGCGAAGCACTTTTCGAGAAAATTTATGCTTTGGTAGGGTTTGCAGCCTTCCTGATTTTACTGCCATTGGCCATTACCTCGACACGTTGGTCAATGCGCAAACTGGGGAAGAATTGGACCCGCTTGCATCGTTGGGTTTACCTGGCAGGCATCCTGGCTGTACTGCACTATTTCTTATTGGTTAAGAACGCCTATTCGCTGCCAATACTTTATGGCCTGATTTTGGCTGTGCTGCTGTTATCACGTGTGAAGCCCATCAAACAGGCTATCTTGCGCTGGCGACGCGAACGCGCCAAAAAAGGTAATAACCAGTCTGGTAAAAAAGAAGGTCAGGCTTTCTCCTAAATTGATTTAGTACGCTCCGTTGATACATAGGCTGTATTAAATTGGATAATTGTAGGCTTTCTCCCCACTGGGTGTAGCCTGTAACACCTTCTGTCGAAAATCCTGTGTTAGAATGGGGATATGGCGCACGATTCTTTGCCCAAAACAGGGATGGATAAACCTCAACCTCTAGATGGAAGAACGGCCGACACGGATTCCGCAAGGATTCCTGCGGAAGTTTGGATTCCCGCACAACCTGCCAAAAATAATAGAGATGGATGGCCAACAGCAGGACGAATAATTGCCGTTGGCGTTTTTTTTCTCTTTAGCGCACTTGCCCTAGCTGCATTTGCTACCATGGGCCTGCTGCTTTATTACAGTGATTTGGTTTTCCCCGGCGTACAGATAATGGGTGTTGATGTGGGATCCATGACTAAAGGGGAGGCAGCGGCCGTTCTCGCACATCAATGGGAACAACAAGCAATTCTGCTGGCGCATGATGACGGGGTATGGCCGGTAGTCGCAACTGACTTGGGGCTCGTTCTGGGCACCCAAGCTGTGTTCAAGAGGCTCATGAACAAGGGCGATCTGTAGCCAGTTTGCGTCGATTACTACTCAATGGTGTAGATATCCAGCCACAATGGTCGTTTGATCCAGCAATCGCCGGCGAATTTCTGGCTGGTTTTGCAGAAGAGGTTGCCGTGCAGCCGGTCGATGCCGGACTGTATATCAACCAAGGGCAAGTTACGGAGACACTTTCGGTAGACGGCCGTGTCCTGGATTTGGAAGCGACAATGCGCCAACTAGAAGAAAACCCGGCACAGGTCATGTCAGACGGCCGTTTGCCCTTGATTACACAATCCGTTGTAGCGGATGTTACCGACGTGAGCCTGCTTGCCCAAGAAGCGCGGCGTTTACTGTCCACCTCAGTGACGGTTCATGCCTACGATCCTATCAATGATGAAACTTTGGAATGGACCTTGTCACCGCAGCAGTGGGGAAATTGGATGACCTTGGAATTGCCAGCGGACGAGGAAAGCGAATTTGGATGGGTTGTCGACGAAGATGCAGCGCTGAATCTTATAGCTTCACAGTCGTCTCTTTTAGGCGATGATCGTTATCTGGATGCGCAGACGTTAATTCCTGATCTTGTGCAATCCATATCAACGCAGCAAACGCAAACTGAAACCCGAATATATCACTACCCCAGCCGGCATATTGTGCAAGCTGGCGAAACCTTATCCAGTATCGGCCGTGATTATGGCATTCCCTACCCCTGGATTCAGCAAGCCAATCCAGCCTCCGAATTCCTACGTGCAGGGGATGAGATTGTGATCCCTTCAGCCGATGCTATGCTGCCCTTGCCGGTAGTAGAAAATAAACGCGTCGTAGTCAGCATTAGTGAGCAGCGGGCATGGGTATATGAAGATGGTCAAATGAAGTGGGAGTGGCCGGCCAGTACGGGGATCGATGATAGTCCCACATCGCCGGGTATTTTCCAGATTCAAAACCATGAGCCCAACGCCTACGCCAGTAATTGGGACTTATGGATGCCCAATTTCATGGGTATCTATCGCCCGGTACCCACATCTGATTTCATGAATGGCTTTCATGGTTTCCCGACGCGCAACGGTTCTACGTTATTGTGGACTGGGGATTTGGGACATCAAGTTACCTATGGCTGTGTCCTGTTGAGCTCTGAGAATGCAGGGCTGCTCTATAATTGGGCGGAAGATGGCGTTGTCGTTGAAGTAAAACCATAAAGGCGCAAAGCGTTGTCAGGCCTCGATAAATTAAGAAAATGTATCTCGTGTCGGAAAACATATACAAGGTATATGGATGCGTAGAGCATAAAACATTGGCTATTTTCTCCGTCACGTCTATGATCTCCCCTAAGTAAACAATAAATAGTTCCAAGATGTTGGAATTTAAAACATTCAGCAATTTATCAATGAATTACAGGTTGCTAAAGAATTCTGGCCAGAAACCTGATTTCTTGAGTAAAAAGGACAGACGCGAGGTTGCCCATGACAGATATTAAGATTGCTCCTTATGGTTCCTGGAAATCCCCTATTACTACAGATTTGATCGTAGCCGGCACGATTAATCTGGGACAGATTGCCCTAGACGGGGCGGATGTTTATTGGTTAGAAGGCCGCCCTGCGGAAGGTGGTCGCAATGTTGCCGTATGTTGGAAGGAAGGCGAAACGGATGAAGATATGACACCTTCGCCGTTTAATGTGCGCACGCGGGTTCATGAATATGGCGGCGGTTCATACATGGTGCGTGATGGTGTGATCACTTTTTCAAATTTCGCTGACCAGCGCCTTTACCAACATCGCCGCGGACAAGAGCCACAAGCAGTTACACCCGAAGAAAAGATCCGTTTTGCGGATGGTGTATTTGCCAGAGACGGCCGTTTCGTTTGTGTCCGTGAAGATCACCGCCAGGAAGGGCATGAGGCTGTTAACAGCCTTGTGGCTCTAAAATTGGATGGTATGGACGACGGGCAGATATTACTCTCTGGCAATGATTTCTATGCTTCGCCCCGATTTAGCCCTGATGGTCAACAGTTGGCCTGGCTAACCTGGAACCACCCCAATATGCCCTGGGATGGCACTGAATTATGGGTCGCTGATTATGGTGCGGATGGGCTCGTTAAGCAACGCTAAGCTAGTCGCGGGTGGAGACGATGAGTCAATTTTCCAACCGGAGTGGTCGCCGAATGGTGTCTTGCATTTTGTTTCCGATCGGTCAGGCTGGTGGAATTTGTATCGCCAAAACGATGGCGCTGTCGAGGCGCTCTATCCAATGGCTGCAGAATTTGGTTTACCGCAATGGGTATTTGACATGCGCGCCTACGCATTTGTTTCTGAGCATGTACTACTGTGCAGCGTGATACAAGATGGGCTGATGTCTTTGAATTTCCTGGATGCCCAGAACGGGGAGCTGCGATCCTTGGACTTACCTTATACTTTTATATCCGATCCAAAAATCGCGGGTGATTATGCTTATTTTGGAGCTGGGTCGCCGAAACAATCAACGGCTGTTATCCAGCTGAACCTGAAAACTTTTGAGACAGGTGTACTGCGTTCTTCCAGCGAGCTTGTGGTCGCTGAAGAAGATTTGTCGGTTTTACAAGCGGTCGAGTTCCCAACCTCTGGTGGTTTGACAGCATATGGTTTCTATTACCCGCCAAATAATCATGCGTTTCGTGCTCCAGAAGGCGAGCTGCCACCATTGGTGGTTATGAGCCATGGTGGCCCGACAAGTGCTGCACGGTCTATGTTTGGCATTGACAAGCAGTATTGGACGAGCCGTGGATTTGCCGTTCTAGATGTGAATTATGGCGGCAGTATCGGATTCGGCCGTGCCTTTCGCCAGCGTCTTAATGGCCAATGGGGCATCGTAGATGTTGAGGATTGTATCAACGGGGCAAAATATCTCGTGGACCAAGGGTTGGTAGATGGTCAGAAATTGGCCATCCGTGGTGGCAGCGCCGGCGGTTACACAACGTTATGCGCGTTGACCTTCCACGACACATTCGGTGCCGGCGCAAGCTACTTCGGCGTTAGCGATGTCGAGGCTCTGGCAAAAGAAACCCACAAGTTTGAATCTCGTTATCTGGATAATATGATTGGTCCCTATCCGGAGCAACGAGATTTGTATGTAGAGCGTTCTCCAATCCATTTCGCAGATAAGATTAGCTGTCCGATTATTCTCTTTCAAGGGCTAGAAGACCGCGTTGTTCCGTTTAGCCAGGCAGAATTGATGTTTGAGGCGGTTAAGGCCAAGGGCATCCCGGTGGCCTATTTGCCTTTCCCAGGTGAACAGCATGGATTCCGGCGCGCAGAAAATATTAAACGAACGCTGGAGGCAGAGTTATATTTTTACGCCAAAGTTTTTGGTTTCGATTTGGCGGATGATATTGAGCCGGTGGTTATTGAAAACTTGGGTTGATTCAACAAAACGAATTTAGCCCCTGCGCTTCTTGCGCTGCTTGAGCATTAAGGCAAGCAGACCTAGGCCTACGGCCGTTCCCGCCGCCATGCCAATAGGAGGACCGCCGGAAGATTTGACGCCCTTGGCCATTACCGGCATTGTGGCGATCTTTTCTTCAGCCCTGGTTGAAACGCGGGCAAACAAATCCGGATCTTGGCGGTATTTTTCGGCCAAGGCGCGCTTTTCAGCCAGATCCTCGTCTGTGATGAATTTGTCAAAGGATCGCAGCCCGGCGATCTGGAAATCGTGTTTTTTAAATAGCCGATAGATTTCCTTTACCCGTTCGACGCTGATGTTTCGACCGAGAGTGTAATCTTCAAAACGCCCTTCCATTGCCAGTAGCGCTGTCTCCGCCAGACATGCATATGCTGTCTTGGGTGGTAATCCTATGTCGTAGCCAAAATCGATATCGCCGGGAATGAGCACTTCGCCGCTTTCAATGGCCAATACATCGGGACGCAGTGCCGCTTCAGCTTCGTTAATATCGGCTGGACGGGCAACATCACAAATGACAGCACCTGCTTTGCATTTACTGATGTCCACGATTCTCTGGCCAAAAGCAGAAGTCGCGGTAATGATTAAATCACATTCATGCAGTGATTCGTCGGCGCGGGTGGCGATAGTTACTTTAGCCCCGGGCGTCTCTTCTTGGATGGTGCGCTTTAGTTCGATCAGCCTTTCCGGTTCGATAGAAACCAGGACGATATCAAAAATGGCCTGGGCGATCAGGCGTGAGCAAACAGATCCAATGGAACCAGTAGCGCCGATAACCATCGCCTTGCCTTTTGTCAGATCGGTCGCGCCCATCTTTAAGACGGCCTGTTTGGCCGCCTCCAGAGTAGCCGCCACGGTGAGGCTGTTACCACTGGTGATGGCAATGTCTGTTTCATGGGCGACAGTGATGCCGGCATCGCCTACAACACTGGTGAAGGCCCCCAGGCCCATAATGCGCGCGCCGCGCCGCGCCGCCATCTTGGAAGCCTGGTTCAAACGTTTGTAAGTGAAATTTTCGTCATGGGACATCATTTGCTTGGGTGTAGCGCCTAAAGAGATCAAAGATCCTTCGATCTTTTGCCCTGTCGTTGGTGATTGCCCCCCTGTAATTTGTGAAAGGTACATAGGAGGGATATAGGCGGCTACTGCTTCGACAAGGCTGTCCGGCAGGAAGCGCGTCCAGCGAAATAAGCGATGCTTGTTAATAAAACTGACGTTTAGAGGGTGGATAACAAAAGCGAAGCGGTTGATTTCTGCCTCTGCCGGCTGCAAATAGCGGATACAAGGGATCCATTCAATGTCGGCCATCAAATCAAGATAGGTATCTTCGGTTAATGAGGCCTGTGGATCAGGACGGAGTGCAACCAATGCTGCTTCAATGGTCGCAGCAGACCATCGGCCTAGACCATTGTATTGCTGCATTGAAGGCATCATGGTTATGGCGATGGATACACCTCGCTGGCGCAGCTCCTGCAGATGTTCTTCTTCAGCCCATTCAACCAGCACGGTTTTATGTTTGAGGTTTTCTGGTGCATAGCGCAGTATGGCCCCGATATCACCAGCTATCACGTCAGCCCATTGAAAGGATTCGGTATAACGCGGTGTGCCCGGCACGCCCGGCTGGGCAAAGATACGCCGAAAGGGAGCGCTTTTTAATTGTTCCAGGGTTGGACCGGCTGCTTGTTGCAATGTTAGTTTGCCGCCCAATCCAGGGAAGTTGGGTAAGGCAAAATATATGACCGGATCGGCATAGCGTATGGTAGGGCTGTGCCTGGATAGCGCTTGGGCCAGGCCATTATGATTGACGCCGGGCACCATTAAGATGCGTTTCTGACTAAATATGCCTGGTTCGGCGCGGTCGGCCAGGATGATGCCCCAGCGCTCTAAACCGGCACGGATGCCACGGCCGTCTACCACGGGAGTTATCTTTGCGCTGTCGGGCAGGGTACGGCCGTCTTCATGTTCCCGCCGGGCAGAGCCAAGTTCCAATAGCCCTGGCATCCCTTCCAGGCCGATAGCGTCTACAAGACCATCGTACTCGCCAATCAGTTCACGCGCCTTAGCTGTGTCCCCGCTGCAACCAATGCGCAGCACTTCAATGTCTTTATCCAAAAAACGAACGATTTCAGTTCCGTTCTCCTGGCTTAAATGGATGATCAGAATCTTTTTCATAAACTTATCTCCCAACAGAGAATGTCTTAATAAAAGCGAAGTTCACAGACCTTTTAATTATGATCAACGCAGTTCAATCAATGGCGCCAATCAATCCGCATGGTTTTTCACAGATCCCATAGCAATAATTATACACCGACAAATAATTTGTCCCCGTTGCAAACTGCTCGTTCCAAGTGCGCCATAGTAGCTAAACGGAATCAGTAAAAGCGGGATCGTTATTATGACTCAAAAGTCGAGGATCCTGGCGTGGTTTGCATCAATTATTGAATAATGAGGTCAAGTTTGGGAGTAGAAATGAGTTGTAATGCTTGAAGCGACTGGAATTACTTGACAATGTCACCGATTTGTCACTAAAATAGAAACATAACTTACGGAATGTCATGTATAATTCACTTAATCGCCACAAAAAAGCCCTGATTGGGCCTGACTGGCTTGCGCCAGGCAAAAAACGCAAAAAAGATGTGTCATTTTATAGTTTTGCGTTATATTTGTTACTAGTTTTGCAGTTGTTCAAAGCGGTAAACAGGTGAATTCTAATCAGGTGCTTAACAAGGTGGTCGAAATATGACACAATTGCTGGATGTAAAAAATCTTACCACGAGATTCTATACGGAAGATGGTGTAGTTCATGCTGTGAACGGAATCTCCTATACATTGGATGAAGGGGAGTCGTTGGCAATTGTTGGCGAGAGTGGATCTGGGAAGTCGGTCGGTGTAAAATCGATCATGGGTCTCATTCCCAACCCGCCAGGGCGCATCGAGGATGGCGAAGTTATATTTAATGACCGGGACCTACTAAAAATCTCTCCTGAAGAACTGCGCCATGTGCGTGGTCGGGAGATAGCCATGATCTTTCAAGATCCAATGACTTCGCTTAACCCGGTATTGACCATTGGCCTGCAAATGACCGAAGGGCTGATATTGCACCTGGGCATGACCAAGGAGCAGGCGGAGGCCCGGGCTGTGGAAATGATGTCTCTGGTCGGCATTCCCAATGCCGCTGAACGATTGAAAAACTATCCCCATGAATTTTCCGGTGGCCAGCGACAGCGAATCGGTATCGCTATTGCCTTGTCATGTAATCCCTCGCTCTTGATTGCCGACGAACCTACTACGGCCCTCGATGTTACCATTCAAGCTCAAATCGTCGATTTGACCCTACGGCTAAAGGAGCAGTTGGGCATGGCCATCATTTGGATCACCCATGATTTGGGGGTGATCGCCGGTATGGTTGATAAGGTAGCGGTCATGTATGCTGGTTTTATCGTTGAGTTGGCTCCCGTGCGCGAACTTTATAAAAAGATGGCCCATCCATATACCTTGGGCTTGCTGGAATCACTGCCCAAAATGGATAACACCAAAAAAACACGGTTGATAGCTATTGAGGGACTACCACCAGACCTGTTACAAGAACCGACATTTTGCCCCTTTGCCCCCCGCTGTCAGTTTGCTGTCGACAAATGTTGGCAAGAGAACCCGCAGTTGAAAGCAGTGGAAAAAGATCATTATTCAGCTTGCTGGCGCGCGGAAGAGGTTTTCAATGGCCTCCGTGTCGCTGCATACGCGGCGGAAGAGGTGGCGGCATGAGCGATCTTAACGAACAAGGAAATGAAGGAAACGGCAAGGAGCGAGAAGTTCTCCTCAAAGTACGCAATTTGAAGAAATATTTTCCTATCCGCCGCGGCGTACTTAAACGCACGGTTGGCCATGTTAAAGCGGTGGATGGGATCAGTTTCGATATTTACAAAGGGGAGACCCTGGGTTTGGTGGGCGAGAGCGGCTGCGGGAAATCCACTGCAGGTCGCACGATCCTGCAGCTTTATGAACCTACTGAAGGGGAAGTCTACTTGGATGGACAAGACCTGACGGATTTGCGCAAATCAGATCTGCGCAAAAAGCGGCGTAATATGCAGATGATCTTCCAAGACCCCTACGCCAGCCTCAATCCGCGGATGACAGTAGGCAATATCATCAGCGAACCCCTAGTCATTCAAGGCATCGGCAATTCCGCAAGCCGCAAGGAGCGCGTCGGTGAATTGTTGGATGTCGTCGGCTTGAACCGTTACTTCATCAATCGCTATCCTCATGAATTTTCCGGCGGGCAGCGACAGCGCATCGGCGTTGCCCGGGCGCTGGCTACAAATCCCTCTTTCATTGTCGCTGACGAGCCGATTTCGGCCCTGGATGTGTCGATTCAGGCCCAGGTCGTGAATATGCTTGACGATCTGAAGGAGGAATTGGGATTAACTTATTTATTCATCGCCCACGATCTCTCCATGGTCCACTATATAAGCGACCGTGTGGCGGTCATGTACCTGGGACGTATCGTGGAGTTGGGTGATCGGAATGATGTTTACGACCGCCCCCTGCACCCTTATACCCAGGCATTATTATCGGCCATCCCCCTTCCTGATCCAGACGACGAGAGTGGACGGGATCGGATCATCCTTGAGGGAGATGTGCCCAGCCCGGCCGACCCGCCGGCGGGCTGCCATTTCCACCCCCGCTGTGGCTATGCTACTGATATCTGCAGGCAAGATGATCCCCAACCGCGAAACTTCGGCACTAAGGAAAGCCCGTGGATGGTTGCCTGTCATCATGCGGAACAATTTGTATAAGTTACAAACTGCCAGGCATTTTTAAACTGCCTGACAGTTGATCATTCATATGGAGGTGATGCCTAGCAAAGGATTTAATGGAAGAAACTGATTTTTTGTTGTCTAAGAATATTTTTCCGAATTGAACGGAGGAGACTATAAATGTTAAAGAAAAGAAAAATTGGCTTGATTGTGACAGCTGTGATGCTTCTGGCTCTGGTCCTGGTTGCTTGCCAGCCAGCGGCCCCGGAAGTTGTCACTGAGGTCGTGGAAGTAACCCGTATGGTTACCGAAACCGTCGTCCAAGAAGGCGAAACGGTTGAGGTCACACGCGTGGTCACCGAAACTGAAGAGGTTGTAGTAGAAGTAACGGCCGAACCGGAGGAAATGGAAATGGCAGCTATGACTGCCCCCGATCCGGAAACAATGGTTTTCATGACTTTTGGGGATGCAGATACCCTGGACCCGGCCTTATCCTATGATACGGCCAGCAGTGGTTTGCTGCGTCAGGTTTACGAAGCATTGATTACCTTTAACGGCACAGACAGCACAAGCTTCGTGCCCAGCCTGGCCACCGAAGTGCCCAGTTTGGACAATGGCGGCATTTCTGAAGATGGCTTGACCTATATCTTCAACATCCGTGAGGGCGTCACCTTCCACGAAGGCGGCGATCTGACCCCCAGTGATGTGGCTTACAGCTTCCAGCGCGGTTTGCTGCAGTCAGATCCCAACGGCCCGCAGTGGCTGCTGCTGGAGCCGATCTTGGGTTATGCCAGCGGTGATGTCACCGAAGAAATCGCTGATGGCGAGTACGCCGGTGACCGCGAATCGCTTATTGCCAATGCTACGCCGGAAGAACTGGCCGCCGTATGCGAAAAAGTTCAGGCAGCCGTCGTCGCCGATGATGCCGCCGGCACCGTGACCTTTAACCTGGCCCAACCCTGGGGACCCCTGCTGGCAACTTTGCCAGAGTCCTGGGGCTATATCCTGGACAAGGAATGGGTCGTTGAACAGGGCGATTGGGATGGTGACTGCGCCACCTGGCAAAACTTTTACGCCCCTGGGTCGGAGAATTCAATATTGACGCCTATTACCAACGGCACCGGCCCTTACAAGCTCGACCACTGGACCCCCGGTGAGGAGTGGGTCGTTACCGCCAATGAGAGTTACTGGCGTACAGATAACGATCCCGTTTGGGAAGGCGGTCCTGCTGGACAGCCGGCGATAAAAACCGTCATTATGCGCATCGTCAACGAATGGGGCACGCGCTTTGCCTCTTTGCAGGCTGGTGATGCCGCTGAAGCCACGGTGCCGGTCGCTAACCGCCCGCAGGTGGACGCTTTTGTCGGCGAATTCTGTGATTGGCAAACTTTTGAGTGTGTAGAAAATCCAGACAATCCAGATGGCCAACTGCGCAAATGGACTGACCTGCCCGGCGTCAGCCGCACCCATCTCTTCCCGTCCTTCAATACCGGCGCTGATTCGCCATACATTGGCAGCGGCCAGTTGGATGGCAACGGCATTCCCCCGAACTTCTTCGACGATATCCATGCGCGCAAGGCGATTGCTTACTGCTTCGACTATGACACGATGCTCAGCGATGCTTACAATGGCGAGGGTGTCCAGAATAATGGACCCATCATCCAAGGTATGCTCGGCTACAATCCCGATGGGCCGCAGTATGAGTATGATCTTGACAAATGCGCAGAAGAACTCGAACTAGCCTGGGATGGCCAACTGCCGGAAACCGGCTTCCGCTTCGGTATCCTTTTCAACACAGGCAATGAAGCCCGGCAAACGGCGGCCCAGATCTTGCAGGCCAACCTGGCCTCCATCAACGAGCTTTACCAGGTTGATGTGGTCGGCGTTCCCTGGCCCACCTACCTGCGCTCCTTCCGTACGGGGCAAATCCCGGTGGCTATCAGCGGCTGGCTTGAAGATATCCATGACCCGCATAACTGGGTCGTGCCCTTCACTTTCGGCACCTATGGCGGTCGCCAGCAGATGCCCGAGGAACTGATGGCGAAGTATGAAGCATTTGCTCTAGATGGGGTTTCGAAGGCCGACCCGGCGGAGCGTGAGGCCGTTTACTTCGAAATGCAGCAAGCGTTCTACGACGATGCGCTCTCCGTCCCGCTGCACCAGGTTGCTGGTGCTCGTTACGAGCAGCGTTATGTGGATGGCTTCGTCTATCGTGTTGGCTTATCTTCTGGCTATCCGACTTTCTATTACATGAGCCAGGAGTAAAGGTCACATCTCTGTATCCTTTCTCGTAAGAGCCTTTGGAATAAAGTCTCTATTGGCTCTCATGAGAATCTTTTGAAGGCGCGAGTGCCTTGCCGGATAGTAATTTTGGCAAGGCGCTTCGCGCCCGTTGGTACAACCGACCCTTCTTGATCTTTACCCTCGTTGTTTATAAAGGGCGATTAAAGAAGTTTGACCTACTGAATGATTCAACCCTTACACCTGACAAATTGGTGGGGTAAAGTTTCTATTTAGTTTTAACAAATAGGTAACCGTTTTGTAGGGGCAGGTCTTGTGCCTGCTCGAGTGGGCAACCACAAGGGCTGCCCCTACAATATGGGACTGTTTTTTAACATTCTTGAATAGAAAGCATTAGAAGCAACACTACTCCACGCTTTTGTGATGTTTAGAACCAATCAGTGTTGACAGTATAGTGAAAATGCACATGTATAAAGCGAACACCCTCTTGGAACTGAAAAGGAAAGTATTATGATAGCTTATATCATTCGACGGTTATTAACGCTGCCCATTGTTATATTAGGCGTAACCCTGATGATTTTCGCCATGCTCCAGGTTCTAGGGCCGGTCGAGCGCTCTGCCCTTTATGTCCGCGATATTCCCAAGACGGAAGGGCAGATCGACGCCATCATTGCCCGCTATGGTTTGGACGATCCCTTCCTGGTGCAGTATTGGCATTGGTTGGCGGGACGTGAAGACCAGGCAACCGGGAAAATGGTGGGTGGGGTTTTGCGCGGCGATTTAGGTTTTTCGAGGACCGGACGTGAGCCAGTTATTGACTTATTAAAGCGCAGGCTGCCGGCGACTATTGAACTGGCTTTGTGGGCTTTCGTCCCCGTCATTGTCGTGGGGGTCTGGCTGGGAGTTGTTTCCGCCTTACACCATAATAAACCGATTGACCAGGTTTCACGGGTCATAGCCATCCTCGGCTGGTCTTTCCCAACTTTCGTCTTTGGTCTGCTCATGCTGCTGATCTTTTACGCCAAACTCGGTTGGTTCGAACCGGGTCGTTTATCACCGGAATACAGCCAGGCAGTGCTCAGTCCCGAATTCACCCAGTACACGCGGATGATGACCGTGGACTCCTTGTTGAATCTACGGTTGGATATCTTCTTCGATGCCCTGCGACACCTGGTCATGCCGGTGGTAACCCTCTCGGTAGTCATTTCGGCGCTGCTGCTGAAGGTAACCCGCTCCTCGATGTTGGAGGCGCTGGGCCAGGATTATGTGGTGACCGCCCGATCTAAGGGTTTGCACGAAAAGACAGTGATCAACCGCCACGTACGCCGCAATGCGCTGATACCGGTAGTGACTATCGCCGGGGTGACCATCGCCGGCTTGCTGAACGGGGTTATCGTCGTCGAGGTGATCTTCAATTATCCCGGCATCGGCTCAGCGGCGGCGGCGGCGGCCTTAAGCCTGGATGTGCTGACCATGTTAGGCTACGCAATGTTCGTGGCCATTCTGTTTGTGGTCGCTAATTTAGTAGTAGATGTTTTATATGGTGTGCTCGATCCGCGTGTACGCTTGTCCTAGAGAGGTGAGAAATGACCACAATAACTGATAATTTGGTTCCATCACGTCCGGTTTCATTGGACCAGGGATATATGCGACCCCAATCCCGTCTGGAACGGCTGGTAGGTCCCGAGTGGTACCGCCTGCTTAAGGGTGTCGTCACCAATCCCTTGTCCGTCTTAGGGATCATCATCATCCTCGGATTTATCTTCATGGCTGTTTTCGCTCCCGTCCTGGCCCCGGCGCCAACGGAACGATGGGACACAACGATCATTCCACGCGATGGTTTTTCGGCCGAACCGAAGCCACCAGGTTCGGAGTGGAAAAACAATGCGCCAGAAACGGTACCCGGCTGGTACCAACAGATAACGGGTAACGATGTGTGGGTGCACATATTAGGCACCGCCAGCGGCCAGTATGATATCTGGTACGGTCTCATCTGGGGCGCCCGAACGGCGCTCACTTGGGGAACCTTCGTTGTTGTTTGCACGGCCGCTTTTGGTATTCTGATTGGATCTCTTGCCGGTTATTTTGGGGGCGCGGTTGACGAGGCATTGATGCGCCTCGTCGAGATCTTCATCGCCTTCCCCTTCCTGGTAGGTGCTTTGATTCTCTCCTCGATGTTGGTGCCTATTTTTGGACGAAGTATCTGGCCGGCGGTCATCGCCCTCATTGTCTTTGGCTGGACGGGGTATGCCCGCTTGTTACGCGGTGATATCCTCTCCACTAAGGAGCGAGAATATGTCACTGCTGCGCGGGCCAGCGGTGCTACTGATACCCACCAGATTTTTCGGCATGTTTTGCCCAACGCGATCTTCCCCACGTTAGTTTATCTTTCCCTGGATATGGGCGCTATCGTCCTCTCTTTTGCCACCCTAAGTTTCCTTGGGGTCGGTGTACAGGTTGGCTACGCGGATTGGGGCCAGATCATCAGCGCTGCCCGTGATTGGATCCTGACCCTTGACCAACATTGGTATATCGTTGTCTTCCCTGGCATGGCCTTACTGTTGTATGGCCTGGGTTGGAACCTGATTGGTGACGCCCTGCGCGACATCCTCGATCCCAAGCTGCGCGGAAAACCTGGGTAAGCTTGGTGAGGATACGAATATTTGTTTCGGACTGACATAGGGGTTAACACCTTGAGTTATAATCAGGCGGGCTGCAGGCGTGGTCCGCCTCTTTTATTTAGTGGGAAGCCATGCGACTGTTTTTTGCTTTCCTAATCCTGGCGTTATTTTTAGCTTTGACCGGAATAAGCTTAGTTACGGCTGGCCAAATTGAAGAAAGGCCAGAACCAGTTTCTAAGGGAGAAACAGTGCCTCCGCAGGTTGATGCGACGCCGACCATCGACCGCTTAGCGGCGCCACCTACCGTCTACCCACCTACTCAGGCTGATGAAGGAGCCCAGCTTTTCTGGCTCTGGTGCCAACCGTGCCACGGCGATAAAGGGCAAGGTCTTACTGATGAATGGCGGCGGACAGTACCCCGAAGAAGATCAAAACTGCTGGTCTCGCGGCTGTCATGGCAAGAATCCTTATGAAGAGGGATTTACCTTACCGACAACTGTCCCGGCGGTGATTGGCGAAGGCAGCCTGTTTCGATATGCGACCTTGGGACAGGTATTCAACTATACGCGCGCGACGATGCCGTTCGAATATCCGGGAACCCTCACGGATGAGGAGTACCTGGCGATCACCGCGTTTCTGGCCAGGGCGCATGGTGCCTGGGATGGATTGCCGCTGACAATGGAAAATGTCGAGCAAGTCCGGCTGCAACCGGACCTATCACCTGGAATTGATACAGTGTCTAGCGAAAAGCCGCAGGCTGTCGATGAAGCGTTCGCCTGGATGGGGATAGCCCTGGCTCTATTATTAGCGGGAGGCGGGTGGATATGGTTTCGACTCAAAAGATGAAGAGAAATAACCCCTCCGAACTAGAGGCTCATGAACGGCCGACTTATCGCCGCCTTGGCATTTTAAACGGCTTCTTGATCGGCCTGGCATTGGCTTTGGGCGCCTGGGTGGGGGAGGCTGTCTCCCTGACCCAACTGCCCCTGCGCGTACAATATCCCAGCCTGATCCTGGGGGGGGGCTTGCTGATCCTCGTTTGTACCCTGGCCGGTTGGCTGACCAGCCGCTGGCCCCAATTTGGCATAACTTTACTCGTTTGGCTTCTGGCGGCCATTCTGGCCACGTTGATCATAA
Source organism: uncultured Chloroflexia bacterium (assembly GCA_963736615.1). Lineage (GTDB taxonomy): Bacteria > Chloroflexota > Anaerolineae > Promineifilales > Promineifilaceae > JAACFF01. The sequence continues at coordinate 530,989 of CAVTPP010000015.1, read as the reverse complement.
CTTACCAGCCATCCTTCGGCCGCAACTTAGTGGCCTGGCTGAGCGACACACGCTTTTGGGGACTTTCTATTTTCCCCGATCTGGACGCGCCGTATGTGTCTGTTTTGCTCGCCGGGTTCGCTATCTTTATGGCCTTAGTAATTTTAGCGGTTGTCCAATCTTACCGCTTGGAAGGCGCACAGCGGGAACTCGGAATTGGCGGGAGGATGAGCGCCCGTTCACTGGTCATTCTCCTGTGGCCGTTGATCTTCGTTGCCCTGGCCGGGTATGTGACCAACGATATCGCCGGGGACAAAACGGCGCGAGATGCCTTGTTGGTCCAGGAGGCTATTAATACCGGCCGGACATATGATGGTGACCTGTTTCAACTAGGATTGGAGAGGGGGGTCAACTACAGTGCCATTAATGGTGTCCGTGATCAGATGAGCCCGACTTATTCTCTTCTCATCGGTGGCATCGATGCCGACACCGCAACAACCTTTGTGGTCGCTCATTTTGATAACGGCGCCTGGATTACCTGCCGGATCATCAATGGCCAGCTCAATTTCTGTTATGATGCTGAGCCGCCTTATACAACTGGTCTTGCTGCATTGATCAGTGGTGAAGAATTGCCTGAAGATTGCCGCGGCTGCCTGCCGCGAGTTGCTGAAGATACGGCCGCCTGGCTGCAAGATCAGGGTAAACAAATGGGAGAAAATCCGACGATCGAGCGTCTGGCCCAAAAGGGAGGCTATGTGCTGATGCGGGTCACGTCTGAGTCCGGGAACAAAGCAATTGAATGTTGGTTTAATGGCATTAGCCCTGTGCAATTGGAAAGCTGCGTCGAGATGAACGCTTCACAAACGAATTAGCTCCAACAAAACGATCACGAAGCCAACTTACCGCCTGGACATCATCTTCATAAACCCCATTGCGCGGACCTGAGGAGTGAATGATCCGCCAGCCTCCCAGGCTCATGCCTACGTGAGTGATGTGGCGCTTTCCCGTTTGGCTGCCAAAATACAACAAATCGCCTGGTTGAAAGGGCGGTTCCACAGGATCACCGGCATCAAACTGCATATCGGCATCACGCGGGAGGGTAATGCCGCACAATTTATGAAGAAGCTGTACTAGGCCTGAACAATCAATTCCGTGGGCAGTACATCCACCCCAACGATATTGCACACCGGTATAGAGCTTGCTGTTTAAGACCATTTGCTCCGGGCAGCCCACTTCGCTTGAAGACAGGTTTTTTAGCGATTGCAGAGCTGAACTTGGAACCCACCCAGAGTGATTTCCTGCCTGCCTGATGAGTGACCAGTCAGCTGATGTAGCTACCACCTGCACAGTCGTTCCAGCAAAAACGCGACTAACAATACTGTTTTCGACTCCGGGGGAGGTAAGAAGGTGGGTTACCGGGGCAGACACAAGATGTGTTGGTTTCTCCTCCGGAATTTCGGCCGTTAGATATGGTTGATACAGCCAACCCAGGTAGCCATCCATCTGGCGAGCAAAAACCCAGCCACTATCCTCGAGTTGTAAATGTTCAACAACTTCCCCATTTAGGATCTGGCTGACCATTTCCGAAATACGTGATGGGCGGCGGTGGAAGCCGGCTACATTAGTGCTCACGGTCATTAGGATGTGAGGAGATTGGCGCAGAACCTGTATTTCTCCCAGATCGAATTTTATTTCCGGAAAAGCAGAGAAAAGCGCATTTAAAACAGCTTTCTTCGTTTCTTCATCCAATACTGCCCCAACCAACTTGCAAACGCCATCCTCAAATTTGTCAATCGTTGGTTGACAATATTGGAGCCTAGAGTCTCCGTAACTCCCTGATAATTCGTCTAGTGTCTCTTCGATGGCCCTAATAGACATGTTCTAAACTCCCGATTTTGTAATCTAGCAATCATTATGTTAGATATTTCTGCCATTCATAACGTGATTTTACTTATGCAATACATAAAACCTCATGAGTCTGCGAGATCCGATTTTTTTCGCCGGCGGACACCGATACCTGGGCGATCGGGGACATGAATCCGCGCCTGCTTATCAAACTGAACCCCCTCAAAAGGATCATTTGCAATTAATAAGGGGGCGTCCAAATCGAGCCATTCAGCCAGGCCTGACAGGTGGGCCATGGCCGTCACGCCCAGCGATGTTTCTATCATGCAGCCAAGCATGATGCGTAGGCCAAGCGCCTGGGCCCGCTTTAATAATGCTAACCCAGGTGCCAATCCTCCAACCTTCATCAATTTGATATTGATACCCTGCACCCCAGCGGCTGCCAATCTCTCCAAATCTTCTGTCGTCTGCACGGATTCATCGGCGATGATAGGAACGGTGGCTGCTGCCTGTACAAGGCCCATACCTTCAAAATTATCTCGGGCCACCGGCTGTTCAATGAAATCAAGCGCGTAATCAACCAACGTCCTGGTTTTTTCTAACGCTTCTTCCGTAGACCAGGCAGCATTGGCGTCGACACATAAACGAGCGTCGGGACGTGCTTCCCTTATAGCAGCTAGGCAGGCTAAATCATCATCACCGCCCAATTTAATCTTGATAATAGGGTAATCTGGAATCTGTCTAGCCGCCTCGGCCATGGCTTGCGGGGTATCAATGCCGATAGTGAAGGAAGTTGGCATGGGTGTTGGCTTTGGGAGGCCTAATAGGTCATAGAGGGGTTGGCCGGCCATCCGGCCGATCCGGTCGTGAAGAGCCAGATCTAATGCTGCCCTAGCTGGTGCAGGTCCTTGCTTGCCCACCCATCTGCCAATGGAACCCGGACCATCAGGGAAAGGATCACTGCGCTGAGCGGCCGTTTGCCAAAAAGCTATCATTTCCTCTGTTTCGACACCATAGTAAGGCGGAATGGTTCCTTCACCCCAGCCAACATCATCCGCTAATCGTAGCCAGAAGGCCTGTCGCGTTTCACTGGCTCCATAGGCCACACGAAAAGGGTTTTGTAGATTAAGCTTTAGGGATTCCCAGCATAGTCGTGGTTGGTTGCTTGTCAAGGGCAATTCTCCATTGATAGTTTAGGACAAGTTTATTACTTGTACCTTCGTGGGCAAGAATAAACCTTTATCTAAGTATTATATCGTGATAGTTTACTTAAAGTTGACTCCTTGCAAAGGGATAATTCAAGTTGTAGAAAGTATAGTTGATTTTTCTAGCATGAGCCAAAGGTGATAGTGTAACCCGCACTTTTTTTCATTGTGTGATCCGGCATCATCTTAGATTATTGACTTTTGCTTAATATAACATTAGACCAATTACTTACTGATTATTTGTTCCTGCCTCATTATCATAAAGAAGTGTATCGGGCTGGAAGGCTGCCCAGGCGAACCAGAAGAATTCGTGTGCGAATAATGGCGTGAGTTGTTCGCCTTCAAGGGGGCCGTCGACGGCCGTGCCGAAGATATTCCAACTACTCCCTGTTTCTTGATCCCGGGTGAGGGATTCATCCCCTGGCTCAAATGTAAGCACCTGTCCCTTAACCTTACGATTGTAGGCCGCTGCCGATCCCACATCCTTAGATTCCCAGATGAGCAGGGTAAAAAGTGGGGACAAGGTACCGCTCTTCCAAAAAATCACAACCGGTTCTTCGTTAATGGTGTCATTAAGGACCTTCTCTTCTTCCAGGAGTTTATAAGGGTAGGCAACAGCCATATCTCCTTGTGTGAGGGCCAGCACACGCATCTTTGGTGGTAGGCGATCGTCTTTTTCGCCCTCAAAGAACTTAGTTCGTGAATTGATTACTACATCATAGTTGACATAAGGGGTTTCCCCGTAGTGGCGGTCAAACCCTGTGTCAATGGAAAGTACCTTGCCCTCCGGAAACTGGGTTTTGAAGTCGGCGAAGGAAACGATACTGGAAGGCAAGGGCGTTAACTTCCTGCCGGTTAATTCACCGACTATGGCTTTTCCCTCAAATTGCTGCCACCAGGATTCTGTTTGGCGATCATACATGATCAGGTCGGCATTGCGGATATTGCCCGTAGTGCTGAAATCCAAGGGACGGCCGCCCACGGCGCTTTCGAAGACAAGGGCGGAATTACAAAGGGGACAATAAGTCACCACAACAGGCAGGCCCCCGACCACATCATTGACGATCTCATGCCAGATTAAAATCGACAGCGGGTAGGCCCGAGGGGTATCATTAATATCGAGAACCTGAACTGGTTCTCGATCGGTGAGCCAGATATTCGCCTGTTCGATGCTTTCAAATGTTGGTTCGTCTAAGGCGGGTATTTGGTCACGGCCTAGTAAACCAATAATGTCTTCATAGGGAACGGTATGCTGGCAGAAATCTGTTCTAGGCCATCTTTTTAGCCCAAACCGGCTATCTGGCGGAACTGGATCTGTACAAGTTTGATGTTGTTGATCTTCAAAGCTAGAAGATGTTGAATTTTCTGGGGCTGGTGGTTTGGCTGGTGGCGTGGCTGGTGTTGGGGATGGACGGGTTGTGCAAGCGGTTGTTAGGAGCAGTAATACTCCAAGATATAAGGTTGACTTTTTTGGCATGCATCTATTGTAGAATACGGGGTCTATGGAGGCCGTAATGGCTATTACGCATGGCCGTCCTCCGTAGTGCTTAATATCCTTCTTTTGGGATGATTGCCAGTTCAAGAGTATAATCTTGCGCGAGATAACCCAGCAGATATAGTGGGCAAACACGCCCTTTTGGGACATTGATGACGTTAAGACCGACTGAAGAACAAGAACTACAAGCCCAGATCAAAGAATCGACTGAGCGTTTGTTCTCAACCGCAGATATTGAGGCACGGATCGCCGATGCGCTTTTGGCTCGAGGGGAGTTCCACGAGAATATTAGCCCGGCCGACCTTGAAGTTATCCTGCGCAATATTGTCTACGTGATGTTTTCCCGCCAAAAGGTAGCCGGTCGTGATATCGATATTCTGCACAACGTTCCGATTATGAATATTGAGATCGATGACGGGGAAGCCTACGTCGATTTTGTTGTTCACATTCACAAGCCAATCATCGTGTTTTTGGAATTCAAATATGCTTTGGTCAACCAGACTGAAGATGGTTGTGAAAGTCTTTGCTTAAAAGAAGGAAGTCTGCGCATCAAAGAAAAGACCCGTCGTTTTGATGTAAAAGCCAAGGCTGCTTTGACAGCAATGAATGTGCCAAAGATCGCGCGGCACGAAATGTCGGATCTGACGAATGTCATTCAGCGGACATTACCAAATCAATTACGAAAGAAGGGTGTACAAGGGGAAATTGGACAGATCCAGCTTTATCTCAATGACCAGACGCTAAGAGTCTATTTGAAGGGGGAATTCCAATCTTTGCAGGATTCCACCGACTCTGTACTTAATGTGGACGCCATTCCCAATCAAGAATAGCGTAAGTCAGACTGTCGTACCACGCACCTTTGATATAATCTTTTTCCATTTCCTGAGCCTCTTTTCGCATTCCTAGCTTGGCCAATACATTTGCCGATCCTTTGTTAACGGCCAGCGTATTGGCCCATATGCGATGTGAAGCCAATTCTTGGAAACCAAATTGCAAGATCGCTTGGGCTGCTTCCGTAGCATAGCCCCGACCCCAGAATAGAGCATCAAATTCAAAGCCAATATTGGCTTCCCGTAATGCGGGATTGTTGATACGAATGCCGCAGTTGCCAATGAGCAGATCGTTGGATTTAAGCGTAACGGCCAACTGGAACTTAGTACGCGGCCGTTCTTGTTGGAAATCAAGGAACATCTGCACAAATGACTTAACATCCTCTTCTGAGCGTTCAGTCCAATGATAATATTGCAGATAGAGGGGATCAGATTGGTAGGCCAGCACGCGTTCCCAGTCGTTTTCTTCAAATTCGCGCAAGAGTAGACGGCTTGTCTCCAGAATCATGCCGGCTCCTGATCCGCCTGTGGTTCACGAACCATAATGATGAACGGCCGTCCATCTCCCTCTTTTGTGAATTGGGATGCCTTCACGAAGCCAAAATGCGCGCACAAACGCTGGGCGCGATGGTTAAATTCGGCGATAGTCACCCGCTGTCTTTGTTGGGGATACCGCTTTTGGGCAAAGCTAAAAACGGGGTCCGCATAATCACGGCCGTGACCTTGCCCGGTAAGATCTGGGCGCATGCCCATGCCAATATCAACCCCGTCCTCACTATAATCACCGCCGGGCACCTGAGCATCGGCACCGAAATTGCAAAAACCGAGCAGTTCGCCAGAATCAGCTGTAATGGCAAAATAGCCGTTCTGGGGATCAAGAAAAAAGCTGACAATATCCTCACCCTCTTCGGACGACATGTCATAGATGTTATATGGCTCTGGATATGCCCAAGAAATAAATGTATGAATCTGTTCCTCGACTAATGGATTAACACTTAGTTTCATTTCAGTCTCAATTGCTCTCAGTTATTCTACCCCTGCTTCAGCCACGAAATCCAATTCCAATGTTACCTTGTTGTCCACGCTGGCCACACCAGTCGCATTTGGAACCACCAGGTCGAAATCAGCGCGATTAATGACGGCCGTTGCTAGACCTTCAAGTCGCAAATCAGAGATCGGAACGGCCGTCACTTCAAAGAGGACAGGTTTCGTGTAAGCGGTAATAGTCAAATCACCTTCTATTTGAAATTCTATAGGGTCCCCAATAATAATGTTTTCCGGCAGGCCTACAATATCTGTCGCTGTGAAAGTTACAAATTCATAAATTGTTGCCAGAAGAATACGTGTGTGAACGGCTCGGTTACGAAAGGCACTGTCAGTTTCCAATGTCAGGGCATTTATTTGTACCGGGCCGACAGAGGATGCTGATGGCTCCTCAAAGTCAACTGCGATCTGCCCGGAAACAGCCCCTGTTTTGCCAATGACCGTTTTTTCTTCTCCGTTCAATATTTCGTCAATAAGAAAACGGGCCTCTGATTCTTCAGGTAGGATTTCAAATATAGTGCTGTTTTCACTAAAGGGTATGCCGGCCGTAACCACTGTTCCTTCACTAGAGGAAGCGATGTCACTATCGGCCGTTTGTTGTGATGTGCAAGCGCTTAACACAAGCAGGATCAGGCCTGCAAAAAATAACCAAATTACTACACCACGTCTGGAAAATTGTATCAAAATTTACCTCCGCTATTACGAAGCCCAGTATCGTCAATCTAGGGGGCAAAAGCAAGCAAAGTGGCCGAGTGTTTATGCCGGCAGTTGGATGAAGAAAGTGCAACTTTTTCCGGCGATCGACGTATAGGCATTTAAAGGAACCCCACCTCTCTTACCCCAGATGGTGGGCCGATTTTCGAGCAAATTTGTGCGTTGGTCGGTCTGCTGGAGAAGCACCACACAACGAATTGCCAAAGTGCATGATAAAATGTAAAGGATAATTTGAAAGGAAGCGCCGCTAAGGATATTGCGATCCCATTTGCGATCCCGTGAAAGAGAACGCCCTGGCGGCATATTGCGCATGCAATTAGAAAAAGAGTATAATTTTTTAACTCACTTCTGTTTTTCCCACATAAGATTGTATGTGATAGGGATAGTTTAGCAATCGAAATAGGGAAGACTTTGGATAATATCCAGGTGAGTGGGAGATTGATATGCAGGAATTTTTCTCGTCTGGTGCTCTAAACTTCGTTTATGCAGCGGCCGTATTAGTCAGCTTCATTTTCGCAATAGTAACTTTGCTGGGCGCGGAATTTGGTGATGCTTTTGATCTAGATGGTGGTGTTGACGCAGACACCGGGATTGATTTTATCAGCATCAGCCCCTTTGGCCTGGCTATGTTTGGCGCTGCATTTGGTCTCACAGGATTGATTACCCGTCTCTGGTTTGACATGAATGCCGGCCCCAGCCTTGTATTAGCTACTTTGGCTGGGTTAATCATTGGGGGAATGGCACAGGCTTTGTTTTTATACGTCTTTACGCCAAGCAAATCTAGCCATTACAGTTTGTCAACAGACGCTGTTGGTCGTGATGCGCAGGTCATAGTCACTGTGCCTTCAGAGGGATTGGGTAAGATAACGTTCGATAATGTCAGCGGGCGGGTGACCTTAGGTGCCCGGTCGGCAACTGGCAAACAAATTGTTAATGGCCAAGCTGTGCGTATCGAGGACGTTACTGGGCGTGTAGCTGTGGTGCGCCCGGTTGATGAGTTGGCATTTCCAAAAGAGTGGCCAAAGCTTAAATCCTAATCTTTCCGGCAAGATCTAATATTTTGAATAATGTTGCCTGACACCTTTTAATGGTAGCTGTTGGCAAGTAGACCTTTTCTATAAGGAAATTTTGTTTATCAGTTCTGATTTTGTTTAGTAGCTATTGGCAATAATGCTGCATGGCATGGTTGCCAGGAGGTTGTTTTCGATGATTCAGATTGCGATCAGTATTCTTATTCTTGTGGTCATTTTCGTTGCCCTGGCTGTCGCTTATGCAAGCCGGGTAAAGAAAGTCGGGCCCAATGAAGTTTTGGTTATCTCTGGTCGCGGTGAAGGGCGCCGTGATCCGGAAGCAGGGCATATGAAAAGCAACTTCCGCATTATTACCGGCGGCCGTTCGTTTATCTGGCCTGTTCTTGAAAGGGTGGATCACTTATCTTTGGAGATCATAACCATTGATGTGACAACGCCAGATGTGCCAAGTATCCAAGGCGTACCCGTTACAGTAGACGGCGTCTCGCAGGTAAAAATCGGCAGTGACGAAAATTCCATTCGCACTGCGGCCATCCAATTTTTGTCCAAATCAATTGACGAGATTGAACATATCGCCCATGAAACTTTGGCCGGTCACTTGCGTGCAATTCTTGGCACATTAACAGTTGAACAACTCTACCGTGACCGAGAGGCTTTTGCGCAGAAAGTGCAGGAGGTCTCCGGTGAAGATATGGCCAGTATGGGGCTCGAGATTGTCTCTTTTGTCATCAAAGACATTAGCGACGACGAAGGTTACCTCGAGGCGTTGGGACGTCCACGCATTGCCCAGGTGAAGCGTGATGCGGCTATTGGTGAAGCAGAGGCTGCCAGGGACGCGACTATTAAAAGTGCCAGTGCCCGCCAACAAGGGGAATCGGCCAAGTTCGATGCTGAGACCAAGATCGCCGAGAGCCGTAAGGAATTCGAAGTGCAGCAGGCCGCTTACCAGGCCGAATCAAACCGTAAAAAGGCGGAATCGGATCTAGCCTATACGCTGCAAGAGAATATCACTAATCAGACGGTGAAGGCTGAAGAAGTCCAGGTCGAGGTCATCACCAAACAGAAGCAAATTGAAGTACAGAGCCAGGAAGCTTTGCGTAAAGAGCAGGAATTGGATGCGATCGTGCGTAAGCCGGCTGAAGCGGAGCGTTACCAAATACAAACATTGGCTGAAGCACGGCAATTTCAATTGCAGACAGAAGCCACAGGCGAGGCGGAAGCTATTCGCCAACGCGGTGAGGCTGAGGCGGAGGTTCTGCGGATAAAGGGTCTTGCTGAGGCAGATGTGCTGCGGCAAAAAGGACTGGCTGAAGCAGACGCAACACGGCAAAAGGCTGATGCATGGAAGGAATACACGCAGGCGGCTATCTTGCAACAGTTGCTGGATAAGCTCCCCGAAGTCGCTTCCGCTGTGGCTCAACCCCTGGCTCAAACTGAACGCATTGTCGTAATCAGTAATGGTGGTGAGAATGGCTCTGGTACCGGGGTGGAGAAAATCACGCAAGATATTACCAATATCGTTGCCCAAGTACCGGCCACCATCGAAGCGCTGACAGGAATTGATTTGATGGCAGCCATCCAAGATCTAACAGGCATGAAACCAGTGGAAAAAAACGAACAACCGGTAGAAGAGAGCGAAGAAGAGGTCGAATAGGTTCTTAGGCCTCGCAGGCTTGATGCAGCTTGCGGGGCCTTCTTTGGGGGAGCGTTGACTACGGTTGGGGGTTTAGTATAATCATCCATAAGAAATTCAAAGGAATAAATACCTTCGGGGCAGGGTGAAATTCCCGATCGGCGGTGAGGTCTGCGCAGACCAAGCCCGCGACCCGTGATGTTTGCCATCACGGCTGATCTGGTGAGAGACCAGAGCCGACAGTGATAGTCTGGATGAGAGAAGGTGGACGATCTGCTGCGCAGATGTCTATGTATGCCCCACTTTGGTGGGGCTTATTTATGCGCCTTGCCTCACCTTGCCCTAAGTTTAAAACGATGTGGAAAAGAGTTGTACGCTTTTTAAATGCACAGCCAACCTGGTTGATCGTCCTGATCTCCTTTTTGCTTTTGATTATGGGCTGGCATCTGTTGGTGGTCTGGGGAGAATACCCTGCCTTTATCTTGCCAGGCCCGGGGGATGTGTGGCGGCAGTTTCTGATCGTTTGGGAAGACGGCCGTTTACTGCGGCATAGTCTCGTTACCATCAGTGAAATCATCCCTGGATTGTTGATAGGATTTCTTATCGCTTTGCCCTTGGGTTATCTGCTGGCAAAATCACCCCTCGCTGATCGCTTACTATCACCGTATCTCATTGCCTCACAAGCTATACCTGTGATTGCCATTGCCCCCTTGTTGACTATTTGGGTAGCTTCGGCTTATTGGGCACGCGTATGGGTGGCCGTATTGGTTGTATTCTTCCCTATTCTGGTCAGCAGTGTCACCGGCATGCGCTCTGTTCCGGCGGAACTTTACGAATTGATGTATTCACTGCGCGCCACCCGTGGGCAGATATTCCGTAAGCTAGAGATCCCAGCCTCAATGCCATTCTTATTGGCGGGTCTGAAAGTTGGAGCAACGCTTGCCGTCATCGGCACATTAGTGGGCGAATTTGTCCAGCCCAAGAGTGAGGGTCTTGGTTTTTTACTGGTCACGGCTCGTTACCAGTTTAAGACGGATCTGGTCTTTGTGGTCCTTTTTACACTGGTTGTCATTGCTTTAACGCTTTACGGGCTGGTGGCTCTTTTTGAAAAACGACTGCTGCATTGGCGACTGCCACAGCAGGGTAATAACGTGACGAACAAAACTTGAACACGAGTTCAAACCATTGTTCGGCGGCTGATTTTACTTTTTGGAGACAAATCTTTGAACAAAAACATGAAAAAATTAGTTATCTTAATACTTGGACTATTACTATTGGCTGCTTGTAAGGAAGAAAGCGTACCAGGGGAAGAGCAACCCGCAGATGCAGTTCTTTCCCTGCGCTTACCCATGGGCTATATTCCCGACCCCCAATATGCGCCCTTTTATGTGGCTGTAGATAAAGGGTACTTTGCCGAAGAGGGCTTCGAGCTTGAGTTTGATTACAGTTTTGAAACGGATGGCATGGCCCTGGTTGGCGCTAATGAAGTTCCCTTTGCCATCGTCGGTGGCGACCAGGTGATATTAGCCCGCGCCCAAGGCTTGCCGGTTGTTTATGTGTTGGAATGGTTTCAACGATATCCCATTGCCGTAGTGAGCAAGGCGGAAGCCGGCATTGAAGAGCCTGGCGACCTGGCCGGTAAAACTGTTGGCCTGCCGGGCTTCTTTGGAGCCAGCTATGTGGGTTATGCCGGATTGCTGTCAGCCAACGATCTGACTCTGAGTGATGTCGATGCCGTAGATGTTGGTTTCAACCAGGTGGAAACGTTACTTTCTGATCAAGCGGATGCGGTCGTAGCTTTTGCCAATAACGAACCGCTGCAATTGGCTAATATGGGCCAGGAAGTGAATGTAATCCAGGTAGCCGACTATATCGACCTTGTGTTTAATGGCATCGTCACCAATGAAAAAACGATAGAAGAAAACCCTGAGATGGTTGAGGCTTTTGTTAGAGCCATTTTACGCGGATTGGCGGATACATTGGCTGATCCGGATCAAGCCTATGAGATTAGCAAGAAATATGTCGAAGGATTGGATGACGGCCGTCGCGATGTACTTGATGCCTCTCTCGGTTTGTGGGATGCGGATGTTTTGGGTTACACGGAGGCCGAGTCATGGAATCGGACGCAGGAGATCTTGCTGGAAATAGGACTATTAGACCAACCGGTTGAGAATCTTGATGCTGCTTTCAGCAATAAGTATATCGAAGCGGTGCAGCCATAAGGTGGCGATGGACGATCCTGAATTTCTAACTTTAGAAAATGTCAGCCTCATATATACCGATGATGGCACCCAGGTGTTATCCGATGTTTCGCTGTCGATCAAAAAAGGTGCCTTCGTCACTCTGGTTGGTGCATCGGGCATTGGCAAGTCAACTTTGTTGCGTGTCTTGGGGGGCTTGCTGGCACCTTCGAATGGACAAGTGCTGCTTAATGGCCAGCCATCTTCTGAAACCAGCGCGCCCATCGGGATCGTTTTCCAACGTGACAATCTGATGCCCTGGCGCACAGCGTATGAAAACGTGCGCCTGCCTCTAGAACTTCTGAACGAATCTAAATCTACCGCACATGGGCGCGTACAAGAGATGCTGGATTTGGTCGGTTTATCCGGCTTTGAAAAAAGCTATCCGGCACAACTATCTGGAGGGATGGCGCAGCGTGTAGCTATTGCTCGCGCTTTGGTCCATGAACCGTCGCTGCTTCTTCTTGATGAACCCTTTGGGGCCTTGGATGCGTTAACGCGAGAACGTATGGGGCAAGAATTGCTGCGGATCTGGCAGGCGATGCCCGTTACAGTGTGCATGGTCACACATAGCATCGAAGAGGCCGTGCTGCTGGCTGATGAGGTTTTGGTTATGGGCAGTCGCAGTGAAAATGTTCTCCCGGCCACGATCACGCACCATATTCCTATTACAATCCCTCGCCCGCGCCAATTTGATGCTCGCAAAACGGCGGATTTTCAGGAATGTGAATCTGCTATCCGTAGAGCAATTAAAACCAAGTGATCAATTACAACATCCTCGAAAAGAATATATGCGCCTGGGCCCAGAAACAGGACGACGTGCTGGCTCTGGTCGTCATCGGTTCGCGTGCCCGACAAGATCATCCTGCTGATGAATGGTCGGATCTTGACTTGATCCTATTTGTTACGAATCCGCGTGTCTACGCTGCTGCCCCGACCTGGTTGTCCCAATTTGGAGAGATCTGGCTTACAGTCCTTAAGATTACGGACATTGGTGACCCGGAATGGTTGGTGCTTTATTCAGGTGGATTAAAGGTGGATTTTTTGCTCGCACCTGTAGTGGGCGATTTGGCAGGGATGTTATGCGGGCATAAATATTCGTTTGTAACCAGCCGCGGCGTGCGCGTGCTGCTGAATAAGTTAGATGATGTGGAGCAGGCCGATATCCCTGATCCGAGCAGCCTTGAATGGCAGCAGCCTAATGAAGCGGCGTTTACGGCCGTAATCAACCAATTCTGGCTTTCAGCCTATCGCGCTGCCAATACGCTGCTGCGTGGCGAACTGTGGCGCGCAAAGATGATTATTGATTGTGAACTACGAAATCATCTACTGTGCATTTTGGAATGGCAAGCTAATGCTGTAAATGGAAGCGCGTATGACACTTGGCATGATGGCCGTTTCCTGATGGAATGGGCTGACCCACAGGCAGCAGTATTATTGCCTGAAATATTTTCCCCATTCGACAAAGCAAAGACAGGCATTGCTTTGTTAAAGATGACGGAATTGGTGGATAAGCTAGGGAAAGAAACGGCCGAAAGATTGAACTATCACTATCCAGCTATGACCACGGCGCGCGTTCATGGATGGATAGTGATGTTGCTTTTAAAACTATCTGAGCCAGACTGGTTTACTGGGCGAGACCGGTACCAGGGGTGATAAATAGGGACAACAGCATGCTAAGGGCAATGACGATGCCGATAGTGATTACTGCAATGCGTCCCCAATTGATCTGCTTTTTAGCAGCACCAGATGTTTTTTTATGTTGGTGTGGCCGGTTTTTCTGTACGCGGCGCTTTTGTGCTTTTGCCATGTGACCTTTTTTCTCCTCATATTGATAAGGTGATTTCCCGAATCACCTTATCACAAATTTTTTTCTTCATAACCAATAGATTATACCACAAAAGAGATGTTGCAAAACGTCATTTAAGCTGTTTCTCAAACCATCTGCTTTCACCAAATTGACTGCCGGCATAGGCGTTTTTTTGATCTTGTGGAACCTGCTGAGCGAATTTGACGTCTTTAAGGGACAAAGGATTGTTACCTTGGAGGTTTTGCAATGAATGTTAAATACATTGTCACCAGCTTATTGTTGTTAACTTTGGTCTTGTTTTCGAAACAGCAGATTGTCGCTGCTCAAGAGGTAGTCATTCCAGAGCCGCCCATTTGGCATACGGATGGTTTAAGAATTGAATACCAGCGTGTAAATGTCACAATTGAAGATCAAGTGGCTACAACCCATATTGAACAACTGTTTGTGAATGATAATGAGTGGATGTTGGAAGGGACCTATCTGTTCCCACTGCCTGAAGGTGCAACTGTTTCGCAGTTGACTATGTGGGTCGACGGCCAACCGATTGAAGCCAAGATTTTACAGAAAGAGGAGGCGCGTCAGATTTACGACACCATCGTGCGCCAACTGCGCGATCCGGCTTTGTTGGAATATGTCGGCAGCAATGCCATCCAGGCTAATGTTTTCCCCATCCCGCCTCACGAAGAGCGGCGCATTGAGATCTCGTACAACCAGGTCCTCCCCGCGGAGAATGGTTTGGTCCATTACAGCTTTCCGCAATCCACCGATCTTTACAGCAATATCCCGTTGGACAGCCAGAGTATTCGCGTCGAAGTGCTGTCCAATGAGCCCATCCATGCTGTTTACTCCCCCACGCATGCAGTTGCCATCAGCCGCAATGGAGAACACGAAGCCGTTGTTGGCTATGAAGCGGAGAATGTAAGACCTGATGGAGACTTTGAGCTGTATTACACAATATCACCAGAGGAAATCGGTCTCAATCTGCTCAGTTACCGCCAGGCAGGTGAAGATGGCTTCTTCATGCTGTTGGTTGCCCCAGAAGTGGAAGCACAAGAAGTTGTTGCCAAGGATGTGATCCTGGTCTTGGATATTTCAGGCAGCATGGAAGGTCCAAAAATAAAGCAAGCCAAACAAGCGGCGACTTATATTGTTGAGCATTTAAATTCAGAGGATCGCTTCAATATCATTGCCTTCAGCACCGGTTTACGAAGTTATATGCCTGCATTATCAGCAGATGGCGAAGCAGGTGGATACAACAGCTTTATCAACAGTTTAGAAGCGGTCGGGGGCACAAATATCAGCGCGGGGCTGCTGGAAGCCGCCGGCATGGTTGATCGCGAACGGCCGTCAACCATCATTTTCGTTACCGATGGTTTAGCCACAGAGGGCATCACCGAAATGGGATTATTGCTGGATGCTGTCGGTGAAGCCATGCCCCAAAACGCGCGCATTTTCTCTTTTGGCGTTGGCAACGATGTCGATCCGGATCTGCTTGATAATCTGGCCCAAAATCATCGTGGAACGACGACTTATGTCCGACCGGGACAAGCCATTGATGAAGAAGTGAGCAGCTTTTACGCCAAGGTAAGCAGCCCGGTACTCTCCAATATCAATTTAGATTATGATGGCGTGATTGTAGAGCAAACTTATCCCCAAACATTGCCCGATCTCTTTGCCGGATCACAATTGGTTATCACCGGACGTTATCGTGATGGCGGATCGGCAGCGATTACCCTTAGGGGTGAGGTCAATGGCCGTTCCCAAGAGTTCACTTATGCGGATAACCGCTTTCGAACCGGTGGTGGCGATGATTTCATTCCGAGGCTTTGGGCTACGAGGGCTATAGGCCACCTGCTGCGCGAAATTAGGCTGCATGGAGAGAATGATGAGCTGGTACAAAGTGTAGTCAACTTGAGCATTCGCTACGGCATCATCACCCCTTATACCAGCTATCTTATTGAAGAAGATGATATTTTCAGCCAGACGGGCCGTGATTCCATCGTCGAGGAAGAGTTACGCATGGCGGATGGTGTTCGGAACATGCCTCCTGCGATGGACATGGTGGAAGAAGCGGCCGTTCAAGCAGAGATGGCTGCAGCGGAAGCCCCATTGGCACTGGCCATGCCCGCAGAATCTGGAGCAAAATCTGAGGCGACAAACTATGATGCCCAAGAGTTGGTACAGATAGTAGGAAGCAAAACCTTCATCCTACGTGATGGTGTCTGGATGGATTCGGCCTTTGATAGTGACAGCCATGAGGTGCATGAGATCGGGTTCGCTGCAGATGAATACTTTGATTTGCTGTCGGCCGTTCCTTCTCTAGGTCAATATCTTGCTCTAGGCCAACAGGTGCTTCTTGTCCATGAGGATCAGGCGTACCAGATCGTGATCGGCGATGAAGCGACAGACAACCAGTTGCTGGAACCACTGGTGCCCGTACAGAGCAACACAGGGGAATCTACAGGGGTTGCGCAAGAATATCCACCCAGCGCGTTGGTGGAGGACAACGCCTCGGCGCGAAGTTCTGGTGTGTGTAACAGCTTGATGGCATTTCCCGGATTGCTTGGTTTGGGCGTACTAGTAGCCTGGTATGGTCGTAAGCAGAGATAGAAATGAACAAGTATGTAACCGAGAAATCACATTCGGGAGAAGAGCGAGAAAGCGATTTCTCGGTTACGAAAGTAGCGTGCTTAAAATGACGGCCGTCAATCCACCGATGATGGAGGAAATCAAGTTGACCATATCATTGCTCATCCACGCCCAACCCCGCAGCGAGCGGTTGGGCGTGCCGTCATTTTCAAATTTCTTTTCAGTTTCTTTTTGGCGAGAATCGCTGTAGTAAATGCGTTGAATCGTAGCGCCTAATAAGCTGTCAACGAGTGAACCGGCCAGACCCCCCGCAGCTCCTGCAGCAGCCATGATCAAGAAGCTGCTCGGAAACATAAACCCCGCAGCCAGACCGATCAATAGACCACCTAATAATGAAACGATTGTGCCTAAAGGGGATATGCCACCCGATGTGCCCACATCAACAACACGGCCGTTGGTGATTAATCGAGGCGGACGCTTGCTTAAGGTGCCCAGTTCGGTAGCCCAGGTATCGGCCGTTACTGTCGCCATAACGCCCAGAAACATAATAAACCAGACAGCAGAGGATGCTGCAAGGCCAGGCATAAAAGCGCTGAGTGTGGCGATACCGGCACCAAGGCCGCCATTTGCAATAACCTGACCCGCATCGCGCCTGTGCCCTTTATCAAACTTCTCCGCTACAGCTTTCTTCTCTCCCTCTTTGAAATGAGAAAGCAAGCTAGAAGTGATAAAAAAGAGGGCAAGCAGTACACCCCACTGCCAACCACCCAGGCCGAAAGTAAGCGTACCAACGATCAAAGCGCCGGCTGCCCCCGATCCTGACAGCGATCCGCGCCAATAAGCAAGAGCTACTACAATGGCACTGAGAAGTAAGGCAATGGCTATTTGTTGGATCATTTCCATTAGCGAATATTCTGTTTTTGGAGCAGTCAGACGGTGTTGTGCATGAGTATTATTAATTCATCCACATTGTTGCTAGCTTGCTCACCAGGGAGTTTACCAGAGGCACTGTATAATGCCATGTCCACTACATCGAAAATGCCCTAATCTGGTGTCAAGTGTCATATGTACAACCTGACACTTGTCACTTGACATTTGACCTTAATTCCAACACACTGTTAGCGTAACACATAGATGTGTTTTTCCCGTACTTTCCCAATATCCCACAATTCAAAAGGAGTTTGTAATCGATGAGTGAAAATCTGAACCCATTTGCAATCGCCCAAGCCCAATTAGATGAAGCGGCGGCCGTCCTGCAGTTGGATCCGGCCATGCATGCGTTTCTGCGCGAACCGATGCGAGAATTTCATTTCACAATTCCGGTCCGCATGGATGATGGCACTGTGCGCACGTTTAAAGGATTTCGCGTGCAGTATAATGATGCTCGCGGCCCTTCCAAAGGCGGTATTCGCTTCCATTGGGAGGAAACCGTCGACACTGTGCGCGCCCTGGCGGCATGGATGACCTGGAAGACATCTGTAGTCGATATTCCTCTAGGTGGTGCAAAAGGTGGTGTTATTGTTGATCCGCGCAGTTTGACTCAGTTTGAACTGGAACGACTGTGTCGCGGCTATGCGCGTAGCATCGCCCGGTTTGTAGGTATCACACAGGATGTGCCTGCGCCCGACGTCTATACCAATCCGCAAATCATGGCCTGGATGATGGACGAGTATGAGGTACTTATGGGCCATCACGAACCGGGCATGATCACCGGCAAACCCCTGGAACTGGGCGGCTCGGCCGGCCGCGGTGATGCCACGGCAAGAGGCGGGATTTATACCCTGCGTGAAGCGGCCAAGGTGCTGGGCATCGACCTACGCGGCAAGACGGGCGCAATTCAAGGGTATGGCAATGCTGGAACCTTTGCGCACCAGTTGGCCGAAGATCTTCTGGGAATGAAGATTGTCGCCGTGAGCGATTCGCGAGGCGGGATCATCAATCCCAATGGCCTCCCCTATGAAGATACATTCGCCCATAAGATGAATACCGGGGCTGTGGCCAATTACCCTGGTTCTGAGGACATCACCAATGAAGAGCTTTTGGAGTTGGATGTCGATGTATTATTCCCTTCAGCTTTGGAAAATGTGATCACAGAGAAAAACGCGGCAAATATTAAAGCCAAGATTTCAGCCGAATTAGCCAATGGCCCCACGACACCGGAAGCGGACGACATCCTCTACGACAAAGGCGTCTATGTGATTCCGGACTTCCTCTGCAACGCTGGTGGGGTGACGGTCAGCTATTTCGAGATGGTGCAAAATGCTTACCAATACTATTGGCCAAAGGACATGGTGCATGATCGGTTGGATCAGAAAATGACTAAGGCTTTTTATGCAGTGCAAAAAATGGCTGAAGCTAAGAATGTCAATAACCGGGTGGCGGCTTACCTGGTAGCTGTCGATCGTGTGGCCCAGGCAGTACGGTTGCGGGGTTGGGTGTAAGTGTTTTTAGACTCGACTACTTAGGGCGGGACTGCCGCGCTTTACAAATTGAGACCCCAGGAAGCAGCGACGTTCCCTGGGGTCTTTGTTAATATTTCAGGTGATAAGTCGTGTGAAATTAGACCTGAAATTATTGATCCGTGATATAATTTGGGCCCCATTCCCATTAATAATTGAGGTTAACAATTTAATGAGCGAGATACTGAACCCGTTTGCTATTGCGCAGGCCCAGCTAGACGAAGCTGCGGCCGTTTTACAATTAGATCCTGATATGCATGCCTTTTTGCGCCAGCCTATGCGTGAATTTCATTTCACGATTCCTGTGCGCATGGATGACGGCCGTGTTAAAACTTTCAAAGGGTTTCGTGTGCAATATAACGATGCGCGCGGACCGGCGAAGGGTGGCATTCGCTTCCATCCGGATGAGACTGTTGATACGGTGCGTGCCCTTGCGGCGTGGATGACCTGGAAGACGGCCGTGGCCGATGTGCCCTTGGGCGGCGGCAAGGGTGGTGTCATTTGCAACCCCCGTGAAATGTCACAAGCAGAGCTGGAACGGCTCAGCCGTGGTTATATGCGCGCCATTTCCCGTTATGTTGGTCTGACAAAAGATGTCCCGGCGCCTGATGTGCATACAAATCCGCAGATCATGGCCTGGATGTTGGATGAATATGAGATGCTGACCAGCCACCATGAGCCAGGCGCCATAACGGGCAAACCGCTGGAGTTAGGTGGCTCTGCCGGGCGCAGTCCGGCCACGGCTATGGGCGGCATGTTCACTATTCGTGAAGCAGGCAAGCTGTTGGGCATGGCGCTGGAAGGCGTAACGACCGCGATCCAGGGCTATGGCAATGTAGGTTCATTTGCTCACCGTCTGGCCCATGATCGCTTTGGCATGAAAATCGTAGCCGTGAGCGATGAATTCGGCGGTATTTACAATGAAAACGGGCTTGATCCCGTCGTTGTTGCCAAGCATCTGCGGCGCACGGGCAAAGTGGCCGGCTGTCCTGAGACGGAAGAGATCAGCAATTCCGCCTTGTTAGAATTAGACGTCGACGTTTTGATTCCCGCTGCCATTGAGAATCAGCTCACCGGCCGCAACGCAGCTAATGTCCAGGCACGGATTATCGCCGAACTGGCCAATGGACCGACTACCCCCGAAGCGGACAAGATCTTCCGCGATAAAGGCATTTACATTATCCCCGATTTCCTATGTAATGCTGGTGGGGTGACCGTCTCTTATTTCGAGATGGTGCAGAATGCTTACCAATTCTACTGGGACGAAGCGCTGGTTGAAGAGCGGTTAGACCAAAAGATGACCACCGCTTTCCATGCTGTAGACAAGATGGCCAAAGCGCGTGGCGTGGACAATCGTGTAGCCGCCTATCTGGTGGCCGTAAATCGCGTGGCCGAGGCGGTGCGTTTGCGTGGGTGGGTGTAGATAATTTGTGCTCAAAAGGTCCCAAAAGTTATTGACCAATTAGAACCTTTGTGCTATAATTTGAGGCAGATATTGAGACTTGTAGCTTAGATTATTAAACCATAACGTTATAACAAGTCTAAAGGAGATACGATGTATCAGAAGATTATTGTAGTTGGAAATGTTGGACGTGATCCCGAAATGCGTTATATGGCCGATGGCACGGCCGTAACGAGTTTTAGTCTGGCAACAAACCGGCGTTGGAATGATCGGCAAACGGGGCAGCCGGTAGATGAAACCACGTGGTTCCGTGTAAGTGTTTGGGGGCGTCGTGCTGAAGTTGCCAATCAGTATTTAGCCAAGGGAAGCAAGGTACTTGTTGAAGGGCGGATAAAACCGGATCCAAATACTGGAGGACCACGGGTTTTTACCCGGCAGGATGGCACAGTCGGTTCATCCTATGAAATCACGGCCGATAATTTTAGCTTTGTGGGTAGCCGTGAAGATGCTGCTGCTGGTGGTTTTGCCTCAGATGGCGGAAATGCCGGCGGTGGTGCTGCACCGGCCCAGGAAGAGGACGAGATTCCCTTCTAGTCTTTAGTAAAAATGTTCATATAAACAATGGTGCAATGAGTTCTTCTCATTGCACCTTTTTTCGTAACCGAATTTTCCAAATTCGCAGACTCGCACTCGTCTGAATAACCCTGAGCGCTTGCGAATACCGCAAGCGCAAATTTATCACGGTTACTTAAGGGACTTTTGACCGATAGCCACAAAAATGCTTAACGAGATTGCCTCCTTATTGGGGCCGGAGCAATCACACGTGCCTTCAGCGCAGTCGATTTCATTGTTGACAAGATCTGCTGCCTCGTACCACTTCTGAACATCTTGTCTCTCGAACCCCAACCAACGATCGGCCATTGCCTCATGCATCCATGATTGATCGTGGCTGTCTAAGTCGGTAATGATCAATTTTCCACCTGGCTTAAGAATGCGGGCCATTTCGGCGATAGCTGCTTCCGGGTCGGGGTCATGGTGCAGGTACATATTGGCGAAAACGGCATCGAAACGGCCGTCCTGCTCAGGAATATGCTGCCCCTCTGCTTGTTGGAACTGCACCTGTGGATAAGCAGCGAATTTTTCACGAGCCACAGCCAACATATCCGGGCTCTCGTCAAACCCGACCAGCTCTCCGGCCTGATCCAGCAGCCCTTGGATCATAAATCCAGTACCAGTGCCTATATCGGCAACGACCGCATCAGAGGGTAAATCTGCCTTGCTAACGGCCGCATCCCTCATCGCCTCTGTGAAGAAGCCGCTCCTGATCTCATCCCACTCCCCCGCAACTTCAGCGAAATACACATTTGAACTACTCATCTTTAACTCCGTAAATGATCTCCGATGGAAAAGTCATCTGGCTTATGAATTCCCGACTTACATTTGAAAAACCTGCTTGCTCAACATAAGGTTGCAGCGAAACGCCGCGACACCCACCCAACCAGCCTGGTTGGTAGCGATAGACCGTTTCCCAAAACTGGTTGTACCAACGCCCATTCTCTAGCCATATTCACCAGCAGTAATCGTCCTCCAGGCCGCAAGACGCGGTGGAAACCGGCCAAGACATTGGCGAAATCTGCCTGGGGCAGCAAATCAAACATGTAGTTGTTGATCAGTAGATCGAAGCGGCCGTCTTCATAGGGTAAATGATGGGCATCCCCGACGCGAAAGCTAAAGTTATTGCTGATAGTTTTGGCTTTCTCTTGGGCCTTGGCCAGCATAGCGGCCGTTACATCAATACCCTCGTTTATCCCCGATTGGTTTTTCTGCAAGATATGAGAAAATGTCAAGCCGGTGCCAACAGCTACCTCCAGCACAGCTTCTCCATCTTGAATATCGGCCAGTTCAAGGCAGCGTGCCTGTGCCTTTGATTCAGTCAGCCTGCCCCAAAGATCATATACATTAGCGATGGCGGTATAACGCTTCTGAACATCTTGCCCGCTTAAGCGAGCGGGTTGAATAGTAGTCATTATTGAAGCTCCGCGGATAAGGAGGAAAACGTTAGGCGAACTTGTGCGTATAACCAATTGCACTGCCTAAATAATCCGTACACCTCCCTATCCGTGTTTACAAGGCGTTATGGTTTTAACGCTGTAACCCGTGCACTGAATAATCTTGCCGGACCGCCTATACTAAGCGATTCGGCTAATTCGATGTCAGGATTGCCTTTATCCCGCACAGAAATATCTTTGAAGCCTGCTGCTTTGATCGCTTCAACGTAATCACCCACGTCTTCGGCGCCGGTGATGCACTCCGCCCAGGAAGCCATATCCGCGCGCTCTTCGTCGCTGAAACGGCCCTGTGTGACCATATCAGAAACGGCTAAACGGCCGCCTGGCTTGAGTGCTCGAAAAGCCTCACGGAACACAGATCCTTTATCGGGACTTAAGTTAATTACACAGTTAGAGATAATTACATCGACTGAATCTGAAGATACCGGCATTTTTTCAATCTGCCCCAGACGGAATTCAACATTGGGCAGATCGACCTTGACCTTGTTCCGTTCCGCTTTCTCGATCATGGCCGGGGTCATATCGATGCCAATGACCCGTCCTGTTTCTCCGACCTGGCGCGCGGCCATGAAACAATCAATGCCGCCGCCCGATCCCAGATCCAGGACTGTCTGACCCGGTTCCAGCTCCGCCAGGGCGATGGGATCGCCGCAGCCCAGCGAAAGGCCTGTCACATCCTCAGGCAGCCAGCTTGTATCGACATCGTAAAGCGCGACACTGTCACAGCAGGCCGTGTCTTCGCCGCAACAGGAGGCTGCAACTTGTGGTTGGAAAGTATCGGCGATCTTGGCGTAACGATCCTTTACTTCTTCATGAATCTGTTCTTGGGTTAATGTAGACATTCTTTCACCTCATATTGATATTTGTCTATATGTTAGGTCGAAAGAAACCCGGTTTTCAATTATATTTTGCCTGGTATTTGCCAGAGGGTACCAGACAGTTGATAGCCGAAAACCGGGTTTCTGATTAGACCGGATTTATACTGCTTACAGGAATCACAACCTTTTCCGGTGCGAAATTCTGCATCAACATACCGCAGCATGTGGCTACAGCATCCTGGTTCAGCGCATAATAGATCTGTTTGCCTTCCCGCCGCGTATGAACCAGCCCCGCATCACGCAGAACAGCCAGGTGATGTGAAACCGTGGGTTGGCTCACATTACCTAACTTATCAACTACATCACTGACGCATAGCCAGTCACAGCACAATATCGTCATAATCTGCTGCCGGGTATCGTCGGCCATCGCTTTGGCAAAAGCTAAAGAATCCATCAATTCACTCAATACATATAGATGATCATCTATATGATGATAATTATATGCATCATTTTCTCCTTGTCAAGTGGGGGTTTATGAAATCTGGTTTGTAATAACGACTTCAGTCGGAACACCGCTAAAGCGGCTACTCCAAACTGGCTTATAGTCGTTTACCGTTCTTCAACTACAAAAGTGGGCACGGAGGAGCCGCCGCCGGCGGATACATTAAGCAGTGGATCGGTGGAAAGGCGCGTCAGACAGCCGTCCATGTAGTCGCCGTAGAAGATGAAGGGTGCGGTGTCCAGCATGCGGTCGTAGATCTGTAATTTGCCGTCGACAACACTGGGGTAAGGCTCTTCGGGGATAGGAACCCGTTCTTGCACGACATGTGGACTCTTGAGCGCTACTTCTACAGCCTGCTCCCAGCCGCCGGCATTGGTCTGCCAGCCCAAAACGATACCCCGCCCACCGTAGTCATCGTTGGGCTTGAGTACAAAGCGCTCTTGATATTTTATAATGAAGGGGATCAAATCGACAGGAATATCGCCGTAGATTGTCTTGCGTTCTTCCACTGTGCGGGTCCAGGGGATATGGGCCTTGATGGCTTTTGTTTCCTCTGCGGAGAACATGTGCGCATTACGTTCATCACTGAGGACGGCCAGGCTCGTCTTTTTATAGAGGATTTTGCAGCGGAAGGGGTTGACCATACATACATTGCCGTCACGTACAGCCTTGACAACGGGGTGATCCAGACCGCCTCTTTCAATCAGCTCGGTGATCAACACGCGCTTGTAAATTAGATCGATATTGAAGTCGCCAGCAAATAGCTTATCGCCCTTATATTCCACATCTCGTGGATCGATAATGCGACATTCGTAACCCTGACCTTCGAAGAAACGGATGAACAACTTGAATTCACTGTAGGTTGGCACCTCGCGCCAATCCAGAATGGCGATGTTCGGACGATTCCGGCCACCCCATTCTTTATAGGCGTGCAGCAGGACGTGTAATACATCATGGCGGGTCATTAACGGCCGCACCACGTAACGATGTGTGAATTCGCCCATGACCGGCAGTCCTAAGAAGACCTTGGTTAATACATCATTGTAGGCCGAAGCGGCGGGCACTTCGGCATTGTATTCGGTGAATTTCATCTGACCACTTTCAGGCATAAAAAAGGCGTCCAGGCGAGAAAGCGGGGCGTGACTGCTAAACCCAGGGTCGATTTCCACTAACTGGTCTTCCCAGTCAACCAGCCGGAACTGGCTGCGAAATTCGAGATCTTCAACGGCCGCATCAGAGATCGTACGAAATGCATCCAATAACGGCTGGATAGATGTTCGCAGATATTTATACTGCTGGGGCAGCAAAAAGCGGGGTCGTAGGACGGTGC
Organism: uncultured Chloroflexia bacterium; assembly: GCA_963736615.1. GTDB lineage: Bacteria > Chloroflexota > Anaerolineae > Promineifilales > Promineifilaceae > JAACFF01. The sequence continues at coordinate 505,994 of CAVTPP010000015.1, read as the reverse complement.
ACAGCGGGCGGTCGCCAAAGAACAGATCGCGCCGCTGCATCTGGTCGTCTAGCTGTCCCTGGGACTCCAGGGCCATATCGTCTGTTAACAGGTCATGATAGGTTTTGATTGCGTCGTATAGGGACATGGGGCCTCTGTGATAAGAGTAACCGGTTTTTTTAACAGATACAGTTTCCTAGAAATCTGAAAAACCCGGTTTCTTGGTTTTAGATAAACAAGCTGTTCCACTTTAGTTCTGCCAGTTGAGGGCGTGGATTCTTGGCTAAATCAATGACCATGTCGGCCATGTGCTGGACAACCCATTCGAAATAATCGGGGGTCAGCGAATTGATATCCATGTCAGGGGCAGGGTTCATAAAGTCTATGGCGTAAGGCACACCGTCGCGAACGGCGAATTCCACGGTGTTCATATCATAACCCAGGGCCTGCACCAGTTTCAAGGCGTCGCTGACGACCCGCGCGCCTAGTTCCGGTTCCATATGGGCATGCTCCACAATATACCGTTTTTCTGCGGGATTGTATTTCATGGGCAGTACTTCTTTCTGGCCCAGGCACATGCAGCGTACGTAATGATCCCAGGAGATGTATTCCTGCAGGATCATGGTCAGCAGCCCCGACTGGTTGTAGCTGTTCCAGACATCTTCCCTGGTGTGGCAGACATAGACTTCTTTCCAGCCGCCGCCGTGGGCATCTTTCAAGATACAGGGCAGGCCAATGTAATCAAGAATGGCGTCCCAATCCAAGGGATAAACCAGATTGCGCAGGCTTTCGCTGTGGACGATGCCAGGCACATACTCTTTGTTGGGCAATACCAAGGTCTTGGGATGGGCCACGCCCAGCTTATGGGCCAGTGAAGATTCGAAGTATTTGTCGTCGGAGGTCCACATAAAGGGATTGTTCACTACCGTTGTGCCCTGCAGGACAGCATTCTTCAAATAAGAACGATAATAGGGCACCTCATGAGAAATTCGGTCGATGATGACGGCATAGGGACAGGGTTCATCCATTTTTGTGCCGCCCAATTCGACGAATTCTGCGGTGACGCCTTCATCACGGCCGTTAACCTCATCAATAAACGCTGGTGGAAATGACCATTCACGGCCGACCATCAAACCAACTCGTAATGTCATATTTACTCTCCTAAAATTGGGCGCAAGCTAGAAAGCAACTCGCTACTACCCCATTTAATCATGCCCGCCAATATATTGCAGCAGCATTTTATGCCACCAGGGCCAATCGTGGGCCCAACCATCCCAGAGGCGCAAGGCGTTGCCAATGTCTTTGTTCCACAATGCGGAAGACAATTGCTCACTGCTGTAGCGCAGGCTGTCATCATGCCCCACAGGCAAGGATGATGTCCATACGACGAAGCGCTTCCAGGCGACCCCAATCATGCTCATTGGGGATGAATTCACAGGGGCTGTTGTAGTAAATATTGTCATCATGATAGCCGTCGGTCCAGCTATCGACAGTGTAAATGCCGCTCATACCCAATGTGCGGCCGACAAGATGGGGGTGGCGCAGGGCGAAGTTAACGGCGTGGTAAGCGCCGAAACTGGCCCCGGTGGTGATCAAGAACGGATTACGATTTTTTTGCCAGGAGAGCGGCAGGACCTCCTGCAAAAGATAATCTTCATACTGCTTGTGTCGCCAGGCTCGTTCGCCTGGATGCCGCCAGCGAGCATACCAGCTTTCGGCATCGACACTGTCCACGCAGTAAACTTGCAGCCAGCCTCGTTCCAACTGTTCGCCCAAGGTGTTCATCATACCCCGGTCTTCCCATTCATAGAAGCGGCCTTTTGAGGTAGGAAAAACAAGCACACGCGCGCCGGCATGCCCAAAAATGAGCAGCTCCATATCACGGCCGAGGGCAGGACTAAACCATTGATGATGTTCACGATTCATAGAATTATTCCGGTTTTTATTGGTTAAATAGCCAGGGCATCTACTAATCGAATAGCCATTTAATAGTTGTTGGCCCAGCCAACGTCATTACTACTAACCGCTCAAAGCTAACCCCTGACTGTTCAATCCTTATGATTGTATCATCGAATTGGCTCAAATGTCAGAAAGCGGCATAATTGGCCTACTCCTAGTGTGGATGAGACAAAAAGTATGTTAGATAAAATTGCAGATGTCGTGGCACGCTACGACGAAATTGAACGACTGATGGCTGACCCGCAAGTGTTGGCCGATCATGTTAAACTCACGGAATTGGCCCAGGAAAGATCGGAGATGGCAACTCTGGTAGAATCATACCAACGTTATCAGATATTAAGCCGGGAGCTGGGCGAAGCACGCGAGATGCAAGAATTGGAAGATGATCCGGAGATGGTAGCGTTGGCAGCCGACGAAGTCGCTGGATTAAGCAGTGAGATGCAGGATTTGGAGCGGCGTATGCGCTCGCTGCTGGTCCCTAAGGATCCAAAGGATGATAAAAACGTCTATTTTGAGATCCGCGCTGGGGCGGGTGGTGATGAAGCAGGAATCTTTTGTGCTGATTTGTTACGAATGTACATGCGCTATGCGGAAGGGCGAAAGTGGAAGACCCAGATCGTGAGCGAGAATCGCACAGGTGTTGGCGGTTACAAAGAAGTGGTGATCCAGATCAAGGGCAAAGGCGCCTTCTCGCGTTTCAAGTTTGAGAGCGGGGTACACCGCGTTCAGCGTGTTCCGGTGACAGAATCGCAGGGAAGAATCCATACCAGTACGGCCACTGTGGCTGTAATGCCCGAAGTCGATGATGTGGAAATTACATTGGATGAACGGGATCTGGAAGTAACGGCCGAGTTTTCATCGGGCCCAGGCGGGCAGCACATGCAAAAGAATGCGACGGCGGCGCGAATTATCCATAAACCTTCCGGCTTGATGGTCAAGATCCAATCTGAGCGCAGCCTATCCCAAAACAAACAGTTGGGTAAGGCGATTATCCAGGCGCGCTTGCAGGACATGGGAGAGGCGAAGCAGCATGCGGAATTGGCGGCTGATCGTAAAGCCCAGGTTGGCAGCGGCGATCGCAGTGAAAAGATTCGCACATATAATTATCCTCAGTCGCGGGTGACTGATCATCGTGTTGGGCTTTCTCTCCACAATCTACCGGCGGTGATGGATGGGGGACTTGATGTGTTCATCGATGCTCTGACTGTGGCTGACGAGGCGGAAAAGCTGGCGGCGGCCGGGCTTGATTAACTGCTGATTTGTTAAGAATGCTCGCGACCTAAAGAAGACAAGTTGCAAACTTGTCCTCCATTGCCGATGCAGGAGAAGCTTTAATTATGACAGAATTGACTTACCAACCCAGAGGCCGTTATTTTGAAGAATTTGAGATTGGCCACACGCTGGTTAGCGCGGCACGTACGGTGACGGAAGCGGATATCATACGTTTTGCCGGTTTGACGGGTGATTTCAACCAGATCCATACGGATGCCGAGTACGCGGCTGCGGGCCCTTTTGGCCAGCGGGTGGCCCATGGATTGCTAGTACAATCCATTGCTGTCGGACTAGCGGTGCAATCAGGTTTCATTGAAGGGACGGTGCTCGCCTTTCGCGAATTAAGCTGCAAGTTTAGTCTGCCTGTTTTTATTGGTGATACAGTTAACGTAAGATTGGAAATTGTGGAGAAGAAAGCACTGCCCCGCTTAGGAGGGGGCCAAGCTGTGATGAAGTATCAAGTATTGAACCAGAACGGTAAGGCAGTGCAGCGCGGCGAGTGGGTTATGCTTGTCAAGAGTAAGGAATAACCAATTCGTGGTTCACGGATGAAAAGGATATTCCGTGGAACATTTTGACATTGTTTGTCGTTTCTTGATCCATGAGCGATCGCGAAGAAAAAAAACAGTTACCAGAAGAACAAGACCATGCGCAGGCTGCCAAGCAGGCGCATGAGTCGCCACCTGCCGCAAGTGAGGGTGATAAAGAAGAGAGCACCATCTCATTGCTGGATCTGATCCGCGAAACGTCGGGTTCTCAAGAGCCTATTGTGTCGCAGGAAGAGGAAACGGCCGAAATTCCAGTGCCGTTGATTGTCATCCCACCGGAGGAAGATGATCCGACAGTAACGCTCTCCGGCGAACCCACACCCAAAACGACTAAGGTCCCTGAACCAAGCCCCTTACCTATAGCCAGGGAGGGATTGCAAACACCTGCCGAGCAGCCATTAGTGCATGATCCGGAAGCGACCGAGGTGCAGCCACGGTTGGCTTTTCCTGGGAGACAGCCCGCAACACCTGTGGAAGAAGCAAAGACAGAACTCTTCGGTGTGGGAGCAGCAGCCCAGGCTGTAACTACAGAAACAGCGCCACAAGCAACTCGTCGCCCAACAGCTGTTCAAGCACCGGCCCAGCAGCCGGCTCACGTCGCTGCCCCGGCAAACGGCCGAAATTGGAGCGGCTGCATTGGGCGCCTGTTCTTGTTTGCCCTAATTGCCGGTATTGTTTTGCTGATGCTGTCATTAGCGGGCGCAGCTATGGGCTATACGGCCGTTGCGCGCACACTGCCCCCGCCGAGTGAACTGAGCTCGAGAGCGAGTTCTTTTGAGACGGTACGCATATTTGACCGTAACGGATCCCTGCTTTATTCACAGGCAGATCCCAATACAGGCAACCGGCTTTATGTACCAGTGGACAGGATTTCACCCCATTTGATCAATGCCGCCATTGCTACAGAAGATTCGCGCTTTTACCAAAACCCTGGATTTGATGTTTTTGGTATTGCGCGGGCGGTAATGCAGGCGGCTAGAGAGGGGGAGAGCATTGCCGGAACCAGCACGATTACCCAGCAGCTCGTGCGTGCCGTCTTATTAGATGAGGAAGAACGGACGGAACGCACTTTCCGGCGCAAAGTACGGGAGATTATCCTTGCGGCTGAGATTGCCCGAACCTATGAAAAAGAAGAAATCCTAGAGCTTTATTTGAATGAAATCTATTATGGCAATTTAGCTTATGGCATTGAGGCTGCGGCACAAACTTATTTCGACAAAACGGCCGCCGAATTGAATCTGGCTGAAGCCTCGCTGTTGGCCGGTTTACCCCAGGCCCCCGCACTTTGGGATCCGTACAGCGCACCGGAGAAGGCATTGGGTCGGCAAAGTGAAGTGCTCAGTCTGATGATTGCTGATGGTTATATTTCCGTAGAAGAGGCACGCGCGGCCCAGGATGAGGCAAATCTCATGCTGTCCACGATGACGCCGCCGTCTGTATCGATCAAGCACCCACACTTTGCGTTGACCGTCTTGCAGCAGGCGGAAGATATCTTGGGCGCGCAGTCTATTTATCGGGGGGGATTGCAAATCTACACGACCTTAGATCCTGAAACGCAGCAATTAGCGGAAGCGACCGTAGAGAGTCATCGTGGCAATATCAATGCCGCTGGGGCCAATAACGCTGCTATGGTGGTCCTGAAACCAGACAGTGGTGAAATCTTAGCCCTGGTTGGCAGCGCAGATTTTCATGATGAATCTATCGGCGGGCAGGTAAATATGGCGCTCGCGCCGCGTCAGCCTGGATCGTCTATCAAACCTCTCGTCTATTTATCGGCCATGGAAAAAGGGTGGACGCCATCGACTCTGCTATGGGATGTGCCAACCCAGTTCCCAGACGGTGCGAATTCCTATTACGAGCCGAAAAATTATGATGATCAATTCCACGGACCGATGCGGCTGCGGCTGGCTCTAGGAAATTCCTATAATGTACCCGCCGTGAAAGCCTTGGAGTTTTTCGGGGTATGTAATTTCATCAATAATGTTCAAAAGTTGGGCCTCACCGATTTGTTGGATGAGGGGTGTATTGAAATGGGACAGCCCCGCGATCATGGACTTTCAACAGCTTTGGGTGGTGGTGAGATATCTCCACTGCAAATGGCCGGTGGTTTTAGCACGCTGGCAAACGAAGGCCGGTATATGCCGCCTTTTGCCATTCGCCGAATAGAAGACAGCCGTGGACAAATCGTTTTTGAAAACACGCCGCCGGATGCTGCTGCGGCCCAGGTGGTCAGGCCAGAGCACGCTTTTCTTTTGAGTGATATTCTTGCTGATGATGATGCTCGCCAACCCGCATTCGGCCGTAACAGCAGCCTGGTTGTGCCTGACCATGATGTTGCGGTTAAGACGGGCACATCCGGCACCAGCCGCGGCGATGTCCGCGATGCTTGGACGATAGGATATGCTCCTGATGTGGTCACGGCCGTGTGGGTTGGCAACACGGACAGCAGTCCTATTGGGGAAGGACAGTCCGGAACAAAGATAGCTGCACCAATTTGGAACAGCTTCATGACCCAGTACCTGTCTAAACGACAGCCGCTGAGTTTTACGCGACCCCCAGGTGTGATCGACATGGAAATATGCGCCGATTCAGGAACACAGCCTGGTGCGGAGTGTTTTAGCCGGCGACAGGAGATATTTGCCGCTAACCAGCCCCCACTGGACAGCAGCCATGACTTTATTCAAACGAAGCCCATCGATCTTTGGACTCAACTGCTGGCTAACAATGCCTGTCCGGAAGCAGTTTATGAAGCTAATTTCTTCACGATTCTTGTTTTTGGCAACGATAATGTGTTACAGCGTGAACAGAATGGGGCGCAAATCTGGTTAGAGCAATCACCTGCTGGACGAAACTGGGCCGGCCGCCGCAATGTCACTATACCGCTGCAACTGCCCCCACAGCGCGCCTGTGATGCTACTACGCCACGCCCGCGTGCTGAGATCTTCCAACCAACGAATGGAGCGGAAGTGATCAATGTCGTTGCGGTTCAAGGTTCGGCGACAGGCCCCAATTACGCCGGCTATCAACTGGATTACGGACTGGGCTATGAACCGGGAGGTTGGGGTGGCATAACTGGTTTGCAACCCTATGCGGTGGATAATGGTTTGTTAGCCAATTGGGATACAACACGGGTCAACAGCTCGGGCCCGGTCACTCTGCGCCTACTGATCTATGGCCCTGATAACCCGTTTACAGCAGAACATGATCCGGTCTATATGGAGAGACGGGCTTTGATAAACCTTGTCCAGCCGACAGCAACGCCTACACCTACACCTACGGACACACCAACGCCAACAGAGACGCCAACACCTACTGAAACACCTACAGCGACGGCAACAGAGATAATTTTACCAACGCCGGAACCGACGTTTATCTTTGTGACGGCAACGCCCACGATAACCCTTGAACCGCCGGCCACATTCACCCCGGAACCCACGGTTTATCCGTAGTTAGAGAGAAAGAGAATATATGAAGAAACGGCCGTTAGCAGCGATATTTTTTGATTGGGACCGTACCCTTGCCTACCATGGTTCGCCACAATGTACGCTGAGTGAACGATTGACCTTGATGTTTCAGAGCGCGGATCTACCGTATACACAAACAGATATCGCAGCGGCCTTAGAGCAATACACTGTTGATGTTGAGAATGGGGATGCCAAACGGATTAATAATCCCCAGACACGGCGGGAAATTGTTTCAACCTATCGCTACATTTTAGATTTTCTGGGACATGAGAAGGATTGGGAGCTGCTTATCCAACTTTATGGCACTTATGCGCTGCTGCCCACGTTTCTGTATGAAAACAGCCGGGCAATATTGCAAGCAGTCCTTGATCAAGGTCTCATTCTTGGCATTATTTCCAATCATTCACGATCGGCGCGCCCGGTGATGGAACGATTTGTGGGCGATCTCGTTCCCGCGCGCAATATAATCTTGAGTGAAGAGATTGGCGTTCATAAACCGGCCAAGACGATATATTTGCGTGCCGCAAGCCGTATAGGTGTCCTACCGGAACAATGCTTGTTGGTAGGTGATAACTTAGAAGTAGATGCTATTGGTGCAGTACAGAAAGGTGGCTTCGCTCGCGGCATCTGGCTTGATCGCAATGGATGCAGCAACGGCCGTGTTTTGCCTTCAGGCGTATTATGTATTTCCTCTCTTAACCAACTGCCGTACTTGTTCAAACAGTAAACCTTAGCGACCTCATCTTCGCATAACGGAAAACCGCTAACATCGCCCCATATTCAATTCTTACTAACCGTAACCAACCGGTCACCAAACAGTTTCCGCTGCACAGCTACTTCTCGCTTACATTAGTGCTATGTGAACTAAGGGTAGATCACCCGATGTAAGGGCATCAGATGAAGTGTATTCATCTGTTTATCTGGAGAAGTAGCTGTGATTGAATCAATGCGGTACTCATGTAAAATGGCTGCTTTGCGTGAACCTATTATTAGGAGATGAAATTATGCCTCACAATTGGAAACAACCTTCTCTTTGGCTGCTGCTAGGATTAGTAGTTTTACTTATTGGAGCCGGATTTGTATTTGTTAACAGCTTTGACTTTTTGCGGGAATTTTTTGAGCCGGCCTCTGTGGCATCTGTGCCTGATGTGGAAGTCGAGCAAAGTGAAGCGGCTGCCCCCGCGCCGGATGTTATCGCAGAAGTTCCGGAAGCTGCTGTGGAACCCGCTGAACCGGTAGTTGAAGTTGATCCTGTTGATGTAGAGGTTCAGGAAGATTTAGTAAGCGGGGGACCGGAGATTCTTACTGTGGATGATAGATCTGATCGATTGCGTTCTTTGACCAGTGACTGGAATACGAATTGGGCGTTACACACCATAGATTACCAGGACATTCTCTCTGGCGGCCCGCCACGCGATGGGATCCCTTCGATTGACGCTCCCAACTTTGTTGAACAAACGGCCGCAGCGGTGTGGTTGGCTGACAACGAACCTGTAATCGCCTTAGAAATCGATGGTGATGCCCGCGCTTATCCGCTGCAGGTGATCACCTGGCATGAGATTGTGAACGACACGGTCGGTGATGTTCCCGTGGTAGTTACTTTCTGTCCCTTGTGTAATTCAGCCTTGGTATTCGACCGCCGTTTTGATGATCAGGTGTTCGAGTTTGGTGTCTCAGGTTTGCTGCGCAATTCTGATTTGATTATGTACGATCGCACGACAGAATCGCTTTGGCAGCAGTTTACAGGGGAAGGGATTGTTGGCGAGCTTTCGGGTGAACAGTTAACGTTTTTGCCCTCATCCTTGATTAGCTATGCAGACTTTCAAGCAGCTTATCCGGAAGGGGTCGTGCTATCGCGTGACACGGGGTTCAATCGGGACTACGGCCGTAATCCGTATGCAGGCTATGACTCAATCGGCTCGAATCCATTCTTGTTCCAGGGACCGACGGACGGCCGTTTAGAAGCGGTAGAACGGGTCGTAACGGTTTCCCTTGCTGATGCCGGCGTGGATGTTGCTTATCCGTTAACTCTCTTATCGGAAGAGAGCGTGATCAATGATACTCAGGGTGGCCAAGATCTGGTGGTTTTCCATACTGATGGCACAAGCAGCGCGTTGGGTGCCGGTGTTATTGCAGAAGGGGAAGATGTAGGCGCCACCGGCGTTTTCGATCCCAATCTGAATGGCCAGAAATTGACTTTCCGCTTTGACGGAGAGCAGATTGTGGATGAGGAAACAGGCAGCACCTGGAATATAGTCGGCCAGGCAGTTGCCGGCTCCCTTGCCGGCGAATCCCTCGAACCCATTGTCCATGGCGATCATTTCTGGTTTTCGTGGGCAGCCTTTAAGCCGGATACAATTATCTATAGCAATGATTAAAGTAATAAACCCGGTTATTAAACTCCTTAATTGGGGTGTTGACATTATTTGAAAAACCGCGTTTTTTCTCGGTGAGAAGTGCCAGGCATTGATTAAAAATGTCTGGCACTTTTGCGTTTAGGCTTGTCGATATGACAAAAAAAGATAATGATATTAGTTGAGATAGGATGTCTGGTTTTGACCTATCGGGCCTGATCAGAACGATGTCCCGCTAGATAAGGAGATTTCCATGGCCACTATTGATCGTTTGCAAACTATTATGGATGAACTGCCACCAGAGCTTCAGCAAGAGGTTTTAGAGTTTGCACAGCATTTGCTTAATGATGAAGTCGTTAAAATTGATCCTGCAGATGATTCGCAGTTTTTCATTTGTCCCGTATGTTTTTCTGCCTCGCGCCAGCGCCTTGAATGCCACGATCACTTGATGATTCCCTGTAATGCAAATAAATTGGGTGATTGCAAACCGCTTATGGATGAAGCAGGAGAGTTTAGCTCAAGAGCCCCACGTTGGTTTATTGTCGCCATGTCGCGCAACTTGAAAGATAAATAAGGAGTTTGTTATTTATCAATGATACGTCGATTCCTGTGATCGCAAGAGGAAATTCAACCAGTGGTGTTGAAGTGCCGGTGATCGCGACCAATTGATTGTTTGACCATATATTTAGAAGGAAGATGCCAACTTTCGCGCAAAGTTGGCATCTTTTTATTTATGCGGGGAACCAACCGTCTCCAATATTCGTCTATTGAGAAAGAAATAGCCCTGGGTTATTTTCATCTGGTAAGCAACCAGAATAACCCGGTAATCTAAACCTTTAAGGAATAGGAGAACTTTACAAATGATACGCCTTTTGACAATGATTGCTTTTTTACTTGTACCAGTGGTTTTACTTGGTTGTTCAGTCCTGAACTCCCCAACGGGCAGCGGGGGTGATCCGGTGGGCCCGGTGTGGATATTAACTGAACTTAACGGAGAACAGCCAATATCTGAAACGACAGTTTTTCTTAAGTTTAGCGAGGAAGGTTCAGCAAATGGATCTGACGGTTGTAACAATATGGGGCGAGCATATACGATTGATGGCAACAAGATCGAATTTAGCGCTGCTGGTCCAACTACGTTAATGGCCTGCCCCGCCCCGATTATGGATCAAGCTACCGCATTTCAAGAAGCGCTCACCAATGCGGCTACATTTACTATCAGCGGAGATACATTAACTTTGTTTGATGCTGATGGTAATAGTGTGGCGGTATTTCAGGACCAGGACCAATCAATAGCAGGTACATCTTGGACGGTGCTCAGTTACAATAACGGCAAAGGTGGATTTACCAGCGTTATTCTTGATACAGAGATTACGGCCGTCTTTGGTGAAGATGGCAATGTGACCGGCAATGATAGCTGCAATAATTACAGCCGCCCTTATGAGACAGATGGCATCAAAATCAGCTTTGGCGAGCCAGGGGCATCGACGATGATGGCCTGCCCCGATGAGATTAACGAACAAGCTATGGCTTATCAGCAGGCGCTAACGAATTCAGCTACCTATGAGATGATAGGGAATTCGTTTACGCTTTATGATGCTAATGGTACGCGAATGGTATTGTTTACTCGTTAAAAGGTTGAGTAAGTTGAGAACCATTGCTTGGGTCGTATGATTTGAGCAATGGTTCTACAAATGTCCACCTTCCTCGGCCTTATTTAGCACATCCAGGATGGTCTTAACCAGAGATCGAGCAGCCTCGGCGCTGAGTTCCACAGCAACGCGTGCGCCTGGGCCCTGCGCTTCATTCACAAAGTCGATGTTTAGAGCGTGTTCTAAAGGCGCATTGAAGGGGTGATCGTATGATACATTCGCCTCACTTAAGGTGAACCAACCCGTTTTGCCCTTGCCGCTGCCATCTATTTCCACTTGCTCAACAATCATAGTACACATCATTAGTCTCCCAAATTAACTTCAAGACCGGCCCAAAATGGCTAAGTAGCCGCCAGATTTTCCTCAAGGAAAGTGAATATCTTTTGCCAGCCGTCTACTGCCTGTTGTTGGCGGTACGCCGGGCGATGATAGTAGAAGAAACCATGACCTGCATCGGGATACATATGGAACTCGTACGTTTTCCCATGCTTTATCAGTTCTTGCTCGAGTAGTGCTACCTGTTCGGGTGTGGGACTGTGATCGTCTTCACCGAAAAGACCCAGCAATGGACATGATAAATCTGCCGTGTAATCGATTGGAGCCACAGGATAGTTAGGGGAGAGATCTTTTTCGCTCATCACGACACGGCCGCCCCAACAGTCAATGGCTGCATCAAAGCCCTCTGAACGGCAAGCAGCAAGGTAAGCCTGCCGCCCGCCTGAACAAGTGCCGAAAACAGCGACTCGGCCGTTATTATTGGGCAGCGAACGCAGATAGCGCATCGCCCCTACAAGATCACCAACGGCTTGTTCGTCGGGGACACCTCCGGCTGCGCGTACTTTTGCGGCCACATCGTCTGGGGCGCCATGACCGGCACGATAATACAAGTTGGGCGAAATGGCAGCGTAACCATGGTGGGCAAACTTGCGTGTCGCCTCGCGGTACCACTCATCCCAGCCGGGCATGTGATGGATAGCAACGACCCCTGGGAAGGGCCCCGGACCCATTGGGCGGGCATAATAGGCGTTGATAACATCGCCATTAGCGCCAGGATAGGTGACCGTTTCGGCCAGCATGCCTTCATACATATCGGTTTGGTACATATTTGTTCTCCATAAATTCCCTTCAGGAATCATTAAATGCCAAGCTGCTAACCACGATGGGGGGTAATCTTCGAGACTATTACAATGCAAGCAGCAACCCTAAAAAGATATTATAAGAATGTTGCTTGATATAGGCAACAACGGCTATGGCGTAAGCTGTTTTGTAAGAGCTTTTGGCAATAATAGCAGGGTTAATCTTATTGAAAATATCCACCTATGACTAATTGGCGACAGTTTTACCATACAGAATTTATGAACCAAATACGTGCCCCTTTTAATAGACAGAGCCTGTTTTCGATGTTGCTAATTGGCAGCCTTCTAATTAGTGCTAGCTTTCTCCTAGTTTCCTGCTCAAGTACTCAGAGCGATGATCCCCTATTGTCTAACGTGAGATTCCGTTACGAAAGCCCATTTAAGGGCCAAGTGCAGCTGGTATGGGGCGTCGATAGGTGGCAAATTTTGAAGTGGCAGTTTGTGGATGGGGATTATCGCCCTCAAGGTACTTATATCAAAGATGACCTCATGTATACGCCCATGACCCGACAGGGAGATGTTTATACTGTCAATGTATCCTTACCAGAGGGAACAAAACTCCGTTATGGTTTTGAGTTGTTTGAAGATGGCCACGTAGACGTCAGTGGGTATTGGGATGGGGACGCGGCCGGGATCCTTGTTTTGGAGGAGCCGGATCAAGAAATTAACATGCGGTCTACCATAGCTGATATTTAGCGCCCTAATTCATCAGGAAGATGTCGTACTGTTTCCTGATTATGCCGACCCTACACTTCGTAACTTAATTTTAGCGCCAACCGTTGCCACCGGTCTTTCTAGTCCCGTATTGATTGTCATTCTCACTGTCCTTAGTCATCTTAACAACTGCAGTAATCCTTCGAAAAATCAGCACTTTAACCTTTGCACTTCTGATGATCTTAGTTATCGGGGCAGTGCTGCGGATTCTTTGGATAGAACAGCCATATGTCGACCTTTTCGGCTGGCGTGAATCAAGCACGGCCATGATGGCTGAAAATTACTTCAAGACCAACGGGAATATCTTTTATCCTGAGGTCAATTGGTCTGGTCCAGGCCCAAACTACCAGGGGCGCGAATTTCAAACAGTAACTTATATAGCGTCCATATTTTACCGTTTCCTGGGCCAGCAGGATTGGATTGGCCGGTCGGTAGCGGTTGTCTTTGGCGTATGGGGGATATTTGCTCTCTACAAGCTTGTTGCCCTGGCCTGGGACAAGAGGGCGGCCATCGCAGCTGCGGCGATCATGGCTATTCTGCCCGCCAGTATTTTTATTGAAAGGTCATTTATGCCGGATCCGGCTATGGTGGCCTCTGATGACCACGAGCCTCTGGCTCTTTGTTTTATATTTAAAAAGCGATCGCCTAATCATCTTAATTCTGGCGGCCATTGTGGGTGCATTTGGTGCCCTGACCAAACTGCCCGGATTAATAATTGGCTTGCCGGCTCTTTATGCGATGGTCGTATTGCTGCCCAAAAAACCTAAACCGTGGCGGCGGCTTTTACTTATCGGGCTTATGGGCATTTTTATGCTCATACCGGTCACCTTTTATTATCTCTGGGCACGAGGACTCTCGCTTCAATACCCTCCATACCACTTTGCGGGCGGTATGAATTGGATATGGAAGCACTCTGTAACGAGCTGGTTAGGCGAAAAATATTTCATTCCTAAGCTATATTGGCTTGCCAAAGATTGGCTATGGACATTACCGGTTTTAGCCCTTACCCTAATCGGATTTGGCAGTCTTCTCTTTACTTCGTGGAAGAATTACAGAAATGCTGATCTGACAAATAAATACGAACTTCCTTTGATTTTTCATTGGTGGCTTATTGCTGGCGCTGTCTACTATGCAATTGGGGCCAAAGAACTCAGTCTTAAATCCCTGGAATTTTCATATTCTTTCGCCAGCATTGGCTGCCCTTGCCGCGATGGCAGTTGTTGTTATTTTGCGCATTGAAAAACGCGGTAAGTGGACGCCGGCCACTGTCGGGATTGCTGTTGCTATTCTAATTTTTATATGGGGTTTTGGATTTAATAATAATCTGAAAAGGCTCTACCGATCCATTTATTACGATGATTATTTACTAGGATTAAGGTTGCGCGAACTTACTGAGCCTGGTGATTTGGTTGTGACGGCCGATATGGACTATGGCAGCCCGATTAATATCTATTATAGCCGGCAGCGCGGGTGGGTTTATCCCCAACCTGATCACAGGTGGATATCCTTGTTCGATGATCAAGAAGCGGCCATTCAGGAGTTAGAAAGATTTCGCAGCGAAGGGGCTGACTGGCTTGGTTTTGAAACAGAGCGCAAGGAACAATTCTGGAGGGACTACCCGCAGTTGGCAGCTCATATTGAACAGTCGAGTTTCCTGGTTGAAGAAAATGATGAGTATGTTATCTTTCGTTTTAAGGATAGTGTCCACTGAACTGGTTTCTACAATTGTGAATTCATATCACAACTTGTTCGTCAGTGAGTTTCAATCAAGCTGTTTCTTAAATTAATCGGGAATCCTAAATAGTCGTTCCTATTGTATATGAAATATCCTACACAGTCGGTAGACTCTTGATCTCACACTATTGACAGTATTATTACCCTCCGTTGGCTGTTCCTTTGCTCCTCTAGCGTAAGTAAATCTGTAAGACCTATTGGCAATAATAACAGAATATATTAACTCGCATCCGGTACGGAGAGCAGAAGAGTAGAAAGTGAAAAAACCGATCCTATTCCCTTTGTTGATATCCATGTTGCTTTTGCTAATTGGTGTAATCGCTTCTCCGGCAGCAGGGAAAACGATTCCTGCGTCGACAAATGATTTGATTGATCGTGAAATTCGTTACTATTTACCTGATGCAGGAGAGGTTTGGATCCTTTGGGGTGCGGATGGATGGCAGGCATTACCAAAAGAAATGTGGCCTACTGGGACAGTCACTCAAGAAGACGGTATGATGCTCACTCCGATGCATAATGATGGTAGTTATTTTACGGTCATGTTGCAAGTTCCTTATCAGGCAACGATTGACTATGGTTTCATAGTAACTAGAAGTTATGATGGTACAGTAATTGGAGAGATATGGGAGGGTGATTTTGAATCCATCAATGCCGTAGAGAGTGGTGTTACGGAAATATACTCCTTGCTGACTTTGCCTCTAGATCCATTGGCGGCCTTTGTTGCCGATTTGCGCTTTCGTGGCGGTGCTGTGTTGAAGCTGACTGCAGGCTTTTTGCTAGCTTTAGGGTTAGTCGCTGGTATAGCTGCAAGGCCAAAAAGATCTCTATTCAGACGGTTGCCACAGATCAACCGCAACTTGTTAGAGTTGGTGTTAGTGATTATTGGGTTCAAGATTGTCCTAATAATTGTTGTTTACCTGGTGCTGGTTGTATTTAATCCTACCAACCCGCTATACATAAAATTTTAACCGGGCTATATGGAGCAGCTGATCGGTATATTTTCCAAGGGTGACGTTGGTTGGTACATGAATATCGCCAATGATGGTTACGAAGCTCGGCCATTTTCCGCCACGCAATTAGCAAATTGGGCTTTCTACCCATTATGGCCACTTTTGCTGCACATAAGTCATTATCTTCCACTGGATATGATGGTATGGGGCATTTGGTTAGCGAACGCACTTTCAATAGTTGCGATTGTGGGTGTATACCTACTAGTATTGTTAGATTTTGATCAACAGGCTGCGATCTCTGACGGCGCTTTTCACAGTTGCCTTTCCTGGCGCTTATTTTTTCATTAGACCAGGACCAGAAGCTCTTTTTCTCTTGCTGGTTGTATTCAGTTTGTATGCTGCTCGGAAACAATATTGGTTGATTGCCGGGGTGCTCGGTGCCTTAGCCACGCTTGCTCGATTAAATGGCTTTTTGCTTTTCCTTGTATTGCTTTTTATGTACTATCGTCAATACAAAGCAACCCGCCATCATCGGGTTACCGTAATTTCTCTATTCCTCATCCCGACAGTACTATTGCTTCACATGGCATATCTCTATAATTTGACAGGCAATTTTTTTGCCAGTTTGGATATTCAATCAGCTTGGAATAACCTCCTTTCATATCCATTTTCAGCAATGGTACACTTTATCTCAACACCAGTTCTTGTTGATTATGGGAGTTGGAATCTGGTGCCGGTCAGCTTTGTTTTTGTTTTTGGTTCCGTTGTTTTGACGATTGTTGCAATCGTTATGTGGCACCAGAAAAGGTTTCCTGCAGATTGGTTGCTTTATATGATTCTCAGCCTAATCTTGGTCGTTTCTAGAAACAACCTGAACGGATTGCTGCGGTATTTGGTTGTTGTCTTCCCGCTTTTTCTGACACTGGCGCTCTTAGTGCGACAGCGGCGAATAATTGCCTCGCTGCTCTTTTTTCTATTTATCGCTGTGCAGGTCTTGTATGTAGTTGCGTTTGCATACGGAATCAACTGGGCGGCTACGTGATAACTGTACTTAGATTATTCTCCCCTTGTTTTTCTTCTCATTTTGATTTTATCTCGAGGGGCTTTTGTAAATTGATTAATAATGTGATCAATTCCAAGAAGTCAAAAGAATTCCCATTGATGCGGCGGCCGAATTACACCCTTTTCGATGCCTTCACTGGTTACATTCAATGGGTAAACATGCCAGTGATAATCATATGCATAGGACCAGTCTTGTGTGAAGACACCGACGTCTAAGTAATACTCTCCACCCATGAGATCCAGCCGCTCAAGACGAAGACGCACAGTTCCTTGTCCATGGGCATCCGCATTGTTCAGACCTAAAGATGCTGTGCTGGTGTCGTAACAAATGAAGCCATCCTTGCGGGATATAGTGACTACAAAGATAGGCGCGGTGATAGTTTGCAGCGCACGGTAATTGATTTCTACCGTTAATCCTTCTCCGCTCATGATCTCGGTTGTGTCAATTCCATTATCGGCAAGCAGCCTGACGTTTGATAAGATCCATTTCCAATGAGCCAAAGCGATTTTCGTTTATGCGTAATTCAGTCCCAGTGGCAGTGATTTGTGCTGGTACCTCTTGCGGCGTCCTGCGCTGAGTCTCGGCTTGTACTTCCGCTTGGTATTGGCCAATGACTACATCTACTGGTCCTTTGGCTACCACTTGCCCTTCGCGCAACCAGATCGCTTCATCACATAAGTCTTCAACCATTTTGATATCATGTGAAACTAATACCACAGCACAGCCTTGTTCCTTGAACCCTCGAATGCGGTTCAGGCACTTGCTTTGAAATGCCATATCGCCAACGGCCAAGACTTCGTCAATCAGCAAGATGTCCGGATTGATGTGCACGGCCACAGAGAACGCCAGGCGCATCTGCATGCCTGTGCTGTAAGTGCGCAGTGGATGGTCGATATAAGATTCTGCCTCGGCAAAAGCCACGATTTCGTCGAAACGTTCCGAAACATCGTTTCTGCTCAGACCACTGATAACTCCACTTACATAGACATTTTCGCGTCCGGTGAGGTCCGGATGAAAACCTGCGCCCAGATCAAAGATGGCGCCGATCCGCCCTGAAGCATTGATGCTACCCTATCTGGACGGCCGACGCCACCGAGTAATTCGCAAAAGGTGGATTTACCAGCGCCGTTAGCACCGATTAAGCCAACCATTTGTCCTGGCTCAACATTAAACGTTACATCACGTAAGGCCCAGAATGTTTCGTGCGGCCGCATATGGCGCATTCTTTGCTTAAATGCCTCTACAAAGGTAGTCGGCCGTTGATGATGATAGACCGAGAATTGCTTCGCTAAATGCTCAACGATGATGGCAGACATTTTACAGCTCCTCCACAAACTGATCGCTTGTTCGCTGTAAAAAGCGATAGCCTATTAGCATCATCAGGATCGATAGCGATCCGATAATAATTAATGGCAGCAAAGGAGGCACTACCCTGTACATGAGAACCGACCGGTACGCTTCGACGATGTGCACCATCGGATTTAGGGTATAAAGTAAACGATACTGTTCAGGTATTAGGCCTATGTCATAAAAAATAGGCGTTAGATAAAACCATAAAAATAGGAAAACGCTAATTAGATGTTGCGTATCGCGAAATGTGACTTGAAAAATAGACAGAAAAATGGATATGCTCAAAGTGAACACAAATTGCAAAATGATAATCGCCGGCAGCAACAAAATAGTTAACTTGAGACTTAAGCCCGATATGAGGACGATAAGAAAAACTATTGGAAGCGAGAGCAAAAAATGAATTAGGTTGGAGGTAATTGATACAACCGGCAAAATACCTGCAGGAAAACCAGGGCGGCGAATAAGACCTCGATTGTCTACTATGGACGTCGTAGAAGCAATGAGCGAAGATGACAGCCATGTCCAAACAAGCAGACCGATAAACAAGAATAATGTGTAGTTTTCAATATCAAGAGGCAAAATGTAGCTAAAGACAAATCTTAAAACGATTAATTGTAGTAAAGGATTTAGCAGTGACCAGGCAATACCTAACACGGAACGCCTGTAACGTAGTTTCAGATCGCGGGCAACGAGTTCACGCAGCAAATCACGCCGGTGTTTTGCATAGTAGGTTGAACTCAAAACAATTGCGTTAGGATTCCGTACAATTTGCTAGTACCTGCGCTTGTAATCGTAAGAAACCGCTGTCAGGATCGCCCAGATTCCAATAAACAGCCCGCTAGCTGTCAATATAGTAATACTAGCCAATTATCAGGCACTGATATCAAGGTAGTTGGCAACAGTAGATTAGCGTTCAGGTGTTGCAATGTTCAGGGTCATGTCATCAGTCTCGACATGTAAATCATCATAAACATCATCCCAAATAGGCCTGGTTCATTGAAGGTCAATCCTTGACTTTTCAGGAATCCAGAAACCAAATTGGAGTGATGTGCCCGTCAGGCGCTTCCAGTACGTGCAACAAACTCTTCATCTTCAAGTGTCATTCGACTTTTCATCACCTCATCTTCAATGCTGGTGTCCCGTTAGCCGCTGCTCTTCCGGTAACTTTTGCCAGCCTTCAATCTCCCCAAATCAAAAACACTTCTTTAGCTTGTGGTAATTGATAGCGCATTTCGATCAAAGCGCCAGAGTGTCGGGTGTTCCGTCTGCTGATAACTGTGGGTTGATTGTCCAGGTTCATTCATAGGTCGAAAACTGCATCTCGTTCGCTGTGTCCTGGCTGTAGTGTGGCAGTTATCATCCCAATCGTGATCCGTCAGTATTGTTGTACTTGGTTGTTGTCAATGACCCAAAAGCCACAGTTAACTCTCGCTTTGTGCCGGTAAACTTGATGGTGGCCTCGAATTTCCCGTTGTGCTATTGGATGCATTGGTGTATTCACAATGCCATCTTGCAAATATGATCCCGTCCAGATCTACCGATGCCAGGTGGCGGTCTCCAGCCGTCGATTCCCCAAACCAGCGTAACTGTCTCCAAATCCGGTTCCCTTCATAAACAAATTCGCTGTTCAAATAGCGTCAAGCTTTGCACCCTGAAATTAATTAACCATCTTCATCGAGCTCTAGGTCAGCTACGGATATCTATCGCTTCCGCATCCTCTGTCGACTAGCATATCGAAATCTTCCTTTCCATCCCCTTCCCATATCGGTTCATCTAATTACTACCTTGCGGTATTGTAACAAGAAAACCGTAATCGATGGTTGTTCCTGGTGGCACTTGGAGTCTGATTCTGAAGCTACCTTATCCTTTTTCAGGTGTGTGCATTATCCCTTGCTTGATCATCGTTTCTACTGGCCATAAATCTTCGTCAATGTCATTCCAACCATCTACGCCCCATACTAATTCAACCGCTGTAGCATCCGGTTGATAGTAAGAAATTCTTGTGTGACCAGAGCAGTTGATTCATTGTTAAAAGGAAGCATTCCCGCTTCTTTTAGCCAGTTCAGATTATTTTCTAAGTCTCTAAGATCTGCCCATGTAGCATTACGTCCCTAAATTCCACAGCTATAGAGTCATATTGACATGTTGCTTGTATTTCTTCTATCAATTGATCATCTTGTAGAGATGTTCTCTAGTGATATTCGTATCCGTACAAGTATTTGAGAGGTAGCAGAAGAATTAGCAATAATACTAAAGCTGTTGCGGCAAACCGCGAAATTTACGTTGTAAATAGAGCAACCAGACAAAATATGCTACAAACAGCATAGGCGCCACGAAATGTACGTAACGAATCGGCCATCGATTACTAAATACGTCGTTATAACCTCAGTACCATACGCCCGTAACCTATAGCTATAGCGAAGAGCATGCCATTGCCTAAGAAAGCTAGTAAACCAATTACCCTCATCTCCTCTTTTGATCCCAGAAAACGATATGCAGCACGCGCCAGAATCATAGTTGTAGGTATAAAAATCAACACAGTTATGGCAATAGCCGGTATCCTAGCGCTGCGAGCTACTGGGCCAATACCTAGTGCTAAAATCTGCAATGTCGCATCTATAATGAGCAGAATACCTGGATTGGTTGACCATCCCGGTCGGGTCAAGCCCACAAAGTATAGGGCAGTGATAACTACCGAAATAACAATCGCAGCTAGGAGGAATCCAGCTGCACGGTGTGTACTACTGCCTCTTGGCGATCCTAGCCAACAGCGAGCACCATAATAGGTAAAATAAAGCAGACTACTAGGCAACCACAATAGACCATTTGCTCCATTCAGTGGTAGGAGAATCAGAACTACGCCAGCAGCGATCATCGAGATTGGACGAAACTCCTTTTCAATAGTTACAATTATAAGCAGCAAAGCGCAGGTTAAGGCTAGGGGTAGAATAAAGGTCACTTGCCAATTCCAGTACAGATTCTCCCAATTCCCAAGGGAGAGAAGGACAATGGGAAAAAGGGCATCAGCGAGGATTGTGCGGCCTTTACGCAACCTGCGTGCCACGAGGATCAAAGCAACTGAAAGCAAGCTCAATAGGATGATATCGAACAACATTCCTGTTCGCCAATCGCCGCCCGTCAGCTTGAGCAATCCTAACAAAATCAGGCGCGGGACGGGAATTCGATGCTCATTGTTTTGCTCCCACAACCAGCCAGCGAGGTTAGGTTCATTTCCCGTAAGTGGCGGAACAAGAAGCCAATCCTCAAAAATTGGAATCTTACGGCCGAATTTAGCAAGTACCAAAAGATCTATGAGTAAGAGCGTCAACCAGACCGCCCACACGAAGGCCGTCACACTGCGCTGCGAAATCATTGCCTCCCAAAAGCCACTTTGGGTCTTTGCTATTGCTTTTACTCTTAGAGTCATGATGCTTACTCTAGCTGGCAATGACTGAAATAACGAAGGTAATCATGCTGGGATTTGTACGCCTGCGGATCATGCGGGTTTCGCAATACCTGCCTTGGATATGGTCTTGCCCATTGAGAGGGCTTCTGTCTCACCAGGCAGCCTGTGCTCGAATGGTATTTCAACAGGTGTGCAAATCATGGTCTGCGCAAAGGGTTCAGTGGCCTGATAATCGACCCTAAATCCGGCTGTTTCCAGTAATGATATGAGACAACTTGGTGTGAGACCCCAAAACCAGTTTCCATAACCCGCTTCGGGTTCGAAGCCATCACTTATGCCTACCTGTCTGAGCAAGCCAACAGAAGAAAGATCCCATAGCTTCCGTCTGTTTGGGGTTCAACATTGGATAGTAAACGGCCGAATTCGACAGCCAGGGATTCTCCGGGATCGTCGACGTGCGCAAGATGAGCATTTGTCCACATATGCGTCGCAGCGCCACTAGCAGATCAAAAGGGCTTGGATGGTGATAGAGTACTCCGGCACAAAAAACAATATCCATGATGCCAACCTGTTCAAGGACATCTGGTTGTCCAATATCGCCGAGGATGAATTCTACAGAGGAGTGGCGCTCCTTCTTTTTCTCCAGGAATTCAGGTGTCGGTCCAAATACATCTACCCCTTTCACCGCTGTAGCGCCTGCTTCCTCCGCGGTAAAGGCATGTTCACCATTTACGCCCCACATGCAGCCAACATCAACGAAGCTCTTTCCCAGCGCGTGATGCCGATGTGCTCAGACAGTCGTCCATAATCACCGACGTTTTGGCCTCTTTTAGCATGCCAGTAACGCCAAAACAGAGAGATCTTCGGGATCTTTAAGTAGTCTAACTTTCCAATTGTATAACATGGTCTTTTGTAAGCCTTTTTGTGGTTATTTTATTCAGTGGTTGGTTTATTGGGTCATTTTTTTGACCAGCACCTTGATCGTTTTTGTTGCGCAAAGAGCATGGGATATAGGGCTGAGAGCGACCCAGCTTCTTGACGCGTCGTCGTGACTTCCATAATGACCAGAAACCGGCTACATTCCCCCGCATTTCCAATAAGATAAAAGATGGTGAATAAGCCGTACGGCCGTGCAGCCACTCATTCAATCGCCACACGTAGCCCATTGGAAGTTCAAAGAATATTCGAAATAACCCACGCCAGTCGCCATCATTTAAGAACAAAGTCATATGATAGGCAACGCCACCTTTGCTATAGGCGTATAATTGGTTGCGAAAGGCAGCCATCGTTCGCCGGTGTTTATGCCAGACGTAAGCTTGTGGTTCATAGAGGATAGTGAAACCGGCTTTTAGGACTTTGTAGAAAGCGTAGGTGTCCTCCGAACAGCCTGTTGGTGAACCGGCACCCAATGACTCATCCATCATACCTATGTCAGGATCGTGAAAGATACTAGCCCGGAATGCTGCATTTGCTGTTGCCCCAAGCTCCCACGTCGGTACTGATTTTAAGCGGTACATTTCAAACCAATCGCCGCTGACTTCAAACCGTTTGAAGCCGCGTCCTAAACCACCATAGATTTCAAAGAGTTGTTGAGATTGGGTTTCTAACTCGTAAGGCAGAACGTTTCCGGTCACAATCATGACATCCTGGCGAGCAAACGGTGCTACCAGTTGCTCTAACCAGTCGGGGGGTAAAAGAACGTCATCATCTGTTGCTAGAACGATATCCCCCGTACTGGCCACAAACCCAGTATTACGAGCATAAGATAGCCCTTTTCGTCTCTCGGTCAGTAGTACCACATCAGGAAAATCTGCCACTACTGAGGTTGTCAAGCCAGAGTCTGGATTGTTGTCAACTACAACAATCTCTATAGTTCTAGGTGACTCCTGAGCCTGTAAAGAACGCAAACAATCCCGCAAATCATCCGGACGGTCGAGTGTAGCTATAACAACTGAAACTGGCACTTCTGCAGGTAGCTGCTTGTCTGTGCAAGTTTGACCTTGGTCTGCCGAAAGATACATTCTGGCTAATTCGTTTACGCTTTTTGCCCACATCCCTGACTTTCCCAATTCTCTTGCACCTTCAAAAAGTTTGAAACCAAGCGCACCAGCGATTTCATGGCGCAATCGGTAAGCAGTGATAGGCTCGAATTGATTGTTGATGTCGACACTTCCAATGGGTCGATCTTGCCATGACACGATAATGCGCACCTGATTGAAAGCAGCAGCTTCTGGCAATGATTGCAGGGGTTTACTTAAATCGATTAGCCAAGTAGGCAATGGGTGAGTGGCAAGTTGGCTATGCTCGACGAATTGACTAGTGATTTCAGGATCACTAGATGCTAAGTAACGGTCTATAAAAGCTGCAATCTCCTGAGACCATAAAATATCGCCTTCTCGAGTCGAAGTAGGATCTAGGATACGTAAAGCTAGATTGTCAGCTACTGCCCGGCGGATACGTGCTTGGCTTATCGGCTGTTGATTATTGTCAATGTCGATCGAACCCAACATAAGTCCACGAAAAGTAACATAGACTCGTACGCGATGATATTGCATAACATCAGTCAACGACGTCAGCTTTTGGGATATTTCTACTACTCGTATAGCCATTGGTGTAAGCTTCATTCCGAAAAGGTTCATATTGGTTCATCCCATGACATGCTGGGAAGGTCATCCTTCACCCTGCTACGTGTCCCTTCCTCTGATGTCACTTTTTCCCTATTGTTCAATTCGACCGGCGCTCCCAAGGAGGATTGGGAAATAAGCTCCTTATCGTCATTCGGTGCTACGGATTCCCCGGCAGCTTTTTGAGCTCTCTTGTATTGTTTTAGGCCTGTAACATAACCTTTCATTTCTGCCAGGATCAGTTCTCGTGGGTAACGAGTAGGACGTGAATAAGACTGGAGCAAACGTTTTATATGCCACTGCCACAACCAATAAAAATGAAGTTTTAAGAATTTGTACCTATATCCACGGAAAGCGCGAAAACCCTTCGCATGAAAAGAGGCAAGTCCGGTACCGGAATTGATGGTTTGATTGCTAAATTTGGTAAAGTCACGGCGGTGACGATGTTGCACTAGGGCCTGCGGTTCATATACTAGGGGATGGCCATCTATCACTATCCTCAAGAACATGTCAAGATCTTCCCCACCTTGGGTTGGCGTACCTACGCCAAGTGCGACATCAAACGAACCAATTTGGGAAAATATTCTTCGCCGGAAAGCCATGTTAGCGCCTGTCCCCATCTGCCCCGCGCCCAAGTATGGACTAGCATCTTCGTTCTTGCTGATTTCAAACCAGCGACGTTGGAAACCACGGCCGAATCCCCCACGATATTCAAAAAGAATTTGCGCTGGTGTCTCTAACTCGTATGGAACAACAAGGCCAGTCACAGCCATCACACGTGGGCGCTCGACAAAGACCTTTGCCAATTCCAATACCCAGTCTTTATCAACAACGACATCATCGTCGGTGAAAGCGATAATCTCTCCATTGGCCTCGGAAATTGCTTTGTTTCGCGCCCTGCTAAGACCAGGAAGTTGCTCACATATGTACCTAACAGCAGGAAATTTTGTTGTAACTAGTTCACGAGTTTCTGTATTACTTGGAGCATTATCGACAACTAAGATTTCAAGATCGGGATAGTTGAGTTTTTCGATAGCCAAAAGGCAGAGTTCGAGATCGGCAGCTCGATCGCGCGTACAGACAGCAACTGTTACCACTGGCAACGGGCCTTCATAATTAGGATGCGCGACTTCAAGCAAATCACTTAGGTTTAGCATTGATTCGCTGAGTGGCGTAGCCAATCCATCGCAAATCAGGTGTTCTATGATTGGCCAACTGAAATTGGCCAATATGACCTTGCTGAGTTCATTTGCACTACACTGGCCGTTAGTTACACCAAGTTGAACGTAACCCAATGGCGTCCCATGCAATCTCACAAGGGCCTTGAGGGCTTGGTATTCATGCAGATTCCCATAGGTCTCTATCGATTGGCCCAACTCAATCTCAACCATCTTGATTGGCAGAAGCCTGGGTTGGAGTGGGGTCATGGGCTCACCATCTCTCTTTCAGAGTAATCTACTTGGAATTCGAGTTCGATATTTTTCGCTTTGTGTCGAGCTGTTGGATAACGTCTTAATCCAATAAGATATCCCCATAGTTCCGCTTTGATCAGGTCACGGGGGAATTTTTCTTTTCCTCGATAAGAGTTTATCAAGCGGATTAAATGCCAACCGAATAGCCGTCGCAACCAAAATCGTGAGATGGAAATACGTTCGGCTGGGTAATGCATAGCTGTGCGCACTAGATAAGCGGTAAAGCCAACACCATTATCAGCAATCTGGCGGCGCAATCCGCTATATTTTGCCCGATGATAGTGGTGAACGATGGCTCGGGGTTCGTAAATCAGTGTGTATCCCTCATGGAGCACCCGAAAAAACATCTCAATATCTCCACCCCCATTGGTTATGGTGCCCACATCCAGAGCTTCGTCGAACATACCGATTTGACCAAATAAAGTTCGGCGAAATGCCATGTTGGCCCCAGTGCCGAAAAGCCCTGCCCATCCGTATTGACTGGAGGTTCTCTTGTAATATGCTCGATCAACTGTGTACCAATGCGGCTCATATCCACGATTGAAGCCACCATACTGCTCGAACAACCATTGCGCTTCCGTTTCAAGTTCAGCAGGCATGACTAGACCGGTTACGCACATTGTTTCGGGATTTTCGACGAATGCTCGCGCCAGCGCGGTCGCCCAAAGCTTGTCCACCGCCACATCGTCATCAGTGTAAGCAATGATTTCGCCATGTGCTTCCTCAATAGCGCGATTACGTGCCCAATCTAAGCCGGGACGGGGTTCAATTACATAACGGATCTGTGGAAACTCCATTTCCACTAACTTTCGTGTGCTCGTATCGCTTGGTGCATTATCCACGACGAGCAAATCCAGATTCGCGTAATCCAATTGCATTAAAGCTGCAAGGCAATGCCTAAGATTGGTAGAACGGTCGCGTGTGCACACGGCGACTGTGACCAGAGGTTGATACTCTATACTTGTATGAGGAGCGGCCTCCATCAAATATTGTGGATCCAAGGGTAGTTGGGGATCGGCCAGCAAATTGTTGACCAAGGTTTGGGTGATTGACCAACTGTGCTCTTCAAGGATTGCGATTCTTATCTTATTTGCTGTACAACGATCACCGCTGACCGGAATCCAAATTTGACCAAGTGGCTCGCCATGCAATCTGACCAGCCCCAAGACGCCACTATAATTTTGCAGATTTTCAATATCAGCGAGTGGCTTATTTAATTCGACATCAACTAATTTGATTGGCTGGTACATATGACTTTCCTCACACCTTTGATGGAGGGCGATCCACAATTGCTTCTGGAGTTTTAGCTGGGTTCGGCTGTGCCATCGCCCCTTCATATAAGGCGTACACTAATACCCACATCTGTATCACAGCCAGGCCGGCTGCAATAGCCAGAACTAGCAGATCGTTTCTAAAACCAAAGGTCCATAGGGTAATCACCGCACCCGCCAGCAAACCCAAAACTGTTAAGATCTGCGGCCAGACCCAGAGCATATTGGGGCCATGTTTGGCCGCCTCTTTGGCCGTCGGGCGGTAACCAAGAGGGACGCGCAGTAAGGCCAAAAGCCAGGCAAAAACATAAACGGGCCAGGTACCTAATACCAGAAGCAGTGGTTTCCATTGTAAGACAACGCCTTTGCGCATCTCTTCCTTGAGCGATGGATAGGCATGATAACGCAAAGTGACCATACGGATCAGGGCTGTGGCTGCGGCTAACGGCAGCAGATGCAGCAGATAATTCTCGAAACTACTTAATGTCGTTTCTGAGCGGCTAAAAAGGACAAAAATTGTTACAAATAGGTGAGCCGCAAAGACAATACCAATCCAGTAATAGGTCATACGTACGCCGTAGGTGATTTTTTGACCAACTGTCAGATGGCTCAACGTGCGCCAGTAGGTTGTAATCAATATTTCGAAGACACCACGCGCCCACTTGAACTGCTGGTTAAACCAGGCTGTGAGGTCTGGCGGGGCCAGGCCGGGGGCTAATGGTTTATTGATGTAAACAGAGTCCCAGTCGTCAGCATGCAAAGCAACGGATGTGGCCAAATCTTCAGCTAATCCGGGCTGGTAACCACCAATGGATTCCAGCGCCTTGCGTCGAATGAGGGCGTTGCTGCCCACCAGCGTCGTTGACCCCAAACCATCGGCCCCCACGGAGGCCGGGTTATAAAAATCAAGGCTGCTGTAAGAGGCGGCCTTGGCCACCCAATTGTCACTATTGTTGCCGAAGGTCAGCATGACTTGTACAAAACCCATTTTGGGATCGTCAAAATAACCCAAGGTGCGCTCGAGAAAACGGGGATCGGGCACATGATCGATGTCGAAGATGACTATGACATCTCCATCCGTACGGGGCAGCGCCGCATTCACATTGCCAGCCTTATGATCACGGTTGCCCTGGCGCGTCAGATAACCTGCGCCCAGCCGCTTCGCGAGAGCTGCTAACTCCGGTCGGCCGGCATCGTCCAACAGCCAGGTATGGTGTGCAACGTTCATATCGCAGGCAGCGGACAGACAGCGTTCGACCAGCTCTGTTTCTTCATGAAAAGCGGTGACGAAAACATCTACAGTCAGGTTGTCCGGTAGTGGTAGGCGGGCGCGGCGTGGACGGCGAATCGCTGACAAATACATGATCCAGTTGCCGGCCAGATGGAAAATGCCATAAAGGAGCGCAAAGAGAAAGGCCAGAAGGAGCCAGGGTGAAAAGAGGCGATCTTCTTTAAGCCACCAACTGTAGTAAAACAGCAGCGCAGCCAGCCCGCTAATAACGGCAATGCTGCTGGCAATCTTGCCCTTGCGGTGCTGCCCTAATTCTGCCGTTGCGGCTTGTAATCTTGTCATATCGTCGTTGCTAAACGCCACTATTGTTCATAATGCTGCTGTTATTTTTTCGTTATTATCCAGATACCAAACGGCCGGCATATCAATTCCCAAGCACATCGTGATAATAGGAAAAAATACAATCTCACCATAGTAGATACTGCAAATTAAACGACAATCTGGTCACTGGCAGAGCCAAACTGATTTTGTGCTCAAGTAAATAGAGAAAGTTCAATAAAGTATAAACAGTTTCTATCGCTAATTCCGACGCGTCAGCCAGCCAAACCTCGGCACGATCATTCGGCAGCCGCAACGGTACAAATAAGCTAAAACGCTCCTTTAAAACCAGATTTATGTATGATTGGGGGTAATCAGGGGACGTGTTATTGTTTGCTGGAACGAACAGGTTTTTTAAAAACCTGCGTGGGGTTCGTCCCATACCCACATTAACCACTACATCTCTGTCTTATTGCTATTCTTTTCTAAAAGCATTCCGGCATGTTGTCACCAGAGTCGTGATTGCCAGGAAAATATATTGTTCCTTTTCAGGGCAGTATCTTATGAACCTATCACCTATGGGAATTCTACGACTCTTTTCTTGCGGGGAAGCTTAAGGAGGTGTTTAGAGATTGTTTAGACGGGGATAAAGTAACAGGCAAAGGTCGATAAGAGCAGCTTGGCAGAGCTAAACCTGGCATTTATTGCTTGATCGAGATGCCAAAATGTGCAGATAATATGCCTGGCATAAGTTTCTTCATTAACAATGGGCTGCTCCTGACGATGACCGTCCAAAGAAGTGATAATGAATTGGGTCTCACTCAGTGTCAATCGCCCAGTTCCGATTGCTTGGGAGCAGATACGACGTTGTTTGAAATGCGACTCTGGAGAGGTTTGGTGATAATGGCACCGATCTGCATAATCGGCATACTCAAATGCTTGCAGCTTGAACCGGTACCCGGCTTTCCATTTTTGCCCAATCTTTTGCTCCATTAGGAAATAAATGTCCCCGTCAGAATCAATGCGGTAGGCGCCCCCATTTTGCATTTGATTGGTTCTTGAGTTGAGCCGCAATGGCTCCCTGAATGTATCCCCAAAGCCAACATCTACAAGCCAGGGCTCCTCCAGCTTCACCATCAGTGCCATGTGGTCGAAATAGGGAGAATATCCTCCTTCGCCATTCGCTACTCCTGCTGAAAGCATACTAACCTCAAAACCTAGTGACCGAAGCAGCCAGGCAAAAAGGCCATTGAGTTCGTAACAGAATCCACCGCGCCGTCGAACAACTATCTTGTCAAATAGTGCGTTGTCGTCCAGGGTAATCGGCTCTTCCCAATGAATGCTGAGGTTCTCAAACGGCACGGCATATAAATGTGCCAGTTGCAGTTCACACAATGTCCTGGCAGTAAGATCAAGAGGGCCCTGATAATTAATTCGCTTGAGATAGCGTTTTGTTTTGTCGATATTAAGATCACCCTGTGAACGATTCATTCACCACTTCTCGTGAGATGACAAATGAAATGGATTATCCTTCGATATTAAACGCTGGGAACTCTTCGATATCATCGCGCACCTGAACCATATAATAGGGCATCCAGGCCACGCCAAAGAGGTTGACATCAATATTCTTTTTATAGGGAGCGACACGAATTTCGCTTACATCGGCGGCGATCTCGGCCCATTTCTCTTCAATTTCGCCCACGGCCTCTTTGAGTTCTTCTTCCAACTCTGCCATGTCGCCTTTGAGTTCGGCGATTTCCTCAATTGACTCCTCAACATCTTCCTTGGCCCTGGCACGCTTGCTTCGTTTAGACATAGCTGATGATAAACTTCGTTTGCGACCGCCAAAGAAACTGAAGACGGTCTCTGCATAGGTGGTCATCTCTTCTTGTTTGCTGCGGTCGAGATCGGCCTGATCTTCTCGAAGTTCACGTTCTTCACGCTGCAGTTTGGTATCAAGGGCGTCGATTTTCCGTTCATAACTCGCTTCTAGTTTATCAACTTCTACTTCCTGTTTGTCCTCTGCCGCTTCCTCACATAGCTCTTGGAAATCAGCTTCGTCCACATTGGGGCCGGCATAAACCTTTAGAATTTCGTTGGCCTTCACCATAGCTGACACATCGCCATATATCCAATCTACAAAATCGCTTTTTATGGTTTTCATTGTTCGGCCGTCTGCTAATGGCTGCTCAAGCGCTGCGAAACGGGACTGCGGAATAGGACCCCGACCGAATGCGCGCGAATCGACAGCTTCTGTGCGATAGTCTTCCCAGCGCACATGGCCTCGCTCGTCCGGCTCTTCAATTAGAGCTGTTACAAGAATTTCTTGATCCAGGTTGTATTTGCGATTCACAAACAAGACATCGGCCTGAGCTAACAAAACTGGCCGGTACAATATGCCGTGTTCCTCCGCTCCCAAGGGGATAGAGCGACCTCTTTGCTGGACAGCGTCAGTTAAGTTCTGTGTCGCGGGCAAGAAATATTCTCCGATATGGGCCGGTACGGCCGAACGCGTGCGCGTTCCCGGCAGCTCCACCGCAGGTTCAGGGTCACTGGGCGGTGTTGCAGCCGCTTGTGCGGCCACCGAAGCACAGCCGGCATCTCTTTAGCGCTTGTGGGTCTCGCTGCCGGCGGCTCAGGTAGTCCAATGCCGGCCAACTCATTGAGTGCAGGGATTTGAGTACGCGTCATGGGTCCGGCCAGATAGTTCATCGCCCATCTTGTGTGGAAAAGAGCCGGTTCTTTTTCATGTACATTGCGCATTAGAAAAACGCGCTTTCCTACAGAAGAAATCAGCGCATCATATTCTGAGCGATTCATACCTGCTCCGGATGCGCTGGTGAGCCCATCTAGCAGCCGGTGTTTGTCTTGTTCCGTTGCTAGCTTACCAATAAACCAGGTGCCGGCGTTAGACATTGCCTTATAGTCAATATCAACCGGGTTTTGCGTTGCCAGAACTAAACCTACGCCAAAGGCCCGCGCCTGTTTCAGCATACGTAACATTGGCTCTTTAGAGGGTGGGTTGCCAACAGGCGGCAAATAACCAAAGATTTCATCAAAATAAATCAATGATCGCAGCGATCCTGTTCCTCTCTTTGTGCGC
The DNA here is from genome assembly GCA_963736615.1 of uncultured Chloroflexia bacterium. Taxonomy (GTDB): domain Bacteria; phylum Chloroflexota; class Anaerolineae; order Promineifilales; family Promineifilaceae; genus JAACFF01. Next base: position 474,394 of record CAVTPP010000015.1, on the reverse strand, counting down.
ATCCAAGTCTCGACAGATGAGAAGAGTAAGGTGACGAAGAACATACGCTCAGCATCATTCAAGTGGGCAATGTAAAAAACGGTATGCCGGGCACGGCCGTCGCTGTCATACAACAAGTGCTCGATATCTAGTGCCTCCCCTTCAAGCCAGCTTTGGAACCCGGGTGAGGCCACGATATTGTTGAGATTCATGGCCAGTTTGAAACGATCTTTTTCAGGGAAGAAGGTGTCAACTTCAAAAAAGCCGAGTTTTTCAAACGGCGGGGATTGGGCTTGCATGATTAACTCACCCAGATCCAAATCCTTGCCCTGACTCCATGCATTTTCAAAAATATTGGCCAAGAGAATATGCTCTCTTGACTGCACAGGATCGATATCTGTCATGCCTGTTAACCCCAGCAGTGCTATTACCGTACCCGAAATCTGTTCACGCAACAGTTCTTCGTTGTCTTCCCAAGGGATGTCCGGGGCTGCTAATGAAGCCAAAATGCTGATCGGCAAGCCTGCGTCTGAGCCGGGGGTGTAGACGGAAAATCGAACGCTCTCCTTTAGGGCCTGAATCCGATCCGAAGCGATATCCCATCCGGCCAGACCATTGCGCCACAGATCGGCCGTCTTCTCCGCTACTTCTTCCACACTTTTTCCTTCCCGGCGCGCTTGGTCGACGTTCACCCATGGCGCAAAATCTGCCGGCAGCAGATCAGGAAAGTGCAATAAGGTATTGGTAATATCGCCCTTGGGATCAATCATCAGGGCAGGGATATTATTGAGCGCTGTTTCTTCCAAGAGGTCGATACACAGACCTGTCTTCCCCGATCCTGTCATCCCCACTACCAGGGCATGTGTTGTCAGATCGTCCCCGTCATAGAGCAACATTTCATCCGTAGTCTTACCAGAAGTGGGTTCAGTAATGCGTCCTAGAAAAAACTTTCCGTCAGTGTCAAGCATCTTGTGATCTCCTGTCATGTCTTTACAGACATCGATCATTATTTTGTACAGTGGCAACTACCCTAGATTATTATCCAAAATGCTGATTCGTCAAAGCCTTTTTTTATAGCCGGAAATTGGCAGTTTTTTATAAAATAAACGGCCGATCGTAAGGAAGAATGCAAGGAAGGTGAAGGAGAATATAAGTGACATGATAGAATTAGAAGATAAGTCAGAAAAACTCCACCCAGGCTGCCCGTGCCTTGGAATGAAATCAGATCCCAAAACCAGATTCATGTACCCTTCTACAGGTGGAACCTGTCACGCCCAAAAGAAATCCTTCTATATCCCCCTTGAACACCAAAGACGTAGTTGTCTAACTGATCAATTCGTACATTGCCCCATTTTCAATCAACCTGAACAGATACCCTCAACCGGGCGAATAGGCACGTATTTACCATTAGTAATCTTAATTTTAATAGTTGTCGCCTCGCTAGTGGGTTGGGGATCCTGGCTGTTAACAGAAATAGGTGTTGAGAATATCTTCGCTTATGGGTAGCACTTCTAACATCTGGGAATAGCTGCTGAATTCCTTCTAATCCTGCTTAAGGGCCGCAGGCTTACGAGCAAAAACCAGATCGTATTCAATTTGCCACAATAGCGTTTCAACTTCTGCTAATCCCAACGAGGACAGATGGGTTTCGAATGACTCGCGATCACGGTAACGGCCGATAAATGTCTTCGCTTCCCAGCCTCGCCGGCGTGTTACCAATACAGCGCCGCCAGGTCGCAGCACGCGGATCATTTCTTGTAATGCGATTGTATCATTTGGGAAAAACTCCAACGCTTCTAGGCAGGTGACAGCGTCGAATACCTCATCAGGGAACGGCAAATCAGCCGCAGTCTGCTGTACAAGGCTGGCCCGTTGGCGATACACACTCAATTTAGGTTGCGCATGAGCCAACATACGTGCGGATGCGTCCAGACCAATAACACGGCCGTTAAAAGTCGCTTCATCCAACAGAAACACCGGCAGCCGCCCCGTGCCCGTGGCTACATCTAGGATTAATGGTGCTGTGCTGTTCGTGATCCGCCATAGTAGCGGACGGATAACAAGAAAGCGTTCAGCATCTTCATCAAATTGTTTGATTCCGTCATAGCGATCGGCCGTGATGTCATACATCCACACAACCAGGCGACGGCCGAGATAAACCCCCTCAGTCACTACTAATAACCAGTAGAGTAGTGCACCCAAGATCAAAACTAATATCAATCCTAATAGGAACCAGCCTAACATAGCTGAATTCTACAAGGCAGAGTGCATTCAGGAAACCTGATACAGATTATTAGCATAGATGCGTGGCCGCATCTTTTCTAACCTAATTGGGTTTTAGCTGGCAATTATGGGCAGGTTTTGGGCCAAAACGGGCTGCAACCTGCGATACATCACAAGCAAGCAATTACCAATTGCGTTGATCTGTATCCCAATCGAAGGGAGATAAATAAATATGCAAAAACAAAGACGCGTTGTTGTTACTGGTCTAGGCACCTTCAATCCCTTGGGCAACAATGTCGAACATACCTGGGAAAAGGTTGTTAAAGGCGAAAGCGGTATTGGCCCCATCACTCATTTTGATGCTAATGAATATAAAACCCAAATCGCAGGTGAGGTGTGTGAATTTGATCCTGTGGCACTCTTTGGGAGCAAGGAAGCGCGTCGTTTATCAAGATCTAGCCAACTTGCCCTTGCTGCTGCAGGACAAGCTGTGGAAGATGCAGGAATCAAATCAAATAATGTCGATCGTGACCGCATCGGCGTCATTGTCGGCAGCGGTATGGGGAGCATGGACCCCATAATCGACAGTGCAAACACATTGTCGAACCGCGGACCGAATCGTGTCAGCCCTTTCTTTGTGCCCATGATGTTGGCTGATACACCGGCGGCGGTGATATCCATTGCTTACGGTCTTTCCGGACCCAACATGTCAGTTGCCACCGCGTGCGCCACCGGAAACAATGTTATTGGCGAAGCGGCCGTAACCATTCGCCGCAATGCAGCAGACATTATGATTGCAGGTGGGACAGAAGCGTGCATTTTACCCCTTGCACTTGCTGGTTTCAGTATTATGAAAGCGATTTCCACGCGCAATGATGCGCCACAGGAAGCATCTCGCCCTTTTGACAGAGATCGGGATGGGTTTGTTGTGAGTGAGGGTGCGGCCGTACTTGTGTTGGAGGAATTGGAACACGCGCTAGCCCGTAATGCCCCGATCTATGGCGAGTTACTTGGATATGGCAGCAGCTCCGATGCTTCCCACATCTCACAGCCTGCCCCTGATGGCGCTGGAGCGGCGAAAGCAATTCGAGCCGCGTTGCAAGATGCCGGCCTGCAAGCTGAAGATATTGATTACATTAACGCTCATGGCACCAGTACAAAGATGAATGATAACGCGGAGACAGCAGCGATTAAGAACGCATTGGGCGATCACGCCTATCAGGTCCCAATCAGCTCAACAAAGTCTATGCACGGCCACCTTCTAGGTGCTGCAGGGACTTTAGAGGCAATCATCTGCCTGCAAAGTCTGCGAGCCAATAAGTTGCCCCCTACGATCAATCAGGAAACGCCTGATCCCGACTGCGATCTTGATTACGTGCCCAATGCCGCACGTTCGGCAGAACTGCAAGTTATCATGTCCAATGGGTTTGGTCTGGGCGGGCATAATGCCACTATTATTCTAGGCAAATACCAGGGGCAAGATAGCTTCGTGAATTAAGCTTGGTGTGCATCTCAGCAAGAAGAGACTTCTTGGTTAGGTGCTATCTCGTTCAGAGGATCTATTCAGTTAGATCCAATTTCTCTTGTAGGGAACGTTCCGTGCCTTGCATACTGGCATCAATATGGGGATACGTCAGCCATACCAACATAAAGCCGAATAGTGCTCCAGTAAACGTGCGTAGGAACGGGGAACTCTCGCGCAGCGGGAAGAGCTGGCTAAAAGATGATAATGGGGCTAGTGCGACGCCATATTGGCTGAAAAGCTGGCTAAAACCATCTAAAGCAATGGGACCTATGCCGAATAAAAGGAAAGCCCAAATTGGCAGCGGCTTCACCTTTCGTCGCTTCCGGGCCAATCCATATACAAGCCCCCCGACCAAAATAAAGCCATAGATGGCCATGTCTCGCTGGCACAAGGCTGTCTTGTAACCCATCTGCTCGTTCCCAGTGAAACGCCGTGCGGGGAGTAAAAATGAAACCCATTCTTCCGGAGCTGCCGAGATGCCGGAAAATTCCGCTATCTCCGACATATAAGCTTCAAATGGCGCCAGGCCGGCGCCGGCGATATCCCGCGGATAGGCATATTGATCGCCATAGAGGAAAAATGAACGCGAGGCCATCTGGTGGCACATAGGGCTGTAGACCAAATATATTATGCGTGCAGGACCGGTTGCTCCCAACTGCATTAAGGTGGGAGCCAACAGCGGCAGACCGACATAAATCGCTATTACTATATTGAATACCGCTAACCAATGGCGGGTAAACCAATAAACAGCCTTGTCTATGCTGGTAGTCAGTCGTCCAGGTGGGGGCGGCGCTTGTTTTTCTTCAGCCATAAGGGGTCTCTAAGGTATGATCTCTTGCAAATAGCCCTCAATCTGGGCATTTGTAAGTCCACCACGGTGCACGGCCGTCACTTCTCCACTTCGATCAACAAAAAAGGTCGTAGGCAGGCCAACAGCGCCATACGCGGCACCAACATCGGCCTCTTCATCCAGCAACGGTGTGTAGGAGAAATCCATTTCATCATAGAAAAATGCCGTTACAGCTTCAGTCTGCTCTGCTTCATTGACTGCAAGAATAACCAGATCATCATCAGCATGCGCTTCATAAACACGTTGAAATTCTGGCATCTCGTGGCGGCATGGGGGGCACCAGGTTGCCCAAAAATTGACGATCACAGGCTTACCTGAAAAATCGCTAAGCGCAACCACATTACCTTCCGTGTTCGGCAGGTTGAAATCATAAGCCATGTCGCCAACATTGAGCGGCGCGCCGCTGTTTGGAAGGGGGACGCCCTCCCTGTTGACACCACTCAAAGGTGGTATTTGTTCAAAATCGGCCGTTTCATCCGCGGATGAATTTTCACCAAACAAACGGCCGCCAAATAAAAGCAGTGCGAGCGCAATACCAAGAAAAAACAAACCCGCAATCAGCAACAGCGGGTTTGGCTTCTTTGGCGTTCGACTGCGCTCTTTGTTATCAACTGACATCCCCTAACCTCAAATGAATGAATGACTTGTCTTAGCATATGCAAAGCTGCTGAGCATTACAATTTCATGGCCTGGCAATTGGTTCATGATTCCTCAGCAACTGACTCATTTAGCCACTGTTGAAAAACAAAACGAATTTGTCCTCGAGATCCGCAAACCATATTGCCAAATCTGGTGATATAAACGAATTAAAAGTGGCCAACCGGCTGCTTAGTAATAACAGTCCTAGCAAGATGAATAATATGCCACTAATCGCTTGGGTCGAATGTAAGTGTAACGTTGTGCGATGGTCGCCAGGGATGGTAAAGACCCAAAGCGTTGCTCCTGCCAGAGAGATGAGCAGCAAACCATACTCGTGGATTGTTGTAAACTGCTGTCCGGCTAAAAAGTCAAAATTGCGAAATGCATACTCGCCCGCTGCCACAAGTATCCGCCAGATAGCCAGCGCCCAAATTGAGCCAACCAGTACCATATGTACGGTCACATCCCAACCCTTGCCTCTCATAGTACGCCAAAGCAAGCTGTCACGGCTAGCGCGGCCAAAAAAGGTAGAAACGATAATCAATGGCAAGCCCAGTCCCAAAGCATAGATAAAGAGCAGCATTGCGCCGCTGCCCACCGATGCCGTTTGTGCGGCCAATGTCAAAACGGCACCTAAGATAGGCCCTACACAGCTAGACCAGCCCACCGCGAACGTTAAGCCGAAGATAAATGATCCCCACATAGACCTGTTGTCAACTGCCGCATCAGTACTTTGGCTCATGCCGGTGAAACCGTTGCCTAGCAAGCTCATAACACCAAAAACAAGCACTAGAGAACCACCAAAAAGCAAAAGAAGTTGTTGATTTTGCAGCAGCAATCGCCCTAATACCGATGCGCTTGCGCCCAGCAAAGCGAACATACTTGCCAGTCCCAGCATGAAAACGACAGTGTTAATTGCAATTTGTTTCCGCCCGCTCTGAAAAGCAAAGGCGAAATAAGCGGGAAGAATTGGCAATGTACACGGGGATAAGAAACTCAACAGCCCCCCGACAAAGGCAAGCATAGCAAGAATCAGAAAGGGTTGGTTCTGGATACCAAATCCAGGCTGTGTGGATCCATCAGGCTGGGTAAATGTGCCTATCACCAAAAATCCGATTAGTAGGATCCCCAGACCAATCAGGATCATGCGCCCGACGGACCTTGAATTTATTGAGGAGGGAGCTTTTATTTCTGACATTAATCTATCTCCTAAAATATCGCATGCGTAGAAATACGCCTGGAGTATGCCAGATTTTTGTAAGGAATAAGTAAATCAGCCTACCTAACCCCTATCTTCGTCATCTTCTTGTAATATTCGCTTCATCAACTCGATGTCGCGTCGTAAGTTTCGCTGCCGCAAAAACAGGCTGCCAATGTAAATCATCGTGATTAGCCACATAACACCGTAGCCCAAAAGTAAAAACCCGTTGAACTGGTTTGGATCAACGCCGGCTTGAAATGCAGGTGCTGCCATCAGAAATAGATTCATCAGTTCTCTCCTTGCAGGTAATTTGCCACCCTTGTCTTCAGCATTTGAGTCTCATCCATTAATCGCTGCAGGTGAATCCGGTTAGCTAACCAGGCCGCATAAATTAAGGTATAGGCCACAACAGCGACATTCAGGGTGATAATCATTTTTGTTGAATCTAAACCGGAGAACTCTTGCAAGCCTTGTTCAGCCCCTTGTGCTGATTCTGCTGTGCCACCAAAGACGACCGGGTGAATATCGCGCAGGATACGAATACTAGCAAAGGTTAGGATAACGGTTACAAACGAGATGATGACGTAAACGGCCGCAAACCGGCCCCTACGCTCTTCATCATCAATAGCGCCCCGCAGCATAAAGTAGGCCGCGTAAGCGAGCCACATAATAGTTACCATCGTCAGTCGCGGGCTCCACAGCCACCAGGTATTCCAAGCAGGTTTTCCCCAAACGGAACCGGATACAATGGCAATACTTAAAAAGACAAGCCCTATCTCTACAGAAGCCAGGGCCATAGTATCCCATTTCTTTTCCGGGCGGCGTAAAAATAATACGCCGCTGATCAAGGCAACCAGGAACGCCAGCGATCCTACCCAGGCAGCTCCGACATGGAAATAAAATATTCGCTGTACATTACCCATCGTCCGTTCTACTGGCGCATAAAAGAAAATCATGAACAAGGCTATGGCCAGTGCAAACAGCGAGACAATATTGAGGATTCGAATAGTACGATTCAGTCTAGATAAATTCATAAATACAACTCCAGTAGGCAAAATTGCCGGGGAATTTTTAATTAAGCCCGTCAGGACTCAACTACATAATGATAAGTCAAAAGCCCTACAGTAACCATAAGTAAATCATAAGCCATGACGAGATATATCGCGCTTTGAACTTCACCCCATTCCGGTAGTATGGGAAACATGTAGGCGGCGACGGCCATTGATGCCGGAAGCACCAAGGGTAGAGAGAGGGGCAGGAGCAATACCGGGCAGAAGAACTTCTCGTGATCTAGCTTGAATAGTCATCGAGGTGACTAATATGCCTGCGGCAATATAACCAAAAGTTCCTAAAGCCAACACAATTAAAACGGGCAAGCGCCAGAAAGGCTTATTGAAGAAGATAATAAACATCACAACCAGGATCGCTTCCAATATTAAGGAAAAGACGGTAACGCTTATTACTTTACCTAAGTAAATGGCATTACGATGTACTGGGGCTATGAGCAATGCGTCGAAGGTCTGGTTTTCGCGCTCAATTGATAACGAACGGTTTAGTCCTAAGGTGCCGGCCAACAAAATCGTCGCCCATAACAATCCTGTAGCAACATCTCGCGCCGCACTTAAGTTTGTTTCCAAAGCAAAACTGAACATGATCACCGTTACCAGTGAAAACATGACCATGATGCTCACGGTTTGACGCGTGTGCCGTTCAATCTGTAGATCTTTGCGTATGATGGCCCAGACAGCGGGCAAAAAAGCCGGTGACGTATCTTCGATGTTACGCTGGCTCATTGGCAGCTCCGTTGTTTTTTGATCGCTTCTTGCGCCGTGTATGTTGAGCGTACAGCTTTAAGAACTCATCTTCTGTCGTTTGCTTGCTCTCGCGATCGACTACGATACGACCGCGATTGAGAATGGCTATGCGGTCACATAGTTCCAGTCCGTGGCTTAAATCGTGGGTTATTAGGAGAATGGTTCGGCCGTTCTCAGACTCATGTGTTAATAAGCTGTCCAATAATTGGGATGCGTCCTGATCCAACCCTGTATATGGTTCATCCAACAGTAACACTTCTGGCTCATGCAATGTAGCTCGGGCAATAGTCAAACGCTGCACCATTCCCCGTGAGAAGCCGCCAACATCATCCCGCTGCCGGGCAAACAAACCTACTTTCCTAAGCGCTTCCTCTACTCGATGTTCTACTTGATCTAATTGGTATAAACGAGCGAAAAACGTGAGGTTTTCAGCCGCAGTTAAATCACGATAAAGAAGCGGTTGATGCGAAACCAGTCCAATATGACGGCGCACCCGGGCCGTATGTTGGGGAAACATCCAGCCACCGACAGAAACTTCACCCTCTGATGGTCTCAACAAAGTGGCGACAATTCGCAGCAGCGTACTTTTGCCGGCTCCATTGGGGCCGACCAGGGCCACAAATTCACCCGCCGTTACTTGCAGGTCAACACCGCGCAATGCTGTGTTCAATCCGTAATTTTTGACTAGACCACTTACCTTAATCATCGGGCGTCAATTGTAAACCCGTTCGCCCACATGACAAAACGGAGTCTTTACAACCGATTGGTCGTTCTCATTCACCCCGAACTTAAGCATGTAATGATGGCCTGCCTGCACCCCATTGTCACTAAATCCAATATCCTCGGCCCTCACGTAGTGCTCATGATTTTAGGCCAGGAATGGACAAAGAGATAACTTTCTGTATAGTATTCCATGCTGGCACGCACTTAAACGCGCCATCACACTTGCCATTGACCATTGTTTCGCCTATAATATTGTGGTCTGGGAAGAGACGGGATAGGTTTTGGAAGAAATACTAAATTCATTAACTGGAACAATAACTCCCTGGTTATTTGGGACTTTTTTCACGCTCTGTTTGGTAGCGTTGTTAGCTGCTATAAAGAATTGGCGTGAGATGAAGCGATCCCCCTACTTCTTTCAAAGGCTCCAAGCCGGCAAACGGCTGCAAACCTATCTCTTTTCTAGCGCCCTCCTCTTCATAATTACCATTATTGTTACTTCATATGCCTGGCAAGTTCCCCACGAAGAAGCAATCTTGATGGCAATCCTGCCCAATAGTAAACCAACACCGGCTGTCCCAGAAGAAGTAGTAGAACTATCAAATATCGTAGAAATTATTGAAGACGCCTCACCTTCTTCGTTCCAATTGGAAGATACGGAGAATCCTGGCAGGCTCATCACCATTGCTGAACAACCTTTTGTAGCAGCACAAGCTGAATTGCCTGCCGAGTTTGACAAGTTTGAGTCCACAGTTGATTTGAATGACAGCAGCAATCTCGGCGCAGTAAGCTTTTCCACAGATGTCACTGAGGATTATCAAGCCGTTGAACCCCGTGATATATTCGCTGAAGGGTATTACACATTGTATGCAACGTTTTCTTACGATGGTTTGGCTGATGGCATGGTTTGGTCATGGATCTGGCGCCATGATGGCGATGTCGTTGAGGGCGGTAATGAGGTATGGGCTTACGGAGAAGATGGGCCGGGCTATATCTACCTTGAACCCGAAGAGGGATTTGATGCTGGTCGGTACTCTTTGGAGATCTGGGTCAATGATGAATTAATGGCGCAATCTTCTGTAATCATGAACAACGCCAGTGTTTCAGCCAACAATTAAGAACCAACCAACAATATCCCATAACATTTCACATCCGGCCCAGAAGGCCGGTTTTTTGTTTATATTGCAAGTAGTCAATAACTACCTACCCAAACGTTCCCGCCCATAGCGTAGCAACTGCCGAACCTCTTGAACGCGAAGCAGCCAGCTTGCCAAAATATAAACCGCGGCTCCTGTTATTCCACCTGCAAAGAATTGAATCCATAGCGCATCCGCGCTGATTCGCGATAACACTAACCACATGCCCCCAACCATGAGCAAACTCGCCAGTAATATACGCCAGAAACTATCTATCAACGCTTTACCATCCAATCCACCTAATTTCCTCCTCAGTAGCCAGAGTAAGACCACAACCTCACCATAATTTGACAGGCTAAACCCTAGAGCCAGAGCCCCCAATGGAATCCAGCCCCGTTGCGCAAAGACGGTATCCCGTAACCAGAGTGTCAAGACAACCATCAATATTACTTGCACGCCACCCGCCAATACGGGTGTAAGGGTATCGCTCAACGAATAAAAACTACGTGCGATCACCTCGAGTAATAACAACGCTACCAGTCCCAATGACATTAGTAACAAAGCATTAGCAACCAGCTCGGTGGAATTGGTGTCGAACAAGCCCCGCTCAAATAAAATAGTGATGATGGGAATACGTAGCATCATCAACAAAATTGTCACCGGCATGCCAAGGAATAAGAGCAAACGCAAGGAGCCGGAGATGATGCGTCGCATCTCGCCGAACTTTTTCTGAGCGGCTAAGGTTGAAAGAGTGGGAAAAGCGGCTATCCCAACAGCTTGTCCAAGGACACCTTGGGGAAGAATGATTAGGCGAAACGCAGCATTAAACGCGGGCAGTGTTCCCAAAGTCATTGATCCGGTCATGAAAAGAATAAGCAGCTTGTTCAGCTCGCTAAATGATTGACCCAGAACCCGCGGGGCCATGAGCCATAATACTTTGATCACGCCTGGGTCACGCAATGTGAAGATAAATTCATAACGGGCTTTTTTACGGATCAAGCCTGGAATCTGGATCAAAAAGTGTCCCGCCGCACCGATCACTGTCCCGACAGCCAAACCCATCGCCGTGCCAATATATGGGCCCAGGAACAACGCGCCGGCGATAATTCCCAAGTTATAAACCGTTGGCGCCAGGGCCGGTAGTAAGAAATGCTGTCTGGCATTTAATGCGCCCATAATCACCCCGCTGGCGCCGAAAATAATGGGCGATATCAACATGATGCGCATTAATTGCACGGTTTGTTCCAGTAATTCCGGTTGGGCAGCAATATTGTCACCGTAAAAGAAAGAGACAATCTGTGGCGCAAAAAACATGGCTGCCAGAGCTACAGTGGAAATGGCTATTGTAATCAAGTTGATCACGGCCGAAAATAAATGCCAAGCGCCTGCTTCATCATCACGTGTAAAATAGGCTGCGAAAGTAGGGATAAATGCTGAACCGATGGCCCCTCCCGCGATGATCAAAAAGATTGTTTCTGGAACGGCTTTGGCAATTTCATATGCCGTCGCCTCAACTGTCAAAACGCCCAGCGATGAGCGCGTCACCATTTCCCGGACAAGTCCGACCATACGGCTGAGCAGCATAGCTGCCCCAACCAATCCAGCCGCCTGCAAGATAATTGATCGATTATTAGATTCCTGGTTTTCAGCCTGTGTGTCGGGCGATGGTTGCGAATCCGTCATGGGCTGCAATTATACTCACTATCGGTTACCCGTCAGATTAGGGCAAGCTCACAACTCCCTAGCTTATCGATTCTCCATCTTGCCATCTATCGAATCTCAAGTAAACTATATAGGCAGTTTGTTGTTATTCATCAAATCGCTGCTTGAATTGGGATATTAAATCGACCATGAAAAAGTCTAGAGGCATTAAATGACCATTATCAAGGTCTCTGCGCGCTCCCGAACCGCTGCTGTTGCTGGCGCTGTTGCTGGTGTCATGCGTGATGATTCAGTAGCAGAAGTCCAGGCTATTGGAGCCGGTGCTGTAAATCAGGCGCTCAAAGCCATCGTTATTGCCAGAAGATATCTGGAAGAAGATGGGATGGATATCGTTTGTATACCTTCCTTTGTGGAAGTGTTGATTGGCGATCAAGAACGAACTGCCATTCACTTGCTAGTCGAACCCCGCCCAAAGCGAATCTAACTGTTTATTATCTATTATTTGGCGGGTGCCCTAAAAAGCCACCAAGCAATAACAACCAAAATCAATATCGCGATAACGCCGGTAATTATCGGAATCAAACTCTTGAGCCCATTTTGTTGCACAGGCACAGCTTCTTGGCCGGCCATAAGCACAACGGCCGTTGACTCCACCACTTCTGATATTTGAGTTACCTCGTCCGTTGCTGTTGGCGGGAAGGCAGTTGCTGTTGACGATACCGTTGGCGGCAGCATTGTTGGAGTTTTTGTTGGCGACGGCGGCATAGGCGTTATCGTTGATGTCGCCGTTGCTGGAATTGTCGCTGAAGCTATAGGCGTCGGTGTAATCGTTGGTTGCGGTAAGATTGGAGCTGCTCCTTCGGGGGGCTCCCCGCCATCCAAGGCTTGGATCAAATAGAAGGTGGAGCCGCCAATCATGCAATAATCGCCAATCGTCTGGATGCATAGAGCGGGTGGTAGATCAATCACATAACGGCCGTCTTCTGCTTCAACCAAACGTTCCGTACCTCGCAAATCTACTAACCGCGCCTGCTCGGCGATAGCTTTAATTTCCACCTGCTGTGCATCTGCCAACCTGGCGAAAAGTATGGTAGTCTCACGGTCCTGCTGCTGTACATTAAACTGCCCGACAGCATCCCATCGTTCCCGTGACACCTGTCTTGTGCCTGTCAAATTCTGCATCGCTACCTGCAGCGCTCTAAAAGCTGGACGCCGGCTGCCATCCATGCGTAATAAGCCAAACGGCTCAGGATTCGCCTGCCGGTCATCTGGTGTATCCATCATCTTATAGACTGCGATTCGTTCAGCACCTGCGGCCAGAGCTGAAACCAAGGCTTGTGGCATGAATGCTGCCTGCTCATCCTGCATCACTGACAGCGTATGTTCCGTTACTGGCCAGGCGGGGTCATCATGAGGAGGCGCATTTGTCTCCACGAGCCAGATTGGCTTGTCTATCCCACGCTCTTTCATAATCTCTTGAAAAAGAAGCAGTAAATCATAGATCTGATCGGGTTGAAAATAAAGGTGTGCGGTCGCTATATCAAAATAGTAGTTGTGTGCCGCCGCCTGTGGATCGGCCAAGATACGATCCAGCAAACGGGCCATGTATTGCTCCTGATCAGCGTAAACATCTGCCCAATAAGTGAAAGCGGAAAGATGGATCGTTGACTCGGGATTAGCCTCTTTCGCTGCGAGATAGGCCACATGCTGCAACTGATAAAAATCATCTACCGTACCATCCCATGTATGCGCCACGGCCGTTGCCTCGATATCAGGTTCATTCCAGATCACCCAATGGTCAATCCGCCCCGCATACTGCCCCACAACCTGCTGTACAAAGGCACCCCACGTGTTTTCCGGATCATCATGAGACAACCACAAACCCCGCGGCAACTGCGCATCGTCTCTTGCCCATTCGGGAATTCCAATCAGCAGCCCAACAACCAGCCGCCCCGCTGCCAATTCGCTTTCTATCTGTTCGTCACTGATTTGGGGTGTCCACGTACCTGGCCCGCCTGCTTGTGTCTCCGCCCATTGAAAACGCACCCGCGTCCAAGCTGTTCCTAATTCTCGCGCCGAATTAGGGGCCGTATATGCCTCGACTACCCCAAAGCGCCACTCGTCTTCTGTCTGTGCTTCAGCCGGTCTACCTGCGTTCACTGCCACCAACAGAAGCATTAGCAATATAAGAGCCCGGCTTGTTTTCGCTATGGCTCCCTTTTTCGTAGTGGCCGGTCCTTTTGTTTTGACCGGTCTCCCGACCGCGCCATCCAAATCCGATTCAATTCGGGATCTCAATCCTTACTCCTCCCACATTGTAAAAAATGCATCCGCCGCCCAGCCCACATCGCCATCAGGTGTGCGCACACGCTGCCACAAATAACCGCCCTGCTGCAGTGGCGTTTCCTCAAGCAAAGTAAGCACTGTGCCTTCAGGCAAGATCGCCAACTCTGCCCCACCTGGGGTTTCGCGAACAGTTAGGCCGATCCCCCGTGTGCCGCTAACAATAGCGTGGGGCAGATCGGGCGTTGCTGTCACCGGCACCGGCGTTGGTTCTGGAGGCAAGTCAACTCCTGCATAAACATCAGGATCATTAAAGTGCGCATATGCTTGCTGTGAAACCATCTCGAATAGCGGTGCACTTTCTTCCCACTCCAACCACTCCGGCGCATACAAGGCCATGACGATGATATAATCCCCACCAGGCGAAAAGACCACCCCGCCATCACCATGCGTATCGTCGATCCAACCCACCTTATGCGCGAACGGCACATCCTCCGGCAGCCCGTTCTCCAAGAGGCGTGCCAGCTCATTTAGCTGCATCATTTTTAACATCTCGCTACACTCACCTGCTGTTAATTGCTCTTGGTACAGTTCGCGCAATGGGCCATTATCCGTTTCTGCACATGCATAAACCATCTCTAACAATGCTGCAAGGTCCCCTGTCGTGATCTGCCGGAAAGGATCTGCATGTGTGGTGATGTCTGTTCGGCTGTTGGCAGGAGTCAGTACTGTATTTAGGCGATCCGGTCGCGGATCGGCATCAATAGGGACGGCAATAAATGTATTGTACAAACCGAGATCGCGCATCGACTGGGTCACAATATCCGCCCCGGCATACGCATCCGGTTTGCCGGCAATGGTCTGTAAGAGCAGATTGGCCGCAAAATTACTGGACAGCGCCGTTGTTTCGGTGATCAACTTGGTATGCTCAATATTAGGTGGACCATCCAATACGCGGTATGTGTTAATCAAAATCGGCACTTTAACAAGGCTCATCCCGGCGATGGCTGCGCCATCATTATGGGTGATCCGCTCCCCAGTTTGGAGATCAACGACCACATAACTTTTGAAACCGTCAAACTCATCCAGCGTCTCGGCAATAGCTGCCTCTAAATAGCGTAGATCGGCATCATTTTGCTCCGGTACAATCTCATGTTCAACAGTGGGGGACGGAATTGGAACGGGCGTCATCGAAGGCACGGCCGTGGCCCTCGGCATCTCAGTTGGTGGCGATTCTGTTGCTACCGTCTGCGAGGCTGATTCAGGGGGTCCCGGCATATCCTGCTGCCCACAGGCAGACAGTAACGCCACGGCTGACAGAACCACGATAAGCAACATCTTAGGCAAAAACATAAGCGGGGAAGTTAGCGGTATAAATGGGATAGGACAAGAGGAGGGACACGCCCCTTAGCTGGAGTTAATCCACTTAAACTTCGCCATCCGAGCTTTTTTGATTTTTATTTTGATGAATCCCTTCTAAACCCACGCCTAAACCATCTACGAGACGGTTGGCGTAAGCGTAATAGCCTGTGACCTGGTTGATATCTAAAATAGCTGCGTCACTGAATCCGGCCTCTCGCAGAGCTGCCACATCCCCCTGCACCATGTGCCATGGTTCTCTAGTCAGCTTAACCGCATATGTGAGCATGGCCTGATCAGCGATGCTTATCTTCGCCTGGTGCCAATCGTCGGTCAATTGCCGGACAAAGCTTTCATCATTTGTCAGTTGACGGAGACCCGCTCCGTGATGGGCCACTCAGTAATGGCACTGATTAACGGCCGAAACGACGACGGCGATCATTTCCCGCTGAATTCGCGTCAATTCCGATGTGCGGCGATGCATAACGGTTTTGTATAACTCGTAATGCGCGCGCAGCGAAGGAACATTGAGGCTGTGGATTTTCATGATGTTGTCCACACCACCCCAAGGTTCCGTCAGTTTTTCATAAATCTCTTTTAGTTTGCCCTGTGCTTCTTCTTCATCAATGACTTCGATCCAGGCCATAAATATTCCCTCAAGTGCCGTAGAAGCAGTATGCCAGTTTTAATCCAGGAGTACTCTTTGGCCCGTCTCGGCAGAAAGCAGTCCTGCCTCAATTATTTCCATGCCCTTTAATCCATCATAGAAATTAGGTGCGATTGAAGTTCCTTGATCAATGGCAGTCAAGAAATCAGCCACAGCATGATGAAATTCATGCTCGTAACCAATATTATGTCCCGGCGGCCACCAGTTGGCGATGTAAGGATGGACATCCTCCGTCGCTAGAATAGTCCTAAATCCTTGTGTACTCTGCGGGTCGTCCATAGAGTAATATTCCAGTTCATTCATGCGTTCTAGATTGAAGATCAAGCTTCCTTTGCTGCCATAAATCTCAAAAGTGTTGAAATTCTTACGTCCTGGTGCAAATGTTGTGGCCTCAAAAGAACCCAAAGCGCCGTTCTCAAACTCTACAACCATGGAGATTGCATCTTCGACCGTCACTTCACCCATTTCTTCGCCAGCACTTCCAGCCTTAAATGTTCCGCCTGCTGCACCTTCCGGCAGCGGCCGTTCTTTTACAAATGTGGCTGTTACTGCGGAGACGCTCTTAATTTCACCAACAAGATAACGAGCTAAATCAACGCTGTGTGAGTTAATACCACCTGAAGCGCCGGAGCCGGCAAACTCTTTTTGCAGATGCCACGTCAATGGAAAGGCAGGATCAACAAGCCATGATTGCAGATAGGCACCCCGCCAATGGAAGATACGGCCGATCTTTCCCGCATCAATAAGCTGCTTGGCCAGGGCGACGGCCGGGCAGCGGCGATAATTGTGGTTTAGATAGTGCACGACGCCTGCCTCTTGGGCCACATCAAGCATGTCTTGCGCTTCAACGGCGGACATCGCCATCGGTTTTTCGCAAAACACATGCTTTCCTGCTCTGGCAGCCGCGATAGCTATCTCATGATGCAGCCAGGGCGGCGCAGCTATATCGACAATATCTACATCTTCACGCTGCACAACGGCTCGCCAATCTGATTCGGTTTCCTCCCAGCCCCACCTATCTGCGAATTCTTGCAGCGGGCCTTCATTGCGACCACAAGCCACTTTTAATACAGGTTCCACACCCAGATCAAAAAAGTTGGCGACATTTTTCCACGCGTTGCTGTGTGCCTTGCCCATAAACTTATAGCCAATAATCGCTACGTTCAGTTGTTTCATTTTTATATGTCTCCATTCTCAATACAGCCCAGCGAACGTTGGGCAATATATATTTTACGGGGCGTAGTTTCTCCATGTAAACCAAATCCAATTTTATATCAACGGCGCCAGCAGTCGAAATGCAGAAATATATGTTTTTACGGCTAACTTTTTGCGATACAATCAACTGCGATAAAAAGGTTGATAAAGTCGATAGCAGCACATGCTGGCCATGAAAAACAAGATGGTACAGATTGTTGAGAGCCGCGAATTGATGTAAAGGAGTAAATGCTGATGCAGTTCGGCTTATTCGAAGAAAGACCACATTATTACGCCTCTCTAGAAGATCTTGTGCAGGCGATGATGAAGATGGAGGATGATCCTTTATTTTCGGCCGGCACCAATATGGTCATTTATCGTGGGAATCCGGACGCCAAGCTTATGATCATTGGTGAAGCGCCAGGAACCAACGAAGATCGCCTGGGAAAACCCTTCGTCGGCCGTTCTGGGAAATTAATGGATCAAATCCTACAAGCCGCTGATTTCGATTCCGAGCAAGATGTGTTTATCACAAATGCTGTTTTTCGCTTGCCTCCTGGCGAGGATGGCAAGCCGCTGCGTAAACCTACCAATGACGAAATCGAATTTTATAAGCCTTATTTACTAGAAATCATCCGCCTTGTTGACCCGGTCATTATGCTTCTCACCGGCAATGTGGCCACGCAAGCCTTGCTAGGCATGACGGGCATTACCAAGCTCCGTGGTCAATGGTTTAACTATCAAGGGCGTGAAACCATGCCCATCTTTCACCCTGCTTACTTGCTGCGGAATCCCTCGCGCAACCCTGGCAGCCCCAAAGCGTTTATGTGGCAGGATATCCAGGAAGTACGCCGCAAGTATGATTTGCTGATGGCCGGCGGATAATGTCAAATAATCATTCGCAAAAAGCTGCTCTCCGCGGCGAGCCCAGCTATGTTTGGCGTTCAGGACAAGATCGACGCTTACATATGATGCGGGAATGGGTTGATCTACACGGCCGTATCTTCGACAATGGCTGTGGTTTGGGAACATATCTCGATGCCCTATCCCCGTACAGCCGTCAGCGATTTGGCCTGGAAATAGAAACAGAACGGGCTGTTCGCGCCTTGCCAACAGCCACGGGTATTATCCAAGGCATTGGCGAATACTTGCCATTCGGCGACAACACCTTTGATCTCGCCTTCAGCAACGAAGTCATTGAACATGTTCAAGATGATGCTATCTATGCAGCAGAAATGGTTAGGGTTGTCAAACCCGGTGGAAAAATTTTGCTCTTTTGTCCGAATCGTTGGTATCCAGTTGAACAGCATGGCATTTTTTGGCAGGGTCAATATAAGTTCGGCAATATCCCTCTAGTGAACTACTTGCCCGATTCGCTGCGCAACCGGCTCGCCCCCCATGTGCGCACATACACCAAGCGTGCGCTTTTCAGCCTGTTCCAATCGCAGTCAGTGCGCTTTGTGCATCACGAGCGCCTTTTTGGCGGTTATGACAATATCGAAAATCGTTGGCCCCAAGCCGGCCGTATGCTCAAGAAACTCCTCTATTCGGCCGAAAATACACCTTTGGCTGCCCTTGGACTCTCCCATCTATTGGTTCTTGAAAAGCGTATCCCTAATCACTAAACAGGATGCCGGCTTAACTGGTTGAGAAAATAGGACTATTCAAGACAAGTCATAGAACCAGTTCTCTTGAATTCCCCCACTTTCAACAATACAATCATAATTAGGGATATACATTGCATAATCAGCGGATACACTTATAAGCATACACATATTGCTTTTATAAGAATCCGGTTTTTACTGCAATTAATTTGCTATTACTTGAGCAAAAATTACGGAAAGCGAAATCTGAATTAATGAGGTGCAGAAAATGAGTACAAACGGCAGAGATAATGGACAAAGTGAAGTAGGCAGTTTTCGTGTAAAAGCAGGCCTGGCACAAATGTTAAAAGGTGGCGTGATCATGGATGTGGTCACACCAGAACAAGCCTGATTGCTGAAGAAGCCGGTGCTGTGGCCGTGATGGCCCTGGAACGCGTCCCGGCCGATATTCGTGTTCAAGGCGGCGTGGCCCGCATGTCTGATCCAGGCATGATTAAAGAAATCATCCAGTCGCGTTACTATTCCTGTGATGGCTAAAGCACGCATCGGCCATTTTGTAGAAGCGCAAATTTTGCAAGCCATTGGCGTCGACTATGTGGATGAAAGCGAAGTGTTGACCCCGGCCGATGAGAACACCACATCAACAAACATGATTTTAAAGTACCCTTTGTCTGTGGCTGCCGCAATCTGGGTGAAGCGCTGCGCCGCATCGGTGAAGGTGCGGCCATGATTCGCACCAAAGGTGAAGCCGGCACGGGCGATGTGGTCGAGGCCGTACGCCATGCCCGTACCGTTCTGGGTGAAATTCGCCGTTTGCAACTTATGCCCGACGAAGAGCTGATGACCTACGCCAAGAACATTGGTGCGCCCTATTCACTGGTGAAAGAAACAAAGGAACTGGGGCGTTTGCCAGTGGTCAATTTTGCCGCTGGTGGGATTGCCACGCCGGCTGATGCAGCATTGATGATGCAAATTGGCGTTGATGGCGTGTTTGTGGGCTCCGGTATCTTCAAGAGCGGTGATCCTGCAAGTCGCGCCAAAGCGATTGTAGAAGCCACCACCCATTACAATAATCCGGACATTCTGGCCAAAGTCAGTGAAAATCTGGGCGAACCTATGGTTGGCATCGATGTCAGCAGCTTGCCGGAAAGCGAACAGTTGGCAACACGTGGCTGGTAATTAACGAATAGAGATATAGCAGATCAGTTCGCTAGATATTTTTGCGGGCTGGTTGCTTCGCGAGCATAAAGCGCTATGAAAATTGGTGTATTGGCGTTGCAAGGCGCGTTTATTGAGCATATTAAGATCCTAGAGGGTCTAGGAGTTGAGGCAATTGAAGTTCGGCTCCCTGGGATCTTGACTGATCTAGATGGGCTTATCATCCCTGGGGGAGAAAGCACGACCATTGGTAAACTGGCGGACATGTATGGCTTGATGGAGCCGCTGCGAGCGTTTGCTGCTGAAAAACCAATGTGGGGCACATGCGCGGGGATGATTTTTATGGCCAAGGATATTGGTTTAGACCAGCCGCTATTGGGGGTCATGGATATTGTTGTCGAACGCAACGCATTTGGTCGTCAGGTGGATAGTTTTGAAGCGCCTTTGGATGTGGCCGTGCTGAACAATGGATCGAGCCAACCTTTCCCTGCAGTATTTATTCGCGCGCCGCGCTTGAAAACAGTCAAGGGCAATGCGCAGGTGATCGCGAAGTTGGATGATGGGACGGCCGTTGCTGCACTAGAAAAACAGTGGTTGGCAACAGCATTTCACCCTGAACTGACGGGAGATTCCCGTTTCCACCAGTTTTTCTTGAAGATGGTACGTCAAGAACAGCATATCTAGAAGGACTGTCCGAGGGGAAGGAACACAGTAAAGGTTGCTCCCTTTAGCGGAGAAGGATTATTTTCCGCCCAAATGCGCCCGTTATGCTGCTCCACAATCCCCTTAGCAACAAATAAGCCCAATCCCACACCTTGACCGTTAGATCGTGTTGAGAAAAATGGTTTGAATATCTCGTCCTGAATATCGGCTGGAATGCCATGTCCACTATCGGTAACCGAAAAAGCCAAGTGCCTAGAAATATCATTGTATCCCGCTCCAGCGGCTTTTTTTGTTATTGATCTGTTTAAAGCCGACCAGAAACGTAGTTGGATCGTTCCCCCATCGGGATCCATGGCTTCGCGTGCATTGGCCAATAGATTGACGAGTACTTGGGTGATCCGGTTGTGATCACAGACTATCGAACCTAGATCATCCGACAGTTCAGCGGTTATGTGAATATTTGCCTGATTCAAGAACTGGTTTTCTACTAAGGCCCGCGCGTCTCGAAGGATCATATTGACACCGGTTACAACCATTTGCGGTTCATCTAGGCTTGCATAATCCTGCAGCACTTTAATGATTTGCGCGATACGAAAAGCGCTGCGTTCGATTAAGCCCACATAATACTTGAGCAAATCCTGATCCAATGGTTTGTCTTGTAGTTCGTAGACAAGATTGCTACAAGATGAAGTAATAATGTTCAGGGGATTGGTTAGCTCAAGCACTGTACTGGCCGACAATGAACCGATTCCCGCCAGACGTTGTGTATGTGACAAGGCTCGCCCTAACTGGGTTAGACGATCCTTCTCACCATCGACTGTCCCGTTTCCACCAATCTTTGTTTCATCTTGTGAAAGGGTTTTTTCCATGCTTCCCTATTTGTGGTTAAATTCCGATTGGTTGATGCTTTGTGAGAATATATGTAGCATAGGCTACGCACCTTATATAGTCCGTGTGGGGGCCGTAAAATGGATGTGAAGGTGTCGTAAAGGTATTAGTTGACGTATAGCTGCGTTATTTTGAAAGCTGCAATTAAATTTGATTGAATTGAATCGAAAAACTCGATAGAATTACTGATTAACGTGCATAGAATATGCACTGGTTATCATCTATGGATGAGAACGAGAGGAGATTAGGATGGCTGGTGAAATTACCATTAAACGACCCCCTTTAACACCGGAAATGTTGCTGCCGGTAAAGGAATACAAAGAAAAGGGTCAATACTTCTATCTTGAGGCGACTGAAGAACTCTTACCCAACGGTCATGTCAAAGTGGTTGGGCACGGAGAGATGATCATGTTGGGGGGATACTCCTATCTTGGTCTCATCGGCCACCCCAAAATCAATGCGGCAGCTGAAGCAGCTATTGAGCATTACGGGACAGGTACATATGGCGTTCGCCTGCTGGCGGGCTCACTTGTTTTACACAATGAACTAGAGTCGCGGATTGCTGAATTTAAACAAGCAGAAGCCGCCGTAACCATGTCCAGTGGTTATGTTACCAACTTGGCCACGATCTCTAGTCTGCTGCGCAAAGGGGATACGGTTATTTGTGACAAGCTCAACCATGCCAGCATTGTAGATGGCTGTCTGTTGGCTATGGCCAAATTTGTACGCTTCCGTCACAATGATATGGACCATTTGGAAAGACGGTTACATGAAGCTAACCCACATGGTCGAAAGCTGGTCGTCGCAGATGCCGTGTTTAGTATGGATGGCGATATCATCAATTTGCCTGAGATGGCGCGCCTATGCAAAAAGTACGACGCTTATCTGATGATGGATGAAGCCCATTCAATTGGCGTAATCGGTGAGACGGGGCATGGTATCGAAGAACATTTCGATATGCCACCTGATACTGTTGATATTAAGATGGGCACTTTGAGCAAAACAATCCCCAGTGCTGGTGGCTATGTGGCCGGCAGCGAGGAGTTGATTACTTTTTTGAAACATGAGGCGCGGGCTTTTATCTTTTCAGCTGCTATTCCACCTGGTTCGGCTGGTGCAGCCATCGCTTCCTTTGACGTGATCGAAGATGAACCCTGGCGGGTCGAGAAAATCCAAACAAATTACCGCCGCTTCGCTGGTAGACTCCGTGGGGCAGGTTTTGATTTACTAGAGACAGAAACAGCTATTGTGCCCGTGGTCTGCAATTCCACACCAGCTGCAGCAGCGCTGGCTAAGCACTGCCAAGATAATGGCATCTTTGTGCAGGCAGTGGTTTCCCCAGTTGTTCCAGAGGGCCTGGCTCGTTTACGCGCTTGTGTAACGGCCGCACATACACTTGAGGATTTGGACTACTGCGCCGACGTCATTATCGACGGAGGGCGCGAATTAGGTATCATCTAAATCGACGATCAACCCGGATCGATGTTGATCCTGGCATAGTCACTCAAACTAAATTATTGATCTCACGACCTCTCATCTATCAGAAAAGATGGGAGGTTTTTTAATTAAACGGAATTGAAATATGATTGCCTATGATTATTCCATATGGTAGAATATTCGTATTGTTTTTATTAATTCTATTTATTGGATGATTCCAATCAATGCAGCACGCTGGGCTAAATTCAACTTTTCTCCAATATCTCATAGACAAAGACATAGCTGCTGGCCAACGCTTGCCCGCGCTGAATAATATCAGCCAGGAGCTGGGCGTCAGTGTAGGAAAGCTGCGCGAAGAATTGGAAGTGGCGCGCAGTATGGGTCTGGTATCGGTCAGACCCCGTTTAGGCATACAGCGCGAACCTTTTGATTTTTCGCAAGTAATATTGGATGGCGTGTCATTTTCGCTGGCGACCGGGGATGCCAAATTTGAGAGCT
Organism: uncultured Chloroflexia bacterium; assembly: GCA_963736615.1. Taxonomy (GTDB): domain Bacteria; phylum Chloroflexota; class Anaerolineae; order Promineifilales; family Promineifilaceae; genus JAACFF01. The sequence goes on along the minus strand of CAVTPP010000015.1, from coordinate 450,894 downwards.
ACAGCCAACTGCGCCAGGTTGTAGAATCAGGTTTCTGGGATCAAGCGGTCGTATTGCTAACCCCAGAGGATATTAAGCATTTGCAAAAACTGATTGCTAGCGCCTGGGACAAACTACGGGGAGAGCCAATTCATATCCCCAACGGCGAGCATCGTGACTTCCACCTGACTATATTTAGCCGTCTTAACAATCCTTTTGTCCAAGGCATTTTGGTCGCCTATTGGGAGGCATATAAAGCAAGCGAATTAACCCGCTTTGCAAGCTATTCCTATTGGATCGAAGTTTGGACATATCATGAAAGGATTGTGAACGCCTTAGATCACAAAGAATTCTCGCTGGGCCGGCAGATGCTGGTCGAGCATTTTTCGCTGCTGAAGTCGCTCCCAACAACGGCCGTTGTTTCGCCAATCGAGAGCGGACAGCCATTCCATATAAGGAAAGGAGAGATAAAATAATGGGCAATGTCAATGCTGTTCCCGAAACGGCCCAAGCCGCGGAACGAGCACCTGTGGTAAACGACTTCTCGCTCGTTGTATCCACAGTTAACGGTACAGGCAGCCAAACGGCAAACCTGGCTATACTGCGGTCCTTATTTAAGATGGGTATCCCCGTTACCGGGAAGAATATATTCCCCTCAAATATTCAGGGACTACCAACCTGGTATCAAATTCGCGTTAGTTATGAAGGGTATATGGCTCCTCGTGACACTGCGGAGATCTTGGTAGCCTTCAACCTGGCCACCGTTGATGAGGATATCGCCAATCTGCCGCCAGGGGGTGTTTGCATCTATAATGCCGATTGGCGATCCGTGCCACAGCGGGATGATATCACCTACTACGGAATCCCCGTCAACATCTTTGTCGCCAAGACGGGTATGAAAGGAAAATTGCGCGACTATATTGCCAATATGGTCTATGTTGGCGCAGTGGCCTATCTTTTGGGCATACCTCTCGAACAAATTGATAATGCGCTTGATTATCATTTTAAAGGTCGTCGTAAGCTAGTTGATTCCAACATGGACATGGTTAGAACCGCTTATGAGTGGGCGGTGGAAAACCTGGTTAAAACGGATCCATATCAGATCTCGCCCATGAATGAAACCGCGGGCATGATTATGATAACTGGCAATGAAGCCGCCGGTTTGGGTACTATCTTTGGGGGGGTTACCGTGGTCGCATGGTACCCAATTACACCCTCAACCAGTTTAATCGATACACTGAACAGCAATTTGCCAGGCTTGCGTGTCGATCCTGAAACAGAGCGCAAGACTTATGCTGTAATCCAGGCTGAGGATGAATTAGCAGCCATCGGCATGGTTTTGGGGGCTGGCTGGGCTGGCGCAAGGGCGATGACCGCCACTTCTGGACCGGGTATTTCACTTATGGCTGAGTTTGTAGGGCTGGGCTATTTCGCCGAAATCCCGGGCGTCATTTGGGATGTGCAGCGAGTAGGTCCAAGCACCGGCTTACCAACTCGTACCGGCCAGGGCGATATTACCTTTATTTACACCTTGGGGCATGGCGATACAAAAAACATCATTCTTTTGCCATCCACTGTCAAGGAATGTTTTGACTTTGGAATCACATCCTTTGACTTGGCAGATGAATTACAAACCCCAATTTTTGTCCTCAGCGACCTCGATTTAGGTATGAATAACTGGATGTCGGAACCTTTTACATATCCTGAGCAACCGATCAAGCGCGGAAAGGTCCTGACAGCCGCTGAAGTGGAAGAAAAGGGCTTTGCTCGCTACAAGGACCTTGATGGCGATGGCATTGGTTATCGCACTTTGCCGGGCACCGATCATCCACGCGCCGCCTACTTCTTGCGCGGGACGGGTCATGATGAGAATGCTCGTTACAGCGAAAGACCAGACGTGTGGGTTGATAACATGGACCGCTTGGTGCGCAAATTCGAGACAGCACGGGATATGGTCCCGGGACCAGTTATCGATGAAAAAGTGGGCGCGGAAATAGGCATTATCAGCTTCGGAACGACGCGTTTTGCTATTGAAGAGGCTCGGGATCGTTTGGAGGCCAAGGGTGTAAAAACCAGCGCTCTACGTTTACGCGCTCTGCCGATAAACGACGAAGTCAGAGAATTCGTTGCCAGGCACGACCGCGTTTATGTAATTGAATTGAACCGGGACGGTCAGATGCACTCGGTTTTGCTGACTGAGATGCCTGAGTTGGCGATGAAGATGACCTCGCTGGCATTTATGAACGGCATGCCATTAACAGCGCGTTGGGTTGTCAATGCGATTGAAGCCAAGGAGCAAGATTGAGATGGGTACCAGAGCAAGAACACCTAAGACAAATCTGATTAACCTGACCAAGAATGATTATAAAGGGGCACCATCGACCCTTTGTCAAGGCTGTGGGCATAACTCCATTGCCAGCCAAATTGTTCAAGTGGCTTACGAGCTTAATATCAAGCCTCATGAATTAATAAAGACCAGCGGTATTGGCTGCTCAAGTAAGTCACCGACTTATTTCCTGGGCATGTCACATGGTTTTAATTCGCTGCACGGCCGTATGCCCTCAGTTAGTACAGGCGCGCTAATCGCTAATCATCACTTAAAGGCGATTGGCGTTAGCGGTGATGGCGATACGGCCAGCATTGGCTTTGGACAGTTCAAACATGCCCTGCGCCGTAATGTACGCATGGTCTATATCATCGAAAACAATGGCGTCTATGGTTTAACCAAGGGTCAATTCTCAGCAACGGCCGATGAAGGGGCGATGTTGAAATACGCTGGACGCAACGAACTGCCCCCCATCGACATTTGCATGGAAGCGATCATGGCCGGTGCCGGTTTTGTGGCCCGATCTTTCTCGGGTGATGCTAAGCAAGTGCGTGAACTACTCAAGGCAGCGCTCAGCCATCGTGGTACGGCCGTGTTAGACATCATCAGCCCCTGCGTCGCATTCAACAACGAGGACACTTCCAGTAAAAGTTATGGCTACGGCCGAGAACATGAGGCCCCGCTGCATGACTTTGGTTGGGTGCCGCCTGCCGAAGAAATCAAGATCGACCCCCAAACGCCAGGCGATGTTCGTGGCATCCAACTGCATGATGGGTCCCACATCAAACTTCGCCGGTTGGCAGATGATTACGATCCGACAGACAAAATGGAAGCGCTGCGCGTTTTGCAACACACAGATGATACAGAAGTGTTTATTACTGGCCTGATATATTTTGACCCATCTCGAGAGTCGCTCGCCGAAGCTTCTGATTTAACTGATGTACCCTTGGCACATTTACCAGACGAGATGATCCGGCCTTCCAAAGAGGCGCTAGATGCACTTATGGCTAAACTCATGTAAATGCAGCTTCTTGTCTAATTATTACAAAGATGCCAACTTTTCCGAAAGTTGGCATCTTTTTACGAGGATGCAATATGCAAACTTACCGTTTGGCACTAATTGGTTTTGGTAATGTAGGCCAAGGCTTTGCCCAAATCTTACACGATAGCAGCGAAGAACTATCGCAGCGCTATGACATAGAGCTACAAATCGTTGCTGTTTGCGATTTTCTAAAAGGAAGTATCTATGATCCTGAAGGATTTAACCCTGCTCTGTTGCTAGAAACCATGCGGCTAGGGGGCCAACTAAATCAGGTAAAAGCGAAACGGTACGGGTGGGATGCCTTAGAAACCATCAACAACAGCAATGCTGATATCGTCCTTGAATTGAGCTATACCGATTTGACAACAGGGGAACCGGCCCTGACCCATATCCGCGCAGCTCTTAAACAGGGAAAACACGTGGTGACGACCAATAAAGGACCTATCGCTCTTAATTATACGGAATTGGCAGCTCTGGCGCGGCAGCAGCAGGTGCAAATTGGGGCTGAAGGCACCGTTATGAGCGGCACACCGGCGATACGCCTGGGACAGGAACAACTTGCGGGCGCAGGAATTAGTCGAATCCAGGGCATTCTCAATGGTACAACTAATTACATCTTGACTCAGATGGAAACAGGCGCTGGTTATGAAGAGGCCCTGGCTGATGCTCAAGCACGTGGCTATGCTGAAGCCGATCCCGCAGGGGATGTGGAAGGAATTGACGCCGCTGGGAAAGTGGTCATTTTGGCCAATCTCCTGATGGGCGCGTCATTAACAATGGCGGATGTTGATCGCACAGGCATCAGCGGGCTGACTGCCGACGAAATTGCAGAGGCGAAAGAAGCCGGTGAACGATGGAAGCTTATTGGCACGGTTGACAATACAGGAAATGAGATCCAGGCCAACGTGCGACCAGTTCGTTTGCCCCTAAATCATCCATTGGCGGCCGTCAGCGGGGCTACGAATGCGATTACTTACAGCACCGAGTTGTTGGGAGATGTTACATTGGTGGGGCCTGGGGCCGGTAGGATAGAAACCGGTTATGCACTCATCGGCGACATTTTAGCCATTCATCGATCCTCTTAGGATTTGTTCTTATTCATCCATCGCCGACACCCAGGCATCTGGAGCGGCCGTGCTTTCAAGCACAAGCTGGCGTTTAAACGCTGTTTCCATTAATGAGGCGGCGTTTTTTTCTGCTTCCCATATCTCCACGGCTGGATATTCATCAGCGACTACGGTAAGATGGAGTTCGCTATCATCCCAGTAGGCAGCAATATCATCAACATTGGCATTCCGGCCACGTTCCAGAAATTCCGCCAGGCGCAGCATTGCCGCCAGGCATGTAAGCAGGAGTTCGTCCCCATCCTCAAGCAACTTTGCAAAGCCAGCTGCGCGTGGCTTTCCCTTACGATGGTATCGTGTCAATAAGGCAATTAGTACCGTTTCTCGCGGAGTATATCCGGCAAGCCCGCGGTTGGTTATCAACATCTGGGAATGTTTATGATGAGCATAGTAGTCGATTATGGTACCTAAATCATGTAGGAGTGCTGCGGCATCCAGGATTTCTAATTCGGCACGGCCGTATCCATGAAGCGGCTTTAATTGTTCGAACAGCCGGCCGGCCAGATAACGAACATGAGTGGCATGGGCTTTCTCATAATTAAAAACACGCGCCATATTTAGAACGCTAAACCGGCGAATATTGGCCACAACTGGATATGTCAGATGCTGCCAGAAACGCTCAAAAAACAGCCCTTCCCGCAGCCCGTTTACCGAGACCGTTATCTTTTCCTGCCCTAATCTTTCCATTATGGTATGGATAACCAATGCCCCAGGTAGAATAATGTCAGCGCGATCGCTGTTTAAACCTGGGATTCTGCGTCGTTTAGCTAATTGTTTTCGACTTAACTGGTGAATGCTCTCAGTCAATGAGTCGCGGCTAACGGAATAGCCATGCAGCGTATTCAATGGGTATCCTTGGCGCATGGCCCCCATACGAGCCAGGTTGCGGATAGTTCCCCCTAAGCCAACCAATTGGCGACCGTCTTTTTTCTTGGCTCTCGAAAGCCAGGCAACTGAATCTAGCTGCCGGTTAATTTCGTGAACAATTGCTTCAAAATCACGGATGCCGAGCGGATCGCTGCGAACGAACTGTTCAGTAAGAGCCAGGGATCCTAACCGCAATGCTCGCCCGCGTTTAAAACGGCGGTTACGTACCTCGGAAATCTGGGCGCTGCCACCACCAATATCGACCACATAGCCATCGACCAACGGCACCTCATTCAAAACACCTAAAACACCGTAGTAAGCTTCTTTGCTGCCGTCTAGAATTTGCAGCTTTAGACCAATATCTCGTTCCACTTGTTCTACAAAGGCTGCACCATTACTCGCTTCGCGTACAGCGCTGGTTGCTGTGGCAACGATCTTGTTCACGCGAGTTCCGTCACAAAAACGTTTAAACAGTCGCAGCGTAAACAAAGCTCTGCTGACGGCCTCTGGGCTCAAACCGTCATCTGTCATGCCTTCTCGAAGACGAACCACTTCACGAATCTCGTCATCGAGATTGTATGCGTAGCCAGGTAATGTACTCAGCACAACTAAACGCGCCGTGTTAGATCCAAGATCGATAATGGCAATTCGTTGAGCTTGATCAGATAGCTTCATCACTCTGCTGCTTACTCCTCGGGCTTATGATCAGGAGTTATAAATGAACTGGTCCATAGTAGATGTCATTGTACATGGCCATAGCACCAAATCCTAACTGATGTAAAAACCATTGCAGAGAATTCTTCACTACGGCGCCCGCATAAGGTATAATATTCTTTCTGTCAAAAGGTGGCTTAAGTGAGCAAACGAGAATTCCGGCTTGAATATGAATATCCATACAATCGCAGCACGCCTATACGCTGGATTATTTCGCATACCATGCGTTACCCGCTGCTTCCATTGGGGATATTGGTTACCGCCATTCTCAATAATTTCGCTTATAGCTCTATACAGATTCTGATTGGTCGGGCCTTCGATTTGATCGCTCAACCAGAATGGGAAACAACCGCCTTGCTGATGTTGGCGGTCGGAGTCTTTGTTGCCGCGGTGGCACAGGGTCTATTCGGTCTCCTGCGCAATTATAGTACCGAATATCTTGCCCAACGGTTTGAGCGTGATTCACGTGATGAGCTTTATGTCGATCTATTAGGTAAAAGCCAGACTTTTCACGGCCGTCAACGCATAGGCGACATCATGGCTCGTGCTACCAACGATGTTCGCACGCTCAATATTATGTTTAGCCCCGGATTGATGCTCATCATTGATTCGCTCATGGGCATTGTTGTGCCGGTGATTATGATTGGGTTTCTTGATGTGCGCTTATTATTGGTTCCCATCTTATTCCTTATAGGTTTTACTATTACCGTATGGGATTATGCACGGCAGTTAAACCCGGTTAGTGCAGCCATGCGCGAGCAGTTCGGGGTTATGAATGCCGGTCTAGCGGAAACCATCAGTGGCATAGAAGTCGTTAAGAGCAATGCTCAGGAAGCTCAAGAACTAGAAAGTTTTTCTAAAGATGCACGTTTGTTCCGTGACTACTTTGTGCGTCAGGGTGAGATACAGGCGCGATATTTACCAATGCTTGTATTTAGTATCGCCTGGGCCGCTGGATTTTTGGTGGCGGTGCTATTATGGCAGGCGGAAGAAATCAGTGCGGGAACCGTTATTGCCTATATGGGTTTGCTCGGTGTTCTACGTTTTCCCACATTTATTTCCATCTTTTCGTTTAATCTCGTCCAACTTGGCATTGCCAGTGCGGGCCGTATTTTGAGTATGATCAACACGGAAACCGAGCTTGACGAGAACGAGGCTGGGTTGAGTAAAACGATCCAGGGTCAGGTCGTTTTTGACAATGTGAGTTTTGGATATAATGGACAGACGGTACTCAAAAACATCAGCTTCACAGCTAATCCTGGCGAGACAGTCGCCATTGTTGGTCACACTGGCTCCGGAAAAACGACCCTCACGCGCTTAATTAACCGCATATTTGATGCTGATGAAGGCCGTATTCTTGTTGACAATATGGATGTCAGGCAGTGGAACCTTGAGGCATTACGCTCCCAGATATCCACCATCGAGCAAGATGTTTTTCTCTTTTCGCGCACCCTGGCTGAAAACATTGCCTTTGGCTGCCCCGATGCCAATATGGAAGAAATACAACAGGCCGCAGTCGAAGCGCAGGCGAATGGTTTTATCAACAGTTTCAAGGAAGGCTACGAAACAGAGGTTGGCGAGCGGGGCACAATGCTCTCTGGGGGCCAGCGACAACGTATCGCTATTGCTCGTGCCTTTTTAACCGATCCACGCATTCTTATTCTTGATGATAGTACAAGCGCCATCGACAGCGAGACAGAAGATCAGATCCAACGCGCAATGCGCCAGATTAGCAGCAGACGCACCACGTTTTTGATCACCCATCGCCTGAGCCAGATTCGCTGGGCGGATCGCATTTTGGTTCTGAAGCAAGGGAAGATCGTTGACCAGGGTAAGCATGAGGAGCTTCTGGAAAAAAGCAGTGATTACCAACGAATTTTTGCCCGTTACGAGTGACCTATGGGTTTTATAATAGACGGACTTGATACAGAAGATTATGACCGGCAGTATGATGACCGTGAACTGCTAGACCGGATCATTAGTTATTTTCGGCCGTATACCCGGCAAATGATTTTAGTAGCGGTGATGATTACGCTTAACTCAGCCGCTACCATAGCCGGCCCTATCCTGATCGCTAAGGCCATCGATTTGTTATCCGAAGATGCGCCAATGCAGGTTATTCTATTAATGACATTGGGCATCGCCATCTTAGGAGCTTCGGCCTGGGTCTTTAATTTCATACGCCAATGGTTTTCAGCTCGTGTAACGGGTAATGTCGTGCTGCAGCTGCGTCAGGATGCCTTTGCGGCGACCGTTGGCCTTGATTTATCTTTCTTCGATGATCATCCCTCAGGAAAAATCGTCAGTCGTGTCACATCCGATACGCAAGACTTTGCGGAAGTCATCAACCTAACATTAAACCTTATCAGCCAAGGCTTGCTGGTTATTTTTCTGACCGTTTGGCTGTTTACGATCAATGTTCGGCTTACATTGCTGCTCATTATCATGACCCCATTGGCGATTATTATCGCTTTAAGCTTCCGTCGCGTTGCTCGTCGCGTGACACAGAATGCGCGGCGCATCACAGCGACTATTAACGCACAAATACAGGAATCCATCAGCGGCATCGTTGTAGCCAAGAGCTTTCGCCAGGAACACGCCATTTATGACCTCGTTCGATGACAACAACAGACAAGGCTATAAAATGGGACTGCAGCGGGGCATGACCTTGATGTCTATTTTTCCGCTTATGGGACTTGCTTCGGGCTTGGGCACGGCGCTGCTCCTATATGCCGGGGGCGTGGCTACAGCAAATCCGGTCAGCGGCGTTACAATAGGTGATTGGTATCTCTATATGCAGGCTGTCGGATTCTATTGGTGGCCTATGATGAATATCGCCTCTTTCTGGAGCCAATTCCAGGATGGTCTATCCGCAGCCGAACGTGTCTTTGCTCTAATTGATGCCGACTCAAAAGTTGAGCAAACTGCCAATGAAGAAGCGCAACATTTAGACGGCCGGATTCAATTTGAGCATGTACGATTTAGTTATACGGATAAAGAGGTGGTTCTGCCCGACTTTGTTCTGGACATCAAGACAGGTGAGACAGTGGCTTTGGTTGGTCATACCGGGGCTGGAAAGAGCAGTATTGCCAAGCTCATTATGCGCTTTTACGAGTTTCAAGGCGGCAAAATCCTAATTGATGGCCGTGATATACGCTCGTTAGATCTTGGCCAGTTCCGGCTGCAAACAGGGCTTGTGCCACAAGAACCGTTTTTATTCTCCGGAACTGTAGGAGAAAATATCCGCTACGGCCGTCCTACAGCTAAAGATAGTGAGGTGCGTGGTGCGGCCATGCAGATAAGCCAGGGAGAATGGTTAGATGCGTTGTCGGATGGATTGGATACGGATGTGGGAGAACGAGGCGCCAGTCTATCCATGGGCCAGCGCCAACTGGTTGCCTTGGCACGAGTCGTTCTAAAAGATCCGGCCATATTCATCCTTGACGAAGCGACTGCGAGTGTGGATCCCTTTACCGAGGCTCAGATTCAAGAGGGTCTGGATGCCATCATGAGTGAACGCACAGCCATAGTTATCGCCCACCGCCTGTCGACAGTAAGACAAGCCGACCGGATCATTGTTATGGATCATGGGCAAATCATCGAAGAAGGAACCCATGATGCCTTGCTTGAATCTTCAGGGCATTACGCCGGCTTATACAACACCTATTTCCGACACCAGAGCCTGGAATATATAGAAAACTGGGTAAAAGAGGCGGATCAGGTAACAGCCGACTAAATTAGCCAAAAGCAAACTGAAAACAATAATACCATCTATCCGCTTGTTCGATTGCTTAAAATAATGACTAAGGTTGTTTCTGGCGAACACAGAAAAATGATAGTCAACTAAATTATATCATCTCTATAGAGCAGTTCTCTTAAGGTGAACATCGCCATTAGGGTTAAAAGCAACATTGTGGCCACTACCCAAAAATGGGGGATGGTTGCTGATGCAAGCACACTCATAGCAACGACTGCGACTAATATTACGACCAAACAGGATTCATCATCACAGTCCATGCTGGCCACGGCATTGCCTGTTGTTTCAACGGCATCAAATGTGAGGTAGGTCGTTCCTGCTCGAGGTGGTCTGAGATTACCCTCTGAACGGTTAGCCTGAGATCGCTCCAGCTGTGTAGGTCCACCATACTCGATGGGCTCCGCATAGCGAACGCCAATGAAGATGCAAATGAGCCATCCAATCGCTGGAATCACAAAGATTTTAGGTGCCAATCTCTGACGTCGTCGTCTGAAACCAATTCGCCCGAAGGGACAAGAATAGTGTAATGGCAACTACGACCAAGGCAACCAATAGTACGTTAACAGGCCCCCATGTTGCTTCTTCTTTCCGATACCACACCAATAAACCGACTTCAATACCTGCTGCGATTAGTGTCAATGTAACAAACAGAAGTGTGGATGATATTGTGCCGCTACGCAAATTTTCAATATCATCCTGAACTAATTGCGGAAACTGCTCGATTTCATCGTCAATATTCAAACCCACTTCAATGAAACTGAAGAAGAATATAGCAATGCCCGAGAGGAAGCCTAACGCGGGCCAAGCGAAAATGGCCAGCGGGACACTTCTGCCAGTTACTGTGAAGTATATCCCTGTCCCAAGCGCCAATAGCAAGGATATACCGACCAACCCTAGCCCAAGTAGTTTGTCTCTACTCATCTTCACCCCCATTATCGATAGTAGTTACTAGAAAAAACTCGATCTAAGAATAGACTAGATCGCCAGCTTGTGTTTTGTCAAGTGATTTTCAACATGCCTGCAAATGATCTGGTTCACCCCTTATAAAAATACAGAAGTTACTATTTACTTTAACATAATGGCCTTGCGGCGGGGCTGCAAAAATGTGCGACTTTATGCGAGCTTATAAAAACTGATTGGAACCATATCTATTAGCGTTAAAAACTTTAATAACCCGTGAGGTTCCTGGCCAAATTTGCAATCTATGCGTGTAATTCCTCAAGCTCGCCAGATGTCTTATCCTTTACCAGTCTGCTAGGGGATGATCGACCGACAGAGCCAATGTAATTTTCAGTAGAGAAACGCACCATGATATACTTATCGCGAACCAGAATTTATAGGTTCGAAGGCTGAATTAATCACAGCATCAAGAGGCGTATGCGAATACTAACTTTGTTTATCATTTCTTTTTTGGGCAGCTTGTTATCAGCAACAGGTATGGTGGATGTCGCGCAACCAACAGCAGTTGAGAAGACTGTTACTGTAGAAATTCGCTATTATGCACCCGAAGCTGGGGTTGTAGATTTTGTTTTTGGAATTAATGGTTGGCAGCCCCTTCCAGAGGAATTAATTAAGAATGTTAGTATTGATGATGATGGCTTTATGTTTTTACCTATGCGACGTGAGGAAGATAATTTCGTTGCAGAGTTGACTGTGCCCGTGGGAGCCATTGTTCAATATGGTTTCAAAATTTTTGAAACGGCCGATGGTGAAAGCATAGACGTATGGGATACAGGAAAAGACCCTGAACGAGCCAGTTCAACCATACCACCGATCTTGATAGCCACATACGACAAAAAATTTTATGTCGATTCAGCTATAAATCTCGGCCAATCATTTGTTCAACAGACTTTCCATTACCTTTATCCAAATGCAGGTAATGTTGTCTTGGTATGGGGAATAAATGGCTGGCAAAATGTTCCTGAGGCTGTTAGCGAAGATGAAACAACTGTTGAAGAAGGTTTGATGCGTACGCAAATGGTGCCAAGCGGGGATTTCTACCGTGCTACTATTCAGGTTCCACAAGGCTCAACTATTCAGTATGGCTTCTTGCTCACAACACCAGAGCTCCCAATCGATACCGATCCTATTTGGGATGGCGACGAGAATTACTCTGTTCTTGCAAACATTGATGGTTTTGTAGAAATTAATTCGCCGTATGCACCCACACCTACGCCGTCTGAAGATAGCGCCTTCGTGGAAACTGAGTCCCAGAACGATCCTCTGCAAACTGATCCTGATAGCAGTTCACTTACTGGGTTACCACTCATTGCGTCACTATTTTCAAAACATTGGCCACTACTTTTGATAGGTATCTGTATGGTCTTAGGCATCTTTATTGGTTTTAGAAATACTTGATGGAATAAGATCGGGTTATTGTGTATTACGAGATAACTGGATCTGAAGAACGCTGCCGCAGTTTTTTCATGCCTAATGCAAAAAAAAGAATACCGGTCACTATTAGCGCTGTCATTAAGATGTAAACGAAATATGCCGGAAATGACAATAAATCTGGCGGGGAGAACAATTCTGTAAACGTTGAATACCAAGAATTGTAAAGGAATGAAGTAAAAGACAATACACTGGATACCAGAACGATACGCCAATCAAAGACAAGACCCACAATGGCAAGCAACGTTATTAAGTACCACGAAAAGCCGAATTTCGTGAGAAAGACGCAAAAGTACAACAGTACCAATGACCACGCCCAGAGCAGCTTATCAATGCGCCCATCTTGAAAAGCGCTCACCCCTAAAATCAACAAACCAAAACCAATAATCAAAATAATACGGAGCACACCAGGTGCCGAAGTCCCCACAACGCCTAATAAGGCAATGAGTCGAGTTGCAATTTCCAAATTCTGCCACAATAGAATAATGAGTATTAGGGATGCTACGCCCAAAATGAGGATGTCTACAATCAATGCACGCCACTTTCGCAGACGCAGGTTGCGCAGTTCGTATACGGCCGCTAATGGTAAAGTAATGAGTTTAACCATAACTGACAGCCCCAAAGCAGCAACAGCCAGTAAACGCCATTTCTTGATCAGGAATAGCACAGCCAGCAGCAGAAGTAGGGCCATCAATGTGTCACTCTTGCTTTGGGCGTGAACGATAACTATCGGGTTCCAACCATATATGATAAGCGCGGACGCTAGATAGTGCGGATTAAGTTTTCTGGCAATGATGGCAATTAGAAGTAAATTGATTATGTTGAATAGCATCAGAGCCATACGATAGATGATCAGATTTGTAGTGACATGATTGCCGGCAAGCTTGGCTAATAGAACGTTAGTCAACATCCAGAACGGCATTTTATCGGCTGCCAAACCTGTATAGTTCTTGCTTGCGTATGGGTATACAGGATCGTCTGGAAATTCATCGGCTGCCACAAAGTAGGGATTGCTATTGTGGACGGCCGCAATTCGGCCGTTGACAATGTAGTTGAAAATATCTGTATTTGTATTTGGCAGCGATAACGTCGATACAATGAAAAATGCAATTGACGTTATCACGATTAGGGCAATTGTTTGACGACCTGCTAGACGATACCAGCTTATATATACAGCCAAGCCGTAAGCTGCGAAAGCCATAACGATGACAAAAATCAAAACGCCGGCGACTACCAAACTGCCTTGGGGGATTGGAAGCGGTAATGAAGTAATAGTAGACCACAGAGATAAATCTGATATTAACGCGACACTCGGCCTAACCATTCGTCCAGGTGTTTGGGGCACAATGAAACTGAAAAAGAGAGCTGTCAGCAATAGAACGGAAGCCAAGCAGATATAAAGAAGAGGTCTGGCTGTCTCCTTGGGCAATCTATGTGCATCGACAGAGTGATGCGGTTCATTATGTGATCTATTTACAGTTTCTAAAGAAGGTTCGAAATCAGCTTGCTTTTCTATATCGTCTTGATTCACAAAAGGTGCACTCCTGGATACAACTTTTGGCGCTGCTTACCAATTTTTTGCTTGCTCAACCCGCCAGTGACAATTCTAAATAATAGCATGTTGTTATCCTACACGGATCATCTTACAAGTTTAATGAAGCTGCTGCAACAAGATCATTAACATGATCCACTCATATCTGGCTTTTGTGAGATCGCCAACAATTTTCTGTTCTTGTAACCCCTACACTTGCCTGAATTCACAAAAAGATTATGAACGTGTTGCGCATTTGAGAGAGCGCACATTTCGTGAAGTCTAAACTTGCCTAAGTTCGATATGAGCCTATTCAATGCGTTAGCAAGCACTTGATATAATTAGCCGCTTGAGGTAAGCAGATAAGTATGCAAGCTATTTTTCCACAACATCCATCAGGCAGTTCGCATTTAGGCCGGAAAATCGGTTATTTTCTGCTGCCACCATTGGTTACACTGGCGCTGCTGACGATTATTCTGGCTGTGATCTTAAGCCAGTATCGGGCTGAACATGACGGCCGTGTTCTCACGGGTGTCACTCTGGGCAGAATCGATTTGAGTGGTAAAACGGCCGAAGAGGCTGAACTTTTATTAGCGGAGAATGCCCAATATTTGAAACAAGGGGACGTTCTTTTCAGTGATCCTGGCAGTGGGCGGCAGTGGGCAAAAGCACCAGCAGATTTGGGCATGTCTTTTGATGAGGAACAAACTGTTAAAGCAGCTATGGCAATCGGCCGTTCCGGAGGACCGCTGACCCAGGCGCGTGATACCTTTGATACTTGGTATTACGGCCGTTCTATTTCCCCTGTAATTGTCTTCAATGAGGGAAAGTTAGATCAGACGATTAGCGAACTGTCGGACGAAGTACACAAGCCGGCTGTCGATGCGACTATTGCTTATGAAGATAACGCCGCTGAATACCAGCCGGGCCAATCGGGCCGCGAGCTGGATACAGCCGAGCTTCGTTCGCGCATACTGGAACCGGTGAGCGATTTTCGTGCTGCAGAGGTTGAACTTCTAGTCCATGAAACCTACCCCACGCTTTATAACGACAGTGAAGTTGCCCAAGAGATCCAGCAGATTTTAAGCAGCCCGATGAATCTTTATTTGCCAGAGCCGTTGGATGAACTGGATTTGCAAACGGTTGAACTGCCACAAGAGCTGTTAGCGAGTTGGCTGCGGGTTGATGTGCAAGATAATGGCGACGGGTCTCTCCAACGTATTGTACAGGTTGATGAAAATGCAGTCCGGCACTGGTTACGACAGTATGAAGATCAACTGTATCGTGACCCGGTCAATGCGCGTTTCTATTTCAATGATGACACAAGCGAATTGGTTTTGGTGGCGCCCCATATTACTGGGCGGTCTCTTGATCTGGATGCTACGGCAGCCCAGTTCCTGGAGCAGGTTGGAGGTTCTAATCGCGCCGTACCCTTTGTAATGCAGGCCATTGAACCCACAGTACATTCCGGTGTCTCAGCTGCCGATTTGGGTATTACAGAACTGATTACGCAGACAACCACCTGGTTTTATGGTTCGTCTGATGCGCGTAAACACAATATTGCCCGTTCAGCAGCTAATTTCTTTGGCGTTGTCATTGCCCCAGGCGAGGAGTTTTCCTTCAACAAATATCTGGGCAGCGTGTCAGAGGATGATGGTTACGAAGAAGGATTTATTATCGTTGGCGGGCGCACGATCAATGGCATTGGTGGTGGGGTCTGTCAGGTAAGTACGACACTTTACCAGTCTGCATTCCTGGCTGGTTTTCCAATTACAGAACGATGGGAACACGGGTATATGTTGGGATATTACAACGATGGAGAAGGGCCGGGCATGGATGCTACTGTCTTCTCACCCATCGTGGACATGAAATTTATCAATAATACACCTCATCATCTATTAATTGAAAATTACTATAATGAAGAGAATGAGGCATTGACCTTCAAGATGTATAGTACGGGCATGGGGCGCGAGGTACTTAAAACGGAACCGGTTTTTGAGAATGTGATACCGGCTCCGGAAGATGATGTCTGGGAATTTGACCCGGATTTGCCGGAGGGCACCGTTGAGCAGATCGATGCGGCTGTTGAGGGCGCGGACGTCATTGTTCAGCGTACGGTTTTAAATGCTGAGGGCGAGAATATTCTAAACGAATTCGTAACCAGCCATTACATCCCATATCCTAACGTTTTCCGCTATGGACCTGGGGTAACGCCTTACGACTATTCTTTTCTCGAAGATTGAACCAATTATCATGTCATGTATTGAAGACGGCATCGGCGGGCATGCCCGGCTTCAATAGGTGCTCCTGATTCTCCAGTCGAACCTTCACCGCAAAGACCATGTGCACACGTTCTTCCTGAGTTTGTACATTACGTGGTGTAAATTCTGCCTCGGATGCGATGTGGGAAACAAAGCCGCTGAAAATCTCATCATAGGCGTCAACTGTGACTTCGGCCGTTTGCCCCAAGGCCACTTTTCCTAATTCCGCTTCAGGCACATAGACGGTCAAAGTAACTTCATCTAAATCA
This sequence comes from uncultured Chloroflexia bacterium, assembly GCA_963736615.1. GTDB lineage: Bacteria > Chloroflexota > Anaerolineae > Promineifilales > Promineifilaceae > JAACFF01. Next base: position 434,633 of record CAVTPP010000015.1, on the reverse strand, counting down.
CCTAAAGTGAATAAGGGAGCTCCGGGAGAAGCTAATTCACCTTCGTGTACCATACGCTGTAAGACAACGCCACCAGAAGGCGCATGTAGAACGGTACGGCCTATTTCGATGTCCAATGCTTTTGAATTGGCCTCAGCCCCAACTAGGACAGCTTGGGCTTGAGCACGCTGCGCTTCCAGAGCGGCGATCGTTTCGGCCGTTGCCCCGGCACTCAGTCGAGCTAGTTCCGCTTCTGCTTGGGCCAATTGCCCCCCGGCAATCTTGACTTGTGCTTCGGCCGCAGTGATGCCCACTTCAGCGATCGCTACACTGTCTAGGGTCGTTTCCGGATTGGACTGGGTGTTGGCTAATTCCGCTTCAGCCATGGCCACACCTGCCTCAGCGATAGCAACCTGGGCCTGTGCCGCACTCACCGCGGCCAGGCCAGCCGAAACTTCCTGGGTTGAGGGCCCTGCCTGAGCCAGGTCTAGCTGGGCTTGAGCCGCATCACGTGCGTTGCGGGCACTTTCGCGGGTATAGCGCGCCCGTTCTTCTGCACCACCACCCAGATCTTTATCGATGAAATTCTCAAAATGGATCTGTTCGGCGATGAGAAATTCGGACTGGGCTTGGTTCACCAATGATTGGTACATGGCGATTTCTTCCGGGCGTGCACCGGCCTGGATGCGACCGAGTTCAGCTGATGCTGCAGCTAAATTGGCCTTGGCTACATCCACGGCTCCTTCTGCCCGAGCGAGATTTGCCTCGGCTATACTCACAGAACTCTCTACGGCTTGTACCGTTCGTGCACTGCCGGCATTAATCACGGCTTGATCGCGTGCTGCCTCAGCTGCGGCTACCGCACCTTCTGCGGCAAGAACGGCCGCTTCGGCTGCAGAGATCTCTTCCGGTGTTGCGCCCATTTGCGCCCGATCCAATGCGGCCTGGGCAGCATCCAATGCCGCTTTGGCTTGCGCGATGGCAGCCTGAGCACCTTCGCGCTGGGCCAAAAGGCTGCTTTGATCTAAGCGCAGCAATAAATCGCTATCAGCCACCGTGTCACCTTCATCAACAGCAACCTCAATGATACGCCCGCCTAATTCAGCAGCGATAGTGACTTCTTCAGCTTCTATATTGCCTGAAGCTTTAAGTGCACCAATACTGAGAGATGGTCGGCGTGCAGGGCGAGAGACAGGGCGGGCAGCGGTGGCGCTCTCGCCGCTCATTTCGGCCGTAAAAGCCGTCCACTCATTAGGATTAAGTTGGTAATAGACCACCGCGGCGACAACCGCTCCGATAACCAGGCCGATCACAGCGGCAATGATAATAACCAAGTGTTTTCTTTCTTCGTTCATAATTTCAATCCAGTTCAATATTACTGGAACCTGGGGTTCCTCAGTCATCTTTGTTGCGTAAGCGAGTTGGGCGTCAGCCTTTCCCCCGATTTACTAACTAGCTTACGCTGGCAATAAACACATCTTCCAATGATGGTGCGATCAGCTGCATGGAGCGTGATTCAATAGATTCTTCCTTCAATAAATTCTCGATTTGGGATTCGTAAGATTTTACATCCTCGGCCACGACGTGAATCAATGCACCATATAAAGATACTTCGGCGAACAGATCTGCCTGACGCAAAATGCCCATGGCGAGTTCTGGTGAAGAGCAGTCAATCTCCAATACCTGGCCCTGCATCTTCTCTGCCTTGATTTCTTCTGGAGAACCGATGGCAACAAGACCCCCATGTTGAATGAAGGCCAGCCGGTGACAATGTTCAGCCTCATCCATATAATGGGTGGTGACAAAAATTGTGCGCCCCTCGTTGGACAAAGCGTAGAGCAAATCCCAAAATTCTCGACGGGAAATCGGATCGACACCAGCAGTCGGTTCGTCCAAAAAAAGTATTTGCGGTTCATGCAGAATGGCACAGCCCAGTGCCAGCCGTTGTCGCCAGCCTCCGGAGAGATTTTTAGTTAGCTCTTTTTCTCGACCTTGTAGGCCGGCCATGGTTAGAATCGTCTCGCGTCGTTCCTGTAAACGACTGCCGCTGACCCCATATGCCCCACCAAAGAACTTTAGATTTTCGGCTACTGTTAGGTCGTTGTACAGGCTGAATCGTTGAGACATATAGCCGATACGCTGGTGGACCTCAATCTTTTGGGAAACAATATCAAAACCCAATACTGTAACCGAACCGGCGGTGGGCGGTAGAAGGCCCATCAACATGCGCATCGTAGTAGTCTTGCCTGCACCATTTGGTCCCAGAAATCCAAATATTTCGCCGCGGTGCACATTGAAACTAACCTGGTTAACGGCCGTGAAATCGCCAAAACGCTTGGTGAGATCAACCGCTTCGATAGCGTGGTGATTGTTTGATTCCGGATAGAGTGTCACTGGCTTTGCTGACATATTTTTGAACCCTAAGGTCTTCATTCCAGTTTGTTCCGCCGAAGCACAAAGATGGTTCCGGTGTAAATAATGACACCCAGTATCAAAATGGCCAGCATCTGGGGCCAAAACTCTTGGATCCCAGCACCTTTTAGCAAGATGCTGCGGAAAATAATCAACCAATGTTTCAACGGGAAAATATTGGATATTAGCTGCATGAACGGGGGCATGGTGTCTACTGGAAAGGCATACCCGGAGAAAATGATCATGACCATGACCACGGCAAAGGTGATCAACAGTGCTTGCATCTGTGTTTTTGCAAAAGCGGAGATCATCAAACCCCAACCCAATTCGACCAGCATATAAAAAAAGGACAAGACCATAAGCAGCGGTAAAGAGCCGCGCATGGGCACATCAAAGATATAAACGACCATGGCCAGCATCAAGAGAAAAAGGACATAGCCAAGGATACGGCCATGATTGATTTGCCGATGACCAACTCCGAGGATCGAATGGGCGTTACCATTAATTGCTCAAGCGTGCCTAATTCGCGCTCTTTGGCAATGACCATGCTGGCTAACATGGCAGCGATGGCGGCGGCGATAAAGCCTAGTTCGGAAGGAATCATATAGTTTGACTCTTTCATCTCTTCATTGAACCAGACGCGTAGGCTCATTTCCAAGGGCAATTTGACGGCGCCGGCCATGATAGGTTGGAAGGCGATATCCTGACCGAAACTGGCGGCCAAACCGCCGGCAGTGGTAACGGCCGTTTGTGCTGACATGACATCCGAACCATCCACCACCATTTGGACAGGCGATCCCCGGCTGTTGGCTGCCAGAAGTTGTTCCTCAAAACCATGTGGGATGACCCAGGCTGCTAGGGCGCGCCCATGCTCAATATCACTGGTCACTTGATCCAAATTTTCTACAAAGTATGGATCAAAGGTCTCACTGTTTTTCATGGCGACGATCAAACCGCGGCTGGCGTTGCTGTTGTCTAAATCAAGAACGGCCGTAGGCAAATGATTGATGCCCTGTGATGATGACCAGGCAATCATCAACAACTCTGCCAATGGGCCCAGCAAGATTAATGGCGCTAACAGCCGGTCACGGAAGAGCTGGGTGAATTCTTTGATCGTGAGGTTCCAAATACGTTGAAACATGTTAACTATGTGTCTCTTAATTCCTCTCGTCTTTCAAATACCGCGAGCCGGCAAACGGTTTAACTGCCCTGCTACAACTTTTTCTTAAACATTAGCGAGGTCAAGACAAAAAAAAGTAAACCTATGCCCAATAATGCCAGTGTAAACCCCTGCAATTCTGCCAACCCTGCTCCTTTTACAAAGATGCTGCGGCTGATGATCACGAAATGGGTGGTGGGCATTATAAATGCCTCCATCTGCAGCAGCGGGCCCATTAGGGCAAAAGGAATCAATAAGCCGGACATGAAGAAACCGGAAAACAGGAATATGAGCATTGAGGCCATAATCGCTGCCTGTTGACTTTTGATAAAGACAGAGAGGAACATAGCGATGCTCATGGTGGCAAATAGAAAGATCAGGGATAGAAACAGGTAAAGCAGCAAACTACCTTGAAAGGATACGTTGTATAAATATACGGCCGTGAATACACATAAGGGTACGCTGATTAAACCGGCGAGAACATAGGGAATGAGTTTGCCTAAGATCAGTTCGAAACGGCCGATTGGTGTGGCGATGAGTCCTTCAAGAGTGCCCCATTCTCGTTCTCGTGATAAGGCCAAGGATGCAGCCATTGCCGGCACAGCCAGAACGACACCAACGAGGGCTGGTATCATCGATACCGTATAGCGCAGTGAGGGGTTATACCAGGGCCTCAGCCGCAGATCGATAGGCGTACTGATACTTTCCACACTGCCTGCCCGCATTAACTGCGTTTGCATTTGATTAGCTGCGAAATTTTCCGTATGGCTGCCCACATGCTGAATAGCATGGCCGGCCGTGTTAGGGTCGGTACCATCAACAATCACTTGCACAGCTGCGGTTTCACCCCCTTCTAAATCTCGGGCAAAACCTTTTGGGATGATAACAACAGCCTTAACATCGCCGCGCATCATTAAGCGATCCACCTCCTCTAGGTTTTCCGGCCATGCTTCTAATCGTAGGGAGTCGGTGCTGCGCAGTTGGGCAATATATTGCCGTGACAAGAGACTCAAATCTTGATCCATAACGCCAATGCCCACATCGGTGATGTCAATTGAAAAAGCATAACCCATGGTGATCAAGACCAGTACCGGTGATACCAACAAAAGAATGAAAGACATCTTGTCGCGGGTTATATGCCACCACTCTTTGCGCATGATTGAAAGGACTCGACGCCACTTAATCATGCTACTTCCTCCAATTGATTCTCAAAAAAATCTTCATTCCGGCGGCGTTGAATGAGCGAGATAAAAGCCTCTTCCATTCGTGGTTGGGTTTGTCGCATATCGAGGATATCAATATTTGCATTAGATAAGGTACTGTGGATTCGGGGGCCTGTCTTCTCAGCATCTTGCACAAATACGCGTAGTTGATCCCCATACGTTTGCACTTCTAATACACCATCCAGACCGGTCACGAGTGCCAAGGCCTTACGCCGATCTGATGACCAGAGGGCTATAAGGTCTCCTGCCATCATGCTCTTAATTTTCTCTGGTTGGTCACATACAATGATCTGCCCTTCATTCATAAGACCGACGCGTGAGCAGCGTTCGGCTTCGTCCATGTAAGGTGTACTAATGATGAGGGTAATACCCTGTAAGTGTAGTTCAGTGAGAATATCCCAGAATTCGCGTCTTGAGACGGGATCGACGCCTGTGGTGGGCTCGTCGAGGAATATGATTTCAGGAGTATGGATCAAGGTGCAAGCCAAGGCTAGTTTTTTTTGCATCCCCCCGGACAGGTGTTTGGCTCTGCGCTCTCTGAATTCACGTTAGCCGGGCAAAATTCAGCAGGCGATCAATGCGTTGTTCTCTTTCCTGACCATGCATTTCAAATACGTCAGCAAAAAAGTTTAGGTTTTCCCAGACGGAGAGATCGCCATATAGATTAAATCGTTGGGCCATGTATCCTATGCGCTGCTTGATCGGTTCTGGTTGGCGGACGGTGTCATAGCCGGCCACCTTGGCCCAACCTGAAGTTGGATCCATGATGGCGGCAAGGAGACGAATGGTGGTGGTTTTTCCTGAGCCATCGGGACCTACCAACCCAAAGATCTCGCCTCGGAGAATTCTAAGATCCAGGCCGGCAACGGCCACCACATTTTTGAATGTGCGTGTCAGTCCTTCGGTCTCGATAACCACAGCATCAGGATTCACGGCCGTTCTCTACTCCCAATCCTTGGAAAAGCAGTTTTTCAGTTGCATCCATTAACAGTTCCCAATCGGTCTTCAAGTAATCCATCCCTTTGAACAGTGTCAAGCCATCGTAAAGAATCAAGATAACCAAAGCGGTTGATTCGGCCGAGTCGATCTTGAATTCACCATTGGATTTGCCTTCATCGATGATATGAGTCATGGTTTGCAGGTATGGTTCATATATACCTTTAATTAATGCTTCCACGTCGGGATCGTGGCGTGTTAAAGACCACGCCTCCATCATAATTCCGAAGAAAGGAGCCATTTCACCAAACTCAGCGCGAAGTAAAGACATGATAAGACGTAGTTTCTCGACTGCTGATTGGTGCGGATCCGCGACCAGGGTCTGCCAGCTTTGTTCGATCGGCTCCAACGTTGATTGTATCAAGGCCAGAAACAGTTCTTTCTTGCTCTTGAAGTACCAGTACAGTGTGCCTTTACTCAGACCACTTTCAGCGACGATGTCATCCATTGTTGCCTGATAATAGCCCTTGCGGAGAAAACAGGTCATCGCAGCGGACAAGATTTGCTTCCTTGTTTCTGTTTTGGTAGCCATGGAACGGTTACTTTTTGATGCGGCGCATGATCCATAAAGTTATCGCTGCGAAAGCCAAACCCTCAAGGATGCTGCCAAAAAAGGCCAGCGGTCCACCCAGATTGACCAGGGGCACGATGTATTGGTAGAGAATAAATGTCCATCCGACACCGACAATTGTTGGAACAAGGATATCGCCAGCCAGGCCATACGGTCGTTCGCTCTTGAAAACAATTGGGACCAGCAAGCCAATCAGAACAGAACCTACAAATGCTATCAAAAGTAAAAGAAACAACATTTTAAACTCCCTAATATCTCTAGACTGACTGGTCAGTCTAGACAATATCAATATAGATCGAGATTGCTTGCTTGTCAAGGATCTTGTTGGGTTGAAGAACTGGGAGAAATTGCTAGAAAAGAATGAAAATCTTCATTGACAATATAGAACATATGTGCTAATATACAAATTGAGGCAAACGAATCCTCTCTTCTTTCTTCCCAACCCCTCTCTACGTGGAGCTGACAGGCAAATCCCCGTCAGCTCTACATTTTTCAGTCCAGGGGTTTTGTTTAAGAAAACTGATTATTAGACTTGTTGAAATTGTGAGTTAAGTAGGAGATGGTGTGATGTACACAGAAAATGCATTAAATAATCTTCAATCAAACAGGCATTCCGGCGGCCTTAATATCAATCTTGCTGGTTCACGTAAATTAATCGTTGGCGTGATTCTGGTTGTAGCTTTAATAGCATTCGAGATCTTTAATTTCGATACAACACGCTATGCATTACAGAGCCTTCTGGGTGATGTCAATATTATGGGATTGGGATGGGCAGTCGTTTTGGCCATCGCATTTTGTGCGATTGATTTTGCCGGATTGGCCCGACTTTTCACTCCTGAACAAGGGCAGGAAGAACCGAAAGCCGTTTGGTATTTAATGGGCGCCTGGCTGTTGGGAGCAACAATGAATGCAATAATGACCTGGTGGGCTGTTAATTTAACCTTGCTCAATCATGAATTAGGAAATGAAATATTGAGCCGTCAAGAGCTAATTCGTTTTGTACCTCTATTTGTAGCGGTTTTAGTTTGGTTGACTCGGATTCTATTTATAGGAGCCTTTTCAATTGCCGGTGATAATTTATTTGATTTCTCTGGGATTCAAGCAGCCAAAACTAATGTGCAGCATAGGAATAGGATAAATAGTAGAAAACAAGTTAGAAAGGCACCTAACCAACCCCGGCCTAAATCTAGGATTGAGCGTCAGCCGCAAATGCCTGGTGGCCCTGGGCCTGTGCCGGTTGGGATGCAAGCCCAAGGGCGTCAACGACAGTAATTAATAGATATTACTGAGATCTTGTCTCTTGAACGGTCGTACCCATTGTGGTGCGGCCGTTCTTTTTAGTTCGAATAGCAGAGTTTGTTTCTAAGCAGCCCCTTATTCAGTTTGCTAAGGTTGTCAGGCCAGCGTTACACTTTTCATTATTTTTAGTTGGATTTGCCCAGAAGGATTATATGCATGCTTGCAAGGATGAGATTTCCTATGAAAAAAGCGAATGCAACACAATATTTATTAAAGAGGGGTAGATTCCTCTGGTCATTATTGTTTGTTTTACTGCTTACGGCTTGTTCGTCACCAGATGATGCAGCCTCTGCTGAAGATGATGTAGCTACACAAAAGGCTGTTGCTTTATCACATGTGGAAGCTACAGCTGCCCTCGCCTTAAGTACGATCGAACCAACTGACACGCCATTTCCGCCCACCAATACGCCAATGCCCACCGCTACACAAACATTAATACCAACTGCTACAGATACCCCGGAACCAACAGCTACGAATACACCTGAACCCACTGCTACTCGCACTGCTTCGCCAACGCCACTCCCACCCACAGCAACCCCGCCAGCTCCGACATCTGCCCCGATCGTAGCGGTTGATCCAACAGTTGCCCCCGAACCAGTGCTTGGCTTAAACTTGATCCCCAACGGTTCCTTTGAAGAGGGCCATTACCATCAAAACGGCATCCCGGAGCTGCAATTACCAGATAAATGGCGCATCGCCTGGGATGAAGGACCTACAGGTATGGGCAGTGCCGCTTGGGATGTATACGTGCGCCCAGAAGTTACGGTACTTTCAACCTCACGCCTTCCACCGGCTGAACATGGATTATACATTTACAATGGTCAACATACGTTAAAAATTTTTAAGGGACAAGGTGCCGTTAGTTTTCGTTTGATGTCTGATGTTACACTTGAGCCAGGCACTTATATTATCGAGGCTAAGATGTTTGCTGATATCGTCGAGAAATGGGAGGGCGGACAAAAAATCTGGGCCCAAGATCCCTATGCGGCAGAGTTTCGTTTTCTCGTTGGTGATGGGGGAACGTTTTGGACACCGCAAAGATTTGGTCAAATCAACGTGCATAATTTCACCTTTACTGTGGATGAATTTCAGACCATCACAGTTGCTATTGCCATGCGCGGCCGATACGCCATTTCCAATAATGGTTGGTTCATTGACGATCTATCGCTGCGACGCATTGAGTAACAGCCGCAACTTTTCCACTAGGTTAACGTATGGATAACAGGTTCAATTTTTAATTTTTGAACAATATTTTTTTATTGAGGCTGCCGTTATTGGGCAGCCGATGCAAAAGTGTAATTGAAACGATTATTAATCATTGAAGTGGAACATGTGCAGACAGGCAGCATGTTCTATGTTTGGACAGGAGAATCCAATGAGTGACGAACAAACCCCCGATATTGAAGAGATCAAAGAGAGAATTGAAATTCCTATTGAGGAAGATGACATCGAAGGCTTGAAAGCTGACGAGAAAACAAACGGACCGGATTTAGGTGAGGAATTTAAAAAGTTTGGACGGCAATTCGCTGAGACGATTGAAGCTGCTTGGAACAGCGAGGAACGTGTTCGCGTTGAGACAGAGATTCGTGAAGGTGTGCATTCCTTCGTCGATGAGATTGACGCTGTTATACGGGAAGCAAAAAGCAGCGAAAAGGCCGAAAAACTTAAGAATAATGCCGCTGGTGCGAAAAACCGTGCCGAGAGCAGCGAATTCGGAATGAAGGCCCGAGATGGCATTATTCAGGGATTAGCATGGTTGAGCGATGAGTTCGGGAAATTAGCCGACCAGTTTGCTGCATCAGAAAAATCACCTGAAGATATTGATGATGCGCCGGCTGAAGAGGCGGATTCTGATACCGAGTAAGCTGTTTTGCCTGGCAGCGAAACACGAGGACTCAATTGACTTATTGGTCGTGCCTAGGGTATCTTGCAGAATATTGACGGTCTAACAATGAAAATAAAAAGCCCGTCTTACTTTTAGTAAGACGGGCTTTTTTTTGTAACTAAAAAAACTTGTTGCTTAGACAGGTGCTGCGTCTAAATGGGGCAGAACTTGGGCAACAATGCGTTCTTTTGGCAATGCCCCGGTAATCCGTTCCACTACCTGGCCGTCTTTAAACAACATCAAGGTAGGGATACCGATGATGCCATAGCGCCCGGGTGTGGCCGGATTTTCGTCCACATCCATTTTTGCAACGCGAAGAACATCTTCATACTCTTCGGCCATTGCGCTTACTGACGGAGCGATCATCCGGCAAGGGCCGCACCAATCCGCCCAAAAATCAACCAGAACTGGTTTTTCTGATTGCAATACTTCGTTCTGGAAAGTGTCGTCTTTTACTTCAAATGGTTTAGCCATGTTGGAACTCCTTAAATCTGATCGATCTCAAATCGAATAATCTTTAGTGTAGTCTGTAGATTAGATGGTATTGTTTGTGGTATTCTTACCCAAACGAATTTAAACCACATAGAGTTTAGCGAAAGAGACTCCAGTGTCAAGATATTAATAAAGGCATTCATAATCCTAAGAAAGGGGAATTGCCGGGTATTTAAGGAGATGTAGAATCATGACCATGAATGAAAAACCTGATAGGGATCTGTTAATAACAAACGGCCGTCTAGTTACCTGGGGTTCTCCAAACGAGATTATCGAAGATGGGGCATTACTCCTGCGCGACGGCCGAATTGCCGAGATTGGAAATACATCTATTCTTAGCCAGAAATATTCTACAGTAGAGCAGTTGGATGCTCGGGGTCAGTTAGTGATGCCTGGTAATATCTGTGCGCATACACACTTTTACGGCGCCTTTGCACGAGGTATGGGCATCCCCGGTCCGCCAATGAAGGATTTTCCTGATATTCTGGAGCGGCTTTGGTGGCCGCTGGATAAGGCATTGCTGGATATTGACGTTGAATACAGTGCCCTCGTCTGTCTGGTTGATGCCATTAAACATGGCACCACGACATTGATCGATCATCACGCCAGCCCCAACGCGATTAACAATTCTCTAGATCAGATCGCAGATGCAGTAGAGATGGCGGGGGTGCGCGCGGCACTTTGTTATGAAGTTTCCGATCGAAATGGGGCCGAAGGTGCTCAAGCTGGAATTGATGAAAATATCCGTTATCTCTACTCGCTTCAAGAACGGGGAAGCGGTTTGTTGGCTGGTACCTTTGGGATACATGCCTCCCTTACCGTGAGTGACGAGACGTTGGCAGCCTGTGTCGCAGCTTCTAAGGAACTTGGGAATGGGTTTCATATTCATGTGGCCGAGCATGAAGTGGATGAATATGATTCCATGTACAATTATGGCACACGCACTGTTGATCGACTCTTGGCAGCGGGAATCCTTGGGCCTAAAAGCATACTTGCCCACTGCATTCATGTTGATGCGGCCGAAAAAGAGCTGATACGTGATTCAGGCACCTGGGTAACACACCAACCGCGCAGCAATATGAACAATGCTGTAGGGGCAGCTGATATTGAAGGCATGATGCGCATGGGCATTCCGGTTTGTTTGGGCAATGATGGGTTTAGCAACAATATGTGGGCGGAATGGAAAACGGCCTATCTTATGCATAAGGCAGCGCATGGTGACCCACGCCGGGCCAACGGCATGGATATCGCTCAAATGGCTATATATAACAACGCAGCTCTGGCTGAGATGTTTTGGGATGATCTGCCAATGGGGAAATTGGTCGAAGGTGCAGCGGCCGATATTATTTTCGTAGATTACCATGCAACAACGCCGCTTACGGCCGGTAATTTGCCCTGGCATATTATTTTTGGCTTTGAAGTTGATGCTGTGACAACAACTATTGCTGCCGGAAAAGTATTGATGGCTGATAGAGAATTGCTGACTCTCGATGAGGCTGCCATTACTGTGCGCAGTCGGGAACTGGCGGCTGAAGTTTGGAAACGCTTTGAGGATTTAAGCGTTTAAGTATCAATAAAATATCAGTTGCCGGCTTTCAGATATTCAGATGATAGTCTGCGACTAAAAGTAACGAATAAGGAGATTGCATTGAAGATTGCTATATTGGGCGGAACTGGAAATGAGGGATTTGGTTTAGGATTTCGATGGGCCTTGGCTGGCCATGAAATCATTATTGGCTCGCGTTTAACCGAAAAGGGAGCGAATGCTGCAGCCAGGATGAAAGAGCTGGCACCGGAGGGCAATATTTCGGGCACGAATAACTTGAGTGCCGCAGAGCAAGCTGATCTGGTCGTTCTTTCTGTCCCCTATGCAGCGCAGGAAGTTACACTGGATGCGGTCTTGAGCGCTTTGCCGGGAAAGCTCCTGGTAAGCGTCGTAGCACCAACGGGAGAAAAAGCAGCGCGGGTGATGCGCTTACCCAGTGGATTATCAGCTGCGGAGGAAGCTCAGCAGCAGGTAGGAGATATCACAACTGTTGTAGCGGCCTTCCAGAATATCGGGGCACACCACTTGCTTGACGCCGATCACCAAATGGACTGTGATGTTCTAGTTTGTGGTGATAAGGGGGCTGATAAAAAAATCGTTATCCAGCTTAGTGAGGATGCCGGTATGCGTGCAATCAATGCTGGCGCTTTGCAGAATGCCGGTGTTGCCGAAGGATTGACCTCGGTTTTGATCGCCATTAATATCATCCATAAAGTAAAAAGCGCGGGTATCCGAATCACTGGCTTGTAGGGGCCAACCATCTGATTGGAGCAGTTACGGTATTGACAACTGAATTAAATTTAACGGCCGTTCCTGGAATTCCTGCCGTCAAGCCAGGGGATGATGTGGCGGAATTGCTATTGGCGGCAATGTATAACGTCGGTCTGATACCGGATGATGGTGATATCCTCGTCATTGCCCAAAAGATCATTTCCAAATCAGAAGGGCGGCTGGTTCAGCTTGAATCAGTTGTACCTGGAGATGAGGCATTACAGGTGGCAGCGAAGACGGGCAAAGATCCGCGTTTGGTCGAGCTCATTTTGCAAGAAAGCGATGAGATCTCGCGCATGGGGCAGGGTGTTTTGATTGTGCGTCACCGCCTGGGATTCACAAGTGCTAATGCCGGTATTGACCGCTCCAATGTGGCGCAAAGCGGCGTTGGTGAAACCGTCTTGCTTTTGCCGGAGGACCCGGATGCATCGGCGGTCCAAATACAGAAAAAGTTCCTAGAACAATGTGATGTGGCAATTGGCGTTGTGATTAGCGACAGTCATGGACGGCCGTTTCGCTTGGGAACGCTTGGTGTGGCTATCGGCGTTGCCGGCATTCCTGCTCTATGGGACCGGCGTGGGGAACCTGATCTCCATGGTTATGCATTACAGCATACCGATGTTGGCATCGCCGACGAAATAGCGGCAGCAGCAGGTCTTTTAATGGGACAAGGGGCCGAGGGTTTGCCTGTTGTACTGGTGCGGGGATTAAACTTGCCGCCGGCGAACGGAAGGGCTGCCGATCTTATTCGCCCTAAGGACTTGGATCTTTATCGAAGACCGGCTACTGGTTAAACAGTACTGGTTTCCAAAATCTGTTTTAGTCGTTTTAGATCGCTCACAACTTGTCGGCGAAAAACCCAGGCGACAATAGGTGAGAACACGTTAATCCAGCCATCTAATTTCGCTTGAACATAATAAGTGAAACGAGCCTGGTCCTCTATCTTATCTACTAGGCGATGTCCTTTAGCAGAAAGAGGCCCAGAAATTACATTAAATGCAATTTTGTGCCCTTCTTTAAATTCAACTATCTCAGCTACATTTGTAATTTTTCGTCCCATTAAACTCATTACTTCGTGGGTGCGCATTCCAAGATGGGTTTTGCCTGGTGGATCGTGACGCATTTCGAATATCCCCGCTCGCCATACCGGGTCGTTTTCATAATTGCTGATGAAACTAAAGATCTCATCACAAGATCGATTGATTAGAACCGATTCATTTATTATGGTCACTGGGTTCTTTTTAGGCTGCAATAATGAAGATCATCATCGACGCTCAGATTGATAAATTGGTTATACCGCATCGATTTACAGATCATTGCCATTCAATTCTTCTTCCAATGCCTGCCAGAGCCAATTATAATGTTTTAGTCGTGATTGGGCGGCGCGGCGTGCGGGTTCGGTGTGCATGCTGGCCACTGTCTTGTGCTGCCACTCTGCCTGTTGACCGTTAGCGATTATCTCGCGGATGCTGGTCGGCCGAAATCCAGCCAGAGAGCCGCCGGTCCAATGAAAAACGGCCGTCAGACCGATTTTTGACAATTTATCGGCATCCCACAAAATCATTGCTTCCAGATCCGTAAGTGGGGCATCGCGCCACAAACCCATATGGACTTCGATAGCATGGGCCACGTGCTCTATTTTTCCCGCTGGAAAATCTGTTTGTGGCAGAAAGGCCCGTGCGAAGTCCGCCCCAGCGAGAGCATGGTCTTCTCTTTTCCCCTTGCGGACATCATGCAGCCAGGCTGCAGCTTCAACCACATCCATGTCGGCATCAGTTAATTGCGCCAGGCGCATTGCGAGTTCAGCCACTGTTGTCACATGTTCCCAACGGTAATTGAAAGATACGTCTTGTGAACCGTATCTATCGAAAATTTCCTGTTCTGTTGCTTCTCGCATTACCCGTTTAACAGCTTTGCGCCATGGCGGTTGATTAGAGGAGGGTAGATGTTCTGTCAAAGGTGTTAGCCGCTCCAAGGATATGGTGTGATCGGTTCGATCCCATAATACAATTCGACGATTCGGCGGAAGATTGGCGCAGCAACGGCCGACCCTTCACCAGCGTTTTCCATGATTACGGCAATGGCAATCTCGGGCTGCTCAATCAACGTCCCATCTGCATTGGTGTAAGGAGCAGCGGGTGCATAACCGGCAAACCAGGCATGGGAATCGTTAGGGGGTGCTTCAGCAGTGCCGGTCTTTCCTGCAACCTGGATTGGTAAACCCTCAAAGCGATCCGTTGCCGTACCCCAAGGTCCATTGGCTACATTCCAAAGGCTCTCTTTAAACACAGCTATTTGGTCTTCGCTTAAAGGGGCCTGGCCATTTTCTGTAACAGGCCATGGCTCTTCGGGCGCACCGCCGCCCGCGCCAATGCGATCGATCAGCTTTGGCTGGTAGATTGTGCCGCCGTTGGCGATAGCTGCTAAGACTGAAGCGATTTGTAACGGCGTTACCTGCACGAACCCTTGGCCAATAGCCATATTGACGGCGTCACCGGACGCCCAGCCTTCGCCGCGATTAATCATTTTCCATTCCGGATCGGGGATTAAGCCTGGGCTTTCGGCCGTTCCCTGCAGCCCAGTCAAATCACCTAGACCAAAAGCAAAGGCGGTATTAGGCAGGAGTGTATTGTCTTGTCCATCCAGATTGTAGCCGACGTCATAAAAGCAGGTGTTGCAGGACACAATTAGCGCTTGTTTTAGACTAATCGTGCCATGTCCACCGGTGCGCCAGTCAGTTTTTGCATACTCTTGACCTAACTTAGACCACACACCGGTGCTGGTGTAAACGGAGTCCGGCGTGTACTGCCCACTGTTAAGGGCGGCGGACATCGTGATGATTTTAAAAACTGACCCGGCAGGATATACACCCTGGGCTGCACGGTTGATCAGCGGGCGTCCAGGATTGTTCAGAACAGCGGTCAGGGCGACATCGGAACCAGGGCGCAGCGCATCAAATATCGCCGGATCATAGGATGGATAGCTGGCCATAGCTTTAACATCGCCATTATTGACATCAAGGACTACAACTGCTCCAGAGTGGCCAATGGGATGGGTTTCGACAGCCTCAGCCAAAGCCTGTTCAACGGCCGACTGGAAGGTATGATCAATGGTGGAATAGATACTCCGCGATTGAAGCGGTGACTTTTCCACCAATGTCGTAATAAATTCTCCGCTGGAGCCAATGACGCTAAGTGTGCCGCCACGTTCGCCATTCAAATATTCTTCGCCCCAAGCCTCAATTCCAGCCCGGCCGACCATCTCATCGCCACGATATCCTTGCGTAAGATAGGATTCGATCTCTTCAGCAGGGATGAACCCGGTATAGCCAATAATGTGCGGTGCTATCCCGCTCTCGGCATATATACGCGAATTGCGCGCTTCGGGGGGCGCTAATCCAGCGTTGATGTAGGGCTGCAGACTTTGAATATGCTCCTGCAAGGTCTCTTCAAGGATGTCGCCAATTGGCACATACCAATCAGGCTGAGCTGTGGCGTACATCTCTTTTATTTCCTCAGGTGTTTTACTGAGGATAGGGCTGAGTGTGGCCAACAACCCCGCCTCATCTACAATTTGGCCAGGTATGATTCCCAGACCAATGGCCTTGCCTTGGAATGCAAGTGCGTAGCCGTCGACATCATAAATGCTGGCTCTGGAGGGAACTACGTACTCCATAGAAAGCCGGTTCCCGCCTTCCAGCTCCGGCAATATCAGCCCTTCGCGCCAAACGATTCCCCAGCGATCGTTATCATAGACCATGGGCACGGTGTAATCGCGGGTGATTGGTCCTAGGACGGCCGTGTCCAAAGTGACGCGTACACCAAACTGGGCTTCGCTGCCTTCCTGAATGAGAGACACTGGTTGGGCACTAATTTTCTGGATGGCGGCCGTTTTCATTGCCTCATCATAACGTTGGACAAATGATTGGCTGTCGACCAGAGCCTGGCTTTGTGGGGCAAGCAGGCTGTACATGCCGATGTAATCTTCTGCCTCCCAGGCACGATAGAATGCACGGGCATAGCCGCCTGCATCCTCAGTTATCGGTTCTTCGGAGGAAGGATTGGTCCCTGATACGGCCGTTGATATAGATTGAACCGCCTCGTCCGTTCCTTGGAGAGAAGGTATTTCTTGATTACCACACGCAGTGACCAGGATAGCAATAATTATCAGGCGAGAGAATTTCCATTTCATGATTGAAAGGTGATTATACATAAAGTTATTCTGTGAGCCGGAGTTTGTGCTTGACTCCCTAATGATGTCATAAGGATTGGCCACTGAGAATATCATCTATCTCGACCAGATGAAGTCCCTGCCATAAGTAGATATCTAGATTGATGCGTAGGTCTTCAGATACGACGACGCCTTCCTCGCGCAGGATTTCGGCCTGTCGGTTAGCGCTGTATTCGCGATTGACAATGCTGATCCGTCCCTGGCTGTTGACGACCCGCTGCCAGGGAATGCCCGCATAAGTAGTATTACCCCGCTTATCTTTTAAAGCGTTTAGCGCGTAGCCGACTGCTCGGGCCGCTCGAGGCCGTCCCAGCATCTCCGCGATACGGCCGTAGCTGGTCACTTTACCCTGAGGGATCCGGCGCACGACGACGTACACTTGTTCGTAGAAGTTTCCCTTCTTCATGCTCATGAGAGTGATTATAACCGAAAAGAGCATTCTATTCTTTTTCGTAATGGACATAGGCAAATCAAAGGCGATCCGCTAAACTCAAAGCGAGTTTGAGATAAGTTGTGCATGGTAGTCTGGTATTGAGAATTAGCAGAATGTTATTTTCAAAGTGCCAATTCGAGCTGCGAATTTTTCTGACTTAGCGATGCAGCGCAGAGGATAAATTCATGAAGAAGCTGTTTAATCAGGTTTATGATGGTTTGACCGTGTTAGTCACGGGACATACGGGATTTAAGGGTTCATGGCTGACAACCTGGCTGTTGGAGTTAGGCGCGGACGTGATTGGATACAGTTTGGAAGAGCCACCAACTGTCCCCAATAATTTTGATATATCCAGGTTAAGCACGCGAATTAATGATATCCGCGGTGATATTCGTGATTATCCCACACTTAGGCAAGTAATTATTGACCACAAACCTGATCTTATATTCCATTTGGCTGCACAACCCATTGTTCTGCATTCGATCAGCCAACCAAAGATGACGATAGACATTAATGCTGGGGGTACAGTCAATGTTTTGGAAGCAATTCGTACTACCGATTCTGTGCGTGCTCTGGTCAGTATCACGACGGACAAGGTATACGAAAATAAAGAGTGGTTATGGGGTTATCGGGAGACAGATCGCCTCGGTGGACATGATCCATACAGCGCTGGAAAGGGGATGGCCGAATTAGCCATCGCCTCCTATCGCGAAACATTTTTTCCTGCGCATTTGTATAAGGAGCATGGCGTGGCTATTGCTTCAGTGCGTGCCGGAAATGTAATAGGCGGCGGCGATTTTGCCGATTTTCGTCTAGTACCGGACTGCATGCGTGCCCTTATGGCAGGGGAGCCGATTGGTATTCGCAATCCGTTGAGCATCCGTCCATGGCAGCATGTGTTGGAGTCGTTGAGCGGGTATCTATGGTTGGGAGCTAAATTAATTCAGGGCGGCCCCGATTTTGCCGAAGCGTGGAACTTTGGTCCGCAAGAACAACGGGGCGTACCTGCCAAACAGCTTGCTGAAAAAATGGTCGAGCTGTGGGGCGATGGATCTTGGGAGCACACCGATCCAGGCTATGCCAAAGTGGAGACAGGCCAACTGCGTCTCAGTTGGGAGAAAGCGGCCGAACGCCTTGAATGGCAGCCAGTTTATTCTTGGGTGGATGCTTTAGCAGAGATTACAGCCTGGTTCAAAGCTTTTCAGCGAAGTCAGGGTGCGAATGTGGATATGCATGAGGTTGCTCGCGAGCATATTGCCACTTATGTAGCAAAGGCCAAGGAACGAGGCTTGACCTGGACTCGTTAATATTTGAAGGCGGATTTATGCTGGGTAGTACAATCATCATTTATAGTGAGGATGCCATAAACTCTCAAATTATCGATTGCCGTCGGCCAAACGTTGCGCCTGGGACGAACCCCTTAGTTTCAACATAGCCCAGATCCCAACGACAGGCCCTATGGCCAGAAAAGCAAAAGCAAATTGCCAGCCGACAAGCTCTACCAAGGGTGGGATCATGCGGATAGTAAAAAGGGTTAGCAGAAATCCCAGACTTGTCTGCAAAGTTAGCGATGTGCCTACGTAGGCTTGTTCGCTAAGTTCTGAAACGGCCGCTGAAAATTGAGCTGAGTCGGCCACTATGGCGAATCCCCAGATGAGGGCGATGATGAATAAAACTATAGGGTTTCCGCCGAAAAGGAAGCCAATCCCCACCGCGCAACTGCCACTGATCAATAAGGATGCGCTGGTGATCGTTGTTCGGCCGTATCGGTCAGCCAGACGTCCGGCTAGAAGACTGCCTAACCCGCCGCTGGCGATGACCAGGAAAGAAGCGATACCGGCCCATACCGGGTTTACGCCTACAAGTTGAAAACTGGCGAGTAAGAACAGCGGAATCCAGGCCCACATGGCATAAAGTTCCCACATATGGCCCAGGTAGCCGGTATTAGCCAGCATAACTTCTCGTTGGCGCAAAATGCGACCAATTTGATGCCAGTTGAATGGGGGTGCGGTGGTTGAATATGGCCCCTCGAAAACGAAAAAAAAGCCAATGAGGCCGGCAAGAATGGCCGAAGCAGCAGCTAAGAACATCACGGGCTGCCAATTCTGTACACCACCTAGGGCATTGATCAGGTGTGGGGAGGCGGAACCGACCGTAAGTGCCCCGACAAGCAAGCCTATGGCCAACCCTCTATCTTTTCGTGTCCAGGTAGCCATGATTTTCATGCCTACGGGATAAACGCCAGCCAGAAAAACACCAGTTAGGAAGCGAAGGAGCAGCGCCGGTTGGAGAGATTGAGCAACCAACGGAATGAGAGCTGTGGACAGACCGGCAAATAGGGCTGAAGCGGCGAAGAGGCGACGCGCTGGTATGCGGTCAGCCAGATTGAAGATGGCTGAGACCAGCGCGCCTATCACGAAACCAATTTGAACCGTCATTGTGAGCCACGCCTGGCCGGCATCATTGAGCACCCAGGCATCTGTCAAAGCAGGTATAACGGCCGAAGCCGAAAACCAGGTAGCCATAGCTAAGAGTTCGGCAAGCGCTAACAGCAGCAGCACACGCCACTTATGCTGGAATCTGCTGCCGCTTTCCGCTGGCTTATGCGCGTTTTTTTGTTCCATATGAAATTGGCCTGCTTTTTTAGAAAGACTTTAGTAAGGTTTGTTTGCTAATCTGGACGATCCAGGTCGGATGCAGCTGATTGATCGACGAACCAGGTAATGATGCCGTTTCTGGCTTGAATACGTTGGGCCGGCCACTTTTCCAAATCGCGTGGGCCATTAAGCACTGCGGCCAGTGCCTTGGCTTTGTTTGCACCAGTGACCAGGAAAAGAATCTGGCGCGCATCGTTGATTAGTGCTGGTGTAAGGGTCAGACGCTGGGCCGGCCGGTTTTCATAGACGGCCGTAACTGATTTAACCATGACACCTTCATTCTCAACACCGGGCGAACCAGGAAATAGAGAGGCGGTATGGCCATCACTACCCATGCCAAGTAATACAAGATCGAAACGAGGCCAAGTACACCCCTCGTTTGCGAAGCTTTGTAATTGTTCTATTGTGTCTTGGACAGCAGCTTGAGTGCTGAGTTCCCCTTTGACACGGTGGATATTAGCAAGGGGAATAGGGACATGGTCGAGCAATAGTTTTGTCGCATGATAGTAGTTGCTGCCAGGATCATCAGGGGATACTAAGCGTTCATCGCCCCAAAAAAAGTGTATCGAGGACCAGGGTAGGTCTGTAGAATAAGGCGGTTCCGCCAATATCGAAAAAAGAGCCTGCGGTGTACTCCCGCCGGAAAGAGCGACACTGAAACGGCCGCGTGAACCCACTGCCTGTGAAGCAAGGAAAGAAAAGAGCTGGGCTGCCGCCGTGGCTAAATCATTCTTGTCAGCAAAGATCTGAATCGTCGAATCAAAATTAGATTGGCCCATGATCAGTTGTCTTTAGTGCCTCATATGCGGCACCATATAGAGCCACTTTAGGATTGCTGATGATATAGACTGGCATTTTGGCCATCATCTCGCTAAAACGCCCCTTGTACCGGAATAAGTCTATAAAACGGCTTGTCTGTAATTGAGGAATAATACGCGGCGGAATGCCACCACCGATATAAACGCCACCTGTTGCCAAAACCTTAAGCGCCAGATTTGCCGCCTCCCCACCCAGGATCTCCATGAAAAGATTTAGTGTGTCCACACAAATAGGTGCCTTCACAGATTTTGCGGTTTCGACAATGATTGGTGTGCGGTCACTGGCTGCGGCTAATTGATCGTGTAACCATGGCGGTTCTTCATATTCACCGCAATCACATAGAAACTGGTAAATATTGGGAATTCCTATCCCTGAGCAAAATCGCTCATAACTAACATGACCTAATTTTTTAAGCCAGTAGCTGAGAAGTTCAATCTGGCGAAACGAAGTTGGCGCGAAAGCTGCGTGGCCGCCTTCAGATGGGTATGATTCATACCGCTGTCCATCCCAAACCAGAAAGGCTTCGCCAAGGCCTGTCCCTGGTGCAATCACGGCTTTTGCGCCATGAAGTTCCGGTTCGCCTTCATGTAGGGCAATCAGGTCGTGCCGTCCTAAATGAGGAACCGCATTGGCAATCGCTTCAAGATCATTCAGCAGGCAAGTGTTTACACCCAAAGTGTTGCTAATGCTTTGCGCATCGATTTTCCAGGAGAGATTTGTGATTTCTGCCTTCTGGTTTACCACCGGGCCGGCCACGCCAAAAGAGGCTGCGCTCAGGTGCGCATTGTCATCTTTAAGGAACTCGTGGATGATTTCTTCAAGAGAATTAAAATTCCTGCTGGGAAAAACCGCTTCCCTAACGGGCATATGTTCAATCTTGTTAGCACCCTCTTCCTTGAATAAGGCCAGAACCGTTTTTGTGCCGCCAATATCACCGGACAAAAGCATTGCTTTCACTCTCCTCCACTAAACAATGAATCATCAGTGCCCCGTATTTTATTATCCTATTTGAAAATGGTTAGCTCTTTAATCTAAGAGGTCTGCAAGATTGTGATTAAAGTTTCGTACCGTTCAGTGCAGTCGGGGCAATCACTAATATGACCTTTTACTAAAGGCATGATTTCTGCGACATTCTGACCAGCGTTTACAAGCTCAACATATTCATCAAGCAAGTCCAAGGTTTCTTCACAGGTATACTCACCTTCCTTGGTGCGCTCGATCAGTTGCATGAGCGAAGCAATAGCGGCTTCATTCATCGCCGGATTACTATCGTTGCCAGCTTCGGAACCGTTCGTCTGCTCGTCCGCTGATTTCCCATCGCTTTCGGATGGACGTTTAAATATGTGCTGCAAACTTTCAAAGAATTTTTTCATCTTGCTATTGGGACAAAGCCAGATATATGATTCTTACCTGTAAACTACTATACATGTCAGGAAACCTACTTTGGAGTGCAATTAAGTCGATATTCTCAGCTAACTCGATGACAATTAGGCAATTAATTTCATTATTCCTCAATTATCAAAAACAGAAAGGACGTCGGCCGGCGTTAATCCTTCCTTCTCCAATCTTCGTTTTAACCGTAAACGTGCGTCATGCAGCAGTTTATATACGGCATTTGGATTCATATCCATGTTTTTTGCGACTACAGCTGCCGGCTGACCTTGAAAAACGGCCGATTTCATGACCGTCTTTTGCTTTTCGGTTAATTCTTCTTCAATGATGCGGTTTACACGGGCCAACATATCATTGCGTTCGAGACGAATCTCGGGAGTCGGCGCCTGATCAGCGGTGTAACTGGGTGTATACTCGCCATCTTCGCGTTCCGTTAACTGATCTAATGAAGAATCTTGCCAGCGCTTACGTCGTAGCTCTGTTAAGGCGATATGGACTGTGATCTTGTGGGCCCAAGTTGTGAACTTGCTGCGACCGGCGAAAGTATCCAATTTATCTAAGATCTTCAACAGCGCTTCTTGAACAAAATCCTCAGACAAGGTGCTGAATTCTGGGGCTGATGTATCAACACGACCCAACAGACCGCGTCGCAGACCATTATTAAGAATGACGCTTAAATCTGCCAGGGCTATGTCTCGTTCTTCGCCGGCTGAACGCAAAGCCACGAGCCACTCATCATTTGTTCTTTCCGTCACAGCCTGTCCTTTTGTTGAGTTATCTTTGCCAGCCATTATACTGCGTTAAGGCATCCTGTAACCAGTATTGAGTTATTTTTTGCATTGACCGGATCTCATGGAGCTATTCGTGGGTAGTAAGGAGAAGGAGACAAATGATGTCAAGGTTAGTGAGGCAAAACCGTTTTGCAAGTAAGAGAAACCCGGAAATTAAAATCATCAATCATGTTCCCTTAATGGGAACAATCAGGTTTCTTACCAGGTGTGATATTTATGAATGAACCCTTCGATTTAATTATTATTGGTGCCGGATCCGCGGGAATAACAGCGGCTGATTTTGCCGCTAAACTGGGCGCGCGGGTGGCTTTGGTTGAAAAAGGCAATGTCGGCGGTGATTGTACATGGCTGGGCTGTGTGCCTAGCAAAGCATTGATTAAGGCAGCCAAATTAACGCATACAGTTCGTCAAGTATCATCTTTTAGTGGTCATCGGGAGTCAGCCCCAACTGAGATGAAAGAGGTGCGGGCTTATTTGCAGCAGAAAGTGCAAAAGATTTACCAACAAGACCTGGCACTAATAAAATCTCATCCTGGAATTGAGCTGATTCAAGGAAAGGCACGATTTCTGGAACCAACCACGATTATGGTAGGCGACCGGAAATTGTCTGGAAAAAACTTCCTCATTGCCACGGGTGCCCAACCCATACAGCCACAAGTGCCTGGTTATTCCGAAGCCCCTTGCATTACTTATGAACAGCTCTTTGACAATGAGCTGCTGCCGAAGAAATTAGTTGTCTTGGGCGCAGGAGCCACTGGTGTGGAAATGGCGCAAGCATACGGCCGTTTAGGCGCTGCGGTAACTGTTGTAGACGTTGGTGTGTTACCGGCATTGGACCCTGAAGTTGGGCAGGTGATTGAGCAGGTTTTTGAGCGCGAGGGCATCAGGTTTGTTGAGGGCATGGCAACATCAATTGCGTATGAATCAGGGCAGTTTGAGATAACCCTTGATAGTAAAAAGTGCCAAACGGTCCATGCTGACCTCCTCTTGAACGCCGTGGGACGGCGACCGAATGTGGCCGGTATGGACCTGGAAAAAGCTGGTATTGCCTTTGATGCCAATGGTATCCATGTGGACGAAAAATTACGGACGAGCAGTAAAAACATTTACGCGGCCGGAGACTGTACTGGTGGTTTGCAGTTGACGCATTACGCTGGGTGGCAAGGCTACAAAGCTGTGCGCAATATGCTGCTGCCTGGCTCGGATCGCGGCGTGCGGCGTATTGTTCCTTTTGCGATTTATACCGATCCGGAAGTTGCCCACGTGGGCTTAAGTGAAGCTGAAGCCCGAGCAGAATTTGGTGACAATGTAAATTTTGCGCGCTTGCCGCTGGAAGAAATTGATCGAGCCGTTATTGATGGGGAACGCGATGGTTTTATAAAGATTGCTTATAAGAACAATGGCACGTTGCTAGGAGCCACAATCGTAGCCCCTCGTGCTGGGGAAATGATTTCCGAGTTTGTGCTGGCCATAAAATATGGGCTAAAAGTTCGTGATCTTGCGGAGACGATGCATGTCTATCCCACTTATTCAATGGGTATACAACAACTTGCGGCCGACATAGCTACAAAAAATTTCCTGAAAAGCGCTGCCGGCCGTATCGCTCTGCGTTTTGCCGACTTCAGGGTTTAGCGAAGCTGTAACCAGTTCCTCGTTCGGCGTTTATATACACTGGCGCATTATGATCATGCTCGATCTTGCGGCGCAAGCGGTGAATGTGGACGTGTAAACGATCCTCTTGTGCGTTTTGCATGGGCCAGATGCGGTCCAACAAGAATTTGGTTGTCACGATTCTTCCGGAATTACGAACGAGAATGTACAGCAGCTTGGTTTCGGTTGGGGTGAGGGACACTGGGTTGTCATCAACAATGGCTTCACGATGTGGGAAGTCTACTTTTAAGTGGTCGTCGATCCGTGTTACCGCTTCCAAGGTGTAATTATAATCACCCATGCGACGTAAAACGCGTTCTACCCGTGCCACAAGCTCTGGTGGGTTGAAAGGCTTTACGATGTAATCGTCGGCGTGCTGCTCCAATCCTTCGATTATCGTTTCTTCGTTAGCAACGGCCGTTAACATGATCGCCGGCACATCGCTGAATTGATGGATTGTTCGGCAAAACTCAAAACCACTCATACCAGGCATATGCAGATCAACCACAGTGAGATGTGGCAATCCGTAGCGATCAATGAGAGTTAATGCTTCTTCTCCGGAAACGGCCGTTGAAACGTGGTAGCCGGCCTGTTCGAGCGTGTGTTTCACAATGCGTAGCGTATAGGTGTTGTCATCAACAGCTAGAATTCGCTGCACCTCAATTGACGAGTCAATCATGAATCACTCCAAATATCCTTGAATTTACTACCAGTATACCCAAGAAAAGCATCTTGAACGAAAGAGTCAATGTGGCACCTTGGGTTTGATTTTTTATGATGTTATATCACCACACCTGAACCCATTGTCACACACTTCTTTTCTGTTACAATTTGGCTCTTGGCACTTTTGCTCATGAATAGTGCTTGTGTTATAAATGAGACATATTTCACAATCAAGTCCTGCTGTGAGGAGAAAGAGGAAATCCAGTGTTTGCTGAATGGCAATATATCATTCTATTTGTGGCGCTTGCGCCCATATTCCCGTTAGCGCCTGTCGTCGTCAACCGTCTTCTTGGTCCCCACCGTCCGAACCCCATTAAGCAGCAAACGTATGAGTGTGGTATTGAGACTGTTGGAGATACTTGGGTTCAGTTCAAGGTGCAGTACTACATCTTCGCGTTAATCTTCGTGATTTTTGACGTGGAAGCTGTTTTTCTATTCCCTATTGCTGCCGCCTACGGCCAGTTAGGCTTATTCGCTATTTTCGAAGTGACGCTTTTCGTCATCTTGCTTGCAGTCGGCCTGGGATATGCGTGGAGTCGCGGCGTTTTGGAATGGGTGTAATTTATGAGTCTAACTGATCTATTGTATCAAATATTTGGTAACCAACCTTGGGTGGAATTGGTTGCAAGTGTAATTTCGATTTTCGCCATATCCACATTTTGTCTACTCGTCGTCATCTTTCTTATTTGGTTAGAACGTAAAGTGATTGCGCGCATGCAAGATCGAATTGGGCCAAATCGTGTTGGCGGCCGTTATGGTGCTTTACAGACAGTGGCCGATGTTTTGAAATTGCTTACAAAGGAACAAATTACCCCAAGCGGTGCAGATTATCTGATTTACAATGTAGCACCAATTCTGACGGTAATGGCGGCGTTACTTGTTTGGGCTGTCTTACCTTTCGCTCCTGGGATGATTGGCGTAGATCTGAATGTGGGCATGTTTTACATCTTGGCTATTAGTTCTGTATCGGTTGTGACGGTGCTTTTGGCCGGCTGGGGTTCCAATAATAAATATGCGCTTTTGGGTGGCTTTCGTGCCGTAGCCCAATTAGTAAGTTATGAAGTTCCGATGATCTTGGCCATTCTCGTACCCATCATATTGGCGCGAACCATGTCAACTGTGGGTATTATCGAAGCGCAGGTTGTTCCATACCTCTTTATGGTGCCCTTGGCCGCGATTATTTTCTTTATCTCAGCTTTGGCAGAAACGGGTCGAACACCTTTTGATTTGCTGGAGGCTGATTCTGAAATCGTAGCTGGGTTTCATATCGAATACAGTGGCATGAAATTTGGCATGTTCTTCCTGGCTGAGTTTATTGGTACATTGTTTATGTCCGGCCTTTTCGCAGTTGTCTTTATGGGTGGCTGGAATATTCCGGTAATAAATTTGATCTTGGGTTTCTTTGGTGTTTCCCCCATCAATTTTGCGGAGATGGGCGTTTTGGGAACCATCCTCGGACTCGGCGTATTTTTCTTCAAGATGTTCTTTATTTACATGATCTTTATCTGGATCCGGGCGACATGGCCGCGAGTTCGGGTCGACCAAATTCTCAATTTTAACTGGAAACTGCTGGTTCCGGTGACCTTGGTCATGATTTTGATGGTTGCGGTGTTGGATAAGTTGATCCCGCCGGGTACGAACGAGTTGGTCCGTGCTTCTCTGCATCTTGCGAGTAATGTTTTCATTGCCTTCGTAACACTCGAAATTTTGCGGCGTAATGGCCGGCGACGAATGATGGAGCAAGAGGCTGAGGCATTGGCTGGCCAGGAAGCGGTTGAGACTGTGCCGCATGAAATTGCTGAGGCGGCCCCTGCTCATTGAGTGGGCTAAGGAGTTTTCACAAGCATGTTTGAGCAAATCCTGTTTGTTTTGCTGGCCATATTAACCCTAGGCTCGGCCATTGTGGTGGTCACACACCGCAATTTGTTTCATGCCGCTTTAGCCTTGATGGTATCTTTCGCTGGTGTGGCTGGCTTCTATATTACACTTGATGCGGGCTTTTTAGCGGCCGCGCAGTTGTTGGTGTATATCGGGGCGATTTCAATTCTTGTCATTTTTGCGATCATGATGACGCGTCGCTTGATGCAGGCAACAGAACAGCCATTTAATTCACAACGTGGATTAAGTTTTGTTGGTGCCCTGGCCAGCTTTGTCATTATGGCCTTGGTGATTGGCCAATATTGGCCTAGAGTCCCCAACAATGAACTGCCTATGGCGTCAAAGACAATTGTTGATGATGTCATTTTGCAAGGGAGTGTGGCCGAGCTGGGCAAAAGCTTTGTCAGCGTAGATGCTTTTGTGATCCCGTTTGAAATAGCTTCTGTTTTATTACTCGCGGCGTTGGTCGGGGCTATTCTTGTCGCCTGGCCGAAAACTGAGGATCAACCATGATTCCATTATCCTGGTATTTGATAGTTGCTGCGGCCCTTTTCTGTATTGGTCTTTACGGTGTTTTTGCAAGGCGAAACGCTGTCGCAATTTTAATGTCCGTCGAATTGTTATTGAACGCGGTGAATATTAACCTGGTCGCTTTCTGGCGCTATGTGACGCCGGAAAAGTCGACTGGGATGGCCTGGGCTGTATTTGTACTGACGGTAGCCGCTGCAGAAGCGGCCGTTGGTTTAGCACTGATCATTTCTGTTTACCGTAACCGTGATTCGGTTGTTGCCGATGATATGGATTTGATGAAGAACTAGTGGGTTGGATTTAGTAGCATGACTGAACAAACATTGACGACTCTAACCTGGCTAATACCTGCAGGCCCGTTGTTGGCCTTCTTCTTGATTGTGTTATTTACCAATCGCAGCCGCACATTGAGTTGGCTGCTAGCCTGGGCGGGTGTATTCGTAGCTCTCGCTTTAGCCTGGACCGTTGCCATTAATACAATAACGATGGATGCGCATCATTTGGAAGAACATCCAACTGTCGTGCATGATGCAATCGAATGGCTGCCTGTGGGCGATTTTTTTGAGGGAACCTGGATTGAGTTAAGTATCGCAGTTGATCCATTGACCTCGGTAATGTTGATCATGGTCACTTTCACTGTTTCCATGATTTTCATTTATAGTGTTGGTTATCACAATTGGGGGGCCCCTCTGGGTAAGATCCTCGGTGTGCCTAACCATTTGCAAGAAGAGCCGCTTTTGTCGCGCTTCTTTGCTTTCATGAGTCTTTTTGCGGGGGGCATGTTGCTACTCGTGGTTGCTGGGGATCTCTTGTTGCTCTTTATTGGCTGGGAGATCATGGGTTTCTGTTCCTATTCTTTGATTGGTTTTTGGTACGCACGCGATTACCATCTGGAACCAGACGACATCCCGCACATATCCGCCGCGTAAAGCTGGCATTAAAGCCTTTCTTGACCACGCGTATTGCTGATGTTGTGATGCTGTTGGGAATTGTGTTTTTCTACGCCGTCTTTGGCACATTGAATTTCGCGGAGGCACTTTCGGCAGAAAGTTTAGCCCATGCAGCTATGACAGTTGGCGCGGTTGCCTTGGGCGTAATATCTCTCCTCCTTTTTGCAGGAACGGTAGGAAAATCGGCTCAGTGGCCACTTCATGTCTGGTTGCCGGACGCTATGGAAGGCCCAACACCGGTTAGTGCCGTCATCCACGCTGCGGCGATGGTTTCTGCCGGCGTCTACCTGATCATTCGGATTTTCCCGCTCATTGCCGTTGGTATGGGCCCAGAGGGAAGTCCAATGGTCGGCATCATTATAGGTGGTATTGGTGCCTTCACGGCCTTTATGGCAGCTACAATTGCCGTAGCCCAGAATGATGTCAAAGGGGTCCTGGCCTATTCAACCATCTCCCAGCTAGGGTTTATGGTCGCTGCCATTGGCGCTGGGGCATATGTAGC
This sequence comes from uncultured Chloroflexia bacterium, assembly GCA_963736615.1. Classification (GTDB taxonomy): domain Bacteria; phylum Chloroflexota; class Anaerolineae; order Promineifilales; family Promineifilaceae; genus JAACFF01. The sequence continues at coordinate 405,747 of CAVTPP010000015.1, read as the reverse complement.
CGCTGCCTTTCACCTCATTACACACGGATTCTTCAAGGCTTTGCTGTTCCTGGCTTCCGGTTCGGTGATTCACGGGATGGAGCATGGCGCTCATGAAGTTCATGATCACCATACCGATCCGCAGGACATGCGCTTTATGGGCGGTCTGCGTAAGAAAATGCCGGTAACATTTTGGACATTTTTGATCGGTGGCCTTGCGCTTTCCGGTTTCCCATTTATAACGGCAGGTTTCTGGTCCAAAGATGAAATTTTTGCTGATGCCTGGCATCAGTGGTCGACTGACGGGAAAATTTTAGCGTTGGTCGTATTTATTGCGCTGGCTTTTGCTGCCTTCTTGACTGCCTTTTACACGATGCGTCAAATCAGCCTTACATTCTTGGGTAAGCCTCGTTCCCCCTTGGCCGAGCATGCCCATGAAAGCAATGGCTTTATGACGATTCCTTTGGTGCTTTTATCCGTTTTTGCCATCACTATCGGCTGGGCGGGTATTCCTGAGAATTTGCCAATTCTAGGCCCTCTCGTAAATAACAACTTTTTCCACCACTTTGTTGGCGCTACGGTTCATGAAACATTACATGAACTGCATGAACTGCACCTTGTTGATGCTGAAATCATTACGCTGCCGTTTAATGCGACACCGCTTGGGGCATCATTGTTGGTGGCATTGGGTGGGTTGTTTGTTGGTTGGTGGATTTACGGCCGTAAGCCGCTCAAAGCAGGGCAGACCGATCCCCTTGTACGGCCGCTTGGTCCCTTATATGGATTCTTGAACAATAAGTGGTATTGGGATGAACTGTACCAGTTCCTGTTTATCAGGCCGACGGTTTACCTATCTGAGCGCGTTGTTTATGAGGTCATTGATAAGGGCATTATTGATGGCACATTGCATCTAGTCGCCAGAGCTGTTTACCGCTCAGGCTATTATGTTAAACGTTTCGAAGAAAGAGTTATCAGCGATGGTGTAGATTGGCTTAAAGACCAGTTCCTGGCTATTGCTAAAGAGTTCCGCTTCTTGCAAACCGGTCGGGTTCAGGAGTATGCGCTGATATCAACACTAATTGCCACTGCTCTGATAGCGGTGATCTTGCTAATCAATTACGGTTGGTTGGCCCGGCTATTCTAAAGCAGGAGATACCATGGATTTCTTTCAGGATAATATCCTCAATCTTGTCATCTTCTTCCCTGCACTAGCAGCATTTGTGATTTTCTTGTTGCCAGAAGATGCGAAAGGCACAATTCGCAGGCTGGCCTTTATCTTCAGTCTTGTGCCTCTGCTGCTTGTCGTGTACATGTGGTTTACTTATGATCGTTTCGATGCCGGTATTCAATTCGAGTATATACAAGAATGGTTTCCAGCTATCGGCTCAAGTTATCATGTAGGTGTAGACGGCATCAGCTTGACAATGCTCTTGCTGACAGTAATTCTAACCCCTCTTGCAATTTTGGCTTCGTTTGGAATCGAAGACCGGGTGCGTATCTACATGGCTTTATTCTTGATCATGGAGACCGCGTCACTGGGACTGTTTTCCGCTTTGGATTTGATAATCTTCTTCATATTCTGGGAATTTGGACTGGTTCCGATGTACTTCTTGATCAGGCAGTGGGGTGGCGCTGACCGCAATTACGCCTCTTTCAAATTCATTCTATACACCATGGGCGGTAGTTTAGGATTGTTATTGGCGATTCAACTAATTGGCCTTTCCACCGGAACCTTTGATATCATCGAGTTGATGACAGTTTGGGTGAACATACCGTCAGGAGGAACTCTGCCCAATACAGGATTGTCGGTTGATGTGGTTAAGGCTGTTGCATTTTGGGCATTTTTCATAGCCTTTGCGATTAAGATCCCAATCTGGCCCTTCCATACCTGGCTGCCCGATGCCCATACCCAGGCTCCGACAGCCGGTTCTATGATTCTGGCTGGTGTTTTACTCAAGTTGGGCGCGTACGGGTTCCTGCGCTTGACCATCCCCTTGTTCCCCGAATATGCTTGGTGGGCGGCTGGTATTTTAGCCACATTGGGTATGTTGAGTATTGTTCTAGGTGGCTTTGCAGCTTTTGGGCAGTGGGATTTCAAGCGACTTGTCGCTTATTCTTCGGTCAATCATATGGGCTTTGTGGTATTGGGTCTGGCTGTCTTCGCTTATGTTTATGGCAGTCCAAATACATTTGCTGACCCAGGGACTACGACCGATGCCATCGCTGCTGCTAATGGTGCAGTCTTCCAAATGTTTAATCATGGTTTGTCTGCGGCTGGTATGTTCTTTTTGGTTGGTGTGATCTATGAACGCACCCATACCAGAGATCTTAAACGGTATGGTGGGATCTGGTCTGTATTGCAGGTGTACGGTGGGATTCTGATTTTTACCTCCATGGCTTCATTGGGACTGCCGGGATTGAACGGTTTTGCAAGCGAGTTCCTTGTTGTTGCCGGCTCCTGGAATATATTTACAGTACAGCTTGCAATTTCAATGTTGGGTTTATTTATGACCGGGGCCTATGTACTCAAGGCGCTTGGCCAGACGCTCCACGGCCCAATTAAGGAAGAGTGGCGCGGGCTGCCGCGTATGACTATTCGCGAACATCTGGTAATTTGGCCGTTAATGATATTGATTTTGACCTTAGGCGTTTGGCCGCAGTGGGTATTGGTCTATATCAACGATACGGTGACAAGAATATTAGGTTAAAGGATGCCGGCTGACTGTTTTATAAGCCGGCAGATTATTGAAGGAAACTTTCAAACTAGGCAAAACCGATGGAATTTCCGTTTTTATCTCTCATAGCTTTATCGCCGATTTTTGCGGCTGCAATCATTCTGATGCTGCCCAAAGATCGTGGCGAAAATGCGCGCATGATAGGTCTGGCGGCGATGGTATTAAATTTGGTACTCGCTTTGTATGTGTACATTTATTACCATCAAAACCTACCTGAGCCGGGCTTACCTTGGGCGGAAACATTGATGTTCTTGGAAGAACATACGTGGATCCCCAGTATTGGAATCAATTACATCATGGGTGTCGATGGCTTGAGCGCAACACTGGTGTTGTTGACAGCTATCGTCGGCATGGGGGGCGTATTGATTTCGTGGAGCATCGATGATCGCCCGCGCGAGTTCTACGCCTTTTTCATGCTTCTCGTTGCCGGCGTGCAAGGTGTTTTCGTAGCGGTTGATGGCTTCTTGCTGTTCTTCTTCTATGAATTGGCCGTGCTGCCCATGTACGTCATGATTGTCATCTGGGGTTGGCGAGAGCGGCGCGAATATGCTGCGATGAAGCTGACGCTTTATTTGTTGATTGGCAGCTTCATATCTTTTATTGCTCTGATCGTCTTGTATTTTCAGCTTCCCGAACAGGGTTTACCGCTCACCTTTGACCTGCGGGTTTGGTCCGAGGCTAATTTCCCATTCAACGTACAAATCGTCTGGTTTTTGCCTTTGTTCCTGGGCTTTGCTGTGTTGGCGGGTATTTGGCCGCTTCACAACTGGTCCCCGGATGGTCATGTGGCGGCACCAACGGCCGTTTCTATGATTCACGCCGGTGTACTCATGAAGCTGGGTGCTTATGCTTCGATGCGCGTTGGTATTCAAGTGCTACCTGAGGGCACAGTTTATTGGATGCCCTTTATTATTATCCTGACATTGGTGAACGTCCTTTACGGATCGCTGGTGGCCATGCGACAGCGTGACATGAAATACCTGATCGGTTACTCGAGTGTTAGTCACATGGGGTTGGTCACCATGGGTTTCGCGGCCATGAATCTGAACGGCTTCTTGGGCGCCGGAATTCAGATGGTCAGTCATGGTGTCATGACGGCTCTCTTCTTTTCCGTGGTCGGCATGATTTATGACCGCACGCATACCCGCAACATGGATGATCTCAGTGGTATGCGTAAGGCGTTACCCTGGCTTGTGATCCCATTCATAATAGGTGGTCTGGTTTCCATGGGTATGCCCGGCTTATCCGGATTTATTGCTGAATTTCCTATCTTCATGGGTGTATGGCAGGGTACCAGTATAGATCTGAGTGCTGCATTTAGCCTAAACCCCGCTAATTACTATAACTGGGTTGCCATCTTATCCGTGCTTGGCATCATCATCACCGCGGGTTACATTTTACGAGCGGTAGGAAAAGTGTTCTTTGGTGATTATGAAGGGGAAAAATGGCACGATATGCGCCCCTTATTGAGCATTGACAAACTGGTCCTAATCGGTTTTTCAGCTATTTTGATTCTAATTGGTGTTTTACCTATGGTTATTGCACCCATGGTTGAGTCAGGGGTGATACCGGTGGTAGAACGCCTGCAAGATGCACAACAGACGGTTACTGTGATGAATTCAGTACAAACGGCCGCAGTTGATTTAATGCAATGGTTGGGAGGTGCATAAGTGAGCCCAAACTTTGACTTAACTTGGGTTGCGGCGCTGACGGCACAAATCGGCCTTGTAATCCTGCTGATCATTGTCTTGATCTATGATCGTTTTCTGGAACCGGAAAATCGGCGTCGAGTCGGACTGCTGACGGCTTGGGGATCCTTCATTATTCTTCTCGCTGTATTAGGGTTGTGGTATTTCTTCGATCTACCCAATTCGCAGGCATCATTAGGCGAGAGCTTGATGTGGGGCGGCATGCTGCGCTTCGACATGGTATATCTGGTATTCAGTGTCATGTTCCTGGCAGCCTTAACTCTCACCAGTCTTGTGGCAATGGATGTGCCTCGGCTTCAGCGCAGTGAATTCTATGCCCTGTTAATTTCTGCTACTATTGGTTTCACACTCATGGGTGGCGCGGCCGATTTAATCATGGTCTACGTGGCTCTTGAAACGGCAAGTATTTCATCCTATGTATTAGCGGGATTTGTAACTGACAGTAAACGCTCATCCGAAGCGGGCATGAAATACTTCATCTATGGCGCATTTGCCACGGGTGTCATGCTGTATGGCATGAGTTTGCTTTATGGCGTAACCGGACAGACTAATATCTATGTTATAGGTGACATGTTCGCCAGAGGTAACCTGGTAGCCGGGGTCAACTCGGTCGTCTTACTGGCAGCGGCGATGACAGTCGTTGGATTTGGTTTTAAAGTTGCTTCCGTGCCTTTCCACTTCTGGACGCCGGATGTTTACCAAGGCTCACCGACGCCCTTTACGGCGTTTGTCTCTACAGCATCGAAGGCTGCCGGTTTTGCTGTATTCCTACGGGTCTTCCAGTCAGGTGCGTTTGGAGATATCAGTAGATTTTCTCCGACAACTGCACCGGGGTGGTGGGCGATGCTCGTGGCTATGTGCATCATAACCATGGCCCTTGGCAACTTCGTAGCCATATTCCAAACTAATATCAAGCGTATGTTGGCCTATTCAAGTATCGCGCAGGCTGGATATATTATGATTGGTTTGGTGGCCTTGTCACAAGACGGATCAGGCGCCGCAATGTTTTATTTGCTCATTTACATCTTTACCAACATCGCTGCCTTTGGTGTGATCATCCTGGTCAGCAATAAGACCGGTTCAGACGAAATGAAAGATCTGTATGGCTTAAACCGCCGTTCACCGGTATTAGCCTTGGTGATGATGTTTGCCGTCCTATCCCTGGCCGGCATTCCGCCGACCGCTGGATTCTTTGGTAAGTTCTTCATATTCAGGGCGGCCATTGAGGCCGGTTTGTGGTGGCTGGCTTTAATCGGCATTCTCTTAGCCTTTGTAGCCTTGTACTACTATCTGGGCATTATCAAATATATGTATTTGTATCGCTCAGATGAAGAAGAGATTGCTATCCCAGTTTCTAGAGCAGCCAAAATTGGTTTAGTAGTTTCTATCTTTTTTGTGCTATATTTTGGTGTTTTCGCCGGTCCGGCCTTTGAATGGACGAGGGAAGCTGCTGCAGCGTTTTTCCCCTGGGTGGGATGATCCTGGGCGATTGCTGCATGAAATGTTTGTGATATAATGCACAAGGGAGTCCGAGTTTAATTAACAAAGTAAGGTATTGTGTCTAAAGACTCAAACAGGAACCAGACAACGGCAATGGCCAATCTGGTTGGTCAAGCTGGATGCGTGACGGCCTTTGTGGCTATCATTATTATCGCTATTGCATTTGCCATTGGATGGTTTTTGGATGATCTTATGGGTAACGAGCGCAGGATTATGACGGTATTGTTTCTCCTGCTTAGCTTCCCAGTTACCCTATATGCTATGTTCCGTATCGGTCTAGCCATGGTTGGCCGGACACAAGATCGGGTTGACAATATGAATCAAGAAGATAAGGAAGAATCATCACCATGATCAAGAAGAGATACGTGGTAATCCTTTGCGTACTACTGTTGTTAATATTGGGTTCGTTTGTGCCCTTTACGATGCCTGCTCGGCCGTTTATCCAATTGCCTGGTGAGGTATATCCGGGTACACAAAATTGGCCAGTAATCGGGGGCATATTTGGTGGATTGACCAATACATTTATGGCCTCGTTGGTCGCCTATACTCTCATTCTCATCATGATCTTCGCCCTCAAGGCTGGATCACGCTCATCAGAAGAAGTGCCTTCGGGATTTTATAACTTCTTCGAGATGATAATAGATTTCGCGTATAAATTTGCTGAAAATATCGCCGGCTCGAAAGTGAAGGATTTCTTCCCCTATTTCATGAGCATTGTTTTAATTATTTTAGTGACCAATTGGACGGCACTTATTCCTGGATGGGATAGCATCGGTTTGTGGGAATACAAACCGCACTTTCTTGCTGAAAAAGATGCGAAGGCATTGGAAGATGCGGCCGCAAAGGCTGGTGAAGAACTCTCTCATGAAGAGGTAGAGGAGTTCATCCATCACCAAACTGAGTTATATGACGCAGCGAATGAGGGTGATTTGCGAGTTCCCGTAACGTCTACATTCTTCCTCTGGTTGCTTCGTGCCGATTCAAATGCAGACCCTGAGGCGCCTGTTCTTGAACTGCCTCACGGTCATGGGGAAAAGGTTGGTTATAATCCAGAAGCGGCTGATTGGACCATTGTGCCCTTCTTCCGCCCTGGGGCAACGGATCTTAACTATACCCTCGCCTTTGCGCTCATTGCTATGGTTATGGTGCAGTTCTATGGCTTCAAATATTTGGGCAGCCGGGGATATCTTTCGAAATTCTTCCCATTTGTTGGCAAAGGATTTGGCGCTGAGGTAGCCAAGAACCCTATTAAAGCAATTGATCCGGCGGTTGGTCTGTTGGAATTGGTCAGTGAGATTTCCAAAATTATCTCATTTGCCTTCCGTCTTTTGGGCAATATTTTCGCCGGTATGGTTCTTTTATTCGTGATGGCTTTTCTCTTACCTGTTGCCAATATGGTCTTCTATGGCCTGGAATTGTTCGTGGGCTTGATTCAAGCTTTGGTCTTTGGCTTGCTGACCCTGATCTTTATGGCCAGCGCCTCTGCCGGACATCATGGCGATGAGCATGAGCATTAAGCTGTTGCATAAAAATTTGTCTATCTTACTGATTTAACGATATCTAGAAAACAATTTTATTTGGAGGATTTCACATGGATGTAGAAGCTGCTTTAGCTCTGGCAGTCGGTTTGAAAGCCATTGGTGCTGGTCTGGCAATGTTAGGTGCTATCGGTGCTGGTGCCGGTATCGGTATTCTTGTTGGGGGCGCGGTACAAGGTATCGCCCGCAACCCTGATGCCAGTGGCGACATCCAGACAAACATGATCCTTGGCATTGCATTTGCCGAGGCTGTAGCTATTTATGCGCTTGTTGTCGCATTAATTATTCTATTTGTTACTCTAATCATAGAGTGATTTGGCGTAAACAAGAAATAGTTAACAATTAAGGAAAAGTGATATGGAAGCATTAGGCATAAATATTGGCTACTTGATAATGCAGATTCTGATCATCATTATCTTCATGCTCTTGTTGAAGGGATTGGTGTATAAGCCGATTCTGCGAGTTTTGGATGAGCGGAAAGCACGCATTGCCAAGGGCCTGGAAGATTCACGGCAGGCAGCCATTGCGCGTGATAACGCCGATGCAGAAGCTAAAAAAATCCTGGACACGGCACGACAAGAAGCGGCCAAAATCCGCCAAGACGCCGTTGCACAGGCGGAAGAAACGGCCAAGGCTATTGAATCGAAGGCGAATGAAGATGCACGTGGTATTGTAGCTGGCGCCGCTGTAAGCGCGGAAGAAGAGCGCAATCGGATTTTGTCTGATTTACGAGGGCAAGTCGCGGCCATTTCAATCGCTGCAGCCAATCGTTTGATTGGTGAATCGTTGGATGAAAAGCGTCAGCATGCGTTGATCGCTGATTTCTTCTCCAAGGTCCCAGCAAGTGTGGCAGATTTATCTGGCGAGCAGGCTGAAGTGACAAGTGCACTGCCGTTGACCGAGAAAGAGCAAGAGAGTGCGCGAAAAGCGTTGAAAGCTGAGACGGTTAACTTCAAGGTCGATCCCAAGATTCTTGGGGGTCTTGTCGTCCGCGTAGGTGATCAGGTTGTTGATGACAGCGTAGCCAGCCGAATGGATGCGCTGGGTGATTCGTTAAACTAGAATAAATAGTTTAATCGAAATAGTAACGCCTCCTGTTTGTGCAGGAATTCTCGTTAGACTGAGGAAGGAAGAAATTGGGCGTGGCCTTTTTGAGACCATACCCACCAATATTGCCCTTAAAGGCCGGGGTGAATCCCTGGCCTTTTTGGATTCACTATGACCCATAAAGAGATCGCGCCAGATATTCCAGACGATTTTGTACAACCTAATTATGACGGTGGTTCCATTGCTAATGTCCCGGCGACTGTTGCGTCGTTGTTCGACGCACCGTTCACTGGTTTGCCGTCTCTTCCCTAAGCCATTATGGCAGCCGTTGGCCGGTAATGTTCAACGTGTTATCATGCTGATCATAGATGGTTTTGGCTGGAATTTGCTTAACAAGGAACGGCCATTTCTCGATCCCTTTCTAAAACGCGCCACTATCGTTGACCGGCTGACATCTATTTTCCCTTCAACCACTGTGGCTGCCTTGAGCAGCCTTTGGACAGGCGTCGGACCGGCGCAGCACAGCATGGTCGGCTTGAAACTTTTTTTTGAGGAGTATGGCACGATTGGCCAAATGCTCGCTTTCACACCTTCCTTTGGGCGCTACCCGGATGCGTTGGTAGAGGCTGGTTTGGAGCCGGAGACGTTCTTGCAGTGGCCAGGTTTGGCAGAACAATTAGCAGAAGCTGGTATTGCTACACATTCTTTTAAAGCGCGAGAATTTGTCGATTCTGCTCTAAGTAGGATGCACAATCGTGGCGTGGCTGGTGACCACGGCATTCTCACCGTGAGCCACATGTTTGTCCAGATGCGGCGATTGCTGGAAGCCAGGCCCAACGAGTCCATGTATGTTTCGGCATACCTGCCTACGGTTGATTTGCTGAGTCATGGTTATGGTTGGGATGACGACACGGTGGCCGCCGAACTGCGATCGATCATCAACCAATTGCAGACTGACTTCATGGAGAGCTTAAGCAACGAGGCGCGCCGGGGTACTGTACTGTTGATCGTTGCCGATCATGGACAAATAGTGACCCCGCCAGACGATCAGATTTATATTGAAGACCATCCGGCTTTACAGCAGATGCTGTTTATGAAACCAGCAGGCGAGCCACGGGTCACTTATCTGTATACCAAACATGGGCGTCAGCAGGACACTATCGACTATATTAACCAGCGGCTTGGTCATGCGATGATTGCCTGGCCGTCAGGAGAAGTACTTGATGCGGGCATTTTGGGACCACAGCCCCATGCTTCAGCCACGGTTGGCCGGGTCGGAGATGTGATGGTAATGACGCGTGATGGCTATTCCTTATTTGGCACGCGGGCAGCTGAGCATGAGAACCATAGTTGGATGATGGGACGACATGGCGGCATGACAGCAGAGGAAATGATAGTACCCTGGCTTGGCTTCCGGCTGGATGGATAAACGGCTAAATATCTCTATTACCCTTAATTTGTTTGCTTGAGACGTATCTTTACGGTTCAATTACGTAATAACAAGTTTGATGAGGTAACATGAACCAATCTGATTCTACTAAAACCAGTACCCCGGAGAAAAAAACCTTTACCGATGAACTGCGGGTGCGTACCCGCTTTATTATTGATCCGGTTGTGACTTTTATGGCGCGCTATAAATTGTCGCCCGATTTGTTAACCGTGATTGGGATGCTGGCGCATTTCCTTTTTGCCTGGCTTATCGCTATGGGCGAGATGCGCTGGGCGGGTGTGGCGATGGCGATTTTGTCACCTCTTGATGCTTTTGATGGGGCGCTATCCCGCAAACTGGGCCGCAAGCAAGGTGGTTTTGGCGCGTATCTTGATTCAACATTGGACCGGCTTGCGGAAGTCATTCTTTTCGGCGGGTTTATTTATTACTACATGGTGCAGGAAAACCCACAAATGTTGGCAGTCGCTTATGTAGCTGTTTCAGGGTCTTTGATGGTCAGTTATTCTCGGGCCAAGGCGGAATCTTTGGGTTATGACAGCAAGGTTGGCATTGCCAGCCGGGTCGAGCGTTATTTCTTCCTGATTATCATGTTAATTCTCAACCTGCCAGAAATCGCTTTGGTTGTTTTGGCGGTCCTAACTTATGTGACCGTTGCCCAACGTATGTACCACGTGTGGAAGCAGGAATATGGACAGCTAAAGAGGAAGAGGGTTAATCCGGCTGTGACGAAAAAGTCAACATCGGTTCTCCAGAAACGACCACAAATAGCCCCATACTGGTACGTTATTATCTTTTTGCTGTTAGTAACGGGCGCTATCTATATCTATCATCTGGTCACGGGCAATACGCCCTCAAGGGTTGCGATCCATATTGAAGCGTTGGATTTTGATATCTTCTGGTATGGTATCTGGATTGTTGGTGGCATTGCCCTTGGTTCATGGGTCGTCGCTTCACTGGCAAAAGAACGCGGCATTAAACTGTTTAATAAAAGTGTGCCTTTCAAAGTACGCCAACGGCCGCTCACATCTTTAGAATTACCGCAAGAAATCGGGCAAACATTCAAAGAACAGAATTATGAAACGCTGGGCGATTTGTTTTTGCCATGGGGGTTTGACCGGCGTGGGGTCGGGCTGAAGAAAGATGATATTGCTGTTGTTGAAGATGTATTAAAATCGTCGCAAAACATTAAACCAGAATGGGTTGAGGATGCGCCCTGGCGCATCTGGAATCCGGATAATGTGTGGAATGGCATTGTTTGGTGCCTGATCTTTGGTGTGATTGGGGCGCGGTTGTATCATGTCTTGACCCCCTCACCCAGCATGGCTGCCGTGGGTATAAATTCGCCGCTGGATTATTTCCGCAATCCATACCAACTCATTAATTTCCGCAATGGTGGATTGGGGATCTATGGCGCTCTGGCTGGAGGGGCCTTGGGGCTTTTCATTTATACACGCCGGGCACGTATCCCGATGATGGGCTGGGCTGATCTGGCTGTTGTGGGATTGGCTCTGGGACAGGTATTCGGCCGTTGGGGCAATTATTTCAATCAGGAGCTTTACGGTAATCCCAGCGATTTGCCGTGGGCTGTTCACATCGACTCTGCTTTTCGCTTGCCGGAATTCAGCGATGTCAGCCGCTTCCACCCCGCTTTTCTTATATGAATCGTTATGGAGCTTACTGACATTTTTCGTGCTCTATTTCTTGGTTAAACGGTATTCAGATCGTTTTCTGACCGGTGAAATGACGGCACTCTACCTCATCTTCTATGCTATTGGCCGGACATTGCTTGAGCAAGTCCGCCTAGACAGTCGCACCCGTGACCATTGGCACATTTGAGAGCAGCATGGCCATCGCCACCCTGGTTTCCATCGTTATTGCCATCGTGGCCGCGAGTCTGGTTATCTTGCGCCGGGTTAGAAGACGTAAAAAGTGATCTTTCCTACCGCATGCCCACAAATAGGGCGTTTCATAGATTAATCGTCGGTTTAACGCCTTTCGCATCCCCCTGCCGGCTTTGGTAAACTTGCATTTATGACCGAAAGAAAATATGCACCTTTGTTGGTTGCGCTTGTTGCTTTGATCGTTGTGATCGCAGCTGTTGCTATTGGATGGCGATTGCTAAATGGCGACAGCAGTTTGCTGCGTGATGTGCGTATCAATGAGGAAACGATCACACCCAATGCTGATGGTGTCACCGATGCCACACTTCTTAGCTATGAACTCTCGCGCAATGCGGATGTTTCCATCTATTTTGAAGATGAGTCGGGCGAGCGATATTATTTCCGGCAAGAAAAGCCGCGTGGGACTGGGGAATACAAAGTCTTATTCAGCGGTATAGTTGATGGCTATACAATTCCAGACGACGTGGTCCAAGGGGAAATCCTTTCCAGGTTGTTGCAGGATGGAACCTATACCTGGACGGTAGAAGCCACGGACGAAAAAGGGGTCAGTGAAATGCAGCAGGGCATGTTGACTATCGCCGAAGCTGATACAGAGCTGCCGGATTTGCGCGATTTCACGCTTGATTACCAAACATTTACGCCCAATAGGGATGGTATTTCTGACCGGGTCAAGGCCCAATTTTACTTGGCCAAAGAGGTTGATGATATCCGTGTCTTCCTCGTCATGCCTGATGGATCAGAGCTTCCTATTTCAGAACTAGAACGGGATATCCCAGCCAAAATGCCTGGACGCCATGTATATGATTACGAAGGGGGGGTGGATAATGGGGCCACGCCGCCGCCAGATGGGACGTATCCGATTGTCGCCGAGGCCAGAGATTTGGAAGGGCAGAAGGTGCGCGTGGAGGATAGTTTGACGATACAGTATGGTGGGGTTCCCAGGGCTGATATTTTTGCCCCACCGGCTGGAGATACGCTGGAATTTAGCACGACAGCCGTTGCCCACTGTGACACCATCACTTTCACGATGACGGTCGAGAATTACGGCACAACCCCTATCCGTACGACCGGACCGATCCCAGGCACCATTTATGATTCAGACTGGAATTACAATACCCTGGGCTGGCATACTGAATCTGGCGCATGGCGGGCCGCAATCGGCTTTGAAAATGAATTAACCAACTACCCCTTCCGCTGGTCGCTTGGCAACCCCGAAGAATTAGAGGAAATTGATGGCTACCTCTATCTGATGCCCGGCCAACGAGCTGTGATCAGTGGCGGCATTCGCGTCGTCGGCCCCTTTGGTGATCGTAACCCACAGCCGATGTGGGCTGGATTGATCCATGAGGATGTCGAGATCTCTCAATTTAACAATCGCGTCAACCCGCATGCGATTCTCGTTGATCTGCCAGACGAAGCAAATCGGGAAACCTGCAAACCGCGGAATATCCCAATTAAAGAAATCACACAATAATTTTTAGTCCACAAAACGCTTGCCGAGGACGGCACAGCACGATATTATCCTGGTATGTATTGGAATGGCGCGGCTTAACGGTGCCTTTCAAGGCCCCTTAGTGTCACGCACTAGTGATAGTTGTTTCAATAGGAGGAACAATGTCAAGAAGCAAAATTACCTGGTTTATTGTTGGTTTGCTCGTTCTCTCAGTTGCTCTGGTTGCCTGCCAGCCACAAACTGTTGAGGTCGAGGTCACTCGTGTTGTAACGGAAACCGAGCAAGTGGAAGTTCCGGTGGAAACGGAAGTGGAAGTTCCGGTGGAAGTGACACGTGTGGTTACGGAAACGGTCACTGAAGAAGTTATGGTTGAAGAGGCGCCATTGGGTTCAGAAGAACGGCCGATTCAGGTCCTTTTTGTTCCTTCCGTAGATGCAGATGCCATTATTACCGGTGGCGACATCATGGCTGCAGAGCTGGAGAAAGCGACAGGTCTCAAGTTTGAAGTGAGTGTGCCCACCAGCTATGCTGCCACGATCGAAGCCATGTGCGCTTCTCCGGAAGATACCATTGGCTTTATCCCAGCCCTGGGTTATGTATTGGCCAATGAACGCTGTGGTGTACAGGTTGGTCTAGCCTCAGTACGTTTTGGCTGGCCGGTGTATTGGGCACAGATCGTCGTACGTGATGACAGCGGGATCGAGTCTATAGAAGATCTGGCAGGTAAGTCCTGGGGTGCACCCAGTGTGACATCCACATCTGGCTTCCTCGTTCCCAGTGCTGAATTAGCTGGTGCAGGAATCGAAACGGGCGAGGTAGTTGAGACGGGTGGACATACGGCCGCTATGTTGGCCGTAGCCCAAGGTGATGTCGACTTCGCCACTGGTTTCTTCAGCCCGCCGCTGCTGCCTAATTACGAACGTAATTGGAACCCGGCGACAGATGATCCGGAAATCTGGCGAGAAGCCGGTGTAAATCCCGAACGCACAGAAGCAGGCCGCGTATTCGTGGGCGGCGATCCAGCCGAGGGTGGCTATCGCATCCTCGATGCTCGCGCCGCCGCCATGGAAACATATCCTGCCATCTTCGAAGAGACGCGTATTCTGGATATCTCTGATGAGATACCGAATGATACACTTTCTTATGGTGCGGATTTCCCGCTGTCCCTGGCCCAGAAAATCTCGGTTGCAGTGAAAGCGTATGCTGAATCCGACGAATGTCAAGAACCAGCGGACGAAACGACAATTACCCTTTGTTCCGACGCTTTCTATAGCTGGACCGGCGCTGAGCAAGTCCTCGATTCCGCCTTCGACCCCACACGCTTCATGATTGAAGCCCTTGGTATGAGCGAAGAGGATGTTTTAGGCGAGTAGTAATCGCAATAGATTTGAAGCCGGGTTCAAAAAGCCCGGCTTCTTCATTTTAGGGGGAACGCGAAGGTTCCTGGCGTGAGCGATGATAACTTGTATAGGGTGAATTTATGCTGCGAGTTGAAAATTTGACGAAGGTATACGATGATGGCACCGTTGCCTTGCGCGAGGTTACTTTTGAAGTGCCGGACGGCCAATTTTTGGCCGTTGTTGGTTTGAGTGGTTCGGGGAAAAGCACGCTCCTGCGCTGCATTAACCGCTTAATTGAACCTACATCGGGTGAAATTTGGTGGAATGATATCAAGCTTTCCCATGTGACCGGCGAAGAACTGCGGCGGGCACGCCGCAAAATCGGCATGATCTTTCAGCATTTTAACCTGGTTGAACGCTCTACCGTATTAACCAATGTCTTGAGCGGCCGTTTAGGATACGTCAATCCTATCACCAGCGTCCTCAACCGCTTTCCCAAGGCGGATCTCGAACGCGCTTACAAGAGTATGGACAGGGTGGGTATTCGCGAAAAAGCAAAAAATCGTGCCGACGAACTAAGTGGAGGGCAGCAGCAGCGGGTGGGCATAGCCCGGGCGTTGATGCAAGAACCGGAACTTGTATTGGCGGATGAACCGGTAGCCAGCCTGGATCCCGTGCTGGCCCACAGCATCATGCGCCATTTACAGCAGATAAACCGTGAGGATGGGATCACTGTACTCTGCAGCTTACACTTCCTTGATCTCGTACAGGAATATGGCGATCATGTGATTGCCTTGAATGAAGGTCAGTTGGTTTTTGAAGGGGCGCCGTCAAAAATCGACGATCAGCGCTTTAAAGATATCTACGGAAAGGATGCCGAACGAATAGGATAGTCATGAAAGAGAAACCGGAGGTACCTAGCCCATTTCGACATGCATTGCGCAGCGCACTTTTGGTGATCGCATTGATCGCCGGCATCTTGATTTTTTCCTATGGTTTTGCCGTTACCCAGATCAACCTGGAAGAGCCGCAAGATCCCAAGCGCCAGG
The DNA here is from genome assembly GCA_963736615.1 of uncultured Chloroflexia bacterium. GTDB lineage: Bacteria > Chloroflexota > Anaerolineae > Promineifilales > Promineifilaceae > JAACFF01. Next base: position 390,046 of record CAVTPP010000015.1, on the reverse strand, counting down.
AGGTAACGACCCGCGTTATTCGCGCGTTGGCCCGTCCTGATTTCTTTGAATATTATGAAGAAACGCGGAGCATGGACATTCTCATTCGCATGCCCTGTCCTGAAGAGATAAAGGGTGCACAAACCTCTATTGGTGACCGTGTGGTGACACTCAAACCTAACTGTGCCAGTACCACACAAGAAGTCCTGACCATGGAAGGCACAGGTTTTCGGCCGCGCACAGATGGTATTACTTCGTTGGCATCCAGCCGGTGCAGTGGCTACAACCCGTGCTTTGACCTCATTCCACACTGATAGCGATGGCAATTTTGAGGTCGAGTTTACCATGCCCGACATCCGACCCACTGACGAGCCACAACGCATTGAAGTCGAGGAAAAATGGCGTACTGGCATAAAGGGCCCGAGCCTGACGCTAAGAATCACCTTCGAAAAGATCATCGAGACGATCTTCTTGGCGCTCATCGCCACAGTTGTGGGAATGATCCTTGCCGTACCGATTTCCTTCTTGGCGGCGCGCAACTTGATGGAGAACGTAAATGCGCCCATTGCCTCCGTTGCCGCGGCGCTCATAGCCATACCCATTGGCTGGATAATTGGCTCACAAGTGACACGCTTCTTGTTAGATCTGGCAGAAAGAACCTATGGACAACCCCTTATAGGCATAGGACTGGCCATCATAGCGGCTTTCCTCACCTGGCTGCTGCTGCGAATCGGACCGCCAATCTTCAGCGATGACCCCCAGCCACTGCCGCGCCAGATCATTTCTACTGTGCGGCTGATCCTCGCCGCTATGTTAGCCTTTTTATCTATAGCCCTATTGGCTAACGTGGGTGTCGTTTTAGGGGCATGGCTGGAGAATCAACTGCCGCGCATTGGTTTCATCGGCAATTTTGTTTTCCTCATATCAGATTCCATCCGTGTACTCTCGCCAATGATCGTGGGATTCTTGCTGGCCCTGATAGCTGCATCATTTGGCAGTAAATACGGGCAAGAGTTGGTCTTGCGCACCAGCGGCATTGTGGCCCGACTTTTTACCGCGGTTATCGCCGGCCTAGGCACGGCCGTTTTTATTTACGGCATTGGAGCGGCACTAAACTGGCTCTACCAATTTGATGAACCCCAACGCATTCTTTATGTGGCCATCGCTGCTGGGTTGGTCATAGCTGTTGTCGGTGGCATGATTGAACCCAAACGGCCGTTCCGCATCGGTTTCACTATATACACCTTAACGCGCAGCATTCTAAATATCATCCGCTCCATCGAGCCGTTGATCTATGTCATTGTTTTCGCAGTTTGGGTGGGGATCGGGCCATTTGCAGGGGTCATAGCCCTGACGATTCATACCATTGCAGCATTGGGCAAGCTGTATTCAGAACAGGTAGAAAATATTGATGATGGTCCGGTTGAAGCGGTTACTGCTACTGGCGCTAACCGCTTGCAGCTAATCGCCTTCTCGGTCATCCCGCAGGTTGTACCGTCTTATATCGCCTTTACCCTTTACCGTTGGGATATCAATGTCCGTTTCTCCACCGTGATTGGCTTCGCCGGTGGTGGCGGTATCGGTTTTGTCCTTCTGCAAAACATCAACCTGCTGCGTTACCGTCAGGCGGCGGTTATGATGATCGCCATTGCCGTGGTTGTAATGACCCTGGACTATATTAGCTCCAAGATCCGCAGCCGTATTATCTAAGCGGTTGATCGCGTATACTAAATTCTGGGAAGCAGGTTTCATCAACCTGCTTCCTCCCTTAAAACATCACCTCATTCCCCTTTACCTTAAACTCGCCTAAATTTCGTTGGATGCACTGCCGCATAACGTTACACTAGCCATATCGATATTTACCAAAATTTGACTGGCGGCGGTGGATTTTCGTTCGTCAGTTTTTTGTCTGTGTTTATATTATGAGGCAAATGTGGCTCACTCTGCTGATAGCAGGGACATTAGGGCTGATCGCCTGCCAACCTCAAGAAATTGTTGTGGAAGTGACGCGGCTCATTGAGAATCAGGAAGCGCAAGAAGTGCGGGAAGTGACACGTATCGTACCGGAGACTGTGGTCCAAGAGGCCACCCGATTGGTAAGCGAGAGCGTGATCGTGGAAGTGACCAAATCCCCTTTGGGCACCGAAGCGCGTCCTGTGCAGCTTCTCTTTTCGCCGTCTGTTGATACGGCCGTGATCGGCCGTCGCGGCGATGAATTAGCCCAGGCACTTACCGAAGAGACCGGCTATAAATTTGTCGTCGGTGTTCTGGATGATGAACAAACCGTAATCGATTTAATGTGTTCCGCACCGCTAGAGACGATAGGTTTTCTCTCTCCTACCGGTTATGTATTAGCCAAGGAGAAATGTGATGTCCAGGCAGGCAGCATGGCTGTCGGAAGCGATGGCTATACCTGGCAGACGGGCATGATTGTGACCAGACGAGACAGCGGTATTAACAACCTGGAAGAGTTAGACGGGAAAAGTTGGGCAGTTGCCGGCGATGACAGCATGGCTAACCAACTTTATTTCCAAGCATTGTTCGCGGAAGAGGGTATTGAACCGGGTGAAATCATAGAAGTTAGTGGTGACAGTGAGGCTATGTTAGCGGTATACACAGAGGAAGCAGACTTCGCAACGGCCGCTTTTGTACCGCCGGTTATGCCCTATGAAGAACGGCTTTGGATGTATGGTGAAGATGACCCTGAACCAGGACGTTATTTGGGAATTCCTCCGACGAGGAGCCCCATTGGCTATGTTTTGGTTAATGGTGAGCCGGAATTTGGCGGTTATCGTCTGCGCGATGCCCGCTCACGTATTTTCGATGTAGAACCAGGGATTTATGACAGGACACAGATTGTGGCCCTGAGTGCCCAAATTCCTAATGATACGGTCGCTTTTGGACACGACTTCCCATTGGGATTGGCGCGGAAAGTTACTACAAAGTTGACGGCGTTCGCAGCATCTGAAGCCTGCGCTACGTCGATTTGTGCTTCTGATTTTTTCGGCTGGACGGGTTTGCTTCCAGCCAATGATGAAATGTTTGAACCGGTTGGATTTATTCAAAAGACGCTGAACTTATCAGCGGGCGAGATGTTGGGCTTTTCTCAATGATGCATAGCGTGGAGCAGTCGACGTGATTGATGTAGCTGTCATCGTAGTAAGTTGGAACGTACGCGAATATTTGGCGAACTGTCTGCGTTCGATCTGTACGGATCTGAGCCGGTCGCAGCTTCATGGTGAGATATTTGTAGTGGACAACGCATCGACAGATGGTACTGTTGATCTACTGCGCGATCTTTTTCCTCAAGTTCATGTGATTGCAAATGATGAGAATGTGGGCTTTGGGGCTGCCAACAACCAGGGCATGCGAGCCGCTTCGGAATACAAGCCAAAGTATTATTTCTTACTTAACCCGGACACTTATGTAAGAACAGGTTCGATTGAGTCTTTGATCACCTGTCTTGAGGAACGGCCGAAGGCTGGAATGGCGGGTGCGCGTCTGATTTATGGCGACGGCAGGTTCCAGCACAGCGCTTTCTATTTCCCCGGATTGGGGCAGCTCGTGTTTGATTTATGGCCTATGCCGGCCCGTCTTTATCAGAGCCGGTTTAATGGCCGCTACCCACGACGTCTTTACCAGCCGCGACGAAGGCCTTTCCAAGTCGATCACCCATTGGGAGCCACAATGATGGTTCGGGCAGATGTTGCCGAATCGACCCATGGATTTGATGAATCCTTTCACATGTTTTGTGAGGAGATCGATTGGAGTTGGCGCGTGCGCCGGGCAGGATGGGAGATTTACACTGTCCCGGCAGCGGAAATTGTTCACTATGCCGGAGAGAGTACAAGTCAGGTGCCGGCTGTTACGGTTGTTAATTTATGGCGCAGCAGAGAGCAGTTGTATCGGAAGCACCATGGACGCCTTCACCATGCTCTTGCAGGGCGCTTTGTACGCCGGGCCATGATGCGTAAGGCGGGCAAGGCTGCCGACCCCGAAATGCGTCAGGCTTACCAGGAAGTGGCCTCCATCTGGTCGGCCAATGGCAGCAAGTAATCATTCTCCAGTGACTAAGCCGGCCAATCGAGTCGCCAACAGCCGGGGCCCAGAATTAACGGCCGTCATCCTCACCCTAAACGAAGCAGAACATATACAAGATTGTATTCAGAGTCTGTCTTGGACCGATCGCGTGATCGTCTTTGATTCTTTCAGCCAGGATGAGACCGTGATATTGGCCGAGGCTGCCGGCGCAATTGTTCTGCAATCCAAATTTGAGAATTATGCCCAACAGCGCAACGCGGCTTTGGCTGCTGTGCAGACGGATTGGGTGTTTTTTGTTGATGCGGACGAACGAGGCACGCCCGAGTTGGCGCCTGAGATCCGGCACGTGATAAGCGAAAGGTCGGAAATGGGTTGGTATATCCCGCGCCATAATATCATTTTTGGCAAGCTAACCCGCGGCGCCGGTTGGTATCCGGATTTCCAACTGCGCCTGTTCAAGCATGGCAAAGTGCATTATGAACGGCCGGTTCATGAAGTAGCCGAGGTGGATGGTTCTATTGGTTATTTGGAAAAGCCGCTTATTCATTACAATTATCGTGATAAGGTCCATTTTCAGAAGACACAGCAGGCGTATTCAACCTATGAAGCTTCGATTCTAAAGCAGCAAGATATTCATCCGCGACCACAAAACTATTTTCTTCAGCCATGGCGCCAATTTTGGTGGCGATTTGTAAACTTGAAAGGTTACCAGGATGGCTTACACGGTTTGCGACTCAGTTTATACATGGCTTACTACGAGTGGGTGAAGTATCGAAAGTTAGCCGCATTGTGGCGGGGCGCGTAGGGACCTATTGATGGACAGGCCTATTGGTGTAGATTGCAGCTTCGAGGAAGACGGCCGTGTGCGTGTGCGACGCATCATGGTGGACAAGAGCTGGTTTGTCGTTGATCCTGGCCGGCAGTGGGTAGATGAGCACGGCCGTCACGTATTGATCATGATTCCCGGCGGCCGTGTATTTGAACTTCTCCTGTCTGTTGAGACCTTAACCTGGCATATCGTTTCGGCGCGAACCAAATCAAACATTATCTGAATTTCCCCCAAAATCTGATTTCTTGAACCGTCTCACGCCAGGGCAGGAACAATAACTCGAAATAGGGCATATAGATCTAGCGCAATCAAGGCCAGCCCCAGTCCAAGCGGAATAATGTAAATGGCGTTTGGCCATCGTTTTTTGAAAGGCCGGACCCAAAGCCCTAATCCAACGGCCAGACCGAGTGCAATAGGAATAAGTGCTGGAAATAGGTATCTTCCCTGGTGTTGGACAAATGTCAGGTTATAAACTAAATGTACGCCCAAGGTCAGTATGAGCAGTGTACAGAGGATAAGTATCGCCAGTAAATAATTACGCAGCGTTTTGCGGCCCTGGATGGCCGTGGCCATCAACCCTGCGATAGCAAGGCCGGTAAAAAGCCACAGGAGCGGATAAAGCCAGGATGGATAGGTCATAGGAACGGTCATCCAGCCGAACTGGCCCCAAAAACTGTTAAATGTGGTTTCAACAAAACGCTCTATGGTTCCTAACGACCCATAGAGGGCTATCCATTCGGCCGTGCGCGGCTGCCCGACGACCACGCTGTCATGCGCTGCTTTACCCAGAATATCCAGGCCACCATAGACGATCATATTTCGTCCCCACCAAAGAGCACCAAGCAGAAACGCAGGCACTGCTGCCAAGAACCCCGCTTTGATGAACTGTCGCCACGCCCCCCAGAATCGCCACAGAAGTACCAGGCCGACAACGGCCGTAATTGGATAAGCAGTCCCTTTGGTCAGATAGCCTAGTCCAAGTAAAATGCCCAGAACAATGTAGTGCCATGCCCGAATGAGTGTAGATTGACCAATGATCACCAGCATGTAGAGGATGGCCGCAATGATTAGCTCTGCCAGGGCATCGTTATTAACAGATGCCAAAATGGCAATATGCTGGGGCAAGAAAGCCACAAAGACGGCCGTGGTCAGGGCCAGCCAATGATCCTTGGGCGCCAGGCGCAGCGCAATTGCATAGGCCAGAACAATGACACCTGCCCCAAATAGAAGTGAAAACAGCCGCATGGCCGTCAACGATCCGTTGCTTAGGCTATACCCGGGTGCTTGCAACAGATAATATAGCGGAGGCTGCCAATCTTCATATTCGATGATGTCTAGATCGTATTGAGGCGCAAAACCGGATTCAAAGACAACTTCTGTCAAATATGCTTGATCGTAATCACCTGCTTCGATAACAGGTAAGTGTCCTGCGGCCAACTGGCGCACATAGTTGTAATGGGCTGGTTCATCGGGCGCTTGCCAGGCCGGGGTATTGATAACGTATAGAGTGCCGATCCCTAAATAGATCAACACAATCAGGATTATGTGTGCATGCTTGCGCATGAAAGGATCATACTCCAATTCAGTTTAGTTCTTAAAACTCGCGCAGTAAGCCCACATAACCACGCAGCGCTTCGCCCATTTGCGGGATGGAGATGCTCTCCTTGACTGTGTGGGCCAGATTTTCCTCACCAGGAGCGTAGCCGATAATTGGCAAATTATAGGGTACGAAAAGACGGCCGTCGGTGGCGAACTGGTAGCTGGTCAATTGTGGAGACCGCCCCATACCCTTGCTGATTGCTGCCTGGGCACGCTGTACTACATCACTTTCTGGTGGAGTATAGTATCCGAAGATCGGATCTACTGAATCTTGAAGCGGTGTGGGTTCGCTGCACCAGGCATCGGTGATGGTGTGCGGCGAGTCTCCGGCTAAGCTGTGCACGAAAGCTTGCAGGCTAACACTGCTCTCACTGGCTGTGCGGAAATCAAGCAGCACACGTGTCCAGGCTGGGGTGACATTGGGGCTCTTGGTGTCAACTTCCACGATGGTTGGGGCGACGCTGGTTTGTCCGAGCAAGGGATGGGCAGAAAGCTCAGACTGCGCCGCGTTGAGATTTTGTAGAAAATCAGCCAGTGCGAAATTGGGATTATCTCCGCTTGCAGGCGCACTGGCGTGAACGGAACGGCCGTGAAAAGTAACCCACATCTGTAATAAGCCCCTATGGCCGAGTGCGATATTGTTATGGGAAGGTTCGCCCAATACGACCAGGGCTACCGGATAATCGAGGTGCCGTGCCCAATATTCGGCTCCTGCACCCCCGATTTCCTCCTGCACCACACCACTGAAAACAACATCTCGAAGCGGTTGTTGGCCGGCACGTAACATGGCGGCCATGCTGTATATTTGTACAGCCAGCGGTCCTTTGATGTCGCAGGCGCCGCGTCCTAGGATCCGGGAATCGACGATTTTCCCGGAGAAAGGGGGCGCAGGCCACAGATCCAGGTCGCCGGGATCGACATGGTCCAAATGGGTGTTGAGCACTATCGCGCCTAGATCTGGATTCTGGCCGCGAATTCGGCCGCTGACATTGCCAATGCCGTCAATTTCAACTTCTTCAAATTCTAATCGGCGCATTTCTTCGGCAACCAATTCAGCAATTTGAGCTTCCTCGTGGGACATACTAGGTGTTTGAATTAAGCGTTGGGTGAAGTCAACGCAATCAGCGAGTAGTTGGTCCCAATCCAAATTATCCATAACCCCAATCCTTTAGCCACCAATCAGTGTGTGGCATTCCACTGGCGTGCACGGCCGTTGCGAGTTCGGCCAAATCAACCGGCACACGACGAAATTCTACCTGTAAATTTCCGGTCTGGCTGGAAACCAGCGCGTATTCTGCCCAAGGTGGGTTGCGGGTCTGCCCGGCTACGTTTTGGTAAGGTAAGCCAACGCTGCCGGGATTAATGAGCAAGCTGTCTTGAAAACGGCGCAGCATTTGCTCGTGAATATGCCCGCCGGCCATGATCGTGGCCTGATAACCGGCCAATTTTGTCTTCACCTCTTCATCAGGTGTTTTTGGTCCGATAGCATCCGTGTTGGCGTTTGGTGATCCATGATAACAGAGCAGCGTCTGATCATCGCCTAGATCCAGTGTCACAGTAGGCTGGAAGGAATGGATGAAATTTCAGATCAGCCTCCGTCATATGTGATGCGCTCCACAGTTCGACGTCGAAAAGCCGTTGTGTTTCCTCATCTTTGATATCCCATGGTTGGGGATTAAAGAAGCCAGGCATCGGTGTTGCCCATGACTATGGGCCAGCCGAGATCCTGCAATCGGCTGATCACCTGTTGCGGTTGAGGTCCGGTCACAACTACATCACCGAGACAAATGACGACGTCAGGGGATGCCGATTCCAGATCGGCTAGAACGGCTTCGAGGGCAACGAAATTGCCATGAATATCTGAGAGTAAAGCAACGCGCATAATTTAATCCCGTAATGATTACCTTTTGTGCTGATTGTTCCCACGGCCGAACAAAATCTTCTTGTTCGACATTTAAGGCATCGGCAATGCGGTTAATATAATTGAAGTAGGCGATGACTTGGGTGGCGTCGTGAATGGCTTGATCATCAAATCCGTGACTGCGTAGAGTAATAATGTCATTTTCACTCATGGCCTTTGGTGTTCGGGTCAATTTGACCGCATAGGCGCATAAGGCCGGTCAGCTTCGTTAAGGGCTGCAAGTCGCCAATCGCTGGATATATGATGAACAAATAGATCCGCTTCCCCATTTATCTTCAAAACCGAAATCGGCGACCTCAGCCCGGAGGTCGTAGGCGTGGGCGCGAATTCAGTAGATACAATGGTTTTCGGCCGATACCACCACTGCCAGCATCTCCCGCTGTCCGCGACTTAAAGGTGAACGGCCGATACATCACAGCCCCATAAAAGTCGAGCGACGATTTCATCACGCGTGGATTTTGACTCATGATCGAGACAATATGCCAAATACGGCCGGCGCGCTTGATCGCCGCCTCATATTGTTTCTTCAAAAAACCGGTCGCTTCTTCCAACGAATAGACTTTAATCCAAGGCATATATTTCTCCGTTTGAAAGCTGCTAACTGTTCCTGCTAAAAGAGGACAAAACAATGCAATTTGAAAGTTACCATCTTTTTTAGTCGTGAACTAAGCTGTTAGTTACTAACTGTAGAATGGCCATTGTATTCAAATGCGCTTTGGGAACAAACGTGGAGATGAGAACGTACTCTTGGTCCTTACTGCCATCGGCGCTGCGTTCAGAGCAATGAGCATTTGCGCCGGCAGGACCGAGGCCGTCTAAGGTTGGGAGCGCATCCCAAAAAAAGTTTCCATCACTCAGGCCCGCGCGTTCTTCGGGAATGACTTCAAGTCCCAAATTTTTTGCTGTCTCACACCAGGTTGCGAGTAGTTTTTCTGATCCCTCGTTGCGCGGCCAGGGCAGAACTTGATTGAGCACCATCACAGTCACCCGACAGGCAAAATCTCCTTTGGCTGTGCTGACTGTTGAGAGATTGTTTAAGGCCATCATTTGGGCAATTCCCTCTTCATAAGTGTCTATCGAGAAGGCGCGCATTTCGACACTGGCGGAGGCGAAATGAGGCACGCGGTTAATGACCGTGCCTCCGGTTACCGTACCCACATTGCAAGTTAAATTCCGTTCGTAGTCTGTCATCTGGCAGATTTGCTTGATGACATCCGCCATTTGCAAAACAGCATTAGCGCCCTGATCGTGAGCGCTGCCGGCATGAGCGGCTTTGCCTTCAACTTCGATGCGGTAGACGACCATACCTTTGCGCGCTACGACGATATGTGGTCTTTGCTTGTCAGACCAACTGCCTGGCTCAAAAATAAGGCAGGCGAGTGCATCAGGTCCCAAGCGATCCACACAAAGTTTGCCGAAATCTTGTCCGCCTGTTTCTTCATTGGCATCAAGCAAGACAATCCAAGTGATGGCATTATAGATATCGGGGACAACAGCCTGCAAGGCGGAAAGAATCATAAAGATCATGATCGTGCCCCCTTTGATATCTACTACACCCGGACCATAGATACGATCTTCTTGCACACGCCAATGAAAATCATTGCGCAGCTCTTCGTCAGCAGGGAAAACAGTGTCTAAATGGGAGACTAAGCCGATTATTGGTGCCGGCTTTGAGTTTGAGGAGCGGCCGTTGCGGGTTAAGATCAGATGCTTCCCATAAAGAAGGTCTACTGATTGGATGGTTTCAGCCTTAAAACCTAGGGCTGCAAATTCACGAGCCGTAAATCCCCCCAGTTCATTTACGCCCACCGGATTGGATGTGAAGCTGTTTATGGCCACCATTTGCTCTAACAAATTGAGGGAGTCAGGTAGCTGCTGTTTGAGGTAATCTTTGATCCTTTGGGATAGTTCAGGATGATCCGTTTCCAGCATAATAACCTTTCACCAGCTTCATGATCGCCATACAGTTTAAAAGCGCTTTGGGGGCGAAAGAATTAGGCAGGATATATTCCTGCTCTTTACTGCCATCGTCTGATCGTTCTGAACAATGGGCATTGCCGCCATCTGGGCCGAGGCCATCTAAGGTTGGAACCTGCTGCCAGGTCCAATTCCCATCACTCAAGCCGCCTCTCTCTTGTGGTTCCACAATCATTCCCAGTCCTAATCCTGTTTCCCGCCACAGGTCAAAAAGGGCATTTGATTTATTATTAGGTGACCAGGGTTGCCATTGCCCTAATATGGCCACATTTACACGACAAGGATATCCCCCGTTAGCGCTTTGGACCGAGGAGAATTCATTCAAGGCCACCATTTTGTCTACACCATCGGCAAAGATCGAAGGCGAGATAGGCTCTCATCTCCACAAAAGCGCTGGCTCGATGTGGGACACGGTTGATGACGGTACCGCCGGTAACGGTGCCGACATTAAATGTGATCGCCTGCTCATAATCTGTATAGCCGGCGATACGCTGAATTACATCGGACATCTGCAGAATGGCGTTAGCCCCATGATGATGAGATGTTCCGGCATGGGCTGCCTTTCCTTCCACAGTAATATGGTACCGGGCCATGCCTTTGCGTGCGACAACTAACTTATAACCACCACCATTGGTTTCGCCCCCTTCGAAGACCAGCGCCGCCAAAGCATTGCCTTCCAGACGCTCTTGGCATAATTGGCCAAAATCAGGTACAAGCGCTTCTTCGGCGGCATTGAGCAGCACCACCCATGTAACGCTGTTAAACAGCTCGGGGACGGCGGCTTGCAGAGCAGACAATACCAGCAAAATCATTACTGTTCCACCCTTGATATCATAAACGCCAGGACCGTAGATTCGCTTACCCGACACACGCCAATGGAAATCATTGTCCAGCTCTTCAGCCGTTGGATAGACAGTATCCAGGTGAGAGATTAACCCGATCTTGGGAGACTGGTAGATGATCTTTTGCTTGGCCAGGTCTTGTCAGAACCAAATGTTTTCCATAAAGGAAATCAGTTGCCTGCATTCGTTCGGCCGTAAAACCAAGACGTGCAAAGGCATCTGCGGTGAGATCGCCCAGCTTATTGACGCCTTGAGGGTTGGCGGTGAAACTGTTGATGTTCACCATCTCTTGCAGTAGGTCGAGCTTCGATGATAATTGCTGGGCTAAGAGAAGTTCTAGCTGATTTAATATTTCCTGATTTGCCATCCGTTCATTTGTGCCTTATAGAATTGCGCCATCCGAGCAGATTACATTCTGTTCGCCGGAGAAGCGCAAGCCCTAATTTATAGCACTGTCCACGGTGGCTATCAACTGTTACGGTGTTTGTTTTCTTTACGAATCTCCAGAGCGGTACGCAAAATCTCGCGCAGCTCCCAAAGGGACTCACGATCGAGCAGGTTTAGCGCTTTTATTCCGGTTAATTTTGTTACTAATTTGATGCCGGCTTCGGTATTAGTGGTTACGCCGGCGATCATGTCGGGTGTTCGACCGTAAGCGTTCATCAAGCCGATCACCGCGTAGGGATCCGAAGCACATAGAATCATCCAGCGCACATTGGGCGATATTTCCTGGACAGCAATATCGCCGTTATATGGCTCAAGGGGGGATGCGCCAACCTCGATCACGGCTACATCTGCACCTGCGACCGATATGCGGGCCAGTAATTTCTCCAGTGCCTCTTGATACACTTGTGCAGGACAAACTGTTGTTGGTAATCCCGCATCTATGAAATCAAATATGTGATCTGCACCGGCGTCGCGCATGCTCAAGATATCACGATAGCGACCGCTGCCGGTTAATTTTGCCCCTGCGACCTTAAGCCCCATGTCCTTGAGCTGGCGAATAATGACCCGCGCGGCCGTTGTCTTACCGGCAGACATTGAGGTGCCTATGACCATGATCACCGGAAGAATGAACGGCCGTGGCGATATTTTCGGAACATAGTCCTGCATCCGGCTCTTATCCCCGTGTACGAGAACATGCCCTTTATAGGTCAAGGAAATCAGAGTTGGGAGAAAAGGGGAGATAGATGTCATTTTTCCAAACACACCACCCCCACCCAAGTTGTCCATTTGCAGATCTTCGCCGATGTCGCGCCAATCCCCAACCGCTTCTAGGGTCGCATACCGTCTGGCAAATGCACCGATTACCAGATGGCCTTCCATGACTTCGATTGTGCGCCCGCTCCTGACCTCGATCCGGCCGAGCGGGCTGGGACGGTGGTTTACCTCACCAACCACATAATCTCCTGTGTCCCACAGCTCACGCGGCAGCGGTTCTACAGTGAAGGGCAAATCGGGCAAGGGCGTAATACGGGTTACTGATGAGAAGAAATAGCGGGTCATCTTACGCCTCCTTAATTACTGGTTGACGGTAACCACTTCAGAAGGTAACGACTAAAGTCATTACTACAAACCAGATCTATTCATCATCGTGCGCTATGGCGCTTGTTGTCTTCTACTTGAGTAGTGAGTCTTTCTGAACGGGCTATGGCGCCAGCAACAGCATTGCCAATAATGCGGCGCGTTCTATCATCTTATCTATGTAAAGGAATTCGTGCTTGGCGTGAGCACCATCACCCACCGCCCCAAGTCCATCTAAAGTCGCTGTGTATAAGCTTGTGTAATTACCATCTGAGCCGCCGCCGGCAATGCCTTGTTCAAGCGAAAGGCCGAGTTTCTTGGCGGCCGTCTTGGCTGTCACCCAAAGCGCTTGATTTGCGGGGGTTTGCTCTAAAGGAGGACGGCCGAACTGTCCTTCAATTTCCAAACTCATTCCTGGCAGTGGCGGTTTCAAATTCAAGATCGTCTCCTGTAAGCGATGCGCATCTTTCTTGGTCGGCACGCGAACATCAATCGTTGCCTGACTCTGGGGAGCAATTACATTGGTACGCAAGCCGCCGCCAATCGTGCCTACATTAACCGAGACGCCATTTTCCAGGTCATTTAAAGCATAAAGCTCTTGAATGAGATAAGAAAGACCTAAAATCGCGCTGAGGCCTTTCTCAGGATCTAAGCCGGCATGTGCGGCCCTTCCCCGCACGACCACCTCGAAATGGCCCACCCCTTTTCTAGCGGTTTTTAACTTGCCGGTCAGGCTCAGGGCCGGCTCTAGTATAAAGGCGCGCCTGGCTTCTTGGGCCAGGCGATAGATATGGGGGCGCGATTCTCCACTTCCAATCTCTTCATCTGAGTTGACAAATACTATTGGAGAGATCGCCGGCTCAAGTTGAAGCGCATCAATAGCTTTCAAGGCGAAGATCATTTGCGTCAAGCCGCCCTTCATATCATAAACGCCGGGACCACGCACGACATCGTCTTCAACCTCTAGAGGCATTTCTTTTAGCGTGCCCATAGGCCAGACCGTGTCACAATGACCGATGAGGAGCTGCCGGGGAGTTTCTCCGTTGGTTGATTTGTCATTTGCAACTTGCGCAAGCAAATGCCCGCCCGATTTCTTGCCTGGCAGCATCTGTACGGCAAAACCAAGATCGTTCAACGCCTCCCACAGAATGGTTAATGGTGCTGCCTGGGCCTCGGGGTTGGTCGAAGGGGATTCAGCCAATACGAGATCAGAGAGAAAGCGGATCATCTGTTCTCGCTGTTCTTGTAGATAGGCGGCAATAGATTCAGCGCTGTTCATGAAGGTTGGCTCTCCTTCTCAGCGCTTAAAGCCGCGCATAAAAGGGAAAGTGAAACTTTCTCGAATGCGCGCAAACCGTCCCCAGTTTAGATAGGCCAGAAGTGGGGAAGCGGCCAATAAATCAGCATCATCCACCTCTGATCCGCGTACTGAATCCGGGGCGACATAGGCTGCGATTATCTTGCCCGCGATCAGGCTGTTGATATCAAAGCCGTCGATGATCCGATCTAGTTCACATTCAAAAAACAGGTAGGCATCTTCGATGAAAACACCATCAATCTCCTGTGCAGGAAAGGTGGGCAACAAACCTAAAGCTGGTTTAGCACCGTCTTCTTCCCGAGGCGCGGCTGTCAGACTTGCCTGAACCATCTGCGTTGGTCGTGGGTAACTGACGGTAAAGACCTCCTCGCGTTTGATGTTCTGGTAAGTCGTGTGCCCAGGGGTGCAGACAAAGCCAAAATGCTCCTTCCAACTTAAGGGAGTCACCAAATGCTTCGGGGCAAGATTAAAGGAACCGTCCGGATCTTTGGTACCGATGATCACCAAAGGTGCCACGGTAAACACTTGATCCCAAATAGGTATATCCGGTGAAAGAGGAATAGCAAGCTTCTCCTGAGGTGTGTCCATAACATTATGCTCCTTGAACTGCAATTTCGATCCGTTTACTGCTAATTATGATGCTCAGAATGGCGCTTGTCTAGTGTCGTTTGTCATTTATTTGGGTAAACTAAAAGAATGCAGTCAGGACTAAATAACATGCAACAAGATAATAATCATGGTGTGATCGCGGCTGGCGGGACTGAAACGGTAGCTGCGGGCATGGCTATGCTCAAACAAGGTGGCAATGCGGTAGATGCAGCGGTGGCGGCTGCCTTTGCTTCTTTCATCGGCGAAATTGGTGTCGTTCATCTGGGTGGCAGTGGGATGGCTCACATCTACGATCCTCAGGATGGCACCTCTACTGTATATGATTTCTTCAGCAACAGCCCTGGTCTTGATGGCCCTGATAACGGCCAAATAGCAATGGATTTTAGCGAAATTACAGTAGACTTTGGCGAAACGACGCAGAACTTTCACTTGGGGCGTGCTTCTGTGGCCGTGCCGGGCAATGTCTTTGGTCTTTGCCGGATGGCTGAAGATCAAGGCCGTTTACCTTTAGCCACCCTCCTGCAGCCCGCAATCAAATTAGCACAAGACGGCCTGGCTATTAACGATTTTCAAGCCCGGACTTGTGAACTGCTGACACCGCTTTATACCCATACGGAAGGCATGCGCGAAATCTTCTTGCGTGACGGCCGTATGATTCAGCCGAACGAACACCTTTTCATTCCCGACCTGGCGCAGACGCTAATTGATATTGCAAAAGATGGGGAACAGGTGCTGCGCGACGGCCGTCTGGCCCAAGCCTTTCTGGCTGATCAGGCAGCTAATGGCGGCCTGTTGACAGCAAGAGATTTACATCATTACCAGGTGCTTAAACTGCCTTCCATTCGCGTGCCGTACCGAGATTGCGAAATACTCCTGCCGCCACGCAGTTCAACTGGTGGCGTGTTGACCGCATTTACAATGAACCTGCTGGCCCGTTTTAATGTCAGCAGTTGGAAACATGGTTCTGTCCAGCATCTGCGCCGGCTGTATGAGGTTATGGCCGCTACTTCTCGCGCCCGGCCTACGTGGGAAAAGCTGAGTGTTGAAATACCGGTAAAGGAAGCCCTCAGCATATTCTTGAGCGAAGATCGCGCCCGGCAGTATGAGCAAGAAGTACGTGATGCGTTGAGCCGGCCTTATGCAACGCCGGCTTCTCCTGAACCCCAGGGGCCGCCCAATACAAGCCATCTCAGCGTTATCGACGGCAGTGGTATGAGTGTCAGTCTGACCACAACTGCTGGAGAATCTGCCGGTTATGTTGTTCCTGGCACCGGCTTCATTCCCAACAACATTATGGGTGAAGAAGACTTACATCCCAACGGCTTCCACACGCGTCCGCCCGGATGGCGGATTCCGACGATGATGACGCCGGCGATTGTTCTATTTGGTGATCAGCCACGAGTTGTTGTGGGCAGCGGCGGTAGTGTGCGTATTCGCAGCGCGATCATGCAGGTGCTTAGTAACCTGTTGGATTTCGGTATGAGCTTAGATAAAGCGGTCAATGTCGCGCGGGTGCATATCGAAGATGGCGTGCTGCAATGCGAGGCTGGATACGATTCTGAAGCTGTATCTGAGTTAGAAGGGATGGGTTATCCTGTAAATCGCTGGCAGTCGCGCAGCATATATTTTGGCGGCGCACACAGTGTTTCACGAACAAGCGATGGGGTATTGCATGGGGCGGGAGATAACCGGCGTGGAGGGGCTACGGCCGTTTTCTAGATAGGCTGATGGAATCTGGTCATGAGGTGATTCGCCGTGAGAAAAAACTTGGTACATTATCATTTAGCACCGCAAACTGGGACAGCTTTTACAATGCAGAAGGGACAAATTCTGCGCATTATAGACACGGCTGGAGAACAGGTTTCTGATCTTGTCTGCTTTGCGAAAGAGGCCGGCAGCGAATATTTCTCCTCGGGGCGAACAGTTGATTACAATGGTAAATTGTTCCTGACGAAAGGGGATATTCTCTATTCCAATCGCAGCCGGCCAATGATGCAGATTGTCGCCGACGATGTGGGCAATCATACCTGTCTTTATGCGCCTTGCAGTCAAGAGATGTTTCGCCTTTCATACGGCGTTTGTGAACCACACCCCAATTGTTTGGACAACCTGAATGATAATTTGGCTGCCTTTGGTGTTGACGCTCACCACATTGCCGCGCCCTTCAATGTCTTTCTCAATGTGGCTATATCTGAACTTGGAGAGCTAAAAATCAAGCCACCACGATCTAGAGCGGGCGATGTTGTAGAACTAAGGGCTGAGATGGACTTGATTGTGGGCGTGACCGCCTGCTCGGCCGGGGCGTGTAATAATTTTCACTGTACAGCGATTGATTTGGAGCTGATCACACCTGCATCTGATTAGCCGGCATGATACACTTAGCTTATGAGTAGAGAGCGAACTTATCGCAGCGAGGCGGTTGTCTTACGACGCATTGATTTTGGTGAAGCGGACCGGCTGCTGACCCTTTACAGCCGTGAGCATGGCAAAATAAAGGCTATCGCTAAAGGGGCGCGCAAACCACAGAGCCGCAAGACGGGCCATGTGGAACTGTTCATGCGCAGCCGCTTTTTTATCGCTAAAGGGCGAACTCTAGATATCATTACCCAAGCAGAGTTGATCGATCCCTATTTAGCGCTGCGCTCGGATCTGGTGCGCACGACTTATGCTTCTTATGCCGTGGAACTGCTGGATCGTTTTACGGTGGAAGAGGATGTGCATACGGATATTTACGATTTGTTGGTCAAGGCCTTGGGTTGGTTTGCAACAGCTAAATCCCTTTTGCTGACCGCTCGTTATTATGAACTGCGCTTGCTGTCATTAACCGGTTTTCAGCCGCGGCTGTTCCACTGCGTTTCTTGTAATGAAGCGATTGAAGAGCAGGACCAGTTTTTTAGTGCCAAATTGGGCGGTTTGTTAGGTCCCGACTGCCAGCATGCGGACCGCAGTGCGCTGCCGGTAACGGCCGTGGCCGTCAAAGTCCTGCGCTACCTTCAAACCCGTTCCTGGGATGTCGTTCAGCATCTGCAGTTAAAGACGCCCTTGCAGCAAGAACTTGAGCTGTTGATGCACACTTATCTCAAATATACACTTGAACGCGATCTCAAATCCGTGGACTTCCTGCACCGCCTGCGTCGTGAGTCGGATTTGTTCGCGTCATCTGAAGATTAAGCCCCGTTCACCAATTTTCTGCGCCCATGTTATAATCAGTGGTCGGACAATTTGAGTTTTTGAGACCCTCAGGAATACCGAACCCTGTGGGTTTTTGATATGACAGGGAATCTAATGAGTGAAAAACTGAGCTTTCAACAGATTATTATACGCTTATTGAGCTTCTGGGAGGAGCAGGGCTGCCTTATTCAACAGCCGTACAATGTGCAGGTGGGCGCGGGTACGATGAATCCGGCTACGTCATTGCGCGTGTTAGGACCGGAGCCGTGGAATGTGGTTTATGTGGAGCCGAGCATTAGGCCGGATGACGGCCGTTTTGGCGACAACCCTAACCGCATGCAGATGCATTTCCAGTTACAGGTTATCCTCAAACCCGATCCGGGCAACCCACAGGAAGTTTACCTCAAGAGTTTGGAGGCCATCGGCATAGATCCGCGCAAGCATGATATTCGTTTTGTTGAAGACAATTGGGAAAGCCCGGCGCTTGGTTCCTGGGGTTTAGGCTGGGAAGTGTGGCTGGATGGACAGGAGATAACGCAGTATACCTACTTTCAACAAGGGGGCGGGCTGGAACTCGACCCCGTTTCGGTAGAAATCACTTACGGGCTTGACCGCATCGTCCTGGCCTTACAAGGAACAGAGAGCGTGTGGGAGATGGATTTTGGCGCCGGCGTTCGATATGGGGATGTCTTGCTGGAAGCTGAGATTGAGCATTGTAAATATTATTTCAATGTGGCCGATGTCGATGCGCTCAAAAATATTTATGACACCTATGAAAACGAGGCGCGGCGCTGTCTGGAGGCCAACCTGGTTGTACCGGCCCATGACTATAATTTGAAGTGCTCTCATTTATTCAATGTTCTGGACACCCGCGGCGCCATTGGCGTAACAGAAAGGGCGCAGTATTTTCGCCGCATGCGCAATATCTCACGCCAGGTGGCTGAAGCGTATGTCGAGCAGCGGCAGCGCCTGGAATATCCTTTTATGGATGTGCCTGCCTGGCAGGTGACAAAAGAGCGCAAAGGCGCTGCTGCGCCTGTGTGGACCCCTTATGAGCAGCCACAAACCTTTGTCTTAGAAATTGGCAGCGAAGAGCTGCCGGCAAATGATTTAACCTCCGCTATTCGCCAACTGCGCACGACGGTGCCGGAATATTTGGATGGTTTACGTTTGCCCTATGAGCGCATTACAGTAGACGGCACGCCGCGCCGTTTAGCGATCATTATCGAAGGCCTCGCGCCGCGCCAGACGGACCTGGAAATGGTTGCCAAGGGGCCGCCGGCAGATCGCGCCTTTGATGCTGACGGCCAGCCAACTAAGGCCGCTTTTGGTTTTGCGCGCGGTCGCGGCGTTGATGTAAACGATTTGACTGTCGTCGAAGAAAAGGGGCGTCGTTATGTGACGGCCGTCGTCCGCGAAGCAGGCCGCACTACAGGGGAAGTGCTTTCCGAGAATCTAGCCGCCCTGGTGGCTGGACTTAAATTTGAGAAAGGCATGCGTTGGAATGAATCGAATATCAGCTACAGCAGGCCCTTACGCTGGTTTGTGGCTCTCTTTGGCGCCGATGTCGTTCCTTTCAGCTATGCTAACGTGAGCAGTGGACGGATCAGTCGTGGTCTACGGCCGTATGATTCACCGGCTATTGAGATAAGCGATGCGGCCAGTTACCTGGCCGCTATGCGTGATAACAAGATTGTTCTGAATACGGAAGAGCGCCGCCAACTCATTCTTGATGGCACCATTGCCCTAGCAACGGAGAAAGTAGGGACGATCCCTGAAGATCCTGGCCTGCTTGCTGAAGTGACCAATCTGGTTGAACTGCCGACCCCCTTCCGCGGCCGTTTTGAGGAACAATTCTTAAAGCTGCCGGATGAAGTGCTTGTGGCTGTCATGCGTAAACACCAGCGCTATTTCCCCATTTACGGTAAAAGCGGCCGTCTTTTGCCGCACTTCATCGCTGTACGCAATGGGGACGCTGAACATCTGGATATTGTTACCGATGGTAATGAACATGTTATCCGGGCGCGCTTTTCAGATGCGACATTTTTCTATGGAAAGGATACGCAGCAGCAATTGGTGGATTTTCTGCCCAAGCTGGACACGTTAACATTTCAAGCCAAGCTGGGCTCGATGTTGGACAAGACGCACCGCCTGGAGAAGCTGACGCCGGCGTTAGCTGAAATGTTGGCTTTGGATGAAACAGAAACGGCCGTTGCAGCACGCGCTGCCTCTCTGGCGAAGGCTGACCTGGCGACCAGTATGGTTGTGGAGATGACCTCCTTGCAAGGGATTATGGGCGGACACTACGCACAGCTAAGCGGCGAAGAGATCGGTGTGGTTAAAGCTATTGCCGAACAGTACGAAATGGTAAGTGAAACGCGCCCCGGTTTGGCATTAGCCTTAGCTGACCGCCTGGACAGCTTAATGGGTTTGTTCGCTGCCGGTCTAGACCCGAAAGGATCGAACGATCCCTTTGCCTTACGCCGTGCAGCTATTCATATTATTGAGAACCTGGCCGCTAATGAACAATCATTTGATCTGCGACAGGGACTCCGGGCAACTGCACCATTACTGCCTGTTGCCAGCGATGATGCAGTAGTTGAGAAGGTGCTGCAGTTCATCGTTGGGCGATTAGCTGTTGTATTACGCGAGCGTGGTATCACAGCATCTGTCATCAAAGCTGTTTTAGCTGAGTTGGGACACGATCCATTTACGGCTATCCAAACGGCCGTTGAACTGCAGCGGGCCACTCGTGAGGATGGCTGGACGGAACTTCTCAACGCTTATGCCCGCTGTGTACGCATAACGCGTAAGCTGGAAACATCTATTGATCTTCGACCAGCTGATTTCGCCCTAGAAGCAGAGACCGGTCTCTTAGCCGTTTATCAGGAAGCATCCGCAGAAGCTGACGGAACCGTGTCGATATTTGTGTCCTCACTGCAGCAGATGGTTCCCGCTATTAATCGCTTTTTCGACGATGTATTGGTAATGGATGAGGATCTGCGTATTCGCGAGAATCGTCTGGCTCTCTTGCAGCAAATCTCTAATTTGACTAAAGGACTTGCTGATCTATCACAATTGGAAGGGTTCTAAAAAAGAGAAACCCGGCTTCTGGCAAAACCGGGTTTCTGGGATCTTAAAGAAATCGGATTTCTGTATTAGATAGAGTATAATTCGCGTTCACGCCGACCCACACATTGTTTTCGATCACATTGCCTGCATTAGTAGGAGTGAGTAGGATCAGAACCAGTTGCGATGAGTGTAACGCAAGATATTAAAAGCCGACTTGATATTGTAGATATTGTCTCTGAGCAGGTACCCCTGCGTCGATCGGGGCGCAACTTCTCCGGCTTTTGCCCCTTCCACACTAACACCCGTACACCGGCATTTTATGTTTTCCCTGAGACGCAAACCTGGCACTGCTTTGGTGAATGTGCTGAAGGCGGGGACCTCTTTAACTATGTAATGAAAAAAGAGGGTTGGGATTTTAAGGAGGCTCTGAAACAACTGGCTAAGCGCGCCGGTGTTGAGTTGGAGGAAGCTGATCCGGAGGTGAAACGACGGCGCAAAGCTGAAGATAAGCTGGTCGACATCTTGTCTACAGCAGCCGATTATTTCCACCAGCTTCTTTTACATGCCCCGCAAGCGGAAGGTGCTCGCCAATATGTGACCGGGCGCGAGTTGACTGCAGAGACAGTTGACACCTTCCGTCTGGGATTTGCCTTGAATTCCTGGGATGCGTGCCGCACACACTTTAATGACCAGGGTTACAGCGATCAAGAATTGCTCGCAGTTGGTCTGCTCACAGAGAATCCTGAGAAGGGCACCCGTTACGATCGTTTTCGCAACCGTTTGATGATTCCTATCCGCGATGTGGACGGCCGTGTGGTTGGCTTTGGCGCACGGACACTGGAAAAAGATGGTATCCCTAAATACCTCAACTCGCCGCAGACGGTATTGTTTGATAAAGGGCGCTTACTATATGGTCTGGATACGGCCAAACGCAATATCCGCGAAGCGCGTGAGGTGGTCATTGTTGAAGGCTATATGGATGTGATGCAGGGCTGGCAGGCCGGATTCCGCAACATTGTCGCGCAAATGGGCACAGCATTGACCGGCGATCAACTACGGTTGCTCAAGCGTTATACCAAGCGCTTCATCTTGGCCCTGGATCCTGATGCGGCGGGGGTCAATGCAACGATGCGCAGTTTGCAGGTTGCTCGCGATAACCTAGATCGAGAGTATGATCATCATTTTGATGCGCGTGGCCTTGTGCAGCATGAGGGACGTTTGCAGGCTGATATTAATATTGCCACACTGCCGGAAGGATTTGACCCTGACAATCTCATTCGCACCAACCCACAGCAGTGGCCGGAGATGCTGACCAAAGCAAAGCCGGTCACCGCTTACGTCATTGAGGTTGCTACGCGTGATCTGGATTTAAACGATGCTAAAGCCAAGTCGGCCGTTGCCCAACAAGTACTGCCGTTGATCAAGGATATTGCCGATCCGGTGGAAAGAGAACATTATCGCCAACAGCTTGCTCGTGCTTTGCGCGTAGACGAACGTACATTGCGGATGGTGCAGCTGCCACAGGAAACGAGTCGCAGCCAGGCCTATGCCATGCCACCGCCACCGCCTCCACCACCTGAGGAAGAGTTCCCTCCATTTGATGATGGCATGGCAGTAGATGTTGGTAGAGCGAATGCTTCTGTACGCCTAGATAAGCGTGTGGGCAACCTCCTGCGCCAATGTCTCGAACATCCACGTCTCATTATTCAAATCAACCAATCGCTGCTGCGGCAAGAGCAGCCTTCAGTAAGTGAAGATGACTTTGCAATGCTTGAAGATGGGATGATCCTGGCTATGATCTATGAACGCTCGGATCAGGCGGCGGTTGTCACGATAGAGGAAATGTGCGATAGTCTGGACTCTGTGCTCCTGGAACGTATGGAGATGTTGTTGGCATTGCCTGCTGCGGATAACTTCGATCCACGACTCCCTGATCGGTTAGCAATGTCAGTCTTAGATTTGCGCCTGGCGAAAGCCCAGGCAGAGATTAAACAGTTGCAGCAGCTAATGCGGGACGCTCAAGATCTGGAGCAGCAAGCTCCAAACCCTGCCCGACTATATTGGTCTCGTATTAACGAGTTAACATTAACTGTTAAGTGGATCAATAAAGCTAAAGATGCCACATCAGCCAGTGGGCAGAGGCGAGCGGAACAGGGCAACGGCCGTTGAAATGGAAGGTGACAGGGAATAGATAACAAAATGGAATCCGAGAAATTTGATTTTGATGCCCTCGTTAAACAGGCACGTCGTTCTCGCCGGATAAATGAAGCAGATGTGCAAGCCATCCTGGCTACTGCCAGCGAAGATGAGGCGGAGCTGCTATACAACCGCTTGCAGAAGCTGAACATTCGTATAGTTTCAGAGAGCGGGGAAACAGTGGATGATCCTGCTGAAACAACGGGTTTGTTGGAAAGCATAGCTGAAGGTTTTCAGGATCAAGAAGCCGGGGATGAGCTAAGGACCTATGCGGTTGAAGATGATCCGGTCCATACGTATCTTAAGGAAATCGGCCGTGTGCCACTGTTGACCTCGGAGCAAGAGATCTGGTTGGCAACGCAAATGTCAGCGGCCAAGGTTTTGGACCGCTTGACCCAAGATGTGATCTTGGAACAGGATAATGAGGATCATGACCTGGTTCGTGCCCAGGCAGTAATAGCCAATTATGCTAACCTGTTGGACAACTGGGACTGTGCAAAAGATGCCAGCGATACGCTGGGCGTTGAGCCGCCAGATCTAATAGCTATGCTTGATGAGGCACGCCAGCTGCGCAAGGATTGGCGTGGTGCTGATGAATCCTATGCGCGTCAATATTTGAATAGGGGAAATTGGGGTCAAGACGAAGCCTGGACCGATCTGGCAGAGTTTGTCTTCAATATATTCACAGGATTGTATTTACTACCCAATGAATTGGTGCTGCGAATTCAAGGAGAATACCAGACCCTGGATCAAGTCCCCGACGTGGATGTATTCAGCAGTTGGGTGGATGAAAGTGAAGTGACGTTAGAATATAATTCCTTCATGGTCTACCATTTGGCTGAGGAGGCTAAGAGCAGCCTGACGCGTGCTAACCTGCGTTTGGTGGTGAGTGTAGCCAAGCGTTATATGGGGCGTGGTATTCATTTGCTCGATCTTGTGCAAGAGGGCAATGTCGGACTGCTGCGCGCGGTTGAAAAGTTTGACCATACTAAAGGCTATAAATTTAGCACTTATGCCACCTGGTGGATTCGACAGGCTGTGAGCCGTGCTATTGCCGATCAGGCACGGACGATTCGTATTCCTGTGCATATGTATGAAACCATCAATAAGATTGTCAAGGTGCAGCGTGACCTGGTGCAGCAATTAGGCCATGAACCATCGGTCGAGGAACTAGCTTTAGAATTGGATTACCTCACACCTGAGGAGTCAGCAGCCATTAAAAAAGCACAATTAAATGACGAACCGATCGATCCGGTTCTTAATCATAAATGGCGTTCGGCAGTTAGCAAGATCCGCGATATCCTGCGCATAGCCATGGATCCGATGTCATTGGAAACACCTGTGGGCAATAATGACGACTCCACTGAATTGGGAGACTTTCTGCCGGACGAAAGCATCTTGGAACCAGGAGATGCTGCCTCCAAGGAGTTGTTACGAGAGCAAATCAGGGATGTGTTAGGCCATCTGACGGATCGTGAACGGGAAGTATTGGAAATGCGCTTTGGTCTTGACGATGGCAAGGATCATACCCTGGAAGAAGTTGGGAAGCGGTTTGGCGTTACGCGGGAACGTATTCGCCAAATTGAAGCCAAAGCGCTGCGAAAACTTCGTCACCCCAGCCGCAGCAAATCACTGCGTGATTACTTGAGCTAAATCGCACGCGCTCTTTGCTGAGGTAATTCGCTTGTGATAAAATGCACACATGCGAATGAAGCGCAAAATCGCCACAGTTTAACCGTTAAATTATGAATCAATTGCTTGTTACCTATCTTCCGATTGCCGTATTACTTGGTATCGCTATTTTCTTTGCCGTTCTATTACCGATATTGTCGGTAAATCTGGGCCCAAAGCGGACAACTGGTCGTGCATTGGCTCCTTATGAATCTGGTATGACGGCCATTGGTGAAGCGCAAAGGCGGCTGCCGGTAAAGTTTTATCGTATTGCTGTCTTATTTATTCTTTTTGATGTGGACATCATTCTACTGGTGCCCTGGGCTGTGTCGTTCCGAAAACTTGGATTTTTCGGGATGGCAGCCATGTTACTCTTCATGTTTATGTTCATTCTAGGCGACATATGGGTCTGGAAGAAAGGAGTCCTTGAATGGGAATAGAACAGAAACTTGGGGATATGGGAGTTGTTACTTACCGGTTGGAGGATTTAGTCAACTGGGGACGCAGCAATGCCATGTGGCCGATATTGTTTGGCCTTGCTTGCTGCGCTATTGAAATGATGAGCGCGCAGGCGTCTCATTATGACCTTTCCCGTTTTGGCATGGAACTCAATCGGCCGTCTCCACGCCAATCTGATCTGATGATCGTTTCCGGCCGTGTTTCACGCAAAATGGCGCCCGTTGTGCGCCGTCTTTACGGGCAGATGCCATCGCCAAAATGGGTACTTGCGATGGGTGATTGTGCCTCCTGCGGTGGTGTTTTTAACAACTATGCCATCGTACAAGGTGTTGATGAAATTGTGCCCGTCGACGTTTATGTGGCCGGCTGCCCGCCGCGTCCAGAGGCGTTGATTGATGGCATTATGGCTCTGCATGAAAAAGTACGCGGCGAGAAACTGAAGGATTGGGCCTAATGGAACGCGATCAACTGGTTGCAGACAAGATCAATGAAGCTGTTCGCGATGCAGTCGAGGAGATAAAGGACTTCCGCGGCGAACGGACGCTTTATATAAAACCAAACCGGATCAAGAAAGTTTGCCAGCTATTGCGTGATGATGAAGATCTGAAATACAATTTTTTATCAGACATCTCTGCTGATGATCTTTTGCCGGAGTATCCGCGCTTTGCTGTAAATTACCACCTCTATTCAATCCCTTTCAATCATCGTTTGCGTTTGCGCGTTCGAATTGAAGATCCGGACAAGGGCCCCGCTACTATGGGTGGGGTCTGGCCTATCGCCACCTGGTTGGAAACGGAGGTTTGGGACCTCATGGGCATTCGTTTCAATGGTAACAAGGCACTGCGCCGTCTGTTTTTGCCTGAAGATTGGCAGGGCCACCCGTTACGCAAAGATTACCCATTAGGGTACGAAGAGGTCCAATTTTCTTTTAATTGGGAAGAGATAGGCAACCGAAAACCGCATCCGAAGGATTAGTAATCCCGGGCGCGAGGTGATATCTATGACATTGGCAACCCAACCTACCTCTGGTAGTGACACTATCCAAGAATTAACTGTTGAAGAGCTGCGTGCAAAAGTCGGCACGGGGATGGATATTGAAGATGCTGAAGAGCACCTTTTACTCAGCATGGGCCCGCAGCACCCGAGTACGCATGGCGTTTTGCGTTTGCTGCTTGAACTAGATGGCGAGAGCGTGATTAATGTGGCTCCGGACATCGGTTTCTTGCACACCGGTGTTGAAAAAACCATGGAGTCCAAAACCTATACCAAGGCGCTGGTACTCACGGATCGCATGGATTATTTGTCACCTATGTCAAATAACCTGGGCTATATCATGGCAATCGAGAAGCTGCTTGATGTAGAACCGACACCACGAGCGCAGGTGATTCGCGTTATTCTAACTGAGTTGGCACGCATATCGAGCCATTTGGTCTGGCTGGGCACGCACGCGCTGGACCTGGCAGCCATGACAGTTTTTCTTTACTGTTTCCGCGAACGGGAATACATCCTCGATTTATTTGAGATGGTTGCCGGTCAACGGATGATGGTTAGCTATTTCCGCCCTGGCGGCTTGTGGCGCGATTTACCTGAAGAATTTGTGCCTGCAGTGCGCCATTTCCTGGATTTCTTCCCTGGAAAAATCGCTGATTATGAAGCGCTTTTAAAGAATAACCCCATCTTCTTGCGACGCACAAAGGGTGTTGGCGTTATTAGTGCCGACGATGCTGTTGCCTGGGGTATGACTGGGCCCAGCCTGCGTGGGTCTGGTGTTGAGTGGGATATCCGCAAGACACAACCTTATGCCGGATATGAAGAATATGACTTTGATGTGCCCACACGGACGGAAGGGGATGTTTATGCGCGGTACCGTTGTCGCGTTGATGAATTCTGGCAAAGTATGCGTATTATCGAGCAAGCTTTAGAAAAGCTGCCCGATGGTCCGATTAATATTGATAACCCTAAAATCGTACCACCTTCCCGATCCCAGTTGGGACAAAGTATGGAGGCTGTAATTCATCATTTTAAACTGTGGACCGAAGGCTTTGATGTTCCCGAAGGGTATGTATACCAGAGTGTAGAGTCGCCACGAGGGGAATTCGCTTGTTATTTGCGCAGTGATGGAGGGCCGAAACCGGCACGTGTGCATTTCCGCACACCCTCGTATGTTAATCTGGCTTCACTGCCTAATATGGCCAAGGGCGGATTCCTGGCCGATTTGGTGGCTATTATTGGTTCAATTGACATTGTTTTAGGGGATATTGATAGATAACACTCATGCGCGGCGGGTATTTTGCCGGCTAGACAAGGTTTTTGGTTTTACTGTCCGGAGATTGCTTTGATACGAGAAACTTACGCAAAAGAGATAGAAGGGATTTTGGCCCGCTATCCGCAAAAGAAATCGGCCGTTTTGCCTTTGATGCATCTGGCGCAACAAGAATATGGCTATATGAGCGACGAAGCGAAGCGGGAAGTCGCCGATATTTTGGATCTAGATCCAACCCATGTGCTTTCCCTTGCCGGTTTTTACTCACTATTCTACGAGGAGCCAACTGGCAAGTACGTGTTGGAAATTTGTAATGACTTGGCCTGTGCGCTGCGTGGTGCGGATGATTTTGTAGAAATGGCTTGCCGCAAACTGGATATTCCGGTCAATGGTACTACAAATGATGGGTTGTTTACGATCAAGACCGTTATGTGTCTTGCGGCTTGCGACCGCGCGCCGATGCTTCAATATAATCTGAAGTTTGCCGAGCACCTTGATGAAGAAAAATTTGAGCAGCTGATCGCTCAACTACGGGAAGAGGCTGCTTCGGACAGCGCAGGCCCATCGGTTGTGCAGCGTATTTCAGCATATGCGAATAAGGACGAACAGTAATCTAGCAATAAAGCGGCCGGTAGGCCCTTTTTCTGGAATTAAGTTATGGCACATATCTTACTTCGTCACCGAGATATAGCAGATCTCCATAAATTGGATGTCTATTTAGATAATGGCGGCTATGAAGGCTTGAAAAAAGCATTGAGTATGTCGCCGGATGAGGTTACGGGAACCGTCAGGGATTCTAACTTGCGCGGCCGTGGCGGCGCCGGTTTCCCAACCGGCGTTAAATGGGGTTTTATTCCCAAGCACATTGATCCCAAATATATCATCATCAACACCGATGAGTCAGAGACAGGCACCTTTAAGGATAGGGAGCTTGTTGAGCGTAACCCGCACCAGGTTATTGAGGGTGCGCTGATCGCGGCTTACGCAGTTGGTGCGAAATTGATTTTTAATTATTTCCGCGGCGAATTCATGGATGCCGGCTATGCTTTTGAGGATGCCCTTAAAGAATGTTATGCCAACGGTCTTCTTGGTGAACGCATCCTTGATACCGATTTTAGCTGTGACTTTTACTGCCATTACGGAGCCGGTGCTTATATTTGTGGTGAGGAAACAGCCCTGATCAATTCTCTGGGTGGCAACCTTGGCCAGCCTTGGTCAAAACCACCGTTTCCCGCTGTAGAGGGCTTATATGGTAAGCCAACAGTAGTTAATAACACGGAGACATTAGCTAATGTCCCAGCCATTATCGTCAATGGGGCCGATTGGTATGCCAGCTTGGGCACAGAGAGAAGCACTGGTGTGAAAATCGTTTGTATCAGCGGCCATGTTGAAAACCCGGGTAATTACGAAGTAGAAATGGGTACGACCTACCGCGAACTGATAGAAATGGCTGGCGGTATGCAGAACGGAAAAGCCCTTAAGGCGCTTTTACCCAGCGGTGGATCCGGACCGGTGATTACGGCCGAGGCTCTAGATGCACAATGCACATATGAAGGTCTGGATGAATTTAATTCTGTTATGGGCTCTGCTTCGCTAATTGTCATGGATGAAGATACCGATATGGTTTGGGCTGCATCCAAAATGATCCGCTTTTTCCATCATGAATCTTGTGGAAAATGCACACCTTGCCGTGAAGGGACCTACTGGATGGACAGAGTTTTGGATCGCCTCAATGATGGCGATGGTGTCGAAGATGATATCGAACTACTGCGTAGTGTAGCCAGTCAGATAAAAGGCAAGACTTTGTGTGCCTTAGGTGAGTTTGCGATAAATCCGGTTCTGTCGACCATTTCCCATTTCCGGGGCGAGTACATTGCAAAAACAGAAATAAAAATAATGCAAGAACATGAGGCTCAGCATGAGTGATCTCGTTTCATTGACAATAGACGGCGTTGAAATCGCAGTGCCGAAGGGGACATTGGTAGTTGATGCTGCTAAACGCGTGAACATTGATATCCCCGTCTTTTGTTACCACCCTAAAATGGAACCTGTAGGCATGTGCCGTATGTGCTTAGTCGAAATTGGTCGACCTGTAATTGACCGTGGAAGTGGCGAACCGCTTTTGAA
The DNA here is from genome assembly GCA_963736615.1 of uncultured Chloroflexia bacterium. GTDB lineage: Bacteria > Chloroflexota > Anaerolineae > Promineifilales > Promineifilaceae > JAACFF01. Next base: position 360,448 of record CAVTPP010000015.1, on the reverse strand, counting down.
CGACGACGGCACACCAATGATTAATTTTGGTCCAGTACTGCAAACAGGTTGTACCGTAACCGTAAGCGAAGGCATGGTAGTACGCACCCAGACGGAAGTTGCCAAAGATGCACGTGAGGACATTGTTGAGTTCTTACTGATCAATCATCCATTAGACTGTCCAGTTTGTGACAAGGGTGGCGAATGCCCGCTGCAGAACCTGACCATGGCCTATGGTAAAGGCAATCTAAGCCGCGTAGCATTCGGGGACAAACTTAAGCAAGATAAGAACGTGCCTTTAGGTGATTTGATTTATCTTGACCGCGAGCGCTGCATCCAATGCGCGCGCTGCACAAGGTACCAGGATGAAGTGGTTGATGATCCGGTGATTGGTTTTCACAACCGTGGAGCCCACTTGGAAATTGTGACTTTGTCCGAGCCGGGATTTGACAGCTATTGGAGCGGTAATACAACAGATATTTGCCCAGTGGGCGCGTTGACGACGGTCGACTTCCGATTTGGCGCCCGTCCTTGGGAACTATCGCCAGCACCTATTATTTCTGTGCACGGGCCGGCAGGCAGCAATATGACCGTCAGCACGCGTCGCGAAGCGAAATCAGGTGGTCGCAGTGTGATTAAGCGCGTATTGCCACGCCAAAACGAATTGGTTAATGAGATCTGGATTTCCGATCGCGACCGCTTCATTTACCAATTTGCCGAATCAGATGATCGCTTGAAAAAACCATTGATGCGTAAAGATGGTGAATTGGTTGAGGTTAGCTGGGACGAAGCGCTTGATTTGGTTGCTGGTAAGCTGCAACAATATAATGAAAGTGCGGCGGGACTCAGCGGTGATCGCCTCAGCAACGAAGACCTCTTTCTTTTCCAAAAACTTTTCCGTAAGGGTTTGAAGAATAACAATATCGATCTTGCTTCCCGTCGTTTAGGAGGTGGTGATATTGTGGCTCAGGTTGGTTTCCAAAGCAGTGGTAATATCGAGAATCCTCAACGCCTGGGCGCAGGAGATGCGATCCTGGTCGTAGCTTCTGATTTACATGAAGAGGAACCGATCTGGTGGCTGCGGGCCAAACAAGCTGCTGACAAGGGTGCCTCTCTCGTAGTGCTCAATGCCCGGACAACGCGCCTCGATAAGCATGCTACACACGCCATCCATTATCATGCCGGTGAAGCATTATCTACGGTGCACCAGCTCCTCACAACGGCTAAGGTTGAAACCGAATCTGACGAAGCTCTTTCAGTTGCGGCCAAAGCTTTGGTGGAAGCAGAGAATCTGGTGATTTTCTATGGTTATGAAGGATTAACCTATGAGGAAACCGAGATTCTGGCGCGCATGTTAGGGAACCTGTTGCTGCTTAAGAATCAGGGCGACCAAGATCATGTAGGGCGGGACAATAATGGATTGATTCCTGTGTGGCCACATAACAATACGCAGGGCGCCTGGGATATGGGCCTCCATCCGGCATTGGCTCCAGGATATAAGCCCGTCGCAGAAGCAGGCATGGATGCTGCAGCCATTTATGAAAGTGCCGAAAATGGTGACCTGAAAGTCTTGTATGTCATGGGCGCAGATCCGGTTGGTGATGGCTTCATGTCGGGACGAGGCAATCTGGATTTTCTGGTTGTTCAGGAACTGTTTTTAAGCGAAACGGCCGCCGTCGCTGATGTCGTACTGCCTGCCCATAGTTGGGTGGAGAGGGATGGTACATACACGAGCGGAGAACGTCGCGTGCAGCGTACATATCCTGCGATTCAGCCGTTGGGTGATAACCGGCCTGATTGGCAGATATTGGCCTTACTTGGTGAGCGCGTTGGTCTAGGCAAACCAGCCTTTGCAGCGAGCCTGGTTTTCCAAGAGATAGCCAAGGCCGTGCGCCAATACAAAGGTATGGATTATCGTTCTTTGGCCAAAGTAGAAAAACAATGGCCCGATGTAGGTGGCGATGATTTGTATTATGGTGGCAATGCTTATGAAAACCATGCTGGTTTAGGCCAGCAGTGGAACCCAAGCGGTTCCGGAGTTGATGAGCCGTTTACTATTCCTGAGTATGCCGCTGATGAACAACATGAAGGTTTGCAGGTTATCAGGGTTGCCGCGCTTTACACACCCGGCACATTGAATAGTTACTCGGATGTTATTGCCCCACGGTTGGCGCAGCCTGAGTTATTTGTGAATCCAGCCGATGCGCAGACCTTAGCCTTGTATGAAGGCGATCGTGTTTCTGTGCATATGAACGGCCGTGTTTTAGAAGCAGCAGTTAATATCAGCGCTAAAACATCTGATGGCTTGGCCCTGTTGCGCGGCGTACCTTTCATTCCTGGTACGGTCGATGCTCGGATCGATAAGATGGAAGAACGAGAAAAGGAAATTGTAGCATGACTCCAGGTCAAATCGCCCTACGTGCCTTGATCGTAGGTTTTATCATGTCGTTGGTCGTGATTACCGGTTTTGCATATACGACTTTGTTGGAACGTAAAATTCTAGCGCGTTTGCAAGCCCGTGTTGGTCCGAATCGCACCGGGTATATTCCTTTCCCGCGGCGTGGTGGGAAAGAACGTAAAATTCTCGCTGGTTTCTTGCAGCCTGGGGCAGACGCTGTCAAATTGTTTCTCAAGGAAGATCCGACGCCTAATGAGGTGGATCGCCCCGTCTACAATTTAGCGCCGATGCTGGCTGTCATTTCGGCCGTTTTATTGCTTGCTGTCATTCCCTGGGCGCCGGCCATCAATATATTTGGCGCCGTTTTCGAACCATATTTTGCCATTGCCCCAGGTGTCAATGTGGGTGTGCTGTTTATCCTGGCCGTCACATCTTTGGGCGTGTATGGCATTTTTCTGGCAGGTTGGGCTTCCAACAGCAAGTATGCGGTTCTCGGCGGTATTCGTTCTTCAGCGCAGATGATCAGTTATGAACTGGCCATGGGTTTGTCTTTGCTCATTCCAGTTATGTTAGCTGACTCAATGGATTTGGGTGTGATTGTGGAGGCGCAGCGCGGGGGATGGTTCGTCTTATTACAACCAATTGCGGCCGTCGTTTTCTGGATAACGGCTATGGCGGAACTGCAGCGCCATCCCTTCGATCTTTTAGAGGCTGAACAAGAGCTCTCGGCTGGTTTTAACGTGGAGTATGGCGGCATGCGTTTTGGCATGTTCTTCATGGCTGAATACATGAAGATGGTGATTTTGAGTGCTTTGGCGGCCGTATTTTTCTTTGGCGGATATCTTGGGCCATTTGTAGACCAATTCCCAGCTTTGGGCTTCGTCTATATGGGCATAAAAATAGTGCTTGGTCTTTTCCTGATGATATGGATTCGAGCTTCCTGGCCCCGCTTCCGCTATGATCAACTAATGAGTTTTGGATGGAAGGTTTTATTACCTATCTCTGTCTTGAACTTCATAATTACAGCTTTCTTTATCCTTTTGGCCGAGGAAAAGGTGCTGCAACCAATCATAGATGCATTTAGAACGTTTTTCATAGGCTAATTTGAACAACCCAAACGACTGGGGTGATTTTTATGATAGGTGAACTACTCAAGGGGATGGCCATAACATTCAAACATATGATTCGGCCGCCGGTTACGATTAAGTATCCGGATGTAAAACGGCCGGTACGTGAACGCTTCAAGGGGCGTCATGAGCTGAAGCGTTACGACAATGGCCTGGAGAAGTGCATTGGCTGCGCACTTTGCGCGGCAGCCTGCCCGGCTGATGCAATATTTGTGGAAGCGGCTGAAAACAACGATGATGTGCGCTTTTCACCAGGCGAGCGCTTCGCCAGCACATATGAAATCAATATGCTGCGCTGCATTTTCTGTGGTTATTGTGAAGATGCATGTCCCACTGAAGCCATTGTTTTGGAACATAACTATGAGTTGAGTTTTTATGACCGGGCCAGTGCGATCTACACTAAGGAGATGCTGATTGTGGATGTGCCTGTAAATGGTGCTGCGACGCCACAACAAGTTGAGCCTGGCAGCTTTGACCGGTCGATACCCGACATGGAGGATCCAAAATAGATCCGTGATGATGCTGAACTATATTGAATAGCGGCATCATATTGATGAGATTTATTAGATAAGTTTAGGCGATATTATGGGTAATCCGCTTCTCTTTATAATCCTCGCGGCGATAGCCATTGCAGCAGCATTAGGAATGCTTTTAAGCCGTAATGCGGTGCACAGCGCGTTATTTCTAGTGCTGAATTTCGCAACTATCGCTGTATTCTATATTGTGTTAAATGCACCTTTCATCGCCATGGTACAGGTGATTGTTTATGCTGGTGCCATTGTGGTGCTTTTCCTATTTGTCATCATGCTATTGGGCGCCGAACGGCTGCGTGCGTTGGGAACTGTGAGCGGCGCTGACCGCTGGCAGCGATTCCTGGCCGGCGTTTTGGCTCTGGCTTTGGTCGGCGTCACAATTATCGCCTTACTGCAGGGGGGTGGGTCAGAGAGTGGAACGATACCCTTGATTGACAGCAGCCCCACCGCCTTGGGATTAGAATTGTTTAGCAATTACCTCTTACCCTTTGAGGTTACAGGTGTTTTGCTCCTGGCGGCCATGATCGGCGTAGTTGTCTTGGGTATGACTAAGAAGCGGGGTGAAGATGCCTAGTACAGTTCCTATTGAATGGTATGTTGCTCTCACCGTTATTATGTTCACGATCGGTGCGCTGGGAGTATTGCTGCGCCGCAATGCGATCATTATTTTTATGTCCGTTGAATTGATGCTTAATTCGGCCAATCTGTTATTTGTTGCATTCGCTCGTTATTTGAGTGATCTTCAAGGGCAAGTCTTGGTCTTTTTTGTGATTACGGTAGCCGCTGCGGAAGTTGCTGTTGGATTGGCTTTGATCGTGGTCATCTTCCGCAGCAAGCACAGCATCAATATTGACGAGATCAATATGTTAAAGGGATAGGAGGAAGTGGATGGTTGGGGCTTTGTTACCCAATCTCCTCGATGAGAATGAATGCTTTTGGTTTGGCTCCCCTCATTCTAATACTCCCGATCATAGGCATCCTGTTTAATGGTCTGGTCGGTCGCCGCTTTGTGGCCGCCAACCGCAAGACAGGTGAGAAATGGTCGGGCTGGTTTGCCACTGCCATGGTATTGGGTGCATTCCTTGTATCCATCCTCTTGATGTACAGCCTGTTTAATAATGATTTTCATGCCGAGATAATCCCCTTATTTCCTTGGATTCAATATCCCGGCCGCAAATCTCAGTATTCCCTGGGCTTTACAGATTGATACCTTGTCGGTGACAATGATGCTGGTTGTGACCGGCGTTGGCTCACTGATTCATATTTACGCTATCGGCTATATGCATGGCGACCCCGATTTTTCGCGCTTCTTCACCTATTTCAGCTTGTTTATCTTCTTCATGCTGATTCTGGTCAGTGCTAATAACTACCTGGTAACTTTTGTCGGGTGGGAAGGTGTTGGCTTGTGTTCTTTCTTGCTCATTAGTTTCTGGTGGGATCGGGTAGATAAAGATGGTGTGCCGATGAACGCTAATGCCGGCCGTAAAGCGTTTGTCGTCAACCGAATCGGTGATTTTGGCGTTATTCTGGCCATTATTCTACTTTTCTGGACCTTCGGTACGCTGAACTACGAGCCGCTTTTTGAGTCGGCTGCTGAGATGTTTGTGTCGGGGGAAATGGTTGAGTTTGGGCTGGTCAGCTTGCCGATTGGTGTTGTGATTACGGCCGTAACTGCGCTCCTGCTCCTTGGTGTGGCCGGCAAATCTGCACAGATCCCCCTCTATGTCTGGCTGCCGGATGCTATGGCAGGTCCAACGCCTGTATCAGCCCTGATTCATGCCGCGACGATGGTTACCGCCGGTATCTTCCTCATTGTTCGCAGTGATGTCCTTTATGAAATTGCCAGAGAAAGCGGTGTATTGTTATTTGGCCTCGTCAGCTCGCCTGATCTAGTGGCCTATGTAGGTGGACTGACCGCCTTATTAGCCGGGCTAATTGCCTTCACCCAGACAGATATAAAGAAAGTGCTTGCTTATTCTACAGTAAGCCAACTTGGCTTTATGGTTGCTGCGGCAGGTATGGGCGCTTATGTGGCCGCGATGTTCCATTTAATCATGCACGCCTTCTTCAAGGCACTGCTCTTCCTTGGATCGGGTTCTGTCATTCATGGCATGGAACATGGCCATCATGAGGTCGCCCACCACGGGGAGGAAGATGATTTCGACCCGCAAGATATGCGCACCATGGGCGGTTTGCGACACCGTATGAAAACGACTTTTTGGGTCTATTTGATTGGATCCCTTGCTTTGGCCGGTATTGCGCCTTTGGGTGGTTTTTGGTCCAAAGATGAGATTCTGGCGCACAGCGGCGAGCATCTCATAGGCGTTTACATCATGCTCTTAATAGCAGCGCTCTGTACGGCCTTTTATGTTGGACGAATGCTGCAACTGGTCTTCTTTGGCAAACCACGCCATGATGCAGCTGAACATGCCCATGAAAGCCCGTCACTTATGACGCGGCCGTTGATTGTCCTGGCCATATTGACGATATTTGGCGGCTTAATGAATTTGCCATTTATCCAGAGGGCCCGAGCCGAAGCGGCTAACAATCATCCGGAAAGCGTCTATCTTGGTCTTGAGGGTTGGTTGGAACATACAATCCAATCATTTGAGCTGACGGAAAAGGGGATAGTACATCTACCTCATACACCAATTGTGCTTTCGCCGACTGTTGCCGGTTTATCGCTTCTCTTAGCTATCACGGGTTTAACTCTGGGATTTATTATTTATCGCAAACGGCCGAAAACGGCCACAGATCCCGATCCACTGCAGCGCACACCTATCTGGTGGTTAAGCATTTTACCGTTAAACACCTTGTATATGAAGGGCGTTGTGCCCTTGTTTAATCGCTTTGCAGCCTGGCTGGCCTTTGCCGTGGATTGGAACTTCTGGCACGATTTTGTTCATGACAACCTGATTCGAGATATGTTCGTCAGCTTTGCCAGCTTCCTGGCTGATGTTATTGATACACAGGGCGTGGACGGTGCTGTGAATGGTGCAGGCAAGGTGACGCGTAGTTTTGCCGGTGCCTTAGGTCGTTTACAAACAGGTCATGTACGCAACTATGCGCTCAGTATCTTCTTGGGTGCAGTCGTGTTGCTGGTTTATTTCTTGTACTTTGCAAGATAATCGGGAATTAGAGAAATGGGTCTTCTAACTATAGTTACATTTTTACCCTTGGTTGGTGTGGCAGTTATTTTGCTGCTCAAACCGCTGAAGCGCGAAACCGACGTTCTGATCAGGCGAGTCGCCCTGACTACATCGGTCATCACTTTCTTAGGCACACTCGTTATATTGGCCAGTTTCAATAAAGATGTTGCCGGCTTGCAGCTTGTCGATCGCGTGGACTGGATTCCATCCTGGGGAATTTCATATTTCATGGGTATAGATGGTTTAAGCATCTTGTTTGTACTGTTAACCAGTTTTATTGGTATGGTAGCTGTTTATTCCTCCTTTAGTGCCATAACATCCCAAGTGAAGCTGTACTATATCTTTATGCTGCTGCTAACCGTGGGCATGTTGGGAGTGTTCCTAGCCCAGGATTTGTTCCTGTTCTACGTTTTCTGGGAGTTCACCCTGATCCCCATGTATTTCCTTATTGGCATGTGGGGTGGACAGCGACGAGTCTATGCCTCGATAAAGTTCTTCCTTTATACGATGGCTGGATCTTTGCTCATGCTGTTGGCTATCCTTTATCTGGGTTCGTCCCAGCACACGTTTGCGCTGCCGGAATTGATTGCTCAAAATCAGGCTTTTGCAAATATGCAAAACATATTATTCATCGGTTTCTTTGTTGCCTTTGCGATCAAAGTGCCCGTATTCCCCTTCCATTCTTGGCTGCCGGATGCCCATACGGAAGCGCCGACAGCCGGATCGATCATTCTGGCCGGCGTCCTGCTGAAAATGGGTACCTACGGTTTTGTGCGTTTTAACCTGCCGTTATTTCCTGATGCATCCTTCAAATTTGCGCCCTTTATCGCGGTGCTGGCGATCATCGGCATCATCTATGGTGCTATCGTTTCCTTCGCCCAAAAGGATGTAAAGAAGCTGGTTGCTTATTCCAGTATCAGCCATCTTGGTTTTGTGACATTGGGTATCTTTTCCTTAAACAATGCCGGTATCCAGGGTGGTATTCTGCAAGGTATTAATCACGGCATCAGCACAGGCGCCTTATTTTTCCTGGTTGGAATCCTCTATGAACAGCGCCATACCCGAGAGATGTCAGACTATGGCGGTGTGTGGAAAATCATGCCTGTATTTAGCGTCTTGTCGTTGATTGTGGTGCTCTCCAGTATGGGACTTCCAGGATTGAATGGGTTTGTAGGTGAGTTTACCATTTTACTTGGGTCCATGGGTGCCCCCTCCTTAGCGCCTTCCTCCTGGATATATACAGCCTTTGCAACGACCGGTGTTATCTTGGCTGCTGTTTACTTGCTGTGGATGTTCCAAAAAGTCTTTCTTGGACCAGTCGGTAACCCTGGGCTTGAGAAGCTGCGTGATTTGAATGTACGCGAATTGGCCATCATGCTGGCTTTCATTCTGTTCATTTTCTGGATTGGCATTGCACCCTCTGGTTATTTTGACCTGATGGACTCGTCCGTATCCCAATTGGTGTCGGATATTAGTTCAAGTGTCATTGCCATGCCTTAGGCGATTGGCTTTCTAATTTAACTTGTAAACATCACGAAACGTGAAGCGTGGGAATGTAATTTGCGTTTCACGTTTCTTTTTTCATGAGAGACAAGACGCTTTGTGGCGCATGCCACCGCTGAAGCGGTCACTGCAAACCAGAATCCTTAGGAGTGAGACGCGATAGAAACTCTTTATTTCGTTCATATTAGTGATACGCATTTTGGTCCAACGTCCGGCTATAGTTTGCACGGACATGTCGCCCTGCCCTATGCGCAGCGTCTTGTGGATGCTATCAATGATTTGCCGCTAACCCCAGATTTTGTGATCCATACCGGGGATGTGGTTACTGATCCCCATCCTGATTCATATGCTTTGGCCGCGGAAACGATGGCCCGTCTGCGAGTTCCAATCTATTACGTGAATGGCAATCATGATGCCCGCAACGATATCAGGCAGTATTTGTCGATGGGGCCGAAGGAAACATTAGGGGATAATCCTGATGAATTCTCTTATGCATTCAAGGTGAAGGGGTACCGTTTCTTGATTTTAGATGCGCGAGGACCATCGACGATTGATCCGCAGGGTCAGTTATCCAAGTCGCAGATGGAAATCGTCCGCCGAGAAACACAGCCGGAAGGTCCTCCGTTGGTGATTTTTCTCCATTACCCCGCTTTACCATTGGATTCAACGTGGATGGACAATAATATGTTGATAACGAATGGGGAGGAGCTGCATCAAGCATTGCTGCCGGCTCGTCACCGCTTACGTGCTGTTTTCCACGGACATGTTCATAACTCTATGCAGACGATAAGGGACGGTATTGTTTATGTGGCAGTGGCCAGCGGCTTGTCCCAATTGAGAGCTTGGCCATTTGATAAAATAGCTAAGCCCGAATTGCAGGCACCGCCCGGCTTCAATTTTGTACATCTTATGTCGCAGCAGACGATTATTCACCAGCATACATTACAGCGGCCGTAGAGATGCAAACTTCCCGAAAGTTGTCATCTCCCGCTGATCTGAAAGAAGCGAATGAATATTAAACAGATACATGGCGTTTGTCCACATGATTGTCCAGACAGTTGTGCGGTTGTGACCGAGGTTCAAGAGGGGCAAGCGATTCGCTTTTATGCCTCTGGTGAACACTCGGTAACCCAAGGGTGGCTGTGTGCCAAAGTACGGCCGTATCTCGACCATGTCTACCATCCTGATCGCTTATTACACCCCCTGCGACGTTCAGGGCCAAAAGGCAGCGGACAATGGCAGCGCATATCGTGGGCAGAAGCGCTGGGTGAAATCGGATCTCGTTGGAAGAGCATCATCGAAGAATATGGAGCGGAAGCGATTCTGCCCTATAGCTACAGCGGTACCTTGGGTGTGGTGCAGATGGATGTAACTAGTACGCGCTTCTGGAACCGCCTGGGGGCCAGCCGTTAGAACGGTCTATATGCGGCGCGGCAGCAGCTCTAGCAGTAAATGCAACATTGGGAGCACGTCACAGCCCCGCTTACGAAGATGTTACCCAGAGCCGGCTGGTAATTATTTGGGGGCACAATCCTGTATCGACAGCGCCGCACTTCATGCCATTTTTGAGGGAGGCACAGCGTAATGGCTGCCGGCTGGTGGTCATTGATCCACGGCGGACACGCACGGCAAAGGGAGCCGACTGGCACATCATGCCCAATCCTGGCACGGATGGTGTGCTGGCGCTTGGTCTGGCTCATGTCATTGTTAGCGAGGGGCTGCATGATGAAGCATGGCTGGCAAACCATACAATTGGCTGGCCTGAACTGCGCCGGCGGCTGGAGGAATATCCTCCTGCACGTGTTGCAGAGATTACCGGCTTGGCTGTTAACGATATTAGAAATTTAGCGCGATTGTATGCTGAAACAAGACCAGGCTTGATCAAAATCGCTGATGGACTGCAGCGTAATTTGAACGGTGGCCAAACAGTGCGCGCCATATGCACATTACCGGCATTGACCGGTCAATATGGGGTACGAGGTGGGGGACTTGCATATACGACCAGCGGTTATTTCCCTTGGAACTCAGAAGCGATGAATCATTGGGATGAATGTCCTCCACCTGGCCGCATGGTGAATATGAACCGCCTCGGCGCGGCACTGCTCGGCGAAGTTAACGATCCACCGGTCAAATCCTTATTTGTCTTTGGTTCAAACCCAGCTTCCATTGCGCCCAATGCCGGACGCGTTGTTGAAGGTTTGCAGCGCGAAGATTTGTTTACTGTTGTGCATGAATTGTTCCTGACAGATACGGCCGATTATGCAGATATTGTCCTGCCGGCCACATCGCAGCTAGAGCAATCAGACATGCACAAGGGTTATGGCCATACAATACTTGCTTATAACCAACAGGCGATACCGCCTCTAGGTGAAGCCAAAAGCAATTGGGAACTCATGGGACTGTTCGCCCGGGAAATGGGATTTGATGAACCGTGGCTGCACCAAAGCGTAGACGAAATAATTGATGAATTATTGTCGGCTTCGTCAGAAAGTATTCCAGCGCTACATGGTATAACCGTTGAGCGGCTTAAGAGAGAGAGGTTCATTCCTCTGCAATTCAAGCCGGAAGTACCTTTTGCTGGCGGTCGATTCCCTACAGGGAGCGGAAAAGTCGAACTATACAGCCAATTTCTGGCTGACCAAGGTTTAGACCCATTACCTGGTTGGGCAGATAAACAAGATAATGGTTTTAATGGTGAGGTAAGCAGTAACGGCCGTTTCCGTCCGGCAGATGCACTGACTTTGCTCAGCGCCGCCGCCCATCATTTTGTAAGCAGCAGCTTTGCTAACCAGCCTAATTTTCTGAAACGAGAGGGAGAGCCGTTTGTTGAGGTTCATCCCCAAGATGCGGAATTTAGAGATATTCAAAGTGGGGATCAAGTAATCTTGGAAAACGGCCGTGGTTGGTGTGAGTTACGCGCCGTGGTGACTGATGCTGTGCGACCTGGTGTCCTGGCCTCACCAAAAGGACGTTGGAGCAAATTGGGTAATGGTCGTAACGTGAATTGGACAACATCTGATGCCCTGGGCGATATGGCGGGACAGAGTACATATCACAGCAATCGTGTTTGGCTGCGAAAATCACCGGTTGAAAAACAGATGGAAAAAGAGATCTAAATTCGCGTAAGATCACAGCATTAGCTGGTTGGTTTTTTTACGCACCGCGCTTTAAGTGTGGTATCATTGTGAAAAGTAGAGCAAACGAAAAAGGTCAATAAGACATGGAGTTTCATCCCCCTGAAATCGACTTTGTTTTGATCGCTGCCCTGATAACGGTAGCCGGTACAGCCATGCTGCTGATGCTGCTGGAATTATTCGTGCCCAAGTTTGTAAAGAAATGGGCAGCCTGGATCGCTTTCATCGGTTTGGGTCTGGCCTTGATACAAACAGTTATGATATGGGATCAAACCGGCGCGACCTTTATACCTGAGGGCGGGACACCCATGCTGGTGGTTGACAATTTCGCCATTTTCCTGAATATAATTTTCATTCTGACAGGCATGTTGACTATCTTGATTTCGCTTGACTTTTTGCGCCGCACAGAACTCGAACGCCCGGAATTTTACATGCTCATGCTTTTTTCGATCACTGGCATGATGCTGATGGGTATGGCCAATGATTTAATTCTGATTTTCCTGGCCCTGGAACTGCTTTCAATTCCACTCTACATCATGGCCGGCCTCGCCTGGCCGCGAACTGATTCGGAAGAATCAGCGATGAAATATTTCTTGTTAGGTGCTTTTTCTTCCAGCATCTTTGTCTTTGGTATCGCTCTGATTTATGGAGCAACCGGTACGACTTCATTGACAGTTTTAGTGGAAGCTATCGGGGAACCCAACAGCCTACTCCTGGCAGGGGTTGCTTTTCTATTAGTTGGTTTTGGATTTAAGATCGCTGCTGTGCCCTTCCAGATGTGGACCCCTGATGTTTATGAAGGCGCGCCAACTCCGGTAACTGCCTTTATGTCGGTTGGGGCGAAGGTTGGTGGCTTTGCCGCGCTCCTGCGCATTCTACTGGGAGCATTACCCAATATGGGCGATGCTTGGGTCCCGGCAATTGTCATTCTTTCGGCGCTCACGCTCATCGTTGGTAATGTAGCAGCTATTGCGCAGCAGAATATCAAGCGTATGTTAGGCTACTCCAGTATTGCCCACGCTGGTTTCATTCTAATCGCTGTGGCGGCGAGTGGTAACAATCCGGAAGGAATTAGCGCCGCCTTGTTCTATATGTTTGCCTACTTGTTCACAAATCTAGGCGCCTTCGCCATTGTCATTGCGATGGAGCACCAGCAAGGTCAAGGCGTGCATTTGGATGACTATAGAGGGTTGGCCAAACAGCATCCCTGGATGGCGCTGGTCATGGCTTTCTTTATGTTGTCACTTACGGGAATACCACTTACCGGGGGCTTTGCTGCGAAATTCTATGTGCTGAGAACGGCTATTGATGCTAATCTCATTGGCCTGGCACTCGTCGGCGTTATCACGAGTGTCGTTTCCGCCTTCTACTATTTGCGTGTGGTTTATCTGATGTATATGTATGACGGTGAGGCGCAGCTAATCAAGAGACCCGCTTTGGTTACGGCCGTGTGGATTGCAGCACTTATGACGCTTTTTCTGGGAATTCTGCCCGCCTGGGGGTATGAATTTGCTCAAAATGCGGTGATTCAGAGTGTACAGATCCTGGTAGCCGGCGGGTAAGTGATCACGATAACGGAAATACAAAAAGGCCTCTTTGCATCAAGCAAAGAGGCCTTTTTTTCTAGAAAAGCGATGGTTAACTACGGGATCTCGCCATTCATGTGACTCATTACCAGGCAAGCATTTTGCCCGCCCATGCCAAACGAATTGGTGAGGACGTACTGCAATTCGCTGGGACGGGGTGCATTAGGCACATAATCTAAGTCACAGTCAGGGTCTGGCGTTTCATAGTTCCAGGTGGGGGGGATAATGCTTTTATTCAAGGCGTATGCGCAGAAAATCGCTTCTATAGCTCCGCTGGCGCCCATAGCGTGTCCCAGCACAGATTTGCTGGCGCTAACCGGAATCTCGTAAGCCTGTTCGCCAAACAGCTTTTTGATGGCGTAGGTTTCAGATGCATCATTTAGCGGGGTGGATGTGCCATGAGCATTGATGTAATCGATTTGGGATGTAGACACGCCGGCATCTTCTAATGACCAACGCATGGCGCGAATGGCACCGGAGGCCAGGGGGTCGGGTTGGCTGATATGGAAAGCATCGGAGGAAGAGGCATATCCAATCAGTTCAGCATAAATTGGGGCTTCACGGGCTAAAGCATGATCGAGCCGTTCCAGGATTAGGACACCTGCACCTTCGCTCATGACGGTGCCATCACGGTTTAGATCGAAGGGGCGACTAGCCCCCTGTGGATCGTCGTTGCGAGTAGAAAGGGCGCGCATGGCAGCAAAACCGGCTATGGAGGATTCATGCACCAAGCCTTCAACACCACCAGCAATGGCCATATCGGCACGGCCGTTTCTGATGAGGTCCAGCGCCTCACCCACGGCTTGGGTGCCACTGGCACAGGCGGCAACTATGGTGCTGATTGGACCTTTGGCTCCAGCCAGCAAACTGACATGGTAGGCAGGCATGTTGGGTAAAAATCCAACCATGGCGAAAGGGCTGACGCGGTTGAACCCCTTCGTGCGTAAGTTGGTGATCTCCCGGTCGGCAACTTCCAAACCACCAGCACCGGTCCCCATAACGGTTGCAACACGTTCGCCCTCAGGCAATGGTGTTTCTAACCCGGCATCTTGCAAAGCCATACTTGTTGCGGCAATAGCCAACTGCGAACCACGTGAAACGCGCCGCGCTTCTTTAAAGTTCATGTAAACAGCGGGATTGAAATCCTTGACCTCTCCGGCGATATGGACCGGCAAATGGCTGCTGTCAAATTGTGTGATTGGGCCGATGCCGGAACGACCGCTGAGTAAGCTGTCCCAATTTTCCGCGGCTGTATGCCCTAAAGGGCTGATGATGCCTACTCCGGTGATTACGACACGGGGACGGCTGTTATTATTCTTATAAGTCAAGGTATTAACTCCCTAAATCTTTAGCCTTCATTTGAAAGAAACCATTTTGCAGTTAGCTCTTCATAAGTGCCATTAACTTTAATTTCCAGTAAAGCCTTGTTTATTTTCTCTTCGTACTTGCTTTCAGGTGACATGGCAATGCCGTAATCATCTAGTATAAACGGTGATCCAACCAGTCGGAAATCAGTGCCGTTGGTCGTGGCTACATAATATTGCAAGACAGGTGCATCATAAACGAGCGCATCTGCCAAATCGTTTTCTAATATGGCATATGCCTCTTCAACAGAACTGACAGCGCGAAAGGGTATCCCGATGGTTTGAAGATACTCAGCAGATGTTGTCCCGACTACGGTAACAACCCGATTTCCGGGTAAATCCTCAACCCCTGTGATTGAAGTTTCTAGTTGGGCAACTGTCGCTTCGGCTGTGACGAAAGCAGTGAAGTTGGCGATGAGAAAAAGGCCGGCAAACATCCAAAATATAGCCAATAGCCTGCCCCATTTATCCTTGACCGTCTTGTCACCATAGCCAACCGTCGTTACAGTTACGGACGCCCACCACAAACCTTCCCAGATGCCCTTTATATAACTTCTTGGAAAATCGGGATTGTCCTTACGTTCAACGAGCCAAATAATATGTCCTACAGCCACAAGAATTAACATCAAGATGGCCAGACCAATTAAGAAACGTGACGAAAATAGAAAGGATAGTAGACGGCTGAAGGTGCTGACCGATTCTCTGGAAGTCATGATTTGCAATCCTGCCCGATAGTATGGGTAGGAGAAATCCAGATCTTCTTCCCGCTCAGGCGTCATGCTGATAGCCGCGATTGCCACATCTGCTTGGCCGCTCTTTACGGCGTCCAATTGCTCAGTGACGGTCTCTACTTCTACAAATTCATAAGGTAAATCAGCAAGTAAGGCAACCTCTTTCCACAAATCAATACTAAACCCGGTGTATCTATCTTGTTCGATAAAAACAAAAGGTTCGATCTCTTTGGTGGCGACACGAATAATGCCTTCTTGATCTTGCTTTGTATCTGAGGCGTGAAGGGAACCGGCCAATGCCAGAGCGGTTAACAAACATAGCAAGAGCAATCCAGCGAGTAGGGACCGCGAATGAAACCAAGGCATCTAAAACTCCTAATAAGTGGCACGCCCTCTTCACTTTTGGTTGGCGAATTTTAATCCCATAAGAGTATGCCAGATGAGCCTAATTATCCTGTGTCAACCGCTTTTTCAGCAAGTAAAATTTGCTATTACTTCAATTTCGGGGTGACAGTGATAACTAACCGCTAGATTCGGCTCCTGTTTCTTGGAAAAATGCTTCTACCGCTACCTCAACTGTGGGATAGAAATGACGTTGATCTATTGTATCTAGCAAGCCATAGCGGATGATTTTTTCCTTGACGGGATCTTTTAGTTCGGCGAATATTAGATGGATATCCTCTGAATTAAGTTCTAAGTCTAGATCGATCAACATTTCAGCACCCGTTATATCGATATCAGTTACAGGTTCGGCAGCGACAAGAACCCAGGTAGGTTTAGGTTCGCTTTTCAGCAATAAGTCAAGGATCATTTTGCGAAACAGGTTCGCATTGGCGAAAAATAGTGGCGCGTCCCAACGAATCATTAACAAGCCAGGTATCTGGGTTGCTTCTGGGTAACGACTAATGTCGTGGTATCCTTGAATATCTTTTGGTCGGCCCAATACTGCCGAGTATGGCCGCCAGGATCTTTCAAAGAATTGGATGATGGCCAGTAACACGGCGATTACTATCCCTTCCAATACGCCAATTAATATGACCCCTAAGGCACAGGCGAGAGCCAGGAAAAATTCGCTTTTACGCATCTTCCATATGCGGATTAGGGCCTTGACATCGAATAAGCTGATCGACGCCGAGATAACTATCGCCGCCAACGCAGGCTGGGGCATGTTGCGAACCAAGCCAGGAATGAACAGGAGCATTATTAAGACCAACAACCCAGCGACGACACCAGTTAGTTGGGTCTTGGCACCAGATTGCTCGGCTACGGCCGTGCGCGAGCCGCTGGTGCTTATGGGGAATCCGCTGAAGAGTCCAGCCAGTAAATTTGCCGCTCCGATACCAACCATTTCCTGATCGCTGTCTACATCGTACCCCTTCCGGGCAGCAAAACCGGCAGAAGTCGAAATCGTGTCCCCAATAGCGACTAGAGAAATACCAAAGGCCGTTGCCGCCAGAATTGGAATATCCGATAGTTCGACGCGCGGAAACGATGGCGCTGGAAAACCCTGCGGTAAAACCCCGACAATGTCCACACCCTTGGCCGCCAAATCAAAAATAACCGTCGCTGCAATTGCCGCTACGACAGCGATTAACACACCAGGCCAATTCGGTTTCCAGCGCTTCAAGCCCAGGATTATAATTAAAGTTAACATTCCTACGCCTAGCGCATAAACATTTGTTTGGTCTAGGTTTTGCAAAAAGGCTTGAATTTCCTGAATGAAACCGTCTGCATCAATTGAAAAACCGAATAATTTCGGCAATTGCCCTACAAAAATCGTAACGGCTAATCCTGCCAAGTATCCCACCCGAACAGGCATGGAAAGCAAATCGGCGACAAAGCCCAAGCGGGCAAGCCCTGCGCCAACCGTAATTAATCCAACCAAGATAGCCAACATCCCCGCTAAAGCAATGGCATAATCTACGTCACCAGCTGCCAAAGGCAGTATAGTAACGGCAATCATGGGTCCAAGGGATGAATCAGGCCCCAAAACCAGATAGGGAGAAGGACCAAAGGCCGCATAAGCTAGCAGGCAGACAACAGTAGTATATAGACCTGTAATCGCCGGCAGACCAGCCAATTCAGCATAAGCCATACCCTGTGGCACCAGGAGTGCGCACAAAACGATCCCGGCCATCAAATCCCTGGGTAACCATTGGCGATTATATGTGCGCGCGGCCCGAATGCCGGGGATCCATTTTTCTAATCTTGTTAGTATAGAGGGATGTTCAGAACTTAATGAGACATTGGCCATTAGACTTAATTTCCTCCTGGATACTTAGTGCCTGTAATAATGGCCTGGCGCGTAACTTGCTAGGACGAAGGATCGAGATGGACTGTCTGATTGACATGACCGAACAGCTTGCATTCGGTTTGTTCACCATTGTTGCATGGCAGGATGCTGATGTTTTGCTCCTTCCCTCCTAACACGGCATAAACTGTTAACATCTCTTTTTTGGTTTCATATTTGGCATTTTCATCGGTAAACGTGTTAAGCTGCAACACACAAGGCCCCTTGGCGGACGACGAATTTTGATCGCTCAATTGCAAGCGAATATTCAAATCACCATTATAACCCAAGATGCTGATCTTCCCGGCAATTTCTACTTCGTGATCAGAAAATGTTTTGACAGCACCATTGCCGACATTGACCCAAACGAACTTTTTTGCTTTGACGTCTACCTGCTGACCTGCATAGGTCCCATTTGCTACATAATCGGCAATTTTTGCCATCTATTCTTTCTCCATGATAATTGCTTTCAGGTTATATTCTCTAATCTTGCTTGTCATTCTCTTAAGGATTTGTGCTGCCGGCGGCTTCCTCAAGCGCATTGATTGTGTCAGGGGGCACGGAGAAATTTTCAACTTCGCCACTCATGCTGGCCAATTCGTTTTCTGTTGCAGAAACTTCAGCTTCACCTGCAATAGCTGCCAGAGCTGCTCCGCCATCTTTTAAATGCTCTTCCAACCTTGCTTTGTCCTCGTCACTCATCCCCAGTTGCTTGTGGAATAACGCGCCGGCTGCTGCGCCTGTTGTAAGCCCAACTACTGCGCCACCAATAACGGATAGACCCCCGGTGAAAATCCCGGCAGCCACACCAATGATAGTGCCCCACTTGGCGCCTTTGCCGGCAGCACGCCCCCCGACCATATGTGTTTTAACATCGCCATCATCCATCGTTAAGATACCAATGCCGCCCAATTTGATATCTGGACAAGCATGATCCCAATCTTTTAGACCAGCAGCGGCCATTTCTGCCGCATGTTCATTCTTGAAATAGGCGACGATCAGATTCTTATTATTGGCCATGAGTGTCTCCTTAACCATTAAAAAGCCAGACCACCTGAGTAGTCTGGCTTTTTCAAAGTTTTCGATGTGCTTGATATATTAACGATTGTCGTTAACCGGCGTAGCGATTGTAGGTTTCAATCTCATATGCCCGGTTGGTTCTGATCTGAAAAACGATACCAATGATGCTGACGACAGCGAAGAATAGCAGCCACCAGAATGAATTCTGGATCGCCGATTGTACCGGGTTGCCGAACATTTCATCTATTTTCGTTATATCGCCAAAGGCTGCCAGAAGGGTGAATATGATTGCTCCGGTTCCACCAAGAGCGGTGATGAAGATGATCGCGTATTTCTGGATGTTAAAACGCAGCACCAAGATGGCCACAATAACACCGACGACAATACCGAGAATCCAAGTGAGAAAACCAAAATCAAGCCCAATGGCGCCCAATAGTGCGACCGTAAGCCCGTAGCCAAAGGAAGCGGACAACAGAGCCACACCCACAATATAAAACAAGTAGGAAAGCACAGCAAAAAGCAAGCCGACGAAGAATCCTACTACCCAACTGGTAATAGTCGCCAAAAACGCGTCGCCAAAGATTAACTGCACGGTGTGGGCTCCCACACCTAATCCGAAGAAAAAGCCCCAGATAGGTATGAAAACCAGGAACAAACGATAGCCAAAGAAAACCACCGCCATGCCAAACATGATCCCGATCAGGGTCATGCACAATAGAGTAAATGTCATTGTAATCCTCCTTAAGAATACAAATCGCCTTATAATTCTATCAACTTGAAAACAAGTTGTTTCAACAGCCATTTTCCCCGAAATATATCAATGAAGCAAGCATTACCATAAGCGATCAAATACCTGTTTTAGCCACAATGCGGCCTGATTCCACAGCTGCGACCAGGGCCTGGTAATCCTGTTCCGTTTGGTCGGCGTAGGCCATGGCAAAATCGCCCATGGCATTGTCGAAGGTAGTGCCACTGCCCAGGTAGCCGGTTATGCGTGAGGGATCGCCGGTCCGGGCATGGGCGCGGGCAAGCGCGGCGCCACAAACCTGGATATAGGTCTTGAACCCTTGCAGATCCAAGTCGGTGACATCAAAGGAGCCTTTCATATCCTTTAACTGTCGCCAGTAATACTGCACCTCAGTTACTTCACTGGTGTGCCAGCCTAAGAAGATATCGCTAGAAGCCTGGATCACGCGCTGGCCGGTCACAACGCGCTGAGCATGTTCGGTGTAGTTCTTTTGCCCTGGCAAGTAAGCCTGTAGGGCAGATGCTCCAGACTCTTTAAGCTGCAGAATCAACGCATCATCGTTACTATGACCTTCCAAGAGGACAATTGAGCAGCGAGTACCTACGCTGCCAACACCACCTACTCGAAGAGCGGCATCAACAGGTTTGTAACGTCGTAACAGAAATCGCCGCTCCTCGGGCAAGCTGGTTAAGTATTGATTCCAGCTATTATCCACAAACTCCGTTTGAAAATAATGTAGTTCTTCTTCACTCAAGTATTTTTCTAAATCCATTTCACGCATGGGCACGAGTAAAGGCGGGTTGCTGATAATCCGGCGACGGTCATTTTCCATGAATGTCAGCTTGTCTAAGGTTTGTTCTTGTGTGCGGAACTGCGCTTTTTTAAGCACTTTGGCAGCGGTTTTCTTGCCTTTCTTGGATGATTCTGCAAAGGCGTTCATGACAGCTTCTGCCTCAATGTGCACATACCACATGTCCAGGGTGCTAATCTCGGAGAAGCGTCCCATGAACTGGCGATACGACTCGACGGCCTCAGTTGCTAATTGCCGGCACTCTTTGTCGTCAAGGCCGTTCTCACGACCGGCGACAGCCGCACTTGCAGCTAAGCGCTTTAAATCCCATTCCCAAGGTCCCGGGTATGCTTCATCGAAGTCGTTGATATCGAAGATAAGTGCCCTTTCCGGTGAAGCGAAGACGCCGAAATTGGAAAGATGGGCATCACCACAGAGAATGGCATTCAAGCCGGTCACCGGAGATGCTGCCAGATCAGATGCCATGACTACGGCCGAACCACGCAGAAAAGCGAATGGTGAAACCAGCATACGGCCATATTTTATAGGCAGTAACTTTTGAATCCGGCCCTCATCCTGGGCTTGCAGCAAAGCAAGAGGATCAGGACGGTCAGCCGCAGGGGCCCAATCTCCATGACTGCTGCGCGGGACCTTTTTGCGCAGTACCTTGCCTGCCATGCGCCGTTCTTCGAGATTCATGCCGGTGTATTCTGATTTGTTTTCAGTCATCTTTTGTAGTTCCTTTTGAAGATCGATCTTCAGTTATGCTGGTATGTAACAGCGGGCTGCTATTTTATTTAAGGAATCGGCTAGAACAATCTTCCTTGCTGCATTGGACGGATCTCTCCTGGTTCTATGCCGATAATTTCTTTGAAGCGATTGCAAGTCTGTGGTGAAAACCCGCTGTAATCATCATTGAAAAAAGCATAGATTACCTGCACCTGATCGAGATATGGCTGAAGATTTTGCCACCATTGTTCGAGATCAGGTGTTCTATCCACCATCTCGCGATCCTTGGCTGGAAAGCGACCGCGTGGGCCGAGAAACCGTAAGTATAGGAAATCCGTGGTTTGTTCGATGCGATGTGGCATGTGGATGTAGTCCACCGCTGCCCAACATATATTGTAGGTTTGCAGCAAGACGGCCGTTTCTGGCTTGTCCCATGATCGGTGCCGAAATTCTACGACATAACGCAGATCATGCGGCAGTTGTGGGAGGAAGTTGATCAGAGCGCTGACCTCGGCCATGGTGAAGTTCGGTGGGAGCTGGATCAGGATGGGGCCCAATCTGTCGCCCAGCAGGCGCATACGGTTGAGGAATTCGGATGTTAATGCACCGGTGCTAACAAGCCGATTATCGTGAGTGATCGCCCGAGGCATTTTGGGGCAGATTTTAAAACCGGTAGGTGTTGCTGAGGCCCAGCGCTGCACGGCCGTCTCTGTAGGAGTGCCATAAAATGTTGAATCCATCTCTAAAGCGTTTAGCCGTTCAGCATAATAAGTAAGATGCAGGCGTGCCGGCAGTCCATCTGGGTACAAAGCGCCGATCCATTGCTTGTAACTGAAACCCATTGTGCCTAAATGCCACGCAGTCATGAGGCAAAGAATTTGTTAATCCCGCTCCGACAGGATGCGGTCAAGTGGGTCATCATCTTCATCGGTATAGGTCTTGCGTGTCTTGCCACCAGTCTTGGGATCTTCCACCAAGCCCATCTCGTAAAGATGTTCCATCAATCTTGCTGCGCGAGGGTAGCCCAAGCGCAAGCGGCGCTGCAAATAGGATGCGGAAAGATGATCATTTTTCTTCGCCAGTTCGATGGCTGATTCCAATAAGGTGTCGGTTTCGTCGATCAAGGCATGTTTAGCAATGAGTGTTTCCCAGGGTGGATCTTCTGGGGCGTGATCCGGGCGCATCTTCTTCCAGAAAGTAACAAGCTGCTCTACTTCAGTGTCGGTTACAAATACGCCTTGCACACGCATTGGACCGCTCGCATCAGGGGCGAGGAACAGCATGTCGCCCCTGCCCAAGAGTTGTTCGGCGCCCATGGAATCCAAGATAACGCGAGAATCGGTTCCTGAAGCTACATTGAATGAGAGCCGGGCCGGGAAGTTTGCTTTGATCAATCCGGTGATGACATCGGTAGACGGCCGTTGCGTGGCTACTACGAGATGAATTCCGGTGGCCCGCGCCATTTGTGCCAGGCGGCATAAGGTGCGCTCCACGTCCCCTGGATAAACATACATAAGGTCGGCCAATTCGTCGATAAATACCGCGATAAAGGGCAAGGGTTTTGCGTCACCTTCTTGTTGGCGAATGCGGCGATTGTAACCATTCAAATTGCGCGCCCCTACCTGGGCAAAGGTTTCATAACGGCGATCCATCTCGGCCGTCAGCCAGCGTAGAACGCCGACAGCCCGATCGGCTTCTACCTCCACTCTGCCAATCATATGTGGTAAACCGTTGAAACGGATCAATTCCACCTTCTTAGGATCGATCATAATAATCTGCAATTTTTCCGGCGTGTTGTTGAAAACGAGACAAGATACGAAGGCATTAATGCAGATTGATTTCCCCGACCCGGTAGTGCCGGCAATAAGCAGATGCGGCAGTTTTGCCATATCAATGGCTTCTGTTTCCCCCGATACATTTCTACCCAGACCTACAGCCAGAGGGGCTTTCAAATTGCTGTATTCTTCGGACTCGATTACATCACGCAGTCGTACCAGATTGACTTGATCATTGGGTACTTCTATGCCCACAACCCCTCGTCCGGGAATTGGCGCTTGTATGCGCAGCCGCGGTGCGGCTAAAGCCAAGGCCAGGTCACGGCGCAGGGATGCGATTTGGCCGATACGTACCTTATGGAGCGTTATTTCACCGTCAGTCCCGGTGCGTTCGATATATCCAGGCGACACACCATACTGGGTTACAGCAGGTCCACGCCGGATCTGGGTTACTTCGGCCGGGATTCCGAAGTCGGCTAATGTGCGTTCGATAATATCCTTTTTGTTTTGTATTTCACTGTCGTCCTGGTTGACTATAGCTCCCCTCTCCAGAAGGGTGAGTGGTGGTAATTGACGATCTCGCCGCTTAACTGGAGGGTTAGGAGTTTGTTCAAGCTGAATGTCGGGACGCGGTTGTGGAGGTGGATTCGGATCCGGGGGTGGCAGTGCTACCTGCTGTGGTTGGTTATCTCGTTCCTGTGGGGCCACTTTAGCCGCCCAATTACCTGTACGGCGAGAACTGCGCCATAGAGCCTGATGGATCGTTTGCCAACGCAGGCCAATCAGTAAGGCAATGCCCCAGACTAGAAGCGATATATATAGTAATCCCGTCAGGATAGGACCAAGGAAATCAAGAAGGGGTTCTGACAGTGCCCAACCTACCAGACCGCCCGCTTGTCCTTGATAGGCGTCAACCATGGTCGCTCCAGATATTTGGTGACTCAATGCCAACGCGGGCAATAAGATTAGTTCCAAGCCTATTATTTGGGCGGGACGAATATGATACGGCCGTTCAACTTTGCGCAGCATCATATGCACTCCAACGCCAGCCACTATTAAAAACAATGGATACACGCCCCAACCAAAAATTTGTGTCAATAAGCTGGTCCACCATACCAACCAGCTAGACCCGGTGAATCCGAGTAGGGCGAGGATAGTGATGATCGCCAATACGAAAATCAGAAGACCAACCATCTCCATCCGGTATGGCATTAACTTATTGATCAGTTGCTCATCCCAAGTTGGAGGAGGAGGGGGTTTCTTAGATCTCTTTGGAGAAGGTTTCGTTCGGGCCATGAGTGCAACCTGCGATGATGGCAGATCATTCAATAATACACCCATTGTACTCGCTCAGACGTGCAGTATCAATGCCCCTATGAAATCAGGGGCGTGCGGAGTCTCTGTTTACACCGATTTGAAACCCGCTTTTGGGCACAAATCAGTTTCAGCATGGCGCTCGGTGCGATGGTTATGGGGTTATGAGTTTTTCAGACCTCGCAGAGTAAGAGCAAGTCGTTTTTTACGGCCGTCTACTTGCAGTACACGTGCCGTGACCTGATCGCCTTGCTGGACTACATTTCGTGGATGCAGGAAGGAGCCTTCTGCTAATTCTGTGATGTGAATCAATCCCTCAAGCTCTTCTTCTAGGAGCACAAATGCCCCGAAACTAACGACATGGCTGATTGCACCGCTGACAATATCATTTGGCTTATACCGCTCAACGGCCGTTTGCCAGGGATCTGGCTTAAGGCGTTTTAAACTCAAAGCGAATCGCTCTCTTTCGCGGTCAACATTGAGCACCAGCACTTGCACCTCTTGCTCCGAATGTAGGATATGGCTCGGGTGGGTGACGCGGCTCCATGACATTTCTGAGATGTGAATTAACCCTTCAGCGCCTCCAAGATCAACAAAAGCACCAAAACCGGTTAAATTAGTCACACGGCCGTGAATGATGTCACCTTTTTGCACCCTGTTGAGAAGATTAACGCGCTGAGCCGCTTTTACCTGGGCTGTTCGTTCAGATAGAACCAAACGGTTTTTGCTTGGGTTAACTTCGATAATTTTGAGCGTTAAAATCTTGTTATTCAGGCTGGCCAAGACCCGCAAGCGCTCGCGGGCTACATGTAACAGCGGAAAATCCACCAACTGAGATGCAGGCACAAATCCTTGCAAATCGTGCCATGATACCAGTAACCCACCTTTGTTATATCCGGTGACGTGAAGACTTAAGGTGCGGTCAGAAGCCATTGCTTCGTAGGCGAGCTGCCAGGTTTTGCTGTTTTCTATGCTGCCGTTGCTAGAAACGGGGGGACGGTTGGCGCTAGACCAAAACTCCTCTACGATTTGAGGAGAAGAGACAAGTAATTCTTCTTGTAAAAATAGAGCGGACCAATATGAATCATCTTTTTTTACAGGTCTCACGATACTGCTGTGTTCCCTATTCATTTTTTACAATACTTCCTTCCCGAGAGGGGCGTGAAAAAAGCGTGAATTTACGGTTCACGTTTATTATAAAGGCAGATTCTCAACTGTCAATACGTATTATTATGTATACTCATTATGCAAACATATTTCGGTCTTCTTTGCTTGAAAATATGATTACCTTTAGTTAGAAAAGATCCGATTTCTCACGCATATTGAGACAGCAATGATATCGCCTGGTGATATAATGCAGCTATGAATGATCTAGAAGAAACTGCTGTTAAAGATATTCTAACAACCAAGTGGGTTGGTCGAAATTACCAATATTTTGAGAAGATTGGATCAACCAACGATCTGCTTAAGAAGCAGGTGGCTGCAGGAGATTCAAGCAAACCTCCGGCAGGCACTGTGCTGTTGACAAACTACCAGTCTCAAGGACGGGGGCGATTCGACCGGCGGTGGGAGGCGCCACCGGGAACATCGCTACTTCTGTCTATCTTATTGCGACCAGACTGGCCCAGCGAGCGCTTACCCTGGCTGACTATGTTGGCTGGAGCAGCGATTGTTGAAGCGATCAAGACAGAAACCGGCCTGCCTGCGGCACTTAAGTGGCCCAATGATGTGGTAATCTTGAGGAATGATATTTGGCATAAAGTTTGTGGGATATTGTTGGAAGGACATGTTGACGCCGAACAACGGCTGGCCTACGCTGTGCTGGGCGTAGGATTAAACGTGAATATACCACCCGAACTGCTGCCGAAATTCGCCCAGCCTTCAACTAGCTTATCGGCAGTAATCGACCATCCAGTCTCACGGTGAATTTATTGGCAACTTTGTTACAGCAGATTGAGTATCGATATGAAAAAACAGATCAGGGCCTATCGCCGCAAGATGATTGGAACCAGCGCTTGATCACTATTGGCCGAAGAGTCGAAGTTACCCAGGCGGGGCAGAGAGCAAGGTTGTCAGGAATAGCAGAAGGAACTGCTGAATGGGGTCAGTTGCTCGTCCGTGATGATAGCGGCAAGCTGCATACTATTATGGCCGGTGACGTCACGCTGCGTACCGGATTAGAATAAGCAGCAGGCTATGTTTTGTGCCGGATCGATCTTCGTGTTGTTTATGCACCAGCACAAACCATAATGTTTTTTATCATCCATAAGCACGTTTAACAAGATTTGATTTGCGGTGCGCAAGAGAGAATCTGTTGGTACAATCTCTCATTATATTGACCAGCCGATTAATCCACAGTAGTTAAAGAAGTAGCACAAATTCGTTCTCAAAAGGAGAGGAAAATGGAGAGCGTTGAAGAAGCTAAAAATCCCTTTTTAGTGAAGATGATGGACTGCCGGAGGATGTAGCGCGCGCCTTCGAACAGGTTTCGCAATCTGGCAAGCATAAAGAACGCATTGATGAAAGCCTTCAAGTGCTGCTGGCAGAAATTGCGGCCGCGGAAACAGTAGAACGAATTAAAAACAAAGGGTTGAGTAGTTTTAGTATGGAAGAGCGCCGACAATTAGCGATTTCCTTAATGAGGCATCGAAACAAGGTTACGCACATTTATGAATTGCTGAAAGCATACGGATCTACGATCCAGTTAACCTATGATCGACAAGAAAGAAGATGGCGTCGTCGCGATAATATCGCTTTGAAACATGAGAATGAGATATCTGTCCAGCCGTTTACCGGAGAGAAAATGACGGGAGCTGCCCATGCTCCAATGCTGTATGCAGAAGATCCGCGAACTGATCTCCCCTCGCGTCTGGAAAAGTGGATACAGGAATCTATTGAAGGAGCAGATGAAGTTATTGTTACCGGCTGGATGGAAAACTAGCAATTCTGTGATCCATACATACGGTGCTGCCATGATTTCAACCTAGACGAATTAGCTTGAGTAAGGCAAAGGACAATGCAATGAAGAAAACCTTCTTATGGCTTGTAGTAATTATCACTTTGGTTTTGGTCGGATGTGATCAGCAGGCATCAGATATTCCTATTGCCGCACGTGAAAGCACACCGGTTGAGGTTACGGTAACGGCCGAGCCGGCTCCTGCTGTTGAGGAAGATGAAACGTCAATAGAGATTGATGAAAGCGTCGTAGAAGCAGCTGGACCTGAGGTTTTTGTGCCGATCGCGGTTGAGGAATTCGGTCTCACGACCGTGGTTCCTGCTGATTGGCCACAAATCGAGAGTGATCCTCTCTTAAAAAATGCTTGGGGGCCAGGTGAGTTTCGCTTTGTCGCCTTTCATTCTGTACCTGGTGAAGATGTGCAACCTGCTATGGCGCAGTTATTGGGCATCTCATTGGAAGAGCTTGTTGAGAGCCCGCCTGAAGGTGAATATTGGGAAGAGCAGATCGGCAGCTATGATTGGGCGATGTACACGGTTGACAATCCCGATATTGGGCTGGGGCAATCCGTGTCAATGACTACGCAAGATGGAACGGTTTATATTGTAAGCTTGTTTGTGGAAATGGATTACAGAGATGCTGTTCTTAATGCGGTGCTCGAAAACTTCAATATTACTTCAGAGGCGGCTCTTGACGAGGTCGAGCCCGAGGCGAGCGAAGAAGAACTCACCGAAGTCGAAGAGGCAGCTGAAGTAGAGGAAGGACCAGCGATTGAATTGTTGGGTACTAATTGGGTGTTGACGATGCTCGGAGATGGCAATGGGCAGTTGCAGGAGGTCCTGCCGGGTGTAGAAATAACGGCCGTGTTTAAAGCAGACGACCGTGCTGCCGGATCCGCCGGCTGTAATGACTTTGTGAGTAATTACATGGTAGAAGATGACAGTATGGCCATCAGTGTCCCGGCCATGACAAGAAAAATTTGTGACGATCCGGAGGGCATCATGCTGCAAGAGACGGGCTTTCTGAGCAGCCTGACGGCCGTGACATCACATCAAATAGCAGCAAACGAACTACAAATGTTAAATACAGATGGCGATGTAATTCTCGTTTTCTCGTCGCCTTAATCAGGAGGTAAATTCCGATGTTTATTAAGTCAAGAGCTATATCAAAAGTGTTGTTTGGCATGGCAGCGGTGGCCATATTGTTGTTAGTTTTTGTCGCACCTACCCATGCTGCACCACGTTGGAATGCAAGTTATTGGAATAATACGACCCTAAGCGGTTCTCCCGCTATGCAGCGGGTGGAGTTAAGCAGCCCTAATTTTAATTGGGGACAAGGCTCGCCGGCACCTGGTATTATTCAGAACGATCACTTTTCGGCGCGGTGGGAAACAGCTGCGCACTTTGATCCGGGCCGGTACCGCTTCACTGTGAAGAGTGATGATGGTGTACGTCTGTGGGTAGGCAGCCAGTTGGTCATTGATGAATGGCATGACGCATCAAATCAAACCTACACAGCCGATTTTGATGTGACAACAACCGGGTCCATGACCATCATTATTGATTATTATGAAAATCGGGGAGACGCGTCGATTTCAACTTCATGGGAGCGTATTAGCGGCGTGGCTCAAACAGGATCTACCAAAGCTGAGTACTTCAACAATATGTACTTAGAAGGACAGCCGGCCCTTGTGCGCTACGAGAATGAGATCAATCACAACTGGGGCCTTGGTTCACCTGCCCCAGGTGTAATCAACAGCGATCATTTCTCAGCTCGCTATACACGCAGCTTGAACCTTCCGGCCGGCTATTACCGCTTCACGGCCAAAGCTGATGACGGCATCCGTTTATGGATTAATGGCCAACTGGTGATTGACCAATGGTATGATTCACCGGCTACGCCGCTGGCGGTGGAGTTGAATCTCCCGGCCGGTGTTGCCCATTTTGTGGCTTCCTATTATGAAAATGTAGGGCAAGCACAGATATCTATTACCGGCACTCAGCTAGATGGCAGCAGCAGTGGCGGCGGTGGTGGTGAATCCGGAAGCGGTATTACTGCTACTGTTGATACCAGCTATTTGAACCTGCGTTCTGGCCCTGGTACCCAATATGAAGTTCTGGACGTTTTGCGAAGAGGTACTGTGGTCGAGTTGACAGGGAACCAGGTTGATTATTGGGTTGAGGTAATAACACCTGACGGTACAGTGGGTTGGGTGAGTAATAATTACCTGGACTATAATCTGTCCTTTGTAACCCCATGAGATTGGCTGGCTGCCAGGCCCTTCAAATTTTTGGCCTTAGGGAACACATTGGATAAAGGTGCCTGGCAACTCGGTTTTCGATATTAGACACCCTATGAGTGAAAATATAATCGGCCACGCGCCGGAAAACAATTACTTGCTTGCCCAAGATAATCACTTATTCAACTTGGCACGATCGGGCCGGTTAAGTCTGCCTCAAGGCTGGCTTAAAAAACATCCCGTTTTGTTCAATAAAGTATTGTATCCGCTTGCGGCTATTTTGTTCGGCTTTGTTGCACCCTTTTTGGCATCATTCTTGGGTTTGCCCTTACTGCTTGTGGTCTTTGTTGGTCCAGTTGCACAAGAATCAGTGGCCGGGCAGCTTGTTTTTCTGGTCGGCGCATTTCTGCCCTTGTTTTTTCTGATCTGGTTTTGGTTATGGCTATTTGAGCGACGGCCGTTGTGGACAGTGGGCATGGAACGGCCGTTCCTTAGGAAATATCTGCGCGGACTGGGTATAGGCTTACTTATGTTCGTCGTCGCGGTGATGGTACTTGCTTTGTTGGATTCGGTGGTTACGGAGACGGCCGTTACCGGACGTTTAAACCTGCTTGCATTCGGTGGCACATTGCTTGTCTTTTTGGGCTGGATGGTCCAAGGTGCAGCGGAAGAGGTCTTGGCACGAGGATTCCTTCTGCCACTCATTGGCGCTCGCTGGGGGGCCATTGCCGGTATATTAATCTCTTCACTCTTTTTTGCTTTACTGCATCTATTAAACCCCAATGTAACCGCAATCAGCCTTCTTAATCTGACGCTTTTTGGTTTTTTTGCGGCGCTGTATGCCCTTTTTGAAGGTGGACTGTGGGGTGTTTTTGCCATACATGCCATTTGGAACTGGGCCCAAGGTAA
Source organism: uncultured Chloroflexia bacterium (assembly GCA_963736615.1). Classification (GTDB taxonomy): domain Bacteria; phylum Chloroflexota; class Anaerolineae; order Promineifilales; family Promineifilaceae; genus JAACFF01. The sequence goes on along the minus strand of CAVTPP010000015.1, from coordinate 330,174 downwards.
TTTGTTTGGTTTTGAAGTGAGCGGTATTCAGATACGATCAGGGATGATATTTGATTTAATGGAAAATGGACCAGATTGGTTAACCGGCGGATTGTTCGGCCCCGAAGGCGGTATAGTAGTTACCCTTGTATTAATTATTAGTTCCGTACTGGTCTTATTCGCCGGCAGGCGACGCAAAAATAGATTTGCCGCTGAAGCGGTTACTACAAACCTGGATGTTACAAACTCGATTGAGGGAGATAGTTAGGAAGAAGATATGGATGAGAGTGTGATTGAAGAGGAAGAGGGCAAGCAAAGACCTGTTGTTGTTTCCATCCTCGCAGTTATATTGTTTTTCAACGGAATCTTGACCATTATTAATGGTTTGAGTTTTGAGGCCAACCCTATCGTATTGGTTATGGGCGGTGTTGCCATACTTTTGAGCGTGGGGTTGTTGATGTTGTGGTCCTGGGCTTGGGTTGGAACCATACTGCTGCAAATCGTGGCCGTTGGGTTTGCTATTTATGATTGGTTTACAGGTGGACCAATAGATGTGCTGGCTATTGGACTGGGTGTCATCATCATTCTCTATTTGCTGCGCTCTGAGATTCGGGCAGTCTTTTTCCGTTGATAAGATAACTTGTGAACGAGATGCCAGGCACTTTTTCCAGGGGTTTCTCTAGGAATCACCCGAAAAGTGCCTGGCATCAAATATTATGGTTGAGGTTGTAGAACAAGGTTATCTACAGCTGCCGCCTGAACAGCGTCGCGACCAAAGAGCATGGGGTGGGTTTGGCCGTTAAGCCAGAGCGGCATCTGATCATCATAATGCTCATTGTATGGATGGCCACTATTGCCTGTAGGAATGACGCTGCGACTGGCCTCTAGATCACTTAAGTCTACGATCATGCGCATGGAGGGGTGCCAGTTCACACGAGCCGGTTCATCATTGCTCCAACTTTGCGCGTTTACCAGGTCACGACCACCATCGAGGGCGAAAGGTCCGCGGTTAAAAATAGCCTCGATGGGCGCCACGCCGCTTGCTCCCAATATGGCATCCGCAAATGTAATGGTATGAAGGCTGCCCCATTTCCAGCCATTCATATCGCTACCTTCGTTTTCTTCCAGCCAGGAGATGGCATCAGTCAGAGATTGTACGAGTATGTCTTCTTGTGTCTCTTTTGCAGATGTGCCGGCATCGTCCCACCAGCGCGCATTGGGTTGGCTTGCCAGTTCATGCATGAAAATTAATTTTGTGTGTCCGGGGATTTTTTCCACATTCTCTTCACCGATATCATCAGCCAAGACATTGTTGATTAAGTTCATGAAAAAGATCTCGAATATGGTCGCCGGTACACTGTCCTGCTTTTCCTGCATATCCCAACCACGCAAGCGTTCGATAGCTGCCTGAACCTGGCTGTCATTACTTGATAATCCCGCGAGCAGAGGTATGTAGGTTTCAGCAGGTAGAGATTTGCTGTCGAACTGCATCTGGGCGATATCATCGGCCGTTATCTTTTCACCCCTGGCGATTTTTCCCTCGATCATATCCACAATACGCTGACCACGATCGCCACTAGACCAATCCCCTGCTAAGAAATGGGGATAATCTTCATCGACCACAGCATGATTAGCTGTGACGATATAGCCCTGTTCCGGGTTATAAAGCGCCGGAAGCTCTTCATAGGGGACCCAATCTTCCCACTCGTACTTGCCTGTCCAGCCGGGTACGGGCAGATCGCCATTCCCTTCCGACCTAACCGGAATGAGGCTAGGCATCTGATAACCGATATTGCCCTCGACGTCAGCATAGACGATATTCTGTGATGGTAAATCCCAATAACGTAACGCCTCACGAAAACCGTCATAATTTTGGGCTTGATTCAAAAGGACAACGGACTGCAATATTCGTGAAGGTTCCTGGTGTGTCCATTGGAAGGCCAGATCTTGATTTATATCGTCCTGAACGTCGCTAATAATGGGCCCATGTTGAGTTAAACGCACCTCCAATACAATATCTTCACCCCCATTGACCTTGATTACCTCTTCAATGACCTCCATATCCTTCCACTCACCTTTGTACTCATATTGGTGGTCGTTGCTGGGGTTTATTTTCTCTACATATAAATCCTGCACATCAGGCCCAACATTGGTCACTCCCCAGGCAATATTGTCATTGTGACCAATGATGATGCCGGGTACACTGGCAAATGAAAAGCCGACAACATCCCAGTCCGGCGCATGCAAACCTACCTCATACCAGATCGAAGGCAGCTGCACGCCCAGGTGTGGATCATTGGCTAAGAGAGGTAATCCAGTTTCTGTATGTTCTCCGCTAACAACCCAGTTGTTACTGCCTAATAAGGGGCCACGGCCTAGCCCTAAGCCGTTACTCGGAATTTGACCTATGATAGCTGAGTTGACATCTTTCCAATTGAAACTACTCTCTTCATCAGTAGTCTCACTATCTTCCTCTGGCTCTTCTTCCGGTTGTTCCTCGTTTAGGGCATTATTTTGTTGTTCTGTTGGTGCGATCACAGGTCTGCTATCAAGAGGGTATCCGGGCCAGATAAGCTCGACGGTTGCTTCGCCCAATTCCTGGTTTAGGTCGGCGCGCGCAATTTCTTCACTCCAATTCCCACTCAAATTATCGGCCATGACCACGCCCCAAGAGACTGTATCAACTGGTTCCCAAGGCTCAATTTCCCAAGGTTCGTTGACCAAGCCCAGGATCTCAAAATGGAGCGAAAGATTGTCCCGATTCTCGTTGATATAAGCATTGACACCAGCACTGTACGATTCCATGATGGCCATAAATTCCGGCTCTTCTTTTTCGTAATAGTTCGCGGTTGTTTCGGCCATGCGGTTCCAACCCATCGTGCGGATGAACTTATCACTGTCAACGGTTGCTTCTCCGGCGATTTCCGACAACCGCCCCCGCCCAACATGACGCCAAAATTCCATCTGCCAAAAACGATCTTGGGCTGTGATGTAGCCCTGGGCAAAAAATAGATCTTCCTGATTATTGGCATATATATGCGGGATGCCGAATTCATCGCGGTAGATTTGAACCTCGTCTTTTAACCCGGGAACCGTTATCGCTCCGGCCGTTTTCGGGAATGCTTGGCGCGTAGCATAAAAGGCACCGGCACCAGCAACGATGGCCAGCACCAAAATAATACCGAGAATTATTAGAATAATTCGGACTAGACGGCTCATAACTCCTCCAGATAGCAATCCGCTTTGTGTGGGATCTAGTAATGGAAGAATGATACACGAATGAGACAAAAATATAAATTATATGGGTCGTTTTCCGTTTGCCTTTTCAAAGCTATAATGAACAGTATGGTAATTACGCTTAACCCAGCGATAGCAACCAGTATCTATGTCGTGGTTCTACTCCTGATCATTGTGGTAGATTTGGGCTGGCGTCGCATCTTGAACATCATAGCGCTGCCGGCAGCCGTGTTGGCGCTCTTTTTCAGTCTGACTCAAGGTATGCCAACTTTTTATTTGACTATTTTGGGTGCCTTACTTGGTTTTTTGTTTTTCTATTTACTATATTGGCTTGGGGAAAGGGTTTATGGTCCTGGTGCTTTGGGCTTTGGAGATGTAAAGCTGGCCATGCTTCTAGGCGCTATGTTAGGATTACAGCATATCTTGTTTACACTGGCTTTGGGTCTGATGTTGGCTGGCGTAACGGCCGTAATTCTCTTGATTACTAACCGGCGATATCATCTCCGCAGCAGTTTGCCATATGGTGCCTTTCTAGCAGCCGCCGGCATTATCATGCTGGTTTGGAACAGTGTATAAAAAATTATGGATACGATTCAAATTCGACCAATAAAGCGCATGGATGAAATGGGTGCTGTTGAGGAAATTCAACTCCTTATCTGGGGTAAGGATGAACGTGAAATCATGCCCGGGCATTTGCTTCATGCTCTCCAGCACAATGGCGCCGCTTTGCTTGGCGCTTATGACGGCTTCAAATTGGTTGGCTTTACACTTGCTGTCCTGGCTACAGTTGAGGAGCTGAATGTTCGCATCGACCAAGTGGCTGCCGCACGGTTAAAAATGTATTCGGTGATCGCCGGCGTTTTACCGGAATACCGAGATGCGGATGTGGGATACCGCTTGAAATTAGCCCAGCGCGATTTCGCCATGCGGATTGGGGTGCGTCTGATTACCTGGACATATGATCCTTTAGAAAGCCGTAACGGCCGATTCAACATCGGCAAGTTGGGTGCGGTATGCCACCGCTACCACCGTAATTTCCACGGTGACCTGGTTGGCATAAACGCTGGATTGGCGACAGATCGTTTTGAGGTTGAATGGTGGGTGACGAGTAACCGGGTCAAGGGGCGTGTAGCGAAAAAGAGACGACCGCTTTCACTGCAATCTCTTTTAGATGGTGGCGCGATATTGGTCAATGAAGCAGTATTTAACGCTGCTGGCCTTCCTGTTCCCCCACCTAATTATGTCAGCCGCCCTGGAAATTTGATGCTCATGGAGATACCGGCCGATTTCCAAGCCATTAAGCAAGATGATTTTCCCTTGGCTTTGCGCTGGCGGGAGCATTCTCAACTATTATTTGAAGAACTCTTTCACAGCGGGTTTGTAGCAACAGATTTTGCATATACTATTGATAAAGATGGTCATCAACGTAGTTTCTATCTTTTTACACACCAGGATTCCTAAATGATTTCTAAAGGCAAATATCAGGCACTTTCAAAATGCCCGGCGTTTAGTAAGGGGGACTTATGAAAATAGAAGCTGTTGATCTGTATGCTATTAGCCAGCCGCTGATCCGGCCGTTTGTTACCAGTTTTGGGCCACAGCAAGATCGTGATTGCTTGTTGGTTGCTGTTCACAGCGAGGGCTTAACAGCTTGGGGTGAATGTGTGGCAACCAACGATCCCGGCTACAGTTATGAAACGGCCGAAACCGCGTGGCATATCTTGAGCGATTTCTTGATCCCTGCTGTTTTGGGCCGGGATTTGCAAGAGCCGGAAGATCTCGGTGTCTGGTTCCGTTCTGTACGTGGTCATCCCTTGGCCAAAGCAGCGCTCGACCAGGCCGCCTGGGATCTAACGGCGCAGCGAGACGGCGTATCTTTTGCGCAGAAGCTGGCCGGTGTTTACGAGGAGGGGCCTCGATCGCGGGTAAAAGTGGGCGTCAGCATTGGCATTCAGCCTTCATTAGAGCAGACGTTGGCGCTCATACAGCAGCATATTGATAAGGGATACGGCCGTATCAAGCTCAAGATTAAGCCAGGCTATGATATTGAATTGGCCCGGGTTGTTCGGGAACACTTTCCAGATCTGGTTTTTATGCTTGATGCCAATTCGGCTTATACATTAAATGATGTAGCGACACTGCAAGCGTTGGATCAATTCAACCTCTTGATGTTAGAACAACCATTGGGCCATAATGATATCTACAATCACAGCAAATTGCGCCCTCAAATTGAGACACCGCTTTGTCTTGACGAGAGTATTGTGTCGGCGGATCATGCCCAATTTGCATTGGAGATCGGCGCCTGTGACATCATTAATATCAAACCAACACGTGTGAGTGGATGGACAGAAGCGCGCAAGATTCATGATCTGGGCCGCCAGGCAGGTATTGGTTTGTGGGTTGGGGGTATGTTGGAAACAGGCGTCGGCCGTGCGGCACAATTGGCATTGGCATCATTGCCCGGTTTTACACTGCCTGGTGATATCTCGGCCACAGAACGTTACTATAATCCCGATATCACGGCTCCATTTGTGCTAAATGCGGAGGATAGTACGATTGATGTACCTACCGGGCCGGGGCTTGGTGTAGAGATTGACATGGCACGGCTGGCAGTCGTTATACAACGCCGCCAATCCTTTGTGGCTGAATTGTAAAATAAATCAAGAAACCCGGTTTTTTATAAAATGCGAAGAGCCAAAATTCTTCAAGTAGAATAACCGGGTTTCTGATACAGTGAGGAAACTATGTTCACAAACCAAAAAATCGCCTTCATTGGCGCAGGAACAATGGGCGAAGCCATGATTCGGGGCTTATTGGGCCAGAAGATAGTCGAGACAGATCAGATAATAGCGGCCGATCCCTGGGAGAAACGGGTTGCTTTCCTGGCCGAGCGCTATGAAATCGCGACAACAATGGATAATCGCGAAGCGGCTGAAGAGGGCCAGATCGTTATCCTCTCGATCAAACCGCAAAGTATCCCCTATGTCCTGCCGGATATCCGTGGCCATCTACGCCGCCAAGATTTGTTGCTTTCGATAATTGCCGGAGCGCCCATTAAGAAATTGTCTGATGGCGCTGCGCATGCCTCAGTCGTACGAGCTATGCCCAATACCCCCGCGCAAATCGGCATGGGTATTACGGTTTGGACCGCAACAACTGAGGTAAGCGAAGAACATAAACGGCAGACGAGTGCTATATTGGGTTCATTAGGAGATGAAATCTTTGTCGAGCAGGAGAGTTATCTCGACATGGCCACAGCGTTAAGCGGGTCAGGCCCGGGCTACATCTTCATGATGATGGAGGCATTGATTGATGCCGGCGTTCATCTTGGTTTTTCACGACATGTCGCGCGCAAACTTGTCTTTCAAACGATGCGTGGCTCTGTCGAATATGCCGAGCAATCGGGTAAACATGTGGCTGAACTTCGAAATCAGGTTACTTCTCCTGGGGGGACAACGGCCGCTGCTTTGTATCACATGGAAAAGGGTGGGCTGCGTACGGTTATCTCGCGCGGAATCTGGGCTGCATACGAACGTTCGGTGGCCTTGGGCCAGGGCGAGGATGTAAAGGATCCCAGCTTGTAACAGGGTGTACGATGCTGCGACTCGCCGAGAACAGTACCTTATCGCCAACAGCAAACACGGGGATCGTTACTGATTCTCCTATGCCTTCCGGTCATTTACTTATTCAAGACGGCCGTCGCTGGCTAAATTTCTCCGATCCTCTCCAAGTTGTTGTGGCTTATGAAGCTGACGAGATAGCGCCGGCACTCCGTGAGATCGATAAAGCTGTGACTGAGCAAGGCCTTTATGCAGCTGGATATATGTCATACGAGGCCGCGGCAGCGTTTGATCTGGCCGTCCACCGACCTGAACCGCGCGATATGCCATTGTTGTGGTTTGGGCTTTATGACCGGTTGTCTGAAGTAAGCCCTCCTCGCTTACCTGTTTCCAATAGTGGTGGCTATCATCTAGGTGAATGGCGGGCCAGCGTTGAGAAAAAAGCTTACATTAAGTCAATCGAGGCGATCAAGAATCGTATTGCTGGTGCAGATACGTATCAAGTGAACTTCACTATGCATCTCCGGAATCTGTTTAGCGGAGATCCCTGGGCTTTCTTTTGTGATCTGATACAGACCCAACGAGCAGCTTACACAGCTTATTTGGATTTAGGAAAACATGTAGTTTGCTCCGCTTCGCCAGAGCTGTTCTTCCGTCTCGAGGGAGATAAACTCACATCCCTACCGATGAAGGGTACGGCCGTGCGTGGGCGTACTTTGAGGGAGGATAAGCAGCATATTGCCGAATTGCATAGGTCGGTAAAAGATAGAGCGGAAAATGTGATGATTGTTGACATGATTCGCAATGATTTCGGCCGTATCGCCGAAATTGGCAGTGTCAAAGTGCCCCGTCTCTTTACGGTTGAGAAGTATCCGACATTGCTGCAAATGACTTCAACGGTGACAGCGAATAGCACAGCCGCGTTACCTGAAATTATGGAAGCCATGTTTCCTTGCGCTTCCATTACCGGGGCGCCCAAAGTGCGCACCATGCAGATCATTAATTCGTTGGAGCCGCAGCCGCGAGGCATTTACACCGGCACGATAGGTTTTTGGGGGCCAGGACGGCAGGCGCAGTTTAACGTTGCGATCCGGACGGTTGTGATTGATCGAGAAAGTGGCGTGGCTGATTATGGTGTGGGCAGCGGGATTGTTTGGGACTCTGATGCTGAGAGTGAATATGAAGAATGCCGTCTAAAGGCACAGGTCTTAACCAGGCGCTGGCCTGTATTCGAATTACTCGAATCGCTATTGTGGACGACTGAGGAAGGTTACTTCTTGCTGGACCGGCACCTAGATCGGTTGGCAGCTTCAGCCGAGTATTTCGATATGCCTTTTGACGAACAACAGATTCGATTGCAATTGATTGGGCTTTCGCGGGTTTTGATTGAGCCCCACAAAGTACGAATCCTTCTTGACAATGACGGAACCATTAAATCGCAAGCAATTTCGTTAGATAGCAATGATACCGTTGAACCGGTGTGTGTAGGTTTGGCGGCAAATGCGGTGGATTCTAATGAAATTTGGCTTTACCACAAGACAACACACCGTCAATTGTATGAAAATGGGCGGGCTTCTCGTCCAGATTGTGATGAGGTAATTTTGTGGAATGAGCGTGGCGAATTAAGCGAGGCCACGAGTTCGAATATTGTGTTGGATCTGGACGGCCGTTTGGTTACACCGCCCGTTTCATCCGGCTTGTTGGCGGGTACATTTCGGCAGCATTTGCTTGAGCAAGGTCAGATTCACGAGAGCGTTGTCACTCTCGCCGATTTGCAGCGATGTAAGCATTTGTTTTTAATAAATTCTGTGCGTGGATGGCGCAGTGCACGATTGATTGATTGAGACTGATTTTCATTTTTATAGAGGTTAATACGATGCGAATATTATTGACTGGTGGAGCAGGATATATTGGAAGCCATACAGCACTGGAGCTACTTAATGCCGGCTATGATGTTGTGATTGTTGACAGTTTGGCGAACAGCAATGAGGAGTCGTTGGCCAGGGTTCAGGAACTGACTGGAAGAGCGGTTACTTTTCATCAGGCAGATATTTTAGACAAAGCAGCATTGGAAAAGGTCTTCTCCGAGGCACCAATAGATGTTGTTATCCATTTCGCGGCCTTAAAAGCTGTTGGTGAGTCTGTGGCTCACCCATTGCGTTATTATCGCAATAATGTAACCGGAACTTTGCAGCTTTGTGAGGTGATGCGTGATTTTGGGGTTAAGAACATCGTTTTCAGTTCATCGGCTACGGTATATGGTGAGTCAGAGATAGTGCCCGTGTTGGAAGATTTCCCATTGCTGCCGGCCACTAATCCCTACGGCCGTTCGAAACAGATGATGGAAGATGTACTGCGCGATCTGCACATATCAGACAACGAGTGGAATATCGCCCTGTTACGTTATTTTAATCCTATCGGTGCGCATGAAAGCGGCCGTATTGGCGAAGACCCTAATGGGATCCCGGCTAATTTGTTGCCTTACGTGGCCCAAGTGGCTATTGGCAAACATCCCTATGTGCGTGTTTATGGTGATGACTACCCCACACCCGATGGCACAGGCATTAGAGATTATATCCATGTGGTTGATCTGGCCGTTGCCCACGTCAAGGCGGTGAAAAAGCTGGCCACAAACCCTGGGATAGTAACGTACAATTTGAGTACAGGAAAAGGCAGTTCTGTTTTTGAGGTAATCGCAGCTTTTGAGAAGGCATGCGGCAAAGAAATCCCATACCAGGTTTTTCCGCGCCGCCCCGGTGATCTGGCTGTTTCCTACGCCGATCCCAGCAAGGCTGAACGCGAGATCTATTGGGTTGCCGAACGGGACCTCAATGATATGTGTGTCGATGTCTGGCGCTGGCAAACAGAAAACCCTAACGGCTACGACTAGCTTATCGACCCTTAAATTCCGGCTTGCGGCGCATTAAGAAGCTTTGTGCTCCTTCCATAAAATCTTCTGTGCTAAAGAGTTGGCTTTGAGCCCAACCTTCTAGCATCAAGCCGCGATCGACATCAGCTAGGCCATCAATGACCCGCTTGGCCATGCCGACAGCTAAAGGTGCTGCCTGGCTGATCTCGGCGGCCAGTTCCTCCCCTTTACTTAAGAGCTCGGTTTCGGGCACGACATAGTTGACAATACCCCAACGTTCTGCTTGGCTGGCATCTATTTGCCGTCCGGTAAAGATCAATTCTTTTGCTCTTGCCGGACCAATCAGCCGCGTTAGGCGGGTTGTACCGCCAACATCGGGAATTAAGCCCAGGCGTGATTCCGGTAAGCCAAGCTTTGTTCCTTCTGCCGCGATTCGAAAATCACAGGCCAGGGCCAATTCCATGGCTAAACCCAAACAGTGGCCATGAAGTAAGGCGATGGTTGGCAGCTCCAGCCGTTCCAGACGTGTCAACACGCGTTGGTATTCATCCGTGATTTGCCTGCCCCGCTGCTGCCAATCCGGGCCAAATTTTTTCGGTAAAATAAGGAAATCACTGACATCAATGCCTGCAGAAAAAGCTTTTCCCTCACCACGGATCAGCACAGCCCGTGTCCCAGAAGCGCGGCTTGCCTCAGTTATGGCTTCGCCAAAAGCATTGTACAAATCCCAATTTAGAGCATTGCGTTTATCTGGCCGGTTCAAAACTATCTCAATAATAGTGTCACGCTGCTGTGTAACTACAAGGTCTGTCATGTTGTAAACTCCTGAATTAGATCAACTAGAATACATCCACTTTTTGTTGGATTGGTAAAAAAATATCTACTTGCCATAAATGACCGGGTTTAGCGCTTAACGCGGGTCATAACCAATAAAGCAAGAGCCATGAAGAGTGCACCGTATAAAAACAGCCAGCGATATTGGTCACCAAGGGTGTCGACCACAATACCACCCATAGTCGGGCCAAGTACCGCCGCTAATTGGGACGAAAAATAGTATAGTCCGGTATAGGCGCCAATCCGGCGTTCATCTCCGTGATCATAAACCAAGGGCAGACTGTTCACATTAACCAAGGCCCAGAAAATGCCTGTTAAGACCAAGATCAATACAAAAGTTATGGAATCCTGAATGATGAAGTAGCCGCTGAGAAGGATGACGGTCAGACCGATTAGCCCGATGCGGATGACTGGGCTTCGGCCGTACTTGGTTCCCAAAAAACCGGCGGGCAAGGCGAACAATATAAAAGTGATGGTTACCGCGCCAGCAAAGATGGAGGCTGTACCTGGTGATAGGCCGAGCGTGAATACAGCAAATGACGACAGCCCTGCCTCTAATGCATTGAAGGCCATAAACCAAAGCAGGATACCAAGCAGTACATAGAGACCGCCCTTGTCAGGATTTTGCCAGGCAGTGCGTAGATTGTCTAAGACACCTGCGTCTTTGGGCGTGTCCTCTTCTGTAATCTTTTTCGGTTCCTTTACGCCGATCAGGGCAACAGCCGAAGCGGCGATGAGAAGAACTGCCCCACCTACGAAGGGGGCAACACGGCCGAAATTATTAAATAGATAACCGCCACCAAAAAATGCCAGAAGAGCGCCAATGCCGCCCATCAGATTTATGATGCCATTGGCCTTGCTGCGATCGTCTGGCATATAGAGATCGCCCAGCCATGACACTGTCGGCGACCGGAAAAGGGCCATGCCAAAATTAGTGATGAGAATAAAAACGGCGATAGCCAGCGCAGTCTGAGCAAAGGGGATCAATGTAAAACCAATGACCGCAACCGGCACGCCGATTATGATCCATGGTTTACGACGGCCTATGCGCGTCCACGTTTTATCACTTTTGGCACCGACCCAAGGCTGAAAGAATACATTAATCAGGTTGTCCCAGGTCATGACAAATAAGGCCAGAGCGGGTGTCAAACCAAAACCGACAACTTGCGGAATCTCGCGACCTGCTTCCAGCAATTGTCGCTCGAATTCAGGATTGCCTGCCTGCAAAAAGATGGGGATAAACTGGTTAAAGATAGGCCAGACTATGCTGATGCCCAGAAAACCAAAGCCAACGATAAGGGTCTTTTTATACGTGAAGCGCTTTAAAGGATCTACAGATTGAGTTGCCGTTGCCACATGTACCTCCTTTGACTCTGACCATTCACCCTGATTATATCCGCGGCTTAATTAAAGCGCATTTGACAAAGGACGAGTTGCAAATTATGGTAATGCTATCGACAGTTCAAATACAATGACTCAGGATTTACCATTACGTTTCCTCCAGCGCACCTGGCTGCGCTTGGCTATTATTTGGCTGCTTATTTTGGGTTTAGGTTTTCTCGCTTTGTCGCAGGTATATCCTGGTGCATGGCGTTGGCTTCTATTATCTGGCGTTGTTTTGGGTTACTGTTTGTGGGTGCTCAGGCGGGGACTAATTAATAATCATCGTCCGCAAGAGTCAACTTTGTTCCCAACGCTGGGTCTGGGCAACCATCTCTCCATGTTCCGGGCGCTGGTAATTGGTTTGTTGACCGGATTTCTTCTTTTACCTGCCCCACCAGAGTCGTTAGCCTGGATCATCGCCTTGTTATATACGGCCGCCAGTATCGCCGATTGGGTAGATGGCTATGCGGCCCGTCGTGCCGATCAATTGACTGTTTTAGGCCAACAACTGGACATGGAATTCGATGGCCTTGGTGTGGCGGTGGTTAGTTTATTAGCTGTTTGGTACGGCCAACTGCCAGTCTGGTTTTTGAGCGTTGGTCTTGCGCGCTATCTTTTCTTATTTGGTATGTGGTGGCGCGAACGGCATGAAAACCACTGCTACGACATCCCGCCAAGTGTGCACCGGCGTGTTATGGCCGGGATGCTGATGGGTATGATGACTGTTGTCTTGTGGCCAATCGTTCCGGCAGAGATGGCTACGCTTGCTGGAGTTGTCATTGCTGTCCCTATTCTTTTAGGTTTCATTAGGGATTGGTTATTTTCGGCTGGACATTTACAATCCGAAAACCTGGCTTACCGTCGCATCCAACGCATACTTTATGTATCTATGGCGCGCCTATTTCCTCCTCTTTGGCGCTTATTGCTGGCGTTATCAATGGTTCTAATTTTGCGGTCCTCAATGCCCTGGTATAGACCGCCGGCCTGGCTAGATTTACTGCTTTCCTGGCATATGCCACTGCCGGAAATGTTAGCTACAGCACTTAGCGTGACGGCCGTAATTGGTACAATGCTAATATTCTTTGGTTTTATGGGACGATTCGGGGCAATTATTCTTTTGTTCCCGATCGGTTTTGACATCGCCACACGTGGTCTGGTATGGTTCAATGGCCTAGCATTGGTATGCGCCATGTGTATCGCCCTATTGGGGACTGGACTTTTATCATTGTGGCAGCCTGAGGAAGCATTTATCGTCAGCCGACGGGGCGGCAGCGAAGAGTCATGATCATCGTTGTAGTGAATAACACATAATATGAAGAAGAATTGGCTGCTGAGAATCGTTCCCTGGATTGTGGCGCTTATTTTGCTGGTATGGGTGCTGTATGCTGTGCCCTTGGCAGATACCTGGACAGCTATTCAACAATTGAGATGGCAGCAGATATTGCTACTGGTGGTTCTCAATGGCTTAATCTTAATACTGCTTAACGGCCGTTGGTGGATTATTCTGCGTGGGCACGGGCAACGTATTCCTTTCTTCTCCTTGCTCGGCTATCGTCTAGCGACCTTTGGGGTCAGCTATTTTACGCCTGGTCCACACATGGGTGGTGAGCCTTTACAGGTGCTCTTAGTCGAGAAGGAACAGGGAACCCCGCGAACGACTGCCATCGCGGCATTATCGTTAGACAAATCATTGGAACTACTGGTAAATTTCGCCTTTTTATTGGCAGGGGTGATCATTATCTTTCGGCAGCGAACCTTGGGTGATGTGGTCACGGTTGAAGCAACCTGGTTTGCGGCCGTTTTACTGATCCTACCGGCCTCATATCTGCTGGCGGTTTGGGTGGGGCGAGCGCCTTTGACCTGGTTATTGGTGGCAATCTTGCGGCTGCCATTCTGGACAAGAATGCCAAACTGGAACGAACGCCTAAAGCAGGCACAGTTGACCGTTCACGCCAGCGAAATGCAAACGACCCGCTTTTGCCGACGTTCACCACTGGCGTTGGCCCTGGCCTTTCTGGTATCCATCATGGGCTGGCTGCTTATGATCGGTGAGTTCTGGCTGCTGGTTTCTTTCCTGAGTATATCTCTTACGCCGCTGCAGTTGATTACCGCTTTAACAGCGGCCCGAATTGCCATTTTGCTGCTGCTGCCGGGTGGACTGGGTGTATTGGAAGCCAGTCAGGCGCTGGCATTTGGTGCAATGGGTCTCAATCCGGCCATTGGCATTAGTGTTAGCTTACTTATTCGCTTGCGAGATGTTATAGTCGGTGTAGTCGGGTTATGGTGGGGGAGCAAAAAGATGTCTGGTGGTAAAACGATCAATCAAGCCGAAGGAGGCAATATATTATGAACAATCGTTTAGGTACGCTGCAATACGGGATCATCGCCCTCACGGTAATTACGGCGCTAATCCATTTGGTCTTAGGTATAACATTTTTTCCTGACTTTTTGGGCATTCTATTTATATTGAATGCGATCGGCTATCTTGTGTTGTTAGCCGGTTTGTATTTCGTGCCGCAGTTGGCAAAGCGGCGTGGGACTTTTCGCTGGCTGCTGTTGGCATTTACGGCCGTTACTTTTGTGCTCTATTTTGTCTTCAATTGGCCTAATATTTGGGGACTCGGAGGCCTAGTAGACAAAGCTGTTGAATTACTGTTGATTATTCTGTTATTGATCGATCTTAGGAAATGAGTGGTTGGTTCTGGTGGGGATTTCACGGCTTAGATCGTCAAGATGGGACAAGATTTCATCTTGTCCTACAGGCTAGATCCGGCGGCCGAAAAAATCAAGTTGATGGGCGATGTAGATCAGCGTCCCTGCTTCAATCTGGGCATGGCGTTGGGCGATCCAGGCTTCGAAGAGTGAGCTTTCCAATTCGGGATGGCCGGTTAATGCCTGGTGTACAGTATTAACGATGAAATGTAAGAAGTAGGCTTCGTCTGCGGCGTAACCTTCTCTATCTGCAAATACGACCCAATCAGAGCTGCCCGAAGCTATTATCTCACCTCCTGCATCAATAAGATGTTTGAAAAGGCGGCGGCCGGTATGGCTGTGTCCCGCGGGACGGCCGTTGCTGATGCGCTCATCCATTGTACGATGGTATAGATTTGTGATCTTCTCGTCGAAAGCCGCATCGATAATGGGCTGGAAGATAGTTCCCCCATCAAAATTGAGCGTGAAATAAAACAGGCCGCCCGGTTTTAGCAGGTTGAAAAGGATCGGGAGCGTCATATTCAAGTCGACCAAATCAAGAAAGGCATGGGCGATGATTAAATCCCAGGAGCGCTACCCCTTGCTCTCGTGCGGCAAAATCATAAAGATCTATCGTTTCTAATTCTAAAGAGAAAGAAAGAGGTCGACGGTTGCAGGTGCTCGCTGCGCTTCCTGAATATTGTTTAATTCAGTGTCGATGGCTGTGTAAATTACATCATTGGCAAAAGCCTGACGTTCATGCAGACGCTCAACCATCGTACCGATACCGGCGCCGATTTCCAATATGGATATGGGTGACGGAGGCAGGGCTTCAATCATGGCCTGGTAAACATGTTCGTTCAACGCGCGGTCATCTACGCTTTTCTTGGCTGCCAGGTAGCGGGTGAATGTGTAATCAGATGGTTTTTTATGGGTCAAGGTAGCACTCTCTTTAGGTGCCTGACACCTAGTAAAAACTTACGGACGTTATGCATGCTCGTGTCCCAGGTAGGATGACTTTGGCTCCTTTCGAGGGCCGCGATACCCATCTGAGCCAATAAGCGACGGTCTTTATAAATTGTTTTAATTTGGTGCGCCAAAGACCCGGCGTCATCAGGCGCAATGAGAAATCCATTTTGCCCATTATTGATTATTTCATGCGCGGCACCAGAGGTGGTGCCAATGGCCGGCAATCCGTAATGCATACCCTCCAGGTAGGCGATGCCAAAACCTTCGTAACTGGATGGTATTACCAACAGATGACTTCTGGCCATTTTGGAAGACAAGGCGGCGTCGGGTAGACGGCCGTGCCAGGTAATGTTGGCAGATAATCCGCTTGAATCGGCCGATTTGATTAAGTGACCGGCATATTTGTTATCCACGTCCAAGTGCACCAACGACATCGAGCTGCCACATCTCCCGCGGAACTTTAGCCAGGGCTGCCAGGAGGAGATGTAGGCCCTTTCTGGGGGCGACATTACCCACGAATAGCAGGCGGAGCGGTCCGCCGCGCTGTGCGCGTTCGAGGATGGAGGATTGAGTTACAGCATTGTTTGCCAAGTGGTTCCCTGCCGGATAGGCGACAATATTTGGTTTGTTTTCGCCTGAGAGTGCCTTGACGGTCGCTCGTGTGGTTTTGCTGTTGAAGACAAAACCGTCGACAGATTGCAGATAGCTGCGCTCCACACGACGGTAAAGTTTTAATTGCCAATTTGGGTGCTGTTCGCTGCTGCGGAGATGATGAACAATACTAATTAATGGGTATGTTATGTGGGTGCGTAGGCGATGATTAAGCCAGAAAAGCGAGGGGTGGTTTAGTTCGTCTTGCAGGAGAATATCAAAATCAGAATGGCGCAGACGTTGAATTAATTTCAGTTGGAGATTGTCGAGAAGATGACGGCCGTAATTTCTCCATGGCAGCGAAATTACCTCAACTTCATCCCCTTGGCCCTGCAGATAACGCACCAATTGACGGTCATAGAGATAACCCCCAGAGGTGATCGATAAATCGCCATAAATGATGAGGCCCAATCGCATAATGTTTTAGAGGCAAACGACACATTGCAACATCAACAGCGCCAAGTATTTGCCATTTCACACCCTACATTTTAATTCAAACTATGTTTGTAGCGTGCCCAGGCAATATCGTTTTCCCAAAGCGTAACGGTTAATGCGCTCAAATTGGGAGCGATAATACGCTCAGCTAAAGTCAGGCAAATAATGCGCGAAAAATGTTCGATACTTGGATTGAGACCTTCGAACTCCGGCAGGTCATTTAAGGTCTGGTCGCGATAGTGCTCTACGATACGATCCAACTGTTGTTCAATATCAACTATATCTACCAAATACCCATGTATATCTAACGCCGCACCTGTTAGTTGAAGTTCTAAAACATAATGATGTGAGTGCTTGAAATTTTCAGCGCCCCAATCACCGCCGAATAAGAAATGCTGGGCGACGAAATCACGTTTAACAGCTACTGTATACATATTGTTCCCTTTCGATGAAAAACAAAAACCGCTCCCGCCTTTGTGGCTGCGGAGCGGTTTTATTTCAGACTTTGGTCATGCTCTTAGTGGTGCCAGTTGGATTTGAACCAACGACCTAGGGCTTATGAGTCCCTCGCTCTAACCAACTGAGCTATGGCACCTTAGCGAGTAGAATTATAGCTAAGTCGTGATGTCCTGCCAAATGTGAATTTGGGTTGCTCACAATCTTTTGACAATTCTAAGGGAAGATAATCTGAAGCGGTATGGGGATGAAGACCAGGAAAAAAAGCAAAAGAGTGAGGATGGCGATGATCCGCCGCCCGGGATTGAGCGTCGTGACGTCGTCAAGGGGCACAGCGTACCGCCGTCCCAGCAAGAAAAGGAGACCTATCCAAAGGACCCAGGTCAACGTACCCGTTAGAATAACCAATGAACCGAGGGCAACTATAACCGGCCAAAAGAGATATTTTGCCCTGTCCCCTAACAGCACATAAGCCACGTGCCCGCCATCTAGCTGACCTAAAGGAATTAGATTGAGACTCGTAACCAGCAATCCGACCCAGCCGGCCCAGGCTACCTGGTTTAAATGCACATCTACACCATCGACAGGTAGAAAACGGCCGAAGACAATGAACTTCATCGCCGCGTATAAAATAGAATTACCTTCCATCTGATAAGCGGTTGCTGTTGGCAATGGCAGCACTTCTGAAGTAGCCAGCCCAATAAACAAAATTGGGATGGCAAATAAGATGCCGGCCCATGGCCCGGCAGCACCAACATCCAACAAGGCCCTTTTGTTTTTAACTGGTGCCTTTAGTTGAATAAATGCACCAAAAGTACCAAAGGAGCCAGGTACGGGCATAGGGATAAAATAAGGCAGTGTAACCGGAACATTATGATATCGCGCTGCGAAATAGTGCCCCATCTCATGAGCGCCAAGAATCAACATGATACTCAAACTGAATGGCCATCCCCGCCAAAGCATGAATAATTCTTCTGTCGTTTCTGCTGCGTAACTAGCTCCCACAAACAATGTCGAGAGAATTGTGGCGATTAGAAGTACGAAATTGACGGTGCGTTTAGATTCTTGGGGTTGGAGAACGAATGGCAGACCGATTAGTACAGTTAAATTATCTTGGGCTTTTATTTGAGGAGTATAGCCAAAACGTTCAAACCGTTCACGTAGGTCATCAAAGCAGTGGGCCGGATCGTGTAGAAACTGCCCGCGGAAGCGGACGAAACCCGGCTCTGGTTTATCTAAAGTTGTATCGAATACCTGGAACAGATCGACGATATCGTTACGCAGCCCCTGAACATCCTCGAGGTCCACCAGGGTGTCAGAAGGTGGCATAGGTCATTGAGTAGTTTCAGTAGATCCTTCATCTTCCACGGCTGCGGAATCGTCGTCATCCCCCCAGCTAATAATCCAGATTGCCGCGCCCGCTACAAGAATCGTAACCACAATAAGCCAGAACCATTGGCTTGCTCTCGAGGCCAACTTCCCGCGCTTCAAAGACGAGCAAGATGACCATGCCCAACGCCAGGACAAACCAGGCCGCAAGATTTGGATGTTTCTTAATCCAGTTTTTTAGCGATTCCATAGCGTAACTATACTCCTGATCTTGGGATGTCGAAATTGGTTTCTAGCCATTACTAGCAATTTCTAATCATCGATCAGCATGTTGTAATTGCGACCAAGCCTGTGTGAACTGCGCTTCAGTCTCAAGCATTGAACCATTTGTATCAATTATGACGTCCGCTTGTGCAATCTTGTCCTCTTGTGGTGATTGGGCATCAATTCGCGACAAAGCTGTCTCTTTGTCCATCCCGCGGTAGTTCTGCAAGCGCTCTAACTGCTTATCTCGCGAGCAAGTCGTCACCCAAATCTGACTATACATTCCGCGCAGCTTACCCTCTAGCAGTTTTATGGCTTCGACCATAATCGTCGCAGTTTGGGTTTCTTTAATGGCATTCACGATTGTGACGTAAAAAACAGGATGAACGATGCTTTCCAACTTCCGCAGCGCCTGGGCATTGTTGAATACGATCTTGCCCAGAGCGGGACGATTGATGCGTCCATTCTCTAAGAGCGCAGAGGGGCCGAAGGTGTCGCCAATGGCTTTCTGCACACTGGTGTCGTTGTTGAGGATCTCATGGACAACTTTGTCTGCATCAATGGTAAGTACCCCTCGCTGGGCGGCAAGCTGCATTACAGTCGATTTGCCGGTGGCGATATTACCGGTCAAGCCGATGATAAACTTATCGGTGGGGATAGTTAATTTGTCCATAGAAATTCTAATCTGCGGGAGAAACCCGGTTTTTGAAAATTCGGCAGGTATATTTGCTCAAGTTGAAAAACCGGGCTTCTTATTGCACATCATGAGCCAATTCCCATTCCTCTAATAAGTTTGCCAGTACTGATTCCATATCAGCATAAGAGTGGCTAATGCGTCGAATCTCGTCCACATCCTGCGCAAGTGATACCACTTGCAGCTCTTCACCCATTATCGCCAGCCGCCTTTCAGTTTTTTGAATCTGGTCTTCCAATTCGCTTAAGCGCTCTGCCTGCCTGCGTGTTCGTTTTTGCTTAATGCCGGCTGAATATTTTCTTGACAGATCCACTGATGTGGCAATGGTTACCTTCGCTAATTCCTTTTCCTCAGCGGATTCTCGTTGTCGTTGGCTCAAATATTCTTGGTATCCGCCATTATATACATGCAGCTGATTGTCCCTGAGCTCCCAAATTTGGCTGGCCATTCTGTTGACCAAGTAGCGGTCATGCGAGACCAGCAGTGTGGTGCCGCTGAAAGCCTCCAGCGCCAACTGCAACGTTTCCTGGGCCGGGATGTCTAGATGATTTGTCGGCTCATCCAACAGCAAAAAATTGGCCTCTTCCAGGGCTAAGATAGCCAGGGCAAGCCGGCCTAACTCCCCACCACTGAAGCGTGCCCACTTTATTGAATACATCATCGCCGCGAAACAAAAAGCGCGCCAGAAAGTTTCGGGCACTGCTGATGGGCATAGCCCGATGATTTAGGAACTCGTGTAAGACTGTGTTGTCAGGATTCAACTCATCGTGAACCTGGGCGAAATAACCTATTTTCAAACTGGCGCCCAAAGAAACTTCTCCGGACAAGGGGGCAACTGCTCCAGAATCGTGCGTAAAAAGGTTGTTTTACCCGTCCCATTTGGACCAATCAGCGCCGCACATTCCTGGCGATGAAGCTCGATATTTTCGGCCGTAAAGAGGATGTTACCCGGGTAACCGATTTCCAACTCCCTGGTACGTAAAATGATATTGCCGCTGCGATGTGATGCATTCAAATTCATGTGCAGGGAAAGCGGCTGGACAGGGGGGCGAAGGGCACTAATCCTTTCCTGTAATTCTCCCACAGTGGAGGCCGGCCGCATGGCCAATCCAACCTCATTTTTGACCTGCAGCCACCCTTTGCTGCGTAAGGTGGCCAATACCTCCAATCCACCGGCATGGATCGCCTCGACCTCACGCGCCAGTCGACTCAACTTTCCTTGGGCCATTTGCGTACGTTGACCGGCGATATTGCGGCGGATAAAATCCATCTCTTTCGCAATACGTTCCATTAGCGCGTCAAATTCCTTCTGTTTGCGCTCCCAGCGTTCGGTACGCTGGTCCAAGTAGGCGCTGTAATTGCCGCGAAAGACCTCGATTCCCTCCGGGCTCATTTCCCAGATGGTATTGACAACAGTGTCCAGAAAATATCGATCATGGCTGACGATTAAGATCGCCCCATTCCATGTTTTAAGGGTGCTTTCCAGCCATTCGATCGCCGCCACATCTAAATGGTTTGTGGGCTCATCCAGTATGAGCAAATCCGGTTTTTCCAGAAGCAGGCGTGCAAGAAGTGCGCGGGTTTTTTGGCCGCCGCTCAGGTGATTAAGCGGTAACTGCCAGGTTTCGGGAGTGAACCCCAAGACCGGTGAGTGCCTGTTTGATGCGCAGTTCATAATCATACCCCCCGGCTAACTCAAATTGTTCCTGTAATGAACTGTACTCGGCTAGAAAATCCTCAGAATCATGCCCGTTGCTCATGGCAGATTCCATCTGGTTCAAGCGTTCAGCGATTTTTTCCAGGTCGGCGAAGACCATAAGTAGCTCTTCATAGACGGAGTGTTGACGGCCGTTGAAAGCATCAGATGATTCTTGGGAGAGATATCCTAAGCGTGTGCCACGTGACATGTAAATCGCGCCCGCTTCGGGTTGGGTGAGACCAGCGAGGATGAGCAGTAAGGTGGTCTTGCCGACCCCATTAGGACCGACTAGCCCGACTTTCCCATCATTGGGAATGCTGGCGGTGACGCCTTTAAAGACATCGTAGGCACCAAATGAATGCCCGACATTGGAGGCTGTTAGAATGGACATGATAGTGAATTATACTGAACGTGTGGCTTATTGCGTAATAGACAAAAACGCGGCGCTCAATGCGTCGCGTTTTGATAATCATTTATTAAGTTAGATGTTGGCTGACGGCCGTGTTCCTAACTAAGCGGTGCAAGAAGTGACGAATTCACCCAGCCTTCAAGACCATTACTTAGACGAACCCTTACCCACACCCCAAGGCCGCGACGGCCGAGGAGTCCAACCGATTCACCACTATAAATAGTTGTAACTGCCTCGTATCCAACGCCGGGGCCTGAGCGCACGTTTAGAGCACCTGTGTCTACAACTGCTGAGCGGATCACGGGAAAGGCCGTTATAGTAGATATTGGAATAGGCGCTGCTGCGTCTGTGGTTGTGTTACCCGCCAACGGTACGCTGCTGGGATCGATTCCTGCCTGGCTCTCTACCGCATTAACCCATCCTTCAACTCCCGTTTCCAACCTTACATTAAACCAGGTACTGCTGCCATCCCGTCCCAATATGGCAACTTGCTGCCGCCGGTTAAGAATAGTGAGCAGATCGCTTTCTAAATTTGGGCTCTGGCGGACAAATAAAGCCCGGGCATTGCTTGAGGCATCGCGCAAGGCTAATGGCGTGCTTGTGTCAGGTCCGATTAAGGCAATCCGTTCTCCATTTGGACTGGTGGCGGCCGGTTGTTCAGGTGCTATATTTTGTGCAGATAGCTGATCTGCTATTACGGGTAGATCGAAGATGACCAACGCCGCTGTCTCTTCAGTCTCTTCAATATCTGTCTCAATTTCAGCAGCCGGCTCTTCAATCTCGACTATTTCTGTGGACTCTGCAGTTTCTTTGGCCTCTTCTACTATATCTATATCTGAGACGGTGTTTTCCTGTACTTCGGCGGGGTCTTCCTCAACAACTGCCGCTGCTGCCGTATCAGATGCTTCAGCAGCGGCGGAGGGTGTTGACTCTTGAGCAGTGGCTTCGGAGACTTCTTCCAGCAGCGGTTCCGCTTCGTCAGAGCTGCTTTGTTCTATCGCCGGCTCTGATACATTTGTGGTTAATTCTTCTTGCTCGACCGCTATGGGCTGTGCAAGTTCCTCTATCTCTGATTCTTGCGTAAGTGAGGGGGTCGACTGGTTATTACCCTCAAGTGCCTGGCTTTCTGAGGTTTTCTCCGCTGGCACTGCGGCTGTAATTTGATCCGGCTCTTCATCTATGATGAGGTCATCATCACTGTTGGCATTGTTGCTGATACTTCCTTGAAGCTGAGCTCCAAAAGCTATTGCCTCTTGGAGGCTGGTTCCGGGTGCCGGCCACCAGATAATCGCAGCCAGGAAAATCAGGATCAACACTAAAGGCAAAGCTAAAATGCTAACGCGTCGTTTGCGTTTTTCTGGTTCTTTTATTTTCTTCGTTTGTTCTGCACTTGCGGAAGTAGCAGCTGCTTGCATGAAAACATGGCAGCTAGGGTGCTTGTCCGTCAAACAATAGGCCCCTTGATGTGGGAGATCCACAGTTGCCGGAGATTTTGTTCGAAAACAATGGTTGGCGCCTGCGGGAAAAGACAGAGATGTATCTATATCTTCTAGCGTCCCTAAATAAGGGCAGCTGAATAAGAAGGTTTTATTTGCGTCTAGTGAACTGCCGCTAACGTCAGAATGCAATTCGCTGCGTTCCTGTTCCAATTGTATGCTCCTTTGATACTTCAGATGTGCATACCACAACAAGAGTGTAGTTCCTTGAAGGATACTTCATGCAGCCGTACGCCCCAATGGATAAATCGTGAACCAGTCGTGAAAATGGCGTAAAACATTTTTCTTCATGTGGGTCGACATAAATTAATCACAGTCAATGCTTCGATAAGAATTTTTTTATGAGGGGGGATTGGCTGTTGTTACATCAGGAAATCGGAAAGGATTTTTACACGCGACAGAGAAATGCGGTCACGTATGCCAAATTATTTCGTTCCATAATGGAACTTAATTCGAGAAAGATTGTTCCAAATAAGAACACTTTTTTGATTTTGTTGTCAGCGACCACTGAAATATAGTATCATGTAGTGGTGTGCAATTTCAACAGATTATTTGTTGTCAAATTGTTCCTGTTGCACAATCAACATCGTTTCCAGTTTTGAATTCTTAAAATTGAGGATGTTATAGGGCATCTATCTGTAGATGCACCGGGGAAGTTTCTTGTTGTTTTACTGACGAGAGGGAAAGGAGAGAATTTATCGAGCCGATCACATAGACAGCGACTTCGTAGAACGATTTGTGCAAGATATTTTTTTAAACCTGTTAGGAAGTAGGATTCCCAATTAGTTAGAAATATAAGGAGCGGAAAATGAAAAGGAATGGTTTGATGGGCGAGTTAATCGCCGAAGCATTTGGTATCTTTATTCTCATCCTCTTGGGTGATGGTGTAGTGGCCAATGTGGGCCTGGCCCCGAGACTGGCAGCACCGGCCTACAATTGGAACACCATCGCTTTTGGTTGGGCGTTTGCAGTTGTTATTGCCGTTTACGTGGCAGGTGGCGTTACTGGTGCACATATCAATCCTGCCGTGACAATGGCCATGGCGGTTAAGCGTGGATTCCCCTGGGGCAAGGTTGCACCCTATATTTTAGCCCAGCTCGTTGGCGCGTTCTTGGGCGCCTTCGCAGTTTACCTCGTCTACCGAGACGGTCTTGTTTCCGCCGGAATGCCCAACGTTTGGTCCACAGGGCCAGGTGCGATCTTCGATACATCGTTTTGGGGTGGAGAAGGTGGCACTTCAGTTGGTTCCTATTCGATGTTGACAGCCAGCATTGCCGAGTTCTTTGGCACTATGGTACTGTTGTGGGGTGTTTTGGCCGCTTTTGACGACCGCAACTGGGGCGTGCAAACAAAGGCCAACCTGGGTGCATTACTGGTCGGTTTTACCGTGTTGGCTGTAGGTCTATCACTCGGTGGCCCCAGCGGTTACTCGATTAATCCGGCACGTGACCTTGGTCCGCGGATATTTGGTGCAATTGTGGGTACCCAAGGGCTATTCACAGGCCTTTACTGGCTAATTCCGCCGGTACTTATTCCCCTCATTGCTGGTCCCGTTGCTGTATTCTTTTATGACTGGTTCATCACGCCCTTCTTGCCTGAGGCTACGGAATAATCCATTTTGGGTGGGATATTGAACTAGAAACTGGATCCTTGCATGCTTAACACACTTTTGTAAGCGGATGAAGAATAGGGCAAGCAGGATCCGATTCTTAAGGAGCTTTCAATGAAAAAATTAATTAACGGCATTGATGATGTCGTGAAAGAACAACTTGAAGGGATGGCTGTTGCACACCCTGATATTTTGAAGGTCAATTTTGAGCCTTATTACGTATACCGCGCCGATGCGCCAGTGGCGGGCAAAGTAGCCCTTGTGTCTGGTGGCGGCAGTGGTCATGAACCGATGCACGGTGGTTTTGTGGGCATGGGCATGCTTGATGGCGCTTGTCCAGGGGAAGTGTTTACATCCCCAACACCTGATCAAATGTATGAGGTTGCTAAGGTAGTGGACAGCGGTGCAGGTGTGTTGTTCATAGCTAAGAATTACACCGGTGACGTATTGAATTTCGAAATGGCCGCAGAATTAGCCTTTGCGGAAGGGGTTAACGTACAAAGTATCCTTATCGACGACGATGTGGCTGTAAAGGATAGTCTGTATACGGCGGGACGGCGTGGTGTAGGCACGACAGTTTTAGCTGAAAAAATTGTTGGTGCTGCTGCTGAGGCGGGCTATGACCTGGATCAGTGTGCTGATTTGTGCCGCAAGGTGAACCAATACGGCCGTACTATGGGCATGGCTATTACCTCTTGTACTGTCCCGGCTGCCGGAAAACCTACCTTTGAGCTTGGCGAAGATGAAATTGAGATCGGTATTGGCATCCATGGCGAACCGGGCCAGAAGAGAATTAAAATGGCCACGGCCGATGAGATCACCCAAATGATGGTAGATGAGATCCTGGATGATCTAGCGTATACCCGCACCGTTCGTGAGTTTGATCGCGAGAATGGTGCTTGGGTAGACGTGGAACTCACCGACGCACCTTTCAAAGAAGGTGACCAGGTGATCGCTTTTGTCAACAGTATGGGCGGCACACCGGTTTCTGAGTTATATGCAGTATATCGCAAACTTAAGAAAATCTGTGATGCACGTGGCATAACGGTTGCTCGCAATCTAATCGGACCTTACATTACCTCATTGGAAATGCAAGGTATGTCGATCACCTTGCTCAAGGCGGATGATGAGATCCTGAAGTTCTGGGATGCCCCAGTGAAAACCCCTGGCTTGCGTTGGGGTGTTTAGTGAAGTAGATAGCCGGTAATTAGAATGATTATCGGCTATTTTTCAATTGAGAGTCTTTCATTATGAGTGTAACCAGGGATCAAATCGTGCAGTGGCTGGAAAAAACGGCCGCTGTTCTAAAAGAAAACAAGGAATACCTCACTGAACTTGATGCCGCTATCGGCGATGCCGACCATGGCATCAATATGGATCGTGGTTTTCGGAAAGTTATGGAAAAGCTGCCCAGTGTTGCCGATAAGGATATCGGCAATATTCTTAAAAACCACAGGCATGACGCTCATTTCTAGCGTAGGAGGAGCAGCCGGCCCCCTTTATGGTACTTTCTACCTGCGCAGTGGTATGGCAGTTGCGGCCCGTGAAGAACTAGGTGGTGAAGATCTGGCCAAGATGCTGCAGGCCGGCGTAGAAGGTGTTGTGCAGCGCGGCCGGGCAGTACGTGAAGATAAAACAATGGTCGACGCCTGGGCGCCGGCGCTCGAGGCGCTTAATGCGGCTCTTGAAGAAAGCGATGATCTGGTTGCAGCTATGCGATCGGCCGTTGATGCCTGTAAACAAGGTATGAAAGACACCATTCCTCTCCAGGCTCGCAAAGGACGGGCAAGTTATTTAGGTGAACGGAGCATTGGTCATCAAGATCCCGGCGCTACATCATCGTATTTGATCTTGAACGCGCTGTTGGAGTCGATAGAGACTTAAAGCAGTTAGGGACAGAAAAAAAGTCTGCCCCACTTTTCCCAAGTAAGGAGTAAATAAACGACATGACTAAATACGTTGCAGCAATTGATCAAGGAACAACGAGTACTCGATGCATGCTTTTCAACTACGCTGGTGAACCGGTTGGGGTTCATCAATTAGAACATGAACAAATTTTTCCAAAACCTGGATGGGTAGAGCATGATGCCTTGGAAATCTGGGCCAGGACCCAGGATGTGGTCAAGGGTGCTATGCAGGATGCAGGTGTCACAGCGGCAGATCTTGCTGCTGTTGGTATCACAAACCAGCGCGAAACGGCCGTGGTTTGGGATAAGAACAGTGGCAAACCTTACTATAACGCCATTGTCTGGCAGGATACGCGGACGGATAAGATCTGCAATGCTCTGGCCAAGGATGGCGGTCAAGATCGATTCCGTGCCAAGGTTGGCCTTCCTCTAGCAACCTATTTCTCCGGCCCCAAAGTGAAATGGATTTTGGAAAACGTCGAAGGCGTTCGCGAAGCAGCTGAAAGAGGAGATGCTATCTTTGGCAACATTGACACCTGGGTGATTTGGAACCTTACCGGCGGGTCTCACGTGACGGATGTGACCAATGCCAGCCGTACCATGCTCATGGATCTAAAAACCCTGGATTGGGACGATGAGATTCTGGATATCATGGGCATTCCCCGGCAGATGCTGCCCAAGATCGTACCATCCAGTGATCCCGCTACCTGGGGCAATACATTAGCTGATGGTCCGTTCGGTGGTGAAATCCCTGTAGCGGGAGATTTGGGTGACCAACAGGCGGCTACAGTGGGGCAGGCATGCTTCAGCCCTGGTGAAGCAAAAAACACCTATGGCACTGGCTGCTTCATGATCATGAACACAGGTACGAAGATTGTGCCTTCTGAGAGTGGCTTGTTAACAACACTCTGCTACAAGTTTGGTGATGAACCGGCTGTGTACGCGCTTGAGGGATCTATCGCCATTACCGGTGCATTGGTCCAATGGTTGCGCGATAATCTGAATATAATTCAATCCGCACCTGAAATTGAAGAGTTGGCCAAGACGGTTGACGATAATGGCGGAATTTACTTTGTACCCGCCTTCTCCGGGTTATTTGCCCCCTATTGGCGTTCTGATGCACGTGGCGCCATTGTCGGCATGACTCGTTACGTTAACAAGGGTCATCTTGCCCGCGCTACCTTGGAAGCTACTGCTTACCAAACACGTGAAGTATTGGATGCCATGAATGCAGATTCCGGCGTTGATCTGAAGGCTTTGAAGGTAGATGGCGGCATGGTTTTCAATGATTTGCTGATGGAGTTCCAGGCGGATGTATTGGAAGTACCGGTGGTTCGTCCTAAGGTGGCAGAGACGACCGCACTTGGTGCGGCGTATGCAGCCGGGTTAGCTGTTGGATTCTGGAAAAATACGGACGATATGCGTGCCAATTGGGGCATTGATAAGACCTGGACCCCTGATGAAGGCAATATTGCCAGCACGCAGTTGTTTGGGCAGTGGAAGAAGGCGGTTACTCGAACCTTTGACTGGGTAGAAGAATAAAACTACCTCTTTCCTGCTCTGAGATATAAATGATTAGTATCGCCGCCGATCGCCTTTTAGACCAGGCGTTCGGCGGTTGATTTTTAAGGCTTATTCATGCATTCTCAATATTAAGGATGGACGAGGCCAGAGCCTGTCGAAGGTTAGTGGTTTCGACAAGCTCAACCGACGCTATTAGGATGGGCGTGGCCTGAGCCTGTCGAAGGCCGGTGGGTTTCGACAAGCTCAGATCGCTTCTTTCATGTATATTGAGATATCGGGTTAATTCGCTCGTGGAAAAAGTGAGGGATGTATGCACAAGATACAGACTGAAGTCCTGGTAATCGGTGGCGGGGCCACGGGAACGGGCGTCGCCTGGGATGCTGCCTTGCGTGGATTTAAGGTAGTTTTGGTTGAACGGCGCGATCTCAATCATGGTACTACCGGGCGATATCATGGTCTACTGCACAGTGGGGGGCGCTATGCGGTTAAAGATCCTCACGGTGCAGCCGAATGTATCGCAGAGAACCAAATCTTGCGCCATACTCACGCCCACTGTATTGAGGATACGAGCGGTTTTTTTGTCGTACTACCAGAGGATGAAGGTGACTTCCCCGACAAATTTATGGTTGGTTGTGAAGCTGTAGGCATTCCCTGTCGAGATATTCCTGTTGCTGAAGCGCTGCGCAGGGAGCCACTGCTCAATCCACGTATCAGCCGCGTGTTCGAGGTGCCTGATGGCAGTTCCGACAGCTTTTTAGCTGCGCATTCCACAGTTCAAGCGGCGCGGGAAAAAGGAGCGCAAATTCTCACCTATCATGAAGTGACTGATTTGCTTGTCGAAGATTCCGGGGGAGAACGCCGCGTTGTTGGAGCGAAGGTTCATAATGCTGTGACTGGTGAGGATGCACATATCTATGCTGATATCGTAGTCAATGCGGCCGGCGCATGGACAGGTAAAGTTGCTGAAATGGCCGGTGCTGATGTGCTTATCATGCCTGCTAAAGGAACCATGGTGGCTATGGCGCACCGCCTGGTCAACACGGTTATCAATCGCTGCAAGATGCCATCTGATGGTGATATTCTTGTGCCCAGCCATACGATCTGCATTATTGGCACAACATCGATAAACGTAACCGATCCCGAGCATTTGCGAATTGAACCCTGGGAAGTAAACAAAATGTTGCAAGAGGGGGACAAGATGGTGCCCGGCTTTAAGGATGCTCGAGTTTTACGCGCCTGGGCTGGTGTACGTCCCCTGTTTCAAGAGACATATGAAGATGCAGGTGGCCGCGATGTCACACGCAAACTGGCATTATTAGATCATGCTGAACGAGAGGGCATCAAGGGGCTGTTGACTATTACGGGGGGGAAGTGGACAACGTTCCGGCTCATGGCTGAAGCAACTGTGGATAAGGTGTGTGAACATCTGGAAACTGAACGGCCGTGTGCGACAGCAACAACGCCTGTTCCTGGCGCCGATCAAGGAAATTATTGGCTTGGCCACCGTCTGCATGAGATTGAAGAAAAACAATTGCAGGGCGATTTGATCTGCGAATGTGAATTGGTGACCCGTAAGATGCTGGAAAACGCAGCCCAACAAAACCCCACCATCACGCTTGATGATTTGCGCCGTGATGTTCGATTAGGCATGGGTCCTTGCCAAGGTAGTTTCTGTACTTACAGAGCCGTTGGCATATTGCATGAGTTATCTGCAAGCGGCAAGTGGCAAGGTGATATGCGTGATTCTGCGAGTAATGCGGCGCAATGGAACGCAGCCTATTTACAGTCTCCCTCCCACAATTTGGACAGTAATGATTCTGGACGGGAGAATGGGGGAAACGGTGATGCGGCCGTTCAGGAAGTGCTGAATTCCAATTTGCTGATGCGTGATTTCTTGCAAGAACGTTGGAAAGGACTGCTGCCCATTTTATGGGGCCGCCAATTGAAGCAGGAGCGCTTAAGCCAGTTAATTTATATGAGCCTGATGAATGCCGGAAATTTACCCGATTCTGAGCTTAGCAGCCCGGTAACTGAGTTTTATCGTTTTGATACAACACCAGGGCCGTATGAACCAGAACCGGAGCATAAGTGAGATGCAGCGTACAAGCAGACGGTACAAAGGGTATGCTTGTAATGGGAGGTGACTAATGCTTGATCTATTGGTCGTTGGGGCAGGACTTAGTGGCTTGATGGCAGCATATACGGCTGCTCAAGCGGGTCTAAAAGTAAAAATTGTCAATAAGGGACTAGGGGCCATGCATTGGAGCGCAGGTACGGTTGATGTATTGGGATATACACCTGAAACGCCGCAGAAAGCGGTGTTTCGGCCTCTAGAAGGCGTGGCCAACCTCGTCCAGGGAAACCGTGAACATCCCTATGCTTTATTAGACAGCGAGCAAATCAGTGCTGCTCTAAACACATTTAGGTCTTTGGTGGAAGAATTGGGCTTACCCTATGGTGGGGCAAATGATGAGCAGAATCTCTTTTTACCATCTCCGGCCGGTGCTGCACGACCTGCTTTTCTGGCGCCACGAGCACAACTGGCAGGCGATCTAAGCCGCCCTGAGCCTATCCTAATTGTCGGATTTGAGGGTATGAGGGATTTTTATCCTTTACTCATTGCTGAGAACCTGACTAAATTAGGCTATCAGGCCCGTGCGGTCGTGCGGCCAATGGAACTGTTAACAGATAGACATGATGCCAATACAGTGCAGTTGGCCCAAGGTCTGGAGGATGAGGATCGTCGTTCAAGATTGGGCCAGCACTTGCAGAAATTGGTTCAGCCTGGAGAACGAATTGGCTTGCCGGCTGTTCTTGGTTTGGAGGCACATTCTAAAGTAATCGCCGATCTTGAGCATCTGTGTGGCGCACCGGTGTTTGAGATTCCCACTCTGCCACCTAGTGTACCGGGTATACGGCTCTTTACTGCGCTGCGCGACAAACTGCGCACTTTGGGCGTGCGCGTGGAGACGGCGATGGAAGTGACCGACGGCCGAAAAGACAACGGCACAGAATGGGTCAGCGGGTCAAGTTGCGTGGGTGGAGAGTAAGACGACGACACGCCCGATAAAACACCGGGCCACAAATTACCTCCTGGCCACAGGTGGGATTCTTGGTGGCGGCTTCTACAGCAACCAAGACGGCCGTGTCTGGGAAATAATCCTCGATCTACCGTTGACAGTGCCGCAAGATCGCAGCGAATGGTTCGACAGAAGTTTTCTTAGCCCCGCAGGTCATCCCGTTTATACCGGCGGCGTCACGGTAAACAGCAGCTTTCAGCCTGTTGCTGCCAGCGGCCAGGTTTGTTATGAAAACCTTTGGGCAGCAGGACATATGTTGGCGGGCAGCGACCCTATTCTCGAACGCAGCATGGAAGGAGTCGCAATTGTAACTGGTATTGCAGCAGGTAGGGCAATTGCCGCATTGTAGTCGGAGGAACTATGCATACTGAATCCTGGCTCTCTGTTGGGCCAACATTAGACGAATGCATCAAGTGCAATATCTGTACAAGTTATTGTCCTGTAGCGGCCGTTACCGATCTATTTCCCGGGCCAAAGTATGCCGGACCGCAGGCACAGCGGTTTCGTGAAAAAGGGCAGCACCATTCGCCCGATCATTCCGTTGATTATTGCTCTGGCTGTCGCGTTTGCAATGAAGTTTGCCCCAGTGGAGTGAAAATTGCCGAGATCAATGCCCGTGCCCGGGCACAAATGGCCGCTGAAAATGGCATCCCCTTCCGTAATAAGCTGCTCGGCCGTAACGAATTGCTTGGGAAGTTGGGGAACATCTTCCCGCAGTTGACCAATCTCGCCGTCCACAATCCAATAAGCTCTACCGTTGCTGAAAAGCTTTTCGGAGTTGCCAGCGGCGCCCAACTGCCACGCTGGAGTACGAGTGGAACATTTGCAAAGTGGCTCAAAAAGTCGCAGGCCAGCCGTTTAAAAGCAGAGAAAAAGGTCGCCTATTTTCACGGCTGCGCAACGATGCATTATGAGCCATTTGTTGGCCAAGCGGCCGTTGCTGTCTTTGAGCACAATGGGTATGAAGTAGTTGTCCCTGAGCAAAACTGTTGTGGCTTGCCGTTGTTAAGTAATGGTGAGTTTGATACAGCAAATGAGTATTTTGACAACAACATAAGCAAGATGTCAGATTGTGTGCAGCGTGGACTGCCTATTGTGGGCACAACGCCAAGCTGCACCTTAACTTTAAAGGATGAAGCGCCGGAACTGCTAGACCGCCATGAGCCCGAAGCACATGCATTGTCTCATGCGGTTTGGGATATTTTCGAGTGGTTACGTGAACTGCACGAGGAAGGAAACCTAAAGACAGACTTTCAGCGCATGGAGATGGTGCTACCGTACCATGCGCCTTGCCAATATCGTGCTCATTTAGTTGGCAAGCCGGCCCTCGATATCCTATCGTTAATTCCCGGTTTGGATATTCGCGAAAGCCATGCGCTTTGCTGCGGGAGCGCAGGTACTTATGGCTATAAAGTTGAAAAACATGAGATCAGCATGGCCGTCGGTGAGGAATTATTCAGCTTTGTCAAAGAACAAGGTCCTGAGGTTCAGGTGACAGCTTGCGATACGGAGACCTGTCGCTGGCAAATTGAGCGCGGTACGGATCTGCCGTCTCGCCACCCTATTGAATTCCTGGCTGCGGCTTATGGTTTATATGATCTGGATTCGAGGTCATTGCTCATTGAGTAATAGTGGGAATTTCACTGTTTTATGTGTTGGATTAGACACAGACTAGCTTATTTGGGGTAAGTAATTGGTGAATAAAAAGCAAAGAAAAAGTAAGCAAAAGAGTGAGCCAGCTGCTCCTCTTCCTTCTAATGAGGCTTGGCTGAGTAAACGAACTGGATTGATTGTGATTAGCGTCATAAGCATTGCCATGGCCGTTTTCATGACTTGGAATCTGTACCCCGTTGAGGGCGCCAATGCTATTCTCTGGGGCCTTGGGTTCGGAGCCTCGATATGGATCGTCTTTTTTCTAGCTTTTTTGTTCAACACATTTTTACGGGGTAAGCGATGATACCGGACCCCATTGTTGATCAGGATGCCTGGGAATGGATGTGGGCATCTTATGATACCGCGGTGTACACGGCTGTTCTGGAACAAATCACCCCTGATGATATTGTGTTGGAAATTGGGTCTGGAGATCTCCGCCTTGCGCGGCAGATAGCCCACCGCGCGCGGAAAATATATGCAATCGAGCGCAATGAAGCGTTAGTAACAAACCTGGATGCGGAACTGCCGGCCAACTGCCATCTGATTATCGGTGATGGGCGTTTGGTTCCATTTCCAGAAGATGTGACTGTTGCCGTCTTACTAATGCGCCATTGCACGCACTTTTTATTATATTGGACCAAACTCACGGCCGTCTCTTGCCCAAGGCTAATTACGAACGCGCGTTGGGGGATGGACGTAGAAGTAATTGATTTGCAGGGTCCGAGGTCGGCATACAGCAGCTTGTCAATGGGATGGTATGCCTGTTGGTGTGGCAATACGGGATTTGTGCCAGGCAGGGCAGAGAAAATAACTGATACTTTGATGGATACGGTGAGTGAGGTAGTTACATGCCCGGCATGTATGGACACCGTTATATCCAATATTTGTCAATCAATATAGGGTATCTCTCGTCAGGAACGAGTGCTGCTAAAAGATGTACAGTTTGCCATGGTAGGAATAGTTTTTGTTTCTCATAGTGCCAAGATCGCAGAAGGTGTGAGGGAGCTGGCGAACCAGATGGTACAGGGAAAAGTGCCCATAGCAACTGCTGGGGGCATTGACGATCCAGAGAACCCAATTGGCACTGATGCCATGAAGGTATACGAAGCCATCGAATCAGTCTACAGCGATGATGGGGTGGTTGTATTAATGGATTTGGGCAGTGCACTATTAAGCACAGAAATGGCGCTTGAGTTTCTCGATCCAGCAGTGCAGGCAAATATATTTCTTTCTCCTGCTCCGTTTGTGGAGGGGGCTTTAGCCGCTGCCGTTCAAGCTTCAGTCGGGGGCACGCCCGATCAGGTATTACAGGAAGCACAAGGCGCTTTGGCGATGAAACTTGAGCAGCTACAGTGATTTGCCTGAAGCCGGCACGAACGCTTCTGTCCCTGAATCGACATTGCCCGCGGGGAGTGTAGAACTCATCAGTTTGACTGTTAATAATCGTTTGGGATTGCATGCACGCCCGGCAGCAAAGTTTGTGACTATAGCCAATAAATACGCATCTGAAATTCAGGTAACCAAAGGCGATAAATCGGCTAATGCTAAGAGTATTAATCAAATAGCAATGCTCAGTGTTCGCCAGGGTGATGAAATTCAAATTGAAGCTTCGGGAATGGATGCTTTAGAGGTGTTGATTGAACTGAAGGCCCTGGCCGACGATAATTTTGGTGATTCTGAAGATGATATCGAACTGCCTTTGGCTGAGGTTTCAACAGCAGCGCCCGTGGCAGATGGCATAATGGCCGGTATTGCGGCTTCACCAGGGATCGCGGTGGGACCCGCTGCGTTATACCTGCCGCAGCTGCCCCCGGTAAATGAGAAACATATTGATGATCCTGCTGCTGAGTGGACTCGCTTGGAGGCGGCTGTATCAGCCGCCTTAGCGGAAATTAATGCCCTACAGGCACAAGCAAAACAGCAAATTGGCGCGGCTGAAGCAGCGATTTTTGAAGCCCATGCGTTGTTCTTGCAAGATCCAGCCTTAATTGAAATGGTCAGGAATAGGGTGTTTTCTGATATTGATAAATGTTGAAGCTGCCTGGGATCAAGTAATTTTGGAGATGATCACCCAGTATAGAGCGCTTGATGATAGCTATATGCAGGCGCGTGCTGCTGATATCGAAGATGCTGGAAGGCGTGTTTTGCGGGAATTAATGGGTGTCAAGCTGCCATCTCTCGATTTTGAACAGCCGTCAATCCTAATCGCTGCCGATCTTAGCCCCTTCAGATACAGCCAGGCTAAATCCGGCATTCGTTTTGGGTATTTGCACCGAACTTGGAGGGGCTACTTCCCACAGCGCCATATTGTCTCGTGCATTAGGTATTCCGGCTATCGTGGGCTTAGGCGGCGAAATTTGGACGCTTGAAGAGGGCCATACAATTGCTATTGACGGTGAGCAGGGAAGATTGTGGACGCACCCCGATGAAGAACAATTATCAGAACTGCACGTCTTGCGCGATGATTGGCAAGAGGCGCAGGAAGTGGCGAAGTTAACCGGTATGCAACCGGCGTCAACCCTCGATGGGCGCCTGCTGGAAGTCGCAGCCAACATTGGCGGGCCAAATGATGTGTCCATTGCCCTGGAGTATGGCGCTGATGGTGTAGGACTTTTCAGGACAGAATTCCTATTCATGAATCGCGAGGAAATGCCGTCAGAAAACGAACAGTTCGATGCTTATAAGCAAGCAGCGGATGCTATGGGGCAAAAACCGCTGATCATACGTACGCTCGATGTTGGGGGTGATAAGCCGTTGCCATATATTGATTTGGGAGATGAAGATAACCCATTCCTTGGCTGGCGGGGCATTCGCTTTTGCCTGGATCAACCTGATCTATTCATGCCGCAGCTCAGGGCCGTACTCCGTGCCGGATACGAATGTAATGTGAAGATAATGTTCCCCATGATTAGTTCTGTCCATGAGATCCGCGCAGCAAAAGCCATGTTGGCCGATGCACAAACAGAACTGCGCCGCGAAGGTACACCTTTTGATGAGAATATAGAAATCGGGATTATGATCGAGGTGCCTTCTGCGGTGGCCACGGCCGATTTGTTGGCGGCTGAAGTAGATTTCTTTAGCATCGGCACCAATGATTTGACGCAGTATACAATGGCTGCGGACAGAGGGAACAGCAACGTAGCGGAGCTGGCACAGGCACTGCAGCCGGCCGTTTTACGCATGATCAAGCAGACGGTGGATGCTGCACATGATTCAGGTATCTGGGTTGGGATGTGCGGTGAGTTAGCCGGTAATATTTTGGCTGTACCGGTTTTGGTTGGTCTGGGTTTGGACGAGTTAAGTATGAGTGCGCCGGCTATCCCGGGGGTAAAGGAAGCCATTAGAAGTTTGTCTTGTGAACAGGCGGAAGTGATTGCGCGCGCCGCGCTGGCTCTGGACTCAGCAACGGCCGTTAACGCGTACCTCGCATCCGTCCGCGATTAGCAGAATCAAATCACGCGTTTCACTTCCTTCCAAAGTGATGTAGAATAATAGACATAATGAGTTCACCGTATGACGATAATACGTGGGAATCATCAACTGCTTCCTGGCTGGCTCTTCTCGGTCGCTTGCTGCCCTTTTTTGCCTTCCTGGTCTTAGCTGGTGCCGGCATGTATGTTATTTACCTGTTTTTCAGTCCAAGCGGCAGTGATGTTGGTGTTGTGGAGGCGGTCAGAAGCAGTGGTCTATCAGCACCATTTTTTAAAGCCGCACCATCGCAGCCGGTGAATCAGCGCCTGGCACAAAGCCCTGGACCCATTCGCATCGGCATCATTTCCGGGCACATGGGCAATGATTCCGGTGCCGTGTGTGAGGATGGATTGACCGAGGCTGAAGTGAATTTTAATATAGCCGAAAAGGTGATTGCAAACTTGCGGCTGCGTGGTATTCGAACGATGATATTGGATGAGTTCGATAGCCAACTAGATGGATTTAGCGGGACAGCTCTTATTTCGATTCATGCTGATTCGTGTGGGTATGTCAATGATTTGGCGACCGGGTATAAGATCGCCGGCTCTGCCTTTACCGATTCCACGTTATTGCAATCCTGTATGGAAAACACATATCAGACGGCAACTCAGCTGCCTTATCATGCCGGAACGGTGACGGCCGATATGTTGGATTACCATGCCTTTTATGATATCGCTGAGGGAACACCAGCCATCATAATCGAGACTGGGTTTATGTACCTGGATCGCGAATTGTTAACGACGCAGTCGGATATTCCGGCCAATGCGATTGCCGACGGCATTTTATGTTTTATGAGTGCAGCACGATAGGCAAAAGCACCCCAGTTTTTCTTATTCGTAAATCGATCTTCGATTTACAATTAATGCGGTTGGAATTATATTCATGCAACCCGTGAACAGTCTAAATCAAGCCAAGGTTGCCATCCGCGCCGGACATCTCGCGGAGGCGAGGCGTTTATTGCGCCAGCTTGTTCGTGATGAACCGCAAAATTATGTGGCCTGGCTTTTGCTGGCCAGGGCTACGCCTTCGCCACAAGCGGCAATGGCATATGTTAAGCGTGCCGAGGCACTACGGCCGAACAGCGATCTAGTACAACGCGAACTCTTGCGGTATGATAAAAGCCCTTCCACACTAAGCGTTCCTGTGCCGCGATCACACTGGCGGACATATTTACTATTAAGCAGCTCACTAGCGATTTTTCTACTACTGGCTGCATGGTTTGTGCCTTCAGGCTGGGAACGAGTCGCAGCTCAAAGAGATTCCAGCAGTTCTGCGATAGCTGCATCGCCGGCCACCATAACGCCTGTTACAGCGGATAACCAGACGATATTGTTGGTTACTGATGAGCCAACATTACTACCCACGCCCACGTTAATACCTGTTACTATCGAGCCCGGCCCGTTTGATGAAGATAGTATCGAACAGATGCCGGTCGACAAAACAACCACAGAGGATGTTGAGATCACTGGCGCGCTCGATTCGGGGGCAGGCAGTGTGCTGGAATTAGATGATGGAATGGATCTTGTCTTAGCGGTGGAGCTCGCAGATGAGGAATCCACGGAAATAGTAGAAACAGATGCCGTAACCGAAACAGTTGAATCTGTACCTATTGTAGAAGCAATCGTAATAACCGATACTGTTGCAGAAGAGATTGTAGCACCCGAGATTGTTGAACCTGTTCCTGCTGCAGTTTCTAGCGATATACGGCCGGTTGGTGTTGGACCGGCCGAGCGCTGGATAGATGTAAATTTATACACTCAAACGCTTGTAGCCTATGAAGGTGATACGCCGGTCTTCAACTCGCTTATTTCGAGTGGTTTGTGGAATACACCAACAGTAACAGGCCAATACCGTACAAACATGAAGTATGAAAGTCAAGATATGAACGGCTATGCCATAGGTTATGATTATTACCTGCAAGATGTACCCTATGTTATGTATTTCTTTAAAGATTACGCAATCCACGGCGCCTATTGGCACAACAGCTTTGGCTCTCCGATGAGCCACGGCTGCGTAAATATGAATCCGGCAGATGCGGGTTGGCTTTACAATTGGGCCCCGGTGGGGACAACAGTAAATATTCACGATTAATTTCGACCTTTTTAGTAAGGGGGAAGACCATGCCTGTAAATATCATAATTGGCTCTCAATGGGGAGATGAAGGAAAAGGACGCATTACTGATCTACTTGCAGCGGAAGCAGATATTGTGGCGCGATTCAGTGGTGGAGATAACGCAGGGCACACCGTTACTATTGAGGAAGAGGTATTTAAACTGCATTTGATTCCCTCTGGAATTATCCATGAGGATGCTACCTGCTTGATTGGCAATGGCGTTGTGGTGAATCCGGCCGTGTTGTTGCGAGAAATGGATATGCTTGCCGAACGCGGAGTCGATATAAGTTCGCAGCGCCTTAAAATCAGCCATAAGGCACAGCTGATTACGCCTGCGCATATCGCCCTTGATGAGGCACAGGAAATGGACCGTGGGGGTGACGCTATTGGCACAACAAAGAGAGGCATCGGGCCAGCGTATACTGACAAGAGTAGTCGAACCGGATTGCGAGCGGGCCAATTCGCCGATCCGGAAGGTTTGGCTGAAGATATTTTTGCTCACGTAGAAAGACATAATAGAACATTGACCAAAATTTATGGCGCAGATCCCTTGAATCCCAGTGAAGTAGCTGAAGCATATGTCGAATATGCCCGGCGCCTCGCGCCTTATCTGGCGGATTGTGATTTATTGGTTGATGATGCTCTACAAGATGGGCGTACCGTTTTAGCGGAAGGTGCCCAAGGAACATTGCTCGATATTGATCATGGTACGTATCCGTTTGTGACAAGTTCATCACCTACCGCTGGAGGTGCATTGACCGGGCTTGGTGTGGGGCCTAAGACAGTCGAACGCATCCTTGGCGTGGCGAAAGTATTTACTACCCGCGTTGGCAGCGGGCCTTTCCCAACAGAACTGCATGGGGAGCAAGCGAGGCGCCTGAGAGGGAGCGGTGCAAATCCTTGGGATGAATATGGCACAACAACAGGACGGCCGCGGCGCGTAGGCTGGTTGGACCTGGTTATCTTGCATCACGCGCGGCGTATCAACAGTCTGACGGAGTTTGTGCTGACCAAGCTGGACATATTAAGCGGCCTTGAAGAAGTTCCTGTGTGCACGGCTTATGAATTGGATGGCAAACGTATCCAATATATTCCGGCCGATCTGACAACGCTGGCTCGCTGCCGCCCTGTTTATGAGATCTTGCCGGGTTGGGAAGAGGATATCATGAAAGTGCGACAACTAAACGCACTGCCACAAAACGCCCGCCGCTATGTAGATTTCATTGCTGGCCAAACAGGCGTGCCTGTAAGCCATATTTCGGTAGGTCCTGGTCGAAAGCAATCGATTGCCGTTTAGTAACCAGTTCTTTTACCAAATATCTAAACTAATTCGTAACTACTCAGGTGTAGCCTGAGCCTGAAATTATCGAAGGCGGAACCGCGCTTCGACAGACTCAGCACTCGAGACCATGAGTATTTACACTATTTCTAGCAATAAACGCAGAAATCCCTTCACTATTCCAGGTAATATTTAAGTGTGAATGGGTTCTCCCTCAACAGCATGCGCTGCTTCCATCAAAGCTTCGCTCAATGTAGGATGGGCATGCACGTTTCTTGAAATCTCTTCAGCGGTCAACTCTGCATTATGAGCCAGGGTCAATTCCGGCAGCAGCTCCGTTACATCGGGGCCGACCATGTGCGCGCCAAGAATCTCACCATATTTAGCATCAGCCACGATCTTCACAAAGCCATCTCGCTCGCCTAATCCTAGGGCTTTCCCGTTGGCTTGGAATGGGAATTGGCCTACTTTGATCTCATAACCGGCTTCCTTGGCCTGGCTTTCCGTATACCCAAAACTGGCTACCTGAGGTACGGAGTAGGTACAACGCGGCATCATCTTATAATCCAGGGTTACTGTATCGTGTCCGGCAATGGATTCAGCGGCTACGATGCCCATGGCTGATGCGATGTGCGCTAAACGATAATTTGTGGCTACATCGCCAATGGCATAAATATTGGGGACATTGGTGCGCATGTATTCGTCGATTGCAACGTTGCCATAAGAATCTAGCTCAACGCCGGCGGCATCAAGACCGAGATTTTCTACATTAGGTTGGAAGTTAATGGCCAGCATGACCTGATCAGCCTCAATGGATGATCCGTCCTGCAGGGCCACTTTCACCCCCTGATCTGTTTTTTCTAATGCTTCCACTCGTGTACCGGTATGGAAATTGATTTTC
This sequence comes from uncultured Chloroflexia bacterium, assembly GCA_963736615.1. Lineage (GTDB taxonomy): Bacteria > Chloroflexota > Anaerolineae > Promineifilales > Promineifilaceae > JAACFF01. The sequence goes on along the minus strand of CAVTPP010000015.1, from coordinate 289,682 downwards.
AGCTTCTTATAGGCTTTTTCAAGTACAGTGCTGATTTCTGGCTCTTCGTTGGGGAGCAGGTGCGGTAACATCTCCAATATGGTCACATCTACACCGTAATTGCTCCAAACATAAGCAAATTCAACCCCGATGGCGCCGCCGCCAATGATGATCACCTTTTCGGGAAGTGTGTCGGCCGTTATTCCTTCGACGTAGGATATGATACGCTCACCATCAAATTCAATACCTGGTAAGGTTCGCGGGCGAGCGCCCGTGGCAATAATAATGTTGGATGCTGTCAACTTCTTTTCACCACCGTCATTTAACGTTACTTGAATTGATTGACGATCTGTTAGTTGTCCTGTTCCCTCAAACACATCGATATTGTTCTTGCGCATTAGAAAGCCCACGCCCTTTACCAGGCGATTGGAGACCTGACGGCTGCGTTTGAAGGCCACGCCATAATCTAGTTTGAGGTTGTCAAAGCTGAAGCCAAATTCTCTGGCACGATGCTGGAGCGTGTGCGCCACCTCCGCATTTTTGATGAGTGCCTTGGTGGGGATACAACCTATATTTAGACAAACACCACCCATGTACTGTTTTTCAACGATAGCGACTTTTTGGCCGAGTTGTGCCGCTCGTATGGCCGCAACATAACCCCCAGGGCCCGCACCAAGAACGATAACATCATAATTTTCACTCATTTTATTCTCCATATCACTGTTTCAAGCAAGAGATGAGAGCGTCAAATGCCATTTAGATGACAAGATACGCAAATCACTTGAAGCCTAAAATTATACCTTCAATTAGGGTTGCTAACACGTTGACCCTAAATTGGTTATAATCTTTTCGCTATGGGTTTCCCTATGTGGACATTGTGGGGAATGGGCATTACGGCCGCGGGTACATTGTTAATGTTGCTGCTGGCCTATATTGCACAGTCACCGCGTTTGATAACACGTCTTGGTTTATCAGGTTTTCGGTTAGATCTGCGTGCACGATCCTTAACTGGGTATGCTCTTGCACTTCTCCTACTGTCATTCGGTTTTTTCTTGGCTGGCGTTCCCATTGGTCCTCGTGGAGATGATCTGGCGTCGAACGCGATATCAGATGCCGCAGCTTCGAATGAGGCGGATGTAGCTGATGCTGTAGATGGGGCGATAACAACGGCCGAACCGCAAGGAGTGGAAGGCGATGGTGGCACAGACCTGGGTACATCGCGTCCTGCGAGCGGTGCTTTTGCCGGCTTGCCGTCGAGCGCTTTGACGGCTACGGCCGAAATCCTCGCCGAGACTGGAGAGCAGGGGGAAGAATTGACACCAGAGGCGGAGGTTGAAGACAACGTCGAAGCAACCCCAACCCCTTCTCCTACAGCAACAGAAACACCATCCCCTACGCCGACACCCAGTCCAACGCCTACAACAACCCCGACCCCTACGCTCACACCGACACCGATATTTGAAGATACAGCTATCATCAATACAGGCAGCAGCACTGTTTGGATAAAAAGAATCCCAGGCGGGCCGGATCATTACCTGGTTAAAGGGGGCGATATCATCATCCTTTATCCAGGACACGCCAATGTAGGTGGAAGTTCATGGCGTGAAGTCAGCACTGTTGATGGCGTGGTAGGCTGGATCCTAGAATCTTACCTAGCTATTGAAGAAGAAGTGCAGGACGAGGGTGGGGCTTGATTAGGAAAACGGCCCCTTCCTTTAGCTACTTTGAGATTCTGGATGCTTGTCAGGAACCTAATTGTCCCGTTTGTTCCCTGGGACATGCTGCGGCTCGTCGCAACGTAAACACGTTGATCTACGAGGGGGTTAATGATTATGGCTTGCGGGCAAAACTACGAGAATCTCAGGGCTATTGTCACGAACATGCCTGGCTGCTGCCTGAGGCAGGTGAAAGTGCGGCATTAGGTATTGCCATTGTTCATCGCGATTTGCTAAACAGTATTCGCCAACAGTTGGAAAGCGCCAAATTCGATAAGGCTCGTAAGAGAAATCTCAGATCTGCTGTTGCAGATGCCATAAACCCTGACGAAAGAACAGCACGAGCCGCTAATTCAGCCAAATATCTCCCCGCAAATGCCCCATGTCCCGCCTGCAAGAACCGCGACAAAATCGAACAGTTGGCACTTAAGTCAATCGTTGATGCCCTGAAGAAACAGGATGTGCAAATGTTGGCGGCGTTGAAATCCTCTGATGGCTTGTGTTTGCCACATTTACGACAGGCTATGGAGTCAGCGCGAAATGAGCAAGCCTTTGACGCGTTGGTGTCTATTTCTCAAGAACAGATATCTGGCCTTATCCAAGAGCTAGATGAATTTATTCGCAAGAACGATCATCGCTTTCGAGATGAGAAGATTACGCAGCGAGAGCGAGAAAGTTGGCGGCGTGCGCTCCAGCGTGTTGTCGGGCCCAAGAGCTGATCGACTAGCTTAGAGCCAGTTAATTGTCAAGATAATCTTCTAGAGCCGAGGTTTCAGCCGGTAAGGTGATGGGCGGCGCAGCTTGTTCAACGGCCGTTCCAGGATCCTTCAATCCGTGCCCGGTCAGGATACAGACGGCCGTTTTTCCACGAGGATCGATCTCACCGATCTCAATTTGCTGTTTTAATGCAGCGACACCGGTAGCTGAGGCTGGCTCAACAAATATCCCTTCCAATCTAGCCAGCATTTGCCAGCTCTCCAGGATTTTTTTATCAGTAACGGCCGTGATAATGCCCCCTGAGTCATCCAATGCTTCAAGGGCTTGTCGCCAGCGCGCAGGGTTGCCGATACGAATCGCTGTAGCGATCGTCTCTGGTTTCTCGACAATTTTCCCTAATACAATGGGAGCTGAACCGGCGGCCTGGCCTCCAAGAATTCGCGGCATCCCCTTTTCGTACTGCTTATATCCCAACCAATAGGAAGTGATATTACCGGCATTGCCCACTGGGAGACAGTGCCAATCTGGCGCGATGCCTCCTAACTGATCGCATATCTCAAAAGCGCCCGTTTTTTGACCCTCAATTCGCCATGGGTTGATGGAATTGACGAGGGTTACTGGTTGGCGAGTTACGATTTCACGGACCATATCTAAGGCATCATCAAAAGAGCCATCGATGCTGATCACTTCGGCTCCATAAGCAAGGCTCGCAGCCAGCTTACCCAGCGCAATTTTGCCTTCGGGAACGAGAACCAAACAGCGCAAACCTGCCCGAGCCGCATAAGCCGCGGCGCTGGCGGCTGTATTGCCCGTGCTTGCGCAAATGACAGTCTTTGAACCTTCGCTAACTGCTTGCGTGATAGCGGCTGTCATCCCGCGATCTTTAAACGAGCCGGTGGGATTCAAGCCTTCATACTTCAGGTATAGTTTCAGCCCGCTGTTTGGGGCTAAGGTCTCCGCCAAGCGATCTGCTAGAATTAAGGGGGTATCTCCTTCGTTTAGCGTGACAACTTGAACGTCGTCAGGGAAGGGAAGATATTCGCGATATTTGTGGATTACGCCTTGCCAATTCATAAGGTCACATAAGTAAAAAGGTGCGGATCAAACCGCACCTATCTAATAAGAAATTGCTAAAACGAACAGGCGTCTAATCGCCCGACGGAACGACGAGAATTTGCCCCGCTTCAAGTGTATAGGGCGAATTGATATCGTTTTGTTCGACCAGCTTCGTCCAAGAGATACCATATTGGAAGGCAATGCCAAAAACCGTCTCACCTTCTAGAACTTCATGTGTAACTTCTTCTGTTTCCGCTTCTGCTTCTTCTACCGGGACTTCATCACCCTCTGCTTCGGTTTCAGTCGCTTCTACACCAGGAATAATGAGTTCTTGGCCGACAGCCAGGTCGTCAAAATTCGCCAGATCATTTGCTCTGGCCACATCCATCATGTTCACGCCATATTTTATGCTAATGCGGTAAAGGTTCTCACCACTCTGCACGACATGAATGGTTTCCGTGGGCTCGGTGCTTTCTGCAGCCTCGCCGGCATCACCTTCGGTGGCTTCAGCGGTCGATTCTGTAGCATCTGGAGCGCTTAAATCAGGGATTATTAACTCTTGACCTATGTATAGACTATCGGGGTTGGTGATATCATTGGCTTGAGCAATCTCAACCCAGCTCATCCCGTACTGCGCACCAATTTTGTAAAGCGTATCACCTGCGGCCACAGTATGTATCTGCTCCCCAGGCTGTTCCTCAGCAGCTTCACTTTCGATGGAAACGTCATCGGTAGATTCACCCTCAGCCACCTCGGTTTCAGCGGTTGTGTCCTCGGTAGATTGTTCCTCAGCAGCCTCGCCCTCAGAATGTTCACCCTCAGCAGCTTCACTTTCAGCAGTCTCGCCCTCAGAATGCTCACCTTCTGCAGCTTCTCCATCACCGGCAGGGTAACCTTCAGCAGCTTCATCACCTTCTTCCGCAGGCAGAGCTAATTCACTATCGGGAGCGGGGTAGGCTGAGTCGGTGGTTTCAGTATCAGGAGCCGTTTGATCGACTTCTGTATCAGGTTCAGGATATGCATCTGCGGGGGGGGCCGATGAGGGAGCATCGTTGCTACCATCATCGGGTAACGGCCGTTCACAAGCAACAAGGAATAAACCAAGCATTAAAAAAAGCGTTATTACAATAGGCCATGTTTTCCGTGAAGTCATTTCCTCACCTCCATAAGTTAAAAACCACATGATCCAATGCTAATATATCATGCTTGTTGGATTACGTAAAGTTAGGAAATTGGTTAGGAACTCCTGTTTTACTTGTCTTTGGGTAGACCGTAAAGCCACCAATATTCTTCCCGAGAATAAGCCGTTTGCCATTCATCAAACCAGACAAAAGCACCAGCTTTCCACACTTGTTTTAAATGGTTATCCAGAAGTGCACACTGCGCTGGGATACGTTTATCCAAATTGTATGGAGCTAATTGCAGTTGTTCTGAAATGGCGGTAATCATGGCCCGGGTTTCCACCGCAGTGCGATAATTGCTGGTTTTTGATGCAATTCCGCGATCAATATCCTTTAGATACTCACCCCATTGTCGCAGTCGTGCATCTAGTTCCCGCTGAGCTTTCTGCTCAAAGCGAATAATTTTCTCTACAAGCGCACCATTATATTGGTGTACGGCCGTAGCCAATGCTGCCTTATTTGTGTCATTTAGTAGGAATTGCAAGATCAGCAGACGGTGTTGGCGCATCAGGTATCCGCCCAACGTAAGAGTTGGCATTCGTGAGGTGCTCATATGCCAGAAGAGTACTTCGCTGTTCAAATAAGCATCCATCTCGGATGCCATGGCTGACATTATCTTAACATCTCGTTCAAGTCTTTCGATTGCAGTTGCCAAGTGACACCTCCCTTAATCATATGGTTCTTGTTGAGATTCCACTCAAGATGTCTCCCATGAATCCACGCATATGATAAACTACCGTGTTGTTAGGGGCAATTGAGCCTGTCTTGTCGTAGGTGGCGACGCTAGTATAATGCGCGTGAAAGCGCACGATTACAGGGCTACATAAAGGGTTTACTATTTCATCGCTATGATAAAGAGAGAAAAAACGAACAAAAATCGAATTAATTGGTCTTGGCTGTTATTTTTTATCATGGCGTTTCTTGTGGCTTGCAATGACAGCCAACCCGATGGTGTCGAGATTGTCCCGTTGCCGGCAACAGCCGAAGCTGACGAGACTTCCTCTTTTTCTCCGCCTACGGCTGAGGCTACAGTCTTACCGCCAACGCCAATACCACCCACTCCGACGCCGCAGTTGGCGGCCTTGGTCAATGGCCAACCTATATTCCTCGCCGATTTTGAAAAGGAGCTGGCGCGATTTGAGCTGGCACAAGCTGAGCTTGGAATTGAGGTTGATGGTAACGAACAGGATTACCGTCAAATCGTGCTTGATGCCCTGATCGAAAGAGAGCTAATCCACCAGGCTGGGGCAGTGCAAGGGGTAGCTGTTAGCGATGAGATTGTTGACGGCAAATTGCGTGAGTTACAGGGGTCGACTAGCGAACACGGTAGTTTCGATGATTGGCTTGTTGCCAATCAATGGACGATGGAAGAGTTTCGCGCAGCACTGGCGGCAGAAATGCTGGTAGAAGAGATGGTTGCTCTGGTAACAGCGGATGTTCCGGAAGCTATGGAGCAAGTGCGTGTCCGCTATATCCAGATTGATGATGGCGATTTGGCGCAAACACTCTTGGTAAAACTCGATGAGGGCGATGATTTTGCCGACCTTGCCCAAAGGTACTCTCTTGATCAGGCAACGGCGCCTTATGGAGGAGACTTGGGTTATTTTGCGCACGGTTCGTTACTTGTCCCAGAGGTTGAAACGGCCGCATTTGATCTTGAACTGGAGGAAGTGAGCGATATCATCACCGTCGTAGATGATGAGAGCGGTCGTGCTTCATACTATATTGTTCAACTCATTGAACGGGATGCCAGCCGAATACTCGGTGCCAATCTGCGTTATAGATTGTTACAAGAAACATTTGAAACATGGTTAGCTGAGCAGAAGGCAGGAGCCACGATTACTTACCTGGTTGAAGGTTGGGAATAAGTCTTGTTACTACTCTTGACTGATGAGGTCTGCCCAATCATTACCGAGAATGACAAGTAAATCATAATCACTTGTTGGATCTGTTTCCGTGCTGGTGTTGAGCGGTGGGATCTGCATTTCTTGAATCAAGAACATGACGGTGTTATTGTGGGAGCCGAAATCAATGATTTGCGAGTTATTATATGTAGCGGATTCGGCGTTACCGATTTCTGTAACATTGACTCCCAGATCCTCAAGATATTGTTGGGTTTCGCCGGCCAGGCCAAAAACGGCCGTGCCATTATATAAAGCCACCCGCGCGCCTTCCTCAACCATTAGTTCTGACAGATTCTCAATCACTGGCGCCGGCACAGCGGAGAGCGCAAAAAGTTCATCACGCAGCTTGCGAATCTCATCTCTTAAAGGGACCAATACCTGGCGTCCGTCAGGGGTTGTTTCGTTATAGACAAAGTTGTAATCAAGAACAGCAGTATAAATATTTCCCTGAGGAATTTCCTGTATTAGCAAGGCCAATTCCAGAGCATCCTCCAGAGCGAGGTTTGTTTTTAAACTATCTTGAAAGGTCCGCCAAAGTTGAGGTGCCTGGATGAAGAGCCTCGGCAATTGGTTGAGTCGCAATATTTGGTCGCGTATTGCTAACAGTACCGTCTGCTGTCGTCCAGCACGATCAACATCGCCACCAAACGTAGCTCTGGTTCTTGCGTATTTGAGTGCTGTTTGTCCGTTTAGGCGCTGCGCACCTGCCTCAATTTGGAAGGGATCATATCCGTAACAGTTATCGGGGTAATCAGGATCATCAATAGGTTCCGGTACGTCAATTTCGATGCCCCCAATTAAATCTACGCATCGACAAAACCCTGGAAATCCACTGTTATATAATAATCAACTGGGAATACCGAGCAGTGCTTCCACAGTTTCCATGGCCAAAGCCTGCCCGCCTCCAGGATATTCATAGGCCTGGCCAAAATAGTACGCCTGATTAATACGATCCACACCAAACCCTGGGATTTCCACCCACAAGATCACGCGGCAGTGATAATAAGCCGGCAGACATACTCACAGGATCAACTGTGGCGATCATTACGCTGTCAGTATGGGTGGGCCCATCTTCATCACACCGTTTATCTACACCTAGAAACAAGAAGTTGATTCGCTCTTCACCCGACCAGGATTCGATCTCATCAGGGACAATTACCGGCAAAGGTTCTTCTGAAAATTGTGGTTCTTCACCGCCTATTATGATTTTATCGCTGCTATACCCTTCATCTGGAACGATAAATTCAGGTGTGTCTGTCGTAGTTTCCGCGGCTATGTCGCGAATAGTGCGGAACAACCAGATCGTGCTAATCATCACAATGATTAACAGTAAACTGCCTAAGATCGCTATGGCCCACAAGGGAAGTTGTATACGAGGAGAATCTCGCCTATCACGTGAATTAGATGACATATGTTTCTTGTCCTGGTCAGGGCCTATCCCAAAATGGTTCTGACACGGTAGGACTATCATGATCTTAGCGGTTCCCTTTACGCTTGACAAGTTTGACCACATTCTTATAATGGTCATTACAATTGAGAAATAATTACGCAAAATGTTGACTGGGACGAGTAGTTACCGAAATGGTGCAAGAGAGTAAACGGCCGTAGGCTGGAAGCCGTTTTCATACAGCAGGTAACAAAAACCACCCAGGAGTGACTTTCTGAACGGCGAGAATTTTTTTAAATGATTCTGCTAAATAAGAAAATCCGGTAGGCACCGTTAACAGCCACAACGAGAGTGAATAATTATTTGATCGCGCGCTAAAAATGGCGTAGATCTTAATCAGAATTCATCAAAGTTGGGTGGAACCGCGATCGCCATCGCCCCAATACGGGAGATGGCGTTTTTTTATTGAATTGGAGGCAGTTATGTCCGCTAATGGAAATATTCCATACATAGAATCTGATCTTTATCGTATCCGGCATTCGGCAGCACATGTTATGGCAGAGGCTGTGCTTGACTTTTTCCCCGAAGCCAAGCTGGCAATTGGCCCGCCCATCGAGGACGGCTTTTACTACGATTTCGATCTTGGCCTGGGTGAGAATGGCAAGCCGATCACATTTACGCCCGAAGATCTGGAGCAAATCGAGCAAAGTATGAAATTGCTGCTGAAGAAAAATGCGCGCTTTGAACATTCAACTATGTCTGTAGACGAAGCCAAAGCATTTTTTGCCGATCAACCTTACAAATTGGAGTTAATTGACGATCTAGCAGCAGGTAAGGTTGATGAAAATGGCGATGCGATTGCTGAACCGGTTTCGGAAGTGAGTATTTACCGCCAGCGTGATTTCGTGGATCTATGTCGTGGCCCGCATGTTACTTACACCAAAAAGGTTAAAGCCAATTCTGTTAAGCTGCTGCGCACAGGGGGTGCATATTGGCGTGGAGACGAGCACAACCCGCAGCTGCAGCGCATTTACGGCACGGCATGGCACAATAGCATGGAACTGGCTGAGCACCTAAAGCTATTGGAAGAAGCCAAAGCGCGTGATCATCGGCGGCTGGGTAAGCAGTTGGGCTTGTTCCATATTTCATCGTTGGTTGGAGCGGGTCTGCCTCTTTGGCTGCCAAAAGGGACCATTTTGCGCGATACCTTAGAGCAGTTTTTGCGCCAGGCGCAGGTTGCACGCGGCTATTTGCCGGTAATTACGCCACATATTGCCAAACTGGACCTGTATATTACCAGTGGGCATTATCCTTATTACAAAGACAGCCAATATACGCCGATTGATGTAGACGACGAACAGTTTTTACTGAAACCAATGAACTGCCCGCATCATATTGAAATTTACCGCAGCCAACCACACAGCTATCGGGACTTACCTTTGCGGCTGGCTGAATTTGGGACGGTTTATCGTTACGAGCAGAGCGGCGAACTTAATGGTTTAACGCGTGTTCGCGGATTTACGGTTGATGATTCCCACTTGTTTGTGACGCCGGATCAGCTTGAAGAAGAGTTTATTGGCGTCGTGGAATTAATTCAGTATGTGTTCAACACGTTGGGTTTCCATGATTTCCGGGCGCGGCTGGGTATCAATGATCCAAACAGTGATAAATATGCAGGCGAGCCGGAAATGTGGGCGAAGGGCATTGAGGCAATAAAACAAGCTGCCGATAAAGTAGGCATGGAGTATGCGATAGAAGAAGGTGAGGCGGCTTTTTACGGCCCTAAACTGGATTTCATTTTCCGTGATGTGCTCAAACGGGAATGGCAGTTAGGGACTGTTCAGGTGGATTTCTTATTACCAGAACGGTTCGATCTGGAATATACGGGAGAAGATGGGCAGAAACATCGCCCGATCATGATCCATCGTGCGCCGTTTGGAAGTATGGAACGCTTCACCGGAATATTGATTGAACATTTCAATGGTGCATTCCCGCTTTGGCTTGCGCCAATACAAGTTGAAATGGTACCTATTGCAGACCGGCATATTACATATGCCCAAGAGGTGGCGGATGAATTGAGAGCGGCCGGCTTTAGGGTGGAAGTTGATGCCAGCGGTGAACGTATGAATAAAAAAATCCGCAATGCCCAGTTACAAAAGATCCCTTACATGTTGGTTGTTGGTGATAAAGAGGAAGCTGAGGGTACGGTTGCTGTTCGCACACGAGATAATGAAGATCGGGGTGCTGTTCCGCTGGCTGAGTTTAAGACCACTACCGGTGACCTGATTACTACCAAATCGTTAAACCTTTGAGCGGGGAATTGCAGCATAAAGTTGACAATTGATTGAGACCGCTCGAAAGAGCGGTCTTTTTTTATCTGGAGGTTACCATGTTTCAGGCAAGTGATAATTACGAAGAATCAAATCTTTACTGTATGCGGCATACGGCCGCTCATGTTTTAGCACAGGCGGTGCTGGAGATGATTCCAGATGCCCAATTGGGTATCGGTCCCCCGATTGAAAATGGGTTTTATTATGATTTCGATTTGGGCCTTGACAATGACGGCCGGCCGCGCACGTTTTCTCCCGAGGATTTGGTTCGCTTGGAGAAACGGATGCGCCAAATAATTGGTGAAAAGCATCCTCTGCAATATAGTGAAGTTTCGGAGCAGGAAGCGCGCCTTCTTTTTGCAGAACAGCCATATAAATTGGAGTTGATCGACGGCTTAGTTGCCGGTCAGATAGATGAAGATGGTAATAAAGCCGATGAGGCTCTTGTCATCAGTACATACCGTCACGATAGCTTTGAGGATCTATGTCGCGGTCCTCATGTCCAACACACAGGTCGAATTCCCCCCGATGCCTTTAAGCTGATGAGTGTGGCCGGTGCCTATTGGCGTGGTGATGAGAAACGGCCGATGATGCAGCGTATTTACGGCACGGCTTGGCCCAATAAAAAGGAGCTAAAAAAGCACCTACATCTGCTGGAAGAAGCCAAAAAACGAGATCACCGCAAGCTGGGGCGCGAATTGGAGATCTTTATCCTTGATGAGGAAGTAGGACCTGGTCTGCCACTTTGGCTGCCAAACGGCAACGTGCTGCGTGAGGAGTTGACGAAGTTGGCTCATGAAGTTGAGTCTGAGCTTGGTTATCAGCGCGTCTCCACACCCCATATCGCTAAGGAATCACTCTATCTGCGCAGCCGGCATCTACCCTACTATGAAGATGAGATGTACGCGCCAATGACAAAGGAAGGCACGAGTTATTATTTGAAGCCGATGAACTGCCCCTTCCATCACAAGATATATGCCAGTAAATCGCGTAGTTATCGTGATCTGCCGCTGCGGTTGGCGGAGTACGGCATGATTTACCGTTATGAACAGAGTGGGTCGTTGTTTGGGCTAATGCGTGTTCGTGGTGCCGAACAGAATGATGCTCATATTTATATTGCCGAAGAACAGTTTGAGAGCGAGTTTATGGCGGTCATCGAGCTTTACAGGCGATACTTCGATCTATTCGGCATTGAAAAATATATCATGCGCTTCAGTAAACACAGCAAGGCTGGGTTAGGCAAGAAATATGTGGGCAATGAACGGCTGTGGTTGAAGACAGAAGAGATGGTTCGTCAGGCGATGATCAGGGGCAATGTGCCATTTGTTGAGGCTGAGGATGAAGCGGCTTTTTACGGCCCTAAGATTGATGTACAGGTGTGGAGCGCGATCGGCCGTGAGTTTTCGCTGGCTACAAATCAAGTTGATTTCGCCCAACCCCCTCGTTTTGATTTGACGTTTATAAATAAGGAGGGAAGGGAAGAAACACCACTCTGTATCCATCGCGCGCCGCTTGGCAGTCATGAGCGATTCATTGGCTTTCTACTCGAACATTACGCCGGAAAATTCCCGCTGTGGCTGAGCCCGGAACACGTCAGGGTAATTCCAATTACAGATGCTCACCATGATTATGCAGCCAATATTGCGCAGAAGATTAAAGACGCAGGAATCCGAGCAATTTCGGATCTTGGAGATCAAAGAATGGGGGCAAAGATTCGGGCTGCTCAATTAATGAAGGTGCCGTATATGCTGATCGTTGGTGATCGGGAAATGGAAGAGGGGACAGCATCATTGAGACGACGCGACGGGAATCGTCAGGATGACTTGTCAATTGATGTTTTCATTGCTGAAACTCTGGAACGCATCAAACAGCGTGCAGATGGGTTATAGCGCACGATATTGAGCTTTTATTTGTATGCCTGCGTATTTGGAGATTGACAAAGGGTGTGTTCCAAATGAGTGGTAAATCGAAATGGGACACGGACGAGACGGATGAACACGGAGATGAAGAAGATAATAATCAGCTCTCGTCTGTTCTCGTCAGTGTCCGGCTCTACTTGAGAATGTAGTGGGTTCCCTTTTTTGAACCGATTTTCAGCAGAAGACCTTTCTCAACGAGGTCGACCAAATCCAGGCGCAGCGTTTCGGCCGAAACTTGTGGACAGAGTTGGCGATAACCTGAGTTGGTGATGCTGCCATTCTCGCGTACATGGGATAACGCTTTAACCTGGCGTTCGTTCATGTTCAACGTCCACTTGGGTGCGGCAGGGCGCTCTTGTTTATTGGAGAGGGAAACGGTGAATATATGTGATGTAGCTTTGAATCCAGGTGGCGTGTGTCCTGCTTCGACCATTTCTTCAATCATCTGGTCAATGCCTAGACCAAGCTCTTCAATGAACCCCCATTGATACAAACCATTGACGATGCGCGGATTTCGGGAGTAATGTTCTTCTACCAAGTTGTCCAAGGTCATATATCCAGGCAGACCACCAGGACTAATGATCTCCAACCGGTCCGCGTACATGCGGATTTCGATGCGCCGGCCCTTGATACGATAATCACGGTGGGCAACCGCATTAACAAGGGCTTCGCGAACGGCAAAGCGCGGGTACTCGGTGATTTCTTGCCGTTCTAAGGTATTGACGGTCGCCCCGACGCGCATTTCTTCAAATACAACATTCCAAGATCGAGCAACAAGCCGGGCAAGCGGACCATTTAGTTCGTCCCTTCGGCCGTAACCAATCCCTCCATTCTCGCCCCTTGGCTTAGTTCCTGGAAACTTAACGAAGACGATGCCGCTCTGTGGTAAAAACATTTGTGGATTTTTGCCGAAGAGCAGAATGCCGGCTACGGTTGGGTTTCCCTGCCGGTCAGTTGCGCCTATTTCGAATAGCAATTCAGGGGTAGAGGTAACTTTTGCCCCGCTTCTCGTTTCACGTCCTTGTAAGTATTCATGGATGATTTCTTGGTCCAGATCCTCGGCTCGCGCCCCTGGCACGATTTCAGTTTCATATTCGGCCGTATGTTTGCTGCCGGCCAGATCACGTACTTCGTCTCCGGAAAGCGGCCGGTTGCGTGTGCCGCTGCGGATCAATACACGGCCGTCATAAAGCGTATGCAAATCAAGGCTGCGTGACACGTTTATGCCGATAAGCGTTGTATCTTTTATTATTTCTGGCTGCCAGCGACTGGGGACAGGGGGACGGCAAAGTGTAGCTGCTTCACGAAGCGCATTTTCGGCCTCTTCGTCCCAAATTTCGCGAGTTGGCTTTCCGTTTTCGTCCACACCAAGGATGATGAGACCGCCATCTCCATTAGCAAAAGAAACAAGACATTCAGCCAACGCTTCAGCATCCGCATCAGGCAAATAAGCGAGACGTGGTCCTGGTTTATTTATGAGTGACATGATCGTAATTATAGCACAACTGAAAATGCGATATTGTTGAAATCAAGTCGGCAGAAGATCGCCTGAAATTATTGGAGAATTATAACTTACAGTCCCCGCCGGCGACTGCTGCTGCGGCTGCTCCGATAATGCCGGCTTCATTGAGAAGCTTGGCAGGGACGACTTCTGCATCCACCTCGATATACTTCAAAAATTTGTCTTGATTCTTACTGACGCCTCCGCCAATGATTATTCGTTGGGGAGAAAACAAAAACTCGATGTGATTAAAATAAACATTGAGTCGTTTGCCCCATTCTTTCCAGCTAAGCTTCTGTTTCTTGCGGGCACGGTCAGATGCGTAATATTCAGCATCCTTGTCCTGATTAGGCAGGAATAGGTGGCCTAACTCTAAATTAGGAACGCACTGCCCCTTCACAAACATCGTGCTGCCAATACCCGTTCCCAATGTAAAAAGCATCGTCCCGCCGGTGGCGTTCCGCCCTGCGCCATAGCGCATTTCAGCATATCCGGCCACATCTGCGTCATTACCCATAATGACATTGCAGCCAGTCGCTTTGGAAAATGCTTTTGCCCCTGCATAGCCTTTCCATTCTTCGTGGATGTTGACGGCCGATAACGTTATACCATCGACAATAATGCCCGGAAACCCAATCCCTAATGGCCCTTTGTAGTCAAAATGGCGCACGATTTTTTTAACGGTTGAGATGACTGCTTTGGGTGTTGCTGGTCGCGGCGTGGGAATCCGATAACGATCGGTAATCATCTTACCGCGATCAATGTCAACCATTGCCCCTTTTATGCCACTACCGCCGATATCAATGCCTAATGCTTTCATTCGCAATGCTCCTTTTCCAAATAGCGGGCCTCCACGTTTGTGTTTAGTACCTTAGTAACGGCTCTTCTTCTTATCATACCAGAGCTATTCCACAACACCATAAAAATGAGGCTGCGCATCCACTTGCTCGTTGCTTATGGTAATAGCATCCAAGATTTCTTCTCGAGCCTGTGCTAATTTTTCCTTGTCGTTGGCATGTATGACGCCAATGCCATCATCTGCTTTTATGCGATCCCCGATCTTTACCGGCAATATGAAACCGACGGCATGGTCAATTTTGTCGCTTTTCACCAATCGTCCGCCACCAAGACGCACACAAGCCCAGCCAACTTCGGCCGTGTCTATCGCTGCTAAAGATCCGCTACGCGGCGCGAGAATTTCTTCAATATATTGTGCCTGAGGCAGTTGAGATGGATCATCGATCTGATTTACGTCGCCACCTTGAGCTTGGACCATTGCGCGGAATTTTGAGAAAGCACGGCCGTCGTCACGGACGGCCGTTGCCATTGCCTTGGCCTCTTCTAGAGAGTCTGCTTTCCCTGATAGGAGGAGCATATATGAAGAAATCTCAAGACAATGGAGCCAGAAATCGTTTGGCCCTTTGCTCTGTAACGTTGCCAGCGCTTCCTTAACCTCAAGAGCATTGCCAACTGCATGTCCTAAAGGCTGGTTCATATCTGAGATGATGGCGACGGTTCGCCGTCCGGCGTCAGTGCCAATATCAACCATAATTCTGGCTAGTTCGCGGGCATCTTCTACCGAGTGCATAAAGGCACCATTACCCATCTTGACATCTAGAACAATGGCATCAGCCCCGGCCGCCAATTTTTTTGACATAATTGAACCGGCGATGAGTGATTTATTGGCAACGGTCCCAGTCACATCACGCAGGGCATAGAGTTTGCCATCTGCCGGAGCCAAAGCGACGGATTGACCGGCCAGCACCAGACCGATTTCCGCCAACTGCCTTTTTAGTTGAGGCAGTGTCATTTGGAAAGACCAGCCACTAAAAGACTCCATTTTGTCTAGTGTGCCCCCGCTCGAACCTAAACCGCGCCCGCTCATCTTGCCGACTGGAACGCCGCAGGCAGCCACGACCGGCTGCACTACCAATGTTGTCTTATCACCAACGCCGCCGGAAGAGTGTTTGTCGACCACAAAGGGGGCTACATCATGAAGATCAAGTTGATCGCCGGAGGCGGCAATGGCCAGAGTCAAGTCAACCGTCTCACGCCGGTTCATCCCCTGAATATAGATTGCCATAAGAAGTGCTGCGGCCTGATAATCTGGTATCGTTTCGGCCGTATAAGCCTTAATGAAGAAATTAATTTGTTCCGTGCTAAGTTCGCCGCCATCTCGCTTTATCTCGATTAAGTCAACCATCTGCATTTGAACACCTTCTTTCTCGTTAGTTTTATTGGCCGCCCAATAAAAAATATGATGCCAAATACTTTTACTAAGCGGTTGTTACATTATATCAGGAATCGGTATAATGCCCGTACATCTAACTACAACAAAAGTAGATTGCTTTTGATAATTTTAACTGTGATAGGAGGTAATAAAATGCCTGAAACGGCCGATCTTATGCTGACAGGTGGCACCGTCGTCACCATGAACGAGGATTACGACATTTATATCGATGGCGCAGTGGCCATAAGCGATAATACGATCCTTGCAGTCGGTCCTGCTGCGGAAATATCAAATTCTTATGATGCCAATGAGGTCGTAGATTGCCATGGCCAGGTGATTATTCCCGGATTAGTCAATGCCCATACGCACATCCCCATGACCCTGTTTCGTGGTCTTAATGATGATCTGCGGCTTGATGTGTGGCTTGGCTATTTAATGCCATTGGAAAGGGAATTTGTAACACCTGAGTTTGTTCGTTTGGGGACGCGGCTAGCCTGTGCGGAGATGATTCGCTCCGGTATTACCTCTTTTGCCGACATGTATTATTTTGAAGAGGCTATTGCCGAAGAAACAGATCGAATTGGCATGCGCGCTTTGCTGGGACAAACAATCCTTATTTTCCCGGCCCCGGATGCAGATACATTTGAAGAAGGGCTAATCCGCTGCCGGCGCTTCATTGAGAAATGGAACGATCATCCGCTAATACAGCCCGCAGTTGCGCCACATGCCTGGTACACAGCCACGCCGGAGCTCTTACGTGCCTGTACAGATTTGGCTATGGCCCTTGATGTACCGCTGCATACTCATGTGAGTGAAAGCAAATTAGAGACAGAGAACTGTCGCAATGACAATCACATGGACGTTGTCCCCTGGCTCAACCAACATGGTATCTTGAATACGAAATTGCTTGCAGCACACTGCGTTCATTTAGATCGCGCAGAGATGTTCCAGCTCAAGGAAGCAGGGGCTGGAATAGCCCATTGCCCGACGAGCAATTTGAAGTTAGCCAGCGGGATCGCTCCCGTTGGTGAAATGTTGGCGCTTGGTCTTAATGTTGGTGTGGGCACTGATGGGCCGGCCAGTAATAATGACCTGGACATGTTTGAGGAGACGCGCCTAGCCGCTTTACTGGCAAAAACGGCCAGCAGTGATCCAACAGTCCTTCCCGCACGGCAGGCATTAGAAGCAGCAACAATTGGCGGCGCACGAGCTATGCATATGGCGGATATTACCGGGAGCCTTGAACCAGGTAAGCGAGCCGACATCGCCATAATTGAGGTTGATGGTGTGCATAACCAACCTCATTTTCATAATAATCCGGATGCTGTCTATTCGCGCTTGATATATGCGGCAAAAGCGACCGATGTTGCACATGTGTTATGTGACGGCCGTTGGTTAATGCGCGGTCGTCAATTAGCAACAGTAGATGAAGACGAAACAAAGATGCAGGCAGCAGAAGTAGCAGCAAAAATTGACGCCTTTGTACTTGAAAGGGAATCAAGCCCTTATAACAAGCTGGTTTTCCTGGCCGGTGTACAGCGGCAGGAAAGCTTTGAGATTCAAATAAAGGTGCCTATCGCCGATAACAAACCAATCGTGGCCTATATGGAAAGTGGCCAAGTAGAAATCACTAAGTATTCTCACTACCGGCAGTTTGATAACTATTTCTATTTTGCCGGTACGGATCGTGATGCGGCACGTTTGCGCTATCGTGAAGATGAATTTGTGAACCCTAAAGGGGAGGTGACGCAAGTTCGCGCCAGGCTAACGCTAATTGGGGAGGAGGAGCGACAGGGATTTGATAATGCTGTGATGCTTTCCCGGTCTCGCTTTTTGGCAGAGGCCGACCGCAGCTTGCGTTTTTACCAAGAGTATTTCGGACCAACAGACGAGCTGTCTGTTAACAAAGATCGTTTGCGTTGGCGAATCGTCTATCAAGGTACTGATTTCGCTATCAATCTCGATCGTGTCGTCAAACCCGAACTGCCTGGGTATTATCTGGAAATTAAATCACGCACGTGGTCTGTCAGCGATGCTGAGCGCAAAGCGGGGATAATTATTGAGCTACTTGACCTTTTTGGAATTGCTCCTGACAAGGCTGAAGAGCGAGACTATGCGCGAATTGTGGTTGAGGATGCCTGATTTTAACTAATAAAAGTCGCCACTGGTTCATGACCAGTGGCGACTTTTTAATCTTATTCTATGGGCGGGGAACCCGCTGCTATTTTAGAGTCCGACCAGTGACTGGAATTTCATCACGGCGTTTAGGTCGCCATCAACTTTAATTTTACCGGACATGAAGGCCATCATCGGGTTAAGGTCACCTTTCGACATCGCTTCGAAGTCATCAGCGTCCATGCTTAATGTTGCGGTTGGATTATCAATCGCACCTTTGGTTACGTCGAAATTGCCGTCGGCAATTTTGGCGTTCCACTTACCGCCGCCATCGCCGCTCAAATCAAAGAGGATGCTAAGGTCGAGGTCAGCAGCTTTGTCCGCCTGGAACTGGCTGGGCATATTCGCGAAAATGTTATCAAGATTTGCCATTTTGAGGATCTCCTAAAGAAAAATCTAAAAGCTTACCTAGTCAAGGAAAGCACATGATTATTGTTACTTGGGAGTATAACAACGGCCGTTTCGGTGTCAAGATTACAGAATGATGCGCTGTGTCATTTATAATAACCTTCATATACATCTCTATTAATGGGACAGATATGATATCTTTGAAAAGCAGTTTAAAAAGAATTAGCGGTCTTGTTGGTCTGATGTTGCTTGTTACTTCCTGTATAGGCGCGGGACAAGGTAGACCTCTGCCAACACCTGCTGCCACAGCAACTGCTGCTGCTGTGATTGATCAGCCAGTTGTTCCTGCAGCAACTAGCGAAGCTGAGATCGATCAAGCAGAGGGTAGCACGGCACCAAACGAAGCTGTGGCGGAAGAGGTGGAGGCAGTGCCTACTCGTATCCCGGCCGAAAAGTATGCGGATCTGGAGATTGTAACGCTGCTGCCGCGGGACGCCATTCCAGCTATTGATAATCCTCTTTTCCTGACTGCCGATGAAGCTGACGATTTTTATGATCCAGACGAGCTGGTTATGGGTGTTACCTTTAATGGAGATACGAGAGCTTATTCAGTTCCCTTCCTCAGCGGCCATGAAATTGTAAATGATACAGTAGGCGGCGTGAAAATCGCCGTTACCTGGTGACCGCTTTGTTTTACGGGCATCGTGTATGCCCGCGAAATTGAAGGTCAAGAATATAGTTTTGGTGTTTCCGGCAAGCTGATTCGCAATGTCTTGGTCATGTATGATCGGCAGACTGAAAGCTATTGGAGCCAACTCATAGGAGAGGCGGTTGCAGGTGATATGGTTGGCACCAAATTGGAGTTCCTGCCTTCTTGGATGACTACCTGGGCGGAGTGGAAGGAGACGCACCCCGATACAGTCGCCTTAGATAAGGGCGGCCGGCGCGGAGGACGCGATTCTTATGAAAGTTATTATGCTTCAGACAGTGCCGGCGTAATCGGGAAGACGAATTCTGATGACCGGCTTTATACGAAAGAATTTGTTCTAGGTGTGGAAGTCGATGATACGGCCGTAGCCTATCCGTTTAGCATTCTCAACAATCAACCGGTGCTCAACGACTCTGTTGGTGAAAAAGATGTGTTGGTTGTTTTCAATAGCGGTACCGGGACAGGAGTTGTATTTGATCGGGTCGTAGATGATCAGGTGTTGACCTTTTCGCCAAAGCCGGATGATTTTGTCTTGACCGATGAGGAGACGGGCAGTACATGGGACGCATTCACCGGTGCTGCGATCGATGGCCCCCTTGCTGGAAAGCAATTGGAGCGCATTAAAAGCACGGCCGTTTTCTGGTTTGGTTGGGCTGATTTCCACCCTGAAACCCTTGTCTATGGTATTTAATGAGAAAGATAGGGTATAAGAATCCCTATCTTTCTCACCTCTAAATTAACGTTTCCTCAATGATCCCCCTCTAGTAATCCTCCCCCCATCGTTTGCGCTTGTAATTAAAATTTTACATGTGCTAGAATCACCCTCACTCTAATAGCATCTGTTGGCGGCTTGCTTTACGGCCGCTTTTTTTGTGTCACGCGATCTCGCGCAGACCAAAAAATATTCCGAGTAGAGGGACGATTCTCTTGGAGAGGAAAATGGAAGAAAACGATACAAACAACAATTCTAGTACGCGAAAATGGTTAATAATCGGTGGATTTGTTCTGATTGTTATTCTTATTGTCGCCGGTTTATTTTTACCCCCAATTTCATTGGGTCAACGACTTGGTTTAGGCGGAGCGCCAGAAGAAGAGGTTGCTGCAGAGTCGGAAACAGAGCTTGAGGAAGCTTCGGAAGCTGAAAGTGAAGTCGCTATTCCTGATGGATTAGCTTTATCATTGAGTTCGGGATCTGCAGAGATTGGTATCGCTTCTCAAAGCGATTTCCTGGCAGAAAATTCTGACGCAGCGACAACCGATCAACTGACAATGGTTAGTGATGTTTACGAGATTAATTATGAAGGCTCAGCCCCATCAGGGCAGATAGCACTGCCCATACAGACCGGCGCAGGTGATTACGATACCCTGGATCTCTATGGCTGGAATGGCAGCGAATGGCTGTTTATCCCGAGCCAGATTGATCCGAACAGCGAGCAAATCATTAGCGCTGAAGGTGAATTGCCCCAGGCAATGGCCATGATGCAGATTGGGCCTCCGGAAAATGTAGCGGCCGGTGCGGAGGTCGCATCAGGTGAAGTCTTACCTTCATCTATTCTGCCTTTATTGGCTGAAGTCTCCGTTAGTGAATTATTCTTACAGAGCGATGGATCAGTATTGGGTGAACCCGCTCCGATGCCTGATGAGGCGTTTGAGCAATGGTTAAGGGTTACGAATGTAGGACCGATCACGGACCAGGCATCCCTGACGGCGCTTCTAAATGACCAAAGTGCACAAGAAAATCACATAAATTCATTGGTTCAGAAAGCTGAAGCTGGATTTAGCGGTATTAACCTGGATTATCAGGGGGTACCTGGTAGTCAGTCCGATGCTTATTCTGAGTTCGTAGATTCTTTAGCGGATGCGCTGCATGAAAAAGGTTTGAAGCTGTTGGTAACGTTGGGCACGCCAACATTAGTGAGCAGCAGTTGGGACAGCGGCGGGCAGGATTGGTCTGTTTTAGGAGAAACGGCCGATGTTGTCTATGTGCAAATGCCGTCTGATCCGACGGAATATGATGCGGAAGATACGACTGTACAGCTTATCGAATGGGCGACGCGCCAGATTGATCGTCGAAAGTTATCGGCCTTGAATAATGCCTCAGCAGTTGACCGCATTGGCGAAACATTTGTTACCCTCTCCAATGAGGATGCCCTGGCCAATTTTGGCAAATTGCAGTTTGTACAAGGTGCAGAAGAAGTTGTCCCTAACGAAACAGTCGAAGTTGCTTTGTCCGGCACGGCCAATCCGCTGGAGTGGGATGGCAACAGCCTGACCTACAAATACAGTTATGAAAAAGACGGCGAAAATCATGAGGTCTGGTTGGGCAGCGAGTCTGCTCTAAGCCATCGTCTGCAGCCGGCAGCTAACCATAATTTACGCGGTATTGCTGTGCGTGGTCTTGAAAATATGGAAGATGGTGCAGGTTATGCTGCGGCAATTAATAATTTCCGTGGCACGGCTGAAGCGCCCCAACCGACGGCCGCAGCTATTGTGTGGACCGTACGTAACGAAAACGACAGTGTCTTAGCTAGCGAAAGTGGCAATGAGTTGACTTTCTCCTGGGATGTTGGTGAAGCTGAAGGGGATTATACCGTCAGTGCTGACTTTGCACTGGGAGATAATATCGCCAATTTGGACTCGCTGCAGGTTGCGGTAACGGTAGCAGCAGCAGAAGAAGCAGAGGTTGCAGAAGAAGAACCATCCAAAGAAGAAGCCGCAGGAGCGATTGAAACAGTTAATACCGGGTTTACGGGTGATGCTGATGCAGTCGTGAATGTTGGAGCCAATGTCCGCACAGGACCAGGCCTCACCTATGGCACATTGTCTGATGGCGTGGATCCAGGCACGAAACTAACCCTAATCGGCCGAAATTCTGATGGTAGTTGGTTGAATGCCATTTTGCCTGATGATCGTGAAGGATGGATTTTTGCTGCATTAGTAACTGTTAGTTCGGATCTAAATGTCACTGATCTGGAAGTAATCGAAGTTGCTGCTCCGGCAGTTGCCGCAGCTCCCAGTGGCAGTAATGATTCTGGTGACGGCGATGCCCCGGCTCCTGCTCCAGCCGCGCCTCCACCACCCGTAGCGGCCCCGGTGACCAATGCCGGTTTTGAGTTAGGGGGCCAGAGTCATAGTTTTGGCAATCCGCAGCTTATGGGCTATGCAGGAATGAACTGGATCAAATTTCAGCACAAATGGGGCGCTGGGGATGATCCGAGTGCTGTAGCTGGACGTATCCAGCAGGCCCACGCCAATGGCTTTAAGGTCTTATTGAGCATACCAGGCGCGGTCTATCCCAGCAGCATCGATTTTGCGAGCTATGTGAATTTCCTGGGGGGTGTTGCCGCTTTAGGACCGGATGCCATTGAAGTCTGGAACGAGATGAATATTGATGCTGAATGGCCAGTTGGCCAGATCGATCCGAACAGCTATGTCACTAATATGCTCGCGCCTGCTTACAATGCAATCAAGTCAGCAAACCCCAACGTGATGGTAATCAGCGGCGCGCCTGCGCCGACCGGTTATTTTGGTGGTGGTTGCAGCGCCAATGGCTGTGATGACAGCGCTTATTTGGCAGGAATGGCCGCCGCCGGTGCTGCAAATTATATGGACTGTATGGGCGCGCACTTTAATGCCGGAGCAACCCCTCCGGCCCAAGCTTCCGGGCACCCGGCCGGCAATAACCATTACAGCTGGTACTTCCAGCCAATGTTGGACTTATACTATGGATCCTTAGGTAAGCCGGTTTGCTTTACAGAATTAGGTTATCTGTCCGGGCAAGACTTTGGCGGTGTGCCAAGCCGGTTCTCATGGGCCGGGGGCACGACCGTTGCCCAACATGCTCAATGGCTCGCGGAGGCGGTCAGCCTGGCCGCCAACAGCGGCAAAGCTCGTATGGCAATCATCTTTAATGTGGACTTTACACAGTGGGGCGATGATCCGCAGGCTGGTTATGCTATGATCCGTCCTGATGGCAGCTGCCCTGCCTGTGAAACATTGCGCCAAGTGATGGGCAATTAGCCCATTCTACTCTTAGTTTATAAATAGATGGCGCACCCAGTTTGCTGAGGTGCGCCTTTTCTTCGCAAGCGGAGGAACTACCTTATGAAGCGTCTAACCTTATTATTACCCCTGATCATCGTACTTGTATTTATGTCGGCTTGTGGTGGAGACGAGACTGCACCTGAAACGGAGGCCGGCAGCGAACAGGCTGAATCGCCGGCTGAACCAGAAACAGATGCATCAACCTTGCCACCACCAATTATCAGTGAATCGGATGGCGGAGATGCATCGCCTGCCGGTGATAATTCACAAACCGAACCTGGAACTGAACCGGCAGCCCCTGAAGAGGAAGCGGTTGAGCAGCCCCAGGCACCCTGGTCAGTCGATGATTTTGGATATGGAACACAAATTCATGGCAATGCTTCTGTGGGCGATCCGGCTGACACAATGAGGATCGCACATGAACAATTGGGATTAGATTGGATCAAGGTGCAGATCCAATGGTGGTTGATTCACCCTGATCCGGATGTTGATCAATGGTTCTTCTATGATAGTGTGGTGGAAGAGGCACATAAGAAAGACTTACGACTGATGGTCAGCATTGTCGGTGCACCAGCCTGGACGCGTGCTGATGGTACTGAAAATGGCCCACCAGATGATTACAACCAATACGCAGAATTCCTGAATGAACTGTTGCAGCGCTATGACGGTAAAATAGATGCCATAGAAGTATGGAATGAGCAAAACCTCGATCGAGAATGGGCCACTGCAAACGGCGTTAGCCCGGAAGATTATGTAACTTTTCTGCAATTGGCTAACGAGACGATTAAAGCGCATGACCCCAATATTATTGTTATCAGCGGTGCATTGGCACCAACCGGTGGTGGTGATTGGATTGGCTGGATTGATGATTTCCAATGGCTGGATCGTGCCCTTGCGGCCGGCCTGTTAGATCACGCCGACTGTGTAGGCGCACACCATAATGGGTACAATATCGCTCCTGATGTAACCTTTGAGCAAGCACCTTCAGTGCCCGAGGCGCAGACGGCCATTTTCCGCGGTCCCTTTGATAATGCCCATCATAGTTGGAGCTTTAAATCCACCTTAGACGGTTATGCGGAAAAGGTTCAAGCCATTGATCCCAGCAAAAAACTGTGTGTGACAGAGTTCGGCTGGGCCAGTTCTGAGGGATACGATGAATATCCCACCGGTTTTGAGTTTGCCCAGGACAACACGCTGCAAGAACAAGCAGATTACATCGTGCAAGCATTCCAACAAATGTATGAATCAGATGATGTATGGTTGGCATTCTTATTTAACTTCGATTTTGGAAATAAGGGGAATGGGCCCACTGATGATCCTGTTCCCTACAGCATTGTCGACACCCAAGGTATTCCGCGCGAGGCATTTGGGGCTTTGTCGGCAATGGAAAAGCCACGATAATTTGAGACTGGTCTAGCTTGGCCTGTTTACAAGAACAGGCTAAGCAAAACCACAACAAAACTTCACAGATATGCTGAAATCGAGTCTTACAAGTTTCTATTTGTTGTTAAGCATGGCCTTCCTGGTCTCATGTAATGCAACAGAACCCGCAAGCACGCAATCTCATACGACGCCTGAACCTGAGCTGGTGGCACAGGAACAGGTTAATCAGCTTTTTGAGTCGCCTGAATATGGCGTGCAGACCTTTATGTGGTGGAAGCCCGATCTAATTGAACCGGATTTGGCGGTGGTTGATAAGATGGGTTTTGGCTGGGTGAAACAAAAATTTGCCTGGCGTGAAATTGAAGGGCTCGAAAAAGGGGAATTCGATTGGTATAGGCCTGACCGTATTGTCGACAAAGTAGAGAAGGCGGATTTGGATCTTATCGTGCGCCTTGATAAACAGCCCTTTTGGTCGGAACCAGCAGATAATATTTTTCAAGATAACGGCCCACCTGCAGATATGCAGGACTTTGGCAATTTTTGTGGTGCCGTGGCCGAACGCTACCAGGGACGAATTGCTGCTTATCAAGTCTGGAATGAGCCGAATCTGAGCCGGGAATGGGGTGATCGCTCCCCCAATCCACCCGAGTATGTTGAGCTTTTAAAGGTGTGTTACGAAGCAATCGAGAAGGCGGATCCGGCAGCAATTGTAATTTCAGCCGGTCTAGCACCAACAGGAACCGTCTCAGACCTGGCCATGCCGGACACTGTATTCTTGCAGCAGATGTATGATGCAGGTGCGGCAGATTATTTTGACGTTTTGGGGGTTAATGCACCCGGTTACAAAGCGCCCCCTGAGTTAGCGCCTGAAGATGCTGAAAGTGATGAGTATGGCGGCGGCCGTTGGTTTGCATTCCGTCATGTAGAAGATATGCGTGAAATTATGGTTGCTAATGGGGATGGAAATAAGCAAGTGGCAATCCTGGAGATGGGCTGGACGTTGGATCAAGTTAATCCAGAATATTCCTGGTTTGCCGTTGACGAAGCAACACAGGCTGATTATCTGGTTCGTGCTTATCAATACGCGGCCGAAAACTGGCAGCCATGGATCGGGCTAATGACAACAATTTACATCGCCGACCATGATTGGACCCCTGAGGAGCACGAACAGTGGTGGTGGTCAATAGTCTTACCTGACGGCACACCACGCGAGGCATATCACGCGCTGAGCGAGATGCCTAAGTAAATTCAGAAACCGGTTTTTAATCTCATATGGACGTGGCACTATTTGTAATAACCGGGTTTCTTTTAGTTTAGAATGAACTGGATTCTAGCGATTTCGTATTGGATACATTTGCTGGCGACCATCGTTTGGTTAGGCGGTATCACATTGATGTTGTTGATCGCCTGGCCGGCAATGCAGCAAGGCTCTCTAGCATCCAATCAATGGTTCAATATTCAGCGACGATTTTTGCCTTGGGCCAATGCCAGTCTGGTGATTCTGTTAATAACCGGCTTTTTGCAAATGAGTTTTGACAGCAATTACACCGGTTTTCTGCAAGTCGACAGCTTGTGGGCATGGGCAATGTTGCTTAAACATATTGTTTTTGCAGCGATGGTGATAATTACGGTATATGTTCAGGCCGTTCTATACCCCTCGATGACGCGTCTTTCCCTGTTAGAAGAAAAAAAGCCAAATCTTGCTGCAAATGAGCGTGGAAGGCTGCAACAACAAGAAATACGCATGCTGCGGCTCAATGTGTTTTGCGCGGCGGCAGTGCTGTTAATGACCGCAATTGCCACGGCTGTCTAGACCTCTGGTCTTTAAGCGGTAAATCATCCTTAACGCGTAGACGCTATGCGCTGCCTGACTCGGTTACGACTATGATGTTGATAGATGGAAGTGAAGGAGAAGGGGGAGGGCAGGTATTACGAACCTGTTTGAGTTTGTCGGTTTTGACGGGACGGCCGTTTCGTTTAACTAACATCCGCGCCAAGCGCTCCCGCCCAGGTTTGCGTCCCCAACATTTAACGGCCGTGCGCGCTGCAGAGGCAATATGTGATGCCCAACTTCGCGGTGCTGCTCTTAATTCACAAGTTCTCGAATTTTCACCTCAGGAAAAATCGTGCGGCGGTGAATATGTATTTGATGTAGGGGATGCCGCACAGGGCGGTTCAGCCGGATCCGTAGCGCTAATTTTTCAAACAGTTCTCTGGCCTCTGCTTTTTGCCTCAGAACCCTCTATCATTACCCTACGTGGTGGAACCCATGTTCCATACAGCCCCGCCTATCATTACCTGGCACAAGTTGCGCGTCCGGCGTTTATGCAGCTAGGCGCATCGTTTTCGCTCGAATTAGCAGCCTGGGGTTGGTATCCACGGGGAGGCGGTGAGATAGTCGCCATTATTGAACCGATTGACGATTTGCAGTCTATTATCTTGGTGGAGACAGTTCCTACAACTATCCAAGGTGTCGCTGCTGTCACTAACTTACCGGCCCATATTCCCCAGCGCATGGCCGGACGCGCAGCTAACCTTTTAGCGGACATGGGGCTGATAGCAGATATTAAAGCGGTTCGTGAACGCGGTATTGGAGCTGGCGCAGGTATATTCCTTTGGGTTCCTTTTGCCGGGTTCAGCGAATTAGGGCGCAAAGGATTGCCTGCAGAAAAGGTGGCCGAATTAGTCATTGATAAATGCCGTGCTTTCATAGACAATAAGGCAGGTGTCGGGAAATATTTGACCGATCAGCTGTTACTACCGTTGGCATTGGCTCACGGCCGTTCCAGATTTCGGACCAATGAACTAACGGCACACACAATTACCAACGCCCAACTTCTAAGTCAGTGGCTGGATGTATCAATAGAAATTAATGGTGACATTGGCCATCCCGGCCAGATTTCAGTCACCGGCATTGGCCATATAGGCTCATAAATAAAGCAAACGGTCGGATTTTGCGGGGATTACCCGTGAAACCTAATAACACTCTATGTTTGAACTGATCTTCCTTGGCACTTCATCTTCCGCCCCGTCCGTCAATCGGGGGCTGTCCGGGCACATTATCTTATACCGCCAGCACCGGTTTCTATTAGATTGTGGCGAAGGAACACAGCGCCAGATCCTAAGAAGTGGGCTGGGATTTAAACGATTGAATACTGTTTTGCTCACTCATGGCCATCTCGATCACATCTTGGGATTAGGTGGCCTTGTGTCAACATTGAGTCGATGGGAGAATCTTGAGTATCTCGATATCTATGGTGGACGTTCGGCGCTGTCCCGCGTTAGCAAGCTGTTGTTCCAAGTTGTTTTCCCCGGCAAGACGGCGCCTGTTGACATTAACTTAAACCCGCTCCAGCCAGACCAAATTATTGTTGAAGACGATAAATTTACGTTATCTGCCTTTCCTGTAGATCATCGTGGGCCGGGTTGCTATGGTTTTCTGTTTCAAGAAAAATCTCGACGGCCGTTCCTATCAGAGAGAGCGGCCGACCTTGGTGTTCCCTTTGGCCCTGAGCGGGCGAGCCTGGTACGCGGCGAAGCATTGACCCTGCCTGATGGCCGGGTCATCGAACCTGACGAAGTGCTTGGACCGGCGGTGCGCGGCACTAAATATGTCCATATCGGCGATGTGGGCCGGACAGACAACATCCTGGAGGTTTGCCGTGATGCCGATACGCTGGTCATTGAATCTACCTACTTGGAAGAAGAAGAGGAGATGGCCCAGCAGTTTGGCCATATGACAGCCGCAAGGGCGGCCCGGCTGGCTCAAGAAGCGGGTGTCAAGACATTGATCTTAACCCATCTTTCGCGACGTTATCGTGAGAGAGATATACGCAATGAAGCGCGCGAAATTTTCCCCAATACTTATGTGGCCCGAGATTTGGACCATTTTCAGATTACGCGTGACGGGGCCACACGCATAAATAAGAAATAATCGTAGGCGGTGAAGTGGTGAAGGCTGATGTTGTCATTTGCGGGGCAGGCATTGCTGGGGTTTCAGCTGCATATTTTTTGACCGTGCGCCATGGTGTTCGTGACGTTGTATTGGTTGACGAACGTGCGCCGCTTACCTTGACCAGTGATAAGTCAACCGAAGCTTATCGCAATTGGTGGCCTGGCCCTGGCACAGCAATGGTGGGGCTTATGGATCGCAGCATCGATCTCCTTGACGATTTAGCTCAAGAGACGGGCAATAGATTCCATATGAACCGCCGCGGGTACGTTTACTTATCGGCCAATCCGGCGCGTGTTTCGGAGATGAAACGGGAGGCAATTGAGGTTTCGCGGCTTGGGGCCGGCCCTTTGCGGATTGACCAGCATTATTCTCCTATTGCAGACAATGGATTCACCGGCCAGCCTGGAGGCGCAGACTTGGTTCTGGATCCTGCCCTCATTACCGCGTCTTTTCCATTTATCAATTCTGATGCCGTGGTTATGCTGCATGCCCGGCGCTGTGGGTGGTTAAGCGCGCAGCAATTGGGTATGGTGCTGTTGGAAAAAGCACGCGAAGCTGGCGCACGATTTATAGACGGCCGTGTCACAGGTGTTAATCACAATGGCAATTCCATTGAGTCTGTCGTTGTGCAGTCCGGCCAGGATGTTCATAAAATTCAGACCGGGAAATATTGTTAATGCTGCAGGCCCTTTCTTGAAACCAAGTTGGAAGATTGTTGGACCTAGATCTGCCTGTTTACAGTGAGATGCATAGCAAAATATCATTTGAGGATCCATTGGGGATTATCCCCCGCGATTGTCCAATGATGATTTGGGATGATCCAATTTCACTACCGTGGGGTGATGAGGAGCGGGAAGATTTGGCTGCGTATGCTGATACGGCCTGGCTCTTGAATGAATTTCCAGCGGGACTGCACTTTCGCCCCGAAGGAGGGCCAGGGAGCGAGACAGTATTGGCTTTGTGGCCTTACCATATCAAAACTTTTGAGCAGCCAACCTGGCCTCTACAATATGAGCCGGAATTAGTGGAAATTGTGATGCGCGGTATGGTGCACATGGTGCCTGGTTTGGCCATCTACTTAGAGAAAATGGGGCGACCATATATTGATGGCGGCTACTATACAAAAACCAAAGAAAATAGGCCTTTGATCTGTCCGCTGCCAATTTCGGGTGCTTATGTTTTTGGTGCGCTTTCAGGTTTTGGCATTATGGCTGCAATGGGCGGCGCTGAACTTTTAGCCGCATATATGACAGGAAACGCATTGCCGGCATATGCGCCGGCTTTTCACCTTTCTCGTTATGATGATCCTGAATACCAAGGTGTCCTGCAAAATATGGATGCCACCACTGGACAACTATAACATAAGATGCACCGCTTAGTTCCTGCTTTTATCACGGAAAACTTACGCCAACATAACTTGCAAGGCAGTTTCGCAGGCAGTGCCTTATTTGTTGATATTTCCGGTTTCACTGTCCTGACTGAGAGTTTAATGACTTACGGGCAGCATGGGGCGGAAGTTTTAGCAAATGTCATGCGCACGGTTTTTTCGCCGCTTGTACATAGTGTATTTGAGCAAGGTGGTTTTGTTACGAATTTTGCCGGCGATGCTTTCACGGCCGTCTTTCCTGTTCAAGGTGGTAATCGCAATTTAGCTTCCTTGAAGGCTTTGGCAGCTGCCTGGCAGATCCAAATTCATATGGCACACAATGCCCGGCAAAATACTCGCTATGGTTCGTTTGAATTTTCGGCGAAGGTGGGTGTTGCTGCAGGTGAAACGGAATGGGGCACTATCTTAGCGGAAGATGGCGGGCAAGCTGCCTATTATTTCAAAGGCTCGGCCATTGACGGTTGCGTAGGGGCACAAGATGCTGCTTCATCCGGGGATGTAATTATCGACTCAGCCGTTTTCAAAGCGGCTGAAATGCGCGTTATCGTCCAGCGTGTTGGGGGTTACCGGCGGGTTACGAGACTTACCGCCACACTGCCCGAACCGCAGACGGTCAATCTATCCCCGCCGGACATTGACAAAATGGCTCTCTTTAGCCCACGACTATTATTTGAACAAGAAATTAGCGGTGAGTTTCGCCAAATCCTTAGTTTGTTCATAAGCTTACAAGGCACACCGGCGCATGGAGAATTGAATGCCTTTATGCAGCAACTTTTTTTGCTGCAAAAGCGTTATGGCGGTGTGTTAAACCGTATAGACTTTGGGGATAAAGGATGTCATCTGCTTCTCTTTTGGGGCGCACCAACAAGTTATGAGAATGATGTCACGCGCGTGCTTGACTTCATTCTTGAACTGCGCCGGCAGAGTAATATTCCCCTGCGTGCAGGCTTGACTTATCGCATTGCTCATGCCGGTTGTGCTGGTTCCTCATTGGCTGAAGAGTATACTTGCTACGGTCGTGGCGTTAATCTGGCCGCGCGGCATATGGTCGCTGCCGGCTGGGAAGAAATCTGGTTAGATGGGGAAACGGCCAAACGCGCGCAGACAGAATTTCAAATACGATCCCTCGGCAATAAAAAGTTCAAGGGTATTGCCGAGCCGCAGCCGGTTTATCAATTGGATGAGCGGCTTGAAAAGAATATCTCACCTTTTGGTTCGAATCCAATCGTTGGACGCCAGCGGGAGATCAAGCAGCTCCGGGCAGCAATAAAGCCTCTTTTCCAGGGGCGTTTTGCTGGCGTGATCAATGTTTATGGTGAGGCAGGTATTGGTAAGAGCCACCTGGTGCATACTTTTCTGGATGAGAGTGCCGGACCAGAGGGGACGGCCGTTTTTATCTGCCAAACTGATGAAATCTTGCGCCAGTCCCTAAATCCTTTTCGCTATTTTCTGCGCCGCTATTTTGACCAGTCGGCCAGCCGGCAGGAGATCAGTAATAAGCGCCGTTTTAGCCAGATCCTGGCTGGTCTGCTGGAGTCAATCCCTGATGAGGATTTGAAAGCTGAACTGGAGCGAACGCAATCGTTTTTAGGCAGCCTATTGGGGTTACACTGGGCAGGATCGCTCTATGAACAATTGGAGCCGGAACTTCGTTTTGAGAATACCCTTGATTCGTTAAAAACCTTGTTTAAGGCGGAGAGCCTTTGCCGGCCGGCGATCATTTTATTAGAGGATGCCCATTGGCTGGATGATGACTCAAAAAAATTCCTGGAACGTCTCACACGGAATGTGGCTGATTATCCATTGGCTTTGTTAGTTACCAGTCGCACCGAGTTAGCTGAATCTCTCTTTGATTCCGAAGCGCCTCAACACACCTTGAATCTCAAGGCATTGGATACAGAAAATGTTGCCGAATTGGCAGCAGCTGAACTTGGCCGTAAGCCATCAGATGCATTGGTGAAGTTGCTAAATGAACGAACCGATGGCAATCCATTCTATGTAGAACAAATGCTGCTGTATCTGCGTGAAAATGAGCTGCTCGATACGGTCGATGAACAAGTTGGAGCGACATTGCCCGGTGATGTTTATGTGCCGACTGATGTGCGCGCCTTGTTAACGGCTCGTCTGGATCGCCTGCCTTTAGAGGTCAAGGATGTCGTGCAGAAAGCGGCCGTATTGGGGCGTGAATTTGAGATCCCCATTCTGGCTAATATGGTCGATCATGATCCGCAGTTGGCGGCTGTATTGGAAGCAGGTGACAATGATGAGATATGGGTTGCTTTAAGCGATAAACGGTATCTTTTCAATCATGCCCTGCTGCGCGATGCTGCTTACGATATGCAGCTTCAATCACGCTTGCGAGGATTGCACCAATTAGCGGCCAATGCATTTGAGCAGCAAATGCGGCAGGAACCGGCACTTGAACCACGCTATGCTGCAATCGCCTATCATTTCGACCGTGCCGAGGATGCTGACCAGGCACGCAGTTATTATGGAGAGGCCGGTGACCAGGCCAAAGATGATTATCATAATGAAGAAGCGATAGCCTATTTCAGTCGCGGTTTGGAGTTGACGCCGGACTCTGACAGCCAATCAAAATATCGCTTTTTGATCGGGCGTGAGACTATTTGCCAATGGCAGGGACGGCGTGAAGAACAGAAAAAAGATCTGGCGCAGTTGGCGACGGTCTTGCAGGATCACCCAGATGATTTGAAGCAGGCGGATCTTGGCTTTGCGGCAGTCCTCTTTTGCACTGGTGACGGGGGATTATGAGACGGCAGTGATCATGGCCCAGCGCTCACTCGAATTTGCACAAAAGGCGAACGATATTGTAGCTGAGGCAAAAGCATACCATCGTTGGGGGCGTACGCTTTGGCAGCAGGGAAGAGCCAGGGAGGCTGAAGAGCCAATTCAAAAAGCCTTGGATTTAGTGCGCGATGGCGGATACCGTGAAATAGAAGCAATGTGTCATTATGATTTAAACGTCGTATATTATGAGCAAGCCAATTTTGACTTAGCAGATGTCAATTTGAAACTTGCCAAAAAGCTTATGAGAATTTTGGTGATAAAGAGGGTTTGGCACGTTGCCAAAATGCACTGGGCGTTATTAGTTATGCCCGGGCAGATTATACTAAAGCAATAACGCATTATGAACAGGCGCTCGACATTTATGCCGGCAAATTGGCTGGCGGTATGTGGAACCGCGGTATCTCTCTAATATCGGAAGCAATTATTTTGATCTCGGAAACTACGAACTTGCCCAAACCTATCATGAACAGTCTCTGGCAATTTGCCGTGAAATTGACAATCTGGAAATCGAAGCAATTAGTCTAGATACATTGGGACTCATTGCTCATTATCATGGACCGCATACATGACGCTGTTGAATATTACCAAAATGCTTTGGATATTCATAGGTAGCATTGATAATCAGAAGGCAATGGCTATACGTTAACCCATTTGGGCTATGTATTGGTAGATTTGAGTCAATTTGATGAGCGCTGATTGCTGCTCTGAACATGCGTTGCAGATTCGCCGCGAACTTGGTGCTGAGGCGCTAGAAATCGATACTTTGGCGGGGCTTGCGTAGCTAAAGCTTAAAAAAAAACACTTGCAAGAAGCGCAGGGGACACGTGACTCATATTTTACCTGGATTAGAGGCAAATGGCATCGGAGGGCATTGAGCTTCCGGTGCTTGTTTATCTTATTTGCTTTCGGGTAATGCAGACCGCTGCAAAGGATGATTTAAGCCTTTTGATTGATGCTCAGGCGATTTTAGAAGCAGGCCATGCTCTGCTAGAACAACATGCTCTGCGCATTGAAGATTCTGATTTACGCCAGCAGTTTCTGGAAAATGTGCCATATAATCATCAACTTCATACAGCCATGGCTTGAGACACCAGTAGAATAAGGGTAATTTATCTAGCGTTCCGGATTGATCTGAAATCTCTAACTTCCTGGAACAATACCTTCTGGGTTCGTTTGGGTGGTGCTAGATAAGGTGTTACAGGATCGCTGCCATCTATCCATATCCAATATGCCTTCCCAAATTCAAAATTGGTGACGTTGGTTTCTGCTCCATCTTGTGGTTTTGTCACCGATTCATCCTGGTATACTGTACCATATGAACCAGCAATTGAAGCTAATGTATCGGTCACAGTGCGTGTGTCAGGCAATGGATAGCTGAATAGATTCCAGCCGGATTTCAACTCGGGCATTTTTATGGTGGACATCACAGCATAGGTGCCATCCGTATCCTCTAACTCCGCAACCACTAGATTTTCTACATACCGTTTCGTGTCCAGACGCTGCCACTCAGAACCGTCCTTCAGGTAAGAAAGTAGAAATTAAGTGCGTGTTCATACCCTTCCGGCACATCTCTTTGCAAGTAGGTTAAGTCATGATCCGTTCATCCTCAATGCTCTGGTTAAGACGAACATGATATGCTTGCCCAACTGGAATTAGCCATGGATGCGTGTCGATCTCTGGTATCCGATCCAGGATTTGTAAGGTATCTACTCCATTGTCTTCAAAAAGCCCTCTTCTTGCTGTATATGACAACATGGGCATCAGCGGAAAGAATTGGCGCATTAAACGTTTGGGATTGAGCACCACCAGCCATTCCGACTGTTTGGACCACCAGACATACCGACTTTTGGACCACCAGCAGACCACTGCTAGGACCACCAGCAGACCGCTGCTTGGTCCACCGGCAAACCGCTGCTTGGACCACCAGCATACCAACATTTGGACCACCAGCATTCCACTGCTTGGACCACCAGTCATACCGCTGCTTGGTCCACCGGCAAGCCACTTTGGACCGCCAGTCATTCCAACGTTTGGACCACCGGCCATTCCGCGTTTGGACCAGCATCGGCGCTTTCCCAAGGGGGATTTAACTTAAATTGATCGATGGTTTCCCTGCCTGCATCTTCGTCAACCCAGACGCGCACGGATACTTCATAGGCTGGCAAAAGCAAGTTTAGTGTTTGGGTATGGATATTTCCATTAGTGTGCATGGTGGCTGTGGGTGATAGGCCAGAAAAACCAGGAACTGACCAATAATGGGCGGGAAACATTTGCACATTAAGGGTAGCGCTGTCGGTTACATCTTGGGTTACAGTAATCTGCATGGTACGGCTGGTCACCGGATTGACTTCGATTTGCGGCTGCCAACTATTGTCTACAGCAGCCACACCAATAGAAATATCTGATGCACGCAAATTTTCGTCACAGCCAGCATAAGCTTGGGAACCGCTGCGATCAAAGAGACATAAACGATCTCCAGCAAAAGCGCCGCGAACTTTCAGACGGTCGCCGCCGCCAGTGGGCGTACCAAGTTGTACCAATATATCATCGCTCAGATCCTGGGTGCCCTGGGTTTGGAACAGATAGGCTTGGGCGGCAGGTAGGCGCAGACGTTCCGGTTCTGGCTTGTTATCACGTACCTCAAAATTGCGCGCGCGTAAAGTTTGTCGCGTTTCTTGCGGATCGAAAAAGAAACTGGTCACTTCCAGAGGGAAATTGCCTGGCCCTTCCAAGGTCTGGGTGGGCTCATTAAGCATGGGATAGAAGGTGCGGATGGTTTCCCAATCAGGACGACCTGTTGTGCGCTCGGCCAAACTGTGCTTGACATATACCTGTCCACTCCTCTTCTGTAAGAAATTCGCTGTATGCGGGATCGTAAGTAGAAGTCATGAAGCTGCCCTGGCAGTTAATTTTACCCAAGGAATCTTCATCTTTGAAGCCCAGGTAATCGTCGGGTAGGAATAATAGATAATGGGCTAATTCGTGGGCCAAAGCCTGCCACCAATCAGGTCCCAAATCGGTGCTGCTTTCGCCAAAGGGATCCCAGACAGTACCCATCTTGATCTGGCTATTTACATAGGCGTTGGAAATAACTTTTGTGCCAGTAAGCGTACTTTACTGTTTCTGATAAGGGTACCTGGACGATGCCGCCAATGGGGGCAAGGGGGCGCAAGCTGTTGTCGGCCTTCACTACAACATCTACATTTGGCCAAAACTCCTTAGATTGAAATACGCTGGACTCGACCAAGGGCGGCCTGGCCATTGGATACATCATAGAGTAGTTCCGACGCCCGTTTAACACCATCAACCAAATCTACCTGGAAGGATAGTTCATTGCGCGCATCCCATTCCAACGCCATATCCACATTGAATAAGAGTAATGGGTTTTCTTCCGATACCTGTAGTTCGATGACGCCGGGTTCGGTAAAGGCAAACATTTCTAAGCCATTCTCTGTTGGCTTACCGCTGGTATGATAGAGTTCGACTTTGTTCGTGAAAGTTATCTTGTCACTGACATCTATGGGACGGAGTGCTATGAGTTGATCCCCTTCGCGTAATTCACCGCCGCCGGGTAAGAAGCCCTTGTCATCGGTGGTTAACGGCCGTTCCTGGCTGGGCATCAATTCTGCACCCGACACTTGTCCCTCTGGTAGACGGAAGACAAAAGCACCTTCCACCGGCTTATTCTCTTCATCCACAACCTTTATTTGCGTGCTCTGCACGCGGAAGGGGAAAGATGTATCGCTGACGAAAGAATGCTGGTAGGAACCGGCAGTCCCATCGTAATAACGATAAGTTCCCGTGAGTACTTCCGCTCCTGCCGGTGGCGCTGAATAAGCAGTCATGCGCATGACCACATTATCGGATTGGCCGAAGAAGTCGCTGGCGAAGGTATCCCAATTGAAGATATGGGTTGTGCCCGCTGTGCTGGTTTCCAGGTTTGTGGTTTGGGTTCCGGTAAAGGGTACGGCCTGAGCCCAGTTATCGCCACCATCAAGGGAGAACTGCACGTCGATACGGCCGACCGGAACTTCCAGGGGATCGCGCAAAGTATAAGGCAGCGAAATTGATGTGCTGGACAAGACCTCGGGTGAGGCATAAAAATCGGCCGAGGCGGCGCTGTAAGGCTCGTCAATACTGATCATGGGCGCGCCAGATACGTTTGTTGAACCGCCCTGCAGGGTATTTAAATAAACGTGATTCGGCAGATCAGATGAATCACATTGATTAAAGATGCAGTAATTGGCTATGGCTAGATCAAGGTCGCCATCGTTGTCAACATCTCCCCAGGCGACATCTTGAGATTTGTACAAATTGCCGCCAGACTGCAGCCTATCATCTCTCGTGCGCCAGACAGAGCGTGCAGAGAGGGTGCCGTTCTTGTTTTCATAAACCTGGTTGGGCTGGTAACCCCAATTGGCTGAATTGGCGACGGCCAGATCCAGATCCTCGTCACCATCAACATCCCCCCAAGCCACACTCATTGTGCGCCAAATTTCTCTCGATTCCCAACCCCATTTAGGATCTGCGTTTGGAGCGAACAGTAGGAACCCGCCGCTGTTTTCATAGACACGATTTCTGTTCCAGGTGCCGACTGCCAGGTCCAGGTCACCGTCGCCGTCAATATCGCCCCAGGCAACGCTCTCGGCATCAATATTTCCATTCCATCCGTAATTCTTCCTCGTATCTAGGAGGAGCTGATTGGCTACATTCTCGTAGACACGTGCGCCAAGGGCGAGATCTAAATCACCATCGTTGTCCCAGTCTCCCCAGCCAACGCTTTTAGCGCACACAGCTTCTGGCGAGACCCATCCCAATCCTCGATCGGGATCCACACTTAAAGTCCCTTGATCATACTCATATACGAGGGCAATGACAGGTTGCGACGCATCCGCAGCAGTATCGCAGTGACCCGCGGCCAGATCGAGATCGCCATCCCGATCCCAATCACCCCAGGCGATGCTTTGGGTGCTGGAGATATTCTGTGATACCCATCCTAATCCGCCATCCAGGGTTAAGGTAAGTGTTCCCCCATCGTTCACATAAACATAGTCACTCTGGTTGTTATTACCTACTGCGAGGTCCAGATCACCATCATTGTCCCAGTCCCCCCAGGCAATATCGGTTGTCAAATCGTCGGTTACGACTGTAGATTGCCACCCTAGACCTTGATCAAGATTGAATTGTAGTTCGCCGTCTACATTCTCGTAGACCTGGTTGGGCTGGCCGACGTTGCCAATGGCCAGGTCTAGATCGCCATCATTGTCCCAATCCCCCCAGGCAGTGCTGCTGCTCTGCTTAGCATCAGGTGATGACCAGGGTGACGGATCCAGGGTAACAACTGGCGCGGCATTGGCCATAATAAGGTTAGATTGGCCGTCATTAAATCGCCCGCCATTGCCTGCTGCCAGATCGAGATCGCCATCGCCATCTGCATCACCTATGGCTATGGCATAGGTGGTTTCGGAGTTTAACCCGGGCACAATATGTGATTGCCAGCCAAATGTCGGCGGGTTTAGTTTCAATTCTTTTCCGACGTTTTCGTAGATTTGATTTTCTCTGCCCCAGCCGGCCCCGGCATTATTGCCGGCCACCAGGTCG
Organism: uncultured Chloroflexia bacterium; assembly: GCA_963736615.1. Taxonomy (GTDB): domain Bacteria; phylum Chloroflexota; class Anaerolineae; order Promineifilales; family Promineifilaceae; genus JAACFF01. Next base: position 251,353 of record CAVTPP010000015.1, on the reverse strand, counting down.
AGGTCACCATCCCCATCCCAATCGCCCCAGGCGATGCTGGCCGGTTTGACTCTGCTGGTTTTATCTGACCATTCCCAACCGGATTTGTCGTCTAACTGCAAGGTACCGCTGATATTTTCATAGACTCTCAGAAAAGCACCGCAGTCATTGTTATCATTTCCGCCGCCGGTAGCTAAATCGGGATCGCCATCATTGTCCCAATCGCCCCAGGCCAGGCTGAGGGTGCGAATTTCATAATCTGGATCAACCAGATCACCCCACCTACGATCGGGCACACAATTCTCGAATCCGAATTTCGCTTGCGCCAGTGGCGCAGACTGCCAGCCTAAACCATTCTCAGGATCGAATTTAAAAGTGTCGCTGATGTTTTCGTAAATCTGGTCAGGGCCATCATGGTTGGCGACGGATAGGTCCAGGTCGCCATCTAGATCCCAGTCGGCCCAAGCGACGTCTGTCGTCTTTAGCGCATTAGTAAGGGGGGATTCCCAACTTAATTGGAGTGTGCTGCTGATGTTCGCATAAACTTGGTTCGAGGAACCATCGTTTCCGACAGCTAAATCCAGGTCGCCGTCGCCATCCCAATCACCCCAGGCTATGCTGGTTGAGGTTGTACTAATTGGGGATGTCCAACCCAGGCCATCTTCGACTTTTAGTTTTAACTGCCCTGCATCGTTTTCATAAACCTGGCTGAATTCGCCGTAATTTGCTACGGCCAAATCCAAGTCGCCGTCGCCATCCCAATCGCCCCAGGCCACGTCCTGCGTGTTGTGGCCGTCGCTGCCAATTTCGAGTTCCCTGAACTGGCCGTCTCCATCGTTGCGATAGAGTTGGTTGATCATGTCATAATTGGCTTTGTCTTCAAAACGGCCGTTGCCCACAGCCAGATCCAGATCGCCATCCCCGTCGTAATCGCCCCAGGCCACGCCGCGGGTATGTCTGACCGTGATGCTTTCAAAGTATTCGGATACCTGGAGGGTTCCTAATGGTTGTTGAAATGCTTCGGGAAGTGCATTTGTCGATTCTAATTCTATGCCGGCAGCTTCACTAGTAGCATAGGCTGTGCTCATCATCTTAAAAGAAAAGAGCAGTAACAGCATTCCTATGGCGGCTGGAATGACAAGTATAAGCCAACGCGGTGAGCTGCGTAACTCAAATTGATCTCGATCTATTGGATGGGCCATTAAATACTCCTCAGATCACGAAGACACTGCTTCAAAAAGCAGGCAAAATAGCGTATTATTCAAAAGGTGTCATATTATTGAACTTCGCGAAAATATGATAGCACTTTACGGCTAAATCGCTTGTTTGTCAACTCTTTTCCAACTCGACCTTTTACCGCTAAAATAGAATCACATATTTTCCATTTATTTTGGAGAGAGCTATGGATGAACAGCAGCCGATCACCTTGTTATGCCTGGCCAGTGATTTTAAAGGCGTGCCCTTTATCGAGGAAACGAAGCGATTGGGCGCCAGTATCTTGCTGTTGGTCAAAGAAGATGTCGCCGGCAGCCCCTGGCCATTCGAAATTATTGATGGTTTCTTTCAGATGCCCGATCTTTACTCTCAGCCGAATGTGACCTATGCTGTTAGTTATCTGGCACGTGCGCACAAGATCGATCGCATTGTGGCTTTGGATGATTATGATGTAGCCACGGCTGCCTCCCTGCGTGAACATCTTCGATTACCGGGCATGAATGAATCCATCGCCCGCCACTTTCGTGACAAATTGGCTATGCGCGTGAAAGCTCGCAAGGCCGGGATAAGGGTGCCTGATTTTTCGGCCGTGTTTCATTACGATGATTTACGTGAATTTATGGGGCGCGTACAAGCGCCATGGATGCTAAAACCGCGTTTTGAAGCGGGTGCAAGGGGCATCCGTAAGCTTCATCATGCCGAAGAGGTATGGCGTGCTCTCGAAGAATTGGGCGACCAGCAATCTTATTACCTTTTGGAACAGTTTTTACCTGGGGATGTTTACCACGTGGATTCGATTATTTGGGATGGAGAGCCCTTGTTTGCTCTAGTTAGTAAATATGGCGCACCACCCCTTTCAATCACGCAGGGCGGCGGTATTTTCAATACCCGAACCCTTGATCGCGATTCAGAAGAATCACAGGCATTGGTTGAATACAACAAGACAATTTTGCGTTCGTTGGGACATAGACAAGGCGTAGCCCATACTGAATTTATTCGTTCGGAAGCCGATAACCAGTTTTACTTCCTGGAAACGGCCGCGCGCGTGGGTGGGGCAAATATTGATAGAATGGTAAAGGCGGCAAGCGGAATCGAATTGTGGGCCGAAGCAGCTCGAGTAGAGATGGCCAGTATAAGGGGGGAAGAGTACCAGCTTCCCGATCATCGCCAAGATTACGCCGGATTGATCATCTGTCTGGCCCAACAAGAAAGCCCAAACTTATCCAGCTACAATGAACCGGAAATTGTTTGGCGTCTGGATAAACCTTATCATGCCGGTTTATTGATCGCATCTGAGGCAGCCCAGCGTGTGGAAAACCTGCTCAACGAATACAATGCCCGTTTCGCCCGCGACTTTCTGCATCATTTGCCAGGTACGAGAGAAGTTCGCACCACGATATAACAAAAAATCCCATAAGCCTAGATGGACTGACGGGATTAAAGTGATCATGCAAATTCCAACTTAGGCTTCATTCTCATATTGCTCCTTCCAATCACGCCCGGTTGTTGTCTGCGATGGCAGCGCCTGTAGGAGAGAGGTCTGGATTCACGACTAGAGTTGGAAGGTCATGCCACGATGAGCTACAGTTACGCCAATTTTAACTGCTTGCTGCCGTTCGTGGCCATTCTTATCCAGAATTGGATTGGTATGGTTGAAGTGCGTTAATACCAGTTGTCCTGGAATGTGTGCAAAGCGGCGCAATGTGTCTGTAACAAGGGGATGTGCTACTGGTTCTCTACCGCCTAATTCAGCAGCGCTGTAAAAACTGGCATCTACAAGAGCTGTGTCAACTGCGGAAAGCATCGTCTGTGCCTCTGGCCATTCCTCCCAGGTGTCGATATCTGGCACATATAATAGAGTGTGCTGTGGTCCATGTATAAAATAAGCGACAGTTCCGACCCCCCATTCATCCCTATGGGGAACCGGCAGCGGCGTAATAGACAATTCCGGCGCTAGGGTGAGCGCTTCGCCAACAACCAGTGACTTTAGATCCAAACATGAAAGTGCAGGCTGCCATAAGCGAGTCGATTGTAGCAGGTCTACCAAATCGGCCGTTGCATAAACGGGCAGTTGTTTTACGGCCATTGCTTCTGGTCCTAATTGAGGCAATCCGCCGATGTGGCCCATATGGGCATGGGTGAGGAATATCCCATTGGGCTGGCGGATTCGGCCGTTACGGTGGGGGTGCGGGCCTAATTCTTGAACCAACATATCTAACTGCCACTTAATATCCGGTGTTGCGTCGATTAGCCAAACGGCCGTATCCGATCCTCGTTTATCCACGATGGCCAGACAGGCCGCCAAATCCATTTGGGCCGGATCATTATAGGCTGTTGTACATCGTGCACAGCGGCAACCAATATGAGGCAGGCCGCCATCTTGCATTGTGCCCAAAATAACGGCCGTAACTTGATTTTCTGCAAGATTCATATTGTTAAGCGTAAACCCTCTGTTCTTTTTTGACAAATGGTTGTGTCCTATTTTCGACAGTTTTACTATAGACTTTCTACCTTCCTGGACGTAGAATAGTCGGCTATCGTAATTTATTAAACGTTGACTATCTACAAGCGAGGGTGAGCTAATCCACTAATGTGGCTTTTTAATAATATAGCTCCTCGCACAGTAGGAAGGAAGTAGGGGAAAATTGCATCTTTCCAATGAAGGCAAGATGCCGTGCACCCGAATTTTTGAAGGAGCAACTGATGAAAACATTATCTGAATTGGCTATCAGCATACCGGCATCTGTAACGCTGGCAGTCAGTGACAAAGCGAATGCTTTAAAAGCGGCAGGCGAAGATATCATCGCCCTGGCTGGCGGTGATCCCGATTTCGCCACGCCGGCACATATTACGGCTGCGGCTTTTGCCGCAATCGAAAACGGCGCCACACATTATCCTGGCCCCATGAAGGGTATTGTCCCGCTTCTGGAAGCGATAGCCGATTCGATGGCGCGTGAGAGTGGTGTGCGGCTTAATCCTAAGACCGACGTTGTCGTCACACCTGGTGGCAAATGGGCCCTCAATCTGGCCCTCAGTGCGGTAGTTAATCCTGGCGATGAAGTTCTTTATCTGGAGCCGGTGTGGGTGTCCTATCCACCGATGATCATGCTTGCCGGTGGCGTGCCTATTCCGGTCAGTTTGCCAAGCGAAGATAATTTCCGCGTAACGGCCGACTTGCTGCGCGAAAAAGTGACGTCAAAGACAAAGGCGATTATGGTCAATTCCCCTTCTAATCCCACTGGTCGCGTCTTGACCCAAGAGGAAGTGGATGCCATTGTCGAAGTGGCTACCGAGGCCGACCTATACGTTATTGCTGATGACATGTATGACAAGCTGATTTTTGATGGCCGCAAACACATTCATATCGTGGCCCAGCCAGGTATGGCCGAACGTACAATTGTGACAAATGGTCTATCTAAGGCGTATGCAATGACCGGTTGGCGTCTGGGTTGGATCACCGGACCAACCCCGATTCTGAAGCTGGCAGCGCGCTTAAACAGCCAGACCGTCTCTTCGGCGGCCAACTTTACGATGCATGCGGCCGTAGCTGCTCTCAATGGACCTCAGGACTGTATTGCCGAAATGCGCGACTCTTACAAAGCACGACGCGATTTTATGGTTCCGGCTTTGAACAGTATTGAAGGTATTGAGTGTCGTTCCATTGAAGGGGCATTCTATCTTTTCCCACGCTTCCCCAATAGCAGCAAAAACAGCCTGGAATTGGCCGGAGCCTTGTTAGATGAAGCGGGCATAGCCGGTACACCAGGTATCGCTTTTGGCAGCAGTGGTGAAGGGCATGTTCGTTTTTCCATTGCGACAGCACAAAGTGAGTTAGAACGTGCTGTTGAGCGGCTAGCGAAGGTAGCTCCCAATTTGTAATTTGAGCGTGTTGTGAAATCAACATCGCCCCAAAACAAAATAACCCCCTCATTAAACAGGCCGGCGATGATTTCGCCGGCCTGTTCCAATCCCAACAGATAAGAAATCAATTCTATTGCTGACGTTCGACCGGACATAAATGGTTTGAATCAACTAGCCATGAGTCAGGGAAGAATGATACGCCGCGTCTCTTGACATCGACCTTCATAACAACTATTATGCTCACAAGTAATCCGCTTTAACTACTTGCTTAAACCGCAATAAAATACGCAAATTCCCCGCCAGGTTTACGCAAGTCAAGTGATCATAATCCAGCGAACATGGGTAATCAATTCGATTGGCAATTTGAAGAAGATCCTGATGAACTGCCGGCACATAAGGCGCGACGCCGATGGGCAAGCGGGGTCGTTTGGTTTTGGATAATTACCATAGGACTCACGATATCTCTGGTCGGTGTTTGGATCACAGCGCGTGATAAAAAGGAAGAGGAAACACAAGATCTTGTTCAAGAGACGCAGACTGTAGTAGATGTCCAACAACAAGCCCTGCTTAATAATGATGGGGAATTATTCTTTTCTCTTCAAGATGATGACCCTGGTTTGTTCGTCGCACAACTGCTGCCTGAGAATCAAGCTGTTAACGGTCGTGGATTAACCATCACCAATGCGGAACCACATGGCGAGACCATATGGGCCAACGCGACCTGGCATGAAAAAGATGAGGAACTTCAACGTGTTATCTTTTTTGAACGGCGTGCAGGACAACTGCGGCAGATTTCCACCGATGCGAATTACTGGGGTATGTCTCTGAAAAGCGAGGTAGATTGGGGAACATTAGCATACTATGCTGTTGATGATCCATGGGCAGCAACTATTGCCAACTATGTGAACAATATTGTAACCGAGGTTTGCGCAAGTGGATGCCTGGAGGATCGATTGCCATTGACGATTGAGATGCGGGATGATTACATGGAAACAGCCGAAGCAAATCACCTTCACATTCCTTCACCCCGTTTGCTGGGTCTGAATGCACAAGGCGATCCTGCGGACCGCTTCTGGGTGCAACTCAGCGAGCGTATAAACAATTACTTGACGCCGGCAGCGATTCGATTCGTTGTTCCGCCATCTTCCGAATGGGATGTGCCCTATGATATCCTGGCAGAACAGTTCATGGCCTTAAATCCTGAGATCACAGTCGAGATTGTTAACCTGGAAGCGCTCCCTGAAGATCTGACGACCCTGGCACATGAATTTGATGGTGCTGCAATTGTGCCTACAGAAGCGATGCTGGCTGCCGGTCAAGTACACGATTTGACCGATTACATCAGCAGCGATCCTGATTTCGACCGATCTGATTTCTATGAACAAATCTGGCAAGGAACTGTTTGGAATGGACGCTCCTGGTTCATGCCCGAAGCGGCTGAGATGCAGGTAATGTATTACGACAAGGCTGCCTATCGCCAGGCTGAACATACAGAACCCTCTTCACGCTGGACGTGGGATGAAATGGCCCAGGATGTCTCCTCACTTGTTGGTGACCAGCCAGAGCCGAGTGAACTGGCCTGGGGATTCCTGGACGTCGGGCTAAATTCATTGTTTTCTTATGCATATAATTGGAATAATCAATGTACGGAATCAGCCACTGTTCTTTGTCAAACACCTCTAGAAACGGAAAATGTGGCCGCGGCGTTGGAATGGTACAGCCAGATGGTAAACCAACAAGGACAACTGCCAGATCTGACGGGCGAATTGAGGGATGTTTTTTCCAGGAAACAAATGTCTGCCATAGGAACGATAATTGAGGACGAACGCCAGGCATTGTTATTGCTAAATTTCCAGGGATCGCGTCGCAAGGCAGCTATATGGGTAGACACACCAGTGACCTATGAGTTCAACTTGCTGTTATCCCCGGTAGGTATTGTGTCTTTTCCCGGGTCGGATCGTTTTGACGGAATTGCCCCATTATGGCTGCGAGGGAGCTTTGTCAGCCAGTACAGCGAACGGCCGTTGGCAGTTTGGCAATGGCTCAAGTTTCTCAGCTACCAATCGCCAACATCACGGCTCGTCCCTGCACGCCCCTCAGTGGCTGCCCAATCGGGCTTTTGGTCCATACTGCCCCGCCCCTTGGGCAATGTTATGCGCACAGCGTTCCCATTCGCCCGGCCTGTTACAATTGAAGAAAAAGCTTACTTAACATGGGAGCAGGTGATTGTCGTTCTGTCCGGTACATCTTCACCTCAAGAGGCTGCCGAAAATCGGATTAAACCTCAATGGTTCAGCGCTGATCGAGAATGATGGAACTTTGATGACTATCCCGCCTCAAGTGAAATTAGCTGGCGGCACTCGAGGTATGGTGAGCAGCGCGCATCCTTTAGCCTCTAAGGTGGGCGTTATGACTTTGCGGCGCGGAGGCAATGCCTTTGATGCGTCCGTGGCCACAGCTGCAGCTTTAAATGTTGTTGAACCTATGATGTCGGGCATTGGCGGCTACGGTACGATCCTTATTTACCAGGCCGGGCAGCAGATCTGCCGCTTTTTGAATACAAGTAGCCGGATTCCTCAGAGTATCAACAGCGACAGTTTTCGTCCACCAACGCCCAACTATGAAGCAAATCGTCTTGGCGCTTTGGCTGTATCAACGCCAGGGAATCTGCGCGGCTGGCAAGTGATGTCGGAAACGTATGGGAATCTACCTTGGGAAGAATTACTGCAGCCGGCCATCGATCTGGCACAAAATAACTTCCCTGTTTCGCGAGCATTAGCCAGGGATATCGGCCGTTATTTCGCCACCTTTCCAGTTCATGCGCAGATGATTTATAGCCGCGACGGCCGACCTCTTCAAGCGGGCGAACCGCTGGTACAGCGTGATCTGGCAAAGACCCTTAAACTTATTGGCAGGGAGGGGGCAGATGTCTTTTATTCTGGTTCACTTGGGAAACGTATTGTTAAGGCCGTAAAAACGTCCGGGGGCGTTTTGAATCTTGTTGATCTAATGCATTGTGACGCTGAATGGCTTGATTCCTTGGTCATTACCTATCGTGACCATCAGATAGTCACCGCAGCTCCGCCAGCCACATCCTTTTCTGCTCTCATCCGCCTCGGCCTCATGAGCCAGTTTGATTTGCAAGCATTAGGACATAACAGCCCTGAATATCTCCATCTTTTTGCAGAAGTTACCAAACATGCTTACCTCTGCCGGCTTAAGTACGCGGCTGATCCTGATATTGATGAAGTTCCATTTGAGGAACTGCTTTCCCCGCGATATTGGCGGGAAGTGGCTTCCCAGCTTAATATGAGGGTCGCAGAGGCCTTTATTGGGCCTTTTCCGGTGACAGATTCGAACCCTAATACGACACATTTTGTTGTCGCCGATGATGAAGGCAATATCGTTTCAGCCACGCAAACAATTGGTCAGATGTTTGGGAGCCGTATCATGCCTCCTGGAACTGGCATCTGGCTGAACAACTCGCTCCAATACTGCACCTTCGAGCCAAAAGGTAATCCAATGGATGCCCACGCAGGACGCCATAAACTATCAGGCGATTGCCCTGTAATAATATTTCGTGATGGCTACCCAATTTCGGCCCTGGGTACACCTGGAGGACATACAATTTCACAGACCGTACCGCAAATAATCATGAACCTACTTGAGTTCGGAATGGATATGGCACAGGCAATAGCACAACCGCGGATCAGTTTTGAAGAACCGCAGCAAATTCTGGTAGATGCGCCCTTATCGGAGGCTACAAGAAAAGCCCTGGCAGCAAGGGGACATCTAATTCAAGAATTTGCAGATGGCCTGGGAAATGCTCATGGGATATCTCTTGAATATGATCAGTCACCACGCCCCACGAGATTTATCGGTGCGGCCGATCCGCGTGGCGAGGGTTCGGCTTTAGGTTTGTGAGCCAATAAGATTTATAGAGATTGTTCTAGTCCACAGTTTCTTGAACTGTGATTGAAATGTGCATATTCATGGCATTTAGCTCAGCCAGAAGTAAATCAAAAAGCCGGCCGCTTATCACTTTTTCGGGTGTTACGATAGTGGATTCACGCACTGATAAATTGCCAGATGCAATCATACGGGCCACAACAGCGCCAGTGAAAGCCGTTGTCCTAGCCATTGAAGTAAAACCCGTGCTGTCATCATAACGGTCTACCATTTCTGCTTTATATATGCAGCGCGCCCCATCTTTCTCTCCTATTAGCTCCACGCGAAAGCAGGTAATATCCCGTTCCCCTTCTTCCAATTTAACTTTTGGGTAGAGTACGCTGTCTACGAGATACTTAGGCACAATAGAAACACCATTGACCTCTACCGGTTCTAGGCTCAGAAGCCCTAAATCCTTGAGCACCGTAATTTTTTCGGCATAACCAGGCCAGCGTACCGTTTTCTGGCTGCCTTTTTTAATTTCTTTCAAAGCTGGTATGTCTAATATCCAGGGTTTAAATCCTTCATGCCATGCCTCGCATAGACCGACACCGGGAAATGAGACTGGTTCAACTCCGGAATAGCGTGGAACAAATTCAATTTGTCCATTACACACAATTTCTGAATCCGCCTCACGAATGGGCATTCTACGGCCGCCAAACACGATCTTGTATCCTAGAGGAGGTCCCGGATTTTCCGGAATACCGCCGCACATAATGTGCAATTCATCAACGCGATCCATTTTTTCTGCCAGATGGCGGGCCACGATCTCTGTTAATCCTGGCTCTACGCCACAGCCAAGGACGATTAAATTCTCATTCGCAGGAGACCCTTCTAGAATTTGCATTATTTCATGGGGAAATGTTTGCGCTAAATCTACTAAGGGTACTTTAGCCTGCAATGCCGCCTTGATTGCTGAAATGTTAACCGGGTTGGGAAGTGCGGCTACGATGGCGTCAAAACCGGCCATTAAATTGGCGGTTGCTTCAAGATTGTTGAGATTTAATTGGGTGAAGCTGATCTTGTCAGCTCCAGGCTTATCGCGCAGAATGGCCAAACAACTATCCAGTTGAGCCTGGCTGCGATCAGCGATTGTTACCTTGGTGACTGCGGGATCGATCATGACATTATATGCTGCTGCCGGTCCCATCAGTCCGCTGCCCAGTATTAAAATCTTCATTATCACTTCTCCCATTCTGGTAGTATCGCCAACCAATAATTTCTATTCCCACCGCGAACGGATAGGCACAAAGGTGCGTGTCACTTCAGCGGGTGTGGACATGTCATCTGTTTGAATGATGTAAGTATGACCTTCTGCACTGCTGAATCCTGCATGGTTCCCATTTTTGTCCAGGGTGATGATGCGCATCATGCCCAGAAAACGGCCGTCAAGGTCATTTAAATCCTGCATGGCCCGCTGCCCCGCTTCCTGGACAGACAGCCCTATCTTCATGTAAAAAATTAAGCTGTGCGCTGTAGCCGCACGAATTGCCATCTCGCCCATACCGGTACAGGCTGCAGCACCATAGCGGTTATCAGCATAGTTGCCGGCGCCGATGATGGGCGAATCCCCAACTCTGCCAGGGTATTTCCAGGCCCAGCCGCTGGTGCTGACGCCACAGGCGATGTCACCATGTGCATCTTGGGCGATGAAATTGACCGTTCCTTTGGTCCGTTCCGGATCGGTTGCTAAGCGCACCCACTGGCGAAATCTGTTTGTTCCTGCAAATTATCGAAATACCTCCGGCGGCATATCTTCTTGCAGGCGCTTGGCCCACACTCATGGGCTTCTTCGGTTAGTAAATTTTGTTGGGTAAAGCCCATTTCGGCGGCAAACTTTCCGCTCCTTCACCCACTAGCATCACGTGGGGCAGCGTTTCCATCACTTTGCGGGCGACGGAGATGGCGTAAGGATACCCTTTCATAGCGCCGACGGCGCCGCTTTCCAGAGTACGGCCGTTCATGATACTGGCATCCAGTTCGACTTCTCCAAGTAGATTCGGATACCCGCTGTAGCCTACGGTATGGTCATCTGGATTCTCTTCGACCAGGCGAATGCCGGTTTCAACGGCATCAACGGCCGTTCCCCCCTCCTTCAAAACATGCACAGCTTCCTTGATGCCGACAGCACCATTCTTACTGGCCATAACAATCATGCTTTCCCCTTATGGCAATTCTGTTTGTAGTAATCGCTTCAGCGGTGATACGGCAGAAGCCTTATCGACCAACTGACTTTCACTAATGGTAGCACCATTTCGTGAGTTAATTCTACCGGAAAAAGAAAAACGGCCGAATGCAGGGCAGACGGCCGTTTTTGATTCGTTACTGAAAAATATCAGTGATGTAAAATCTGGGACAGGAACAACTTCAGTCGGTCATTTTTCGGATTATCAAAGAACTCATCTGGCGTATCTGTCTCCAGAATCTCGCCATAATCCATAAAGACGATGCGGTCAGCAACGCCACGGGCAAAGCCCATTTCATGGGTCACGGCGATGATCGTATAGCCTTCCCTGGCCAGGTCGGACATCACATCCAACACTTCCTTGACCATTTCCGGGTCGAGGGCTGAAGTAGGCTCATCAAAGAGCAATACTTCCGGCTCCATGGCCAGAGTACGAGCAATGGCCACACGCTGCTGCTGGCCACCGGAAAGCTGCCCAGGATACTTATGTGCCTGTTCGGGAATACCGACCCGCGTCAGCCATTTCATGGCCGTCTCTTCCGATTTTTCGCGCGACCATTTACGGACATTGATCGGCGCCAGGGTGACATTTTCCATTATCGTCAAATGGGGGAAGAGGTTAAACTGCTGGAAGACCATGCCCACTTCACGCCGGATCTCGGCGATATTACGCACATCATGGGTCAGGGTGATGCCATTGACGATGATATCCCCTTCGCCATGTTCCTCCAGACGGTTCATGGCGCGGATAAAGGTGGATTTTCCAGAGCCGGACGGCCCCAAGATGACGACCACATCGCCGCGCTTGACCGTTAAACTGACACCACGCAGCGCTTCAAACTCACCGTACCATAAGTGAACATCGCGGCAAACAATTACTTCTTCAATTACATTTGGATTCAAGTTAGTAGTCATATTCTATTTCCTCCTACCGTTGGCCGACACTGAGCCGGCTTTCTAACCTGCGGCTGTACCAAGACATAATAAAGCTACCTGTGAAGTAGACCACGCCTACGAATACGTATAACTCCTGGCGTAAGCCTAACCATTGGGGATTGGAGGTGATGATTCTTGTTACCCCCAAGAGCTCAAAAAGCCCGACGATGGCGACCAGCGAAGAGGATTTATAGGATCCAATAAACTGGCCGACAATACCAGGTATGACAATAGTTATGGCCTGAGGCAATATAATAAAGCGCATCTTTTGCAGGGCGTTTAATCCTATGGCATCGGCGGCATCATACTGCCCTCTAGGAATGGCTTGCAGGCCACCACGGATGAGTTCAGCCATGTAGGCGGCTGAAAAGAGGGCATAGCCAAGGATAACCGCCCAGACATTCTCCAGGGTAGCTCCTCCTCCCAGAAAGAAGGGCGCCATGATGATGGCCATAAAGAGCAAGGTGATCAAAGGTACGCCACGAATAAACTCGATAAAAGCGGCACTGGCAGCGGCAATGACGTTGCCTTGAAAAGTACGCTGCAAAATGTAAGCGGCGGCCAGGATCAGGAGCGGCCAGAAGGCCAGTAATTGCTGTACCGTATTATCCGCCTTGGCTAAAATCTCAGGTGTAGAGGTTGCAAAGCCCCAGATGGCAACGACGAGGGCCACGGGCCAAATGAGCCACCAGGGAATGCCGCGAATTTCACTGCGCCGCCCCAGAGCCAAAACCATGCCCATAGGGAACGATAGGATGATCACCGCCGAAGCGATAATCAAGGTGAGCAGTAATCCGCCCCAGAGACTCACATTGATAGTCGGGAAGAGCCCCGTACCACCAAGGATGCGCCAGACGATATAGGATACAGGCCAAACGATCGCCCAGCCGATAAAAGTAAGCCAACTAAATTTGATCACGCGCTGCCACCAGAACAAGGCAAAGGTGCCTAACACCAAGATTTCGCCAACAATCAATGAGACTATATTGATATCACCAGGTGGGACGCCGGCCAAGAGGATATAGACGACAACGGGCGAGAGAACCCAAAGAAATGTGAGTATCTGTCGCAAGGGCTTGATGCGTTCCAATAGACCTGTCTTGTTGGCAGCAAAGCTGATTATGGCCAATATGACAAAAAAGGCCACAACGGTATAGACGCGACCTAATTGTTCACGAGGAAAACGGCCATACATCAACAAATCCCAGGCACCAATGATAACACCCCAGTTGGCACCGTCGTGACTGCGGACATCCGGCGCGGTGAGGGCCGGACTGAAGGTGGCGTTGACAACAGCCCACTGCCAGATACTGTCGGCAATTACATATATAACCAGCAGTAAGAACAAGGTGAGCATGGCGTTGGATACCGAACCCAATAAGTTTGCCTTTAGCCAGCGACCGACGCGAGAATAACGAATATGTAATCCTTCGGCGGCAGCTGCCAATAAGGCAATGAACCAGACAAGTAATAAAATGGTTGTTGCCGTGGGCGCAGCAGCCAATTGTCTGACGGTTAAAATCAATGTAGCCAGGGATAAAATGATGACCCAGGCTGTTAATAACCAGGAGCCGGTGATATTATCTTGCAAAAAGTATTGCCAGTTGAAGCGCCGGCTCATAGTTTCCTGAAAACGTTCGGATAATGATTCAGTTATTGCAGCCATTGTTACCTCTCCACCATTTTGTTTTTCTCGTTGTACCAATTCAAGATCAATGAGAAGACCAGGCTAATTGTCAGATAAACCAACATCATAAGAATCATCAACTGTAAGGCACGGCCTGACTGGTTCATGGTCGTAAAGGAAACCATGTACATGTCTGGGAAACCAATGGCGATGCCCAGGCTTGTATCTTTCATAAGGCTCAAATAGACGCCAATCAAAGGGGGGATAATAACTTTCAAGGATTGGGGCAAAACGATCAGGCGTAAGCGCTGGCTTTCATTGAGACCCAGAGCCCGGGCAGCTTCGTTTTGACCCTTGCCCACCGACTGAATGCCGGCCCGTACAAGCTCGGCCATATTAGCGCCATAGAAAAGGGTGAGGCCGAATAGCAAAGCCGTAAATTCCGGTCTGAGCGTACTGCCTCCGGCGATATTCAATCCTTCAAGGGATGGCACATTCCACACGATTGGTCGAGAACCCACGTCTACGACCAGGTGGGCATTCGGGTTTTCTAAAGTCGATCGTTCAGCCGCCAAAACGGATTTAGGCGCGACTATCGCTTCACATACCCCCTCGTTATAATCTGCAGTTGCCTGGTCATAACGATCATAACGATGGGCCTGATAAGGGATATTCATATTCCGTAACAAACGGGTTAAATTGGTTTCGGAAACAGAATCACGCAGGGCACAGAATTGAAAAGCAGCTGCGCCGATTTCCTCATCAGATAATGTGTCCAAATCGGAGAGAAAATCCAGGCCGGTCCTACCGAGCATAATTTTTTCCAGGTCCTCAACTTCTCTAATACGGCTGGCCTTGGTGGTCAACAGACCCTGCGTGTCAGTTACGCCCCCGGCCACAAACCAGCCAATGGCGGCAATGATCAGAAAGGAGAGAATTCCCCAACCCCAGCGATTGCTGCTGCGGCCTGTTTTTTCTTCCCGTCGACCCAGCCATATCCACATCACCTGGAACTGGATAACTCCCAGGACTAAAAAAGCCAACCAGACAGCCGCTGAAGACGTCAACTGCGGAGAAGGTATACTCAAGCCACGGTTGGTAACAAAAATCGGTAAACCAAATGGTTGGGCAGCTTCGCGCACTTCCGGAAAGGCCAGAATGACGGTGAAATAGATGAAAAAGAGCTGTAGGAGTATGGGTGTATTACGAAATAACTCAATATAGGCCAGGGCGACTTTATTCACCAGCCAGTTTTTTGAGAGACGGGCGATACCTACAAATAGGCCCAAAAAAGTGGTCAATACGACTGCCATCAGGCCAACTTTGAGCGTATTGAGGACACCGTTTAGAAATGCATACCAGTAGGAGTCGGTATTGACATACTCGAGAACAGTGTCACCGATATCGAAACCCGCTTCGCTGGACATAAAATCATAAGCGCAGAGATAACTGAAGGTGCCATCCCGGCATAAGAATTGTGATTCGCCGAGTTTGCTGGCATTAGCAGCGAAATTGGTAGCAAGAATACGAAAAACGAAAATCACCAGGATGATGAAACCAATCTGTCCAAAAACACCCAAAATACGCGTGTCGCGCCAAAAGGGGACATTTTGTTGGGCTTGCAACTCTGTTTGTGGTGGTGGGCCGGCAATTTGGGCCATTCTAAGTCCTCCTCCCTGGTGAGCTAATTTTGACGAAAGCTCTTGAACTCACCAGTGTCATCATGGCAATACGGCCCGATCATTGCCGGGCCGTATTGTTTATTGATAATAAGCGGCTAACAGAAGAGGAACGATTTTCCCGGAAATTATGGGTTTCCGGGAAAATGAACCAACTACTATGCAGCCTGGAGTTTTTAGCGGAACGGAGGCGAGTACAATAAACCGCCTTCGGTCCAGAGGTTGTTTAAGCCACGCGGCAGGTTAAAGGGTGTATCGGGACCAAGGTTGTTGTTATAGATTTCACCATAGTTGCCAACTTGCTTAATGACCTGTACACAGAAATCATTGCTCAGACCCATGGCCTGGGCTAAGTCACCTTCCACACCTAGGAGATTGAGAACGACCGGATCGTCACTGCCCAAGAATTCATCTACATTCTCAGAGGTAATACCCAGTTCTTCAGCCTGGATGGTGCAGTTAACGGTCCACAAAACGATGTCGGCCCAATTATTGTCACCATGGCGAGTCAAAGGTCCTAGCGGCTCCTTGGACATGGTTGCATCCAAGATGATGTGATCATCTGGCACGGTTAGCTGGGTTTGGACAGCAACAAGGCCAGATTTATCGGTGGTCAAGCCGTCACAGCGTCCTTGATCATATGCTTCGGTGGTAGAGGGGTTGTCGGGGAAGACAACTGATTCGGCGTTAATGCCCAGGGCACGGAAAACATCAGCAAGATTCTTTTCTGTTGTTGTACCGGCTTGCACACAGACAGAGCCGCCTTCAAAACCCTCGAGATCCGTGATGCCGGAGTCCTTACGGACCATCATGCCTTGGCCATCATAAAAGGTAATAGGAGCGAAATCAAAACCGAGGGATGTGTCACGGCTGGTTGTCCATGTCGTGTTACGAATGAGGATGTCAGCTTCACCGGACTGCAGAACGGGGAAACGTTCGGTTGCCGTCGTCGGGCGCCCTTCAACTGCTTCCGCATCACCAAGAACGGCTGCGGCAACTGCGCGGCAGAAATCCCAGTCAAAGCCACTGAAGTTACCTGCTTCATCAACAATACCAAAACCAGGGAGTGTTCCGTTATTGGCGCAAATGAGATTGCCACGGCCTTGTACCTCGCCCAGTGTGTCGCCACCGCCAGAAAATTCGATGGCTTCAGCAGCACCACCACCTTCGGCGGGCACTTCTACTTCAACAATACGGGTGACTTCTACTTCAACTGTTACGGTCTCGGGCTCACCACCGCCACAGGCAGCAAGAACGAGAGCGAAAATTGCTAATACGATCAATAAACCAAATTTCTTATTCATTTCGTTAATCTCCTCCAATGAGATACTTGAGAGTTTTTTGAAGTAAAAAAAATTGAAACTTTGGCGTTTAGCCACTTAGATATTTCCGCTAAGATCTACCTCCTTTCTTTTATGACCACACAAAATATGAGGCGCATCCAATCATTTATCCACCGGATGGGTTATGTTGTCATCAGCTTTAACATCCGCCTGTTGATTTGCAAGTCAAGGGAATCCAATTAATATAACTCTGATATTTCAGAGATATTTCACAATTAGTATAACATAACATGAGAATAGAGCAAATGTTTTTGTATATAAGTCGTGGGGAAGCGGCGTTTTTTGCGTAGGGGCAATATGCTATAATCCAGCAGTTATGCTGAAGAACAAAAAGGTGCGGGGCGCGCTACAGGTGCTATTAAGTTTAGCGCTGTTATATATTCTGCTAAACGATGTTGGATTCAAGGAAGTTGCAGGGACCTTGGCCCGTATTAATTGGGCCTGGTATCTGCTGGCTTTCGCCATTTTCTTGTTTAATATCGTCATTCGTTCCTACCGTTGGTTCATTTTGCTGCACTCGCTTAATGATCGTCCTCCTTTTCGCCGACTTTTATATCTTTATTTTGTTGGTTTCTTTGCCAACAATTTTATTCCTACCGGTTTTGGCGGGGATGTGGTTAAGGTTGTCAGTTTACGCCAACGCTATGGACGCGGGACTGAAGCATTGAGTTCGGTCGTAATGGATCGTCTGACAGGTCTTCTGGGAAGTTCGTTGATTGCGTTGGTGGCGCTTATCTGGAATACACTTAATCAAACAGCGCCGATCGAACTGCCCACGAGTTTGTTGGTAGCAATTACTGTTATCGCCTTCGGTATACCGGCTGGGTTTTTGTTGATCCGCTGGAAAGATCCGCTGGTTATTCTTACCAATTATTTTCCGACCATCAACCGGCTTCCTTTGTATGGTCAGATAGAAAAGCTTATTGATACGGTTCACCGCTATCCCATGCCCACATTGGTCCAGGCATTGTTGATCAGTCTGCCATTTACGCTGAATCTTATTTTGATCCAGTACAGCATCGCCAGGGCTTTGTCTTTGGATTTGCCATTGGTTGTGTTCCCGCTTTTTGTACCGTTAATTGCCCTAATAAATTTGCTGCCAATTGCTTTTAATGGCTTAGGCGTACGAGAAGGGGTTTACCTATTTCTATTCGTACCCTTGGGTGTTGCCCCGGAAGAGGCTGTTGCCATGTCTTTGGCCTTCTATTTCCTGCGCTTCAGCGCTGGTGTCATTGGTGGTCTGCTATATGCCTTTTCCAGTGTGGCCAAGCTGATGCGATCACCTCATGCGGAGAATTTATAGGGTACTGAAATGGAAAAACCCATTAAGATAAAACGAAAAGCTGCTGTATTTGGCCTTGATGGCGTCACTTTTGACCTTCTGCAACCGTGGCTGGATGAGGGGCGTTTACCTAATCTGGCAAAAATGCTGGATGAGGGCGTTCAAGGCTCACTGCGTTCTACAATTCCTCCCGTCTCTGCTTCCGCGTGGGCCTCATTTGCTACGGGAACAAATCCTGGACAGCATGGTCTTGTTGATTTTACATATCCCGCCCAAGACGGGTATGAGATTCAAATCAGTAACGGCCGAACACGAGCCGTCCCTGCTTTATGGGAGATCGTCGGCAGCGCCGGTGGAGAAGTAGGCGTTGTCAGCATGCCGATGACCTACCCCCCGCAGCCGCTAAACGGCTTCATGTTGTGTTCCTTTTTAACCCCTGGCGAGGACAGCCGCTATACCTATCCGCAAGATCTCCAGGAAGAAATCACGGATAAGGTTGGGCCGTTCCCGCTACATATGTCAGAAAAAGGTCGTGGCAAAGATCCCAGAACCTTTGTTAGAGCTGTTAAGCAAATGGAGATCGATCGCGCCAAGGCTGTGCTTTATTTAATGCAAAATCGCCCTTGGGATCTGTTCCTATATGTTTTCGAGACGACTGACAATTTACAACATGAAGTATGGCATCTTCTAGACGAAACGCACCCGCTACACGATCCGCAAATGGCGGCCAGCGTAATGCCGGACATTCTAGATTATTACGAAACGATTGATCGCTTATTGGGCGAAATGATCGCTCTGGTTCCGGATGATGCATTAAAAGTCGTGCTCTCCGACCATGGTTTTGGCCCATTCCATAAATTTTTCCATATCAATAACTGGCTGGCCGATCGTGGTTGGTTGAAGTTCAAACGTACACCACTAAGCTTAGTTAAACGCGCGGGGTTCAAACTCGGTGTCACACCGATTAATGCTCTGAAGTGGATCACACGATTGCGCTTAGGCGGACTACGCAAGAATGTGAAGCGCGGAAGGGGTGGAAATATGCTGCGGCGTTTGTTCTTATCCTTCCATGATGTGGATTGGGCACGAACAAAGGCTTTTTCGGTCGGTAATTTTGGACAGGTTTATCTCAATGTGCAGGGAGAACGGCAGCTTGGTACGGTAACGGCCGCTGAGTACGAAAACCTGCGTGATGAGATCATTACTGCGGCAAAACAATTTCGAGATCCAGTAGATGGCAGCCAGGTGGTGCCTGTGGTCTATAAACGGGAAGACGTTTTCCACGGTATCAGCGCAGGGCGTTTACCCGATCTTGTGTTACACACCGATCGTGCCAAATATGTTTCCTTCGGTCATGCTGATTTTGGTTCTAATAAAATAGTGGAACCCAGTACGGGACAAACTGGACACCACCATATGGTGGGCATCGTCGGCATTAACGGGCCAGGTGCGCTCAGTGGCAAACGATTGGCGGAAGCCAGCTTATTGGATCTGGCGCCAACGATATTGCACTATATGGGTTTGCCCGTGCCCGATTATATGGATGGCCGAGTTTTGAATGATGCATTTAGTGACGAGTTTAATGATGCCAACCCGGTGCAAAACCAAGAAATTGATTTGTCACGAGACTGGAAAGATGGCGGGGTTACGGAGGAAGAAGAGGCGTTGGTAATGGAGAAACTTCGCGATCTTGGTTATGTGGCCTAAGATTGTCCAGATTCACATTTCATAACTCAGCGTGTTACAATCCACTTTATGGCAACAAAAGATTTGAGCCTGGTAATCCCAGTCTATAATGAAATAGAAAATCTACGCCCGCTTACCGTTGAAATAAGCGATGCCCTCGACAATCAAGATTTGGATTACGAGATCATTTTTATCGATGATGGCAGCAGCGATGGCAGTTTTGAACTAATGAAAGTGCTGCATGAGGAAGACGCCCGTGTTGTTGTCATCCGCTTCCGGCGCAATCATGGACAGACGGCCGCTTTTGCCGCTGGGTTCGATCATGCGCAAGGGCGTTATATTGTGACCCTTGATGCCGACCGGCAAAATGACCCCGCCGATATTCCCAAGCTTTTGGCAAAGATTGAAGAAGGGGATTGTGATGTGGTAAACGGCTGGCGACAAAACCGGCAGGATGCCTTGCTCATGCGTAAGGTTCCCTCACTCATAGCCAATAAGCTTATCGCCACCACAAGTGGGGTTCATTTACATGACCGGGGCTGTTCTATGCGCATGTTTCGCGCCGAGGTTGCGCAAGAATTGCACCTCTACGGAGAGATGCATCGCTTCATCCCTGAAATGTGTTCTTTCGCCGGTTTCACCCTTTGTGAAGAGACGGTAAACCATCGTCCACGGGTCGCCGGCGAATCTAAATACGGTATATCACGCACCTTTCGTGTTATAGTCGATCTCTTCACCGTCCTCTTTCTGCGCAAATACAGCGACCGGCCCATGCACCTTTTTGGCAATATTGGTTTTCCCTTAGGCGCTATCGGATTCTTGATCATTATGATTTTGGGCTTTAGCAAAATCTGGGCCGGGATTTCAGGTGGTTGGACCGGTTTTCACGCTTACCAAATTGGCGAACGGCCGCTGCTCCTGCTGGGTATCTTATTGGTTATTCTGGGCGTGCAGTTTGTGGCCTTGGGACTTCTGGCTGAACTTATTGTACGCACCTACTACGAGACCCAGGGCAAAACGGTATATTACATCCGGGAGATTATCCAGAACAAGTGAACGCCCCAGAGGTCATCTTCGACCCCTGAAGTGTAGATTCCTTATGAAATTGCTGATTATCGGATTTGATGGCGCTACGTTTGATCTCATTCGACCCTGGGTCGAGGAGGGTCATCTGCCTAATCTTGCCGCGCTTATGAACAACGGGGTACATGGGGACCTTCTCTCTACTCTGCCACCGGTCACAAGCCCGGCCTGGCCTACTTTCATGACCGGTTGTAATCCGGGCAAACATGGTGTCTTTGATTTTATTCAACCCCATGGTGATAACTTCACATTGGTTAATGCAACCCGTATCCGCCAGCCAACTATCTGGCAGCGGCTTTCTGATAGCGGTTATCGCGTAGGGGTAATGAATGTGCCTGTAACGTACCCACCTGCAGAAATAAACGGCTTTATCATCAGCGGCTTGCTCAGCCCTAAAACGGGCCAGATTAGTGAACCGGCAGATTTACTGAGTCGTCATGAAGCGGCGCTTGGACCATACCGCGTTGCTCCCAATGTACAGTATAAACCAGGCATGGAGCCTGAATTTATCGACGATCTTTATGATCTGATTCATACCCGTGGCCAATGGGCGCTGCATTTAATGGAAAATGAAGCAGTTGACTTGTTGATGGTCCATTTCATTGCCATGGATGTCATGAAACACGCTCTGTGGCGTTTTATGGATCACAATCATACGCGCTTTGAACCAGGCCCCTATGAACACGCCATCCGCGATGGTTACAAGTTGGTTGATCATTATATAGGACGCTTGATGGAGAAACTGCCACCAGAGACATCAACGCTGGTTATGTCCGATCATGGTTTCGGCCCGCTGAAGAATATGGTGAACCTCAATGTATTCTTCATGGAAAAAGGGTTGATGAAGTTAAAACGGGACCCGTGGACGCAGCTTAAGGCGCTGGCCTTCCGTTGGGGGATTACGCCTTCAAAAGCGTATCAGTGGATTGCGCGGTTTGGTTTGCAGAATTTTGTGGCCCGTGTTTCTAAAAATACGCGAAATAATGTGATCGGCCGTTTCCTTAGTTTCGATAGTGTCGACTGGGAACGTACTGTTGCCTACAGCATGGGGCATGTGGGCCAAGTCTATCTTAATGTTAAAGGTCGGGAGCCGCATGGTATTGTTACGCCAGAAGAGTTTAAGCAGAAACGACAAGAAGTTGTCGACGCCTTGCATGACCTTACAGATGATGAAGGCCGTCCAATTCTCAGCCAGGTGATCAGCGGGGAGAGCGCCTATAATGGCCCTTATGCTGCTAAGGGACCGGATCTGCATTTGATTCTTGACGATTACAATATGATCGCCTGCCCGCTGTTCGCTACAGAAGGCAAGGTCATGACCAATCAGATTCGCGGCGATTCAGGCTGCCACCGCAGCGAGGGGGTTTTCCTGGCACAGGGTCCGACGATCAAACAAGGTGTTGAACTTCCTGCAAATAATATTCTAGATCTGGCGCCAACAATCATGCACTTATTGGGCGAGCAAGTACCCACGGTCATGGATGGGCGTGTGTTGGCAGAAATATTTACAGGGGAACAGGATATCGCATATGAAGAGGGCAGCGATTCCCTTGAACCAGTCGACGAAAAAGAGTTCAGCAGCGATGAAGCGTCCCAGGTTGAAGAACGCCTGCGCGGTTTGGGGTATTTATAGCTGCTTTAAGCAGCAACTCCGATGGTTTATGGTGGTCTGACGTGGATCTGACCATACGAGAGATGCGTCCGGACGACTGGGAAGCGGTGCGGATCATATACCAGCAGGGGATCGATACCGGACAAGCAACCTTTGAAACGGCCGTGCCCAGTTGGGAGGATTGGGATGCCGGCAAACGGATTGATTGTCGCTTGATTGCCCAATATGAAGAACAAATTGTAGGGTGGGCGGCTTTGAGCCTTACTTCGGTTCGTGAGGTCTATGCTGGTGTGGCTGAGGTGAGCATCTACGTTTTGGAGACGGCACGCGGACGAGGTATTGGCAAGGTGCTCTTGCAAACGTTGGTTGATGCGTCAGAACGTGCCGGCATCTGGACTTTACAGTCGAGTGTTTTCCCTGAAAACAAGACAACTATTGCTCTTCACCAAGGGGCTGGGTTCCGGATTGTTGGCAAGAGAGAAAAGATTGCCCGTCATCACGGTGTCTGGCGTGACACGGTTGTTTTGGAACGTCGCAGCAGGATAGTAGGTGTTTAGCTCATGAAAGTCTGGCGAAAAGTGCCCTCCACCATTTGGCATTTAATGCTTGTTACTGTGCTGGGCCTGCCGCTGGTAATGCCGTTGGGGCGTTTGACGGCCGTGCCTTGCACGCATGATGGTCACTTACATATTCATCGCATCGCCGCCATGCGGCATGCATGGGAAAGCGGCGTTTTCTTTTCGCGCTGGCTGCCTGATCTCGCTTACGGATATGGTTACCCCTTCTTTGTTTACCGTGAACCAACACCGCTGTATGCGGTGCTCGGCCCGCATTTGCTGGGCATCCCTTTGCCAACAGCCTCAAATATATTCTACGCATTTTGCATTCTGGCTGCCGGTTGGTTTATGTTCCTCTGGGTTAAGGATATTTCCGGACCACGCGCCGGCATCGTGTCCAGCGTGGCTTATATGGCCTCCCCTTATATTTTGCTTGATGCGCTCGTGCGGGGGAATGCGCCGGAATCGTTAGCCCTGCCTCTCTTACCGCTCTTATTATGGATCAGCAGACGGTGGATTATTCGTGGATCGGCTGTTTCATTTTTGATTAGTGTCTTTTCTCTGGCATTTCTATCCTTGAGTCATAATATCTCGACGCTAATCTTCACGCCGGTCTTGTTCCTCTATTTGTTGGCGGTGGGATGGCTGCATAAGCTGCATTGGAAGAAGCTGTTGGTCAGGCTGCTTCTATTATTTGGTCTTGGTTTGGGTATGACGCTTTTCTATACAGGGGGTGCCTTACTGGAAATGGATCAGGTCACGCTCAGCCAATCTACGACCACGCGTAATAATGATTTCCATTTCAATTTTGCTTCTTGGTCAGAAATATTAGCACCGGTTGCAGCGGAAGATCCGAACTTGTTAAACCCACCGCTGCCTATCCGTCTTGGTTGGGTCCCCGCAGCGTTGGCTCTGATTGGTATTTCTACTCTCTTTTGGAAAAGGAAGATCGATCGTGAACAACGATGGCATGTGATTTGGATGGGGCTGGCCGCAGGGATTTTCTTGTTCATGGCCCTGCCGGGTTCGCTGCCTTTGTGGGAAAAGATACCGCTCATTGATTTTGTGCAGTTTCCCTGGCGTTTTATCGGCCGTGCTGCTTTACCTATCGCTTTTCTGGCCGGTGCCCCTTTTGCACAGACTCTTACAGAAGGGCAGACTGCTACAGTCGGCAGTAAACACTTGGTTCCAAAACTGCTTTTGGTTGCTGCCGTTGGTCTACTAATTCTTGAGGCTTTCCCCAATCTTTATCCTCGCTACTGTGAAGAAAATGGGTTCCCAACTATTTTGGACGTACATCGTTATGAGCATGCGACTGGTCTGGTAGGCGTCGATCCTGAAGGCAGCTATTTTCCGCGCACAGTTCAAAAACGGCCGAAAGAATCACCTCTTGAAGCAGATTACCAGAGCGGGAACACGCCTCAGCGTTTTGATATGTCTGTGCTCCCCGAAGGCGCCTCAGCCGATGTTGAATATGGACGACTTACGGCACAGGTGCACATTGACAGCCCAATGCCTTTTACGGCACGCTATCTGAGTTTTTCATTTCCGGGCTGGACGGTGATCATAGATGGCGAACAAGTACAAATCGTGCCTGATGATCCTGAAGGGTTAATTACATTTCCGGTTTCGGCCGGACAGCATACGATTGAAATCCGCTGGCAATCCACGCTGCCACGTACGATGCTGTCGCTGGTATCCATTCTAGCTCTTCTAGGTGTGGTTATCACTACCGTTCTCTTAGTCCGGCAGGCAAAGCCCACAATAGACGATAAACAGCAAGAAAAAGGGGTAATTCCGGAATTCTGGCTATTGCTTTTGCTTGGGGTTGCCTTGCTTCTGCTCAAAATTATCTTGGTGGATAATGGTCTTACCCCATTGAATAATGCTGGTACTCCACAGGTGCAATACCCAGTCTCGCTTAGTGCAAGAGGACAACAACTCAATGGCTACAGTCTTCAGCCAGGAAAGATTATGTCCGGCGATACGTTTGATATTGATTTGGCCTGGACGACTCAGATGGCGACCAATGAGGCGTACCAGTCCAATATCTGGTTAGCTAGCCCCGATGGCTTGGTGTGGAGCGAAAAGGAAACGCAGCGCCCCCGGCTGTATGAGGATGCACCGCCTACTTGGGAACGGGAAGAAGGCAGCTGGGTTTGGGACAGTCGTGAGGTACAGGTTTTGCCGGGAACACCACCTGGTCAGTACGATATTGTTTTGACTCTGTTCGATCTGGATACATTACAGCCGTTAACTCTTGAGGATGACAATGGTGCCGTGGTTGGGCCGACGGCCGTCATAGGGCAGGTTACGGTAGAGATGCCGCTTGAACAAACAATGGTAGAAACTCAATATGCAAGCCAGGAAACTGTACCCGGTACCGGTCTTAAACTGGAAGGTTATAATCAGGATCGGGATTCGGCAGCTCCCGGTGAATTAATGCTGCTCACGTTATTCTGGGAGCGCGAATCCGATCCGGTTGCAGACTCATTCGAACTACAATTGGTAGGTGATGATGGTCAAGTTGTGCACACCTGGAATATGTCTGTAATTGCACCATTTGTAGATAGTTTATCATGGGAAGGCGGCCATACATTACGGGGACAATACCCGCTGCGAATGCCGGCATCATTGGAAAGTGGTGCATACCAGTTTTTATTGCAGGAATTGCTTCCTTTAGGCTCGTTGTCAATAGAGGCACCAGAGCGGACCTTCGAGCAGCCTGATGTAGAGACGGCCGTTAATATGACGTTTAATGATGAAGTTCTGCTCACCGGTTATTCAATTCTCCCCGATCCTGTGCTAAAGGTTGAATTCGTCTGGCAGGCGGCACGCGAAATTGATCAGGATTACCATGCTTTTGTTCATCTGCTCGATGAAGAGGGTAATATTGTTGCCCAGTCGGATGGCCAGCCGGCCAACTGGACAAGACCTACAACAGGTTGGACCCCAGGCGAGTACATCAGTGATATCCATGAGTTTCAACTGCCGGAGTCGGCAAGGCGGGATAACTTGCGGTTACATGTAGGGTTGTATGAACCGACCACCAACAAGCGCTTGCCTGTTGGCGATTCTGAATTTGTCACCATACCACTAACTGACTGAAAATAACTCTCTGGTCCCCACGCCCCCTCTGCTTCACCTGGGATTTCTACTTGCTAATATAACGCCTACATTCTTCAGACATTTCTCTTATGTTTGTTATATACAGATCTAATATGTTCGCGCGAGAATAGGAACATAAGCAAAAATAATTACTAATTTGAAAGGATCATGACAAAACAGAGAAACACTCTGGAGGATAAAAAAATGAAAATTGTACGCTGGAATCCCAATGTAAATCGTATGCGCTATTTCAATGAATTCGAACGCCTGCTTGATCGCCAGATAGGCTGGCAGCCTGCTAATGATTTTGGCTTCGCCGTTGACGTGATTGAGAATGAAGATGGCTTTTCTGTAAAAGCTTCTTTGCCCGGCATCAATCCTGATAATGTTGAAATCACCATTGAAGATAATGTATTAACCATCAAGGGTGAGGTCGCTGAAGAGGAAGAGAAAGAAGAAGAAAACTATCATATTCGCGAACGACGCAGTGGCAGTTTCGGCCGCAGTCTGCGCTTCCCTGTTGATGTGAACGCGGAAGCTGTTGAAGCTACCTACACAAACGGCGTTTTGACGCTTAATGTTCCCAAGGTAGAGGAAGTGAAGCCAAAGCGCATCGAAGTAAAGGTCAGCTAAGCTAGTAATCTGAAAAGCAAAAAAGGGCGTTGGGCCATTAGGTCCAACGCCCTTTTTGATTATTGCAATTTATTTGGCAGGATACCCGGAAGTGCACCGTCGCCACCAATAATCCGTCCAATTCGGTTGTGGAGGGGGTATCGGTGTTGCGGATGGTTCCATAGTAGCTGTAGGAATAGGTGTTGGGGTAAAAATTGGCGTGTAGGTAGCTGTAGGCGTTGGAGTGGGGGTGACTAACACGACAGTGTCTAAGGCCACATAGGTGATATCAGTTTTTGCCCGTGAACTGGTTGAGTCGTCTCCAAAGAACAAGAGATTCGGTGTCTCATAAGGATCAATGACACCATCAAAAGCTGTGTAATCGCGTAATGGGCCGCTTAGAATCTGTGAATCATTGGCTGTGAGCGTGTACATATCTCCGGCAACCGCTAATCGATATGTAATCAGGTCCGTGGCTGTGTCAAAGTTTACACCTTCCGCATGGGTAAAGAGCCAATCAGTGCCGCCCTCTTGGGCCCATATTTTATTTGTCCAAAATCCAAGCTCGATCCCTAGCAAATCCTCACTGATGACGAGGACGCTAAATCCTGCTCGGTCATAACTATTGTGAGCTTCGCTCTGAAGCTTTATTGTGAATTGAACCTCATATCCCAAAGAACGGTCAAGAGCAAATTTTTCAACATTGAAATAGCCCGCCTGGTCCTCTGACTCAGGCATTGTATCCAAGGTCGTAACGCCGTTGGCAAAACTTTGGGTTGCATGAAGGCCGAAAGCTAGAAAGTTAAACCCCTGTGTATCCGGCGTATCATCGAGTGCCCCATCATACAAAACAGTGGTTTGCATAGAGGTACCATCGATTTGAAAGGCGACCAATAGAAACGAAGCCAAAAAGAGGACACAAAATAAGAATGTGAACTGAAGAATAGGTCGCTTCATGATCTCTCGGTCATATTGTCAGGATGCGTTCTGCTTATCCTGCCGGTTGCGATAGAGTGCGGGGTCAATTACTGCCGCCATTTGTACGGTGTCCAACTGGCCACCCAGGAATCCGTTTATAGCAGCAATTTGTGGTTCCGGATCCGCAAGGATATCGCTGTAGTGAACATATATGACCGACATATTAGGTTGTTCTTTTAGCCAACCTTCAACCTGGGCTACGTGCTTGGCAAAGAGCGCAGCCATCTGTTCATCATCCATTTTGTCCGGATCCTCACCGCGACGGACAAGCATTTTCCGTTGTGAAGCGAGAATCTCCGGCATATTGCGGCGAACGTAGATGATTTTGTACTGGTATTCAGGAGGGAGATATTTGAGCAGAGCAGATATAACCTTAACTGATTTGCCCTGTGTATCGGCAAGCCAAGCCGTATCCCCTTTGTCCATCGCTTTTACGCGTTCAAACTCATAGTACCCTTTTGGATTGTCATCATCGGCCGTACGAATGCTGTCGGTCAGTGGCGGAATGCCTCCTGCCTCTAACATCTTCATCAACATTGATGTCCCGGATCGCGGCAGCCCAGATACGATTGTGATCGGTTTCTCCGCTTCTGATTTGAATAGTTTTTTGAATAATTTTTTCATATGTCACACACTTAGACGCAAACTAATAGTTACACACAACTGGCAGACCACATAGGTCTGCCAGAGAACATTATGTTATCACAAGTAAAACGTGAGCCCAAGATATCCTCCTCATTTTTAGGGCTCTCCCATAATGTCAACTGGGGATGCTGGGGGCGTTTGGGAAAAGAAGGTGCTCTGGTTTCTAGGTATAGGTTGGTTTGGGCCGGCGCAGCAGGCGCATGCCGTTAATTGTAACCAGCAAGGAGGCCCCCATGTCTGCGAAGACAGCCAGCCAAAGACTCCCATGTCCAAGCAGAATGAGCAGTAAGAATATTAATTTTATGCCAATGCTAAAGGCTACATTGACCCAAATGGTGCGCATGGTGGCCTGGCTGAGTTTAATTGCGAAAGGTAATTGGCGTATATCATCGCCCATCAAGGCGATGTCGGCCGTTTCCATGGCCTGTGCGGTATTGCCAATAGCAATCCCAACAGTCGCTGTGGCCAAAGCCGGCGTGTCATTGATACCATCACCAACCATTGCTACACCCGCTGGATGTTCACTGAGTTCAGTAACGGCATCTACTTTGTCTTGAGGGAGACAATTAGCTCTAATTTCAGAGATTCCTACTTGACCTGCCACCATCTGTGCAGATTTTTCGTTGTCGCCAGTCAGCATGACCAGATGCTTGATACCCAATTGTTTTAGCTCTTTGATGGCTGTCCTGCTGTTTGGTCTTATATCATCGGCAAGAGCCAGATAGCCCAGGTATTGATTGTCCTGACTCACTAAGATCGTCGTATAGCCTTGGGCATCGACGTCGCTAACCTCTGAACAGTGCGGTTCATGGGGGATGATGCTATCGAAGTAGTTGTGGCTGCCGATGGTTACCGGACGGCCGTTTACCTGACCACTGACACCTTGCCCGGCTAGAGCTGAGACTTGTTTTGCTGCTCGATATCTATGTTGTAAACCGAGATTTTCCGCTTCTGTAACGACAGCTTGGGCCAAGGGGTGTTCACTTCGCTGTTCTATAGCGCTGGCTAGAGCAAGTAAATCATCACAATTATTACAACCTTCATTTTCAACCGCGGTGCAGGCGACAGATTGCACTTGCATGACTGCCGGCTGTCCCCTGGTCAGGGTTCCTGTCTTATCAAAAGCGATCGTACGAACGCGCCCGAGCGCCTCAACAAATGCCCCGCCTTTGAAGATTACCCCATGATGGGCGCCATTACTGATTGCGCTGATGATGCTGACAGGTGTGCTGATAACCAAGGCACATGGGCAGGCAACTACTAATAAAGCCAGGGCGCGATACAGCCATCCTTGTGCCGGATCATCAGGCACAAGCAGTGGTTGGCTGAGGATCAGGGGGGGGATGATAGCTACCAAAGCAGCGAGAATGACGACAATAGGTGTATAGTATTGGGCAAAACGATCTACAAATCGTTGAGCGGGCGCACGCTTTTCTTGCGCATCTTCAACCATAGCGATTAAGCGGCTAATGGTATTGTCTACAGCGAGATGAGATACTTCGATCTCTAGTGTGCCTTGTCCATTTATGCTTCCAGCGAAAACGTTGTCTGCTTCAACCTTATCAACCGGATGGCTCTCACCGGTGATTGGTGCCTGGTTGACGGCTGAACTTCCCGAGAGGATGTGGCCATCCATCGGTATACGCTCGCCTGGTTTGACGATGATGGTTTCACCGATGTTCAGTTCATCAACGGCCACACGCTGTTGTTCCAAGCCACAAAATGGACAAGGGCCGCCGGTATAGCCATCTTTGCCCAAATGTCCTTGACAGTCGATACAGGGCCGCAGCACCGTGGCTGTGTTAGGCGCAACCTCCATCAAGCCACGAATTGATTCTCGTGCGCGATTGGCAGTATAACCTTCCAACATTTCACCAAGGGAAAACAGAACCATGACCATTGCCGCTTCGACATATGCGCCAATGATTACCGCACCGATAGCCGCAATGCTCATGAGCACATTCATATCAAGGGCATGATTATATTTGAGAGATCGCCATGCGTTTTGGATGATAGGATATCCAGCTACCAACATAGCGGTGATGGCCATAACATCGATTATGGTATGGTGAATGCCTAGTCCGGGGAGTAACTCGTGGAAGAGTAAACCAGGTAAAACGAGCAGGATGCCTAACATCGCCAAGCGTGTCTCGTTGCGCTGCCACATGTAGGACCAAAAATTAGTTGGCGCCGGGACAGTTTGTTGAGGGCTATCACCGGCAAGCGGTTCATGTACATCGTAGCCGAGGTCTTGCACCCGCTTGACTACAATTTCTGCCGGGAGGTCTCCCTGAACATGTAACTTGCCGGTTGTAAAGTTCAGTGTACAGGACTGCACGCCGTCTAAACGCTCAACGCCGGTGGCGATCTTCTGGGCACAACTAGCACAATCCATGCCAGAGACCAAAAAGGTTTTCTCTTCAATTTGAGAACTCATACTGTGTTATTAACTATCTTCTGCCTCATTTGGGATTTCTTTTGCTTCTACTTTTGCGGATAAATTTTCGACACGATCTTCTAATTTTCGGATCGTTTCTCGAAGCTCTTCTACCTGCTTATTGACCGACGATCCGTCGACTTTATCCTTGCTGCGCAGCGAACTTATAATTTTTTCTATGTTGACCTTATCTTGGTTGCTGAGATTCTGGGAAAATACTTCCAATGCCGGAATTGCCTCCGGTGCTTCCATTGTTCGTAAGCCCCGAGCCGCCGACATGCGCACATTGTACCAGGAATCGCGCAGGAGATCGGTCAGCTTTTCTACAATTTGTTCGCGCCGTGCTTTTTCCTGTCCTTTGCCAATATCTGCCAAGGCGGAAACGGCCGCCGGGCGGGCACGATTCGATGTATTTCCGGGGATGGTGTGTTCCAGGAGGGGGTCAATGCTCTCAGAGCGGCGGGTAGCCGCCAGCCCCCGTAGAGCACCAGATTGTGCAATTCCGTTGTAACCGCTCTTGCGACTTTCTACCAGTAATAATTCCAGGGGTGCATCATCTCTTTGATTGCCCAAAGACTCGTATGCCGCCTGGGTTGCGCGATAAGGCAAACCTTCTTTAAGCCGTGTGGCAAGCGCTTCGCGAATACGCTTATCCCTAAACTCACCTGCTGCTTGAATCACAGCACCTAATATCTTGGGTTCCTGTTCTATGGAAATTATTCGAGCCAACCCGCGCACGGCCGTTTCATTGTTACAATCACCTAAGGCCTCGGCCATCTCCTGGCGTACGCCCCAGAATGGTTCATCAACATAGGCATCGACAACGGCCTGGATATTGTTCCGTTTACCGCTCTTTATCAACTCACGGGAGGCCAGAATGCGCCCAGTTACTGTAGGATCATCTGTTAATTGTTTGCGAAGTATGCTGTTTCCGGGATTGAATTCCAATTTGTGCAGAATCTTGCCCTCAGGATCAAACCGAATTTGTTCTGGTTCGGAGAGCATGTCAAAAACGAATGTTTGTTTTTCTTTATCAAGCTTAATGGGTACCAAGGTCGATTCACCATCGATGGTCCAGCTAATATCTGTATTTAGGATAAAGGCAGGAATATTATTCTCTTGATCAACCTGTTTTTGCTCAATTTCTAAAGGTGCCTTGCTTATTCTTGCTGTCATAACTGAAGGTCGCTTTTATTATTGGATATCCTGCGGTAAAGAACCATTGATCGAAGAACTGCCCCAATGAGC
This sequence comes from uncultured Chloroflexia bacterium, assembly GCA_963736615.1. Classification (GTDB taxonomy): domain Bacteria; phylum Chloroflexota; class Anaerolineae; order Promineifilales; family Promineifilaceae; genus JAACFF01. The sequence continues at coordinate 219,332 of CAVTPP010000015.1, read as the reverse complement.
GTCCGGAGTGTTCTTCCATTACTTGCCGGAACTGGTCTGTTTCGACAACTTTGCCATTATACCGCTGCAGATAATCACGCACGGCCGTCCAGAAAATATTATCCCCTAATTCTTTGCGCAATGTATGCAGCCTACACGCGCCGCCAGGGTATAGGTGCATATCATACATTTGCCAGGAGGATTTAAAGCGCCGTGTGACGATGGGCCGCTTATATCTTTCATCCGCTTCTTTGAAATAACCGTGGGAGTCAATGTAGTAAAGATAATCGCGCTCGTCCACTGATTGTGTATCTTCCAGCCAGCACTGTTCGATGTAGGTAGCCCAGGACTCCTTTAACCAGGCGTGTGCGTAATCTCTACAAACAATGGCATCGCCAAAATAGCTGTGAGCCATTTCATGGACGTTGACTAGATCGATCCACCAACCAAACTCCTGAAACAATGTTTCATCCTGTACCATGCGATCCCCCCAGCTCACGATGGAGATATTTTCCATGGCGCCACCCATCATAGGCCAGGCGATTTGGTAATATTTCGGATAGGGGAACGGCATTGCCAGTTTCTCAGTCATCCAAGCCATCATAGAACCAGTCCTGCCAAAGGTACGTAACAGGTCCGCTTCCGTATGTTCGCGCGTAGAGAAGTAGACCAAAGGCACTTCCTGCTCACTGTTCTTAAAAGAGCCGTCATCCGCGCTTACGAAGTCGCCTACGGCAAAGAAAATGAGATAGCTGGGACAAAGTTGGTCTAGTCGCCAGTGAGCTGTCTTAGTTCCATCATCATGCTCAGTTTCATTTATTAAGTAGCCATTGGCTAAGATGGTGAATCGAGACTCGGCTTGCAAATGGAAATCCAGCGTTGTACGTACATTGGGTAAATCGATGCAGGGCAGCCAATATCGCGCTCGTTCAGTTTCATGGTCTGTCGCTGCGTACCATGCCTGATCGGGGTATGCTTCGTTTGGCTGGGAGAAATACAAACCATCTATAGGTTTGATGACCTTATACGAAATCTCGACTCGTCGCTGCTCGTTTTGGGTAAAGGGCGAAGCCCATTGAACAGCTAACTTCCGGCCATCGTAGCGCCAGGTTAACTCTTCGCCATCTGGATCGCGAACAGAAACATCCTCGAAATCTATCGCATCGAGTTCCAGTATGCTGGGCTTATCCCCACGAGCTACTACTGTCGTTGTAACGTGCCCGGCAGCTTGTTCTCCAGCGATGTCAATAATTAAGTTGATGTCACGATGTACCGGTTCCAGTTCTAAATCGGGAGGGTAATGTAATGGTGCACTAGGATTGTAGAAGTCGTTATGTGAACCACGTTTGTGGCGCACGATTTGTTCAAAACCTGACATTTATTATTCCTTGTTGAATATGTCTAAACAGACTAATCTCGATTTTTCTGCCGATAAACGGCCGATTCAGAGATCTCAATAGATAAATTTTTAAGCATCTGAAATATACCCTTACAGCTGTTTAAGCGCACGCAGAATCCCCTTGCCGTGTCCAATAACCACGAATGCCCTTATAAGATTGGACAAATCAGCCTGACCCGTAATTCGTATTGCAACTGAAGTTTTTAAAGGGTTGCTATTTTTTTGAAGTAATAAAAAAGGCCAGGATGGCGCCCACCACAATCAATACGGGTAGTGCTCGCGTATGTTCTTTTAGGTGAAATATGTAATCATCATATCCGGCCATTCCTTCCGTGCCGGGCAGCACGACAAATTCTGGCGTGAACGTTACAAACATTAACCAATCAAGGACGGTTAAGTCGAACAGCCAGGCGGATAAAATGAGTGAAGTAGAATGAAAATAAGCAGCATTGAATGAAATTGTTCCACCGTTGTGCCGCTTCAAGCGCATTGTCGACCAGACAACACCACCAATCGCAAAAATTAAAAATGGAACGGCGACGAGTAATGCTTGGCGTTTGTTTTGTGCTTTGAGTGGGCCGTATTTTCCCCGTATGTCTGGTGGATAATCGTTTACAAATAGTTCGGCATTATTGTAGAGGGCCCCGACGAGATAGGTACTAAATACTGCGTTATAGGCGAGTCCATCGACAAGAAGGTGTCGCAGCGACAATTCATCTTTTAACTGGGTGTTCATTGTTTTGTGTCCTGACCATCAATTATCGACAAGCTCAACAAATATTTCGCTTGTAATTCTTGGACCCAGAACGGCCGTTTCTTCACGCCCCTCTACTAAGACTTGAATCGTTTTATCGAAAGGAATATAGGCCAAAGTTGTTAACCTGGTTTGAGGGTGCAGACCTAGACTGTGTAGATAGCGTAATAGTTCGGGGTCATCATCCTGAACGCGTTGAATGACTGCATCTTGCCCGGGCCTGAGTTCGCTCATGGGAAAATCCGAAGTTGCGAAAAGTTCTAAATCCTGGTTTGGAATTGGCTGGCCATGAGGATCGCGGATAGGATTGCCAAGGACGGCCGCCATACGCTGTTCCATATCTTCGGAAATGACGTGCTCCAATCGTTCAGCTTCCTCGTGCACTTCATCCCAGGAGTAGCCTAAAACTTCATGTAAGAATGTTTCTACCAGCCGATGATGACGCAGTATTTCAAGTGCTGCTTGCTCACCTTCTTTGGTCAATGTTACGCCCTGATGTTTCCTGTAATCTACTAGCTGTGGCTCTTCTTGAGCCATCTTTTGCAGCATACCTGTGACCGATGCAGGTTTTATATTAAGTTGTTCGGCAATTTGCGACGTTGTAGCCCGGCCGTGACGTTCAGAAAGATTGAAAATTATTTTTAAGTAATCTTGTGTAGCCTGGGAGATGTTGTCGATCATCAAGAAATGTCTACTTTGCTGCCTAATATGAACTAAACAGTTTTTTAGGCAAGCCTAAATTGTATATTACAAATTATACATGAGCCAGGGTGGTTGTCAATGAATATTCAGGTTTAGAATCTTGATAATGAGACTGCACCCGCCACGAACTCTTGCGGATTAAGCTTTATCAGGTGTTTGGATTTTGTGGAATCTTCCAAAAACAGGTTGGAAAATTACTGCCCCTAATGTTTGAATTTGTAAATATCCAGTCGGCATCTTTAATGATAGCAACTATCGGTGAGCGACGGGCGATAAGCGATTTTCCGCTCTTATTGGGCCCAGGTGGGACGGGAACCCATTCAGTGAGCAAACGGCGACCAAAACCATCCGCTGTGAGCAGCGTTAGTTCATCACCGGGCGTTGTGATTACGACGTCAACTACCCGGTCATCCTTGCCACAATTAGCTACTTGTGTCCCTGAAATTCGCAGCGCATCGACTGGCCAACGTAGGCCACGGCCGTTTTTAGTTACAAGCATAAACTCACTCTTTTTATCTACGCCCAATAGACCAACAGGTAGACCTGGTAAAGGATCGTCCAATTTGAGTGGCACAGGACCTTCAATATTGGTCCGCAAGATGTTTAGCGGGAAGGCGCGAGCGAAGCCCAAGTTGGTCACTATCAGTAGTCTCTCCTGCTCCCGTAGTTGTGACCATGATCCTATGATGCAAAATGTTTCCTGTGCGGCCATCCGGTGTTGATCACTTAACTGCATATTCATGGTTTGCAGATCGAGAAGCTGGCGAGGGGTTAACAGCAAAAAGCGATAATGGGAAGTAATTAGGAGCAGTTGTTCCTCAAGTTTTGCTTGAAACAGTTGTAGCGGCAGATTGTCGAGATTTAAATCTGCAAGCGGGATTATTTGGTCTTTCTGGAAACTTGAGGCCGCCATTTGAACGGCCGTTATCGATTGTCCTTCACCTAAAAATATTGTAGCCAGATCCCCTTTTTCTGAGGTTTTTTGCCCTGCGCCTTCATCAAGCGCAATGCGCTTTTGCATCAGATCTAGATTAGCCTGACTGACACGAGGCCGCGAGCCGCGTGCCTGAGGGGGAGGTACTATATCATCAGGGGTATAGGCTTTCGCTTCAATCTCACCAGTTTCTATTTTATGAGCCAAAACACCTAAACCTGCGGTGACGCTGCTGAAGGTGCTGACAGATCGCACTTTTTCAGGACCGAAGATGCGCGACAACATCTCATGAAATACCGGAATTTGGGCCGATCCGCCGGTACGGACGATGGCATCAATTTGAGCCGGTTCCAATCCTGAAGCAGCCAAAGTGCGCAACAACTCAGTTTCGATTGCCATAATATCTGGTCGAATAACACGTTCGAACTCCGTACGGGTGATGAACTCACGTACCTTAAAGTCGGGCCCATCCAAACGAATTTCCGCCCCCCTTTTCTCGGATAGGTTGCGTTTAGCGAATTCAACCTGATCGAACATTTTAAGGCCGTAATTGCTTGTTACGAGACTGATCAAGGCTTCTATTTGGTAACGGCGTTGGGCCGTGCGCGCGATCTCCTCCAATACACGTCTGTTTTCCTGGGTTTGCAGTTCGATAATCGTTTGCCAGCCGGAAAAGGCGTCATAAATCCAGCGTGGGGTTTGTTTTGCTTTGTGACGCGGCCCGTAGAGGCTGCCTTCGCCAAAATGTTTGGGTAGCTTTGCTCTGGTTAATTTTTGGTCAAAAACGTCGCCAGCTACTGGAATACCACCTGTAGATAAGACTTCTCCCTGCCCAGGCTTTCCAAGGTGCATGACCGTTATGTCTAAAGTGCCACCACCAAAATCAAAAACAAGAACATTTTGTGGCTGGTTAATGGTGGTGCCGTAACTGAAGGCGGCCGCTACCGGTTCATATTGGAGATAAACCTTCTCGTAACCTGCTCGAAATGCCGCCTGAAGCAAGCGGCCTTGAGCCAGACGATCATGCTCCGCATCGACAGAAAAATGGACCGGACGGCCGAGCACGACCTGCCGGATATCCTGCCCCAACAGCTCCTCCGCACGGACTCTAACCACGGTTAGGTACAGAGCTATTAAATCTTCTAAGGAATAAAAATGTTGGCCAACCACAGCGCCAGGGTGATCTTCTTCGCGTAAGCGCGTCTTGATTGATAGCAGCAAACGCCCCGGTTCAGAAACGTCAATCCAGGCATAGGCATCAGTGACGTAGTATAAATCTTCGGCGTATACCTCTATTTCACCAATCCAAACCTTGCGGGTTTTAACTATACGGCCGATATTTTGTTCATAGTACCGGTCAATTGCCGGTCGCCCGATATGTATGGATTGTTCATTGGTAATATACATTGCGGTTCGTAATACCCGAGGATTGGCACTCTCCGGATCCAGGGGAAGAACCTGTATTTTTTGGCCGTTATAAATCGCCATACCTGAGTTAGTGGTACCGAAATCCATACCAACAATCATGATAGATTTCCTCTTGATCAAGCCAATGCTATCTTCAAAGTACTGCTCATAAGTTCGATATCGGGTTTTTGCTTTGTCCAAAGCTCGAAAGCTAAGGCCCCTTGGTAAATAAGCATACCTAATCCATTACTGGTTCTGCAGCCATAGGCCAAGGCTTGGTCCATAAATCGCGTCTGTATTGGATTGTAAACCAGGTCATAGGCAAATGCGCCGTTAGGGAACGGCAGTTTTTCAGGCCAGACAGATCGATTAACATGAGGGGTCATGCCCAGAGGTGTTGTGTTGATTATCAGAGGCGCGACAAGATCGGATGAGAATGCAGCCAAATTGGCTAATGAACCAGGATGTACCTTACCTACATCATCAAAGTCTCGGGCCAATTTTTCTGCTTGCTCAATACGACGGGCCAACACATTTATATGAGCTCCGGCTTGAACCAGCGCGTAGACCACTGCCCTTGCTGAACCGCCTGCGCCTAGTACTAAACAATCCCGATTACCGACATCAACCTCACATGCTTCCAGGTCCGCGAGAAATCCAATCCAATCAGTATTTGTTCCAGATAAAAACCATTTGTGCCCATCACTAGTTGAAATATGCTTGATGTGAACTGTGTTTACAGCCCCAATTACCTGAGCGCTATTATCGATTTTGTCTAGCAAAGACATCACATTCTGTTTATGGGGAACAGTGACATTAACGCCGCGAAACCCCAGTGCCGGCAATCCGGAGAGAGCCGCAGGAAGATCTTGCGTTTGGACGGGCAAAGGGACGTAAGCCCAGTTAAGGCCCAGCGCTTCTGCGGCAGCGTTGTGTATGGCAGGGCTAAAGCTGTGTGATACGGGCCAGCCTAATAGGCCAATTAACTGTGTTTTGCCATCGAGTTTCATGATTTTCCTCAGGTCAGTTCGCCCAACTCGTGAAGAATGAGTGTAGAGGCAACAATTGCGGCTGTTTCTGCTCGCAGTATACGTGGCCCTAATGTTATAGAAATAATGCCTGATGAATTGGCTGCAATTATCTCTTCTTCTGCAAACCCACCCTCAGGTCCGATAAAGAGCGCTATGTCTGATGGGGCAGTTTCGGGGTTATTCGCAGCTGAATTGGCAAGTGCTGTCGTGATATTCTTCTCTGTTTCATTTACCCAAGGGATGAGTGAAAGATCATTTTCGTTTGCTGCATCAAGGGCAGCTTTGAAAGGCAAAGGTTGGCATAGCACAGGAATTTGTCCCCGACCGGACTGTTCGGACGCTTCGGTAACTATCCTCTGCCAACGGGCCAGCTTATTCTCTTTTATTGATGTCAGGCGCACTATGGTACGTTGTGTGATCATGGGCACAAAAGATGTAATACCCAATTCTGTCCCCTTTTGTAAAACCCATTCGAAATTATCGTGCTTTAACAGACTTTGATAGAGCGTAAGATTTACAGTTGCTTCGCTACATTCTTTTTGTTTGGAAACGATACTTCCTACCACCTGGGTGGATTCGGCCGATATAAGCTTCGCCTCATACTGCCAGCCACTGTTATCTAAAACTAGAATATGATCGCCTTCGCGTAACCGGAGCACACTGGTTATTTGGCGAGCCTGGTCTCCCGACAGGATGATGCTTTCACCTTGTATTTGTTCCGGTGTGATAAAAAAGCGGTGTGGGGTCATTTGTACCTGTTTTTTAATTTGCTATTGACTTTTTCTGCTACAAAAACCATCTCGCCTTCAAACATTAACTCGGTTATTCGCCAATCAAATCCATCAGTGAGCTCGCTGAAGAAATCACGGTAACGTCTGGTCAGATTACGACCACCATGTGTGCTAATGGTTGGAAAGGAGACGACGAGAAATTCTACCGGCAGTGTCTCTAAGAATCTACGACCTGTGCCTGGATAATTTCGTTCAAAGCGTGGCATCTCTTTGAGGAACAATGCTACATCACCTTTTTCTTGGGGAAAATGTAAGGCAACATCTTGCATACGGGCCGACAGAGGCAATCCTTGGAGCTTAAAGTAGTTATTTATGAAACTAATACGCGGTTCGTGAATATCATAGGCGAAATATTCTATGGAATCTGATAATCCCATCCAAGGAAATGCAAGTGGATTAAGACCACAAGCGATGTCTAAGAGCCGCCCGGGTGTCCCTGTTACCTGAAAGATCTGGTGGTAAAAATCTTGCATAATAGGCAAGCGCTCTCGTGTAGAGAGATGACTGTATAGAGCATCATAGCAGACACTCTTGATTTGTTCCGAGTCTCCCGCGGCGAAAGCACCCGTCAAGGCGGCAGATGTTGCTTCATAATCGGGATCACCAAGATATGGCGCCATGATACTGTGTAATCGCTTGCGCACAGCTTTGGTCGCATCCTTCGGCTTCTTATGCTGGTTTACAGCTACCTTGGTCAGTTCGCGAATGGTTTCTTCATGGGTATCGCGATATTTCTTGGATTTTTTAATGGTCGCGACGATTGACTCAACGTCAGTTTCTTTGGTCATAGGTGGTTTGCTTTATGATTATTTTCTTTCCAACCCAGTTGAACGAGTTACTTGCCATCAAGTTTGCACTAAAAAGGCCAGTTCTGTGGAAAATTCGAAACGGGTGAAAGACCAACTGTACCTGTTAGCAATGTTCTCAAACTGGGCATCATAGTTCTTAATCATCCCTTTTCTTCGACCGCCTATGCTGGTGACAGGATATGAAATTAGTAGATTGCGGGCTTGAATAGCGTCCAGTAATGTTAATGTGGCATTCTTGTTGAGCTGCTCAAGACAGGGCAATGATTTTAGGATGAGCGCGAGGTCAACTTGTTGTGAGGGCGGATGTTGCAGCACATCACGAACCTCAGCCTGGCCTTTGATCCCAGCAATATCCATAAAATCATTGATGAATACAATCGAATCGGCGTATATATCGTAAGCTGTATATTCTACCTGATCATCAAAGGGCATCCATGGCCAGGCGAGCGGATTCAAACCACAGGCTATGTCGATTACGCTAAGCAAACCTGGTGCTTCTCCTAAAATTGCAGAGAAGAAGTCCTCCAAGATTGACAGTCGTTCTCTCGAGGATACATGCCAGCGCATGATCTGGCGGCAAGTTTCGCGAAATTCCGTAGGTGAATTGGCACTCTCTTGAAGAAGGTCTAAGGCTTGCGTGTAATTAATCTTTGTATCTTGATATGCGCCGGCCACCTGGTGGAGTTTGCTCTTAGTGGCCTTGACGGCTTCCTTCCAGGAAGGGCGTATTGCAAGTTCGCGCTGCCCTATTACTTGTATTAGGTCAGGCGTAACCTGCTTGTATTTGGTCGTGGACGAGATCGCTTCCACTAGGGATTGAAGCTGCTTATCATTCTGCGTCATTGTTCAACACGAAGAACAGTCATTAATTGGGTCATGAAACGGAGATTATGTATCGTCGCCAGACGTGCGTACAAATGATCATTGAGTTTGTAAAGATGATGTAGATAGCCGATTGAATAATGCTTGCAGCATAGGCAATCACAGTGAGAGGAAAGGGGTTCATTATGCTTGATGTGCTTCTTATCATTAATGTATAGGAACTTGAACCACTCTTTGCCTACTAACTGCTGCTTTTCGGGAGGCTGGTTGAATGTGTATAATCGGCCGTTTCGGGCATCCCGCGTGGGCAAAGTGCTGTCAAAGAGTTCATAGCCCATATTGACACAGGTGAGAATACTAGCCGGGTGACCGACCCCTAAAGCATGAAGAGTGTATTGTGCCGGAACTAATTCCCTAGTATATGCTAAAGCATCTTCTAGCAATGCTCCTTGGCTGTCTAGTGGCCAGCCGCCATATCCATAGCCATCAAAACCAAATTCCAACAATTCTTGCGCACACCGGCGGCGTAGTTCTTCTGAATCGCCTCCTTGAATGACAGCAATAAGAAGAGGGCGCTGACTATCACTTAACTGCTTTCCAGAAATCAGATGCAAGTATTCATCCTTGCATCGTCGCGCCCACTTAACCGTTCGTTGAACCGAGAGCAATTGTTCATCTGGGGAATCTGTAACATGCGTACAGTCATCCAGACAGATAACCACATCTGACCCATAGGCCATCTGCAATTGAATACTCTTTTCGGGTGTTAGTTTAAACTTGCGAGAAGAATCAGGTGTTTGGAACGTCGCACCATGCTCACTGATGCGCCCCAATCGGGGATTTTGACGGATAAGAGAATAAACTTGAAAGCCGCCTGAGTCGGTAAAGATTGGACCTGACCATCCCGACATATTGTGCAAACCGCCCAAGGCCTGAATTGTTGATGAACCAGGTCGCTGCATTAAATGGAACACATTCATCTGCACGGCCTGAACTCGACTAGCCTGGAGGTCTGTAGAATCGACAGCACGGACTACGCCACGCGTGCCATCAGGCAAAAATGCGGGGAGATCAATATTCCCATGAGGTAAACGGAGTTCGCTAATCATTTATATTTCACACTCTACAATCGATTTTATCAGTAATTACCGATCTTCGCTTTACGCCATTCTCCTTTTCACAAGATTAAAAAGAAAAACCCCTTGAGTTCACGATACTCAAGGGGTTGAATATACCTCTGAAAAGGAGATAAGGTGTTTCTCAAATGAGATTCCAGTCTTGTTACGGCACTACGGTAACTTTGCCTTGGACAACATTGTCTCCTTCATTAGATTCGCCAGGGATATTGTTTTTGCTGTCGACCTTTGCCCAAAACAAATGTGTTCCTTCCGGAACATCATACCATGTGACGGACGCCCAATCAGTAATACGTCCCCAAGAACAACCATTGATTAATCCAGTAAAACCAGGTTCTACCTTTGTTTGACCGATTTTTTTTGTCAAAGCTGCATCGCTATAGAAGGTGACCCAGAATGGATCAAGAATATATCCTGTACCATTGTTTGAGTAACCAAGAGACAATTCAACATCGGCCGTGCCTTGCGGTTGATTGGCCGTTGTTACTACATCAGGCGCGTCCCCAGCTACTAGATTAATAGTTGTCTGGCTATTAAACACACGGTTTCCATAAGTTCGTCCAACCTGGGTTAATGCATTTGGTGCGTCTGCCGCAAAATTGTCATAATCATCTACTAATAAATTGCTTGAAGCACCCGCCATTTCTGATTCTGTCCACATACTGTACCAGGCATATTGCTGAACCAATCTAAATTCATCCGCGGGGTATCCCAAGTTCGAATTTTTAGTTGTTTCTAAATAATCCATCGCGTTGATCAAATAGGAAGATACGCGTGCTTGTGTGAAACATTGTCCGTACTCATCCATAAAGAAACATTGGGTTGGATTTACAGGATCATCAAAATCTACGAACGGGTATAGTTGGGAAAATTCCGACAGCAGCAAAGGTTTGTTTTGTTGTTCATGGTCTTTCATCCATGAGCGCATGGCCAAGATCTGCTCAGTGAAAATGCTTAGGCTATCATGCTCAGCACGACAATAAACTTCATCTTTTGGACATTCGACATTGGCCGGACCATTCGGTTCTCTTTTGGCAAGTGCCGGGTCGGTTCCCAAAGCAATTTTGCCGTCGCTATTTCTAGGGTTGCCATCTTCGTCATAGCCAACCTCCGGTAGAATGTACAGATGCATATTCCACACATCGACCGGCATTTTCACACCATATTTATGCAAATAAGTGCCCCAAACAATGTCCAGATATTGAAGTCTTCCAGGGGTCATCATCGATAATCCGGCAATAGCGATTTGGGCGTAAGGATCGATTTGTTTGATAAAGTGGTAGACATCATGATAGGCCACGGCATACATATCGGGCATCATATTATCTTGGACAGAGTTTGCTACATCCGGCTCGTTGCCAAGAATCCATAACGCCCCTGGATTATCGAGTATGATTGGACCGAGACCATCTATTTCCATTGTAAGGGGGGGCACAACAGTGTACGAAGGTAAAAATTGACCATCTTCCTTATCTTGCCGCATACGAACCTGGGGAATTAACTCGATCGCCTCCGGCACAGGTTTGCCAACTGGATCGGCCCTAAAGTTAATATAGTGTCCAACACCAATTGTGGTCATCCATTGATTGCCTGGAAGACCAGGCCGGTTGTTGACCCCATAGCGGCAGTTGGTTTCTGTCGGCAAATTAAAAGTTATAGGGAGGTAAATTTGAACCGAGCCAGTCGTACCATTTTCATATTCTGGAATAGCAGAACTAGAGAGGGTAGATACGGCTGGGACAATTGCTAGAAATGCGAAAAGTATAATTATTAATCGTAATGGACGCATGTTTGTTAGGTTGATTTATTAGCAGGCAGGTATCAAAGACGATCATGACGGATGACTCGATTCAGATGCTGCCAATGATTAACTGGCGAATTATAGCGATAGAAAAGCCATTTGTTTTCTGGCCAAAATGTACGGAACGCCAAGCGTCCCATATCACGTTTGCGATCTACAAGTAATAATAGAAAAAGATAACGCATCCGTCCACTACGTAAATCTTCACCTAAGATTACTGATTCAGGGGTGATAAGTGTCTGCAAGTATTGGCATTGCCAATAGGCAGGGTGCAGCTTTTTCAGGATACCTTCTAATTCAGGGACTCCAAAAAGCTGCTGGAGCAATTGAAGGGCTAGCCAAACGGCATTACTAACACGCCATTGTTTGGACCTATTAGCAACAATATCCCAATCAATGGTTCGCTTATTGGCGGTCAATGCAAGATCCATCAAGCTGCGAATGGCCCAAAATCCACACTGGTGATTTACAGTCATGTGTACAGCAATGTGAATTACCGTATCTTCGGCCGATAATTGGTACACGGCATCCTGTTTGTCTAATGGCTCCTTGCGAAACCAGATTGCAGTATTGTCAATAGAAGCTGTTCGTTTAAGCCACCAACCGGAAAATGGCGACATATGGAACTCTGCTAAACTCTCCTGCCAACCTGTACGGTAGAACTGTATCTCCCCATCAGCCATCATCTGCAAAGCAAGCGGCCGTTCATCCTTTTCTGACGTAAGTGAAACCCAGATCGCGCATTAGCTTACAGGCGTGTTGTACATCGTCTTGTTGCAGCCAAAGGTCGACATCAGACATGGTACGCCGGTCTCGTCCACCGTAAACAGTCTCAGCCAGAGCGGCCCCTTTTAGTAGAACAACAGGAATCTTTGCGCCGGCAAACTCGGCAATCATTTGCTCAAGGTTTTGCCAATGCAAACTGTTTTCGGCCGTTGCTGAGAAGGCATCAGCCTGAAGATAGGTTGTCAGTTCAGGACATGTGGTTTGGCATCGCGCGTAAGCATAGGGACCAATTCCCTGCCCGATTAACCAAGAGGCGACTTGTTCCATGTTGATATTATGAGAATGGAAGTCGAACGAGGGATATATTCCGGCTAAGAAGCCTAAAAATGAACGGGCTGTAACCAGATCAGGCCACGGCCCTAATCTTTGTTCATTCACTGAGCAATCACTTCCTAGAATCCAGGACTAAATATTGGGACTGGCTGTTGCTGGTTTCACCGGTAGACTGGTTACCGGTACCTCGGAATTTTGTAGTTTAGCTGCTGTACCCTGATTAAGTGGTTCAAATGCTGGAACAAGATTTATGTAGGCCGACAAGGATAGCTTGTGTATCGTCCCGTTCAGCCGCGGCTAAAAGCGCGTCAATAGACTTGTTAAAATCGTCAGGAACGAAGCGACTGGCATTGGCCGCAATAAAGATTTTCTTATGTGCAGTGCGCTGATACTCTTCGCCAGGGATAAACAACTCCTCGAATAATTTGTCACCTGGACGTAAGCCTACAAATTCTATATCTATATCCTTACCCACTTCATAGCCGGATAGCTTAATCAAATCACGAGCCAGATCAACGATCTTGATTGGATCTCCCATATCCAATACAAAGACTTCTCCCCCTTTGCCTAACGCGCCAGCTTGAAGGACTAATTGTACGGCCTCGGGGATGGTCATGAAATAGCGCCTTATTTCCGGATGTGTGACAGTCACAGGACCACCGGATGCTATTTGTTTCTTGAAGGTTAAAACTACACTGCCGCGACTGCCGAGAACATTGCCGAAGCGTACGGCAACATACGGCCGTCCACTTTTCTTTGCTGCCTGGTGAACCAAGAGTTCGGCCGTGCGCTTTACTCGCGCCCATAATGCTTGTCGGTTTTACCGCCTTATCTGTGGAGATCATAACAAAATGTTCGACCTCTGCGTCCAGTGCGGCATTTAGTAGGTTTTTTGTGCCGAGGACATTGTTTGTAATAGCTTCAGTTGGGTTTAGTTCCATTAAAGGGACATGCTTATGTGCAGCGGCATGGAAGATTATTTCCGGTTGCACCTGTTTAAACAATGATTGAATCCGTTTGGGGAACCGTATATCGGCGATGAGAGGTGTGATCTTTCGCCCGTTAAATTCGAGTCGTTTTAGGTCATGGTAGGCTTCAAAAACAGAATTTTCACCATGCCCCAGGATAATTAGTTCGCTGGGACCACATAGCATAACTTGACGGCAAAGCTCGCTGCCAATAGATCCGCCACCCCCTGTAACTAAAACACGGCGACCGGCTACCATGCGCCGCACGGCCATAATGTCAGTTTGAACAGGCTCACGTCGCAATAAATCCTCGATGTCTACATCCCGCAGTTGGCCGGCACTGAACTTGCCGTTCAAAATTTCATGAATAGCGGGTACGATCTTGGTCTCAAGGCCGAGTAGTTCACAAGTCCCGGTGATTTCACGAATGACACTTCCCGATGCAGTCGGCATGGCTAGAATTACAAGATCGATCTGCTCTATTTTCAGCTAAGCGTGGAATATCTTTTCTGCTTCCTAATACCGGGAGCCCATGGATGAACATATTGTGTTTTTGAGGGTCATCATCCAGAAAACCAATAGGAATCGTTTTCGTTTCGGGTGTTTTTAATAATTCCCTGGCCACTTTCTCGCCTGCATCGCCAGCGCCCATGATCAAGGCACGTTGGCTATCTTCGGCTAATGAGTAGCGACGACTCTCCATGAAACGTACACTAAATCTAATACCTCCAACAGCTAATAGAACAAGAAGACTATCAATGATTAAGATAGAGCGCGCAAAGACGAAAGGAGGGTAGATAGCTCGGACTATTAACACCAAGATGGTGAGGATAAAAGTTGATACAATAACGGCCGTGCCAATCTGTAATAGTTCTTCAACACTCGCATATTTCCAATAACGAGAATAAAGGCCGAGCTTCCAAAACACAACAAGGCGAATAGCAAGCGCTGCTAATGTGTACCCAACTAAGGCTAACCAAAATTCTTGGGGGATGATTACGGTATCAAGGCGCAGCATGAGCGCCAGAGTCGGTGTAAGAAGTAAAATCAGCGCATCTAGCAGGATGAAATGACGATTGCGCAACTTAAGTAAGAACATCTTATATTTTCCCTTCTCAGCCCACGTTGATCATTGCTGGAGCTAACATCCGCTGCAGGGCTGTGCAAACTTGATCTACCTGATCTTCTGTCATGACACTAGAAAATGGTAAAGCGAGGGAGACATTTCCCAACTGTTCTGTAACTGGAAAATCTCCCTTCCGGTATCCATATAAATCTTGATAGAATGGCTGCAAATGTATAGGCGTAAAGTAGGGGCGGCTTGGAATTCCAAGCTGTGTAAGTTGGCCCATGACGAAATCACGACTGGCTGGGGGCTTAATCCTTATGACGTACACAAACCAGGACATATAGGTGGTTTCCGGGACGATTGTCGGCCTTTCCAGCAGTTCAATCCCCGCCAGGCGTTCGTTGTACCAGCCGGCAACGCGAGCGCGTTTGGTTAGCAACTCATCTAGTCGCCGTGTTTGCACAAGACCTAAAGCCGCGCTTAACTCATCCAATCTGTAATTGTAACCGAGGCGAGTATGATTCAACCAGGCATCAAATACATCACGTCCTTGGTTGCGTAATGATTGGAAAAGATTGGCCCAATCTTCGTTATCCGTAACAATCATTCCCCCTTCCCCAGTTGTAATTTGCTTATTAGGGTAAAAGGCAAATACGGCCGCATCACCGAGCGTTCCTGCCTTACGACCTTTGTACTCAGCACCAAGCGCTTCACAAGCATCTTCAATGACAAAAAGATTATGATCTGCGGCGGTCTTCAATATTGGGTCCATATCAACTGGCTGCCCAAAGGCATGTACCGGTAAAACAGCTTTCAGTTGACCTAGCCCGCTGCTTGATCGAAGAGAAGGCGGCAGCCACTTACGAGCGCGGTCCCCTCCCCGCTTTAAATCGTAGGCAGCTTCTGCTACAAGAGCCGGATCGATATTGCCCGTTATGGGATTCACATCAACAAAGATTGGGATCCCTCGCTCATAAATAATGCTGTTCGCGGATGCAACAAAGGAGAATGATGAAGTAACAACCAAATCGCGTTCAGTGACATCTGCTGCGATGATACATAAATGCAGTCCACTGGTACCAGAATTAACCCCGATACCATACTTACGTCCCACCCCATCAGCGATCATTTGCTCAAAAGTTTTTAGTTTCGGCCCGATGCTCAAATGATTGGTATTAAGGACTTCAATCACAATGTCCCTTTCGGCATCTGTTATATCGGGTGAACTCATAGGGATCTGCATGATTAATTTTCCTTCAAAGCCCTTGCCGGAACGCCGACTACAGTAGAATTATTAGGGACATCAGCATTTACAAGGCTGCCGGCCCCGACTATTGACCAAGACCCGACCTTTCTGCGAGGCATGACGGTAGAGCCAATGCCAATTAATGCACCCTCTTGTATTACCACTTCGCCACCAAGATGGGCGCCTGGTGCAATATGTGTGTGTGCTTCAATTGTGGAATGGTGATCGACCGTACAGGCTGTATTAAGGATCGTATTTTTTTCTATGTTGCTACCTGTATTCACTACTACGCCAGCCATGATCATACATCCAGGGCTGATTACAACATCAGGTGCAATGATAGCTCTGGGATGTTGGGCAATAATAAAAATCTCTCCTTGTTGTTTTAATTTCTGATATATTGCCTGGCGAGTTTTGTTGTCGCCAACAGCTATGATCACGGCGTCATGGACAATAGAGGATAGATTATTTTCAGAACCTAAAACAGGGAGACCCAGGTATTCATTTCCCAACAGGGCAGGGTTTTCATCAAGAAAACCGATAGGATTTGTATTTGAATCTGATGCTTGCATTTGTAATAAAATATCGGCAACGACCTGCCCATGGCCACCGGCGCCGATGATGAGGATACGCATTGTTAGTTACCGTTGCCCGTAAAGCGTTGGACAGTGGCTTGTCCAGGTTGGTTTATCCCTTCGCGCATTAATGTCTGCCAAACTGTCCGAAAAAGAATTTTGGTGTCGAGCCGGAATGTTAAATTATCGACGTACCATATATCTAAAGCAAATTTTTCTTCCCAACTCAGATTGTTACGGCCGTTTATCTGTGCCCAACCCGTAATGCCAGGTTTAACCGCCATGCGCCTCATTTGCTCAGGAGAATACAGTTCCAAGTATTCCATTAGGAGAGGGCGAGGGCCAACGAGACTCATTTCCCCTTTTATACATTAAACAGTTCTGGCAATTCATCCAAACTAGTACTGCGCAGGAAACGGCCGAAGCGAGTGAACCTATCATTATCTGGTAGAAGCTGGCCTGCTTTATCTCGCTCATTCGTCATTGTACGGAATTTAAGTATGACAAAAGTATTGCCGTGAAGCCCGAGACGAGCCTGGCGAAAAAGTACTGGTCTTCCAAGTTGACTGGCGCACTCAGTGCTAATGCCACGAATACTGGTGAAAGCAGGATCAACCATGGGATGACCATGATCCAATCTGACAGTTTCTTGCCACGACTTATATAGAACATCGAAATAGTTAATATCAAGCGTATGATTATTTTATATCGACTTACGGACTTGGGTTTGTTAAGAGTATATTACTTCAGGAATTCTAAAGCCTTTCTCTTGCGACAATTGTGCATATTCGTTTTTAACCTTGGCAAAAACTAATTGCTCATTGAAACGTTCTTCTGCTATCTTACGCCCTGTCTCTCCCATTTCATGAGCCTTATCTTTATCATTCAACAAGTCTAATATTGCCATAGCGAGAGCATTAACATCGCCTAATGGTACCAATAATCCATTTTGGCCATCCTCGACAGCTTCACGGTTCCCTTTTACATCTGTTACAACAGCTGGTATACCCATAGCAGATGTTTCCATCATGACCTGGAACGCCTTCAAAAGAAGATGGCAAAACCAACACGTCCATTATCTTGTATAGGATTGGTAATTCATCATTTGGGATTTGACCTAAAAAAAGACATCTTTCTTCCATTCCATATCGCCTAGCCTTAGACGGTTCAACTGCATCTGGTTTGCCACTGTCAGCCTTACCAACAATCAAAAAGAAAGCATTCTGGTTCTTGGTTACCAGTTCACGGCCTGCTTTAAGAAAATCCATAAATCCTTTTCGCTTTCCTGCAAGTCGGCCAACAAATCCAACGATGACACCATCAGGAGGAATCCCTAGTTCCGATCGTTTTTCTTTAAGCTTTTTTTCATCAAATCGTTGTGGATCGAAATCTTTCAGGTCAATCCCATTCCCCAAATACTTGATTTTTTCAGCACTACAGATACCCATTTCAAGAGCCATAACGATATCTTCTCTATTTTGTGACCAAGTAATATCAGAACAACTCGCAGCGATTTTTTCATCCACCACCGATAATGCACGCATCAAGGGATTTGAATGATTTGAAAGTAAAAACCATGAACGGTATTAACCACAATTGGTGTGCCGGCAAACCTTGCAGCCAACTGACCTAATAATCCGGGCTTGGTATTGTGAGATTGAACAATGCAATACTGTTCATTGCGGAAAAGCTTATAGAGTCGCCATAAAGATAGAAGATCAGCTAATGGTGTGATACGTCTTGTCATGGGGATTGCTCGATGCTCAATCCCGTTTGCTTCCAGATATTTAACCTCTACTCCCGTGAAGAAACCGCAGTTACGTCATATCCGGCTTTTGAAATGCTTAGTAGCTGATTCAACAATAGATAACGCTGGGACATGGCAATCGTAGTGATGTGCGCCAACCCTATATCTTGGCAAAACGTAACATGTGATACTTAACTTACCTCGACCTGGTTTCCTCAATCTGTTGCGAATAAATTGATGAGAATCAAACTCTTCTGTGGTGAGCAGTCCCATTCTCTTAGCACGTTTTGATAAATGGACGAAATTTCATTCCCTGTTCGTTTAACATCAAACATATGGCGAACCAAAAGTCGTCCGATACGAGCTCGTTTTCAAGCTTCCTGGGGATTATCTAGCACAATCTCTATCGTATCAGCGAGCACTTTAGGATTGCCTACCGGCACTACCCAACCTGTGGCTCCGTCAAGCACCACCTCAGGCAACCCTCCGACCGAACTGGCGATCACAGGGACCTCATATGCCAGAGGCTCGTATAGCACCCCCACAATTCTCTCAATGAGGTACATGCACTGCACAATCAAAACTGGGCGAGGCTCCAAGCGCTTCAGGTGCAGAAACCCGTCCGGTAAATTTAATGCGCTCTCCAGCGAAATTAAAGGCACGTTTTTGTAGGCGCTTTTCGTAAGAGGTTCCCTTTCCCCACTGACCCCCGACAAACATACCAACAAGGTCTCGACGGCTAGATCACAGACAATACCTAAGGCATCAATCACATTTTCGTGGCGTTTCAATCCGTTCAATTGTCCCCAGGTAATGTTTAGGAGAATACATAAAGTTAACATTCCCCACAACCTTGTCAGAATGGGGCGATACCCCAGGTGTTCCCGTAATCCAAACTTAGTGGGAGAGGGAAGCCCATCTATTTCAATACCGTAATAAGAGAGATAAATTTTTTCGGGGATAATGCCAGCCTTTATGTAGAGTGAGCGGATATATTTGCTGGATGCGATCCACTTATCATTTTGTCCGGCAGTGGCAATTTCAGCCCAGCGATAAAGGCCGTGTTCCATGTGCAGTGGGCCAGGTACCTGAAAAAGTCGTGGAACGTGATGATCCGCGTCCGCAACTGAGACGCAACATAGATCGTTGTAGTAACAAAATGACTATGTATCAAATCTGGTTGGATTGCTGAAACCAATCTTTTTCATTTGTCTTGCACGTTTGTAAAACAGATTTGGATTAGAAACCGGCAGACTACAATCAACCACATGAATGACGACCCGAGATTTTTCCCACAACGTTATTGCTTCCCCAATGGGTCGGGGTACCGCAACGTGCACGTTGACACCACAGCCCACCAAGAATTGAGCCTGTTGACCTGCCCAACGCGCCCCATCAGAAGTTTTAACGATATGCAGAACTCTCATGATTGGTGTGACCTTAGGTGAAGTTGTTCTAAAGTGATATCACGCAAGTAGTTATAAAATTGCAGGCGCTTCGACCGCAGAACATCTGGATGATATTCCATTGCTGCTTCGCGATTTCTTTGCCCTGCCAACGCCATGCGGGTTGGATTATTCACCATTGCCATAATCGTTTCAGCTAATGCTTGGGCGTCGCCCGGTGGCACCATATCCTCAGATGCAAGTAGCTCGGGAATTCCTCCGATCCGTGAACCAACACAAGGCAATCCGCAAGCCATCGCTTCAATCATAGCGCGAGGAAGCCCCTCTACCAACGAGGGCATTACGAAGAGATTTGCTTTACTCAGCATTGTAAATACTTCTTTACCTTGCTTGACAAATCCGCGGAAGGTAACAATTTCATCCAACCCTAACTGGGATGTCATCAGCTCATACTCAGTTCGGTAAGCACCATCTCCAAGGACTTCCAGATTCAGCTCAACATTGTGTAGATGGCACATTTTTAGGGCTTGAAGCAGCACATGCAATCCTTTATATCGCTGCGACAGGCTGCCTACAAAAATAAGTATTGGGGATTGTTCTTCTCTTTCCCATTGTCCTGAACCATGGTCATATTGTGCTAGATGAACCAGATCCTGTGATAGCTCCACGTCTGAATAGTGTGTGACAAATTTTGCTTCGGATGGATAACGATCTTGCAGTGTACTCTTTGTGACATAAGTTACCGCGTCAGCATGGCGACATTGTTTTTGCAATCCTTGTACGGCCATTGGACGTACAAAGCGTGCCCAACGATGACCTATCGCCTGCGAACTTAAGACCATCATGAGGATCGCCTACAACCTCAACAGCATAAGGCCATTGTCGCGCACGCAAATGCCGATAAAGAAATGAGCCCACCATACCAGGAACACGTAGGTTAAAAGCTGCGTCATCCAGCGCGATTGCTTTTGTTTGTGACCATAAAACGGGAGTTTTCGAATAAGCTCGCTTGGCCCTTGATAGTTTGGAATCATGCCAAAGCTGATTCTTTTGTCTGTCAATGGGACTGCGGCTTCAGGTAAATTATCTACTTGTTGAACACGCGCTATAACACGAACCCATGAAAAGACATCAAGATAACGTGACCAATAGGAATTTCCACCGACGGCGTTACCAAAAATTTTGTCTTTGTAAGCCAGATATCGTTCTTCAGTCGCTACATTAATGCCTATTTCATCACTCACAATATTTGCTTTTCTTCCAACTCTTTTTGCAAGATAAAAAGGTGCTGACTACGTTAATTATGCCGATCCAGCGTATTCAAACTGTTAATCGACTACATTGGTTATATCCGCAGGCCACACTCTTTTTCTCTCTCTTAATCTGTCAAGGATTATTATTCCGGCATAAGGTATCAGCGCATACCAAATCAAGGCGCGAAAGACTGAACCGGATTCGCCACGGGCAAAAACCATGAAGAAGGACACAAACGAGGCGACAGATGCCATTTTTGCTGCATCCCGACCATCATGCGCCCAAAGAACAAGCCCTGCAAACAGAAGACCAATGATTGCTAAGATAATAGGCGTGCCTAACCAACCAAAGTTTAAATAGGCTTCAGCAATAAACGAATAGCCCATGCCACCACCAATTCTGGCGAATGTAGGATCAACGGTCTGTATTAGCCAATCTGCGGCCAGACCGTGGGCGATGGCTGGGTGAACGCGCCAGAACAAGTTGGGTAAGATAGTCAGGAACGCGTACAGATATGTACCCCCAAATTCAAATCCTCTGGCTAAAGGAACCAGCTCTAACGTATAAGCCACTGTAGAAAGAGAAGCGCCCATTTCGCTGAGAATATCTGTTACAGGGTTGCTGTTCGTGATAAAAACTTTGATCCAAGTAGAATAATCTAGCCATTGATTACCAGACAAGTTCCGCGTAAGTTTCACGAAGGGGAAAACAATTAATAGTAAAATCAATCCGGAGCCAAAGAGAAATGACTTGGGCAGCTTACGGACTGTTCGGTGCCATAACCAAACATAGGCAAACAAAGGCATGGCCCCCTGTGCCCGGAATCCCAGCAAGAATTGCGAAGCGGAATAGGTCAAGATGATCACTGCAGATATAATCTGGTTCAATGGTTTTTCTTTGCTATCAACGACTATAAATAATGCGCCTGGTACCAGAAAGGCGGCTAAAATATTTGCGATTGAGCCTATCCCAACAACTGAATCTTGCTGAAAAAGGCCAAAATATCCTGAGCTTTGCGTTACTTGCAGGCCATCTCTAACAACTATCATGGCTGGAAAGATGGCTAGTAGAATCATGATCCAACCAAATGTGTGTACAAGCGTAATGTTTGGCGGATCGGATGTGTGAGTCTTTTTGTTTGGGTCACGATTAGAAGGGTAGCGCCTTATATAAGCTATGAGTAGTGCGCCTAGGTGGAATGCGGCTATACCAAAGATAGCCAAGTACAACGCCTCTATCAAGACATGATCTCGGAATAATTTACTCAGCAATCCGGTATTGTTGAGGGAAAAAGCCATCAAGAAAACTTGCCCACCGTGGAATAAGACCGCGGCAACTATGAACATACTGTAAGGGTCAAACCAACTATTAGTAAGCGATTTCCAACTCCACAAAACCCATACAAGTAGGAGAAGAAGTATAAGGCTTAACAGAGTGAAGGATAAATCTAGAGGTATGGATACCGTTTGATAAGCAAGCCCAGAAATCAATAATCCAATAATGATCATGTACTGGGTCAGCAACATTCCTTGTGCAGATTTACGCGCCAACTGTGGCGAACTTTGCTCAGTGTAATCTGTCACCATATAAATCCTCCAAAAAAGGTATGAGTCGGCTTATATCAAAGCCGGCATCTCGAAGTCGCTTGTTGACGCCTTTCCCAGGTTAGCCGTTGATCATTTAGGTGATCTGTTGTACGTTTTGCCCAGAAATATGCGGTCTCATTAAGGTCAACAAATGTCACGAGGCCTAGACCGACATCCGCCTCATCAGGTACCGTATCGGCCGTAACTGACGGGATCCCTGCAGCTTGCGCCTCGATTAAGGCTATACCCAGACCCTCATATAGTGAAGGGAAAAGGAATAGATCAAGCGCCCCCAAAATCGATGGTACATCATCACGAATTCCGAGGAATGATGTCTGGTCAGCGAGACCGGCTTTTTCGATCAAGGATTGAATATCGCTTTTCAGAGGGCCATCTCCAACTAGGATTAGATGTGTATCTGGTACTTGGTGTGTCAAATCCTCGAATATTTCTACAAGAAATTTGTGATTTTTGACTGGCTGAAAGGATCCCACATGCCCGATAAGAGTTGCGTTCGCAGGTAAGCCCAGCTTCTGGCGAAGAGCATTAGGTTCGGCGATTGCCGCGAATTGGTTCAGGTCAATTGCATTCGGTAGTACGCGAGCCCGTGAATCTTGCCAAATGCTCTGGCCCATAAGCGATTCGCAAGCAGCACGCGAGCAACCAAAGATATGGGTGGCATTTTTGTCAATTAGGCGGCGCATGGTCCAAATATAAGCCGCACGGCCTACTGATTTTTGCTCTTGTTTGTCGATTGTATGGCCATGGGCAATACGTAAAGGGATATTGTTCTTAGCGGCCGATCGTAATATCGCACCACTAAATAATTGTACGTGACTATGGACACCGGTAAAGGGCCCATGTTTGGCTAAAGTAGATGCGAAGGCACGATTGTATTTTCGCAATCCGACAGCCTTGGGAGAAGGATGTGTGAAAATCCGACCACCCAAACGGTGGATTTCCCGATCATAGTGACCCTCTACCGGGCTGTTGACAGCGAAATCAAATTGAATATGATGACGGTCGAGTTGACGGTATATATTCATAATAAGCGTTTCCGCTCCACCACGATCCATGCGACCAACAACCTGCAGAATTCTCACCATGTCAAAGCAAACTTCGCTGAAAAATAAAAAAACAGACTAGGAACGGAAACAAGCACAAGAACTCTCGTCAATCAGGGGACTGCCTCTAGAGCAGGAATATGTCGGAGAGCGTGCATGTTTACCATGAACGCGGCTAAGGCCTGGACAAGTGCAGCGATTAACAAGGTCCAGGCTGCTCCAACTAATCCATAAGCTGGTATCAAGAACAAACCTGACACAAATGAAATTACAGTAACAAGAGCGAAGATAAACGGTTGGATGCGGAAGTAATGAGCGGCGGTCATACCATAGCCTAGAAAAGCGGCGATGAAACTCACTGTTGCAGCAGCACATAACCACAAGAGTACATCCACATGCTGGGCGTACTCCATACCATAGAAAATTGTAAGCAAATCTTCTCCAAACACAAATGCCAATAAAAAACCGGCAGCACCAAGAGAAACAGCAATTAGGAGAAGAATCGCCAGCAAGCGACGAAAAGCTTTTTTGTCTGCCGTCGCATAATACCTGGCTAGACGCGGACTGGCTGTTTGTCCTAGTGCGCCAATAATTGCGTCACCGGCGACTAATAAGTAAGCCATGGCTGCAAAAATACCTAAGGAGTATCCACCTAGATAGCGTTCTATGTAATAACGGGGAATGTTCGTGTTAAGTGAAATAAGTAAAGCGGTTAATCCTAAGGGAAACGCCAGCCGAATTAAAGATGACAATACCGTACGCTGCCAGTTTAAACTTGCCGGAATCGTCTCTTTTAACCGGTTCTGAAGCCACTGGACACTTCGCTTGTCATAAGCCAGCAGCACTATTAACCATATGCCGGCCATCCCTAAAATCCCGACTAAAACGCTGCTAGTAAAGTAAACACAGATGGCTAGAGCGAGTAAAGATAGCGGCCCTTTTATAAATTTCGACCAGGCAATGCGTTCCATATGTTCATTCTGTTGAAGTAACGCATGATAAATATCACTAATAGCTTCAAAGCCCTTGGCCACGCCCATGGCGATGATAACTAGCGCCGTTTCGCGATTAAATCCGGCAAATATAGCAACAGCAACCACGACAATTATTGCGCCAAGTGTCGTTGCCAGACGCAGACTCAAGTAATCACCAAAGTGGTATGATCTCCGCGCATCTGTGACCAAGATCGCCCGCAACGATAGATTGGCAAACAACACAATAGGTGCGGTGATGGCCAAGCTTAAGGCAAATTGGCCAACCATCTCCGGTGATCCCAGCTTGGCCAAAACAGCCAACATTGCCCACTGCGCCGCCATGTAAACGACATTGCCGGCAAAACTCCAGGCGAAATTAGTACGTAACGATAGTCCGCTGGAGCCCGTAAGATGTTCCTCACTTTGACGTTTAGCTGTGCGAATCATATGTTGTTGACAACCTGTCTCAACTGATCGCTAAACTATCACACAATTCTGCGGCGTTCTCAATTTGCACAATACGGAAGGATATATTGTCAACCCACAATGTTCCGGGATCCTGAGACTGTATGATAAACTGCATATTCTCGGTTTCAGAACCGGTATGGCAGCCTAGAAAAACAAATGGTTGCCAGAGGTTTGCCCGAGTTTGCAGATTATCGACAACGAGATTCGTTTCCGGGTTACCTAAGTATACAGATGCGCGCATATCGCTATCACTTAGCTTAAAGTTCCCGGAAACCAAATATATTTTATGGGGCTCGACAGGCAGCCAATAAGCACCTTGAACTTGATCTGGAACAGATGAAAATCCATAGTAATGGGGAGAAGGATCTTCTCGCCACAATCCGTCAATTCTCGCAGCATATTTCCCGCCTGAAGTCAAAAGCGAATCCAGCCCCGATAAAAACAGGGCCTCGTTTGAATTACGTTTTCGTGAATCCACTTCGTGCCAACTTTGAAGCCTTTCTCCTTCTTGCTTCTCAAAATCGCCCTCTGGCAGCATGTTGAAGCCGAGCTGCAAATTGTCGGCAGGTAAATTGTACGTTTGGGCAACTAATGCCTCCCATACCGACTCATTTGCCAAAAAGACCGCATCACCTACCACTTCCTCTAACTGATTGTGCCAGTAAGATGCAGTTTGCTGATCGCCAAGGTTTTCAGCAATTAACCAAAGTTGATAAGCTGCGTCCGTTTGGTTTCTATCTAAGGTAAAGGAGAATTCATAGTTTTCACGAGCAATATCTAGATTGCCCTGACGGTGGCTAAGCTCTCCCAATAAATAGCGAAAAGTAGATTGCTGAGGATATAGCTTTACCAACTCATCCAGCAAATCTTGTACACCTGGCATTTGTGGATATTTCCACACAAGGAATGAAACCACTCTTGTAGTCAGTTCAAAGTCCCAAACACCGACCTCAAGCAAAGCAGGGATTACATTAAAGAGGGGCAATAAAAGCCGATCATCTATCGGCGAAACGGCCGTGTAATCAAAACGAGTTAAATTGTCACGATAAGCAGTGTCTTTTTGTTCACTCTCTTTCCATAGTATGTAGTTGGCGTATATATCTAATGGCCGCAGCTCAACAACCGCATCTAAGGATTGTCCCCCAGCCTGTTCGAGCAATGCATAAGCAACCATGTCGTTAGTGTAATCAGTTTCCGGCAATTCAGGATTCTGATTAAAAAGTGAAACTACCTGACTATGTTGTCCAGAAAGACTAAGCGCATATATCAATTCGTGATATACAAGCGGGTTTGCTGCATTTTGGTTTGCCAACGGTGTAAGGATTTCTCCGGCATCATATGCCTTCTGGGACGCCAACAACACCCTGCCCAAAGTCCAAATGAGCGTTTTGTTTGCAGGATCAAAAGCAGTGGCACTATTTAACAATGGTATCAGCTCTTCGTCCAGAGCCGTTGTCTGAACTAAAAACCAGGGCAAGCTCTCGCTCTTAAAGTCTGTAGTTCCCCCCTCGGCAGCTTGGTAAAGAGAATCAGCAAACCTCACCATGGCAAGATTGTTGATGGCCCAAGGTGGCAATGTGCGACCCCGAAATATCAGAAATATGCACAGGATGGAAACTAGAAAGATAACTAATGCAGGTCGATTAATGGCCGCCTCCACTAAGGGTGATCTGCTTGCTTTTGATTTCATCTTTCGTGTTAATAGAAGATGCTATCGTTCTTCTATTAACTGGTAGTATAAACGAGGCTGGTTATTCAAGGTTGCCTTGGAACCCCAGTATACCCAACATCGTAGGGTCAATTCCTAACCTTCGTCTGACTTGGGTGATTAAGATGATGTTCCACAAGATCATGCTGGTTGTTGTAGCGACAGCAGCACCTTCTATTCCCCAACGGGGAATTAATATAGCATTGAGTATGACAGTTGCCACTGAAGAAATGGCAATGGCGACTAATGTATTTCTTTCATGACCGGTCATCACTAAAAGAAGCCCAACAGAACCTGCGGCGACACTTACCAACTGCCCTATGGTTAAAATAATTAAGACCGTGCCTGATTGTTGGAATTCTTGACCAAATAGAAGCAGTATCCACTGTCTCGTAGCGATTAGAACGAAAGCCACCGCCAAGGCAATGACAAAAGTAACGCGGGCACTACGCGTAATAATTTTCTGCAAACGTTTCATCTCATCCGATGTATAAAGACTTGAGACTACTGGGCCAAGCGCCGCGTTGGCCGACAATAATATAAAGCTGATTAATCCTGTAATAAGAGTAGCGACGGCGAAGATGCCGGCATCTTTCGGTTCAGCCAATGTGCCGAGCATGATAACTGGGGCGCGACTGTTTATTTCAAAAAGCCCAGCCACCATTAGCAGCGGTAGTGCGCTGCGCAGCCAGGTTTTCTGCTGATACGCTGGTGTATCTCTCTTAACCTGGTTGGGGATATTTTTGGAGAGCAGCCAAACAGCAACCAGAAAAGCTGCAATGACGGCTACCAGGCTTAAATTGACGGCAGCAACAGCATCGAAATTTTGTGGATTAAGCCAATAAACTAAGACGATCAAAACAATAAACAAAGGCGCCCGGATCAGAATTTGTGGCATTCGCCCTAAGATGACGCGCTTGAAACCTTGCAGGGCCTGGTCTATTAAGTTAGAGAGTGTGAGAAACGGTAAAATAACCAGCGCAATCCAAAAAGCAGGGAACATCTGAGGATTGAGATTTGACTTGAATATCCAAGTCACAACACCAGTGATGATGGCAACACATATAGCAATGAGGAATGAGCGTGTACCTATATAGCGTAGTATGCCATTAATTAAACCCCACTCTTTTCTGGTTAGATATGAAGCAATTTCACGAACAAGCAAACGGCCGAAACCAAACATGGAAAATACTGTAAGCAATCCCAACCAGGCAATGACGTATGAATATACACCATATTCAGTAGCTCCAAGAATGCGGGCCAGCAGGATGTTGGTTGCAAAGCCTAAGCCGGTGGCAATGATCTGGAGGGCAAATACACCAGCCGTTCCTCTTATCAAGTAGCTGCGAAGGCCGCCTTGGTCATCTTCACCAATGAAATAACTTTTGATTTCCGTAAGATGAGATCTTGATTTGGGGTCAGTATTGACCATAGTTTAATGTTCTTGGGAGATGTACCATTCCCAAAATCTACGCACACCCTCAGCTACGGGAACCTGTGGATCATAGTCAAGCAGTCTGCGTGCTTTGTCTATGTTTGCCTCATTACGTACGAAATCAGCAGCCAGTTTAGGCTTGTTAAGCAAGTTGGCTTTCTGTCCGGCTAGAGACTCGATCATCTCCACAAAATCTTTTAGTAATACAGGTTCTCCACGACCAAGGTTGATTATTTCATAACCTAACGGCCGAGATAAGGCAGCCACAATCCCGTCTGTGATGTCATCAACATATGTCCAATCACGATACATTTGCCCGTTATTGTAAAGGGGAATCTGTATGCCTTTGGTCACACTCTCAGCCAAAAGGTAGGCCATCATGTCTGGACGGCCGTTAGGCCCATATACGGTGAAAAAGCGAATCGCCGTGAAATTGAGATCATATAGATGATGATATGTATACCCTAGGAGTTCAGCGGCCCGTTTGGCTGCTGCGTAAGGCTGCAGCGGTCTGTCGCAAGAATCAGTCTCCACAAATGGAATTTGGTCCGTGTTTCCATACACAGAAGAAGTAGAAGCAAAAACGAAATTCTGCACATTTGAATTCCGTGCGGCGTCCATTAGGTTCTGCGATCCGTTTAGATCAACCTCTACATATAGATCTGGATGTTTTACCGCGTTACGCACACCCGCCATGGCGGCAAGGTGCGCGACCACATCGAAATTCTCTTGTTCAAAGATGTCTAACATATACTGGCGATCGCGGATATCTGCCTCAATCATTCTGAAGTTTGGGTATGCTGCTAAGCGTGCTTCATTGGCGCGTTTCTTGCGTGGATCATAATAATCATTGAAATTATCGAGGCCAATGACGTCATCACCATATCGTGCTAATTTCTCGGCGAGATTACTACCGATAAACCCGGCAGCACCTGTTACTAATACTTTCATTGCAAACCTTCTTTTATGCTGGCATGCTCCGCCCTTTCCGACAGACGGAAACGTTTCTGGACGAGAGTATTTCTGCTAAATTAATATTTTGCAACATTACAATACCGAACTTACAAACAACCATAAGATGGCATTGTAACACAACTGAAGCTGCCAATTGATACGAACTGCTAACGATATGTTTGCAAAAACTCTACTAGATTACGCATTTTAATCTAATCCAATAACGCCCACCATTGGTTTACGATCAACGATCTTGGCCAGGCGGGTTAATTTCGTATTCATGGGTACTACAAAAAAGAAGGTTAAGCATAGAGCATAAGCCGACAGAACAGATGCTGCAACCTTGCCAAATCCTACCGCCATCATACCGGATACATTATGGTAAGTCCGTAAACTGCCCGTACTACTTGTGTGAACAGTTCATGAATTATTTCGTTGGTCTTGGATAAGGTTGAAACAGAAGAAGGTTGTTTTATTCTTTATTGATCTTCTTGATCTCATCCGCATTGAGTTTGAGAGGATGCGGATGCTGACTCAGAAATGCCAGCAAAACTTGAACGCGGTCACTGCCAGGGATACGCATGTCAAAAATGGCTTCGTAGCCTGCAAACGGACCTTCGACAATGCGGACATGATCCCCGGCCTCTAGTGCTTCCAGTTCTAGAACCCCAGCCGCTTCGATTTGAGCCAATCTTTGCTGCAATTCAACGATTAAGTTCCCTGGAACGGAAGCGGGAATACCACCGAACGATACCAAGCCAAGAGTTCCGGGCATCCAATTGAATGTGTTGGCTCCGATATGATCCAGGTCGACTTGGACGAAGATATAGCCGGGGAAATAAGGCTTTTGTTTTGCTGCCCGGGGATTCTTAGGTTTTACTCGAATCAGAGGTAAATAGGCTTCGATATGCTCAGATTGAAGCCGTTGAAAAATGGCCCGTTCCTTATGCGTTTTTACCCGTAATGCATACCACTTCATATCCATTGAATAGCACCAAGTTATTCCAATTTCCAAAGTGTTCCGTCAGACCTGTCTTCTAAAGTCACGCCTAACTCGTTTAGCTGATCACGAATACGGTCGGATGTGGCCCAATCTTTTTGTGCGCGCGCTTCGGCGCGCAGTTCGACTAAGAGCCGCAAAAGCCCATCCTCACGCCCGGCGCTATTAGCTGAATCCACCTGGTCAGGAATGATGCCCAATATGTCACCGCCGAGCTCACGGTATATTTGGTCAATGGCGACAAGTGTGTTTGATGAAATTTGCTGGTCCGAATTATTGAGCAAGGAGTTTACTTTACGGGTCAAGTCTTGAAGAACAGCCAACGCGGCAGGGGCATTGAAATCGTCATTCATTTTTTCGATAAAGCCAGCCCGAGCAGTAGCTAAAATATCTTGAACGGCCGTGTCTACTTCCCCCTCTGGAGCATAGCGCAGCTGTTCCCTCACAAGGGACACAGCTCCCCAGATACGCTGCCAACCTTTGTAAGCAGCCTCCACAGCATCATCTGATAAATCTATTGGATTGCTGTAATGGCTAGAAAGAATGAAGGTACGGATGGCCTCGGCACGCCAACGCTGCAAGGCATCCTTGATTGTCAAGGTATTGCCAAGGCTCTTGCTCATCTTGACCCCATCCAATGTCAAGGAGCCTGTGAGCATCCAATAGCGAGCGAATGGTTCGCCATTGGCGGCTTCACTTTGAGCAATCTCACATTCATTATGAGGAAAGATATTGTCGATCCCGCCACCATGAATATCAAAAGTTTGTCCAAGGTACTTATTGGCCATGGCAGAGCATTCAACATGCCATCCGGGGAAGCCATCGCCCCAAGGGCTGGGCCAGCGTAAAATATGCTCCGGATCCGCTTTTTTCCAGAGGGCAAAATCAGCGGGATGTCGTTTATCTGAACGAACGATTTCGCGGCTCCCTTCTTCCAGATCTTCAACCCGACGACCGCTAAGCTTGCCATACTCGGGGAAGGAGGAGACAGCAAAGTAGACAGAGCCATCCACAACATAGGCATGTCCGCTCTTGATCAGTTCTTCAATAAGGACTATTTGTTCTGTCACATGGCCGCTGGCGCGTGGGCTTATATCGGGCCGTTTAACCCCTAACGCATCCATATCTGAAAAGTAGCTGCGCATATATGTTTCCACCACTTGCATCGGACCCGAGGATAATTGGCGCGCTTTTCTCAATACGCGATCTTCACCGGTATCAAGCATATGGCCGACATCAGTGATATTTTGTACATAGAGCACATCGTAGCCACTATACCGTAAATAACGCGCAATCACGTCAAACCCCACATAGGTTTTGGCGTGACCAACGTGGGAGTCATCATATACGGTGGGCCCACAGACGTAGATATTTACCTTGCCTTCAGTTAGTGGAACAAAAGCTTCTTTCTTCCTCGTTAGCACATTATAGATTCGTAGTGTCATGTATTTCTCAAATTCTTTTTTGCGACCCTACTGCAGGGTCGTTAATTTCTGCCTGTGATACCGAGGCATTTCAATCATTATATCTACCTGATTATACCTAATTTGGCATGCCTTGCAGTGTAAGGTGAGGGGTCACTAATTACTGTAGTGATTTCCACGAGGCGGTCTTGTCATGTTTGACTAGAAATATTACATGCGAGCAAATATCATTCGGCCGGCAGTTGTTTGCAATACTTTCGTAACCGTCACATCTTGCGTTTGGTTCATATGGACACGGCCGTCTTCGATTACAACCATAGTGCCGTCTTCCAAATAACCAACCCCTTGACCATACTCCTTGCCATCTTGAATAATCTTTACTTCCAGAGTTTCGCCAGGTAAGTAGAGCGCTTTAACCGCATTGGCCAGGTCGTTAATGTTTAAGACTGTGATGCCTTGGAGTTCAGCGACGCGATTCAGATTGTAATCATTGGTCATGATTGGACAATGTAATTCACGTGCCAGAGCAACCAGCTTGCTATCAGCTTCCCGAACCTCACTGATATCCATATCTGTAAAGCGGATGGGGATGGATGTGTCATTTTGTAAAATGCTCAAAACCTCCAGACCACGCCGGCCACGATTGCGACGCAGTGTGTCGGCGCTGTCGGCCACATGCTGCAGTTCCAATAAAATAAAATTGGGGACAAGAAGTGTTGCGCGGATGAATCCCGTTTTACTAATATCAGTAATACGGCCGTCGATGATTACACTCGTATCCAAAAGGATGACATTTTGTTCCGATCGATCACCCCCTTTTTCACTGGGCAAAGGCTGAATATTAGTGAATATTCCTTGCAGATCCTTTTGCCGCATCATGAGCAAGACCACACTCAGATAAACCAAGGCCAGGGCTGAGATTAGAGGCAAGATCTCGCGAAAGGGGGAGGGAAGCAAAGAAAGCGGTAATGAGAAAAGAGCGGCAGCAACCAGGCCCAGTAAGATGCCCAAAATTAGAGCGACAAGCCGCTCCGTAGACATGACTGATAGGCTGTTCCGAATAGAGCGCATTGGCCGTACTGTGAAATAGGGCGTAAGAAGATATCCGCTAACGGCACCAACCAATCCAAAAATTACGATAAAAGCATCGGACGAATACCCCAATGTCTTGGCCAGGCTGTTGCCAAAAATAGCAAGCAAGACACTGCCGACAATCGCTCCAAAGATTCTTACTAGAAAATCCTGACTGAAACGCATGATAAGACCACCCAGATTAATAAAACAAAAAGGCGAACGCCAATACGTCCACCTTTCCAGAATCAGGTCCTACCTAACCAAAAATATCATGGGGTAACCAGCTTAGATGCGAGATTACACCGACACGTTGATATTATTCTGTTTAGAATAAGTAAGTCACTATTACAATCACCACAGACACAGCCGCAATAAAATGAACGAATGATTCCTTTCGGATGAATGTTTGGCGAAAAAATCCTGGAAAAATGAACGCCAAGTATTTTAATTATTTATGAACAGATCGTAACACAGTGGGAGTTAACTCGCAAAGGAATACGGGCTATGTTTGACTAAGAAAGTACCCGCATATAGAATCCGATGACCTCTTAATTGGGTGAACTTCCTTATTAATAAGAAGCCTAGCATTGTACACGAGAGAAATAGATCTACGGCATGCTTGGTTTTTGTTGTTTACTTGCAATGTGATGAGCTTATTTGTATGCGAATAGTTGTTGATGCAATGGGGAGTGATAACAATCCCACTCCGGATGTCGCCGGCGCTGTAATGGCGGCTCGTAAACTTAAAGACACAATAATCCTGGTTGGTAATGAGGCGACAATAAAAGCCGAACTGGCCAAGCATGATACAGGTGGATTGCCCCTAGAAATTGTACATGCAAGCCAAGTAGTTACCATGGAAGATAAGCCTTCCCGGGTCTTGCGTGAGAAGAAGGATTCTTCAATGCATATCGGCATCAACATGGTCAAGAGCGGCGATGCGGATGCTTTTGTGACAGTCGGGAATACGGGTGCCGTATTGGGTGTGGCTATGCTGCGCAGCACAGGTCTTGGACGAATAAAAGGTATCAAAAGGCCGGCACTGGGGGTGATTTTCCCTACCCCTGAACGGCCTATGCTGATCGATAATGGCGCTAATGCAGACTGCAAGCCGGAGTATCTGCTGCAATTTGCATTAATGGGCAGCATTTATGTAGAACGTGTACGGGAAATTAAGAACCCGCGTGTGGCTCTCCTTTCAAATGGGGAAGAAGAGGGTAAAGGCAATATTCTTATCCAAGAAGCAAAACCTTTGTTGGAAGCCAGCAGCATTAACTATATTGGTAATATTGAGCCCAAAGAATTTATGCAAGGTGTAGCTGATGTGGTCGTGACTGATGGCTTTACAGGCAATATCATGATGAAGACGGCCGAAGCGGTAGCCAGTTATATGTCGAAAATGATTCGAGTAAATATCAAATCTAATCCGATTACGGCCATAGGTGGTTTGCTGGCTCGTCCCGCTTTTGACCGTGTAAAACAATATCTTGATCCTGATGAAGTAGGTGGCGCACCCCTTTTGGGGGTCAATGGTGTTGTTATTATTGGCCACGGCCGTTCTGGCGCGGTTGCAATCATGCGCGCTATTGAACAAGCGCGGCTTGTAGCGGAAAAGAAAATCGTCGATGCCATTGCTGCAGGTATCGATCAAGAAGGCAAGAGTTGAATGGAAAACTATAATGACAAAAATGGGCGTCCACGGGTAGTTATCACCGGTATGGGCATAATCAGCCCATTGGGACATACAAAAGAAGAGAATTGGGACAGTCTGCTTAGCGGGCGATCTGGCATAGGGCCGATCACCCAGTTTAACCCAAATGGCTTGCCTGTAACCATTGCCGGTGAGGTGAAAGATTTCTCCCCGCGAGAATATATGAACTTCAAAGAAGCGCGGCGAATGTCGCGTGTTTCGCAACTGGCTGTTGCTGCAGCACAAATGGCATTAGTCGATGCCGGCCTAACCATACCAGTCGAAGATCCGGAACGGGTTGGTGTCCTTATTGGAACCGGTGTAGGTGGTTTTGAAGTTGCAGATCAAAATCTTACCATCTTCCGAACCAAGGGCTTTAACCGGGTGAACCCCTTTGCGATGACTGCTTTTTTACCCAACATGCCCAGCCATCACGTTAGCTTGCTTGCCGGATCATATGGCCCAATCAGTACAGTGAATGCGGCTTGTGCCACAGGAACCCAGGCGTTCGGAGAAGGATTTGAATTAATTCGGCGAGGATCAGCAGATACAGTCATTACCGGTGGGGCGGAGGGCTTAATTCATGAAGCGGCGATAGCTGGTTTTGCGCGGATGCTCGCCTTGTCCACCGCATATAATGATGAACCAGAACGCGCGAGCCGGCCATTTGATAAAGATCGCGATGGTTTTGTTCTGAGTGAGGGAGCAGGGGTTGTTATTCTGGAACGCCTGGATAAAGCATTGGCGCGAGGGGCACATATCTATGCCGAAGTTCTTGGCCACGCTTCTTCTTCCGACGCATTTCATGTTGCTGCGCCCGATCCCGAGGCTGCCGGCAAAGTTCGCGCCATGCGCTGGGCCATTGAAGATGCGGGATTAACCACGAATGATATTGATTATATCAATGCTCATGGTACGGCGACGATGGTCAATGATGCTTCGGAGACTTACGCTATTAAGAAACTTTTTGGCGAACAGGCTTACGAAGTCCCGGTAAGCAGCAGCAAATCAGTGTTGGGGCATGCTATGGGGGCAACTGGGGCCATAGAAGCTATCTTCTGTGCTTTTGCATTGTCTGAGCAAATTATTCCTCCTACGTGGAATTATGAAACGCCTGATCCGGATTGCGATCTCGATTATGTGCCCAATGCGCCACGGCCGGCTGCCCTGCGTACCGCTCTTTCCAATTCCTTTGGTTTGGGCGGGCAAAATGCATGTTTAGTCTTGACCAAGTATCAAAATAACCAGGAGTTAAACCAACAAGATCAAGCCGAAGATACATCTTAAAAATTAAGGCTCTGAAAAATAAAGTAACTTGATTATGATTATTCTCCGTGATGAAAAACGAATTGAACGACTTCGAAAAATAGGCCAATATGTTAGCTTTTTAGGTATGGCTATTCTACTAGGCGGGTTAGCCCTCATCTTTTGGCGCGATGAGAGAGCCATCCTTTTTCAAGTGCTTGCCTTGGGTATCGGGTGGGCTATTGCTCAGGTTGGCATGTATTTGACACATCGCTACTCGCGGTCGCCGAGGCCCGACGAGGTTTTGGACGATGCTGTGAAACATGTTTCGCGTGACGGCCGTTTCTATCATTATATGCTCCCCGCGCCCCATGTCTTATTACTGCCAACTGGCATAATTATCCTCCACGCTAAATATCAGAGTGGTGAAATCAGCGCTGACGGAGATAAGTGGACACAAAAAGGGGTGGGGCTGCGCAAGTATTTTGGCCAAGAAGGTTTAGGTAATCCAAGCAAGGAAGTTGATCGTTTGGTGAGTGCCATGGCAAACTATATTCGTAAAAATGCTCCTGAATTGGAAGAAGTAGCAATGGCCCCAATGATCGTGTTTACGGCCAAAAATATTAAGAATCTGGACGTAAAGAATTCTAATATACCGGCCATGCATTCCAGTAAGGTAAAAGGATTTCTACGTCAGAAAATAAATAGTCTCCCGCCAATGCCGGAGAGCGAGTATGAGACATTGAGAGCAGCATTCGATAAAAAAGTGACCTATCTCCAAGAGGGGGAAGATGGAGATCCGGCATAATGTCCACCTGATCCAGGGTAGGGCTAGCAATTTCTACTTGTGCATCGATCAGGATGGCCTGACATTAATTGATGCGGGTATGCCAAAGGAACAACATCTCCTATTTGATTTACTTGACGAGCTTGGTTACCGTCCCCAGCAATTGGTACGCATCTTAATTACCCATGCTGATATTGATCATGCGGGTAGTTTAGCCGCGATCCAATCTGCATCAGGGGCGACAGTTCATGCCGGGAAGCAGACGGCTAAATTTCTGCGATTAGGGAAGTCGCCCAATCATTTGCCTCGCGTAGTCCAATGGATCTCCAACACATTTATAAAATATCAAGCAGTTTCTGAATCTTGTCTGCAGGTATTGAATAATGGTGATGTTCTGCCCGTGTTGAATGGCCTGGTAGCCCTGGCTACACCAGGACATACAGACGAGCACTTCTCATTCTATTAGTGCCTCGGAAGGCATTCTTTTTGCCGGGGATGCCCTAAATACCAAAGATGGGAATCTGCAACGCACGCCGAAACGGATAACGGCCGATGAAGAAGCTGCCAATCAATCAGCAATACAACTTATTGAATTAACGCCCGCTACTTTCGCCTGTGGCCATGGTGACCCGATCAGTAACCATGATATAGGCGAATTGATGAAATTTTTCAATCTACTGCGCCAAAACGAATAACCAAAATTCTGAAGTTGACAAGAATCAATTATCAACTAGAATTTTACTCCAAGCGAGACTGCTGATATATCTATTGCATAGCACGCTCGTTTGTTGAAGGAAGAGGAGGTGAAATCCTATATTTGGATAATCAATATGCCTTTAAGGTTGCCCCCGATTCTTTCTGTTTGTTTCGTTTTTGTTGCTGTTTTATTTTAAAGAGGAGAAGGTTCAAATGAAACGTAAAGCACTGTTTTTAATGTTAGTATTGATAGCTCTTTTGGTTCTGTCAGCTTG
This sequence comes from uncultured Chloroflexia bacterium, assembly GCA_963736615.1. GTDB lineage: Bacteria > Chloroflexota > Anaerolineae > Promineifilales > Promineifilaceae > JAACFF01. The sequence continues at coordinate 182,063 of CAVTPP010000015.1, read as the reverse complement.
TGGGGGTGAATCCCTGGAATGTACGGATGAACTGGGCTGTATCGAAGTCGCAGCCGGTGATCCGATTTTATTGGCTTCTTCATTAGTTGTATCCGGCCCCAATACGGAGCTTGGCCTTGATTCCCAATATGGTGTAGAAATAGCCATCGATTTCCGCGAGGATCTGCTGGGCCATGCCATTGAACTCCAGGCCGAGGATGATGGCTGCAGCGCTGAAGGCGGCCAAACATCAGCCACAAAGATTGTGTCCAACCCACAGATCGTGGCCATGATTGGTACAAGTTGTTCCGGCGCTGGTGTTCCAGCGGCCAAGATTGTTTCCGATGCTGGTTTTGCGATGGTTTCCCCATCAAATACATCACCAGCTTTGACTGATCCGGAACAAGCCTTCCAGGTAGGCTATCTGCGTACAGCCCATAACGATCTTGTTCAAGGTCGTGCGATGGCGGAATTTGCCATTAATGAATTGGGCGTATCCAAAGCGGCAGCCATTCATGATGGTGACCCCTACACCGAAGGTCTTGGCCAGTGCCTTTGCCGGTCCGTTTGAAGAACTGGGTGGCGAAATCGTGGCCTTTGAAGCGGAAGCTCCTGATGCCAGCAATGTCGAACCGCTGCTGACCACTGTTGCCGCCGCGGGTCCGGAATTTATCTTCTACCCGGTATTCATTCCCTTAGGCTCTTTGATCACCAATACGGCTAAGGATATTCCTGGCCTTGAGGGTGTGATCCTAGCTGCTGCGGATGGTATTCAATCACCCAGTTTCCTGGAGAATACGGTAGGTACGTCGGATGGCATGTACGCCTCCGGTCCTGACCTCAGCTTTAGCAACACCTTCTACCAAGATGAATTCCTGCCTGCATACCAAGAGAAATATGGAACGGAACCGACTGCCCCGTTCCATGCCCATGCCTTTGATGCGACAAATATGGTTCTGGATGCGATTGAGGAAGTTGCCCTACAAGGCAGTGATGGCACATTGCTCATCGGCCGTCAGGCACTGCGTGATGCTCTGTATGCTACCAGTGGCATGGAAGGCATCACCGGCACTATCTCTTGTGATGAGAATGGTGACTGCGCTGATCCACAGATCTCCGTCAGCGAAGTTCAAAGTAACGAATTCGTAAAAGTCTGGCCATAATCAAATTATGGATTGGACAGGTATTTTAACCTGGCCGGACTTAATTAGCTTTTGAAATAGGCTCCGGTGATATATGTCCCGGAGCCTATTTTGTAAAAAGACTTTCATGGCTAGGTGATTGAGTCTGCCTGATTGGTCGAAAAAGAAATTATAAACGGGGCAAGAATTATGTCAGCAACGCTTCAAAGATATTGACTTTATTGGACTCGCTCTTTGGGTATTTAGAGCAGTCATTATCGTCCTTGGTTATCATTGGTATTGTTAATAAGCTTTTCTTTGGGGCCGGTACCCAATATTCAACAGAAGATTGGATAGATTTTCTTGGGTCTGGATTGTCACAGGGCAGTCTATATGCATTGATCGCCCTTGGGTATACGATGGTCTATGGCATATTGTTCATGATTAACTTTGCCCATGGTGAATTTTTTATGGCCGGGGGGATGACATCGACTGTATTTCTGGCTTCGTCTCTGGCTACGTCTGGGTTTATGGACGATTATCCAGCGATCTACCTGATCCTGGTCATGATCTTGTCCATGTTCACGGCGATGGTTGTAGCGTTGATCACGGAGCGAATCGCGTATCGTCCTTTGCGCCGCGCGCCGCGACTTGTGCCGCTTGATTACGGCCATTGGTGCCTCTTTCTTCTGGCAATATTTCTTCCGTGGTTTGTTTGGCTCTGCCCTTATCCCATTTCCCGTTCCGGAAGCATTTGAGGGCCGGATAACAATTTTAGGGATTGACTTTCTAAAGACCCGCTTAATTGTGATGGGTGTAGCGGTCATCATGCTGATTGGTCTCTATATTTTTATCATGCGCACGAAAACGGGGAAGGCGATCCGGGCGGTGGCTGAAGATAAAGATGTGGCGGCGTTGATGGGTATTGATGTCAATCGCACGATCAGCATGACTTTTGCGATTGGTGCTATCATGGCCGGCGCGGCGGCTGTTCTGTGGGGATTGGCTTTCAAACAAGTCCATTTCTTTATGGGCTTTGTACCTGGTATTAAAGCGTTTACGGCCGCAGTGTTGGGTGGCATTGGCAGTATTCCTGGTGCGGCTCTTGGTGGTCTCTTCTTGGGCGTGATCGAAGCAGTTGGCCCCCCGTTGATTCTGGAGGGGCTTAATATCCTGGCGCCCACCAACTTGAAAGATGTGACAGCGTTTACGCTGCTGGTCCTGGTTTTGATTTTCCGGCCGCAGGGTATCATCGGCGAGCGACTGTCCGAGGAGAAGGCGTAACGGTGAATAATATGTCACGAGAAAAATTACGCAGAGCGGTAAATGTTGGATTGATTGCCGGTTTGGTTGCGGTTAGCATCAGTGCCATTGGCATGGTAGAAGCCTTTAATGAGCGCGATGTCATCACCGATATCCTAACCCTGGGCCAGGTGCTGCTATTTAGCACAGCATTAGTTGGAGGGTTTCTGGCTGTCGAAACAAAAGTAGATAAAAAAGAGCGGACCGGCAATGTTCTATGGATTCATAGCCGGTTTGTTGACAGCGATACCCTTGATCGGCCTGATATTTCTCACCATTTTATTCCCGAGTATCCGGGACAAGTTGGTCAATGTATCTCCGGCGCTAATCGAAATCCTGACCTTTGGTCAGGGCCCTTTGCTGGGCAGCCTTATTCTGCTCCTGGTTATGGCTGTCTTGGGTATTATTGGGGCGCTATTTCACGTTTTACCGGAAAAAATTGAAAAGCCTTTGTTGGTTGGCATGTCGACCGTCATTGATTGTAGGTACCTTTTCGGGGGTTATACAGTTGATTCGAGTTATCGCAGAGATCCCCAGAGGAATTGTGCGCTTATTTTTTGGCCAACAAGGGATCTGGCTGTGGGCCGCCGCGATCATCTTCATTATCGCTGCCGTTATTACAGCCTGGTGGCAAGGTAGAGGGCGCACAAGTTATCAAAAACGACGTGCAGGTTTTTCTGAGAGCCAGGAAAAGCGCCTGCGCCGGACCGGGATCATCACTGTAATTCTTTTGGCCATACTTTTTCCCTGGATTTTCGGACCCTATCACAGTGAAGTGTTTGATGTCGTCGGTATTTTTGCCTTGATGGGCTTGGGGCTTAATATCGTCGTTGGTTTTGCGGGGTTGCTCGACCTTGGTTATGTGGCCTTTTTTGCCATTGGGGCCTATGTCATGGGCCTATTAACTACATCCACCGAAGTAGGGATTGCCGGGGTTTCTTTTTGGGTTGCCTTGCCCATCGCTGTTTTGGCCGCGACAACAGCCGGTATTATGCTGGGTGTTCCTGTGCTGCGGATGCGTGGTGATTATCTGGCTATTGTAACATTGGGGTTTGGGGAGATCATCCGTGTGCTGGCCTTGTCGGATTTATTAAAACCGGTGATTGGTGGCGCACAAGGCATTCTGAAGGTTGGCAAACCGAACGGTATTTGGTTTTGTATTTGTCCAGCCGGAGTGGTTTTATTATTTGATCTTAGCTGGTGTAATGTTGGCTGCTTTTGTTTCCTGGCGTTTGCGAGATGCCCGCCTGGGAAGGCAGTGGATGGCCATGCGTGAGGATGAAGATGTAGCTGAGGCAACAGGGATCCGCCTGGTTAGTACCAAGCTGATGGCATTTGCCATTGGTGCCGCTTTCTCTGGACTCGCCGGCGCCATTTTTGCCTCACGGTTGAGTTCTATTTTCCCACACAGCTTTAACTTGCTCATCTCCATCAATGTGTTATGTCTGATCATCGTTGGTGGTCTAGGCAGCTTGCCAGGTGTAATTTTAGGGTCCTTCATTTTAGTTGGTGTGCCCTTGTATCTGAGTGAGTTTACTGAGTATCGTTTGTTGATTTATGGTGTATTACTCATCGTAACAATGCTGGTGCGTCCGGAAGGCATATGGCCCTCGGCTGTACGCAAACGGGAGCTTCACGCTACAGGGGAAGAAGCGGGTCATGAAGGAACGGTTGTCCATCGTGAAGATGTTCATCCGTTGACCAGATAGAAGGTATAGCTATGTCAAATATTCTAGAAGCAACGAATGTAACCAAACGTTTTGGTGGTTTGGTCGCCGTCAATGACTTTAGTTTTAACATCCCGTGCCGGCGGGATAGTCAGCATCATTGGTCCCAATGGCGCAGGAAAAACCACCTTCTTTAACTGCATTACCGGTTTCTACAAGTTTGATGAAGGAGATATTTTATTTTCGGGCAGGTCGCTTAAAGGGCGCTCGCCGGACTATATTACGCATCTGGGTATTGCGCGTACCTACCAGAATATCCGCCTTTTTTCAAATATGACGGCTCTTGAGAATATACTCGTCGGTATGGAACCACTGCTACATTCAGGTTGGATTAGTGCCCTTTTTCGTACGCCAGGCTCAAAAAAAGAAGACAAAGAATCGCATCAAAATGCAAATGAACTGTTGAATTTCGTTGGTCTAAAAGGGTTGGGTGATACATTAGCGCGCAATTTGCCTTATGGTGATCAACGACGATTAGAAATCGGCCGGGCATTGGCCGGCAAGCCAGATCTATTGCTTCTTGATGAACCAACAGCGGGAATGAACCCCAGAGAAACGGCCGAAACAACGGAATTCATTCGCCACCTGCGTGATGCCTTGGGGATTTCGATATTGCTTATCGAGCATGATATGCGCGTCGTGATGGGCATATCTGAACATATTACTGTGCTGGATTACGGCAAGGAAATTGCAGAAGGTAAACCGGCCGAAATCCAGAAAAATCCGGAGGTTATAGAGGCTTACCTGGGCCGTGGTGCCGCTGCCAAGAGCACTATTGAAGTGTCCTCTTAGAATTAAGCCGTCTATATAAAGTTAATGAAACACCTCAGAGGTTTAGAATGGGAGCTTGTTCTAGAGATCGAGTCAAAACCTCTGAGGTGTAGAACTTAGAAAAGGAATCATGCCAATGGCTTTGCTTGAGGTCAATAATTTACATGCCTATTACGGCAATATACACGCCTTGAACGACGTATCCATTTTTGTTGAAGAAGGTGAGATCGTCTCTCTTATTGGCGGCAATGGGGCTGGAAAAACGACCACGCTGCGCTCGATCAGCGGGCTGTTGACCCCTCGTCAGGGTTCTATCACTTTCAATGGTGAAGATTTGAGTACCTATAAAGCGCACGAGTTGGTATCAAAGGGGATTGCCATGGTTCCAGAAGGGCGCGGGGTCTTTTCTAAACTCACCGTGCTGGAAAATCTAGAAATGGGAGCCTATCATCGCAAAGATAAGGCCGGCATCAAAGAAGATTTAGATAAAGTACACAAACTGTTCCCCCGTCTTGAAGAACGCGAGAATCAAGTTGCCGGCACATTGAGCGGTGGTGAGCAACAAATGTTGGCCACGGCACGGGCTATGATGTCGCGCCCAACACTATTATTGATGGATGAACCATCGATGGGCCTTGCGCCGGTATTAGTAGAACTGATCTTCTCCACCATTGAGGAAATCAACAAAGAAGGAACTACCGTATTATTGGTTGAGCAAAATGCACACATGGCTCTCCAAATCGCCAGCCGTGGATATGTTTTACAGACGGGTGAAATTGTGCTTCATGATTCGGCCGCTAATTTGCAACAGAATGAAATGGTGCAGAAAGCATACCTGGGGATCGATTAACATAGCTACCGGTTTGTAATAACCGCTTTAGCAGTTCATATCCGTGATTAGCTACTGCCGTTATTCTTTTACACGTCCTTGATATGAAAATCCGATTACTATCTGCTTCTGATATCGTCCAGGCCTTACCCATGGCCGCGGCTGTTGAAGGAATGAAGAAAGCGTATGCCCAATTGTCAAGTGGTCAGGCGATTGTGCCGCTGCGCAGCCGGATAGATGTCGCTGAATTGGGAGCGACATTGGTGATGCCCGGATATTTGAGCCAGGGGGACACGATAGCGGTTAAAACGGTCTCTGTTTTTCCTGCAAATGTGCAAAAGGGATTGCCGGTAATTCATGCTTTGGTAACTGTTTTAGACGCGGAAACTGGCATGCCCATAGCCTTGCTAGAAGGGGGAACATTAACCGCCATTCGCACAGGGGCAGCTTCCGGGGCGGCGACAGATATATTGGCCAGGAAAGATGCTGAGATTGCAGCAATTTTTGGCAGTGGTGTTCAAGCAAGAACGCAGTTAGAAGCTGTTTGTACTGTGCGCCAGATCAAAGAGGTTCGGGTATTTAGTCTAGATAGTGTCCAAGCAGAGCAATATGCATCAGAAATGGCCGGCCTGGGACGAGTTCCGAAAGAAATAAAAGTTGCCAAGGATGCGGATACGGCCGTTCGTGACGCCGATATCATATGTACAGCAACGACTTCATCCGTTCCAGTTTTTGATGGCAATCTACTCAAGCCCGGTGCCCATATTAATGGTGTTGGTTCCTTCATTCCAACTATGCAGGAAGTTGACCTGGTAACGGTTCAGCGAGCAATGGTTATAGTTGATTCACGTTCGGCTGTGTGGGAGGAAGCGGGCGATCTGATTATCCCGCTGCAAAACGGCGATATAACAGAGGACCATATACGCGCGGAATTAGGTGAAATTGTCAGTGGAAAGCGATTGGGACGCCAAGACCCAAATCAGATCACATTCTTCAAATCAGTCGGTGTCGCTGTACAGGATGTAGCTGCTGCTGGTATCGCCTTGAAAAATGCCCTCGCCCATGATCTGGGCACAATCATTAATCTTTAGCCGAATGGGCGCAATCTTGCCCCTTAAATACATATAACCTTTTTTGCCCCCGCTCTAAACAGCTTGTTATACTTGCCATTCACAGGAAGATGGATGAGGAAAACCATATGACGCTACTGGTTCGAGCCAGGCGGATGCTCGGGATATTCTTACTAGGACTAATAATTGCCGGCTGCGGACAAGGTGACCCGGAGGATTCGGTTTCGATTCCAACGGCAACACCAGATGATCCCGTTGCTACAGCAGCTCCTATTCCAACACGCGACCACGATTTCATTGTTATCGCGACCGATGCACCCTTGCCGCCATTCACCCAATTTGATGAATTCGGAAATGTAGTAGGTTTCGATGATTCGGTCATGGAAGCTATCGCTGCGATCGCCGAATTTGAGTATGAATTTGTTGTTACACCCCATCAGGGCGTACTAGACATCTTGGCTAGTGGCAAAAGCAGTGATTTTGACGCCGTCATGTCTTCGCTCTTAGTCCCTGAGGAACCGCAAGAGGGTATAGCTTATACAATGCCATATTTGGAGGTTGGTCAGGTTATGATGGTTCTTGCGGATGAAAATGAACTGCTGAATCATAATGATATCAAGCCGGGAATGGCCGTTGGCGTACAAACCGGTAGTCAAGCAGAAGTAACAGCAACGACAACAATCAATATCTCTGATGATGATCTCTTTAATGAATATGAAAAACCAGAGCAAGTCGTTCAAGCTTTGCTTGATGAAAGCGTCAGGACCATCATCATTGATAGTCAGAGCGCCCAGTTTTTTTCTGAATCATTTCCGCAACAACTAAGAATTGTTGGAGGAGAAGGGCTTGATACTTGGATTGATAGTAAATCCTACGGCATTGCTGTCTCCGATAATAACACAGAATTGCTTGATAGATTGAACCAGGCTATCGAACAGGCGCAGGCCGACGGGAGCATAAAACAGCAGGGGATCCGCTGGTTGGTTATGGATGATCTACCGTCTGATTCAATCGATCCTGGAGAATCACGGGTGGGGACATCTGACGAAGAATTCTTCATCGGCGTCATTGGCCAATTGGAGGATATGGATCCGGCTACATTTTCAAACGATTTGATCAACTGGGAAATTATGAGCAATAGCATGAGCGGGTTGTACATGTTTGACGCAAATAATGTGTTACAGCCTGTGCTTGCCAAAGATCTGCCAGCAATCTCTGAGGATAAATTAGAATATACAATCCAGTTGAAGGAAGGTTTGACTTTTCCTGATGGGAGCGAGTTTACGGCCGAAGATGTACGCTGGTCAGTCATTCGTGCCTCCCGTCTGGGTAATTTTCTTGTCAATGGCACTCTCAAAGATAGTAATGAAGACAATTTTGCTGATGTGGATGGGGTACAGGTGCTAGATCCTTTCACTGTTAAGTTTATTCTCCAAGCACCAACAGCGTACTTTCCGAGCATGCTGGCAACGCCCCCATATTTTCCTATTAGCAGTGAATGTTATGCTGAAACGGCCGATCCGGGCAGCATCTGTGGGGGGCTTGGCCCCTTCAGGATCGCGAGTTGGAGCCAGGGGGATCGCATACATTTAGAGGCAAACCCACAATGGCCTGGTTGGTCGGTTCCTGCCGAAGAAAACATAATCATCCGTTTTTATGATGATCCTGAGGGGATAAGTAAATCTTTGGTTGATTTTCAATCCATTGATATGGCCTGGACTGGGCTGCCTTATAATGATTTTGTCGTTTTGCAACAAACAGAAGATGGAGGGGCCAACAACGATATTAAGGCTTGGAGCGGCCCTTCTGCATTCAAGAGTTATCTTATCTTTGATCATAAATCGACGCCTTGGAGTAATAAAAAAGTTCGGCAGGCTGTATCATATGCGTTGGATCGTGACGCCATTGTTGAAAGTGTATTTGACACGAGCCGCCTATCGTTACTCAGCCCCATTCCTGATGAAGTGCCAGGCCATGCACCTGTCTTTCCGCCACCAGATCCCAATCAGGTAGCATCATTGATGCTGGAAGCAGGGTATACAACAGAGAATCCTTTAGAGATTACTATTTGGTTTGTGAATGACGGCCGTTATAGTGACCGGGAGGAGCAGTATCTGAATGCCATTCGTGATCAGTTGAATGCGACTGGCGTATTTCGTGTGGAAGTGGCTGGGGCTCCGTGGGACCAGTTCCGCGTACAAATCGCGCAGTGTGGGTATGAAGCTTATCTGTTAGGTTGGCCGTCGCCAGGAACGTCGGTGAACTATCTTGATCCCAGCAGTTGGACAGATTTCTTTGTACAAGAAACGGACAGTGTGATTTGTTCAAATTACGAAAGTGCGGAGATGGATACGCTGGTGCTGGCGGCACGAGAAGAAATCGATCCTCTGCTGCGGGCAGAGATTTACGCTCAAATTCAAGAGCTGTGGGCAAACGAGCTGCCCACACTGGAAATCACGCAGGAGCCACGCCGTGCACTTTCATTGAACAAGGTGGACAACGTCAATATTAACGCGCTGGGCTTGCTGCATTACGAATTATTGACCAAAGATGGCAATTGAGCAGCGATCAACCTGACCATCGACAATGGTAAAAGCACCGACACTGGGTTGTGAGCGGTCCTGAAGCGAAATAATTAATTGAATTAGTTCCGGATAGTAGGCCTGGGCGATATCAGTTACAGAGGGCACGCTTGGGCCGCTGGGGTGTGAGTGGAAAGCCGCCAGTAATTCCAAGCCTTCTTTTTCAGCATGCAACATCGCGTCTAACTGTTGACGGCCGTCCATCTCATAGGCTGTGGGGCTGTGCAGAATATTCTCAATGATGTAAAGATGGGAAACTTGCCCTTGGTTTCCAGCAAGTAAACCACACGCCTCCAGGGGAAATGCGGCTTGAACATGAGCAAGCATTGTCAGGTAAAGTGAGTGCTGTATTTCAATCGTCATAGAACTGTTACTATCTTATCTTTTATCTGATAGGCTGCAATGGATCCTAGAACACGTAACAAATCTTCGCAGCTTTTTTCGGGATTAGATAATATACAGTACAATAGTTTTTGACATTTATTTGAAAACAGGAGTAATCCGGATGTGTTCGAGGGTCAATCCCATCTATTGCATTCTTCCACCTCATTTATTGCAGCAGATAAATCAAAATGGTTCGCCAGAACAACAGGAGCGCGCCCAACAGAACCTGTCAGCTTCCCATAGGATGCGAACCCAGCGCGCGGCAACCAGCGGCGTTACTGGATTTGTTGAAGATGCTGATTCCTACACAACGGTTAAAGAACGTCTCGTATATGATGCAGAATTTGGTTCAATCCTACCCGGCATTTTAGTTCGCGGTGAAGGGGATCCCCCCTTAGTCGATCCGGCTGTAAACGAAGCTTATGACGGGGCAGGCGCGACTTACGATCTATTCAGAGAGGCTTATGGTAGAAACTCCATTGATGATCGCGGTATGGTTATCGAATCTTCTGTTCATTATCGCGTTGGATATGACAATGCCTTTTGGAATGGCAGGCAGATGATATATGGTGATGGGGATGAAGATCTTCCCGAGGAACAACGATTATTTAACCGCTTCACAATTGCGCCCGATGTTATCGCCCATGAGCTGACCCACGGAATTACTCAATTTGAGGCTGCTTTAATGTATCGGGACCAGCCTGGCGCTTTAAATGAGTCGATTTCCGATGTTTTTGGCGTGTTATGTAACCAACATATGCATGGAGAAACTGCAGCAGAGAGTGATTGGCTGATCGGAAAAGGGCTTTTCACGGCTAATGTCAATGGCCGGGCTATTCGCTCGCTTAAAGAACCAGGCACTGCCTATGATGATCCTCTAATCGGTAAGGATATCCAACCAGGGCATATGAATGACTATGTCCAGACAGCGGAGGACAGTGGGGGTGTACATATCAACTCTGGTATTCCCAACCATGCTTTTTATGCTGTTGCGGTTGAACTTGGAGGATACGCATGGGAGAAGGCCGGCAGAATTTGGTATGTTACGCTCGTTGATAAATTATCGGCTGACTCCGATTTTCAGGATGCCGCCCACCAAACTTATATGACAGCCGGGGAGCTATATGGTAAGGGGAGCCTGGAACAGAAAGCAGTTGTTACTGGTTGGGCTGAAGTGGGGATCACAATCGATGATGGAAACGGCAGTGGTGGCAATCCTGGTGGAACTCGTAGCGGTGGGGGAGCGACACAATCAGGGTGTTTTCAATCCATCAGGTCTTTTAGCACGTTTCAATGGCTGAAGGACAAGATGTGATTCACGCCGGGTTGCTTTTTCCAGGTATTTGTTGAGGGGCCTATGCAAATCTACTTTGAGCGCAATGGGGGATTTTCAGGATTAAAGCTAAAGACGGCTGTAGACACAACCCAATTGCCCGCTGAAGAAGCGGAGGAATGGGAGCGTGTATTAGCAACCAACCAATTCTTAGAACTACCCCCTGCTGCTGAACAAACAAGTGAAGCTGATCAATTCAGCTATAAAATGACCGTCATCACCAGCGAGTGGCAGCATACGGCCGTATTCACCGATGAAAACGCATCAGAAGAATTACAACCAGTATTACGCCGCTTAACAATTATGGCCCGTCAATCACCTTAAATAGCGTTGTGCTTCTAACAGTTGTTCTTGCAGTGCTCCCGGCGCAGTTCCTCCTGTTGATGCTCGCTGTGCCAGCGCTGCCTGTACTTGCAAAACTTCGACAACACCCGCATCAAACTGATTGCTAATAGATTGTAAATCTTCTACGGAAAGATCGGTCAATTGTTTCTCCTGATTTTCTGCCAGGCGTACAGCTTGCCCGACCAGCCCATGCGCTTCACGGAAGGGCAACCCTTGCTTGACCAGGTAGTCGGCCATTTCAGTGGCTAAAAGTCCTGGATCCAATTGCTGTGCTATGCGCTTGGGTTGCAATTTCAAGGTTTTTACTAGGCCGGTCATTACAGGCAATGTGATCGCCAATGTGTCAAAAGCATCAAATACGGGCTCTTTATCCTCTTGTAAATCTTTATCGTATGTGGATGGCAATCCTTTCAGTGTAGAAAGTAGACCGGTTAAATTACCGATTAACCGCCCGCTTTTGCCTCGTGTTAATTCGAGTGTATCGGGGTTTTTCTTTTGGGGCATGATGCTTGAACCTGTACTGAAGGCATCATCAATGCGGATAAAGCCAAACTCTGCGCTGTTGAATAGAATGAGCTGTTCAGAAAAACGGCCGAGATGTAGACCAGTCAGCGCCGCCGCATAAAGAAAGTCGGCTACAAAATCACGATCGGACACAGCATCCATGCTGTTATAGCTTATCTGACTAAAGCCCAATTCAGCGGCGAGTGCCTGCCGGTCAATATCAAAAGCTGTGCCGGCCAGCGCAGCCGAGCCCAATGGGAGCACAGATGCGCGCTCTTGAACCTGGGTCCAACGCTCCTGGTCCCGTGCCAGAGGCCAGAAAAAGGAAAGTATCCAATGACCCCATGTGACGGGTTGGGCATGCTGTAGATGCGTGTAACCGGGCATTGGCAGATCGAGATGCTCTTCTGCATTTTCTATCAATGCCGATTGTAAATCAGTGATATGGGAGCGAATCTCATCACAAGCACGCATAACCCAGAGCCGGAAGTCAGTGGCGACTTGATCGTTGCGGCTGCGACCGGTATGCAGCTTGCCGCCAACGGGGCCGACGATTTCGGTTAAACGGCGCTCAACGGCCGTGTGTATGTCCTCATCTCCTTGCTGATATTCGAACGCGTCATTATCAAATTCACGCCGTACTTCTTCCAGACCTTCTACAAGAATGTTAGTTTCGGTGCTTGATAGCAGACCTGCTTTCTGCAAACCATGTGCCCAGGCGATGCTGCCGCTGATATCTTCATCATAAAGGCGTTTATCGAATTGGATGCTGGCATTGAACTGATGAACCAGCGCGTTGGTTTCACCGGCGAAGCGGCCACCCCATAACTTGCTCATGAGTATCTCCTTTTATTGAGCGACGCGGTACCAATAGTGGTAAATATCTTGAAAACCCAGTCCACGATATAGTTTTCTGGCTGCTGCGTTGCTTTCCATCACTTGTAAGTAGGCGAATTGTGTGCCTAAGCTTTGTCCCCATGCTATAAGGCTTTGGGTCAGTTCTGTCGCATATCCTTTTCGTCTATGTTTATCGGCCGTTACAATATCGAATAATCCCAGATATTGACCTTCAACAACCCCTAATCCGCAGGCTACAATCTCGTCATCTACCGTCAATATCATGGCGCTTGCTTGACCGATGATTCTATGCAACATTTTTTGGTGCGTTTTATTATCTATCCTATGTGGATTTAGCCTATGGAAAGCGTCCAGCCAAGATCTGATCCCTTTCTTGCCGACCAATATGGATACTCGTGGCGATACAGTGGATGTATTCTTTTCAAGGGCAACTGTCTGAACGTGTGTACGGTCGATGAGCTTATAATTTCTTGCCGCCAGATGATTATCAACTGTTTGCAAATCGGTGATTGTCGTCAAGCGGAATATCGGCTGTAGATCTTGCTCTCTGTAAATAGATTCACAAAACCCAATCTTCTCTTCAAGGGTAAGGGTTCCAGGAAATAATGGGTTCACGGAATTGGCTCGTTTGGTATAGCCATTGGCAAAGCGCAGCAGCCAGCCATCATAGAGCAGGCTGTTCAGCGCCGGCCACGCATTTAATGATGCCTCCTCAATCCTTTGCTGCCTCATGTTCTGTAATCGGCGTTGATGCTGACATATTCATGCGTGAAGTCGCTGGTCCACATTGTCGCTGCCCCTTGCCCTGCACCCAAATCGAGCCAAACTTTGAACTCCGGTTCAGCAAAAATCGCCGCTGCATCTGCTTCCTGATAATCCATTGGGGTGCCTTGAGCTACCAACTGTAATTCTTCTGCAGTCTGAATGCCGATCCAAAGTGCAGTCTGATCTTGATCGAAGACAACACCTGCTCGACCAGCTGCCGCGAGAATACGACCCCAGTTGGCGTCGCTGCCGGCGAAGGCAGTTTTGACCAGCGGCGAGGTGGCGATGGTGTTGGCAACCTTGTGGGCTGAGTCATCATCTGGTGCTCCAGTAACTTGTATTTCTACAAACTTGCCGGCACCTTCACCATCGCGCACGATCATTTTGGCTAATTCGGTGCAAATATGAGTAAGGGCTTCTTGAAACTTATTGATACTTTCCTGGTCGGTAACGGGAATTTGACTTGACCCATTTGCCAACAGCAGGACGGTATCATTGGTGCTTGTATCACCATCGATGGAAATGCGGTTGAAGCTCTGGTCGACGGCCGTGCGCAACATCTGGTCTAACAATTCAGGCGCAACATTCGCATCCGTGGTGAACACACCCAGCAACGTGGCCATATTGGGATGAATCATGCCCGCACCTTTGGCCATACCGCCAAGAGTCACCGTCCCACCGGGAAGCTCGATCTTGAGGGCTATATGTTTGGGATGTGTATCTGTGGTCATGATGGCCTTTGCCGCTAACGGGCCATTTTCCTGGGCAAGATTCTTTGCTGCATCTCTGATGCCAATGTTGATTTTCTTCATTGGCAACTGCACGCCAATAACACCGGTTGATAAAACCAATACCTGGTCCGGATCACAATCTAAGGCTGTTGATACTGCCTTTTGCATCTGGCGCGTATTATCCAGCCCTAACGCGCCAGTGCAGGCATTGGCATTGCCGGAATTGGCAACTACGGCTCGTATGCGCCCGCTGTTGCTGCTTAAGGTTTCACGGTCGACAATAACAGGCGCTGCGACAACCTGGCTGCGTGTAAAAACGGCCGCTGCCGTGCAATCAACGTGTGAAGATAGGATAGCCAAATCCAGTAGACCAGGCTTTTTAATGCTACATGCGGCGGTTGCAGCCACAAAACCAGACGGTGATGTTACAGATCCTTTATTTATCGATTCCATGATGTTTTTTCTCACAAAACTCAAGAAACCCGGTTTTTTTGATACAGCCACATCTCTATGGGCAGAAAAACCGGGTTTCTAAGAAATATTAAGACTTAATCCCGTTTGAACTTAGAATAATCAGGTGCCGCGTAATGGGTTCGTCCGCCGTCGCTTACTTCCATCATCGCTTTTACTTTCATTTGCAAACCAAAGAGCGTGATGAAGCCAACGGCATCCTGTTGGTCATAGACATCTTCCTGGCCGAATGTGGCGAAATCTTCACGATACAGGCTGTTGTCACTGGCACGGCCGATAACGATCACGTTGCCCTTGTACAGCTTCAATTTCACCCAGCCCGTTACGGTTTCCTGCGTGACATCGATAAATGCTTGCATTGCTTCACGCAGTGAATGGTACCATTTACCGAAGTAAACCAACTCAGCATACCGTACACCGACTTGTTCCTTGTAATGGCTGGTATCTCGATCCAGACATAAGGATTCCAATTCGCGGTGTGCAGCATAAAGAATTGAACCACCTGGCGTTTCATATACGCCGCGTGATTTCATGCCAACCAGCCGATTCTCGACCAGATCAATACGGCCGATACCATGCTTGGCTCCTAAATCATTTAACGTTTCAATGAGCATTGCCGGCGGTAACTGCACATCGTTTACAGCCACCGGTAAGCCCTTCTCAAAATCAATCTTCACCACTTCCGGCTCATCGGGCGCATTTTCAGGAGAGGTACTGAATTGGAACATAGGCTCTTCCGGTTCGTTGGCCGGATCTTCCAAAATGCCGCCTTCATGCGAAATATGCCACAAATTGGCGTCACGGCTGTATATAGATTTTTCTGTATGGACGACGGGTACATTGTGTTTTCTAGCATAAGCGAGCGCATCTTCACGCGAGCGGATGTCCCACTCACGCCAGGGGGCGATTACCTGTAACGTTGGGTTGAGGGCTTTGTAGGTCAGTTCAAAACGTACTTGATCATTGCCTTTGCCGGTTGCTCCATGGGCCACAGCATCAGCCCCTTCGATTTCGGCAATAGCAACCTGCCATTTGGCGATCAGCGGCCGGGCCACCGATGTGCCGAGCAGATAACGTCGCTCATAGATAGCACCCGATTGGATCATAGGGAAGAGGAAATCTTTGGCAAATTCGTGGCGTAGATCTTCAACATAAACTTTGCTTGCGCCACTGGCTAAAGCTTTTTCCTTTAATCCTTCCAATTCACCATCGCCTTGGCCAATATTGGCGCAAAAACAGATGACTTCACAGCCATAATTTTCACGCAGCCAGGGCACGATTACTGATGTGTCAAGCCCGCCGGAATAGGCGAGAACGACTTTGTTTACGGTTGGTTTAGACATGGGTATTACTCCTTTTTCTTCTTGGCTTACTATATTATTTGTTTGCAAATTCAGCCCGGCAGGGACAGTTGTCCGTGCGCGGACAGGAATGGGTATAGGGATGTATGAAGTTGGTTGAACGGGTGCCAGGTGCATAAACACGGCCGTTTCATCACAGTTGTCATAGACGGGACACGCCTGGCAATCGCGCCATACTTTTTCAGGGAAGCGCTCTTTTATCGTCGATTGGAAGCCCATCTTTTTGAAGAAGGGCACAACACGTGTCAAAGCGAAGAGGGTGGGCACATTGCGAACTCTGGCCTCGGCAATAAGGGCCTTAACGATGGTCCTACCATATCCTTGCCCTTTTACTTTGTCTGACACGGCGAGAGATCGTACTTCGGCTAATTCTGGTGTGTAGCGGTTAAGGGAAACACAAGCCACAAGCTCGTCGTTTTCATCTTTGCCTACGAGCCAATCATTTATCGACTGTTGGATGGACTCAACTGACCGTGGCAGCAAGGCGCCTTGGCGGGCGTGCTCTTCGACCAGAGTCAAAATGGCCGGGATATCTGTGGGTCGAGCGGGACGAATATTCATGGGATTCTGGGGCTGATATCTTAACTATTGAAGACAACTAGAAATGATATCAACGGCTTCGTCGATTTCCATCCGCCCGGCAATAAGTGGTGGGGCGAGGCGTAAGACATTATCGCCGGCGTTGATGACAAGCAGCCCTTTGCCACGCGCAGATGTGATCAGCGGGGCAACGGGCGAACTCATTTCCATACCTACAAGATAGCCGGCCGATCGCACCTCTAATATATCTTCATGTTCCAAGGTTAGTAGACGGTGGCGAAGATAAGCCGCATTATCTCGCACCCGGGCCAGAAATTGGGGTTCATTAACACGATCAAAGACAATCTCTGCCGCCCGGCAAACCAGGGGTCCTGCAGCAAAGGTGCTGCCATGATCCCCCGGTTGGATGACATCGGCAACCGCTTGGGTTACCAGAGCGGCGCCAATAGGCAGACCGCCGGCAAGGGGTTTGGCCAGGGTCATAATGTCAGGTGTGACGCCGTAAGCTTCGTGAGCCCATAATGTACCTGTGCGGCCCAAACCGCACTGCACTTCGTCGAAGATCAACAAAGCCTGATGTTGATTACAGAGCTGTCGAAGCCCTTGCAAAAATTCATCTTTAGCGAGATTAACACCTCCTTCCCCCTGAACTGGCTCAACAATGACAGCGCAAGTACTGCCATCGATGGCTTCTGATGCCGCTTCCAGATCATTGAAAGGAACGAACGATACGCCGGGCATAACAGGTTGAAATGGGTCACGGTATTTTGCCTTATAGGTTGTGGCCAGGGCACCCATCGTACGGCCGTGGAATCCACCAGAAAAGGCCACGATCTGTGATTTAGCGGTTGTTTCCGACACCTCACGAGCTGCTAACAACTGCTGGGCATATTTACGGGAAAATTTAATGGCTGCTTCGTTGGCTTCGGTACCAGAGTTGCAAAAATAAACTTTGTCGGCAAATGAATTCTCGACCAGGCGTTTAGCCAGCCCGGCATGGGGGGCCGTATGGTATAGATTGCTCACGTGAACCAGTTTGCCGGCCTGTTCCCTGACTGCTTCAACCCATTGAGAATCACTGTGCCCCAAGACAGTAACGGCAATACCTGAAGTGAAGTCTAAATAACGGTTACCGTTGGTATCATAAAGATAGGCACCATCTCCATAAGAGAACACAACCTCTGGCCGTACGTATGTTTGCAGGACGTAATCAGACTCAGTTTGAATGATTTCTTGTGCATCAATCTTCATTAATACCCCTCGTTAATATGTGTCGACATTACCCGGATATCCTGGCGGAAGGTCCAGCCGATATCTTCCCAAAATGCAATACCCGCTTCATTTTCATGGAAGATAAAAAGGTGGCATTTTTGAATGCCTTCTTTTTTCAATGCGGCAAGGCAATGTTCAACCAACCGGCGCCCGATTTCCTGCCGGCGATAGTTCTCTTGCACGGCTAAATGATGGATATAGCCTCTACGGCCGTCATGACCACCCAATACAGCCCCAACAATATCCTCGCCATCCAGGGCTAAGAAACTCATTCCAGGATTGCGCTCCAGGTATGCGGCGATATTCTCAGGTTTATCGGCGCTGCTAAGCCCAACACCTTCACAACTCTGCCACAACGCATATACCTCTTTGTATGCCGCAAAGTCAAATGGCAAGATCAAGAGAGAGTGAAACTTGGTGCTCACGACGCAGCTTGTCCCCCAGACATAGATTCGGAAATAAATGATGTACCGCCGCCAACAGCCAGACCTGCCAGATTAACAATACGTGCTTGAGCAACACCCTGGTTGATCGCTTGTAAAGCCGCACGCACTTTAGGGATCATACCGCCACTGATGATACCATCAACAATAAGTTGTTCTGATTCTACGGCCGTCAATTGGGGTACAACATTGTCTCCTCGCAAAACACCAGGGACATTGGAGATAAAGTCGAGCTGTTCAGCGTTTGTGGCTAATGCGACGGCGCTGGCTGCTTCATCCGCGTTCACGTTGTAAGTTAAGCCATCTTGGCCCAATGAAATTGGTGAGAGCACAATGGTGAGCCCCAAACGGGCTAATTTTTGTAATAATTCTGCTCTGACTGCCTCGATTTCACCTACATATCCAAGGTCGGCCGTTGGATGCTGTTTCTTGTGGCAGCGTAGAAGCCCCCCGTCGACACCACTAATCCCAATGGCATCCAACCCGGCTGCCAGCAGCGCTTTGACAAGAATCTTATTGCTGTGCCCGGAAAGGACCATCTCTGCTACCGAAAGAGATTCACTATCGGTAACTCGCAATCCATCGACCTTGATGGTTTCCAGGCCTAATTGGGCCTGCATGTTGGCAATAGATCTTCCTCCCCCATGAACAATGATCACCGGCTGCCCTGTTTCAGCACGCATTTCTGAAACCCTTTGAGCCAGAAGAGCCACAAATCCAGGATCACTCAGTTCATTCCCGCCGACTTTAAGTACGCGCATGATTACTTTAATCCTGATCCTTCAGCTATACCAAACATCACATTCATATTTTGTACCGCCTGCCCTGCGGCGCCTTTTACTAGATTGTCTGTTGCTGATGTAATAATTAACATCTTTCCGGCAAAAGTGAGTGATATGGCACAGCGGTTACTGTTTGTTACATGCCCCAATGTTGCCAGCTCGCCCGCGGGCAGAATTTGAACGAATGGTTCTTGGTCGTATGCGTTGGCGTAAAGCTCGCGAATTACTGGCTCGTGCCAGTTGTCACCAAGCGGAACGTAAATATTAGCAAGAATTCCCCTGGTTACAGGTAAAAGATGGGGACTGAAGATGAGGCGCGGTGGGTTTTTATGCCACCAAGAGATAACTTGCTCCATTTCCGGCAAATGGCGGTGTGCCCGGCCGATTTTGTATGGCGAGAAGTTGTCTGCCACCTGAATGAAATGGGTGCTGCTCTTAGGTGCCCGACCAGCGCCAGAGACGCCTGATTTGGCATCAATAATAATGTCACCAATGACATCAACTTGAGCAGCCATGATAGGCTGAAGAGCAAGCAGTGTAGTGGTTGTATAACAGCCGGGGTTGGCAACCAGACGCGTCTGTGCAAGATCGTCACGCGCAAATTCGGTGAGACCGTATACGGCTTCAGCTAATAGCTCTGGCGCAGGATGGGTGATGCCATACCATTTCTCATAAACGGCAGGATCTTCCAAGCGAAAATCAGCACTCAAGTCGATGACCCGGTTGCCGGATTCTAATGCAGTTACGGCCGTGTTTGCCGCAGCGGCGTGGGGTAAGCAGAGGAAAACAACATCTGTAGATTTGAGTGGTGCCTCCTCAGGTGCGATCAACGGCAGCTCTGTCGCTCCCGGATAAACATCACGCAAAGTCTTCCCGGCATAAGTTTTGGAAGTGGCGAACAAGGTTTGTGCATGCGGATGGCGATCTAGAATCGAAACCAACTCATAGCCTGTATAACCAGTAGCGCCAAAAACACCAACATTTATCATTTTTGCTCTCCAAGACGTCCGCAATTATTAAGAACCCCGGTTTTTATAAATAATGTTGTCAAATCTTCTCACTTAGAAAAACCGGCTTTTTCTACCCTAATAGATCTCAGTCAGCCATCTAAATAAAAAACCGCCAGACTAAATTTTCTAGTCTGGCGGTTCGATTACGTTACCTTAATGCGTTTGCAGTTTAGACAACCTCAAATACCAGACCAATAGGTCGGGCGGCGACGGCGCAAACGGCGAGGTTCTTGATTATCTACAAATTTGTTCACAGCGGGCGAATTGTAGCAGATGATATGAGGATGTCAACAAGTAAATAACTTAGTTGCTTCACCCTTGGATACCGCCTTCCGTCAGCGCGCGAACATCTAAGAGCTTGTCCGCTTCTGCCGCGGATAAATACCCTTTTTCCAGTACGACCTGACGCACCGTTCGGCCGCTGGCCATGGCCTCTTTGGCCACTTCAGCACCTTTTGAGTAACCAATGACGGGATTGAGCGCCGTAACCAGAATTGCGTTCCTCGCCAGCCAACCCTCAGTCTTCTCACGATTGGCCTCAATACCGGCCACACATTTCTCAGCAAAAACCACGCTGGCATTAATGACGATGTCCATACTTTGGAATAGGTTATATGCAATAATAGGCATCATCACATTGAGTTCCAACTGACCGGCCTGTCCTGCCATCAAAACCGTCGTGTCATTTCCAATGATCTGGAACATGGCCATATTCAACATTTCAGCCAATACCGGGTTGACCTTGCCTGGCATAATGGAAGATCCAGGCTGGACAGGAACCAGACGAATTTCATCCAACCCAGTACTAGGGCCGGAGGAAAGTAAGCGGATATCGTTGGCGATACGTATCAGATCTTGAGCCAGCGTCCGCAGTGCGCCGCTGAAATGCACCAGATCAGCCATACTTTGCATACTTTCAAATAGATTGTCCGACGTTCGCAATGCAATGCCGGTAAGGCGGCTTAGAACCTGCACCATTTGTCGATGATAATCAGGGTGAGCGTTCAAACCCGTGCCCGTGGCCGTACCCCCAATCCCTAGTCGTTTTAGATCTTCCGCAGCCAAAGAAATCTTTTTTGTATCACGCTCAACTGCACACGCATATGCCCCGAATTCCTGGCCCAACCGCACGGGTACGGCATCCTGTAAGTGCGTACGGCCGCTCTTAACAACGTCATCAAACTCAAGCGCTTTGGCATACAGCGCTGCTTTTAACATCTCCAAAGCTGTTTCAAGTTCATCCATGCGCCACAGACAGCCTAATCGAATAGCTGTTGGGATCGTGTCATTAGTGGATTGGGCCATGTTCACATGATCGTTAGGATGCACCGGCTTTTGACTATCTTCCAGAGAATAGCCCAGAAGCTCGTTGGCCCGGTTGGCAATCACTTCATTGCTGTTCATGTTGTGACTGGTCCCGGCGCCGGCCTGGATAGGGTCTACTACAAACTGGTTGTTAAAATGACCTTGAATGACTTCGTCGGCAGCAGCCGCAATAGCGCTGGCGATTGCATCTCTTGACACTACTTTCTCTCCAAGCGCCCGATCTTTAAAGAGATCTAAATCGGCATTTACCTCGACAGCCGCCCGCTTAATCGTTGCCATTGACCAGATAAAGGCGGGATAAGGCTTCAAACCCGTAATAGGAAAATTCTGGATGGCTCGCTGAGTTTGTGCTCCCCAATAAGCACCGGAAGGAACTTCTATAATCCCAAGAGAATCTTTTTCTATTCGATAACTGGACATTATTCCTCTTTTACGTTACTGCATCTATCGCTGCCTGACATTCCAGTTAGTAAACAAAACAGACCAACTACGCTGATCATCATGATCGGCGTAGTTGGTCCGGCATTATTAAAATTGGCCTGCATTATTTAATTTTGGGCCAATAAAGTTGTCCGATTAATCCATGGCGTCGTAGCCAGGCCCTTCGGAAAAGAAATCGTAATTAGGTGGGATGTCCTCAGTTAGGTCAAGTTCCTCGCCATCAGCAAGCTGTTTAGCATTCAACAATTTTACGTCGTGACCATCGATCTCACCTTCGAACGGCTGTCCGTCGGGCAAGAGTTCTTTGGTATTAGTAATCCAGACGCCTCCCGATGCTACGAAGTCAAACGGAACTTCTTCTTCGGGGAAAATAGCTTCATAGGGGCATTCAGGTACGCAAGCTCCGCAATCGATGCATGTATCGGGATCAATATAAAGCCAAGGCCATTCCTCTTCAGGAATTCCGAGAACCATACATTCTACGGGGCATACTTCTACACATGCGGTATCACGCAGGCATAGTCTGGTTACGATGTGGGTCATGGAGTATCTCCTTTTCTCAAAAAATAATCCAGCATCTCGGCCAATGGAGCAGAATTCTTGAATTTTCTTCTCCACATCTCGCAAATGATCAGCACACAGATGCTTTAGCACCAAATTATTTAACTAATTATAGGCCCCTTTGCGAAAAATTGCACTATATAAATGGGCCAAAATATGGGCAAGAATATATGAGCAAAAGGGATTGTCCGTTCGCAACTTGGCAGCAGGTGATTGGATTGTTAAGATCCTCTTGAAATCGATAAATGGCGAATCATAAGGACGATGATGTCTTCAAACCCAGAAAACCCTCCACGTACAATGCAATACCTCGTTCTAATCGCCGGTATATTTGCGATTTCATTAGGATCGATCTTGATCCGCCTGGCTCAAGATGAAGCGGTGCCCTCTTTGGTTATTGCTCTATGGCGCATGCTTTTATCTACGATGATATTGCTGCCTTTTACGATTGCCGGCAGGCGGCACGAGCTGAGCCAGATGGGACGTGCTAAATGGGGGCTGGCGGTTGTGTCCGGTCTGCTGCTCGGACTGCATTTTGCTACATGGACGAGCTCATTGGCTTTCACTTCTATTACCAGCTCGACCGTGTTGGTTGCTACTGCTCCTTTATGGGTCGGTCTGGCTTCACCATTTCTGTTGAATGAACCGCTGGCAAGGGGGCTGAAAGTAGGCATTGGCCTGGCTATGCTGGGCACGCTTGTCGTGAGTATGGGGGGTGTAATAGGTTTTGAAGACGGCCGTATCGCCCTCGATCTAGCACAATCCTCAGAAGGCAGCCGGCCATTGTTAGGTAATGCTTTGGCCTTGGCTGGTGGAATTACTGTGGCCGGGTATATGATAATCGGCCGTCGCTTACGGCCGCATCTGTCACTCTTGAGCTATACCTTTGTGGTATATGGCATGGCGGCAGTAACGCTGCTGCTCTTCAATCTAATCGGTGGACAAGCTTTGATTGGCTATGGTTGGACGGCATTTCTATTGTTCCTTGTTATGGCTCTCATTCCACAACTTACCGGGCACAGCTCATTTAACTGGGCTTTGAGCTTTCTGCCCGCCGCTTTTGTTTCCCTGGCGGCTATTAGCGAACCCGTAGGCGCTACTATCCTGGCTATGCTAATTTTTCAAGAATTTCCGGGACCGGTTGTCATTCTCGGCAGTATATTGATTCTCGCCGGTGTATTTTTAGGCAGTCGCAGTCAGGTTTAACTTAACCAAATTTACTTGTCACCTTGCCAATTATATTTTCGAGTGGAACAGGACCGAAATAACGGCTGTCTGTGCTGGCGTCAGGATTGTCACCCAGGAGGATGATTCGGCCGTCCTTCAGAATCGAAGAGACGCGCTTAATCATCGTAACAGTAGGGCGATCGGGTCTATGAGCGACTACGATATCGTCGACACAGGGCGCCTGGTTGCGATAAGCGCGTGGATTAACTAACACTTCATCGCCCGCTTTCAACAGCGGGATCATAGAGGCTCCGGTAACGCCAATGCGCTGCCGGAGCCTTAAGAGCCAAAATAGAAAATCGATTGTTCCACTTTCTGGCAGATCAACAGACATGGGTCTGAGTGAATTTAGCTCGCTGTGTAATAAGTAACGTCTCTGCCCTTGGTCGCCCAAAAGATGTTGTGGATCTGTTGAATATGATCCATCAATTCATTGGCCGCATCGAGATCAACATGCTGCTTGGCCTTTGAGCACAGCTTGGTTGTTTGCCAGACGAGGTCGTGAAGATTAGGGTGCGCTTCTAAATGACCTGGGTTGAAGTAGTCGGTCCACAATACAAGCACTTCGCTTTTTGCTAAATGTGCCTGCTCTTCTTTAATAGAAACGTAACGTGAAACCGTGTTGGCATAAGCGGCCAGCGATGCAGGATTATCGCCCTCGGGCGGGGCCAAGGCCTGGATTTTCTTGGTCATAGACAGCACCGCTTCGGCCGCGATACGGGCCGAGGCGGGATCATAAACGCCGCAAGGACCGTCACAGTGTGCTTCTACCAGTTCTTTTGCTGGAAAAGCTTTCTTGATCATTCTTGTGATTTTCATTATGCACCTTCCTTAGGAGAATAGGGTTGGGAAAACAGTAAACATTACAATCGCACACTCATAAATATGTACGATAATAGACCCTCCTATTTTCTTCAACTTCCTTTAAATCGTCAACTGTACTTATGGGCAGTCAATGGATACAATCTTGAATGTGCGCAGACAATTTGAAAACTTGTCCTATGGCATGGGAATAACATTAGTATGTCCAGACGATATCCAATACCGGCAGAAGAAACACGCATAGAAATTCGCGTATCCAATTCGCGCTTTATTGCCACAGTTGCTCCGGCGTTCAGTGTGGATGAAGCGAAGACCTTTATTGACCGGATCAAAGCGGAATTCAGAGATGCTTCACACAATGTGCCCGCATATGTGGTGGGTTATGGCCCTTCGGTGACGGCGCATTGTAATGATGATGGTGAACCCTCAGGAACGGCGGGACGGCCCGTTTTGGCTGTACTGCAGGGCAGTGGATTGGGGGATGTTGTCGTAGTCGTAACGCGTTATTTTGGGGGAACGAAGTTGGGCACCGGCGGGTTGGTGCGCGCCTACGGTGGGGCGACGAAAGAGGTATTGGCAGCGCTGCCTAAAGCAGAGAAAGTGGCTACGTATACAGTGATGGTGGCCTTGCCTTATAATTTATATGAACGGATGAAGTTGTTGATTGAGGCCAATAACGGCCGTATTTTGGATAAGGAGTTCGCCGCGGATATCACGATCAGTATCCAGTTCGCGATTGAGTATTTCGCAGGCTTTCAAGATGCCCTGCGCGAGATGACTCATGGCAGTCTGGAGGCGGAGATTATCGAGACCAATCTGGATACGATAATGCCCATAAAAACAGGTGAGGGATAAGGAGCTTCACCCCTCACCTTGAAAAACTATCATAAATTAAGTACACGCCCCAATGCATCCAGGAGCAAGACCACATTTTCGCGGCGGCTGTTGAAGCCCATGAGGCCCACCCGCCAAACTTTACCGGCCAATTTACTGAACCCACCAGCGATTTCGATATTGTAATCATTCAAGAGCCGGCGCGAAACGGCTGCGGCATCAACGCCATCTGGCACGCGAACGGTGGTTAGAGCAGGGAGACGCAGCGCTTCTGGCGCATGGCATTGCAGACCTATTTCTGCAAGCCCTGCCAGAATAACTCGGCGTTTTGGCGGTGCCGTGCCCAACGCGCTTCTAAACCTTCTTCAGCGACCAGACGCAAGCCCTTCCGCAGAGCATAGTTCATATTAATCGGTGCTGTATGGTGGTATGAACGGGATTCGCCATCCCAATATTTTGCCAACAAGGTTAGATCGAGATACCAATTGCGCACCGGGCTTTGCCGATTCATGATCTTGTGCATCGCGCGAGGGCTGAGGGTAATGGGTCCCAGCCCTGGGGGGCAGCTCAGCCCTTTTTGCGAACAGCTAAAGGCGATATCGATGCGCCATTCATCAACAAAAAGGGGCGCAGTGGCAAAACTGGTAACGGAGTCGACCATCAGCAAGCAGTCAAATTCATGGCAAATCTCGCCCACATCTTCGAGCGGCTGCATGACACCTGTGGAGGTTTCGCCATGGGTCAGAGCCAGTAATGCTGGCCGGTGTTCTTCTAAGGCGGCATATAATTCGCCAGCTGAAAAGGCTTCACCCCATGGTTTTTCAATAACGCGCACATCCGCGCCATAGCGCTTTGCCATTTCAACAACCCTTTCGCCAAAATAGCCGATAACACCGACGAAAACGACATCGCCAGGTTCGACACTGTTGGCGATGGCCGTTTCCATAGCCGCGCTGCCCGTACCGCTAACGGGCAAGGTAAATGCATTATCGGTTTGCCAGGCATAACGCAGCAGTTCCTGAACCTCGTTCATGACCTGGATGAAGGTGGGGTCCAAATGGCCCACCTGGCGCATGCCAATTGCCTGCAAAACTCGCGGGTGGGCGTTAGACGGCCCAGGACCTAACAGCAGTCGCGGCGGCATATCAAGTTGGGGGACATTGATGCGATGATTTTCATTAATCGTTTGCATTTTTGTTTTCATGGTGCAGCATCCTTATTGTTTTGATTGTGAAAGAAATAGCAAAGGGATCATATGTCGCAAGTGTGAAAAACTCAAGTATTTGTTGCCTATTGATCGGCTGCTGAAGCAGTAAAAAGGCAGGGTCCTTGACTGGCGTAATAATTGAAGTTTGTAAGCATAGTTATGGAAGGAATCTTAAGCCGTAGACCAAAGCGGCGAACAGCATTAGGAAGAGAATGAAGAATATCAGCAGAAGCCATATGGATATTAGGGGAGTGATGATTAGTTGTCCTGATAAATTTTCCCATTCCTGGCGGGCTGTTGTGACGTGCATGGTGAAGGGGGCTGTTTGACGGCGGCCGGTGAACGGCCGTTTTTGAGCTTCCAAATAAAAATCAACAACACCTTTTTGCCCCGGGGATAGGGTGACCTGTTTTGTCGAAGCATCAAAGTGAATGTGCGTAGAGGGATCGCTGCTGGAAATTGTAACCGTGGAGCGCTTGTCCCCTTTATTAAGCAACAAGACGCGGCAGATGCCGGAGCGCTTAAGCTGCTTTGGACGCATATCGGCCGTGATATTTTCGCCATGCGCAGGGATTGGCGGCGGAATTGGTGCAACAGGCATGGGTTGTGGTGACGCTTCCGCTACAGGTTGGGCAGGAGGGGGAGCCTCAATAGGGATGACAGGGATCTCTATGTGCAGGTGAAATGGCCCAATTCGCACCATTTGATCAGTGGACCACACTTTTGCGTCATCTGGTTTTAATTTGACGCCATTTAGGAAGGTGCCGTTAGTGCTGCCGGCATCATTGATTTGCCATTGCCCGGATGAATAGGTAAGGCGTGCGTGCCAGCGCGACACATTGTTACCGACCAAGATGATGTCGTTATTTTCACTGCGGCCGATAGTGAAACTGCGCTTATATAAGCTGTATACTTCCGCTTCTTCACCCTCACGGTTGATCAACAAACGATCATAGATAGGCGGACGTACGCGTTTATCACCCAGCCAGCGGGATGTATTGGCCAGGTTAGGATCGCTGTCAAGTTCAATGACCATACTGGTCACACTATTCTGTGTTGAATCTAATAATGGGGCACTGTCTTCGTTAGCTAAAGCCGTGGCAGCTTGCCGTAAGCTAGTCGCAAATGCTTCGGCAGTCTGAAAACGATCATCCGGCTTTTTAGCCAGCGCTTTTAAGATGACTTGTTCGAGTGCCAAAGGCAGTCCTGGCTGCATCTCATGAGGTACTGGTGGTGCCTGTTGAATATGTTTCTAGAATGGCTTCGGATGGGGTTCTGATGCGAAAGGGTAAATTACCTGTGGCTAATTGGAAAAGGACGATGCCAAGAGAGTAGATATCGGAACGGCCGTCTAAAGTATGTTCCAAGATCTGTTCTGGAGAAATATAGGCCAATGTACCCATAAACTCCCCAGGCTGCGTTTCAATGCCTCCTTCAATGAGCTTTGCCAGTCCAAAGTCTGTCATCACCGCGCGTAAGGGTGGCTCATCGGGGCGTTCAGATTGATCTAACTGTTTAACAAGGATGTTATCAGGCTTGACATCGCGATGGATGACACCCTTGCGATGGGCATAGCCCAGAGCGTCGGCTACCTGGGCAATGAGCAGAATAGTCTCATCAAGCTGAATGATCTGGTTCGCGTGCCGCTAACTGTTTCATGTAGGTGCCAAGACTTAAGCCGGGGACCAGTTCCATGACAATGTAAAGATAACCTTGATCTCGGCCAAAGTGATAGACACGAACAATGGAAGGGTGGTCGAGTCGAGCCGCAGCCTGTGCTTCCTGCTGGAAGCGTTGTTGGAATTCTGGCTGCACTGCAAAATGGGCATGCATGACTTTAATGCCACCGGACGGGCCAGGTTGATATCCACGGCGCGGTAGACGGTGCCCATGCCCCCTTCACCGATAACACCTTCAATGCGGTAATGCTCTATTTGATGTCCGATTAAGTTAGCCATCAGTGTAATGCTCCACGCTGTTTCATTTTTGCGCAATCGCGCGGGTAAGGCAAGTCCTTATTTGAGAAACCCGGTATTGATTGAATATGCACGCTATGCTCAATCTGTATTCGATACTAGATTTTTACTTCAAACTCGGGTTTCTGGTGATACCATAACAGTGCCATTTTCGCTAACAGTAAGCCATTGACCATCCTGGAGTTGATTATAATCGGCCGTTTGAAGCACAACCACTGGTGGCGCTTCTTCATACATCTCACGGGCCACAGTTGCGCCAAGGGCCAAAATACGCATCCGGCTTCGGCAGTGATGATGGCTTTGGGGGCCGTACCCTGGCGAACTGCTTCCAAAAGGATGCTGCTGGCGCTGCTGGAGCCACGACCAGCGGGAAGCACCAAGACATGACCCTGAACATTTCGCCCTGATGAAGGGTGGCGGCGGTCAATGATCTCCCCGGTATCCGGATCGAGACCGCCCCATAAACTGAGCGGCTGGTCAGGATGAGGGCGGGGCCTTGTCCTGTACCGGAAACGAGGACATGAGCCTGAAAAGTGTGCTGCTTTAAGTTTGCCATAATGTTTTCATCCCGCCACACATGGCCCAATGAAGCGGATCGCAAGCATTCTTTTAGACTGCCAAAGATTACATTAAGACCGATATTGCCTGGTGTGTAATGGGCAAACTTGCCTGAGTTAGTCATCAATGACCCATGTCGTGCACGGACAATAGGGGTGACGACTACACATGTGTCAACGACAACTTGTACACCAGCTTCTTGTAGTTTCTTCAGCCAACCTCGTTTTTGTAAGGCAGGCAAAATCAGGCGGTGAGTGCAAACAATGAACTCAACATCTGGGTGCGGTGGGTATTCCTGCAAGAGAGGCATTAATAAAGCAAATTCTTCTATGGAAAAGTGTGGGCTGCCCAGGGCAACGACATTGACCGGGCCATCAGGTACAGTCCCTAGATGAGCGAGCGTGGCTCTTAAGTCAGCCATTGTGACAGGAATTATTTTTTCAGGTGGTTGGTTTTGAAAGGCTTCGTCAAATGTTGCGGCTTCCGGCGTGATGCCCACGGCGTGAAATAAAGCAACAGCGCCAGATGATGCGGTTGCGGCACCAAGTGCTTTGAGTTGATCCTCGGTTGTATCCGGTAAAAGACCTTCGATGACGGGGATCTTGGTCCCGGTATTGGCCCCGATAAAATAGCCCAGTATGGGAAATAATACATCTTCCAGCAGCAAATGATCGGGAATTTCAACCAGTTTGAAAAGCAGCTGCCCGCGGCGGTTATGGGTTAAGTGTAAGCCTGTGGCCGGGGCACGACCGGTGATGGCGGCGCAGATATCAATGAAGTCACCATAGCGGTTAGTGCGTGCACCGAGGACGGAATTGGCAAAGACGATGGCATTGCTTTCTGCCCAGGCGATCTGAGTGCCTAAAGGAGGACGCTGTGTGGCCTGGTAAGGTGCGCAGGTATAGATGGGGCGGCAGCCCATTTTTTCATAAGCCTTGCATGAGCCGGCTTGCACGTTGGGCTATTTCGGCGGTGCCTTGAAAATACTCCGGGTGCAGCAAATCAATAGCGCCAACGTTCAAAGTCGAGGGTACGACGACCTGTGCCCCGCCATCAACCAGGCGTTCGGCGAAATCTAACCCAGAAAGCCCATGATAAAGGCAGCCATCAATATGGGCTGATTCGATATCTAATAGATGTGGTGCGCCGTAGACGCCGGCCATTGTGACCAGGATGCGCATGGCCATTTGTGTCGCCTTACCAGACGCGCCATCCAGCATGGCCTGATCATGATCTGACAATGTTAACTGCATGATGCGTATGCTAACTGACTATGGAAATGGTGCAAATGTTTGGGGGCACCCGGTTTTTCTAGTGGCCAAGATCTCTCCAGGTTTGCTACCCTAATTTTTTGTTTTGTGTTTGAATAAGCAAAATCACTTTTGCGTACAGCTTAAATTTTTGAAGGTATATGAGGGAGACAGTATGAAAGAGAATAAACCCATTGTCTATCCGTACATCCCAAACTCAGCGCCGGCAGCCAAGGCACAAATGTTGCAAGCCACCGATGCAAAAAGTACGGATGATTTTTATGAGGATGTGCCGGAAACTCTGCGTTTACGGCGGAAAATGAATCTGCCGGAGCCGCTGCTTTCAGAGGCGGCTTTGGAGCGACATGTACGAGAAATACTGGGCAAAAACGAAACGGCCATTTCCCATCTTAATTTCCTTGGCGCGGGTTGTTACCAACATCATGTGCCCGCCGTGTGCGATGAAGTCAACCAACGCGGTGAGTTCTTGACCGCCTATGCCGGGGAACCATATGATGATCACGGCCGTTTCCAGACCCTCTTTGAATATTGCAGCATGATGGGTGATCTACTTAACATGGATGTGGTCAATGTGCCTACTTACGATGGTTTCCAGGCTTCGGCCACGGCTATCCGCATGGCGGCACGTATCACCGGACGGTCCGAGGCGCTGATTTGCCGCACGATTAATCCCAACAAGCTCTCTAAAATCCATGATTACTGCATGCCTGATATCGCGATTAAGTTGGTTGATACCGATCCCCAAACAGGGCAGTTGAATCTATTATCATTAGAAAAGCTTATTTCTACAGAAACGGCCGTTGTCTACTTCGACAACCCTTCCTATCTTGGCTTTATTGAAACCCAGGGCGAAGCGATCAGCCGACTGGCACATGAGCACGGTGCCCTATGTGTCGTCGGTGTCGACCCTATTTCTCTAGGGGTACTCACGCCACCCGCTGATTATGGGGCCGACATCGTCTGTGGCGACATCCAGCCATTGGGCATACCCATGAATTTTGGCGGCGGCCTGGCCGGTTTCATCGCCAGCCACGATGATGAGCGTGTGGTGATGGAATATCCGTCACGTCTCTTCGGTATCGCCCCAACCAGTGTTCCTGGTGAATATGGCTTTGGTGACGTTGCTTACGAGCGCACATCGTTTGCCATTCGTGAAGAAGGCAAGGAGTGGGTCGGAACGGCCGCTGCGCTGTGGGGTATCACTGCCGGCGTTTATCTGGCCTTGATGGGACCACAAGGCATGGCCGAAATAGGCGAGAGTATTATTTATCGCGCACGATACGCTGCCATTAAACTCAATAAAATCGCCGGTGTGCAAGCACCAGTTTTCCAGTCACCCCACTTCAAAGAATTTGTCGTCAATTTTGACCAGACAGGTAAAAGCGTGGCCGAAATCAACAACGCATTATTGGCAAAAGGTATCTTTGGCGGCAAGGATTTGAGCGACCAGTTCCCGGAACTGGGTCAAAGCGCCCTTTACTGCATCACCGAAATTCATACCCAGGCCGATATCGACAGGCTGGCACAGACGATTCAGGAGGTTGTTGAGCAATGAGCAGCACTATAACCCAACAACGATTTGTGGATGGCAAACCGAATTTTGCGCCGCTTTCACCAGGCACGGTGGGATGAATCCATTATTTATGAATTGAGCCGGCCAGGACAACGCGGCGTGTTGGTTCCCGAAGTGGAAGATGGTATCAAGGCGGAAGTGGGGGACGCATTGGCAGAGCTGCCCCAGGCTATGCGCCGCCAAGTGCCACCAGCCTTGCCGGAAATAGCCCAACCCCAAGTAGTGCGCCACTACTTCCGCCTGTCACAAGAAAACCTGGGGGCTGATTTTAACATCGACATCGGGCAGGGAACTTGCACTATGAAGCACAGTCCCAAAGTAAATGAGCGATTGGTCCGTTCGCCACAGGTAACGGCCGTTCATCCCCTCCAAGATGAATCAACCACCCAGGGAACCCTGGAATTGATGTACCGCCTAGAGCAAATATTGAAAGAAATTTCCGGGATGGATCGCTTTTCATTGCAGCCGGCGGCCGGTTCTGCAGCTATTTACACCAACGTTTCCATCATCCGCGCTTACCATGCCGCCCGCGGCGAATCGGCGCAGCGGGACGAGATCATCACGACCATCTTCTCCCATCCCTCTAATGCTGCTTGCGCCAAGACAGCCGGGTT
This sequence comes from uncultured Chloroflexia bacterium, assembly GCA_963736615.1. Taxonomy (GTDB): domain Bacteria; phylum Chloroflexota; class Anaerolineae; order Promineifilales; family Promineifilaceae; genus JAACFF01. The sequence goes on along the minus strand of CAVTPP010000015.1, from coordinate 149,473 downwards.
CAAGGTTATCACCCTATACCCGGACGAGAATGGGTATCCTGATATTGAAGCGTTGAAAGCGGCCGTTTCCTGAGCGCACCGCCGCTTTGCTAATCACTAACCCCGAAGATACGGGCATTTATAACCCGCACATTGAGGAATTTGTACGCATTGTGCATGAAGCAGGGGGGCTGTGCAGCTATGATCAAGCCAACGCCAACGGTATTCTGGGGATTACCCGCGCCAGAGAAGCAGGTTTCGATCTGTGCCACTTCAACCTGCACAAGACCTTTTCTACCCCCCACGCCTGCGGTGGCCCGGCGTCTGGCGTCAGTGGTGTCACCCAGGAACTGGCGCGTTTCTTGCCTACGCCCACTGTTGAATATGATGGCGAGAAATATTATCTTGACCACAACCAGCCAGATTCTATTGGCAAAATGTCCCCTTTCTATGGCGTAACCCCCAATATCGTTCGCGCTTATGCCTGGGTGATGGCCTTAGGGGCTGATGGCTTGCGAGAAGTGGCTGAAATATCCGTCCTCAATAACAATTATTTGCTGCATAAGATGATGGAAATCCCCGGCGCTAGTGCGCCATATGCTGCCGGCAAACGGCGCATTGAACAGGTGCGTTATAGTTGGCAAGAACTGTATGAAGAAACGGGTATACACTCGGAAGAAATCGGAGTCCGGGCGGCTGACTTTGGTGTCCATTACTGGACCAGCCACCATCCTTTTGTCGTGCCTGAGCCCTTTACACTAGAGCCAACTGAATCCTACTCCAAGGATGATCTGGATGAATATGTAGCCATTCTGGCGCATATTGCCGAGGAAGCACGAACCGACCCGGAGCGGATAAAAACCGCACCGCACAACAGTACCGTTCATGCCATCGACCACGAACCTTTGGATGATCCTGCGCAATGGGCGATTACCTGGCGAGCATACCTGCGTAAAAACGGCGAATCGATGTGAAAAAGCTGGGCTTGATCGTCAACCCGACGGCCGGTATTGGCGGCACTGTTGGACTAAAAGGAAGTGATGGGTTGGCGATCCAGGCCCAGGCGCGTGCCTTGGGCGCTCTACCAAAAGCGACGGCACGCGCGTGCGAGGCATTGCAGCAGTTGATTCCAATTCGGAAGGAGGTGACGTTGATCACGTATCCGGGTGAAATGGGAGCGGATGCAGCGCGGGCGGGCGGTTTTTTGCCGACGGTTATTGGTGACATCCGGTCAGGCCAGACGACAGCCACCGATACACGGCAAGCAGCATGCGATATGCAGCAGATGGGTATCTCATTACTGCTGTTTGCCGGGGGAGATGGGACTGCACGCGATATTTATGAGGCGGTGGGCACGGCCGTTCCTGTTTTAGGTATTCCCGCCGGTGTAAAAATCCATTCAGCAGTATATGCAACCCATCCACGTAACGCCGGGGAGTTGGCCCGGTTGTTTTTGCAAGGCCGAATCTCCCGTTACCGTGAAGCTGAGGTGATGGATATTGATGAGGAAGCGCTGCGTCAGGGTGTTGTATCAGCGCGGCTGTATGGCTATCTGAATATTCCCTTCCAACGCCGCATGGTGCAAAACTTGAAAAGCGGCAGCCCGGCCAGCGAACAATCGGCCGTTTCCGCCATCGCTCAATACGTCATCGACCAGATACAGCCCGGTTGGCTGACGATTCTCGGCCCAGGCACCACAACGCGGGCCATCACCGATCGGCTGGGATTAGAAAAAACCCTTATTGGCGTGGATGTTCTCTTGGACGGGCAGTTGATCGCTGCCGATGCCGGCGAAAATGAACTGCTGTCGCTGCTGGATCAGTACCCGGCCCAAATCGTCATCACCCCTATTGGTGGGCAGGGTTATCTGTTTGGCCGGGGGAACCAGCAAATTAGTCCTACGGTTATCACCCGGGTGGGTAAAGAGAACATTCTGGTTATCAGTGCATCACAGAAGATAGTTGCTTTGGGCGGACGGCCGTTTTTGGTTGATAGTGGGGATACGGCCGTTGACCAGATGCTCGCCGGTTACACAAAAGTTATTACCGGATATAACGAGCAGATGATTTACAAAGTATCATAGAATATCGGATTTCTCGACATTAGTAAATTGCCCCCATATATGGCAAGTTTTATGGAATTCTGACCAGAAGTTCTGATTTCTTGTTACGAAATATAATTGCAGATTACTTCATGAGGGAAAATCATGGGAATATTAGAGGGGAAAAGAGCGATTGTGACCGGGGCAGCCTCCGGTATTGGCCGGGCGACAGCACTGCTGCTGGCGCGCGAAGGCGCGGCCGTTACTGTTGCCGATATGAATGAAACTGGCGGGCAGGCGGTGGTCGCTGAAATTAAAGGCGAAGGTGGATGGGCCATATTTGTCCACTGTGATGTGTCGCAGTCGGCCGATTGCCGGCGTACAATCGATCAAACGGTTGCGGCATTTGGCGGTGTGGATATTTTATTTAACAATGCGGGCATCATTCGTCGCGCCGATGTGCTGGGCACCACGGAAGAGGAGTGGGATCAGGTGATGGCCGTCAATATCAAATCTATCTTTCTCATGAGCAAATACGCTATTCCCCACATGATCAAGGCCGGCGGTGGCGCTATTGTTAATACTGGTTCTGGTTGGGGGCTGGTGGGCGGTAATGCTGCCATCTCCTACTGCGCGTCCAAGGGGGCGGTCGTTAATATGACCAGAGGGATGGCGATCGATCATGGACCCCAAAATATTCGTGTCAATTGTATTTGTCCCGGCGATACTGACACTGATATGCTGCGCAATGAAGCGCAGCAATTGGGGGAATCGAATGAGGCATTTTTGGCAGGAGCGGCGGACCGGCCGCTGCGCCGCATTGGTACTGCGGAAGACATTGCTAAATCTGTGCTGTATCTTGTCAGCGAGGCATCAGCCTGGGTTACCGGCACCACACTTGTCGTAGATGGGGGTGGATTGGCCGGGTAACGAACGCGTTGGCTCGAAGTATTGCCCCGTTAAGCTAGTCGATACAGCAATATATTAGCTATAGATCAATTTGCTGCATCATATCCGCAATGGATTTGTAGACGGGGGAGCTGTCACCTAGATCGACTAACGGCCGTCCGCTGAATTCAAACTCGACCAATTCAGCATCGGCGGGGACAATTCCTAAAAGAGGAATACCCATCTCATCAATTCTAGCTTTTAAAGGTGCCGGCATCTCCCCTTGCAGCCGGTTCAGGATGAGCCATGTGTTCTCGATATTGATATCCATCTGTTCGCGGAAAGAAGCAATACGTTCGGCGGCCACTAAGCCGCGTTGGGTCGGATCGCTGACGACGAGCAAATGCTGCACATCTCGCGTGGTACGCCTGCTGAGGTGTTCCATACCCGCTTCATTGTCAATAACGACGTAGCGGTAATTTTTACTAATGGAGTCGACAACCTCGCGCAGATTGTGATTGACAGCACAGTAACAACCGGCCCCTTCGGAACGGCCCATGGCTACCAGGTCAAAGCGATCACCTTCCGAGACTGAGGAACGAACCTTGTACTCAAGAAATTCGCGCTTGGAAACGCCTCCGGACAGTGTGCCCATGGCCGCACCGCCAGCAGTCAATGTCTGTTTCACCTGCGATAGCAGGTCCTCGCGGATGTCGCCAACTGTCCAATCCAGATCCAGACCCAGGACCATATTCAAATTGCTGCTGGGGTCGGCGTCAATGGCCAGAATAGCGCCTGGTTGTGATTGCACAAGGTATTTAATTACCATACCGGAGATGGTGGTTTTGCCGACGCCCCCTTTGCCTGCCAGTGCGATGGTTGTGGTCATATGGATATTCCTTCGGTAAGTTTTTGCGCCATTTCTTCGGCTGCCAATCGTAATGCTGGCACATAATCATACACGGCCGTGCCCAATCGATCAGCTTCTTGCACGGCCAGATCCGCGGGTAGTATACCGAGAACAGGAAGGCCAGGCGATTCGTTATGTAGAAACTCAGCTTCATCGTCGTTGCGAACTTTATTGCCAACCAGCCATAAGCGCGTGAGGCCGATGTCATTGGCCAGTTTTTTGATTTGCACGGCCGTGCCCAGGCTGCGCCGTGTCGGTTCTACCACAATAATCAGAGCATCGACGAAATCCACCGTAGCCCGGCCCAGATGTTCGACCCCGGCATACATATCCAGGATGAGCACATCATCATCGCGGAAAAGCAGGTGGGTGAATAAAGTTTTAAGCATAGCGCTTTCAGGGCAAATACAGCCGGAGCCGCCTAAATCTACCGATCCCATTTCCAGAAGGCGAACGCCGCGATGGGAGATGCTAAACCGATCGGGTACATCGTCAACACGGGGATTGAGGGTAAAGAAGCCACCGATGGTGCCCGGCTTAGCGCCAGTACGCTCCTCGATCAGAGCGTCCATCTCGGCGATAGGATGCAGTTGGGCGCGTAATTCATCGGGAAAACCCAAGGCCCCGGCTAAACAGGGGGATGGATCGGCATCGACGGCTAATACCTCTCGTTTTTGATCGGCATAGACTTGGGCCAGCAAAGCGGCTAATGTTGTCTTTCCAACGCCGCCTTTGCCGCTAATGGCAAGTTTCATAATGCGTGCTCCTTCGAATTAGTACGCGGACTAGAGTTGATGTACACGGATAGAATCATGATTTCAGTCCATTTTCATCATTGCAGTTCACTGTGATTAGATTTGTCCTGTTTTGTGATGAGTTGTTCTTGTGTCTTAATCAAACGGCGGGTTAGCGTGCTGCCCAGGATGGCGCAGGCATCGGTGGGGAGATGGTGGTCAATGTTTTTATCAAATAGAAGCCGGTAAGATGGTGCGAAATCTTCATCCCCTTGCCAGCCGACGGCCAATATTGGTACCAGAGGCAGCGCTTGAAAAATGAAGGCTGCATCTCCTAATTCGTACGGCCGTCCCCCAACTTGGCGGCGGAATCTTTGAATAAGTTCAAATCATTGTCAAATACCTTGGCCAATTCGTTGCCAGTGTAACCCTGAAAGGCAGAAGCATAAAATTGTCCATCAGGCAGACCGGAAAAGGCGATCCATTGTTCGCTTAGACTGTGTGCCATCGGCCGTATGGAAGTAATATGCCAGGAAGGCCTGGGTCATCACATCGATGGCTTCGTTGTTGGTCGCATCACGACCGATGAAATCCTGACTATCGATAGCAATTAGTTTGCCCCAGACCAGCAGTTCAAAACGATCTTCGCTAAATGACGCGGCTGTATTCGCAGCAAGAACGGCCGGATCACGCTGGCGCAGGTCAGCCCGTAATTCATCCACGCGTTGAGCCAGGTAATCTTCACGTGCGTTTTTCATATGCATCGTTGCCATTAGATACCCCGGGTTAAATAATCCCTTTCTCTCTGAGCAGCGGCTGCGGATCGACCAGATTTTTGTTCAATATCGCTTTCTCTGGGATTCCCAGGGCCAGGGCCATGAGTTGGGTGAAATATAATACCGGCATTGGTTCATTCAGTTTCATTTGAAACTGGCGTGCGTCCAGATTGGTATGGCAAAGGGGACAAGCCACGGCGATGGCATCCGCCCCTGCTTCTTGGGCATGTTGGATTAATTCTCCGCTCAAGGAGAGGACAATATCTGGCCGGGTGAGGGAATGCGCGGCGCCACAGCAGGTTGTTTTGTAAGACCAATCTACAACTTCTGCTCCCAGTGCTGTTAACAGTTCATCCATGTCTGTGGGGTTTTCTGGGTTTTCTGCTTCTGTTACCTGGGGAGGGCGTGTGAGAAGACAGCCATAATAAGCGACGACACGTAGGCCTGTCAATGGTTTTTGTACCTTTCCGGCAATCTTTTCAACGCCAACATGCTTTAGGATGGTTTGCGTTAATGTGCTGACTTGGACCGTATCCTGATATTCATATCCTATAGCTTCATAAGCGTCGTTTTTGTGTTCGCTGTTGTTACGAATCTCAAATTGAGTTGCTTTGTGGCGGTTGAAGCAGGCCGCACAGGGCATGGTTACTTCTTTGAAACCGCTCTGTTCGATGATGGCCAGGTTTTGCAGAGGCAATTCAGTAGCGGCGTCGGGATCGATGCGATGGGCAGCACTGCTGCCGCAGCAGACCCAACCTTTGGGCTCGATCAAGTTCATGCCTAATGTTTCGGCAACGGCCGTGGCTGATTCATTAAATTCAGGTGCTGTAGAGTGCAGTGAACAACCAGGATAATAGGCGACAGCGTCGGCAGCGCCAGGGATTTGTTCTACATGGCGTGGTGGGCGGCCAGGTTTGGGGAAGAAGGCCACTTTGCGTTTCTTCAACATTTTCTTATATAAATCAATGTCATCAAACAAATGTCGAGGATTGCGCAGCTTCATTTCAGCCATCAAACCTGGTTCGTAGGCACGTCCCCATAATCGCACCTCGCGCATAAAGGCTTCCGTGAAAATATTAACCTCCGGAACGGGTGGCTCGATACCTTGTTCTAATGCTTCGCGCGTCAAGAATTCCATAATGGCGTTGATATCCAAATCTTGCGGGCAACGGGTGGTGCAGGTTTGGCAGGCGGCGCACAGCCAGGGTGTCTGTGATTCGAGGGCAATATCCTCCTGGCCTAATTGTACAGCGCGCATAATCTGATTAGGCTGCCAGTCAAAGAAATCGCCTACGGGGCAGCCGCTGGTGCACTTGACGCATTGGTAGCAAAGGTAGACATTTTGCCCCAGCTCTTCCTGAATTTTTTGCGCTAAATTAGGACTGATGGTCATTGTTTCGTTGGCCGCTGTTTGTTCTTCTTTCATAATCCGTCTCCTAACTGCGGATTTTGGATATCATTTTTCAATACAGTGCATCTCTCAGTGCTCATGAAATAACGCTTCGGCAACTAGGACACTTCGACAGGCTCGATGGCCTACGCAGCTTCGATAGGCTCAGCGGGCGGTGCTTCTACTACTGGCCGAGGATAAAGTCCTGCACCTTCTACGATTGGTTTAACGGCCGATTCCCACTCTATAGCCATAATATGTACACCGGACACACCTTCAATTTGGCGTAATTCCTGGATAAGGTCTATGCAAATCTGAATGCCCTCCTGGCGCCACGCTTGGGCTCGTTCGCGTTTGTCTTCGGGAGTCAATTCATCTTTCGTCTTACTGGCCCAAGGCGCACCAGCCTTATTCATGCGCGTGATTATTTCATCAGGTACGAGGATTCCGGGCACGTTGTTTTTCATATAGCGAGCCATGCCGGGACTTTTCAACGGGCCAACGCCGGCCATAATATATGTTTGCTTATGCAATCCCAGCTCACGTACCTTTTCCATATATTGGGCAAAGGCGGGCACATCGTAAACGAGCTGCGTTTGGATGAAGTCAGCCCCAGCTTTTACTTTCTTGGCCAGACGATAGGGGCGAAAATCGATAGGGTCTGCAAAAGGTGCCGCCGCCGCGCCGACGAAAAAGCGCGGTGCCTGCCCCTTGAAAGCGTCACCGCTTTGGAAGACATTGTCATCGCGCATGGTTGTGACCATTTGTACCATTTGCAGCGAGTCAATGTCATGCACGTTTTTTGCATTGGGATGGTTTCCAAATGTCTGGTGATCTCCGGTAAGGCAAAGCAGGTTATGCATTCCCAAAGCGTGTGCGCCCATCAAATCAGCCTGAATAGCCAAGCGGTTGCGGTCACGACAGGTCATCTGGATGACTGGCTCCAATCCTTCCTGAACGACGATCGTTCCCGCGCCAATGCTGGACATACGCACAATGGCTGTCTGGTTGTCGGTGATATTGACGGCGTCACAGTACCCTTTGAGCAGCGCTGCTTTTTTACGAATGACTTCACCATCGGCGCTTTGGGGTGGGCCGAGTTCGGCCGTTGCCGCAAAATGACCAGCCCGCAGTACGCGTTCCAGGTTAGAACCAGCGTGATATCCGTTACTACTAACTTCTGAGGTCATAGTTAAGGTCTCCATACTCATTCTGAGTCCTCCGCAGCCAGGCGTAGATCTTCGCGTACAATCTTTCGTGGTCCGCCATCCCTTGAAGTCCGCCAATTTTTGGGCGGCTGCAGGTCAAGCAGGAGATGTAGTTTGTTCTTACTTTCCATGCGGTCGTAAATTAACTGCCAGGCACAGGGCACGTCAGGATCGATTTCACAGTGTCCCGCTTCCGATCCGCCACATGGGCCGTTAAGCAAAGATTTAGAGCAGCGAGCAATGGGACAAATCCCCCCGGTCAAACCCAGTAGACAGTCGCCGCAGGCTGCACACCGTTCTTCCCAGACGCCTTGTTCGGTGGGTAGTCCCATGAATGAGGTATTGAGACCGGGTACCACCCATGTATCAGGAAAATGTTCGGCGATGGCCTGAACGCCTATGCCACAGCCTAAGGAGAGCACAATGTCGGCCTCCTTGACCTGGTCTTCGATTTGGTCGAGGTATTCCCATTCACATTGTCGCTGCACGACAGTATCGGTTACGTCCTTGCTATTGCCGGCCAGTTTGGAGGTCATGCGCAATGATGCGGCTGTTATGGCTGCCTCGCGCGCGCCACCGGCAAAGCTCACTGTCACGCAGGTACCACAGCCTACCACCAATACTTTTTCCGCCTCACCTATCAGCCCCTTTATTTCTTCTAGTGATTTTTGTTCGGCAACTATCATAATACTCTCCAATGCTTCGACAGGCTCAGCCGTCGTGTTTGGTTGGCCAGTTGGTTCAATCTCAAAGATTGAACCAACCTCTGCCACCAGTAATCATCAATGCGCAACGCGTAAGCGGCTTGGTCCCAAGGCGTTAATTTGTTTTGTCATTTCCGTAGCCGCATCTGCAAACTGCCCAGCCATAGCTGATGAGATGTTGAACATACGCACCCGCTCCGGTTCGAGACCAATTTGCTCTAATAAATATTTCACGCGTTCTACTCTCCGTTTAGCGTTAGTATTACCTTCCAGGTAATGGCAGTCACCGGGTAGTCAACCCGCGACCATTACACCATCTACACCACTCTCAAATGCTTGCAGAACCAGCAATACATCGAGTTTGCCGGTGCAAGGAAGCTGCACAATTTTGACATCGGGCGGATACTGCATGCGTAGCCCGCCCGCTAGATCGGCTGCGGCGTAAGCGCAATATTCACAACTGTAGGCAACGATTTGAAATGTTGTGTTATCCATTAGGTCACCTCAGCAATCATTGTTAGGGGTATAAATCCTGCCGTTTCATTGACCAGAGCATCTACCTTAGCAACCATTTGAGCATCGGTGTAATGCATAAGTTGAATAGCCCGCGCTGGACATTCAGAAACACAAGAGCCACAACCCTGACAAACGGCCGTTTCAATATAAGCCGCACCCAAAATACCACCAACACCAGCTCAGATTTGAATTGATCTGCGGTACACCAAAGGGGCAAATGCGCACACAAGTTAAACAACCGGTGCATAGTGCAGTATCAACAACAGCGACACGACCACCGGCGGTCAACGTCTCCTGGCTCAATATTCGCGCAGCGCGAGCTGCTGCTGCTTGGGCCTGGATCATCGTCTCATCCAGTAGTTTTGGATAATGCGCCATCCCAGCCATGAACACGCCTTCCGTATTAAAGTCTACTGGGCGTAGTTTGACATGGGCTTCCTGGAAGAAGCCATCGGCATCAAGCGGGATTTTGAAAAGATTGGCCATTTCATGGGCGTCTTCATTAGGCACAACAGGCATAGACAGGACGAGTAGATCAGATTGGAGCTGCAATGGGAGCCGTAGGATAGGTTCCCAAGCATCGATTTGGATGGGTGATTTCGAGAGGCCAACCGTTATCTGCGGTTTATGCGCATCATCATAGCGGACGAAGATGACGCCTTGCTCACGTGCTTTGGTGTACAGGCGTTCGGTAAAACCATATGTGCGAATATCCTTAAACAGGATTGTGATTTGCGCATTGGGATTTCGTTCTTTTAGGGCCAGGGCATTCTTGAGAGCTACAGTGCAGCAGATTCTACTGCAGAATTTTTTTGCCGGACCGACACATTGGATCATAACGACAGATTTTGGTAAATCACTGGCATCATCGCGAGTTATTTTCGATTCAAATTCCTGTTGGGTTACAATGCGTGGGTCAGTGCCATATTCGTATTCGGGACCGCGATATTCTTGGGCGCCAGTGGCCAAAATAGTGACGCCGTGCTTGATTTGATCTTGCCCGTTCCCATTCTGGAGCGTACTGATAAAATTACCCATAAAGCCGCTGGTATTGACGACACGATTCTCTAAATGGGTTATGATATCTTTATTGGCGGCTACCCGGCTAACCAAGGTTCGCAAGGTTTCTTGGGGATCTTTCTCACTGCCACGCGTGAACACACGTCGCAAATTGCCACCTAATTTCGTTTCCTTCTCTACCAGATGAACGGGGAATCCTTGCTCGGCTAAGGAGAGCGCAGCGGTCATACCGGCAACGCCGCCACCGACAACTAAGGCTGCTTTTTGCACGGGTACATCAATTGTATGTTGAGGTTCCAGCAACGCTGCCCGGGCCACGGCCATACGTACCAGGTCTTTGGCCTTTATTGTTGCGGCCAGTTGATCCGCAGAGTGTACCCAGGAGCAATGGTTGCGGATATTAGCCATTTCAAACAGGTAGGGGTTCAAACCAGCCTGCCGCAAGCTGTCACGGAATAATGGTTCATGCGTACGGGGGGTGCAGCTTGCGACCACCACGCGGTTCAGATTGCGTTCTTTGACCACCTCACTAATATGCTTGATGCTGTCCTGAGAGCAGGTGTAAAGGTTGGCTTCAGCGTGGGTCACGTTAGGCAAGGCGGCCGCATGTTCAGTTACATCAGGCACATCCACGAAACCACCGATGTTCGAACCGCAATGACAAACAAAGACGCCTATTCTCGGTTCTTCATGTGCAATATCTTTCTCCGGCGGGTATTCAATGCTCTCAGTGAGCGTGAAGCGGGCTGGGCTGATGCGAGCCGCCGCTGCTGCTGCTGCGCCGCTGGCTTCGACTACTGACTCAGGGATGTCTTTCGGTTCGCGGAAAGGGCCAACGGCGTAAATTCCCTGGCGGCTGGTTTCCACTGGGTTGAATCGTGGCGTATGGCAAAAGCCGTAATCATCTAGTTCGATGCTTAATCTGTGGCCTAACTCACGCACCGGTTCAGAAATTTCCATACCAACTGACAGCACGACCATATCAAATCGAAGTTGGTATAGTTGGCCATCTTCGCCTTGATAATCGATGATCAGGTTATGGGTCAAAGGATCTTCGTGTATATTGCTAATGCGGCAGCGCGTGTATTCAATGCCGTATCGATCACGCGCTCGTTCGAAATAGCTCCAATACCCTTTAGAGAAGGCGCGCATGTCCATGAAAAAGACATGGATATCCAGGTTCGGGTCGTGTTCTTTGGCAATGACGGCCTCTTTGGTTGCGTACATGCAGCATACGGCCGAACAGTAATCATGGCTCTGATCGCGGCTGCCAACACATTGTAAAAAGGCAATACGTCGCGGCGCTTGATTGTCTGACGGTCGCTGTACATGGCCCAGAGTGGGACCAGAGGCGGATAGCAACCGTTCAAATTGTAGGGAGGTTACGACATTGGGAAAACGACCGTAACCATATTCCTCTGATAATTCCGATCGATAGATTTGATAGCCGGGCGCCAAAATAAGGGCTCCGACGGATATATCTTCTTCTGTAGCGATCATGTCGTGGTCAATAGCGTCCACGCCGCAGGCAAAAGTGCAGCTCATGCATTCTGAACAGATACCGCAGGCCAGACAGCGGGCCGCTTCCATTTGCGCGCTCTCATCGTCGTAACCCCCTTCAACCTCGGCAAAACTGCGAACACGGGATTCCACAGGAAGCCAGGGCATGGGGACACGTGGCTGTGGCTTGATTTCACCGCGGGCAATCCGCCCATTAACTTCTTCCTGACTTAATTGAACTACTGGGAGTTCCGGCTTTGGTGCAGGTTCTAACTGCTGTCCTTGCAGAAAACGTATGATGGATTCGGCCGCAGTATGCCCGCTGGCAACGGCTTCAATGACAAAGGCTGTGCCGGATACGGCATCACCGGCTGCAAATACGCCTTCTCTTGTGGCGGCTAATGTGTTGGGGTTGATGGCAATGGTTGCTGAGCCTGTCGAAGCGCCTGTCATACCCACCCCGGCGTCGTCGGGAATGAAAGCTAAACCGGCACGCTGCCCCACGGAAAAAATAACGGTGTCGCATTCGAGAATGTGTTGGCTGCCAGGAATTTTGTTCACTTGCAGACGACCGCTATCATCAAAATAAAAAGATTCCACATGCATGCACTCAACACCGGCAACATGTCCGTTCCCATCGTCCAGGATGCGCTCGAAGGAACGGCCGTTGTGGAAAACAATGCCCTCCTCAATAGAGGCTTCAATTTCCCACTTGTGGGAGGTCATTTCCTGCCGCTGTTCCAGACAGGCTAGCTGTACATGAGATCCCAGACGCACGGCCGTGCGTGCGCAGTCAAGGGCGACATTGCCGCCGCCCAATACGACCACGCGATGATTGTGGAATTCGTTTTCTATATCGCCAACTTGCCGGCCGCTGAGCTCGTCGAAGCGATTTTCATCGATTTCCAGCCCGGCGCTTGCAACTCGTACATCGCGCAAGAAATGAGTGTTGATCAAGACACCATCAAGATTGGCGCCAGGGATGGGCAGGCGAATACCCTCATGGGCACCAACGGCAATTAGAACGGCGTCGTAACCTTCAGTAAAGAGGTCGTCCAGATTATCAATACGATGATTTAGGCGTATGTCAACACCAAGATCTATGATGTCTTGCACTTCGCGCTCGATGATATCAGCCGGAAGGCGATATTCGGGTACACCGAGACGCAGCATGCCTCCGGCAACGGGCATAGATTCGAATACTGTTACGGAATAGCCGGCAAGGGTCAGATCTTGTGCGGCGGTAAGGCCACATGGGCCGGCCCCGATAATTGCCACACGCTCTTGGTATTGCTGTGATGCGGGTTCCACTTCTTGCCGCGGTTCAGCGTAAACCTTATCGGTCACAAAACGCTTCAGGGCGCGGATGTTGATAGGTTCATCGACCAAATTGCGGTTGCAAGCTGTTTCACAGCGATGGTTGCAAATTCGGCCGCAGATGCCGGGAAATGGGTTATCCATCTTGATCACACGTAGGGCATCTTGCCAACGCCCTTCACGAATCAGGGCGATGTAACCTTGTGCTCGCTGACTGGCGGGGCAGGCGTCGCGGCAGGGCGCAATCCCTAGTTTTTCGATGGCGTAAGCATTTGGTACAGCTTGGGGGTACAGCTTGTAGGCAGCGCGGCGTGAGGATAGATTTTCATTAAACTTATCAGGAATAATAACCGGACAAACTTCAGCACAATCATTGCAGGCCACACATTTATCGGTGTCAATATAGCGTGGTTCGTGTCGTACTCGGACGGAAAAGTCACCCGCTTCGCCGGCGATAGCTAACACCTCTGTGTTGGTCATGATTTCTATATTGGGATGGCGGCCCGTTTCCACCAACTTGGGCGAAATTGTGCACATAGCGCAGTCATTGGTGGGGAAAGTTTTGTCCAATTGGGCCATATGCCCACCAATAGCGGACTTCTTTTCTGCCAGGTAAACTTTGAAGCCTTGATCCGCTAAGTCGAGCGAGGCTTGCATGCCCGCGATGCCGCCGCCGACGACGAGGGCTGCGCCTACTGGTTGCTTGTCCGCTGATTTAGCTTGGGTATCCATCTTCTATTTATGTGGGTTTTCTACCCCTAAACCCTATATCTTCATCGACGATTACCGGCATATCTTCTGGTTTCACCTGTCCATTTTTTAATGGATTTGGACCAAGTGTACGCACACGTTCGGTCATGGTGTGTGCAGCAGCGGCAAATGTTTGGGCTTGGCTGCCGGACATAAAAAACATACCCAGACGTTTCCCGTCAAGCCCAATCTCTTCTAAAATGTGCCGGGCATGCTCGACACGGGCGCGGCCACGTTCGTTACCGCGAACATGATGGCAGTTGCCAATAGGGCAGGCGACGACATATACGCCGTCCGCTCCTTGCTCAAATGCTTCTAGAATGTATCGTACATCTGTCTTGCCGGTACATGGCATGCGTACGAACTTGACGTTTGCCGGATACTGCACGCCCATAGATCCAGCAGTGTCCGCGGCCATATAACCACAATAAATGCAGTAAAAGGCGGTTATTTCTGGTTCAAAATTGTTGGTCATAATTGACAATATCCACTTAAAATCATTGTTTCCAACTGCCAAGCCCGCCAATTTCGCGAAGCATCATCTGATCATCATTGTAATTGATCAATTGGATAGCATTGGCAGGGCACTCGCTTGTGCAGGTGCCGCAGCCATGACATTGTGCGGCGTCAATATAGGCAGCGCCGCCCAGATCGCCCTACACCATTTCGCCCTTCTAACTGCAAAACCTGGGGGATGGCGAACGGGCAGACACGGGTACAGGTGAGGCAGCCAACGCATTTATCCGGGTCTACTTCGGCAATGACGCCGCCAAAATACATATCCCCTTGCGAAAGTAATGTTAGAGCACGGGCTGCTGCGGCCAGCGAATGGCTAATGCTCTCTTCGATAAATTTGGGGTAGTGGGCCATTCCGGCCAGGAAAATACCGTCCCGTTGGAAATCCATGGGCCGCAGTTTTATTTGTGCCTCTGAGAAGAAACCTTCAGTTGATAAAGGTAGGCGCAACATATTCGCTAATTTGTGTGTGCCATTAGAAGGCGCTATAGAAGTGCTTAAGGGTACCAAATCTGCCGGCAGGTCGAGCCAGCGATCCAGGGAGAGATCGCGGATGCGGACGCGTAGACGGCCATGCCCATCCGGGCCGATCTGCGGCAGTTCGTCGTCAGTATAGCGGATAAATATGACACCCAGCCGGCGTGCCTCAGTATAATATTTTTCGCGGAATCCGTAGGTCACGATGTTCTTATAAAGGACGGTCACGCGGCATTCGGGATTGAATAATTTGAGACGGATAGCGTTCTTCATCGTGTTGGTGCAGCATACTCGCGAGCAGTAGTCGAGCTGGCCTGGAACCATGGCACATTGAATCATCACTACATCTTTGAGGGCAGCGATTTCTTCAGGATGATGGATGACTTTCTCTTCCAGATCCTCTTGGGTAATTACGCCGGGCAGTTCCAACCAAGGATGTTCGCGTGATTCTTGTCCACCTGTGGCAACAATCGTTACGCCATGTTCCACACGGAAGTCAGAAGTAGAACCATCAGCATGGGTGGTGCGCAAAATAGCCCAGAAACGGCCGACATGCCCACCATGTTCAATCACTTCTGTCTCTCGATATACGGTTACGCTGCGATGAGCACGGATGCGGTTGATCAAATCTCGCCCTAGGCGGCGTGGATCTTCCCCCTCGGCGACATAAAACATATTTTGCAGATGGCCACCCAGCAGTTGTGAGCGTTCCACCAAAATAACTTCATGGCTGGCGTCGGCAATGGCCAGAGCGGATGTCATTCCCGACAAACCACCGCCGATTACCAATGCAGTCGCGTCGCAATCACATTGTTGTTTATATATGGGTTGGGCCAGGGCAACACGCCCGACCGCCATGCGCACCAACTCACTCGCTTTCCGGCCGGCCATTTCAGGTTGGCGTTTATGAACCTGACCGCATTGGTCACGCAGGTTTACCAATTCCAATAAATAAGGATTCAGGCCTGCCTGGCGTATGGTGCGTTGGAAGAGGGATTCATGGGTGCGGTTGCTGCAGCCGGCAATGACCACGCGGTTCAAATTCTTGTTTTTAATACTTTCTTGTATTTGTTGTAAGGTGTCTGGGAAACAGGCCAGGTCTACAACTTCAGCTGAATCTACATTTGGCCACTGCGCTGCCTTGCAGACCAGTTCGCTCATGTCTAAATATTCACTCATCGTGCCGCCACAAGTACAGGCAAAGACGCCGACGCGCACTGGATCACCTTTGACATCTCGTTCCGGGGGCAAGCCGTTAGCCGCCAGGAACGGCCATTCACGACTGTAAGTGTGGGTATTAAGCTGTTCGTTGAGCAGACGCATCACTTCAGCTGCAGCGCCGCTGGCGTCTAAAATAGTTTCGGAAATTTCCTTGGGCGAGGAAAATGCACCACAGACGAAAACGCCTGAATGAGTTGTTTGCAGCGGGGTGAACTTATGTGTTTCGCAAAAGCCGTATTCGTTGAGAGTGATGTCTAATATTTCCGTGAAATGCTTTGCTGAATCGGGCGGCTGCATTCCAGTTGCCAGCACTACCATCTCAAACCGCTCTTGCTGCAGCTCTCCATTGGGGGCGGCATAGTGCAAAATTAGGTCGCCGCTGGCCGGATCTTGACGGATGTCTGAGACTCGGCATCGTTGATAGCGAATGTTGTGGGTATTGCGGGCTTTGGCAAAGTAGGTGCTATATTCTTTATTGAATGCGCGCTCATCCATGATGAAGACGCTGCAGTCAACATCTTTGCCTAAGCGCTGTTTGGCCAGCATGGCCTCTTTTGTGGCATACATGCAGCATATGGAGGAACAGTATGCATTCGCCTGATCGCGTGAACCGATGCATTGCAGCCAGGCGATGGAGCGGGGCTGCTGTCCATCTGATGGCCGGGTGACGATCCCTTCGGTGGGCCCTGATCGGCTGGCCAGGCGTTCATATTGCATGGCGTCAAGAACGTTGGGATAACGGCCGTGACCCAACTCTTCCAAATTGCCGGCATCATAAACTTTATATCCTAAAGCAAGGATGATGGCGCCGACATGCACTGAAAGCAGGCGTGGTTGCTCATAAAGGTCAATGGCTGAGGTGGGGCATACCTCTACACATTTGCCGCAATCGTCACAGTAAGGACCACGATCAACGACATAGGTATTTGGCGCTGCCCGTGCTGCTACCTTATAAACAGCTTTACGCATCGCCATACCTCGTTGGTATGAGTCCGGTAATTCTACAGGACAAACCTGAGTGCAGTAATCACAATTAATGCAGCGGGCAGGATCGACGTACTGCGGTTCATGGCGCAGCGAGACGGTAAAATCACCTGCTTGTCCCTCAATGTCCACCACATGCGTGTTGGTCATGATTTCAATATTGGGATGCTGGTTGTGTTGGATATAAGCCGGAGAAATTGAAGGGCGCGTACAACCATAGCCATGATCTGGTGTTCCTTGACAGAGCACACAATCATGTTGAGGGAACATAAAGCCGAGCTGGGCAACCCGTCCACCAAGGCAAGGCGTATGCTCGATCAAAAACACCTTTAGACCGGCGTCAGCTAGATCGAGAGCGGCGCGCATGCCTCCAATGCCGCCGCCGACAACAAGTGTCGCAGATGATTTGGATTGAGATGAATGACCGTTATCCATTCACAAATTCCTACTAAAGGCGGGTTGTGAATTGTGAATTGTTAGTGCGTTGTACCAATCCCTTTGCTTGAAAGGTCTCGCAATTCACAACCCGCAGTTGTTAAAGTCTTGGCAGCAAATACTCGTAGGCGCTCAAAGCCGCCTTCACACCCTCGCCCACGGCGACAAGCACTTGTTCAGCATAGATATTGGTTACATCACCTGCAGCGAAGAGACCTGGGATGTTAGTACGGCTGTATGGATCAACCTTGATAAATCCAAGATCATCCAACTCCACCAGATCCGCAACCATCGCCGCATTGGCGATCAGTGCTTTTTCTACAAAAGTACCGTCTGCCTCTAGTTCCAGCTCTTGACCATCGGGGCTCTCTACGACAACACGGTTACAGTAACCGTTTCCAGTAACCCGAGCTACGCTGTACTCTACTAATACGGTGACGTTTTCTGCTTCGTCTAACATTTGCCCCAGAGGCGTCTGTAATGCCTCATGGGATGTGCCAACCACATGAACATGCTCGGCGACCGTTGATAATTCAGCCGCAGAGCGTAAAGCTAAGTCACCATCGCCGACGACAACCGTCTTGCGATCGATGAACAACGGCGCATAGCTTAAAGCAGAATAGCAGAGCCCTTTGGAAAGATAGTCTTTTTCACCGGGCACATTCAGCCACTGCTGTTGAGCTCCTGTGGCGATGATCACAGACTTGGCCAACAATTCGCCCCCGCCTTTGGTGTGAACTATAAAGCCTTCAGGATGTTGCTCTACTTTTTCAACAGGTTCCATGTGGCGAGCGAACTTCAAGTATTCCAGCTCACTCTTAAATTTGTTAACTATTTCCGTACCGGTGATCAGTCGGTAGGTTTTAATATCAGGCAGTTCCAGATGGTAGTTTGTTTTACCCCCTAGATCCTTAGAAATGAGCAAAACATTCAGCCGTTTGCGGATAGCATAAATTGCTGCGGTTAATCCAGCAGGACCACCGCCGATAACGATTAAGTCGTACATGGTTCACCTCTTTTCAGTAACCGGCAATTAGGGTGCAGCAGCCGAATTGGCCACAAAACACATATTGCTGATTGCTGCATATTATTTACTCTACCGGCGGATCAGCGATGAAGTTTTCCTCCATCATCATCTGCGTCATATTGACGCGAACGGCCGATGATCATCGTCGCATGTTCAAACAGCTCTTCATAACTTTTTGTTAAGCGAGCAACGCCTTGTTCTTGAGCTTTCATACCTACAGCAGCCGCTTCACGCGGGAACACTTCCCAATCATCCATAGTGGGCAGGATATGCTCCTCATCCAATTGGTCACCAATCTGGTCGGCCAATGCTTTAGCAGCGGCAAAACACATCTCATCTGTGATAGTTGTGGCTCGCACATCAAGTGTGCCGCGGAAAATCCCCGGGAAACCCAAAGAATTATTCACTTGGTTTGGAAAGTCAGAACGCCCGGTAGCCACAATTCGGGCGCCGGCAGCTTTTGCTTCCCAGGGCCAAATTTCCGGTACCGGATTAGCACATGCGAAAACGATAGCATCCTCATTCATGTTTTCGACCCATTCCGGTTTTATAGTGCCTGGTCCCGGTCTGGAAAGCGCTATTACGACATCAGCACCCTCCATTGAATCCGCTATACCGCCTTGGCGTAAATCGCCATTGGTTGTTTGGCACAACCGCCATTTATCGACATATTCATGGCGTCGTAATTTGAGGTCCTTACGGTGCGGCCCTAAGATTCCCTTGCTGTCGACCATCATGCATTTGGTTGGATCTGCCCCCCAGCCAAAGATCAAACGCGAGCAGGCAACATTGGATGCGCCGCTGCCGACAAATGTAATGCGTACATCTTCCATCTTCTTGCCGACCAGCTTAAGCGCATTAATTAAGCCTGCTAAGGTTACCGTAGCTGTTCCCTGCTGGTCATCATGCCAGATGGGAATTTCTGCTTTTTCACGCAGTGTGTCGAGAATGCGGAAGCATTTGGGTTGGGCGAAGTCTTCAAGGTTAACGCCACCAAAAGATGGCTGTAACATCAACACAGTCTCGATAATTTTGTCGGGATCCTTTGTATCCAGCATGATGGCTACGCCATCGACGCCGCCTAAATATTTATAAAGCAGCGCTTTACCTTCCATAACTGGCAGGCCGGCTTTTGGTCCGATATCACCTAAACCTAAAACACGCGTGCCATCACTAATGACGGCGACGGTGTTCCATTTGTTGGTGTGTTCATATACTATTTCCGGGTTGGCTTCAATCGCCCGGCAAGGTGCTGCTACACCAGGTGTGTACCAGATAGCAAAGTCGTCAATATCACGTACGGCGCATTTTAGCGTCGTTTCTACCTTCCCCCGGTAGAATGGGTGAAATTTCATGGCGTCGGCTGAAGGTTTCTTTGCCTTTGCCAATAGTTTGTCAATATCAACAGCCTGATTTTCCTTTATCATGTTAATCCCCCAAAAAACAATCTGGGCAAGGTAACTTGGTAAACATCATACTCAATGACCTGTGCCCATCAAAAATAAAACTGCTTCAGGCTACATAACGGCCTCCTGTTGCAGATAAGAATCGGCGTATATGACTTTGTTGAGTAAAATCTGGACCGTTTTCCAGATCGCTACCTGTTCCGGATCAGTCATATCGACATCTTCAAACGCAGGTTCTTCCATATCGGCAATGCGGTCATGGATTGTGAGATAATAACGACCTACGGCCGTGTCTTCGTCACGTTCTTCAATAATCCTTACGACTTCCTTGAGTTCTTCATCAAATGGATCGGCGATCATCATTTGCAAGCCAGCACCCATCAACATGGCACAATAAACCCGGTTTATCAGGGGTCTATTGGCATAAGGCACGGCATTGGAAACATTGGATAAACCCACCGAAATCGGTGGCGGTGGATCCCAGGCAAATTGCAGTGTGCGCACGGCTTCAATCAATTCTGGGCAAAACTCCTGGCAGCCGGAGACTGTCAGCGCTAAGGGGTCAATAATCAGATCGCTGATTGGGAAATCGATCTCCATTGCACGGGGGATCAACTTCTCAAGAGCGATATTAACCCTTTCATCAGCGCCGACAGGTATGCCGCTTTTCCCCATCGTCAGGGCCACTAGACGCGCATTATATTGCTTGGCCAAGCAGAGGTACCTTTTCCAGCCTTTCTGCCTCGGCTGAGGTGGAATTGATGATGGGCTGCGCCTTTGTCACTTTTTTCAATCCAGCTTCAATGCCCAAGAGGTTGGTGCTGTCAAAGCAGATCGGGACATCAACGACGGCTTCCACCGCTTCAACCATCCAGGGGAATACTTCTTCCCAATCTTTCTTGCGCGGACCCAGGTTTAGGTCCAAAGCCTTTGCTCCGGCATCGACCTGTCTTACGGCCAGATTCTTGGAAGAATTTGGCATCGCGATCGCGAAGGGCATCTTTTACTTTCTGAGAAATAATGTGAATGTTTTCACCAATAATGTACATAGTTATCTCCCCATGTAATCAATAAGGGTTTTAAGAAACAGTCAGTGCTTTACCCACTGATGGGAAACGATCCAGATCAGTGTGCGGTAAAAACAAGGCCGATGTAAATGCCTCAAAAAATGAGTTGTCGGCCGAAAGTTCAATATACGTCATACGGCTGGCGATGTCTTTGACACGGTCGCGCAGCTTTTGATCCAACAGGGCGTAATAAGCACCCAAAACTGATGTGTTGCCAAGGAAATGAAAATTTTCCCAAGGCATATCTGGTAATAAGCCGATTTCAACCGCCTTTTCAACATTTATATATTTGCCAAATGCACCCCCGATCAATACCTGCTCTACTGCTTCCAGAGGTAAACCAACCGATTCGGCTAGTACAGTGAAACCGGCATAGATGGCGGCTTTGGCACGGATAAGGTTGTCGATGTCAACGTGGGTGATGGCAATATCTTCTTCTACGGATCGACCGTTCCCTGAGCCTGTTGAAGGGATCGGGGACTCGCCGCCGGTCCAAGCTACTACATACTCCCAGCCATGCGCTCCTTGGCGTATGCGCTTGGTTGGCAAGGTTGTGTTGAGATTACCGCCTTTGTCTAAAATGCCGGTGATGAACATCTCAGCTAATAAGGAAATAAGACCACTGCCACAGAATCCACGCGGCAGTGTGTCACCAATAACGCGGTAGGTCGGTTCATAGGTGTCGCCATTAATCCAGACTTCTTCAATGGCGCCCCGAGTCGCTCTCATGCCATGTTGAACGCCCGCACCCTCGAAGGCGGGTCCGGCGGAGCAGGCACAGGTTACCAACCAATCTTGTGATCCAAGAACTGTTTCACCGTTGGTGCCAATGTCCATAAAGAGGCTTATTTTCTCGGTATCGTCCATTCCCGAGGACAGCACGCCTGCGCTGATATCGGCGCCAACGTAGCTGGCGATGCCGGGCAAGCAGTCTACTGTGGCTTCCGGGTGGATTTCCAAGCCAACTTCATGGGCGCTCAGGGTCGGGATGTGATTTACGGCCGTTACAAAGGGTGATGTGCGAATACTGCTTGCGGGAATACCTAAAAGCAGGTGCATCATGATGCTGTTACCGGTGACAGTGGTGCGTAAAATATCATACCGGTCAGCCTTCGCCCGTTGACAAGCACGATGCAGCAGGTCGTTGATCGTGGCTAGAACGAGGTCGCGCATTTCTACATAACCACTGTTCTTGCCGGCATAGATGATACGCGAGATAACATCTTCACCGCGGCGAATCTGGCGGTTATATTCGGCGACTTGCTGCTGCACCTGTCCAGTTAGTAAATCCACCAGCCAGACGGTGACTGTGGTTGTGCCAATATCAATAGCTGCGCCCCAGAGCGGTGCGTCTGAGGGGGTGTGTCCAGGTAGTAAGTCAACAATGCGGGCTGGGCAGGAAGGGCAGTTCCCTAATGAATCAAGAATGGCCGTGACCTGCCATTCCCCTTCTCGTAATACCGCACCTATCTTACTCAATAGCGGCAGCGAGATTTGTAGGTCGGTGATACCTGTTTCTTGGCGGATGGCCGTTTGCAAGCGGCTCCAATCGTCTGTTTGATCATCTAGGCTTGGTGGCGTTAATTGTAATATTAGCCGTTGCAGCGGCTGATCTTGGGCCGGGTCGTATCCTGCGGGTACAGTTACTGCGGCAACGGTACGGTCCGTCGTCAAATGTCGTTCTAGCGTCTCTTGTGGCGGAATATGGACAGTGACATCTCCTTCCACCACGGACTGGCAAGCCAGAGCATACCCTTGATCCAGATCTTCCACCGATAAGCGCAGCGTGCTGCGCTGGCGCACAGCCCCTTTTTTAACTTTCACAGCACAACGGCCGCATCGGCCTTGCCCACCGCATGGTTGGGAAAGGTCTATGCCGGCTTGCCGTGCCGCCTCTGTTAAGAGGGTTCCGGTTTGAACGATTACCGGTTTAGCTGTGTTATCAAACTCGACAAGATGTTCAGCCATAATGTTTAATCAGGTAAGCGGTTCATCACACCCAACACCCAACGCATACATTTATGACCAAAATCCAGGAACATCATCGGGCAGCCGCCATCAATAACGATGATATTGTTATCGCGGCAATATTGGGCAGCGGATTCTGAAACACTGGAAGGCATAAAGGTATTGTTGTGCATCCATACACGGGGGACGCCCGCCTCAACGCAATCATGAACGATATGTTCTGTTAGTTCCGGTCGGGTCACGATAACTGCGCCATCAACACCATCGGGAATAGCTTGCATATTTGGATAACAAGGCTCACCGTCAAGCTCGTCAGCTTTTGGATTGACGGCGAACACCTGATGGCCAGTTTCACGCAGTTTGTTATAGATGAAGTTAGCTGTTGCATCTTTAGAGCGTGAAACACCGGCAACAGCTATGCGCTTCTGGGCGAGAAATTCTTCAGCTTTTGTATTGAATGTCATAGCTAACCACTCCATGAAATGTGGATGGTGAAACGCAATGGGCGCGTTTCACCATCCGAATCTCATGATAAGACCTGCTTCATAAAAGCGGGCAAATCTACTGCTTCACGTGGCCCGACGCGCACATCCCAACCCGGCAGCTCTTCTTCCAATTCACCCGACAAAACAGCCACATGTCCGGGAAGAACGATACGTTTATGATTTACTTTGTCAGCAACTGCAAATCGTTTGACATCTTTGGCGATACGTTCGGAATCGAATTTGCCCGCTGCCCACGCGGTTAAGACACTCATACCTTCCGCATCGGAAACCAATAACCAGGCGGGCAAGCCGGCCCCTTCAACCTCATTGGCGACGCTGAAGTAGGTGATCGAGAAATTGGTTGTTACCAACACCGGATCATCGGCCGAGGGATTGTTGATCTCGTATAAACCGGGTTGTACCTGGATTGGTTTTTGCGGATCGGTGTAGATGTTTTGCCGCAAGACTAATAAGGGATAAACGTGATTGGGAGCAAAATGATCAATCACAACGAAGCCGGCATATTTGGCAATAGCTTGCGCCGCTTTAATAGATTCGTAGGCAATGTCACCACCGTTGGTGCAATCGGCAAAAAGCGGATAGCCGAGCGGGCGGTAGTTTTTCTTGAGTGCCAGGCGGCGGATTTGGGTATTTAACACCAATTGGGAGCTCAAGTTTTCAGCTGTTGGCTCGAGAACCATGTTTTCAACACCAGCGCCTTTTATTTTCTCAGTGAGATCTGCCAACTCATCCAAGGAGGCTGCGGTAACGACGAGGGCGGCATTGTGTTGTTTCGCCAACTGAGCCATCGCTTCCCAATTTTCATGATCAGCAGAATAGATTAAGGGGGTTTCGGCCGTTGTCACATTCAGCCCGGCAGCAATTACATCTGGATTGCTGCTCATGAGTATGATCGGGCGGTGGCTAACTTCGTTGACGGCCGTCACGGCCGCTGCAAAGGCTTCCGCGTTGTCAGTTACAGATTCTACAGCGAAGCCATCTAATGATAGTTCAAGGCCAACGTAATCTACCAGATACGCTTCAGCCGGCGCGAGTTTTGCTTTTATCTGGTCCAATGACTGATCATCGGTGATGCGCACGAAAATACCAGGCATATTGTAGAAGGTCTTTTCGTGGCGGAACAAGACGACTTCATTGCCCGCTTTCACTTCATACCCATTGGATTTCAGGTTGATGAGCCGGATGGGTGGGGCCGCAGAGGTAGCCAATTGTGATTGGGATTCATCACTGACATGCGGACAGTCAGCGAGTTCTACTTGTTTGGCTGCAAGTTTCATGGCAAAGGCCAGACAAGTGGGAAAGCCACAATCTTTACAATTGGTCCGCGGTAACATTTTGTAAATTTGAATTCCGCTAAGTGCCATTTTGTTTCTCCATATTCCGTTTGCGGTAATCGGTCACTTCGATAGGCTCAGTCACTTCGACAAGCTCAGTGACCATTTACAGGACGGGCTCCGGTGCAGCCATTAATTCATCGATTGCCATGTTCACTCTGCGTACGCTTTCCTGGTGGCGTAAGACAAGGATGTCGGCGCCTGATTCGAGCAGTGTAACGGCCGTCAATGTTTCCCAATTGATAGCGCGTTCCAACCATTCACCCCATTGTATGGGCACACCTTCTCCTACTTTGGACTCTTTGGCTTTCCAGGCCTCAAATCCCGGGGTGACCAACATCGGCAGTTGGGTCATGGTATCCCCTTGTAGCGCTGCCAAACGTAAGCGTTCCATGGCTGAATAGCCATACTCGATGCCATAACCCAACGCGCCTGTGGTCGGATCCATGATGATGCGATCAAGAGGCATATTCATATCACTGATCAAAATGTTGAGCTGTTTAGCTAAATTGACATCCATCGGTGAGCGGGCAACAACCAGGTGATCATTGCCCATGGCTGCGGCAACGATGGTGCGGTAATTCTTATCCTCACAGATGCCCAATGCGATACGCTCCCCCTTGGTTGCCTCGGCAATGGGGACAAGCAGTTCGTTGTCTATCTCAGCCTGGCCGGGGCCAAAGATCATTAGCGGCAGTGCGGAGGAATTCAATACAGCTTGAACGGCCGTCACCGCCATGTCTGGGGTTGTTGGATTGCCTTCAGCATCAGTCAAGCTGAGAGAAAGCTGCAATAGATCAGCCCCAGCATCTTCAGCCGCTTTGGCCCAAGTGCCGGGGGCGTCCATAGCATCGCCCCAGGCTTCCAGCAGGAGCGGTGACCAATCTACCGGCTTGCGATCCTTTATTTCCAGGGCAATTACCGGCTTATGGGGCATTACAGCATCAAAGTGCATAAAGGGCAGTGCTTGCTCTCCACCCACTGTAATCGTGTGGGAGCGCGTGCCACCATCAGCGGCAGTTGCGCCAATCGTTACCATACGCACGGATCCGGGCCATTTGTCTTTAGGTACTTCTACTGGCATATTGAATTCTCCTTATTACCTCATTACCTCAAACGTGAAACGGGCACATCCACTCCTTCGACAAGCTCAGGGTTCAAAGCGCCCGCATTCATTTCATCTTTTGCCCCGCGTGTGCTGATCCTGCCGTGGTGATTGGGCACGGCGCAGCGCTTCATCACGTCGCCGCATAAAAGTGTCCAGCGGTGACTCGCGCTCTGCTTTGATGCCTAAATCGCGCAGATCTTTCTCGTCGCGTGCGGCGAGGTGGCGGAGCAGGTGATTGTATGTAATATAAGCAGCCGGGTATTCAATTCCCCCGGCGTGATGGGTCAAAAATAAGACACGCACGCCCAGGTCTTGCATGATTTGGGCTGCGGCTTTCAAGGGGATATCAGGTGGCACACGCGGAACATCCACGTTCATAATCTCTTGTGCCGTTAGTTGTTCATTGTTTTCTCTGGGCTTGTCGAAGTTGTTTTTTGAATAAGCTTTTACTAACTCATTGCGGGTTACAACCCCAGCACCGTGCCCGTTTTCATCCAAAACAACCGCACCCTCAATATCTTTTTCTAGAAACCAGCGCGTAAGATCGCCAACAAGTTCATCCAGTCCACAGGTTGGAACACCAACTGACATTAGGTCGCGAATGAGTTTTGGAGAATCATCCATAGAAAATTGTCCGATTCAAGAACCCCGGTTTTTTGCAGCAAAAACCGGGGTTATGAATTTTAACTTTAGAAAATCATATCCATCACCAATGCCGGGTGGTTGTGTTCCTCAAGCCAGGCTAGCAAGTCATCCACGTTGTTGACATCGCGTTCGTCAGCAATGCGCTCGATCATATCGGGATCGCCTTCGCGGAGGGCCACGGCTTCTAATTCATCTGACATGGATTCTTTGAGATAACTGCTCATCCAGACCACACGTTTGAAGCCACCATCTGAGGAGATGAACTTAGGGCTAATCAGATAGTATTTGCCGACGCCCATCACGCCCGGCGTTTGCATGCCACCAC
The DNA here is from genome assembly GCA_963736615.1 of uncultured Chloroflexia bacterium. GTDB lineage: Bacteria > Chloroflexota > Anaerolineae > Promineifilales > Promineifilaceae > JAACFF01. The sequence goes on along the minus strand of CAVTPP010000015.1, from coordinate 122,721 downwards.
CAGCCATACCGGCTAGGGTGCTAAAGGTCATACCGGCCGGAGTCATGCTGGTATCCTCACGGCTGACAACCATGACACCGTTAGCTTCGGGAATGAGCATGACGATACATTCGAAGCAGCCACAGGCTGTCATGGGGTTCTCCATGATGGAGTACATGGCCACTTCCTCGACGACACCATGCGAGCCAATCTTGGCATATTCGTTGGTGCCTTCCCAGTATCCTTTCTCGAAGTCGACCACACGTCCCAATTTGATTGGTTGGTTTGGTCCTGTGGGGTTAATGCTGAAGGAGGCTTTGCAGTCGAGCCAGTTATATGCGCCGCACAGGCCCAGCCGTTCGGGGCTGACGACGCAGACGTGATTGGGGGCAAAGGATTGGCATAGAGTGCAGGAATAGAACTCTTCTACGGCATCATCAGTCAGGTCGGCCAGGCGGCGGTTGCGGAAATCAAAAGCCTCGCGGGCGGTTGTTAACCATTCTTCGAGCTGGGCCGGCTCAGTATAGATGGCGACTTGGACCTTGTCTACGATGGCGCCAAAGTCAGCATGGAAGCGAGCATGCAAGATTTTGCCGAAATGCTCCAGGTCGAAACCTTTTTCTGCGGCGGCGGTGGAAATGCGAATCCAGGCGATGTCGCGCTGGCCAATATGCTGGATGCCGGATGCGCCATTGATGAAATAATGTATCTGGCGCTCCAGAACGGGTTCGAAATCTTCTTGCATTTTACGGCCAGCTACTTTGACAACAATACCCAAATCCATGTAGCCCTTATCTTCTATTGCGGTGAAGTCGGGGCCGATGAGTTCGATTTTTCCGTCCACGACATCTTCCAACGGGGCCATGTACAAGTATTCGAAGGCACGGGAGTGTTTTCCGCCAAATTCAACGCGCATATCCGTTTTACGTACGACTTCGCCCTCGAAGGCGGAACCGTAGGGTACGGGAACAGGCACGTCAGATACCTGGACTTTGACGCCGCGGATTTCGATGCATTTTTGCACCAAGCGCTCGGCGCGTTCCATATCATCCACACCCTCGATCTCGTCGAAGGGCATGGAAACCACATGTTCATAGGTTGTGACGCCTGTGGGCAGGATTTCGGGAATGACAGTGTCGGCGATGACCGGGAAGCCAAAGTTGATCGCTCCGGCGGCAGCAGCGTATTTCAGGTCGTCTACTTCACCAAGTGCAAGAACAAAGGCGAATACGCGTTCTCTGTTATAGAGCAAAATGTCGCGTGCCTGGCCTGCTTTCAGACCACCGAAGGTGAGTGCAGAGCGGGTGGCAAAGCCCAAGGCGTAGATGGCGCTGATGGTGTCTGTGCCGAAAGGCACGGTATAAGTGTCGTAACCCAATTCAACGCCTTCCTCTTGGAGTTGGTGAATAATGGAACGGCCGTTGACGTTACCGCATAAGAAGGTGAGGATGTTGCGCCGCTGTAGTTCACGAACGAGTTGCACGGCGACTTCATTGGATTTTGCGGCACCGACGATAGCGGCGAAGCCGGGCATACGGCCGTCAACCAACTGAATGCCCCAGGAACGAAGCTGGATGTCGTCAATGGGACCATTCAGATGTCCTGAGAGACCACTGCCATTGGATGAGTAAGCTGTGCCTCCAGCCAGCTCAAAACCTGGCATCAGCTCGGGTTGTAGACCATAAACAAAGCGAATCGCCTCAATGGCTTCTGCGGCCAGGAGGGTGGCCATGCCGCCGTCGAGTGTTTCTCCCAAATAGGGGGTCCAATGATTGGCTGACGGCAGCGGGTGCAGCAGTTCACGTGCGTGGCGTAGGACAGGTTGTAAATCCTTTAAGGTCTCTACTTCCTGGTTTGTCATACCGAAGATGAGTGGTAAATAGTAGGCTGTGTTGGGGAAGGCCACCGGCATGTCGGGCCCTTTCTCCACTATGGCCTTGTTGAGCATAAATTCTGCTTCTGAGACTAGCGCGTTTGCGCCGCGGATGGCGCGGGTTGCGATATATCGAGACATGTTTTATCTCCTTATGGCATTGCGCGTGCCGAATGAACCGGCACTGAGCATGCCGAATGTGTTAGGCAGGTACGCCATACAACGCGTCGCGGCGCTCTTCCCACGGCAGCTCTTCTATTTCGAGCATACGTGCATCACCGCTGCGGCCGAATTTATCTGGGTCGTATTCGGGCAAACCAAGTGCTGCCCGTTTCTTATCAATATGCTCCAATGTCTTCTCGATCATCACGTCGGGATCGGGGATAAATTCCAGTTTACCACCGTAGATATCCTCCCAACCTTCGCTGATCAGCCTGGAAACAATAGTGCTGTCATCCATGCGGTCGGGCATACCGCTAATAGGTGATGTGCCGCCGAAGATGACGTAAGCGCCTGAGGCTACACAGTAGACACCAATTGAGAGCGCCTTCTCACTCATCCATTCGGGGGCGAGACCAACCGCCGGGACCTGATCGATATCGTCGCCAAGTCCGCCCTCTTCAACTATTTGGGTTAGGACGGTGAGGATGCGTGTATTGTCTACACAAGAGCCCATGTGCAGCACGGGTGGAATACCCACTGTTTCGCAAATTTCTCGCAGACCAGGGCCAACTTTGTCCAAACCTGCTTCACCTAGTAGGAATCCCAGCTTGGCGCTGGCGATGGCACCGCAGCCAGTTTCTACGACTAGGACATCCTTCTTGAGCAGTTCGGCGGTGACGTAGGTGTGCAGATAGTCCTGTTGGCTGCGCGGGTTATTGCAGCCGACAACTGCCGCTATGCCGCGAATGCGTCCGGACATGACGGCGTCATTTAGAGGACGGAATGACGAGCGATAGCTACCTCCGAGCATGTAGTTGATGTATTCGTGCGAGAAACCTGGTATTAAATCCTCACGCTCATTGGGAATTTTGGTCTCGCCACGGTTTTTGTAATTGTCTATAGCGTGACGCAGGATGTCTTTGGCAATCGTCAATGCATGATGTTCGTCAAATTCGATGTGGGTTGCCCCTTTAATCTTCACCTTGGGCGAGGTTGTGATGATTTTTGTGTGGAAATTGGATGCTAAGCCTACCAATGCTTGCATAATGCACTGTACATCTACAACCATTGCTTCGACCGAGCCAGTGATTATGGCTAATTCTTGCTGCAAGAAATTGCCGGCGGCAGGAATGCCCTGGCGCATCAGGATTTCATTGGCCGTACAGCAAATGCCGGATAGATTGACACCTTCGGCACCGGCGGCCTTTGCATAGGCGATGATTTCCGGTGTTTGCGAAGCAGCGACAATCATTTGGCTGAGCGTGGGTTCATGGCCGTGGACGATGACGTTGACCATATTCTCTTTGAGGACACCTAGGTTGGCCTGACCTAAGACGGGGGCCGGGGTGCCGAAGAGAATGTCAGAAACGTCAGTCGCGAGCAAGCTGCCACCCCAGCCATCGCCGAGAGCGGTGCGAACGGCGTGTTGCAGAATGTGCTCCGGATCCTGGTCATCGCCGATGTGAGTGCGGTGTAAGGCTTCAACAACCTCGCGGTCGATGCCGCGAGGAATAACGCCATTATCTCTCCATACTTTCTGCCGTTTTTCCGGTGCGCGTTTTACGAGGACGACTTCGCCTTTTTGCTGACCGAATTGGGCGATGTAAAGATCGGCCAGATCATTGGCAATTTCCTTCGGAGCGCGTCCTTCGATGGGGATGTCATATAACTGAGCAATAGTGCGCAGTTTGGCTACGTCACGGATGACGTACCCTTCGGCCTCGTCGTTGGCGACGGCCTTAAGGGTGAAGGCCATATCACGGCCGTGATCGGAGTGTGCTGCGGCTCCGGCTGATATAGAGCGAATTAAGTTACGAGCCTGAATGGTGTCAATAGTTGCGCCACAGACACCGGTTTGGCCATCTTTTGTCAGACGGCAGGGGCCCATACCACATATTTTGCAGCACATGCCTGCTGAACCCACATTGCAGGGAGCCATGGCGTCGGCGCGGGTAAAGGCTGTGCCTATACCTAGCTCGTCTGCACGAATGAGCATCTGCTGGGAGGCTGGATCGATGCTGTGTTCTTGGGGGGTGCGTTTTTTTCTAGTCATGAGTCTTTTCCTCCTCTACACTTTGTATCGGGCCCATTCCGGGACAAGGCCACAAGGGACGGCCGACATAGGGAACATGTTGTGTAAAACCGACTGCCTTTCCGGTCTGCTCGAAGGAGGCCGTATGGCGGAAATAGGTTTGACTGCCTTCCTCTGTCGCAGCTATACCTGTTTCGGAAGGATGGGGCAGTTCTCCTAAGTAACCTGCTTGATCTAACGCCTGCTCGATCTCATGTGGAGAGAGCTGGGCATCATCAAAGGTGACTTCGGCGACGTGAAAACTGCTGCTGGCATAGACTTTTTCTACACCTGGCATTTCTAGGAGGAGACGTCTCACTTCAATAACGTGATGATCTCCGTACATGTTGGGAAGTTCTAAGGTAAGTTTTGGCACAGGGTCAACTCCTTTACAAAATATTTGCAATCAGTAATCCGCCGGAGCGGATATGATCCCATGTGAACACAGAACGATCTATTATAAAGTGGATCATTGCTAATCTCTGCGATAGAAGCAAGTGATAAATTCCATGTCTAATAGTGACAAATGTCACTAATATTGCTGATAAAACTAGATATGTGCATGAAAATCGACTTTTCGTTGACAAGAACGGGAAATCCAGATAGTTTTTTCCATCTTATGAATCAAATAATCGAGTTTGCGACTGTATCACTATGAAAGAATTATTCTTGCTTGATCCGGATGTTGTTTTTCTAAACCATGGGTCATTTGGAGCAACCCCGCGCCCTGTATTTGAGGAATACCAGCGCTGGCAAGAAGTATTGGAGCGCCAACCCGTACAGTTTTTGCTGAATGATTTGGAGTATCATCTGGCTGCATGCACGCGCCGCACTAGGTAGTTTTGTTCATGCCGATAAAGATGATCTTGTTTATATCCCCAATGCAACATTTGGCGTTAATGTTGTTGCCCGTTCACTGGCGCTTGGCGACAGGTGATGAAGTTCTGACTACTAACCATGAATATGGCGCTTGTAATAATGTCTGGCAGTTTCTCAGTGGTAAGCAGGGGTTCCGGTACAAGGCTGCAAAGATCTCAATGCCCGTGTCAAGCAATGATGAGTTTTTAGAAACGTTGTGGCAGGATGTGACTTTCAAAACGCGTGTCATATTCCTGAGCCACATAAGCTCATCCACTGCCTATGAGTTTCCGGTGCAGGCTGTTTGTGCACGAGCACGAGAGGCAGGCATCTTGACCCTGGTTGATGGTGCGCACACATTGGGGCAGATCCCATTGGATATGGAAGCGAATTGGCGCTGATTTTTACTGCAGCAATGCGCATAAATGGCTTTGCAGTCCGAAGGGTTCTGGATTTCTCTATACCCGACGCGAGCAGCAGCATTTGATCGAGCCCTTGGTTGTGGGTTGGGGGTGGGGTGAAGAACGGACCATTAGTTATGGATCCGATTATCTTGATTATCTGCAATGGCTTGGCACAAACGATTTATCAGCTTATCTGGCTGTACCCGCAGCTATCCGTTTTCAAGAAGAATATGATTGGGCAACTGTACGGAAAAGATGTCACGAATTGTTGACAACAGGCCGTGCAGCGTATCTGTGCCTTGACTGAATTGGATTCTCTTTATCCCGATACTGGCCGGTATTTTCACCAGATGGCTATCGCGCCGCTGCCGAGAATCAAAGATCTGACTGCTTTAAAGATGCAGCTGTACGAAAAATTTCGGGTTGAAGTACCACTTATTGAGTGGGAGGATAGGCACTTTGTGCGCGTATCTGTGCAAGGTTACAACACAGAATCGGATATTGATGCACTGCTGGGGGCATTAGCCAAGCTGTTACCTATACACCAGGCCTGATCTTCCACGAGCGAATTGAATGACACCCCAACGGCCGTTTACCATCCAATCCGGATCTTCTTCGTTCAAACGCGTAATTTGTTCCTGTTGTATACCAGCAGCTACTTCTGCCTTGAGTGATCGCAGAGCCAGCAGCGGAGCGGGTGTGTAGGCCATGATATCTTGGAATGATGTCGTGTACGGCCAATGGCGGTCACCTAACAAGCGGCGGTAGTTGGCATCCCCTTTGCTAATAATCAGGTTTGATTGACTTAAATCTTGCCGTAGGTCTTGGGGCATTTCCCATAAAGCAAGTGGGGAGGTCCAAAATGGATGGTCGTGCAGAATCAAACGGCCGTCAGCCAGTCCTCTAGACAGGCGTTGACCAAATGCAGCGACAGCCGGCTCATCTGTCGCCCTGAGGACATTGATTGTGTGCCGCACATCTTTCTTCATGGCATCGGAAACAAAAGTGGGATGCATCTTAAGGTGCAGATGGACTGATGCTGCGGCGCCGGTGGTCAACAAGTAATCGGTCAGAGTCAGGTCGGCTACCAGTTCCAAACCGGCATTGTCGATCATAAAATCGACTCGTGCTGGTTTGTTACCTTCTAGATGCTGTATCACCTGGTTTGTGTCATCATCCAATGTATGCTCCCCAAGCGTTTCCCATTCGGCATGTGTTGGTTGGTCCCCCTCATCAGCGGGCCATAAACTCATATCGGCGCGATTACCCCACAGGTCAATAGCCAATAAGGCGGCCAGATGAGACCCCTGAAAGCCGTGACTGAACCAGACATTTAATCGTTCGGCAAGAGCAGCGATCACCGGGCGAGCAGCAGACAGACCCTGTTCTTTCTGGTAGATAAAGGGATCAAGTTCTTGGCCGCAGCCAGTCTCAAAATAGCCTGTCGCTTCCAGCAAACGCCGGTAGAAATAGGTTTCACTGAAAAACCAAGGTGTTTCAAGCCAATTTTGACCCACATAGGGACGGGTGCAGTCTGCCCACATTTGGGCATCTGGAGCGGCATCTTGTTGCAGTAACCTAATGGGTGATAAAGGGATACCGGCGATGAGCGCTTCTACCTGACGTTTGATATCGGCCGCGAATTCATTCTCGAACAGCGTACGGCGGGCGATATCCGCTATCCGAATGGTTGTCGTACTGTGGGCCCATGTGCCAGGCACGTCGCTGCGAATCGGCTCCGGGATAGGAAGCGCAGGGATGTATTGATCGGAAGCTGGATTGGTTGTTGTCGTCATAAATGTCACCCAATAATTAAACGCACGCCCAAAATGATTAGCAAGACAAGCACAATCTTGCGAAACAGTTCCGCATTAATGCGTTTTGAAAGTAGAAATCCGGCGATTAGACCAAGGGCTATGCCAGGTAAAGAAAGTAAGACATTGTCCCAGACTTCACTGGTGAAGTTGCCACTAAAGGCGTGGACTGCTATGACAATTATCCCGTTTACGACAAAAAAACCTTGGAGGTTGCTCTTAAATTCTTCCGGGGGCCAGCGTCGACAGTTGCCGTAAATTATAACTGGAGGTCCTGCGGTATTGTAGGCGCCACCAAGCATGCCGGCGACAAAACCGAAGCCATAGGCCCAGGCGTTTTGAGCCAGTTTGGGAAGGTTTGGGCTGAATAAGGCGTAAAGACTATAGAGAACCAAGATGATGCCTAGTATTGTCGTTACAATGGCCGCATCAATGTGTCGTAAGGCCAAGACACCAATGGGGATACCTACAACGGCGGCGGCTGTCAAGCGGATCACGGCTCGTAGATTTAGTGCATGGCGATAGCGTAGCAGAATGGCAAGTTCAGCGATGGTGGCTACCAGGGCAACTAATGGTGCGGCAACCTGAATACCAAGAAGGGTAACCAGCAAAGGCATTGAAACAAGTGCCAGACCAAAACCCATGCTGCTCTGGACAAATGTTGCAAGGAAAATGATGAGAGCTACAAGCATATTGAATCTTTGTCTTCCAATTTATATCGGAATGAAATCGGGGAAGTTTATCACACTTTAGTTGGCGCGATTCACTTCAACTTTATGCCATTGGGGAACACCAATGGGCGTGAGTTTATAGCCTTGTAATTCTGGGTTGACCAAGACGGCCGAAATGCCGTGACTGGTAAATATCACTGGTGCCTGGGCCACAATGCGCCGCTCCGCTTCCTGATATATAGCCAGACGTGCTGCAACGTCGCTTTCACCTCGGGCAGCTTCAAGTAGAAGATCGATTTCCGGGTCGCTGAAGCCACCAAGATTTTGGGTGGACTCGCTGTGATATAGAACATCGAGAAAGTTTTGCGGATCGGGATAATCGGCACACCAACCCGAAGAGTAGAAATGGCCGGTATTACCGGCATATAATTCATCGTAGTAAGCAAACGGCTCTAGCATGATCGGCTCAATGGTTACGCCAAGGGTCTCCTGCCATAATGTAATGATCGCTGTAATATAAGAACCGATATCTCCATATCCCTGCGTCGTAAATGTAAGAGTCCCCATTTCCGATGGATCGTCATAACCCGCTTCTGCCAACAGTTGCAGCGCTTTTTGCGGATCGTAAGCGTAGCTTTCGCCTTCCAAGCCGCCAAAGCCGGGCATCCCAGGTGGGAGCGGCCCATTTGCCGGCAGCGCACTGCCTCCGGAAAAAGTCTCAATCAAGCGCTCCCTATCCAGGGCATAGCTAAAGGCTTGGCGGACAAGCGGATCATCAAAAGGGGCAAGACGATTATTGAGACCGATGCTGGAGGTACACATATCGGCGACCGTATTTAATTGATTACTGAGTGGGTTGTTGGGATCCTGAATGCGCCCCAAAGTGTCGCTGCCAATACCCACGAGATCAATCTCACCCGTTTCGTAGCGGGCCAAGGGGAGGCCTGGGCCCAGATCGAAGACTACATGACTAACTTTGGCCGGCTCCAGATAGTATTGGTCGCTACGAGCTAATATCAATAGATCATCGTCACGCCAGGTTTGCAATTTAAAAGGGCCGGTGCCGTTTGGTTGGTGATCCCAATCAGCTTGGATGACATTGTTTTGATCGACTATAAAGGATACGGGATAGGCAAGCTTGGCGAGAAAGGTAACCGTTGGTGCTTTCAACTGCACTTCCAATGTGTGATCATCAATAGCGCGCAGGCCGCTTATTTGATCTGCTTGGCCGGTCAATTTTTCCGACACACCGGCAATATCTCCCAGGTAAGTTTGAGCCGTATCTGACTCAGTGGCCATTTCGGTGGCGCGCTCCCAGGAAAAGATGACATCTTGCGCGGTAACGGGACGGCCGTCATGGAAGAGCGCGTTTTCTCGCAAGTAGAATGTATATGTTAACCCATCATCGCTCACTGCCCACCCGGCTGCTAGATCAGGCCGTACCTGTAAATCGGTGTTTAAAGTCGTTAGCCCACTGAAAATATGCCCCAAAGGCCCATCAGGGCCGCCAAGGGTTGTGGCTGGATCAAGCGTTTGAGGCTGACGGGTCTGCAGGATAATGGCATCTTTATAATCAACCCCTTCTGCTGCAAGCTGTCGATTTGCTTGCGTGGTGAGGGCGGACATGAGTTGGCAGCTCATAAGCATGAGAGCACTAATTAATAAATAGAAATAATGTCGTCGTCTCATGCTTAACTCTTTTTACGCCAGGTAATGGAACCCAACAAAAATAGCGGGATCAGCCCCAAGCCGCAGATTCCAGTAGGGGGATTGGCAGGTGGTGTTGGGATTGGCGCAGCTTCAGCGGGTGGTGGGGTAGGAAAATTGCTGGGTCCTGCTAAGGGGATAACTGTTGGGATGCCCGCTGCAGTAATTGGTGTGGGTGTCGGCGGAATATCTCGCGCTGGCACATCGATCCATGCGCGCCATTGTTGCTCGAGCCCATCTACATTGGTGCCATAAACTTGCTGCAGTGCATCATCGTAACCTTCGCCATTTGCCAGCAGCAATAATAGATCTTGTAGATTTTGTTGGCCATACTCCTCACGCAGAAACTCAATCGTGCTGTAACTTTGGCTGTAGGCACTGCCGGCATCATCCCCATGGGCGGGAAAGGCGCCATTCAGGCTGCGTAGGGGGGCAAAGCTGTTGTCGGCTGCCGCTTGTTCTAGATCGGATGTGACTGTCCCGGAGGGTTCACCTTCAGCGTACATGGCCAGCCCTTCTTCCAACCAGGTTGGCCGATGCCCACCGACGCAGCTTTGGCCAAACTTGCCCACAACAAGATGGGCCAATTCATGGCGGATAGTGTCGCGACCCCAATCTTCGGCAATGTTGGGCGGAACGCCCATCAGGATGGTGTTGTATTCCGAAAAGGCAACGCCGCCAGCCCAGTCTTGAATGTAGAGTACAGCGTCACGCATATCGGCTGAGCTGCCATAGATGTAAAAGGTTACATCCTCCCGCAGTTCAATTCCCAGATCATTTTCTAATAAGGCTAAACCGGCAACGGCCGATTCTAAAAGCAGCGGCCCGACATCCTCTCCCTCATACCAATGCAGGGTTATATTGTCCTGGCTGACGCTTCCCCAGGGAAAGCGCTCGTCAACAAAGGTTAAATTTTGGCGCGGTGTGCTGTAGATTCGACCTTGATCGTCGGTCAATTTCCATTCCCACCAAAGATCAACGCCGGGTGGAGGATTGCCTGAGCGGACCATGGCCCATTCCCATTCCAGCGCAGGACCATCCACCTCCACCGGCACAGTCGTGCTTACGTCAAGGCAGCTTGTTTGCTCGACATCAAAAGTTAAGACGGCATCGACGATGGTAATTGACGGCTCTATTTCGAGCTGGAAATTGACGGATGATGGGTAGTCAACTATGGCTGCGTTGGTGATGATGTTCGTTTCATCTAAGGGAATGGGATCGGCCGTTTGCGCCTTGGTAACTTGTGTTATCCCTAAAAAAGTTAGCAGCAACAATGACAGGAAGAAAAACGATAGACGTGCAGACATATTTGAGGAAAGATAACAAAGTTCTGTAGAGTTGCAATGGTTGTTAAGTTTGGCCCTGGACAAAACGATTCCCTCTGCTACAATACAAACATCTATTAGTAGTATGTCAACTGAATATGTCAAGTTGGGCAGTTATCACATGGGGCACCTATGATCGAATATTCAAACCCCTACATTGCCGGAAATCCCGTTAGAGGACAGACACACTTTGTTGGCCGGTCCGATATCTTACGAGATGTTTTAGGTCTATTGCGCAATCCAAACGCGAATGCAATTGCAATATATGGGCAGCGTCGTATCGGCAAGACGTCAATCTTGTTCCAGTTGGAACAGCAATTGGCTGAAACGGGCAATTATCTACCGGTCTATTTTGATCTACATGACAAGGCTGATTTATCTCTGTCGGAGATCCTTTTCCGCCTGGCTGGTCAGATCGCCCGCTACGTGGATATGCATCCCCTGGATCGCGCTAAATTTGATGCGGAGGGCGGATACTTTCACAATGAATTCCTGCCCAAAGCGGTAAAAAAGACAAAGAAGAACCTTATCTTGCTGTTTGATGAATTTGATGTCTTAGACCGACCTTATAAAGGACAGGTTGGGGCTACTTTTCTGCCTTACTTACGCAAATGGATGGCACGTACCTATCAAGTACATTTCGTCCTGGCGATGGGCCGCCGGCCTGAAGATCTTTCTGCTCGTATGCTTAGTGCGTTTAAGCAGGTAAAAGCGCGCCATGTTTCACTCATGGATTTGTCCGAAAGTCTGGCCATCGTGCGCCAGTCGGAACATAACAACACATTGCGCTGGACGGATGCGGGTATTAACCGGGTCTGCTACTGGACTCAGGGGCACCCTTATTTGACTCAACTTCTATGCAGTGAAGTTTGGGAGAGGGCATACGATCAAGATCCAAGGGTGCTGCCAACGGCCGATGCCAAAGAAGTTGATGAGGCGGTTGAAGCAACATTGGAGCAGGGGGCTAATGCCTTTCAATGGATTTGGAACGGTTTGCCGCCAACAGAAAAAGTCATGATGGCGGCCATGGCGGGAACAGGAAGATTAACCGTAACCTGGGATCAACTAAATAAAGCACTTGATGATAATGGCGTTTGCTTAATAGTGAGTGAACTGCGTATGGCGCCCGAAACATTGATCAAGTGGAATTTGCTGCGTCAAGTTGGCAATGGTTACCGGTTTTCTATTCCCTTGTTACAACGCTGGGTAGCGGAAAATAGACCCTTGCGCCGCGTAAAGGCCGAACTGGACAGCCAGGGACCGCTGGCGGAGAATCTCTATGTCGAGGCCTGCAGGAAAAACGATCAAGGGGATTTGAAGGAAGCCGAATTACGCTTACGCCGCGCGCTGGCTATAAATCCGGAACATATTCAAGCCCGTTTGCTGCTAGGGCAAATACATCTGCAAAAAGGCAGCTCTGCGGAGGCTGTTGCCGCAATGGAATCTGCCTATGCGACTGACCCGGCAGCAGCTCGCCAAGGGTTAATTGCTGCCTTATTGGCCCTTGCTGAAACGCAAAATGATGAAGATGATCAATGGCAGAGTATCAGCCGTGTCCTACGCATTGCCCCAGATCAGCCTGATGCTAAGAAGAAAAAAGAACAGATCATACGAGGCTGGGCTGAAAAAGCGCTTACGGATAAAGATTACGAAGCCGCACTGCATGCTTATGAACAACTCGGTGACGACCCAAAAGCGACAAAAATGAGACGACGCTTGCGGCAGCAATCATTAAAGAAGCGTTTGTCCTGGTTAGCCCGTCCACAGGTGGCGAAATAGGAATATGCCAATGAACCGATCCCCATTTGTGCATGGTGGCCCTGTTCCACCAAACGAATTCCTTAACCGGCAGCGTGAATTACGCAGAGTATTGAATCGATTGGAAAAAGGACAGGCTACGGCGATTGTCGGACAGCCGCACACTGGTAAGACATCTCTGCTGCGCTATGTGCTGGATAAGGTAAAACGAGACGGTATTATTGGTGGCAAGTTGGATCGCTGCTGGTTTCGTGAGGTCGATTCGCATATGTTGGGCCGAAAATTCGACCAATCTGCATTTTGGGCCTTCGTTTTAGAGCCAATAACGGTCTATTTTGACTCGGGCGAGCTGCGGTCTCTCTATGAGTTGGCCAGTGAAAATGAGTTTGGTTCATTTGCTCTCAAGCGGCTTTTCGCTGCACTTGACGAGGCCGACTGGCGTATTGTGATCATGTTGGATGAATTTGATGCCTTACTCAGCCATCCCATTCTCAACAGCGCCGAATTTTATGGCAGCCTCAGATCTCTGACATCGCGTTTTTCCAGTCTAGCCTTAATTATTGCCACCCGCCGCACACTGAATCAATTGAATGTAAAAACGCAAGAAATCAACCCACATAGTTCTCCTTACTTCAATATATTCACTGAGCTGCGGCTTGGCCCAATACCTAAGCGAGATGTAGCGCGCCTGCTGGCCCACGCCCAGGATCGTTTTGATAATCGGGACCGCCAATTTATTTCATTGGCGTCGGGACATCACCCTTACCTTCTGCAAATGGCGGCCGATATTTTGTGGGAGGTTGATGTCGAGGGCAAGCAGGGACTGGAAAGATACCAAATTGCAGCAGAAGAATTACGTATGCAGAGTGAAGGCCATTTTGCTGATACGTGGCGCTCCTGGTCCAATGCGGAACGCAAGGTGATTATGGCTATTGCCCTGGCGCAGATGTCTTTACTTGTCGAGGATCACACATTTGAATGGTCTAACCTGATCGAAGATATCGAAGATTACAGCCCGGAACTGCGGGGACTGGAGAAATCGGGTACGGTTGTGAAAGTAGGACAAAGCAATCGCCAGCTCGTGCAGCGCTCGTTGCTATGGTGGTTGGCGGATGAGATCAAACGACTGGTGCGGGATGAGTCGACGTTCGAGCAATGGTTAGAAGAACAGGAATTTGATGGGGTCTTGACCCAGAAAGAAAAGAAGAGCCTGGGTCAGGTCGCGCTTGAGTTAGGTGGTTTCCTTAGTCAGGGTGCTACAACTCTAATTGAAGCTTTTGCCAAGGGGGTTGGAGAAGGCTTGGGTGAAGCGACAATGCGTTTTTGATCCAGTTTACAACTGGGTTTTCACTCCCCGGTTTACCCTGGAAACGCCGTGTTCCAATGACTATTTTAGCCTTATGAAGGGGCCTAAGTGATTGACCTCTGCCGCTCTGTCTTACTTTATTGTACCAATCGTAAGAAAACAGATGTGTAATACAGCAATTCTCTATACTTGGATAAAAAAAAGAATATATAATAGTGATAGAGTTCTATTTTTGCTCCAAATTTACCTCGAGAACCCAATTTATCATTACGTGGGTATCCAATCAAGGGATGCGATTTGGAAAATAGATGCGGGAAAGCAAAATGGCTTTTACGCTCTTGTTAGTTTACCAATTGACGCAAAATTGGCAGGGCCTTTCCGCCGTATACATGGCCGTTCCCGACTAGGAAATGAAAGTAAAGGCTGAGGTTAGTTCGACAAGGGAATGGTTCTTATATCTTTGTCATATTAGGGTACGAGAGGGTATTGGCACAGATTGATCGTTGGAAACAAATACGGGAATAAAGACTGGAGTTAAAATGGAAGAAGTAGAAGATGCAATGGACGGGGAAATAGAGGCAGAAACGGCCGATACACCTGAATCGGAAGTGGGAGAGAAACCAGAGACCGACGAAACCGCCACTGTTAGGAGTGACGACAAAGAAGTCGAATCAGAAATTGAATCGCCGGTTGGTGAAGAGGTGGAGGAGCCGGCGTCAGCGGAACCAGCAATAGCGGAAAAAGCGGCTGCCGACAAAGAAGCCGATCTGGAAGCTGAATCGCCGGTAGATGAAGAAGTGGAGGAGCCGGCGTCAGCGGAACCAACAATAGCAGAAAAGGCGGCCGCTGACGAAGAAATCGAGCTGGAAGCTGAATTGCCAGTAGATGAGGAAGTGGGGGAGCCGGCGTCAGCGGAACTAACAATAGCAGAAAAGGCGGCCGCTGACGAAGAAATCGAGCTGGAAGCTGAATTGCCAGTAGATGAGGAAGTGGGGGAATCGGCCGCGGAAGAAATCGCCATTGTTATGGCTGGTGTAGATGAAGAAGCCGAACCGGCGGTTGAATTATCTGCGAATGAGGAAGCGGAGGAGCCGGCGGAAGAAATAGCAGCAGCAGAACCGTCCGTTATGCCCTACATCTATGCTGCCGGCGCCGGAGCTGCTATAGGGATAATATTGACTCTCCTCCTCCTTCTATTGGTCAACGGAACACTGCGATTTGCCGGATATGGTCGTGCCGACCAGATACAAGAGCAGCTCGACCAAAATTGGAACACCGTCAATCAAACCCAGGATGGAATGACCGGTGATATTCAGGGGATAGCCAGTGAGTTGAATTCCCTTAACAAACAAGCAGCGAATATAATAGTCGCACAAGAAACGATCGAAAGCGATTTGGCGGATATGCAATCCGAGGTGTCTGCACTGCGAGAGGAATTGATCACCGCAAAGAAAGAAGTTGCAGTTTTGGATGAAGATACAGCCGCGCTCGAAGAGGCGACGGGAAAACTTGACGAACGGCTCTCTATCGTAGCCGATTCGGCCGAAAACTTCGACGCATTCCTGAATAGATTAAGGGACTTGCTTATCAACTCACAAGGATTGCCGCCAACGCCAACCGCGACAGCGACCAGTACAGCCACTCAAATGGCCACAGCAACGGCGACGGTTACCCCAAGTAAGACGCCAACACCGCAGGCAACAACTGCACCAACGCGCACGCCGCGTCCTACTGCTACGTCACTAGGGCAGCCTTCAGCAAGATCCACCCCCAAATCATAGTGGGGAAATGGGCATTATTAAGGAGAAAAAAATGACAACGACATCCCAGTCAAGCAAACCAAGCTTCCTAAAGCGGCTATTTCAGGCCTTCATTAAATTGCTCGTGCTAATCATTTTTCTGGCCGCGTTGGCAGTAGGCGGCTGGTTCGTTTACCAGGAAATTACACGCTCGTTTGATAGTGTCACCACGCGCATGGATGTCAACACGCGGCGCATTGAAAAGACCGACAGCGATATTGGTGCGCTGCTGGCAAGCATTGACGATCAACGAGAAGAAATTGCAGCTCTGCAAGTGGCCGTTTCTGCACAAGACGATCAAATAGCCATGCTAACTGAAGAATCGACGACGGAACAAACCCGTCAGGACGATATGCTGGCGGCGCTGGATGCCCAAATTGCTGGCAGCGTTGCCGAGGACATCAGCGCATTGAATGAGGGACTGATCGCCTTGCAAAATGATATTACCAATAATGGGGCTCAGATTGACGAGTTAGGGGGCACTGCGGACAGCCTACAAGCGGATATAACTGATCTACAGGGCGATATAAATAACGTAAACACTCAAGTTGAGGAGACCCAGGGAACACTGGCAGACTTTCCTGCGGCGGAAATCGTGCTCATGCGACAAACGCTCTCCTTGTTTCGCATATGGGAACTAACAAGCCGCGCTCGTCTCAGGCTGGTTGAAGGGAATGCCGGGCTGGCGGAAACCGATTTGGAACTGGCTCTGGGGGTTGCCAATGGGATACTGGCCAATGATGCAGACGAAGAATTATCATCATTTGTAAGGCCAGTACAAGAACGACTTGCGCTAGCTGCCTTCAATTTACCAGACGACCCTGTTACAGCCGCTCGCGATCTGGAAACTGCCTGGGAGGCGCTAGACGAAGCACTGGTGCATTTTTTGGAAGGAGCAGAGCAAATAGACAACAATTAAAATAGGAAGGTGTATGAAACCGTATATCAATCGTTCGCAACAACCCACCTGTTCTGACGTCGAATTGGCGAACTTGATTGCTCTGGCGCCAATGTCTTTGCTTGTCGAGGATCACACATTTAAATGGTCCAATCTTATCGAAGATTACAGCCAGTAACTACGCGGCTTAGAAAAATCGGGTACGGTTGTGAAAGTAAAGTAAACTGACCCTCAACTTCTGCAGCGTTCACTCCTATGGTGGCTGGCTGATGAGATCAAACGTCTGGGAGAAGCGACCATGCGCTTTTGACGTCCAAACATTGAACAAAAACAGACTCAAACTAGATTTTTTATGCGGCAGGTCAAACAACCTGCCGTTTTCTGATCTGAAAATAGAATAAATGTGCTATAATTCGGCCGTATTTGTAATCTAATTTGGGAAGTTATTGCCGTATGAAACTAGAGAATTTTGATGTATACCAACAGGAGTCGCGTAAAACTTGGAACTTGATTCAAATGGATCATCCTATCGTTTACCCTACGATGGGTTTGGTTAATGAAGCGGGCGAAGTTGCCGGAAAGGTGAAGAAGATATTTCGTGATCGCGGCGGGCAGGTTTCTGAAGCGGATAAACAGGCGCTGAAGGATGAGCTGGGGGATGTTATGTGGTATCTGGCGCAGATATGCACGGAACTGGATCTCTCATTGCAAGAAGTCGCTGAAGCGAATCTTGTGAAGTTATTTTCTCGTCTGGAGAGAGGGCAGATCAAGGGTGATGGGGATAATCGTTAACGTTGCTCTCGCACAATTCAATTGAGGTCAAGAAAGCGTATTTTCGGTTAAGTTTGTTGAGCAGTTTGATTATATGGGTGAAGCTGCCTTGTGCTGGAGATCCAACTTCTTAGAGTGAAAAGATGCTGAACACTTACGTTGCTGTTGATGTTGAAACGACAGGACTTGATTCGTCACGAGATGCCATTATTGAGGTTGCGGCCATCGTATTCCAAGGTAATGAAATTGTAGACGAGTTCACCTCCCTTGTTTATCCACAGCGTGATATTCCACCTGAGATCACGCGCCTAACGGGCATTACCCAGGCGATGGTTGAAGATGCGCCCAGTATGCATCAGGTGCGTTCACAACTGCGCCCGGTGCTGTCTAACCATGTGATTGTCGGGCATAATGTTGAGTTTGATCTGGCGTTTTTACGTGAAGAGCGGCTGGCGTACGGCAATCATCGGATTGATACGATAACGCTGGCTTCTATTTTGGTCCCTGAAGCCGGTCGTTTCGGTTTGGGGGCATTGGCTGATTTTCTTTATTTGCCGCTTCCAGATGGGGGACAGGCACATCGAGCTAGAGAAGATGCTGAAGTGACGGTGGAGCTATTTTTGGCTTTGCGCGAACGGGCGATGCAGATTCCACTTGCGCAATTGGATGAGATCGTTCAAGCGGGGAACAGAATAGGTTGGCCAGAAGCATTGTTTTTTGAAGAAATATTGGCTGAACGCACGAAAAATGCCTTTACTGGTGATGAACTACGACAACGGGGCCGCCTTCCTAAACTTTTTAAACCACCTAAGCTGGAGGGGCGTGCCGTGGTTGAAAAAGAGAATCTTAGTACCCTGGATGTTGAGTTGATTGCCGGAATGATCCAGCCGGGCGGCAATTTCAGTCAAGTATTCGACGGTTTTGAATACCGCCCTGAGCAGGAAGAAATGTTAGCCGCTGTGGCGGAGGCATTTAACAGCGGGGATCATGTATTGATTGAAGCTGGAACAGGAACGGGGAAGAGTATTGGCTACCTTTTACCGGCTGCGTTTTGGGCCTCGCAGAACGGCCGTCGTGTGGTCATTTCCACCAATACAATCAATCTTCAGGACCAGCTCATTCAAAAAGACATTCCGGAAATGCAAAAAAGTTTGCCGTTTGAACTGCGTGCGGCCGTGCGCAAGGGGCGGAGTAACTATTTATGCACACGCCTGTTCCAGCAGTTTCGCCGCAGCGGGCCCAGCAGTGCCGATGAGATGGTGCTTTATGCACGCATATTGCTCTGGCTGCCGCATACCGAAATTGCCGATGTGGCGGAACTGCCACTGCGTACACCAGGCGAACGGATGGCCTGGTCACGGCTGAATGGGGATAACGCCGTTTGTACGCAAGATCAATGTGCATCCGAAGGTTGTCCGGTGCAGTTTGTGCGCCAAAGGGCGGAACAAGCACATATTGTTATTGTGAACCATGCATTGTTATTGTCTGATGTGGCTAATGAAAACCATGTGCTGCCGGTTTTTCATGATTTGATTATTGATGAGGCGCATCACTTGGAGTCGGCCGTAACCAGTGGTCTCAGTTTTCGTGCCGATCGACGCTTTTTAGAAACTGTATTGGGTGAAGTATCCAAACCACGCGCCGGGCTGTTGGCGGATGTACAGAAGCGCTTGGGGGATGTTTTGCCGGCGCATGTCAGCGGCGAATTGGATGGATTTGCAGTGCACATGCGCGAAGAAGCACAGGAAGCGATCTTACGCCTGGATGAATTTTTCACCACAATTGACTTTTTCTTGCGCGATCAAGTGCGGGCGCGCAGCCAATTTGCGCAGCAGATAAGATTGACAGACGCTGTACGGATACAACCAGGTTATGACGAGATAGAGATCAGTTGGGATAACTTAAATAGACATTTAAAGGCTATTAGTAAAGATTTTGATAAGTTGGCTACGGCGCTGGCGGATATCGTCGATCAATATGATATAGAGGATGGGGACGAAATGCGGGCTGCGCTGTTAACCAACGGCCGTGATCTAGAAGAAACGCGCGCCAACCTTGATCAAACGATCTCCGCTCCGGAAGATGGCATGATTTATTGGGTAGAGATTTTTAAAGATAGAGTCTCTCTTCATGCGGCGCCCCTCCATATTGGCCCATTGGTGGAGAAGCATGTTTTCGGTGAAAAGGAAACGGTTGTTTTAACTTCGGCCACTTTGCGTACGGCCGATCCGAGCAGTTATGGTGAAGCTGATTTCAACTATCTGCGCGAACGGTTGCACGCATATGATGCGAATGAACTGGCTGTGGGGTCCCCCTTCGACTACAAGAACGCAACGCTCTTATATTTACCAACTGACATTCCTGAGCCAAACCAGCCCGGATATCAGGTTTATGTCGAGCAGGCTATTATCGATGTGGCCAAGGCGCTTGGTGGGCGTACGATGGTTTTATTTACATCCTTTGCGCAGCTGCGGCAGACAGCCCAGAGTATTGAAGGACCGTTGGCATCAGCTAATATTAATTTGCTAGCTCAACTCCCCGGCAGCTCGCGACAGCAATTGTTAGCGCAGTTCAAACAGCCGGACAGCCAATCGGTCTTACTGGGAACGCGATCGTTTTGGGAAGGGGTAGATGTGCCTGGGCCGGCTTTGCAAGCGTTATTGATCGCAAGATTGCCGTTTGATGTGCCCTCAGATCCAATTTTTGCTGCACGATCAGAGACTTTTGAGAGCCCGTTTTTTGAATATTCGATTCCGGAAGCTGTCTTGCGCGTTCGTCAGGGATTCGGCCGTCTCATTCGCCGCAAGAGTGATGAAGGCGTTGTCGTGATATTGGATAAACGTGTGTTGACCAAGCGTTATGGTCAGAGCTTTTTGGAAGCACTACCCGAATGTACGGTTCTACGGCAGCGTACCGATCGATTAGGGGAACTCACCTTGCGTTGGTTAAATCGGGATAAGGGCTAATTCGCAAATGTGAGAAACCGGTTTTTCAATTTAATGGGTAATGGCTATGTATGAAAAAACCGGGTTTCTTAGTCAGTAAATTCAGAGTAATTTATCAGCAAAAGCGGGTAAAGCGGCCGTGCCCCCAGTATGCCAAAACAGAACAGTTTGGCCGCGTGTGAATGCCCCCCAGCGAATCAGGTCAATCAGTCCACCCATAGCTCTACCGGTATACACGGGATCGAGTAAAATCCCCTCTTTGCGCGCGACGAGTTGGATAGCCTCCCGCTCTAGCTCGCCTACTATGGCGTAACCCCCGCCTAAATAATCGTCGTTTACCAAGATTTTGTCTGATACAGAAATCGGTTCCACTCCCAGATGCGTGGCGGTGGCTGTGGTTAAGGCGGCAACTTGGGTGCCAATAACATCAGCCGGATGGTCTACACTGATCCCGTAAACTTTACCCTGGTAGCCATATATCTGTGCCCCAAGTACGAGGCCGGCTTGTGTGCCCCCGCTGCTGCTGGCGAAAACAATGAAATCAACATTCAGACGTTGAGCCGTCAACTGTTCCATTAATTCCTGCATGGCCTTGACATAGCCCGTAGCGCCTACAACATTGGAGCCGCCCAAGGGAATGATATAAGGCTTGCGCCCTAGAGATTGATACTCTTCTGAAACCTCTTGAATTACCTCGCTGGTATTACGTTCCCCGGCCCAATAGATTTGCGCGCCCAGCAGTTATCAAGTTGAAGATTGCCGGTGATTTTCTTTGGTGATTCGCCACGTAAAACCAGACCACACGCCAAACCGCAGCGCGCGGCGGCGGCGGCCGTCTGGCGGGCATGATTGCTTTGGGGAGCGCCCGTTGTAATGAGAGTGTCACATCCTTGAGCCACTGCATCTGCTACTAGAAATTCAAGCTTACGTGTCTTATTGCCACCGGTTGCCAGACCAGTTTGGTCATCCCTTTTAATCCAAATTTCCGGCCCTTCCAAATGATTGCTTAAGCGCTCCAGGCGTTCAATTGATGTGGGAAGATGGGCAATAGAGATGCGCTTGGGGTATTGGGGTTCCATATTAGGCCTTTGACATAATTGATCTAGTTTTTCTATGGGAGATTATAGCTTAATTTGAATTACGTATCATCGGTAGAAAGTTTAATTGTAATTCTTGAGAAGGGTACCTAAGTACAAATAGGCCTTTTTCAATGTCACTGACAATAATGTTGCCGCTATCAAAGAAGGGATAAACGCTCCATGCGCCATTATAACTGGCTGAGTCACTGGGTGGATAAGTGTCGAAGAAAGCCACTTCTGCTAATGTGCCATCGGGAATAAGGGCAGCATCAAGAATTCGCAGTCCGCTGCGATAATTCGCTTCATAGACAAGGCCATTGTGGATGTATAGATTATGATCAATAGCTGACACGGTGGCAGTGTAGATGCCGATGACTATTGGGTTAGACAGATCTGAGACATCCCAAATATAAGTGCGTGTAAACTCATAATTTGACTGATCCCCTTCATCGCCTAAGAGGAAATAAGTGTGATCCTCAGTTAACCAACCTTGATGGGTGTAGGCGGCGCCGGAGTAACCTTTGCGAGCTAACTGCACTGGGTTGTTTTTGTCTGTAACATCAGCAATGGTCAATGTATCCTCATTGGAATTGAAACAAACTTCGTTTCCTTGATAATTTGTGTCGGGGCCGTGGTAGATCACGCACTGTGCATCATGAGTGTAACCATCTTGACTGAAGCAGCCTGCAAACGTCGGATTGGTCGGATCTTGGATGTTGATCATGTGCAGGCCGCCGGAACAGCTTGGATAGGCACCGACAACGTAGGCGTAGCCGCTGTCTTCATTAATAGCAATATTATGCGCACCGCCAAATTGGTCATAATGTCCTGTTTCTACAAATGTAACGGGAGGATTGACGACGTTAAGGAGTTGTTTCAAATCAAATATTTGCAGCCCATGCCCCGATGCTTCACTTACGACGAAGGCATAGTCCTGGTAAACTTTTACGTCCCGCCATATGCTATTTGCGGTGTGTGTAGGCAGCTTGCCTAAGTAGTGTGGATTAGTAGGCTCGCTGATATCTACAAAGGCCACACCATTGTCTAGGCCCATTAGGGCGAACTCTCTTCCAGAAGTCTGATCGGTCCAACCCCAGATATCATTGCCATCATTGGCATCCATTTTATTAAGCGGCACTAGCGACAAAAGATCAATCTTTTCACATGGATAATCGCCTGCCATGTCATTCCAGCAAGGTGTAAATGAAATAGGCGCTGTGGCAAGCGCATTATTTTGTGTAGCTTGTCTATCGGCGAGAATTCGCTGCTGCATTTCTGCCCATGATATTGATGAGGCTTCTTGCGCCAGCGTTTGTAAATGATTGTTTTTGGAAGCAGCTGTGCTGGCCAAAATGATAAAGATGAGAAGTAAGATTGCGGTTCCGAGTTTCATAATGATCCTCCAAAGGTTTTGATAACGTGTACCACAAGTGTAACTTAATATGAAATTTGTTTAATATTTTTGGCTTGATACCAACCTGATTGTAATAGTTGATCTACTAATCGCGCAACACAAGGGGCAGTTGGAGTTGGTAGACAATCAAGGGGTTGATAGTCAGGCTCGTGACGAAAACGTCATAATCTCCGGCATTGTTGGGATTGAGTGCCGCCGGGGAGGTTGGAAAGTTGGTGGATCTTGTTGAGCCGGTTAGATAAACGTGGTCAACAGTGGAAAGGAAAACACTGCTGCTCTTATCCTCTTGGTCACCCCCAAGATATGAGCTGTAAATTAGGTGCGACCCGGACTCATTAAACTGCGTAATATAAGCATCCGGTGCATCACCAACGCCAATATAGCTTGTTTGGAATCCCTGCGCTGTAATCGGGAAATCGGCTGATGTTGTCTGCCCAGTAACAGCAAAGCCCCCCTCCGCACTGGCAGATATGCCCTGGCTTTGTTCGCTGCCGCTGCCGCCAAGCAAGGTGCTGTAAGCGAGTTCCGAGCCCTGGGAATTGAACTTAGTCACAAAGGCATCAGTATTTCCTTGCAGCGTTTCGCCGATTGCGCCAGATGTTGTAGGAAACGATGGGAAAGGGCTGCCATTGGTGGCCTCCACATAACCGGTAACGAGCAGTTGGCCATTATTTAAAACGTCTAGACCCGTAGCACGATCTTCTCCATCCCCACCAAGGAAACTACCATAAGTTAGAAGCCCGGATTGCAAATCAAGCCGGACGAGAAAGGCGTCAAACGCACCATTATATGAAGGATCGAAACTGCCTGTTGTTATCGGAAAGTCTTCAGAATTGGTCCAGCCGGTAAATGCCACTTCGTGCTGTCCAACTATTACCAGGGCCGAGCCTTTTTCCTGCTTATCCCCACCCACATAGGTGCTGTATTTTAGTTCTGTACCAGAAGCATCGATTGTGGCCACAAAGGCATCTCTGAGCCCGTTGTTTTGTTGGTTAAAGGCGTTAGGCGTTGTGGGAAAATCGTTTGACCAAGTCTCGCCGGTTATGGTGGCGCTTCCCGATTCATCGACAATAACGGCCGTAGCCGCATCCCAGTCATTTCCCCCTAAGAAAGTGCAATAAACGAGACCGGAACCATCCGGTTTGACTTTCAGTAAGAAGGCATCACTGTTGTCATTGTATGTTGTATCGTATCCGGGAACCTGGCCAAATAAAGAACAAAAATCAGGCGAACGTGTATAACCGGCAACGTAAGCGTGCCCAGTATCATCAACGGAAATCCCCAAACCCTCATCCTCGTAAGCGGCGCTGGTGGCATCGAACCACAGAATATAGGCAATGCTGTCCCCATTGGGACTAATTTTAGCCACAAATATGTCTACGCCATGATCCGCAGCCGAGGAAGAAAGAGGAGCTGGAAAACTGGTAGATTGGGTGGAGCCGGTGATATATACGTTTCCTGCCTGATCGACGGCCATCGCGGTGCCCTTGTCGGTTAATTCACCACCAAGATAGGTGCTGAAAAGCAGGTCGCTGTCTATTTGTTTAGATGGAGGAGAAACGAAGGCTGTTAAAATAAGTAATAGTGTCGTGAGTCCGGGTAATAACAGCTTGAGAATAAAGGGTTTGCCGCTTGTAGTTTTCATATTTCTTTATTTGCCAGATAATAATCAGATTGAACAATCGTTTCGTTGAACCCAAATGGTTCGCCAAGGTAGTTTTACCAGAAATGTGGAGAGATGATGAATCGACGTTGGCATAATGTGTTTCTACTCCTCATAGCAGCTTTAGCGGTCACATGGATATTGCAGCATGGCGCGCGAGCTGAAGCAAATATAACTGATCAAATGACACCTTGTATCAATGGCATGGCCGGAGTCTATCCTTGCCGCAATGTGGATCTGTTGGCCCATGTGCCTTTGTCAGCAATGGGGGCTGGGGAAGGTGTTGAGGGGAATGATCATTGGGGATGGACGGATCCAGTTACAGGACACGACTACGTTATCTTTGGGCTAACAAATGGCACCGTGTTTATTGATATTAGTGACCGCCTGACGCCGGTGGTGTTGGGGGTGCTGCCTGGACACGATGGCGAATCTCCTTGGCGCGATATTAAGGTATACGAGGAGTACGCTTTTATAACGGCCGATGTCCCTACTTCTGGACCCCCTACAAAAAACGGATTACAAATATTCGATCTAACCCAGCTGCGTTCAGTTGAAAATCCGCCGCTAATCTTTTCGGAGACAGCACATTATGATGGTTATGGGCCAGGGCATAACTTATGGATCAATGGAGATTCAGGCTATTTATATGCATTTCGCACTGATACATGTAATGGTGAAATGCATATGGTTAATATCAAAAACCCGGCCGAGCCGGCATTTGCCGGATGCTTTGCCGTTGATGATGCGCCGCTATCAGACAGCGAATGTGTTATTTACGAGGGCCCTGATGAAGATTATGTGGGCCGTGAGCTCTGCTTTACCGGCAGCGATGATAATGTCAGCATCGCTGATGTGACCGACAAGGATAATCCCAGGCTCATCGCCGACTTTAAGTATGAGGGGATAGCACGGGCTCACCAAGGAGCACTGACAGCGGATCAGGCGTATTGGCTATTAAGCGATACGATGGATGAGCAGGAAAACGATCATAACACACGCACCTATGTTTTTGATGTTTCAAATCTAGATGCACCACAAATTCTTGCGCATTTTGAGCACGGCACAACTGCACGCGATCACAATGTTTACATCGTGGATAATATTGCCTATCAGACAAACTGGCGGGCAGGGCTGCGTGTACTAAATATCACGAACTTGCCACAAACAAATTTCCTTGAAATAGGTTATTTTGATATCGTTCCGGCGAGCGATAGTATAGATCCCAGCGGTGCCTGGAGTAATTATCCGTGGTGGCATGACGGCGCCGTTACGGTCAGTGGTACAGACGGAGGGCTTTTTATTTTACGGCCGACATTACCTATACAGCATTTACCTGTGATCGCTTCTGAATGATTCGTTATGCTAGAAGATAGCAACAGTAACACCTTTTTTTACCCAAATAATATGGGACGAGTACTCCTATTGGCCCTGCAGGATGTTCTGTTGTCCGATGGTTATTCTGATTTACTTAAGACCGCTGGTCAATCACATTTTACACACAAGCTGCCGGGAGATAGTTGGACCAAAGAATTTAATTTCAACAATATTTCCAACCTAAATCAAGCGCTTGAACAATTGTACGGGCCTCGTGGTGGCCAGCGATTGGCGCTCCAAGCAGGACAGAAATTCTTTGAATTGGGCTGGGGCGCGTCTGGTAAATTGGCGGGTTTAAGTGATGTTGCCTTAAAGGCACGGACTTTGCAGGAAAAGCTGAGGATAGGGTTGTCGTCAATTGCGCGTCTTTTTAGTGAAGTTAGTGATCAAACAACATGGATTGAGGAGCAAGCAAAACAATTTGAGTACCATGTTGGCGCTTGTCCCGTATGCTGGAATCGAAAAGTTGAAAAACCAATTTGCTTCCATACAGTCGGCTTTTTGCAAGGGTCCTTGCGTTGGTTTAGCTCCGGATTGGAATTTAGGATTCGACAAACTTCATGTACTGCCAGGGGTGAAAACCACTGCGTTTTTCGCATAGACAGTGAGCCAATCAAGTGAGACAGTGCACATGTCTTAGTTACTTGGTGCGACGTAGTACAAGCGGCGGAAGACCATAGGTTGACGATCTAGCTATTGTAAATTACCCTCCCGTTGGGTTTGTGCACGGGCATATCAAGCATAATCATGGGTCGATTAGTCAAGTATAAAGGTGACTTATTTGTCATGGCGGGATTTTTAATCCTGCCTTTTTTGCTGTTTGGGGCGGTGTCGCTTGGCGGCAAGACGATGCTGCCAGTTGACAACCTTTTCCAATGGGCGCCATGGTCAGATGCAGCCCAACAATTTGATGCGCAAATACCCCACAATAACCTGCTCACAGATCTGATAATCGAAAACTACGCCTGGAAACGTTTCGCGGTCAACAGCTTGCGCCAGGGTGAAATACCCCTGTGGAATCCAAATCTGTTTGCCGGCGCGCCTTTCTTGGCAACCGGCCAGCATTCGATGTTGTATCCCTTTAGCTGGCTCTTTTTCTTCCTCTCTCCGGCAAAAGCCTACGGTTGGTACACGGTCATTCAATTATGGATGGCAGGGATGTCCATGTATGTCTTCGCGCGCGTATTAGGTATGCGACGAGGCAGCGGCGCCCTAGCCGGATTGATTTATCAAGGTAGTGGATTTCTGATTGTCAGTTCGGCCGTTTTTCCGATGATAATTGGTGCGGCCGTCTGGCTACCTTTGCTTCTGGCCTGTATTGAGAAAGTCATAGACACGTCTGAACGCCGGACGGGAACGACGATGCTCTGGGTGATTTTGGGCGCTGTGGCCTTAGGCTTGCAAATATTAGCCGGTCACATAGAGATCACCTATTACACGTTGTTGATCATGGCTGCTTATGCCCTGTGGCGTTTAGCAGTAATGGCCATCAGCGTGCGCCGGTCAGCGGATGCTAAAGGAATTAAGGACACGTTATGGCCGGCGGCCTGGCTATTCGCTCTTGTGGGCATAGGCATCATGCTGGGTGCACTGCAGCTTATTCCCTTTTACGAGGTTGGGCAGTCCAATTTCCGGGAAGGATCGGCGACATTTGCTGAAGTGCAAAGTTGGGCCTTTCCGGTTCGTCGAATTGTCACGCTCGCCGTGCCGAACTTCTTTGGCAACCCGGCCCACCACAGCTATGTGGATGCTTTTACACGGGAAAGTGTGCCGTTTGAGTTCAACAGCTATGGCGAACTGAATCCACAGGGCGCGTACAGCAGTGATTGGGGGATCAAAAATTATGTGGAAGGGGGCGTTTACTTAGGGATCTTTCCTCTATTACTGGCTGTATTAGGGATAGTTGCCACTTGGCAGGCAAAGACGGGAAGTCTACGCCGAGCACATGGATTGTTTTTCATCATTTTGGCTTTCTTTTCTTTTGCCTTTGTTTTTGGCACGCCCCTTTATGCGCTCCTTTATTATGGCCTGCCTTTTATTAACCAACTGCACACACCCTTCCGTTGGGTATGGCCCTTGGCTATTGCCGTGGCTGCATTGGCTGGTTTTGGCGTTGATTTCCTGCTATGGCCCGAAAAACCTGACCCGTCCGAAAGAGAGGCGCAGTCAAATTCAAGTCAGAGTGGGTTTGCTACCGTCAAAATATTGATCGGCGCAGGGATATTGGCAGGCATCGGTGTCTTATCGATTTTGTTGTTGTCCTGGATATTCTTTGAACAGATAGAACCACAAATCGAGTCCGTTTTTCAAAACTTAGCACTTGCGTCATCAGCCTTTGAAAGCACACGTGCATTCTACAGTTATGAGTTTTGGCAGGTATTGACGTTTGGTGCTTTGCTGCTGGTGAGTGTCGTTGTATTGTGGCTGGGCGTTCGTGGAAAACGCCGGCTTTTTCTTGTCCTGGCGGCACTGCTTATCATCGGCGATATTTTTCTGGCAAATCGGGGGTTTAATGCCGCTGAAGATCCCGCGCTTTTGGCGTACAAGCCCGCATTGATTGCCTGGCTGGAGGAACAGCCCGGATACTGGCGATTAACCAGTTACACGCCTCATGGTGACAAGCCGCTTAACGCCAACACGCCTTGGTTGTTTGATTTGCAAGATATACGCGGCTACGATTCGATTATCCCCAAACAGTATACAAACTATATGGCGGCCGTTGAGCCACAGAATGAACTGGCGTATAACCGTGTGCAGCCAATAGCCGGATGGGATTCGCTAAACTCACCTTTACTGGATGTGCTTGGTGTGCGCTATATCATTTCATCTGAAGCGATAGAATTGCCGAAATTACAGGAGGTATGGCAGGGGGAAGGTGTGCGTGTGTATGAGAACCTGGCTGCCGCGCCACGTGCTTACACGCTGCCGAAGAATTCAACAGTGGTAACTGAGGATGCCCTCATCACCTTGGCTGAACGTGATCCCCGCCAGTATGTTGTCATTGAAAGTGGGGATCTGCCGGAAGGGGTTGAGAATATAGGGGCTGACCCAACTGAAGGCGCTCTCATAGAAGCGCCGGTCACTGAATACCGCAATATTCAAGTGGCTGTGGATGCCCAGGTTCAGGAACCTTCATGGCTGGTTCTGAATGACAGTTATTTTCCGGGTTGGAAAGCTTACGTGCGGCCTCAGGGCGGCGGGGAAAGCGAGGAGATAGAGGTGCCTATTACGCGCGTTAATGGCAATTTCCGCGGTGTGCAACTGCAGCCGGGGGCGTGGACCGTACGCTTCCGATACAGCCCGGCCAGTTTTCAACTCGGCGGGCTAACATCGGCTATGGGCGTCATTATCTTAATCTTTGCCACGGCCGTCTGGATGTGGCGCAAAATATACCAACCAGATTTGACCCTTACAGCCACGCGCAGCATAGTTAAAAACAGCGCACTGCCAATGGGCCTCAACCTCTTTAACCGCGCGATAGACTTTGTTTTTGCCATGTATTATCTGCGTGTGCTCGGTCCATCGGACGCAGGCCGCTATGTGACGGCTATCACGACGGCCGCCTTCTTTGAAATTTTTGCCAATTATGGGTTGGATATGTTGTTGATTCGTGATGTTTCCAAGGATAAAAGCCGGGCGAATCATTACTTATTCAATACAACACTCTTAAGACTTGCAGCAGGTCTAGTAGCCAGTATTCCCATCTTGATCTTTATTTGGAGCACGACTTATAGTGAAAACCCGCTGACCGCGGCGGAAGTGGTGGCCATTATCTTAATCATGGTAGGGATGGTCTTCTCGGGTATGTCGAAGGGTGTTACTGGTTTGTTTTACGTTTACGAAGAAGCAGAAACCCCGGCTGCTATGACGACCGCAACGACGATTCTGAAGGTGGGCTTTGGCGTGGTTGTGCTCCTTCTGGGGTACAGTTTTGTAGGTTTAGCGGCCGTTTCGATTGTCGTCAACATTATCACTCTGACCGTATTGCTCATCCTGGCTGTGCGCCGCTTTAGGTTAAAAGGCCCCTGGAAATTTGATTGGAGTTTGCAGAAAAGCCTGGTGCATAAAGGTTATCCACTGATGCTTATTCATCTTTTGCAAACGGTCTTTATTTCCATTGATATCCTTTTATTGCGCTTGATGTTAGACAATGGCGAGGAAGTCGTTGGTTGGTACCAGAATGCATATAAGTGGTTTAATGCGCTGCAGGTAATACCGGCTTTCTTTACATTGGCGCTTTTCCCCATCATCTCACGAGAGATAGAAAAGGCAATGGCCTCAGCACAGCGCATGTATACCATGTCATTGAAACTGATGCTGCTGCTGGCACTGCCCATCGCAGCATTTACGACTTTCTTAGCTTATTTTCTGGTTCGATTATTAGCGGGACCTCAATATCTGCCAAATGGCGCTATTGCACTGCAGATTGTCATCTGGTCTATTCCCTTCGGGTGGTTAAACAGTGTAACCAATTATGTATTGATCTCACTGGGTTTAGAGCGGATGCAGCCGCGGGCATTTATCCTGGCGGTGGGCTTTAATATTGTGACCAACGTGTTGTTTATTCCCCGGTATTCCTTTGTGGCCGCTTCTGTGACCACGATTTTATCGGAAGTGGTGCTCATGGCGGTCTTTGCTTACTATTTGCGGCAGCGTATGCGCGGTGTCAATTTATTAGCCTTAATGTGGCGGCCATGGTTGGTAACGCTGGTTATGGTGGCGGCCATGTGGCTGGGCGGTCAGATTCATCTAGTAATTGGCTTGATTGCCGGTGCATTAATATATCCTGCCGGGCTGTTACTTTTGCGTGTGATAGGTGAAGATGAGCGGCGTGTTCTGGCAGCGATCTTACCTGCATCTATCAGCAAGAGATTGCGGCTCGTTTAGGGTGGAGCTGGCGCGAATGTTAGCGGTTGCAACTGAAGGAAGCAGTGAAATCAGAACCTGAGGGTGTCGCAACGCGGAAAGGATCACATTCCCCTTATCTTTGGTGGATCGTGTTGATCCTACTATTAGCTGCAGTTTTGCGCCTGCATGGCATTAGTCATGTCTCACCTCCTGGATTGGAGCATGATGAAGTAGCTAACTGGCTGATCGATCGCGCTATTCTGGATGGGCAACATGCGATCTATTTCACAGAGGCCTACGGTCATGAAGCGGGATTCCATTATTTACAGACGCTTTCAATCGCTCTCGTAGGTGACAATGCTCTAGCATTACGCTTGCCAGCCTCGTTTGCTGGCTTATTACTCATCGCTATTCAATTTGCTTTGACGCGCCGTCTTTTTGGCAACTCAACAGCGCTCCTTTCTACAGCGTTTCTCGCAGTGCTTTTTTGGCCGGTTTTCTACAGCCGTCTTGGTTTACGTGCTATTTTGCTGCCGCTTGTTTCTGGATTCTCGCTTTATTTTTGGTGGCGGGCATGGCGTATGAAAGGCGGGAGACAAGGCACGGGGGAAGCGAGGAAATCGCCCTCCAAATATAAAGTATCGCCAACAATGATGTTTGCTTTGGCAGGCGGGTTTGCTGGATTAACGCTGTACACTTACATGGCAGCCCGCGCTGTTCCGATTTTTTATGTCTTGTTTGCCCTTTATCTGGCCCTTTTCCACTGGTCAAAATTTAAACGAAAATGGCGTGGAATTTTGTTATTTGGAATTCTAATGGTGGTTATCGCCGCGCCCCTGTTTATCTTTTTGCAATCAAATCCGGATGCGGAATTTCGTATCACAGAAATTGATGCGCCCCTGAGAGAGCTTCTAGCGGGGGATTTGCGACCCGTATTGGAAAACAGTCTCAAGATCACCGGCATGTTTGGCATTAGTGGCGATCCGCTTTGGCGGCAAAATGTGGCGGGACGCCCGGTGTATGGTCCGCTGCTTGCTTTGCTGTTTTATGCCGGTTTGTTGGTTTCGTTATGGCGTTGGCGAGATGCACGTTACGCTTATTTACTCTTGTGGCTAGGCACTTCTGCGGTACCTTCTTTGGTTACGGTTGACGCACCCAGCTCTATTCGAATGATTAATGCTTTGCTGGTTGTAACTGTTTTTCCAGCACTTTTTATTCACATTATTCCCAAGTTTTCCACAAAATATCGCCGTTTATCCACAGGCGCCGCCTATTTGTTGGCCCTGTTGGTAATCAGTACCCATATATGGTGGACAGCCAGCGCCATTTTCCACACCTGGCCACAAAACGACGAGGTGCAGTTCGTTTGGCAGGCGGCGTTGACGGATACGGCCGAATATCTCGATACCGCACCCAATCGCAGCCCGGTTGCCGTGGGGGGGTGGTCTCCAGATACGCTGGATCCGGCAACGATGTTCCTATCGATGCGCAGCCGCGATCTGGATATGCGCTATATTGGCTCTGATTCTACGGCCGTCCCGGTCACCACGATAATCGTACCCAGTTCAGAATCTGATCAGGGGGCACGAATTACACGCCCGGCCATCCGAGAATTAGCGCCGGGATTGGAAGCACAGTTGGTTGAGTTGGGGGCCCAACCGCAAGAGATGGGAAGTTTTGTGCTTTATGAAATTGATCAGCCGGCAAAAATCCAGCCCAAGCACGAGATGCGAGCTAACTTTGAGGATGAATTACAGTTCCTTGGTTTCGGAGCACCAGAATTTAGTGCGGACTGCTCGGCCGAGGGCTGCCCGCTGCTGGCGTATTGGCGAGTGATATCAGCGACCACGGAACCAAGGCGCTTTTTCTTGCATGCCGTTGACGAAACGGGCTCCATTATTGCCCAGTTTGATGGTTTGGATGCACCGGCTAGATATTGGCAACCGGGCGACCTGCTTGTACAGGAACATTTACTCGACTATGAAGTGGATAAATTAGTTGAACTACGTTTGGGTGTTTACAATCCTCTAAACGGCCGTCGACTTCTTCTGCCAGATGGCAGCGATCACGTTTCATTTTCCCATCCATAATCTTCCATATAAGATCGAAATTAGCCAATTCCTGGTTTCCCACGACTCTATATTATGGTAAACTAAATCATTAGGAGGCCCATCATGTCTGAGCGGACTTACAACATTATCTTGGTAATATTGATCATTGTTGCTTGTATCGTTACTGGGGCTTTGCTGTATCTGATTTACAGCACAACGATTGCACCAGATCCGACGCCAACTCCAACCCCACAACCGACTGCACCTGTACTGCCGGAAGATTCATGGTCGCGAATCAAGGCCTCGGGAAAGATAGTTGCCGGCACGTCGGCAGATTACCCACCGTTTGCCTACTGGACCCCCGATTATAAATTAGATGGTTTGGACGTAGCACTCATTAGAGAGATTGGCCAGGTTCTTGGGCTCGAGGTCGAAATCAAGGATATGGCTTTTGATGGTCTTAACTGGGCCTTGGAGCTGGGGCAGATTGATACAGCCATTGCGGCCTTGTCGATCACACCAGAGCGATCAGCCTCTCTTGATTTCAGTGATGTATATTTTGTCAGTGAGGATGCGATTCTAGCACGAGTGGATTCCGGCATCCCGCCCGTTACAAGTGTTTTAGAATTGGCCAGTTACCGTATCGGTGTACAACGGGCGACAGTATACAGTAATTGGATCTATGAAACCTTGATTGATACCGGCTTGATGCCAACCAGCCAACTGCATGAGTATGAGGAGATTGAGCTTGCTGTGCGTGATCTCCGTGAGGGGCGTTTGGATGTTGTTGTTCTGGACTTCCCGGTGGCCCAAATAGCCATATCTCAAGGTGGTGTGAAACTTGTCGGCCAGGGACTAAATACACAGTATTTTGGTATTGCTGTTCCCAAGGGTGAAGCCGTACTGCAAAATCAAATAAACAGCGCCCTGCGCCAATTATATGAAAGCGGAAAGCTGGCGGAGTTAACGCAAAAATATATGGGTGTTGCGCCGCCTCTTCCTACCCCTGTTCCAACCCCTGATCCAGGCCAACCAACGCCAACGCCAGTTTTGACCGCAACACCGGCGGCATGTGTTGATGGTATGAAATTTGTCATGGATTTGAGCCTGGATGATGAGAATATGAAAAATCCGCCAGTCGTAGCACCGGGTCAGGCCTTCAGAAAAGGTTGGCGGATTGAAAACAGTGGAACCTGTACCTGGAACAGCAGTTATAAACTTACCTATGATGGCGGAAATTCTTCCGCGTCCAGCATGGGCGGCCAGCCTACACCTATTGTAGGAACTGTGGTTCCTGGCGCTCAGTATGATATATGGGTTGATTTAGTGGCTCCAGCTGTACCCGGCGTTTATCAGGGATTTTGGGTAATGCGCAATGCGCAGGATTCAAAATTTGGCGATCGCATTTGGGTTGGGATTCAAGTGCCCAGCCCGCCGACGGTCACCCCCCTACCAACGCAGACGCCTTCGCCCGGTATTGCATTTACGGTAGAACCCAATCGCATCTTTTCCGGAGATTGCGTCACATTTAACTGGGTTGTAACTGGTTCTCAGGCAGTGTACTTTTATCCTGAGGGCCAACCATGGCAACAAAATCAGGTTCCGCCCCAAGGTAATAAGGTGGAATGCCCACCGGTGACAACGGTTTATAATTTGCGAGTCGTTAAGCTGGATAACTCAGTTGAGATAAGACAAATCACGGTATTTGTAGAACAAGTGCCCGGAGCGCCGGTGATAGAGCGATTTACTGTCGATCCTCCAAACCAAATCATGGCCGGTCAATGTGTTGATATCACTTGGGCCGTAACGGGTAATGTGAGCACCGTGAAGTTGACTCGTGATAGCGTAGACTTGTGGCCTGGAGGAGCTCCGATTAGCGGTACGATGCAGGATTGTCCGCCTGGCACAGGCCAAGTCGTCTATACATTGGAGGCAGTTGGACCTGGTGGCACCAGTCGCTTGCAGCGGCCTATTACTATAGCCCCTCAGCCGACACCAGTAGTCACTAATACACCAGCGCCACCCGAAGCAACAGATACGCCGATTCCACCTCCGGCGACCGGGACGCCTATTGCCCCGGTTATTTATTCATTTTTGGTAAACCCGACTCAAATCGAAGCCGGACAGTGTGTGATTGTATCCTGGCAGGTTGGGGGTGATGTGTCACAGATCGATCTGCTCCGCGATGGCCAATTGATTGTTCCAAATGCACCTTTCAGTGGATCCATTCAGGATTGCCTAAACAGCAGTGGTAATTACACTTACCGCCTGCAGGTGCTCGGACGCAATGGTCAAACGGAGTCTGATGAAAAGACGGTGACGGTTTCGGATACACCTACTGGGCCGCCTCTGCAAGGGACGACTTGGATCTTAGAATCGTATTTTAATGGTGCAACGGTTTCAGCAGTTGCAGTGATACCGGGAACGACAATTACGGCCGTGTTTGACCAAAGCAGCCAGTTGAGTGGTTCTTCAGGATGTAATACCTACTCCGCAATTTACACTATTAATGACACTTCTATTTCAATCGGTTCGCCTGAAGGTACGCAGCAATTTTGTACTGATCCCCCAAACATCATGGACCAGGAGAGTGCCTATTTGTCAGCGCTGCCTTTAGCCAACTCTTATGATATCTCCTCGACCACTCTAAATATTCTTGATGCCAACGGGAGAATAATTCTCAGCTATTTGGTTCGAGAAAGGTAAAAAGGAAAGCGTAGT
This sequence comes from uncultured Chloroflexia bacterium, assembly GCA_963736615.1. GTDB lineage: Bacteria > Chloroflexota > Anaerolineae > Promineifilales > Promineifilaceae > JAACFF01. The sequence continues at coordinate 87,227 of CAVTPP010000015.1, read as the reverse complement.
AGGGTGAGTCCCTACTAAGAATGTGGGTCATCTTACATTCGTATTGCGAACATCTGTGCTATAATCCCTTGAGGAATTAGATGGGTGTTTTCTAGTGGTTAATATCAAAGCGTTCGCAACATTAGTCGTTTTCACAATAGGCATTGTTATTGTTGCTTTAGCATCATTATCTGGCAGCAATCAAGATGTTCAAGCATCTTCCGCTGCTCCCGAGCATTTACCATCTGTTGTCGATGATGAGGCAGGGGCGGGCACGCAGTCAGAGATTCAGTTTTCCCCAAACCATTTACCTTTAATGGTGCGTTGGTCAAATTGGCGTCCCGAGTTTGGTCCGGCATATGTCTATGCACGGGAAGCGGACTTGAGCGGCATGTTAGCGCTGTCAGCACCCGTCGATAAAATGTTAATGGTTGCCTCGTTTGCTGAAGTGCAAAGACTTGTGGAGCAAGCTGATCAATTAAAAGCTGCCGGGGTGACCACACTGGGTTTTAATAGTGAGAACGGGACAGGTATGACCCCGGCTGATGAGATGCGGACTTTGAACAGCAGTGATCCCAATGTAAACGTTGTTGCCCGCTCGGCGGCATTAGCTACAGACAATGGGTTCAAGGTGTTGTGGGGGCCCGTACGCAACACAGTTGATAGTCTGAGCGATGATGCGATTCTTACAATGATGTCAGCGGGGGTAAGCGGTCTGGCCATTCAAGAACAAAAATTCATTGAACGGCAGGATGCGGATTCAAGATTGTCGGCTGTTATTGGCACGCGTGAACGTTATTTGCGTTTAGCACGCCAGGCTGGGGTAGATGATTTTTCATTTCATGTGCAAATCATGCACCAACGCTGCCCAAACTTGCCTAATTGCGTGACTTTTGTAGAAGGTTTGGAAGAGATACCGGTCGATTCAATAGCCATCTGGTCTAATGGGCCGATTCCTGCCGACTTTGTGTCGGCAATCAGAATGGAGTAAAACAAAAAGCCCGATTTTCATCGAAAATCGGGCTTTTTCAATTCTAAGTTTTTACTGTTTAACCCTCTGCATATTCCTCGATAGGAACACAGACACAGAAGAGATTTCGATCACCGTAAACATTGTCAACACGACTTACATAAGGCCAGAATTTGCCTTCTCGTAACCAGGGCAGGGGATAGGCTGCCTGTTCGCGTGCATAGGGCCGGTCCCAGTTATCACTGGCAATAACTTCGGCCGTATGTGGTGCGTTCTTAAGCGCGTTATTCTGCGGATCAGATTCCCCATCTTCAATAGCCTGAATCTCAGCGCGGATAGTGATCATAGCTTCACAGAAGCGGTCTAATTCGGCCAGTGATTCGCTCTCGGTGGGTTCAATCATCAACGTGCCTGGAACCGGGAAAGACATCGTGGGCGCATGGAAGCCAAAGTCCATCAATCGTTTGGCCACATCGTCAACACTGACAAAATCTTTCAGATGGCGCAGCTCAATAATACACTCGTGAGCGATACGATCATTAATGCCGCGGTAAAGCACCGGGAAATAGGGCTCGAGCCGCTCGCCGATATAGTTCGCATTTAAGATAGCGATTTGTGTGGCGACACTAAGACCCCAATCACCCATCATGGCAATGTAGGCATAGGTGACGGGCAAGACACCGGCGCTGCCCCAGGGAGCTGATGATACGGCGCCTAATGCCTTTTCACCACCGACCCCAGAAATCACTGGGCTGTTCGGCAGGAAAGGTACCAGATGCTCCGCAACGCCAATGGGACCCACACCCGGTCCGCCGCCGCCATGGGGGATGGCGAAAGTTTTGTGTAGGTTCAGGTGACAAACGTCGGCACCAATAACCCCCGGCGAAGTGTACCCGACTTGGGCGTTCATGTTTGCGCCGTCCAAATAAACCTGTCCACCATGGTCATGAACGATCTGGCAGATCTCCTTAATGTTTTCTTCAAAAACACCATGCGTGGATGGATAGGTAATCATGGTAGCGGCAAGATTGTCACTATACTTTTCAGCCTTGGCGCGAAAGTCATCGACATCGATATTGCCGTTATCATCACATTTGACAACGATCACTTTCATGCCGGCCATCACAGCGCTGGCCGGGTTGGTGCCATGTGCTGAACTGGGGATAAGGCAAATGTTGCGGTTGTCATCTCCTCGATCAAGATGGTAGGCGCGTATAACTAACATGCCGGCATATTCACCTTGAGCTCCTGAGTTTGGCTGCAATGAGATGGCAGTAAAGCCGGTGATTTCCGCCAACCATGCTTCAAGCCGCCGGAAAAGCTCCTGGTAACCCTGTGTCTGTGATAGGGGCGCATAAGGATGTAAATGACCAAATTCGGGCAGCGTGATGAGCAGCATTTCGGCCGTTGCATTCAGCTTCATTGTGCATGAACCGAGAGGGATCATCGAATGGGTCAATGAGAGATCGCGATTTTGCAGCCTGTGGATATAACGCAGCATCTCTGTTTCTGACTGGTACTTGCTGAAGACGGGATGCGTGAGAAAATCGCTCGTGCGATGAAAAGTATCATCATAGGCAATATCCACATCATCAGCTAAGAGCTTAATGTCAAACTGGCCTTCTTGTGCGCCGAAAACTTGCAGCAGCTTATAAATATCTGCACTTCTAACAGTTTCATCCAGGGAGAGACCAACTGATCCATCCCCGTAGACACGTAGATTGATTTCCTGGCTGAGGGCGGCGCCGCGAATTTGGGCTTGTGATCGCGGCCCACCGCTGACTTTCAAAGTATCAAAGGTGGGCGCCTCATTTATCTGATAGCCGAGTTTTTCTAAGCCGGCAGCAAGGATGGCCGTCATAATTCTTACGCGCGTAGCGATGCGGCGTAGTCCTTCAGGCCCGTGATACACGGCATACATTGAGGCCATGATCGCCAGCAGTACTTGGGCAGTGCAAATATTGCTGGTTGCTTTGTCGCGTCGGATATGTTGTTCGCGGGTTTGCAAGGCTAAACGATAGGCTGGTTTTCCAGTGCTGTCTAAGGAGACGCCAATCAGACGGCCAGGCATGATGCGCTTAAATGAATCTTTTGTAGCCATGTAGGCGGCATGTGGGCCGCCATAACCCATGGGCACACCAAAGCGCTGTGTGTTGCCTACGACAACATCAACGCCAAATTCACCCGGTGCGCGTAGGAGCACCAGAGCAAGCAGGTCAGCAGCAACTGTAACCAGAGCGCCTGCTTCATGTGCCTTTTCGACGAATGTGCTGTAATCGAGGATATCCCCAGTTGTTGCCGGGTATTGCAATAAGACGCCAAAGGTGGGCCGGCTGAAATCATAAGTTTCGTGATTGCCGACTACGACTTCAATGCCCAAAGGTTCCGCGCGGGTCTGAACAACGGCGATGGTTTGTGGATGGCACAGTTCGGAGATGAAGAAAATAGTGGCAGTAGACTTTCTTGGCTGGGCGCGACTGCACAAGGTCATTGCCTCAGCGGCGGCCGTGCCTTCATCAAGAAGTGATGAATTGGCAATCTCCATGCCGGTCAAATCGGTGATCATTGTTTGGAAATTGATCAGCGCTTCCAGGCGGCCCTGAGCAATTTCAGGCTGGTAAGGCGTGTATTGTGTATACCAGCCGGGGTTCTCCAAGATATTACGCTGAATGACCGGCGGGGTTATGGTGTCGTAATAGCCCTGACCGATGAAGGAGCGAAACACCTTGTTTTGTGCGGCCAGCTCGCGCAGATCTTCCAACACGGCCGATTCGCTGCGTGGCGGCTCTAGGTCAAGAGGTTTATCAAGACGAATAGCTTCAGGTATAGCCTCATCGATCAATGCTTCCAAGGAAGATAAACCGAGGAAGTCAAGCATATGGGTTACATCGTGGCTGCGCGGGCCAATGTGTCGTTTAACAAAGCGATCTGCCGGTTTCAACAGGTCGCGGTTGCGCAAGCCTGGACCGTTATCTGCACCAGATCGGCCAGCTTCAATAATGTCTTGCAAGTTTGTTTGGGGATATGCGGAAATAGTCATACGGTTTTTACCATAGGGAAAAAAGAAATTTGCTTATGACGCGATCTATTCGCGTTCTGCGCAATAAGCCGTGTAAGCGGCAGCATCCATTAAATTATCGAGTTCAGCGGTATCGCCGATCTTTATCTTGACCATCCAGGAACCATATGGATCACTGTTAATGGCCTCAGGTTCGTCCATCAGATCTTCATTGACCGCTGTTACCTCACCAGAAATGGGTAACATCAGATCGGCGGCCGCCTTGACGGACTCGACAACACCAAAGGAATCACCCATTTCAAAGGAATCGCCTTCAGAAGGGAGCTCCAGAAAAACGATATCAGATAGGGAGTCCTGCGCATGATCGGTGATACCGACGGTGGCTTCATCACCATCGACGAGCAGCCATTCATCATCATCAGTGTATAATAAGTTGTCTAAAATCTTTGTGCTCACGTTTGATCTCCTTGATCTCAGCTAAGAAGCGAAAAAATTATGGGACAAAAAAAGGACGCATGGCAATGCTAAATATTGCCAGCGTCCTCTGTTCTTATACCTGAGAGTTTCACCAGACTGAAATCTGGCTTGCCCCTTCGGTGCGACGGCTTCCATATGGATGCTGATCGCTTTCCAGAAGGCACCTGTCCGCCCGGTCCTTTTGCCTGAGAGATTCACCAGACATTGTCTAGTTTGCCCCTTCGGCGACCCCTTTCAAACTATTAGAGGTTCTCTCCCGAACGGCCGTTCCTATCTTTTTTACCTACATGTGAAAGTATTTCCCCATTCTAAAGCTTGTTACCCTATTACGCAAGGGTTTTTAGGAAGGATGTGACTGATTATCTAAAAGCTTGATTGCAAACTTTTCCTTGTAACCAGCACATGGGTACAATGGTTTCATGGAAATTAATCAGCCGACCATCAGTGAGAATGGCATTGTCCGCCCAACCAATATTGAAGTGAATCTCGACCGCCTTAGTGAAAACTATCATGCCATTGCCCAGACTGTAGCTCCGGCGAGGATCATGGTTATTTTGAAGGCTAACGCCTATGGGCATGGTCTTGTTCCGGTGGCGCGGCATATGGTCTCTTTGGGAGCTGCTTATCTGGGTGTGGCCTATCTTGAAGAAGGAATCCTGCTTCGTGAAGCGGGCATTGAGGCCCCGATTCTTGTCTTGGGCGGGATTATCGGCAACCAGGTGCCGCTGTTTTTGCAGCATAACTTAACGTTAACGGCCTCGTCGCTTGAGAAATTGCAGCAAATAAACAGGACGGCCCAGCGAATGGGCGTTACGGCCAAGGTTCATTTGAAGATCGATACGGGCATGGAACGTATTGGCGTTCATTATTACAATGCTGCAACATTACTCGAAGAGGCGCTTAACTGCCCGCACAGTGAAGTTGAGGGTATCTACTCCCATTTTGCTAATGCTGACAGCGCTGATTTGCGTTCAGCGCGGACACAGTTGGCGCGTTTTAATGACGTCTTGAGCTTTTACAAACAGCGTGGATTGGCGAGCCCTCCTTTAAGACATATGGCCAACTCCGGGGCGATTTTACAGCTGCCACAGAGCCGCTTCGATATGGTGCGCGCAGGAATCGTGCTTTATGGCGTTTATCCTTCCGATGAAGTGCAGCGTACGATAAAGGTGCGGCCGGCCCTATCTTGGAAGTCACGTGTGGTTTATTTTAAGGTGGTTTTGCCGGATCACCCGGTCAGTTATGGCTCTACCTGGGAAAGCGACAAAATGACGCGGGTTGTGACCGTTCCTGTAGGGTATGGAGACGGGTATTTTCGCCGCATGTCCGATCAGGCAGAGGTGATTATTCGCGGCAGGCGTTATCCGGTGATCGGCCGTATTTGCATGGATCAGCTCATGGTTAATATTGGCTGGGAATCGGCCTATAATAATGACGAGGTCATATTACTTGGGGAGGAGAATGAATCGGGGGTCTCCATCAGTTGTGAAGATTTGGCTAAATGGGCCGGTACTATTCCTTACGAGGTGTTGACTAATATTAATACGCGTGTGCCGCGCTTGTATTACTCCGAGGCTGATTGAAACCCAGTTTTTAGACTTGAAGAGATTTGGATGCGCGTGATTAAAAAAACGGGTTTCTCATAGAAGTTATTTAGTTTCCGGAAACGAGATGGAAGTGTAATTGGGCCACGTCCTGATAAGCGCCGCCGTTATTAATTAAGCGATACCCTGGCGGTTCCAGATCAAACTCGCGCACCAGACTTTGCACGGCCGTGATCAGATCAGACAGAAAATCATTATCAGACGTGGTTAAATCCATCAAACTGGTTTTGTTGCGTTTGGGTACAATCAGGATATGTAAGGGATAGCTTGGCCTGGGATGGTGGAAGGCAATGAGCGTGTTCGTTTCGCGCAGGCGTTTTGCCGGAATAACAAAACTCATATAGGTAAAGAGAATGCCTAATAAGCGCCGGCTCACTTTGGATCGAGCCAGGGACAGCCAGACGCTCATCTATGGTCTATGGGCCAAATTGATCAAGGACAGGGGCGTAGAAGCAGCGACAGCCGTTCACGTGGGAGCACCCCTCAAGGGGAAGTTCCGGTACGTTATCTAGTTCGTATACGCCCTCTAACCCTTGGCAGTAAGGGCAACTGTCACGGTTAGCTAAAATGCGGACCTTGGTTGCCAGTCCGGCGCGAATATTTTCTAAAGCAGTTTGTTGTTCAGCGTGTTTGTCAGTAGTTACTTTGGCCACGGAATCTTTCCTTAAGGAAACTACAAAAAGTTTATCAAACGACACTTCAGAGGTCCAGCAGAAGAGATTACTCGAGAAAATGGTTCAAGACCTCTGAAGTGTTTCGAGAAATCCGAATTCTCGATTAACCTAAAGTTGTATTGAAGATTGTACGGTTGAGCAGTAAGAAAAACAAGAGAAGTGCGGATTGAATGAAAGTCTTGTTATAATAAGTGTCATGGATGATGTGGCGTTAACTGCTGATTTAAATGTGGCAGAAGCTGGGCGGGTGATGATGGCTCAGGAAGCGGTGAAGATCGCGGAGTATGGGGCTGTGATTTGTACCGGCGCCGAGGTGACGGCCGTTCATGAAATGCGCAAAGCGATCCGGCGCACCTTTACCAGTTTTAAGTTGTTTGGACCATACTTTAAAGCGGGGACGCTTCGTAAAAAAAAGAAAGGGCTGCGGCGAATTATGCGTCGCTTGGGACGCAGCCGTGATTTGGCCGTTTTCCGGATAAAACTCGCTGCTTACAATGAATTTGCAGCAGAGCCATTGATTGATCTGGAAGATTACTGGCAGCGGCAGCATGAGGAAGCAGATGATACATTGCAAAGTTATCTAGCAGCCGATAAACGGCAGTCCTTTTTGGAAAGGTATTTTGAGTTTACGGATTCGCCGGGGAAAGGTGTGTTGGCAACGGCCGATCCTTGGAGCCCCAACAAGATCGCCTATATAGCGCCAATCTTGATCTATCAGCGGGTGGCGGCCGTACGCGCCTTCGGCGATTATTTAGATGATGCATCCGCAGCCCAACTGCACCGCCTGAGAATTCAATTTAAAGAACTGCGTTATTCGTTACAGTTCTTTGAGCCTTTGTTAGGCGATAATATCCAAGAAGTATTGGTAAGTTTGGAGCAATCACAGGAACATTTGGGTGACTTAAATGATGCAGTGGTGACCCTGAAATTATTGGCCGAAATAAAGGGCTTAAAAGCTTCAGTGGCCACATACCGCGCATACCAGGAAGATGAACGACAGCGTCTTGTACAGACATATTTGCCGGTTTGGCAGGATTTTGACCAACCTGAATGGCGTCACAAGCTGGCCGGTGCCGTTGCGGTATTGTAATTGAAGCGGGTAACGATGGGGGCTCTCCTGCTCCCGGTCTATCCACGTTTCGCGGAGGATTGAGATGGGATTTTTAAAGAAACTATTTGGCGGTGGTGAAAAGAAATCTGGCAAGTACGTTGACACACGCGGTGTTTACTTTTACGTGCGCTGCGATAACTGCGGCACGGTATCACGCCTGCGGGCCGACAAGGAGTATGACTTGATCCGCGAAGGAGATGGTTTTGTCTGGCATAAGACCATTGTTGACAATCGCTGCTTCAAGCCCATGCCAACAGTCGCTACCCTGGATAATGCATACCAAATTGTCAGCGCTGAGATATCGGGCGGTGAATATGTATCAGAAGAAGATTACAACATATGGTTGCAATCGAAGACAAAGACGGCCGACGTAGGCGATGCTACAGAAGAAGAAGTAGATCAGGATTAGGCTTACGTTCTAGTAACTATTTCAGCCACCATTGAGCTTTAAGGAAAAGAGCAAATGTCTGAACCCATCAAAATATATACATCCCGATTTTGCTTACACTCCATGAGCGTCGTGCGCTTCTTCAAATCGAAAGATGTGCCGGTTGAATACATCAGCATAGATGGAAACCAACAGGCAAGGCAAGAGGTGATGGCCATGAATCGCGGCTATGCCAGCGTGCCGACCTTGCTGTTCCCTGATGGGACGCAGTTGACTGAACCCTCCTTTAATGAAATCCGAAACAAGTTGGGCATGGAAAGCCCCAGTATCGGGGAGCGCATAAAAGGGATTATTGGGAAATAGGTAAAAGTGGCGCGGTGGGACTCCGGTCACAGCTAAAGCGTATTTCAAAATGCTGCCCTATTTCTTGATACTCCTGGCATTTTTGGCCGACCGGCTTACCAAGTGGTGGGCTGCTTCTTTTTTGGCGGAAAATGGGCCGACGGAGATCAATTCATTTCTCTTTGTACGTGAAACCTATAACCGCGGCATAGCTTTTGGCATGTTTCAAGGCATTGGTCCAATCGTAGGTTGGCTGACGATTGTGGTTATCGCCGGCATGGTTGTTTATCTGGCCCGGTTACCGAAGCAGGAGCGGCTGATGCGCATAGGGTTGGCGCTGGCTATCGGCGGCGCGCTTGGGAATCTGGTTGATCGTATCAGCGCCGGTGAGGTCCTGGATTTTATCCAAATGCCATTTCGAACCGGCATTTTTAATGTGGCCGATGTGATGATTCAGTTGGGGATTGCCATGGTTTTGTTGGCCAGTGTATGGTCTGGTTTCAGAGCCAGGGGTGAGGAAGAGGGTGAGCCGCTGCCACCTGTCTAATCGTTCTTATCCTGGCGCCGTAAGAAAAATAAAAGCGTAGCTGAGATCATGCCCGCAGCGCCAAGAATGCTCCAGCTAAGCTGCCCTAGTCGTTTTTCTATTTTTTCTTGCCGTTTAGCGGACGCCGGATCGGGTCTTTCTTGAACAACCAGGCGTCCCTTTTCGGCCATTTCCAGCAGTCTTAAGATGCGCGGGGGCATTTCGAGATACGGCCGTATGCCCTGCAAGATCATTTCGCGGCTGACTTCGCGCAGATCCTCCCCACTTTGCAAACCGGCCAGACGACGGCCGTATTTTTCTACCTGGTGCCAGGCATTGATTTCCGGGTCAAGCTGCGAAACGAGACCCATGACCATGCCAAAAGCACGGCCGAGATAGATGAAATCCTGGGGGATCTGGAAGGGGAAATCGAAGAGCAGATCGCGATATTCGCTGGTAATGGCCTGCACTTCTTTGGGATCAGGACGGGAGATGTCCAGCAGTTTGCGCCCCCAGATATGATCTAAAACAGTTGACTGCGCTTCAACAATGCGTTCGGTATCAGCACCAGGCAGGAGGAAGCCCATGTCTTGATATGCCTCGGTCAACTGGCGGGCATCACGCTGCATGATGCCGATCATGACTTTGCGTAAGTTGTCACCCATAAGGCCGGGGATGTGGCCCACCATGCCAAAATCGACGAAGATGAGCAGAAACGGCCGTGTACCCGGCTCGCCTTCCCAATCTGGTAAGGGGCGGACAAATAAATTGCCGGGGTGCGGATCGGCGTGGAAGAAACCTTCTTCAAAAACCTGTTTGAAATAAGCTTCAAGCAGAACATTGGCTACCGCTTTGGGATCAATACCGACATTGATTTGCGCGGCAATATCGCCGACCTTGAGCGCTTCTACATTTTCCAAGACCAGGACGCGTCGGGTGCTGTGCTCGCGGTAAATGGCCGGAATATAGATGCGATTGTCGGGTGCATGAATTTGTTTGAAACGCTCCACATTATTCGCTTCTGATTCATAATCCAGCTCTTCCCACAGCGTGCGCGAAAATTCTTCCAGGAGCGCTGGAACGTCGGCGCGGAGGCGGATGGGTGGATAGCGCATCAAGATGCGCCCCACAATTTGCAAGGCGGATAGGTCGGTGCGCACCATCTGCTCAATATTTGGCCGCTGAACTTTGACAACAACCGCCTCGCCATACTCCTCTACTTCGCTCTCAGGTAGGAGCCAGGCGCGATGGGCCTGGCCTAAAGATGCAGCAGCAATGGGTTCTTCTTCGATATGGGCAAAGCGCACATCGAGGCTGCCTAAATCAGTGCGTAAGATGGCATGGATCTGCTCCCAGGGAACGGCGGGCACTTCATCCTGTAAGCCTTTTAACTCATCGGTGATTTCCTTGGGCAGGACATCAACACGGGCGCTCAGGAATTGGCCTAATTTGATCATCACGCCGCCCATCTCGACGGCCAGCAGGCGAAAACGGCCGGCCCATTTGCGGTGGCGGTTGGACCGTGTCTGGCGGGCGCGAAAGCCGATAATGGGGATGCGCGCCACAATCAGATCCCACCAGATGATGTGCAGAATCATGCTCACAAAGAAGCTGATGATGCGCCGGAAGCGGTTGTTTTCAATTATTGACGGTGCAACCGTTGTCGTTGAATCCATGGCTAAAAAATAAAACGTGAATCGTGATATGTCGCTCACGTTTCACGTTTTCAGGTTCAGAAAAAAAGACTTCACCCGATAATTGGATGAAGCCTCTCTGTGTGCCCCATAGGGGACTCGAACCCCTGTTTCGGCCTTGAGAGGGCCGCGTCCTGGGCCGCTAGACGAATGGGGCCAGGTAAGCGGGATTCTAACAAACGGCCGTAAGGCTGTCAATAAGCGGTGCGAATTCTGAGGAATGACGTAACATACGCCCCTTGAATTGTGGACGAGTGTGATATGGATGGGTTTGAAGAGAGGAAAATAATTAATGGAAGATGGTTGAATTGTTGAATTATTAATAGCCTTGCGCGCTGAAGACCTTTGTCAGTCAAGGACCAATTAACCGTTCACAAATTCAACAATTCAACTATTAATTATTTCTTCCTCTTTTTCGTGAAATGGTACATCCAAAAGAATCTTATGGTTGAAAAGCCAGAAAATAGAACCAATTGGCCTTGGATAGCTGCAACCCTCTACGCTCAAACAGCGTGGGGTGCTTATCCCGTTCTGGTGCGCTATTTGCAGACGGTCACGAATTTGCCCAGTATGTCATTGATGTCTTTGGGTAGTTTTCTGGCACTCACTATTGTTGGTCTTGTTTATCTGCCGCGCATTGAATGGCGTGCTTTTCGTAACCGAAAACTGCTGTTTTTCGCCCTGGTTGTGGTGGCCAGGGGCAGTAGTAATATCCTCGCTGCGCGTTTTACGCTGGCCATTTATGTGCAGTTGATCACTTTGCTGACGCCGTTTATTGTGGCGCTGTTGAGCACGGCCGTTTTGCGCGAGAAACTGCCCCGCTACACCATCCAGGCCATGGCGCTCAGTGTCCTGGGCGCGGTGATGCTTATTGGCGGGGGGCTACTAGGCAGTGACAGCTTTCCAGGAGCCAATCGCACGGATTGGTTGGGTATCTCTCTTGCGCTGTTTGGGAGCCTGCTTCTGGCCATTTATATGGTCGCTATTAGAGGCTCGGTGAAGGAACGGATACGGGGGGAGACGATGCTGCTGGTGCAGCTTTTTTCACTGGCTGTGGCTACCGGTGTGTTTAGTCTGCTAGTCGGAGAGGATTGGAGCCGCTGGGGGACTGTTCAGCCGTTTGATTGGCTTGTGTTTGGTTTGGTCGTTTTAGGTGTCTTCGTTGGCGCCAATTTATCCCAGATTGGGGCGATTCGCCATCTGGGAGCGGCCGTTGTCAGCAGTACGATGGCCTGGCGTCTGGTCAGTACGCTCTTTCTGGCGGGGCTGCTTCTAGACGAGCGGCTGACTTCTGTTTGGCAGGTGTTGGGGGTTGTTTTGGTTTTGACGACGGTTACCTGGTATTTGTGGCGGCAGCGATCATAATGGTGAGAAACCCGATTTTGGGTGAATATTGGCCCTGGACTGTCCCAAATCGGAGTAGGCTCCATTGCTTCAAAATCGGGTTTCTAGGCTGGGATTTCATAATCCTGAGGTTTCATCGTCAAGCATCGTGAACTGACAGGTAGGTAAATTGCCTTTATAATAGACCTGACAAATCTGTAGGGTAAGATTTCATCTTGCCCCTTTAGCGTGCCGGAAAAAGACAAAATGCAATTTTGTCCTACACGGAGGAGATGCGGGATGGCGGAGAGCATCGGCCGTTACGAAATCATAAGGGAACTGGGCCGTGGCGGTATGGCCACCGTCTACCTGGCCCGCGATCCGCGCTTCAAGCGCCAGGTGGCGATCAAGGTGCTGCCGCGGCAGTTCACGCATGATCCCCGTTTTCTGGCCCGTTTTGAGCAGGAAGCGCAGACCATCGCCGCGCTTGGAACACCCGGCCATCGTGCCCGTTTATGATTTTGGCGAGCAGGATGACGCGCCCTTATATTGTCATGCGCTATATGGCTGGCGGCACGCTGCGCGAGCGGATGGGCGGGACAGCCGCTGCCTTTGTCCGAGATCGAGCCGCATCCTGGAGCGCCTGGCTCCGGCACTGGATAAAGCGCACCAGCGAGGGCATCATTCACCGCGACTTGAAGCCGGACAATGTCTTCTTTGATCGAGGATGAACGGCCGTACCTGGCCGATTTCGGCATCGCGCGCATGGCCGAAGCGACGCATACGATGACCGTGATCGGCACGCCCGCCTATATGAGCCCGGAGCAGGTGCAGGGAAAACAGAAACTGGATTGGCGCAGCGACCTGTATGCCCTGGGCGTGATGCTCTTTGAGATGCTGACCGGTCGGAAGCCATATGAGGCGCAAACACCCAGCGGGCAGATGTTCATGCACGTTATGGATCCGGTGCCCGATCTGCTGGCAGCTCAATCCGGATCTGCCGCCGCTGGCCCAGGTCGTTGTTGAAAAGGCGATGGCCAAGGATCGAGAGGAGCGCTACCAAAGCGCCAGGGCGATGGCAGCGGCCATAAGTGAAATAGTGGCGGGTGGCGAGTGGCAGGTTGCGGGTGCCGCGGTAACTGCAGCAGAGGTTGAGTTGATCCATGAGCTGGAAGCTTCTGTCGACGAAGATCTGGTGCTGGCGGAGGCAGGTGCTGCTGATGAAGCGGTAGAAGCAGCCGCGGTCTTCGATCCCCCGGTGGTAGAAAGTATGCCGGTCATAGAAACGGTTATTGACACGCCGCCGGAGATAGAGATCGATCCAACGCCTGCGGTTGAAGAACCGGCGTATACTGGGTCACGTCAGGCAGAAAGCAGGCCGAACGAAGCGGATTCCGGTTCATTCAAGCTGCCGGGCTGGGCCTGGTGGATTGGGGCTGCTGCGGTGTTGATTTTATTGGTATTTGGCATCCGTTCTATATTTTCAGGAAATGAGCCGAATACTGGAACGGACGTAGACGGTGGAGAGTCTGCTGTGGTTATTTTGCCATCGGAAACCCCCACAAAGACGGCCGAACCCCCGACGATTACAAATGCGCCACCATTAACTAATACACCACTGCCGACAAATACGCCTACAATGACACCCAGCCCTACGCCAACCATAGATCACAGGCGACCGCCGCCAAATCCAAATCTGGGGACCACATGGCAGCGACCTCAGGACGAAATGAATATGGTTTATGTACCGGCAGGCAGTTTCATGATGGGCAGTGAGGGTGGGGGTAGTGACGAAAAACCGGTACATGAGGTGTTGCTTGATGAGTTCTGGATTGACCAGACGGAGGTCACTAACAGCCAGTATGCTGAATTATTGAGCGAAGCGGGAAACCAGGAAGAGGGGGGTGTAACCTGGCTTTACATGGGTGGTAGCAATGACCAAATCGAGGAAGAGAACGGTGTATTTGTGGCCCGATCTGAATTCGCAGAACATCCGGTAATTAATGTTACCTGGTATGGTGCAAAGGCTTACTGTGAATGGGTCGATGGGCAGTTGCTGAGTGAAGCGCAGTGGGAATATGCAGCGAGAGGGCCAGAGGGCAGGACATACCCGTGGGGTGAAGAAACCCCAACTTGTGACCAGGCTCAGTTTGGTGATTGCAATGGACAAACAGTTTCTGTGGGCAGTTTTGCTGATGGCGCAAGTTGGAATGGAGCGTTGGATATGGCGGGTAATGCGTGGGAATGGGTGAATGACTGGTATGATAGTTCTTATTATGCAAACTCACCTCAGAATAATCCGCAGGGGCCGGACGATGGCACGAGTAAGGTCCTGCGCGGTGGGTCGTGGCCCGACGAATTCGCTCGACCTGCGCAGCTCCTACCGCGACTACCGCGATCCCGATGGCAGGGACGACATTATCGGGTTTCGCTGCTCACTGCCAGGCCAATGATTTCCTGTTCTCCTGTTTTCTGGATTTCTGGGGGAGTGTGAGGGGGAATCCCCCTCACACCACGCGCAGCGTGGTTGCGCCACTCTCTATAAATAATATATTCTAAAAAGCAATGAAAACTTACAGGAATCTTTACCCAGGGATTTTCAATTTTGGGAATCTATATTGGTCCTATCGGGACGCACGCAAAGGAAAGCGTGATCGGGCCGTCGTGGCTGGATTTGAATTTGATCTTGAGCGGAATCTTTTAGCTTTGTCAGAAGAACTACGTAAGCAGACTTATCGACCCGGCAATTACACAAATTTTTACGTTTATGAACCTAAGCAAAGGTTGATCAGCGCCGCTCCTTTTCGTGACCGGGTTGTACACCATGCGCTTTGTAATATCATCGAACCAATTTGGGAAAGTCGCTTTATTGATACCAGTTTTGCTTGCAGGCTGGATAAGGGAACCCACAAAGCACTAGATCAATGCCATGCCTGGGTGCGTCAATACCGGTATGCTTTCCATGGCGACATCGTTAAATATTTCCCATCCATTGATTACGAGATTCTACGTGGTCTGCTGGCGCGGCGTATCGCTGACCGGCGGGTGATGTGGTTGATCGACCAGATTCTGGCGAGCAGCGTGGGTATTCTGGCCGGTGAATACAAAATGACCTATTTTCCAGGTGACGATCTTTTGTCTGCGCTGCGCCCGCGCGGCCTACCCATTGGCAACCTCACCAGCCAGTTTTGGGCCAATATTTATTTACATGAGTTAGACAAGTTCGTAAAGCAAGAATTACGTTGCCAAGCATATTTGCGGTACATGGATGATTTTGTCCTCTTTGCTGATAACAAAAAGCAGCTTCATGTCTGGCGGGAGGCGATTCGTGAGTTTTTAGCAACACGGCTGCGGTTGGTGATGCATGCAAAAAAGAGCCTAATAGCACCAGTGGACACCGGGCTGGAATTTTGTGGTTTTCGCTTTTTTCCAACGCACCGCCGCCTGCGACGCAGCAGCGTTCGTCGCTTTGTACGCCGTTTTCGCCGTCAACGCGTTGCTTACCATGAAGGGCAGTTGGCAATGGAAGATTTGCATACCTCTGTCCGTAGCTGGATTGCCCATGCCGCTCACGGGGATACCTGGAGGCTTCGACAGAGAATCTTCGGCGATTACCCATTGCGTGCACAAAGATGAAATCTCCGAGGCCGCAATCGCCGATCTTTGTCAAGACGTATGATTACTTGTTGTGGCTGATACCCTTGACGTTAAAGTTTCCGCGCTCGCAGCGTTTTCTACTGGCAGAACGTTTGAGCAAATTAGCCCTAGATTTTTATGATTTAATTCTTGAAGCGGTCATGGAATCGGAAGGAAGAACTTCCCATCTTCGTCAGGCAGATAAGACGCTAACCAAGATTCGACTTTACACGCGCTTGAGTTATGATTTGAAATGTATCAGCCTGGGCCAACTCGAACACAGCGCGCGGCAGTTGGATGAAATTGGCCGGCTGTTGGCGGATGGCAAAGGAAAAGATAGAAAGGCATCAGCAAAGGAACTTCCAGTGAGTTCCATTTGTTCATGTGGGGATAGGTCACAAAGGTCCTGCGCGGTGGGTCGTGGAACAACAAATCGATCAACCTGCGCAGCTCCAACCGCAACAACAACGATCCCGATAACAGGAACGACAATATCGGGTTTCGCTGCTCACTGCCAGTGATGTTCCTTGACGGCCAGGTGCCGCGGATCCACGGATGCGGGGTTAATGCTTAGAGAGAATATGCCAGATCTATTCCCGGTTGCGCCAAAGTACAGGGCCAACCAAAGATGAATCTGGTGCGCCTGGTGTGGTAAGATTATGGTTTGAAGCTCCGGGTGCACCTTTTCTCGCAGCCGCGAGCAATGTGCCCTTGTGGTATTCATAATCACGTTAATATGCCGGTGTGCTTTGTAGCGTAAACATTCCTGTTTGCGCTGGTGGAACGGTTGTTGGAGATTGCAGGAATGAGGTTTGCTTGTGAGTTTTTAACAAACAGGAATGTTTGTTGTACGGGAGAAGAGCGAATTTGGAAAATTCGGTTACAGGGGGGGGGTCGATTGGGAAGGCGAAAGCGATTGGGATAGAGATTGAGATTGGGAAAGAGATAGGGATTAGATGTTTGATGGATTAAATGAGGCGCAGCGGGCGGCCGTGATGGCTCCTCCGGGGCCGGTATTGGTTTTGGCCGGGCCGGGGAGTGGGAAGACGCGGGTATTGACTTATCGGATTGCTTATCTGGTGCAGGAGCTGCGCGTACAGCCGTGGCATATTTTGGCCGTGACTTTTACTAATAAGGCGGCGAAGGAGATGCGGCAGCGGGTGGAGGAGCTGCTGGGCGGCCAGCCGCGCGGTTTGACGATGGGCACTTTTCATTCGGTTTGTGTGCGTATTCTGCGCCGCGAGACGGATAATTTGACTTATTATGATCGCGACTTTGTTATTTTTGACACGGCCGATCAACAGCAGGTGGTCAAACAGGCGCTCAAAGATCTCAACCTGGATGACAAAAAGTTCCCGCCCAATAAAATGCTCAACGGCATCAGCAACGCCAAGAATGAGCTGGTTACGCCGGAGATGTATGCGGCCAGTAATTATGTATCGGAAGTGACGCGCCGCGTGTATGAGCAGTATCAGCTCTTGCTGCAGGCTAACAACGCCATGGACTTTGACGATCTGCTCATGAATACGGTGCTGCTCTTTGACGAGCGCCCCGATATCCTGCAAAAATACCAGGAACGATATGAGCATATTCTGGTCGACGAATTTCAAGACACGAATACGACCCAGTACCGTTTGCTGAAACAATTGGCCGGGCTGCATGGCAATATCTTTGTCGTCGGCGATTCGGACCAGTCCATTTACAAGTGGCGCGGCGCAGATTTTCGTAATATCCAGCGTTTCCGCGAGCAGTTTCCTGAGGCGCAGCAAGTATTGCTCGAGCAGAATTATCGCTCCACACAGACCATCCTCGACGCGGCCAAAGCGGTGATCAAACACAATCCCAACCGCGTGCATAAGGATCTGTTTACTATGCGTGAGGGTGGCGATCCGATTGTGGTCAGCGAAGCATACAACGAACATGAAGAGGCGGAAACTGTCCTGGATCGCATTGAGAGTTTGATGCTGCAAGGATATTCGGGCGGCGATATGGCGATTATGTACCGCACCAACGCCCAATCACGTGTGCTGGAAGAGACATTTTTGCGCATGGGCTTGCCATATCGGCTGGTGGGCGCGACTGCTTTCTACCGCAGGCGGGAAGTTAAGGATGTGATCGCTTATTTGCGCGTGATCCATAATATGGCTGATTCGGTTAGTTTCGGCCGTATCCTTAATGTGCCACCGCGAGGGATCGGCGCTAAAACGCGGCTTGATCTGCTCGAATGGGCCGCGGCGAACGGCCTGCAGCCTGCGGAAGCATTGATTATGCTGGCCATAGATGAGACTGTTACCCATTCATTCAAAGGACGGGCCTTTAAGGCGCTCAGTCGAATCGGCGACTTGTTAAATGGCTGGATCATGCTGCGCGAACAATTGACGGTGTCCGAGCTGCTGGATTTGATCCTGGAACAGACCGCATACCGCGAATATCTCGACGATGGCACCAGCGAAGGTGAAGAGCGTTGGGAAAATGTGATGGAGCTGCGCGGCGCGGCCAGTGAAGATCCAGATTTGTCGCTGAGCGCTTTCCTGGAACAGGTTGCTCTGGTGTCGGAAGCAGATAATCTGGAAGAGACGCCCAATGCGACCACTTTGCTCACCCTGCATGCGGCCAAGGGCTTGGAGTTTCCTGTTGTCTTTCTCACTGGCCTGGAAGATGGCTTGCTGCCACACAGCCGCTCGCTGGAGGATGGCGAAGAGTTGGCCGAGGAGCGGCGTCTCTTGTACGTTGGCTTAACACGGGCTAAAGACCGCGTTTATCTTTCGCATGCTTTCCGGCGCACCTTTTATGGTGATTCATCAGTCAGCACGCCCTCTCGTTTTCTTGATGATATTCCGTTGGAGCTGACTGAAGGCAGCAGCATGTCTGTGCGCCGCCAGAATAGCAAAGCGCGTGCCAGCAGTTGGGAGAGCAGTGTGACCTGGCCTTCATCACCCGCCAATACAGCGTGCAGACCGGTCCCCGTCATCAAGCCGAACTGCCCACCCCCGCCCGTCGACGCAAAAATCAGCGCGAAAACCGCTGCCCCAAGCGCGGGATATGGAGCTGGACACGCCTTTTATGGATGATCGTCCTGCTGCACCAAAACCCCAGTTCCACACCGGGCAAAAGGTCCGCCATGCCAAGTTTGGCGAAGGAACGGTTATAGAAAGTAAGCAGATGGGCAATGATGAAGAGGTTACGGTTGCTTTTCCGGGGGAAGGGATAAAGAAGTTGGCGGCTAGTTTTGCTAGGTTGGAAATTATCTCTTGAGGGGAAAACGGGGAAAATAAATAATTGTTCAAATATTCACCAATTCATCAATTAATTATTTTCTTCAATATTCTTTTATGCATTATCTTATTGACGGTCACAACCTAATCGGCAAGATGCCCGATATCAATCTCGACGATCCTGACGACGAGGTCAAATTGGTGCTGCGGCTGCGAAGTTGGGCGGCTGGGGGGCGTAAGCGAAAGGTGACGGTTATTTTTGATCATGGGCTGCCGGGGGGCGTCGAGAAGGGATTGTCCAGCAGTACATTAAAGGTGATATTTGCGCCTGCGGGGGGAACGGCCGATTCATTACTCATCAGACGTATTAAACAAGCGCGCAACCCGGCAGAGTTCACGCTGGTGAGCAGCGATTTGCGCGTTATCCGCTGCGCAGAATCAAAGCGCATGCCCGTGCAGCGCTCAGAGATTTTTGCCCTGGATATGCGCCAGGGCGGTGGTGATGAAAAAGAAAGTCCGTCGGCTGGTGAGATCGACAATCCTGCTATAACGGCCGATGATGTAGATATGTGGCTTGATCTATTTGATTCGGAATCCGAAAAGTAGTTTCTTGATTAAGGATAATAAGCCCTAATCCAGGCCTCGCCTCTTTGCAAAGCACGCTGCTGCCGTGTCAGGTGATGGCGGACATGGTTCTCAATGGAGATGATGCGTCCGGCCACATCACTCTTGCGGCAGCCCAACTTGAACGGAAAGTTGAAATTCCAATCCGGAAGTTGGTGCAGATTATTGGCAAGCCGATTTTGATAGTCTGACAAGCAAGCCGCCAGTTCAGGCATTGAGGTTGCTTGAAACTCGCAG
This sequence comes from uncultured Chloroflexia bacterium, assembly GCA_963736615.1. Lineage (GTDB taxonomy): Bacteria > Chloroflexota > Anaerolineae > Promineifilales > Promineifilaceae > JAACFF01. The sequence continues at coordinate 67,408 of CAVTPP010000015.1, read as the reverse complement.
GCTGCTTGTGCATTCAATTCCGCCAGGGAACCCCTTGATAGAGGTAGTTTTCGGTTTTCAATTAGGGCTTGTGAGATTGCACAATATTCACGATGCCAGAAAACGAGATGTGACAGAACATCGTGTGCACTCTGATGGCCATCAAAAAAACGCCCATCAATGCCGGTGAAAAACTGCACGGCTTGAGAAACGGTGCCATCGAGAAGCGATAACAGTTGTTCGCGATCAGGGGCAGCTTCATTCATATGAGACTCCACTTATTAATGAATGTTTCTCTCAACTGACCTCTTATTGTTAGAGTGATCTATTATTGGGTAAACGAAATCAGAGGGAGAAAGCCCACACACTCCGTTTAACATTATAAAAGATTACCGCTTGATTTAATAGTGACAAATGTCACAATCGGATTAGAGAATGAAAAAAACCTTAAGAATCATTCAGTTTCAGACAGATAGTAGACACCGACAAAGTTTTGTAGTAATATATTGGCAAGCTTGGTCAGGTTAAGAGGAACTCCTCCCCCCCAAACTGGCACGAGAGAAACGCGACTGGAACAACCCTGGCTAAGAATAGGTTATCGCCCAACCCTCCCTCGACTAGGGCCTTAATCGTAAATTGACTCAATCACTGCCCTCCTGGTGCTTGGGTCGCAAAAACCGCCCTCTAGTAGGGCGGTTTTTTGTTTTATATGTGATATGGTTGATTTGGTTAGGCGGGGAAGCAAGTAATTAATGTTTCGACAAGCTCAATACAGGTTGTGAATTTGTAAGTTTTAGCGGTTAATTTGGCTAACGTTGGAAGACATTAATAATTCAGCAGTGCGACAATTCAGCCATTAATTATTTTCCCATCTTTAGTTTTTTATTAGGTAACTCATAAAGTTCAACCAGGACCCCACCGGTGCCCTTGGGGTGTATGAAGGCCAACTGCTTGCCATCAGCGGCCGTTTTTGGTTCTTCGTCAATCAAGGGTATATTGGCTTCCTTGAGACGGGTGAGGGCAGCCGCTATATCATCTACTTCTAAGCAGATATGGTGCAGGCCAGGCCCTTTTTTTTCCAGGTAGCGGGCTACACCGCTTGAATCATCTGTTGGCGCTACCAGTTCAATATGACTGTCCCCCACAGGCAGAAAGGCGATTTCAACTTGCTGCTCTGGAACCTCTTCTACTTGTTCAACAGAGAGACCTAAGGCATCGACCCAGAAATGGGTGCCTTCTTTGAGCGTTGGAACCAATATAGCGATGTGATTGATTTTTGCCTTCATTTTTCCTCCACTGATTGGGACGCGGACAAGAGCGGATGGTCGCTGAAAGAATATTTTGATAACTCTGCGTATTCAGTTCTCGTCTGTGTCCTACCTGCTTTAATAAGAGATTGGGACACGGACAAGAGCGGATGGTCGCTGAAAGAATATTTTGCTAACTCTGCGTATTCAGTTCTGGTCTGTGTCCTACCTGCTTTAATAAGAGATTGGGACACGGACAAGAGCGGATGGTCGCTGAAAGAATATTTTGCTAACTCTGCGTATTCAGTTCTGGTCTGTGTCCTACCTGCTTTAATAAGAGATTGGGACACGGACAAGAGCGGATGGTCGCTGAAAGAATATTTTGCTAACTCTGCGTATTCAGTTCTGGTCTGTGTCCTACCTGCTTTAATAAGAGATTGGGACACGGACAAGAGCGGATGGTCGCTGAAAGAATATTTTGCTAACTCTGCGTATTCAGTTCTGGTCTGTGTCCTACCTGCTTTAATAAGAGATTGGGACACGGACGAGAGCGGTTGGACGCGGAAGAATGATTTAAAGGAACTTATATCTGATAGCCCGATCTATATTCACCCCAAACCTCGCGCAGTGTATGGCAAATTTCGCCCAAGGTAACGTCATTTTCGACGCATGTGATGAACAGCGGCATTAAATTTTCATTGGTTGAGGCGGCCGTTGTAAGTTGACTCCGGAGTTCAGCAACTTTGTTATTATCACGGCGGGCGCGTAGTTCAGCCAAGCGCCGGCATTGCTCTGCTTCATTGGCCGGGTCCAGCTTCATCATTTCCATATGCAAACCTTCTCTCCCTGTGTAAACCGATTGACGCCGACGACGATTTTTGTTCTCTTCTAGATCGCGTTGGAAACGGTAAGCCGCTTCCTGGATTTCGCGCTGCACATAACCGGTTTCAATCGCGGGCAACATGCCGCCCATCTCATCGATGGTATCGATGTATTCCTGGGCTCTTTTTTCCAATTCATCGGTCAGGTTTTCGATGGCGTAAGAACCGGCCAAGGGATCAATCGTATCGGCGGCGCCGCTTTCATGGGCGATGATTTGCTGGGTGCGCAGGGCGATTTGGGCCGCTTCGGCCGTGGGTAGGGAGAGGGCTTCATCACGGCTGTTGGTATGTAAGCTCTGTGTGCCGCCCAAAACGGCGGCCAGGGCCTGCAAAGCCACGCGCACCACATTGTTTTCCGGCTGCTGGGCGGTCAGGGTGCTGCCGGCCGTTTGGGTATGGAAACGCAGCCGCCAGCTTTGCGGATCTTTGGCGCCAAACCAATAACGCATGATTTTGGCCCACAAGCGGCGCGCGGCGCGGAATTTGGCAATCTCTTCCAGGAAATTGTTGTGGGCGTTGAAGAAAAAGGAAATCTGCTGGGCGAATCGGTCCACATCCAGCCCGGCATCGATGGCGGCCTGGACGTAGGTGATGCCGTCGGCCAGGGTAAAGGCGATTTCCTGCACGGCCGTGCTGCCCGCCTCACGAATGTGGTAGCCGGAAACGGAAATCGTATTCCAGCGCGGCACCTCGCGGCTGCAAAAGTCGAACACATCGGTGATCAGGCGCATTGAGGGCCGTGGGGGGAAAATGTAGGTGCCGCGAGCAATGTACTCTTTTAGAATATCGTTTTGAATTGTGCCGCGCAGTTTGTTCATCGGCACGCCCTGCCGCTTGGCCACGGCGATGACCATCGCCAGCAAAACGGCCGCCGGGGCATTGATGGTCATGCTGACGCTGACTTTGTCCAGCGGAATGCCATCCAGCAAGAGTGCCATATCTTCCAGGCTGGGGATGCTAACGCCCACTTTGCCCACTTCGCCCAGCGCCATTGGATCATCGCATCGTAGCCAATTTGTGTGGGCAGATCAAAGGCGACGGACAGGCCGGTTTGCCCCTGTGCCAGCAGGAAATTTGTAGCGTTCGTTGGATTCAACGGCCGTGCCAAAACCGGCATATTGGCGCATCGTCCAAAAACGGCCGCGATACATCGTCGGCTGCACGCCGCGCGTAAAGGGATACTCGCCAGGGAATCCAAGCGCATCCTCGTAATTGGGATCATCATAAGCAGGTAAATAAAGGCGGTCTATAGGGATAGCCGATGTCGTTTCGAACTTGTCGCGCCGTTCAGGAATGCGATTAAGGAGAGGCTCAACCATCTCTTCTTGCCAGCGTTTCTTGCTTTCTGAAATACTCATCGAAATCATTTACCTCCGCTCTTTATGGTCGCAAAGCATTTACTTCAGTCCTGGCTAATTGATGAGCCAGGATGCTGTTGTTGGTGGGTATGTGCAGATACCGGGTGTCTATAATTGCAATAGTAACCAATAGATATAATTTTAGTCTAATGCCGCATAAAGAAAAACTTAGCCGTACAAACAGGGAACAACAGATTTGATAAGGCGAATCCGGATATTATTTTGGAATGACAAATGCCGTGTCAAAAAGTATGCTGCAGGCATTTTATCATATCAAAAGCTATTTCTTGCTTTCAACAAACCGGACAAACAATAGGGTAAGTGTTTCGGGAAGATGGGAAAATTGCTTATGAATTTGCTCAATTCCATGACTAATTCCAAGAAAAATCGAAAAGTGTAAAGTAGTTTACACTATTTGCATGATAAAAAGCTTGCTTTTTCGTTCGGGGTAAGGTATCATATGACTGTTGATTGATTAATCTAAGCAAGTAAATTGTAAGATTGACAATTAATTCCTCTTTCCTCCTTTTTCTCCTCTTCCCGAAAAAGGCCCCGCAAAAGCGGGGCTTTTTTCTATTTTGGGGACTATAATCCCGTCAAAGAAAGAATCCAGCTTATCATAGGAGCGAAATATGTCGTTTGATTTGGTGATAAAGAATGGCACGGTGGTTACGGCCGAGGCAGTGTTTCAAGCGGATGTTGGCATAAATGGCGAGAGCATTGCTGCCGTTGGCACAGGATTATCAGGAAATGATACGATCGATGCTGCCGGAAAACTGGTAATACCAGGAGCGGTGGATATTCATGTTCACTTTCAAATGCCTATTGGTGATTTCACGTCCGCTGATGATTTTTACAGCGGGACCCGTGCGGCGGCATTAGGGGGCACGACGGCCATTATAGATTTCGTAGAGCCAGAAGAAGATGAAGCGATGCTGGACGCACTGTCAAAACGGCGTGGCGAAGCTGATCCGCGGGTGGTCATTGATTATGGGCTGCATATGACCATCGGACCATCAGAGATTAACAAGTTGAATGAGGTGCCGGCTGTCAATGAGGCTGGATGCGGCAGCTTCAAAATGTATATGGCTTATGGTCTTCGTCTTGATGATGGCCAGCTTATGCAAGCGTTGGAGGCCATCCGCCAAGTAAATGGTTTTCCTGTCGTCCATGCTGAAAACTGGGATGTAATTTGTATGCTGGTTGATCGTAATCTGGCAAATGGCAATACATCACCCCATTGGCATCCATTAAGCCGTCCGGCCCAGTTCGAGGGCGAGGCTGTTGGACGCTTGATCGAACTGGCCGAATTTGCGGGGACACGCGTCCATGTTTTTCATGTCACTTGTGATGAAGCGGTGCAGGCTATCGCCAACGCGCGCCGGCGAAGGCTGCCGGTAACTGGTGAAACCTGCCCCCAATATCTTTTGCTAACTCAGGATGTCTATGATGCCCCTGGGGTTAAGGGAGCCTGGCCGGTTTGCTCGCCGCCAATTCGCGGCAAGGATGCCCAAGATGCGCTGTGGCGCGCTTTAGGAGAGGGCAGTTTGCAGATCGTGACGACAGATCACTGCCCGTTTACGAGTGCGGACAAGGCCACAGGGTTAGGAAACTTTAGTAAGATACCGGGTGGGGTGCCGTCGGTAGAAAGTCGGCTTGCGGCCGTTTACTCATACGGTGTGGGCAGTGGACGGTTGACATTGAGCCAGTGGGTTGGTGCTTGTTGTTCAACACCGGCAGAATTGGCCGGGTTCTCCCGTAAAGGAAAAATTTTGCCCGGTTATGACGCTGATCTGGTTATATTCGATCCCCAAAAAGAGATTGTGTTATCCACGGAGACACTGCATGAGAATGTAGATTGGACGCCTTATGAAGGAACTGCCTTAAAAGGTTGGCCAGAGACCACTATCAGCCGAGGTGATATCATTGTAGATAAGGGACTGTTCCAGGGGCCGAAAGGTCGTGGGCGATTTGTAGCGCGACGGTTTGATTAGATTGTTTCTTGTGCTACTGGGGTTGTGTATCAAAATCGTGATCGACCACCATGGAATTTTACGTTAATCTGTCACGCCTTTTTTTGTGTTAACGAATAAAGGCCAGAGAATAAATCTCCAGCCTTTTTTATTGGTGGGCCATAGAGGATTCGAACCTCTGACCAATTGATTAAAAGTCAACTGCTCTGCCAGCTGAGCTAATGGCCCAATATGGCGAGATTATAACATGAGCTTGTTGGGATGCAATACTGAAACTAAGAGAGCAATTAGGAAACCCAATTTGGTAAGGTAGGATGGACTCCAATTGCGTATTCTAAAGTGAGTGAAAATCCCGTTAGGCGGTTTGCGCTACAATTTGGGCTACAATATACTTTGATACGGAGAATTCAGGAAATGGCCTGATAATTTATCATTCCTATTCTGATTTAGATTAGTAGGTGAACCAGTCTATGGCTGCTGCCGATAACCCGCAAGTGCCAGAACAAAGTCCCGATAAGACGAGCGATCAGCCGCAATATCGACAGCCAACCGAATTGGTTGTGCGCGAGATCGTGGAGACGCTGCTCTTGACGTTCTTCATCTTTTGGTTGGTACATAGTTTAATTGGCCGTTATCGGATTGATGGCAGCAGCATGAATCCCACATTGCAAGATGGGGAGTATCTTATCATTAATAATGTGACCTATTTGATGGATGACCCGGAACAAGGCGACATCGTTGTTTTTCGCCATCCGCGCAATGAATTAAATTTAATCAAACGCGTTGTAGGTGTACCGGGCGATCACATCGAGGTCAGCAACGGCACTGTATGGGTTAACGGGGAAGCGCAAGAAGAACCCTTTATTGCCGATTCGCCCAACTACGGCGGAAATTGGGATGTACCCGAAGGAGAATTGTTCGTTCTGGGGGACAATCGCAATAACTCCAGCGATTCTCATTCATGGGGCTTTTTACCTGAAGAAAATCTATTGGGGAAAGCATTGTTTGTCTACTGGCCTCCGAGTGATTGGGGGCAGGTTGACCATTATGCTCAAGGCGTACAAGCAGCAAATTGAGGGGCCACAATTATTTACCATCTTATAGATTAGTTGGTGACTTTAAAGGCAGCCGCGTATGAGTGATGATCAATCAGAAATTGAGGCGCTGGTACGCAAGATTGTAACCCAAACATTGGGCAGTTCAGGCATGTCAGCATCGCCAAGGGATAGTTTTGAACAGCGAACTATTATTGATGAAGAAGCTGTGCGTCTGATGCCTGTCGGATCATTGCAGAAAATCTCCAAGAACACTTTGATAACCCCTTTAGCCCGCCAGGTCGCCCTAGAGCGTCATGTCCATTTTGAGTCTTCGGATGCTGACCAGCCGGCAAGTGAGGCCAGCGGCCCACAATCGTCTGCGACAAATCGTGCGCGACAGGTTATCGCGATTGGGGCCGATCATGGGGGTTACGATTTAAAAGAGCTGCTAAAGTCAATGCTAAACACAGCCGATTTTGACTATACCATCACAGATTGCGGCACATATTCAACTGATTCTGTCGACTATCCCGACTATGCTTTCGCCGTGTCACGCATGGTATCCAGCGGCCAGGCGTGGTGCGGCATTATCATCGATGGGGCCGGTATTGGCAGTTGTATGGTGGCAAACAAAGTCCCTGGCGTGCGCGCGGCAATGTGCTACGATCAAGCAACGGCTGTCAACAGCCGCGAACATAATAATGCCAATGTTTTGACGCTTGGCGCGGGATTAATTGGTCCGAATCTGGCCAAGCAAATCGTGCAGACCTGGTTGGTAACAGATTTCGCTGGTGGACGACATGCCAAGCGAGTTGATAAAATCGACCGCATCGGACAACGATACACAAAACGCTGACAACTTTATGGTCTTGGCTTATCAAGTGCAGCCCAATCATAGTTTTTAAGTTCCTGCCATTATGAAAGATCAGGCGACTGTAGAAAGAGTAATTGAAGAAGTCACCCGTGAGGTGTTGTTACGCTTATCCCAAACTGGAAATGTTGCGTCTGGGCCGGCCTCCGGCTGTAACTGCACTGATGGCACCTGCGTGCAAGATTGCGTGGAAAATGTAGAACGTGTTGTACAGGCTGGTGCTGGTCGACTCTCTTCTACATTGGGGGTACGCCCCCAAAATGAGGCGCTTGCAAAGTTCATTGACCATACCCTCTTAAAACCAGATGCTTCACAAGATCAAATTGCCCAGCTTTGTTATGAGGCGCGTACTTACCATTTTGCTTCGGTTTGTGTGAACCCTGCCCATGTCAAACTTTGCGCACAACTGCTTAAAGGAAGCGATGTTGACGTTTGTACAGTTGTCGGATTCCCTCTTGGCGCAACGCCTGCGGCCGTTAAGGCTTATGAGACACAACAAGCTATTCGCGATGGGGCAACTGAGATTGATATGGTGATCAATGTTGGCGCGCTTAAATCGCAGGATTATAAGGCGTTATTTGAGGATATTGGTTCTGTTGTACGTACCGCCCATGCCGGTAATGCGTTAGTTAAAGTGATTATTGAAGCTGCTCTCCTGAATGATGAAGAGAAGGTGATCGCCTGCCAACTCTCGAAAGCAGCCGGCGCTGATTTTGTGAAAACTTCAACAGGTTTTGGTCCTGGTGGGGCCACTGTTGCCGATGTGGCCTTGATGCGTCGTGTCGTTGGCGCGAATATTGGCGTTAAAGCGGCGGGTGGGGTACGCTCATATTCCGACGCCCAAGAAATGATCGCCGCGGGTGCAACCCGAATTGGCGCAAGCGCCGGTATATCGATTGTAAGCGAGGCAAATGGGTAGTATGTCGAGTGTTAAATGCGAGGAATGCCATATCGGCCGTTGCAAGCCGGTTGCACTAACATATATGCGTCGGGTGGGCCGGCACATGGTCATATTGCCTGATGCACCCGCTCGCAAGTGTGATATGTGCGGAAGCAGCCTTTTTGAACCTGATTTTTTGCTGACGATGCAGATCTTGCTTGAAAAAATGACAGAAGACAGGAGCCAAGGCGAACGAAGGAAACAGCCTATTGCCGACCGGCAGCAGGAGTGGACACCAGTTAGAAGAGGTGAATAACTGTGACCGTTGATCTACGTAGTTACGTTTTTTTAGATAGTCTCCAACCGCAGCACTCAGCTTTTTTGGGGACAGTTGCCAGAGGTTTTTTACCGCTGCCTGGCGATGCTTCGCTGTGGATAGAGATTTCACCAGGAATTGAAATAAACCGAATCACTGATGTGGCCTTAAAAGCCACTGATGTGCGACCGGGTATGCAAATAGTCGAGCGTCTTTATGGTTTGCTAGAAGTGCACTCGAGCAGCCAGGCCAGTGTTCGCGCGGCGGGTGCGGCTATCCTGGATGCCCTTGGTTTAACTGAGCAGGATCGTATCAAGCCACGCGTGGTTTCGAGCCAGATTATTCGCCATATTGATGCCCATCAGGTTCAGTTAATCAATCGTATGCGCCATGGACATATGATCTTGGCCGATCAAACGCTCTACGTCATGGAAGTGCAGCCGGCGGCATACGCAGCTTTGGCAGCGAATGAGGCCGAAAAAAGGGCGAATCTCAACATCTTGGAAGTTCGGGCGTATGGAAGTTTCGGCCGTGTTTATTTAGGTGGCGATGAGCGGGATATCATGGCCGGCTATCAGGCAGCCATTGACGCCATCGAAAGTGTGAGTGGCCAGACGCCTGAGGTTGTTAAGCGAGGCGAATAGATTTCAGTGACGATTTAGCGGTGCCGCAAGAGTACTTTAGTCGTTCTACATTTTAGGAGAGAAAATTATGACAGAAGCTTTGGGTATGATCGAATGTCGCAGCTATGCAGCAATGGTTGAGGCTTCCGACGCTATGGTTAAAGCTGCGCGCGTTGAGTTAGTGGCTTATGAAAAGACTGGCGGGGGGTTTGTAACAGCTATTGTGCGTGGCGATGTGGCGGCGGTAAAGGCGGCTGTCGAAGCCGGTGTGCGTGGTGCTGAGAAGGTCGGCGATGTGGTTGCTGTTCATGTCATTCCGCGTCCCCATGCCAATGTGGACAGTGCGCTGCCTCTGGGCCGTCCCCCGGAAGCAGATTCTTAAAGATATTGCGCCCAGGCACGCCGCCAATAAATTGTGGCGTGTCCGGAGCGCTTTTCTTCTGTTGATACTATGCTTCTAGGTAAAATTGTGGGCACCTTGGTGGCCACGCGCAAAGAGGAAAGCTTGCAGGGCTTGAAGTTCTTGGTTGTGCAGCGCCTGACCATTGAGAATGAAAATGACACAGGTTATGTCGTCGCGGCTGATGCCGTTGGTGCCGGGATTGGAGAGGTTGTCTTGTTCGCTACCGGCAGCTCTGCTCGACAAACGGTGCGAACGGATAAACGGCCGTGTGATGCCGTGATCATGGCAATTGTTGACACCTGGGAAGTAGACGGTCAGGAAAAGTATAGTAAGAATTAAAGATGCAAGATCAGGAAATCCAGACCATTATCGATCGGGTCATGCGCGAGGTTGGACCGGGTGCAAGTACCAGTGATGTTCCTCCACAGCCACCGTCTGCGCCATCTAGTTATGGGCAAATGACTGCGCCTTTAGTAGGCGCAGGACAGGATGGAGTATACCCGACATTAGATGAGGCTGTCGCTGCTGCTGGAATTGCCCACCGGCGATTGAATGCTTTGCCTTTATCCATTCGTGAAGATATGGTGGCCCACATGCGCCAGGCGGCACGAGAAAACGCGTTGTTGTTGGCGGAAATGGCACAAAGCGAGACCGGCATGGGCCGAGTCGAGGATAAGACGCTAAAGAATACTCTCAACGCCAACAAGGCGCCGGGTACAGAAGCGTTACCGACACAGGCATGGAGCGGGGACGGGGGCTTGACCGTTACCGAATATGCGCCCTATGGTGTGATAGGGTCCCTGACCCCCAGCACAAATCCGACCAGTACGGTTATTTGTAATGCTATTTCAATGGTGGCCGCGGGTAATGCGGCCGTCTTTAATGCCCATCCCAGCTCAAAAGGCGCATCCAATCAGACTGTTCAAATCTTGAATCGGGCCATAATGAACGCAGGCGGACCGAGTGACTTGCTGACTTGTGTTGCTGATCCAACCATTGAATCGGCGCAGGCTTTGATGCGCCACAAGGGGGTGCGCCTGTTAGTTGTTACCGGTGGTGCGGCTGTTGTGCGCGCGGCTATGAGCAGCGGAAAACGGGCTGTTTGTGCCGGTCCCGGGAATCCACCCGTTGTTGTCGATGAAACGGCCGACATCGAGCAGGCGGGTCGCGACATTGTGATCGGCGGCTCCTTTGACAATAACATTGTTTGTACGACTGAAAAGGAAACGTTTGCTGTTGCGGGTGTCGTCGATGAGTTGCTCCAAGTCATGACCCGTCATGGCGCGGTTAAGCTTAGCAAATGGCAGTTTGACCGTTTATGGAAGGCGGTAATAATCAAAGATCGAGGACCTCGTAAGTACGCCGATATGAACAAAGCCTTTATAGGCAAAAATGCCTCAGTTTTGCTGGCCGAAATTGGAATCTCAGCCGGCCCCGAGGTTCGCCAAATTGTGGCTGAAGTCGATGCAGATCATCCAGCCGTTTGGTCGGAGCAGATGATGCCGATCATGCCTGTTGTGCGCGTGTCAAGCGCCGACGAAGGAATTGATCTGGCTTTGGAAGCAGAGCATGGTTTCCGGCATACGGCCGTGATGCACTCGAAAAACCTGGACAATCTCAGCCGCATGGCACGCGAAATGGATTGCAGTATTTTTGTTAAAAATGGTCCTTGCCTGGCCGGCCTTGGTTACGGAGGGGAAGGATTTTGCTCCTTTACGATAGCCAGTCCAACAGGGGAAGGCCTCACAGGTCCGGTGAGCTTTAGTCGTCTCAGACGCTGCACGCTGGTGGATTCATTCCGCATCGTTTAGTGACTGCCCCAATGTTTGAACCGGCAATAGCACTTCTTGAATTTAGCAGCATTGCTGCCGGTATTGAGGCCGGTGATGCGATGATTAAGAGAGCGCCGGTTGAGCGGATTCATTCCGGAACGGTTCAACCAGGCCATTATCTCGTGCTTGTCTCGGGAGAAGTAGCCGATGTAGAAGAGGCGGTTAATGCTGGGCAAGAGACCGGCGGATCAGAGCTGCGAGATACTTTATATCTGCCCAATGTGCATCCTGCAGTAGTAACATCGTTATCTGGTGAACTTCAGATCGAAGCGACCGATGCATTAGGAATTGTGGAAACCTATACGGTTGCATCAGCCATTCGCGCTGCGGATGCCGGCGTTAAAGGAGCCGAGGTGCAGTTGTTACAGTTACGCCTGGCGGATGGTCTGGGCGGTAAGGGGCTAGTTTTATTCACGGGATTCATAGCAGATGTGGAAGCGGCCGTGGAGATTGGCGCGGCCATAGCTCATAAACAACTACTGCACCAGGTAATCATTCCCCAATTGCATAATGAGATGTGGGATAATGTCAACCTTCCGGGCCGTTTCGGCAATCATTTTGGTTGGGAGGCCATGTAGTTATGCAGCTCGCGCGTGTGATGGGCACGGTTGTAGCCACAACCAAATACCAGGGATTGGAAGGGATCAAGTTCCTTATCGTGCAGCCTTTGAGCAAGAGCCAGCAGAAAAAAGGCAAGCCGGTAGTAGCCGCCGATGCTACGGCACAAGCCGGACCAGGAGAATTGGTTTTTATTGTCGGCAGCCGGGAAGCAGCGCAGGCTATGCCCATTCCTTTTGTGCCTGTTGACCACGCCATTGTTGGTATTGTTGACGACGTAGAGACCTGATATGTACGTTGGACGCGTTACAGGCACAGTTGTTGCCACAATTAAACATGAAGCGTTTTTCGGCCAAAAACTGCTTTTGGTCGACCGGCTCGATTTAACCGGCGAACCGACCGGGGCATACGATATTTGTGTTGATGTGGTTCAGGCGGGTGTGGGGGATCAGGTGTTGGTGATCGACGAGGGTAACGGCGCTCGTCAAATTCTCAACCGTGAAGTAGCACCAGTTAGAGCCGTCATCGTCGGTATCGTTGACGATATAGATCTGAACGCTTGATTTGTGCCGGACAATATGGGAACCTGGCAATTAGTTCTATTTTTAGAGTGCCAGCTTCCTCAAACTTACCCAGTTAATTCTTCTATATTCTCCAAATGACCGGCAATAAAAGTTGGATTGCGGCCCCACTGCTCTTCTCCGACCACTGAAAGAGGGACTGAGAGTGTTAGTTGTTTGTCAGTTGGGGAATAATCTTGAATGAATTCGGCTGGGACATAGAAATGAGTTCCTAAGTCGCGGCTGTTCACTTCAAGATAAGCGGCATACAGCTTAAGTTCGGGGTCGATATCATCCTGGCGAAGGTGAATGCGCAGGGCAACACCGAGAGCGTAATCATCGGATGTTAGAACATTCGTGAACTTTTTAACCTTCTCATCACGAAGCATTTGCAATGCCTCTTCATTCAAAGGGCCAGGTTGGCGATTAAGTTGTGCTCCATGCATTTTTATGCTCCTCAATTAGCACATGCTACGATGTCGATAGCCGTGTGTTACGCTTTTGCGCGATTCTTCTATATTGTCGATTTGCAGTTTCCCTTGTCGAGTTCTAATTATATATTTGAAAATCTAAAACGCTATGATTCAGGCGTAGATGTTGGGGTTGGTTCCTCGGTTGGCAGCGGTGTGTTGGTAGGGATTTGTGCGATAACAATAAATGTGATTTCACTAAATTGGCTTGGGCGACTAGAAATCCCGCTGCTGTTGATCGCCGATGCTGTTAAAGTGAAAGTTCCTTCGGTGGTTGGTATCCATGTCTCACGTAATGTTACTACTGGACCCTCTTCAATTGGTGACGTAAACAATTCGCCGCCGATATTATAATTGATATTGGTGATCCCTGTGGCGTCACTGGCGACGATGACTATTTCAACTGGTTGTTCAACGAACAAGTTTGCATTTGATTGCGGCTCAACGATATTTACTACCGGACCCTGAGATTCGTAGCTTGTAATCGTAGCATTGGCATTGTCTAGCTCAGATAATTGCTGCGCACTCGACGCTTCTAATGTTGCGTTTGCCTGCTCGCTTACTAATAATTGCCCTTCCAAATCTGCGTTTTCGACTGCGGCCGTAGCGTGTAGGTTTTGTGACGTTTCTAATGTGGCTTGTATAGAGTGCTCATCCAATTCCATTGCTGCTTGCTGCTGAAGCAGTGTTTTGTTATTTTCTTGGGCTGTAGAGAGCTCTCCCTTTAACGATTGTTGCCCTTGGAGGAGAAAAAAAACCGCAGCAGCAAGGACAAGAATGAACATCAAAAGAGTGAGCGATATGGCGATGGAGGCAGAGGATTTCATTAGGTCTCCTTCGAGCAGATCAACCGCCTTGATGGAATTATTGATTTATAAACAAGATGTAACGTGCCCGAAAAATATACTTAGAATGCTACACGAGGTTAGATCGAAGGTCAAATGGCAGGCACGATGATGAATAAGATCATAAGCTTTGGGTAAGTAAGTATGAAGTCCAGCATAAACACGATGCAAAATTGGCTGGAATATCTTCGAAGGAAAAGGAATTATGATTAAGAAACAACGCACCACAGTTTTTTTATTTGGAATAGTTATGCTTTTGACTTTGGCTTGCCGATTCGGTACGGACTTGCCGTGGAATGCAGGTGAGCAAGATGTCCCCATTTCGGCTGAAGATGTTGCAGAAGCCGCGACGCGGGCAGCAGCGGCGGCTGCAGCAGCGGGTGTCTCGACTGATCAATTGGGCGAAATTGCGGCGACGGCCGTTGCCCAAGGCAGCGATATTGTGGCTACAGCAGAAGCCCTGCCAACGCCGGATCTTGGCGCCGCCGTGGGAGCCACTGCTCTGGAACAGAAATTGGCCAATATCCAACCTGATGCTAATGGAAACTTCACCGTTGATATAACGGAAGAAGATTTGAATGAGTTTGTTAGTGGGCAATCAGGTGGTGGAATTCAAACAGAAGGTTTGAATGTTGAAAACGTCCAAATTGGTATTACAGATGAGTCTGTTAAACTGACCGGTGATGTGAAACAACCTCTTGAGCTGCCTTTAACGGTTGAGTTACGGCCGTCAGTGTTAAACAGCCAACTGCAGTTCGAGATTATCTCGGCGTCGGCAGGATTCTTCCCTGTACCAGATGCAATGCTTGATTTGATTGAGGCTACAGCTAACAGCGAACTCACGCAGGCCCTTACAGGACTCCCTGCCAATGTAACCTTGACGGACGCGCAGTTGGGTAATGGTGTTCTAATGATTATGGGGCAGCAGAACTAACCTGTAAAAAACATTCGATTCAAGAAATCTGATTTCTATGAAATGCTGTTAGATAGCTTTTGACAGAAAAACAGACGTATATTTCCTAAGATCTCATTATTGGAAGGTGTTATGAGCGCAGATAGTGATAATAAACGATCATCACGGTTACCGGGATTCTACAAGTTAACCTTGGAGGAAAGGCTTGACGTAGTAGCGGAATGGGCTGAGCTTGATGAATCCGAAAAAGAAGTTCTACGTGATCGCGGCCTAAAACCTGAACAGGCCGATATGATGATCGAGAACACCCTGGGGACGTTTGAATTGCCTTTAGGGATCGCTACAAATTTCTTGATTAACGACCGCGATTATTTGATTCCGATGGCCGTCGAGGAGCCGAGTGTCCTGGCAGCGATTAGCCATGCAGCTAAAATGTTCCGCGCCGGGGGTGGATTTCATGTAGAGGCGACAGATCCGGTCATGATCGGCCAGATACAAGTGTTAGACATTCCCGATATGGATGCGGCCGTCTCGGCGATTGAAGCCAACGAGCAATATCTCATGGAGCAGGCCGATTTGGTTGATCCTATCATTATCAAATTTGGTGGTGGGGCGCGAAAGATTGTGGCTCGTCCGTTCCCCGACACACCGGTGGGACCGATGTTAATCGTGCATCTCTACTTTGATACCCGCGATGCTATGGGCGCTAATGCCGTCAATACAGCAGTAGAAACCTTGGCACCCCTGGTGGCGGATTTGACCGGGGGACGAACAAGCCTGCGTATTTTATCCAATCTGGCCGACCATCGATTAGCCACTGCTCGCGGAACGATTCCTGCGGAAATGTTGGAATCCCATGGCATTCCAGGTGAGAAGGTTGCACGCTTGATTGAAGAAGCGAATGCGTTTGCAATCGTTGATCCTTACCGCGCTGCGACCCACAATAAGGGCATAATGAACGGCATCGATGCGGTTGTAATTGCTACCGGCAATGATTGGCGGGCAATTGAGGCGGGCGCCCACGCTTATGCGGCTCGTGATGGCCGTTACCAATCCCTAACGAAGTGGAATGTTGATGAAAATGGCGATCTGTTTGGTGAGATCACCCTGCCAATGGCTGTTGGTTTGGTGGGTGGGGCGACCAAGGTGCACCCAACGGCCAAGGTGGCCATTAAGATATTAGGTGTCGAAACGGCCGTAGAATTGGCGACAGTGATGGCTGCCGTGGGTCTGGCGCAGAATCTGGCGGCGATCAAGGCATTGTCAACTGTTGGTATTCAGCGCGGTCACATGCGTTTGCATGCCCGCCAGGTCGCGATGGCTGCCGGCGCTAATGGTGGCCAGGTACAGGAAATCGCTAATATGCTAGTAGCTGAGAAAAAAATCAATACCCAGCGCGCTAAAGAGCTGTTAGCAGAAATGAATTGAGGCAAATAAATGAGTGAATATAATCCCCAAGATGGCATAATGAAACCGGATCGTCCGGTGGGTATAGTCGGGTATGGTGCCTATGTGCCCAGATACCGGCTCCCTGCGACCGAGGTCTCTCGTGTTTGGACTGAAGGTGTTGGTGGGGCTCCAGTAAAGGAAAAAGCGGTCAGCGGCTTAGATGAAGACGTCATTACGATGTCTATCGAAGCGGCAAGAAACACGTTGTTGAGAGCGCAAATAGACCCGCGTGAAATTCGAGCGGTCTGGGTCGGCAGTGAGAGCCATCCATACGCGGTAAAACCAAGCAGTACAGTTGTCGCTGAGGCTATTGGCGCTGTGCCGCACACGCAAGCAGCCGATTGGGAATTCGCCTGTAAAGCAGGCACGGAAGCGCTGCAAGCGGCGATGGGCTTTGTGGGATCGGGTATGGCCAAATATGCGTTGAGTATCGGTATGGATACGGCCCAGGGTCGTCCAGGGGATGCGTTAGAATATACGGCCGCTGCTGGAGGCGCCTCGGTTCTCGTCGGACCGGCTGAAGAAGCTGTGGCCATAATTCAAGGGTCCTATTCTTTTGTCACTGATACACCTGACTTCTGGCGTCGTGCGCACTCCAATTACCCTTCTCATGGTGATCGTTTCACAGGCGAGCCAGCATACTTCAAGCATGTATTGGCTGCTTCTGAAGCGATGATGGAAGCGATGGGCCGTACGGCGCAAGATTATGATTGGGCAGTTTTTCACCAACCCAACGCTAAATTCCCGATGCGCGCGGGCAAGATGTTGGGCTTTACGGCCGATCAGATTGCAGCAGGCTTATTGAGCCCGCGCATTGGCAATACCTATTCCGGTTCGGCAATGATTGGCTTGACAGCCATTCTTGATGTGGCTGAGCCAGGTGACCGCATTTTATGTGTCAGTTATGGCTCTGGCGCCGGCTCTGATGCCTTTGATTTGTTGACAACAGACCGTCTAGCTGATGTTCAGAAATTGGCGCCGACAACAGAAGATTATATCGCACGGCGCACAGAAATTGATTACGCTACCTATACCCGTTTCCGGGATAAGTTGAAGATGAATTGATGACTATGGCAAACGTATCTATTATCGGAATTGGAAAGACAAACGTTCGCGAACATTGGGACACTTCGCTGCGGCATTTGGCCTGGTATGCCATAGAGGCAGCGCTGGATGATGCCCATATCAGCCAGGTTGATGCTCTCTTTGTCGGCAATATGCTGGCAGGACAATTGAGCAACCAAAACCATTTAGGAGCACTGGTCGCCGATTTTTCCGGCCTGCGCGGCATTGAAGCCGTGACCGTTGAAGCGGCTGATGCTTCAGGTGGTGCGGCTGTTCGGCAGGCTGTGCTGGCTGTAAAAAGCGGCATGGTTGAAACCGCGCTTGTTGTGGGTGTAGAGAAGATGACCGATGAGACCGGCACACCGGTCACTGCGGCCCTGGCATCCGGTTTGGATGCTGACTTCGAGGCGATACAAGGGTTGACTTATGCTGGTGCTGGAGCCTTGTTAATGCGACGCTACATGTATGAGCATGGCGTTGAAGTCGCTGATTTTGCTGGTTTTAGCGTTAATGCCCACGCTAATGGGGCTAGTAATCCCATGGCTATGTTCCGCAACCGCCTAAAAGCAGAGCGCTTTACCATGGCCCCATTAGTAGCGGATCCCATATCACTATTTGACGCTGCACCCGCAGGTGATGGTTCAGCGGCGGTCATCATCACTAATGCTGAACGCGCTATGGACATGGTGCCTCAGCCTGTGGAAATCGCCGGTTCGGCAATTTCCACAGATACAATGGGGCTGCATGATCGCAAGGATTTGCTGTACCTGGCCGGTGCAGCAAGAAGCGCAGAAAGGGCGATGAAACAGGCTGGTGTCACAGCGGATGACATCGACTTATTTGAACTGCATGATTCCTTTACGGTTATGGCTGCGCTTTCATTGGAAGCGGCCGGGTTCGCTGAACGAGGGCAGGGATGGCAGTTGGCCCGAGATGGGGAGATTGGCAAGGACGGCCGAATCCCAATCAGCACCTTTGGCGGGCTGAAAGCGCGTGGTCACGCAATTGGCGCTACCGGCGTCTTGCAGGTCGTTGAGGTGGCACAGCAGCTTCGCGGCCAGGCTGAAGATTGCCAGGTTGACGGCGCGAAAATTGGCATGACCCAGAATTTGGGAACGATGGGATCCACGGCCGTTACCCACATACTTCGCGTAAGCTAGTCGTCTGGACTGTCAAGTAATAATCGCCGGGATTTAGGCCAAATAACTGTTTTTAGGCCTAAATCCCGGTCAATGACAGTTCGAATGATAGTTTTTGACAGTGTTTTCCGAGTGTTGACAGAGAATGAAAGCCTTCCTGTGCATAATTTAGAGTGATTGTGCAGCGTTACAAGCTTGTTATCGCACAATCAAAAAACTCAGTACTTACTGGGAGGTTTGAAAAATCATGGAAGTTTCACGTCATTGGCGTCTTAATGAACAACGATACAGCTTAGTTGGTGAAGAATGCGACTCATGTGGAGTAAAGTT
This sequence comes from uncultured Chloroflexia bacterium, assembly GCA_963736615.1. Classification (GTDB taxonomy): domain Bacteria; phylum Chloroflexota; class Anaerolineae; order Promineifilales; family Promineifilaceae; genus JAACFF01. The sequence goes on along the minus strand of CAVTPP010000015.1, from coordinate 48,679 downwards.
ATTCCCACCGCGTGACGTTTGCCTGGAATGTCTCGCACCTGCAAAAGAACTATATACTTTCACCGGCACAGGCGAAGTTTTTTCCTACACCACTATTTATGATGCGCCGGCCGGGTTTGAACACAATGCACCTTATACAGTTGCTCTGATCAAATTAGATGAGGGACCAGTGCTTACAGCCCAATTAACCGATGTTGCTAAAGAAGATGTTCACATTGGCATGCCGGTAGAGATGGTAACGCGCAAGCTGCGTTCGGATGGAGAAGAGGGCATGATCGTTTACGGTTATAAGTTCCGGCCGGCGGTCCAAGCTCAAATTAGCTGAACCCGATGCCATTTTATCTGAAAAAAGAGCGGCCTGTCCCAATTTACGGGGCAGGTCGTTTTTTGTTAGTTGATGTTTAGTCTAGACCGCACGTCACTTGAGATTGGATAATATATTTCTGATCAACCAGTACCGCTATGCTCGGGTCCTTCTACTGACCAACCTGATAAAATTCTCTCCGGCCAATGCGGAAGATCGCTCATCTTGCCTTCAACTTCATCTACCTTGAGCCAAAGTCCACTGGCTGGGAAACTCTTAAAGGTCAAATTGTTGTATAATTCAACTAATCCTTCATTATCCTGTAAATCTGATGTCCAGGCTTTCCAACTCCCATGTACCCAATTATCAGTATGCGGCGGCCGTTGGCCTCGTAATGTCCTCAGAACAATTTTAATAATTACATCCAGCGCTTCCAGAATCTGCCACCCTTGCACTTGATGGGCAAGGCCATGAAGCTTGTATTCCATTTCCAATGGATCGGCAATTGCCCATTCTTGACCGGCCAACCACTTTTCCCAGCGCGCATCCAGCTGTTTTGAAGCCCCCATATAGAGCGGGTTTCCGTTGGCGTCTGTGATACCGCGCAGTATCCTGGTTTGAATATAGGGACGCAAGGCAGGTATTGGGTGATGTCCTGTATCCTTTCTTAAAAGGGATGGTGGGTTATCGGTTAATATGTCCTGGAATGAGAGGGCCATCACCGGTCCGGCTACTAGACAACCGTAGGTATCAGCAAATATCTCTTCTAGCCATGCACGCCGCCAATCCCATTCCCCAATCTGGGCTCGCTTTAATCGTTTTTGCAGATGCTTGTAAACAGACCGTCTCCTTCCAGGCATATTTCCTTGCCAAAACAAGTGATGCCCTACCTCATGCGCAATGGCCAACATGTCACGAGAAACTCTTAAATAAGAAACACCTTCCTTATCCCTCTCGCCAAAACCCGGCTGCATGCTGGCAAAAGCAACACTGATCAAAACAACCTTTGCATAGGGAACCGTACGAACGGTAATGTCTTCCTTCAAATAGGTAATGACCGGGGTATGTTTCAAATATCCGCTTTTAACGGCCTGCCCCAACGCATGTTCGGAGATGATGTCGGCTGTAAAAAGGGTCTGCTGAGAAGATACTTTCCCATCAGGCTGGTTTTCTTTACCAGGAGAACGCTGTTGGACAGCAGCCTGAATAATCTGCAGATCGGTGGACGCTTCATTTAGGAGCACCCGCCAGAGGTGTCTTGGTGAATAACCCTTTTTTTGGTCGAAAGATGGCTGGAGGATGATAGCGGCACCCTCTGTAAATTGGTATAGGAGGTCTAGAAGGCCGCTACAAATATTCCTCTGACGATGCTCGTATGCATGCATGAAAATTATCCACAAGATAAAATCGCTGAGAGGCACATCTTTCTCCAACCTTTTCTTAAGTTTGTCAAAGGCAACGGTATCAATATTAAATTGCTGCCTAAACTCAATCTCGCTCTCTTTGACAGCATCCGCCACTGTATTGATCTCATTCTCCACACTCTCTTGTTCTTTTTCAATGAACTCAAGCAGGGCTATTGTTCGTTTGTCCCAAATGGTGGCTGCACCAAGTTTTGTTTCAGCTGATTTGTTCATGATACCTCCTATACAAGACTGTGAAGAAGAATTATCTATTCTCGTATTGTAGCACAATTTCGTTGTGAGCGGGAACATTTCTTAGAAAAGATATTTTCAAGGCTTCAATTTCTATCTTAGCAGCACGTTCTTGCAGCATGCTGTAAGCTCTTTCCAGAATCGCCGTTGCTTGTTCATCGTGCTTGGCTCGCAATACACGAAAGCAAATGAGGTGCACAGATAACGGCCGTTCAGCCCCAGATCAGATTAGGATCATCCGCCAGGTATGCCAGCACCTGCTCAATAAAATACGTTGCCCCTGCCTCATCTCCCATGGCCATCTTGGCCTGGGCGAGCCCGGCCCGATCTTCAACAATGTAGTGTGCTTGATCCAACTCTAAGCGCAGTGCCATAGCCTGGTCAAATCTAGCGTAGGCCTCTGCAAAAAGCCCAAGGTTAAAAGCTACTAGACCTAATTCATTAAGGATTGTGCCTTCGGTTGTACGGAAGCCGATTTCCCGGCAAATGGTCAATCCTTTCTGTAGATAATCCTGGGCTTGAGCGTGATCCCCTAGGTCGCTAGCCATTATCCCCAGATTGTTGAAGCAGACGCTTTCTCCTTCTCGGTCGCCGATCGTCTGGTAAAGGTGTAATGCCTGCTCCAAATGGGGTTTAGCTTGTTTATACCTGCCTAGATCACAGGCCACAATACCCAGATTATCCAGACTCATAGCCTCTCCCCGACGATCGCCAATCTCACGATATATTCCCAAAGAGCGTTCATAATTTATCTGTGCCTGAACATAATTACCTTCGCGTCTTGCTAAGCTCGCAAGGTTATCGAAGCAAAGGCTCTCCCCACGCCGGTCGCCAATCTCGAGGCAGATTAGCAGGGCTTGATTGGAATAATCACGCGCACCGGCATAATCAGCCATATCCTTGGCCACAACACCAAGGTTTTGCAGACTTAGGCTTTCTCCACGCCGGTCGCCGATCTGGCGATAAAGACCTAGTGCTTGTTCCAGGTAAGTTCGCGCCCCGGCATGATCACCTTGATAGATTGCCATCGCGCCCAGATCTTTTACGCTGTGGGCCCATATACGGTTTGCTCCAGCTGCTTGTGCCCGCTCACCAGCTAGTTCTAACTGTTCGCGAGCAGCTACGTATGCGCCTTGTAGTCGCAGTGCCCTGCCCCACTGCTTGTATCCTGCAGCCTCCCTGGCCGAATCGGCCCCATCCCTGGCATTGGAAATAGATTCCTTGGCAGCGGAAATAGAATCTTCGTAATTGCTTGTATTTAGCGCTAATTCACTTTGGCGCAGACTAACCTCTGCCTGACGGGATATTTCTTTGAGCTGGGTAGCTAGCATTTTCAGCGCCGTCAGGTCTTTGGCCTGGGCTTTGCGTGCACCTTGCAGATCATAAATCCTCTCGCGGGCCAATAAGAGATCATATCTATCCTCAAGGTTTGTTTCGGGTGTCAAGGCGAGAGCCCGACTGTAATAATCGACTGCCTGGCTGTTTTGATAACCGTCTCGAGCCACGTCTCCGGCCTTTTTTAGGTATTCCCGTGCTAAAACATCGAGCCTAGCTTGCTCTGCATGGTGGGCCAATTCGCCATAATGGGGTGATAGATCATTCTCAAAGAGTTTGGCTAGGGATTCGGCAGCTAATTGGTGCAGGGACTGGCGTCTTGCTCGTAGCTGCATGCGATAAGCTGCATCGCGCATTAATGCATGCCTGAAAAGGTAACGTATCTGGCTAAGAGCCGACCAGATAAAAGCCTTCTGCCCTCCTTCTAACATCTGTGTCATGCTGGCATCATTGGCCAGCATCATCGCCAGCAGGCGCACATCAAATTCTCGCCCCAGTACGGCCGCTCGCTCCACCCCCTGCTTCACCTCTCTGGTCAAACGGTCAAGACGGGCCACCAATACCGTTCGCACATCTGTTGGCAAATGCTTGGCATGCTGCTCGGCTAACGCCCATTCTTCCTTGGCCAGGGTAATGAGCTTATGTTCCAGTAGGTAGCGGGTGATTTGCTCAGTGAAAAAGGGATTGCCTTCGGTGCGATCCATAAGTAGTTTTTTTAAGTCAGCCGACACAGGCCCATTTAGTATCCCAGCTGCCAGGCTGCTTAAATTGTCTGCTGAAAGTAGACCAATATTCAGATTCAAGTAAGCAGAACTATCGTCAAAGAGTGGATCAGTCTGTTCCGGTCGAGCAGTAATAATAATGCCTATGGGGAAGTGTGTATCTTTGTCTGCCGTCATAAACAGTGCAAGCCTCTGTAGATAAATCCGGGAGTCATTATCCAGCCAATGAGCATCCTCTAAAATTAAAATGACAGGTTTGCGCAGGCTTTCAGCTTTAAGCAGCGTCGTCAGACCGATGAGTGTATTTTCAAAGCGCCCCTGGGATCAAGTTGGGCATACAGGGAATCAGGCCATTGCAAATCCACAAGAGCACCCAAGAACGAGCGCGTGCGGTCCAATTCCTGAACCAGGGCCGAGTCAGTAGTCTCCTCAATCAGGTTGTCCAGCATGCGATTGAATATACGTTTGCTGCGTGCTTCTGACAACGCCGTTGACTGGCCAAAGTAATGTCGCAGCCAATAGCGAAAAGGATTCAGTGATTGCTGCAAAATCTGGTCTGTCTGGCAGATGAAGGCCTGGCTTTCTGGCTCCCCTTTTTGGAGCTCATCCAAGAGAGCAGTTACCAAGCGGCTTTTGCCAATACCCGCTTCACCCCACAGAATCATAGTGCCGGCGGACCGGCCTTCAAATAGCGGTTTAATGAAGTTGAATAACTGTACAAGTTCCTGCTGACGACCCAACATCGGTTCGTGAGCGATTAGTTCTGATTTCTCCTTTTGCTCAAGCAGCACATATACCTTTTGCTTATCGGCAAAACCCTTGAAAGCCATCTCGGCTTCAAAATCGATATCGAACTGCTGCACTGCCCGTTTTGCGATCCATTCGTCGACCCAAATCTCCCCACGCGGTGCGGCTATCATAAAACGTGCAGCCAGGTTAACGCCACGGCCGTATACGGTGTACTCTTCACGCAGCGGCGAACCGCTGAATCCGGCGTAGGCAATGCGATAAGTGATACCGGCGCTGATGGGGATGCTGGTGCGGCTTTGCAACGCTAGGACGAAATCTAAAGCGCGCTCGATATCGTTTTCGTATGAGATGGGCATGCCCCAAAGGAAAAACAGGTTAGCGCCTTTGTCACCGAAATCCAGGCGGTTGAGCAAGCCGCCAAACTGTTCTGAAAGAAAAAAGAGGGATTGGCTAAAAAGCGCCAACTGGGATTCGGAGCGCACAGTTGGCAAGCTGATGAAGAGGCTGACTATTTGCCGGAATTCTCCACTCCGCCGCTGGAGGATGACCTCACGAGGAAAAAAACGGGCCAATAGCTCGAGATCTTCTGCCGGTAGATTTATTTCCTGGGATGAGGCCAACTGTTCTGAAAACTGTGTCAAGCGATAATGATGGCCAACAGGTTCAGCCGTCACAGAACCGGCCAACTGCTTGCATAGGTTCTCCGATATAATGATCTCACCTTGTTTGGCCAGATGTTCAGCCGCGGCACACGAATCGACGGCCGTGCCTTGGAAGTAATAGGTGGCCCGGTTCTCATCCTCGGATAAAAGAATGCCCCAATTGATCTGCCCGTCAGCTACACCAATCTTGGCCGAAACGGAGAATGTGCCGTAAGGGGTGTCGTAATCGCTGTGAGCGGCCATATGCTGCTGAACATGCCAGGCAGCCGCTAATGCACGTGTGCCGGCATCAGAGAGTGCCTGAACAGAGTTCGCTGTAAGGAATGGTTCTGGTGGAAAGAGCGCCAGGAATGCATCACCGGCAAAGGTGCTGATGAAGCCGCCATGCTCGTAAATGTGGTGTACCAGCTGGTCGAATATCTTCTTTATGACAGCCGCAAGCACCTCTGCCCCATGCTGGTCGTGCTGCAGCAGGATATCCGTCAGGTTTGAAAAACCGGAGATGTCGAGGAAAAGACCAACGCCAGGGAACTCACCCTTCAGACTTCCCTGCGCCAGATTCTCCAATATAAAGCGTGGGACCAAATGGTGCATTCCAGTTCATTATACTTGACTTTTGATGATTTTGTAAGTTAATAACAGAATATATTAAGGCGGATCGACTTTTTCGTTAAAGGTTTAAGATAAGGAATGCTGTTGATCTCCTCCGACGGGATTTAGCCATTCCGGAATAGGTGCTGGTGCTGGTGCTGGTTTTCGGCCGTAGAAAAAATCATCCATCCTGAGTGCAAACTCCTGAAAAATAGAGGAGCGCTTTAAGCCTGCGCGTACGAAATTATGTAAGAGATTGTTGGGATGAGAGTAAGGGACAAGCACGCATGCAGGAGGCGCAGTCCGTACCTATGGTGCACCAATAGGTGAAACAGGCTTCGGAATTGATTTGCCAGCGCAATGCGCCGTCTATCTCTTGACGATCTTCAAATGAGATAGCTTTGCTAGGGCAAACAGCGGCACATTTCATGCAGCGGCTGCAAAAACTGAGCATGGATAAATCCCTGGTTCGTTCATCAACTATGAGAGGCAAATCTGTCGTCACCACGGCAATACGCACCCGGGGGCCAAGCTCAGGTGTCATGAGCAATCCCATACGGCCGATTTCTCCTAATCCTGCATCGCGAGCAACCAGAGGACATACGACGCGGTAGCTCCCATCAATATGAGCCCGTGCCGAATAACCAAGGTTGCGAATAAATTCAGCCAATTGAACGGCAATAGCCCCAGAATTTAGATACTGTTGGGCAGATTCCATAACGGTTGGTCCGTATGGCGCACGATCAAGCAGCTCTTTCTCCATCTCAACTGTCAGGGCGATTGCAAAATCATGATCTAGATCTACCGCTTCGCCGTATCGGTCGCCTCGGCCGATTGTGCTGTAAAGGTGATACGATTTTAGTTCGGTGATGCCGACTGATACGGCACCAAGTTTTTTGGTCCAACGCTTGATCAAGTGGGACATATTGTCCGGTATTACTTTGACCTGGCCATCAGGCAGATCTTCTTCATCTAAAATGGTATGGAATGCGGCCACTGTCTTGAAGCTGGCATTCGCTGCGGCCGTTGTGAAAGGATCATAGTAAAGTGCCCCCTTTTGCATGAGCCCAGGCCTCTTGCGGAAATTATCGTCGAGCGATTTCTTGGCAGGATTGCACCTGTAATACGCCTCGAACCGCTCTGTACCCTCTTTTAAGAGATTGCGTGAGAACATGATATCTCGTTCATCGATCCGGCTGCCAGGGGTGTCATTGGTCTGAGGGTATTTATGGCCAACAGGTAACAATATGATGATGACGGCCATAAAAGTAATCAGTAAAAGCAGTGAGGCAATGCCGGTCAAGAAAATATTTGCGGTAGTCAAAAACAGACCAGTGATACCAATTGCCAGGTAAGGCACCGGAAACAAAAGGGCTAGAATCGCTGCACGATTGGCGGTATGCGGCTCATTCTCCTTGTAAGAGACAATAGCAAAATAGATGAAAAATCCTGCGAGAAGTAAGCCTGAAACAATAGTGAGCAGAAAGATGGTTGAAAATGATTCTATCGCCATACTGTCCTCTTCAAATTAAATATCGGCCTTAGAATAGCTTTCTGGGGCTCTTCGTAATTGTTCGTCCTATCTGCTGCCCAGTCTAAGTTGCGTCCGGGCGCTTCACTTGAATGTTTTCAATAAGCAATTATCAGATATAGAGATTGTCTTGTCGAGAATATCCTAGTAGCTGCCCTTGTTGTGATCCAGGCAACTAAAAATTGACGTTCATCTGACAATCCTCTAGAATAGAATTTACTTCCACGGAGGGGCGCCAAAATCATTTTAGCATGGTTCAGAATATGGCAATCTGCCGCATTGAGCCGCGACAAGTAGCATATTTTTAAGGAGGATATGTAGATGATTGGCAAATTTTTCCCGGAGATGAATGGTACGTTGTTGAGAAAGATTGTAATTGTTGCATTTTTGGCCCTATTAATGATGGCGATGACCATGTGTGGTCAGCCGGCAGCGCCGGCGGAACCTGCCGAAGAAGCACCGGTGGAAGCAGAGGCACCGGCGGAAGCAGAAGCACCGGCTGCAGAAGAAGAACCTGCTGAGGAGGAGATGGCTGAAGGTGCGACACTAGCGATTGAACATTTCAGTGTCATCGAGGGAACTACCTGGTCTGGTGCCCACGATCGTGCCGGAAAACGGATTGCAGAAAAATATCCGGATGTTGAGTACGTTTTCAGAGAAGAAGTAGGCCCGGATCTTTCTGTTCCTTATGCTGAAGAATTGATTTCTGATGGCGCGTCTATCGTCATTGGCAATGCAGAGTTCATGGGGTTGCCGCTGCAAGAAATCGCGGACAAATATCCTGATACTTATTTTGGGTCCGCTATTACCAGCGATCTGACAACCAAAAGAAACTTTTTAAGATTTTTCCCCAGACAGTACCAGGCACTTTATCTTGAAGGATTAATTGCCGGCGCGCTCACAGAAACCGGGAATATCGGGATCGTATCAGCATTCCCAGGTGTTCAAGTTATTAGAAGACAAAATGGCTTTATCCTTGGCGTCCAGGATGCTGCTGAGATGCTCGATAAGGATATATCAATCTTTGTCAAGTATGTCGGTGATTGGTATCTACCGGCGGAAGAGCGTGACATCGCGGAAACATTAATTACCCAATATGATGTCGATGTATTAACCCAGCAGACCGATTCCGGTTCTCCCTTGGATGTTGCCCAAGAACAGGGTATTTGGTTTGTCGGTAAAGACATGGATATTGTGGGCTATTACGGTTGGTCTGATACAGACACAGTAGCTGTCTCATTTGATACACGTTGGGAAGTTCTGTACGAGCACATGCTTACCGAGTGGCTGGAAGGTGTTGAAAATCCGCAAAACGTTCTCTATTTAGGCATGGATGATTCTATAGTTTTGGCCGACGGCACTGAGTTACCTACAGTCGACATTATGAACGATAATAAGGTAGGAATTGAGGCCATTAGCCCCGCGGCACTGCCTTTGATCCCAGATGAAATTGTGCAACTTGTCGAACAAAGAAGAGAGCAAATGATAAATGGTGAATGGGATCCATTTACCGAACATGCATTCATTAGCAACGGAACTGGATTGGATCTTGAAGGGGCACCAGTGCCTGATGCAGGAACAGAGGTCAAGCCGGCAGGCGAGGTCCCGACAAATGAATGGCTGCTTTCGCTCTTCAGCTTCGACCTGGAAGGTGTGGAAATCTTAGAGTAGTTAGTAGCACTCTTTACTAGCTTATCGATGGAAAATTTCTATTCCTAGTGTAAATAAACTCGAGGCTCCCTTTCTTGAGAGAAATACTCCCAGAAGCGGGAGCCTCGTTTCTTGTGAAGAGTGAGCATTCCCTATTTCTGAATCGTGGGCGGTGACCGATTCAGTATTCCATTGAATATCAAATTAACGAAAACATCAGGGGCAGATTGTGCTACTTGAAAATATAAAACGCGGCGATACGGTCTTGGAAGTCAAGGGAGTTACGAAAATATTCCCTGGCGTTGTTGCCAATGACCGGGTAGATTTTTCGATCAAAGCGGGTGAAATCCACGCCATCCTTGGCGAAAATGGCGCCGGCAAAACTACTTTGATGAAGATCCTTTTCGGACAATACCAGCCTGATGAGGGGGAGATTTATCTGGGTGGACGGCAGGTCAAATTTCGATCACCATTAGACGCAATTGAGATGGGTATAGGAATGGTTCACCAACACCGTAAATTAGTGCCTGCGCACACGGTAATGGAGAATATCATCCTCGGACATCCGAGAGCGGGTAAAATTCTCAATCTAAAGAGAACAACGCAAGAAATCAACGATCTTTGTGATAAATATGGATTCGTGATTGATCTTAAAGCAAAGGTTTGGCAGTTGTCTGAAGGGGAGAAGCAGATTGTTGAAATTCTGAAGGCGCTTTATCGCGGAGCGGAGGTTCTTATCATGGATGAGCCAACGGCCGCTTTGACACCCCTGGAAACCGAGAAACTTTTAAGCTCCATCGAAGCCATGTCAAATGAGGATTTGGCCTTGGTCCCTTTCATTACCCATAAGTTACCAATTGTGCTGAGGATAAGCGATAGAGTAACGGTTTTGAGACGAGGTAAAGTTGTTAGCTGTGTTGAGACAGATAAAGCTACCGAGAAAACACTCGCTAACGAACTTGTGGGACGAGAGTTTATCTTCAACATCAAGAGACGTGAGGTAGAGGTTGGGGAAACCATCCTTCAAGTGGATAACCTCTCGGCTCTTAGTGATAAGGGCGTGATGGCTTTGAATAATGTCTCCTTCTCCATCCGCGAAGGCGAAATCTTTGGTATAGCAGGCGTATCGGGGAATGGGCAGCGGGAATTAGTCGAAACTATTGCCGGTTTACGCAATGCTGAGACGGGCAAAGTCATTCTCGATAACAAAGAAGTTACCGATTTGTCCAGCTCCAAACGCTGGCAGTTGGGCATGGGTTATATTCCAGCCGATCGTAATGACGTAGGGTCGATTGCGGATTTTTCACTTGTAGAAAATACAACCATGAATTATTACTTCGATGATGGATATTTCCATCATGGGGCCCTTGATTACAAGAAGCTGCGGCAGCTAACGGAAGAGATCATCTCAGAATACGGTGTGGCGACGCCCAATGCGGATGTATTAGCTAAAAATCTATCCGGAGGTAATCTGCAGAAACTAATTCTTGCCAGGGTACTATCGCGAAATCCACGGCTCGTCATCGCTGCTTTGCCCACCCAAGGACTTGATATCGGCGCTATCGAGTTTGTACGCAATAAACTCGTCGAGGCGAAAGCACAAAAAGCAGGCGTCTTGCTAATTTCTGAAGATCTGGATGAAGTATTCTCATTGAGTGATTGGATTGCACCCATTTATGAAGGCAAGTTTATGGGCATTATTCCTGGTGCAAGGGCTAAGAGAGAAGATGTGGGTGCGATGATGGCCGGCATAAAAATGGAGGGAGCAGAGACATGACTTTCGGCAGCTATCAATTAAAGCTCGAGAAACGGGTTGTTACCACGAATCGGCAGGCTGCAACCATATCCATCCTAGCCATTATCGTTGCCTTGATCTTGTTCAGCCTTGTCTTTGTTCTGGCGGGAATTAATCCACTTAGTGCCTATCAAGAGATCTTTTCATTTTCCTTCTTCAATTCCTTTGGCTTGCCCTTGACCATGAACCGTTTTATCTTTCTTTTATTTTGCACCTATGCTTTTATCATCCCTTTTCGTGCCGGACTATGGAATATTGGTATGACCGGGCAGCTTTATGCAGGATCGTTGGCTGCATATGCTGTTCTTCTCGCCTTTGGGGTCAAAGAATTTAATTCTACGTATCCATCCTCTTTTATAATCCTGCCTATAGTATTGATTGCTGCCGCGCTAGGGGGTGCTGCTGTTGGGGCAATCGCCGGATTTTTGAAGGGCAAATACAATATCAACGAGATAGTAGTCACAATGATGTTAAACTTCATGATGTTCTGGTTCGTATCATTTATGATCAAAGATGGCGGACCTTTCATGAATCCTGGCGGGCGAGGTGAGAGTTTCGAATTGCCCTCTTCTCTTAAAATGCCCTTACTCTTGGATGTTCCTATTACTATATTTCTGGCTTTGGGCGCTGGTGCGCTGCTCTATTATATGTTTGCCCGAACTAGAATCGGTTATGAAATTAGAGCGTACGGACAAAATGTAAAAGCGGCCGAGTATGCCGGTATCAGCCGTTTAAAGATTCCGCTTTTGGTTTTTATTATGGGTGGCGTCCTGGCGGGTTTGGCCGGTCATCATTATTTTACGGCCGTTCCAGGGGTGTATAAGATCGCCAGGAACTATGGGTTTTTCGGTGACCTGGCATTCTATGGCATCATCTGTGGTTTGATTTCTCAGGGGAATCCCATTGCAGCAATTCCTGTTGCCCTACTTTTTGGCGGGTTATCTATTGGCGGCCGATATGTCCAGGGAAAACTAGGTATGGCTTTTGGCGTAGATTATGCGCTGCTTGGTGTTTTAATGATCACGTTGGTGGCATTTCAATTCTTTTACCGTTACAAGATTGTATTGGTAAACACAAGGAAGGAGACCGCAGATGTGGGAGTTCTCAGTTAGAAGCCTTGATGCTTCAACGATTTTCCTAATTGCCGGCCTCGGCGAACTTATCGGGCAGCGTTCCGGTGTCATAAATGTAGGCATCGAGGGCGTCATGCTTTTTGGTGCTACATTGGGTTTCATTACCGCCCAAACTACTGGCAGCTATTTGCTGGGCTTTCTGGTAGGTATTGGTATTGGCGCATTGCTTGGTTTACTGCACGCATTCTTCTCGGTAACCTTAGGTGGCGACCAGGTTGTGAGTGGGATGGGTATCTGGATCCTGGGCTTTGGTCTGACTACATACATAGGGTCCCCATTTGCCGGACCGTTGGGGATGGAAAGAATCCCTTCTATTTTCGGTATATCGCCTTTCTTTTTTGTCGGTGTTATTTTGGCTGTTTCGACCTGGTTTGTACTCACCCGGACAAGTCTGGGGTTGAGAATTAGGTCGGTGGGAGAGAACCCTGAGGTTGCCGAGGTCTCAGGCATTAATGTGACCAGAACTCGGTATCTGTGTGTCATTGGTGGAGGCATGCTGATGGGCTTTGCGGGCGCGATTTATGCCTTGGATTACAATCCTGTTTGGAATTATAATTTCTTAATGGGTTGGGGCTTCATCGCTTTGGCGCTTGTTTTTTTCTCCATGTGGAACCCCTTGATCCTTTTCGGCGGTTCCGTATTGTTCGGAACGTTATGGCAGTTATCGCTTAACCCGCAGTTGATATTGCCGGGGCTTCTATCCAGGTACGTTTGGCGAATGGTGCCTTTTGCGATCACATTGGGCGTATTGATGTTAATGTCAACCAAATGGTTTAGGGGCAAGTGGGGTGCAGCAAAACCAGAGGCGTTAGGACAACCCTATTTTAAGGATTGAGGATTTGATAAGACGATAAACACATCTTTTGACAACAAAAAGCCGCGAGAGGAATCGCGGCTTTTTTTGATGCGTATTTTGTCGGTAAATAATCTAGCCAGCCAGGAATGACTCCATATTGGCTTTGCTAATGCGATAAGCGTTACCTATTTTGCGCGCTTTTAGATCGCCTGCTTCTATGGCAGCGACCACATCTTCCTTAGACACCTGGAGAATAGCGGCGGCCTGTTCGGGGGTCATTACATCGGGCATGCCGGCTGATCCTGAAGGCTGTGCAGCTTGTTGAGGTGCCGCAGCCTGTTGTTGTTGCTGTAACATTTGCTGCTGCATCATCTGTTGCTGATTCATTGCTCCGATACCCATGGCGCCAAGACCGACCTCGGCCAGGCTGCCACCACCGGAAGGATTAGATGCGGCCTCAACCAGCGCGTCCGCCTGCTGTTTGGCCACATAGCTTGTGCCGTAGCCCATATTGGTAACGACTTCCAGTGAATTAGGATGCAGGCCCATGACAATATTGAAATCGATCATCGTCATGCCAATTGCGTCGAATTCTTCCTGTAAAAGGCCGATAAGCAAATCGTTCAGATCCTTGGTAAAGGATTGCAGTTGCGCCGGCCCCAGGTTTTGGGAGATTGCCAGTTCACTGAGTTTGTCCTGGATCATCACGCCCAACATTGGATCGAGTCGGGATTTGATGTCATTTTGGCGCACACTGTCACGGAAAGCATCCATGGCATTCAGGAAACGCCATGGGTCTTTGACTTTGGCCACATAGGTGCCGTTGCCGCGCATGGCGCTTGCTCCGGGCATGCGCTGCGGATGTTCAACGATAATCGGGTTGACTGTGCCCCAACGCAATGTCATATCCGTTGTTTTGACGAAATAAATATCGGCGGTGAAGACATTCTTGCCACCGAATAAGGCACCCTCTAACAAGTTTGTCAAGAATGGAATATTCTCAGTGGTTAATGTGTAGCGACCAGGCTCAAAGGTGCCCATCGCTTCGCCACCTCTGACAAACACGGCCGTTTCGCCGGGATTCACGATCAATTGTGATCCAACCTTAATATCTCCCGGCCCACCGGGTGGGAATTTCTGAACGATTTCGTCGCGGCCCCAGGACTCCACATAGACTACATCAAAGACTTTTGGCATGATTTTCTCCTTAATAGATTGTTCTTAGCGGAAAATGGTCAGACAGTTAGCTGCACCACCAGAACTTATTTGGCCTCAATTTTAACTGATGCCCATCAATACTTCATTTCGGACGCCGAATGTCTCATTGGCAGATGCCAGATCATTGTTCAATTGGCGGATTGCGGCATCAATATTCGCGCCCTGCGCCGCTGCCTTATCTAAAACATCAACATCTTCTGCGATTTGATCAACAAAGGCCAGCATTTGCGAGTCGAATAGATAAATGCGTGCCAGATCATCCTCTTTCACCTTGATCGCGTCGAAGAATCCAGCATACCCTTGGGGCGCATCTTTGATTTTACCGATCAAGCCCATTAGGCGATTATCCGCCCGTCCAAGGCTTTCGGCATAGCGCATCGCCAGGCCAATATTTTGGCTTAACTCATGGTGGACATTGCTAAGCTGGAGGCGCACCTCTTCAAGCCGCTTGGCGATTGTATCACGTAGAATCTGGTCAGCATCGCGGCGACGGCCGCGTTCCATGTAGCCGGACAAGCCCGGAATCTTGGCCAGGAGATTACCCAGCGACGTTGATTCTTCACCTGCGATTTGTTCGTAAATATCGTTTACATCTTGTTCTTTCATATTTCAATCCTCAGCTATGTGATCTAAAAAATCATTCGAATCAAGAAATCGGATTTCAGACTAGAATTTCTTGAGAAACCTGCCATATATTATGTGAATTGCAATATGCTGAGAAATCCGATTATTAGGGACATTCTTCCCCAAAAAGTTGTTAATCCAAAAAGTACTCCGTGCCACAGAATGGGCAGCGAATGACACCCTTACCAGCTAATTCAAGTTGGCCACCACAATGTTTGCAGTGGGTTAATTCACGCAGTTGGCTGGCCTGGCTAGAGTATAACACACCCTCATCCCAGTTAATATAGCCTGAATACAAGCCCATGCCGACCAAGTTGTGCAGCATATCATGGACTTCATCTTTGCTAACTTGCATCTCAACAGCTACATCACGGATATCAACTTGGCCGCGCGATTTGACGATGTTGAGCAGTTCACGCTCTTTATCGGCTTTTTTCGCAGTGGCTGCTTCCTGCGTGCCCTTCCATAAGAGGAATGCGCCTATTCCAAGTTGGGGAAGAACCAGGATGGTGATTCCTAAAACCCAACCCAGAGTAGCTGCACCTGGTGTAAGGCTGCCTTCTCCACGATAAACCATCATCAAGGCAGTGATGATAATGCCCACGATGATGCCACCAGCAATTAGGATAATGCCTAAAATTCGACCCATATTCACTCCTGTTAAAATGTAGAACAATCTTTCCAGATAGTTGGTATATTAAGCGGCGCAAACTGGAAGGTTTACGCTACAAGACACATTTTTAATTTAGCCAAATCCGGCGCTTCCGCCGCCGCCTGCGGAGAAGCCACCGCCAAAGCCACCACTAAATCCTCCTCCAGAACCACCTCTGCTCGAGCTGGGAGGCGTGCTTTTGAGCACCGAAGATGTTGAGTTTAACATGCGCGTTAGTCCGGCAGACATGCCTGATAGACCTCCGGTCAGCCCGCCGGACATGCCTTGAAGTGTTGGTGCCTGGGGCATTCCAGAACCTGCAGAACCGGTGGTCGCGCCACCAGCGCCTAGACCGCCGTAATAGCCACCGTAGTAGGGAATGTACCAGCCGGGAATCGGCGTTGTGGGCACGGCGGAAAACTTGCGAATCCATGTGCGCTCCAAGCCGAAGGCCACAGCGTAGCCAAGGTAGTTAGTAAAGATATCGCTGCTTTGTTCCAGGTCTGCATAACGTTCAATATTCTTTAAATACTGCTTGAAGGCATTCCATTTAGCGGCCGCTTCGGTTCCTTTGGCTGTCTTTTTGGGCATATGGCGCGAAGCGAACATCATTAAGAGCCCGGTGACACCCAAAGCCAAGGGAATGCAGATTATTGTATCAACCGTTTCAACAAAGAGGGCAGTTAGGATAAAGAATCCTCCAACGGCAGCGCCGAAAAGCAGCCCGGCAAAGCAGCCATAAGATCTACGCACACTTTGCGGTGAAGCCGGCACCAGCTTTTCTTCAACCAATTCCTGATAGACCAGTTTACGTAAGTTGGGCAGTTTGTCGGCGAATTTGTAACGCAGATCATTGAGAGAGCGCTCTTCTTTGCGGCCAAAAATATCTTTCAGGAACTGTTTTTCGAACGGCCGTAAATCTTTACCACCCTTCTCCGTACGGGCGAAAAGGTGGTTACTATCCTCTTCGGTCATGGTCACATAACCGCGGTTGGCCAAGTCAATCAAGGTCGAAACGATATCCTGCATATCTGCTTTTTCGTCAATCAACGTGCCGACAACAGCCGGCGGTAAATCATCCGGCGGTTCGCTAATATATTCAGGGACAACGATTGTCAACTGGGGATCTCTACCGCGCAGGTACCAAAGCAGCAGCACCAGCAACGGCCCCCCGACAAGAAGCAGGAGCGACAGTACAAAGAGAATCAAGCTAATCGTATCACCTATTTGTTGCTGCTGCTGCCAATCGGAAATGGGAATATCCAGCAGGCCGGTTGCAAATTGGGTTCTGACTTCAAAAGATTGCCCCTCTAATAATGGCTGCGTGTTTTCATATGTGATGGTCTGCCCATCATCGCTGACTTGGGTCAGAATCGCATTACTCTGCTCATCATTTTGATAACCGGCCACGATATAGTCCGTGGTGCCAGTATACAGCTGTGGTTGTACCCCTTCTGGGAGGTGAATTGTGGCGCTGCTCTGCGAGACCAGACCAGGATGATCGTCGGGAATGATGGTCCAGAAAATCTCGTCACTTTCCCCTTCCTGGCCTACACCAACAGCCACGCCGCCTTCAACTGTATAGCTAAAAGTGTAAGTATGGCGGCCCACTGCCGGATCGAAGTACCAGCGGATGGTCACCTCATCCCCGTCGTCGCTGACCGTATATGTGTGCGGTGCTCTGCTGGTGGACTGGGTGTAAATGATATCCCCTTCGCGTACAGCAATATCCTTGATCGCATCATTGCCACCGTTACCACCGGTGCGTATGGTGCGGAAACCAAAAGTAAACGGCTCGCCGCTAAACTCTATCGTATGCGTTTCCTCGACTTCGAAATCACCATTCTCTAGCAGGGTAATATCGCTTTCCCAATCTTCCCAGCGAAAGCTTTTTATTTGGGCGGCGGCTGGCTGAATGATAACTAGGAAGAAGAAGAGGACGGCGATCAATAGGATGATGCGTCGGGGCTGCTTATGGATAATTTTCATCAGGTTTTCCGTTAAAGCTCTTTGCACTAACAGGTAAATACACCACCATTATAAAGCAATTTGGGCATTATTGTAGGGGGTATTCAATTGTCCAACCAACGAGCAATGATTTGGTCTAACTGACCATTTGTAATTAATGTGTCTAGGGCTTCATTTAGTTTAACCAGCAACATCTCATCTTCTATACGCACCACCAGCGCGTAAGGTTCTACGGTTACGGGTTTGCTGATATGCTTCAATTGGGGTTGATCTTGCGCTTGCTCCTTAAGATATAAACGGCCGCTTATATTGTCGACCAATCCCGCATCGGCCAGGCCTGATGCTACGGCATCTAAGGCCTCGGCGGCACTGCCAAAAGGCAGTATCTCAAGGTTGTCAAGACGTTTGGCCCACTGGATCGCTTCCACATGTCCCAGCGCCCCCAGTTCAACGGCCAGACGACGGCCGTTAAGGTCAGCCATCTCACTGAATTGTTCTTCGCTGTTGTGAACGATGAGGATCTCACCGGCATTAAAATAGGGTTCGCTGTAGTCGAAATCACGCCTGCGCTCCGGCATGATAACCAATGCAGAGAGCAGGACATCCACTTGTTTTGTAGCCAGCGCATCATACAAGCCATCATAACCGAAATAGACAAATTCACTGTGTACGCCCAGTTCAGCAGCCAGGGCGTGGGCCAAATCGACATCAATGCCGCTTACGCCGCTTTCGTCAGTTACTTCAAAAGGTGGAAATGTAGGGTCTAGCCCAACACGCAACGTGCCGCTTTCCTTAATGCGATCCCAAGTCCCGGAATTTGCCTGGCAGGTAACCAGGGTCGATATAGACAGGGCTAAAAGAATGAGCCAGAGGGTGATCCTACGAGCTGCCAATATCAGCGTCCTTTGCATAAGCTTTAATGGCATCATAAATTGGTTTGGTAACAAATTCGGGTGTAACCAAAGTGTAGTAATCCATATAGCTTTTTGTCGGTGCTGGATAACGGAAGGACCAAATTGCCAGCATCTCGACGTAAGGCCACTCTTCCTCAGCAAGACGAAGCGCATCCAGGGTGTTTTGAATACGCTGCGCAGGCTTCACTGCCATGGTCCAACGGGGATGATCGTTCCACCCTGTTTCGGTGATGTAGATTGATTTCTTCTCGTCTCCATAATTTACCATCACCTGACGCACCAACTCTACGCGTCGAAAATTGAGCACTTCGGGATCTGGATCAGATTCTGTAGGAAAGGTAAGGCCATAAGCGTGTACGGCCAAACCATCGAAATAATCTGCTGCGCCCGCCTCGTACATGGCATCCAGATACGCCAGGTCATTCAAACCCCAGGGTGAACCTTCCGGTTCAAGGGTAGGGGCCAATGCTCCGGCAAGAATTTGAATATCAGGGTTGGCTGCTTTGACAGCCGGATAGACAATTTTAAGCAGATTCACGTAATCTTGCGCCGTTGTGACTCGGTATCCCCATTCATAGCTGAGGTTCGGTTCATTGCCAATTATTAAGTAATCTACCTTGCCCTGATAGCGTGCGGCGAACGCGGCGGCAAATGCGGCGAACGCATCATATGATTCCTCATCCAGATAGGTCAAGGGGGTGTCCGCTGGCCGCGCCCAGCCGGGTGTTAGACCCAGACGAGCAATGATGGTCAGGCCTTGAGCATGGGCATGGTTTATGACAAGATCTGGGTGACTCCAGGCGACTTCACCATTTTCAGCTTGATAATAGGCCCAGGGAAAGAATTCAACTATCCATGGAGCACCCATTTCACGTACCAGTTCAAGGCTGCGTTTAATTTTCCATTCTTCCACTTCATCAGTCAGACGGGTGTGGACACCAACAGCGGGATGCCGGGTGATTACTGTTTGTGGCGATCCGGGTGTGATTAAGACAGGTGCCGGCAGCAGCAGACGCAGTAGTATCAGTAACAGCAATGCGCGAACGAGGGTTCTGTTCCAGAGAGTGACTTTTGTCAGCGATAGGTTTGAAAAGCCTAACGTCTGTTGGCGGGGAAAACGCTTTGTTGATTCCTGCTCCGTGTCCATTGAACCATTATACGGCCCATAAGGTCACCAGTGTAGCTTCCTTTGAACTTTCTTACGCTAGAATGGTTCGGTTTGGCGTTTGCGTCTTATCATCGAGCGCTGACCATTTGTTACCAAAAATAGGGTGACAAATGGAGTGGGTTTAAAGAAATTCAACGATATAATCAGCACATGCGTATTTTTATTACAGGAGCAACAGGATTCGCGGGTTCGCACCTGGTTGACCGGCTGTTGGCAGATGGACATGATTTATTTGCATTGGTTCATGATGAAACAAGCCACCAGACACTGCCAGCCCATCAGCAGATTGAACTGATTCCCGGCGATTTGTTGAAATCGAGTTCCATAAAAAAGGCCGTGGCAAATGTTAAACCAGATGTAATTTATCATTTGGCAGGTCAGGCTTCCCCGGCGATATCCTGGAAAGATCCGGCGTTTACATTAGCTGTAAATACAGGTGGAACGGCAAATCTGCTGGAAGCGGCCGTCGCAGTTGACTCCCCGCGAGTTGTAATAGTAACCAGCGCCGAGATTTATGGCCCCGTTACGGAAGGGATGCTGCCACTGACAGAAGATACTGTTCCCCAACCGCGGCATCCATATGGCATCAGTAAGATGGCTGCCGGGCAATTAGCGCCTATTTACTGGCAGCGTTATGGTCTCCATGTGGTTGAGGCACGGCCGTTTAATCACGTTGGCCCCCGGCAGGCGCTTGGATTCGTCGTTCCCGATTTCGCCAGCCAGTTGGCAGCGATTAAGCTGGGACAGAAGCCGCCGGTCATGTCTGTCGGCAACCTGGAGGCGGAGCGTGATTTCACCGATGTACGTGACGTCGCAGCGGCATATGTGGCCTTAGCAGAAAAGGGCCATCCAGGTGAAGCCTATTTCATTTGTTCTGGGAAAGCAGTCTCCATCTATTCGCTGCTGCAAGAGTTGTCAAATCTTGCCCAGGTAGACGTGCAAATCACTTTTGACCCCAATCGCATGCGCCCATCCGATACGCCTTGTCTTTTTGGTAGTTACGCCAAGATTGCGCAGCATACCGGCTGGCAGCCTCAAATACCATTGCAAAAATCCTTGACTGACGCACTAGAATATTGGTTAGAGCGCCTGGGCAATTCTTGATATAAACAATGGCGCAAAAAAAGGAACGCCTGGATAAATTATTAGTGGACCGGGGATTGGTTTCAACGCGCAGCCAGGCCAAGGGTTTGATTATGGCCGGCGAGGTGCTGGTCGATGGGCAGCGGGTGGACAAACCAGGCACGTCAATCTTATTAGGCGCAGATGTTCAACTTATTGCACCCATGCCCTTTGTCAGCCGTGGTGGATTCAAGTTGGCCGGCGCTTTGCAGGTTTTTGGCTTGGATGTAACTGGGCGTACATGTGCTGATGTGGGTGCCTGTACCGGGGGGTTTACTGATGTGCTGCTGCAAAATGGCGCGGCTCGTGTTTTTGCCATTGATGTCGGTTACGGCCAATTAGGATGGAAATTGCGCCAGGATCCACGTGTCATCGTCATGGAACGAACCAATGCCCGCTACCTGGACTCATTGCCGGAAGTGGTGAGCTTTGTCTCTATTGATGTTTCTTTTATTTCACTCAAGTTGATATTGCCCGCAGTCAAGCAGTGGATAAGCCCTGATGCTGATATCGTGGCTTTGATCAAACCGCAGTTTGAGGCAGGCCGCAAACAGGTGGGTAAAGGCGGCATTGTCAAAGATCCTTCCGTGCACAGACAGGTATTAAGCGATCTTCTAACCTGGTCATTGGAGAACGATCTGGCGCCCCTTGGTTTAACCCGTTCCCCAATTCAAGGGGCTGAAGGCAATATTGAGTTTTTGGTCTGGTTGCGACCCGGTGGGCAGGTAGAGGAAGAGATAGACCTCGATGATTTCAAATGTGATGATCGAGATCCCTGGCAGTGAGGAATAAGACCGGTTTGAACCAATCCCATGCCGTCATGCGCGCAAAATTATTTTCCCAATCCATTTTACCTGACGTAAAGCATCATCCCGCTCGTTGGGTACAATTAAACGAACTAATCCCTGATGGCGTGTCATTGCTTTTCTATCCAGCCCGTAAGCCAAAAGCATCGGACCTGCCGCTGCGGGATAGTGAATTTCTTCAGCGAAAACCCGATTACCAAAGCCATCTCTGCTTAGCAGTTCAACCTCTGAAAATTCACCTTTCCAGTAGGTCAGGGTCAGATCGAGAAGTGTGGCGCCAATGAACTCAAAGGGCCCTGTTGTGCCATGCCCGGTGCTTACTATATAGCAATTGGAAACGGCCGTTTGTGGCAGCAGCCGTAAATCATCTGGCGACAGCGTGATGATTTTCCCATCAGGGAGGGTGAGCGTGAAGGATGGATCATCTGACGGCGGTTCGGGATTGGGTTCGTGGGCATGAGGTTGTAAGGGATCGTGCTCATGATTAGATTGTTTCATCTTGCTCCAGACTGGTGCTGCATCGCGCACCACGCAGAATTCATTTCCAATTTATTCTAACACGGCTTATTAAGCAGTTCACCCGCTTGCGGGCATTCTGATATACTAAACGACATGGATCAAAGTCATATACGTAATTTTTGCATCATTGCCCATATCGATCATGGCAAGTCAACCCTGGCTGACCGGTTGCTTCAAGTCACCGGTACCATTTCCGATCGAGAAATGCAGGAACAGGTTCTAGACAGCATGGACATCGAACGGGAGAAAGGTGTGACCATCAAGGCTTCGGCCGTGCGCATGAACTACGAAGCGCAAGATGGGCAAACCTATGAGATGAACCTCATCGATACGCCAGGGCATGTCGATTTTGCCTATGAAGTCAGTCGCGCTTTACAAAGTTGTGAAGGTGCCATTCTAGTTGTTGATGCAACTCAAGGCATCGAAGCACAAACATTGGCCAATCTGTACCTGGCTATAGAATCAGATCTGGAAATTATTCCCGTGATCAATAAAATCGATCTTCCGGCTGCTATGCCTGAAGATGTGGCCGAAGAAATTGAAGGCATCACCGGTATCCCGGCTGAAGATGCTATCCCCGTCAGTGCCAAACAAGGGATAAATATTGATACCTGTGCTAGAAGCGGTTGTGGCAAAAGTGCCGGCACCAAATTCCAACCCCGATGCGCCCTTTCGCGCCCTGGTTTTTGATTCGCATTATGATTCCTACAAAGGTGTTATCGCTTATGTGCGCGTGTTTGAAGGTTCGTTGAATCAACGCCAGTGGATCAGAATGATGTCCAATGATGTTGCTGCCGAACCCATTGAACTTGGCATCTTTAGCCCGAATATGGAGCCGGTACAACGAACTATCCGCCGGAGAAGTGGGCTATATTGCCACCGGCTCTGAAAACTGTACGTGAATGCCGGGTAGGTGACACCATCACCTGGCGTGATCAACCGGCCACTGAACCTCTGCCTGGTTATCAAGCGGCGAAACCCATGGTTTTTGCCGGATTTTATCCTGACGGAAGGGGAAGAGTATTCGCTCCTCAAAGAAGCGCTTGGAACGGCTGCAACTGAATGATGCCGCCCTGGTTTATGAGCCGGAAACTTCCAATGCGCTAAATTTCGGCTTTCGCTGCGGTTTCTTGGGCCTCTTCCATATGGAAATCATTCAAGAGCGGCTTGGAACGAGAATATGATCTTGATTTGGTGGCCACGGCGCCCAGTGTGCGTTATGAAGTGGTCATGGCTCATACTGGTGAAGTAAAGATCATTGAAAGCCCGGCAGACCTTCCAGATCCTTCCATCATTGAAGAAATCCGGGAACCGTGGATGCGTGTGCAGATTTTACATCCAGAAGAATATTATGGCGTGGTGATGGATTTGTGTATCAAGCGGCGTGGTGAATTTAAGGGACAGGAATATCCGGCTCCGGGTCGTGTTGTGTTGAAATTTGATTTGCCGCTTTCGGAAATAATCATTGATTTTTATGACAAGCTGAAAAGTGGTACACGTGGTTATGCTTCAATGGATTATGAATTTGCTGGTTATCGCGCATCTAAATTGGTAAAATTAGATGTATTAGTGGCAAAACATGCCTGTGGATGCATTGGCCATGATTGTTCATGAGGATGATGCCTATCTATCGTGGTCAAAAGCTTAGTCACCCAACTGCGGAAATTGATCCCGCGCCAAATGTTTGAAGTACCGATTCAGGCGGCTGTTGGCAAGCGGGTTATCAGTCGGGCCAATGTAAAAGCGCTGCGTAAGGATGTGCTGGCCAAATGTTATGGAGGCGATGTCTCGCGTAAACGTAAGTTGTTGGAAAAGCAGAAGAAAGGTAAGAAGCGGATGAAGATGATCGGCAATGTGGAAGTTCCACAAGAAGCCTTTATGGCTGTGCTGCGACTTGGAGATGATTGAAAGATGCTGACTTTCAGCATGTTGGCACCTTTGATGCACTCTGAGCGTTTTTGCATCTGCTTTAGCCCGGAGTATAATCATAAATTAGCTTGAAAGTGCGACGTATTCGGCACGGCGGCTTGCAGGCTGATACTAATTTTTTGGAGGAACAAATATAATGCCTTTAGATGTGGCAGAGAAAGCCGATTTGATTGGAGATTTTGGAACCCATGAGGGTGATACAGGTTCGCCTGAGGTACAGATCGCGATCTTTGATCGCCGGATCAAGCAACTGCAGGAGCACCTAAGCGTTCATAAGCATGACGAGAGTTCACGACGTGGGCTGCTCAAGTTGGTTGGCAAGCGACGTCGTTTGCTGTCTTACTTGCGTAAGCGTCACCCGGAACGTTACCGGACAATCCTGGCCCGTTTGGGTTTGCGCCGGTAATAAATAGTAGATAGTTAGAGTAGGGGCGAGATGTTCTCGCCCCTCTCATTAGGGGCACAGCGGCGTGGATTAGGAATTGGGAACTGTTTCATATAGGGTGATTGCTCTGGGTAACTGCCAGACCAGGTTTGGTTCTGAAGTTTTGAGAATGGCCTTAAGAGAGCAGGATTGTTTATGCGATAGTTCCCAGTCCCTAACCCAAATAATTATTGCCCCAAGAAAATTGTAAAAAGAATAATTAGACATTTCTTTGCTTGAAGTAGAGGCTGAGTGTCATCTTAGGTTCTATTGTGGCAGCATATGTTACGGTGGCGGGTTAAGCCGCTTAGTTTGCCGCAATCTGTTGCGAAGTATATAGAAAATGTCACAAATAAGAGGATAAACATGTTACCTGAATATACCTTTTCCACAACTGTGGGCAATAAGGAAATGACCTTTTCGACTGGAAAGTTGGCAGAGCAGGCCGGCGGCGCGGTGACCGCGCGTGTTGGCGATTGTATGCTGCTGGCGACGACGACTATGTCGAAAAATGTGCGTGAAGGGTTGGATTTCTTCCCCCTGAGCGTTGACTTTGAAGAGAAGATGTATGCTGCCGGACGTATTCCCGGCAGCTTTTTCCGTCGTGAAGGACGGCCGACTACAGATGCGATTCTTACATCTCGTTTGACTGACCGCCCCTTACGGCCGTTGTTCCCCGACGGTATGCGCAATGAAGTGCAGGTTATCATCACGACACTGTCTTCCGACAGCGTGCACCACCTGGATGTATTAGCAGTTAATGCTGCCAGCGCGGCGATGACGATTTCAGATATCCCCTGGAATGGACCCATTGGGGCCGTCCGGGTTGGCTATATTGACGGAGAGTTCGTTGCTATGCCAACTATTCCACAGATGGAGGACAGTATCTTGGACTTGCGCATCGCAGGTTCTAAAGATGCCATCATCATGGTTGAGGCGGGTGCTGATGAAGCCAGCGAGGAACTACTGATTGCAGCATTGGCTTTTGGCCATGAAGCCATCCAGCCGATAATCGCCGTACAAGAACAGATGCGCGCTGAATTGGGCAAGCCGAAACGAGAAGTAGTCATTGCCGAGAGCGATCTGGAATTGGAAGCGGCCGTAAAAGCACTGTTGGGCAATCGTATTTCAGAGTTAGTAGCTGCCCACACTGACCGTAATGATCGCAACGCTGCCATGGATGAACTGCGTGAAGAGGTAGTTGATACCCTTATAGCCGAAGATGAACTGGCCGATCCCAAGGCCATTCGCGGGATAATTGGCAAGGAATTGAAGAAGGCGATTCGCTCCCGGATACTTTATGACGGTATTCGTCCCGATGGCCGTAACTACACCACGATTCGCGAGCTTTCCTCGGAAGTTGGCCTAAGCCCACGCGCTCATGGTTCCGGTCTCTTCCGTCGTGGCCAAACCCAGGTCTTATCCATCGTGTCGCTCGGCACACCCCGTGAGGCGCAAAAATTAGATGGCTTGTATCCTTCAGACAGTCGCCGCTACATGCATGATTATAACTTCCCGCCTTTCTCCACCGGCGAAACCTGGTTCTTACGTGGACCCAAGCGGCGTGAGATTGGTCATGGTGCATTGGCCGAACGGGCTTTGCTGCCAATGATTCCCTCGTCTGAAGACTTTCCTTACGCGATTCGCGTCGTATCTGAAGTGCTATCTTCTAACGGAAGCACGAGCCAGGCCAGTATTTGCGCCTCCAGTCTAGCTTTGCTGGATTGTGGCGTGCCGCTTAAGAAGCCGGTAGCTGGTGTGGCCATGGGCCTGATTAGCGACGGGGAGAAGTTCGCCGTCTTAAGTGACATTCAAGGTATGGAAGATCACCTAGGCGACATGGACTTCAAGGTTGCGGGTACCGTTGATGGCATCACCGCTTTGCAGATGGACATCAAGATCAGTGGTCTTTCGCAAGAATTAATGGCCGAAGCGCTAGAACAGGCGCGTGTAGGTCGTTTGGAAATCATGGACTCCATGATGCAAACCATCTCCGCACCGCGCGAACAAATGAGCCCCTTCGCACCACGTATGCTTAGCGTCAGCATCGATCCCGAAAAGATCGGCGCGGTTATTGGCAAAGGTGGTTCGACAATCCGCAGCCTGGAGGAAACCTATGAGGTTTCCGTAGATATTCAGGAAGATGGCACAGTTTTTGTCGCTGGTATTGATGGTGAAAAGGCTGAAGCGGCCGTAGAGCAGATCAAAGCTCTAACCCGCGTACCTGAGCCGGGCGAAATATTCACCGGCAAAATCGTGCGCGTGACTGACTTTGGTGTATTTGTCGAATATGCGCCAGGTGTGGACGGCATGTGCCATATCTCCCAACTCTCAACGGAACATATTCGCAGTGTTGAAGATGCGGTGCAAATGGGTGACGAGATCATGGTTATGATCACCGATGTCAGCGGTGAAGGAAAGATTCGACTGTCACGCCAAGCGGTAATGGAAGAGTGGACGTTGGAAGAAGCACGCGCCAATGATAAACCCCGTTCTGGTGGTAACCGCTCCGGCGGGCGAGGTGGTTCACGCAATGGCGGACGTGGCCGAGGTCGCGACCAGAGACGCTAAAAGTTATATTGAGAATAGAAACCCGATTTTGTTACGTGTATTGCTGAACTTTCACACAAAACAGAAGCGAAACTATAATCCAAAACCGGGTTTCACCAGTATTGGTACTGTCTTGACAGGGGTATCTGCAAATGATATTATGCAGTCGAGATGAACGAATACGCAACTATTAGGTTTTTTGGCTTTAACTTTACAGTAACACCCGTTGCCGTGAGAACGGAGGAGGTTGGTTCTGCCTAAGTAAAGTTTTAGCAGATACAACGATTTCGAGAAGACGCGGTATAAAAACCGCGTCTTTTTTATTTTGGCGTGCAAATGTGGGAATGATCCGCTTCGGCGTTCAGGTTCTCTTTTGAAACCCTAGTTGAACCGGCCACATTGCGCTTACAGTGCAAGATGGGAGTGTAATAGATGAGTACAAACCTGGAAGACATCTATGCAGAATCTTTGGCAAGTTTACAAACTGCGGAAAGCGGTGTTGACTTAGAGAGTTGGTACCGTGGAACGCTGGGCCGAAAAGGAGCTGTTTATTTGCTTACGCGTCAGATGGGCCAATTGTCGTCTGAGGAGCGCCCGGTTTTTGGCAAGCGTCTCAATCAGATCAAGCAGAAGCTGCAAGCAGCATATGATGGGCGCGTAGCGGAAATAAAAACGGCCGAACTGCAGGCCAAATTGAGCGCTGATGCCATTGACGTTACACTGCCCGGACGACCGCAGACGCGCGGAGGGCTGCATATTATTACGCAAACCCTGCGCGATATCTATCGCATCTTTGGCGATATGGGCTTTCAAATCTATCGCAGCCCTGATGTAGAGACGGATGCATATAACTTTGAGATGCTCAACTTTCCGCCACACCATCCGGCACGAGAAATGCAAGATAGTTTCTACACGGATAAGGAAGATGTTATTTTACGCACGCATACGAGCGCCGGGCAAATCCGCGCGATGCATGAATATTACCCGGAACCTATCCGCGTCATTCTGCCAGGCATGTGTTATCGAAATGAGCAAATCACGACGCGCAGTGAAATCCAATTCACGCAGGTTGAAGGCTTGGCCGTGGGGGACAATATCACCTTCGCCGATTTGAAGGGCACATTGACTGAGTTTGCAAAACGCATGTTTGGCGAAAATCGTAAGACACGCTTTCGCGCCAGTTACTTCCCTTTCACCGAACCGAGTGCGGAGATGGATGTCACCTGTTTTCTCTGTGAAGGAGAAGGATGTCAGGTGTGCAAACAGACCGGCTGGCTGGAGATTTTGGGCTGCGGTATGGTGCATCCCAATGTGCTGCGTAATGGTGGTTATGATCCACAGGTTCATTTTGGTTTTGCCTTTGGTATGGGACCTGAACGTATTGCCATGCTGAAATATGGCATTAATGATATTCGTCAATTCTGGGCCAACGATTTACGGTTCTTACAGCAGTTCTAACAACAACATACCTCTGAGGTCTTAAATCGTCTTCGAGACCTAAGAGACCTCAGAGGTATTGGTGAGGAGATATTTAGATGCTTGTACCACTTTCATGGTTAAGTGATTTTGTAGATATTAACCTGCCGGTCGAAGAGGTTGATCGCATATTGACTAATGCCGGCCTTGAGGTCAAACATGTCGTGCGCACCGGTATCGACGGTGCTGATTTGGTCTGGGACAGGGACAAGATTGTCCTGGGGCAAATTTTACAGGTAGAACAACATCCAGATGCAGACCGCTTGGTTCTGGCGACGGTGGATTATGGTGTTGATGAATCCAAGATTGTCGTAACCGGCGCCCCCAATTTGTTTTCCTTCATTGGTCAGGGTGATATCAGCGAACAGAACTTGTATTCACCGCTGGCTCTCGAAGGGGCCATGCTCTATGATGGACACAAAGATGGGCTGAAAAAGAGCAAGCTAAAGGGGCGTCCTTTGCGCGGTATTTACAATGACGCCATGCTTTGTTCGGAAAAGGAATTAGGCATCAGCGACGAACATGAGGGCATCATTCTCATGCGCAAGGATGCCTGGTCACCAGACTATGTGTCCGGCAGGCCGGTCCAAGATGTTCTTGGTGATGCGGTGTTGGAGATCGACATCATCCCCAATATCGCTCGCTGTGCCTCGATATTAGGGGTGGCCCGCGAATATGCGGCATTGACCAAACAGGAACTGCGCTATCCCGATTATGATGTGGTCATGGAAGGCCCCCCGGTGGACGGCCGTGTGCTCATCACCACAGATGAACCACAAATCAACCCGCGTTTCGTGGCCCTCATTATTGAAGGTGTTGAGCAGATTTCCAGTCCTTATTGGATGCAGCATCGTTTGCAGCTTGCAGGGCAACGGCCGATTAACGTCGTCGTCGATATCAGCAACTACGTGATGTTGGAAATGGGCCAGCCTAACCACACTTTCGATTTCGATTTCTTACGCCGACGAGCGGATGATTATAATCCTGATGGACCGATTCATATCCACACCCGTCTACCTGAGGAAGGTGAAACCTTAACCACGCTTGATGGTATTGAGCACAAACTGCCTGATTTCACCATCTTGGTCACTGACCCTATGGGGAACCTGAGTTTGGGCGGCATTATGGGTGGCCTGGACAGTGAGATTAAGCCGGAGACGACCAATGTCTTACTTGAAGCGGCGGCCTGGAACTTCATCAATATTCGCCGCAGTGCTACTCATTTAGGTATCAGCAGTGATGCTGCCTTCCGTTTCAGCCGTGGCGTGCACGCCAGCCAGGCTATCTTGGGAGCCAAGAGGGCTGCCGAACTAATGCGACGTCTGGCTGGGGGAAAAGTATCCCGAAGGCATAATTGATAGTTATCCTGCACCGCCTGAAGAAATCACCGTAGAACTTAGCCCAGGATATGCTGAGAGGTTAAGTGGGTTAGAATTAAGCAGTGAGGAGATCGCTGAACTCTTGGGACGGCTTGAATTCGCGACGGAGCCCTACGGCGACCATTTGATGGTTACGGCACCTGATCACCGGCTGGATATTGAGGGCCCCCATGATCTGGTGGAGGAGATCTGTCGCATGGCTGGATACGATCAGATTCCATCAACTATTATCGCCGATGAGCTGCCTCCTCAACGCGGTAACCCAGAATTGGAAAAAGAGGAACAAGTGCGGGATATCCTAGTCCAGCTTGGCCTGCAAGAAGTGATCACTTACCGGTTGACGGCCGTAGATAGCGAAGCGCGTCTTATCCCATCTGGCAGTGATGTTCCCAAGGATGACCGGCCTTATGTGACATTGACCAATCCAATTTCTGTCGATCGCGCGGTAATGAGACACAGCGTTCTTTCCTCAATTTTAGAAATTGCTGCGAACAACAGTCGTCACGAGGATCATATCGCCATCTTCGAAATTGGTGAGATTTACCTGGCCCAAGAAGAAGGGGTTCTGCCAGATGAATTAAAGCGACTCAGCATCGTGTTGACCGGCTCTCGAAAAGAAGACCATTGGCGCGGACAGATGGAAACAGCAAATCTAGACTTCTTTGATCTAAAGGGCGTTGTGGAAGGTTTGTTTGCTGGGCTGCATCTAGATGTTAGTTACGAAGCTGCTAAACATCCGACTTTCCGGCCCGGCCGGACAGCGCGAATTTGGTTGGGAGAGACAATGTTGGGCGTGATGGGGGATTTACACCCTCTGGTTGTAGAAGGTTATGGCGGCCGTTTTGGTGATAACCAACCCATATTGGCTGTCGATCTTGATTTGTCAGCTATCCTGGAGAAAATGGGTTCCGGCTATTCCTTTGATGCTATTTCACCTTATCCGGCCGTTCGCGAAGACCTTGCCCTCGTTGTCGATCAACATATCCCTGCCGCGGAGGTGTCGGAAGCATTACGGCAGGCTGGCGGGTTTTTGCTCAAAAAGGTCGAGCTGTTCGATGTTTATGAAGGCTCTCAAATTCCAGACGGTAAAAAGAGTCTGGCTTACCACCTGACTTTTCAGGCGCCGAATAAGACCTTGACGGACAAAGACGCATACAAACAAAGACAGAGAATCTTAAAACAATTAGGAAGAAGTATGGGCGCTCGTCTGCGCGAGTAAACTGAGAGGAAGAACCGCCTCCTGGCAGGTGTGGACGTAACTATAGCATACGACCATCATTCAAATCGGCACAGCTGAAATTGTTGTAGCTTAGATCGATTGTTTTAAGATACGCCAACCATAGCCAGCCAAGGCGATCTCAGCAGCAATCGTTTGCCCGGAGATGGCATCAACGATTGCTGGTTCATCAATTCTGACGATTTGGGGAGTGGGTTTGAAATTAAGTAAGAAAATAAATTTTTCTGTGTCTGTTGGGCGAACCTGGGCAGTAACACCGGAGGGTAAAGGCTGCGTAACGGCCGTTTCCAAATTCAACTTCTGACCCAGCCACCCGTAAAAATCTGTCAGAAACTGATCATTGAAACGAGCTGCCAGATAATAAGCTTGCCCCCTTCCAAACTTGTTGACGGTAAGGGCTGGTGAACCAGCATAAAAATCCTGCTCATATATCGCAAGCGCTTCCGCACCTTGCAAACGAACAATATCCGCATACTTTATAATCGGGTAATTTGTTCTTGAAAACCTGACCTCAGTCGGTTGAATACTCTGCTGATCATGGTCAAATAGGACGTCTGTCTCAACAATCCCAATGCCCAATAACTCTTGAAGCGGGCCGAGCGTGCCGTCTAGGAAGACAAGATCACTCTGATTCACTAAGCCGGTTAAATAAGTGGCAACGAGTGTGCCGCCCGCCGCCACAAAATCAGACAACTGCTCAGCCACACCATCTTGCAGCATATATAACATTGGCGCAATCAGTAGTTTATAATTCGATAATTCGTTGTACGTGCTATTAATGATGTCTAAAGTGATCCCTTGCTGCCAAAACGGCCGATAATGCGCTATACACCGCTCCTGATAATTTTTATCTTCGCTGCGGGGTAACTGGGCTAGATCGAGCGCCCATTCGTTTTGCAGATCATAGATGAGGGCCACTTCGGCCTTATTGACAGAGGGGACAATACCTTGAAGTTGGGCCAGTGTTTTGCCAACTGCGCCACCTCTAGGAAGGTTCTCGTATTTTCGTGCAGGCCATGAGTAAGTACTGCCCCATGAAACTTCTCTTCCCCGCCGCGGCTTTGCCGCCACTGAAAATATTGCACACCATTGGCGCCATGTGCTACTGCCTGCAAGGAGGCCAACTGGTGCATACCAGGTCGCTTAGGGCGGCTGATTCCTTGCCAATTGGTTACACTCGGCGTAGATTCAATCAGAAGAAATGGCTGTTTTTTATAAGCGCGGTGCATATCGTGGTAAAATGCCGTTTGTGTTGCCACACGCAGATCATCAGTTTCGCTATGCCAGCGTGGATAGCTATCCCAGGAAATTACATCAATGTGTGGGGCAAATGCGCCATAATCCAAACCGACATTCGGCTGCATGAAATTAGTTGATACTGGAATATGAGGCGTAAACTCCCGTAGCGGTTCAATCTCTGCCAAATAGAAATCCAAAACCTGGTCACTAACAAAGCGCATCCAATCTAGCATTAAGCCATGCATAGAGGGATCTACCGGATTAATTTGTGACCAATCTGTATATTGATGGCTCCAAAAGGTTGACCACCAGGCTTTGTTTAGGGCAGCAGGGATCCGTAGCGCACCTGAAGCCACTTTCTGAAGGCTTGCAAGCAAAGCTTGCATCGACAGTTCGTATTGCCATATTCGTTAGAAACATGCCACATCATTAAGGCAGGATGTTCAGAATATCGCCTTGCCAGAAGGGTGTTAATTTGGCGCACTTTTTCCCGATAAATGGGCGAAGTTGGGCAGTGGTTATGGCGTAAAAGGTGGGGTTGGCGACGGCCTATTCATCCATCAGCCTGATTTCCGGGTATTTCTGTGACATCCAAGCCGGTTTCGCCGCGCTCGGTGTCGCCAGAATAGCCAACAGCCCATTTTCAGCCAGCCTGTCAAATAGCTTATCCAGCCAACTAAAATCGTAGGCACCTTCATCAGGCTCCAGCGATGCCCATGAAAATATGCCTACACTCATCACATTACAGTGTGCCAGCTTTCATCAATTCGAAATCACGAGCCAAAACGCCAGGATAATCAAGCCACTGTTCATAATTATAATCTGCCCCGTGCAACATCAAATTCCGTTCAAATATATTCACAAATAACCTCATTCAGCGGCTAATGCTTCCCCTAGATCGAGCGGACCGTTAAAGCAACCAATTATTTCACGGATCCCAACACTTAATACACATTAAAATAAGCAGGGATCCTATTCTTATCGTAATTAGATATGCCTGTCAAGATAATATCTGTAAGGCCATATGACGTTGGGACAATAAAAACCAGCTCAAAAATTCACGAATTATGTTGTACCTCTTTGAACCTTGTTTGCGGAGGTTACCTTATAAAATCGATAGCCTCTTGGCAATCACTTCTTTTCCATTTACAATTAATGGTCTACTATTATTTAGAAAACACATATTCGATAGTTTTGTGGAGGTGATGCTAAAGTATAGATTTACCAGACTCAGAACGACACTCAATTTTACCCGATAACACCGAATTATATTTTGTGAGGAGAATGATGAAACACAACAAACTGTTTTTACTTGTAATCGCGCTTCTTTTAGGCGTCATGGTGCTCAGCGCTTGTGGCGGATCAGCCGAAGAAGCGGCCGAATCGCCGGCTCAGGAAGCTGAAGAACCGATGGAAGAACCAACGGAAGAACCGATGGAAGAACCAACCGAGGAACCGATGGAAGAACCAACCGAGGAACCGATGGAAGAACCAACGGAAGAACCGATGGAAGAACCGACCGAGGAACCGATGGAAGAAGCAGCGGCAGAAACCTTTGCTACTTTGGTCATCTGGGCTGACGATAAGCGCATCCCTGTGCTGGAAACGCTGGTCGATGAATTCGCAGCATCGGCAGGGGTGGAAGTGATCCTGGAGCAGGTGCAGCTGCAAGATATGCTCGAGCAAACGCGTGTGGCCATTCCCGCCGGCGAAGGGCCTGATATTTTCATCACGGCCCATGACCAGATCGGCCAATATGTTGAAGGTGGCCTTATTTCCCCGATAGACCTGGGTGGAAAGTCGGATAATATCGCCGCCAACGCTTTAGAAGCTTTCAATTACAACAGTGAATTGTATGCCTTACCTTACGCCACAGAGAATGTGGGTCTCATCCGCAATGTCGACCTGGTCCCGGAACCAGTAACGACTTGGGATGAGATGTTGGAGGTCACTAAAGCATTAATAGATGATGGCACCATTGAAAGCACAACTGTCTTCCCTAGCGATTACGCCATGATAGGTCTACATAATGCCTTTGGCGGCTATCTCTTTGGCCAGGATGCGGATGGCAACTATCTGCCTGATGATGTTGGCCTGGACAGCCCTGGCTTTATCGCCTCGGGCGAATGGATCCAGAAGGCAGTAACGATGGCTATATTCCGACAACGAACGATTATGCTACGGCAATGCGCTCTTTGCCGAAGGCGGCATTCCCTTCATCCTGAATGGCCCCTGGCATTGGCTGAATATCGTGATGCCGGTGTTAACTTCTCTGTCGACCCGATGCCCTCTGGGCCGACGGTCCCGGCGCGCCTTCCTGGGTGCGCAAGGCTTTGTGGTTAATGCCCAGAGCGAAAACCAGCTACTGGCCCAGACTTCTTGACCGAGTTGGTAGCCACTGACGAAATCATGGCGGACTTTCAGGCACAGGATCCACGTATTCCTGCCTGGATTCCCACCCTGGAGGCTGTTGGATGATGCAGATCTGGCCGCCTTTGGTGTAGCAGGGGAACTGCTCAGCCGATGCCCAACATCCCGCAGATGGGAACTGTATGGGGTTCCTGGGGCGACGGTTTCAGTTGATCATGAATGGCGAAGACGTGACGGCAACGTCACCAACGCCGCCGAACAGATTCGCGAAGCGATTGCTGGTGGATAATAAACGCATTAGCAAGAACTATAGATTTATGATTTAGCTCTATGAAGCCGGGTTGGACGCATTTCCTTCCCTGGCTTTTTGTCTATCTGGAGGGATATGTCGATGAGTAGCACAGCAGCGGCGATAACTCCGAGGAACCCGGTAAGAAGCCAACCTTCGGCCACCTTAAGTGGGATGTTTATCCGCCTGATTTTATTGGGTATCTTTGATGTCCTGGCGGTGTGGTTAATCTGTCAATTTGGTCAGGATGGTTATTGGCCCCTGGCGGCCATGATCGCTTTAATCACCATCTTTGTTAATGTTGTTTTGTTGCGGAAAGGCATGTACCCCTTGCGCTGGATGGTCATTGGTCTGTCGCTGATGGCCCTACTTTCCGTCTACCCAATCCTATATACATTCTGGATCGCCTTCACCAATTATGGTGATGGCCATTTGCTGACCAAGCAGCAATCTATTGACTCTTTAGAAAGTCAAACCTATCTGCCAGAAACAGGGCGTCAGGCTTCAGCTGGACTGCTTTTCAAACGCCAGATGGTGACTATGCCTTGTGGCTGATTAACGAGGATGGTGAATACGCTTCTGGCTAAACCAGGCGAAGCAATCGAAGCAGGTACTGATCCGCTCGCATTTGGTGAACTGGATGATGATGGCATGCCGCTGGAGACTGAAGGGTATAAACGTCTCACGCGCTTGCAGACGATATCGATTATTGATCAACTTGGGCGCTATCGAATTTGGCGCAGGTGAAGATATTGCCCGGATTAAGAACCTGGACAGCGCAGCCACAACCGAACAACGTTTCGTATATGACCGCACGAACAGATACGATGACGGATTTGGCCACGGGGATGGTTATACGACGCATGTTGAAGGGACCTGGACTGCCGGCCGATGGCTCAACAGTCCCACCTGGATTCTGGGTAAACGTTGGTTTGCGAAAACTTCACGCGCTTTCTTCACCAGCCCGGCCATCGCCGGACCTTTGGTCCTGGTCACCATCTGGAACTTCATTTTTCCCTTTTTGACCGTCTTGACCACCTTCTTTCTTGGGCTTTTCACGGCGATGCTGTTCAATGATTTGCCGGGCAACAACGATCATCCGTTCCCTGTTGATCATTCCCTATACCATTCCCAGTCTGGTCACCATTCTTGTTTGGCGCGGAATGTTTAAGGAACCGATCGGCGTTATTTACCAGACATTGGTGGAGCATTATTTGGCTCATCGCCCGCCTGGTTTACAGATCCCTTCTGGGCCAAAGTCGGCATCCTGATTGTCAATCTCTGGTTGGGTTATCCCTATTTTATGCTGGTCTGCAGCGGTGCATTGCAAGGCATCCCCGAGATATCTACAGCGCCGCGGATGTGGATGGGGCCAATGCCTGGCAAAAATTCTGGCAGTTGACCTTGCCCTTGCTGCTTAGTCGCCGTTGGTCCCTTGTTGGTCGCCTCTTATGTCTTCAACTTCAACAACTTCAATGTGATCTTCTTATACAATGCAAGGCGGCCCACCCATTGCCGGCGCGCGCGACGCCGATTGGGTCATACAGATATCTTGATCAGTTATGTCTATAAGTTGGCCTTTGGTGGCGCGCGTGGTGCGGATTTTGGTTTCGCTTCAGCGATCACCATCATCATTTTCGCTATTGTCGTTGTTGATCACCCTATTCCAGTTCCGCTATACCAATATGTGGGAGAGGCAGGTGAGATGTCTAGTATAATATATGGAAAACTTACCGAGTTCGCAAAGCGGCGTAAGCAGATTAGCAAGATCATCCGCTATGATGATCGCCGTTGATTATGATTGTCTTCGCCATGTTTCCGGTAGTCTGGACGATCTCTGCCTCGTTGGATCCCGTCCGGCAACCTGGCCTCACAGCAGTTGATTCCGGAAAATGCCAGTCTGGCCAATTATCGCGAGTTGTTGACCAGTCGACTCTTTCCTTATCTGACCTGGTTGTGGAATTCGATTAAAGTGGCGGTCGTCTGTGACCCTGCTTTCGGTGTTTATCACGACGACGACTGCTTTTGCTTTTTCACGCTTTCGCTTTTATGGCCGTCAAGGCTTGCTAAAGAGCATCCTGCTCATCCAGGTTTTTCCGGCTACATCTGGCCATGGTTGCCATTTTCGCCTTGCTGCAGCAGTTGGGATCCTATATTCCCCCTCTTGGGCTTGAATACACTCACCGGGTCTGGGCTTTATCTATCTTGGGTGGGGCCATGGGCATCAATATCTGGCTGATGAAGGGTTTCTTTGACACTGTGCCCAAGGATATTGATGAATCGGCCATGGTCGATGGGGCCACCCATTGGCAAACTTTTAGCAGGTTGATCTTCCCTTTGGTGCGCCCGGTGGTTATCGTGGTTGGTTTGCTGACCTTCATCAGCACCTATGGAGAATTTGTCCTGGCGCGAATCATCTTGAAAAGTACGGAAAACTTAACGGTGATGGTTGGGCTTTATATCTTCCAGAGCAACCAGTTTGCTCAGAAATGGGGCGAGTTTACTGCCGGGGCGATTATGGCGGCCGTACCGATTGTGATCCTCTATCTGCTCTTGCAAGATTATATTGTTGGTGGTCTTACGGCAGGGGCTGTGAAAGGATAATTTATCGACTGTCAAATGTCAGGGGTATACTTATGTATACCCCTTTTTTGTTGGGTTATGTTGTGATGGGCTGAGTAGCGGGCGTAGGGATAAGGCTAATGGTACAAGTAATTGGAAAAATCGATATGAAGCAATTTAAAAGGTTATGGTTCATTCTTGTGCTTGCCGCTTTCTTTTTGCTCGCTGCATGTAGTGATGCAGAATCCGGCCGTTGAGCCAACCCTGCCGCCGGCAACGGCCGTAGCCACAGCGACACCAGCTCCTGAAATCGAAGCAACCGAAGTGCCCGATCTCCTTTCCTCAGGAACGGCCGGAATGCCCTGGTGGAATGATGCCGTTTTCTATGAAGTCTTTGTGCGCAGTTTCAATGACAGCGACGGGGATGGCGTCGGCGATATCAAAGGCTTGATTGAAAAGCTCGATTATCTCAATGATGGCGACCCAACTACCACAGATGATTTAGGCGTCACAGCCTTATGGCTCATGCCGATCATGGAATCGCCAAGCTATCATGGCTATGATGTGGTGGATTACTTTAAGGTTGATGAAGAATATGGCAGTGAAGAGGATTTCCAGCGATTGATCGAAGAAGCACATGCGCGGGACATACGCATCATCGTAGATCTGGTAACCAACCATACTTCGCGCGATCATCCCTGGTTTGAAGAATCGCAAGATCGAAATTCTGACAAACGAGATTGGTATATTTGGGAAGATGAAGATCCAGGTTACCGTGGTCCAGAAGGACAGCAGGTTTGGCACCGCACAGCGGATGGTTATTACTACGCCCTTTTCTGGGATGGCATGCCTGATCTCAATTATGAAAATCCGGAAGTAACCGAGGCGATGCAAGAAGCGGCCCGTTTCTGGCTGGAGGATATGGGCGTTGATGGTTTCCGCTTGGATGCGATCAAACATATTGTCGAGAATGGCCAAATGCAGGAAAACACAAAGGCAACCCACGAATGGTTGAAAGGTTTTTATACTTTTTACAAAGATATCAATCCTGACGCTCTGGCTGTTGGTGAGGCGTGGACCAATACACAAGAGGTACTTAAATATACCGGTGATGAGGTGGATATTGCCTTCCAATTTGATCTGGCGAATGCAATCTTAAACAGTACGGACAGTGGCCATTCACCACAGATCGGCAAGGAACAGCGTAATGTGGTTGGGAGTTTCCCACCTGGGCAGTATGCTACATTCTTGACTAATCATGATCAGAATCGGGTCATGGATCGGTTGGGTGGGGATGAGAACAAGGCCAAAATCGCTGCCACATGGCTGCTGACCTCTCCAGGTGTGCCCTTCCTCTATTATGGTGAAGAAATTGGCATGAAAGGCACGAAACCGGATGAAGATATTCGCCGGCCGATGCAGTGGCGCAGTGACGATGGTCTTAATGTGGGTTTTACCGATGGACGGCCGTGGCGCTTCCCTGCTGATGATTATGAAGAACGCAGTGTGGCCTTGCAAGAAGAGGACCCTGATTCTCTTTTGAATCATTACCGGTCCCTCATCCAATTACGAAATGAATATCCTTCACTGCGGGTGGGAGAATGGTTTGCGGTCGATACCAATTCGGCCGATGTATACGCCTTTTTGCGTTCATTTGAGGATGAAAACACCCTGGTAATCATTAACTTTAATGAAGATCCAGTGGATAATTACGCCCTGACATTGGCTGAGGGTCCACTTACTGAAACCGTGACGCCACAAGTGCTATTTGGCGAAATGGACCCCACACAGTTAATTATTAACGGAGCGGGTGGTTTTAATGATTATAAACCCGTTGGGTCACTGCCTGCCCAAAGCAGCGTTGTGTTGCAGCTTGGCCCGATTTCGTGAATGTAGAGGAATGAAGATGAAGGTTTATCGTTTCATTATTTTTTTGATTGTTGGGTTATTTATGGTGGTTGGCTGTGCACAAGATGATTCAATGCCTGTGCCAACAGAAGAGGTACCCGTACCATCCGCAGTGCCCGTTGAAGAGGCGACGGTCGTGCCAACCGAGATTCCCCCGACTACACAAGAGTCTTCAGCCGAGGAGGTAGTAGGAGAAGAAATCGAGACGCCTGGCGAGGAGCCGATATACCTTTCTATCATCTGGCACCAGCACCAGCCTGTTTATTTCAAGGATCCAGAGAGTAATGCTTACATACGGCCGTGGGTGCGCGTCCACGCTACCAAGGATTATGTGGATATGGCGGCGATCCTGGAACAATATCCCGATATCCATGCTACTTTTAACCTTACACCCAGCCTGCTGCGCCAGCTAGATGATTTGTCGAACGGGGCCAAAGATCTATATTGGACCCATGCTTTAATTCCGGCAGATGATTTGAGTGACGGCGAAAAACAGTTCATTCTTGATCGCTTTTTCGATAGTAATCAAAAGATCATTGCCCGATTTCCACGATACCAGGAACTGCTAGACAAACGGAACAACAGCGACGATCCATTAAATGAATTTACGGTTGAAGATTATCGTGATTTGCAGATCCTATTTAATCTAGCCTGGGTTGATCCCGATTGGCTCGGACAAGAGCCGTTAGCGAGCCTTGTAGATAAATGGGGCAGCTTTGATGAAGCGGATAAGGAACCGCTCTTTGCCGAGCACCAACGCCTCATTGATGAAGTTATTCCAGTGCATAGGAAATTACAGGACGCGGGGCAGATTGATGTAACAATGACGCCTTTTGCCCATCCCATTTTGCCTCTGCTGGTTGATAGTAACCTGGCTCGCGAAGCTCTGCCCGAAATCGAACTGCCTGATGCACGATTTACTTATGGACAAGATGCTGTTGCCCAGGTCGAGCGGGGTGTCCAGCTTTATGAGGATCATTTTGGCCAGCCGCCTCGCGGCATGTGGCCGGCCGAGGGTTCCGTAGCCCAAGAAATCGTGACCATGGTCAGCAGGAACGGCTTGCAATGGATGGCCAGCGATGAAGGCGTTCTGGCGAACAGCTTAGGATTTGACAGCTTTACGCGCAATTCAGAAGAGGTCGTTGTCGAAGCAGATCAGCTTTACCGACCGTATTATGTACAAGGCAGCCGCGGCGATCCTGTGGCTATGGTTTTTCGTGATGTCGCACATCTCAGATAAGGTTGGATTTACTTATTCCGGCATGCAGGGGCAGAATGCTGCTCAGGATTTCGTTAACCGCATCCATGCCATTCGCCAGCAGTTGCAAGATGATGGCGTACAGGGACCGCACCTGGTTTCAGTGATCCTCGATGGCGAGAATGCATGGGAGCATTATGACAATGACGGCAAAGAATTCTTGCATACTCTCTACCAAATGCTCAGCGAAGATCCCTTGATTGAGACGGTTACCCCCAGTGAATTCCTGGAATTAGCACCGGATCAACCTCAAATTGAGGATTTGCACGCCGGCTCGTGGATCAACCATGATTTTAGCACCTGGATTGGTGAGGAAGAAGAAAATCTGGCCTGGGAGTATTTAGCAGAAACGCGTGATTTCTTGCAAAAATATATCACTGGTTCGCAGTCGGGATCCGTAAGTGAGGAAGCGCTGGAAGAAGCGATCACTCAGATGTATATTGCTGAAGGCTCGGATTGGTTCTGGTGGTATGGAGCGGATCAAAACTCCGGCAATGATCGCTCATTTGATGAGCAGTATCGGGCAACACTTAAGCAGGTGTATCTTAACCTGGGTGAAGAGCCACCCCTATTTCTTGATATACCTATTATTCCTGAGCAGGCGGCAACGGCCGATCGCCTGGCCACGGGTACCATTTCACCCATTATTGATGGCGTTGTTGAAGAAGGGGAGTGGGATGGCTCCGGACAATACCTTGCATCAGGAGGTACGATGGCTGCCGCACAACCATACTTTGAAAGTTTGACCTATGGCTTTGATGGGAAAAACCTGGCTTTAAATTTGACTTCCAACCCAAACTACAATGTGCCGGAAGGTCCTGCATTTATCCAGATATATTTCAACGCACCAGGCAGTAGGGAGGTGAGCAATTTCAGCAGCAGCGGTTCATCGTACATATAACCTGTCGTTGATGCGCTTACCCGCAACCATGGCGGCCTGGTTTGCATCATTGGTTTCAAAACTGACTTCATCCAGCCCGAGGATACCACTGTCGCCGGCTGGCACCAGCTGCGACAGTCCGAGCGCCAGTGCTGCGCCTGCAGTTTCATTTTCGTTATTGGGCGGGCGGTCAAGCAGCAGAAACGCCAGTACGTCACGTTCGCTCATCGATGGCCGGGAGAACGGTTCTGTCTTAACGTTCTGTGCAGAACCGGTCAGGCGAAGACCTATGATGTACTGCCGGTTTTCGTATATCGACTCACGGCTTACCTGGATATTGATCAGCGGATCATCCAGCGGGCCGGTAAAAGTGAGTTCGCCACGATCTACGCGCAGCTCCTTACCGTAGCCGGTGAGGAAACCATCACGAACACGAACAGTGCCAGCGCTGCGAAGAAAACCGCCCTGGCTTTGCGTCAGCCTGAGCCCGCCTTCCAGCCGACTGTTCAGACCAAAACCCTTGAAGCGCACATCATCGCCGAGCAATACCTCGACATCGCCGGTAACAATCATTTCTTGCTGTCGGCCTATCTCACGTTCCGGTGTATGTACGATCACGTCGTCAGAAAGAGGCACAGCATTTTTCGGTAAGGCCCGAATTACGGCAGCCGCATGCGGGATCATTATCGAGCCGCTTATATCGAACACCCCTTTGCCGATATGTAACTTGAGATCAGGTGAGGTATCAAGACTCAGTTCAGGGATACGCAGGCTGGCCAGGTTCTGGCCCTGTATGTGGATGTCGGCCTCAAGGCCCGGCTCTTGCGTTGCACGCACCTCGCCGAGGATACTGGCACTGCCCCCACCCGAGCGTAGCTCGCCGGTCACCTGCAATTTATCGCCACCACTACTCTGCGCCTTTATGTTGATATCGCTCAAGGTGACACCGGCATCTGACAGCTCCAGCAAGCCATCGTCAAGATATGCGCCACCGTTGAATACAGGATCACCCAGTGTGCCGCTGGCATCGAGATCAAGCTTCAACTCACCCTGCAATTTACC
Source organism: uncultured Chloroflexia bacterium (assembly GCA_963736615.1). Lineage (GTDB taxonomy): Bacteria > Chloroflexota > Anaerolineae > Promineifilales > Promineifilaceae > JAACFF01. The sequence goes on along the minus strand of CAVTPP010000015.1, from coordinate 6,201 downwards.
CAGCTGAACCACACGGCGTGCAAGCGGCCGCAGCAGTTCGATACTCGGCAACCTGCCTTTGGCTGCAGCCTGTAACGGGCTTTCAGCAATCAGCGGTCCACTGACGGTAGCGGTCGCGGTCATATTCAGTCCCTGTTCGCCAGTCAGTCTGGCTGTGAGATTCGTCTGCCTGTCGTCCGAAAACAGATCGATGAGGACTTCATCGAGTACCGTCTCGAATCGATCGATCTCATCTCTGTACGCCAGTACTGTGCGTGATTGTCGCCATTGAAGCTGACCCTGCAGGCCTTTGCTGTTGCGTACCAGTTTCAGGTCGACATTGACCTTGCCATCGACACTATAGCCCTCTGCCAGTAAAGGCTGTAGCGTGTTCAGCATAAAGTTGTCGATAGTGATCTTGCTTTGCAGAGTGCCAGGGCCCCAGTCGCTGGCATCTATACAGATACTGGCCGCGTTCTGTTTCCAGCAGTGCGCTGCAACCTGTCCAGCCGTTGCAGACAGTCGAAGTTCCGGCTGCTGTTCAAGCTGCCAGCTTTCAAAACCGTCGGGCTGGATATGGCCATACTCGAAACGCTGCGTAAGATGTTCACCATCCCAGCCACCGCTGGTATGGAACTCCACATCCACTACTCCGCCTGCCAGCTTCATGGTTGATCGAAAATCAGTAAGCTTACCGGCCAGCGTCATATCGAGATTGCCGAGTTGCTGCTTTTCGCTTACCAGGCGGATGGCAGCAAGCTTGCCTGTCAGCTGTTCATCACCCTGCAACTGCCCGCTAAAACTAAAGCTCTCCAGTGAATGCGCGTTGTATGAGACAGCGTTTGCTTCTGCTGTCACATGAACCTGCGGCTGCTCTAGATTGCCGCCGAGCAAAACAGAGGCATTCAATTTACCCTGCAGTCCCGGCCATAAGCTCGCCAGCTGAGATGCATTGACATCAATCGAACCATCTAATTGTTTGCCCAGTTTTATCCTGGCCGTTACCCGGTTATTACCTGCATTGATATCGACATCGACTGCCGCCAGTTTTTCGCCTTGCCAGCGCGCGCGACCCAGACCGGTTACAGCTATGTGATTTATTTGTGCGTTCACATTGCTTACGTCAATCTCGTAACTGTCAGCCGATTCGATCAGGAGGACTGCATCAAAATCAATTTGACCGGGAATCTCTTCGCCATTAAGGCCGGCACTGAGTTTCCCCGTATTGATCTGCGCGGCTTTGATTTTCAGCTGGCCACCCGGTTGACCTGTCTGCTTATCGCTGTACTCGATCCGCCCCTGGCCGGTGATATGCCCATCGAGAGCCTGTATGCTGTAGCTGTCGATAGTAATTGCCTGCAGATTGACCAGGGCCCGCAGCTGCATCGGTGCCTGCGGCCAGTCATCGAGCAGTATAGTATTATCACCCTCGAGGCGAGCAGAAAGAAAATCACTGCTGACCTTGATGTTACCCGCATTACTAAACAGTGTGGTTTCACCGGGCAGTCTAATACTTGACCAGTTAGCCACACCTGCCAGCGTTGGCTTTTCAAACAAATCTGAAATAGTGCCATTGAAGTTGACAGCTTCAGGTACGTTGATCACGTGTGTAAACGCAAGCTTCCTGATATCACCGCTGAAACTGCCTGAGCCTTTCAGGTTTTGCACCGGCATCTGCCAGCTGGCCACCGCTTCCAGTTGTCCGGGCCCCGGTCCGATAAGCTGACCACTGGCCTGTAGCTCGATATCCGCAATCTGTGCGTGCAGAGATTCGATTTTCAGTTGTCCGTGACCGATGCCTCCAGCGAGATTCACATTGTTAAATTCAGCTTCCTCGATACGCAGTTTATCGAGCTGCCCAGACTCTATGATACATATACCGGAAACTGCATCCAGAACAGCCTGTCGAAATCGAGGGCATCGGCTGAAGTAGAAGATGACTGCCCGGCATTCTTTTGTTCCAGTACATCAACGCCAAGTTCGGCGATGTGCACATTATTTATTTCGACGATGCCTGCCAGAAGGCTGACCGGAGACCAGCTGAGATTAACCTGCGTTGCCTTGACTTCGGCCGTCGGAAAAACGATGCTCAGGCTCTCCACGCCAAGCCCGTCTGCCAGTGTGCCGGAAATACCTTTTGCCTCGATGGTTACCGGTACCAAATCGAGCCCCTGCTGCAGCAGCCAGCGGCTGCCCTGTTCCGATCTCACCAGCCATGCCATTACAGCTGCCAGCATAGCAATGACCAGGAGCGCTGTTAACAGGTAACGAGTGCCGTTATTTTTAGCCGGCGCATCACAGGTCAGGTCCCAGCGTGATATGGATACGGTAAGCATCTGGAGCATCACTTTCCAGTGGCACAGCGACATCAAAGCGGATAGGTCCGAGTGGCGAAAACCAGCGAACACCGATGCCGACACCGGTCGCAGGTTCAAAATCAGCGATCGCATCGAATGCATTACCGCTGTCGACAAACGCTGCCAGCGACCAGTCTGCTGCGATCTTCTGGTCGAGTTCGATACTGCCGACCAGCAGGTTCTCACCACCAACGACACCACCCAGGGGGTCAGTCGGGCCGAGTGAGTTATAAGCATAGCCTCGCACGCTGGTATCACCACCAGCGAAGTAGCGTACCGATGCAGGCAGACTGTCAAGATGATCAATCAGGGTAGCGCCGGCTTCGGCTCGGGTTAATAAACGCCCACTCGACCAGAGACCAAACACCCATTTCGTATTGCCATATAACTGCAGGAAACTGGTATCGGTAACAATCCCTTCGACGGCACCTCGCATCTGTACATTACTACGGTGTCCCTCGAGCGGGCGCGGCGGATACTCTTCAGTCACGAAGGAGTAACTGATGCCCGGGGTAAGCAGCTTTGATCGTCCGTCATCGAATGTCCCGGCCTCATAGTCCTCCAGTCGCAGATTCAGGAACAAGGTGCGTATCCAGCCGTTTTCGCGCTTCTGTATACGCTGCACACCGGCGCTGAACAGGTTGCTTTGAAAACTGTCATTGTCTTCGACCTTGTAGAAAGTATCGATGGTAAACCAGTCCTCAGGTTTATTGAGCGGTATGCGGTAGGTGAGACCAGTGTCCGAGATAACATTCGACAGGTTTACCTCAAACTCGACCTGGTGCCCTTTTTTATTAATACGCCGGTTAAGCACGCCGAAACGCAATTTAGGGCCGACATCGGTGGCATAGCCGATACCCGCACTATATTGATATTTCTTACCAGGTGTCAGCTTGATATGTATCGGCACATCGAAATAAGGTTCACCACGGGGCTGATTTATCAGCTCGACCTGGTCGAAATAGGCGCTGGCAATGAGGTCACGCTGCATCCGCCTGGTGATATCCGCATCGTAAGGCTGTCCAGGTGAAGCGGTGACAACACGCTCGACCAGGCGAGGATCCAGCATTGTCTGCTCGAAGGTCGTTTCGCCAAAGACATAGCGTCGACCGGTTTCGAAATGCAGCGCAATATCAGCTGCATACTCGGCAGGATAGACATCGGTGCGGCGTTCGATAAATTCCCCATCGAAGTAACCCAGTCTTTTCGCCGTTCGGCTAATGTTGCGCCGGCAAAGATCATAGTTAGCGTGCTGCAGAATATCACCGCTTCGCAAAGCACATTTCTGCACCACGTCCGCCAGTTTTTCATCCTGCTCACCACCGCTATCGACTTTGATAGATACGCTACGCAGTAAAACAGGCCCACCGGTGGCAATATTAAAGTCAGCCTTCCAGCAGGCTTCGCCCAACTCGAGTTTTTTCTCGATCTTTACGTGGTAATAACCAACGACTTCAAGCGCTTCACTAATCTCGTTTTCCGCCACTTTAAAAAGGCGTCGGACACGCCAGTCCGGTGCATCACAGGCTTCATCATCCAGTTGCATGTAAGCAAGGATATTGTCACGGACCTTATCAGCCACACCGTTAATCGTAATACCCGCCTGTGCATCACTAATTTCAGCCAGAAAAAGCAGACAGACTAACGCGAGCTGCATGGCTATTACTACCAGGGATTTATATACACTTGCGATCATGGCTGTGATTATGCAGGAATATTTTTGGCAGCGCGATATCAACAAAGGCCACTGCGGAGGTAAATTTTGGCCTGCTTATTCAAAGAGTAATTTACTTTGCAGCTGCGCTAATCCCGTCTTCCAAAATGGGCAAAAAAGCTTCGAGTAATGCTTCAGGTGGATAGCTATTCTAATCAAAGATAGACCAGGTCATCTCGGGGGCACGGTTATCAGGAACTGCAAGCACCTGGTGATCGACTGACTGATGGATGAATGCTTTAAAAGAAACAGGCCGGTCTCATGCGATAGAAAAAAGTGACCTTGTAAGCATTTTTGCAGGAAAGGCCAGGCCGAATCAGAACCTGCTCATCAAGGTGCTGATGACTGGTGTATAAAGACTCCCGATGCTCTCGTGCGAGCGACTATCTTCCCCTGTTGATCCCTGATCTGTGCTTGAAGCATATGTGCACCTCGCTCAGGCGACCAAGTTTCAATATCAGGTCCTGTGATTCTTTAATGACTGGATTGCCATCGACCAGCATCCATATACTATGGCCCTGTTCAGAATTCAGCCCGGGTTTTAGTTGAAGTCACCGTCACATCCGGTTTATTTCGTATGGTCTGTTTATTTGTCGGTGAGACGATATCAAAGCTAAGGTATTTAAACTCGGCAGGCTTTTCTTCAACATCCGCCTTACTCTCTGGCGAAACCTTGGGTTTATCCATGACCGATAATGGCGGCGGCGTAAACTTTTCCGCCGCCTCAAATGGTGTATCTGAATAAACCACTTTACCTTCAGCATCCAGCCCTTTATACAAGGCGGCGCTAGCAGCTTGCGAAGCGATTAAGGAAAATATCAGCAGACTGTTCAATATGTTATTTTTCATATTACCAAGCATAGCTATTGATACACCACCTTGCAATGATGATAGTAAACCGAAATGGACAATATTTATAAGCACTCAAGGCAATATTTCTTTAAATGCATCGATGACAGCAAATTTTTCACTACTGACTTCATCACCCTGACTGTCCGGCTGACGGATACCTAAACAGTACGCTATACCGTATTTATGGGCGGTTTCGAGTACTTCCAGGTTGTCATCGATCAGCATCGTATGCGCTTTATTATATGGCTCGACATGCTGAAGCTTCCCCCAGAAACCCTCGTTTTCTTTTGCCAGGCCGATATCATGCGCATTGACGATCTTGTCGAAATGCACGTGCAGACTGGTCCTGTCCATCTTAAGGTTAAGGCTTGCCGGGTGGGCATTGGTCACCAGCACGACCCGTTTATCATTGTTATTTAACCAGGAGAGAAACTCGACCACATCGGGACGTATCGATATCTTGTCTGCGAAATGATGTTTGAGCTGTTCTATATCCAGCGACAGCTCTTTCGTCCAGAAATCGACACAATACCAGTCAAGCCTGCCGCGTACCTCGGTATAGCGGCACATCAGGTGCCTGTGCGCCTCATCATGCGACAGGTCATGTTTCTCGGCATAGCGCTCTGGCACGTGGGTCAACCAGAAATGGTTGTCGAAATGCAGGTCCAGCAGTGTACCGTCCATATCCAGCAGAACGGTTTCGATTTTCTCCCAGGGCAAAGACTTATCCGGGAAATTTTTGTCATCAGCGTCTATAGTCATAAGCTATGTATTATACAATGCGAACCTTTAATGAATAACCAAGAAAGAAAATTATTATGAGTCACACACTGGACCTGGAAAAATTATGCCTGGAATGCGTCAACATCGCCCGTGATGCCGGCGAAGCCATTCTAACTATATACGATGCCGGCTTTAACGTTGAGGAAAAGGAAAACAAGTCCCCGATGACCGATGCTGATATGGCATCACACAACCTGATCCTGCAACGCCTGGCCGAGCTGACACCGGATATCCCGATATTATCGAAGATCTTCCCCGCCCTTCGAAGAACGTGCCAGCTGGGAGACTTACTGCTGGTCGACCCACTGGATGGTACCCGTGAGTTCGTCAAACGTAACGGTGAGTTCACCGTCAACATCGCCCTGATCCATCAACACCGAAGCATCATCGGTGTCATCAATGTACCGGTACTGGATGTCGATTATTACGCCTGGGAGAACGGGGGTTGCTACAAGGTTGAGAATAAGGGTGAGGCCAAACCTATCACGGTGAAAAAGTTAGATGGCTCGAAACTGT
>CAVTPP010000014.1:0-76484 GCA_963736615.1 uncultured Chloroflexia bacterium | reverse complement strand
TTGCTGGATTCCCGGCCAATGGAATGCTGGAGCTGGCTTTTGAGGGGCAGGATTTGGTTGGGGCTGCGTTTTACAATGTTGAGGACAATGAGTGGGCGGCTGTGGCGACGGTTGGCGCTTCGACAGCTCACGACGGTGCTTCTATAGGCTTATTGGGTGAGATCACTTTGGTTTATCCTGATGGCACCGAGGGTCTCATTGCTGCTCTTGGGAATGAAATCGAACTGGCTGTTCCCGTTGCCGTATTGGGCAGTGTAGATGAAGGTTCTGAAATCAGTATGAGCACTCTGTATCTGGAACCAGCAGATGATACGCTGGTCGAGGTCCATCGTCTCCCAAGTATGGGGCCTGCGGTTGTGGTTGCGCCTGATTTAGGCACAACGACAGTAGTGGTGGAATTGTGATCCTGAGAATGATGATTATGGCCCAGGTAGTTATACATATCCAACAGAAGCCGTTTTCAAGAGCGGGAAATTTGATGTTCAGGCCTTTCAGGTTGGATACAGTGAGGACAATATCGTTTTCAAGTTCAACGTGCGCGGTCCGGTGGAAAATGTTGGGATTCACCCAACGGTCTATCGTTACAGACCTTTGATATCTATATCGACAAGGACGGCGACGGTCAGGGCGGCGAGGCATTTTTACCTGGACGGAATCTCGCGCTTCAGGATGGTTATGGCTGGGATTATGCGATTACTGTTGAAGGGTGGACCTCAGGCATCTATGTTCCTGGCGAAGAAGGGCCGCAGGAAATTGCAGGCTCTAGCGAGTTTCAGGTGTTGGCCGATCCTGGACAACGCAAGGTGACTGTTCGCGTTCCCAAATCGATCTTGGGTGATAATCGGCAGGATTGGCGCTATGCGGCCGTTGTCATGAGCCAGGAAGGGTTCCCCAGCGGCGGTGTAATGCGCGTGCGAGATGTGGTTGAGGAGGCTGAAGGATGGCGAATTGGCGGCGCGCCAGAGAATGCGACCAATCATACGCGAGTTATAGATTTGGTATGGCCGGAGGCAGGTCAGCAAGAAGCGTGGTTGGCTGATTTTCGCCCGACTGATACCACGCAGACGCAGTTAACGGCCGTTGATTTTGCGCGCATACCTATGTTTGAGGTTGAGTAGGGGCGACCTTAGCGTATGAGAAAAATATCTGCCCCGCTGGCAGTTTTGCTATTGGCAGCTTTCTTGCGCCTTTATCGCCTGGCTTCTGTGCCCTTTGGCTGGCACCCGGACGAGGCGACCAAGGCCCTGCTGGCGCGTGATGTCCTGGCTGGTAAATACTTTCCGGCATTTTTCTCTGCTTTTACCGGGCGGGAGGCGCTTTTTGTCTATTTAGAGGCCTTCCTTTTGCGCTTGTGGGGGAAGGGATGTTCGCGGGGCGCTTACTTTCGGCGTTTGTGGGTATATTGACTGTGGCTTTGACCTATAGTACGGGACGGGAATGGTTCAACCGGCGTACAGGTCTGTTAGCAGCTGCATTTTTAGCCGTATCGATGTGGCATCTTATCGCCAGCCGCAATGGCTACCGGGCGGTCATCCAACCGCTTATCCAGCTTCCTGTGCTCTTTTTGATGTTTCGTGGACTGCGTTGGGTGGGGGGCGAAGTGCGACAACTTCGACAACGCTGTATTTCATTATTGCCGGCGTTTTCCTTGGCTTGACCCAATACACCTATACGGCCGTGCGCCTGTTCCCTTTCCTGATTATGGCCATCGTCATAATGGTCTGGCTTTTCGACCGGCAGCGCGTGACAGATAATCTTGGTAATTTGGCGCTGATGGCTTTGGTGGCTTCCCTGGTCTTTCTGCCCCTAGGCTATTATTTCTGGCAAAACCCACAAGATTTCTTTGGCCGTGCAGCTCAGATCTTCAGTATTTTCACCCGAATCGGCCGGTGGCAATGCTGGTGCGCGCTCTATGGCAAAGCGTCAAGGAAACAACTCGCATGTGGATGGTATGGGGAGATATGAACTTATCGCTTTAATATCTCGGCCAGCCGGTTTTTGGATTGCTTTCCGGGCTGCTATTTTTTGCAGGCATCGTTTTTTGAGTGGGGCTGGCTGTTCGGCGACGTGGATTAACGCGTGTCACTTATTTGACCCTGTACGTATGGCTGGGTGTGATGCTGCTGCCGATGGTGCTGTCGGCCGAGTCCCTGCCTTATTATCAAAGGGCGATTGGTGTATTGCCGGCAGTCTATTTCTTCCCGGCTATTGCTTTGGATGCTGCATTATCCTGGTTTGAGCATCGGGAGTATAAGCGTTCAAAGTTGGTGAGTACGGCCATCATACTGCTTTTCTTTCGTCTGTTAACAGTTACCAGCTTTCGAGATTATTTTTCCAACTGGCATTCTGTTCCCCGCAATGATGATGACCGGCGGGTAGCTATGGTTTATGTTGCCGATTACTTGCAAGAAAACAACCCCGGTATGGAATTTATCTTTCCACGCAGTACATGCAGCACCCAACATTGGCTCTGTTGGCACCTGAGCGTTACGATGGTATCCATTGGTTTGATGCCCGGCAAAGTTTCCCTTTACCCGTTGTTGGAGAAGAGGCTGTTTATATCTTGTTGACCGAGAACCGCCCACAGCCCTGGTTATTGCAGCAAGCTTCTGGCCTGCAGCATATTGTCACCGAGGCCGATCGTTTTGACCGGCCCGTTTTCGAAGTGTACAGATGGCCGGGAGAAGAATATCCACCACCAAATGTCGATTCACCGGTGGCCTGGTCGTGGGCAACTCGCTTTGAGCCGGACGATCTCCAAGGACTGCTTAATCCTATTGAGCTGCCGGTTGATTTTGGCGGCGTGATGCATTTATTGGGCTATGATCAGAATCAGACTGAGTACAAGCCTGGAGAAATGTTAGAGCTAACCTTACATTGGCAGCTAGACCATAAGCCGCAGCGCCAATACACTATTTTTGCCCATCTGCTTGCATCAGACGGTCATGTTTTGGCTGGTTTTGATGCCAATGAATATCCGACCAGCTTCTGGGTAAAGGCGGGGGTGAGCGCCTATTGAGCTATATGCGCCTGCCTATTGGATCAGATCTACCACCTGGTGAATATCAATTGGAAATCGGGGTTTACAATCAGCCAACGGGAGAAAGGCTGATGATCCGCGATGGGGAAGAGGGAGTGGCAGAGAGATTGCTTCTTGCTCCTGTTATTGTGCGTTGAGGTATGGGTATGGTGATCATTCGCGAAGAATCCGCCGAAGATATTACTGCAATCGACAAGGTTAATGAGTTGGCCTTTGCAAGACGTGATGAGGCCGAACTTGTAAATGCTTTACGCGACAATCAGAAAATCAGCTTTTCGTTGGTTGCCGATCAAGATGGCGATATCGTTGGCCATATTCTGTTCAGCCCTATGCGGATTATTTCTGAAGATGGCCCTGTTTGTCCGGCATTAGGCATTGGACCGGTCGCTGTCTTGCCGGTATATCAACGACAAGGAATTGGAGCCCAGTTAATGGAGGAAGGTCTGGCAAAATGTCGTGCAGCGGGACATCGTATTGTCCTGGTACTTGGCCATCCTTCTTACTATCCTCGGTTTGGATTCCGACCCGCCAGCCAATACGGCATTAAATGTGCCTATGAGGTTCCTGATGAGGCATTTATGGCTTTAGAACTGGAACCAAACGCATTAGTTCAAGTGTCGGGGATTGCTCATTACGAACCTGAGTTCGATGGGGTTTAGAAAAAAATCAGCTACGGCCGAAATTGTTGCGGGTCAATGGGCTGCTGTGCTGGTAGTTGGGGTATGGGGAAATAATTTTTTAAGCTGAAATCCGTAACCGGATCGATTATCCGCTGTACCTGCTCGGAAACGTCGCCATAACAGCAGCCGCTACCTAAGTTCCAAAGCGCGATCCCTTTAACTTCCGGGTAAGGCGCATAGAGTTTGGCTGCCCATTCGATCTCACGCATGACTTGATCTGACGGCGGGATATCGTTATATTGCCAGCCCCATTCGGTAATCAGCACTGTTGGTCGAGCTATTCCTTGAGCATCAGCAATGCGCAATAATTCTTGGAAACGGCCGACTTTGTATGGATATTCATGGGCAATATCATCTTCCAAGTAACTGTACTCGTGCAGTGCAATTGCCAACTGCTCAGGATTCTCAGCCGCCAGACGTAGGAAAGCGAGCATTGAAGGCGTTTGCCATTGTTCTGGTTCCGGTTCACCCGAGGCCCAACCAAAAGCTGCCCATCGGAAACCATCGGCCATTGCCAGGCGCGCTGTTTCTTGAGCAAATTGGCCCAGCCATTCCGCTTGTGTGCGATCCGGCTCATTGAGTGTTTCAATCCAGACAAGATTGGGATCAAGTTCTGGTGGAAACTTGTCGCGATGCTCCGCCCAATGATGTTGGGCTGCTTCAAGCGGCGGCAGTTCATAGTGCGGTACGCTGCCTGAAGAGCGGAAAACCAGCACATGAGGCACACCGCTGACTTTCATTAATTCTTGTGCGCGAAAGAGCGGTTCAGCATTATCCACAGTCTTGAGGAAGAAGGGCACGCCTGCCTGGTCGAGACGCTGCATCCAGCTATCCAACATATCGCGATCTTCCAATATGGTTGTGTGAAAGCCAATCTTGGAGAAGCCAAGATCCTGGCCATTGGCCTGTAAGTCTGCCTTGACAGCCGCGAAATCGAGGGTGGGTTCGATTGGCGGGGTTGGGCTGGCTGTTGCTGGACTTGAACCGGTTATGGGAAGAAAAACATCATCTGACGTAGTTATGCTATTATCGCTCGTTGGGACCGGCGTAATAGTCTCCGGGGCTGGATAGGAATCTGGGGGTGATGGGATTGCAGCTGCTGTTTCTGTTGATGGAGCAGGGTACGGTTCAGTTGTCGGATCAACCATAGTTGCTTCGACAGTCGGAGGTGGCGCCATAGTAACAGTGGCCATTTCTGAAAGCGCCGTAGTATTTCCGCCTCCATCCGCCTCTGGGCGCTCGGCTTCGGAAGGGGTATTGCAGGCGCTTAAAAAGCCAATGATGGTTAAGAATGCTAAAAGTGTTGCTGAGAATCTTGTTTGACTTTGCATAGATTCTGCATCGGTTTGGACGAAACCACCAATAAATCTTTCCTTAAAAACAATAATGGTTGGGCGGTCCCGTCCCTTTTGCAGAATAGCATCATAAGGGTGGGTAAAGCCGGCGTCAATGTCTAGAATACTCTTCTTGGCAAATACTCACGATGCTTTACCCAAAAAATCTTTGGCGTGATGTAGCTGCGTTGATGATAAAATTCCGCTAAACTCTAAATTACAGGGCTGGATTCAGACGACACTATGTTCTAGGCAAGTGAGGATAAAGAAAACAATGAGTGAGTGGATGCAAAAAGAGATTGCCCTTTCCGCAAAGAACCGCGGGTTTCATTTAGTAACCAGAGAAATTGTCGGGCTGGTTCCTGAGATAGAGCGTTATACTGTTGGTTTGGCGCATATTTTTATCCAGCACACCTCGGCTTCTCTCTCATTGAACGAGAATGCGGATCCGACGGTCAGGGTAGATATGGAATCACACTTCAACCGCATGGTTCCCGAAAATGCGCCTTATTATGTACACACCTATGAGGGGCCTGACGATATGCCTGCGCATATTAAAGCGGTGCTGTTAGGTGATAGTGTGACTGTGCCGATTAAGAACGGCCGTTTGAATTTGGGCACATGGCAGGGTATTTATCTAAATGAACACCGCGATCGTGCACGGGGGCGTAGATTGGTCGTGACTTTATCTGGTGAACTAAAATAGGCTGAATTCGGACAAGATCACAGAAGCCACCTGTAAACAAATTGAAGGACCTTTTAAGTCTCAGCCAAGATACGACTCATGGTAAGCAGGTCGTCTTTGGTGACGTAGTGATGGGTTGGCAGGGTTAGCAGCCGGTGAGCTATGATTTCTGCGCCAGGAAATGATGCAGCATTGATTGCCGGGTAGATTGTGGGCAGAGTCTCCTCATACAAGCGCCCGACACCTATACCATTTGCCCAAAACTCGTTAAACAAATTCTCTCGCTGTTGTTTGCTTTCAGCGATTATCGGGAAGCGTAAAAATATGGGATCTGCCTCTTCACGTATATTTATTGTTTGTAAAGTAGATGATTGTTTGATCGCTACCGTTAATATCTCTGCATGACGCCGGCGATCGGTATTTATCTCATCTAAACGAGGTAAAAGCGCATGCCCAATACCAGCCTGGGCTGTTGTCAATTTAGTGAGGGAATAACCCCAACTGGCTTCATGATTGCCGACCCGGTGTAATCCGGCTTGCGTAGCCGCCCACCAGCCACGCGGGTGGAAGGCCAATTGAAAGGCTGCCTGGCGCATCCAGGCTTGAGCCGAGCCGAAACTGCCCGGCGTTGGGAGTGTCGCCCACCCACTGTTAAGTGTTGGGATTGCATCAGGCCGGTTTGCGATAGCAATGCCACCCCCCCCGGTTGAAATGGGTTTGCCTGGGCCAAGGCTGAACAGGCCAAAGTCGCCTCGTGTACCTACGGGTCGGCCGTCCCATCTGGCTCCCATGGCTTGTGCGGCATCTTCGATGATGACAGCGCCAACATCATGTGCCAGAATTGTAGTGTCATCCACGGGCAAGGGGATGCCGAAGGGATGTACTAATACGACGGCCAATGTATTGTCATTGACGGCCGCGGCCAGTTGCTCAAGGTCATAGCGCATAGTTTGTGGCGACAGATCAACGAAAATAGGCTTTAGTTCAAGATCAATGGCCACACGAGCTACTGCCGGGCAGGTGTAGGCGGGCATAATAATTTGCGACCTTGACGATTGTTTTGACTTTAAACCTTGCAGCAGGCAGTACAAGGCGGTACGGCCCGACGAAGCCAACGCTAAAGCCTCAGGATTGATTCCAAAGTAGGCTGCCAGATCTTCTTGGAACAAATCCAAGGTATGGCTGGATGTACGCAGACCTGCTTGTAAATCTCTGGCCGTAACAGGAACGGCCGTGGGTGGTAAGTGGTGAAATCGGGATTTCTTGGTGGTCATTAATTAAGCCGCCGAATCTTAGGATAGATAAGGTTAAGACCAAAAGTGAAAATAAGAGCGGCGATACCGCCTAACGATAAGGCAGTAACAAGTCCTAGAGGCACTGCCAAGGCGCCGATTACAAGATTACCACCAGAATCTGCACCGGCATGGAGGATGCTGTATATGCTCATAACACGGCCGCGCACGCGATCAGGCGTGTGCAATTGGACGACGGTAATGGCCAGACTTTGCAGCACAAGAAGCATGAACCCTAGGAATACCAGGATCAGGCAAGCGACCCACATATTAGGCGCATTGGCGAAAAGGATAACAAATATAGATAGTGCAAAGGCGGAAATTGCCAGATTCCGCCCGCGATGTCCGCTGCCCAACCACGTAGCGCCGATTGTGCCTAAAATAGAACCGAAGGCTCCAGCCGCTAACAAAATACCCAAGCCAACAGCACCGACCCCCATTACTTCTTCGGCATATGCGGGCATCAAGCCAAATACCGGATATGCCAGACCGCCAACAACAGCCATAATTGCAATTACACCCAAGATAGCCGGCTGCTTTAGCAAAGTTATAAAGCCCTCTGATAAAGCAACGGAGAAGGTGGTCTTTTCTGTATCCTGTACGACATCGGTAACATGCATTGCAGCCAGGGCAATGATAGGTACCAGGTAGGTAAAGGCGTTAATTAGCATGGTGCCGCCAACCCCTATTGTTGCAATCAGCACACCGCCCAATGCAAAGCCGATCAAGCTGGACACATTAAATACGGTGGCATTGAGGGCTACTGCATTGGCCAGATCATCACGTTCAACAATGTCCACCAGAAAAGCTCGCCGCGCGGGATGATCGATGGCCATCAATGCGCCAAAAATAAAGTACAAGATGAGGACATGCCACAGTTGAATCCTACCGGTGATGGCTAGAAGGGCGAAAGCAAAAGCTTGTAGAAATAAGCCAAACTGGGTGACCATGATAAGTTTTCGTCTAGGTACCCGGTCAATAAGAACACCACCGGCTAACGAAATGGGGAGAACAGGCAACAGGCTAATAAAGCCAACGGCACCCAACCAAAAGGTGGAATCGGTGATATCATAAATCAAGTAACCCTCACTGATCACTTGCAAAGATGTACCAATGGTGGAAATGATTTGCGCAAACCAGAAGAGCCGGAAATTGCGGGAACGAAGAGCTGGAGCCAAAGCTTTCCAACCTTTGGCATGCTCATCTGGCGGAACTTGTTCCGGGGGGTGGCTGTTAAGGTCGCTCACGATTTAGAAGGGATTATTAAGCCATAAACCCCAAATTGCGGGGGTTGAGGAATTAATTATGATCCTGACCGGTAACTTATAAATCCTGCCCCTAAGGCAATGCCGGCAATTAAAGCGATAATCACAAACAGCCAGGTTGAGCCTGCACGCTGGTTTGTCTCAGCTGTCGATAAAGTTTCACCCGAAGTTTGTGCAGACAAGATTTCTTCCGGGGCAGCTGTATCTTCAAGAACCGATGCAACGACTGTGGCTAGAGGGGCGTTATCGTCATTTGGCAAATCATTATCAGCATTTGTTCGCGTGTTGTTTGCCGCTTGTGTGATAATGTCGGTGATTGCTTCATCCTCGGCGGGGGCATTGTCTCCAACCGGCAAAGGCGTTGTTTCAACCGAACTGTCACGCAGTTTTCCCATCAGTTTCTCTGAAAAATCGATTGTCTCCTCGCTGGTTAGAATTGAAATACCATCAATGTTTTTCTGCAGAGGGCTCAACATTTCAAGCAAATCGTCCACATCGCCTTCGGTTCGGATCTGAACGCTTATTTCAATATCGGGGTTTGCCTCTCGGGAACCTTCAATGATCGGCAATACAAAATCATAAACGGTATCCGGCTCGGTTTGAACTTTTTGAACTTGTAAGATGAGATAGTCGGCATATGGGGCCATAGCTACAGCATCGCTTACGGCGAAGTTGTGGTCCGGCCCTAATGCGACCTGAAGCCCATATTCTTCAGCTGCCTCACGCAGTCGTATAATGCTTCCAACCGGATCCTCTTGTTCGCTTAAGGGGTTAGCCGGCCCATGCTCAAGGTTGTAACCAATAATATCTAACTCATCGTGGATATGTGGTAATAGGCGAATCGCATCATCTGCTGACTTGAAAACAACAAGCTTCTGACCAGCCGTCACATCGCGAAGCAGACCCAGTTGTGATATGTGCTCTACTCGCGCGATATCATCGCTTTTGGCAGTTTGGTTAAACAAGTCGAGTAAAGGTGGTCCCAAACTCAGGTCTATCCAAAGGCTGCTTAATTCACTTTGTTCTTCGTCCATGGTTTTCCCAGGCAGGCCAGTTGCTGGGTTCGTCGAATGCACGATTGCTGAGCTTGTCGAATGCACAGAAAAAAAGACGATAAGTGCTAATAGAATCAACGCACACCGCATATATGTATTGATGGCAATTCTTTTTTTCAGTGGATTACTCCTCATCTGTCACCGGCTCCGAAATATCTGTAGGCAGTATCGGGTTTTCTGGGCGCGCTAAACCGCCTGGCACAGATTGGCGGGCCAGGTCATTCCAGTAAACAACGGCATCACGGTTTTCAGCTTCGCGAGCCATGGAGGCCATGCGTAAGTAACCGGTTGGAACACCAGGCATCACCCTGGTTGCCGTAATGAAATACTCTTCAGCAAGTGTTTCCTCTCCTTGATCGCGGTAGAGATCGCCGAGGGCTACCAGCGCTTCTACGGCTGCAGGCTCGAGTGCCAACGCTGCTTCAAGATCTGCTTGCGCTTCTGAGATCATATCTTGGCTGGCATAAATATTTGCTCGTCTAATATAAGTTGCAGCGGTCGGTGACATCTGGCCAGCCTCATCTAAGAGGGCTAAGGCTTCATCCTTTTTGCCTTGCGTAAGTTTCAGGGTTGCATATTGCGTTAGTAATTCACCGGAAGTGGGGGCCATGGCTAAGCCTTGCTCATAAACTTCTTCCGCCGCATGCCAGCTTCCTTGAGCGTGTAATAAAGCAGATAGGTTAATGTAACTATCAACCAAGGTAGGAGCGACTGTTAATGCCAGGCGATAAGCGTCCTCAGCTTGGGAAAGATTGCCGTCAGCCTGGAACGCATTTCCAAGGGCAAGATAATGGCCTGGCGTCGCGGGGTCCAGTGTGATGGCATCACGATAGGCATCAATCGCTTCATCTAGATCTTCTGTTAGTATGTAGAGGTCGCCAAGCGCTATATGTACATCGGCGACATCAGGTTGAGACTCTAATGCTTGATCAAATTGGTCTTTAACCTGGTCGAAATTGCCTCGATTTTCGTAGTAATCACCCATGGCCAAGAACATCTGTGTATTATCGCCCAAGATATCGATGCCTGTTTCTAGAGAATCAAGTGCTTGATCGGGTTGGCCTTGTTGTAGTTGTAAGGTTGACAAGGTGCTGTAAAGTGCTGCCGGATCTGCTGATTTTGAAAGCCCATTTAGTAATGTGTCCTGTGCCTGTTGAGGTTGATCTTGGGTAGCCCATAATTGGCTGGCAACCACATAGTAAGAGGACTCTGATGGCTTAAGGGCGATGGCTTGTTCGTAAGATGCTATGGCGCTGCTTATTTGGCCTTGGGTCTGATACAAATTAGCAAGCGCGGTGTAGAGCCGTTCATTGTCCGGTTCATTAGCCTGTGCTTCAGTAAATGTGGCTAGAGCATCATCGAATTGGCCAAAAATTTGTTCAATGCGTCCACGTCTCAAGAGTAATTCAACGTCGTTTGATCGCTGCTGCAGGGCTTGTTTAGTATAGCTATGTGCTGTTTCGTAATCGCCATAACGTATGAGGGAGTCTATCAGGGTTAAATTAAGTTCCTGATCTGCGGCGGGCAGGGTGGCTGCATGTTGGTACCAGCCCAGTGCTGCCTCTGTGTCACCTCGGCGCTGTTCCAAATCACCAAGACGAACGTAACTGCTGACATTGTTATAGTCAATGGCGCGAGCCTGGTTTAGTAAGGTTTCAGCCTCTTCGAGATCGCTGACATCCAGGTACAGTTCCGCAAGTCCTACATACGCGTCGGCGGCTCCCGGATTCTTAGTGATTGTGTCACGGAAGCTTTCTTCAGCCCTGTCCCAGCGGTTGCGTGCTTGCCACGCTCGGGCTAGGGCCAACGTCGCCCGGCCACTGCCGGGGTGGTTGCGGGCGGTATTGATGTAGATAGTCATGGCTTCGGTAGTTTTGCCCTGATCATCAAGGGTGTTGGCAAGAGCGATTTGCGCTTCCACAGCGCCGGGAGAAAGACTGACGGCCGTTTCCAACTGCTCTACAGCTTCATCATGTTTATCGAGCAAAGTTAATGCTTCTGCAAGGCCCAAACGAGATGAGGGAGACCAACTGTCAAGCCGGATAGATGCCTCGTAGGCGGCAATTGCTTCGTTCAAATCGTAACGGGATAGGTAAAGGTCGCCGATTTCCTTGTGATAACGAGCCAAAATCGTCGGAGATTCGCCTGTCTCTTGACCTTCTTCAAGTCGTTGAAGATATAGCTGCAAAGCCTGATCACCTTGGGAACGGCCTTGATAAATTTGAGCTAAGGCAAAGACGTCGCTGGAGCTCAAAACCTGTGTGCGAGTGCTGTCCTGGGCAAAAATTGTATTCGCAGCCGTGTCTAACAGGTTGACCTTTGCTTGAACAAATGACTCGTCGGAAGCATACAGGGCATCGCTGGATGTTGGCTGGGCGGGATAGCTGGCAAATATGGTTAGCGGATCATTTTGGGCCAGCGTTGGGTTGGTTAGATCTAATGCGCGCTGATAGAGAGATGCCGCTCGCTCCGGTTCCCCGGCGGCCGAATAGAGGTCGGCTAGGCGTATGAATGCGTCTACAAGATTGTTGTCAAGGTTTAGAGCAGATTCATAGGCATCGATTGCGGCTTCGGTCTCATTTTGACGGCGCAGCGCATCGCCTAG
Organism: uncultured Chloroflexia bacterium; assembly: GCA_963736615.1. GTDB lineage: Bacteria > Chloroflexota > Anaerolineae > Promineifilales > Promineifilaceae > JAACFF01. Next base: position 64,528 of record CAVTPP010000014.1, on the reverse strand, counting down.
CAATAAATGTGGCCAGGCCGCCGCGGGCGCTGCGGCAACGGCCGAACGATGATAACTCATTGCTGCCTCTGTCTCTCCGAGATCTTCGTAAGTGCTGGCGATACGTGAGAAAGCAAAGGCGCGGCTGTTGGCTGAAGCTAGTGGCCGTGAACGATCCGCACCACCGTAGAGCGCCATCTGCTCTAATGCGGATTGGTAAGTGTCGATGGCGGCTTCAGAATCACCCAATCTTTGCCATTGGTCACCAAGTGCTAGAAGTAAGGTGGAATCGTCGGAATCTTCTGCCAGCGAGATACGCAAAAGGACCATGACGTCGTTGGGCGTCCCACCGTTGCGGCGTAGGCCATTGCTTAAGGCGACGTAGACACCGATTTGGGTGGGATCTAGCTCAAAGGCTCTTTGATAGGCACGGATGGCGGTGTCTTGCTCTTCTTGTTCATGGAAAAGGTTGCCGCGTAATGTATGCCCTATAGCGTTGTAGGAATTTTGAGCAAGGGCAAAACCGATTTCATCACCCGCCTCATCAAGACGGTCGGCTGCTAATAGAACTTGGGCCAGGGCAAGATGTGTTTCGTTGGACTCTTGTACTTGTAGTTCTTGCAGCCAGATGGCATGGCGCAGGAGGTAAACGGCCGTATCATAATCCCCCTGAGCTGTGGCCAGATCGGCCTGTACGGTGATCGCCTCCGCTGATAGGGGGTAGAGCATACGCATGGAGCGGACGAGCTGCAGTGCTTCATCGTAAAGGCCAAGTTCACGATAGACGCTGATGAGTAGGAATAGATTGTACTCGTTGGGTTGGAGCTTGGCTGCTTGTTCGTATAAGGGCAGGCCTTGTGCAGTTAGGCCGCGTTGGCGCCATAAATCCGCTTCAGCGATGAGTCTACTGGCTTGGTCGGGTTGGTTTTGTAGGTTAACGGCGTTGCGATACTGCACGGCCGCACATTGTTCTAAGCCGTCGCTGAGGCAAGCATCCCCTAAGGCGATATGGAATCTGGCGACATTGGGGGCAGCTTTTTGAGCCAGATCGAATTCAGCTATGCTGCCATCAACATTGCCTTCTTGAGCATGAATTTGACCTAATTTATAGTGTAATATTGGTACATCTGCTTGTACTGAGTCTGCCGAAGTTGCTAGGGCAATGGATTCTTGTAACAGGGATTGCGCTTTTTTAAATTCGCCTGCACGTCGCGCGATCTCGGCTAAGCCTACCTGTGCCAGCAACTTATCCTCGCCGGTTTCCAATGCCTTTTCAAATTGAACTGCGGCGGCATCCCAATCTCGTTTAGCCATGGCACTATTGCCGCGGATTGCTGCTGTTGCAACCGGTATATTGGTAACCTCATATAATGAATAAGCTTCATCGTCGGTCAACCATGTAAATGCTTGTGGCGCCATGCGGAACTGTAAATCTAATCCACTCCCACTTTGGGCTATGACGTATTTAACATCATAATTTTGCAGCGTTTCGATTGAGGACTCTGTTAGATACGGGGTGCTGAAGAAGTTGTTTTGGTCTAACAACCGCTGCAAGGCGATGTCTTGTTGGTCGGCCGGAAATACCTCGCTGGTAGTGGGCATGCGATGGGCAAGGATATGGGCGTTGGCGACGAAGGCGGGTATGGTGACGCTGAGGTCTTGTTCGGCTAGTACGATGGCCGGGTCATTGTTCTCAAATTCGGTATTGAGGCGGCTGAAGATGCCGTTTGGTGTGGGGTATGAATAGGCGAAGGCGATACGGCCGTTAAGCTTTTTAATATTGCTAAGAATACTGGGGCTAAGAATTAAGGCAGCTATTAACAGGAAAATTAGCACAGAATACTGTGTCATTATTGCAGCGCTGGCTTTAGGATCTCCCACACTTGCTGTTTTTTGAAGCCAAGCGACGAAGCGAATCGAAGCGCTCATAAACATCTTCGCCGCCATTGCGAAGATCAGAGCATATGGCAATATCCATATGAACCGCCAGAGGATCCAGGGCATTACAAAGGAGCCGATAAGAGGCGTGATGATGGGGCTAAACATGACGACTAGAATGCCGATGGAGACGCCAACCACAAATTGAGCTGAAACATCACGACGCAAGCGGAACAGGAACATGGGCAGCAACAAGAGCGCAAGAATGTAGGGCGGCTCCATGATCAGGCTGGGGTCGGAAATGTAGTTGTCAATGTCAAATAGGATTAGACGGCGGCGATCCATGTTTAGAGCAAAGCGCCAGATGAGGAAGGGGTTGGTGCTTTCGTAAACGTCGCTCGCTTCCATCTCGCTGTATTCAGGTAATGGGCCGTAGTAATCCATGCCGGTTACATGAAAAAATGGCAAAGCAGGGACTTGTTTTGCGCCAATGTCCCAGCCTTCAAATGAACTGGGATAGGAGGATGCGAGCGGCGCTTCAGATTGTGAAAGATACAACTGTACCAGGGGTAAGGCCATGACAATCATGGCCAGGCCTGAAAGCGCCAGTACGCGCAGCCAAGAGGTGCGCTTGCGCAAGTTCATGAGCAGGTGGAGAGCACCGAACGAGCCGATGGCCAAGGCTAACATGGCAGCTATTAATGGGTGGATTGTTGAGACAGCGAATGTGGCTACAGCCGCAGCAAGCCATGATCTCCAACCCCCGTCACGAACAAAGCGGATGGTGAAGGCAAAAATGACGGGCAGCATGGTAACGGGGACCATGAACTTGTCGGCGTTAATGCGCTCGAAGAAGAATAGGCTGACGTTGTCGCCGCGTATGAATGGGGCGGCGGTGTAGATGAGCAAGGTGATGCCGGCTGTAAGTAGGCCGAAGCGGCGGCTTTTATTACCGGCAGACTTGCCTAATGTGTAGGCAGCTAAGATTGCCCATAGAGCAAGCATCGACTTGGAGGCGCTGGCTATTAATGTATTGCCGTTTATTACGGAGAAGTAGGACCATAGATAATTAAGCGACAATGATTGGTTGAAGACCATGCGTACACCGGGACCAAGGTCAGTGCCAAAGATGGGTTCCGTCTCATTTAGCGGCAATCCGGCCATGGCGTCAGCAGTGAAGGAGTTGACGGCATAGGCATCACCATCAATTTTATAAAGATTTAGGGTGGGCATGATGGCGATGAAGGCCACTATAATTAAGCCCAATAAGAGAAGTTCGTCTGCTTTCCAAGGATCCTCATTTCGTGGCCGGCGCTGAAAAACCCATACTTCGTTGAAAAACCAGCCGAGAATGATTAGTCCGCTGAATATGGCCCAGCTGTAGGCAAGCTGGTGGATATCTAGATGCAGCACGAGTGAAACAGTTCCGGGTACGGCCAAGACGGCCGTGCCCAAGGGCAGCGCTACCGCTAATCTTTCTACTGCATCGAGGTTGAGTTTCCAGGTGATAATATCGCCAAGGAGGTAACCGGGTGTGATGAGTAAAGCTATGAAGGCCAACCAACTGGCAAGCTGCATGGGTAGCAACGCTGGAAGCGTTGCCAAGACAGCCAGCCAGATAATGATGAGGCCGGCGACCATCAGATAGTGTGGTGTAATGAGTCTACGCAATCGATCCATTTATTTTGCTCATGCAAACGGTATATGCCAGCGCAATTTAGGGCCAAGTCGTCGAGTAAATGAGAGCGGTAATTTAGGCCATATTCTCATGAAAAGCTGGAACTGATCGTTTGATTGTACTTGATTTGTCACGCTCTGTGCCGGTTTTTGTTGGTTGGCATTAATAATGGTCTGGTATACGGGATGCGATATGCCGCCCCACTGCCCTTTGAATTTTGAAGCGTTGGATCCGGCCGGGCTGCGACCCATATCTAAATACGAAAAACCGCTGTGATTAGCTTCGCGCATTATTTCCCAAAGAGCGAGATAGGCGGGGCGCAGGTTTTGAGTTTCCGGTAATGCAGCGCCCCACATGCCATAAACAGTTTTATTCATTTCTAGCTGAAAATATCCGGCGATGGGCTGTTCTTCATGCCAGACAACAGCGATGTTGAAGCCATTCGGAAAAATGTTAATGGTGTTTTTTAGAAAAGCGCGGCTAAATACTGGTGTCCCGGCTTGATGCGTGAAGCGCGAGAAAATATCGTAGAAAGGATCAAGGAGGTCACCACTGCGGTCTATTTCTACACTTAACCCATTTTTCCGTGCCTTTCGAACCTGGCGTCGAATATTTCCGTCGAGCCGCTTCCAAAGAGCTTCTTCAGATTGATCGAGATCAATTATCCAATAAACATGGCTGCTTTCGGTGTGCCAGTTGATTGTCTTGGGCTTGGATCCATTGAGCTTGCCGAAGCTGTCAAATTGATCTGGTGGTTCTTGTCGGGAATCTTGAATAAGGGTCCTTTCAATGCCGCCCTCGGTTCCCGTTTCAACGGCCTGCTCGATTAATCTAGTAGTGATTGCCTCATCATCAGCGCAGATGCCGCCGGGCATAGTCATTGCACGTTTTCCGGTCAAGAAACTTGGTACTAGAAACAGCGGCATTATACCAACAATGTGCTCTTGATCTCGCGCCAAGAGGTAACGTGTCTCGTAACCATAAGTTTTGTGCAAAACATGGCGCCAGCCGCTTAAATGTAAAGGGAGCCCATGTGGCGATTTACGTACGTAGCTGTCCCAACGCTCACAATCATCATTGGTAAGCAGGCTCAAGACGAGCGCATATTTTTCCTGGGTCATCGTCATGCTGTTCACGTCGCGGCCACCTTTTGTTGCGGGTTGCTGGAAGCTTCGGCAGACTTAGTATGAGTAACGGCCGTATCCATTTGAAGCAATAATTCTTCAATGGTACCAAATTGGAAATCAGCAAATAATTTGTAAAGTTTCTGTTTTAAGCTTGCCCGGCCATGATAGTGCGTGATGCGTTCCCGAAAGGTCACCTTTTTATAATTCTGTTCCGTGTCCAATTCCCAGGGATGTATGTAAATAATGGCAGGTTTTCCTTGATCGTTGACCTGGCGAATACCATGGCGGGTGACAGAATAAGGTAATGCGCGGTTGTAGAACCCGCCGGCAATAGGCCACTTGCGGCCAGCGAAGCGCATGGTCGTTGCTGGGAATTCGTAAAGATCATAACCATCCACCTGATAAGGAAATCGAGGCGCATCGGGATAGCCGTAAAGCATATTCCGCGTTGGGAAGACACTGCTGTCATAACGAATACCACGAGATACCAGAACATCAAATGCCCACGGTGTATCCTTGTTCAACGAGAAATAGGGCGCTCTGTGTCCATGTGGCATTGTGCCCGTTATGCGGTAAATGGCCTCAATGGCTTGATCTAGTTCTTGTGCGAATTCAGACTGGGTTAGGCGGAATACAAACTTGTGGTAGTAACCGTGGACGCCAATCTCATGTCCTTCAGTAACGATATCTTCAATTAACCCAGGATGTTGGTCGGCCAAATAGCCAAGCACAAAAAAAGTGGCTTTTACCTGGTTCTCACGGAGTATGTCTAACAAGCCCCGTGTGGCAGGCACAACTCGACTTTCGAAGGCCGGCCATTGATCTACCAGCGGGTTAGTGCTGGTAAGACCTTGAAACCAGTCTTCCAAGTCGACGGTGAATGCATTAAGTGGCGCTTTTCTTTTCAAAATTTACCCTATTGGCGTGTCACATTGATAGACACACCGCCTGTAAATCAACCAACATAGCCCAATCCGCGCAGTCGTTCAGCAACGATTTGCTTTTGTTCTTCTGTTAATCCAGAGCCTAGATCATTTTCGGAGTGGGTCCAATCGCTTTTGCTTGATATCGGCGCAGGCTCGAAATCAGGAGAGAATATTTCTTGCAATACACGGCCGTCCATTTTTTCTGGAATGGGCGCGCTCATCAAATTCAAGATGGTTGGTGCCAAATCAATTAGAGATGCCTCTTCAACTTCGATACCCGGCTGGATAGCTGCGCCATAGGCCATGAAAATGCCGTTCATGCGATGGGTACCAGAAATGCCACGCTGCATCGCTTCGATGATTTTGTGACTTCCAAACTCGTACTCGCCAAACCCAAAATATTCTAACCTTGTAGGGATAAACACGATGTCAGCGGCTAGTTCCAGTTGATCACCATGATAGATCTCTTCACGGCGGTATATTGTTTCGACTACATTTTCGCCGGTATCAGGATCACGTAACTGCGCCAGATGTTCCATGATCTGAGCGCGAACTTGCTCATATTCCTCGCCAGGCTGCACAGTGCCTTGTGGTTCCCGACCGGCAACGTTGAGATAAATCTGACCGACATTACCTAAGGAGTAAGCAACGGTGTTGGACCAGTCCACATCAGCAAAGGAAAGGAATAAGGTTTTTAGCAAACCTTGCCCTTGGCCGCGAACAACTTCCCGTTTTAATTTGCCGAAACCAAGTTTCATCAAGGTGTTGTAAACATTCATGGGTGAGAAACCCATATCAAAGGTGGTTTGCTTAAAACGTGAACGCATATCTGGCTTGATCGACATGAAACCTTGTTGAATGAGCCAGTTATTGACATGAATAAATTTATGAAAGGGGCCAAAGCCATGGTCGGACATGATGATTAAGGTCGTGTCCTCATCCAAGCTTTGCACAACACAAGCCAGCAGGTTATCAACATGATGATAGTAATCACGAATAGCGTGGCCATATTTCTTGCCTTTGGCAGGATCATAGAGCGGGTGATCGCTGTCCATGTATTTCCACAAAGCGTGACTGACTGTGTCAGTACCATTGAAGACCATCATAGAAAAGTCAGGGTTTTCGCGCTTACGCAGGTAGGTGAATGCTTGCATACGCAAATCAGAACTGCGGTAGAGGCGGTCCAGGAAAGAATCTATGCCGGAGTCGGAATAGGCCTCACCGGGGTCAGGATATAAAATGTAATCGCCAACGGCATTCAGAATGTCCTGATAGGCGCTTTCCGGATAGGTGAAGGTGACATCGGTGCTTGGTGTGGGCATCCCGGAAACCATAACGCCGTTGACCGGAACAGGGGGATAGGTCATGGGCACATTGAGGGCGACCACTTTACGGCCGTAGTCGCTTAGAAGTGTGTATAACGGCGGCGCCGTGCCATCGAGCGCTGTTACCGGTGTAAATCGATAACTATCCGGTTCGCGGGCTATCCAATCATAAAGTCGGTGTTTACCTGGATTACAGCCTGTAGCAAAAGAGGTCCAGGCCGGCGCGGTCATAGGGGGTACGGTACTACGAAGTGTTCCGTGAGCACCTTCCTTCAAGATGCTTTGGAGCACCGGCAGATGCCCTTCCTCTGCCCATGGTTTGATTAAGTCGAATGTCGCACCGTCTAGACCGATTACAACGATCTTTCCAGGTTTATTTGAATTCATAGAATGATTGACCAACTATAAATGCTGGTTATCCTATTTTGTTAAGTACTCTCCGCTAATTGCGGATTGCCTTTATCTGTTTCATCTTCCAATTGGCGCAGCCGAAATTCCAGAAGCGCCATCTCTTGAGCCAAGTCGCGATTCTGGTTGGCCTGATTGGATAATGCTACGCTTAAAGAAAGTAATACTGCCAAAGCGAACAATATGCCTGCTACCAAAGGCAGCGTTGGCGAATAAGCAATGTTAAATATCCTGGCCAATGATCCGACAATGCCGCCGAACATGGACAGGATGAGAATTGCAATTGATGCAAGCAACCAAAGAAGCGCGTATTCCTCACGTAATTTGCGCTTCCGAATCAGTTGGACGGTCACCAGCAATAGAATAAGACTTACCAAGATAGCGACGAGACGCTGAATTATGGGAATGGCTGTCATATTCAAGCTCCTTTTTAACGACCGGAATATCCTTTATAGCACAAATCAGTGCTGCTATTGAAACCTTCATGGCATAATAAATAGACCGCCAACTGTTGATTGAGCTCATGCCCGCGAAACGGGATCGCATTACGACCGGTAATTCTAAAGTGGTTAACCCAGCTTTATGCAAAATGATCCGCCCTTCGACTTCCGGGTAATCTTGGGGCAATTGATCGGCCAGAACGTCAATCGCATAGCGATTAAGACACATAAAACCTGAAGTTGTATCCGTGGCTTTCTGTCGCGTAAGCAATGTCACCAAAAAAGCAAATGTCTTGATCCCTAAACGGCGGCTGATAGGGATCTCCATTTCATTGTCTTTGCCTAAAAAGCGTGAACCGAACACGGCGTCGGACCGACCTGCGCTAAGAGCTGCTAACAAGAGCGGGGCCTCATCAGGATCGTGCTGCCCATCTCCGTCAAGGCGGACAACGATATCAAAATTATGTTCGCGTGCAAACTTAAATCCAGTTTGAACAGCACCACCTATGCCCAGATTGCATGGCAGAGATACGACAATTGCCCCAGCAGTCCGGGCAACTTCCGCTGTATTGTCTGTCGAGCAATCATCTATTACCACGATGTTCGCGTGGGGCAATACCTGGTGCACACCATCAACTACATGACCAATCGCTCCCTCCTCGTTATAGGCGGGAATTAGAACCATAAGGTGTTCTGCATGTTGTGGTAATGGTGACATAAGCAAATTCTCTATACTACAAGAGACAGTTAGATCGAACTATTCTTCATCTTTCAACTACATTGTACTTCGTCTAAGCTGAGCCTGAGAGCGCCTCCAGTTGCACGAGCAATAATCAGATCATTATTCTAATTATAGCATTTATTTATCATCTCGCAGGTTTGATATCCATAGATTACTTTATTAAAGAAGTCAATGCCGCAAATAACTGGTAAAAACCAGAAACCATGTGATTGTGTCTAAGAAATCATTAAGAGAAAGAAGTTTGACTGAGTTATCACTCAGGAGTTTGAATTTCCTCCCGAAGCTGGTCCAAGAACTGCTGCATAAAGTTGGTCCGTCTAGCTGCTTCACGTTTCCCGGCGGCTGTTTGCATCGTCGCTGCCAACTTAAGCAATTTGGCGTAAAAATGGTCGATTGTGTTCTCACGGTCATTGACCGGGCGCCTATTGGGGAAGGGTTCACTTGGATCGTACAGACGTGTACCCAATATACCGCCGACAGTGAAACAGCGTGCAATGCCAATAGCACCAATGGCATCCAGCCGGTCCGCATCTTGGACCACCATGGCTTCTATTGTCTCCGGCGGTATTTGCGCTGAAAAACTATGAGCGGCAATGGCATGCTGAATGGCTGGAATGTATTGCGGTGAATAGCCGCTCTCATGCAAATAATCACCTGCTTTGCTTGCCGCTAAACGTGATGCCTTTGGACGGTCGACAGAATCTTTGCTCACTGTAACACAATCATGAAGCCATGCGGCCGGAATAACTACCGCAAGTTGAGCATTCTCTTCAATCGCAAGGTTTTTGGCATTGGTTACTACACGCTGAATGTGTGCCTGATCATGGGCAGCATCGTTACTGCCTTCTCGATCCAGAAAGCCAGCAAAGTGCTGTTCCCAAGTTGACCAAGCGTTGATTCTTTCTGGGTGCATTGCCAATTTCACCGATTTAACTTACCATAATGTATCCAAATCATAAACTAGAACGTTACATAATGCAAGAGGCAGTGAGGTTTTGAAAAATATGTAGGGGCTTAGGGAATTGCTTGCCGGCGGCTTAGCCAAATAAGTAAGGCAAATACGGCCGCGCAAAGAGCCAACCAAAACAGAAGTTTAAATAACCCTGAGGGGGAAGTGATGGCCACCAGGCCAAAGGATATCGCGACAATATAATAACCAATCACTATCCAACGTGTTGGCAAGCCGCCATCAGAGAGGCGGAAATGCAAGTGGCCGCGATCTCCCTGCAGAGGGTTTTGCCCACGGCGCAGACGGTCGACAATTTGCCAGGCGACATCGAGTATGGGAACTGCCAACACCAGCAGCGCAGTTGAGAGTTTAGCAGGAGATAAAATTGAGAGGGTGGCGATCTGATATCCGAGAAAATAAGCACCGGCCGTGCCCAAGAATATTTTGGCCGGTGCAAAATTAAAGGGTAAAAACCCTAACAAGGCCCCGGCAAGGGCTAAGGGGAAAAGGGCAACTGTTGTTTGGCCGAGGCGATAACTGTGCCAGGCAAAGAGCAAAGCAGCGATGGTGCATACACCGGCTGACAAACCATCCAGGCCATCTAACCAGTTGATGGCATTGATCATGCCAATGACCCAAAATACAGTGAATAGAATCGCGAGCGGGGGCCAAATCCAGACTAAATTGCCTTCCAGGGTCAAGAACCAGGAGAAGGGTGGTACCCCCAAAAAGGGGGCTGCACCAACAGGACTGGTAAAAACTTCAATAAAAACAAGATGGCCAATTGCGATCGCGGCCCCAATAAACTGAATTAGGAACTGCGTCCACGGTTTTAGCTCACGCCAATCATCCAGTAAACCACCAGCGGTGACAACGAAGCTTCCCAATACAACACCCCGCAAACGGAATGCATCTTGCGGTTCAAGTGGTGGTAACAGGAGGTAGATTAATACAACACCAATGACCCACGCCCCAAATATGGCCACCCCTCCCAACTTGGGAATAGCTCCTGAATGTTTTCTGCGTCCCCCCGGTTCAGCAACCAGGCCCCAATGAAGCGCGATTCTTCTAATTAGGGGTGTCAGGATCAGCGCCGCAGCGAAGGTTACGAAAAAGACGACCAAGTAGGGCATAATTTCTCACCACGCAGCAGTTGAAAACCTAGATGTTTGCTGCCGAGTCACTGTTTTAGGTTGACCTGATTAAGCGGTTCCAAATTGACGATCACCAGCATCACCCAATCCAGGCACGATATAACCAATTTCATTTAATCTTTCGTCGATTTGAGCAACATAAATCGGTACATCAGGATGGGCAGATCGTAAGGTTTCAATACCTTCCGGGGCAGCTAACAAGCCTACAAACTTTATGCGTTCAGCGCCCCACTGCTTAAGGATGTCCACTGTTGCCGAGGCCGAGCCGCCAGTTGCCAACATAGGATCAAGTACAAGGCAAACCTCCACCGTGGGGCTGGTTGGCAGCTTGTTATAATAGGAAACGGGTTTTAAGGTTCGCTCGTCACGGTACAGGCCTATATGCCATACTTCTGCACTGGGCATCATTTCCCAGATACCTTCTACCATTCCTAAACCCGCACGCAAGACAGGGATGAGTCCAACCTTATCGACTAACTCGCTCCCGGCACATGAACCCATTGGGGATTCGACAGTAACTTGCTTAAGACCGAGATCGGTTGTGGCTTCATAGCATAAAAGCATGGCCAATTCACGCACAAGTTCCCGAAATTTTTTGGGCTCTGTACTCTTACTGCGCAAAAGAGTCAACTTGTGCTTTACCAATGGGTGTGTAGATTCAAAGACCATCCATTCCTCCATATCCAGATTATCTTTTGGTGTTCAATTTCAAACGTCTCGAAATTGCTATTCATTCTCCTAATGACAAAATTGTACCCGACGCTGGTCTTATTGCGAACAGGGTTTTTCCAGGTTCGCAATACCCCATTAAGATTGTATAATCTCACGGAATCGAGTTGGCAGCAATAGACGAATGATGAACGAAAAGCGTACGCCGGAGCGTCAGATTTCTCCACAATCAAATTCAGGGGATAAGCAACTGGATGGGTTGCTGAGGCCGCAAAGCTTGTCTGAATTTACTGGTCAGGAGAGGCTCAAAGCCAACCTGTCAATTTTGCTGGAGGCAGCAAAAGGACGGCAGGAGCCGCTGGATCATGTCTTGTTTCACGGACCGCCAGGATTAGGGAAGACCACATTGGCTCAGATAGTAGCCAATGAAATGCAGGTCAATATCCGCAACACGGCGGGTCCAGCTATTGAACGAGCAGGTGATCTGGCAGCCATCTTGACCAATTTGCGTGCGGGCGACATTTTATTTATTGATGAAGTTCACCGTTTAGGTCGGGCTGTGGAAGAGATCCTCTATCCTGCTATGGAGGATTTTGTATTGGACATCATTGTTGGTAAAGGGCCAGGGGCCAAAAATGTACGTCTGAAATTACCTCGATTCACAGTGATTGGTGCAACCACTCGCTTGGCCTTGCTAACAGCTCCTTTGCGGGCACGTTTTGGTGCTGCTTATCGCATGGATTTTTACGAGCAAGAAGCGATAGAAACAATTGTGATCCGTGGTGCTCGTATTATCGATGTGCCTATTGAACCGGATGGGGCGACTGAGATTGCCCGCCGTGCACGCGGTACGCCACGAGTTGGCTTGCGATTATTGCGACGTGTGCGTGACTATGCTCAGGTCCGGGCCGGAGGACGTATTACAAAAGATGTTGCTGTATCCGCACTTGACCTCCTAGAAATTGATGCGCTTGGTCTTGATGATCTGGACCGTAGGGTTTTACTATCGATTGTTGAGAAGTTTGGGGGAGGCCCTGTTGGATTGGATACGATAGGGGCGTCAATTAGTGAAGAGTCAGATACGATAATGGATGTTGTTGAGCCATATTTGCTCCAACTGGGTTTCTTGGAGAGAACGTCGAGGGGTCGGGTAGCCACACCGCATGCTTATCAACATCTGGAAATTCCTTTACCACAACAGGGTGTTGATCGATTTCCCGCGCAGCCTAGTTTGTTTGATTCACCTGGGGATGAGGCAGCGGAATAATTTATGTGCGCCATCCTTTTTGATTGAGGATAAAATAAGTTGGAGATGATCGCTTTCGGCCGTTTGCTTATCGTCATTGGTTTAGCCATAGCTTTTATTGGCTTATTGATTCTTTTAGCGTCACGCTATATTCCCTGGTTAGGTAACCTCCCTGGCGATTTCCGGTTTGAAGGCGAAAATGTAAAGGTTTATTTTCCCCTGTCGACGATGATTCTAGTCAGTATTTTGGCGACAGTCCTACTGAATATCTTTATCCGCATCTTCCGTCGCTAACTGCTTCTTAACATACCCATTGCGTTTAATGGCAGGGGGGAATGGGGATTTCATCATTCAGGCAACAAATGAAAACAGCAGATTTTGACTATCAATTACCTGAAGAGCTCATTGCACAAAGTCCTTTAAAACAACGAGATGCTTCTCGTCTATTAGTACTGCACCGGCAAACGGGCTTGATCGAACATAGGCGTTTCACTGATCTTCCAGAGTATCTGGATCGTGGCGATATTTTAGCAGCCAATAACAGCCGTGTTTTCCCGGCGCGTCTTTACGGCCGAAAACTTTCTGGCGGACGGGTAGAACTTCTATTGCTTGAGCGGTTAGATGAAAGGCGATGGAAAGCGCTTGTTGGCGGTAGAAAAATGATCGTGGGAACAGAGATAAAACTGGAAAGGTTTGATGGCTCTCTTTCGGGGAACAGGGCAAAAATAGTGACTGTGCTGGATGGTCCACTACGTGAGATTCAATTTGATGAAGAGGCAAGTAGTACCCTAGAATTGTTGGGCCATACACCTTTGCCGCCTTATATCCACAAACCCATTGAAGATGCAGAAAGGTATCAGACTATTTATGCTCGCCCTACCGGCTCCGCAGCGGCGCCAACGGCTGGATTACATTTCAGTGGTGATTTGCTTATTGGTTTGCGTGATAAGGGCGTGATATTTGAAACGTGCACCCTGCACGTGGGTTTGGATACGTTTAAACCCGTTAATGTTGAGGATGTCCACGATCACATAATTCATAGTGAGTGGGCTCAATTAACACCAGATACCGCGAAGCGGATTAACGAGGCCAAATTAGCGGGAGGGAAGTTGGTGGCGGTGGGCACAACGGCCGTGCGCACATTAGAGACTGGGGCACTCCGTTCCTCTGGAATAGCTGGCAGTTTGCAAACAATAAGCATGCGTGATGCGGCCGGGGAGACAAGCAATATGTGCCCATGGAAGCCTGTCTCGGCCTTTGAAGGGTCCACAGATCTCTTTATCACACCAGGTTATAAATATCGTTCTGTTGATGCCATGATAACCAACTTTCATTTGCCAAAATCGAGTTTAGTCATGCTTGTGGCGGCATTTGCCGGGCGGGAGCAAATTCTTGCGGCTTATGAGACAGCAATCCAGAATAGATACCGCTTCTATTCCTTTGGCGACGCCATGCTTATTCTATAGGGGACCAACCCTTTGCGGCGGTCTATTAGTTGGCCCAAAGTTATCTCTTACAAGAATCTTAACAGCTGGACTTAGCTGCTAATCGTCTAGTATATTGGACGTGTTATGCCAAATTTAATGGGATGGTGATGGTGTCGATGACACAGAATAAACAAATGTCAGGTGATATCCTGGTCGTGGATGATGAAGCATCTGTGGTAGAGGTCGTGGCTCTATATTTGCGGCGGGAAGGTTTTCAAGTTCGAGCAGCACACGACGGCCGTGAAGCACTCGTTGCAATTCAATCCAAACTTCCCGATCTGGTTGTCCTGGATGTGATGCTTCCTGAACTAGATGGCCTAGAGATTATGCGGCGCTTACGTGCCGATCCAACATCTGATATACCGGTTATACTTTTGACCGCTCGAAGTCAAGAAGTGGATCGCATCTATGGTCTAGAGCTTGGGGCAGATGATTATGTGACCAAACCATTCTCTCCGGCTGAGCTGGTTTCGCGAGTGAAGGCTGTACTAAGGAGAGCACAGCGAACGGACCAAAGAGGATACGGTGAAAAGCCCCTGGATTATGGTGAAATTAAAATTGATCCCCAAACCCGCCTTGTCGTTGTCCGCGGTCAAGAAGTAAGTCTTACAGCTACAGAGTTTGATTTATTATGGTATCTTGCCAGCCGGCCACGACACGTGTTCAAGAGAGATCAATTATTGGAGAAAGTTTGGGGCTATGTAGAGTATCTTGACCCTGGCACCGTAACGGTGCATATGAGACGGCTCCGAGAAAAATTAGAATTGAACCCCAGTGAACCGGCCTGTTTAATAACCGTATGGGGTGTGGGCTATAAATTCGAGCCGCCCCAATCAGTCTGAGTTATGTTGTTGGTGAATGTAAAGAAAATGATGCTAAATCCAAGTACACAATCAGGGAGTTCTAGTTGGTATAGGCGCGCCCCTTGGCTCATCCTTGTAACCGGTTTTGTGGTAGCGCTGGTGGTAGCAGCACTGCTATTCATGACTCTGATGCAGCCTCCTCTGGCCGAAATGGGAGCGCTGATTTCAACTTTGGCATTCACATCTTTACTCTCTCTAGGATTGGGATATGTTTTATACAGGCGGGGTTGGGCACGTTCTGTATCTCTGCTCAGGACGTTGAGCATGACCTACTTGTGGGCTGCTTTACTAACTTTATTTAACGTTGGGATTCTGCAGCAACAGATGTTCGTCAGCAGACATGATTTAATCCTGGGCGGTGTTCTGTTGTTGTTCGCCGTGATCATAGCCACGACCTTTGGTATTTTTGTCTCGACCAGCGTGACGGATGACTTACGCCAAATATCCGGTTCTGCACAGCAGTTGGCGGAAGGTGATTTGACCGCTCGCGTTGTAGTAAGTGGTCGGGATGAAGTGGCCCAGGTAGGGCTTGCATTTAATGAAATGGCAGATCAACTGGAGCAAGTAGACAAACAACGCGAGGATCTGGATCGTTTGCGGCGGGATCTGATTGCATGGGCGTCCCACGATTTGAGAACACCATTAACCAGCATCCGTGTGCGTGTGGAGGCTTTGAATGATGGCGTGGTTGAAGATGCTGAATCGCAGCAGCGATATTATAAGGACATACTCTCCAACGTCGTGGCGTTAAATACACTTATCGATGATTTATTGGAATTGGCTCAATTGGATGCGGGTGGTCTGCAGCTAGAAATGACCCGCTTGTCATTGCGTGATCTGCTCTCGGACAGCCAAGATCGTTTTCGTCTAATGGCGGCCAAGCGAAATATCGTCATGCGTGCCGAGGTAGACAAAGAAGTGGATCCCGTAAGGCTTAACGCAACGAAGATCAGCCGTGTTTTAGATAATCTGTTAAGCAATGCTTTACGCCATACGCCTGAAGGGGGACAAATCCTAACGAAAGCGGAACGCCAAGGGGATGAAGTACGGGTAATGGTTGAAGACAACGGGCCAGGTTTTGACTCAGATGACCTTCCCCGTTTGTTTGAGCAGTTTTACCGGGGAGAACAGGCTCGCAGCCGGGCTACGGGCGGTGCCGGTCTGGGATTAGCCATTGCCAAAGGTATCGTGGAAGCGCATGATGGACTGATCTGGGCTGAAAATTTACCTGATGGCGGCGCGCGTGTTGGTTTTTCAATACCTGGATAAGATTTACCTGTGTAATATCTGTTACGTCTCACCCTTCTTGACTGTGCTACCATGCGGGACATGGTCAAGTTGCAAGTGTATGTTAACGAAGATTGTTGGACCTGTGACGAGTCGCGACGCATAGTGGCGGATATAGCGCCACAGTTTCCAGGTATAACGATAGAGCTTCTGGATTTGAGTTCAACGGAGTATCCGGAGCATGTTTTTGCCGTGCCTACTTTTGTGCTAAACGGGCGTGTTATTTCATTAGGAAATCCGTATCGAGATGAGTTACGCCGCAAAATCCAGGATACCTTAGACAAACCCATAATGTAAGATCTGTTACGCAGGCTTCGTCTATCACTCCAGACCTTTGTGTGGAGTGATTGATTGATGCAAGCGCAAAAACTAAATTATCTGTCTAGTATTCAGGTTTTCCGCGATCTTAACCCAGATGAATTGGCCGAGATGGACCGCCAGATCACCATGTCCACATGTCAGCCTGGCAAAATTTTTTATATGCCGGAGGATAGTGGAGAAGTTCTATTCCTGCTTAAAAAAGGGCAGGTACAGATTTATCGATTGGCGGCTAATGGCAAGAAATTAGTAGTTGCAACTTTAGGGCCCGGCGCTATTTTTGGCGAGATGTCTTTGGTTGGCCAAGGGATGCACAACACTTTTGCTGAGGCTGTTGATGAATGTCTTTTATGTGTCATGAGCCGTGCCGATGTCGAACGATTGATGCGCGAGAAACCTGAGGTGGCCTATCGCTTTTTTGAGACGATGGGCGATCGCGTGTCTGAGTTGGAGGCTCGCTTAGAAAATATTGCCTTTAAGAGTATCCCGTCACGTTTAGCTGATTTGCTGCTTCGTTTGTCTAACGAAGTAGGGAAAAGTGAAATAAAAGGTTATACGCACCAAGATTTCAGTGAGATGTTGGGTACTTATCGCGAAACGATCACCCAAACACTAAATGAGTTCAAGGCGCAGGGCCTAATCGAGATCGGCCGTAAGCGCATTCTATTGTTGGATCGCCTACGTTTGGAGATGTTGGCTGAAGCGTAAACGGTTTACATTTCCTCTTGGAATGTTAGTTTATTTTCCTTGCGAGCAGCCCTAACAGCACGACGCAGGATTTGATAAACAGCTTCAGGGTCTTTAATATTCCTGAGGATAAAAGATGGTGTATTTAGATCGTGGCTGCGAACGATTATATCACCGAGGTTAAACAAGCGTTCGTTAAAGGATTGTTTGTAGTCAATATCTTGCACACGGATCAGCTCAATATTTTGGTGTGACCGGCCAAGTATTCCTTCGCTCAGACGGATACGTTGATCGGTGATAGCGTAGTATTGAGATACCGAAAGGAATGGACGACCCTCCCACAATATTTGTTCCACATCCTTGTCAAAATCTTTGTCGATGTCAGCCGGCTCAGTGGCCTTGGTTTCAGTCCACGATTCGCCCAACTGTTCATCCATTTCAAGCATTGCTTCTGAAGTAAGCAGATCAACCAATGATTCCAAATCAGTTTTTTCCAGACGGCTTAAGTCTAGATCACTTTGGGCGATGGATTGCCAGAGTCGAGCTTTGAGTCGGGCTTGGGCTTCGCTTGGGAGCATGAGAACACCTTCCTTTTAACACTTTCGAATCGCAAATTGCCAAAATGCGTTTGCGCGCCAACCTAATGTTAACAAAGATTTTGTAGCATAGTCGCTTAGTTTGTCAAATGATTAGGCCATCGATACAATAGCAAATTGCCTATATGTTAGGCGGTAAAGTGATTTTTAGGATTTAGCAGAATGCCAACTTATAAATACCGATGTAATAAATGCGGTCACGAATTTGAAGCCAGACAGCGTATGTCCGACAAACCTTTGACAGAATGCCCTGTCTGTGGAGAGGATGTGCGACGCGTGGTGGGTTCAGTCGGTATTGTATTCAAGGGCAGTGGTTTCTACGTCACAGATAATCGCAGCTCAAATGGCAAGGGGCGTGTAAAAACTACTGAAAAATCTGGTGACGCTGCTGACAAATCAAACGAAGAGCCCAAAAAGAAAAACCAGGGTGACAAACCGGCCAAATCTGACAAAAAGAGTGAATGATAAGACAGGTTCAGATTTGAAAGCCGCGGGTGGCAGTGATCACCTTAAGATCGAAATCAACAACGTAATTTTGTAGTTTTTCAGCCAAAACCGTCCATTCTTCACTATCGAGGATGGATTTCATTTTTTCTAGCGATTCCGTAGTTCCCTCAGCCAGTTTTTGCTCACATTCGCCATAAGCAGTATACCAAACCAGAATATCTGAAATGCCCAGTTTATTGAGTGCCGGAATGAACTCGTGGACAAGAAATTCGAAGTATTCAGATTCCTTTTCTGGTCGGATGTCCCAGCGCATGATTAGTTTGGTGGACATAGTATTCTCTAAACCTTAGGAAGTAGGATTACGATTTCAGTTTCTTCGGGCAGGTTGCTGCTGGCCACTTTTAAACTTGTTTCTTGTTTTACATCAGTAACGCCCATTTCTTTTAGAAAACGCTCGACATCTTCCAATTCGATTTTCAACTCTGGCAGTTGGTAATGCATGGGAACGACAATATTTGGTTCCAGCATAGAGACTAACTCTGCTGCCTGGGGGGCATTCAAGCTTTTTCCGGCACCCACAGGAACAAGTAGGATATTGACCTGCTCTAAGGCTTCGATTTGTTTTTGTGTTGGGACTTCTTGCATATCACCCAGATGGGCAACGGTTAAGCCATTGAAGTCGAAAACGTAAATGACGTTGCGTAAATTGTTGTTCTTATGAAAGGTCGCGATACCTGTGATAAATACGCCCCCAATCTCGTATTCCCCAGGCCCGTCAACCACATGCTGCTTGCCGCTTATTGCGGCAGCGTGATTGTGACCTGAAGCCTCGTGGCTCACAGTAACAATGTCTGCTTTTAGCTTAAGTTCAGGCAGACCAGTAGAGCGATCAAAGGGATCGGTTACAATAACGGCGTGTTTGCGTTCTGTAATGCGGAAACAGCTTAAACCATACCAGGTTAGTTCCATAAAGAATCTCCCATAAAGGTGCAATTATACCTGATAATTGGATAATTAAAATATGCGCATTCGTCGATTGGAGCTAAATGGCGGCCATGTAAAAGATGATCCGCACTGGCAGCTTATCTTGCCACCAGTGGCCAATGATTACGCGGACGCCCAGATTGACGATTATGGATTGGTGCGAGATGGTCGTAAAGTCTACCCGTGGCATCCTGGAACTGTCATGCGCTTGCGCGCCCGGTTCTCACACTCCGAGGAGCAACTTCAGGGAACGACCGGTTTTGGGTTCTGGAATGCGCCATTCGGTGATCCGACCGTGCGTTGGCCCGCTTTGCCCCAGGCAGCCTGGTTCTTTTTTGCTTCGGAACCCACAGATTTGCCCCTGACCCAATCTGGACCGGGAAGAGGCTGGTTCGCTTCCACTTTGGATGCATCGCGGAGAAGGGCTTTGGCTTTGATTCCTTTGGCACCAGCAGTTTTGCTCCTTAATCAGTTTCCTCGCATCAGACGCAGTCTTTGGCCGAAGATCCAAGCCAACTTGGGCGTCAGCTTCGCCCCGATTAAGGATGCTATGAATGCATGGCATGAGTATGAGTTGTCATGGATGTCTGATGGTGTCACGTTTGCTGTAGATGGCGTTACAGTGCTTGAGACGCCATTTAGACCAACAGGCCCGCTGGGATTTGTATGTTGGATAGATAATCAATACCTCGTTGCCACGGCCAACGGCCGTTTCCGCTGGGGCACATTAGCAACGACAAAAACCCAATGGTTGGAAGTGGACGATCTAAACATCACACGGATGTAAGGCCGGGATTAAGGATTTGAGCGAGGATGGTTTACGCCCCATCATTTTGAGCATTACCAAAGATTTTATTGGCAATGGTCCCTACAAAGGAAAAAAGCCGCGAGCCATCATCACGAAAAAAAGCCGCGGCCAAAGGGATTAACACCACGTAGAAAGGCCACACAAAACGGCCGCTTAGTGCGGCTGAGGTTATGCTATAAATATTTAGCGCTATGCCGGCAAGGGTTAAGGATACCAATAAGTTCTTTGTATGGAAGGACCAATTGCGTAAAACCTCAGCAGTAGAGACCAACTGCCTTCTGTATCCGAGATAGAGAAACATTATTGGGGGTACAAGTGTTAGAAGAAATGTGGTCCAGGCGACAGGCCGCGAAACCGTAAATAAGAATTGTCGCCACGTTGGGCTCCAGAAAAAATTCGGTAGATCGGAGAAAAACATTCTTACTCCCACATAGGCAAGGATTGGTGGTAAAAATGAGAGAATGAGCCAGGGTTTTCGTTCATCTTTCGGTCCGCGGAGGTAACTGAGCAATATATAGACTGCCACTGCTAATAAAAGAACCAAGATAGCTTCGCGGGCCAAAACGCCTATTGTCAGGGCAATGGTGAAAAACAGAAACCGCCTAATTAGAAAAAGATAGGTTGCCAGAACGAAGAAGAAAAAACCAGCCGCATCGGTCATAATGCCAGAGGCATAATTGACCGTTGGAAAGGCAATGATGAGAAGCAGCAAGCCAAAATTG
Organism: uncultured Chloroflexia bacterium; assembly: GCA_963736615.1. Lineage (GTDB taxonomy): Bacteria > Chloroflexota > Anaerolineae > Promineifilales > Promineifilaceae > JAACFF01. The sequence continues at coordinate 43,808 of CAVTPP010000014.1, read as the reverse complement.
AATTGGGATCTGTTACTGACAAGCTCTTGAAGATAGAAATAGAAGAGAATAAAGGCGCTAGCGGTGAAGATGGTATTGATGATTGCAAAATTTAAATCCAGTTGCGAGGAGGGCCCCAGAGAAGCCAGATAGGGAACTAAAATGCGATATGTAAAGGGTGTTTGCAGCTCTTCTTTGGCCAAATCGCCTGCGAAATAAGAGGCGAGCTCGACGTAGTGAGTCGAATCTGGCGCAACATAATGCTTGAAGCGGGGAATCGACAGTAGGATAGTCAGTCCAATTATGACAAATATATTTTTATGGCGCTGTTCCCTTTGGGCATCGATTTGTTCCAATTCGGGGCTTTCTATTACCATCATTTTATTGGGTCTGAGCCGTTCAGACAATAAAGAAGTGATTGATTCTCGTGAATAAGGATCGTGTGGACACTTTATTATGATAGAATCCAGCGAAATTTAGGTTTGAGGAATAAACATGGAACGATTTGGACGGCAGCGAAAATTTAAGCTAATGCCGGGATGGTTGCGAACGCGGATTGAGGTTAATTGGTATGAATCCTTGCGTTTGTTGGAACAGGCAAGGGAACAGATTCCAGAGAGGGCGCGTGTGTTGGATGCCGGCAGTGGGGAAGGGCGTTATAAGGATTTCTTCGACCACACCAATTATATAGGATTAGATTTGGCTGTTGGTGATGCGGCTTGGGACTATACTGGTTTAGACACGGTTGGTGATCTGCGCGAACTGCCGTTCTCCAATGACAGCTTTGATGCCGCGATTTGTGTTCAGACATTGGAGCATGTCAACGATCCTTTTCAGGTAATTAGCGAGATTGGACGAGTGTTGAAGCCGGGTGGCCGTTTTTATTTATCCGCACCGATGGCCTGGCACCAACACCAGAAACCGCATGATTTCTTTCGCTATACCTCTTTTGGGTTTAAACATTTGCTGGAACTGAGCGGGATGCGCATCATCGAAATACGGCCGATGGGCGGTTACTTTTGGTTCCTTTCCTATAATTTGCAGATGCTTCATTATTACTTGTTTCCACGATTGACCGCGCGTTGGCAGTGGTGGGTGCAGTTGCCTTACCAGATCGTTACCCAGGCACTGTTCTTTATTATGCTGCCAATATTACTTTTTTATCTGGACAGGATTGATCAAGTTAAGGACCATACACTTGGCTGGGTTTGTATTGCTGAGAAAATTAACGAGGTCGATGCGAATTAACAGCCCTGACCCCAATTAGCTTTATGCCGAAGAATTTCTTACTCCTCGCTTCCTATAGAAGTGGATCAACCTGGATTGTAGACGTATTGAATAACGTTGAGGGAACGGCCGCATTTAGCGAACTGTTTTCGGCTCCGGAGCAACAGGCGGGTACGCAAGATTTAACCCGTGATCAGGCCAACAAGACCACCCAATATCTTGATCAGACAATACGAGCCTATCCCCACTATTATGAAAGAACTACAAAAAGAGGGGCTAGGCCATTCTCAACCTTTTCCTATCTGGATACATTTTACGAGCATGAGGGGACAATTGGGTTTAAATTGATGTATACGCAGTTGGCAAAACATCCGGAAATTTGGGCTTATGTGCGTATGCGGGGGATATCGGTTCTTCATTTGGTACGCCGCAACCATCTTGACGTCATAATTTCCAGAGAAATGCGTAAGGCAACAAGGACAACCCATCGGGTCGTAGGTGCTGAGGAAGTGAAATCTGTACAGGTAACATTAGACTCACAAACTTTGCTAAAACAAATGAGATCGCTGCAGCGCAATATTGACTATGCTCGTCGTCTGATTAAAGTGAGCCGTGTGCGCTCACTGGAACTGATTTATGAAGATTTATCCTCTAAACCCTCTTCTTTTGAGCCGCTGTGGGCATTTTTGCAAATCAATTCACATGATATTGAGCCGCGTTCAAAGTTGGTCAAGTTAGTTAGAGGTGGGTATTCAGAAAGCATAGCAAACTATGATGAGGTGCGGCAGGCCCTGCAAGGCACAGAGTTCGAGCACTTAATAGAGGATTAAACCAATCAATATGTCATTGAGAAAAACGCTTGTTATAGGCTTAGATGGTGCGCCATTCGAGTTAATAGAGAAGTGGAGCGCAAGTGGAGAACTGCCTAATTTGGCTAAACTCATAGATAAAGGCTGCTTTTCTGTTTTACGTTCCACTATTCCGGTTCATTCACCTACAGCCTGGGCCTCTTACATTACTGGTGTTAATCCAGGGAAACATGGCGTTTTCGATTTTGTGCGCCGTGAAGAAGATAGTTACCAACTGCGGGTGATTCGTGCTGATCAATACGCGGGTGCCTCTCTGTGGCGGCTGCTGAGCGAACACGGCCGTACAGTTGGTGTTATGAATGTGCCCATGACTTATCCACCTGAACCAGTTAATGGATTTTTGCTTACGGGATTAGGGACGCCTGATTATGTTCCTTACAGCTACCCGCCGGAAATGAGTGAAGAGTTGAATGAACAAGGTTACCGGGTGAATAAAAAATTCTTCTTTACACCGGATCGACAGGATGAATGGTTGGAAGATATTCATGCCATTACGGAGATTCGAGGGGAAACGGCCGTGCGCTTGATGCAAGAACAGCCTTGGGACTTCTTCATGGTTGTGTTTCGCAATAGTGATGAGATTTGCCACTTTTACTGGCACCATATGGACGAAACCCATCCTGAACATGATCCCCAGGCGCCGGCACGATATAAAACGGCCATTCTAGATCTATACAAACATATTGATCGCTGGGTGGGACATATTATTGAAACGGCCGGTGAAGAATGCAATGTAATCATCATGTCCGATCATGGTGCAGGCCCTTTGTATAAGGACGTTTTCTTGAACGAATGGTTAATTCAAAAAGGTTGGTTGACCCTCAAGGAGGAACCGGTCAGCCAGCGACGCTGGTTTAATCTGGTACGAAAAGTGGGATTGACCCGCGAAAATATCTCTGACGTGCTCACAAAGATGAATCTGCACCGGGTGGAAGTGTTGATCAAACGGATTCTGGGGGATCGGATCCATGTGCTGCCGCGTGATGAGCGGCCAGAATTCTTGAATTCAATCGATTGGTCTAAAACCAAGGCTTACAGCTTTGGCTACTATGGTCAAGTGTTCATCAATCTGAAAGGGCGTGAACCGCAAGGGATTGTTGATCCGGGCAGTGACTATGAAAATCTACGGCAGGAAATCGCTGAGGAGTTGGCGAATTTGGTTGATCCGGAAGATGGGCTGCCTGTCGTCGATCGCGTATATACCAAGGAAGAACTATATGATGGCAGCTTTTTGGATGAAGCGCCTGACTTATTGGCTATCATGCGCGAATTCACTTATATGACGCGAAAAGGGTATGAATTCGCAGCCCGGCGCGGCGAGCTGTTTCGCGAACCGTATACTAAGGAAACGGGCAGCCATCGTCTGGAAGGTATTCTAATTGCCGCCGGACCGGACATTGCCGCAAGCACGAATCTTGAAGCCAGCGACATACAGGATTTGACACCAACATTGCTTCATTTACAGCATTGTCCTATCCCGCAATATATGGATGGCCGTCTAATTGGTGAAATTTTCGCGCCAGAATTCTTGCAGAAATATCCGTCCGCAAGATGAGGATCGGCCGTTTGACGGCCGGGATGACCACGGTGAAGGTTGGAGTGCAGAAGCGGAAGCTGAAATCACGGAAAGACTCAAAAAACTGGGATATTTAGGCTAAACAACCCCTTTTACCCCCCATAATAGCCCGAATGGGTTATGGAATCTATGAACATTGACCGGATATAATTTGATGAATAGATAAAATGCTTAGTCTGTGTAAGGAGAGATCGATGAAAAAATTAGTACCATTTGTAATTCTTTTAGTATTGCTCGTCAGCGTTAGCCTCGTTGTCGCGCAGGGTGGCTTGCCTGGTTCCGGATGGAAATCAGGGCAGCAAATTCAAAATGTTGGCACTGCCGATGCTAAAGTCGTTTTCACGGCTTATGATAAGAATGGCAGCAACTTCAACTGTGGCGAAAAGACTATCGCCCCAGGCGCATCAGATACTTATCTGACCGACTCCGATTGCCCCGTTCCGGCAGGATTCATTGGTTCTGCAGTCGTTAGTGCAGATCAGCCAATTGCGGCTATTGTGAACGTCAATAATCGTGGCACGGGAGCAGCCGCAGGCCAATATCAAGGCACCGACGGCGCCGATGTTTCTGACGCCATTTCATTCCCCTTGGTAAAGAATGGTCATTCCGGCCGCACCACTACCTTCTATGTGCAGAATGCAAGCACCAGCCCCAACACTATTGACGTAAGCTTCAAAATGGAATATAGCGGGACCCCATATACGAAAAGCTACCCCAATGTACCAGGTAATGCTATGGTTGTTGTTATGCCCTCAGACGCTGGTGTCCCTGTACAGCAGGGTACAGGAAGTTTGAGTGTTTCAGGCACCCAACCGCTGGCCGGCTCTTCCCTTGAGCATGAGGCAAGTGCAGCCGTGGGTGTGAATTTGCAGGCTTCGAAGGCCTTTACTGCGGCTGATGGTTCGGCAAAATGTCTACTGCCCGTTGTACCGCAATAAACAAACGGCCAAGGGTCAGACCTCAGGCGCACAGGTTCAGAATGTAAGCGGTGGGACGATTGATATTCGTTTACTTTTAATTCGCATACGGTGCAACTTATGGTCCATATACAGCGACAAATGTTGCTGATGGTGATTCTGTTACTTTCTACGCCCCAGCTTTGAGCCGAATCCCAGAAGGGTCGGTGGCTCGGCCGTCATCAGACGCCACTGGCAATGTTGTTGCTGTGGTTAACGACGCCGGTACAGATAGCTGGTGTAGGGCGTAAGACCACCTATGCCTGCTTCGGCGGTGGTGCGACAACTGTGAATGTCCCGTTGGCCAAGGAATTTGCCGGTGGTAACACGACAGGTATTCAGGTTCAGAATGTTAGCGGATCGCCGGCAAAAATTAAGTTAGAGTATAAGTCGAGCAATGCGTCACTCATGATCGAAAGCGCCGCTCACGGTTGCTGATGGCGAGAGTATTACTGCCTGGGGTGTTTCCAGTCTGGGATCAGAATGGACAGTGAAGAGACAGCAGTGGTTCCATGACCGGAACAGTGAATGGTGTTGTTGTCACTTCCCTCGGCGGACCTGTTGTTGCCATCGCTAACGAAAGCAGCGCGAATCCTGGCGCGAGTGGACAGGACACGAAGAACTACGAAGGTTTTGGCCAATAAGCCATAACCTTAACGCAGGCTGAGTAGAGGAAGTCACCTTTCGAGGTGGCTTCCTTTTTTTCTGTACAGTGCAGCAGCATCCGGTATAATTCACGGTTTGAAAATGGTCAAGCTGAGAATTAAAAAAATATGTTAAAGATTCAAAGAAAATCAAGACTTCCGAACTTGCCACAAGAAATGGTCATTGGGTTCATGATCGTTTCTCTTTTATTTTTAGCAGCTTGTGGCCCATCCACCGCTCCTGATTCTACGGTATCAGAAAGTGAAACTGATGCGGAAGTACTACCAACGCCGGAAAGCGAAGAAGTTGCTGTTGAAGGCGCTTATCCTCCTCCAACAGATGAAGCACCTGAAGTGGAAGAAGCGTACCCGGTAGAGCCTCCTCCGCTTCCACCACCGACCCCAACGAGGGCTCCTGGCAGCTATCCTCCGGCAGCGGAGATGTTTGCGGAACCGCGTTTCCGTCTAGATTTGCCGTTGAAGAGCGGAAGCACAACCGTGAGCGGGCAGGCACCTCCTGATTTAGCCATCGCTGTAGTTGATGTGACTTATGGTGGTATTGTTTTAGGTGCTGGTGTAAGTGATGCGGACGGCCGATTCGTAATTGGTGTCCAACCTTTGCCTGATGGCAACCGTGTTGGCATAACATTCGCTGAGTTGCAGTCTGGAAAGACATTGGCTCAGATGTCACAAGAATACTTTCCACATCGCGGTGAAGGATTTATCAATATACCTAATGTGGGTATTTATTTCGACTCATCATTAGTAGAACCATAGACTCATTTCAATAAACAGGAATACTTTCCCCGTAATTTTCCGCCGGGATTGCAGGCAAGCCTTCATCTTGCCATATTTTCACAGAATTTAAATACGAATATGCAGAACGCCAGGAACAGGATTGGGAATTGAATCTGGTTCTCGGCGTTTTTTATTGCTTTTAATCGAGCGGATGAAAAACCACATTAATGCAAAAAGCAGCTATGCGGTTTTTATTGACCAGTAATACATGGCTGAGCTTCAATATGTCGCAGGTGCTGATATTGCATTTTGGATAAGGAGAAATTTACATTGTTAGCTATAAAGGAATCAACGAAATTAATAGAGCCATATGGCGGTGAACTTATCGACCTACTGGTTCCTGCTGAGGAATTACCGGAGCGCATGGCCTATGCTAGGGGACTTCCATCAGTTAGATTATCACAGCGCGCAGTACATGATCTTGAGTTAATGGCAGTCGGTGCTTTTTCACCGCTTGACCGTTTTATGTCAGAAGCGGATCACCAGTCTGTACTGGATGATATGCGATTGACAAGTGGATATATTTTCCCCTTGCCTATCACTTTGCCTATTGATGAAGATGATAGAGCTCGGATTAATGTCGGCCAAGATATAGCGTTGCGCAGTCCACAGAATGAGCTCCTGGCGATTATGAAGCTGGAGGAGATTTATGAGTGGGATCTAGAGGAAGTGGCGCTTAAGGCGTTTGGCACGCTTGATTTACGCCATCCCTTGGTATCGGAAATGTATCGCTGGGGGAAATATAATATCTCTGGCCCGTTGCAAGTACTGCAACTGCCCAATCATTTCGATTTCAAGGATATACGCCTGACACCGGCCCAGACTCGGGATACCTTAAAGTTATTTGGTCATAAAAATGTTGTTGCTTTTCAGACCCGTAATCCTTTGCACCGGGTTCATGAAGAGCTTACAAAGCGAGCAACCCAAGAGATAGACGGTGTGCTGCTGCTGCACCCAGTTGTTGGAATGACCAGACCTGGGGATGTAGACCATTACACGCGTGTCCGTACTTATCGTGCATTGGCGGGTCGGTACTACGATCCGGATCGAATCCTATTATCTTTGCTGCCCCTGGCCATGCGCATGGCCGGCCCGCGCGAAGCAGTTTGGCATGCTTTGATTCGGCGTAATTATGGGGCCAACCATCTAATCGTCGGACGCGATCACGCCGGACCCGGAAACGATTCAGAAGGCAAGCCGTTTTATGGACCGTATGATGCACAAGATTTAGCGGAAAGTGTTAGCGAAGAATTAGGGGTAACGGTTGTGCCATTTCGCATGATGGTTTACCTACCGGATGAAGAACGATACGAAGAGATCTCAAAAGTAACTGAGGAAACACGAACGGCATCTATCTCCGGTACACAAGTGCGTGAAGACTTTTTACAACAAGGGAAGCAACTACCCGACTGGTTCACCCGCCCCGAGGTTGCCGAGATTTTGTCGGAAACTTACCCGCCACGATTCAGACAGGGGGCTTGCATCTGGTTTACAGGTCTGCACAACGCCGGCAAATCAACAACTGCGTCAGTTCTGACCTCTTTGCTGTTGGAACATGGGCGTAATGTAACATTGCTTGATGGTGACGTGGTACGCACCCATTTTTCCGATGGCCTGGGATTTAGCAAAGATGATCGCGATGATCATATTCGGCGCATGGGTTATGTGGCTTCTGAGATTGTGAGACATGGCGGTATGGCGATTTGTGCCGCTGTAAGTCCTTATCGTGCTACCCGGAATGATGTCCGCAACATGGTTGGCAAAGAACATTATTTTGAGGTATTCGTTGATACGCCTTTAGAGGTTTGTGAACAACGTGATACAAAGGGCCTCTATGCTCGCGCGCGAATGGGGGAGATCAGTGGATTCACGGGAATTGATGATCCTTATCAAGCTCCTAAGCATCCTGAAGTTCGAATTGAAACCATAAATAACTCAGTTGAGGACAACGCTCGATCTATTTTGAAGCTGCTGGTCGAAGAAGGTTTAGTGCGTAAAGATCCTTTGTCACAAGTAGATGTATAGTTGTATTAAGAATTTTGATTTCTGGTTAGATTAACTGAGCGGATTGCTTGTATAGAGTGAATTGGCAATATGCTGGGAAACCCGATTTCTAAAAGTAAGAGGATATGATGTTTGAAGATAACAAAACAAATGCAGATGGGTATGTCGTTTGGATGACCGGGTTGTCTGGTGCAGGAAAGACGACCATTGCCCTGGATTTAGTAGATGAGCTGGAGAAACGGGGTTTGAGGGTTGAGCGCCTGGATGGCGACGTAGTGCGTGAGAGTTTGACACGTGATCTTGGATTCACTGCTGAAGACCGGAAGAAAAATATTGAGCGGGTAACATTTGTTGCTAAACTCTTGTCGCGTAACGGTGTGGGAACTATTTGCTCGTTTATTTCCCCTTACCAGGATGTACGAGACGACGTGCGCGCCAACACCACGAATTTCCTGGAGGTTTTTGTGGATGCTCCTTTAGAAGTCGTGATTGAACGCGATGTGAAAGGCATGTACAAGAAAGCTATTGCTGGCGAGATCCCCAATTTTACGGGCATTTCGGATCCATTTGAAGCACCGCAGAATCCCGATATCCATTTGCGTACTGATCAGAGCACAGTTAAGGAATGTATGCAGATTATCATAGATAAATTGGAAGTGCTAGGACTAATCCCTAGCAATCAATCGGCGTAAAAAACAATAAAAGTGGCAGGGTTAAAAATTTCTGCCCACTAAAAACCGATGAATATCCGTGAAGCCTGGACCTACGGGCGAAAATACCTGGCTCAGGCTTCACCTACGCCGGATTTAGATTCTCGACTTCTGCTTGAATATGTATTAAAAGCAGATCATAGTTACTTGGTCGCTCATGGGGAAAAATGCCTGACAGCGAGTCAAGAACAGAAAATCCTTTATTTGTTTGATCGGGCTCAGAAAAAAGAGCCCATTCCTTATCTCATGGGTAGTGCCCCGTTCTTTGGCCTCGATTACAAAGTCAGCCCCGTGGTGCTTATCCCGCGTCCAGAAACAGAACAATTAGTCGAGATGGCTTTGTCTTGGGCCAAAGATCGCAAAGGTCTTGATGTTGTCGATGTGGGCACAGGCAGTGGCTGTATTGCTGTGTCCCTGGCTGTTCATTTGCCACAGGCAAGTATTTGGGCGATAGATATTTCTGTTGAAGCGTTGGCGTTGGCTCAAGAAAACGCTGAACAACATGCCCCGGGTCGCATCGTATTTCATGATGGAAGTTTATTATCATCCATATCTTTTCCAGTGGATCTTATTGTGGCCAACCTGCCTTACATCGCCGAAGATGAGTGGACGCTAGTTGATGATGGGGTAAAATGGTATGAACCAACGGTTGCCTTGAGAGGGGGGACTGATGGTTTGGATTTGATTAACGAGTTGCTTCAACAGGCGGCAAATCTTTTGCGTGGCAAAGGTGCTGTTTTTCTAGAGATCGGATGGCAACAAGGCCAGGCGGTGGAGCAATTGGCCAAAAAACAGTTCCCCTTTGCTGACATAACATTAGTTGCCGATTATGCAGGACACGATCGGATTATCAGCATTTGCACCAGATAGACGGGTTGCAAGAGAAATTGAAAGTGATATGGGCAAACGATTAATAATGAGGCCTCCAAGCCAAATTACAACACGCCGCTTAAGGATGGATGATACTCAGGCGATCGTGGAGACGGCCTCAGCTATCAAGAATGGTGAGTTGGTTGTTTTTCCTACCGACACCTTATATGGTATTGGGACTAACGCGTTTGATGAACAGGCAATATTGCGCCTGTATGCTGCGAAGGAACGGCCGTTCAGCAAGGGAATTCCTATATTACTTGCTGACCTAACCGATATTGATAAGGTCATATCATCAGTGCCCGCAATTGCGCGGAAGTTGATTGCAAAGTTTTGGCCCGGACCGTTAACCTTGATCTTGCCACGACACCCGCGCTTGCCGGAAGTCCATTTCAGAAAATGAGAATGTCGCTGTGCGTATCCCTGATAATGATGTGGCACGGGCTGTAATCCGTCTTGCCGGTGGCGCTGTAGCAACCAGCAGTGCTAACCGTTCTGGGAGCGAGCCCGCACAAACGGCCGAACAGGCCTTAATGGAATTGGATGGCAAGGTAACAATTGTGTTGGATACTGGCCCAACGGTCCAGGCATTGCCTTCAACCATCGTTGATTGTACGCGCGAAACGTTACACATATTGCGGCAAGGACCAATTGAATTACAGGATCTATATTTGATCGACACGAGCATTGAATGGGTGATTTCCTAATACCCCTGGCGCTGGCTATTGCTGGTCTTGTGGCAGCATTGGCAACCTATCGCGGCATTCGTCGCGGCGGCGCTCGCTACTACACATTGGAACGTGAAGCGATGCTGCGCCGCGCCACGTTCACGCTATTGGGCAGCGTTGTTCTGTTTATTGCCGCAATTGGATTTCTCGTCTACCAGCAGCGCCAGGCCGTTCCCGAGCCTGGTGTTGAGCTTCCCGTGGAAGAAGAAGGTGTCGCGGAATCGACGATTACGCCAACTGTATTGATGGAAGTATTTCCACCAACAGAAACGGCCGAACCCGATCTCGTAGAGGTTACCGAAACACCAACACCCGTTGTTTGCCGTGCCATTGTTGATGGCACAAGCGGCAATGGTTTAACTCTGCGTGTGAATCCGGGGGGCGAAGAAATCGCTGTTTTGCCCGATGGTTCTGTGTTAACTGTGTTAGATGATGCGCCTGAGGAGTCCGGCGGGTTTTCATGGCGCAAAGTCCGTGTTGTTGGCGGCGAAGAAGGCTGGGTAGCGGAGGATTTCTTAACCGTACGCGCCCCATGTAATTAATATGCTTCTTGGCATAGATGCCAGCAGAGCGGTAACACGCCAGCGTACAGGCACTGAAGCGTATGCCCTTTACCTATTACGGGCGTTATTGCCCTTGGCTGTTAAGCGCGAGCATCGCCTACGTCTCTATTTCAACCAGCCCCCACTCGTTGATCTTTTTCCTGAACTGCCTAATGTTGAGCAATGCATTATTCCTATGGCACGCCTTTGGACGCAAGTTCGCCTGGCTCGCGAGCTTTCACAGCGCGAGCCTGACGTATTCTTCACACCGGCTCATGTGATCCCGTTTACCTATAGGGGATGCAGTGTTGCCACTATACATGATCTAGGTTTTCATTATTTCCCTAAAGCCCATACAAAAAGCCAGCTTGCATATCTGAAATTGAGCACGAAGGTTAACGGCCGTTCCAGCAGCCGGCTTATTGCCGATTCACAAGCCACTAAAGCAGATCTCATCCAGTTTTACGATATTGCACCGGAGAAAATTGATGTTATCTATCCAGGCATCGATCCTTTGTTAGGTCGTACAATCGAACCTTCAAGAATGGCGGCAGCGCAGCGAAAATATAGTATTGAAACGCCTTATTTGCTCTATATCGGCACCTTGCAGCCGCGCAAAAACCTGGTTCGTTTAATTAAAGCTTTTGTCGCAAGCGATTTGCCTCACCAACTGGTGCTTGCCGGTAAACTGGGGTGGAATGCCCGCTCAATAATGGATGAGATTAAGGGGTTAGACGCAGGGCTACAAAAATGTATCCTATTGCCGGGTTTCATAGAAGAAGAAGATAAGGCAGCGTTGATTTCCGGTGCCGATGTGCTGTTATATCCCACACTTTACGAAGGGTTTGGGTTTCCGTTGTTGGAGGGTCAAGCCTGTGGTACACCTGTTCTGGCGTCCAATGCCAGCTCGCTTCCGGAGATCGCGGGCGACGGCGCTTTGTTGGTTGATCCGCAAAGCGATGTCGACCTGGCTGCAGCCATGCGACGGATAGTTGGCGATGACCAACTACGTCGAAAGCTGGTTGAGAACGGTTTGGTAAATGTACAAAAGTTCACTTGGAAGAAGGCGGCGGAAGATGTATTGCAAACCTTGGAACGAGCTGCATTAATCTAAGCAGGGTTGTGCAAAATAGAAGCCACCCAGGTTTCTAGGCTTGGGTTGCTTCCAATCGTCAAGTGATTAATGTGCCGTGCGCTGGTTCCAATCGGGCAGAGAAATGGCGCAGTACGGGAAGTGAATCTACGATCCTTACCCCTCGAATATTATTCTTGATACTGTTTACGTATAGTAGAACTTCGGCCAGATAATCCACATGGCTTTGGGTATAGACCCGGCGAGGGAAAGCGAGACGTACTAACTCCATGGCCGCTGGTATTTCACTGCCATCAGGTTGTTGACCGAACATCACCGAGCCGATTTCCACTGAACGTATACCTCCTTCGAGATATAGAACAAGCGATAGGGCCCAGGCAGGATACTCGCTTTGCGGGATATGGGGCAGCATGTCTTTGGCATCAATATAGATGGCGTGGCCGCCTGGTGGGAGCACAATCGGAATGCCGGCACTGGTTAATATGTCGCCAAGATAAGCTACTGAACGAATGCGGTACTCTAGATAATCTTCCCTGACAACTTCGTGCAAGCCCACCGCAATGGCTTCAAGGTCATATCCGGCTAACCCGCCATAGGTAGGAAAACCTTCGGTCAAGATAAGCATGTTCTTACATCTTTGGGCCAGATTGTCATCATTTAAGGCCAGGAAGCCGCCGATATTGGCCAGACCATCTTTCTTGGCGCTCATTGTACAGCCATCAACATAGGAGAACATCTCTTGGGCAATTTCCAGGGGTGTTTTGTTCGTCATAACCTTCTTCGCGCATCTTGATAAACCACGCATTTTCAGCAAAACGACACGCATCAAGGAACAAAGGCGTTTCATACTGCCGGCACAGCTCGCTTGCAGAACGAATATTGGCCATACTAACCGGCTGTCCGCCACCAGAGTTATTTGTTACGGTAATCATTGCCAATGGGATTCGCCCAGGATTTTGACTTAGCAGTCTTTCCAACTCAGCCAGGTCGATATTACCTTTGAAAGGGTGAATAAAAAGAGGCTGTCGCCCTTCAGGAATGGGGATGTCTAGAGCTGTCGCTCCACGGTATTCAACATTGGCGCGGGTTGTATCGAAATGGGTGTTGTTGGGAACGATGTCACCTTCTTTCAGTGTTGAGCCGAAAAGGATGCGTTCAGCCGCACGGCCCTGGTGGGTAGGGATGACATGCTTTAGACTGGTGATTTCCTGTACGGCCGACTCAAAAGCATAAAAAGATGTAGCGCCGGCATAAGATTCATCTCCGCGCATCATACCGGCCCATTGGCTAGATGACATAGCCCCTGTTCCTGAGTCTGTCAAGAGATCGATTAGCACATCTTCGGCCTTCAATAAAAAAAGATTGTAGCCTGCCTCACGTAAGGCAATCTCACGCTGTGCTTGTGTTGTGTGGCTTATGGGTTCTACAGTTTTGATTCGAAATGGCTCGATGATCGTTTTGAATTTCATAGTGCTTTAGGGAGGAATAAATATTTATGTCCGTGCCCGTATTGAGCACAAAAAACAAAGCTGATATTTTCCCGGAAACTTTGAGGTGCCGTTTGCAGGAGCGGCCGAATTCTCGTTTCCGGGAAAATTATGCACAGTGTACGAAAGAATCAGGTTACTAATAGGTTAAGGCGCGCGGCAGTCCTTTCGCTTGCTGGACCCAATCTGCCACCTGATTTGCTGTTGGCAATTGGCGTACCAGTTTTTTATCTTCATTAGTTGTGACCATGGTCTTATGAAGATTTTGGGCGTTTCGTTGTGCAAGTTCAGGCACAGTATCAACACCTGCTGCTTCGAGTAGATCGGAGTATTGAGTGCTTACACCTTTGATACGCATCAAGTCTGCGCGATTAGCCCATTCGAGGACCAGTTTCAGACTGATTCCAGTGGCCTCGGCCACATCTTTCCTTCCTTGCGGAGTGGCGCATCTATCAAGTAATGCTTCAGTTGTGCCAATGCCAACTGCTTTAAGCTTTGGTGCATACGCTTCACCGATACCTTCAATTTCGATTATTGCCGTCATGATGTCTCCTCTTATTGCAAGCTGCTGCTGGTAAAAACTTCTCTTAATCATAGCATATCTCTGGGGAAAATAGCGAATTGAACTGGTTGAAAACTTGTACGGATTTGCCCTGATGGCTTATTCTCACTAGAATGCACAAAAAAGTTGTAGAGGTTCATTGATGCCAACATTATTTGCCAAAATTATTAGGGGAGAATTGCCATCTGAGATTGTGTACCAGGATGAACTGGTCACAGCCTTTCGAGATATTAGTCCCGCAGCACCGACACATATTTTGATTGTACCGAATAAGGTAATTCGCACTGTAAATGATCTACGGGATGAGGATGAAAAGGTAGCAGGGAGAATGGTTATTGTCGCCAAGAAATTGGCAGAACGGGAGGGAATTGCGGAAGATGGGTACCGGTTGATTATTAATTGTAATCGTCATGGTGGGCAAGAGATTTATCATTTACATATGCATCTTATTGGTGGGAGACAATTGGGACCTATAGCGCAAAGATATTGATCAATCAGCTGTGATCATATTCCCTTCAGAATGAAGTATGTCCGCAGTTTTGGCTATGCCATCGCGAATTAACCAGCCATTATATTCGTAACCGGCCCCTTCTGAGAGCCAGCCGCCCATCTCAATTGGCAAGGTGCCGTCTGTGGAAATCCAACGGCCGTTGTACGTGCGCGCAATATGTACATGTGTGCCATTGGTAAATCCGCCTACACAGCCTGGATGACCGAGGGGATCGCCAGTTTTTACTTCAGTGCCTAGCGGTACGCGGTCACGATCTTCCAAGTGCATATAGGTAACAGCCCAACCCGTTCCTGCATATGCATCATCATCTAGATCAACAACGACCGCCCCGTTGCCGCTGCGAGTCACTGTACCGTCGGCCATAGCAGTTACCCAACTTTCCGAAGGAAAACAGCCACCCTGGGTATCAGGAGGTACAAAATCAAGAGCTGCCCAGGCTGAACCGGTATTCCAACCACCATGCGGCCCTCCAGTGAAATACCAAGCCTCACCAGCAGCCCAAGGAAGCTCAAGTGGGGGCTGGAGAAGGTCATCGGGAATTAGCGGCGCAATTTCTATTAGAAATGGATCACCGAATAACTGTTTATAGGTGCTAAAAAAGCCCTCTTCGCTTACATCTTGGAACCAACTTTCATAGCTAATATTGTCCCGAGCTGCCAAGTAGTAGTATACACCGGCCGTACCATGATTGAGATTGTCAGAGAAGGTAATTGGAATTTCAGTGGCGACGAGGAATGATGTCATGCCGCCCTCAGAACGGCCATAATATCCCCAGTTTAGCAGATTAGCGGCCCAACTAAGCTGTTTATAAAGCCCCTCACTGCCTTCATCCTTATTCCCTAAGGGATAATTTGTTTCTTGGGGGCTTTCGTTGGACAGCCAGCTTGATTGGTATTCTAGAACTGCCAGCAAAAGCCTGGGATTAACGCTGTGGCGATCGGCAACCAGTTGAACGATTTCCAGCCCTGTAAGCAGGGAACCTTCCACTTCTTCTTCATAATCAAGTATGTAGCCTTGAAATGGTTCAACAAAGTCAGAGACGTTGAAGGTTTTTGCCGCCGGTCCGTAAACGAGTTCGCTGTCAGGGATGATATGGAAGTCAGGGCTGATAAGTTTTTCATAGTCAGGGCCGGGCACACGCAAGATCTGTCCCTCGTAAATGATATTGATATCCTCTATTTGGTTAAGGGTGACTAATTCATCTGTACTGGTATCGTATTGTCTGGCAATGAGGTTTAATGTATCGCCTTCGCCCACAGTGTGTATGGTGAAGAATTCATTGGATCTTGTATCAAGAGATGGGAGGGAATCACTGGTTGTGTTTGTGGAAACGGCCGTGTTAGCATTATTTTCTACAGATGGTGAAGCCCCTTCGGTTTCACCATCTGTGGTCGATGTGGATGAACTTGTTTCTTTGTTTTCACTTGGAGATGGGCGAACGCAGCTTACGAGAGCAAGCGCCAGGAGGACAATATAAATTACCCGTAACCAAGGCTCGACCGACGTCGAGCCCTTAGTTTCCGTCACGAGAAATGCCTCCTCATGTTCATGTCCTGGCATGAACTGGATTAGTTAATCGTAAATCACATTCAGGCGATATTTTTCCGAGCTGATAGGGCCACTGAAAAAATAGATGCTTACATAGTACAGGCCTGGGTCAAGATTGTTCACAGAAATATGTTCCTCAGCATTGCCGAGCGAGCCTGAATAACCTTTTATTTCACTGTTGCTGGACAATAACAGTAAGTTATAGTCACGGTCGACGGGAACATCTACCAGTTGAAGTTGCACACTGCCCTTTGCAGGCAAGCTGAAAAAATAATTATCAAAAATATCACTGGTTTCAGCGAATCCGCCAAAATAGTCCTTGCCTGAGCGAATCGGACCGTTGGCCATGGATAGGGTATTATTTGGTTCAGCCTCTTGTGGACCTTCAAAGTAAGTCGTGTAATTCTTGGGAAGCGAGGGCAAATAGGAGGATGTGATATAGTAAACGTTAATCAGATGAGCGCTGTCTGGCATGCGCACGATGTTTTCTGATGTTGTCAGGTTATTATCAAGCGTGCCAAACCATCCGTCAACAGTCCAGCCGGGATCGGGTTCAGCCAAGACAAAGATCAACTCGTCGGCGACGAATTCTCCCGCAGGACAAGCAATCGAGTTTTTCAAATTTGTCGTTACCGGTAGTTTCCCGTAGCCTGTATTATCCATTGTTAATACATGACATTCTGAGCGATCCTTGTCAAGAATGGTGAGACTTGCGCTCGACGGTGAAACAAGCGTGGCATTTTCTGCTTCGCTTAAAAAGATGTTTAACGTATCGCCGGCCTGATACTCGCCAACAGGTATATCTATCGTCTTGCTAATTTCACCAGGTTCGAAAATTAAGGTGCCGGCGAATTGGCGACCAACGCTTACCTCGATTACATCAAAGTCCACCGTTATCGAATATGAAGATGTCGCACTCATCGTAACTGTTACCGGGGTCGTTAACTCGCCTTCTTTTACAAAATATTCACTGCTGCTGAAATGTAAGGATGGGGGATCGTCATCATCAATGATGGTCATGATGGCCTGTGATTCTCCTAGATCGGCACCGTCATTATTTGATAATTCGAAATGAACGGTCTCATTTGGTTCATCCAACGCATCATCTATCAACGATATATCAACCCGCTTGACCGTCTCACCAGGCATGAAGCGCAGCAGTTTAAATACATCAACGTAGTCTTCGCCGTTAGTGGCAGTTCCCGCTGTAGATCGAAACTCTACATATACATTTTCGGTTGCGATCGGGAAGAGGGTGACAGAAATCGGTAATGTAGGTGAGATTTCTTGGGCTTGGTAGGTTGTTGTTTGGAACTGTACGGTTAAATCTCCTTCATCATCAAGAATAACCAATTCCGCAGTATCTGGTACGCCTAGAACAGCATTAGACGAAACATTGGAAAGAGTCAGGTTTACTGTTTCAGTCCCTTCTTTCGTATTGTCATCAAGAATCGTGACCTCGAATGATTGCGATTTAATTTCGGAGCCAAAAGTTAAGCGATTGCTGGTGGAGACATAATCCATGCCGGCTTCCGCGGTGCCATCACTTGTCGCGTACCATACATCCACCGATTCACTGCTAGAACCAATGCGCTCGACTTCTATGGTTGCTGTGCCGCCGTCTTCATTTACCTGGTAACTGGCCAGTTTGAATTGCAGGGTCGGTAATTGTTGGTAGATTACACCGACAACATGCCCCTCGCCGCTGGCCAAGGCTGGAAATGTAAGCGAATTGTTATTGCTGGTACTGTTATCATTATTTGTATCTGTCCACGCTTGAACTCGCCAGCCCGCATTAGGTTGTGATGACAAAGCTATCTCTTCGCCAAATACATATTCGCCGGTATTACATGAAGCAGATTTGGTAGGCAAGGCCCCCGGATTGCTGCCTGTTCCAGGGGGCGAGTGTGTTGTAGTAAGTGAATGACAGGACAAGCTAAAATTAGCTGTCACCGTGCGAATACCGTTCATTGTAACTGTTGTTGGATTAGCAATACCCGTTAGCGCGCCTCCCCAACCGGAAAATACATAGCCGGGCGCATCAAAGGCTTCAAGTCCAACAACGGTTCCTTCAAGGTATTGATTACCAGAAGTACTACCAGGGCAGTTGGCACCTGTATACTGAACATTGCCGCCTTCGGGGTTCCAATTCACGGTTAGAGGGTAACAAATAGGATAGTAAATAATACTGACAGCTAATCCATCAACTTGCATGGTCACGGTGTTGTTGACTGACATACTACTGTCATTATCAGTTCCACTCCAGGAGTTGGATGTAATTTTCCAATGAGCATCGGGATCTGCCAGCAAATTAATGACATCGCCTGCGTAATAGGTGAGGTTGTCTACACAACCATTTGATTTTATTGGTGTCGGAACTGGGTCGGCTCCGTTGCCGCCGTGGGTTGGGGGTTCAAGTGGGAAGCATCGTTTTATAAACGTAGCCGTGATGTTATAAGTACCATCTGTAGTTATTACGAGAGGGCTGACATCAGGATTGGCACCTAGAGGTAAGTCGCCAGACCAACCGTCAAACTCCCATTCACCATTTCCGTCAGGTACGGCCGTGAGCCTGACGTGATCGGGTGGAGCCGGTTGTGGCAGCACTTCTTGGGTGACATTGCCACTGCCAATAGTTGTGATGTTGACAACAATCGCATCAGTAGCTTGCGGAGAGGTCGTTATCGGATCAATCTCACTTGATTGAGGAGCCACATCCCCTTGATCGGTTTCGCCCACTGCCTCAGCACTTGATACTGAATTCAGTATCAAGATAAGGCCAAAGATCGCCGTGATGCTTATCAAGAATAAAATAGTTCGTAATCTAGAATTCATTGCTGTTTACCCGCCATGATAGCTAAACGCACTAATTTATTATTTAGTACGCAAATGGCACACCCTATAGATTTTCTCTATTATAGATCAAGCTGTCAAAAGGTCATAGTGCCTGCGCGAGTGTGAGGGGGAGTTTAAGTAATGACTAATACAAAGCTTGAAAAAAGGCTACAATCTAACGCTTCGTTACAGACTGTCTATTTTAATGGCGAGGATATTTATGCAAGCTAACTATGTGCAGCGGCTGCGGCTGACGTTTAGTAAGATGGGGCCTGCACGTTTTATTGGCCATCTTGATTTGGCTCGCACACTAGAACGTGCGCTTAATCGTGCCAAAATCCCTATTGCCTATACCCAAGGCTTCAATCGCCGGCCACGTATGGCATTTGCCGCGCCGCTGCCATTGGGTTTTAGCAGCGAGGGCGAGCTTGTTGATATGTGGTTGGCCGAGAAAATGACGCCTGAAACAGCTCGTGAGCAGATGATGCAGAAAATGGCCCCGGGGATTGTGATTAGCCGAATCGATGATATATCGCTTCAAGCGCCTTCCTTGCAGGCGATTACTCATGAGGCAACTTATTCTGTAGCGCTTTTGGATCCACGCAATGTTTCAGACTTACAACAACGTATCGAGCACGTCATGTCTTCGCAAAAGCTGCGTCGCCAACGGAAAGGCGGCAAAAAGAAGGTAAAGGAATATGATCTGCGTCCTTTGATTGTTAGCCTGTGGTTAAACGATTCTGCAGACGATCATGATTTGATTTACATGAAATTGCTCCTTATGGTTGGCAAGACAGGACGCCCTGATGAAGTGCTCGATGCAATGGAACTTAACCCATATGCGGCTCGGATCTGCCGTCTGGAGATCATCCTTGATCCCCAAAAAACCCTACTGATATGAGAGGACTCCCAACATTTTGACAGATGGGGCATTAACGATATAATTTCAAGTCGCGTTGTATGGGTTTTTCCAACCACTACCCATGCAATTTATAAACGATTACTGGGCCGACATCATGTGATGTCGGTTCTTTTTGGAGGTAACTTGTGTACGCGATCGTAGAAAGTGGTGGCCGGCAGTACCGCGCCGAAGAGGGCCACAGCTTTTCGGTAGAAAAGCTGCCCTTCGAAGTCGGTGAACAGATTGAGTTGTCAAATGTATACTTACTTGCTAATGGCGAAGGTATTCAGGTAGGACAACCAACTGTCCCCGGTGCGAGTGTTAAGGCTACTATAGTTGAACAATATCGTGGTAAAAAGATATTTGTTTGGAAATATAAGTCAAAAAAGCGCTATCGTCGTCGTCAAGGGCATCGTCAGAGTTACACACGCCTGCGTGTAGACGAAGTTGTGACTGGATAGTGGTGATTGAGCACTGGACAAAAATAAGGAGCAGGTAAGATGGCACATAAGAAAGGTGGCGGCTCAACAAGAAATGGACGGGACAGCAATGCCCAACGTTTGGGTGTCAAGCGTTATGGTGGTGAGTACGTCATCCCCGGTAACATTATCGTCCGCCAACGAGGTACTAAGTTTAAGCCAGGAAATCATGTGGGTTTAGGCAAAGATTATACGATTTATGCTCTCATTGAGGGCCAAGTAAAGTTTGAAACCAAACACGGCCGTAAAGTGGTTAGTGTTTATAAGGTTGAGGACTAGAGGGAAGGCAGTTATGAAAGAAGGTATTCATCCTAAGTGGTACCCCAATGCCAGGGTCATCGTCGAAGGCGAGGAAGTTATGACTGTTGGCTCCACTCTGCCGGAAATTAGCGTTGAAATCTGGTCTGGTACGCATCCGTTTTATACTGGAACTCAACGTCTGCTTGACACCGAAGGTCAGGTAGATCGCTTTATGCGTCGTTTGCAGCGTCGAGAGGAACTACGTGCGGTAGCGGAGCAGGAAGCTGAGACACGCGACGCTACGAAGTTGACAGTTGACTCTATGTCTTTAGGCACGCGCGCGACCAAGTCGCTGATGGCAGCAGAGGTGACGATAGTTGGCGATGTGTTGGAACTGTTACAGCGTGGCGATGATGCGTTGTTGGCGCTTCCAGGAATCGGGCAGAAAGCGCTTATTGATATTAAGCGGTTTTTGCGTAATGAGAATCTGATCTCTTAGATCCTCAAATTTTCAAGATTTGGCATGAGCAGACGTATTTTAATACGTCTGCTCTTTTTATTTCCCTTGGCTATGGTAACTTTATGCATTTTGCGGCAGGTATGGGGACAAGCTAAACAGCAATTCTTATCGCACAGTCAGGTGATAGTTCAGCCATAGCCAATTCGATAAATTGGTTGTGAATGTTTCTAAACAAGGGTAGAGTTGGGCAAAAAGTGTGGCCAGATGTCGGCCCAACAACTACTTATGTCCCAGGTAGCAGGTGTACGAGGAAACCAATGACAAGACACACGTCAGGACAAATTGAACTAATTTGCGGAAGCATGTTTAGTGGTAAGACTGAAGAGCTCATACGCCGTATCCGGCGTGCAGTTATTGCTAAACAAAAGGTCCAGGTTTTTAAGCCTGCGGTAGACTCTCGTTATCACGTACAACGCGTTACCTCACATAATGGAATCGATTTTGATGCATTCCCAGTGACCTTAGCGAAGGACATTGAAACCAATCTTGAACCAGACACCACAGTGGTGGCAATAGACGAAGTGCAGTTCTTCGATGAAGGTGTGATCGAAGTATGTGAAGCGCTGGCGGAAAAAGGGCATAGAGTTATCTGTGCCGGCTTAGATATGGACTTCAGGGGTATCCCGTTCGGCCCAATGCCCCAGCTTATGGCTCGTGCGGAACAGGTGCGTAAGCTGCACGCCATATGCGTGATTTGTGGCAATGAAGCAAGTCGGACCCAGCGTTTACTTGATGGCCGACCGGCATCCCTTGACGATCCGGTAGTGCTGGTAGGGGCTGCCGAGGTTTATGAGGCGCGTTGTCGAGAATGTCATGAGGTTTTACCTGCCAGGGAGGGGGTGGAGCAATGAATTTGAAGCCATATCGTGATTTAAAGGAAGATGTTGATCATATCATGATCAGTGAGGAGTCTCTGCGAGAATCGGTGCAGAAACTGGCCCAGAAGATTGAGGATGAATACGCAGAAATTGATGACCTACTACTTATTTGTGTCTTAAAAGGGGGCTATATGTTCCTGGCCGATTTAAGCCGGGCCATCCAAAGGCCGCATGAATTGGATTTTATGGGCATTTCCAGTTATGGCGCAGGGACAAAGAGCAGTGGCGCCGTGCAAATCATAATGGATTTGAAATCACCCATTCAAGATCGTCATATCCTGATTGTTGAAGATATCATTGATAGTGGTCGTACGCTGCAATACATGCGGCTCAATTTGTTAGCCCGCGGGCCAGCGTCAGTACGCATTTGTACGCTTCTATCCAAGCCATCGCGGCGGGAAGTAGACGTGCCGGTCGATTACACCGGCTTTGAAATACCGGATGAGTTTGTGGTTGGTTATGGTTTAGATTTCGCTGAGGAGTACCGTAATCTACCTTATATCGCCGTATTGAAGCCCAAGGTATTTGAACATATTTTTGAGTAACTCCTCTACGTGGTCTGATGCTATCTTTTTCGCCTTTATTAGAGCAGATACGGCCGTTGTTGGCGCGGGAATCCTTGCCCGTCTATCTGGTTGGCGGGGCAGTACGTGATGCTCTGTTGGGGCGGGTGAGTCACGACCTGGATTTCGTGGTGTCTCGAGATGCCGTTCGGCTCACTTTTCGGGTAGCTGATGCGCTTAAAGAGCCGGCATATGTGCTAGATGGCGAACGGGATACGGGTCGTGTGGTTCTGGCTGAGCAGGGGACGATGCTCGACTTTGCTCGGTTCCGGGGTCCGGATCTGGAGGCGGATCTGCGAGCACGAGATTTCACGATTAACGCTTTGGCCATTCCCGCTACAGATCAAAGCTTTACGGCGATCATCGACCCCACGGGTGGCTTGCTCGATCTCGAACAGCAACAGATTCGACTGACGCACAAAGGAGCAATTGATGATGATCCAGTCAGAAGTCTCCGTGCAGTACGTCTGGCGGCAGTTCTTGGTTTCAAGATCACGGAAGATACAATGTCGGCCGTGCAAACTGCCGTCCCCGCATTGGTTGATGTGTCGGCTGAGAGGATTAGGGATGAGCTCCTAAAGATTTTGCTCACCTCACAGCCCGGTGATGCCTTGCAACAAATGGAGAAACTGGGGCTTT
The DNA here is from genome assembly GCA_963736615.1 of uncultured Chloroflexia bacterium. GTDB lineage: Bacteria > Chloroflexota > Anaerolineae > Promineifilales > Promineifilaceae > JAACFF01. The sequence continues at coordinate 20,649 of CAVTPP010000014.1, read as the reverse complement.
TAAAGGCAACGCTGCCGGAAGTGGCGGCATTGGCCGGTATCGCTCAATCGCCGCCCCATTATGAAGATGTTCTTGCTCACACGAGACATGTGTTAGATCAGCTAGAATATTTGGAGGCGGTTTTATTTAATGGCGCAGACATCCAGGATGAAGCCTTGTTATTTGCGCGATCACGCCTTGCGGCCTATTTGCCACAGCTGAAGACGCATTTAGAGCAGCCGATTGATGGGGGACTGAATGGCCAGTTGATCCTTAAATTGGGAGCACTGTTCCACGATGTAGGCAAAAAAATGACACAGACTATTGAGGAAGACGGCCGTATCCGTTTCTTTGGTCATGCCGAAGAAGGGGCGGCGCTCGCAGCAGGGAGATTAAAGCAGCTCAGCCTGAGCAGGAATGCTGTTTCCCAGGTGAAGCGTATTGTAGCTAACCATATGCGACCATTATCTTTGGCGCAGGCGCAGGGCAGCAGCCCCTCAAGGCGCGCGGTCTATCGCTTTTTCCAAGCTACGGGCGAGAATGGGTTAGATGTCGGATTGTTGGCCCTGGCCGATCATTTGGCTACATATAACGGGCCTGGCGAAGGGGATGCATGGGCAATCCTTGTGGAGCTTGTGGCGCGCCTTTACCAGCATTATTTCGAGAAACATGATGAAGCCGTCAAACCGCCGCCATTGATAAACGGCCATGATTTAATTACCTTGGTCGGTGTGCAAGAGGGGCCGGAGATCGGCCGTATCTTGCGCCTTGTGGAAGAAAATCAGGCCGCTGGCGAAATTAATTCGCGGGAAGATGCACTGCAATTTGCCAAAGGGCTGCTCCCCTAGATTGACCGAATTAGAATTCAAAGCCGCAAGTGGGGCAAAATTCTGCATCGGCGCCTACAACAGCTTCACATTCCGGGCACTCAAACTCAAATTCAGTACCACATTGACCACAAACTGTGTCTTCTTCAGAAACAGCGGCCTGGCATTCGGGGCAAAGGAGTTGGCCACATTGAGGGCATTCTTCGTCTAATGGCTCTAACTGGTCGCCACAAGTGGGGCAGTTATTGGCCTTTTTAGCAATCTGAATGATTTGGGCTTTATGCGGTCCACAGCGCGGGCAAATCTCTTCGCTTTCTAGGAGATTGATCTGGCATTGCGTGCAGAAGCGATAGCCACAGCTATCACATTTTCCCTCATGCAAGTGTAAATGATGGCCACAGCCGGGGCAGGCGGCGACCTGGACCACCTGCTCATTCACTATGAGAGAATGAATGATGCGCGCACTTTTACGGCGTACTATCGTAACTTTAGTCTGGCATGTGGGACATATTTGTGCACCCGGAAGCAGCGGGGTATGGCAGTGGGTGCAGAAGCTGGGAATCAAGGCGTCACAATTGGGACATTGGTCGGTCCCGGCAGTGAGCTCAAAGTTGCAGAGGGGGCAGTCGAAAAATAATGGCATCTGACAATGGGGACAAATGTCATCATCCTCGCTGATGGTTTGACCACAAGAAGTACAAAAAGAAGCGCCGCAGTGGGCACAAAAGCCATCTTCTAAGAAGAGAGGTGTCGCGCATTGTGGGCAATGGCCACTGAAACTTGGCGTTTGGACCAGATCGGTATCTGGCGGTTCTTCCTTCGCGGCATCTTCGATATTAGACAGGGCTGCGCCGCAGTGGGGGCATATGGTGCTTCCAACATCAACTTCTTCATCGCATTCAGAGCAGAAAATGCCGAACTCTGCCCCACAGCTCTGGCAAGCATTGGCATCTTCGGCTATTGGTGCGTGGCATTCAGGACAAAATTCTTGGTCACAATAGGGGCATTCATCTATGTCCTGTGCTATTTCATGTTTACAGGTAGGGCATTTCACTGTTTTGATCATCTGCTACATCCAAATGTTTGTATCTAACGGGTCGAAATATACCAGACACTACATTTTCAGTGTAGGGTTTGGTATTATTCGCTCCAATGCGAACAAACTTCAACGAAAGTATGAGGACTTTAATATGCGATATGTGCGATTACTGCTAATATTTTTCCCGATAGCCATTCTGGCAGAAATTTTTCATTGGGGTGATTTGATCATTTTTGTATCGGCTGCCCTGGCCATTGTGCCCTTTGCTGGTTTGATGGGCCAGGCAACAGAGGCACTGGCAGAAAAGACGGGCCCGCGCCTTGGGGGTTTGTTAAATGCCAGCCTAGGTAATCTTGCAGAGCTGATCATTACTATTGTGGCGATTTCCGCAGGTAAAATAGAATTGGTAAAGGCATCTATTATCGGTTCCGTATTGGGTAACCTGCTGATTGTTTTAGGATTAAGCCTTCTTTTTGGTGGGCTAAAGTTTGGAGTACAGCGTTTCAGCCGTGATCGAGTCTCTATGGATGCCACCCTGGTGGTTCTGGCCGCGATTGCCATTAGTGTGCCTTCGTTATTCAGCGAGCAGATCGAACCTGATTTCGCGCGCGTGGAGTCTTTGGCGCTAGCAACAGCTGCGGTCGTGCTTGTTCTATATGTGCTATTTTTAATCTATAGTTTGCGCCAACCACAAGTTGAGGGCGAACATATTCCTGGCAGCATTGAACCTTCCCATTCTGGACCCCATTGGCCTGTAAGCCGGGCGTTAATCGTAATGGTGTTGGCAATTATCGGCCTGGCATTGATGAGTGAGTTTCTGGTCGGCTCTTTAGATATTGTCACAGAAACATTTGGTTTAAGTGAATTTTTCGTGGGAATTATCTTGGTGCCGTTGATTGGCAATGTGGCGGAACATTTGGTGGCGGTACAAGTGGCGATGAAAAACCAAATGGATTTAAGTCTTTCCATCGCCTTAGGCTCCAGTTTGCAGATAGCATTGTTTGTTGCGCCTATCTTAGTCTTCATTTCATTACTGATGGGGAATCCAATGACAATGGAGTTCAACCACCCGGAACTGATTGCTATGGTGGCAGCCTCGATAATCGCGGCGTTGGTGGCTATTGACGGCCGTTCGAATTGGTTGGAGGGGGCAATGTTGATAGCGGTATTCTTGGTGTTGGCTATTGGTTTCTTCTTCTTACCAATGGGGATCTAAAAGCGAGATCAGTCGATGGGTTTGCGACCGCGGAAACCGGTATGTAATTCGTGATAATGTTGGACTTGATCTTCACCATAGCGCCAACAGAGGTAAACATCACGGCCGTCAATCTGAGAAAGAAAATCTACCAGTCCAGCATCAATGTTCTTGACCACACAGCCGTAAGATTTGATCTGGCTGTGCAATTTTTCGATGATGGCAAATTCTACAGCAAGTTCTGTGGGTATGGGCCCCCCAATATCAATATGGGTGTCCTGAAGGATGTCTGCTATTTGCTTGCTTAAACGAACAGACTTGGCGCGGCGTTCGAGGAGATCAGCCATTAGTGGCTCGATTTTGGGCAAGAGCGCATTTGCTCCAGCAACGGTAAAGTAACGAACAGTCATAGCTGATACAAAAAACGGGGTGCATACTGTAGCGTATGCACCCCGTTATCATGCGTGATTCAGATTATCCGCAACTGCCACAGCCGCCGGCTGCCGCAGCAGGCGCACCTTCAGTTTTGAAGGAAGATCCACAGCCACAAGATGAAGTGGCATTGGGATTATCAATTTTGAAGCCACCACCCATGAGGCTGTCCTCGTAATCAATGGTAGCCAAATTTAGGTACATCATGCTGGTAGGATCGATAAAGATCTGGATCCCATCTTGCTCGATGACGTGGTCATATGGACGGGCTTCTGCTTCTAAGGCCATGCCGTATTGCATACCTGAACATCCACCGCCGGAAACAAAGACGCGCAAACCGTAATCAGGAACATTTTTTTGTTCCAGAAGATCTTTTATGGTCTTAGCAGCTGCCTCGGTGATGGTAACGGTCTCTGTTCTGGTTTCTTCCAGAGTATCTAACATGCGCTTTTACCTCGCTATGACGACTTTTTTTGATATTAAATAGATTGGGCTCATTTTATCAGAGGCAAGGGTCAACGTCAATTTTTATCAACTTATTCTGAAAAACCTCTTATGCCTCACCATTGTCGCCCCTAATCTGACATGATACAATTTTGCGAACTAGATATTGATCTAATAGATAGAGTGATTTAGACCCAAGGGTGCAAGGTTGTGCGCCCTTAATTTTTTGATAGCAGCACTATTGTAGATATGGTCGCAAGGTCGACCAGAGAAGAAGTTTGAGGAAGTCAAAATGCTAAAAACACATAGCTGTGGCGAACTGCGGAAAGACGATGCGGGACAACAAGTGACACTTGCCGGTTGGGTGAATCGCCGGCGTGATATGGGTGGGGTAATTTTCATTGATTTGCGTGACCGGAATGGTAAAACCCAGGTTGTGGTTAATTCAGGCCGTTCCCAAGAGGCATTCAGCCTCGCAGAGACAGTCCGTAGTGAATATGTACTGCAAGTTCGTGGCGAAGTGCACAAGCGACCTGAAGGTATGGACAATCCTGACTTGGCGACAGGGGATATTGAAATTTTAGTTGATGAGGTTACGATTCTCAACCCGTCTAAGACGCCACCATTCGTAATTGGGCGGGATGAAAATGTTGACGAGCCGATCCGTCTTAAATACCGTTACCTCGATTTGCGCCGAGAGAAAATGCAGCGTAATTTGATGATCCGGCACAAGGCGGTGAAATTTATTCGAGATTTCCTTGATGAGCGGGATTTCATCGAAATTGAGACACCTATTCTATTTAAGAGCACACCAGAAGGGGCGCGGGACTATTTAGTACCCAGCCGTGTCCACCCAGGGAAATTCTATGCGCTGCCTCAAAGCCCGCAGCAGCTTAAACAGTTGTTGATGGTTGCCGGCTATGAGCGCTATTTTCAGATTGCGCGCTGTTTCCGCGATGAAGATTTGCGCGCCGATCGCCAACCTGAGTTCACTCAACTTGATCTGGAAATAAGTTTTGTCGAGCGGGATGATATTCTGGATTTGATTCAAGCTTTGATGATCGGTATGGTCAAAACAGCCAGCCTGGTTCCTCTGGCTACTGAGGATTTCCCACGCCTAAGTTATGCCGAGGTTGTGGATCGCTTCGGTACAGATCGCCCTGATATACGTTTTGGTCTGGAACTGGTTAGCCTGGCGGATATTGTCGGCAACAGCGCCTTCCGGGTATTTGCTGAGAATGTCGCCGCCGGCCGGCCGGTTAAGGCAATCTGTGTTCCGGGATGTGGTGGATACAGCCGCAAGCAGATGGGTGAACTGGAGACATTAGCCAGAGAGCAAGGTGGGAAAGGCTTGGCCTGGTTGGCCATACATCCTGAAACGGAAGAGATCCGCGGGCCTATTGCTAAGTTCTTTACTGTCGAGCAGCTTATTGCCATCACTGAGCGTATGAATGCAGCACCAGGGGATTTGATTCTGATCTCCAGTGATGAACGAACTGTTGTTAATGATGTGCTGAGCGCCCTGCGAACTGAGATGGCCGGACGCCTGGGCTTGACTGATGAAAAGAAGCTCTCCTTTTTGTGGGTAGTAGATTTTCCTCTGTTTGAGGAAGGGTTGGAAGATGGTCACTATGCACCCAGTCACCATATGTTCACCGCACCAAAGCAGGCGCATATTCCACTGCTAGACAGTGATCCAGGCGCAGTGTTAAGTGAGCAATATGATTTGGTCTGTAATGGTTTTGAAGTGGCGGGTGGCAGTATCAGAATCCACCAACGGCCGTTACAGCGTAAAATCATGGAATTGATCGGCTTTTCCATTGAAGATGCCCAGGATCAATTTGGACATATGCTAGAGGCGTTTGAGTACGGCGCACCACCACACGGGGGTATCGCACCGGGTATTGACCGCTTGGTAGCTTTGATGGCCGGTGAGCCCAATATCCGTGAGGTTATGGCCTTCCCCAAAACAGCACAGGCTACAGACCTGATGTCCGATTCACCTTCTATTGTGGCGGAGCGACAATTGAAAGAATTGCATATTGCGCTGGCAGTGGAGGAGCAGACTGATACAGAATCTTGATAGCCTGTTGAATCCATTATTGTTGTAGCGTACGATAAGAGTGGGCTAATGGCGTGGCAATCTGACGATATTGATGTTCCTATCACCCGTGAGCAGGGATCATATCAGGTGTATATCCATTCGCTGGGCAACCGGCAAGAATTGGTCCTGCCCTTCTTGCGCCAATGGATTGGCGGATTTGAGACTCTAGCAGCTATTAGAAACAAGGTAGAACAAGATATCGAGTTGGTACAGCCGACGCTGTTTGGGCTGGCAAAACATACAGCCGACGCTGTGGCGCAGCGCTTGGTGGGTTGGGGAGCTGACGCGGCTGCTTATCATGATCAAGATAAGCAGCGACCGCAGTATGACCGCAACCAGTTCGGGGTAATCTTATTGGAGGTTGGGCATGACCGCCAGGCGGTGAATACGGCCGTGCGTGAGATATTGGACATCAACAGTCTTGACGCTACGATCCTAATTGATTCCGCACCCAAGCCTATTTTACAGAATGCCAGCATACAAGATACTATTGCAGCTCATGAGCGCCTGACAGAAGCAGGGGCTAAATGTGATTTGACCAGCCCCGAGCCAGTCTGGATGGATACATCGACAGGTCACATTCCACTTAACGGCGGGCCATTTTTGGTGATCATCCATCAAACTGGACCGCAAATGCTCATGGTCAACAAGACAATTGGCAGCCTTTTACCCCAGCTTTCTGAGAACGAGCGGCATGCGCTGTTGAATGAGACGCCGGTTATACTTCTTAGCGGCGTATCTCTGGAAACGGCCGAATTGGTCAAGCTTAAACTGGAGCATTTCGGTGCGACGATCATCATCCAAGAAACGGCCGAACGCCAAAATTTGGGGGAGTCGATTCATCCACAAAACCCAACCTTTGGCATAGGGCCGTATCAGATTGTTTTGGGTGGTTTCCAACAGTTTAAAAAGATTTCTGTCATACAGGAGTTGCGCAAACTTCTTCCAGGGGTTCATCTGACGGAACTCACGGCTCTTTTTAAGGAGATGCCCGTGGTTGTTATAGATGATGTGGACCAAGGTTCAGGGTCATTGATTTTCAAACGCCTTGAAGCTGCCGGCGCGATTGTGACCATTCAAGAAAAAAAGTAGATGGCGTACAAAACCTGTTCACTGGAGCAGATGATGTGGCGTGCCATTGGCCTCATGATTCTATGGTAGGGTAATCATTTGACCATTGGGTATAATAGGGTTCAATGAATTATCGAATTTAGATAAGAATCGTAGAAAAGGAGGCTGAGAGGATAGGACTATGAAGAAAGTATTCAGTTTTTTGGCCGGGGCATTTTGTGGTGTGCTGGTCGGTGGCGTTACGACTTTATTGCTGACGCCTGCCTCCGGAGAAGATTTGCGTAAGCGTGCAGAAGATCATTGGCAATCGGCAATGGACGAGGCTCGTCAGGCGCGAGATGAGAAACAGCGCGAGTTAGAGGCACAGTTTAACGCCTTTACGCAAAATCCATCACAGGCCCAAGAAAGCTAGAGTTGGTTAAAGAAATTGGATTGAGTATTCATCAATGGGTACATCTGGTCGCGTCGTCTCAATCCAGGTTACCGCTTTTTCTAGCAGACCTTGTAAATAGGCAGCATCATTACCGATTGTAACTATGCCGATGACGGCCGTTTGCCAAATATCATGATGGTCGATCTCGGCCGTTGCCACATTAAACTGCCTCGGAAGCCGCGTTAGTATAGATTTCAATATACGCCGTTTCTCCTTGAGAGAAGTGACGCCTTCTAGGTGGAGCTTGATTACGCAGGTCGCTACATGCATGCTCTTCATTTTCCCCTAAAAAGCAGTCAATTACCAAAACTAACCAAACAAAAGAGCGCGGCAGAGTAGTGTTAGCAATTCGTTTTTCTTAATGTCAAATGAAGCAATCAATACGCCGCGCGGTTTCTTAGAACAATTAGAGCGTGGTGGGGTTTCTATGTTTTGAGAGCTTTTTACTGTTAATCCGTATAGCGATGTGTGGAAGTTGATTAAAACGGCGCCGAAAAAGGTTGTTGGAGAAAATGGAAGAGAAAGAAATTAAACCAGACGAAACGAAACCTGCAGAATCTGTAGAAAGGAAGGGGGGATCAAACTGGCTGCGCAATTTTGCCTATGTCAGTGTGATCCTTTTCTTTGGTATTCTTTCGTTTGTGGCGATTATGTTTGCCGTAGGTATGAATAAGACAAACCAAGCTGTGGTGGAGCCGGTAAGCAACCTGGTTCGACAGCTAACGCTGCCAGTGACGCCGGTTATATTGCCTAATCCGGCCACAATCGTAAAAGAGATTAACGATCTGGCCAGATTAGAGACTGCGTCTTATGAGTTCGAAAAAATAATAACGGCCGAAACCAAACAGGATCTCTTTTGGGGTGCCTTGGGCGAGACGATGATTTTTGTCGCCCATGGCAAGGTATACGCAGGGGTTGATTTTGCCGACATGGCGGTGGATGATCTGCAAGTTTATGATCCTGATACGGTATATGTATACCTTCCGGAAGCGAAAATATTTGAGGATATTCCTGTATTGGACAATGAAAAATCCTTTGTTGCAGACCGGGATACGGGCCTTTTAACGCGCGCTGATCCGCAGTTGGAGAGTCAGGTTCGCGTAGCGGCCGAAGAAGCAATTAAAGAGGCGGCCGATGAAAGTGAAATATTGGAAAGGGCCACCAAAAATTCTCGCGAATTTATGACCAATTTTCTAACCGGCCTTGGTTTTGAAAATGTGATCTATACTGAGGAAAGGCCCGAACCTGCACCACCATTTGTGCAGGAAGTGCCCAAGGGCTTTGCCGTTACGCCACAAGCGCCTTAGCGATAAACGACTGCTTTATGAAAGGAGCGGACCAATTTGGCCGCTCCTAATTAGCCAGCATAGCTCCAGCCAACATGGGGTAATGTCAATGTATCTGTCACTTCACCAGGTTTTAGGATTTTCGCGTTTATTACTTCTCCCACCAGGATATCGTGGTCGCCTCCGACATTGATCATTTCTACCATTTTGCATTCCAAATAGGCGGCGGCACCCTCCAAGATAGGACATCCGGTCTCAGGGCCTGGTGTATAAACGGCATTGTCCATCTTGTCCGGACGCTTGGCGCGCCCGCTAGAGTATCGTGTCAAGGACTCCTGATCTTCTGTATTAAAGATGTTCACAGCATATACACCACTCTGCTTGATCAGGTTGTGGGTATAAGCTTTCCTGGCCAGACCTACAGCTACAAGACGAGGGGTGAATGAGACTTGGGAAAACCAGTTGAAGACCATGGCATTTACATCATCTTCTAGACGGGAGGTCAGGCTGTAAAAGCCATAGGGAATTCTGTTGAGTGCCTCTTTGATGGGATCATCTGACATAATGAAATCTCCTTAATGATTTAGACAATAATTGTATGACACAAAGACACTTAATTGAAATTGATCTGCATGTTTTTGCACCAGAGCCTAGAATTATAACATAGGTTATAATGACGAAACGTGGTCGATATTACGATGATAATACCCGAAAGCATACCTAGACTAAAATGGGTAATAATCTTGTGGTCAGTCGTTGCGGTTGTGTGGGTCGTGTTAGAAGGGAATCTGTGGTTGACTGTTCTTTTCGGCACGCTGACGGCCTTGATTGTTGTGGGAATGATCGCAAAAAGAACCCTTTCTGGCCGGATTTTGTCGTTGAGCAGGTCGCCAATGATAATGGCATTTGGAGGTTTACTCTTTGGCTTAGGTAGCGTTTTTCTCACCTTGTTTTTTATGGCCATGAAAACAGGACTTCATGCGCATGGTCCTGAGTTCACTTCTTTTGAAATCAACTGGGTTTTACAGCAGGCACCAATCTGGGCGGCAGCCGGCGTGGTCGCCGGACTAGGTCTTGGATTGTTGATGAAAGCGATCTACAAACCAGAAGATTAAGCCTCGCGCAGCCTGGTTTCAAGTGCCTCTAGAGCGGATTCTAGTTCTGCCTGGCGTAAGCTAGTCGTGACATCACCCCTTGTTCGTTCTAAGACAGCACGTACTGTATCGGTCCTCCGGCGCAGCCCACCTGTAATACTGTCGTTAAAATCAAACGTAACGAGGATGCTGTAAACTTGGTCCATGGCATTTAATAGATGTTCAGCTTCGTCGTTATGACCGTGACGTATGATGTCTAAAATGCGGCGGCGTAATTCTGTCGCCGCTTCGGCAAGGCCGTTGAGCCAGGTGTTGTATTCAGCCCCCAATTCTTCAGGGCCGGGCAGAGGGCGATTACGGACCAAGGCATAGGTCAGATTGGCTTCGACAAATTCTTTGATTGCGTCTTGCGTGTATCCGGCATAGTAAAGGTTGGGATAATCATGCACGTCTGATACAAGCGCTTCAGTGGCTTCGCGCGCTTCATCAATTAATGTCTCGGCCGTTTCCCATTCGTCTCTATGTATGGCGCGGATTGAGCGAGCACAAAGACTGATCAGGCTGCGGGAGCGATTGTACGCCAGATTGCGGGCATCGTTGATCTGTTCAAAATAGCTGCGAATGGTTTCGGCCGTTTGGTCCAATTCTAGTTGCTTCATTAGTTCTCATCTTTATCGTCTTCAGGCCCTTCTTGTGGAAAGCGAAAAAAATTGTCGGCCAGTGCTGAACCGCGTTGGGGCATGCGTATCTCGCCGTATTTGCTTTCATAATTAGCCAAGTTTTGTGTAAGCGCCAATTGCAGCATTTTAGCGTGCATAGGTGTCATAACGATGCGTGATTGTACGCTTCCTCGCGGAGAACGGGGTAATACCTGGGCGAAATCAATAACCATCTCAGCCAGTGAATGGCTGATGAAGGCGACATTGGCATAAACTGGATTGAGATCTTTTGGTAAATGGATATTGATGCGCTTTTTGGCTACCTTCTCAGGTTGAGGGGGTTGTTTCTTTTCTTCTTCACTCATGTGTCATTACCTGTATTGATCTTAACTGGTTGACAGTAATTATTGGCACTATAAAACTCAGGATTAAAGAGAAAGAATTTATTGGTTACTCCTGGGTTCAACATCTTGGTGCCAATTATCCTTACTGCTGTGTTCTATTGCCGTAAGATACCCTAAGTTGTAGGTGACGGCAAAGAGGGTTATAGAAGATTGAGTCAGGGATCGGGTCATGTTACAATGTGGTTATTCAAGAAAATTATCCCAGAAGGTGATTTTCCAGGTGGCATCTTGGCAGGGATTATGTCCGACAAACATTTTGAAGTGATTGATCATACGGCCGATTGGTCCATACGTGTTAAAGGGCATGATCTGCGCCAGTTATTTACACATGCGGCCGAAGGTATGAGTAACTTGCTGGTTGGCGAACTGGACGCACTGCCACAGGATGTAAAAAAGAATCTAGAATTTTCAGCGTTTGATATTGAGAGCCTGTTGGTAGAGTGGCTGAGCGAGTTGGCTTATTGGGCGGAGATGGAGCAAATTGTGTTCGGCCGATTCCAAATTGTTGAATTGACACAGAGAACTCTACATGCGGTTGTATATGGTGGTCGTGCAGAAGAATTACACAAGCATATCAAAGCTGTAACCTATCATAATTTGGAAGTGGTTGAGAATGACGATGGGTGGGAGACAACTATCGTTTTTGACGTTTAGTTTGGTTAATGACATTCGGGTCAGATCAAATTTGTGGGTCATAGCTTAGCGAGGATAAAAAGATGAAGAGCGAAGATTTCAAACGGATTTCGCCCTATATTTACGAGATTCCAAAATCATTCCGTTCTGATATGCGCGTTCCTGCTCGTTTCTACGCTGATGCTGAGCTATTGCAGGGTGCACTTGGGGACAAAAGCCTGGATCAATTGGTCAATACGGCCACGTTACCTGGCGCATTAAAATATGCTTTGGCGATGCCTGACATCCACCAAGGATATGGTTTCCCAATCGGTGGCGTGGTGGCCACGGAACTGCCTGATGGCGTTATTTCGCCGGGCGGTGTGGGGTATGACATCAACTGCGGCGTGCGTTTATTGGGTACATCCCTGGATGAAGAGGATGTCGCGCCATATTTGGATGAATTAGCGACTCAATTACAGCGCAGCTGCCCACATGGGGTGGGGAGAGGCGGTAACATCAGACTAAAGCGCAATGAGTTAATTGCCCTGGTACAGCAAGGCGGGAAATGGGCCAAGAAAAACGGATTTGCGACGGCGATGGATCTGGAGCATACCGAAGAAAACGGCCGTATCCTCGGTGCTGACGCACGCAAAGTCAGCGAACGGGCTCTCAAAAGAGGGCTCGGGCAAATTGGCACCTTAGGGGCAGGCAATCACTTTATTGAAGTCGATGTCGTCGAAGAACTGTTCGACGAAAAAGCTGCACAGCGTATGGGCTTATTCCCCGGACAAATTGTCGTCCAGATTCATTGTGGTTCGCGAGGATTTGGGCACCAGGTTTGTTCCGACTATGTGAAGCGATTCCAGCAGGTTGTTCACCGTTACGGGATCAAGCTGCCAGATCGTGAACTGGTCTGCGCACCTTTGAGCAGCCCCGAAGGACAAGATTATCTGGCGGCGATGAGTGCGGCTGCCAATTATGCCTTCGTTAACCGCCAGGTGTTAACCCACCTGATCCGTCTAAGTTTTGAAGTAACGTTAGCAGGCAAAGTGCGATAACCACCATGTTTATCAAATTTATGATATCGCTCACAATATGGCCAAGATTGAAGAACATCAGATAGACGGCCGATCAGTCAAGGTTTGTGTCCATCGCAAAGGGGCAACACGCGCCTTTGGGCCCGGATCATCTGTTCTGCCAGATAAATATCGAGACATAGGCCAGCCGGTATTTGTACCCGGCTCTATGGGCACAGCGAGTTGGGTGCTGGTAGGAACGGAAGGGTCAATGGCTCAAAGCTTTGGCTCAACCTGCCATGGCGCCGGACGTACAATGAGCCGTACAAAGGCCAAGAAGACGGTTTACGGAAGTGATCTTCGCAAGCAATTGGAAGATCAGGGCATTCGGGTTCGTGCGGGAAGTTTGAAAGGTCTGGCCGAGGAAGCGCCAATTGCATATAAGGATGTCGATCGGGTGATAGAGGTGGTCCATGGTGCAGGCATCGCTAAAAAGGTGGCCCGGATTGTTCCTGTAGCGGTGATTAAGGGATGAAGATTGAATCTGGCAAAGCGTTTGGTACGATAATCAGCTTGATTATTAATGTTGTCATTGTCACTGTTCTTATGGGAACCGGTGTTTTCTTGTTAAGCGCTTGTTCCCAGCCGGAGCCAATCAAAATCGTGCCGCCTGTCCCGACAGCAGTGCCACCACCAACGCAGACGCCGCAGCCCATTCAGGTTTATGTAAGTGGTATGGTTTTAATGCCGGATGTGTACGTTCTTGAGCCCGGCAGCAGAATCAAGCAGCTAGTTGAAGCAGCTGGTGGATTTACGGAGGAGGCCAATACGGCCGTGGTCAACCTGGCCCAACCCTTGGTTGATGGTGCCCACGTTCATATTCCGGCTATTGATGAAGCGCCTGCTGAATCGCTACCAGTTTTATCTGAACCGGCACCAGCGCGGAGCTCCGTAGAGATCCCCATTGGATCTGGTGGAGGTCTTGTCAATATCAACCTGGCTGTGCGGGATGAGCTTGAAACACTGCCTGGTATTGGCCCGGTTACTGCACAAAAGATCCTTGATTACCGGGAGGCTAACGGTTCATTCGCCCAAATTGAGGGAGTTATGGAGGTGCCTGGCATTGGCGAAGGTAAATTTGAACAGATTAGAGCGTTGATTACAGTTGGCAATTAAACCAAAACTCGCTACCGTTGTTTATCATTATTCACTTTTGAGTAAATTGCATCAATCATTGGAGAGGAACAAAAGCAGCTCGTTATGATGCTGCGCCTAGGATCGTCAGACTATGCCCCGTGAAAACTTCTTGACGGTTGCGGCAACTCGATTGGCGAGGATACCATTCGCGATCACTGCCCCTAAATCGTTCACACCACCTAAAAAAGCGCTCATTTTGCAGGCTTGCTGCATCAGCCAGATAATGCTGGCTACGCCTATGGTGGCCGTGTTGAGTAATACATATCCTGATGCGCAATTTGATTGGGCAATAAGCAACTGGGCACGGCCGGCCATTGCCGGCAATCCGCGTTTGACTGAACTAGTTAGCACCGGAGAAAGTGGTATCAAGCGACGTAATTGGGGACAAATTGGGCAGTTGGTGAAACGCTTGCGCACATGAAAACTACGACACCTGTTTTATTCCCAGTCGTTCGGGCATCTTGAGTTACATTGCCTGGCAGGCTGGTATTAGGCAGAGGGTGGGACTAAACTCACAGGGGCGCGGATTTGCCCATACAGTTGCAGTTCCGCCGCCGAAGGATGCCAGTAACACCGCGGTTGATTACTTGACCCTTGCAAGAGCAGCCGGTGTAGCAGACGAGGCAATTAATAAAGCAGGTATGGAATTCTATCCTACGGATCGTGCCCGGTTGGCAATAACCCAACGCCTTGTTGAGGAGATTGATTGGCTTGGCGATGTGCCACTGGTCATTATTCATCCTGGAGGGGGAGATAATCCGCTGCGGTCTTCAACACTCATCCGCTGGCCGGTTGAGCGCTTTGCTTTACTAGGAAATTATATGAAGCGCCAACATGGGGCACAGGTTGTTTTGGTTGGCGCGGAGCAAGAACGGCCGCTGACCCAGGCTATATCCGGATTGATGGCTACTCAAGTAACTGATTTGTGTGGGCAATTAAGCCTGGGTGAGGTGGGCGCGTTGTGTGAAGTGGCTGATCTTTATGTGGGTAATGATGCTGGACCGAGTCATGTTGCGGCAGCAACGGGCTGTTCAACATTGGTAATATATGGGCCAATTAATCCTGTCCGTTCAAAACCTTATATGCCAGAAGGGAATGTTATTGCTTTGTGGCGTGATTTAGGCGAAGTTGAGGAGGAACGGCCGTTTTCATGGGATATTGGTGTGACGGCCGAACAGGCTGTTGAAGCGGCTAACAGTCTGTTAACACGGCCAGTTGATCGGCAGGAGACACTGGAAATCTTGATCGGTGAACAAGAATAGAATTTTGTTGACATGACCCGGCACTTCTGATAACATTTCCATCCTTAACAAGAGGGGGCGTGGTGTAGTGGTTAACACGTCGGCCTGTCAAGCCGAAGATCGCGGGTTCGATCCCCGTCGCTCCCGCACGTGACAAATAATGGGTCAACCCATGAATTCGGTTGGCCCTTTTGTTTTATGGTTAAGAACCAGATGGTAATTGGAACGCAAAGTCATGGCTACAACCTTGTCATCTTGGACATAAACGCGTTCCACAATCAATTTGACCAAATCGTGCTGCGATTCTTCATCCCCATCTAAACGTTCCCAGTGTGAACTGAAAATTGTCCAGCATATCGGCAGCTTGTTCCAATTCATCTGCTGGTACTGGGTTTAGTTGCTCCAGTTCCATTTGAAGCTTGATACGCTGTTGAATATATTCATCTTCATTAGTGATGAATCCATTATCCCATCGCGCGTCCATTCGCTTGATAATAGCTCGGATTTCCTCAATCCTTTCCTCTAGATTTTGTTCACCAAGTATATCACCCATTGCTTTGTGATGCCTTTACGCCAATCATTCGGGGGTTTTAGATTCTTCAACGTAGAACCACCTGTTCGTCGATTGCTTCAACGACACACCTCTCTGTTCACAGTTGTAGCCGAGTTCGTGTGCACGACATCGGTAATAGCGATGTTGGCTTTCCCATTTGATTGTGCTCGCATTTTTCCATATTGGCGAAACGTTTTGCCTTCAGGTGGATTGCTGCAACAACGGTGGCAATAGACGAGATCGCGAAGTAGATAAGGATTGTATCTTCGGTGTGCCTGTCGATGCGTTCTCCGTTTTGCACGCACTTCCTGACAACTTTCGAATAAATCCATGTTCAAGACAGCCTTGTGTTCCCATCAAACCATTCGATAGGTGCTTCATAGGAACTTGTACCGTCCTGAACGGCGCTTGTATTTCTGGTACTTGATTTTGCCGAGATAGGTTCGATTCTGCAGTATGTCACGGACGTTTCCTTGGAGAAACGTCACCGGTTTTGCTGCTATAACCAGCCTATTTAGCAATCCGGCGATATCCGTGTCGCTGTATTTTCCGGTGGCATATTTTTCGTAGGCCAGTAGCAATCCAGGAATCTCATCCTCATCAGGAACTAGGATTTTGTCAGTATTTTTCTTCATGCCAAATGGAGCCCGATTGTTGTGTTTGCCTTGGTGACTGCGTCTCTTTCTTCCCTTGCAGTTTCAGCACTCAGGTTCTGGCTATACCAATCAGCTACTGATTCCATGATACCTTCTATTAGTGCACCCATTGGACCATCACTGTCCTCAGATGGCTCGCTGACCGAAAAGACCTTGATGCCATAGTCATGACGCAGTAATGACTTGATTGCCAGTGACTCGGTTCGGTTTCGGGCGAAACGGTCGAATTTGTGCACGATGATGGCGTCGAACTTGCGCTTTCGAGCATCTCGGCGCATATCCTTGAATGCTGGGCGGTCAGCTGTGCGCCCTGATGACCCTTCATCAACATACACTCTGTGTTAGGATGCCTCCGTTGGTGACTACCCAAGCTTCAATTGCCCGTTTCTGTGCGTCAATTGAGTAGTTTCCTATTTGCTCTCCGAACTTATCCGTACATATGCAGCGTATCGCATTTTCTTTGTCTCGCTTTTTAGTTTCTTCTTTCGTTTTCCATTTGGATTTATTCGGCCCAATCAATGGATGGTCCAGCTAAGCATCCAGATTGGGAGCCGAGAAGAACCTCGGCTGTGACAGCGATTCCTTTGCTTGAGCATTGTCATATACTCCTTTCCAGGCAACAGTAATAGTATTCCTGCTTCACCCCTGACTAATTTGTTGATGCTGTTTTGCTTTGTATTGTCGATAGTGCTTTGCTGAGCCCCTTGGATAATAGCTTGGTGTCGGGCTGACGACGTTGCTTACCCAGTGCATGAATCGGGCACACGTCAGCATCGCGGATTGCGTGCCTCATGCGCATCTGCATAGCTTCTTCTTGTCGATAGCGGGTCAGATATAATTTCAATGGCCCGATTAGTCGCTTGCGTTTCGCCCATTGGATTAACCGTAGCAACTCAGCCTTGCGGTTTAAGAATGTAGGGCGCTCCATAAATCATGCCACATGATACTGGTAGCGAACGAGCCAATATTTCATATAATGGCTAATTATATGCGATATCACATGTATTTACAATAGGTAATTTATCAGGAGGTGCAGGGCAAAGCGACTATTCCTGACTTGCCCTTGGGTTTTGGGCCCGGGCGGGATCGGTGGCCATGTAGTCGCGGACGGATTGTTCTGTCGTGACCCAGTTTCGCCCGATTTTTGTTCCCCAGAGTTTCTTCTGGGAGACTAATAGGCGAAGATGCCCTGCCGATAGCCCACTCAATTCTGCAGCTTCTGCAAGGAAATCAGTTTGTCTGCAGCTTCTTGTCCGCCGGTTGAATTGTGACTGTTCTGGCATGCCGATAGTTTACACCTCCAAACGACTGTGTAAAGAGCGTTGATTCCAAATAATTACATCAAACATGGTCTGATTCCATCCGGTTCCTTCTGGTCGAATGTAAAGCTTTGATTATACCATACTTGACAAATATATGTGATATCGCATATAATTATTGTTGATTCGTTGGATATCTTTATTCGTCCGAACTATTGTTGGCAGCTGCCGCGGGCGAGAAGGAGAAAATGTCCATGAACAGTGGTGGATCTGGCACCTAACCAGAACAAAGCGACAGGACCCGCGGACCTGTCGCTTTTCTTTTTCCTACCATTCCCACTGCAACTGGTAACGTTCATTTAAGCGCGGCCGATCAGACCGCCAGGTGAGCTGCCAACGGCCGTCAAGTAACTCCGCATTGCCTCCGGTCCGAGTTGCTGCCTGCGCCGGCGCAGCTGTTCTTCCATCCAGGCCCGTCGCGGCAGCCGGGACTTGGGAAGATGATCTGCATCTTGAGCTGCCTGGTCCTGTGCCGAATCTCCGTTTCCCACAGCTCGTGGTCGAACAAATGCATCCTGGAGTTGCCAGGAGATATTGAACTCATCAACTTCGCCCTTGCGCTTCGGCTCGCGCAACGAAATCAGCAGAAACGTTTTCTGACCAGGCCGGTAGCTGATCGACGACGACCCCGGGAGTGCAGCGATAATCAATCAGTATCTCGCCGTCCCCCCAGGCATGGTCCTGGTAGGCGATGATGTTGTTCTGCCGGTAGCGCACCAGCTCCCGTTTCCGGAACTTGGCCTCCTTTCCCACGTCATCCTTCAACTCAAGCACTGACTCATACTCGAGCACCTCGTACATCCCTTCGTCAGCCAGCCCTTGCCAGAGATGCCGAATCAGTTTCCAGACTGCGGCGAGAACGTCCATCCAGGGCAAATCGAGCAGCACGCAAACAACCAATCTCCGAATTTGCCGGCCGGAAGCATTGGGCTATTCATATCGAGTTACAGTTTCTACGATGTTCTGCTGGCTCATTTCAGGCTCGCTTTCGTCGGAGATGGATCGTCCTCAAACCCGGGCAGACGGTAACTGCGTCTCTCAATCTCCCGCTGCCGGGCCGCTTCCTGCTCTTCCTCGCTGCGCAAGTCTTGCAGCGCCAGTTCAATTCTGGTCTTGGGTGAGAGGGGTATTTGTGGATGGGCGCGCACGCCGAACTGCGCCATTTCGCGCTGAGAGAACATCTCGGCCTGCACCGGCATTTGGCGTTCTGTTTCGCGTTTCTTCTGTTTTCTGGTTCTGGTGTCGACGAGCTCCCCGGAGAACATGTCAACCTGCAGCGGAACCTCCTTTGACATATGAAACCATCATAGCACACGAGGCCAAATGCCTCGTGCGCTAGAGTAGTCTCCATGTGGAAGCCTAGAGGGCGTAGCCGTTGTCGCGATAATGGTTCCGCAATTCTTCCAGCGACTTCGGCTTGAAGTGCAGATCGCGCTCAATTGGTAGACCAAGGGGACCACGCACAGATTCCAGCTCGCTCAAGCTGAAATAACCGAACTCCGCTTCGAACCCGATCACCAGGCCGAAGAAGATATCATCGCCATTGAACTCGCTCGCGTACCACGTCCAATTACTATCCGGCGTGAAGTACTTCACCAGTGCCTGCGCGGCCAGCCCGACTTCCTCATTGGCGTACAATTCGGGCAAGTTCTCGCGAACCTCTTTTGGTAGTAATTCCACACAGCTCACCTCCCTTCCGGTAGCAGACTAGAAATACGATGGGTTATCTTAGCACAGCTTCAACTACGCTTTCGGTCCAATCAGAGAGACGATCCCTCAGGGTATCGCTGCCGCCTTCGAAACCATCCAGCTTCAGCCTTCTGTCGTCCACGCGGCCATTCTGCACCTGGGCGATCCCGGTGAATTCATCACTTTCCTCAACATAGCGCAGTTGGAATGCAACGTGGATATTCCTTGGAAACCTGTTTCAGCCATTCAACCGGTGGATTCCAGGCGCTCCGGAACGCATACTCCAGACAATCAGGGAAGTCTGAACTTAATTTCCCTTCCACATCCCATTTGGTGCCCCAGTTGTCAACGCGCCAATTGTACCAGTTGCGCCCTTCATCCTCTGCGTCGGTATCTTCTATTCCGCGGGCATCGGCAGCAAGGCATTCAGGGACAAATCACATTCGGCCTTGGCATTGTCCCTGAAACGACGAAGATTCTCGGTGTCCCCGCTGACGATCAGTGTGTTAATTGAGTAATTTGGCATAACTCCCCCGAGTTAATTAATGTTGTATATTGAGAACATTATCCCACTAAGATATACTTATGTCAACTAGCAATTCGAGGTATCGAAATGCAGACAAAAACAAGAATGGTTACCTCTAGATGTGGCCGCGGAACACTTCGGCTACGCTCACCAGGAAAGCTTGCGCCGCCGGCTGCGGCAACTACGTGAGCGCGGACTTGTGCGCGATATCGGTCGGCCACCGGCCAACTACGAATCCAATAAACCGCAGAAGACGCGGCAATCACAGTTATGTGGCCCAATCCCAAAACCGCTTTGCTGCGAAGTGATGCTTCCTGAAGTCTGTCGTCTGCAAAACGTGGTCGGCCGAAGGACAGCGATTGAACGTCCTTTTCATCGCGCATTTCCACGAGAGATCGAGGGCTCGCGGAGTAGGGGAGTGGTTATGAGTAAATTTTGTGCGCGCGGGTTGTTTAGTCGGCCGCTCGCTTCAGACGAGCGGCCGCGGCACACAATATAATCGGGGTTATAGAATTGAGCAGGGAATGTAGTAAATACAATAGTTTCCTAGAGGTAGGCGCGGCTTGCGCGCCACCCGCGGCCACGCAAAAACAGCAGTTTTAAAACCCAAGGGATAACTGCGAGATAATAGCCAGGGATTTCAGGGCTAAAGGGGTCAGTAAACAAGCAAGAACGCCATTTATTGCCCAGGTATTCTTCTTGTCTCACGTCGAACCGGGCACGCACGACGTGACAACATGCCTTGTGCTCGAAGGAATATCGCACCGACCGCCTCCGGCCCTACCCACGGCGGCGAGTCTTTCTCCGCCATAGGTAGAAGGCCAGCAGACCAACCGCCTGGTCGCCGTCAGCAAGTGCTGTAAATGCATT
>CAVTPP010000013.1:0-5790 GCA_963736615.1 uncultured Chloroflexia bacterium | reverse complement strand
TTTTGCGGGAGTCCCAGAACTCGTTAGTTTCTGGACTGACTACCTCTAGTAAATCGTCCACTAACCCGTGTCTCACAACTAAGGTAAAGGGCTGACCGATCCCGGTCATACTCGTTGATACGGAAGAGCCATTCTGCCTCAGGATCAATAACCTGCTTTCTTCTTTTATTAGTCGCTGTTTAAGATGATATCTGTGCCAGAGACAGGATCTTCTGTGCCTGTGTAAACGATTAGCCATTGTTCGTCAACTATCTTACGTTCGAATTCTTCAATGTTGTCAACACGAATACCTCCATCCCATCGGCGCAAGGCTTCGGCGGTTTCTTCATTGTTGATATTGGCACGGTAGTGCTCAACAAGATCTCCCAACTGAACATCTGCAAGTATAAAGCGAACATAGGATTCGTTCGTAGAAATGGGAGTGAATGAAATGAGTTCTAATCCATAAGCCAACTCTAAGTCCCTATGCTGGTATTTTCCTATATGTGATGTGCTCGAAGAAATTAAACCAAGCTCACAGGCATACCATTCATTCGTTATGAAGTTGCCTTGCGGGTAGTTGGGAGACCTAGGAAAATTATACGTTTGTTGCGTGGAAACTTTTACAGCCTGGAAAGTTCCAAATCCTATCGATTTATCCGCAGTGCCCGCAACTGATATTGTAATTTGACCTGGTGGTCTAGAATGATCATAACCACAGAATTGATAGTAGTCACTCATTCGTAAACCATATTCAGGTGGCTCGAGTAGCCTAATCCCAAAATTAGGCCATGGCGTTCTACAATGATCCTCGTCAGGCTCTTGTATAGAATTCCGTTCCACGGTGGTATAAATGATTCCACCATCTTTTTGTGTTATTTCATATAGGTATACGCCCGGTGGACCCCACATGTCAATTGTTTTATCTTCACAGGAGACTTCAGAAATATCCCACAGAGGTGAAATAGACGTATCCATTACTTGTGTTGAATAAACCGCAATTAATGTTGACGGTAGATTTCCACCTTCAGAGATATCTGGCGTTGGAGTGACAATTCCAACATCGCCAAGCCCACTACTCGTCCCATCAGTGTTCTCATCGGCAATTTCCTGGGAAGCAATGTCTGGCGGGCCGACGCTCAATTCTGCACTCCAAGCACCCCCTTTTGGAAAAACGAATTGCAAGAAGTCACCTGATGCGTTAGTACATTCGATGATCCAGCTCAAATAGCCGGAAATCAAAGAATCATTCTCAAAGATGCCTAGAATAATGTTGGTCCCTTTCTTTTCCTGCGATTCGCCAAAAGTATAGGAAAAGGTGTGATCTGCCTCTAACAGAACCTCATCGGCATTAACAATACAGCTCCCTTCTTCGCCAAAGTAAAGTTCCAACTCAAGATTGTGTATATTACCGTTAGTTCCAATATTAAAGGATATGGGCCCCGAAAAAGGTTCCAGATCCCACCTGCCTTCCCAATGACCGGGAATAGGTTCAGAAGTTATAGCAGCAATAAGGGCTAAGATAGACTGTTCTGAACTCGGATCTACTCCCAGATCCAACGCGATCTCCAGTTCAGAGACAGCCTTATCCGTTTCTCCAAGCTTGGCATACGCTCTCCCGCGCCCATCGTAGGCATTTACGTATTGGGGATCTAGCAGGATGGCCATATCATAATCGGCGATAGCGAGATCGAGCGCATCCTCTTCATCCAGGTTGGCGTAGGCTTGCCCACGGCCGGAGTAAGCGTCAGCAGCTTGTGGGTCGAGCTGAATGGCTTTGTCATAGTCGGCGATTGCGAGATGAAAGTCGCCGTTGTCGTTGTGGGTAGCTGCGCGACCTACACGAGCCAAAAAGAGCGTTGGATCAAGTTCAACAGCTCTGTCAAAGTCAGTAGTCGCCTCGTCAAAGTAGTTCTTGTAATAATAGGCGGTCCCGCGACTTGCGTAGCTGAAAGCGATATGCGGATCAAGTTCGATGGCCTTGTCGAAGCTGGCGATAGCCAGATCGTAGTCAGCTGCCTGGAGGTAATCGTTCCCGCGTTCCAAATGGATCATGACTGCTGCATCGGGCTGTGTCGGAGCGGTTGATGGAACGCGTTTGTTTGTTATTTCACCAAGAGTTTGACAGGCCACCCCCAAGCTGAGGATGATCAAAACAAAGACAACAAGCTCTGTAAATTGGCGACTCTTTTTCTTCATTGTCTTCCTCCTACGCAGGTGTCCTCGGAGCTGCCCAACCGGTGCGACCGTCAACATATATTGTGGACACAAAAACTGATATTGTCCCACCCGGCGCTAAAAGAAGATACCCTTCACCTATAAGCGGATTTTCTATTGCCGCCTGCCACAATATGGGTACTTGCCCATCTCGTTCAGCCAAATAGCGCCCCCACCCCAAGGTCTGCAAGGATAGATTCCATGACCCTTTTAACTGGTTCCACATCGGCACGACAGAATCACAGTCCGAACTGACCGAGAACATCAAGCTTTCGACGTTAGTTAAAGGTGAAAAATATCCCCCATCAATTAGCCAATCCCACATCTCGAGGGCTTCTTCGGGTCGGAGCGATGCGATCATGGCTGCATAATGGGGTACGGTGACCGGTGCCCCTAACAACTCTGTTCCATCGTTTGCAGCTGCAAAGCGCCCCTCCACACCAAATGCCTGATAAATGCCTTCCTGACTTATCGATGATGGATCTGGGACTTCGGCAGCAGACAACCCAAACAAACCAAGTTGACTGAAACAAGATTGAGGATAATAGGTAGGGTAGTACGATATTTGGTCTTCTACTGTTTCCATTTGGTATGTTGCCCAATCTGCCCCCCAATAATCCTGCCCAGACGGTGGCGGTACGAATACCCATGCCAGTTCGTCTATGAAACCCGACCCGTTGGCTGTAGGTGGCTCGGGGTAGGCGATAGATGCCACCTGACCGGTAGCTCCAGCATAGGCTAATTCAACGAGCCAACTTTCTCCACCGAAAACATCCCAGGCATAGGGAATCAGATCGCCAGTGTACGTGTATCCGTGAGAGATGCCGCCTGGTGTGACTAAATCGTTCCAGTCAATGAACTGAAGCATTTGTTCTGTGCCCGTTGTGTCCATCCCCAATCCACCTTGCGCCATGAGCAATCCGAAGGCTGCAATCACTGTGTCCACAGATGACCATTCGGTGTTTGGTACTATAGTGATTTCCCCGTCAGGCGAGACCTTGACCCAATGAGGCCACAAACCATGAAAGCGGGGAAGGTCAAGGAGTAACGCGTCGCTGATTTTGCCCACAATCTCGACTGCATCGGCATGTGTAATGAAACCTAGTTGATCCGCTATTGCAGTCGCTGCTGCCAAGCTGCCCGTAGCCTGGACTGCATCGAAATCGCCACTAGGATCTTTGGCTTTGTCTCGAACTAATCCGGTAGATGGGTTCCAGTTGTTCAAGAGCATGCCATAGCTCCACACAAAAGCAGCCGTTGCTGTATCCATAATCTGTGTTGTTGCCGTAAAGGAGATACTGTCGACAACGACAAAATCGCCAGGATGTCCATTATCTAAAACCCACAGGAATTCATTAATATCTCCTAGAACTGGCAGATCAAGATTTACGATTTGTGGCCCGCCTTTCAAGACGATTTCCTTTTTCCAACGCAAGTCACCTTGATCTTTGAGTTCTAACTTGAAGGTTCCGCCTGGTGTTCCATCTACAATGGCGACTGTGATGCTTGTAATTTCGCTTTGATACGCTGGCAAAATCTGCGGAGGCAGGATATTTGAGAAATTGATGTGCAGACTTTCACGAATTGGATGATTCAAGCTCATCCACACACCGCCCCAAGAATTCCCTGAGGAAATTGTGGTTGTGACGTGACCATTGCTCCAGTCTAAGATACTTTGATTTACTGCTCCACGATCGCCTCCAAGACGATTGAAGAAATAGATAGACTCTTCTTGATAGGGTTGAGGATTGAAATCATCCAGCAGGATATTGAGGCTACGTACGTCTGAGCGTAGAGGAGATAGAGATTCTGTAGGGTGTGTCGGCAGCGGAGTGCTGGGACTTGCCCTTGAAGCCGGCGGTCCAGGAGTCGGTGTCCATGGACTGCATTCGGGCAGACCCATCGTATGCAACGCAAGGCAGCGGTCAATGGTTGGTCTCGTGGTAGATCTTGATTCACATCCAACAACTATGATCGAAAAGAAAACTAAAATAAATATGTACCGCATCCTTCTGTTCGCTGTTTTCATAATGGATACCATCTACACAAGACTCAAAAAGGCGGAACAATATCAATTTGTTGAAATTTGTCGTCTCCTATTTTCAGAGGGTCATATCATTCCCAGTAAATGCAATGGACCAATGAGGAAGTGTAGCCCTCTAGCAATTATTCACTTCTTCCATCGCGGAATTGTGAAGCCCATTGCTCTAACCAAGGGGCGATAAATTCATCGTAAAATGCAATAATTGCCATGAATATCGGTGCTATGGAAATCCAGAGCATAACGAGCAAAATAATCGGGGACATCCAGAGTTTTTCATACCATTTTGAGGTATCCTGATAAAAATCATCCTCTTCTTGCCATGGACATCTAGGAGGTGGCATCATTAAAATTAGCCAGATGAATAGTATCCAAGCTCCGAAACACAGTAGCATCGCTTGCAACATTTCTAGGCTTCTTGCAAGGAGATTAGGCTTTACGAGGAATTGATAAACTCCGCCAAAGAAAACATAGATTATGTAGAGTGGAATGGCGGCGATCACCAACGTAAGCATTGTAGTAAATAAGCATCCGCCGGAATTTTTTCTTTATTCTCCATATCCCATGTTAGCTTTGACAATCACATAACCTCTCGAAACATTGCCCAGTCGTTTGGGTGACACCACTTAGGGTCATTATTTGCGCCTGCCCATGCAGGAAAATTTATGGTCCCGATAAGTTCAAAGTTGATTGGCAAACAAGTCCATACAATACATTATAATAGTCAGACATGTTTGGACTCTTGGACATTTTGTCCGGATCGCAAAATTGAGGGGCAGTTTCTATGTATGTTTTTGCGGAACTTCTAAGGGGTTTTCGTAAGCGGGAAGGGCGATCCCAACAATGGCTAGCAGACAGAATTGGTGTACGGCGAAGTACTATAATCAATTGGGAAAGAGGTAATTATCTCCCGCGAGATATTAATCATGTCTATAGAATAGCTGAAGCATTAAACCTATTTCCCAACGATACGAAAAGCTTGCTCGCTACCGCTGATCCTGACAATCGTCGGCCCAAGAGAGATGATGATGGGGACAATGATGTCAGGATTGAAATACCCATCGATTCGGGTCAAATTAAGATTCTGCGAGAGGATATCTCATCGATTATTCAGCTTGTTAATAGCTTACAAGGCACCTTGCCATCAGAAGGTTTAGAGAGGGCTCAGATAAAAAATTTTGCCCAAGCGTTCAAATTACTTGAGAGCAGGAAAATAAATAAACACCTTCGATACAATGATGGAGATATTTCATTTTGGTATGAACAGGATTTGAGCCCTGATGAACTGATATTTCAGTTTGCGGCACGGAAAGCCATTTTAGATGCTGCGGACAGATGCGGTGTGATTATTGATGATCAAGGCAAGCTGTCATTGGTCGCAACACGAGTAATATCTTTTTTGCATCAGTCAAAAGCGAAATGATAGGTGATCCACCGAAGGGAGCTTAATTGTACCTCCGGAAACATTTGTGCGGAAAGATACGCTTTTGAGCTATAAATAGTCCTTGGATAACCCCCTTCCAGGCCCTCATCTCCCCCATCCCGGAAACGTC
>CAVTPP010000012.1:0-47356 GCA_963736615.1 uncultured Chloroflexia bacterium | reverse complement strand
TAAATTGGTTTCCGAAAAGGAAACCAGAAACTATCCAAAGCCAACGCTTTGGAATTGAACCTTAACAATGTGGGCCTAAATCAAATGGATTAGGCTACTAAAAGCGACTTTTTCGCCGATGGGCATCAATTCCTTTTGGTAAATGGTCTGTAACCGACTCCTTTTTTCGAAGTTGCCCGTCAAAAAGGGTTTCTTTTGAAAAAACAGCCTTTGCCAATTGTCTGCGTAGCCGACCGGGCGTTTTTTTGGGTGTTTATCCCAATATCCGCTAGGCTGAGGCGGTAACATAGCAGCCAGCCAAGTCAGGATGTTACCTACCAAAAAAGCCAGTTCACCTAAACGCCAACAGCTGGTGTGTGCAAAGACAAATTGACGTTGGCAACCAGCATTTGTTTGGCCGCCAGGGGAATCTGTTCTACCGGCCAACGGTCAAGATACAGCCTGAAAATTATTTCCGGTGTGGCCGACAAATTAGTGCCCAAGACAAGAGGTGTTTTGAAAAGCGGGTCGGCCAAGACCCAGATCGAAAACTTCTCATGCCTATCAGCAACCTTCAGGTCGGAACGCATAAGCTTATGCCAGCCATAGGCCGTGATCGTACGTCCATCGAAGTTGAACCTTATTGTCACGTCCGGGTGAGTTGCCGCCAACATGCGACCTTTCCATTTTCTGGCCAACGGTCGCACTAGAATACCTCTCGTAGGTGGTCGACCTCTGCCCTTTTTGGTTGGGAGATAGGGACGACGAGCCGTACAATTCGTACCCAGGCGAACCACAAACCGGGCTGCGCGGGCAACCTGGACCTGCATGATGGAGACCCCACCATCATGAATCAAAGCCTCATTGGCTTTTAGTAATCCGGCTGCCTTAGCCAACGTTCGTTCCTTTAGGGTCATTTCACTCTCTGCAGCATCTTGGCCGCGAACAATAGCCCGAATCAGGGGCAACCGTTGCTCTCCAATCTGACCAATATCAGCAATGAGCCCAAAACCGATGCCTATCATTGTTTTGCCGGTTAGTTGGCGATAAAGTTTGCCCGGCCATCCTCGCAAACGTGGTCGCCAGTAGGCTGTCGTATCCACAGCAACCGGTCGATAGCCGCCATATTCGCGTCTTTGCCATTGCCCGGTTTGCTCAACCTGCTGCCGAAAACTCTGAACTAATTCATAGATGTTCCATTTGCCCCAGCGCAGAGCACGCCAACTCCGCCTGATTTCATCAGGTTCAAAGCCTGACTTGGCTAGTGCGGAGTGAATGGCTCCGCGACTGCTTAAAAAGGAACCGCTTATCATGGCCCACATTAATTGTAAAAGAGCTAAATTTGTTCCTAAGGGAACGAACTTTACGATTTGTTCAAGAACCTGTACAGTTATTAGTGAAGCGGTGGTCATGTGTCCTCCTTACAGCTATTTTTGATGACAACTGTATTTTGGACCTGACCCCGCTTTTTGTCACCCCCACTTAGGGGAAACTAGAGTTATCAACCAATCACAATTAATAAAACAATATGAACGAGATGGTTATGTAATTGTCCGTAATGTTCTAGATCTTGATCTAATCAATGAGGCACAAGCTCATGTTGATTGGCTCTTACAGCACAATCCTGGCTTACGCCCCGAAGAGTTGGGGCATCACCTGCTAACAAGAGATGCCTTTTGGGTGCGCTTAGTCAGTGATGACCGGTTGCTTGATATTGCTGAACAGTTTCTAGGCCCAGATTTAGGCCTTTTTGCTTCACACTACATCGCCAAGCAGCCCTTTACCGGCAAAGCTGTCCCCTGGCACCAGGATGGCAGCTATTGGCCTCTTGATCCTATGGAAGTGATTACTTTCTGGCTAGCAATAGATCGCAGCGACGAAGAAAATGGTTGCATGAAGGTGATTCCCGGCACCCAACATGACAATTTGCTGTCCGTAGATGAATATATTGCCCAAACTGACGACAATGCCTTTGAGATCGCAATGGATCCCGATTCGGTAGATGAATCAAAAGCAGTTAGTTTTATCCTTAATCCCGGTGACATCTCCATCCACAATCCATTGATAACTCATGGTTCACATGCTAATAAATCGCCGCGTTGGCGTCGGGGCTTAACTATTCGTTATATTCCTGCCTATACACGGATCACGAAGGCGAGACCACATCCGGGAGCATTTATTTTCCGGGGCCAGGGATACGCCAATGGTAATGGATGGAATCCATGGCCATTTTATGCGCTGGAAACCTCAATGCCTTTTGAAGGTCAAGATGAGTGGGATGGAAAATGTGCGCTTAAGAATGCGGAATATAGTCAATTTATCGCTCAACCTGCTTGATTCATATTTTTAGAATCTCGTGTTTATTGATCGTAAAATCTATGATGTTCATAATGATTTTGGTAGGATGCTTATTCGTTTTTGTTATTAACGTGCATTGATTGAGGTAACTTCATCTTACAATGGCCATTCATCTTCGGGCTAAGGACATTATAGACCCGGAAACAGAAGCACATTACAGTTTTAAGACGATACGGCCGTTGTCTGATAGTCACGGCCGTATTACTACAACAATATTCCATGATCACGATTTTTATGAACTTTTTTTGATCCATTACGGCCGCATCCGTCATTTAGTAAATAATAGGGATATCTTATTAGCAACCGGTACTCTCGTTTTTATCCGCCCTGCCGATTGCCACAGTTTCAAACAACATGAAAGGGAAGATTGTGGATTGATCAACCTTGCTTTTCCAGAGCATACCCTAACAGCCTTGCTCGCTTATCTTGGTGAGGGCTTTACAAAGGATCCCCTCTTGGAACCAATTTCACCGCCCACAATTTTACTTAACGAAAATGAAAGGCATACGACAATAACCCGCTTAACCAACCTGCAACAAGTGCCATACACCAAGAAAAAAATGATCCGCACCCATCTTCGCCTGTTAGTCGCCGATCTCATGGGTAAATATTTCATTCTTAAAAAGAATATGGACAGGTCGACTTCCCAAAATTGGCTGCAAGAATTATGTTTCCAAATGCAGAATCCCGATAATATGCGGGCAGGTGTACCAAAAATGCAAGCATTAGCCAATAGCAGTCCGGAACATCTTAGCCGCACTTTCCGCAAGGAACTAGGAATTACGCCAACTCAATTCATCAATAAATTGCGCCTTACATATGCTGCCAACCTCCTCTTTAATACCGATCAAGAGATAGTTGATGTTAGTTACGAGGTTGGATTAGACAATCTCAGCTATTTTTATCGATTATTTAAACAACAGTATGGCATGACTCCAGCCCAATTTCGCAACCAAAAGAGTAAAGGACCGATCCCGTAATTGGGTTGATTTGCCATTCAGTCATAATATTGTATTTTAGAGGAATTTAGAAAGGAGAGATGATATGGAAATGACATCCAAACAAAGACTATTAACCGCGCTTAATGGCGGTGTTCCCGATCGGCTTCCAGTAACAACCCACCATTTACAAGATTATTTTAAAGACAAGTATCTTAACGGTAAGAGCGACATTGAGGTTTTTCACCAGTTTGGATTGGATCCAATTCTCTGGATTGGACTTTGTCTTCCAGATACCGGACAAGGCGCTTACTTCGATCCCTTACAAGAGAAACCTTCCAATCCGCGTTTTAGCCGGCGCATTGTGTCGGATGAATGGCAGATAACGACCGCTTCACTTCCAGATCCTCGTTATGAAACGACCCGCTACACCATTACAACCCCGAAAGGCAAGTTGACAACGGTTTTGCAACGTAATGAATATACGGCCTGGGTATCGGAGCATCTGGTGAAGGAGAAAAAAGATATCGAAATTATTGGAGAGTATGCTACCTCTCCATTATGTGATGTTGATTCTGTTAATAAACAGGCAGAAGAATTTGGTGAACAGGGTTTAATACGTGGTGCCATTTGCGGGATGGATATATATGGACAACCGGGAACCTGGCAGGATGCAGCAGTTCTTGTGGGAATTGAAGACTTGATTTACGCTACTTTCGATGATCCAGATTGGGTACACGAGCTGCTAGGCATCCTTTTTCGTCGTAAGGAAACCTATATACGTTCTCTAAAAGGCGCAAATTATGATGTCTTGGAATTAGGTGGTGGTGACGCATCATCTACAGTTATTTCTCCCAAGATCTTTCGGAAGTTTGTTGCTCCATATGACAGCAAACTTATTGAACTTGCACATGCTGCAGGGCAGCGAATTGCCTATCATACTTGTGGCGGCATGATGCCCATCTTAGAAGATATTGCCAGCATGAATCCTGATGCCATGGAGACTTTCACCCCTCCAGAGATGGGCGCAGACGTACGATTAGCAGAGGCTAAGGAGCGTATTGGTGACAAGGTATGCATGATCGGTGGTTTTAACCAGGTCCATTATTTCAAGGACTGCCCTGAAGAAAGAACGAGAGAGGAAGTCCGTCATTGTTTTGCAGCAGCAGGGAACGGCGGAGGCTATATCATCAGCCCGTCCGATCACTTCTTCGATGCCGACCCCGAGCTGCTGGCGGCCTTTGCCGATGAAGCACGAAAATGTACATACTAACAGGCAAGAAATATTGACAAAGAGAGATTAGAAATAAGGAGAGAAAATGGAGTGTCTAGATAGTGTATATGATGCGGTTCTAGATGGCGATCAGACAAGAACAATGGAAGGCGTACTGTCTGCCCTAAAAGCAGGAATTCCCGCGGCCGAAATACTCCAAGAGGGAATGATAGCTGCCATGGGTGAGGTCGGTCGCCTTTTTGAAGAAGGTGAATATTTCGTTCCCGAAATGTTGATTGCGGCCCGGGCAATGCAAGCGGGATTGTCGATTCTAAAGCCCCATCTGATTGAATCCGGCGTTGAACCCATCGGCAAGGTTGTTATTGGAACAGTCAAGGGCGATCTGCATGATATTGGTAAAAATCTGGTAGGGATGATGTTAGAAGGCGCCGGATTCGAAATCATCGACTTGGGCACCGATGTCGCGCCAGCGGCTTTTGTAGAAGCAGTGCAAGATGGGGTTGACATTCTCGGACTTTCAGCACTGCTAACCACTACGATGCCCAGTATGGAAGCGACGTTAAAGGCGATTGGTAAAGCAGGATTAACGGGTAGAGTCAAAGTGATGGTTGGAGGCGCGCCGGTAACGGCAGAGTATGCGCAGCAAATTGGCGCCGATGGCTACGCGGCCGACGCCAGTCAGGCAGTGACCACTGCGAAATTGCTTATAACCTGATTTCAAGAGAAAATTGCCGGATCAAAATTCTCGGTAATTTTATGCTTGAATACTCCATACATATCTACATCGTCGTTGCTTTGGGCATGTTCATGGTGGGGATGGCCAAAGGAGGGGGATGGGCATCGTTAGCTGCCTTGGCTGTTCCTTTTTTAGGACTTGTCTTGCCCATCGACGATGTTATCGGCATGATGCTACCTGTACTTATGTTGGCGGATATTCTCGCGATCGGGGTTCATTGGAAGAGATGGGACAAGCGCCTGATAATTTTGCTCATCCCGGTGTCAATTGTCGGCGTGACGATTGGCACGCTGTTTCTCACCAACGCGCCAGTTCGACTTATTCGTATTGTGATTGGTGTGGTTGTACTCTTGTTCGCCTTTTATAAGCTTTTTGAGAGAAGTATATTTAGGAAGCTGACATACACGCCACGAAATTGGCATGGCTTGCTGGCTGGCCTGGTGGCGGGATTCACCTCATCAGTGGCACATACTGGAGGACCTCCAATTGCTATCTACCTCCTTCTTCAAAATCTACAACCACGGGTTTTTGCTGCGACGCTCGCCTTCTTCTTTTTTATCCTGAATTACATCAAAGTGCCCTTCTATTACTTTGGGGATGTATTCAACTTTGAATTATTGCGACAATTCCTGTGGCTATTGCCGGCGGTTCCGCTAGGGATATGGACAGGGAAATGGTTGGTGGTACGGGTGAGCAAGGAACAATTCGATCGCATCATCCTATTTCTGCTCATCGTTACTTCTTTACTGTTGATTTTTACTTGATGTTGATCCAAGCTATCGGAAGGAAATCTATGCCTGAAATGCGGGTTGGCACCGTGTTAGGGGTAATATGCAAATAATCGATCCAAGCCTTCAACGACAGCAATCGACATCTTTCCAGCGATGAATTTGCACACAAGCTAACGAAATTTGGGGCAATCAGTGGTTGGAATAGATTTTCAAAGTCGCAAAACGGCCGTTTAATCAGCTGACGGACAGGAAACAGACACGATGAAATGGGCCCCAACTGAGGTCGTGGCAGCCTGATAAAGCTCAATAAATTACGGTTAGTTCAATTGAGGTGAAATGGAATTGTTCCCTGGGGACCGAGAATAATCGTTAAGGATACCACCTAGCAGCTGACGCTTTTTAACGGCTCCCATAGCTGAGGTTTGGGGATAGGGGATTGGCGATTGTTGCCCCAGACTCTGATGTGGACGACGTGTGTTATAGTACTCAATATAGGTTTGAAGAACACGACGAAGATGACGCTCATTGAGAATCAAGACATGATCTAGACACTCTTCTCTTGCGGAACGCACCCATCTTTCAGCGAAAGAATTGGCATTCGGAGCCTCAATCGGGGTATGAATGACATGGATCTGCTTCGATTGAAATACATCATCAAAGGCTTCAGTCAGCTTCTTATCATTATCATGAATCAGACAGCGGAATGTCTCTTCCCGTTCTTCGATAGCCCAGATGTATTGCCTGGCTTGCTGAGCCACCCATTGCCCATGCGGATGAGCGGTGATACCAGCTAAATGGACTCTTCTTGTTCCGATTTCCAGGAAAAAGAGAACATAGTATGTTTTCAAAAAAAGTGATTCGACCACAAAAAAGTCACATGCCAGCAACTGTTCCTTGTAGTGGTTCATCATGATTCTCCAACCAATGGACCCGTATCGCACTGGTGCCGGCACGATGCCATTTCTGCTGAGAACATTACGCACTGTTGTCAGTGAGGCATCGAAACCTAATTTAGTAAGTTCTCCCTCGATCTTGTAATAGCCCCAGCGCAGATTCTCTTTAGCAAGGCGCACAATCAAGTGCTCCATTTGGTCATCAATACGTGGTCGACCTCGTTTCCCTTGACTTTCTTGAGTCCATTTGCGACGAACCAAATCCCGATGCCAGCGAAACACTGTTTCTGGCTGGACAAGTCGAATGATGTTTTTGAATTGGTTGGCAGGGCGGTTGGTCTGCTTCTTCAGCCTACCTGCCAGCATAGCCAGAGTCATCCTTTCTGCTCGATTAGCTCGAACTGGTTTCTGCATTTTTCGTTCAGCGATGCCCAACTAGTAACGCAAAACCATGATTTCCAAATCTTTGTCCGTATCGGCCATCCGGCCGATCTGAATGAGGGAAATTAGCGTGGAAAAAACTTGCGCAACCAGAAACCAGACCATAAAAATGCATACTCCAAATTGGGAATTTCAGTGATTCTATCGGAATCTGAAAATGGAACATACTACCACTTTATACTCGAGAGAATCTCATTTGGATGGAATTTTTGCATAGTACGAGCATCGATGCTTGGTCAGATAATCAGCATGAACCAAATAAGTACTATTGATTACCACGCCACCAGCTTTTTCGCAGCTGGCTGGGTGACATTTGGGTTTCTTTGCGTACGGATCTTGAAAAATGGTAGTGATTCTTGAACCCGCATTGATCGGCAATAACACCCACGGGTAAACCAGTATTTCGCAGCAAGTCTATTCCTAACAAGACACGCTGTTGCCATAGATAGGCCATTGGCGTGATATTAAGCTCAGTCTTAAACACACGTGTTAGCTGTGATTTACTGAGATGTACTGCTTGAGCAACGGTTTCGACAGACAGGTGTTGTCCTAGATTACGGTGCATGAAGTCTCTGGCCTTCTCTACATTTTGCGATGTGGATTTCTGCTCGCGTTGTGTCATTTGCTGCTCAGCTTCGCCTATATATTTCCAGAACATATAAATGACGATGGCTTTCATTGTGGGGCTTTTAATTGGCAACAAAGAATGCCTGAGCTTGAGTGCTTCTGACATCAGGTTGCGCATGATGGACGAAAAGATGATAGGTCGCGGAAGATCTATTAGATATTTACGTTGGAGCTCAGATAATGGGCCAATCGATGCATGCACCCAACTATGCGTCGTTTCCTGTGACAGTGAAAAAGAAAAATGTTCAATATAACCGGGTAGCAATAAAAGCACATGATTCGCCCCCACGAGAAATTGACTGGTGCCAACACGAATCGTCATGTGCCCTGAATGAACAATTACCAATTGCAAGTATGATTGTAATCTGGGTCCAAGGGTTCCACCAGGAGGATAAGTTATTTCTCCAACGCTGACTGCGTTGGGCTGGATGTCTGCTTCTTTAATAATCATTTCTCGCATACAAAGCCCCATATCGTGCAAAAGATGCGTCTTTCAGTCACATAATGCATCTTCAGGACATTTATATCATAGACACCTTATGCTACAAATACC
The DNA here is from genome assembly GCA_963736615.1 of uncultured Chloroflexia bacterium. GTDB lineage: Bacteria > Chloroflexota > Anaerolineae > Promineifilales > Promineifilaceae > JAACFF01. Next base: position 38,866 of record CAVTPP010000012.1, on the reverse strand, counting down.
GGTAAGAGGTATCGGTTCCTTTTCGAGAAAGCATGCCTCATTTCAATCAAGAGCAAGGAGCAATCTATGAGTATGCAAACACACGCGATACGAGAAACAAGCATTACGGAAGAGGATGTCTTATTTTTTGAGAAAAATGGTTACATCGTGGTCGAAAACGCTCTTAGCCAAGGCGAAATTGATGATCTACGTCGCGAAACTGTAAATATATGTCGCGGAGAACTAGGCGCAGTTGACGGCCTGCCTCTGTCATATGATGAGGAAAGCGATGATGAGGTTATCCGCAAAACGTTATGTATCCATTTTCCTCACAAACTATCCGGCCTGATCTATAACCATTTGAGCCATCCCAGTATCATCGATGTGCTGACTAAGGTTATCGGTCCCAACGTTAAATGCATGCAGTCAATGCTATTCATCAAATCGGCAGGTAAACCGGGGCAGGCCTGGCACCAGGATGAGGATTTTATCCCTACTCGAGATCGTTCGTTGACCGGTGCCTGGATGGCTTTGGATGATGCCACGTTCGAAAACGGCTGCCTCTGGGTCATACCCGGATCGCACAAACAGGGAATTCTCTGGGAACTAGAAGAACAGGACAGCCCGGATTTTGACTGTACTGATGAAGCTGTTGGTTTCCCTTATAAAGATGAAGATGCCATCCCTGTACAAATGAGGGCCGGTTCCATCGTCTTCTTCAACGGCTACCTGCTACATCGATCCCTACCTAATGTGGCTGTAAGTGGATACCGCCGCGCCCTGGTAAATCACTACATGAGCGCCGAGTCTCTGCTGCCCTGGCAGGCGCTTAAAGTGGGTGAATTCACTGGAACCCTTGATTATCGGGATGTAGTAATCGTTGCCGGAGAGGATCCCTATGCCTTTAAAGGCTATGAAGAGAATAGCCATGCCCATATCCGGCCAAGCGGCGAAGGTGGCTGTAAGCTGCCTGCGGAAGAAAGTATTATGTGACCACAAATGACCAAGAAAAAACGTTCAGAAACTGCTTTTGACCTGGGAATACTTGTTCGCGCGCCCATCATAGGTAGTTGGATGGCTAGGATGGCTGCAACAAATCATAGTCAGACTCCCTCCACCGGCAGGTGCTTAATCAGTTAGTAATACGCATTGAAGACAGGATCGATTTTTAGGATGAAATCAGGGATTTGCACAGAATATTGGATACTCTCGAACTTGATCCCGATGAAGGTGAGGTACCGCAGATTCTTTATCAGCATACCGAGGAGTGCATTTTCGTACTCGACGGGGAATTAGGAGTCACTTTAGGTCATGTTATCCACCATCTCGATGCCGATGATCCAATTTATTTTGATGGCCCGATATTACAAAGATCATTGGCGATAGGAAAAAACCCGTAATATACTTCTCCATTATCACGCCACCGATCTTCTAAGACCATGATCGCTATTAATTCATGACGTAATCCATGAAGGTTTTTACACCTGCAAGATTTGGTTCATCTACAAAAGAGAGAATGAATAAATCGATACCCAATTCAATATAAGCTTGGAGCTGTTTATGAATATCCGTTGGCGTACCGACAAGAGGGGTGTCACCTGGCCACATAGTATATTTTTCAATTTGTTTTTGCGCAGTTTCTCGTGATTCGCTAATGCTGACGACCCCCATCCATGTTTTACGAATTTTATCTGCGGAGCGGCCATACTCCGTACAATACTGCTCCAAAATCTTCAATTTGTGAGCATATTCTTGTGGTGAAGCTCCGGGGAGGTTCCACCAATCCGCGTGTTCAGCCACGATCCGTAAGGTCAGCTTCTCACCACCGCCACCAATCATGATTGGTGGGGGGAGTGCTGGTTTCGGTTGGCAACTCGCTTTATCAATCTGGTAATAGGTTCCTCTAAAAGTTGCTTCTTTTTGCTTTGGGTTCCACATTGCCTTGCATATTTGAATCATTTCCGCCATTTGGGCAATGCGTACAGATGCTTTTGGGAAGTCGTAACCGTAAGCCTGGTACTCATCGGCTTTCCATCCGGCACCAACACCAAGGATGAAACGGAAATTGGTCAACTCTTGCAAGGTCGCTCCCATCTTTGCTAACAGAGCTGGGTTCCGAAAACTCTGACTGAGGACGGCCGTGCCCCACATCAAATCAGGAAACATCCCAGAGAAATGACTCAATGTTACCAAGGCTTCAGGGATCGGTTCCTGATTATCCATTAGATGGTCGGGTATCCAAGCTGATTGGAAACGACCACTAATGAGCTTCAGCACGTGATGAACATGTCTTTCTCTTTCAATAGAAGTTGTAGGTAGCCTTTGCTTACCTGTAGGTATCATCCAGCCATAGTGAACATTTTTTACCATACTTCTACTGTGCATGTTCCTGTTTATACCACTTTGTCCAATAAGTTCAATACCTTTTCGATAGCCAAAATTGTACATCATTAACGATGATGCAGGTTATTTTATGCTTGACAATCAAACCGGTTTGATTTAAAATGATCAAACCGGTTTGATTAATCGGTATTTTGTACGATTGGTTGTTTACAAAAAGAGATACAGATGAAACGTGTGACCATTTCAGATGTAGCTGTCCGGGCAGGAGTAAGCAAGAGTACTGTTTCCCATGCGCTCAGTGGGAAACGGCCGATTTCTGCAGCAACACGCCAGCGTATCCAACAAGCAATTGAAGCTCTGGGTTATCAGCCGAACCCGGTGGCCCAGCGTCTGGCTGGAGGTCAATCCAGGACCATAGGCTATGTTTTTCCCCTTTATGCGCCGCACATTGCCGGTCTGGAAATGAAATTCATTGCCAGTACGGCCAACGTAATCAACCAAGCAGATTATGCCTTTATGCTTCTGACCCACCCAGCTGATGATGTGGACAGCTTGCGTCGCTTTGTGGCCAATGGCTTGGTGGATGGGTTTATCTTGATGCAGGTGCGTTTGGAGGATCCGCGCGTTGGCATGCTGCAACAAGCAGGCATCCCTTTCGTACTAGTCGGGCGTTGCGCAGATAATGAAGGGCTTACCTATGTAGACAGCGACATTGCTGATTCCATGACACAATGTATTGGCTATCTAGCGGAATTGGGCCATCAATATATTGCCTATTTGCACCAGGATGCCCACGACTTCGGGTTCATGTTTCGGGCGCACCGCGAGTTTTTGTCGGCTTGCGCCTCGCAAGACGTCAAACCGTTTACTTGCCCCAGCGAGCATTCACTTACAGGTGGCGCTAATGCAATGACCGTATTATTGCAGCAGCATCCCGAAGTAACCGCCGTTGTTACCTGGAACAATACTGTTGCCTGGGGGGCGATAGATGTTGCTACTGCCAGCGGCCGTTCTGTCCCGCAAGATCTCTCAATTATATCTTTTGGACATTCTAGCCTCACGTATCCCGTTCCCATTCAATTGACCGTGGTTGATATTCATCCGGAGGAATTAGCGGCAAAAGCAGCGCGACTTCTACTAAAGAAGCTGGAAAACGGCCAGGTTCATTCACAAGTCTTGATTAAGCCAACGCTGATTGAACGTGAGAGTGTGGTCGCTAACGGAAAGAACAGCCGATAGAAAACAGGAGTGCCCTACTTTATGGTTGGTAAATTTGCAGTAACCCTACCATTTGGAAACACAAAAACACAAGATATCCGTTGGCACAATCCCTTAGTTTAACTTGTGCCAGTACCTTAGGAGGTGTTATGCCTTAGTTCAGCAGATAGAAAAAGCCTGGCAAGCTTCTTGGTCTCAAGGAAATTACCGTCTAATTTAAAGCAAAAAGGAGAAGTAAGACTATGAAAAAGATAAGTCTATTCCAAGTTGTTGTTTTGTTAATCCTATTGAGTCTTGCTGTGGCAGCCTGTGGTGGTGAAGCACCAACTGTTGAAGAAGCAGCGCCTGCAGTAGAGGAAGCGGTCGAAGAGGCTGCTGAAGAACCGGCTGCTGAAGAACCGGCTGCTGAAGAACCGGTTGCTGAAGAACCGGCCGAAGAGGAAATGACCGAAGAGAGTGGTGAGGTTACGATTTGGTCACGTTACGATTTATCAGACACGGAAGATGGTAATGCCGTTGCCCTCAATGAACGAATTGAAACATTTGAATCAGAAACGGGTATTTCTGTAAATTACGAGCAAATTGCCTGGGACCAATTATCTCCTAAATTGGCTCTTGCCGTTCAATCCGGCGGTCAAGTACCCGACATTGTGGAAATTGGCAGCCAGCATGTTCCAGCGTTAATGGATGCCGGGGCTTTAATGGCTTTAGACGATCTACTCGCCGGAGAAGACTGGGTCGGCGATCTGACAGATGGCGATATTGCAGCTTGTGTCATTGACGGCGAACGACGCTGCGTGGCACACAACGTTCGCGGTGGTCTGACTTATTATCAAAACGATAAATTTCCTGATGGATTCCCGGAAACAAATGACGCCTGGATAGAAGAAGCAGCGCGTATTAAAGATGCGGGTCAATACTTCAGCACTTTCTTTGCCGGTCGCAGCTACGGGGCGATTGAGATTGCCTGGTGGCCTTACATCTACTCAAATGGCGGTAGAATATTTGATGAAGAGGGAAGACCCGATTGGGCAACCCCTGAAGTAGTTGAGGTTGTTGAATGGAGCCGGGAAATGCTGGGAAATGAATACTTCCCAGAAGTTATGGTAACCGGTGATTTCGCAGACTCCGAATCACCCTGGATGGATGGTTCTGCTGCCACCTTCCGTGGCGGCAGCTGGTCAGCTATTTTTGTCCCAGGTTTACAAGATGGGGTAGATGCCGGCGATGTAGGTGTGACCGGTGGCTTGAGCTTCAATGGTGGTGATCCCTATGTCTTCCTGGTCAGTGAAGGATGGGGAGTGCCTACCGGCGCGGAAAACCCGGAAGGCGCACGAGCCTGGCTGCGCGGATATATGGAACCTGCATTCCTTGCCCAATGGGCTGAATCTCAATATGGGATTCCAACAACCCAGGCGGCTTATGAAGCAGGACAATTTGACAGCGCTTTTTACGGTCAAGTTGATGAAGTCTTAAGTACCCAGGGCTTATACATGCAGCAAAGCCCCTACTATGTAGAGAGCCTTGATGCCATGGCTATTGCTTGGCAAGAACTGTTGTTAGATCCCGAGCTGGATGCCCTGACACATTTGCAGGAAGCTCAAGATGAGGTGCTAACGCGTTATTGGGAGTAAGTTGAAATATTTGTGAGATAGGTGAATTGCGAAATCTTCTTGCCGCAATTCACCTATCCATCTCTTCCAGGAGGTGATCTATGCGACAGGGAAAAATCTATCCCTATTTGTTAATTGCGCCAGCACTTATTTTTATTAGCGTTGTTACCTTATATCCGACTCTCTACAGCCTTTATTTGAGCTTCAATCGCTCGCGGCGAGGGCAGCTAGAGTTTGTCGGCCTTCGTAATTTTGAAATCATATTTAATAGCGGAGACTTTTGGGAGAGCTTTAGATTGACTTTCGTTTACGGCATTCTCTTTGTGACGCTGGTCATGGTATTCGCTTTTCTTCTGGCCTTGATCTTCAATCGCGGCTTACGCTTTAGCGGTTTCTATATGGCCATTATCTTTGTACCCTGGATGCTTTCCGAGATTGTCTCAAGTGTTATGTTTCGTTGGATGTTTCTACCAGAGATTGGCATTCTGCAACGCTGGTTGGGTCCACTATTTGGAGATATCACGTTTTTGGGTAGTAATTCCGGGGCGATGGGGGTCGTTGTTGCGGCTACAATTTGGCGTTCTGTCGCCTTCGCCATGCTGCTTATTCTGGCCGGACTGCAAACGATTCCCGGTGAACTAACCGAAGCCGCGTCAATTGATGGCGCTACACGCTGGCAGGCCTTTTGGAAGGTAACTTGGCCAATCGTTCTGCCCACAACGCTAGTGACAATCGTGTTTCTGACCATCCAGGCAATTAACGGTGCAGGCATGTTTCTTTCTATTACCAACGGGGGGCCAGGACGAGCTACAGAAGTACTTAGCCTCTATATGTACCGCGAAGCTATCCAATTCTTCAATTTCGGTTACGGGGCCGCATTGGCCGTTATTCTATTCATGATCAATGCCGTCCTCGCTGCTGTTTATATCCGTTCCCTGCAATCACAAGTTGCGTGAAGCTAGGAGATACATCATGGCTACAATCCAAAGTGAAAAATCTGAAGACTTACAACAGAAAGCGACGAAGCGAAACCAAAAGAGATTGAGCTGGCATAATGTTGAACCCTACGTTTTGCATATTCTTCTGATAACTCTATGTTTGATTGTGATTTTTCCTATCGCCTATACATTTCTAACCTCACTTAGACCCCAAGGTTTCGGACTTTCGAGCGATCTAATCCCGAAAGATGGATTCTACTTTGGCCATTATCAGCGTTTACTATCTACTCCCCGCTTTCTGCGCAATATTTTGAACAGCGCAATAAACAGCCTGGGTGGTGCTCTGTTAACCACGACCATAGCCGCCGCTGCCGGTTATGCCTTCGCCAGACTCAAGTTCCGCGGTCGAACTGTCATTCTTACCTTTATCTTGGCCATGATGTTGCTGCCAGGCCTGACTAATCTCATCCCACTTTTTAAACTGGCCAGCGATCTGGGAATCTTGGATAGTTACTTGGTTATGATTTTAGTCTATGGCACTTTTGGTATTGCCTTCGGCATCTGGATCATGAAAGGCTTTTATGAAACCATTCCCAAAGAAATGGAAGAGGCTGCAGCCGTTGATGGCGCTTCACCCTGGCAAGCACTGATATATGTGGTCATCCCCATGTCAATGCCGGGATTAGTAGCAGTTTTCTTGATAAATTTCGTTTATAACTGGAACGATTTTCTTACTGCGCTCATTTTACTCTCCAGTACCCCGATGAAAACGGCAACGGTTGGCTTGTTTGACTTTCAGAATCAACTAACCGGAAATAATAACGAATTACTCAATGCGGCAGCGATATTGATTATGATTCCGGGAATTATTATCTTTCTGATCGCTCGCAAAGCATTTTTACAAGGCATGGTTGAAGGTGCAGTAAAAGGATGATTATCTAAATCCTGTTCAGTACTGATAGTGAAAATGGCTCTTGGTGGGTAACCCAGCATCGGACGGACATGGGGCATTATGGTGCTGGCTGGAAATAATCCTTATACGCACAAACGGGCTGATAATGCCATGAATTCGTATCTTCGTCTAAGCGGGGAAGGCGGATTTAAGCGGCCGACGGAAGCAGATGTTTGATATTTTGGGGTTTTACTTCAACCATTGATCAAAAAATGTTTTATGGAGAACATTGATGCCAAAGAGCTATGAAATACCCACATTTCTAGGTGAAACTTTACCAGTAACGTTTGTGTCAAAGCTGGATAAATGGGAAGCGCAGGATCATTCCATATCCATGCAATGCTCAACAAATTATTACCAACCGGAATTGCACAATTACTATGGCACTATTTGTGAAACTGTTTGGGATACACCGATGCCAGGAACACAGGTTACCATCCAGATTGATTTTTGCACGGATGCTATTTTGCGATTGCGCTACTTTCCCGGTCCGACCGTCCCGAAAAACAAAACGCCGATGGTAGTTGGCCAGTTTGATGAACCGGTACAGCTAATGGTAAAGGAAAATAAGGATGCAGTGGTAGCTGAGACAGCTCTTCTCCGCCTGACAATTACCCGTGATCCCTGGCAGCTTTCCCTCACCGACCTGGACGGCAATCCAGTTTGGCATACCTTACCCATAGATATAGAAGGTCTAATGCGGCCACCACTAGATGAACAGTGGAACCCATCACAGCAACGTTGGATTTTTCTGCACCGCTACGCGTACCCACTCGGCCACGTTGACCATGGAGACAAGAAAGTGTCATTTGCTTCTTTTGGACTGGGATATGATGAACACATATACGGTTTTGGGGAAAGTTACGGCCGTCTGGACAAACGCGAAACCAACCAAACCCTCTGGATTCAGGAAGGTTTCAGCAATGCCTCACCCGCTACCTACAAACGTGCTCCCTTCTACATGAGTACCCGTGGCTATGGCCTCTTTGTAAACACCTCTAATGCTATTCGTTACCGCGTGGGTGACCTGGAACATACAGCTTTATCGGCCATTGTGGACGATACTAATTTGTTTGACTGCTACTTAATATATGGTCCGACGATGCAGGAGATTTTGCCACGTTATACGGCCATTACCGGCCAACCCGCCGTGCCTCCCAAATGGAGCTTTGGCTTGTGGATGGCGCGCATCAGCTACAGCCGGCAAGAGCAAGTGGCCCAAGTTGCCGCCGACTTACGCGAACACCAAATCCCTTGTGATGTGATCCACATTGATACTGATTGGTATGAAAATGATTGGGAATGTGATCTCAAATTTGGCGAATCAAAATTTCCAAATCCGTCTGAATTGGCCAAACGCCTCCGCGAAAGAGGATTCCGCATAAGTCTATGGCAATGGCCAAACATGGTGCTGACCTCCTCTATGTACAGGGAAGGATACGATGGGGGTTACCTAGTAAAGAAGAAAAACGGAACCCCTTATCTCCTCACTGGATTTGGCCCAGACGCCGGGTTAATCGACTACTCCAACCCGGAAGCTGTGGACTGGGTCAAAGAAAAGTTCCGTGATTTATTCCGACAGGGAATCGCTGCTATCAAAACAGACTTTGGCGAGGGCTCGCCTCCCGATGGAGTTTACGATAGCGTTCCCGGCGAATCCATGCACAATCTCTACCCTCTCCTCTACAATGATGCAGTTTTTAGTGTTACCGAGGAAATGGTTGGTGAGGGAAAAGGGCTTGTCTGGTCTCGGTCTGCTTGGGCCGGATCGCAGCGGTATCCAGTGCACTGGTCGGGTGATGGTGTGGCCCGTTATGAAGATCTGGCTTGTGTTCTACGAGCAGCATTGAGCTTCGGGTTAAGCGGTTTTCCCTTTTATAGTCATGATGTTGGCGGCTTTTCTGGGCTGCCCAGCCCAGAACTGTATGTGCGTTGGGCACAACTAGGTATGTTTGGTTCACATGTACGTTGTCATGGTGCCCCGCCGCGCGAGCCATGGGCTTTTGGTGAAGAAGCGGAGCGCATTTTCCGGCAATATGATGAACTGCGTTACCGGCTATTACCTTACATCTACAGCGAAGCGGTTGAATGTGGTCGTACTAGCCTGCCAATGATGCGGCCGTTAGCCTTGATTTATGAAGACGATCCCAACACCTCATCTCTGGATGACCAATATCTATTTGGGAGTAGCTTGTTGGTTGCACCGATATTGGATGCTACCAATCGTCGCCGTGTCTATTTGCCCGCAGGTGAATGGGTTGATTATTGGTCAAAAGAAACGGTAAACGGTGGTCGCTGGCTGTCAGTTGAAGCACCGATGGATGTGATGCCGCTGTATGTAAAGGCGAGTGCGATCCTTCCTTATGGTCCGAAAGTGCAATATGTGGATGAACGGCCGTTAGACCCACTCACTCTCGAAATCTATGCCCCTGCCGAAACCGGCCAACTCACGATCCACGATGAAGATCGACCCGATATTGAAGTTTGGTACCAGCGCAAAGGTGAGAAACTGTTTGTCAACGTCACTGAAACGCCCGGAAAGGTTGAGGTGCTTGTATTTGGTGCAGAGATTGAGGTAGTCCTCAACTGCTAAGTGCCCATTCGTAATTAAATTAGCGGAAATGGCGAATGGCCTTGAAGTAGCCGTTCGCTGCCGATTATTTCCGAATGGCTACTAAGTGCTCTATCTCGTAATAGATTAAAAATATAGATTATAATTTGATTCGAGGAGGTCGAAATGCCCAAACGAATCAAATTAAGAACATTAACAAACGAAGAACGAACACAGCTGGAAAAGTTTAGCCGTTCAGCAACGAAATCACATCGAATCGTTGAGCGGGCCAAAATGATTCTGCTCGCCTATCAAGGTGTGCCTGTCGAACAGATTTCCAACAAGCTAGACCGCAGCGTGACGGCTGTCTACTTACGCCTCAAACGCTTTGACAAAGAAGGTATCGCCGGCCTGCAAGATAAGCCAAGGAGGGGTCGCAAACCGATCTACTCGGAAGTGGAGCGTGGCCAGATGATCGCTTTGGCGCGCACAGATCCTGACAAACTAGGCTTGCCCTATGGACACTGGACCTTAGACCGCTTGGTAGAGTATCTGCATAACAACGACCAAATCGGAGTCTCAAGAGCGCAGCTAGCACGAATATTACAGGCTGAAGGCTTGCGCTGGTATCAGGAAAAGACCTATTTCACTGAGCGGCCTGACCCACAATTTGTGGAAAAAAGGGGGCCATCATAGGCTACTACACCGAGCCGCCGCCACAAACACGTGTTATCTGCCTTGATGAAATGGGACCTGTATCAGCCAAGACATATCCGACAAAACGGTGGGCACCGCAAGGTAAAAGGCCCCTAGTGCAACCTGACTATGGTCGGCGGGCAAAGGTGTGGGTCTTTGGCGCTTTCGAACCAAGTACAGGCAAGGCCATTACGTTGTGTCGAGAACGACGCCGAAGCTTGGATTTCATCGACCTGCTAAATTCGGTTGTGCAGACCTGGCCTAATGATGAGCTGATTTTGATTCTGGACAACCTTTCTATCCACCGCAGCATCGATGTCCAGCTATGGGCATTGGCACATAAACGTGTACATTTTCTTTTTCAGCCAACATATGCCCCATGGCTCAATTTAATTGAACCTTGGTGGAAGACATTACGATCTCTCGCTTTGGCCGGGCGCAAGTTTGCTGATGCAACCTCACTTCGTTCTTCAATTGTTAAGAGTACAAATTATTGGAATGAACACTGTCATCCCTATGTTTGGCGGAAGAAATATCGTCCTATCTCAATTCATTTATGAGATGAAACACTAAGTTTTGACATATGAAAAAATTAACCGTAGAAGATATCCTTGCCCTCAAAGGCAAGCGACAATTGATTGAACTGCTAGTGACCACGCCAGAAGAGGCACGGGCTGCTGAAGAGGTGGGCATCGACGTATTGATCACGGGCTATCCGTTTCCTGAAACCAAGGATATTCGCGCAGCCGCGCCCAATACGTTTCTCATCATGGGCATTCCACATGGCACATGTGCCAGTGAAGCAGACGCAATTAGTGCAGGGTTTGAGCGGCTAAAGATAGGTGCAGATGCTGTGTACACGGACGCCAGCACTCAGTTCATTTCAGCCATGTCCCGCGAAGGTATTCCTGTGATTGGGCATGTGGGTCTGGTTCCTTCAAAAGCGACGTGGACAGGAGGGTTTAAGCCGGTTGGAAAAACGACAAAACAGGCGATTCAAGTTTATCAAGACGTGATGGCACATCAGGATGCGGGGGCGATTGGTGTGGAATGTGAACTGGTGCCGCACAAAATCGCCGCTGAAATTGCGCGGCGGGTTGATATTTGTGTGATTTCAATGGGCAGTGGTTCGAGATGTGACGCGCAATTTTTGTTCGCTATGGACATTCTCGGCAAACACGATGGACACATCCCACGTCATGCCAAGGTGTACCGTAATCATTTGGCCGAATATCAACGGCTCTATGACGATACGGTTGCGGCGTTCACCGAATTCAAGCAGGATGTAGAAAGCGGTACGTTTCCCACCAAACGCCATCTTGTGCGGGCAGAACACACAGTCGTTGAGGAACTTTTGGTCGCGCTAGAAGAAATTTCATGAATTCTATTTGCGCATTGCCGTTTTGTTGGCATTGTAACGCCAATCGATGACTGGATTTTTGATCATTATCAACCTAACTGAGTATTTTTGATTAGTGCCTAATTGGCATTGCTGGTGAAGTTTATGATTGGTGTGGCAAATAGATGGCGTGTTTTTGAGAAGATGAGTGGATGAGGAAACGGTCGTTTTTAATTTAATACGGAACAGCTTTACAAAGTCCGTTCACTATGAATTCAGTAATTGTTTATTTGCGCAGTATTTATTGACCTGGTGTGAATAAGTGCTGTAAGTGCATTTAATCAAGATTTCGTTAATAAACCTATTAATAGGCTGCAGATAGGCTGCTTGTTTGCCTTCAAACTTGATGTCTTCTGATGCCGAGGAGAGTATTTATGTCAACTCTGACACGTCTCGGTATGAAGTTGGACGAGAAGTATCCCCATTTTATTAATATAGTCAGTCGCTTGCTGGCACCTTTTGAATCATTGGTGAAAAAACCGGTTTTTGGGTGCCACATGTGTGGTCAGTGCGTTTTGCACTCAACCGGTATGACCTGCCCTATGGAATGCCCTAAGAATTTGCGCAACGGCCCCTGTGGTGGAGTCGGTATGGACGGTAGCTGTGAAGTTGACCGCAGTATGACCTGCGTCTGGTTTAATGCTGTTAACCGTTCCCAAAAATTTCCTTGGCCAGAAGAAATTTTCCAACGCAATCCAGCGGTAGATTGGTCACTCAAAGGGTCGGCATCTTGGGTCAACGCTGCTACTGGGCGCGACCACCACCATAGAACGGGACCGCAGTGGCAAAAAATTGAGTTTCTTGGCTTAAACGAAAAACCAATGCGAAGTGGTAGCCGCTTTGAACGCCTGATGCGCTCCGGCGAATTTATCGTCACTTGTGAAGTGAATCCGCGGGATACCGCGGATGGAACTGAGTTGATTGAGTATGCTCGATCTCTAGAGGGCTATGTCGACGCTATTCATGTCAGCGATAATTTCTTGGCCCAGCCTCATATGTCCGGTACGGTCGCCGCTTGCATGCTTGAGCAGCAAACGAATTTAGAAACGATCCTGCATATGACCTGCCGTGATCGTAATCGGATGCAACTTCAAGCTGATTTGCTGGGTGCTCATGCTATGGGAGTGCGTAACGTACTCTGCCTCACCGGTGATCATCCTTCCTTAGGTGACCACAAAGAAGCAAAAGGCGTTTTCGATCTCGATTCGCTAAATTTTATTCGCCTGGTCCGCAAGATGCGTGATGAAAGCACCTTTGATAGTGGGCGGGAAATCATCATTCCTCCAAAACTTTATATCGGCGGTGCTGTAGCTATTACCGCTCCTCCATTAGAGTTCAGGCCGCATCGAATGGCCAAAAAAATGGCCGCCGGTGTGGATTTTCTCACATCCCAGCTCGTGTTTGATATGACTCTTTTGGAAAGTTTCATGAAAAGGGTGCACGATTTAGGGATCATTCAAAATACCAAATTGTTAATAGGCGTCGGAGCATTGCCGGGTCCAGGTACCGCTCGCGCCATCAATAAACATACACCTGGCGTTGTCATCCCGGAACATTTCATTAAACGACTCGAAGGGGTGCCAAAAAAGGATCGACGGAAAGAGGGAGTAAAAATTGTCGTCGAACAAATCTTACAGTTGAAAGAGATGCCTGGTATTGCGGGCGTTGATTTGATGGATATGAAGCCTGATTCCTGGTTCCCTACGGTCGAAATCGTTGAATTGGCAGGTTTGCAGGATCGCCCTGAGCCACCATCTTTAGAATCGGAAACTATATAGGCTGCATTAGCCGTAATTGATCATTTCGAATAGGTAAAAAATTGAGTGGATATTTTTGGATGGTTAACGGCCGCGGAATGGATAGCTTTTTTACGCATAGTATTGGGTCTATGGTGGTTGGAAAGTGTTCGCCACAAGGATCTGCACAGCTTTGTTGATCACGACATGATCGACTTTGCCGTCAACTTGGCCGACAACCACCAATTTCCTGTGTATGGGAAAATGGTGAAGCGAGTCATTTTGGCCAATCGTTCCTGGGTCCCGTACTTAATAGTATTTGCTGAGTTAGCACTTGGGTTGAGCTTGACCTTGGGATTATTAACACCAATCGCAGCCTTAGGCAGTATTTTTTTGACATTAAATTATCTTTTACTGGCCGGATTGCCACCGACGGACAAGACAGTTTATCCAGCTTATGAAGTAGAACAAGGACAGTTGATTATGATGCTGGCGATTGGCATTGTTATCTTTTTTATGGGAGCCGGTTGTACTTGGGGTTTGGATGCCTTGTTTGGATTTTATTGTAGTTGAAAGCAATTGGAGATAGTCGGATGACCTATGAACAGTAAGGAACGCGTCCAATGTACATTTGCCCACCAGGAACCGGATCGGGTTCCCATTTTCGAGTTAACGATTGATAATCCAACTGCCGAATTTGTGCTGGGGCGTGAAAATTTATGTGGATTCGGGGGTACCGCTCGCGGCTTGAAACAGAATCAGGCATTGATTGATGGCAGTTTCGACGACTACCAGCGGGAGAGGGTGGCTGATGAAATCGAATTATGGCACGCTCTGGATCTCGACGTATATCCGAATGCTTACCCTGTACCCAAGACCCCGACTGTTCCGGAGCGGATCTCGCCTACCACCTGGCGATTTAGCGATGCGCAGACAGGATTTTGGTCGATTAGCAAGTTCAGCCCGGAAAGCGACACATATGACCAGGTTGATTCCAGCATTCGCCAAGAAGGTTTGGATGCTCTGCGCTTGCAGACAGAAACGATGGAGGCGGCTTCCCCAACCCTCGATGAGTGGGATTTTACACCGGTGAAGACATTCATTCGCGAATTAGGAGGTGATCGCTTCGTCATGGGCGTCGCCGATGTCGAAATCGGCTCGACCTGGGACTGGGCCGAGCATTTCTTAGTAGGCATGATCCTTGATCCTGAGCTGATTCATCGCTATTTAGATGCTCGACTGCGCTTAACGCTTATGCTGGCGGAAGAAATGTTGCGGCTGGGAGTTGATGGGATCCATGGCGGGTATGATTGGGCATCAGCACGTGGGCCTATGTTTTCTCCTAAACACTTCGATACATTTGTGTTTCCACGCCTGGCGAAGATCACCCAACTGTGCCATGAATATGGCGTTCCTTATGTAAAACACACCGATGGCAACGTAAACAAGTTGCTGGATGGCATGATTGCTGCCGGCGTTGATGGTTATCAGGCAATTGAACCTCGCGCCAATATGGACATTGCCCAAATTAAGCAAACCTACGGAGACCGATTGACGCTCATTGGCAACGTGGATTGTTCAAGCGTCCTTGTCGATGGGCCAACAGAAGCAGTAAGTAAACAAACGAAAGAAGTTATTAGAGACGCGGCTCCGGGGGGAGGTTTTTTACTTTCTACGAGTAATTCCGTCCATCCAGGCGTGAAACCCGAATACTATCTGGCGATGCTGGAGACGGCACGAACGGTAGGAAATTATCCAATTTTAGAATGAAAGGTAGGGAACCAATGAAAATAACAGAAGAAAGCAAAGCGTTTTTAGCAAAATCACCTCATAAACTCTTGATAAATGGCGAATGGGTTGAGGCTATAGATGGCAAAACGTATGAATCGGTTAGCCCATCTGATAGCAGTGTTTTAACAGAACTGGCCCTAGCTGGAACTGCCGATGTAGACCAAGCCGTCGCAGCTGCGAAAGGGGCACTGACCGGTGAATGGGGCAACATGTCTCCGGCACAGCGAGAAGCGATATTGCGCAAGCTTGGCGATCTTATCGGCCGACATCAAAATGAACTGGCGGAGTTAGAATCCCTCGATGTAGGAAAGCCTATTGCGGCTACAAAAGCGATTGACGCTCCAGTCGCCGCGCAAAATGTGTACGATTTTGCCGGATGGCCGACTAAGATTGCCGGATCTACACCTGCCGTCTCTATCCCCAATCACCTTGTCTACACACGACGCGAGCCGGTTGGCGTGGTGGCCATCATCATACCGTGGAACTATCCCTTGATTCACATGACGCAAAAAATAGCCCCTGCGCTGGCCTGTGGCAACACAATTGTCTTCAAACCGGCGCAAATTGCGTCGTTGCCAGTATTGCGCTTGGGTGAGCTGATCCAGGAGGCTGGTTTCCCACCCGGTGTGGTTAATATTGTCACCGGACGTGGTTCGGTGATTGGCAATGCGATGTCTGCCCATGAGGATGTAAATAAGCTAGCTATCACTGGCTCAACAGAAGTTGGACGCAGCGTTATTCATGCATCTGCAGGAAATATTAAGCGGCTGGCTTTGGAGTTGGGCAGTAAAGCGCCCAACATAATCTTTGCAGATGCAGATCTGGACGCGGCTATTCCAGGCGCATTTGGGGCGGCGTTCCACAATACGGGTCAAAGCTGCGTTGCGGGTTCACGATTGTATGTGCAAGCATCTGTGTTTACTGAGGTTGTTGAACGACTGACGGGATTGACAGCAGAAGCAAAAATTGGCCATGCTCTTGACCCGGATGTTGAGTTTGGTCCGATTGCAAACGAAAGCCAATTCAACAGCATTATGCATTATATTTCCAGGGGCAAAGAGCAAGGCGCAAACCTGGTCTGTGGCGGTGAACAGCTAACCGGCGGCGTGTATGATGAAGGCTTTTACCTGCCGCCTACCATCTTTACCGGCATGGCAGATGATGCCGATATCTCTTGTGAAGAGATATTTGGCCCAGTGCTGCCAATTTTTTCTTTTGAAACGGAAGAAGAAGTAGTTGCTCGTGCTAATGATTCATTTTATGGGTTAGCGGCGGGTGTGTGGACGCGTGATACAGGTCGCGCCATTCGCATGGGCGATGCCTTGCAAGCGGGTGTGGTGTGGGTTAATACCTATGGCATGTTTGATGCGGTCGGCTCCGTTTGGCGGCTATAAGGGCAGTGGATATGGCCGTGACAACGGCGCGGAAGTGATTGATGCGTTTACGGAAGTGAAAGCGGTCTGGATTTCGAAAACATAAAAGGATATTCAAATGAGCTTGGACAACTATTCCAAAGAGCATCTTCTCGATTTTTACCGGCAGATGGTAAAAGTGCGAGAGTTTGAGTTGCGGGCAATTAATGAACGGCGAGCAGGTCTGATTCCCGGTTTTATTCATTCATGTGTGGGGCAGGAAGCAACAGCCGTGGGCGCTTGCGCCGCCCTTAACCAGGATGATGTGATTACCAGCACCCATCGCGGGCACGGACATCTCGTTGCCAAAGGGGGCGAACCGAAATACATGATGGCCGAACTGGCGGCACGCAGTACTGGCTATTGCGGCGGCAAGGGCGGCAGCCTGCATATGACTGATTTTGACCTGGGCATTTTGGGCGCCAATGGCATTGTCGCCGGCGGCATTCCGATGGCGGTAGGGGCAGCGTTGGCGTTCCAGATGCGCGACGAGAGCCGAGTGGCGCTTGCCCTTTTTTGGGGATGGCGCGGTCAATGAAGGGGCATTTCATGAAGCGGCCAATCTTGGCTGGCTTGTGGAAGCTGCCCAGTCATTTTCTTCTGTGAGAACAACCTGTATGGTGAAGGCACGCCACAGGATAAGCAGGCGCCGATACAAGATCTATCGATGCGGGCCGAGGGGTATGATTTCCCCGGTGTGATTGTGGATGGGAATGATGTGATTGCGGTATATGAAGCGACGAAAACGGCCGTTTCTCGCGCCCGCGCTGGTGAAGGACCATCATTTATCGAGGGTAAAACCTATCGATATCGCGGCCATTATGAAGGGGATCCGATGGTCTACCGCAGTGAAGATGAGCTGAACGAGTGGCGGCAACGGGACCCGATTGCTACGTTCCGGCAGCGGATGCTGGATAGCGGTTTGGCAGATGAAGTGGAGATAACGGCCGTTGACCAAGAAATCCAAACATTGCTGGACGAAGCCGTGAATTTGCCGCTAACAGCCCGGAACCGGCACCGGACAGTGCGTTAGACGGCGTTTACGGCGATACACATGACGGACGGGTGTTCTAAAATGACAAGAAAAATCAGTTTCAGTGAAGCAATCAATGAAGCGATGGCCGAAGAGATGCGGCAGGACGAGTCCGTGTTTCTGATCGGCGAAGATGTGGGCGTGTTTGGTGGAGTTTTTGGCGTGTCAGTCGGGATGTATGATGAATTTGGCGAAAAGCGGGTGCGCGATACGCCAATTTCCGAGATCGCCATCATTGGCGGCGGTTTGGGAGCAGCCTTGATGGGCATGCGCCCGATTGCCGAAATTATGTTTGCCGATTTTGTGGCTTGCGCGATGGATCAGGTGGTCAATCAGGCTGCCAAAGCGCGGTATATGAGCGGTGGCAAGGCGAATGTGCCGTTGACGATGCGCATTGTCAACGGCGCGCCTGGTTCGGCGGCGGCGCAGCATTCTCAAAGCCCGGAAGCGTGGTTTATGAATGTGCCAGGGCTGAAGATTGCGATTCCGGCAACGCCATATGACGCGAAAGGGCTGCTGAAAACGGCCATTCGCGGCGAAGACCCGGTGTTGTTTTTTGAACATAAGATGCTATATGCGGTTAATGGGGAAGTGCCAGAGGAAGATTACGTTGTCCCCTTTGGCGAAGCTGTTGTGCGGCGTGAGGGGAACGACGTGACGATTGTTGCTGTTGGTGGAGTGCTTCAGAATGTGATGACGGCGGTTGATAAGCTGGCGTCGGACGGTATTGACGCCGAGGTGATTGATCCACGCACACTGGTTCCTTTTGACAACAATACTATCATCAAATCAGTAAAAAAGACGAAACGCGTGGTTATTGTGCATGAGGCACACAAACGGGCTGGACCTGGTGCAGAAATTGCGGCTATGTTGGCAGAAGAGGCGATCGGATATCTGGATGCGCCGATTGTGCGCGTGGCTACTAAAAATGTGCCTTTTCCGTATCATCCTGATCTGGAACAGTATATTTTGCCGACGGTCGATGATGTGATAACGGCCGTTTCTGGCATCGCCCGGTATCAATTGTAGAGACGAAAAATCTTGCATCTTTACACAAGGAGTGTACGTGGAAATTAAGGGAAAAACTGCATTGATAACAGGCGGTGCGCACCGGGTTGGCAAAGCGATTACAATGGCGCTGGCTCACGCTGGAGCGAATGTGGTGGTGAATTACAATCGGTCAGCGGCTGAGGCTGAGGAAACGGCCGCGGCCGCCCGTAAACATGGCGCCGCCGCACTCGCAGTCCAATGTGATGTCTCCGACGCCAAACAGGTTGCGGCGATGGTGGCGGTGGCCAATGCTCAATTTGGCGGAGTGGACATTTTAATCAACAGCGCCTCTCTTTTTAAGCCAACGCCCATGCCAACTGATGATTTCAGTGGCTGGCACAGCGTTTTCGACATCAGCGTACATGGCGCATTCTATTGCGCCAATGCCGTTGCGCTACATATGCTGCAGGAGGGAGAGGGCGCCATCATAAACATCGTTGATGGTTCAGCCTGGCAGCCTTACCCCGATTTTGCGGCACACAGTGTGGGTAAGGCGGCATCGTTGGCATTGATGCGGCAGTTGGCGCTAGAACTGGCGCCAGCGGTTCGCGTGAATGCTGTGTCGCCTGGACCGGTATTGTCCCCGCCTGAGTTTACCGAGATGGAGATTAAAGAAACGGCCGAAGGCACATTGCTTAACCGCTGGGGAACGGCCGCTGACGTCGCCAACGCCGTTCTCTTTTTGGTACAGGCCAATTACATCACGGGCGATGTCATCATGGTGGATGCCGGGGAACAATATGGACACAGAAAGAAGAAAAATGAAACCTAATGTAGTATTCATGACTGAACGAGGGCTGCGCCATCAACAAGATGCGCTAGATGCTGCACCAGATGAACTAACCGTAATAATGCTGCGTCAACCCGACAAGGACGTGCTCAAGGCGACGTTAGCTGATGCCGACTTCATAATCTCTGAACGAATTGGCGTGATTGATGCAGAAATTATCAGGGCAGCTCCCAAGCTTAAGTTGATCCAACGCCTCGGGTCATTGACTTTCGATATTGATTTGAATGCTGCCAAGGAGGCAAATATTGCCGTTTGTTACTGGCCAGTGGACAGTGTTATTCGCGTTTCGGAACATATTATTTTGCAAATGTTGGCGGTGGGTAAAAAGCTGCGTGAGGTAGAAGCGGTAGCTTTAGCGGCCAGTGTTAAATGGGGCGAGAGCAAGCGTACTGATGAAGATACATTTGCTTACAACTGGTCTAGGCGGCAAGGTGTTGGTCAATTGTGGCATAAGTGCGTGGGTATCATTGGCTTTGGTGAAATCGGCGTGGAGGTGGCGCGGCGGTTAACGGGGTGGGGCTGCACCGTTTATTATAACAAGCGGCGCCGTTTGCCTGCTGCCTCGGAAGCGGAATTAGGATTAACTTTCGTCGATGTTGAAACATTGTATGCAGAAAGCGATTATCTGGTCAATCTGCTGCCCTACTTCCCTGGTACGGATTCGCTGCTCAATGCGGGTGTGTTTGCGCAAATGAAGGAAGGCGCGTTCTTGGTGAGCGGTGGTAGCGGCAGCGTGATTGATGAATTGGCGTTAGCAGATGCGATTCAGTCACGCAAGATTGGCGGCGCTGCGCTGGATACGTTTGAATGGGAACCTATCCAAGCCAGTAATCCGTTGATTGCCCTGGCGAAAGCTGGACACAATGTTTTGCTGACCCCACACACGGCCGCCGGCACGGAAGATGGGCGGGATGTGAAGGAATTGCGCGGCCAGGATTATGCAAATATTTTGAATCATATGGCTAGACGCCCGTTACTGTATCGCATGGTGTAAAGATGACGTTAATGAGACGATTTGATAACCAAATTGCCGTAATCACCGGCGCATCGAGTGGGATTGGCAAGGCATGTGCGCTCCGTTTTGCGGAAGAAGGGGCGTTTGTTGTCTGCCTGGATATTAGTGAATTGGCAAATGAGGAAACGGCCATTTCCTGCCGTGAATTTGGCGTTGAAGCAATGGCGCGCCGTTGTAATGTTGTGGAAAAGGGGGATGTGGAAACGGCCATAACCACCGTCATGGAAAAATGGGACCGAATCGACGTGCTGGTGACGGCTGCAGGTATCACCGCCAGCACACCGCTGCCACAGGTGAGCCTGGAAAGCTGGAACCGCTTGTTGTCAATTAACTTAACCGGCGTCTTCTTATGCAATCAGGCGGTCGCTTCCATTATGATGGAGCAGAAATCGGGCAGCATAATCAATCTGTCGTCTATGGCAGCGAAAACAAGCTGGCCGGCAACGGCCGAATATTCTGCTTCCAAAAGCGGCGTCATTGGATTAACCCGCTCTGTGGCAATGGAACTGGCGCCCTATGGCGTGACGGTGAACGCAGTCTGCCCTGGCCACGTCCTCACGCCGATGATGCAGAACATTGCCGATGAAGCCGGACCGCGTGAGGGCATGACTGGCGAAGAATGGCTGGCGATGCGCGCCCAAGATTGCCCTCAAAAGCGCATGGCTGAACCGTGGGAGATTGCGGGGATTATTGCCTTCCTGGCTTCAGAAGACGCTCGCTACATCAATGGGCAGGCGATTGAAGCGGATGGCGGCATGATAATGAGTTAAGCAGATGGAATATACAGGTTATCTTGATTTTTGGTTTACCGATTTTCCCATAGAGGAGCGTGTCGACCAATTTGTTGCATTAAATGTTCGGCAGTTTAACGTCTTTTTCTGGCGGCAGGCGCCCATTGCGGAGATTGTTGCGGAATGCAAGCAAAAGGGCGCACAACTTTATTCTACGTTTGATGATGATATGGGGTCGCTGGCAGATCCGGGTGATAATGAGAAGACGTTGCATTCCTGGGCTGAAAGTGTGGAAATGGCAGACCGTTACAACATACCGGTGCTTTACATTTTTTCCAACCAGATAGAAGTGGTGGATGGGGTAGAAGTCGTGCGGCGTTTATCTGGCAATTACACGGAAAGTGAGCAGTATGCAAATTTGCTAGACCAGACAGAGAAGATAATGAAGCTGGCGGAGCAAACTAATGTTGAGGTACGTGTTGAATGTTTGAATCAACATGATTTTGTTGGCAAGATTTTGGTTGACAGCCCACAGCTCGCTGCGGATTGGGTGCGGCGCATGGATCATCCACAGTTTCGGCTGACGTTTGATACGTATCACCAATAGCGCGGGTCGGGCGAGTTGTTGTGGAGTTTGGAGCGCTATTATGATTGGATAACGGCCGTTCACATTGGCGACGTGCCCACGCGGCAAGAACCAGGAACAGGCGAAATCAATTTTGTTAACATTCGGCGCAAACTTCGTGAGTTTGGTTTTGATGGCGAGATTGGCCTAGAGTTTGCACCTTCGACGGATGAATCCACGGTGATGAAACAAGTGCGCAAGATTTTTCCGCTGACATGAGGTGAAGGAAATCATGGAAAAAATTAGCGACTTGCGATCGTACATTGTCGCATTGGAAACGTCGGGGCAGCTGTCGAGAATCACAAAGCCTGTTGATCTAGTGTATGAGATGGCGGATGTAGCTGCCACATTGGTACGCAATGGTGGTGGTGCACCGCTGTTTGAAAATGTAAATGGCAGCCCCTGGCCTATCTTCGCCAGCGGCGTTTCCAATCAAAAGCGGGCGGCTATCGCTTTGGGCTGTGGAGAAGATAAGATTGTTGACTACATGGAGAATGTGCTGGAGCCAAACAGTGGCATCGCACCAGTTCGGGTTGACAGCGCCAAATGGCTAGAAAATGTGATGACAGGTGATGAAATTGACGTGAGGCAATTGCCCATTCCTACCCACTCTCGTGGCGACGGCGGCGCATTTATCACGGGTGGCGTCATCATTAGCAAGGACCCGATTTCGGGGCGGGGTAACCTGTCTTATAACCGCATGTTGGTGATGGGGCCGCGCAATTTTGGCTTTAACGTGAATGAGTGGCGACATGTGCGCACTTTCATGGAAAGTCGAGAGGACCCGATTGCACCGTTCCCAATTGCTATTGCCATTGGTCTAGACCCGGCCATTATGATTGGCGCAGGTGTGAAGACTGAGGAGGATGAGCTGACGATTGCTGGCGCAATTCGCGGCAAAGGGGTTCCGGTTTGTCACGGCATGACGGTGGATGTGGATATTCCGGCTATGGCAGAATTGGTCATTGAAGGATATGTGCATCCGGGCGTGAAGAAACCGGAGGGACCACTGGCCGAGTTTCATGGGTATCATGGTGAACTGTGGGAGAGTCCGACGATGGAGGTAACGGCCGTTTCTCATCGACACAACCCTATCTATCAGACCATTATCCCGGGCTGGTATGAGCATATTTACATTGGCAATGTGCTGCCGCGCGAGCCGCTGCTGCGTCGTTTCGTGCGCCATCTGAATGCAGAGGCCAATGTGCATATTCCGCCCTACAGCAACGGCTTTGCAGCCATTGTACAAATTAAACGTGACAATCCCGGACAGCCGAAAAACCTGGCCATGGCCGCCATGGCTGCCCACATCAATATCCGTAATGTGATTGTGGTGGATGAAGACATCAATATTTATGATCCGGCCGATGTGTTATGGGCAATTACCAATCGGGTTGATTGGCAGCAAGATGTGTTCCAGGTTCCCAACGCGCAAGGACATGAAATGGATCCTGTGGCTGAGTATACGTGGTGTGGGCACTAAACTTGGGATTGATGCCACGTATAAGCGTGAACGGCGCGAATACGGCTCGAGGGTGAGTTACCCGATGGTGAATTTGAGTGATTATTTAGACAGGTGGAGTTAACTATGGAAATAAAAATGCCAAAGCTCGGTCTAACGATGACTGAAGGGACGTTGACTCGTTGGCTTGTGCAGGAAGGGCAGGCTGTGAAACAGGGTGAGATGTTGTTTGAATTTGAGAGTGAAAAATCGACAATGGAATTTGAAGCTCCAGCAGATGGTGTTCTAGAGGCATTACTTGTGCCTGAAGGTACAACGGTTGATTGTGGGACCCCGGTCACAACGCTAGGTTCAACTCATCCAATTTCAGAAGATTCCAAAACCGTTGAGGTTGTAGAGAAGAGCTTAGAAGCAACACCAGCCGCAAAACGAAAGGCGCGAGAACTAGGTGTAGAATTGTTAGGTGTCGAGGGTCGAGGTGTAAACGGCCGTATTCACCTGATCGACGTTGAAGAAGCAGCTACACAGATTGAAGGATTGCAGTCTACAGAGGACAAATCTTCTATCCCAGTGTCCCCTTTGGCCAGACGATTAGCGGCTGACCTAAGAATTAGCTTGGATCAGGTTCAGGGTAGCGGGGTTGGTGGACGTATTACGCGAGATGATGTCCTAAGAACAGCCCGCGACCGCCAGCCTGTGCCAAGATCGGAGCGGGGCGAACAACAGATAGGTGAAAAACCAATATTTATAGAAAAAACTCCTTTGGAAGGAGTACGGCGCGTTATTGCTCAACATATGAGCAACAGTGCCTTTGAAGCACCTCATGTTACGATACACACCGAAGTTGATGCCAGTAGTTTGATAATGGCTCGCCAGCAGTTGAACGAGGAAGTAAAGGACAAAGGTAAGATTCCATTTAATGCAATACTTATCGCTATAACGGCGAGAGCGTTGCAAGATTTTCCAGAGGCAAATGCCTGCCTGATAGAAGATGAAATCTGCCAATATGCCGATATAAACATCGGTTTAGCGGTGGATACTGAACGTGGTTTGTTGGTTCCTGTTATTCGCGCTGCGGATCAACTGAGCGTGTTGGAAATTCAGCAAACCGGTGATGATCTAATACAGAGGGCTGTTTTGGGGAAGAGTCTGCCCGATGATTTGAATGGAGGTACTTTCACGATAACGAATTTAGGGATGTATGGCATTGATGCCTTTACACCGATCATCAACCAGCCACAAGCCGCAATTTTAGGCGTTGGTCGTATTGTAAACAAGCCAGTAGGGCAAGATGGCAAACTTGTGCTGCGAGATCAAATTACATTGAGTCTGAGCTTTGACCATCGACTTATTGATGGTGCACCAGCGGCAAGGTTTTTACAACGGATTGGACGGTTAGTGGAACGACCTTTTGCCTTAATGTTATGAGGATCTCTGTTCAAAAAGGAGCCGAACCCAGGTTGTTGAGAGCCTTCCCATGCCATCATCCGAGTGCTTTGTTTAATTTTCAATAAAGGAAGTTTTGGGTAATATTCTCATATCTAACGGCATGATTTTAACGATGGATGCCCAAGATAGCTACCATGATCTCGGCTGGGTTTGGATTGAAGAAGATCGCATAGTTGAATTGGGGAGTGGGGAGCCTCCGGAGCATTTTTTTCTCAGGCTGATCGCGTGCTTGATGCTTCTCTTATGGTTATCCTACCAGGACTTGTAAATGCGCATACACACCTTTCACAAACCTTTATGCGAGGCCTGGGAGATGATAAACCACTGCTGCATTGGTTGAAGCAAGTTATGTGGCCTATTCAGGATGCGTTTACCCCCGAAGATATGCGCCTGGCTTCCTTGTTAGGGCTGGCGGAAAATGTACGTTGTGGTGTTACCGCTGTTAACCAACATCATAAGCTGCCTCACCCAGACATGAGCGATGCAGCTATGAGTGCCGCTAGAGAAATCGGTCTACGTTTCCAACTTTCTCGAGGCTGGGTCGATTTGGGGGATTCTGCAGAAGCACCAGAAGTGATTTTATCCGAAATGAATCGACTCTTTGAGATGTGGCATGGGAAAGATAACGGCAGATTGACTTTAAGCTTCGGCCCAATGGCTCCCTGGCGATGTTCTGATACAACAATGGGCTTCTTCTTTGACCAGGCACGATTTTGGGGTATACCGACCCACATTCATGTGGCTGAGGCCATGGAAGAGGTCGAAATGCTGCAAAAGCGGACTGGCTGTCGACACATTGAATGGCTTCATGATCTAGGGATACTTAACTCTGACATGCAGCTAGTCCACTGTGTAAAAATTTCTGAGGCAGAGCAATCACTCATAGCCGAAAGTGGGGCGGTTGTTGTCCATTGTCCGACAAGCAATATGTATTTGGCTTCTGGCATTGCGCCAATTCCAGCGCTGTTGAATCGTGACGTTCCGGTGGCCTTAGGTACAGATGGCTCGGCCTTCCATAATTCGCAGGATCTTATGGAAACCATAAAAACGGCAATATTGCTTGCTAAGGTGGGAAGTAACGATCCTATGGTTATGGCCCCCATGGATGCTCTTAGAATGGTAACAACAACGGGTGCCAAAATTATGAGGCGGCAAGATACGGGCCAACTAGCTCCTGGTTTTAAAGCTGATATTACGATAGTCAATTTAAACAAGTTACACGCTATGCCGGTCCACCGAGCGGACAGCGCTTTAGTCTACAATTGCAATGGACCGGATGTGGATACAGTTATCGTTGATGGCCAGATCCTCCTAGATCAGGGAACTCTTACGATGATTGATGAAGATGAATTACTAGCCGAATGTCCTGTGGCAGCGACCAATTTAATGAAGAGGGCGAAGATAAGGAGCAATTGATGGAACTGAAAGACAAAGTGGCTTTCATCACGGGTGGGGCTATGCGCGTAGGCCGGGTTATAGCATTGACTCTAGCAGATCAGGGAACAAAAGTTGCCTTTACATATTTAAGTGATGAGGAACCATGGCAGCAGACGCTGGCCGAAATTAAAGCCAAAGGTGTGGGGGCAATAGCCTATCCATTAGACGTCCGGCAGCATAGTAAACCAAAAGAAATAGCGGATCAGGTGGTGGAAGAATTTGGCCATATTGACATTTTAGTAAATAATGCTTCTGTCTGGCTCTCGTCCCCCTTTCTCGAAATTAGCTTCAAAACGTGGCAGACGTCCCTTGATGTGAATCTCACTGGGCCGTTTTTATGTGCCCAAGCGGTGGCTCCTTATATGCTGAAGCAGCAGTCTGGTCTCATTATTAATATAACCGACATATCAGCCTTCCAAACCTGGCCTAACTACGCGCATCATTCAGCCAGCAAGGCCGGTCTGGTTGCCTTAACGAAGGTGATGGCGGCCGAGTTAGCTCCAAATGTACGCGTGAACGGAATTGCCCCTGGAACAGTTCTGCTGCCCCCCAATGCTACTGAAGAAAAGATAGAGTGGGCAAGGGAGAATTCACTGGTAAAGAGGGTGGGGTCACCTGAAGATGTTGCCAAGACGATTGTTTTTCTCGCCGAGATGGAATTTGCTACCGGATCTATTTATTTCATGGATGGTGGAAGGTCTCTGATTTAGGATTGGTATAAGCGAAATCGGGTTCCTGATCTAAATTAAGGCATTTCGGCAGGACCCTATTTCCTCTAGGTTTGAAAGTTCGTTCCATGGAAATATTTTTAAGAGATGAACTAGCAAATACTTAACCTCCGTAGAATGTAAAGACCTCAACTAGATGTGGTTATTCTGGAGATAAAAAAACAATTATTGGAGAGCAGTTTAGTCAAAGCAAAAGCTATTAAACATAATGAACAATTATTACAAATGGTGGCAAACAGGAATAATATATCAAGTTTATCCACGGTCTTTCCAGGATAGCAATGGCGATGGTATCGGTGACCTAAATGGTGTTAGGCAACGCCTGGATCACATTCAGAGTTTAGGTATCGAGGCGATCTGGCTTTCTCCCATTTACCCATCCCCGATGCATGATTTTGGCTATGATGTAGCTAATTATCAAGATATCCACCCTATGTTTGGAACCATGGCCGATTTTAATGCCTTGCTCGCCGATGTCCATGACCGTGGAATGAAGCTCATTCTTGACTTCGTACCGAACCATACTTCTGATGAGCACATCTGGTTTAAGGAAAGCCGGAGCAGCCGCGATAATCCTAAACGTGATTGGTATATCTGGAGTGATCCAGCGCCGGATGGTGCTCCACCGAACAACTGGATTAGTTTCTTTGGGGGACCGGCTTGGACTTATGATGAGAAAACAGGGCAATATTATTTGCACCAGTTTGTCAAACAACAGCCTGAACTGAACTATCGCCATCCTGACGTATTGCCTGCGATATTAGACAAGATGCGCTTTTGGTTAAACAAAGGAGTTGACGGATTCAGAGTAGATGTAATCTGGTTATTGCTTAAGGACGAGAAATTGCGTGATGAACCGATAAATAGGGAGTGGGATGGCGTTGAACCGCATAGCAGTTTGAGACATATTTATACTCAAGATGTCTCGGGTATCCATAACATCGTTCGCCAAATGCGCTGTGTAATGCAGGAGTATGATGAAAAGGCTATGGTGGGCGAGATTTATTTGCCGTTGGAAGGTCTGGTTTCTTATTACGGTCGCTCGCTTGATGAATGTCATCTTCCTTTTAACTTTCACTTAATCGATACTGCCTGGCAAGCTCAAGCAGTACGTGACCTTGTTGAAGAGTATGAAACCTCATTGCCACCCGGTGCCTGGCCTAACTGGGTTTTGGGTAATCATGATCGCCACCGTATTGCCAGTAGAGTTGGGGAAGAGCAGGCTCGTGTGGCCAACATGCTGCTCCTCACTTTGCGCGGCACACCCACGACCTATTATGGTGAAGAGATTGGTATGAAAAATGTATCAATCCCGCCAGGGTTCATTCGAAGATCCGCCAGCTGTAAACCAACCGGAAATTGCCCATATCATTGGTCGTGACCCGGTGCGGACGCCTATGCAGTGGGACGATTCACCCCATTGTGGCTTTACCCGAATAGATGCTTCCCCATGGCTACCTATTGCAGAAGATTATCTGCATAGTAACGTTGCGAGACAAACCGAGAATCCGTTGTCCATGCTAAATCTATATCGGGCGTTAGCTACATTGAGGAAGGAAGAACCAGCATTGTGTATCGGTGATTATGCTTCGGTGGTGACTGGCAAGGATGATATATATGCCTACCTTCGCAAAGCTTCAAATACTGACTCGTTCCTCATTACACTAAACTTCAGTGATAGCGAACAAATGCTCGATCTGAGTCAGGTTGCATCTTTTGCCACCATTGAGGTGGCTACTGGTATGCAGAGAAAAGGCTTGGTTGATCTTGAAAATTTGACGATAAATCCGAATGAAGGTCTATTGCTTCGCCTGGCATAAGTGTGTGCGATCCTTGATAGTCACAAATTGCAATATTCGTATGGTGCGAGTGGGAACAAGAATCTCAACGAGAGAGCTCTTTATTGGTTTTCATTGGAGAACGGATTCTGAAATCCAATTTGCGTAGTATTTAGGAAGATACTTGTGCTTGAAATACAGGTTGATGTTGTGTTAGGATCTCGATATATGATGAAGTGTTCGATAAATAACTCTGACCGATGTATCGGGGCAGAAACATCACCGCCATAGTTTTACACGTGAGCGCCCCACCCCCGTCGCTCCCGCACTGGTATAAAAATGGGTCAACCTTTTGATAGGTTGGCCCGTTTGTTTTATGACCGAGTACCAAATGGTAATCTGAACGTAACGTTACAATCTTAACTTCTCCATCTGCAACGTAAATACGTTCAACAATAAGACTCACTAATTCCTGTTGACCTTTGTCGTCACCTTCCAGCCGTTCCCAATGAAATTTAAAGTTCTCCAGCAAGTCGGCAGCTTGTTCTAGGTCATCATGTGAGACGGGATTCAGCTGCTCTAATTCCAGTTGGAGCTTGATGCGGTTTTCCAGATATTCCTGTTCATCCATGACAAGACCATGGTCCCAGCGGGTATCCATGCGTTTGATGATGCCCGTTATTTCCTCAAGCCGTTCTTCCAAGTTTTTCTCACCCAAGAGATCGCTCATGGCCTTTGTGATGCCCTTTCTCCATTCTTTTGGGGGCTTAAGTTGCATCAGGATATTTATTACTTGGTTCTCAAGCTCCTCGGCGCGCATTGCCTTCTGTGAACAGGCATAGCCAAGTTCCTTCGAGCGACAGCGATAATAGCGGTATTTTTTACCCTTTGATTGCGCCTGTGGACGAAGCTTGCCGTAGTTGCGAAAGGTGTTTTCTTTGGGTTGATGACTACAGCAGTCATAACAATAGATAAGATCTCGCAAGAGATAGGGGTTGAATTTTGGAGTAGCTTTTCGATGGCGCCGGCGTTCAGCCCGAATTTGCTGACATTTTTCAAAAAGTATCTCGTCTATAATCGCCTCATGCTGCCCATCAAACCATTCAATGGGTGCTTCATAGGAGCGAGAACCATCCGAACGACGTTTGTATTTCTGATATTTAATTTTCCCGAGATAGGTCTGATTTTGTAGAATATCGCGTACGGTCTCCTTCGAAAATGGCCTACCGGTCTTACTGCGATATCCGGCTTTATTAAGTAGGTCGGCAACACTATTATCGCTATGATTTCCTGTTGCATATTTTTTATAAGCCATAATCAAACCAGGAAGTTCATTTTCATCGGCGATTAAGATCTTCTTTGAGTTCTTCTTCATTCCAAAGGGGGCTCGATTGTTATGTTTTCCCTGGACGCTGCGTTCCTTTTTACCTTTTGCCGTCTCGGCGCTCAGATTCTGACTGTACCAATCGGCGACTGATTCCATAATACCTTCTATCAGCGCACCCATTGGCCCATCGCTGTCTTCAGAAGGCTCGCTAACAGAAAAGACTTTGATGCCATAGTCGTGGCGCAGCAACGACTTGACAGCCAGGGATTCGGTTCTGTTGCGAGCAAACCGGTCAAATTTATGAACAATGATCGCATCGTACTTGCGCTGTCTTCCATCATGCCGTAGGCGTTTGAAGGCGGGCCTCTCCGAAGTACGCCCCGAATAACCTTCATCAACATATACTTGGGCTAATACACCACCATTTGCATGCACCCAGGCTTCGATAGCCCGTTTTTGAGCGTCTACTGAATAATTCCCAATCTGTTCTTCTGAACTTATTCTTACATAAGCTGCGTATCGCATCTTGACCTTCCTTTTTCTCTTGTTCTTGCGCTTTTTGCCTTTCCAATTCGGATTTAGTCTTGGTCCAATAACTGGATGATCAGCTAAGACATCCATTTTTGGTGCCACAAAGAACCGTGGCACGCCGTTATGTTTGCTAAAGTTTTTGCCGTGCTCATTTGGCATATACTCCTTTCTGGGGATTACCCCCTTAATAAAAAAGCCGTCAATCGCTGACAGCAACGATTGACGGCTCGGGTGCAGGCGGATAGCATTGCACCTAGCCTACAATGCTGGAGTTATCAGCGATGTAGGTAAGCCCTGGGTTTGGTGTTACCAGCACCAACTCAGGGCGTTGTTAATATGTAGTACTCTTAGTTTATTTCTCCATTATTTAGCCTAACTTTTTCCATTAAGAGAGCGCAAATGAGAGGCCGATCCCCGAGGAAAATACTTGGGTTTAGGGCTTATGCGACTGCTTAGGAAATGCAATACGTGAGCCCACCGCTTTATTTCAGGGTCGCGAAACGAGTATCGTATCAATCGCAACTCTTCGTCTTCTAAGCGAGACTTGTAGTGGGATAGCGGACCTACGAGCCGCCTCTTTTCTGCCCAGTCTACCAGCCGCATCAACTCAGCACGTCGATTGAAGCTGTGTAGAATCGACCAGAAAATTATCCATCTTCTATACCAGATTGCTACTCGACCTCCGGTTAAGAAGTTGATTTGGTGTTTGCGACTATTAGGATTAGATAACCTGCCAATCATGATAGTATGTATTATAATCGCTGGGGATTGCAAAGTCAATTTGAGAAATTGTCCGGCTGGTCCTCATCATGTGGCTTAGGACCCGGTTTGCGTTCGGTTGCCAAATATGCTCGTATGGCTTCTTCCGTAGTGAGCCAATCCCTACCGATCTTGGTTCCCCAGACTTTACCCTGCCTAACCAACAATCTTAGGTGACTATGTGACAACCCACTTGTTCTTGCCGCTTCCGCCAATGAAATTAGCTCGCCCGAGGGCGTACGGTTAGCAGAATCTGACGTCTTATTGGGCATAATCGATGATAGTTTACATGCTGAATACAGTGTTGACAAAGTGCAAATAACTTATCGTTGACAGAGAATGATAATGTCTTGCAAGTATTGGTGGCTTCAACCGGCAACTTCCATATTCATTCTAGTGATATGACGAAGTCGATAGAGTAGTCAATGAATCTGAAGAAAGTAATATTGACAACGCAATCCCCAGCGATTATAATTATCTCACGCTTCTACGCGACAACTTCATTTTGACCGGGTTTGATTCTATGCAGAGAGTTGATTGGTGACGGCCGTCCTTTCTGACAAGGAGATGATGTCATGAGTGGTGGATCTGGAACGTAGAATGCAGACAATAGATAAGCGACAGGAAACGCGGACCTGTCGCTTTTCTATTTTATTACCATTCCCAATGCAGCTGGTATCGTTCGTTAAATTTTGGCCGATCGCATTCCCATGTAACGAGCCACCGCCCATCATGTAACCGCCTTTTCACTTCTGAGCCGAGCTGATGTTTACGTCTGCGTAAATGTTCAAATAGCCAGACATTTTGCGGAGGTCGCGACCTCGGGAATAATATTTTCATCGTTATCTTTTTGGTTCGATGCCGAATCTCTGTTTCCCACAATTCTTTCGGACGAATAAAACCATCACGCATTTTCCATTCCATATTAAATTCGTCGATGTCGCCACGACGCTTTGGTTCTTGTAGCGATATTAGCAGAAAGGTTTTTTGACCTGGTCTATAGCTGTCAACAACTACTCCTGGCGAACAACGATAATCGATCAATATCTCCCCATCACCCCAGGCATGATCTTGATAAGCAATGATATTATTCTGCCGATAACGCACCTTTTCCCTTTTCTGGAAACTGGCTCTTTCCCCTTTTTTATCCTTCAACTCCAGTAGCGACTCATACTCTAGCACCTCATAAATTCCCTCATCGGCCAACCCTTGCCATAGATGACGCATTAGTTTCCAAACAACGGCCAATAATTCAAGCCACGGCAACTCAAACAGGATTCCAATCAACCAATCAGTGAACTTGCTGGTTGTTAAAGATTGTCTTTTCGCCATAATGCATGTGGATGAATTTCTACAATATCACTCCGGCTCTCCCAGATCATCCTTTACTGGCGACGGTACCAATTCATCCTCAAAGCCAGGCAAGCGGTAACTTCGCTTCTCGATTTCAATCATCCTTGCCGCCTCCTGTTCTTCTTTAGTGCGCAGGTCTTGCAAGGCAAGTTCAATTCTAGTCTTTGGTGAAATCGGTATCTGTGGATGGGCCCGAACGCCAAACTGGGCCATTTCACGTTGAGAGAACATCTCAGCTTGAATTGGTCCTTGACGTTCAGCTTCTCGTTTTTTCTGTTTTCTTGTTCTGGTGTCGACTAACTCCCCCGAGAACATGTCAACTTGGAGTGGCACTTCCTTTGACATATGAAACCATCATAGCACACGAGGCCAACTGGCCCCGTGACTAGATTGGTGTAGGAGAAGCGCTTAGAGGGCGTATCCCTTTTCTTGATAATGATTTCTCAATTCTTCAAGCGACGTTGGTTTGAAGTGAAGATCGCGCTCAATCGGTAGTCCTAGTGGACCTCGCACTGACTCTAATTCGCTAAGGCTGAAGTATCCGAATTCCGGTTCAAAGCCAATGACAAAACCGAAGAAGATATCTTCACCGTCGAATTCGCTCGCGTACCAGCTCCATCCTCCGGCAGGGGTAAAGAACTTGACTAGTGCTTGCGCAGCTAGTCCCAATTCTTCATTGGCGCGCAATTCCGGCAGTTTCTCGCGCATATCTTTTGGTAACAGTTCCACACGGCTCACCTCCCTTCCGGAGATCTAATGTTCCCGATTGAGAACAGTATCTCATTACGATACACTTATGTCAACTTAAAAGGAGAAATATTTTATGCAATCTGGAATCGAGCTTTGGCTACCCTTAGATGTTGCTGCCAAGCAATTTGGCTATGCCCACAAAGAGAGTCTAAGCCGTCGATTACGTCAGTTGCGAGAACAAGGATTTGTTCGCGATATTGGACGGCCGCCGGTGGCATATTGTGACGAGGGGAAGAAAGAAGACGCTGCAATTACCATTATGTGGCCGAATCCGAAGACGGCACTCCTAGAGATTAATGCACCAAAGGAGCTTTTCACAGCTAATCGTGGACGGCCCCAAAAATAGCAATGGGATTTAGTTCCATATCTGAAAACTTATTTGGCGGGGGAGGCGTGCGCGCGGTCTGCGCGAGCAGGATATTATTGGACGCAGTCGCTCGATTTGTGATGAACGGCCGCGACCTATAATATAGTCGGGGTTGGGATTAGGGCAGCAATTTCTCGAGTTGTTCCCCATTCCTAGAGGTGGTTGCAGTTAATGTGCCGAAAACTGCGCCCTCAACCCTGCGGTTTTAAAACCCAAGGGTAAACTGCCGGGTAATCGCTTGTTGAAACCGGGCTGAAGGGGTCAGCAAACATGGAAGAATGCCAATAAATCGCCCAGGAATTCCTCTCGTCTCACATCGGTCCGGGCACGAACGAGGTGACAATATTGCTTGTGCTCGAAGTAATATTGCGCCGACCGCCTCCGGCCCTACGTACGGCGGCGAGCATTTCTCCGCCATAAGTAGAAGGCCAGTATGCCAACTGCTTGGTCGCCATCAGCCAGGGCTGTGAATGCTTGAAGGAGGCGCTTGTTGCCACGGTCAGTTAATCTGCTGCGAAGTCTGTTAACAAGCACGGTAGCATCTTCAAGGCTTGGCTCAATCGTGTTCAGCGTCGTTCTTGAATCGAAGATCCTCCGGTTGGATGGCGTTGTGTTTGAAAGATATGGTGCTGTCACGCGTCCATCCTATCAACCGAGAACGGTTAAATCAAGCGGAGCAACCTGTCAAAGCGGAATGATGCTACGCGGATCTTGATGTCCGGCCAGCATCCAAATGGGTTCTGTCAAAACAGATTCCGGTGTTACTTTATCGAATGTTGAAAAGTAAAAGAGCCCCTTACCGCCACTCCGTTCTGCCTGTGCTTTCATATTCCGAATCCTGCGCCGACCTGTTGAGACAACTAAATAGCGGCCATGCCGCAAGCCAAATCGTTTAGCAAACTGTTCACTTCCAATATAGGCGAGACCTGGTCTCACTTTCTCACGTGCAAACCGCGGATTATCTTCACTGCCCATATCGATTTCTAGCAGGAATGCGAACTGTTTAGTAGGTCCTAATCGTGCTGTTCGATCGAGTAAAAAGTAACCATCGGGACGGACAGATCTCTTAGCATTCTTTCCTGATAATGTTTCATATGTGATTCTATCCGGACTTCTTATAAACTCGCTTTCTGGTATCCATGAGACGAGTTCCAATTTAGAGTGCCAATTGCAAGCTTCACGTATTGCAATCCGGAAATCGTTTACTCGCAGGTCATGTTCGATTAGCGAATACCTCGGTTTAGATCTCCAATGAAATTGCTTCGTGCTTTGGCCATGAAGTCCGGCGACAACAGCAGCGCCTTCACGGTCGAGCCAGTAGATCGTTTCGCCAATCGGAACCTGATGGATGTTTTCAGGTCCAGGCATGTTTACAAACGCGTTATCGTAAAGCAGACGCATGCGAGCTCTGGGTTGACTGCGGTATCTTCCGGAAAAGAAGAGATGATCAATCTGCCGCAAGCTGATGATGCCGTCGAAGGCATGGATGGTTTCAAGTATTCGTTTGTCTCGAGATGTAATACTGATTGGTTGTGGTTGGATCGAGCGCTGATAAGGTTTTCTTCGATGGGGCATATGGTGCCATTATAACAGTCATCCCAAAGAGCAATTTGAACTTTGTTCTATGCTAGCAAGGCATGCTTCCCATTCTTAGTCGCTATCTCCCAAATTGGCTCAAGTAAACGTGAAGGCTCCCAGATATCGACATCGTCATGACAAGCAAACCAAAAATGGCGATCTCCTCCCGCTTTTTCCGTAGTGCGTTTCAGATTCTTTAACCGGCCCGCGCCCGCAACAATCGATAAAACCCGGAAGTTTCGAGTTCCGAAATGGGTCTCAGATAGACCGCGAAGTCGAAACTCGTGATAAGCTTGCACCTTTTCGCGCCAGTTGGCGTTGCTCATAGTGCCCTGATCTACTTCAAGAAAAAAGTGGGCATCATGTTTGGCTTCTGGGACAGAGAGCTGGAAATAGCCATCCGGATAATTGCGGACCACACGAGCGCCGCGCATTCGGTACGGTATCTTCGCCTTCATCGCCGCTGTGCGGAATTCCGACTCACCTATCCACGACTTAACTTTAAGATTTCTAGATTCAGAAAGCAGTCTGATCGCAATTCGAAAATCATTCACGGCAAGGGCATGCTCCACAAATTGGTGCCCCAACAGATTATGTTTTGAATTCCAGGCAACATTGGCACGATCCACATCCTGCTTTGTTGCCACCAGATCGGCACCACGTTCATTGAGCGCGTAGTTAAATGGTTTCCGGCCATCGCCAAGCTTAATGGGCAGTTCAATGCGGCTGAGAAACCCATGGTGAAAGAGCAATTGCAGGCGCTTTTGACACGAAGTTCTACAACCTCGTGGCATTGACGATGGGAAAAATAGCGCTTCAATCTGAGGAGCTGAAAGAATGCGGAGTGAATAAACCTCCAAGACAATGAGCACATCTCGGCCAGTCAGTTGCATTGGGGGTGGACTCACGACCCGCTTGTGCGAAGGAAGATACTTCTTGTCTGATTTCATCCAAAGTAGCCTTCATCTCCGCTATCGCCAGGTACCGTCTGTGGATAGGGGCCAGGTCGAAGATCTCCATAACGCTCATCAAATTCGGCTTCAACCTGCTCTCGGAGTCGCGCGTAGTTCCTTCGGCTCAAAGCTCGGATACGGGCAACACGTTGTGGTGCATCTGAAGGTGTAACTATTGGGGGAAGCGTTTCCATACTAAACGCTGGTAGCGTCTCTCCAAGGAACTGGGTTTTCGCCACAGCGTTGAAGCGACTTAAATTTACCAGATCGCGTGTACCAAAATGCGGCTGCACAAAGGGTGCCAGCGCATTCGCATCTCTCGCCCCAACACGAAAAATGATTGTAGTACCGACATTGCCCATAATTGCCCCAAGAGTTCTGCTATCCAATTGACCCATATACTGGTTAGCCGTCACCAAACGTAGCCCATATTTGCTGGATTCTGAATAGGCTGTGGGCAGGCTTGTCGTGATAAAGCTCTGTACTTCATCAATGTAGAGATAAAAGTCAGTTGGTTCGACCAAACTGGAAGCGCCACGACTCATGGCAGCCACCTGGAATTTGGAGATTAATAGAGCGCCCAAAATTTCAGCTTCTACATCTGATAGGCCGGAGAGATTGGCAATGAATATCTTCTTGCCGTCGATAATTTCCCGAAAGTCAAGACTTTGACTCTGACCAATGATATTGCGAATCTTCCTGTTGCGATAAAATTTCCGGATACGGTTGGATATAGGTCGGGCAATCTCGCGCTGAAAAGGAGCGCTTGCTGGTTCATACTCATCGTACCAAAATTCTAAGGCGACGGGATCTGACATCCTGCTAAGCATCTGAGTTCGAAAGCCAGAGTCGACAAAAAGGCGGTGGACATCCTGGACACTGGACCCTTCAGAATGCACAAGAGCAACCAAGGCTGCATAAAGTGCATCCTCCATACGGGTTGAGCTCCAGCTGTCGGTAAACATCTTTCGAACAACGCTGAGTGCCTGGCTGGCGACCGTTTCGAGGGGAACGTTGGATGGGGCTTGCAGAAGGTTTATGCCAACCGGGTAGTCGACGTCATTGATATCGAAAAGAACGACATCCCTCTCGCGATATTGAGGAATGCTATTAGCTAAAATGTCGTTGGCCAGTTTTCCGTGTGGATCAATGATTCCAACGCCCTTATTTTGGGCAATGTCCTGGTGTAGCATATTATGCATCAGCGTCGATTTCCCCGTTCTTGTCTTGCCTATCATGTTGATGTGAGTCTCGCGATCAGGATAAGGAATTGATACTGATTCACTCCGTCCCTGGTAAATATTCTTGCCGATTACTACTCCAGAGAAGCCATCTCGAATTAGCGTTGGCATGGGGGCCTGAACGGAAGCTGACCAATTAACCCCAGGGCTGCGACAGGATTCACTGGGCAAGTGCCACAATGCTGCAGCTTCCTGGGGCATTAAGATAAGGGGAAAGGACTCCTTATTAGCGGGGATTAAAAAATTAGAACCTTCACGACCAAATGGTGCCAACGCAGGTATCAGACTGCCGGCGATATCGTTGGCGCGACGCGACGAGGAAGCGACAATTCGAATTCTAAGTTTTGCTTCCTTCAGTAATGTGGCCATTTTCCCTTGAGCTAATTTCTGTAATTCCGGTATGAAACGAGCAACGCGATTTGTACCGGCAACTCTATCTAATGCGGCATCAATTGCTCCATCAAAGAAGAGCAGATCGTGCCATTTGTGGCGAGGACGACTGATGAGTTGCTTGCCGAGCTTGTATATCTTCTTGCTGGCTGGACTCAAGAATAGTTCGTAGACAGCTTCTTCTCCCGGGTTCAGATTGCCAAGCGCAGCAACGATCGGTGCAATGGGATCAATACTCGTGAAATCTCTGGCATGTTTAAGTGGTAGAACAAAAGAATCCGCCATGTCAAAATGAAAAGTCCAGTTCTGGTTAGATATGGTTGGAGGGGATACAACAAACACTTCCGCTGAAGGATAGAGTGCGTATATGGAGTTGAAGACAGATTGTTCAAACCTGTTTGGGACAGTTAAGTACCATGAAATAGCTCGCTCCTTGGCATGAATGATTAACCTCAAAGACTCAGAGATAGCGAAGAGGCTAATCATAAATTGTTCAGCAACTGCGGGTTTCCAGCTGGTACTTGCAGGCACTTTTACCAGCAGCACGCTCTGGTAAGGTCGGTGTTGATTATTCATAATAACAATTGACTCCTTTCACTTTGCGAACAGGTCTACAAAGCAATGATCCCAATACGCCTTTGAGCACATTGGGATCATATTGGATTAACACGCTTGATTACGTCCTACAATATTCACCTAATGACCACATGCTCTGTTCACGTCACCTAGAGACGAGCACCACACATGCTGCAAAGGGGCATATCTGCATTGTTAACGGATTCACAAGAGGGACATTGCTTGACTTGTCCAGAATCACCCCATCCGGTGCCACGATTCATTTCCCTTAGGCGTTTTTCTGGTGGTTTTCGTAGCAACCGGACGGCTAAACTA
>CAVTPP010000011.1:0-4635 GCA_963736615.1 uncultured Chloroflexia bacterium | reverse complement strand
TCCTCGGAGATGCGGTCGCCGGTCATGTGGCCAGCTTTGAACGCTCAGGCGACCTGGAAGTTACCTACTGGATCGGCAAAACATATTGGGGCAAAGGCGTCGCCACCAAGGCCATGTCCCTATTCTTAGCCGAGCAAAAGACGCGTCCCATATTAGCCCGTGCTGCCCATGACAACAGCGGCTCCATTCGAGTGCTAGAAAAATGTGGCTTTGTGATCGTCGGCCATGACAGCGCCTATGCTAACGCTCGCGGGCAGGATGTGGACGAGGTGATTATGGAATTGACAGGCAGAGAAATGATTGGTATTGCTTCAGAATAATTAAGCGGGATACAAGCAGCTCATTCCAGAGTTAACAAGAAAGCCACGACCGCATCTAAATCTTCCGCCGTCAGTTGGTCCTCAAAGTCGGTGGGCATCAATCCTTCCGGAAAACCTTCAACAGTATAAGCCGTTGAATTGATTATCGAATCACGAATGTAGGCCGGCGCGTCCATGCCCGCTCTACGGGTGTTTCCACGCGAGGCGATTCCCGCCAGGGATGGCCCAACGACAACCGTATCGCTATTTGTCCCATGACAGCGGGAGCAGTTGGTCGCAAACACACTTCGCCCCTGGGTTTCCAGGGGCGATAGCGTGGGTGTTGGTGGTGGAATAAGCGCGCTGCAGGCTGCCAGAGCAAACAATGACAGTAATGCCGCAGCTAAAAATAGACGAAAAGACACAGGTCAAATAGGTATTAGATTGACAAAATTCTCAGCTTGCCCGCAGACGGCGGAGCATTGTAATAATGGCTAAAAGTATACCCAGGCCCATAACGGCTGCCCCAATGCGCATACCGGCCATGATCTCAAGCCCCATGAAGACGATGATACCCAGATTAATCGCCCAAAATGAAACAGGTTCTCCCCAGGACATAACGTTAGCGCCATCCTGCCCCCGAGAAGCCACTACGCCTATGATCAGATTGGTCATCATGCCCACGAAGCCGACGTGAACAAATGCCGCGCCGAACCAGCTGGGCAAACTTTCGAAATCAGCGCCGCTGCTGACAACCCACAAGAATAGGCCCATATAGATAATTAACCACAGGGTGCCGAAGAAAGTCCACGACTTTATGCCGCTTCCCCTGGGAAGATTAATTAACGCCCGCCAACCATAGCGGATTAGGAAGATGACCATACCCACTATTAGCATAAGACCAAACACGGGCAGTATTTGGTCGACAATGTTGAGGAAGAAGGCCAATGGTACAAGGGCCGCACCAATCATCCACAACAAAGCCTGCAGCAGCCCGGCCCACGACCAACGCGTTTCTTCTTTGCGCAGCGCCCATTCCACAATTGCACTGGCAACAAGAAATAGATAGGTATCCATCATCGCCGCATGCGCGCCAACGCGGTCATCTCCGGATAGGGGTAAGAACTGGCCGATCACGCGCTCCAACCCTAACAGCATGCCTACGGTTGCCCCAATCGCGGCCGTCAACAGAGCGCCGGCGATCAGGAAATGCACTGTTGTTACTACCGGTTGGTTCCTGAACTGCGCGAACGAAAAGATCGCCGATACCCACAGCACAATTACCGAACCAGCCCCAAAGATCGGTAGGAGAGTCACCAAGAAGCCGCTTGGACGTGAGAAAGCCAATCCAAAGGATATGACATAGGCAGCAAATATTAACGTAGCGGCCCACACCAGGGTCCTGATGCGGCTTTCGTAGCGTGCAGACACCTCTCGGTTACCGGTGACCATCCATATCGCAATGCCAATCGCGGACAAAGTTATCCAGCCAATGCTGGCACTGTGAAGATGAACTAATGTTCGCCAGCGATCGATCTCGCCGGTGCTGAAGGAGTTCTCGAACCCCAATAAGATGTTGATCAAAAAGATCAGCATGGCTCCTATATAAAGGATTTTAAGGGAGTGCCAAACCGAATCATTCTTAACACGTTGTAGAAACATTTCTCAAACCTCTCCTGTCATTATATTCTTGCGCATCAAACTTCCTTTCACGGTACCTGATGACCGTAAAAGACACCGATTGGTCCTTGCGCGTTTCCGATAAAATGTTTTTGTAGCTGCTTAATAAACTGGCAGCGTGAACGGAACAAATTTCGTGTTATAATACATGAATAATATATGCTTGTCAATGTTTTGAACTTTTAGGGGCGTGTGTCAGATCTGTTGATAAATAAAGTTGCCAACTTTTTAATCTATAACTAGAAAAATCATATATTTGTAAAAGTTGGCAGCTTTCGACCTTACAATTTATTATGACGTCATCATAAGAAAATAGGCGGGTATTTATTCGGTGTTGATGTTTATCTTGACCAGTGAATAGCTCAATTCTCGCGCATCGCTACTGGCAGGATCGGACTCCGCGGGAATGAAGCTGCCCGACTCCAGCTCCAGCGTAAGGATATTCCAGCCGCGTTGGAGTTTTGTTTCGATGACAAATGGTTGGTTTTTTTGTATTGTTAAATCGGCCGTTTTATCTTCGTTAGTCGTCACCATCAGCACACCTTGTTCACCTAAGGCTAGGGGTGTCTGGTTCTCGAGAAGAGCAACGGCCGTACTTTCAATCGACACCTTTTGCCGTGAAGGGCTGTAAACATAAATGACCGCCGGAGACTTTGCCCAACGCCGACCCGTATAGGTCTAACTGGCCCAAATCGTACCACCCGCCACCAAATACAGCTTGAATTTTGTCAGGGCTGCTCACTTGTTCCTGGCCATTAACAAGAAGGTCCAATGGGGGCACGAATCGATTTTTCTGTTCTGTGCTGATCATGGCGATGGGCAAGAACTGCTTTTCTGGAAATTGGCTTAGATCGCCATAAAAGCGAGGCAGGAGCTCCATAGTAACCGGCAGAACAATAGGGCTGTTTTTTAAAGACCTACCGCTTGCCGAAAGGCCAGAAAAATATAAGCCCCCTATGTTGTAAACACCTTCATTCAAACCATTGGTGTCAATAGTAAATGTCAGCTCGCGCGCACTCATCCTCGGCAGTGGCAGCTTTTCCTCCTCATCAGCCGGCGTCCAATCGATTCTGGATGAGCCCTCGACATCGAAAGTAAGCAGTTCGTCACCTTGATTAACAATAGTCAAAATCAGAGGGAATTCTGAACCCTGCTGCAATTTTATGTATGGATTCTGTTGTACAACCGACAAATTCGCTGGACGTAATCCACGCAGAAACTGCGGATCAGACCAGTCCCACACACGCTCCGGCGCCTCATTTAGATCATTAATAACATTTGTAAAGCCCCAATTCCACTCAAAGGCCGCGCTGGTTTGTGTCGCCCCTCGCAAATGGATGAAAAGACTGATTGATGCAAGCAGTAAAAAGAGGAATGCAAAAGGTAGATCACGGATCCTTGTTGGTAGGTGCAGTGCCGCCACGACGGGGATCAAGAAATATACCAAATAGGGCAGCATATCTGTGAAAAACCTGGGGCCATACGAGTGGCCGCCGCTCCAATGTGGAAAAGATGCGATGGTCAGCCAGTGGAAAAACAAGATACAAAGGATGAGACCATCCAGAAGCCCAAATCGAGATCTTTTTATTTTTATGGCCACGCCAACCCCGGAAAACAAGAAGATAGGCGAATATATTAACAGCCCCCGTGCCGGACTAATCAGATTGCCGGCCAATGCTTCCAGAAATGTCGAACCAATGAATTCTAATCTTTGCGGTAAATAATAGGGGGCAAAGATATTGTCATAAATAGTGTAATTTGATAGCAGGAATGGTATGGCAATGACAACGGCCCATAATAGGTACTTGATGAAGTAGTGGCGATAGGTGATCAACACATAGAGGCTGATGAAAATGATTGAGATGCTGTTGGTTGGTCGAATGATATAAGCAAATGCCAGGGGTATACTAGCAAATTGACTGAGCCGTGGTTTCTCTTTGGCAGCCAAAACAAGATAGAGGGCGATGATCAGCATTAACACGGAAGGGCCATGCTGCCACAAACCACGACTAGCAGTCGACCACATTGAAGTAGTGAAGGCGAAAATGAAAATAATTATCAGCGATCTTGTGCGGTTTAAATAAAGGCGAGCGAGCCAATACATGGCCACGGCGGCCAGAGCCGCGATGGCAGCGCCGCCGGCTAATTCCAGATTTGAAGCCACTTTATCCCGTACGAGGCTCATGTGTTCATGCAAATCGATTGACCACAGCGGTTGTGATAATTTATCAGCCACAAACATCATAGGCACAGCCATGAGCGGCGTGCCCAGGGGGAATACGGATCGTAGATGATCATCGACAATAACCACGGCGTAATTGTCATGAGAGGCGATTAACGCCGCATATTCGTCAAGATCCGTATCGCCATCTCTGACCACACTCAAGGCTATATAAACAGCCCACCTTGAGTCGGATACGGGTATCGTATTGCGGCTGCTGATGTAGATTCCAAATAATAGGAAGAATAGCAGACCTGATATGATTATTTCTTGCAGACGGTTTGACATATGTTTATGAAAGTAAATAACATACTTCGGTTAGAGAATTTTTCCATAGATAACACAGATGAGACAGATTTTTGTCTGGTTGGAGCCAATATTTGTGAAATCTACGGATCTCTGCCAGGATTTCTTCACAATAAGAAAATAGGCCTA
>CAVTPP010000010.1:0-10009 GCA_963736615.1 uncultured Chloroflexia bacterium | reverse complement strand
AGTTGGCGTCGTTTATCGAAGAACCCCAGGGGGAAAACAAGGATCCATTTGACAAGGCGCGCCGGTTTGAGCAACGTTATCCCCCAGGTGGCAGCCGAACTGCCAAAATTTATTCAAGGTTATGTAAACAGTCCCCAAGCGTCGCAAGCGATATTAGATTTCCTGGAACTACATTTCGCTGTCAACCCGGGCATGAAAGCAGTCATCCTGGCCTTGATGCCCTAACCCCCTGTGCTTTTGTCCATCATTCTCAGCGCAAGTGATTTCGCGGCTGCGATTGTATTTCTCTGCAATCATCATACCGCTTCGTTTTCTCCGATAAAATATTCATGGCCTTTATCTTCGTTTCGATCTTGATGCTTATGCCCTACACGCAGATTTACAACACGCTTTCCGTCTATTTGCATGATGTGCATGGTGTTTCGGCCCAGGGCTACGGCTTTTTGATGACGCTTAATGCCACATTCGTCGTGATTTTCCAGTTTTGGGTCACTCGCCGGATCAAAGGTTATGCCCCCATGTTGATGATGGCTCTGGGCAACTTTTTATACATGATCGGCCTGGCGATGGTTGGTTTCGTTGCCCTTTATGCGCTGTTCATGCTGTCATGGTGATCATTACCTTCGGCGAAATGATCACCCTGCTGGTCAGCCAGACGCTGGCGGCCCACCTTTCGACGGAGGATATGCGCGGCCGTTACCTGGCAATTTTTGGCTTGAGCTGGACTTTAGCGGCGGCAATAGGGCCATGGGCGGCGGGCATCATCATGGACAATTACAATCCCAACTTGATTTGGTATGCGGCCGGCATCATTTCGGGCCGCTGCTGTCGTTGGCTATTTAATCTTACACCGCGTGACGAAAAAGAGCGTTTTGCTGCATTGGAACAAGCAGCCGACTTGTAACGAAATCCTAAGCGGCAACGGCCGCTGCCCTTAATTTGGACAACGGCCGTTGACTAATATTTACAGAACAGCTCCTAAACAAAAGATAGCCCCTATTCCAACTCTACCGCCAGGGCGATGAACTGGGTTGTTTGGCCGGGGTTGAAATTGTTGTCGCTGACGAGGATGAGCAGCGAACGGCCGTCGGCCATTTAGGACCAAACGA
The DNA here is from genome assembly GCA_963736615.1 of uncultured Chloroflexia bacterium. Taxonomy (GTDB): domain Bacteria; phylum Chloroflexota; class Anaerolineae; order Promineifilales; family Promineifilaceae; genus JAACFF01. The sequence continues at coordinate 8,900 of CAVTPP010000010.1, read as the reverse complement.
CATACCCTCCACATTGTCAGGATCAATACCTAAATCTTCAAGATTGACGATAAGCTGCTTATCCATGGGTACAATATTGTCCTCAGGCAGTGGACAGCCGCTCAGATTTAAGGCAATGGTGCCTGAAACATCGTCTGCACCTTGCGTGCTGGTTTCAAAGAGCAGGATAGTGTTGCCAACACCCACAGCAAAAGAGCGTTCCATGGTCAGGAAAGTGCCCACATTATCAAGTGCTTGAATTTCAACGAGACCGTGATCGGCAAATTCCTCAGGGGGAATCGGCGCTTGTGGGATAGGATCGACACAGTAAACAAATTCGCGGCCCGGCTGCTTGCGCCTTAGATCAATCTCAAGGAAACGTGATGGACTGGTCGTCGTTAATGTACTTTTCGGCCCATCGTTGAGCAGAGCGTTTTCGGTGGCGGCATAAAGATAGCGCCGGTTCGGCGTGGAAGTCAAGCTTTCAAAACCGAGATTGTCGCGCACGTAGTTGCCATCATCTACACTGTAGAGGAACTTGCCGGGGATAGGCAAAGCGCGCGTTTGCTTGCCCACAGGATTATAACGGTTCACAAATGGATCGATGGGGGATCGACATCATCCCCTTCAGTGGAGATGAAATTGTATCCTGGCCGGACCAACTCGATGGATTCAGGATCAATGGCCCGGAACCCATACAGATTGCCACCTTTGTCGCGCATAAATGTCACACCAAGGAAATCGACGCTAAGGACGCTGTTAGCGTAGTCGATGTCTACAGTGTAGTAACGGGATGGGTCGTTTTCACTGCGATCATCGGAGAGAGCGTAATAGACGCCGCGGTTGGCATCATAAGTGATGCCGGATAATCCACCTACTTCTGTGTCGGCGAACATGTAGCCTGTTTCGAAAGTAACCATATCCAAAAATTCGACATCAACAACGGAGACTTGCCCACCGCCTTTTTTCGCGGTTGGTGAACCAGCGCTTGCCATAGCCGTAATTGCTGTTAGAGCAAGCACCAAAACGAGAAATACTATAAGGCGAGAACGGAAAAACTTAGACATTTAGAATACCTCCATTCCAACTAATCCAGCGCATCGAGATTAATGACCGGTTATGTCTGGTTGGTGAAGATATTGGTGCAATGATAGACATGGCTTAACCGACCCCTAACTCGATGACCGGAACTATGTTAAACGTCGAGTCCGAGAGACTGACCCTTTCATAGTAGCATAAATTGTCTTAAATTGGAATATCGAGATTCTCCCCCTCCTGCCGCTCCAATTAAGCGAAATCGGGTTCTTCCGCAAATTATTAAATTAAATCTGAAACTCGATTTCAGGTAGTCCAGTGTGATTATCTCCAACCGCACGATGGATAAACCGGAGTGAGGAGAATCTCACGAATTGATAAGATTGAATTGGCTAAACCAATCGCCATAGCCGGTGACCGCTGTTCATACTTTTTTTACCCACAGGCTCAGGCAACGGCCGTTTGAGGCTACGATGTTGACGACACCAATTGTAAACAGTCATACCCCACCAACCCATCGCTTCTTTGGTGCTTTCTTTGCCAGCAAAGGCCAGGGTTTTACGAACCTGAGCCGCACTCATCAACCGCGCCGTACCGTTGCGGCGTTCGATGGCCGACGTATTGGGAACGTTGTATCCCAACCGCTCCAAAGCTTGTTCAATTCGCTTTTTGCTGCCATGTGCATAGCGGATTTCTACTTCTTTCAAGCGATAGCCGCTCTGGTGTTTGACAATTTGCACATGAGCCGCCGTTCGCGGAATGCGGAAACGGGCTTGGGGATGCGGCCCTCGTGTTCCTTGTCGGGGTGGATAGTAAGCATAACCGAATATCTCCGGAAACAAGGTGCGATAAGCAGCCAACCCATCGGTGAACAAGGCCACCACATGACGATTGTGCAGGCGAGCCGCACCATCTTCCAGCAAACGACGAATCAAGGTTTCATCCCGCGCTCCCTGAACATGGGCCAAAATGAACTTGCTTTGTGGGTCCATCAATTCTGCTTCCCAGGCTGGTTGCGCCTTGCTACCAGCAAACCCATACCGTTCATCGGCTTGCAGTTCGGTAACGGCCACATCTTGTACTTCTTGCTCATGATATTGCTGCCCATGTCTTCCCACTTTCCGATTCAAGCGGCGTACGGTACTTGGGTCTACTTTGACCAAGCGAGCGGTACTCTTGATGCCACAGCCATCGGCCAGATGTTCGGCCACCGAAACAGCTTTTGCCTCTGGAATTTTGCTGTTCCACAAGGCCGTGTTTTTGCGTTCGCTGAATTCCTGCTGACAGCAGCGACAACGCAAATAACGGATTTTGTCCTGACCATAGACTTTTCTGATTATCAAATTGCTGCCACCTTTTTGGCCGTACAGGTCGCAGTCCGGGTTGACACATGCTAAACTTTCCAAGGGGGGTCTGGTTTGTATTTCTTTCTTTCATGCGGTAATTCTACCGCTTACTCCAGACCTCCGTCTTATGGGTTGGTGATAATCTCACCTGACCACCCGATTTCACTTGATGCCAGAATACTACTTTTTGAGTATGACACTAATACTACCCCTACATTATGATGAGTATAAGAGTTCATGTTTTCACCGTAACGGCCGGTGATTTGAAAATTAAGCGTTCGACTCCCGCGCCCATGTTCTGAGCCATAAGGAGAGCAATGTTTGATATTCGCAGTTTGACTGATTATTAATTGATTCAATAGAAACGACAAAATGGTAAGAGGTGAATAAATGGCACATCAACAGCTAGATTTTCGGTTCGAGGATGACTTGGCCCTTGGAGCACATGGAATATATTTCTGAAAATTATAAGGCCGGCGTCACGATTCCCGTGAATGTAAAGATTGAAGACAAGTAACATGTGCTCAGTATGGAGAATGTGAAACAAATTTAAGCCGGGCACACACGATATCGCTTATGGATTGTTACTGCCGGCTAACTTATGCTCACTGTGACGCACCTGTAAACGTTTGCCTGGACCTAAACGAAGTCGCGGAGCTGCATATCGCGGAATTTGGTGCGCGCAAGATCAACTTTGATGAGGCTTTAGAGGTCTTGGAGAGGACGCACGAGGCTGGATTGGTCCACATGGCTTATGGTCATGGAGATTTGTATGAACCCGGCGTTATTAACTCTGTTTGCAGTTGTTGTACCTGCTGCTGCGGGGTGCTTTCGGGTGTTCTCAGATTTGGTCTGTTTCCACACCTGCTCACCGCCCATGCGATCGCAGTTACCGAACCTTCAGCTTGCATTGATTGTGGTGATTGTATCTATCGCTGCCAGTTCGGTGCCCGCGATGTCCAACGGCACAGCGTTGAGTATTAAATTCAAGGGGCTCTGTTTTGGTTGTGGTCTGTGCGTTAGCACCTGCCCTACTGAAGCGATAACGCTTGTTGAGAAATAATCAAAATGAGGAAAAAGAGATGAAGGGGATTGTTTATGAGAGAGGTGTATTATTACTCATACGCCAAGACCTCGCGGATGGTCAGGCGGGCGGCGCTGCGGACGGGGAGGATGCAGGCTGCAAAAGCATACGCGAAATCGCCTCTGGAAAGATGGCAAATCCGGCACGGGAATAGAGAATTATTTGCCGCACCTTTTCGGCGAGAAGAACGTATGCGATTTAGTAAGGTCTAGAAGAAAAGACAAGCAAGATTTCTTGAGGTTGATTTCTACTTTGCACAAGGTCTTGGTTGTCTATGTGATACATAAACCGAAATCAAGGAATGGTATCAACGGAGATTAGGTGCCAACTCGAAAGATCGCGTTCAGGTAGAAGTTTTCAATGCCAAAACTATCTAACGCCACCTGGATGACATGATTGTTGACAATGTTCGGGGGAAAGTCCAGCGCAATGGGAAATTCGTCGACGATTTGCCCCGCTCCTGCACCGCGCGCATTCAAACCAGCCGATGCCGCCACGGCCATGACATAGCGGACAGGTCATGGCGCCGGCACAAGTAAGCGTACGCGCCCGCCGCGCACCGGTTGGCGCGGGCTGATCAATATCTTCACGGTAGGCTGTAAAGGGGCATCCATCTCCGGCCTAGATGGACTGTAGTTGCGCCATAGGCGGTCAAACTTTTCCTCAATTGACGGGCTAAATGTTCGAAAAGAGCCGCTTATTGAAAGGTCATCAAGATGTACCGGTTTATCCTCGGGAATCAACGGTTCAAGTTGGACCCTACGCGGGCGTATTGGTTCAGCTGTAACATTTCTTTCTCGCAGTACATGACCTATTGGCCGTCGCCTGCGATCATACACATTGCGCCGTTGCGGATCACCCAGCACTGCGTAAGCTTCCTGAAGATCCAAAAAGGGCTTGCTGTCCTGTCCGTAATAATCCGGGTGCAGATCCTTGGCAAGCCGTCGGAAAGCACGCTCGATCTCATCCTGGGTGGCGTCGATTCCACACCCAGGATGAGATAGTAGTTATTCTTGGTCATCAAGCTGCTTTGACAGTAATCTTACGTGTCTGCGCCTCCGGCGCTTTGGGCAATGTGACGCGCAGAACGCCGTGGCTCAAGCTGGCCTCGATATTGTCTCGGTCAATTTCATCCGGCAAGGTGAAGCTGCGCTGGTAGTCTCCAATGCCATATTCACCATGCGCTAATTCGTATCCTTCCGGTGCGGCCGTATTAGGGACATAGCCGTTGATCGTCAGGACATCTTTTTCCAGCATAATGTCGATGTCTTTATCGGCCACGCCGGGCATGTCAGCCAGGATAATGATGTTGTCGTCGGCACTGTAAATGTCCACTTGTGGGATATAGACACGCGAGGCGCGTGTTCGCTCAGCCCCTTCCACATTTCTGCTTCTTGCTTTTGAGTTTGTAGTTCGTCAGCCATCGGTAAATCTCCTTTAAATTATTGGTTACTGATCGTTATCGGCGAGTTAAGCCAGTTATTAGTCGCTAGTCCAAATCCGATTGCAGCTAGGCAGATGCCTTTACCTCGATTTGCTTCGGTTTCTCCGCTTCAGCGCGTGGCAATGAGATCATCAAGACACCATTTTCAGCCGATGCTTCGACCTGATTGGTATTTACCGTGTAGGGCAGTTGTACGGTGCGACTGAACTCATCCAGTAACGCTCCCGTCGATGATACTGCGCCCCTTCAGGTAAATCCTCAGGCAACCGAGAACCGCTGATCGTAAGCGTGTCGGCCGTTGCAGTGATATCGAGTGTCTCTGGAGAAACACCCGGTAGTTCAGCGGACACAAAACGCCTTCCTGGTCATTGGTCCAGACATTAACGGCGGGGAAACGTGCCGCCCGTGTACGCGGCAGGCGTGGCACCGATATCTCAAACAGGCGGTCCATGTCCCGCCGCAGCCTTTCAATTTCTCGCCAGTTAAATGGTTGTCGAAACATGATCATTTACTCCTTATAAGATTGTTAGTTGTGCTTTTTTGGTCGGCTCATGACCACTATTATTTTTGCAATACAAACGTAAGAATAACGTAAAAATTTAACAGTTTTTGGTCTGTTGCCCTTAGATCTTGATATGCTTACAGCAACAAGATGATGTGTTTGCTTAGGCTAGGGTTGTTTTCCCAGGATCAAATTTGCCTTGTAAAGTTGACCATAGCGGATAAAGGACAAGGTTACCTCTTTCTCCCTGATACCGATTTTCCAGTTCTTTTGACAGTTTTATTTGTAACCAGTATTAGTTCTACAACCGTTTGACGACGACCAACGCGAGATCGTCGAGTTGGTCGGTATCACTGACAAAATCATCAATCGCGTCAACGATAGCATCAAGAATCTTCGAGGAGTTCCTTTCGGCATGAGTCACAACTTCTTGTTTCAATCGCTCTAAGCCAAACTCCTCATAATTCATGTTCATAGCTTCCGTCACGCCATCCGTATACAGAACCAGGATATCGCCATGATGAATCGTGACAAACTTTTCCTCCAGCGAAATCTTGTCCTGTACGCAGAGGAGGATGCCCGCAGCGTTTAATTCCAGTAACTTACCTGTTGCGTACCGATATAATAGGGGAGGATTGTGCCCAGCGTTGGCATAACTCAGCGTACCATTCCCGGTATCCAAGATTCCATAAAATGCACTTAGGAACAACTCGGATTGACTATCTTGAATAATAAGTCTGTTCGCCTCGCTTAACGTCGAGCCAGGAGTCAAGCCAGCAAGCGCAACACTGCGAATCAGTGTGCGGCTGGTAGCCATGAATAAAGCAGCTGGTACTCCCTTATCTGCTACATCACCAATGACTAATCCAAGTCTATGTTGACCAACAGGTAGATCGAAGTAATCATACAAATCGCCACCAACCTGCCGTGCAGGTCGATATAGGTCGCTAAATTGCCATCCGTTAAAAGCCGGACTAGTAGCCGGCAGTAGACTTTGTTGAATCTGTCGTCCAACCAACAACTCTTCTTCAACGTTGCAGCCGGATTTCCTCCTGCTGCAATCTGGCATGCGCAATAGCGATACCTGCTTGGTTGGCCAATATCTGCAAAAAACGAAGCTCTTCTTCATTCAATTCCAGTGGTGTGCGTGTTGTTAGTGCCAGGGCACCGATCGCTTTCCCTTCAACTACCAAAGGTATGATTGCCACTCCCTCAAATTTTTCTTCGTCCAGCCAATCAATCGTTATTTCTGGAATACTGTCCCGGTGGATGTTATCCTTGGACAAAATGGGCCTCTGGGTTCGCATTACCTGACCAGAACTGCTGTGATCATCACTCAATACACGCCGGCGCTCAACCTCTGGGTTTGAAAGCCAGCCGGCTGAAGCACGAAACAGCAGGTAACCCGGCTTCTCATCTGGCAGCAATATGCGCAAGCATCGACACTAAACAGCCTGACAACCTCCTCAACAAGATAACTCATCAAGTCTTCCAACTTTGAACGACTTAATAGCTGGCTTGTTAAGTTCAGCAGCACTGTTTGTTCGTGACGATGCTTACTTTTTATGTGCTCAACGAAACTATTTTCCATTTTTCTAAAGGGCTTAAGTGAAATCGGGTTCCTAATTTGATCTAAAAATTGGTTGAAGAATCCGATTTCCTCTGAGGTTTGGAAGTTCGAACCAATGGTTTATTTTAAATCTCGAACTTCCAAACACATAAATGGTTTGTTTTCTAAATCATGTAAGAAAAATGCTAGGCACTTTATTTTATCTACTTGAGGTAACACTGTTTAATAAGTGCCTGGCATTTGTTAAGGAACTTTGCGAACAAACCACTTAAATCTAGAGGGTTTTAAACTTTTGCTTAACACCCTCTTCTTACCGTCTGGCGAAAAATTGCGCCTCTTTTGTCGTTTGCCTATCTACTGAAATTCGGTTATGGAGTAACCTCTGGTCTCGGTTCCAATTTAACTTCGAAGTCTAAACGCTCCCCTTCTCTCAAAACATCAATAACAATCGTGTCACCAATCTTTGTTTCATGCAGCAGATAGCTGATTAACTCGTTGATTCCATCGATTGATTGTCCATCAACACCAGTGATCAGATCACCACTAATACGCGATGTTTGGCCGCCCAATGTGGTCTGAATGGCACTGCCACGGAGACCGCCATCATGTGCCGGTCCATCAGCAATTACTTCGGCGATAAGCACACCACGTTGTTCGGGAACCAGGTCAATGGCTTCGGCCAGTTCCGGCGTCAATGTAGCACCAGTTATACCCAACCAGGGGTGCTCGATCTGTCCATCACTGATGAGCGCAGGAACGACTTCATCGATCATTGTCGCCGGCACCGCGTAGCCAATGCCAGCAAAAACGCGGCTTGGAGACGTAATTGCTGTATTGACGCCGATCACTTCACCCTCTAGATTCAGTAACGGTCCTCCAGAATTGCCAGGGTTGATAGCGGCATCCGTCTGAATAATGTCCGGAATACTGAATCCCTCATGTTCGGCAGCCGGTAACAACCTTCCTAGACCGGAAATGATGCCCATGGTCATTGATCCCTCTAACCCAAACGGATTACCAATCGCAACAACGAGCTGGCCAACTTTCAATGAATCTGAGTCACCGATCGTTACCGGTTCCAATAAATCACTTTCCACCTCCACTTTTACTACGGCGAGATCTGAGTCGGGATCGCTGCCGACAAGCGTTGCCGAAGCAACTGTCCCATCGGCAAATGTGATGGAGATCTCATTCACGTTGTGCACCACGTGGCTGTTGGTAACGATATGTCCTTCTTCATCGTAGACAAATCCAGAGCCCTGTGAGTGTTGCGGTAGAATTGACATTGGCGGCCCAAACTCGGGAGTATTTTCCGGAAATCCGGGGATCTGCGGGAAATATGGGGCGAACTCTTTGCTTAGCTCAGTCCCGTTGGGCGTTTACGTTACCTGTACGTTAACCACCGATGGATTTACTTGTTCGTAGATTTCTATGAATGTTTCCTGGATAGAGAACGGTGAATCCTGAATGGCAGGTGTAAACAGGGACTCTGTTGATGACACCAGCTCGGGCGTTTCCATCAAATCTGTTAGAGTTTTCTTATCCTGCAACAGGAATCCTGCATCGACGTTTTCGTTTGGGTGATAGGGTGGCTCCCTATCAGCAGTTGCTACAGATGCGCACGCGGTCAGGTAAACCGTCAAAAAAACAATCAATAGTGTGCGCAATAAAGTTTTGTGAACCATTTTGGCACCTCCACTAACTATTCTTTTTTCTTGTTAAGATGAGTTTTTTGCTATAACTCTATAGTTTATTGGTAGATCAAAAAAGTAAATTTTACGTAAGAAATATGCAGAAATTTGACACAATCAGGCCATCCATTTGATTTTAAAACGCGCATCCAGAGATTGCAGAAACAAGAAAGGTTGACAAACTCACTATCTTTGTTTGTGTAGGACTTTTTCTCGAAAGGTTGGCCAGAAAAAAGTGCTACTCGTAAG
>CAVTPP010000009.1:0-119434 GCA_963736615.1 uncultured Chloroflexia bacterium | reverse complement strand
GGGGTAAACACGTAATACGTCCGAAAATTCACGGTTTGTTCAATTCCTTCTTTCGCTTCAACTCATGCTTTTTCATCCACCGGCTAAGATTTGACTCGGTCGTATTGAAACGGCTGGCAATATACGGGGTAAATTCGTAATACTTTGGAAAAATACTCGCTTGGAACAACAAGACGGTTTTTCAATTGTGCGGCTCATGATGCCGATGCGCTAGATCACTCCGATGGCAGTTCCACGCCTAGAGCCGCGAGCCATGCCTGCATTCCAGATGCCCCTGCATACGGCTCCATCCGAATGATTTTGTCGCCTTCAAGTGAAACCTTCTCACTGGCTTCCGACCAGACAATCTTCTTGCCACTGGCCGGAATGACACCAATACCCGTTGCCGACAGGTCAAGATCGCCCGTATGCGTCCCTTCGAAATGACCGCTCATAATAACGAAATCACCCTCTTCGCTAACATCGTTGAGCACAAAACCATAGTCAGTGAAAGCGTGGTTCACCTGTCGCATAGATGCGAGCAACATCTCTTTATTCATTACAAAGTTCCCATCTTTGTCGAGCATTTGAAAGTCATCTGAGAAATAGTTTGCGACTGCCTCTCTATTGCCACCGATGCCAATTGATTCGGCATACTCTCTTACAACGTCTGTTTTGTGACTCATATCATTCTCCTATCGGGTATGGTCCAGCGGACACATCACAGGTCTTCTCAATTGCCGCTTCGGATTCAGCTGTCCAGGGAATCGAAAATATCAAGACCCCTACAGTCAGGATGATTGTGATAATGAGCAACATGCGAGCTGGTGATTTTAGGTTGCCCGTCATTCAAGTCACCAAGTGTTCGCTGTCAAATAACAATAGCTGAACTAGATGTGATTGTAAATACCGTTCGATATTTCACATTCGATCGCTTGTAGCCGTGGCTTGAATAAACTTTCAGGGTCGTTACAATTTCCGTCAAAAAATTCATACGTTATTTGACTGCTTCTTACGCTTCAGCCCATGCTTTTTCATCCATCGACTGAGATTGGACTCTGTTGTGTTGAAACGACTGGCAATATATCGTTGAGTAGAACCAGTCTCTAACAGGGCTTCAATCTCAGGGCGATGCTCATCCAATTTGCTCTTGCCACTACCTTTCGGTCGCCCTAATTTCATTCCCGCTCTTTTCTTAGCTGCCAAAGCTTCTTTGGTACGCTGACTGATCAAATCTCGCTCAATCTCGGCTGCCATAGCAAAAGCCATTGCTATAATTTTTGACTGGATGGATTGGTCAAGCTGCCAGTTCCCCTTCACAGCATAGATATTGATTTGCTTCTGGGAGCCAATGGAGAGAATCTCCATACATTCCAGCATAGAACGGCCCAGTCGGGACAGTTCGCTCACAATCAAATTATCCCCTGATTGCAGCCCTTCCAGCACTTGAGCGATCTCACGTTTCCGCCAAGATATACGACCGGAAGCCTGTTCCTCGACCCAATCCACCTTCCCCAACCCCTTTTCATTGGCTAGATGCAGGATGTCATTCTTGTTCTTTTTTATGTCTTGGTCGGTTGTGGAAACCCGCAAATAAGCAATCGTTTTGGTACGTTCCATAAAACTTGATTGAAAACCCAATTATTGTCAAAATCCTTGTCGTTTTATCAGTGGTTTTCAAGCAAACATCATTGTAGCAAAAAGGATCGTTTTTAGGGAAGGAATAATGACAGCAATCGAACGGACAGCTTACCCGCGTTTCAAACATTCATTTACCGAGGACGAGTTAGCACAATTTTATACTCCCACTGAAGCTGAACTGGCTTTTGTCGAGAACCTGGCCGATGATGGGGCACAAGGATTGACAATGATGCTCTTGTTAAAGGCCTTTCAAAAGTTAGGCCGTTTACCCAAACTCGGCGATGTGCCCACGCCTATTGGTAAGCATATTGCTGAGCAAATGCAGATTCCCTGGCCGGAGCGATTACCGGCTCTGCCGCGCATGACCCGTAGTCGTTATCGTCAGGCAATTTACGGCCATTTGGATATAAAAGCCTACCGGCATGGTGGCCGCGAAACAGTTGAAAAAATCGTTCGGCAAGCGACTCAAACGATGAGTGACCCGGCTGATCTTATCAACGTCGCCGTTGAGCAGTTGGTGGTTGAGCGGTTTGAGCTGCCTGCTTACGGAACACTTGATGAATTCGTCAATCATATCCGCCACCAAGCGCATGAAGCGTTATATGCGCAAGTCATCAGTAAATTAACTGAAGATCAGAAGGCTATCCTGGATGGATTACTGGTCAAGGAAAAAGACAAGACCCGAAATGATTTTACCCGGATCAAAGCGCTGCCGGCCAGCGCTTCGTTGAAATGGGTACGCAAATGGGAAAAACATCTCGACCGGCTAGAAAAGTTCATGGATCCGCTGCCTTTTCTGGACAATTTACCCGGCACCAAAGTGGAACAATTTGCCTCTCAAGCTTACCAGATGGAAATCAGCGACATCACCGGGGTGACGACAGATGCCAAACGATATACCTTGCTCCTCTGTCTCTTGTACCAAATGCAGGTGCGAACACGCGATCAGCTGACGACGATGTATCTCAAGCGAATACGCCTGTTGCACAACAATGCTAAGAAGCGCTTGCGTGCACTGCATGACCGGCACCGGGCGGTGAATGAAATGCTGGTTGATGCATTTGCCGATGTCGTTCAACACACCGGGAAAACAGATAAGTTGCCCGATCAGGAGAAAGATACTGCTTTGGGAAAGCATGTGCGTCAGGTTGTTCAGGTCAATGGTGGCGCCAAAAAGTTGCAGCAGGATTGCGAAATGCTACAGGCCTATCACAATAATAACTATCTGCCTCTGTTACCTGCTATCTATGGTCACCATCGCGCCCTACCCTTTCGCCTCACCAAGCAACTGCAAATCCGATCAGCAACCCAGAGTAAGATCTTGCTCCAGGCGCTTGAATTCATTCATGTGTATCGGAAGAAAGTTGTAATGTATCTGCCGGCCGACATCTCGCTTTCTTTTGCCAGTCCTCGTTGGCAAACCTTTATCCGGGACAAGGTAGACGGCGAAATCATGTACAAGAAGAAACCTTTAGAACTGTGCGTCTTCAGTTACATTGCCGATGGATTGAGCAACGGTGATTTGTATGTTGAAGGAACAGAAAGCTATGCTGATTATCGCACGCAGCTGTTGCCTTGGTCAGAGTGCCAGGACATTTTGCCGGGGTACTGCACCGCAGTTGGTTTGCCAAATTCGGCCGATGATTTTGTGGAAACATTGCGCCGTCAGCTTATTGAATTAGCCCAGCGCGTTGACGATGCCCAGACTGGTGCAAGCGACTTGTACTTTGATGCTGCTGGTAAACCCCATCTACGCCAGTTAACGCGCCAGCCCGCACCTAAAGATGCAGAAAAACTGGAAGCAATCATGAAATCACGATTGCCGGAACGTCATCTGCTTGATGTGTTGCATAACGTCCATCATTGGGTAGGGTACACTCGGCACTTTGGACCGCCTTCCGGCTCAGATCCCAAACTCCGAGATCCGCTCTCTCGCTATCTCATCACTGTGTTTGGCTATGGTTGTAATTTGGGTCCGGCTCAAACGGCACGCCATGCGCGGGCACTGGTGACGGAACGGGTTATCGGTCGCCTCAATGCCCAACATATCACGACGGATAAACTAGATGCGGCTATTCGCGATGTTATCAATGAGTATGCTCGCTTTCGTCTTCCTTTTATATGGGGCAGCGGCAAAGCAGCTATTGCGGATGGTACCCATTACGAACTGTATGAAAACAACCTTCTGGGTGAACGCCATATTCGCTACGGTGGTTATGGTGGCATCGCCTACCATCACATTTCTGACACCTATGTCGCTTTGTTCAGTCATTTCATCGCCTGTGGTGTTTGGGAAGCCGTTTACATACTGGATGGCTTGCTCAAAAACAAGTCTGTTCTCCAACCAGACACAGTTCATGGCGATACCCAGGGCCAATCTGAGGCCGTTTTCGGCCTAGCCCATCTGCTGGGGATTAAGCTGTTGCCCCGGATGCGAAACTGGAATAAGGTCAGTATGTATTGGCCGGACACAAATCTCCATTTTAAGCATATTGGATCCTGGTTCAGCCGTACATAAACTGGGAACTGATTAAAAGCACTGGCAGGATTTGATGCAGGTCGTGCTGTCCATTCACAAAGGGAAATTGTTGCCGTCTTGGCTGCTGCAAAAGCTGAACACTGACAGTCCCAAGAACAAGCTATATCTGGCTTTTCGCGAGTTAGGCCGGGTGATCCGAACCGTGTTTTTGCTGGAATTTGTTTCCAATACAGACGCGCAGAGAAGTACGAGCGGCCACGACAAAGATAGAGGCTTATCAGGGCTTCTCGCAGTGGATAACTTTTGGCGGTGATGGGATTCTGAAATTCCGTGACCCTGTCGAGAATGAAAAAATTATCAAATACAAAGACCTGATTGCCAATGCCATCATGCTCCAAAATGTTGACGGACATGACAGATATCTTGCACGATATGGTTCAGGAAGGATATGACGTGACAACAGATATTGTTGCAACGCTGAGTCCGTATCTTAGGGAACATATCAAGCGGTTTGGGGAATATGTTATTGATCTGGAAACAATACCGCCGCCATTGCAACCAGACAAACCGTTCTTATCGACAGCGCCCGTGGGTCAGCCAATGGTGTGAATTTTCGGACGTATTACGTATTTACCCCACCTTGATAGAATGCATCTCTTTTTTGTCTACAGCAGTGTCAAATGCCGTGCGATATTCGTGTAGCGGATAATGATGGGTAAGCAAACATTCAGTTTCAATATCACCATCTGACATCCAGCGCATGGCCAAATCAAAGGTTGAAAGCCGCTCATCTCCCCAGGTGACCACATCATGGCCAATGGCACCAAGAAGGTCGACTTCCTGATGCCAAACAGGAGTTAAATCCAATTTCATACGGTGCAGATTGACGCCGACGAGCACAACTGTGCCATTGGCACGGGTCCAACGTAAGGCGTTGTTGAGCGTAGAAGGAATACCCACCGCATCAAACACAACATCAAAGCCGCCGATCAGCATCTGATTACCGCCTCGACCTTCGTATAGCCGAGCTTTTGTTAAATCTCTAACGGCCGTGTAACCATTTTCTCCTGATAATATAATGGCGTCAGCACCAAGTTCTTTGGCAAGATCAGCCTGCCAGGGGAATTGAGCCAGGGCGGTGAGGTGACAGTCGGGTTGTATCTTACGAATGGTTTGCAGAAGCAGAAAGCCAATTGTACCCACACCAAGAATGAGCACTCTCTCGCCTGGTTGGATAATGCGCCGGTAGGCAGCGTGAATGGCCACGGCCAATGGCTCGGTGAATATGGCCTTTTTGTCAGCTAAGCCTTCAGGGACTTTCAGGAGGGTGCTTGCAGGGGTGATAAAACTGTCGCCAAAGCCGCCGCCAACAGGGGCGTGTTCTCGCGGCTCGGAGGCGTTTTCGCAAAGAACGCGGTGGCCGCGCCGGCACGGGGGACATAATTCTTTGCGCCCGCGGGCCAGGCAGTCATCGGCGCGGCCCCATCGCACCACGCGATCGCCTAATTGAAACTGGGTTACGGCCGTTCCCATCTCCACAACTTCACCAACCATCTCATGTCCCAGGTAAATGCGTTTATGGGATGGCAAAGCGACAGGTGCTACATCCAGGCTGGCATCGACGAACAATTGGTGCAGATCGCTGCCACAGATACCGCACATACGGTTGCGAACCCTTACCCAATCTGCTGCGGGGAGCGGGGGATCAGGCATCTCAACCAGGTGCAGGGGTGAAGTTCGTGCAAAGTAGGCTGATTTGGAAAAACGGCCGAGTAGCCTGGTCAAGAGAATGCGCGGAACGGAGATGTCGAGGTAGATCGTTTTCATGGTTACCTGTGTAGGTTAAAGCAAAATAGTAACCTTTCACTCATTTGGCGGCAAGCTGTGATGATGCAGTCAAAATTCAGAACCACATGGGTGCGAGTTTACCCCTAACATGGGCAAATTGATTGGTGAAAAGCTGATAAGAATGGGGGACATCCCGGCATAACTTCTAATAAGATCCTCTTTTGCTACAGTTACCACAGGAGGTGGATGATGTTTTTACAAAGCAAGCGGCACGAACGATCAATACTTGGTCTAGGCTTGATATCGCTAATTGTTTTGTTAAGCATTATTTTGCTGTTATCCAGCCCGACAGATGCTAGTTCAGATAGTCAGGAGAACGAGCCGCCTGTGCTCCAACTGCCGGCAGAGGCCATCCAAGCTCCGCAATCATTGGCAAATAGTAGAGCAGCATTGGCGAGCAATCCCAAAATGGATAACGTGCTCGCGGATGCAGCTGAAAAGGCCATGATTTCAATAGATTCTGCCGTAGATTTCGCGGCGCAATCAGGGCTGCGTCTCGAGCAGGAGATGGTGCAGGTAAATGTTGTCGCTGCCGAGGGCTCGCTCAACCAAGCGCATCAGGCTGTCGAAGAATCCGGTGGTTCGGTTACTTTCAGCAGCGATATTGTGCCGGAACTACAAGCATGGATCCCTGTTTCTGAATTGGGACAAGTTGCTGAAGATACGGCCGTTGCCTATTTGCGCCTTCCATCCTACGCAATTGAGCAGGACATCGAGGGTCTTGATGCCCAATCCGAGGGATTGGTTGCGCTGAATGGCCAGGCCTGGCAGAGTGCCGGTTACTGGGGAACTGGCGTAAAAGTAGCCATTATTGACGGCAGTTTTGCCGGTTATCCTGCTCTTTTAGGCAGTGATTTGCCTGCAAACATAATCTTCAAGAATTTCGTTGATGGTGAGAATGATAGCAATCTTGGCAGTTCTAAACATGGCACTGCCTGTGCTGAAATAACGGCCGATTTTGTACCCTATGCTCAATTTTTCCTGCTTAAAATAAGCACAAATCTCGATCTGGAGCAGGCCGTGAATTACGCCATAAGTCAAGGTGTCGATGTTATTTCGACATCTCTGGGCTGGTACAACTTAACGCCGGGTGATGGCAGCGGGTATTTCGCCAATCTGGTTAATCATGCCCGAAGCAACGGCATCACCTGGGTGACCGCCTCTGGTAATGATCGTGAGAGTCATTGGGGTGGTGCGTTTTATGATCCTGATAATGATGGCTTTCATAATTTTTCAGGTAATCAAGAAATAAATTTCTTCGGACCTGGAATCCCACAAACAGTCTACTTAATTAATCCTGGTTATGCCTTGAGAGTATTTGTTCGATGGGATGATTGGGTTAGCGTCAATCAAGACTATATCCTTTATGTCGTTCGTTATAACGGCAGCAGTTGGGATTTAATCGCCTCGAGTGACCGCCTGCAGTCAGGATTCCCCGGCCAGACTCCTACAGAAGCTGTCTATACAGTAACCAGTGGGACACCGGCAGCGTATGGTTTTCTGATCGGCCGCAAAAACAGCAATCGGGCTGTCAATTTAGAAATCTTTGCTCCAAAGCTGACCCGTTTGGATAAAATTGTCATGGATCGCAGTTTGGCAAACTTGGCTGACGCAGCTAATGCTTTGACTGTTGGGGCAGTTGACGTAGACAACCCCTTTCCTCTTGAAGGTTACAGCTCGCAAGGACCAACCAATGGGCCTGGCGGAACCCAATTTGGCGGCTATATAAAACCTGATTTTGTGGGGTATGCCGGCGTATCCACAGTAAGTTATGGTTTCAAAGATTTCGCCGGGACTTCAGCCGCTGCGCCGCATGCCGCGGGCGCTGCTGCTTTAGTACTAGATGCCTATCCTAATTATTCTCCCCAAGATATCGCCAATTATTTGGCCGCTCGCGCCGTAGATATGGGTGGGATTGGCAAGGATAATGTCTATGGATACGGCCGTCTTTACCTCGGCAATCCACCTGATCCGACCGCCGGATTGAATAACCATAATTCACTGCCCGTGATTCTTAAATAGAGTAAAACTCTCTATGCCTTTCAACTAATCAAGCGAAGAGTTTTTTATCTTGGCTTATGCCATTAAATCAACATAGCCTGGAATAAATTTATTGCCTATAATAATGCAATTTGGTGCCCAATATTGCAGAGCAGTACCGTAAATCGTTTTGACAGTGAGGCAGTGATGGCAGACCTCCAAATTGCACCATCAATACTAAAGACCAAACTCCATATTCCCCACCGGCGACCTGATATGGTCCCTAGATCACTGCTCATCAAACAACTGAATGAACGCATCCAGCGCAAACTCACATTAATTACAGCACCGGCAGGGTACGGTAAAACGAACCTGGCCTCCGAGTGGATACACGCTCTTCAACTTGAGGACATATTCAATGATCGGATCACCTGGCTCTCTCTTGAAGAAGCTGACAGTGAACCCATCCGTTTCCTTTCATATGTGATCGCCGCGCTGCAGCAGGTAGCGCCTGAAATCGGGGTTGGCGCTCTTAGCTTATTTGAGATGGCCCAGAGTCCGCCAATAAACACCGTTCTGAACGAACTGATCAATGACATAGCCGGGCTGGACTATCACATACTATTGGTGCTGGATGATTATCATGTGATCAGCCACCCGGAAATACACGAGGCCTTGCTATACCTGGTAGAACATCAGCCGCATCAAATGCACCTGGTTATTACATCGCGTGAAGACCCGCCTCTACCACTGTCTCGACTCAGAGCGCGGGGTGAGATGGCTGAAATTCGCATGCATGAATTGCGTTTTTCTCTGGATGAAGCGACACAGTTTTTCTCTCACGCTATGAAACTGGACCTGGAATCAGAGGTGATCAAAGGGTTGGAGGCGCGGACTGAAGGGTGGATCGCTGGATTACAATTGGCAGGGTTTGTGTTGAAAAACCTGCCAGACCATCACGCTTTTATGGACACATTCAGCGGCAGCCACCGTTATGTGTTGGATTACCTCACCGATGAAGTCCTCCAGAGTCAGGATGAAGAGACGCGCCGGTTTCTCGTGCAGACGGCCGTTTTAAAGCAGTTTAATGCCGAACTCTGCCAGGCTGTCACTGGCAATCCTAACAGTCAATATATCCTTGAGCAGTTGGAGCAAACCAACATGTTCATTGTTGCCCTGGATCATGCGCGTGTCTGGTACCGTTATCACCACTTGTTCGCTGATTCGCTGCTTACAGAGTTGAGCAAGGCAGAAGCATCTGAGCTGTACAAAAAAGCCGCTGCCTGGCATGAAGCCAACGACATGATCTTTGAGGCTGTGACCTATGCCCTGGACAGTGCCGATCCTGAATTTATGGCCGGCATGGTTGATGTCGCCTTGCAGCAGGAGACTATTTGGTCGAGCGGCAATTTGGAACTGTATTCATCGTGGCTTGAAAAGCTCCCCGCTGAGATCTTTGCCAATCGACCCCATTTGAGTTTGAATGCCGCATTTGTTTGGTACCTGTCCGGCCGTTTTGATGATGCATTACAATTCATCGATCTGGCTGAGACCGATCTGGCGGCACAATCAGCCTCACCGGAAGTCGAGAACCTGCTCGCTTTAGCCGCCTTGTATCGCGGCTCAATCGCCGCTGTTCGTGGTGATGTGCAGCAGGCCATTGAGCTGCATCACCTTTGCCCAGTCTCGTTTACCTCGCGCCGATCATATCGCGCATGCCCGCGCACATTTCAGCCTTGGTCTGGCCAATGAACTTTCAGGGCAGGCTGATGATGCGGCAAAGAACTTTCTGCTGGCCAGTGATAAAGCGCAATTAGCCGGTGTGCTGTATCTTGCAGTTAACGGCCGTTGTTCGGCGGCTCAGGTTTTGATCAACCAGGGGCGATTGCATCTTGCCGAGCAAGCCTGCCGCACGGCGATTGACCTGGCAGAAGATCGGCGATTTCCTCCATTGGGAATCGCACTATCGATTCTTGGCGGAATTGCGTTGGAGAGAAATGATCTAACTACTGCGGAACAATACCTGAATGAAGGTATGGCCCTGTCACGTCAGGGGATGCAGTTGGATCACGTGATTGCCGGTATGGCGTTTTATGTCCATTTGACAGTATGCCAGGGCAACATGACTGAGTTCCAAAACGCCTTTGCTGAAGTGAACAGTATCATCGAGAGATTTGGTGTGGAGCGGTTCGCTTTGGTCGCCGCCGCTTACCAGGCACGTATGCAGCTCTTTTTGGCGGATAGGCAGGCTGTGGAGCAATGGGCAAAAGCATATCAAGCCAGCCGGCCTGATTCCTCGTTCGAATATGCAGAACTGACGCTGGTCCGCTATCTGCTCATGAGCGGGGACACCGAGGTTGTGCCCTCCATATTGCAGCCGTTGCTGGACGCTGCCCGCCTACGAAAGCTCGAGCCAGCATGGAAATCAAACTCCTGTTCTCTCGCTATTATCAGGATAAAGGAGACATCCCAACGGCGCTGAAGTGGCTGTCCGAGGCCCTGGAAATCGCTGCGCCTGAGGGATTCATGCGCATATTTCTCGATGAGGCACCTGTGCTTGAACTGCTTCCACAGGTTCGAGAGACCGCACCCGATCTTGTCGATGCCATTTTAGGCCAACAGAAATCAGCGATGACGCAGTTCGCTTACACAGGCCGCTTCGCTTACGCGAGTCGAAAGGCCCGCTCAACCGCAGCTGCCTGAACCACTGACTGAGCAAGAGTTGAACATACTTGCCCTCATTGTGGGCGGGAAAACCAATCAACAAATCGCTGACGAACTGGTTATCACAGTGGGGACAGTCAAGTGGCATGTCCACAATATCTTACAGAAACTAGGTGTCAACAATCGCACGCAAGCAACCATTCGCGCACAGGAACTAGGATTGCTCTAACTCTCCTGGCAGACCTGGCCACAAGACATTTTACGCTGATGGGAAGAAAAAGAATGGCGTTAAGATTTGATTGACGTGGAGAAGTAAATGACGATAATCACGACAGTAACTGATAACGAATCCGGCTGCGGCATAAGAAGCCTGGCCCAAAACCACTGCCTGAAAGCGTGAAGAAACGACGAGTTAATATTTATTATCTCCATATTGGCATCAGACAGGTAAAGAACGAGCAGCCGCAAGAAAGCTTTCATTTTCTGAATATTTAGAAGCGTTGATTTATCGAGACTCATTACACAACGAGTCAGGTTAATAAATAGTTATATTGCTGAGAAGAAGTACGAGTCTTATATACCCATACAAAAAATAAGAGCAGAACCTGATGGGTTCTACTCTTTTGACACCAAGCAGTAAAGCAGTATTTTTCTATGCGGGGGTGGTCCTAAAATCTCAACATCATACTTCGCCGCTGTTGAGGCCAATTTTTCGACATCCGGATGGTCGGCAGGCGGTAAAATTACTTCCAGAGCCGGTTCTCCCGCTTCCACGAAAAAGTTCTCCAAGCCAGCAGGGAAATTGAATTGGAGTAGCCTGGCGGGTTGGGTCCCATAATACGGAACCAATGAGGAATATCACGGGGGAAGAAAATATATGATCCTCGGATATGCGTTCATTCTCTTGTTGCCACATGTAAAACTTGCCTCTCCTTTCGGTGGATGGATGCTTCATCTTCGCTGTGATGGACATGCAAAGGTGATGCGAATCTAGGTGGAAGAATTTGTTCGATCAATCCGTATGCGCCATTGGTTTGTTCTCCTGTTGCCTTTAGGGTCATTAGTGTCCCTAAAAACCATATTGGTGGACCCGCTTCACGTGTAAGTGTATAAGGCTCAATAGTCATTGTCATTAATTAATCTCCTATGGTACAATTCTATTTAGTAAGTTTAGCTTACTAAATAGTAAGCTAAACTTACTATTTTGTCAAGAGGTAATTTTTAATGACCCAAAACCAGAAAGACCAACGTATGCTTGGGGCTATGTTACGTATTCCTTTTCAAGCTATCGTGGCCCGTATAGATGAAGGTTTGAGGGCGAGAGGATTTACTGATCTCCGCCCCGCTCATTTTGTGATTTTTCAACACATTCGACCTGAAGGTTCACGCATCACTGAGTTAGCCGAACAAGCCCAAATCACAAAGCAATCAACGGGATCTCTGGTTGATCATATTGTGGCTTGCGGTTATGTAGATCGTCTCCCTGACCCCAACGATGGTCGGGCTAAAATTGTTCGTCTCACAGAGCGAGGTTGGAATTCAATGACGCAGCGCGTGATATTTTGAGCCAAATCGAACAAGAGTGGGCAGAGCAATTGGGGGATTAGCGAATGGCTCAGTTGAAACAGACTTTGAAGGATCTGATTGCATTCATAGAGAGGTAAATTGTACCGCAGTATTTTGTCTTTCCTACGTATAGGCAATATAACAAATCAATACACGCGAATTGTTACCGCCCGTTTTTACAATGGTTACGCGCCAGCAAAGAAATGGGTATTTGTGGCGAGCATTGCCCACCCGCAATCGCATGATTTCAAGCGTTACGTTCTTACAAATCGCTTTTGGCGAAAATTTACGGCTAATTACCAGCAAATAATGGTCTTATCTCCACTAATCCGCGCTCAGAGCAGCTAACGACACTATCACTCTACTGATACGCTGGAATTTCTTCCAACCAACCTAATACAAACCCTTCCTCCTGGCCTTCCGAAACCTCAAAAGAACTGACTGTTCAGTCACTTTATTGCCCCTTGACAAGAACACATGTTCTATGTAACATAACCCTAAAATCATATTACTCTAACGCTCGGGGACCACCCATCCTCAGACCATTCGACCATCAACCGTTGACCAATGATCATGAACTTTTATGCAGCATTTAATCGGACACGGAAAACACGGATAAAAAATCAGCCTTCATCCGTTCCCGTCCGCGTCCGAAATTCTTCCGCAGCATTCCTAACATCCATTAATTTCTCGCTGTCTACTGACCAACAACACGCCACACGCCACTCGCCCGCGTTATAAATGATCGATGTCGTTTCCGGAATAAAAAAAACGGCATCGATGATCCCCTGGAGTCTCCCTTGGCGAAAAATACCTGATGACCTCATTCAAACACCCTCCAACACGCTGTCTAAATGATCTTGGCCAATTCGCCATCTTCGCATTCGGGCTGCCCTTGCTCAGTTCTTTTTTGATTTCCCTACCCCTATCCCTACCCCTAAACCTATCTTTCGATAGGCGATTAATGCCCCGATAAATCATACACTGCTGATGATGGTACTTCCCACCAACATTAAAGGACAGACTTATGATTATTGGACGCATGTTAAGGAAAGATTTTCTGCGGAAGAAACTGATAACGATCGTGGTGTTTGCATTCATTTTCCTGGCGGCCTTACTGGTAGCCAGTGGCACGAACTTGATTATTGAATTGGGTAATTCCCTGAATGCTCTGTTTAGCCAGAGCGAATACCCCGCATTTCGTGCAGATGCATGCCGGGCCGCTCGACCAGGCTGAGATCGACAGCTGGGCAGCCGCCAATGAGTTGGTCACAGACCAGCAGACGGTCGAGATGATCACCATGGATGGCTCCAATCTTTATCTGGGAGAGAGCCAGAACCCTGAAGAAAACAGCATCATGGATATCAGCTTTGTGACCCAGAATGAAGGCTTTGATTTCTTGCTGGATCTGGATAATGAGATCATCCAACTCTCACCGGGAGAAATCGCTGTTCCTGTGTACTACAGTCAGCAGCGGGATCTGGCAATTGGCGATGAGGTTCGTGTAAACACGGGTGCCGGGGAAATGGTCTTCACCATTGCCGCCTTCAGCCGTGACTCTCAGATGAACCCCGCCATTGTTCACTCCAAACGCTTCCTGGTTCACGAGCAAGACTATGCCAGCCTGAGAGAAACGATTGCTGAAACCGAGTATCTGATTGAATTCCTGCTTGTTGATGACAGTCAGATCGGCGCATTCGCCTCTGCCTACCAGGCATCGGATTTACCCAAGACCGGGCCGGCCGTCGATCAGGGATTGTTCAAAACCCTTAATGCATTATCCGACGGCCTTGTCGCCGGTGTGGTAATCCTGATGAGCCTGCTGCTTATCGTCATTGCCATCCTCTGTTTGCGTTTTACGCTCCTGGCAACCATTGAAGAAGACACGAAAGAGATCGGTGTCATGAAGGCAATCGGCATCGCACGCTCTGACATCAAGCGTATCTATCTTGCCAAGTATGTCGTCATGGGTGCGGCTGCCGCGTTACTTGGTTACCTGACCTCACTGCTGCTGAACCAGGTGCTGTCCGCCAATATTCTGTTATATATCGGGCAGTGCGTCAAAGAGCGTGCTGCAAACGGCACTGCCACTGGCAGCAGCTTCCAGCATCTTCCTGATTGTGACCATCTCATGTGTGGTCATGCTCAGACGATTCAATCGTATCTCGGCCGTTGAAGCGCTGCGCTCCGGCAGTGTCGGCGAATCCATGCGGCGCATCCCGATGCTCAATCTTAAACGGGGCAGGGCATTGAATATCAATGCCTATCTTGGCGTTCGCGATGTCTTACAGCGCTCCAGGTTATATGGATTGCTCGCCTTCGTTTTCTTCTTCTGCGCGGTGATTATCATCATCCCGATCCATTTCCTGACGACGATTCAATCACCGACATTCATTTCCTATATGGGCATCGGGCAGAGTGACATTCGGATCGATTTACGTCAATCAGAGGACGTTGCCGACAGATTCGATAGCGACAGTCGCCACGCTCACGGATGATCCCGATGTAGCGAAACTATCGCCCCTGGTGACATCGCAGTTCACAGTCATGCAGAGTGACGGCACCCTGGAAACCCTCAATATTGAAACCGGTGATTTCTCATTGTTCCCGCTGGACTATGTGAAAGGAACTGCGCCACAACAGGAGAATGAGATCGCACTCTCTTATCTCAACGCCAGGGAAATGGAAAAACAGATTGGCGATACCGTCACCCTCGTCATCGAGGGGCAGGAACGCGAGATGGTGGTCAGCGGTATCTATCAGGATGTGACCAATGGCGGCAGAACAGCTAAGGCAGCACTGCCCTACAATCCGCAGACTGTGCTCTGGTATACCGTCAACCTGGACCTGGCATCAGACGCCAACATCGAGGAGAAAGTGTTGGAATACTCGCAGATATTTGACCCGGCACGCGTCACCGACATGGCCGGCTATGTCTCTCAGACGATGGGCAATACCGTTCAACAGCTAAAGACAGTGACCATGGTCACGGTGGTTGTAGGGCTGGCCGTATCCGTCCTGATTACATCGCTGTTCATGATGATGCTCATTACCAAAGACAGTAATCAGATTGCGATCATGAGGAGCCTTGGTTTCTCACTACGGCATATCCGAACTCAATATCTCACCAGAGCCCTGTTCCTGCTGGCATTTGGTATCGTGCTGGGAACCCTTTTCTCAAATACGTTAGGGCAGCAGTTGGTGAGTGTTGTCTGGTCGTTGCTGGGCGCGTCGCGCATCAGGTTCGTGATTGACCCGCTCCAGGCTTATGTGATGTATCCCTTGCTCCTGATGTTTACGGTTGCTGTAACAACCTTCCTGAGCACGAGAACGGGGATCAAAGAAACCAATATCGCTGAAATGATTATGGAATAAGGAGAACTGAAAATGACTGCAATTACTGGAATTGCAACGAATCACGAACGAATTACGCAAGAGCTTTGACGAAGGAGAACTAAAAATGACTGCATTACTGGAATCACAACAACTATGCAAAAGCTTTGTACTTGGAAATGACAATGAATACACCGTTCTGTCTGATGTTGACCTCACGATAGAGCCAGGCGAGTTTGTATCCGTGATGGGGCCGTCAGGCTCCGGCAAATCGACGCTGCTGTACAACATCAGTGGTATGGATAGAGCAAAGTCAGGGCGCGTTCTGTTCAATGGCCAGGATATCACCGCCCTTTCTGAGGAAGAATTATCAAAAGTCCGCCTGACCGGCATGGGATTTGTTTTCCAGCATATTCACCTGCTGAAGAACCTATCTATCTTTGATAATGTCGTACTTCCTGCTTATCTGGCACGTGAGGAAAGCCACGATCAGATCGACCAGCGGGCAGAGGCGTTAATGGAACAGGTCGGTGTAGCGCATCTTGCCGGCAACGATATCACGCAGGCTTCAGGTGGTCAGTTACAACGTGTTGGCATATGCCGTGCACTGATCAACAACC
Organism: uncultured Chloroflexia bacterium; assembly: GCA_963736615.1. GTDB lineage: Bacteria > Chloroflexota > Anaerolineae > Promineifilales > Promineifilaceae > JAACFF01. The sequence continues at coordinate 103,323 of CAVTPP010000009.1, read as the reverse complement.
CTGACATCCTGTTTGGTGATGAACCCACAGGTGCCCTCAATTCAAAGGCCGCCGGCGAGATCATGGATTTGCTGGCAGAAATCAATAAATCCGGCACAACCATCATGCTGGTGACGCATGATGTCAAAGTGGCGGCAAGGACAGAGCGGGTGCTCTTTATGCTGGATGGACAAATCGTCTCTGAGAAGTACCTGGGTAAACCTTCCGAGAATGGGACAGAGAGAAAAGAAAGAGAAGAGAGCTTATCAAGTTGGCTCACTGAGTTGGGGTTCTAATTGAATAACCTCTGAGGTCTTGTAACTTCTTTTGAGTTCGGCAATTTAATTAGACCTCAGAGGTTTATCTTAAGAAGGCTTTTATCATGGCTACACAATTTTCTGTAAACGACAATATACCCTGGAAAACGCGCTTCTTTACCATCTGGGGCGGACAGGCACTCTCAATTATTGGGAGCCAGCTTGTTCAGTTCGCACTGATCTGGTACCTGACGGTTCAAACAGGCTCAGCGACTGTTCTGGCAACAGCTTCACTGGTTGGGTTACTGCCCAATGTGATACTGGGCCCCTTCATCGGCACACTTGTTGACCGCTGGGATCGCCGCCGAATCATGCTGGTTTCTGACACCGTTATCATGTTGGTGACAATTGGGCTGGCGGTTTTGTTTGCCCTGGATGCTGTTGAAGTCTGGCATATCTATGTCGTGATGTTCATTCGTGCCTTATTTGGATCGTTCCACACCAATGCCATGACGGCCTCAACGTCGCTGATGGTACCGGTTGAGCATCTGACCCGTATTCAAGGGATCAACCAGATGCTCAATGGCGGTCTAAATGTCATCTCGGCTCCGCTGGGGGCACTGCTTCTCGGCGTACTGCCCATGCAGGGCATTCTGGCTATTGATGTCTTCTCAGCCCTATTCGCCATCGTGCCTCTGTTATTTATTCGCATTCCACAACCGGAACGACACACCGGCATCACAGAGGATACGCCGGCACAGGGTGACGGGCAGGAAACCATATGGCAGGGCGTCAAATCCGGACTGCGTTATGTGATTAGCTGGCCGGGCCTGTTGATTGTCAGCCTGATGACCGTCGGCATTAACTTCACGATCATCCCCGCCTTTTCACTGATGCCACTGCTGGTGAAGGAGTACTTCGGTGGCAGCGCCATCCATCTAGGTTGGGTTGAGTTCGCTATGGGAATCGGCATGTTTGTTGGTGGCGCACTCCTGGGTGCGTGGGGCGGTTTCAAGCGTAATATCGTGACATCCATGCTTGGATTGATGGGCATGGGGCTTGGTACGCTGGTTTTTGCGGCAGCACCCTCGACCGCTCTATGGTTGGTCGTCATTGGCGCGCTGCTTGTAGGGATCATGACGACGATGACGATGGGGCCATTCTACGCCATGATTCAGACGATTGTTGAACCTGATATGCAGGCGCGGATATTCTCGCTGTTGAACAGTGTCGGTTCGGCGATGGTGCCCATTGGGCTTATGGTCGCAGGTCCGGTAGCCGACCGGTTTTCTATTCAGGTATGGTTCTTATTTGGCGGGCTGCTCTGCATTCTAATGGCCATATGCGGGTTGTTTATCCCTGCGGTAATGCAAATCGAATCACGAGACACTGCCATGCCGGGTGATGTCTCACAGAGTCTGGCCTGACAGCTAAAGTGGGTGCATCATGAACACGAATGCCTGTTATCACATTTACGTAAACGGCCGTCTGGATGAACGCTGGTTACGCTGGTTTGAAGGTCACACAGTTGATTATCTCGACAATGGAAAAACATTGATCGTGCTGACAGCTGTCGATCAGCCTGCCTTGTTCGGTGTTATCAATCGGATACGTGATCTGGGATTAGAACTGATTTCGGTCGTACAGTGTCCAAACGTACAGGGTACAGCACCAAAAAGGACGATGTAACGGCCGTTGCCATCCCCTATACTAAAAGCAACAAGACACAAGAAATAGCAGGTGCGAGACAATTTGAAAATGTATCGCACCTAAAAGGAAGAGTAAATCATGCACAAAAAATTATTATCATCACCAACTTTATGGTTACTCATTTTTGGCCTTCTTAACTTCTTTGCTTCCGGACGCTGGACAGTGGCTGCAGCAGTATGGGTAGCGCCGCTATTTGGTATGCGCTACTTGTACACTTATCCCAAAAGACGCAAATATCTTTTCTTCTACCTGGTGCTCTGGCTGACTCTCGCCATCCCCTGGTATGGAGCCACGCCGTTTTTTGGCCCTTCCCACTTCATTTTTATGGCCGTGAATACCTTGTTCGCCATGATTCCCTTCTTCCTAGACTCCTGGCTTGCACAGAAACTGCGGCACAACGGCCGTCTTCCTTTTATCGCCACCTTCATTTATCCGTTGAGCGGGACCGTGTTGGAGTTCCTCTCCAGCAGTTCCAATCCCCTTGGTAACTTTGGGTCGGTGGGGTATTCCCAGTATGGCCTTCCGGTGTTGACTCAGATGACGGCCGTTACCGGCATGTTGGGCCTCACTTTTCTCGTCGCCTGGTTCCCGGCCGTCGTCAACTGGGCCTGGGACAACAGCTTTGACTGGAAGCGGGTTCGTGCCGGCGTCATCGCCTACGTCGTCATCCTACTGGTCGTGGTTGGCTACGGCTCCATCCGGCTGGTGACCGCCCCGCAGATTGGCGCGCTGGACACAGTTCCGGTCGCTTCCTTCACACTGGCCGAAAACCACATTGGCGAATTGAACAAACTGCTTGAGGAAGAAGGCACAGATGCTTTCCGGCAAGAAACGGGGGCCGTTAATGACCAATACCTGGCCATGACCGAAAAAGCAGCAGCCGATGGCGCGAAAATCATCCTTTGGCCGGAACTGGCCATCATCGGCGTTGAAGAAGATGTACAGGCAGTGATCACCCAAGGACAGGCTCTGGCGGAAGAAACCGGAGTATACCTGGCCATGCCCACATTCACCTTTTTCCCCGACAGCGAGCGACCGGCCGAAAATGTGCTGTTTGTGGCCGGGCCTGATGGTGACATCATCCTCGAACACGTTAAATATGGCGGCAATATCCTCGAAGGGATCACTGAAAGGCAGCGGTGAAATCCAGGCCGTGGAGACAGAATACGGCCAACTCTCCGGCATTATCTGCTGGGACACCAACTACCCCAACATCGTGCGCCAGGTTGGCCAGCAGAACGTCAACATCTTGCTCTCTCCATCCAAAGAATGGGACGGCATCAACCCCGTGCACGCCGAGATGGCCGTTTTCCGGGCCATCGAGAACGGGGCAGCCGTAGTTCGCCAGACAGACGAAGGGCTATCTATTATAGTTGATGGCTACGGCCGTACCCTCGCCAGCGGTGAAGGTCTGGCCGACAGTGGAAATTATCTCCTGGCCGAGGTTCCTACCAGCAGCCCCACGACTCTTTACCCAGTGATCGGTGATGTGGTTGGTATCATCTCGGTAGTAGGGTTACTTATCGTGGTCGTGTATGCGCTTATCAGCGGCAGACGCCAAAAGCGTGAGGTCCAACATGACCAAGATGCCCATATTGTTTAGCCAACCTTTCCGGATCGAGCCATATTCCAGAGATATAGTCCTGGCGGATCGACATTGGCCACCGGATCGACTGCGGCATGGATGACGGCTGGAAGGCCGGAATCCAGCGCACGCTCGAGAGCGGCGGGCAAGTCCGCGGCTTTATCCACAAATTCGCCATAGCAGCCCATCGCTTCGGCTACTTTATCGTAGCGGACTGGTGCATGATCATGGTGGAACCAGGGCGCTTCACGATTAAAGACCCGTCTTTGGGCTGACTTTTCCATGCCGAAGGCACCGTCAACAGCAACGATGGTGATAATGGGTAAGTTGAGGCGTACGGCCGTTTCCAATTCCTGCATATTAAAGCCGAAAGCACTATCTCCGGATACACAGTAGACCGGTCTATCAGGGGCAACGATTTTTGCGCCAATTGCATAAGGCAGCCCTGTACCAAGATAGCCCATATTGGCCGTATAGAGCACGGAGCCTGGTGTGCGTGGAACGATATAATGCATCGACCACATGACGGTATTACCACCATCTAAGGCAACAATTGCATCATCAGGGAAGAATTCGTTACATACCTTCAAGATTTGTCCAGTAAGCATGGGTGCCCGTTCCATGTCGGCGATATCGTCAGCCAATCCCTGCCACCATTGGGCGCGAAACATTTGCAATTCAGCAACGCGAGAATCTGCCTCTTTAGGCGGCGTCAGCGCTTTCACAGCCTGCAACAATTGGCCCATCACCACCTTGGCATCCCCGATCAGGGCTACATCTACTGGTCTATTCAAGCCGATGTTGGCCGGATTCGATTCAATTTGGATCGTTGGTTGTTCAGCCGGATCGCCCCACAATGGTGGGCGGCCCCACATCGCCAACTCCCCAAAGCGCGTACCCACACCAAGAATGAGATCGGCTTGCACGTGGGTCATATAGGAGGCCATGCACAGTGGGCGGAAATGCCAGATCGTGATCTTCTGGGATAATGCCGCGTGCACTGGCGTTATTGGTTACAGGGCTGCTGAGATATTCAGCCAATTCCAGGATTTCTTCTCCAGCAAAGGCCCTATTTGCCCCATTTCCAGCGTGAATGTTTGTCATGCCTGCCGCAACCAACATTTGGCCGCCCGCTGGATATCGTCCGGATTAGCCATACCGCCTGATAGGACACGTGTTCGTTCTTGAGGCCATATAGCGACACTGTCCAGATCACCCTTCTGATTAAGCACTTCTTCAGATATGAGCAAATGGACCGGACCAGGCGATCCGGAGTTGGCCACGCGGAAGGCGTGACGCACCATATCTGGAATGCGCTGCCAATGATCGATGCTGCCGTTCCACTTAACCGCTGGACGAAAGAGGTCGAGATGGCTGGGAGATTGGGTGCCACCCATGTGCCGGTAAGTGTCGCTGACATCCGTGCGCCGTCGTGTGGTAATAGCCACGACCGGGCTCCCTTCAGCTTGCGCACAGATTATGCCTGAAAGCAGGTTGGCTGCGCCAGGACCGGCGCAGGCCATGACGACAGCGGGTTGGCCAGTGATGCGCGTGGCGGCATCGGCGAAATGAGCCCCAGCAGCCTCATGGCGGGGCACAATGAGATGCATGTCAAGCTCCTCGCCCAGCCTTTCCAGAGCTTCGAGGAAGATCATATAAGTGCCATCGGTGATCGCATTAATATACCTGACATTTTCAGCATGTAAGCTTCTCAGCAGAAGCTCACCACCAGTAATTTCAGTCACATTTATCTCCTTAATTTATTTAGAAACCCGGTTTTTTTTGAATATATGCAAGCATTTTACAAATAAAGAAAAACCGGGTTTCTTTCTTAATAGGACCCACGCGAAATCAGAATTCCGTTGAAATGCGCGTCCTATATGGTTACGTGTATAAATCATTGAAATATTCTAAGAGCAGCTTTTCGGCCACGGGTGGGGGGAGCACACTGAGCACGGTGTTGATAAAAGCTGTCTCTTCAGGAAGCTGCGAACCTTCAATTCCGGCTAATTGATAAAGGGCTACCGCTGCTTCTTTGGCCGGCATATTTTGCAGCATGGCATCTACCTGTGCTTTAACAATGGCCGTGTCCAATGACGGCAACAGCTTTGTCTCTTCTACAGCGGAAGCCAGATCAGCCAACAGCGCATCGACATGGGTAACCGTCGCATGGGTAACTGTTATATGGATATTGGGCTGCAGCGAAGATGTCTTTGAAAACTGCGGCTGCAAATACCAACCTTTGGTCTTCATGACGTCTGCCAGTTGGAAGACATTGATACTGTCGGACTCCAAGGCAAAAATACACATATCAGGCCGGCCAAGAACACGCAGATCGGGCAGAGCGTTGATACCGGCAATCAATCTATCTGCGGCTTCAGCCACTTCGGCAACGATTCTCTTATAGCCCTCGCTGCCTAAATAGTGCAAGATGGCCCAGCCTGCGGCTAAGGGGCCGCCGGACTTGGTACTGAGCACAGTGGGATTAATGATCGCATAGGCGGTAGTCGAAAGGTTGGTGTAGAACTGGTAGCGCCGTAATGCTTTATTGCGATGCATAAGCACGGAAGCGCCTTTGGCTGAGTAGCCATATTTATGAAGATCGGCCGATATTGATGTTACACCAGGAACGGTGAAATCGAAGGGCGCGACATCGTAGCCAATTTGACGCATGAAGGCCAATTGAAAGCCGCCGATGCAGGCATCAACGTGACATAGCAGGCCATGTTCCTGAGCCATTGCTGCTATTTCGGGAACATCATCGATTATGCCATGCGAGTAATTGGGGGCTGAGGCAATCAGGAGAACGGTGTTCTCATTAATAGCGGCGCGCATTGCATCTACGTCGGTTTGAAAGCTCTCTTCATCAAACGGAACGATGACAAGTTTGAGGCCCAGATAGTGAGCTGCTTTATGGAAGGCAGCATGTGCAGTTTTACTAAGGATTATTTCCGGCTCTTTGATGGATGGTTTTTCAGCTCTGGCCCAATCACGAGCCGTCTTAACAGCCAGCATGATACTTTCAGTGCCACCTGTGGTGACATTGCCCACAACCTGCTCGTCTCCACGCATAAGTTCGGCCGTTATACGCACAATATCCTTCTCCATCTGCAAGGTGCTGGGGAAGGTAGTCGGATCAAGCGCGTTTTCAGATAGATATTGGGTGAAGGCCTCTTTGACAATGCTTTCAGCCTCTTCTCCGGCGTCATATACATAGGCAAGCACACGGCCGTCTCGCCACGATAGATCTTGGCTGCGGAATTCAGACAGCGCTTGCATTATCTGATCACGAGAGAAACCTTGGTCGGGTAGGGGCATTATTTCGACTCCAAACAGGAATGATTATTCTTTTCGGGCGATAAATAATCCTTCGTGCAATGTAAACTGGGTGCCATCTTCGCCAATCTTGGGTTTTAGAAAATCGACCGCCTCTCCCGTGCATCCACTTAACAGCGCCCGAAGATAACTTTGCATCACCGGATCATGCCTTTTGGCCCAAAACTCAAACTCCATTGTTTTAGACAATGTTTCATATTGTTGAATTTCGAGACCAGCAGCAGATATGGCATTGATCCACTCGTCTATGCTCAGGCAGCGACCAGTGACTGGGATCGCGCAGTTTTTCAAAAGCATTGATATAGTCACCGGCAGATCCGGTAGGCACAATATTATCAACAATGGCTAAAATGCCGCCGGGCTTCAATACCCTGGCCGACTCCGCGAGAAATTTCGGGATATTTGAGAAATGATGGGGTGCAATTCGACAAGTTACGAGATGAAATGATTCTTCCTCATAGGGCAGATCCTCAGCATCGGCCGTTTCTACCAGCATATTATTTATGCCACGTTCCTTGACAAGTTTCCGGACCTGTTGGCGCATTTCCGGCGTGATATCCGTGGCACTAACCTCTGCTACATAAGGTGCAAATGCGAGAGCGGTGTGCCCGGCACCGGTTGCTATATCCAGCACTTGCCAATCAGTTCCTGGCTGTACTAATTCAACCAGGCGGTTAAGGCTGGTTCCTTTAGCGTGGACTTTGCTTACTGCATAAGATTCGGCGTTGTCACCGAACTGCTTGCGTATTGATTCTCTACTCATAAGTAGGTTGAAGAGTTTCAATGCTGTTCTTTATACGCGTTAGGGCCTCTGCTAAAATCGGCCGTGGGCATGCAATATTGATCCGTTGGAAACCACTGCCTTCTGGACCAAAAGCATAACCATCGTCAAGACATACCTTTGCCCCATCAAGAAACAGCCGCCGCAGCGCCTTCGATCTTAAACCTAATGCCTTACAATCAAGCCAAACAAGGTACGTGCCTTCTAGCGGAATAACTTTGATATCAGGAATGTTCTCAGCAACATATTCTTGTAAATAAAGGAAGTTTTCTTCAACATAATGCAAAACTTGAGAGAGCCAGACCTCGCCGTGATCATAAGCAGCCTTCAATGCTTCAAACCCGAATGGGTTTAAACCATGAACCCCATTTCTGGCCAATATCTTATCGAATTGCGCCTTTTTCTCCTCATCGGCGATAAAGATGTTTGATGTTTTCAAGCCGGCAAGATTAAATGTTTTACTGGGCGCAGTACAGACAACACTGTTTAGGCAAAACCGTTTATTGATACTTGCAAAGGGGATAAATGTGGATCCTAAGATTGTCAGGTCTTCATGAATCTCATCAGCAATTACCAATACATCATTCGCCAAACAGATGTTACCAAATCTCGTTAATTCATCCGTATTCCATACGCGTCCAACCGGATTATGGGGACTGCAAAGGATTGCCATTGTAACCTTTGGATCGGATACCTTTGCTTCCAAATCTTCAAAATCCATATAATAGCGTCCGTTTTCGTATAGCAGCGGGTTCCTGGCGATATGGGCGCCATTTTCTTTGATAGAATCATAAAAGGGATAGTAAACAGGCGTTTGAATCAGTACTTTATCACCAGGGTTTACAAAAGCCTGTACTGCGGCCTTGACCGCAGTCACAACACCAGGAGTAGTACTGATCCATTGTGGATCAACATCCCATCCGTGTCGCCTGCGCATCCAATTGACGACGGCTTGATTGTAGGCTTCATCGCGGTCCGTATATCCAAATATGCCATGCTGAGCGCGTCTAACCAGTGCATCAATAACAGGTTGGGGGCAAGGGAAATCCATATCGGCCACCCAAAGAGGCAGCGTTCGATCTTCCCCATAATATCGATCTGAAGTTGGCCATTACTAAAGTCATCATCAGGCACCATTGTCCATTTTACAGCATTTGTGCCTTGACGAGGGATCTCAAAATCAAAATTGTATTTTTCCAATGTTGCTTAGCTCCTTGGAATATAATTGCTCACTTTGAATCGTAGTTTTTTCTAAATCTTCAAGCTCTGTGCTGTTTTGCGATGTCCAGACAAATAAGTCAGCTTCCGTTCGATCTGGAAAATTAGATACCAAATCATCTTTGCGAATGACGGCTACTGAGGGTGCATATACTTCCTCATTCCATTCAGAAAATGCTTCTGCGAAGGTTATTGATCGCTCTTCTTTTTCTGCAACCCCTTGGCGATAATCATCAATCTGTTTGGTGACGACCTCATAACAGCCGGGGCAGGTAAACACAATCGCTTGTGCATCAGAGGCATTTGAACGGCCGCTTTTTTCCAGAAAAGCAGCACGTTCTGATTCGATAAACACGTCATCGACACGTTCAGTATCATCACCATGCTCTTGTGGTGCAAATTTTGTAACGTATGCTTCAATGGTGTCCATACCACGTTGCCGAGAAACAGAAACACGATGGTTGCCATCCATGACATAATAATCATCCCCAACTTGATAGAGATCAACAGGTGGGGTTTTTCCTTCTAACATGGCTACTTCAACTTTTTGCCAGCGTTCCTGCATAAAGTCTTTGCGCGGTAAAAAGGCATTGTTAAAATCGTCAAACCGGCCAACACTGCCACGAATATTGTCTATCGGCACCTGTTGCAATCCAACGTAATTTTTCTGCATTAAATGCTGTTTTTCCTGTACCTCACTAAAAGAAAGCAAATCAACAGAACAGCGTTTAATCAGACAAACGACATCGCGATAGAGGACTTTTCTACGTGCCTTTTGCCAATCTTGTTCAGCATTTAAGAGATCGAGGTCATGCATAATATTGTCCCTCCAGAATTACCCACTTTATGCAGGTACTAGAATTCGAACCGCCTGAGGAATGACAGTGGCTTTGATCGGCGTTGGATCCCATAATTCACCATCACCATCCACTGCCATCGGCGGATCAGCCTCAACAAGCACTTCGCGCACCTGCCAGTGGGGTAATGGTTTGCCCACGTGCTTGCTTTTGGTGATGCTGCCGGCCACAGATAGCAATGAACTCAGGTCTCTATGTCGAATGACTATCACATCCAGGAGTCCATCCCCGACGTCTACGCCTTGAACAATATCCATATTGGGTATTCCCAAGCTGCCGGAATTGGCAATCATGCACCATAGTCCTTCGAGTTCCTCTACTTTTCCATCAAGAGTTAAGCGGTAGTTGGCCATAGGAGGCTTCTCTAATGCTTTTAGACCGGCCAGCGTATAAGCAAAACCGCCAAAGCGATCCTTCATTTCGCGATCAGCCAGTTCATTGATTTCAGCCTCGTAGCCAATTCCAATGCGTAGGATAAAGAGCTGGTCATTGGCGGTTCCCATATCAACCGAACGCAACTTGGCCGAGGCACTGCCAATAAGTCCAGCCGCCTGCACTAAATCTTTGGGAACACCCAGTTCAACCGACATAACATTATTGGTCCCTCCGGGCAGAATGGCTAGAGGCATCTGCGTGTCCATAAGCCCGCTGGCGGCTTCCATGACCGTACCGTCTCCACCATACACGGCAACAATGTCCACATTTCCAGCTTGGGCGGCTTCCCGAGCCAATCTAGCCGCATCACCAGATTTTTTGGTTATGGCGATATCCCATTCAATACCGGCAGCACGAAAAACACTGTTTAGGGTGTTGAGTATGGTAGCATCCTGGCCTGAAGCGGGATTGGCTATAACAAAGACACTCCCGATAGCCGGGCCTTGCCGTTTTGTGCCATCCTTAACGACACTCTTTAACTCCTCCGGTAATTGTTTAGATGATCCAGGGGAATCAACCGCTTCGTTATCCTTGGCCATTTCTGCTGTTTGTGACAGTTGATTAATAGCCTCCTCGGTTAATTCACGACGGAACATATCACCACCAAAAGAGGCCAATGTTTCGGCAGTTTGATCAGCATCAGCTGCTTCAGTCAAGATTACCAATGCAGAACTGTTGCCTTGCATTTCGGATAGGATATCGTCTAGAAATTCTTTAGTAAAATTGCGCTGTGGCTTCTTCTTAAGTTTGCGGCCGACTACGGCGCCACCGACAGCGCCTACCAACACGCCGGCAACGCCAATTGGTGGGGCAATGATCGCCAACAGCCCACCGGCGAGGGCACCGTAGCGTGTACCCTTCTTTTTGGCTATTTCTAGCGTGGCTTTTGTTGAAGTTTTGCCATCTATGCCCTTAATTAGCTCAGAGGCAGTAATTATTTGGATGGTCGCGTTTTGTTGCAAGCTTTTCAACTGCTTAAATATCTCGCCAGCTTTCTCCATGTCATTATAAGCTATAACGATTAGTTCAACATTGGGTTCTACTGACATTTTGCATCTCCTGCTTGTAATCTCTATGCACAAATAGACGGATTAGTGGTTTCATTCTTCATCTTCTAAAATTCGTGTGACCAGGGCTTGGTAATCTTGGGCGCCGGCTGAGCGGCGGTCATACTCAAAAATCGTCTGCCCGTGACCCGGCGCTTCCGATAGGCGCACATTGTATCTTATCGGTTCACACAAACGGGCATGATAATATTCCAGCAATAAATCATAGATTTGCTGGGATTTCTTAACTCTGCGATCCATAAAAGTGGGTAAAATATAATTGAGGCCCAGTCGTCTATGATAGCGCTGGATGGCACTGAGGGACACACCAAACTCGCGTAGACCTTGGAGAGCCATTGTTTCTAGGGCAACAGGGGCGATAATTTCAGTGGCATAGAAGAGGGCATTGATTGTCAAGGAGTCCCAGCCAGGGGCGGTGTCAATGATCACGTAGTCGTAACGGCCGTCTAACGGGGCGAGGGCATCTGATACCGTCTGTTCGCTTCCAAAATCCTTACGGGCTATCTCTCGTTTTAAGCCGGCCAACTCTCGACCGCCACCTAATAACCACAGGCGATCACGAGCAGGGAGGATGGTTTCCTCAATTGTACGCTTACCCGAAACGAGCTCCGCCAGTCCCCATTTTGCCTTAATATCTAAAGATTGTGCTGCCTGGCCTTGTGTATCCATGTCAACCAATAAGACTTTGCAGCCTTGATTGGCCAGACCGGCGGCCAAGTTTACGGCCGTCGTTGTTTTACCAACGCCACCCTTCGATAAGGCGACAGCGATTTTTCGCATAGCACATCTCTCGCTGAGTACATTTTCAAAACGTGCAGTATAGCATATATGAAGTGAGTCCCCAACCGCATTGAGGATTTAAATATGCTATTTTGATTGGAATATAGGTGAGGGGAATATTACCAAAGAAGCCGTGCGATCCAATTAAAGATCTAGCTGCCTGTGTCTAACTCAGCGGCACTCTTTTTGGCCTTGTTACGCAGATTGCGGCGTGCATGTTTTATATAATGCCAACGATTTTGCAGATTTTGGACTGCCCCTTCGTTTTCACGTGCTGGCCAATCATAAATGACGCATGTCCTGGCCATTTTGTCATGCCAGCCCTGGCGTTTATCGGAGACAAGAATCCAAAAAATACCTAGGCCGAGCGCCAAAACCGACATCCAGAAAGCGATATAACGCCAGATGGCCCACATTAAGGTCAACCGGGTTCCGTTCATAGGCACAATACGAAGACCCATGAGACCATTTCCTAGTGTCTTTCCCGAGGTCACGGTCCAACTCAGAACGAAATATAAAAAGGCAATTAACCCAATCCCCCAAGCCGCGGTTATAAAGCGCAAAATTGAACCCTGAAGTGAAATGCTTTGTTCAATTTGAGTGACAGCGTCATCCAATCCGAAGAAAGTCAAAATGAGTTGTATCGTCCCGCCAACGAGGACAAGGATGAGTAAAATAATGACGATATCAATTATATATGCGAGAAATCGGCTTATAAAACCGGCGTACTGCCCCTGAAGAGAATCAGGAATCTGCGTCTTCTGGTTTTGTTTCAACTTTATACTCATCTAAGGTTATGGTGGACCAACGCTGCACTTCAGGTGGTGGTGGAGGGAGCTCGGCGCGCGGTGTGCGGCGCAAAATTCGACGCACGATGCTTTCCATTATATTGTCGGCCGTTACCGTTCGCTCTCGAACCTCGTCTCGTGCCTCGCTGGCCAGGCCGATACTCTGCTGTGTTATTAAATCTTGCAATTCAGGGTTTTCAGCTAAGGTATCGATAAATTCATCGACGATTTGCTTGTAAGTCATTTTTGCCAGTTCGCGGCTTTGCGGTTCGGCGGTACGGCCGTCAGCAACCCAACGGGCAAGACTATCTTCACCACGTCGAACCAGCCCATTATAACGCCTCTGCAGTGGCCTAAATAGAAAGTTGGGGGTTAGTGTACGCGTAACCCGATCTGTCGCTCTGGCCGAACCGTCTAATGCACGGGCCCAAAGCGAGACATTTCGCCGGAATGTTGATTGGACATCCAGGACCATACCTACGAAAGCGTAACGTAGTCGGTCTAATTCATCTTCCTGTGTTACTGCCGATTCAGCATCATCTTCCTCAGCATCTCTTGCACGCAGTTCTTCTTCGTATTCTCGTAATCTTGTGACAAGTTGGCTGGTGCCTTCGATTGCACCGCCAATGAGCAGGCTGGTCAATGAGCGCAGCGAATCAAATTCCGGTTCGTCTGGGTCATTCGCGATATCACCAGCGCCAACGCCTTCCGAATCACTGTTTTCAGCCGTATCAGTGGAATTCTGCTGGGATACAGATGGTGTTGACTCGTCGTTGTCAACCTCAATACTCTCTGTAGCCTCACTAGATTCCTCCGGAGAAGATTGTTCCAGAGGTAGTCTCTGTGCCCGGTGATTCAGCAGCCAAAACCATATCGCTGTCCTCATTACCTGGTGTAACAGCCCAGACTTGGCCTTCGATTACGACAGTCTCAAAGTTATTTTCTTCTGAATCCATAAATCAATCACTTTGTGTCAGCGGCTTGCAGCATGTCCCACGAGGGCAATCTTAACTATTGTCTAATAAGATCACGTATTCGTCAACGGGCTCACAGAAAGTTCAGCAATTCGAAATATAGAATGAGCCAGTTTATACTTGAGCGCATGAGACATGAGCTAACCCTTGATGCATTTATTCAGCGCTTGAAGTCCAAAAAGTTGACAGACAAGCGCACCGGTCAAAATGTACAGTATGAGAGTCAATGATGCGGCCCAAGCAGCCTTTGCCATCTTTTTCATGCAAAGTGGCTCCTTTTTTGCCGGGCAACGCCATCTGCGACAAGCCAAAGGCAAAAGTAATGCCGAAACGGTGTTCAAGATGGAGCGTATTCCCACAGATACGCACATCCGCAATCTGCTAGACCCGGTCAGTCCAAGTGAATTAAGTGACGAGTTTCGATTACTTGCTGGCCCAGTTGGCGGATAGTGGATACATCAGCCAGTGGCAGGTGCTGGACAGGCGGCTGGCGTTTAGTTTGGACGGGGTGTATTATTTTTCACTCGAAGAAAATCTCCTGTGCACAATGCCAGACAAGAAAGCAAGATGAGAACGAATGCTCGTCTATCTGCACAGCGCTATTACGCCAGTGGTGGTCGCGCCTGAACAGCCCCACGTTCTGCCTTATGTGCCCGAATTCATCCTGCCCCAGGATGGAGCTGAAAAACAGGATTGCGAGATAAATGCGGCCAAACGCTGGGTGCAGCAGGAGCAAGAAACGTTGCGCCATTACCGCGCCATTCTTGTTGGGTGATGACCTTTACAGCAAACAACCCTTGTGTGAAATGGTACTGGCCAGCGGCTGTGATTTCATCTTTGTCTGCCATCGGGATAGCCATCCAGCTTTGTATGCCGTGGTGGATGCGGTGGCTAAGTTTGGGTCGTTTGCCGACCTATTTCGCAGCGGCATTGGAATGGACGACATGGCGAAATCTGGACCTATCGCTTTCTCAACTGATGTCCCCTTACGGGCGGTGATGACGCCTTATCCGTCAACTGGTGTGATTTACTAGGTCACCCATGAGGAAACCGGCGAAATCCTCTATCGCAATGAATGGGTGACCAGTTTGCCCCTGGATGAGGCGACCACACCAGAGGTAGTTGCTTGTGGTCGCGCACGATGGAAAAGCGAGAATGAAAACAACAATGTTCTTAAGAATCATGGCTACCATCATTGACCACAACTTTGGTCATGGTCAGGAATATCTGGTCTACCACCTTGCTGACGTTGAATTTGCTCGCTTTTCTCTGCATACAATTGCTCAGATTGCTGATGAGGTTTACCAACAGGTGCGGCGGGCACTGGGCGCACGGCGCACGTTTTTTAATGATGCTGGAAGCTTTGATGCGCTATTTGATATTCCCAGATTGGCACTCGATGCTCAGATTCATGTTTGTCCAACTTGAACTTGAACCTGATTGAGTCATATTTCGAATTGCTGCATAAGAAGAATTACGGGAGGAACACCTAATAACTATATAGTTGAGCTAATGTTACTTAAATTAAGTATAGAATTATTCCTTCGAGGGTAGTCCCTTGAGATTATCCACCACCCCTGGAAGGATTCCCGTTTCGATTGATTGTCTAATAAATGTCTCAACCAGATCTTATTTGAATTTTTAATTGCGCACTGTAAAGGAGCAAATGCTATTATTGCCATTTCCACTTGGCGTAACTTCATGACCTTCCATTTCAATTGGTCCGTCTCCCTAAGTCTACTGTAACCCACTGTTGATGTGCCTTTGCATCGACCGGCACATTGGATAATCTGTACCCCAGCCGATGTGAAAGCTGACAGGCTCGATCCGGTTGAATCAGTCACCGGTTCATAGAATGCCGCATCACATTCTCGCCCATTTGCGATATTGGCGATTTGCATAAACTACCAAATTCACCCCAGAATACAACATATCTACCGAAGTTATCTCCGGCATTAGTAGCAGTCTTACAAAAAATGCACCATCCGCCATCATGCGATCTCTCCGATCTCTGGATAAGTCCAGTTAAATCCAAGCGATCGAAATGGTACATATCGTCGCGATTTAACTATGCGTGTAACCACCTTGGATGTCATAGTATATGCCCACTGGCCAATTTTTCAATTTATTGCTGCGCTAAACAACACCTATCAGCGGATAGAGCAGAGAACAAGGACAAATGCTAAAACAACGATTTTCTTCATGGCTACTCACCTTCATGCTAAGCTGCTCAACTACCTGAACTATATAGACTGGAGTAAATAGTCTGATCTTTCTTGAAATCTCATGTTATGTTACCATTCAGTTTGATGGCACGCCGAGAGACTTTATTACCTATATCCCAACGCCCCCTGCCCGACCGCCCGGCTTGGCTGAATGAAAATCAGTTTCTTTTAGAAGCTGGTGTAAGAAGCCTTAAAACGGAATCGACCTATCGCAGCGGCTTAAGATTGTGGGCAGATTGGCTGCAATCGGTTGATTCGAAGCGCTATACGAAGGATGATGAGTGGCCTTTATCACCTGAGCACCTGACAACGGCCGTTATTCTCAATTTCCGCACCTGGCTCTTAGCGAACCGTTCTCGATCTACGGTGACAACCTATATTGCGGCTGTAATTGGCTATCTTAACTTTCTTGATGGCATAGATGAACTGCCCGCTGATGTGCAGTTGGGGAAACTACAACGGCAAATGGCTCGGCGACAAATTGAGCGCAACCAGGCTGAAGCGGTCATTGATCTTGATCTGGCGCGCCAGGCGATCCCGCAAATTATTTCCTATTATGACCAGCTTCCCCTGCCGCCAGATAATGATCGCTATAATCGGCGGCTGTCACTGCTAAGAGACCGGGCTCTGGTCAAAGTTCTCTATTCTACAGCCGCGCGTATTTCAGAGGTTGTGGCCCTAAACCGGCGCAATGTGGACAACGGCCGTGCCGAATACGCTACCATTACCGGCAAAGGCAGCAAGCCGCGCACAATCCACATGCGCGATTATGCCCGGCAAGCGATTGTCAACTATCTAGCCGAACGACGAGACGCCAATCCTGCACTTTTTATTGCCCACAGTAATAATGCGCGCAATGCGCGTCTTTCAGTGACATCTGCACACAATATTGTAAAGAAAGGCGTAAAGGCCTTAGGGCTGCATAGCAGCTTATCAGCTCATGATTTTCGTCATTACCGGGCCACACAACTGCTGCGTGAAGGTATGCCTTTAGAAGTGGTACAAGAGTTTCTCGGTCACTCTGATATTTCAACAACACGCACCGTCTATGCCCCTGTATTGGGTGTTCACATTGTGAGTGAATGGCTGGATAACGTCGATATCAGCCCCACAGAGGCGGCCAAGACAACACATGTAGGGTAAAATTTCATCTTGTCCAGAGAAGAAATTTTGCAAAATTCTGGTAAGAGGAGTGTCACATGCAACCAATTGGTATTTTTGTAATAATGATTTTTTTGGCCTTATTGGCCATCGCCATATTCGTTCCCCAGGTTCAGAAACACAGGAAGTCCCCGGAAAATTCGTAGTTTATGCCAAAAGCGCTGGCCGGCCTGCTGCTCGCTGCTCTTTTTTCTGTCTTGGTCGTTGCCAAGGGCAGTGAAAGAGCGACGGCCGTATCCCAGCAGTTCCAGCCCAATCTACCCTCCGATACTTTTGTCGCCAGGGTATCCTATGAGAATATTTCCGACTTAGATCAACTCTCCGACTACGATGTTTGGGAGTACAACAATCTCGAGGATAAATACGTCCTGGTCGCGCTCAGCGGTGCCGATTATATTCAGCTTCAGGAACAGGGATGGCATCTTGATATTGACACACAAGCGACGGCACGAATACAAAACAGCGAATTACATCCATTTAATAATGGCTACCGTACAGTAGAAGAACTATACGCCGCATTAGACAGCCTAAATGCTCAATATCCAACGCTCTCCGAGATAGTCACCTATGGTGATGGGAGCTGCCTGACCCAAGGGGGCTGTGTTACCCTTGGTGGTGATTCTTTTCCAGGTTACGAATTACGTGCGCTGCGCATTAGCAATGAGAGCATGCCCGGCACTTCAGCGATTGACGGATCGGACATCGTTCAAGGAAGCAAACCTGTGTTCTTCCTCCTGGCCAACATCCATGCCCGTGAAATAACAACGGCCGAAATCAGTATGCGCTTGTTAGAGTGGCTGCTTGAAAATTACGGTGTGGATGCTGACGCGACCTGGCTGGTTGATTGGCACGAGATCTGGATTGTTCCAACGGCCAATCCTGAAGGTCATTGGCTGGTTGAGTTGGGTTCTTCCCCTGCTTATAGCTCAGGTCCCTTTTTCCAGCGTAAAAACGCTAATCTTGATGCAGACGATGACAACAATGCGGACTGTTCTTATTGGCCGCCCACCGTAGGCTTGCAGTACGGCGTTGATCTTAATCGCAATCACAGCTTCGCCTGGGGGCCTCCTGGTTCAAGCGAAGCCCCATGCAGCCAGACATTTCGTGGACCCACACCCAACTCAGAGCCGGAAACGGCCGCTTTACAAAAACTAATTGCAAGCTTAATCCCCGATCAGCGCGGACCAGCAATTGATGATCCTGCGCCGCTAGATACAACTGGCATCTTGCTCACCTTACACAATTACAGCGAGCTCATATTACGTCCGTGGGGCTTCAGAGAGCAGCCGAGCCCAAATGAATCCGGCCTAAAAGCAATAGGGGACAAAATGGCAACCTACAATGGCTATAATTCCTGTTTGCCGGGCAGTTGTCTATATGGGGCTAATGGCACGACAGATGATTGGGCCTATGGCGAATTGGGAATTCCAGCTTATACCTTTGAAATCGGACAAGAATTCATGCCGCCATATCCAATAATTGATATCTTACAGTGGCCCGAAAACAAGCCTGCATTTCTATATGCCGCCAAAATCGCCCGATCCCCTTATTCGATTGTCCTTGGGCCGGATACAACCCAAGTTCAAACAGCAGTTCTGGAAGATGAAACTCAACTTGTGGTCACCGCGACCGTTGATGACAGCGACCATGGTGGGCAAACGGTTTCCGGCGCGGCATTTACCGTCGATACGCCCTTCTGGGCAGAGGACGCTCTCCCCCACCCTATGACTGCTGCAGATGGTGATTTCGACTCCATGGTGGAGGAAGTGACAGCCGAGATCGATCTAGATACCCTCGCCCCTGGAAAGCACATCATTTTTGTCAACGGACAAGACAACGAAAACAATTGGGGTGTTACGTCATCCGTACTGACCACAATTGCTCAACCGGACACAAAGGTTTATTTCCCGCTCTACGTTTTCGTCGAGTAGACTATTAACATTTCGTAGTTCTTCCAACTTTATAGCCCCGGAGTTAGGCACCATTCATGGTTGCTACATTGAAAAATCGTGAACCAATGTAGGCACAAAACTAGCGAAGCTGTCACCAAGTGCCAGATAAAACAAATTGCATAACCAGTATAAGCCAACCATTATCCCTACCAAAGCAGAATTCTCATCAAAAATCTTTTTTGGTTTACATACACTAAAAACGTGAACCAGGATAGACAACCACAAGCCGATTTTGTAGAATGTAGATGATTCGATTGTGACTGCAGTAACGTTTGCATTGTTGCTAAAATCGGGAGCCGGCAGTGGGCATTGCTAACCAAGAAAATAAAGCCTCTCAAAAACCAAGACAAGTAACATACGCCTTCTATCTAATATTAGGTTCGACCTCTAATTAGATTTAACTTGGTTATATCGTTAATACCATTCTGTTCTGGGAGGAACGATTTAATAGCCAACCTGTGTATTATCGCATCTGCTTGGGCCTTCCTTTCCTAATAGATCTTTGGCGTGCTTTCAAGATAAATATCGGGCTTTACTGGCGAGATCAGTTTTTGCCATATTCACCGCTCTTAGCTTAATTGATATCTTTAACTTGCTCCGTAGTTTTTGCGATTATCCCTTACAATTTTACTTTCTCGTAAATTGGTTTCCGAAAGGGAAACCTGAAACTATCCAAAGCTTAGGCTTTGGAATCGAACCTTAACAATGTGGGTCCAAATCAACCGGATTGGACCATTATAAGCGTCTTGTTCGTCGATGAGCATCAATTCCTTTTGGTAAATGGTCTGTAATAGAACGCTTTTTTCGAAATTTCCCATCAGAAAGACAATCATTTGAAAAAACAGCCTGCGCCAACTGCCTACGCAATCGCCCTGGTGTTTTTTTGGGTGTCTATCCCAATAACCACTCGGTTGGGGTGGCAACAGAACGGCCAGCCAGGTCAGGATATTACCCACCAAAAAGGCGAGTTCCCCTAACCGCCAACAACTGGTGTGCGCAAACACAAACTGACGTTGACAGCCGAGCATCTGCTTAGCTGCCAATGGAACCTGTTCTACCGGCCAACGGTCAAGATAGAGCCTGAAAACCACTTCCGGGACCGCCGACAGATTGGTTCCTAGCACCAGCGGTGTCTTGAAAAGCGGGTCGTCAAAGACCCATATCGAGAATAGCTCATGCCTATCAGCGACCTTCAAGTCGGAGCGCATCAGTTTGTGCCAGCCACAAGCGATGATCGTTCGCTCCCCAAAGTCGAAGTCTGACATGACGTCCGGGCGTGTTGCCGGCAACGTCCGCTCTTTCCATTTTCTGGACAATGGTCTCACCAGGATACCTTTCGTAGGTCGTCGCCCTCTCCCTTTGTAGTCCGGGAGGTAGGGACGGCGAGCGGTACAGTTCCTCCCGAGGCGAACAACGAATCGGGCTGCACCGGCAGCCTGGAGTTGGGCTATCGAGAGGCCGCCATCGTGGAGCAGAACCTCATTTTCGTTTAGCAATCTAGCTGCTTTGGCCACCGTCCGCTCTTTCAGAGTTGTTTCCTTCTCCGCAGCATTATGACCGCGAACAATAGCGCGAATCAAGGGCAAGCGTTGCTCGCCAACTTGACCAACATCAGCAATGAGCCCAAAACCAATGCCGGTCATTGTTTTGCCTGTCAATTGGCGATAGAGTTTGCCTGGCCAACCCGGCCCAAATTCGTAATACGGCAGAAAATGTACCAGATCGCACACGTTCAGACATCGCCATTAAATGCATCTTCCGGTAGAAGTTCAGTTAGCTTGCTAAGTATTTGATGTAAGGCCTCCAAAGAATGCATCATATCAAGCGTCTGATCCTCAAGTTCAACGGCCAACTCAGCCATTTCCCCTAGCCGGCTTTCCCAACCATTATTAACCACATCCATAGCAAGCCCATGCAGCTTCAATAAGTCTGTGCGTATCTCCGGAGGCTGAAAGTGTTCCCCATCTCCTAGATGGCCTCGCAACTCATCCACATGGTCAACAGCGGTCCAGTAGCCAAGTTGTTTCATAGTTTTCATACAGTTTTTGCCATTCTTCTTCCGTCATCATTTTCTTCCTGTAACACTTAACGGATCTCAACCTTGGGACATGTTATTGGGCTCGCCAAGCCTGGCGTAGATCATCCTCAGTTCGCACATAATAGCGATAAGTGTTGTAAGTCACCGGTTCTTCTAGATGAGGATTGATAAGCTTCATAATTGCGGCGATGTTTAGCCCCTTTCTCAGATAACCAAGTATCTCTGTCTTGAAAGGATCAAGTACACGCTCCTTGTTCTTGCTACCCTTTCGGTCTACCCAAGTACTTTTCCCTGTGCCCGTGCAGCTGCCAACCCCTGTTTCGTTCGCATCGAGATATACTCACGTTCAGTTTGAGCAAAATGGCCGTAAATCGCCAATAGCAACTGCCCATGTGGGCCATCCGTAGATAGTTCGGGTTGGCGAACAAATATCAGTTGAATCTCCCGTTGAATCAGTTCATTGACCAGATTAAGCGTTTCCAACATGTTGCGGCCAAGTCGACTCAACTCGGCAATGAGAAGTGTATCCCCTGCTTCCAACTTTGACAGAAGTTCCTCAATGCGTCGCTCGCGCAGGCTTTTTTGCGAAGAAATCTCCACACGGACAAATTCATGAATCAGCAATTGGTGGGCCTGAGCATACTGCCACAGTAGATGTTGCTGCTTTTCCAAATCTTGTTTGTCTGAACTGACCCGAATATAGCCAATAACCTTCATCAGCATTGATCTCTGATATCGCAAAGAAAACGTCTTGAGTACATTTGTTTTTCAACAGAAATATAAGACAATCACGCCGTTTATGTTGCAATTTGACTCGACAAATTATAGATCGTTTCTATTGCGATCGATACACAATTGTAAGGCAATTCCATGACAATACGCGAACGCACTGCCTATCCCCGCTTCAAACAATCGATAACGGCTGATGAATTAACCGAATTCTACACGCCAACAGATGAGGAATTGGCGCTGGTCCAGACAACATGCCAAAGGAGACATGCCGCGTTTGGCTCTCACCGTTCTGCTCAAATGCTTCCAAAAGCTGGGCTATCTGCCTACAATTCAAGCAGTGCCGACCGTCATTATTGAACATATTGCCACGCTGCGCGGTGTTGTGCTCAAACGACCGTTGCTGAATGTTTCTCAACGTACCCGTGTGCGTTATCGCCAGGTTATCCATACCTACTCTGAACGTGAAGCCGTATGGGGCAGGCGGTCAAGAAACCATTGAGCCGATTATTCGCGAAGCAGCATTGACCATGAGTGATCCGGCCGACCTGATCAATGTGGCCATCGAGCAATTGGTTCTCAATCACTATGAACTGCCCGGGTACAGCACGTTAGACCAGTATGTCAACCACCTTCGGCATCAAACACATCTGGCACTATACCGTCAAGTAACAGCCGAACTCTCTGGTGACGAAATTGTCGCCCTGGATGCCTTGCTGCATAAGGCCGATCACGAAACTCGCTATCCGGTAACGCGACTCAAAGCTTGCCGGCCAAAGCTTCCCTGAAAGCAATGAAGGAATGGGAACAACATCTAGCCTGGTTAGAAGGGATTCTCGACCCCAAACCACATGTTTCTGTTTTGACGCACACAAAAATGGAGCAATTTGCGACTGAAGCGTATCAACTGGAAATAAGCGACTTGATAGGTATCCGTTCCAGTAAGCGTCGGCGGACGTTGTTACTGTGCTTACTTCACCAAATGCAGGTGCGGACCCGAGATCAGCTGACCACCATGTATCTGAAACGCGTGCGCTCGATGCATAATTCCGGCAAAAAGAAACTGCGTGCATTACAGGATGCCTACCGGGCAATGAGCGAAGAGGTTACCGATACCTTCGCCAAAATTGTTGATAAGGCCGAGGAAACGGAAATCAATGAAGCAGATGAAAGTCAACAGAAGGAACAAGACGCTGTTTTGGGCAAGCATGTCCGTCATATTCTCGCTGCTGGCGGTGGGATCAAATATTTCAAGTCGAATTACCAACTGCTATCTGCCTTGCACAATAACAATTACCTGCCCCTGATGCAGGGTTATCATCAACGTAATCGAGGCACGTTCTTTCGGCTAACAAAGCAATTGCAAATTCAATCAGCCTCGCAAAACAAGCAGTTATCTGGAAGCTCTAGCCTATGTTCAGCAAACTCAATATGGGCCACCTCATCTGGATGATGAAATTGCCCTCGATTTTGCCACACCCCGCTGGCGATCTCTGATCCGCAAGAAAGTTGATGGCGAATGGAAACTACAAAAGGAACATCTGCAAGCCTGTGTTTTCAGCTACATCGCTGATGGATTGCGCAATGGTGATTTATACGTATCCGGGTCTGAACATTTTGCCGATTATCGCACCCAGCTATTGGACTGGTCAGAGTGTCAAGTCATGCTCGAATCATATTGTCAGGCAATCGAGATACCTAGACAAGGCGTCAGATTTTATCAATGGGTTACGCCAACAACTGGAAGCATTGGCCCAAAAAGTAGATGAGGCGCAAACTGGATGACAGTGATCTTTACTTTGATGATGAAGGTAAGCCCCATTTACGGCGCTTGCCCAAGCGCAAGACGCCGGAGAATGCCGAATCGTTACAGGAAGAAATGCAGAGGCGGCTGCCAGAACGACATTTGCTTGATATTTTGCATCATGCGCATCGCTGGATTCCCTTTACCCGTCATTTTGGTCCTCCCTCTGGGTCCGATCCAAAACTGAAAAACCCCGTTGACCGTTATCTGATGACCATCTTCGGCTATGGGTGTAATCTGGGACCAACCCAAACCGCCCGCCACATCGCGAGGTGGCCACAGCCAGAGTGCTGAGTCGAATCAATGCCCAGCACATCACAACTCCCAAACTGGATGCTGCCCTGCATGATGTGATTGATGAATATGCCCGTTTTCGTCTGCCGTTATTTTGGGGCAAAGCCAATGTCGCCGTTGCTGATGGCACCCATTATGAATTGCATGAAAACAACCTGCTTGGTGAACGCCATATTCGCTACGGTGCTTATGGCGGTATCGCTTACCATCATATTTCTGACACCTATATCGCGCTTTTCAGCCATTTCATTGCCTGTGGGGTTTGGGAAGCGGTCTATATTCTGGATGGCTTGTTGAAAAACAAATCCGTTCTACAGCCAGACACCATCCATGCCGACACGCAAGGGCAGTCTGAAGTTGTGTTTGGCCTGGCCCATTTGCTGGGCATTCAATTGATGCCCCGGATGCGTAATTGGAACAAGGTGACCATGTATCGGCCTGATAAAAACATCCGCTATCAAGAATATTGATGGCTGGTTTACACGAACGATTAATTGGGATTGCTCCTGGAATATTGGCAGGACCTGATGCAGGTTGTGCTGTCGATCCATAAAGGCAAAGTGTTGCCATCATGGTTGCTACAAAAACTGGTTTCAGATAACCCCAAGAACAAACTCTATCTGGCCTTACGCGAATTGGGGTGCGTCATACGGACGCTCTTCTTGTTGGAATACGCCTCAAATGCTCCGCTTCGGGCCCAAATTCAGGCGGCGACGACCAAAATTGAAGCCTACAATCTCTTCTCACAATGGATATTCTTTGGTGGTGATAGTCTCATCAAATCACGCGATCCTGTTGAGTATGAAAAGCGTATCAAATACAAGGATTTGATCGCCAATGCGATCATGCTGCACAATGTGGTTGATATGACGGATGTGCTTCATGAGATGTCACGAGAAGGCTTTGCCGTTACCTCGGAGGTTGTCGCCACTTTTAGTCCGTACATGACCGAACATATCAAGCGCTTTGGCGAATATTTCATTGACACAAGCTCGGTTCCACCACCGCTTCAACCAGATAAGCCATTTTTGTTGGATGAGATTCAGAGCAGAAAGCCTAGCGTGGCTGAGTTCGTCCTGCAATCTGGCACAT
Source organism: uncultured Chloroflexia bacterium (assembly GCA_963736615.1). Classification (GTDB taxonomy): domain Bacteria; phylum Chloroflexota; class Anaerolineae; order Promineifilales; family Promineifilaceae; genus JAACFF01. The sequence continues at coordinate 78,261 of CAVTPP010000009.1, read as the reverse complement.
TTTCTGCCGTATTACGAATTTGGGCCAACCCTGCAGCCGTGGCCGCCAATAGGCTGTCGTATCGACAGCGACGGGTCGATAACCACCGTATTCGCGTGTTTGCCATTGTCCTGTCTGTTTGACCTGCTGTCGAAAATTCCGGATCAATTCGTAGACGTTCCATTGGCCCCAGCGCAGTGCTCGCCAACTGCGCCTGATTTCGCCAGGCTCAAAACCTGAATTGGCTAGAGCGGAATGAATGGCGCCTCGACTGGTTAGAAAGGAACCTGTTATCATGGCCCACATTAATTGTAAAAGAGCTAAGTTTGTTCCCGAGGGAACGCATTTTACGATTTGTTCGAGAAATTGTACAGTTATCTGTGAAGCGGTGGTCATATGTCCTCCTTACAGCTTTTTTGCATCAACTGTATTTTGGACGTGACCCCGCTTCTTGTCATCCCCACTTAGGGGAAACTAGAGTTACAATCAACACTCTATGTGATATCATTCGCTTTGTCGCTGTTTGCCATTTTCCTTCTCTTCCAAAGCCCAATAAGCGCATGGTTTAAGACCACGGGCATCAGTAAGTCAATTTCCAAAGTTCCTCCGGAAGCAGAGGAAGAATATCCTTCACCAGAAGTTAGTGAGTTAACTCCTAAAGTGCCTCCGGAATCGGTGAAAAGAGCCGACAAGCCTCCTAAGAAAGCAGGCTTCATAGGCTTTATCACCGACAAGGAAGAAGCGCCGTCAGTAGCGGCTTTTGTACAAGATTGGCAACATCTAAATATGCCTCGCCGCCTTATCTGGGCTCTGCGCATCGTTTTGTTTCTTGGAATAATATTTTCGCTATTTCTTCCCTGGTACCAGACTGATATGGGTTATCCAGGTTCAGGATGGATTCTAGGATTGGATTCTTGCAGGGTGGTCATGTGGCGCATTCTTCCTTCCTTATATTGCCATTTTACTTTTTGGAGCATGGGCGATTTTGCGGCCTGGAGGACGAAGAGTCTGGGCGTATCGCGTAACTCTTATCTTGTGGCTAGCATATACTGTGATGCTTGGCACCAGCCTTTCATCAAACTACAGAGGGCCAATAGTATCCTTTACTGTTACAGCCATAGCCCTAGCTGTTAAAGCTGTAGACTTCGCGATCGTCCAGATAGCAAAGCGTAAAGAGGTCATTTAGACTTTAGCCTCGTCTCGTTACACCTTTTCCTAGAGGATATATCTACTACTTTTTGATTCGCCGACAAAGAACAAACAAGAATTACCCATATGCGTTTAAGGAAATCTTCTCAACACGTTGGGCCAATTCTCCGGGGTTGGCTGTGTGTAGATTTTTGTTGTATCCAGACTTTCATGCCCTAAAAGACGAGCCAATCCAACCAAATCTCCAGGATGTTGCTGTAAATAACGGTGTGCAAATGTATGCCGCAAATCATGTGGTTTCGCTTCTTCGGGCATTAAATCCTCGACCGGCGCACTCCTCAACTGCACGATTGATGACACGCCACATGGCCGGCGGACTCAATTGATTCCCTTTTTGACTCACCCAAAGCGGTAAACTAAGCTGTATTTCTCTAGGTTGCGGCCATTGCTTGGCTACATCTTTTGCTGTGGGTTGGCAGTTAAGAATAGGCGCTGCATATTCCACAAGGGCGGAACGTATTGAACTGTTGAGAGGAACTGTTCGAGACTTATTGCCCTTTCCCGAACGAATGAGTACCGTCCCTTTCCTTTCTTTAAAGGTAATGTCCTGCCAGTGAAGAGCCTGACATTCTCCAATGCGCATCCCTCTTTGCAAAAGCATCTGTAAAATGGCATGGTCTCGTTTACCATGTCGGCCACGCCTGGCCTCTCGCAGCAGCGCGTTAACGGCTGTATTTGATAAAGGTTCCGGGGCATCGGCTTGAACTTGCCCTACCAACTTCAGATTTATGGCTGGATTCTCACTTAAGAATCCATTCTCTACCAGCCATTGACACCAGGCACGCATAGCAGCGACATGAACATTGACGGTAGCAGTTGCACATTTCTTTTGCAGAGATGAGCGGTAACTAACCAGGGCGATCGGTGTCAGATCGTTGAGCGTCACGGATCGCCTCTCTTCATCAAATGCAAGCAATGTGCATACCGTCTGCACGAAATCTGCAGATTTGCCACCTAGAATAATAATCGCTGAATTTGTCAGCGCATTTACCGTATTCTAGGAAAACGTTATGCAGACATCTAAAAGTCCTAAAAAGAAAAAGAAAAGAACAAAATGGATCATTGGCGGGGTCATTGTGGCCTTGGTAGCTGCGGGTGGCCTTTTTATTGCCAGCCGGGTTGCAGGTCGCAATGCACAGGCTGAGGTCCAGACCGGAGACATTGTTGCCGCCTTCACAGGTGATCTTGACGCCAGTGCAACGGCGAGTGGCAAAATCGAAGCCGAGCAAGTTGCGCTTCTATCGGCCAGTGCCCCAGATCTGGTAGAAGAGGTGCTTGTCAGAGACGGTCATCATGTTGCCGCCGGTGATCCGCTGGTGCAGCTGGATACATCAGGATTGGAACTTCAACTGGCAAAAGCGCAGCAGAATCTAGCCTTAAAAGAGGCCAATTTGGAAAGTTTGTTGGCTGGACCTGATGAAAGCGATGTTGCTTCAGCTGAAGCGGCCGTTGCCAGTGCCCAGGCCCAACTTGATAAATTACTAGAAGGACCTTCTGAGCAAGACATTGCTGAATCAGAGGCCGCTATTCGTCAACAGTTGGCCGCCGTGGCTTCCGCATCTGCAGCCTATGGCAGCACGCGCGATTCTATCAGCCAATCATCTATCGCTTCAGCGGAAGCAGAGCTGGTTAACGCTCAAATAGCGTATGACCAGGCCAAAGAACGCAATGAAGATTTTGCTTTTAGCTTTACCCACGATGCTCTCGTGGAAGCAGAAGAAAATTTGGCCATTGCACAGGCGAAAGTAGATGAACTAAGAGCGGGTGCTAAACAAGGCAGTTTGAATGCTGCCTCCGCCGATATTTCAGCCGCTTCCGCCAATGTGGAAAATGCACGCTCTAACCACGAAGTGCTGCTTGCCGGTACATCTGAAGATCAGATCGCCGCAGCAGAGGCATCTCTGGCGCAAGCTCAATTAAATCTAGCAAATTTACTCGACAGTGCAGCTGAAGAAGATGTTATTATCGCCCAGGCTGAACTGGAACAAGCGCGTCTGGCACTTGCCGATGCAGAAGAATCATTGGCCAAGGCTACGATTTCTGCTCCGTTTGATGGCATAGTAACGGCCGTTTTTGTGGCTGATGGCGAGCGGGCAAATGGTGAGGTTGTTGAGTTAGTATCCGATGAATTAAAGGTCGTGCTCAGTGTCGACGAAATCGATGTTGGTGTTTTATCCCCTGGCCAATCGGCAATTATTACCCTTGAGACCTGGCCGGATGAAGAGATCTCTGGGGATATCGTCTCAATTGCCCCGAAATCAGGCTCCAGCGGCGACGGGATCGTCACCTATGATGTACAGATTAATCTCGACGAGCCGCCGGATTTGCCCATCTTGGTGGGTATGACCGCCAACGCGAAATTGATCACGGCCAGTAAAGACAGTGTTGTATTAGTTCCAAATGCGGCAATAACGGCGGATCGTGATGAGGGGACCTATTGGGTAAATCTGGTGACCGGGCAGAGCGAAGCTGGGACAACAACGGAGAAAGTTGAAGTCATCATTGGCTTAAAAGATGAAGATTTTACCCAGATTATTAGCGGCCTTTCCTCTGGCGATGAGGTGCTCATCGGCGAACTGGCGGCGCCAACGCTGCAGTTCGGCCCATTCGGAGGTGGATAAGATGAAAACTATCAAGAAGTACAAATGGATATTAATCATTGGCGCGATTGTCGTCATTGGCGCCGCGATAGCCTACTTTGCGACTCAAAGTAGAAACGCAAATGCTGCGGCAGAAAACGATATTGGAGAGACGGCCGTAGCCTTCGTAGGCGATCTTGCCGAAAGCGCCACTGCCAGTGGTCAAATAGAAGCACAGCGTGAAGCAAGCCTTTCTTTGGCAGCGTCTGGCGTGGTTGAAGCTGTAAATGTCGCCGTTGGTGATATTGTTCAAGCGGGTGATGCGTTGGTCCAATTGGAGAACGAGGCTCTATTGCGTGCCGTCACCTCAGCAGAGCAAGATGTTGCTATCGCCGAAGCAAATTTAGCCAAACTCACCGGTGATCCTTCCACCGTTGAATTAGCCTCCGCAGAGGCTGCTGTCAACAGCGCACAGATAAAACTGCAAACCCTGCTGGATGGCCCAACCGCCGAAGAAATCGCAGCATCTGAAGCGAGCGTAAAAGCTGCTCAGGCCGGCACTTGGGCTGCATCAGGTAATGTTCAAGCTGCCCAGACGGTAAGTGATGCTGACATCTTGTCCGCTGAGAAGGATCTGCAGGAAGCTCTGGATAATCAAAAAGCAAAACATGATGTATGGGTCAACCTGGCAATTTGCAAAGAAAATGCTGATGGCACGCATACATGTACACCAAAGGTCGAAAATGACCGCATGGATGCGGCAACGGAAGAAGTGCGCGTGGCTGACGCCCAAGTGGCTATTGCTCAAGCAAAGCTGGATGAGTTACGAAACCCTGACAGCAACAGCATCGCTTCCTCAAATGCGGGTTGGTCCTCGGCTTCAGCACAATATGACGCGGCTGTGGCCCGCCACGAAGCCTTATTACAAGGGGCTTCCCCTGCTGAAATAGCAGCGGCTGAAGCGGATTTAGCCAGCGCCAAAGCCTCGACGGACAATCTCTTGTCCGGTCCATCAGCTTCTGATCTGAAAACATATGAGACACGTCTGGCGCAAGCGCAAACGTCGCTGCAAGAGGCACTTAACGCGCTGGCGGATGCCACCTTGACCGCGCCATTTGACGGGGTAATTACGGCCGTTCACGTGAGTCCTGGCGAACTGGCATCAGGAATGGCGGTGGAAATCACCGACAACAATAGTTTGGAAGTCATTCTGAGTGTGGATGAGATCGACGTGGGCCAAATAGCATTGGGTCAACCCGCCATAGTAACAATGGAAACATGGCCGGATGATGAAATCTCCAGCGAAGTAACGGTCATCGCACCCAGTGCTTCAGATAACAGCTCAGGAATCGTATCTTATAATGTCCATCTTTCGCTGGGAGAAACAGATTTGCCCATTTTGGTGGGCATGACGGCCAATGCCGATCTTATTACCGATGTGGGCGAAAATGTGCTGCTTGTACCGAATTCGGCTGTTACGGCCGATCGTGAAAATGGCACATTCAGCGTCAATGTTGTCCATACCGGGGCTGATGGCAGCAAAACAGTAAACGAGGTTGAGGTTACTATTGGTCTAAAAGATAATGACTATACCCAAATTACGAGCGGCCTTGTTGAAGGCGATGAACTCGTATTGGGCGAATTCACTGCACCAACTATCGACTTTGGTGGCGGTGGCGGTCGTGGTGACGGACCTGGGTTTGAAAATTAGGTGACGACATGGAAAATATAGTAACCATGAACAATGCAATTGAGATGAGGAATATCACCAAATCTTATGAGATGGGCTTCCAGGTCGTTCATGCCTTACGCGGCATTGATCTGAACATTGTCGAAGGTGAATATGTAGCGATTATGGGCCCATCAGGTTCTGGCAAAAGCACGCTTATGAATATGATTGGCGTTTTGGACGTTCCCAATAGCGGCGTTTACAAGTTGGGAGGCGAGGATGTGAGCCAGCTATCCAGTGATGATCGGGCGCGTATTCGCAATAAACGCATTGGCTTTGTTTTCCAACAGTTTAATCTGTTGGCACGAACGTCGGCCTTAAAGCAAGTTAGCCTTCCGCTCATGTATGCCGGCGTCAGCCGGTCTGACCGGATGGAGCGTTCGAATGAGGCCCTGACCCTGGTTGGGTTAGCGGATCGTATGGACCACCGCCCTGATGAACTCTCCGGGGGTCAACAACAACGCGTAGCCATCGCCAGAGCTCTGGTGACAAAGCCAGACATCATCCTTGCCGACGAACCAACCGGCGCTTTGGATTCACAAACTGGTGACGAAATCATGAATCTCTTTGATGATCTTAACCGGCAGGGCATGACCATTATCATGGTCACGCACGAGTCAATGGTCGCTGACCGGGCGGGTCGAACTATTTGGCTTAGAGATGGTTTGATCGTGAACGGTGAACAATAATAGATTTACAATAAATTTTTAATAACACCTCAGAGGTTTTCGTTATAAGCTTTCTCTTGAGATGGCGTCAAAACCTCTGAGATGTTGTAGGAATATCACTATGGACTTTAGAGAAAGCTTCATTACAGCAATAGATGCAATTCTGGCCAACCGCATGCGCTCCATCTTAACCATGTTAGGCGTAATTATCGGCGTGGCTTCCGTGATCGCCCTAATGGCTATTGGCAATGGCTTCAGCGAAGATATTACTGGTGAAATCACTTCCATTGGCACTAACCTCATCACTGTTTTCACGGATTTTGACAATAGTGGTGGCTATCCGGCCATGAGCCTGGATGATGTGGAAGCCTTGGCCAATCCCTTGAATGTTCCCGATGTGACTGATGTGGCGGCAAATGTACAAGGCAACCAAACCGTTGTTGCAGGAGGTGAGTCTATGGCGACGGCCGTCTCTGGCATAACTGCCAACTATCTGGCGATGAACAACCTGGATAGTTTTCAACTTGGCGATGGCCTGACCCAAAACGATCTCGATACTTCAGCTCGTGTAGCCGTTTTGGGCGCTGGCATTGCCTCTGATTTATTTGGTTCGGGGTTTCCGATTGGCGAACAAGTACGCATCAATGGCGTCGGTTACGAAGTCGTCGGCATCTTGGAAGAATCAGGCGGCGGGTTGGCCGGCGATACGGACGACAGCGTGTTTGTACCCTTAACGACTGCTCAAAGCCGTCTATTTACAGATCGTACGCGTCAAGGTGAGAAGATAGTTTCGTCAATCACTGCGCAGGCTGCCGGGCCGGAACAGGTTGAATCAGCAATCAATCAAATCACGGCAACGCTGCGTGATCAGCATAATATCGTTTATGGCGATGCTGATGATTTCACAATCTTTGACCAATCCAGTCTCCTCGACACGGTCAATACGATAATTGGGTCGTTGACAGCCTTTCTAGGCGCTATTGCTGCTATCTCATTGCTTGTTGGCGGAATTGGGATCATGAATATTATGCTGGTTAGTGTCACAGAAAGAACCCGCGAAATTGGCATCCGCAAGGCCATTGGCGCTCTGCGGCGAGACATCTTGATCCAATTTATTTTGGAATCAATGGTGCTGAGTCTGTTAGGTGGGGCAATTGGGATTATGCTTGGCTGGGGAATTTCGATGTTGGCCGGCGCCCTGTTCGACTTGACCATGGCCGTTGATTTGGGAACTATCGTGCTTTCGGCCAGTTTCGCAGCAGCAGTAGGCTTGATATTTGGCATCTATCCGGCCTGGCGTGCTTCCAATCTTCGGCCGATCGAAGCATTACGCTATGAATAAGCGGTGATTATCGTCACAGCCTTTTCAGCGCTATATAATCCAGCACACGTGCGATAAAAGTGGAGCAGCGTTCTAAAGACAAGTTAGATTTAAACCTATGCTTCTTATCAATACCGGAAAGGATTAGTTACGCTGACTAGCAACGACGAGCCACGAAGAGCTTGGCACTTAGTAAAAGAAGACAGAGCGGTGGTAATAATAGTCGCCGCTCTGCTTTTGCTATTTGTTCTGGCCTACGGCTGGCTGGCCATCACCCGCCATCAGCGCTTCAATTCCACAGGCTTTGATCTGGCGATTAACGAACAAATCTTGTGGAATACGTTAAACGGCCGTTTCTTCGCCAGTTCCCTCGAAGTCGGCAACTCCTTCGCCGATCATTTCCGGCCCTTCCTACTGGTCATTTTGCCTTTCTATGCTCTCTTCCAGAGAGCTGAGACCCTGCTCATCATCCAAACAGTTGTTCTTGCCGCAGCAGCCATCCCAATCTACCTTTTAGCCAAAGATAAACTTCATGATCGCCTGATTGCTGTGGCGCTGGCTGCCATTTACTTACTATACCCGGCCGTTGGTTTTATTTCACGTTTTGATTTTCACATTGAAGCATTCGCCATCCCCGCTTTCATTGCCGCATTTCTTGCCATGGAAAGAAAGCAGTGGGCCTGGGCGACAATCTGGCTGCTGATTCCTTTATTAGTTAAAGAAAATATGGGCCTTACAGTGGCCATGTTCGGCCTATACGCCATGATTATGATCCGCGAATATCGCTGGGGAGTGACCTGGATTGTGCTGGGCTTATTCACATTTTTAGCCACCACGTTCTGGCTGCTGCCAACGGTTCGCGGCGAATCCCTGGATGCCTTCGAACGATATAGTTGGCTCGGCGATTCACCTCAAGGAATGCTGGCCACATTTTTCACCAACCCCGCCCGCGTTTGGCGCCATATGGTAACACCTGACCGCATAAAATATATCGGGCAGCTATTTTTGCCGGTTGGCTTTATAGCCCTGATTGGTTTACCGGAACTACTTTTGGCCCTTCCGGGCATCGTCACTAATCTCTTGGCAAACCATTTCTGCCAGCCAACCATTTACTGCCAATATACCGTGCCCATTGTCCCGTTTGTATTTATTGCCACCATTTATGGGCTTTTTCGTTTGCAGAAATGGTGGGGTAACGAGTTTGGATTAAGGGTTTTAACCCTAATCCTTATCGCACTTACCCTTGTCAGCTTTTGGCGTGATAACCCCTTTAAGAATCAACCCCCACTCCGGCCTGCGCTGCAAATATTGGATAATGCTGAAGTTGTTAACATGGCTCTATCGGCCGTTCCCCAAGATGCCTCAGTAGTAACCACGAATGACTATGCACCTCACCTGGCGCAGCGCGAAGAGCTGTACATCGTTGGCATTCCAGCCCAGAGAGAGACACCTACAGATCCTGATGCCGTTTTCTTCAATTTATATGACCAGGAATATATCGTTTGCGATCAAATATATGGCTATCTTCAGGAACTGGGCATTGATCATTATGGCGTAACTTTTCGCACTGGTGGGCTTCTGGTGCTGCAGCGAGACGCCGGCTCAAATGAAAAGTTTCAAGAGTTGATGCTCAACTGGAACGATTGCGCTGGGTAATATGGATAATATGTTAACCACAAAGCGCTCAAAGATTGGCACGGCCATCCTGATATACGGGGCAATCATCCTCATATTTATGGGCAGTAAGCTGTTTCCCGGCGTGGGTCTTGCTCTTGGTACCCATGACACAAGAGGTCTCTTTGTGCCCTGGTTGAGCACGGCGCGCCAAGCAATTCTCTCAGGCAAACTACCCCTATGGGATGCTTACCAGTTTGCCGGTAACCCATTTCTAAGCAACCCACAAATTGCTCTCTTTTACCCGCCTACTTGGCTGGCGATTATTCTGCCCGTGAATATTGGTATAAGCTGGCATGTAGCGTTTCACCTGCTGCTGGCAGCCGTGGGCATGTTTCTTTTTGTGCGTTATATGAGCAAGAACTATTCTGGCGCGTTTATTGCCGGTTTGATTTTTGCTTTCAGTGGCTATGCCGTGGCGCGTATTTGGGCTGGCCACATCGGTTTACTGGCTACGAATGCCTGGCTGCCCTGGATTCTATTGGGAACAGCTTGGGCCGTAAATCGCCGCACTGTCTGGTCAGCAATCCTTGCCGGCGTGCCCTGGGGCATGGCCATCTTAGCCGGACACACAACATCACTCGTTTATCTGGGACTGATTTGGCTGGGGCTTTTACTTTTTCTGGCTGTTACAACGAATTCATGGTTGTTGATCGCTCGCCAGGCTCTCCTGATTTTCGCTGTCGGATTAGGCCTTAGCAGCGTTCAGCTCCTGCCATTCTTGCAGTTGAGTCAAAATGTTGCGCGATCTGCGGCATCATCCTTTGAATTTGCGACCGCCTTTTCACTACCACCTGAGCAGTTGATGGCCCTGGTTGTGCCTGACTATTTTGGCGATCCTGTGCTTGGTTACTGGGGTGCACCCTACTTTGAAGAATTGACATTCTATGCCGGCATCTTGACCTTATTGGGTTTTATACTTATTTTTGGACGACCATCTAAGCGTTATTGGTTTTATTTAGCTGTGGCTGCACTTGGCATCATTCTCGCATTAGGCAGCAACACCCCAATCTATAAGATCATTTACGAATTAGTTCCCCCACTGCGCCTACTCCGCGGGCCAGGCAGGGCTGGAATATTATTTGTCTTTGCTGGAGCCGCTGTATTGGGTGAGTTATTCACTACACGAAATTTAAGCAGGCGCAATGGCGAAGGTAAACGAGCTGGGTTTTGGCTGAGAGTTATTCTCACGGCCGTCTTACTCATAAGTGTAATTGGCGCTATCTACACGGCTATTCTGCTCACGAATTCAACATCTGCTGAAATTTCTGCCCAAATCCAGATCCGCCTTACTGCCATAATTCGTGCGACGATCTTAGCCTTTAGCGGCATTTGTTTGATTTGGATCATCACACGTCATTCGGTCTCACTAAGAAACCGGTTCATTGCCACTGCCCTGCTCGCTTTGCTCATTCTGATTGATTTATGGGGCTTTGGGTATAAATTAGTTAAGCTTGAACCCTCTGGACCGCATCCCATGTGGCAAGATGCCAAAGAAATAATTGGCGATTCTGAGGCCAGGGTGCTGCCTTGGGGAGTCAATATTTTTGACCAAAATGGCGCCGGACAAGTAGGTCTAAAGAGTGTATTTGGCTATAACACATTGGAGCCGGAGGCCACAATCGCCCTCGCTGCCTCGCAGCCAGATCCCCGTTCCCAGGCGTATGATGTACTCAGCATTGGCTATGTATTAACCACGGTTCCGCAAGAGCATTATGTTGATGGTGATTGGCCGTTACAATTGATTGGTAACACAGATAATGTTTGGGTTTATGAACGAAGCCGCATTCTTCCCCATGCTCGTCTTGTAAATCAATTTGAGGTAATACCCGAAACAGACAGAGCATTAGACCGCATTAATCAGCCTGATTTCGATCCGGCTAACAACCGCTATCCTTAGCGAACAGCCCCCTTGTGAACTACCGGCGGAAGAGACAGCTACCGGAACGGCCGCAATTAAAACCCAAGACGATGGCTACTGGCAAATAGAAACCAACAGCCCCACACCAGTCCTATTACTGCTCAGTGAAACCGCCTACCCCGGTTGGAATGTTAATATAAATGGGAATTCTGCTGAGCCATTAGTAGCCTACACCGCGCTGCGAGCCGTATGTGTCCCCGAAGGCCGGCACACCGTAATCTGGCAGTTTCAACCCACGATCTTTTTATGGGGTGGTCTAATTTCTATTCTGACCTTGGCCCTAATTGCAATCGCAATTATTAAAGAGGTGAATAGCACCAATACACACTCAGCAATGAATGGTAATTTGTAGGGGCAGCGCCTTTTGCCTGCCCGAGGTGCCTACCCGAGCAGGCGACCACACGGGTAGCCCCTACAGAATCTAAATAATTTGCTCTAGGATAAAATTGTGGACGATAATGAAGAACTACCGCCAACAAATACACGGAAAATAAAACAAGAGAGCGATCGCAAATACCTGTACCTGGTAATCTTCACCCTTGTAGTGGTTGGTGGGTTCTTAATCGCCGTAATCTTTGGCCCTGAGTCTTTGTTAACAGCCCTACCCTGCCTGTTAGGAGGCGCAGCCATGATATTGATTCCTTGGCTGATATTATCACTGCTGCAGCGCTGGCGTGATGGGATTGATAGTGAAGCATAACAAAAATCGGCAGCAGCCTTAACTGCCTTATTATTCGCCCAGACCGGCATCTTTGGCCTTAACAATGGCCTGGGCGCGGTCCGCTACTTGCAGCTTATTGAAGATGTTGGATATATGGTTGCTCACGGTTTTAATGGAAATATGCAGCCGTGCGGCAATCGCGCGATTATTCATCCCTTGGGCAATCAACGTAAGTAATTCCAACTCGCGGTCAGTGAGATCGGGGAACGGGGCAACGGCCGTATTCGCTGCTCCCCCACGTTGGAAAAAGGCTGTTAAACGGCCGGCAATCGCCGGACCAAATAAAGCCTGGCCCTGGTTTACGGCCGTTATTGTGCGCATTACCTCGGCCTTATCCGCGCCTTTCAAAATATAACCACGCGCCCCGGCACACATTGCAGCAAATAACGAATCATCATCTTCCAACATCGTGAGCATAATCACACCAATATCGGGATTTGTCTCTAGAATTCGGCGCGTAGCTTCGATGCCGTTCATATCCGGCATTTGGATGTCCATTAACACGACATCGGGCAGTACTATTTTAGCTTGGGCAATCGCCTCCGCACCTGTACCGGCATCACCAACAACGGCCGTTTCCGGTGCGTTTGTCAGCAGGGCGATAAGCCCTTCGCGGAACAACTTATGATCATCAACAACCAGAATACGTATGGCCTTTTCACTCATAGATTGTTTGTCCCCCCAACGGCAGGGAAGCAGTTACGCGGATGCCACCCTGCGCTTGTGTCTCAATTGTCAGCGACCCACCCAACTCTTCCGCACGTTCAACCATAGATGACATGCCGACACCCGTATGCAGCTCTTGTGGAAGTCCACTGCCATCATCCACAATATCGATACACAACGAGGAGCTGCTGTTCTTTTCCACATGTAAACGCACCTGGCAATAATGCGCGGAGGCGTGGCGAACAACATTGGTCACCGCTTCCAACACAATGCGGTAAGCCGCAACTTCCACGGCAGCAGGCAGTGCAGGCAGCGGGTCAGGTATGGCCGTTAGAATAACCTGTGGTGCATCAATCTGGTCGACATGCGCCTTCAATGCCCCCATCAAACCTAACTCATCCAATGCCGGCGGCCGAAGTTCATATACAAGCCGGCGAATATCACCAACCAAAGCCTGGTTCTGTTCTTTAAGCGATTCAAGCAAAAGCGCTGCTTCATGTGGATCAGATTCCAGCACGTCTATGGCGGCATCCAATTTAAAAGTTTGGCTGGCAAGGGATGGGCCAAGCTCATCATGCAAATCGCGGCGGATACGGCGGCGTTCCTCCTCGCGGGCCAGCACCAATCTTTCGCGCGACTTTTGTAACGCATTTGTTAAGCGCACGGAGTATGCTGCCGCGCCCGCCTGAGCGGCAATATCCTCGAGCAGTTGCAGCTCTCTACTCGAGAATGACTCGCCCGGCGCTCGCGGTGCGACTGACAGCCAACCAACAGTCACGCCCTGGTAAATAAGCGGCCATTCTTCCACCACGGCCGTTGGCTGGCCGCTCACGGCCGAACTTTGACGTTTACCGCCCTCTGCCACCAACTCAATGGCCGCATAAGGCAGCTTTAGCGTTTGCGTGATGGTAGATACTACAGCAGGCAGGGATTGTGCGGGAACGGCCGTTTCTTGCAGTTGTCGTCCCAAACGCGACAAAACCCCATACGGATCATCCCGCTCGCCAAACATAAGCCGGTTGGCAGTGCGTTGGAGCCGCTCACGCAATGGCTGAAACAGTACGGCAATAAGCCCTGTGGCCAACAACGAGATGAGCAAGTTGTTTTGGGCTTGCAGCAGGAGACTGAGGCCACCTACCAGCACCATGTAGATGAGGATGATAATGGCCGTCAGCCCACCATACACGAGGGTCCTGTTGATCAAAATATCCACATCCCAAAGGCGAAAACGTAATATTGAGAGCGTGAGTGCGGCGGGTAATGTCAACGCTGTGAGCAGGTAAAAACCACCCATTATCAATGTGAACCGGGTTCTGCTGCCCGGATCATTGTTTAGCTGTGGAAAGGCGATTAGCAGAACGACACTAATGAGGCTAAATAAAATCATGAGCGCAAAACCAAAAAGCACCCATTTCATTTGCTGTTTTTCCAAGGGCGTAGCGTGCTTACGGTAGCGCACAATTTGTCCCAAAATAGCCGCGCCAAACCAAGTAACCCCTAACAACACCCACAGCGCATCTTCAACGGTACGTGTATTGGGCAGAACGGCCGTTTCTGCCATCACCAATGGGTTATAGATAAATACAGCAAGGAAAAATAAACAATAAAACAGGAGCAGCCACCTTGTCCACGAAGGGGAAAAACGCCCATTAGGGAATAGGCACATGACCGCCATAATGCAGCCCATCTCAATCTGCCGCAAAATAACAATGGGGACAGTCAACTGCGGATTAGCATAACTTAGCCCATCCACCAGCGGCAGTAACATGGCGAACAGCGTCATGCTGATGGCCACAAGCATAGCAAACCAATCATCAGATCGTTTCCAGGCGATCAATATCGCTACTAAAAGCGATCCGCCGACAACAACCAGTTCCCAGAATGTGAAGTATGCCGCAAAGAATGAAAGGGAAAGGCCCACAGCCAGCAGACCATCTTGATATCCGTAAACATCAGATTGCAGCATTTGATAACGCAGTGGCGTAGCAGCTACTACAAGCCCCACAACAAATAAAGTAAGCAGCAGCCACACAAAGCGCAGTGCGGTCGCTTGATTACTTGTCTTCGGCTGAGCCTGTAAACTCAATGGTTGGTTCTGATTACCCATACTGCCAACATTATAAGGGATTAAATGAAATAACCGGGTTTTTAGCGTCAAATTTCCCCGTCAATATGCTAAAAATTTGCTGCTTGGCGATCGAAAACCCGGTTTCTAGCCTCTGTCAACATTTGCCCATTTTAATTTCCTTTTACTGCCGTTACCAGACTTGTTCCCGCCCACTTTGCCGAACTATGAAACTGGGCATTATTGAATCCAGTTTGACCGAGCATTTGCGTCACTTCATCACGGGAGAAGGTTCGGCCATCAGCAAAAATATAGTACATAAAGCCAACCAACTGCACAATGGCATTAGTCGCCGCACCTGAAACTGCGCCCTCCAACTGGTCCAAAATGGCTACCTGCCCCCCAGGCTTGAGCGCTGCATTGCCTTTTGCAAGAGGGCAATATTTGTGTTGATATCATAATGATGGATAAAGTTAAACAGCAGGATCAAGTCATAGTTTTGCCCCCAATCCATTTCCCAAATATCGGCCGGGACCAACGCGATTCTATCTTCTAGTCGATTGGCAGCCACGCGCTGCCTGGCTGTTTCAAGGGCGGCAGCACTATCGACGATAGTGGCCTGCAGATGTTTATTGGCCTGGCAAAACTGGATGGCAAACTGGCCATGCCCGCCACCAATATCGAGCAGGCGCGCGCTTTCTTGCGGCAGTGAGATTTTCTTCACCACATCCGGGCCCATGATATTAGCGCTGCCAATCAATGTTTGTTGAAAAGCATGAGAAAGGGCCGGATCACTTTCGACAAAATCATAGAATTGAAACGGCCGTTCACCACTGCGTACAATCCCTGGTGCATGCGGCCATAATTCTTTGAAAAAAGCATCCCAAGATGTCATTAGCGACTTTAAATCAATAAGCTCTGTGTCGAAGAACCATTTTTGCGTAACTTGGGTATTATGGAAACGGCCGTTTTTTTCACTTACATACCCTATAGTTGCCAATGCCTGAAGCAGTTTTTTCAGACCCCGTTCCTGCAAGTCCAAAATCTCGGCCAGTTCAGCAGGTGTAGCAGGGTTTTCTTGCAGAGCCGGGAAAATATTGAGGCTAACGGCCGTGCTCAACGCTTGATAGCCCAATGCCCCAGCCAGATCCAGGATAGGTGTAGGGGCTGCATTTAGAGTGTAGAAAGCGGTTCGTTCCAAGACATTTGGTTTAATAGGCATTACATTCTCCGAGGAAAGATTTCATCCAGTGCGCCAAAACTACAATCGCAGCTTGGCATTGATTGGATACAAAATAGTTTACATTCCCCAGTTGCCCGTTGTCATGGGCGCAAGCTCCCAATCCAGTCGGGAAGATTCGGCTGAACCATCCAGAAGCAGGAATGGATAAAGCCTGTTAAGTCTTTATATTTGGGGGTTGAACAAGATAAGGAAAATGTGCCGTTAACTTTGTATTGGTTTCTTTGGCAAGAAGAATATGGCCGGGATGCTGAGAAAAGCAAGGAAGGCAGCAGCCGTAAAAGCTTTATCCAAACCGATACGATCGGCAGCCAGACCGATAACCCATATGCCAAGTGCTCTAACCAAGAAATTGATCGCCAAGAACGTTCCGTTTCCCAAGGCGCGGTTCTCCGGAAATTGATCTTGCACCAAAGCCAACATTACGGGCTGCGGTGATATCGCTGTAAACCCAAGTAGGATTAACATCGGAAAGGCCAGCCAGGCGGGACCGTAGATGAATGCCAGAAAGAAAAGTGGGGCAAGGATCATGAGCACCAGCAAGATGCGGTTTCGCCCGAATCGATCACTCACTGTGCCTGACAGCAATGCGCCAACAAAGCCGGCTGCCTCGAGAATCGTCAAAGCTGAAGCCGCCAGCCACAACGTCCCCTCTCGCACATCACTGATATAGATCGCCAGGTATGTGGTCAGCGAAGCGAGCATAAAAATACGACCCATCATCAGCCAGGTTAAAGAGGGAAAAACACGTCTTGCCTGGGGCCAGAAAACATCGAGGGAGGAGCTGCCAGGCGTGCGCGGCGTCGCCGGAACTTTTTTGAGGCGGAAGTAAAGAAATATCGATACCAGCCACCCAACTATCGCCAGCCGCCAAATACCACCTAAACCAAACCAGGCCACACCGGCAACAACAACCAGAGGACCAACAGCACGCGCCAACTCACCCGCGGCCATAAAAGCGCTCATACCTGTTCCCACACGTGAGCCGGACACTTTGCCAATCATCGCTGGTGCCGGTGCGTGAAATGCGGCAATACTTATGCCTGCGGCAAATAATAAGAGCAGTAGAACAAAGTAATTTGGCGCAAGGCCCATGATGCTGAAGAGTGTCCCCGTGACTGCCGGAGCAAATATAACGAAGTATCGTACGCTAACCCGGTCAGCGATATAGCCCAATAAAGGATTGAGAAGACTGGCTACTTGGGTAACGATTACCAGGCTCCCAGCCTGGGTGTAGCTCAGACCTAAATTACTCCTAAGCAGTGGCAGCAATGGTGCCAGAAAACCGCTGTATGTGTCATGAGTAAAATGTGCGACGGCAATAGCGCCAACTTGGCTTGTTTGAAATTCGCCTTTTTCTGCCGTCTTCTCCGGTACGGTCAGGCTTATCGACGGTTTTTCCAATGCTGCTTCTTGTTCAGACATAGTTTTCCATTTTAACAGATCATGCAGTATAAACCTTGTATGCTTGGTTATTACACAATTTATCCAATTATTGCTGCTTCCAAGGTCTCGCTTATCCAACTATTGAGGCTCTTTTTTTTCGTGCGAGCTTGGATTGTGATTTTTCGATGCAGTTCCGGGTCTATACGCACACTAAACTTGCCTGAATAGGGTTTTTCCGGAAACTCTCCTCTTTCGGCACAAAATGCAAGGTAATCCTCCACCGAATCTTGAAATGCTTGTCTTAATTCATCAACAGTTTGGCCTTGAAATGTAACAACATCACGTAAATTAATGATTTCGCCATGAAAAATATTGGCTTCATCATCAAATTCTACATTAGCAACATATCCTTTATAATCCATCATGGGGTCACACCTCCTTCTTTTAAGAAGCGACAAACAGACTTGGTCATACCTTTGCTCATTTCTTTCCGAGGATGTGGTCGATAAAAAACCGCCCGAACATCATTTAAAGCTCCCCGCACTCTTGACCCACTCCCATCGGTTATTTCTGCACCCAATGCCAGAAACAAGGATTCTACATTTTTCCATTGAACATTCGCTCTAACAGGTGTCGCAAAGATTGCTTCCAGCGTGTTTTGATGCTTTCTATTCACAAAATAATGGTATCAGATGTTGACACCATGTGCAAAATTTGCTTAGAATTAGAATGCTTAAGGATTTTCAACAAGAAATGCGCGTCATCTGCATGAAATCTGCAGAATTTTTTTCGATAATCAAAATGTTGAGTTGTACTAGTAAAGGTGTGATGATAAATTAACGGTTGTGGATGTTTCGCGATTATCTGTATTCTTCACTCTTTTTGTCAACCTAGATATCCACATGGAAATATGACCAAACAAAAGATTCTTGTTGTTGATGATGATAAAGAAGTTGTGCGCCTGATGCGCGCCTACCTGGAACAAGCAGGTTATGAGGTGCTGGTTGCTTACGACGGCGAATCGGCCGTTCATAATTTGCGTCGCGAAAAACCAGACCTGGTTCTATTGGACTTGATGCTGCCGGACCGGGACGGATATGACATCACACGCCTGGTGCGCAGCGATACGGCACTGGCCCACATCCCAATCATCATGCTCACCGCGCGGGTTGATGATACAGACAAAATCATTGGCCTGGAATTGGGCGCGGATGATTATGTGACCAAGCCTTATAACCCACGCGAAGTCGTGGCCCGTGTGCGCGCGCGCCTGCGCAATCAAACCGCCTTCGTGCCCAATATCCTGCGTGTAGGCGGATTAGAAATGGATATTGACCGGCACAGTGTAGAAGTAGACGGTCGTTCCATCGCCCTCACCCCGACTGAGTTCAATCTGCTGCAAGTGCTCATGCAGCAGGAAGGCATAGTCTTCACTCGGTCTGAACTCATTCGCCGCGGCTTGGGGCTCGATTATGAAGGGTTGGAACGTACCTTGGATAGTCACATGCGCAACCTGCGCCAGAAAATTGAGCCTGATTCCCAGAACCCAACCTATATTCACACAGTTTACGGCGTTGGCTACCGGCTGGCAGTGGAGTAAACAAGAATGGATCGTCTTTGGATTCGCTTAAGCCTCGTTATCACTTTAGTGATTATTCTGGCCGTATCAGCTATCGGAATAACTGCCAGGCTGACCTACGGCGGTCCGAGTTTCGAGCCGCCCCCTGAGGTAATTGCCTACTTTGAGCAGCAAGAAGCAGCACGGATACCCATTGACGCCACATCTGTCGCGGTTGTTGTCGGTGTCATTGCCATCATCGCCGGTGTGTGGATGAGTCGCAGCCTGACGAAACCACTCTCAGAACTAGAGGAAGGGGCAGAAGCGATAGGACGCCAAGATCTGAGTCACCGCGTCCCAATACGTGGCAGCAAGGAAATGGTCGCTGTGGCGAGCGCATTCAACGATATGGCCGCGAGGTTGGAGCAAGAAGAAACTCTAAGACGCAACCTCCTGGCCGATGTGACCCATGAGCTTCGACATCCCGTTCATATATTACAAGGAAATTTGCAGGCCATTTTGGATGATGTTTACCCGCTCGAAAAAGATGAGATTCAGCGTTTACTTGAACAAACCCAACATCTTTCAGTTTTGGTCAAAGATTTGCATATTTTGGCTCAGGCAGAGGCTCATCAACTTCCCCTGCACAAACAAGATATCGATATCGCCGCATTGGTTAAACAAACAGTTACCTCATTTGATGCTCGTGCTGCATCAAGAGCAATTAAAATTCGTGTTGAGCTATTAGGGACAATCCCCGCGGCAATTTTTATAGACGCTGCCCGTATACGCCAGGCAATTTATAATCTTTTGGATAATGCATTGCGGCATTCAAAAGATGGATCATTAATCTTACTCACTGTTCAAAAAGAGTTAGAGACGATCCAAATATTTATCCAGGATTTCGGTGAGGGCATTCCCTCAGAACAACTGCCCTATATCTTCGAGCGCTTCTACCAGACCGACAAAGCCCGAAATCGCAAAGAAGACAGCACTGGTCTTGGTCTGGCAATTGTCAAAGCCATCATAGAAGCACATAACGGCCGAATTAATGTGACCAGTGCGGGGCTTGGAAAAGGAACTATTTTTACTATCGCTTTGCCTGTTATTTTTCAACCATAATTGGAGCAGCCTATGAATGGTGGCGAACTAATCGCACAAGTCCTTCACAATCAGGGTGTTAAGTTCTTGTTCACACTCTGCGGCGGACATATATCATCAATCCTTGTTGGCGCGAAGAAAAAGGGAATCCGCATCATCGATACTCGCCATGAAGCAACGGCCGTCTTTGCCGCAGACGCAACGGCAAGGCTAACCGGCATTCCCGGTGTCGCAGTAGTCACAGCTGGTCCTGGTGTAACAAACACCATCACCGCTATAAAAAACGCCCAGTCGGCACAGTCACCTGTCGTGCTCATTGGCGGCGCTGCCCCCACCGCTCTTAAAGGACGCGGGGCTCTTCAAGATGTTGATCAGATATCAATCTTAAAATCCACTGTAAAATGGGCAAAAACTGTCAATCGTGTTAAAGATATAATTCCAGCCCTGGAAGAAGCCTTTCGCCGCGCCTCTTCCGGCGCTCCAGGTCCAGTTTTTATCGAAGCTCCTATCGATGTGTTATACGAAGAAGATATGGTACGCGCCCAGTACGGTGCCGGTAGACAGGGGCGTACACTCGGCCAAAAGGTGGTCAACAAGTATCTACAGTGGCATGTCAACCGCATTTTTGCAGGGGCAGAACAGCAAATAGCAGGAGCTGCTATTCAAATTGATGTCCCGCAGCCAAGCAAAAGCAAAATCCGCCAGGTTTCAAAAAAACTTCTTGCGGCGAAACATCCACTCTTCATCATTGGCAGTCAGGCTTTATTAGACATTCCCAATATCGAAGAGCTCGTTGAAGCTATTGAGCATATCGGTGTACCCGTTTACCTTTCCGGCATGGCGCGCGGGCTGCTGGGTCGCGATCACCCGCTGCATATTCGGCATAAGCGGCGGCTGGCTTTAAAAGATGCCGATTTTGTTCTCCTGGCCGGGGTACCAGCGGATTTCCGCCTCGAATACGGCAATCTCATTCGTGGCAGCGCCGTCTATGTGTCCGCAAATCGTAATCGCAAAGACCTGACCATGAACCGTAGACCTGATATTGGCGTTTTAGGTGATCCTGGCACATTTTTACGGTTGCTTGCGGATCAATTGCCTGAACCAACTCGATGGGATTCTTGGAAGGGCCAATTGAAGGAGCGCGACCAGGCGCGAAACGATGAAATCGCCAAACAAGCACTTTTACCCGCGGGAAAAATCAACCCGCTGTATCTCTTCCGTGAGCTCGATCCGCAGCTCTCACCACAAACAATTCTTGTTGCTGATGGCGGCGACTTCGTGGCCACAGCATCCTACATTTTACAGCCATCAGGCCCTTTGTCCTGGATCGATGCCGGCCCATTTGGCGCACTAGGCGCCGGTGCAGGTTTTGCTTTGGCCGCCAAGCTCAATAAACCAGACGCGGATGTGTGGATCATCTATGGCGATGGTGCATCCGGTTTTAGTATTTCCGAAATTGATACCTTTGTAAGGCATAAAGCGCCCGTTATCGCTCTGGTTGGCAATGATGCCAGTTGGGCACAAATAGCCCGTGATCAGGTCGTTTTTTTTGGCGATGATGCCGGAACTGTTCTAAATTACAGTGACTACCATATCGTAGCAGAGGGTTTTGGTGGATCAGGTTTAAAGCTGGACGCTCCGGAGCTGGCTGAGTTCGTATTTCTTGCGGCAAAGCAAACAGCTTCTGCGGGCAAGCCGGTCCTAATTAACGCTCATATAGGTAAGAGTGATTTCCGCAAGGGATCTATTTCAGTTTAGCAACAAAATCGGGGTATATAGCCTCAAGTCATTCTTCTTCCGGATTCGCATCATCTTGTTCCGGCTTAAACTGTGTTTCGTAGAGGTCCTTATACAACCCGCCTTGCTTAAGCAGTTCTTTATGTGTTCCTCGTTCGACAAGATGGCCTTTTTCCATCACCAGAATGACATCAGCAGCAAGAATCGTCGACAACCGATGGGCTATCACCAGGCTCGTTCTATCACGCATGACGCGTTGTAATGCCTCTTGAATAAGTGCTTCAGAAAGGGAATCTAAGCTGGAGGTTGCTTCATCCAGGACCAATATCCGTGCATCTTTGAGGAGAACACGAGCAATTGCGATCCGCTGGCGCTCGCCCCCACTTAGACGATAGCCCCGTTCGCCAACAACCGTATCATAACCGTCAGGCAATCCGGCAACAAATTCATGAATATTTGCCGCCTTTGCTGCGGCAATCATCTGCTTGTCATTTGCTTCGGGGTTGGCGTAAACAAGATTAGCACGGATGGTATCGTAAAACAGGTATGTTTCTTGAGTTACGACGCCCAGCGAATCGGCCAGTGACTTGAGGGTTACATCACGAATATCATGACCATCAATGAGTACGCGCCCATCTGTCGGATCATAAAGTCGTGGAATCAAATAAGTTATCGTCGTCTTGCCTGCACCACTTGGGCCAACAAGCGCTGCCAACTGTCCCGGCTCTATTGAAAAACTAACATCTTGTAATGCCCAGCGCTTCTCCCTTGGCTTTTCGGCGTCAGAGCCATCTTCTTCTTCAGATCGTTCCGTACCTCGTTTTAACAGAGCATCGCTCGCACCACCCCGCCAGTCATAGCGAATCACTTCTTCAAGTCCGGAGCTGTACCCCTCTTCAACATGGTCATAATCGAAACAGACTTTTTGGAACTCGATACGGCCGTCTGCGGCATGAAGCTTTTCGGCACCCGCTTTTTCTATAATCTCAACCGGCATATCCAAAACTTCAAACACACGCTCAAAGCTGACCATGCTTTGGGCAAGCTCCACCGGCGCAGTAGTTAACGATGTAAGCGGGCCATAAAGCTGTGTTAAATAAGCGGCGAAGGCGACAATAGTTCCTATCGTAAAAGTGCCGGCCAATACAAGCTGCGCGCCAAAAAAGTAAACAAGCGCCGTGCCCACAGCGCCTACAACACCCAAAAGCATAAATAACCAGCGCATGACCACAGCCTGTTGGATCCCAATATCGCGCACACCCTCAGCGTCATGGCTAAAACGGTCAAGTTCAGCCCGTTCGCGTCCGAAAAGTTTCACCAATAGTGCGCCGCTAACGTTTAGTGTCTCGTGCATGGTAGCATTCATTTCGGCATTGAGAACCATGGAACGCCGGCGCAAATCGCGCAATCTTTTTCCGACGCTCCTGGCCGGCAGCATAAATAACGGCAGGACGGCGATGCCCAACAATGTCAACCGCCAATCAATGGCAAACATGATTACCAACGTGGCCACAACGCTTACCAGATTAGAGATAAACGAAACGGCCGTGTCACTTATCGCTCGCTGCGCGCCTATGACATCATTATTGAGCCTGGACATGATCTCACCAGTGCGGGTCTGGGTAAAAAATCGCAGGGACATATTTTGCATATGCATATAAAGTTCCCGCCGCAGATCATATATGACGCCCTCACCAATTTGTGAATTTAACCAGCGTTGGACTACGCCTATGGCCCCATTTACAAGGGGAATAGCCATCATACCCAGGGCTAAAAGCGCGATCATTTGCGTATCCCCTGTTGGAATAGCTACATCGATCATCTGTCGAAACAACAGCGGCGAAATCAAAGTAATGACAGTGATGAGAAGGATGGTAATTAGTAAGCCAACGACTCGCCAGCGATAAGGTTTGGCGAAATCCCAAACGCGCCGCAATAACGCCCATGAAAGATCTGGACGCGTTTGATCATCACGAAGAAAAGCCCAAACAGACACAAAAACTCCTATCTATTATCTTTAATCAAGCTGAACATCATTCATGCCCCGCACTGAGCGGTCCGACGACCAAGGGGCATAGGGTGCTCGAATCATCGCCGCCAGAGCCAACAAAGGCTGGTCATAATTCACGCGCCACCCGGCAAAATCACGCCAGGCCTGGTCTTTGTCTGCCTTTAAGGGCACACCCTCTCTGCTGAGTGAATCGCAGGCCGCGTCAAATTCCTCGCGGCTAATACTGATCTCGTGATCAGGAAAACTGGGATGTTCTTCATATTCTAACCCAAACACATCAGAGATACGCATAAGGGCCAAGAAGCCTGCCCGTAAACAAAGCATGGCCTTCATGCGATCAAACTCGACATCTACTAATGACAGCAATATAGCCGCTGTATCCAACACAGCACCCGAAGCCGTTATCCATGAGCGATCGGGTTGCGGAGAGCGAAAGAAGACCAGCGGCGATAGAGATGTATGGCTCTCCTCTAAAATCGCAAACCAAATTTCCCATATACCCAATTCCTGCCCAATTTCTTCCAGCCAATCATTGCGGTTCCCCCGTTTGATCCACTCTTCCGCTGAAGGCGGTGAACCGGCCCGCACCTCCAACCTGCTCACCGCCTCCTCTCTCTTCGAAAAAGCGCTGTACATTGTTGGCAGATAGGCGATGAGCAGAGCAACCATGCCCAGACCAATGCCTGCCTCGATAAATATCAAAGTGCGCAGGAAAGTTGTTTCCTCTCGTGCAAAACCTAATGTGAATAATGATGAGCCGCTGAGCAAAAATGCGTCTGCTATCGGTTGGACACCAGCCGCCCAGTACATCAATGTAAAACCGATTAGGGTGAGTATAAGCCAGGTCACAGGCAGCATTATTAAAACTAATGGTGCATAGAGAGCCATGATTCCGTCACGTTTTTCGTATGTACGTGCTAAACGGATCAAGGGGGTGCAGAGAATCCAAATCGCCTTGAAGACCGAATGAGTGATCATGTCTCGAGCAGCCCGTGGAAGTACTAATGTGCTGACGGCCGACAAACCAGCCACGGTCACCAACGACAAACCTGCAATGAAGACCAGTAAATTAACTAGAATCATTTGCGCTCTCGATGTCCTCTATTTGGCTTTTTTCTTCATTAGAATTCGGCTCAACCTTAAAGTGTGTTCCGCCAATACTGATAATGTCACCAGAGCTTAATACTACCGATTCTGTAAGGGGTAGTTCATTTAACAAGGTGCCATTGCGGCTGTTAAGATCCTCGAGCCACAATTGATTTGCCCTAATAGTCAACATGGCATGTTCAGTTGAAACATAGTCATCATCAAGCATGATTGTGCTTCCTTGCGCACGACCAATAGTCGTTACTGGAAATAATGGGAATAAGGTGCCTGATGCCAATTCGCCATTTTCGTCTTCGACAACCTTTAGATAGCCATGACTGCGCTGCTCCTGTTTAGCCAGTTGTGCCGAAAGGCGAAGATCCTGGTAGGCGAGCCAGGCTATGCCTGCGAGAAAAACAAGCAATAAGAATGCACTCAGCAATCTTAGACCAAAAAGAATATACGCTTGTGTCATTACGATTTTACAGGCCTGACAAGCGTTTTTGTATTATCGTCGCTGTCTTCATCCTGTGAAGGAGAGTGATCTTCGCGACCCTCACCATAAATAAGGAGGGCATCACTTAAAGCAATGACATCTCCAGGTTGAAGAACATGTTCTTTGGTCGGGTAGCCATTGACCCATGTCTTCCCTCGTGTACTGACATCATACAACACGAAGCGACCAAAGCGCCAACGAATTTGGGCGTGCCGTCTGCTTACCGTCGCAATATCTATCACAATATCATTTTCAGTTCGGCGTCCGATAGTAATAACAGGTCGGTCCAGCGGCACGTGCCGGCGGCCTTGAATAATCAAGAACGCATCAAGGCTCAAGATAACATTCATTGGCGATGACGCCATAACATCCCGGCTGAGAGTTTTTGTGTTATCTCCGTCCGTCGCTGAATAAGTTAAGCTTTCGGCCGTTATCTGTACCTTATGACGGCGGATTGTCGGATCATCCACAATCTTTATTAATGGTCTTTCTAATCTAGTCCCGCCCAAATTATGCCCAATTTGCCATGCAGCATCGGCAATATCATCCGCCAGGTTGGGATTTGCTCTAATTAGATAGCGATAATCCTCTGAATTTAATCCAACTACAAATGTTGACGGACCTGTTTCATGATTAGGGTTGTCTTCCAATACCTGTGCTAGTCGTCCGGCCACATCAAGTGGTTCGAGCCGTCCGCCAAAAAGCCGGCCCAGCTTACCTTCTACTAATTCTTGGGCTATCGCCTCGAAACGAAATAAACCATTCTGCTTCATATTCTGTTGATTATATTTTTGCAGTCCAAGCACGTCAATTGTAATTGCCGTCACATGGGCATGTTGTATACTTTGCGCATGAGTAATAAAGATATACGACTAACGGCTTTAGCGTCCTGCGCTGGTTGAGCGTCGAAGCTGGCTCCGTCGGAGCTTGAAAAAGCCATAGAACCCATACGCCAAACGTTTAATCCACTAGATTTCCCCAATCTGATGGTTGGCTTAGAAAAAGCGGATGATGCGGCCGTTTATCGCTTAAATGATAAGCAAGCGGTGATATCGACCACGGATTTCTTTCCTCCGGTTGTTGATGATCCCTATGATTTCGGCGCCATCGCCGCTGCTAATGCCATGTCCGACATCTATGCCATGGGTGGCAAGGTGCTTTTCGCGATCAATCTGGTTGCCTATCCTGATAACTTGGGCTCTGAGATCTTGCAGCAGATTTTGCGTGGCGGTGCGGAAAAGGTCGCTGAGGCTGGTGCGGTCGTCGTTGGTGGGCACAGTGTCAATGATAAAGAACCTAAATACGGCCTCGCTGTAACCGGCATAATCGACCCTCAAAAAGTAAAAACCAAGGGCGGCTCTCATCCTGGAGATATCCTTTTGCTGACCAAATCATTAGGCGTTGGAGTAATTACCACGGCTC
Organism: uncultured Chloroflexia bacterium; assembly: GCA_963736615.1. Lineage (GTDB taxonomy): Bacteria > Chloroflexota > Anaerolineae > Promineifilales > Promineifilaceae > JAACFF01. The sequence continues at coordinate 51,692 of CAVTPP010000009.1, read as the reverse complement.
TGAAGAGACAGATGACTACCCCCGAGCATGTCGCCGCTGCGGTCGAGAGTATGAAGGCGTTAAATAACTTGGCGGCGGATGCTGCGCAGGCGGCTGAGGCAACGGCCGTTACCGACATCACAGGTTTCGGACTATTGGGACATGCGCGCGAAATGGCTGAATCCAGCCAAGTGAATTTTCACATTTATTTGGAAAAACTTCCCTGGCTGCCTGGTGCAGTTGCCTATGGAGAGGCTGGTGCATTCCCAGGTGGCATGGGTAACAACACCCGGTTTTTCGCAGAACATATCTCCTTTGATTCAGACATTAACCAGCTAATGAAGGACATGCTGTTTACACCAGAAACGTCTGGCGGTCTATTGGTAAGTGTCCCGCCTGAAAATGTCGCAAAATACATCCAGCAATGCCCAACTGCTGTAGTTATCGGCGAGGTCGTCGAAGGACAAGGAAACATCTCAGTTATTCAAAACGAATGAAAATGATCCTCCCATTTCCTATCACAAAAGATGCACTCAAATGATTAGAACCGTTCCCAGTTCCGGCAACCAAGAAATCAATCTATACCTGCGTACCTATTATTCCTTACTGCGCAGTACACGCTCTGTGCAAATAAAAACATTGGTTGAGGCCCACAAACGCATGCACTCTGCACTGCATGTCCATGCCAATGACTCGAAACCAGATATGGCAGCGTTTATTTACACTATCCTACGTCTGCCACCCTGCATGGACAGTATTAACCTGGTGGTAATGGGCCAATCCGAACGCGTATTCAAGGAACACGGTTTTCCCGATGTAGAAGAATGGGAATCAGTAACCGCCCCTGGTCGCCGGCGTCGGAGCTATTTTGACGGCAAAAACACTTTGGCAGTCTATATCGCCAGCCGTTCTGACATTGACGATCTCGTTCCAATTCTAACCGCTTATCAAATTGAACAACGCAAGCTCCATTATTTGCTAAACAACCCGCCGGTTTTCGATCTACTCCGAACTGTTCAACAACGTGATGGACAACTTTCAGCAGATGAATGTCAAGAATTATCAGAACTGACTGGCTTGCCGGCGGACGATCTTAGTCGACTAACCCAAGTATGGGGCCAAAATACGGCCGATCAATTATTAACCTTTGCCAATACAAGACAATCTATCGCCATAAGATCGCTGGCCGGTTCACTGGCGGATTACAAACGAGCTACCCACATCTGGTGGCAAAATGTCCAACAGCATGTGCCCGATATTCGCTTCTCTGAACGGCCGATCTATTTTATTTCCAGTAACACGCACAGTATGGCCAACCTTCTAAGTGGTTATGCGCTGCGGACCGAAAAGAAACTGCAAGACTATATTAACGCCAGGTCTGATAGTGAATTAGATCGTGAATATTATGACATCATAGAAAGCAATGTGCCCAGCAGCCTGGAAAATTTCTTATATTATGTGCTAAAAAAATATCAAGCAGGGCATCCTCAGGATTATGATAATCAACTAATTTATGAAAAAAGCATCGGGATCTCCCGCATCCCCAGTACGCATGCATTTGACATTGAAGTGCAGGTCATAAGTTTAAATCAACTGCTAACAGAGCAGTTTGATCCGCGGATTCGCGTGCCCGGAGTGGAAGCTATTGCCAGAAGCGATGCACTTCTGGTCAATATTGACTACCCGTTGGGTATGGCCGCGTATCAGGTGTTAACAGAAATCGCGCGTAATGCGGCCGACGTTAAAGGGGTGTATGTGATGGGTAAGGCGGCCACACTAAACGGGCGTATTGGCGACGTCATGATTCCCGGCGTTATTCACGATGAGCACTCCCTGAATACCTATCTATTTCACAATGATATTTCAGCCAACGATGTCGCACCATACTTGGCCTATGGCACCGTGATGGATAATCAAAAGGCGATTACAGTTCCCGGTACTTTTCTGCAAAATGAAGGCTATATGTCTGTCTTCTACAAAGAAGGCTACACGGATATGGAAATGGAAGCGGGCCCATACCTAAGCGCTGCGTATGAGATGATTAGACCTGTTCGCCATCCCTATAATGAATTGGTTAATCTTCAAAATGCCAGATTCCCCATTGGCATTGTCCATTACGCCTCCGATACACCATTCAGCAAAGGGAAAAATCTTGGCGATCGCAATCTTTCATATTATGGCATGGATCCGACATATGCGACGATGATTGCTATCCTTCGCGCCATATTTAATCACGAGATTTCAACAAATTAATATTATGAACATAATCAGGAAACGCATCACTTCTTTACGCAAAGGATTTGCAGCCCTAGAAATTGATGGATTTCTAGTCACCAACCCGACCAATATTCGCTGGTTAAGTGGTTTCACAGGGACCTATTCCAGGCTGTTAATCACAGAAAACAAGGCAATATTAGGGACAGATTCCCGCTACTGGATCCAAGCACGAAGAGAAGCGCCGGATTACAGTCTGTTCAAGGACAAACGCCGTCAAGAAGACATCGAGACGCTGCTGAAGCAAGGAAAAGTTAATCGCGTAGGTTTTGAGTCTAACCATGTTACAGTCACGGAAGCCGAAGGTCTGAATAATATCGGTGGCATCACTTGGATTTCAATGAATACCGTCATTGAAGAACGCCGTCAATTTAAGAATGATCTGGAAATTGCCAAAATTCATGCTGCTGCTGCTATTACAGATGAAGCAATGGCCATGGTACCCGAATTGGTCAGGACAGGAATTAGCGAGCGCGATTTAGCCTGGCAGTTGGAAAAAATCATGCGCGAGTCGGGAGCCGACGGACTTGCCTTCCCCATCATAGTCGCGTTTGGACCAAACAGTGCCCTCCCCCACCACCACCCAGGAGACCGCACTTTGAATGAGGAAGAGAATGTCCTCGTTGATATGGGCGCAGAGTTAAACGGTTACAAGAGTGACATGACGCGCAGCTTTTATTACGGACATAAAAATGATCGTTTCCAAGAAATCTATGACCTTGTATTGGCCGCCCAAAATAACGCACTTCTAGGAATGCGAGACGGAGTAAAATCCAATAAGGTGCACGAACTAGCTATGGATGTCATTGCTGATGGCGGTTATGGTGAACATTTCCCGCATGGCTTAGGTCATGGTATCGGTTTAGATATCCACGAAATGCCTTTCTTGTCACTTATTAGAACGCCCTCAACGCTCGAAGCTGGAATGGCAATCACTGTGGAGCCCGGTGTCTACATCGAAGGGTGGGGCGGGGTTAGAATTGAAGACCTGGTAACGATTACAAATAATGGCCTTCTGATCTTGAGTAAATGTCCTAAGAACCCGTATATTAGACCCTGATTTTACTAGAATTCACCAAGGCGTAAATTTACCGTTTAGGTCGGGTGAATTACCCGAAAATTACCCATATTTTGCCTTCCAAATTGTTCATCACCTGCTCATAGTATGATAAACTGATTTTGACCCAATGTATCGAAGACGCACGCGCGCTAGCGCAGGCGAGTTGGGACTATTCGGGGGATCTATAGTGCATAAGGAGGTGGCAGGGGATGAAAAGGGTTTTCTTCCTGTTTGTGTTCATCACAATGACATTTGTGATTGAGTTAGTAATTCATGGCGGCCCGTCTCTGGCAGTGGCAGGAAGCCAAGAAATCAAGTACCTGGGTGAGGGGGTTGCATCGTACACCATAGAACCTGGGAAGAATTTTATAGTTAAGCGGCTGAACCCGCTCCGGTTTGAGAATGAGTCTGGCCCAACCTATGAAGCCGGCCCTTGGGAACGCGTCTGGAGTACAACTGGTTCGGCACCAGCCGTACTTTATGAAGAGTGGGTCGATTTTGGCCATATTCCTGCTGGTTGTAAGATCAGTTATCAGGCAATTGATGATGATGAAGACGGCCGAATCAACACATTCTACATAGGCAATCAAGTTCACTCAATGCCACAAGGAATGGTGACAAGTGGTGAATTTGAAACCGAATACTCCGACACGCTGCTTTTTCATGCCAAAGACAGCATTGGCATGTGGTTGAATATTTGTGAAGTTGAGCCGACACTGACCCCGACGCCTACAGAGCTGCCACCAACGTTTACGCCTACGGCAACGGATGTACCGCCAACCTTTACGCCTACGGCAACGGATGTACCGCCAACGTTTACGCCTACGGCAACGAATGTACCCCCGACGTTTGACGGCCTACGGCTACGACGAATGTACCTTCGACTTTGACGCCTACGGCTACAAACTTACCACCAAGTTTGACACCCACGCCGACAGATGTGCCGCCAAGATTTACGCTGACACCAACAGATGTGCCGCCGACTTCAACGCCAACGAGCACCACGCCACCAGATCCGGTTATCACGCCGACAAACACAAGTACTCCCGTTACACCGGCTACAGGGACGCCGTCTGCTACACCAACAAAAGATGCGCCTGGACCGACAAAAACACCATCCATTTCTCCAACCCCAACCAAAAAACCGAGACTCCCAAGCTGTACACGGATCAATTTTGAAGTTGGCAGTGATGTAGCTCGTGCTGGTGTCTATGATGTCATGGAGATTGGTGGGCGACATTTAACCAGTTGGCACGCACAAGAAGGATGGACCGACAGCGGCTGGATCGAGCCCATTGATATCACCTTTGAAAACACATTTGTACTGGTTATTTACCAGAACCAAGGAGGCTCTCCAATAACCATGAAGATCTTGAACCCGGCGCCCAATACGCCCTATGGATGGATGAGCAGAGGCATGTGCCACGCCCTTGAAGTGGCCTGGCCTGACGATCATCCGCCATTTGGCCAACCAGCTCCCGAACCAATTGTGGCAATTCCGCCTGAAGGATCGCAATCAGCGCAAGGAACCGCTACAGCCACACCTTTATGGGTTCCAGATCGTGACGAACCAACACCTGAACCACCATTCTCCGGCTCGTTAAGAGATTAGTTTTTGAAGAAAAGAGCAAAAGCCCTCATGCTAATAACATGAGGGCTTGTCAATTTACTCTCACGTAGTTCTATTTTGAAACCGGGTTTAGGAAATTGACACAGGTACAATTGCTGGATAGCCCGTTTCGACACGCCATTCACTTAAGCGCTGGATCGCATATTTATCTGCGTCCACTTCGCTTATGGGCTGCTCTCCTGATACGCGTCTGGTCTTGAACTGCCAGATATGTCTCGCTTCATGTGCGCCAACATAAATCAAAATATCTTCCCAGTCTCGAACCAGTATGCCATCCGGATACAATTTCTGCTGTCGTTTAGTGCCTGGACTGACATGGCTTGGCAGTAGTGACCTGGTGCGCGCAAGGCCAATAGTAACGAGATACTTTGCACCATCAACAACATTGGCTATTTGTGGTATGCCATCATAGGCGCGACCTCTATAGCTGCCGCTGGAACCTTTCAAATGAACCTCGATGCCATAGTCCAACACAGCCGCAAAAGCAAAGGAAAGTAACAATTCAATCCGACCTTGTGGATAGGGCGATGTATTCTTCAGCCAAAGCGCAGTCCCATCAATAACTTTTGGTATTGTTTTACTTTTCTCACCATTAATAACTGGGCGAAGAACGGCCGAACCATTTTTCCGTTTATCCCACCATCGCATCATAAACCTCTTCGAACTTAGGTATAATTTGCCGCCAATCGTAAGCACGAGCGAAAACCCGGCCATTCTCCCCCAATTTCTGCTGTAATACCGGCTCGGTCAGAAGTCGCAAAACAGCCTCGCTCATCTCAGACGCCGTATCAGCCAAAAGAAGCTCCTGGCCATCAATGACCGGGTAACCTTCCACACCCAATGATGTGCTTACGACCGGCAATCCCACCGCCAAGGCCTCAATTAGCTTCAACCTTGTGCCGCTGCCTACACGAAAAGGCATGATAAATACCTTACCTCCTTGCAAATAGGGCAGCACATCAGCCACCCACCCAGTTAATGTCACCCCCGGCAGCTCTCCCACCGCTGACAACCGCTGGTGCGGCTTTTGACCAACGATGGCCCATCTGCTGTGCGGTCTTTGGGCAATGATTTTAGGCCACACTTCCTCAGCAAACCATATGACCGCATCTACATTTGGCCGGTAATCCATCTTTCCGGTGAATACAATATCGTAACTATCAACGCTCTTGCTTCCTTTGTTTTTGCCATATGCTTCATATGCTGTCACATCAATGCTATTGGGAATAACAGAAACATTAGCGGCACTTTTGCTCATCTGTGCCAGGAGAATCTCTTTATCAGTTTGGCTGACCGCTGTTACCCAATTGGCTTTTTCACAGGCTTGCTGCTCATACTCTTGCAGCCGGTTACTTTGGACCCAGGAATAGGCTGCAGCCGGCCAGCGCTTTGGTCTCTGTCTGTCCGCTTGACCTGCCCGTTTCTGCAGCTGCGCCTCTGCATTATGGGCATCAAATAAAATATTCTGGCTCATGCGCACAGCACGTATCGTGTCAATCGTCCAAGCCAGTTCAACTCCCTCGACTTGAACAATGTCAAAAGAGCGCTCACTAAGGATCCTTCTGAGTGTTATATCAAATCGCGTATTTTTCATCCTCAGCGCTAGATCCGGCGCTTTCGTTGTAACCATCTGCAATAAACGCCGTGATGTTGTTCGCTGGCGCGGCTGGGGAACCGTGTCTATTTGTTCACATAAATCCACTAATGGCTTGATTTGCTGCCAATCAGGTTCTTCTTCGCCTTCCCGGTAGCTCAACAGTGAGATTTGGTGTCGCTCCGCCAAACCGCGAATAATATTGTAGTTACGCAAAGAGGTGCCTTGATGGGGCGGGTATGGGAGCTGTGGTGTCAGAAAAAGCAGATTCATGCCCAGACCCTTACCCTTCATAGATTTCCATAGTTTGTTTCGCGCACTTTGCCCAACTAAAAAGTTTCGCCTGCTGACGGCCGTTTTTTATCATAATCTGGCGCAGTGAGTCATCTGACAAAACACGGTCAAGAGTCTCGACCCAAATATCCACATCATCAGGATCTAACATCAACCCACTTTCGCCGACAATCTCCGGAAGCGACCCTCTATTGCTAACAATGACGGGGCAGCCACAATGCTGCGCTTCCAATGCCGGCAATCCAAATCCTTCATAGTGTGAGGGTGTTACCAATACACCGGCTGCATGATAAAAGTGGGCCAGTTCACGATCATAAATACCTTGTAGATGCAGAACATTCTGTTCAAGTTGTAATTCAGTTATCGTTTGAAAAATCTCCTCTGCCTCCCATCCCGTTGCGCCAACAAGAATTAATGGAACATCTACTTTTTTCTCTACTCTCAAGCGTTTATAAGCTCTTATCAGCATAGGCAGGTTTTTTCTTGGTTCCAGTGTGCCCACAAACAATATGAATCCTGGCTGCAGATCATGTTTTTGCAATGTCTTGGCAATATCATCTTCTTGATAACGCTCGCTGTATATGGAATTGGCCGCCAGATGTACAGTAGTTACTTTATTCTCGGGAACCTTAAGTATCTCAATCACATCCTGCCGTGTAGCATGGCTGTCAGCAGAAATATGATCGGCCGTATCAGCCGCCCATTGTATCTGGTCCAAATAATATCGCCTGCTTTCGGCCGTTAAGAACTGTGGGTAATAAACAAAATTCAAATCATGAATCGTAATAACCTTTCGGCGAGCCCCGAACTTGGGGGGAATAAAATCCGGACTGTGCATAACATCTAAACGCGAAGGCAGTATCTCTGTACTCAAGGTCCAACGTTCAAATCGATGATGGCAGGGTGTCCAGAGATCCCTCCTGATAAACCTTTTGTCTCCTGACGGTAAAAAGGAACGATCTTCCTTACGGCTGTGATATACAACAAATTCATGCCCATGCTCGACTCTCGCCAATGCCGGCAAAAGATACAAAGCATATTGGCTTATGCCGCCCATTTGATATGTTGGCAGTCGCAGATCTATTCCAATGCGCATGCTCGAATTGTAGGCCGTATCTCCACAAAAGTCAGGTTCAATTTGGCTATGTGTGAAACCAATATGTGCACACTCGCAGTGTTAACGGTAGCAGGCTATAATCGCATAATTAGAATCTATTAGCATTTTCTTCTGGGAGAAATTATGGCTGGCAACACAAAGACTGCGCCAAGGTCGGACGAAGATCAAGTCCTGAAACGACTGGAGTGGATGGATGATCAACGACGGAAATCTGCGCGAAAATTAGCTGAAATGGAGCAGCGCTTTATTTTACTAGAGCGCAAGCTCTCAGGGCGAGAAGAGCGAATCTTAGATCTTGAGCGCAAACTTGCTAACACCACTTCCCAACTCACCCGGATTACAGAAATTGATGTGCGGCTCTCAAATTTTCGGGATGAGCTGGTTGCACTTATTGAACAATATGATGCACGTCGAATTGAAGGAGAAGAGCGCTATGATCGCCTGCGACGAGTCGAACATGAAAGTGTCGCCCGCGAAATCTCAGATGTGCGCAAGGAACTGCCAGCACTTCCGCGCCTTGAACGTGAAATGGAACTGCGCCAAGCCGAAGAAACACGATTATCAAACGCCATCGCCCTGCTGAAAAATGAAATCGCCCCCCTGCGTAATCAAATAGCGGAATCGGAACAGAGCGCAGCTTTCCTGGAAGAAAAAGAAAAACAGAACAGCCAGAATGTGGGAGCAATTCAGACCCAGTTGCTAGAAATCAACAAGAAGTGGGATCCCATTGAAACACGTATCGATATTCTTGCTCATAACTTTTCTAAAGCTGAATCTAGTCGTCAAGATTTAGTCGAAGCGCAGGTGGAGCAGCGCGAAATTGTGAAAAAATGGTCAGAACAGATTCAAATCGGCGAGCATGAACGCAATAAACAACTAGAGAAATGGCGCTATATTCTCGAAGAGCAAAAAGATACGTTATCCAAGTACAGTAGAGAGTGGATTGTTTATTCTGATCAGTACAAAGAGGCCAAAATGGCCTTGAAGACATTGGAAAGCTGGCAGCAGCAAATTGAAAGCCAGCAGCGTGAGCAATCAGAGCTATTACGAATGGAACTTAACCGCATGGCTTCGCGTTGGGATAACTTTCTCCAGGAAGATAAACAAAAGTGGAAGACGGCCGAAGTTGAAACTGAACAACGTTGGGTGGCTTACGGCCGTGCCGAAAAAAAGATCCATGAACAGATCGATGAGCTTCAAACAACGCTCAACAAAATTCAAGAAGACAAAGATTTACTTTGGCGTATTCAAACAGCGCAAGCCGATGCTATCAAACTGTTCCCACGAATCTGGTTAGAGGAAATTGAACGAGCCAGAGCGCAAGATCCGAACCGCCGCCGGCAACCAACCATCGTTCCTGTCCGTGAGGAGTAAAGCGCGTTCGTCCTTGCAATGCGGCCGTTTCAATAATTGACAAAATCAAACCAACCGTAATGATATGCATGTTATAGGTACCGCCGGTCATGTCGATCACGGCAAATCTACACTCGTAAAGGCCTTAACGGGCATTGATCCAGATCGTCTTGCCGAAGAAAAGGCACGGGAGATGACAATCGATCTTGGATTTGCCTGGCTGACCCTGGATGGCGAAGAAGTTGGCATCGTTGACGTACCTGGACACCGAGATTTCATTGAGAATATGTTGGCCGGTGTCGGTGGTATTGATTTGGCACTCTTTGTTATTGCTGCTGATGAAGGCATTATGCCTCAAACACGCGAACACTTGGCAATTCTCGATTTGCTAGAAGTCAATGGGGGCATAGTTGCGCTCACAAAAGTTGACATGGTTGAGGACCCGGAATGGCTGGAACTGGTTTTACTTGAGATTGGTGAGGAACTAGCTGGGAGTGTGCTTGCAGATGCCCCAATTGTGCCCGTTTCAGCATTTTCGGGAGAAGGATTAGATGAACTACGCTTGCTGCTGCAAGAGAAACTGAGCAGTGCCGTGACTCGCCCCGATTACGGCCGTCCCCGTTTACCTGTCGATCGCGTTTTTACCCTGCCCGGTTTTGGCACAATCATAACTGGAACCCTGTTAGACGGCCGTTTCCAAGTAGGTGATCATATCGAAATCCAACCCGAAGGGCGCAAAGGTCGCATTCGCGGGCTCCAGACACATAAACAAAAACTGGAAACAGCCCTGCCTGGCAGCCGGGTGGCCATAAACCTGACCGGCGTTAATCGCCAAGAGGTCGAGAGAGGTGCCGTAATCGCAGCTCCAGGCATCATCAACAGTACTATATTAATGGATGTCCTCTATCGCCATCTCCCGGAAGCCGACGGGCCTTTGACCCATAATATGCAAGTCAAATTGTATTCCGGAGCAGCCGAGGTTGTCGCTCGCACACGGGTCATCGGAACCAAACAGATTGATCCCGGGCAAGAAGGCTGGCTGCAGTTAGCGCTGCAAGAACCAATCGCTGTCGTCCGCGGCGATCGTTTTATCCTACGCCGCCCCTCACCAGCCACAACTTTAGGCGGTGGGCATATTCTCGATCCCCATCCAGGACGCAAGCGCAGGCGATATAAGACCCAAGAAATAGAGCGGCTAAAAACCCTAACGGATGGCACACCGGCGGATCTGCTGCTTCAGACCTTGACGCGCATTGAGCCCACCGCAGCCACAAATCTGATAAAGGAATCAGGTCTCGCACGTGATGAAGCAGAAGAAACAATCCGTGAGTTAGAAGAAAGAAAAGAAATTATCCGCCTGGGTATGCAGCTCATTTCTTACGTGGGTTGGCAGCGCTTGCTTGATAATACGACAACCATCCTCAACAGCTATCATAAACAATATCCGCTGCGCTTAGGCATTCCACGTGAAGAAATGCGCAGCAGACTCAAACTGTCGCCCGCTGTTTTTAACCCCCTTGTTGCAGAGTGCAGTAGGCGTGAGATGCTCGCCGAAGATGGTGCCTACTTGCGCGCATTCTCTCACTCAATCAATTTCTCAGCGCGTCAGCAAGCAGAAATCGATCAGTTATTAATCCTTTTTCAAAGATCAGGCGTCACGTCCCCATCGGTCAAAGATTGTAAGACGGCCGTTGGCGAAGATATTTACCGTGCCCTGGTAGATATGGGCACGTTTATTCAGCTAAATAATGATGTGGTTTACGAAAAGTCACAATACGAGCTGCTCTCTGCAATAATCGTGGACTACTTAAACAAAAACGGCCGAATTGATGCCGCAAAAGCACGCGATTTGCTCGGAACTAGCCGTAAATATGCCATCGCCTTGCTTGAATACATGGACGATATCAAAATCACCCGCCGCAGCGGTGATTTCCGCGAGCTTCGTCTGGGCTGACTCCTACATCCCAGCCGGCATCCTCCATCCACAACCCAATTCAACGTGAACGCGCCGATAAATTAGCCCCATTTTTATGCTATTACTTTACAAATATAGACAGTATGGAGTATATTATGTAAGGTGATTTAATCGACATAATGAATTAACGGGTCAAAACGCTGTAGGATCTACAGTGACCTCATCAAGGAGGTTCAAAGATGAAGTTGCGAATGAAAAAGAAAAATCTTAACTCGAGTGTGCTTGTCATTGGCATTATTGCCGTTGCAGTGGTGTTGCTCTTTGCCGGGCCCGGTTCACTTGCAGCCAGCGAGGACGCCTGGGTAGCGAGCTATTGGAATAATCCAGATTTGAGTGGTCCTCCGGCTCTTGTACGCTATGAGTCTGCGATCGATCACAATTGGGCAGGCCTCTCCCCTGATCCGGCCATCCAAGTCGACAACTTCTCCGCCCGCTGGGATCGGACCGTTGGCTTCAACACTGGAACCTACCGCTTTAAAGCCACAATGGATGATGGTATGCGAGTCTGGGTCGACGGTATCATTATCATTGACGATTGGAACGACGGCAAAGTCCGAACGCGTGAAGCTGATGTCGCTCTGAAAAGTGGTCCACACAAACTGCGCGTCGAATATTTCGAGAATGGCGGTAAGGCTATCGCTGGTTTTACGTGGGTCCAGATCGATGGTGATACCTCACAACCAATGCCGCCTCCCCAACCAATGCCCCCAATGCAGCCTGTGCCTCCCGGTGGCCAACCTGGAATGCCACCCTCTGGTGATGTCATTTATCCTGTTGGCGAAGTAAAGTCTCCATACCTCAATATGCGCCAAGGGCCGGGCACAAAATACGCGGTCATCGCCGTCTTGCAGCAAAACACCAAGCTGTACATCATGGCGCGCAGCAGCGGAAGTACATGGTATCTGGTTAAAACCCAAGGCGGGCCAACAGGTTGGGTGAAACGCTATTACGTTCATACAGATTTCCCCTACACCAGTTTGCCAATTGCCAGCAATCATCCTATGCCAACACCTCAACCTCCGGTGCAGCAACCTACATATCCTACAGGAGTAGTGATAGCCGGTTCTCTAAACCTCCGCAGTGGTCCGGGCGTAAATTACAATACAATTGCCGTCCTGCAAGGTGGAACGACTGTCGCCTTATTAGGACGTAATGCCAACGGATCGTGGCTAAAAGTCAAGGCTCCCACAGGAACAGTTGGCTGGGTTAATGCCGGATATATCAGTACCAGTTATTCGATCCAGAACTTACCGGCAGGATAATTATTTAATCTGTCTGTAATTAACTTATCAATCCCGAGATGCCCCGCCCATGTGCAGCATCTCGGGATTTTTGTTTCCAGCGAGATGGCCCCAAGTGACTTTTGTCATTATGAAAGGTGCTTTTCATCACTTCCATTTCCTCACCAATCGCTGTAAATTTGGTTTCGATTAAAGAATATTAAACTGAAGAAGCTGCGGGTGGAGTCCCAATTGCTATGTATAAAAAGATTTTGGTACCCTTGGATGGATCTGAACTTGCAGAAGTTATACTGCCCCATATTATACAATTAGCGACCCTGTATGAGGCTGAGATCTTATTTCTACAAGTTTTCCAACTTTCCCACGGTGCCCATTTTCGCCGTCGCGAAGATGATGATTACCAGGCCTTACCACAGTTAGGGCAAGATGAACTTCAACAACAATTAGATAAAGCTCAAGCATATTTGCAAACTCAAGTAGTTGATGCAATTAATTTCGGCGTTCCTGCAAATTCTCGTATATCTTACGGTCCGGTAGCTGCGACGATTATTAACACCGCTGTGGAAGAGGATGTCGACCTGATTGCAATGGCCAGTCACGGTGCAAGCGGCGTACAAGGAGTTTATTACGGCAGTGTAGCCGCCGGCGTATTACAGCGCGTAGACCGCCCGTTACTTATTGTACGCTCTCATGAAACGACCTGATTCGCTAATAATTTTAACAAAATCCAGGAGCCTTAATCATGCCTAAAAATATGATTCGTATAACTTTGCTTTTCATGCTTATACTTGTGTCACAAAGATCAGTATTCGCCCAAAGTGACAACTCGGCCATCGTCCAGGCTGTATTATTCTACTCTCCAACATGTCCACATTGTCATGAAGTTATCGAAAACGTACTTCCGCCCCTGAAGGAGCAGTACGGTGAACAACTGCAATTAATCGGCATTGATACTTCCAAACAAACTGGCTCACAGCTGTATGAGGCGTCAGTTGAAGCATTCGCGATTCCGAGAGAAAAGCTAGGCGTACCTGCTCTTATTGTTGGAGATGTCGTATTAGTTGGCAGCGCCGAAATTCCTGGTCAATTTCCAGGCATTATCGAACAGGGTTTAGCCGATGGTGGCATAAGTTGGCCGGCCATTCCTAATCTCGCCCAGGAAATTCCCGACCTGCCACCACCAGCCAGAGATATAGTGCAAAATGAAATTTCCACTGCGACGTCAAACACAGACACTGAGGAAATAATGACTGATGTCTTGACTGACGAAGCCACCAAAACCAATGAAGACCCTGCAGGAATAGCAGTCGCCTGGGCAGTCTTGCTAGGGATGTTAGTCGCCCTGTTCTTTGTGGTCTGGCGCTTATTCCGCTCCAACCTGCAAACAAAACACGTCGCGAGTGGACTATCGAGTTGGGTAATTCCCCTGCTTTCGCTCATTGGCCTTACTATTGCCCTTTACTTGGCTTATGTGGAAATAATGCATGTCAGTGCCGTATGCGGCCCGATCGGCCGTTGCAACGTCGTGCAATCGAGTGCATTCGCTCAAATAATGGGCATTCCCGTCGCCGTTCTTGGTGCACTCTTTTATCTGGCCATCATTGGCAGTTGGTTCCTTCTACGCCACATCTCGAGCCGTCGTTACAGCACATTGGCCAATATACTCTTGGCCTTAACAATTGCTGGAACTTTGTTCTCAATTTACCTGACCGCACTCGAGCTGTTCGTGATCCATGCCGTCTGCGCCTGGTGCCTCTCCTCTGCAATCGTCAGCACAGCTCTGATGCTGATCGTGGTCACGGCCGTTACCAAAGAAAGCACCGCATCCCCGACCGGCCAATCAGCCGCCCAACTGCAATAAAAATTGATTACCACTCCACTAATGGGAAAACGTAGCCGTGATTTCACAATCGCCTAAGAATGCGATTGTGAAATCACGGCTGTGGGTGGGTTTCGAATAGTTGCGAATGAGCCAAACTCTTACAGAAGAATTATGCCAATAGCGTAAGGTACCAGAGCCAGAAGTGCCAGAGCTGGGTGGCCTCGTCGCTTACTGTTCTTGCTGTCCCAACTGAAGAGATACAGCCCCAGAACAAAGGCCAGGAGTCCACTGGCGGAGAGCATTAGCACAGAAGCCCACGGATTAAAATCGGCCGTTCCGCCCATGGCCAATCCATTGAAAGCATTCATGGCATGGCTGGCAGGCAGCAGTTGGGCAATAGTTTGCGCCGCTTCCGGCAATACACTGAAAGGCATCATCAGCCCGCCTAATAACATTGATGGCACGAAGATGATTTGGGAGTACAGTACGGTCATCCGTGTCGAAGGGGACACCACACCAATCAAAATACCGATGCCTGAACAGGCTAACGTAAGGGCTACGATCGTAATGAAGAAATTGAACCCGCCGCTGGGCAGGACGGCATCAAATAGAATAGGGGCAGTGACAACAATAATAAGCGACACGAGCGCCAGATGCAAGCCAGTCGTCAGCCCGGGAATCAGTAAAATGGAAGATGCTGGCACATTATTGATCTTGAAACTGCGGAAAATGCCGCTTTCGCGGGCATTGACCAGCGGGTCGGGCAGACCCAGTAAGGTTGCGGCCAGGATAGCAAATGTGACCATCGCCGGTATCATCGTCTCACGAAAGAATGGGTTAATCGCCGGCATGATGAACCCCATCATCAAGTAGAAGCCCAGTGGAAACAGGTAATTCATTAGCAATAAATTTTTATTGCGAATGCCCGTTTTGAATTCGAAGTTGAAATGTGTTGTAAAAGCAGACATGAGTAAACTCCCTTAATTATTTTCTTCTTCTGTTAATTCCAAGAACCGCTCTTCCAAAGACGGCCGTTCCACCCGCAGATCAATCAGCTCATCATCTTGGTCACGCAAATAAGTGATCAAGGCCGGCACCGTTTGGGCGATATCGCGGCTGAAGTAGATGGCGTAATTTTCTTTCAACAGCCGCTGGCTGACTGCCGGGAAATTATGGTGGTTGGCCAGGAGCATATTCTCTTTGGTATGGACTGAGACCTTTGTCAGACCGGCTCCGCTGGCGGTGAGTTCGATCGGCGTGCCTGTTGCTGCCAAACGGCCGTTTAGCAAAATCGCTACCCGATCAGACAACTGCTCCGCCTCAGCCATATCATGCGTCGCCAAGATGATCGTATGGCCGTTATCCTTCAATTCCCGCATCATCTCGTGCAATTCCTTGCGTGATGCCACATCCAATCCTGCCGTCGGTTCATCCAAAAACAGGACCTGTGGTTCATGAGCGATAGCCAATGCCAGGGAAAGTCGTCGCTGTTGTCCCGTGGATAATTCGTGAAACTGCGTTTTACGCTTGGCCGTCAGCCCAAAGCGATCCAGCAGGTCATAACGCGGTTGCATACCATGGTAGGCGCAGAAAAACTTCATCGCCTCATCCGGCGTCATCGCCTCCGGCATGCCGGAGGCTTGTAGTTGCACACCGATAACCTGGCCCAGCTTGCGTGGTTCTTTGCCGGGATCAATCCCGGCCACTTTTAATACGCCGCCGTCTGGCTGGCGCAAACCCTCTAAACACTCCAGCGTCGTCGTTTTTCCAGCACCGTTAGGGCCAAGCAGGCCAAAGATTTCGCCTGGCTGTACGTCAAAACTGATGCCGTCCACGGCTACAAAAGAGTCGTATGCCTTGCGGAAATCTTTGACCTGGATAATTGGTTGATTCATTTTTACCTCCAAGATTGGATACAAGAAACCCGGTTTTTCGGAAAAACCGGGTTTCTAATAACATATTTCACTCCGGCTCCGGACCGCGATCCAGCCCATCAAGGGCCAGTGTGAAAAGGCCAATGCCGAGCAACGTAACCAGCATATCTGTATCCGCCGTGCCCAAGATTCCTAAAACGATGGCTGCGACGGCCATAGCCAGGGCTACAGCGCGCAAAATAAAACTGATGGTCGTCGATACTTTCTTACTTCTTGATGTGTTCATGATTTCTCCTTGCTTAGTTCAGGTTTTTGAATATCTGCATTCAGTGTAACAAACAGACACTGCCCTGCCATCGTGCAATAGGGAAGTGGCTTGGGTGTACAATGGTACAATACCCTTTTGGACAATACCTTGCTCTCCCTGCCTTTGTTATAATGAAGGCCATGATGAAGAACCTCCTACGTCAAACCAACGATCCTGAAGTAGAAGCCGGCCTTGAAGAAACACGGCCGTTTTTCTGGTTTCTGATCATCGTCCTCGTTTTCCTCTACGGCATCTCCATCTACTCCTCACCCGAACTGCGCCAGCCGGCCCGTTTCGTGCCCTACACAGTGCTCTTCTTCATTCATATCGCTCTGCATTGGTATATGCCCTATCTAGTCAATCAGCAGCGAACGCTGGCAATATATCTGGCGGTCCAGATCATACTGATCAACTTGTTGATCTTGATCAGTATGCAGGAAAGCATGGTCATCGGTCTTTACTCAGCATTGGCCGGGGAAACGATTGGTATCCTTGAGGATTGGCGGCGCTCACTGATTGCTCTTGTTGGTTTTCTGGCCTTGATCGGCCTTACCTATGGCCTGATTTGGGGCTGGGATGGCCTGCCGGGCTGGCTTGGATCAGCACTGTTCATTCTGCTCTTTGTGTTGATTTACATCTTACTCTTCTTGCGCCAGCTCACTGCACGAGCCGAGAGCCAAAAACTGTTGGAAGAATTACAAGAGGCACATTCACAATTGGCGGAATACTCACAGCAGTTGGAAACGCTGACCCTGGAAACAGAACGGCAGCGCATGGCCCGCGAGCTGCACGACACGCTGGCCCAGGGATTGGCCGGCCTGGTATTACAGTTAGAAGCCTTGGAGGTCACCCTGGAACGGGATGATATGCAGAAAGCACTGCAAATTACCGCGCAAGCGAAAGATCGGGCACGGACAACCCTGGCTGATGCCCGTCGCGCCATCGACGATTTGCGCGCCACTGATGCAACAACGGCCGAAGCGATTAGCCGTGAGGTTAAGCAGTTCACCAGAGCCACAGGCATCCCCTGCACCCTCGATATGCCCCCCGAAATGAACATTACCGAACGCAATGGTGAAAATGCACTTCGTTTTGTCAGCGAAGGACTGGCCAACATCGCCCGCCACGCCCAGGCCACACAAGGTGAGGTGGCGATTACTACAGAATTGAAGCAGTTTCGCATTCAGATCCATGACAACGGGCAGGGCTTCGATCCAACTGGTGACATTCCTGCGGGGCATTATGGCCTGCTCGGCCTGCATGAACGCGCCCGGCTGGCCGGCGGCGAACTAACAATCGAGAGTAAGCCAGGATCGGGTACAACCATTTGCATGATTCTACCAATCGTGGTTGATAAAGATAACCCGGAAGTAGAAATTGGAGAACTGGCATGATCCGCATCCTCATTGCCGATGATCATCTCGTCATACGTGAAGGCTTACAATTAATTTTAGGTATGGAAGATGATCTGGAAGTGATCGGAGAGGCGCCCAACGGGGAAGCGGCCGTGCGCCTGGCCACCGAACTACAGCCGGATGTCGTGCTCATGGATTTGCGCATGCCCGGCATCGGCGGCCTGGAAGCTATCGAACAGATTCTGAGCCAGTGGCCGGATATGGCCATCGTCATTCTGACCACCTACAATGAAGATGAGCTGATGATGCGCGGATTGCAGGCCGGCGCGCGCGGCTTCCTGCTCAAGGATACGGGACGGGAAGCCCTTTTTCACACCATCCGCGCCGCCGCTCGTGGAGAGACGCTGCTCCAGCCCGAAATTATCGCGCGGGTTATGGCCAATACCGGTCAAACGACCCAGGCAAAATTGCCAGTAGCGGCTGGCCAGACCGTATTGACCGAGAGAGAGCTGGAAGTATTAACGGCCGTTGCCCTCGGCTATCGCAACAAAGAGATCGCCCTACAGTTAGGCGTCACCGAACGCACCGTTAAAGCCCATCTTACGAATGTGTACAATAAGCTGGGTGTCGATTCCCGCGCAGCGGCCGTATCTGTGGGCATTCAACAGGGAATATTAGGGAGCTGACCTTCGTCAGGTGCGACAGAAATGTACTGATGATGGAGAGGGATCAAACCAACATCATCCTTCTGCACCTGCCTCGCGCAGTATTTTTATAATTGTGTCGTCGACGGCAACATCGAGGGCTGTTTCGCCTTTGGCATTCTTCAGTCTAGTGGAGGCTCCGTGTTCGATTAGCATCGAGAGTGCACCGGACTGATTCCACTTTGCAGCCTGGTGTAGAGGCGTATTGCCTATGTTGTTTTGCAGATCAATGGAGGCGCCGTGCTCGATCAGGATCGGGATTGCCGCGACCCATGCCTCCCCGCGCGGCATAGTGTAGTGCAGAGCTGCCGTTATTTTCCAGTCGGATTCGGATCCGCCCCCCTGTCCAGGAGGAGGGGAACGATACTCGCCACCGTCTCCGAACTACCAAGTTTAAATACTGTCATCATTGGCGTCAGGCCCTGATCTACCTGTGCATCCACGTCGGCACCACCATCCAGCAGTGCCTCAGCGGCCTCGAGCGAACCGACCAAGGCTGCGGTATGCAGCGGCGTCTCAACATCTTCGTAGTCAACAAGCGGGTTGGGATCAGCCCCATGGTCAAGCAAAATATTGATTATTTCATCATAATTAAATAAGGCCGCCTCATGCAGAGCCGTTTCATTATGGAACTGATCGCCCTGGTTCAAATCAGCACCAGAAGCGATTAGCAGCTTGACGACCTCAATATGATTTCCGAGGGTCGCGTGGTTTAGCGCAGGCGCATGTACGAGAGTATATGGCGGCAGATTTTGGGAAGAAGGGTAATTTACATTCATACTCATAGTACTGTTAACGTCCGCACCGGCGTCAAGCAGAAGTTGAACGATTTCAAGGTGTCCTGCCCCAGCTGCCAGAGGGAGTAACGCATTTCCTTGCTTATCAAGGCGTTCACATCGGCGCCATGGGTCATCAGGAGCGCAAAGATGCTTGTATTGCTGCCGGCTCTTGGATCCGAGATAGCTAATTTCAAGATGGGATCACCGGCAGAATTAATGGCATCGGCGTGCGCTCCCGCATTCAGGAGCTGTTCAACGGCAGCGGTGTCATTAGCAATGACCGCTGCACTGAGTTGTTCGTCCAACGTCCCTTCATATGCTTCTAATTCCGGCGTTGCAAGTGCTGCTGGTTCCAATTCCGGTGTAACTTCTGCTGCTGAATCTAATTCCGGCGCAGTTTGTTCTCCAGTTTCAACAGCATTGGTAGTTCTAGACTGGCAACCAAACAACCCAAAAATAACTACCACCATGACAACGCTCGCCGTACCCAGGAAAAATGTTTTTAACTTCTTCATAATCAAAGCCCTCCTCTGTTCTTGCATTCGTTTAATCATTTAGAATATTATTACTTTTGAGAATTTTTGATTTTGATCGCACAATAATTTATACCTAGCTCAGAGCCTGACAAACCAGTTGCAATGACTCATCATTCGCCAACAATATCATGTTGATACCGAAGGAATACGAAAGGGAAAGTGATGAAAAATCGCTTTCCCTTTCTCGAGTCAAGCGCTATAAAAACTCATGCCTGCTCTATCATTTGTAATTTAAGGTTCCAGTATAAGGAAAGTTTCCAGCATCAACGTCATCCTTAAAATCAAGACGGCCTCTAACCCCTTCAAAAATGCCGGTACCGCTGTCAGCAACGATGGGATGTTGGCACCGCCCAAATACTTGTTCAACAAGATTTGGGCAATCCTCGTATTTCCCTGTGAAGACGTAGGTCGTTTCGAACCGGCCGGGGTCCCCTTGGCTGACGAAGATCTCGGTCCCCGTCTCGATGTAGGTTCCACTAGGATGGCAAGTGGCCGATTCGACAAATACGTATAGACAGCCCACCAAATCTCCCGACAATTTGTTTGCGAAGTCGTGACCCGTTATACCGTCGGTTGTACATTCTTCTCCTTGGGTGAATTCGCCAAGACCCACAATCCGCGGAGATCCTTTGGCACTTGCTAGGCGAACGAAACCAAATAACACGATGACTCCCATTATTACCAGCATAATACGCAGCCACTTTTCAGTGCGTCCCGACTTTAGGATACTTTCTGAATTCATTATGTTTATCACTCCCTTGCTTTTATTAGCAATCATATATTCTTGAAATTAGCCTTCATTTCTATCTTGGGGAAAATAATGCGATCTTGCTCGTGGGAATCCACGGCATGTACAACAACCGCTAATTGATGGTTATCTTTCGACGATATGCCAATTGACGGTTGACTGGCGCTATCTAGGGACCTGCTTTCATCCAGCTAACATAACCCAAGGCCATACCTTTATCGTTGCGGCAGGCGTACCATTTGGCGTACCATATAGTGTGTTCGTCTATAAATCCTTCTAACAACCATCATTGCGGCTACGATGAATAACGTTGAATGGTCTCGATAAGGAGCGGTTCTTATGTTGAAGCTGTATGTGCTTGGCCCGCCACGCGTCGAGCTTAACGATGTTGCAGTACATATTCGACGTCGTAAAGCGCTGGCCCTGTTGGTTTATCTGGCTGTAACTGGCCGGATCCACAGCCGTGATGCGCTGGCTACCCTCTTTTATCCCAACCGGGGCCAAAGCCGGGCCAGAACCTACTTCCGGCGCGACCTGGGGGCGCTCAACACCCAATTGAAGGGGGATTGGCTCGAGGCGGATAATGAAACGGTTGGCTTCAGTCAGAATGCCGAGGTCTGGACAGATATGGCCCAGTTCCGCCACAACTTAGCCGCCTGTAACGACCTCGATAAAGCGTATGAAGATTCTCTCCCCGATTGCTTTCCGCCGTTAATCACAGCCTCGGAACTGTATGCAGACCATTTCTTGGCCGGTTTTAGCCTCCCTGATTGCCCCGAATTTGATGAATGGCAATTCTTCGAGAGCGAGAATCTGCGCCAAGAGTTGGCGGCGGCGCTCAGAAGGTTGGCCGCAATCCTCATCGCCCAGGAACAATATGAAAGGGCGCTCCCATTCGCGCGACGCCTGCTCAAACTTGACCCGCTGCATGAGCCGGCCCAGCGCCAATTAATGGTGCTGTATGCGCATGCGGGGCAGCAGGCAGCAGCCCTGCGCCAGTACCAAAAATGTGTCGCTCTACTCGACAAAGAGCTTGGTTTAGCACCAGCGGAAGAAACAACGAAGCTCTATGAAGACATCAAGGCCAGGCGTTTGGAGCAGCCGAAAGTCCCAATAGAAACGCCAAAGCTAGTAGCCATCACCCATTTGCCCTCCGCCATTACACACCCTCAGCCAACCGTGCAGCAGTTACCAACGTTTCTAGTGGACGACACCGCTGCAGATTTAGCTCCACCTACCTTTGTTGCCCGCGAGCAAGAGATGTCGCAATTAGCGGCTGCTTTAGACTCAGCGCGAGCCGGGCAGGGCAAAGTACTATTTGTCATCGGAGGGGCCGGACGAGGTAAGTCGATGCTGGTACAAGAGTTTGCGCGCCAGGCGCAGGACAATGATCCTAACTTGGTTGTAGTCAGTGGAAATTGCGATGCCATAGCCGGTATTGGTGATCCCTATCTCCCTTTCCGCGAAGCGCTGACAATGCTGACGGGCGGTGTTGAAGCCAGGTGGTCCGGGGGCCTGATCAGTCAAATAAATGCCCGCCAATTGTGGAAACTGATGCCCATCTCTCTGCCGGCATTGGTAAAACAAGCGCCTGATCTGATTGATAGTTTGATACCCGGCCAACCCTTGTTAGAACGAGCGTCGACGTTCGCTCAAAAGAATAGTCCATGGTTCAAACGCTTAGCAGCGCTTACAGCGGATGAGCACGTGACCGCATTGGATCAACTGCAACTTTTTGCCCAATACGCTTCTGTTCTCAAAGCCGTTGCCGCTCAACGGCCGTTCTTGCTAATTATTGAAGATTTGCATTGGGTTGACACTGCCTCAAGTGGCTTGCTCTTTCATCTGAGCCGGGAGATAGGCGACAGCCACATCCTTTTAGTCGGCACGTATCGCCCGGAGGAAATTACCTTGAGTCGCCTCTCATCACCTCAGGCAGGATACGAAGAGCAGCACCCACTGGCTGGGATCGTTAGCGAACTCAAGCGGCGACATGGCGACATTTGGCTCGACTTGGGTAACCTGGACACTACTGCAGGCCGTCACTTTGTAGATGCTTACCTGGACACAGAGCCCAATCGATTAGGCGAAGCGTTTAGAGATGCTTTATTCAGGCGAACGGAAGGCCACGCCTTATTCACAGTCGAGTTGTTGCGGGCCATGCAAGAACGGGAGGAATTGCGACAGGATGAGCAGGGTCGATGGTTTGAAAGTGAAGCAACAGACTGGACTATGCTGCCGGTTAAAGTGGATGGGGTCATCGAGAGGCGACTTGAGCGGCTGCCGGAAGAATTACAGACCATCCTGTCCATTGCCAGCATTGAGGGAGAAACTTTTACGGCCGAAGTTATCGCCGGTGTACAGCAGTTAGATCAACGTGCTCTGGTGCAGCAGTTGAGCCGCGAGTTGGATAAGCGGCACCGGCTGGTCACGGTTCAAGGGATAAAATGGTTGGAACCTGGCCGCCAACGCCTTTCCAGCTACCGTTTCCGGCACCAACTCTTCCAGCAATACATGTACAATCGCCTCGACGATGTGCAGCGCGCTTACCTCCACGAGGCTGTCGGAAATGTCCTGGAGCAGTTGTATGCGGGTCGGACCGAGGAGGTGGCGGGGCGATTAGCGCGGCATTTCCAGATGGCGGGCCTTTTTTCAAAGGCGTTCGCCTATTTGCAGCAGGCCGGTGACACAGCTGTCGCCCTTCATGCCAATGCCGAGGCCGTGGCCCATTACACACTTGCTTTGGAAATGGCCAAACAACATGAGGTAGGCATCGAGGATCTGGCACATCTCTACACCTGCTTGGGTGGACAGCTATTAGTCACCAAAGGAGATGGGGCTGCGGAAGTGGGGCAAGCCTATGGACGAGCAGTCAAGTTATACCAACAGGTGGGAGAATCGCCACAACTCTTTACAGCGTTGAGGGGATTGGCGATGTTTTATAAACAGCGGGGGGAGCTGGAAACAGCACAGAATTTGACGGAAAAGCTTGTGAAGCTGGCCCAGAGCCTCCAAGATCCGGAACTCATCATAGAAGCCTCTTTTGCCATGGGAAGCCTTCTCTATTATTTAGGAGAACATGTTTTAGCCCAGGAGTATCTGGATCAGGGGATCAACAATTACGAACTAATAAAACACCACGCGCTGACTTTGCTCTATGACCAAGACCTTGGTGTAGCCCTCCTGTCATATGCCTCTTCTAACCTGCGGCTTCTTGGTTATCCCGACCGCGCCCTGGAGCGATGCGCTGAAACACTTGCCCTGGCTCGGGAACTTTCCCATCCCTATAGCCTGGCAATGGCTCTAAGTTATACTGACTGGGTGCATCTATTCCTAAACAACAATGAAACTGTCCTGGAACAGTCACAGGCACTCATTAGCCTCTCGGCGGAGCATGACTTTCAACTTTATTTGGCTTTAGGTACTCTTCAGAAAGGTCGGGCCATGACCGAGCAAGGGGACGTGGACGCAGGGATTACCCAGATGCAGCAGGGCCTAACCACAGCGGCATTGGCCATCGGTTCGGATAATGCATCCCCAGCCATGTTGCTGCATCTTGCTAAGGCGTATTGCAAATCAAGGCTGCCTGATGAGGGACTGCTTGTAGTAGCCAAGGTGCTAACGCAGTTAAAAAAGAGTGAGGAGCGTCTTCAGGAATCGGAGATATATAGACTTAAGGGAGAATTCCTTCTTATTCGTGGCGAACCTGATAATGAAGTTGAAGCCAATTTTCAGCAGGCCATCGATATCTCACACCGGCAACAAGCTAAGTCTTTAGAGCTGCGGGCAGTAATGAGTTTAAGCCGTTTGTGGCAGTCCCAGGGAAAGCCAGAAGCTGCCCGTCAAATATTGGTTGAGATTTATGATTGGTTCACCGAGGGTTTTGATACGCACGATTTGAAAGAAGCTAATGCTTTGCTAAAAGAATTGTCATGAACTTGGCAAATTGGGTGGGTAGCCAACCATCTAATTCGATGTGATCTACCTGTATGATACTGTAGTGGCGGCCCCAACGATGGATGTATCATCAGCTTCACCCGAGGAACAAGAATGCTTACGGTCACTATCGCGCCTCCATCGATATATTCCGCGATGGCGCCAAGGATATGGCCGGAAACTGTCGCGATCTCATTAATGACCCTAACAAAGAATCCACCACCATTGTGCCGCAGCAGTGGGCGTTAGCGCGGGTAGCGGTAAACAGCGCCGTCGATACAATTCATCCAGGCATCCAATTGTTGGGAGGTGAATAAATACGGCCGATAATTAATGCTGTCGATTGTAGCGCCAATAGAATTTTCTTCGGCCTCTGCATAGATGTAGTTTTAGAATTTATTCAGTAGGTGCTTCAACGGCCGTTAGCGGAGCGCAGAACCAAAGAAATTCGTTCCCAAAAAAGAATATGGCGTCTAGCACCGTTAAACTCTCTCCCTATAAATATAAAAAGGGGAAAGGTTAAATTCTGCCTTTCCCCATCAACAATTTTAGTTTTAGCGAGAGCGATGAAGTTCTTTGCATCCTCTAAAATTACATCTAATTCAAACGTTCAAAGATCCCCGCCGCCCCCATGCCACCGCCAATACACATCGTCACCATACCCATCTGCAAATCGCGGCGCACCATTTCATGCATAATTTGCACTGTAAGTTTAGCACCTGTACAGCCCAAAGGATGGCCTAAGGCGATCGCGCCGCCGTTGACGTTGGTTTTCTCTTCATCAATACCCAATTCACGAATGACGGCTATGGATTGCGCTGAAAAAGCTTCATTGAGCTCAATAATATCAATGTCGGAAAGTGTGGTTCCTGTACGCTTCAGCACCCGGGGAACGGCCGCTACTGGACCAATACCCATAACCTCCGGCCTTACACCGCCGACTCCAAAGCCCACAAAGCGCAGTATCGGCGTCAACCCCAGCGCTTCAGCCTTGCCCCGTTCCATGACAATGACACCTGCTGCGCCATCGCTCAAGGGAGACGAATTGCCGGCTGTCACGGAGCCGCCCTGCTTAAAGACCGGCTTCAACTTAGCCAAGGCCTCCAATGTTGTTTGCGGCCGGATATGTTCATCTCTATCAAAAATAATGGTCTTGCTCTGCGGACCGTTTGCACCGGCCGTCACCTCTTCAATCTCCAGAGGCACGATCTCATCGTCGAAATAGCCCAGCGGCCTGGGCCATCATCGCTTTTTGGTGGCTGCGCAGGGCAAATTCATCTTGTGCCTGGCGGCTGACCTCAAATTCATCGGCCACATTTTCGGCCGTCATACCCATGCCCATATACACTTCCGGCGCATTCTCAGCCAAATAAGGATTCGGTGCTATACGAAAACCCGTCATGGGCACAAGACTCATGGTCTCCGCACCACCCGCTATGATCGTATCGGCCCCATTGGCGATAATACGCTCAGCGGCCAAGGCAATGGTCTGCAATCCGCTGGAGCAAAAACGGTTGACGGTCATCGCTGGAACATCAACGGGCAAACCGGCGCGAAGAGCCACAATGCGGGCCATATTTAAACCTTGCGAACCTTCCGGCATCGCACAGCCGATGATGACATCATCAATCTCAGCGGGATTAAGACCTTCTGCTTTTTTCAATAAATCTTCGATAACAGCGGCCATCATATCGTCAGAACGCCAATTACGGGTTGTTCCGCGCTTCGATTTGCCAACGGCCGTTCGTGATCCTGCCACAATTACTGCTTCACGTGTCATATCAAATCTCCTTTAGTTCCGCAACGGCTTACCCGTTTGCAGCATGTGCATGATCCGCTCAATCGTTTTCTGTTCACCAAGCAAGGACAAGAATGCTTCCCGTTCAAGGTCGAGGATATACCACGGATCGACCCAGGCCGGCGCGCTGATGTCACCACCACACAGCACAAAGGCTAATTTCTTAGCGATTTTCGCGTCATGTTCGCTGGCGTAGCCGCCCCATTCCAATGACTTAATACCCATCAGCAAAGCACTGTATACATCGCGCCCGGCAGCATATATCTTCTCCACTTCCGGCGGGCGAACGCCAGACGCGACCAACTGTAAGGCCCGCTTCTTCGCAACTGCCAGCCGGTGGTCACTGTTCATGGCGATAATATCCGTATCGGCCAGGTAGCCCATGCTCTTGGCTTCCCAGGCGCTTGTAGCAACTTTAGCCAAAGCCACTTGCTCAAATGTCTCCTGCATGTCCGGCAGCACATCGGCATTTGGCGTACGCATCGTGGGATTGATTTTGCGGCGCACAACCTCCTTACAGCCCCCACCTGCCGGGATCAAACCGACACCAAACTCAACCAGTCCGATATAGCTTTCATGTGCAGCAACCGTCTCCCAACCCGTCATGGCATATTCAGCGCCGCCGCCTAAGGCCATTTGGTGCACGGCCGTTACCACCGGTTTTGGCGCATGGCGTAGGTCAAAGGTCGCCCGCTGCAAGCCATTGATCATATCGCTCAGCATATCCCACATGCCCTGCTGCGCACCCATAGCCACGCCAAAAATATTGGCGCCGACACAGAAGTTCTGGCCATCATTACCAATAACCATAGCATCGAAATCGCTGTCGAGTCGTGCCAGCGCTTTGTGGGACATGTCGATAATATCCTGATCGATTGCGTTCATCTTGGCGTGGAATTCCAACAAAGCAACACCATCGCCCATGTCTCTCAGGCTGGCGCTCATATTCTTTTCGACTTCATTCAGCTTAGAAATGACGACGACATTCTTGTCTACCGCGACCGGTTCGAATTTCTTAGATTCAAAGTCGTAGCAGCTGCCATTTTCGTAAAAAGAGCCATGCCCGGAAGCGAGCATCTCTTTCACCCAACCGGCAATTTCATATCCGGCCTCTTCCATTTTTTCGGCCGTTTCGGCTACACCCAGCATGTCCCACAATTCAAATGGACCCGCCTCATGGCTGAAACCCCAGCGCATAGCATCGTCTACATCACTCAACTTGTATGCAATCTGTGGTGTGACATACGCGGCATATTGAAAACCGAAGTACAAGGCTTGGCGTGCATAATTGGCTGCCCGATCATCATAGGTCAGGAGTTTGCTGACCCGCTGACCCAGATCCTCTGTCTTACGCACAGCGCCGACAGACTCAAAGCGTACTTTTGGTGCCAACTCATATGCCATCGTCTCCGGGTTCAAGGTATGGAATTCCCGCTTTCCATTGACAAAGGTCTTTTTATAGAAGCCCTGCCCGCTCTTATTGCCCAGCCATTTATTATCCACCATCTGCTGCATAACGGCCGTTGTTTTTTCCGGCCGCAAAGTCTCACGATAAGCATCATCTTCAACCAGGTCATATAAATTGCTGTTGACATGCTGCATCACATCCAAGCCAACAAGATCCAGCAGGCGGAATGTAGCCGTCTTGGGCCGGCCAATCGTTGGGCCTGTGATTGCATCAATTTCAGCAATCGAATAGCCATTCTCAAATCCAAACTCAATGCCAAAAGAAGCTGCCACGGAGAAGAAGCGGTTGCCGATGAAATTAGGTGTATCTTTGCAAACGACAACCCCTTTGCCAAGCACATCACGGCCGAAATTGACCATGAAATCCAGTACCGCTGGATCTGTATCCGGCGTGGGGATGATTTCCAACAGCTTTAAATAGCGCGGCGGGTTGAAGAAATGAGTACCCACAAAATGCTTTTTAAACGCCTCAGAACGGCCGTCACTGATCTGATGAATAGGTATACCCGATGTATTACTGGTGACAATCGTCCCTGGCTTGCAGGTGGCTTCCAAACGTTCCATCAGCGCCTGTTTCAAATCCAGGCGCTCAATAATCACTTCAACAACCCAATCCACATCAGCCACCAGGTCAAAATCATCCTCGGTATTACCGATTTGGATCAGATCGGCGCGATCTTTACGCGCCAGATTTGCCGGCCGCGCTTTGGTCATGCGATCGTAAAGGCTTTTGACCATACGGTTGCGAGCCACCGGGTCTGCCGCCTCTTCTTCGCTAAGGCCCGGCGTCGGTATGTCCAATAAGACCACAGGTATGCCACAGTTGGCCAGATGAGCCGCTATGCCGCCGCCCATGGTTCCGGCGCCAATGACAGCCACTTTATCAATACGATAGGTCATTACATTCTCCCTTATTTTAGTTCGCGTCTGCTGTAACCGAGAATACTGCGGGCAACAATAAGCTGGTTGATCTGCTTGGTGCCTTCGTAGATGTCATTAATCTTGGCATCGCGCATCCATTTCTCAGCCAGAAATTCGTGGGTATAACCCAACGGCCCCAACAGTTCCACCGCTTTCTGGGTGATCCAGGTCACGGCTTCCCCGGCACGATATTTGCACATGCTGGCCGCCAGGCGGTTGCTTTCCCCATGAGCCATCATGGCCACAGCTCGCAGCGTTAGCAGCCACGCACCTTTGTATCGTGCTTCCATCTCCATCAGGTCCCGCTCAACGGCCGTCAGCTCATACAACGACTTGGTATAGTCAACTTCAACCCCCTCTTCGGCCAGGCGCTCTTGTGTGAACTCCAATGCCGCACGCGCAATCCCGGCCGCACTGGCCGCAACCGCGGGACGAGAGGCATCAAAGGTTTTCATCGCCCCTTTGAAGCCCTTCGCGGTACCCTTTTGCTGAACTTCTGTACTTCCCAATAAGTTTCCAAAAGGCAGGCGTACATTATTAAAATGCAGCGAAACGGTGTCACTGGCGCGGATACCAAGCTTATGCTCCTGTTTGGCGATCGTAACACCTGGCGTATGTCCTTCGACGACAAATGACTTTATACCGGCACGTCCAGCCTTAGAGTCAATGGTCGCCCAAACAACACATAAACCATCTGATTCTTCCAACGCTAACTTGCCACTGGTGATAAATATTTTTTCGCCGTTTAGGATCCATTCGTTGCTCTCTTCATCGAGAACGGCCGTGGTACGCATCGAGCTGTTATCAGATCCTGCGCCCGGTTCGGTTATCGCCATCGCACCCCACTTGGGCTCGCCTTCAGCAAACTTGCTCAAAAAGCGTATGCGCTGTTCCGGCGTTCCTGCCGAATCAACGGCCGCGCCGCCAAGCATTGGATGCGGCAGGCATAAATATTGCCCCGCGTCGCCCCAACTTAGCTGCTCAATCATCATTATCAGAGCTAAGCCGGAATAATCAGGTCCCGTACGTTTTTTGACCAGCCCATTGCCATTGCCGTTAACACTTGCTTGCAGGCCCTTCAGGCCGCGTTTAACCATTTCTTGTGTAAATGGCCACGTCATCTGCACAAAAGCTGTTGGGCGTTCATGCTCTTGTTCATCCAACTGCCTTGAAAAAGGTCTCATCGCCTGCTTGGCAACCATTTCAATTAATTGTGTCTGATTCTTTACAAACGGAGGTAGTTCAAAATCAATCATTTTTTTGCTCCCATGCAACTTGTGCTCTGCACAATGCTGGTCTATATCATTGCCAATCCATCAAAACTGGCAAAGCCACGGGCATTGCGCAGCCACAACTCCACCGGATACTCGCGAATATAGCCATAGCCGCCAAGAATTTGGACGGCGCGATCAGCGATATTGAGCACAAGCCGGTCGACATGATTTTTCATAACGGCCGCCTCACGGGTCACATCCTGGCCCTGATCCGCCAACCAGGCCGCTTCCCAAACCATCAAGCGCGCTTCATCAACGTCCGTCGCCATATCGGCCAACATAAAAGCGATCGACTGCTTGTGGGCGATGGGCTCGCCAAACTGCACGCGCTGTTTAGCGTAATCACGCGCATACTCAAAACCAGCGCGCGCCATGCCTACAGCCGCGGCCCCCAGAGCGATTCTGCTGTGATTAAGGACATCTTTGAAATCGATGCCCTCAGCACCACCCAATTTATTCTCCAGCGGTATACGCACATCAGACAGTGTCACCAAATGCGTGGGCAGGGCGCGGATACCCATAAGTTTGTCTTTTTTACCAACCGCCAACCCATCAGCATCGTTAGGAACGAAGAATCCCTGCGTCACGCCTTCTTCAGCCGCATAGACCAGAATCATCTCTGCTTCGTCGGCCAGGGGCACAAAAATTTTGCTCCCATTTAATACATAGCTGTCGCCATCTTGCACAGCATTTGTTTTGAGCCGGTAAGGATTAAATTGAACAACCGGTTCGGTCAAAGCAGCTGTAAATGCAGGCATCGCTTCCTCCACAAACTGCGGGAGATAGGATGCTTTCTGCTCCTCAGTACCAGCCAACATCAGCGGCACGGCCACCAAATTAGGCACCATGACATTAAGAGCAATGGCCAGATCGCCCCAGGCGAACTCCTCAGTCGCTACTGCGCCCGTAACGGCCGAATATTCTCCAAAACCGCCATATGCCTCAGGAATACTGGTCGGCAAAACGCCAATTTCCCATCCGGCCTGGACAACTTCTGCAGGAATCTTGCCGTCCTCCTCCGCATCACGGAACGTCTCGCGCACACGTTCCTTGCTGTAACGCGCGATCGCATCAGTGAGCATCTGCTGCTCTTCATCTAATCGAAAATCTAACATACCAGCACCTCGATTTCTATTCACACCTCAGAGGTCTCGGAAGGCCTCTGAGGTGTTGTTCATCCCCTGACAATTTGGTCCGTCATCCGGACCACTCTTACCATTTCTTTTACATCATGAACGCGCACAATATCCGCGCCGCGATCGATACCAATGGCCACGGTTGCCGCCGTTCCTTCCAATCTTTCATCCGGGGGCAAGTCCAACGTATAACCAATGAAGGATTTGCGCGACGGCCCAATTAGGAGGGGGTAACCTAAATCCTTCAACATGCTCAACTCATTCAAAAGCTGCAAGCTCTGCGAGACAGTTTTGCCAAATCCAATGCCCGGGTCGAGAATTATTTTCTCTGGTTTGACACCAGCGATAAGTGCTAAATCGATGCTCTCCTGCAGTTCGTTACGAACATCGGCCAACAAATCATCGTACTGCATGCCGACATAACGGCCGCCTAAATGTTCTTCTTGGGCAACATTCTTGGGTTTGCTGCGGTTATGCATAATTACGACAGGGCAGTCGCGCCGGGCAACCAGTCCAGCCATCCCCGGATCCATGCGCAAACCCCAAACATCGTTTACCCAATCTGCGCCAGCTTCTAGTGCCGTATCGGCAACGGCCGACCTGTAAGTATCGACGGAAATCGTCACATCAACTTTGTCACGTACTGCTCCAATCACAGGCAATACGCGATCGATCTCTTCCGTTTCAGATACAGGAACACTCCCCGGTCTTGTGCTTTCCCCACCAATATCTAGAATATCCACGCCTTCATCAACAAAGCGCACTGCTTGTTCCACCGCCCGGTCGATCCAACCAGCGCTGGACAGAAAGCCATCGCCGGAAAAACTATCCGGTGTCGCATTTAGAATTCCCATAACATAGGTGCGGCTGCCCCATTCGAAGTTCATCGACCCTGCTCCCCCGATAACCCTTTTAGAAAAATATCGGTTACCGCCGCACCCCACTTTTCCGCAGAAAAACCGTTGTCTCCACTGCCATAACGGCCGAGTTCGTACAACGTGGCAAAGCCCATAATAGCAGCACTAATAGTTCGCGCAGCAAGGGCCGGATCGACAGAACGCATGACACCAGCCTCGATTAAACCACGAAAGCGTTTTTCAGTTTCGTCAATGATGCGCTGTAAAGCCTGTTGGCCGTAGTATTGTTGTATTTCTGGGTTTAGTCGCGCTTCATAGAGGAACAACATAAATAAACGCCGCTCGCGCCCACTCCGAAAGCGTTCGGTAAGAAGCTGCGCCATCATATCTTCAAGATTTTCAGCTTCAAGATCGGCAATATCTT
Source organism: uncultured Chloroflexia bacterium (assembly GCA_963736615.1). Taxonomy (GTDB): domain Bacteria; phylum Chloroflexota; class Anaerolineae; order Promineifilales; family Promineifilaceae; genus JAACFF01. The sequence goes on along the minus strand of CAVTPP010000009.1, from coordinate 19,237 downwards.
CTGTTATTTCGTCGGCAAAGGCTCGGGCTACCCCATTCAGCAGGTCGATTTTGTTATCAAAATAATTGTAAAGCGTGCCTTCGGATACATCGGCCTCCTGAGCGATCTCACGCATAGTCGCCCGTTCATATCCGTTTTGGCTAAAGACAACTGCCGCGGCCTCCAGGATTTGCTCCTGCCGCGCTGCAATTCGTCGATCACGCCTGTTTTTTGGCTCTGTATTAATCATTAACAGTCAGAGTTAAAAACGATAGAAATATCCTATTTACAACTTTTGAACAGCTCCTCATAAATTGAGTGCGTCCTCAATATATCAGTTATGACGCACTGTGTCAAGTATTTTGGCTTACAAATTCTATAAATACTGTAACGCGAACATGGCGCCCTGTTGGTATTGTAAATTCACTGGCGTGCAATATTTCAATTGTGGGGATATTGAGGAGGGATTACGAAGATACAAACGGCCAAACGCCTGTCCTGTCAACTTGAACGCACATTTCGGCGACAGTAAGTTGGGTAACCGGATGGCACATCTCCGGGGCGATATCGGCCAGAGGAATTAGCACCGTGGCCCTATCCGGCATTCCTTTGTGAGGAATTGTCAATCCTGGCTCACTCATCACCAAATCCCCCAACAGCAGGATATCGATATCAATAAGACGTGGTCCCCAACGAACAGTAGCCACCCGGCCTACCTCTATCTCCAAATCTTTTACAAAATGAAGCAGCTCCCAGGGCCCCAGATTCGTTTCACCAGCAACACATAAATTAAGGAAGTCTGGTTGGTCTTCGATACCCCAAGCGGCCGTTTCATAATAGGGCGACACAGACCTAATCCGCACCAGCGCCCCTAATCCGTCAATAGCACGGTCAATATTTTCTGTTCGATTTCCTAAATTTGTTCCTAAGCCAAGATAAACGTCATTCATTATTTTCTTATTGGGAAGAAGCCTATTACTTATGATTACAGTACATTGAAAGTATCAATGACTGCTGTTTTAACATAGGGATCAGGCAAAGGCAAAAAGACAGCTATAGACCGGCAAAGTAATCTTGTAACAAGCTGTGCATAAAAATATATCCGCCGCCTACCTTGCGCAGGAATGTAAGTCGAGCGGCATAATCTAGAAAGCGAGAATAACCCCTCGGCAAATCGATAGTCCAATGTAACAACAGACGTAATAGAAAATGTTTAATAAAGACACTTGCGCCAAAAATTGAGGCAGCGATAACAGCTGACAGCAGTCCTATAGTGAGAGCATATTGGGGACTGCGAATAAACCAGGTCAAAGCTGCCAACGGAACAGAAACAATCACAGCCGCCAATACGGCATTCCTTACAGAAAGCCACACGCCTTGATTTGGTCTGCTTTTTTCTCTAATAAGTTTCCCTCGTAGTCCACCCATCATAAACCCGGCCAAGGCAAGGGTCAGCAATGTACGAGCAAATCCATTGTATCCGTACAAGAGTGACTCAATCACTTCAGCCAGCAGGGCCAAAACCAAGCCAATGCTCAATCCATTTCCAGCGCGCCTCCACGACCAGCCAAGCGCCTCAACCGGCTGCACTTCCTGCTGGTAGTTCCAACCAAATATATAGCGCGCCGCAGCAATATACATAAATGCTTCAGCCACACACCAGGCAGCACCGAGCAAAGGTCCACTTGTCCAACTGATCACCAGAAAGGTCAGCAAGCCAGTAGAAACACCGATCACCAATACTTGCCACTGTCGCTGTCGCCTGCGCGAACCTAATTTGTCATGATTTTTAAGTCTATATTCAAATATCATCCCTAAAAGTAGGGCGACAACCAGACCTAGGAGCATATTTCCAAGAAGGATAGTCAACGCCTCACTTGTATTCTGTGCAATATTTAGAAATGAGGCCAAACGCGACGATGTAAATGCCGGCAGTTGCGGCAGTGTTAGGCGCAATAGCTGCCACAAGAGCCAGATTATGAATCCACCGGCAATCCCTAAGAGCAGCCCCGACAGCAGCATATACAGCCAGCGCCATTTTCGACCTGGCAGCCAGCTCGGCTGCAATTGTTCGATAAGGAATACATTTTGGCTGTGTGCCTTTAGCTGCTGCCCAAGCCATGCTAACTGGGAAACCGTCATGCTTTGAGAAAAGGAGCTGTCAAACGATCGCTGCTGAAACAAACGCTGCACATAAGTCGTGAACAATATATCGTATTGGTCTGACCCCAGATTTGATTTCTGAGGCTCTGATATATAAAGACTTTGTCCAGAAACCGCCGCCGGATCACCAGTTACAGATGAATTATAAACGGCCGTTAATATCCCCAGCATCAACGGTGACTGAGATAGATTTTGCAGCGCCGGGTTCTCAGCAACGGCCGTGCGCAGCCCTTCTCCCTCACTTCCTAAAGAACTCATATATTTCTGGATCAAACCATTACCCAGCGGTTGTAACTCAACCGCACCACTCAATCTTAACTGCACTCCCGACAGCCGGTACTCCTCCATCCTGCTGCAGATAACAATCCCTGTCAATCCATTCGTTTCACGAAAATTATTGATTGCCCTTATCGCCGGTTTTCTACACTCAATCGGCAGTTGGTCATACCCATCCAGCAGCAAGATTAGATCATCCTCTTGCAGCCAATCCCGTCCATAATGGCGCGGGATTTGATACTTACTGGTTAATTCTTCAACAACCCAATCGCTTGTACTCAATCGCTGTTTCGCCCATGAGGAAAGATCCAATATAACCGGAATCGGTTCTTCTGGTCTGTGAAGGGCACGATCAATGAGCTCTTCAGCTAGTGCAAGCAGGGTCATTGTCTTACCCGATCCAGGTTCACCCAGAATAAGCAAGGCGCGATCTGCATTCAAATAAGCCTTCAAAATATGCTCCGAAGACAAAGGCTCATTTTCATAAATATAGCTTCCAAAGTGATCTTTCCAAGGATGGTCAACGAGTTCATTGCAGTTGTCCATCTCCAAATCAAACCTCAGACCAGTGACAACCGACTTGTTCAATACACCATCCACCCAGAAACTGCTGACCTTCTCCAATAAGATTCGCTGTTTGCGCCTCTTTGAAGACAGCTTGGTCTTTACAGCTGAAACTTCATCTTCATCGTCAGTTAAGCCCTGGTGGTATTCATCGGCAGCGTTATTGGCCCCGTTTTCTGCTTGGCCCTGAAAAATCTGCTCTCTTTCACTTTCGTTTAATGCCCGATAGTTTCCGCTGCGCAGCATGTTGCTTGATTCTTCCACCGTTTGAATGCCGCCGCATTGGTGCAGAACCTGAATTATTGCAGTTAAAACAGCGCGATCGTCTTGATGAATCTTGCTTTTGCCTCGCTCCCAGTCACTTACAGCCGCGCCTGAATACCCGCTGTCCCCAAGAATCAGCCCGATTAGCTCACCCAATCTCTCCTGAGTTAACAAGCCGCCACGCTCCGGATCACGGCTCTGCCGTCGAAAAAGTCGCAAATATTGGCCAAAATCTCGCATCTTAAGTGTCGCTTAACTAAATTTAAGTGTCAGCCTATTCAATTTCGTCCATAAAAAGCCTATTCTGAAACCAGCACAAGGCCGCTAGCTGCACAGAATGGAAAAATAAGGATGGCCGTTGGGCTTCTCATGAGCGAGTCAGGGATGAAAAACCCCAACTCGGGCGCCACACTCAACGATCCTTTTCACGAACCGTGAGGAGGTTTGAGATGTTCACGACCAGGAAGTTTAACATTAACCGTATTACAGCAGTCCTGTTTTCGCTGCTTATTGTTTCTGCGATATATGTGCCTTCAGTTCTGGCTGAAGCTGCGGGGGCAGCCACCCCCACCTAAGGCGAACAACCTTTTAACAGCCGGGCTTTTGCCAACAGTTAGCAAAAGCCCGCTTTTTTTTGCTAGTTCATATGGCTAACATAAGTTCTTCTGCGCACTTTCAAATTTCTTGTTCAAACGTCTCCCCCAAGCATCATCCATGAACTCAGCAGTTATAACAGCTGCCTCTTCATAAAGCAGCAGAGCCTCTTCATCCTCACCTTTGGCAGCAGCCGTTTCTGCAAGAGTTCCAATCGTATTGGCCAACATCAAGCGGCCGCCGGTGATTTTCCAGAGGCTAATACTTTGTCGTAAATATTCCTCAGCCTCCGGAAAACGCCCCATTTCCAAATAGGTATTGCCTAGATTATTCGCCGTTAGTGCCTGGTAATAGACAAGTCCTGAACTGCGTAAATATTCGGAATTTGCCCTTGAAAATGCTGCTTCCGCCTCCTTTAAGCGCCCTGCATTGATGTGTAAAGTGCCCAAAGAAAGCTCTACACGAATCTTATCCAGTTCGTATTCTATATCATTAAGTTCGGCCAATGCATCTTCATATAATGGAAGTGCCGCATCTGCATTACCCGATGCCTCTAGCGACAGTGCGAGATTCATCAAGGAACGCCCAAGCAGCGCCGGCTGCTGCATCCCACGATAAATATCAACAGCTTGATTAAGTTTTTTTATCGCCTTTTCATGATCACCACGGCCGTAAAACAATAAACCCAATATTGTGGTCAAAGCGCCAACCAGTCCCGGATCGGGATCGGGAATAGTTCTGAACTCAGCTTCGGCCGTTTCGCCATACTCTTCACATAAATCATATTCACGCATAGCCCAATACACCTGGCTTAAACGGAGATGGGCCTTTGCCAATCCGAGTTCATCACCCAGATTGAAGGCAACTGTCTCACCCGCTTCATGTGTTGTGATGGCCTTTTCCCACTGGCGATCGAAGCGGTAACATTGTCCTAACCGGTCAAGCATATCCAGACGTTCGAGGTCATCTTTAGATTCCCATTTTCGTGATGCAGACCGTAATATCGGAATCCATCGCCGCCAATAGCCCCTGCGTTCGATAAGCGTAAAAACTTGTATTGCGAGTTCAACAGATCCTTTCCAAGTTCCTGCAAGAGCCGATCCAAATTGGGCAGCGCGCAAAATATTATCATGTTCCTGATCCAGTTCATGGACGGCCGTATCCCCTTTCTCCGCCACAAACGTCAACCAATATTTGATATTGGATGCAACACTTTTTTCGAAACGCGCTGATGGCATTCTAACACCTCAAAAATGTAGCACAATCTTTCCATATTGTGGCTCTGGCAATTCGCGCAAGTTGGAAAGCATACGCCATAGATCAAACTACTCCAACTGCAGCTGTGGCCAATCGATTATCTCTGTGCGCAAAAACGTCTCTGTCAAACGATGGATGCCGTAGCGCCGGTCTCGCACATCGCCGCGAACTTCAAGCAGTGAACGCGAAAACAACTCTCTAACCGCTGGCCAAAATTCGCTTTCAGACAGATTACCGATGGCCATCATTTGTTCCGGCAATCCACCCGCATCAGCAATAAGCGGCATTGCCTGTAGTAGATCCTGCGCATTTGGGCTCAATGTTCGCCACGCTTGTAAATAGATATGACGGTATAAATCCTCAATCGGTCCGGGCCGGCTTCGTTCCAATCCGGCCAAAATTTGCTCGAGCGGCAGCGCAGATGCCAGGCCAACCACCAATTTTAAAGCAAGCGGATTGCCACCTGTCGTTTGATAAATATCCTCAAAAACGCCACGCTTTGCCGCAGCTAACACTTCATTTCCCAAGGTCTGAGCATGCTGGCTCAGCAGATCCGCGGCATCATTAAGCGAAAGCTCCTCAACAGAATAGAAAAAAGCAGGAGCAGAGATTAACGGCCGTGCGCGAGTGGTCAAAAGGAATTTTGTTGGTCCCGCCAGCTTCGAAATTTTGTCCAGAACGGCTCTCGACTGCTCTTCTGTCTCTAAATTATCAATAATCACAAGGCATAATCGTTCGTCAAGCATTTGTCTCAGACGCATTAACTGTTCAGTTGTTCCTTCACCAGCAACCGATTTGATTCCCAGCGCCTCGGCCAAATCTTTCAGCAGATGCACTGAGCTTTCTTGGCCAACCTGATTCAAATCACCCTGGTAGTGCATGCTTGCCTGAAGCCAAACAACTTGGTCGAATGCCAGTGTTGATATGATATTGAGCACAACAGCGTGCGCCAAACTTGTTTTCCCAATGCCGCCAATGCCAGTTATAGCTATGACACCTGGCCCCTCTACTTCAATTAATTTTTCGGCAACATATTCAATCGCATCATCGAAACCAAATAAATGCGTACTGCCAGACAAGGGCAGCGACGCTTTTAAGCTGTCACTCCGTAGCTTTCGTCTGCCTTTTTCCTGGCTATAAATAATCTGTGTAAGATTTTCTATTGCGGCGCGCTGCCAGCGATTGACTTGATCCGGACTGGCATGCATCTTGGCTGCTACCTGACGGGTAATGCTTTCATCAATGAATCGGGCACGAAGAACCGCCGCGCCATTGATGTCCTGCAAAGATAACTCGGAAATAGCGCTTTCCAAGATTATATTTGTCGCCTGGCGCATTGCAATTGGATTATCAGGATCGCCATATTCTGCACATTTCTCTTGAACAATCAGCAAATTATTCAACGAATTAGCGCCATCAGCACTGATGTTATTCCAATTGGTCAGTGCTGAATGAATTGCAGTCAGTAAATCAACCTGATCAAGTTGTGGCGAGATTCGCATAAAAGCCTCGCTTTATGGGGCCTGGGATTCGGCCGTTTAGAATTAGCGACTATTTACGCACATCATACAACAAAAATCCCTTTGTTTCTAGTCCTGTAAGAACCAGTGACCCGGTTTTTATCCATGTACTCGCTATGCTCTAGGAAAATCCAATTGTAAATTAGATTCAATAATCGGAATTCTTAATTTCTCGAAAAACCACCCCGCTTCCGCACAATTTCGCAGACATTCGCCCACCAATGACACACCAAAGCAAAGTAAATGATTTATCCTGTATCTAAATTAACAGCCAGCCATTCTGGGGGTACAGCCTGACGGGCCGGTTGGACTTCAAAATCCAACCGGCCTCTTATCAGAAACGGCAAAAAGGAAGGTACAGAGATGGGTCTATTGGATCGAATCAAGTTGCTTTTTAAGATGAAGACATCGACAGCACTGGACGATATGGAAAATCCTATTGAGGTTATGGACTATGCTTACAATCAGCAAGAGGAATTTCTCCAGACAGTAAAACGCGGCCTTATTGACGTGGCAACCGCAAAACAGCAGTTAAAACAACAAACAAATAAAATGGATGCTAAGATTCCCAAGCTGGAACTTCAAGCACGAAACGCTATTGCTGCTGACCGCGAGGATTTAGCCCGAATTGCTCTTAATCGCAAACAAATCGCTCTGACTGAGTTGGAGGGCTTGGAAGCGCAGTTAGCAGAGCTTGACCTCGAAGAACAGCGCATGATAGCTGCCGAACAAGAGATCTCACAGCGTGTTTCCTCGTTTCGCACCCACCGCGAAGCAATGTCCGCACGCTACTCAGCAGCAGAAGCGCAAGTTCGGACTCGCGAAGCATTGAGCGGCGTGTCTGGGGAGTTGGGCGAGCTGAGTATGGCCTTGGGGCGGGCAGAGGAAAAAACCGACCGTATGTTAGCCAGGGCTTCAGCCTTGGATTCTCTAGTCGCCGGCGGATCACTCGACACGGTTATCGGACCGGGAGGTGATATGGTTGAAAATGAACTGCGCAAAATTGCCGCATCAACGGCCGTTGAGCAAGAACTAGCCTCTCTGAAATCAGCGCAAGGCGTAGCAAGATTATCAGCGCCGCCTGAAAAGGAAAACCACCAGGAGATCAAACGCATCGTGATTGATGCCTAAAGCTAGAATTTTGTATCGCGATTCGTTTAATCGCAGAACGATTTACAAAGGAGGTGACTAATATGTCACAACATGTTATCGAACATCCGGAGGCAGTAGAAACAAAAACAGAACAACCCCAATTGGAAAAGGTTCGTCTGGTCGATTCCAACGCAGAAGAAGATATGGCTGCCGGCCAGCCTGTAATCGTCACTGTACGCTGGATACTTATTGTCTCAAGTTTGTTGTTAGCGATTTGGAACGTTGGATCGTTATCCGATCTTCGTTTGCAAATCACAGCAATTCTGCTGCTGGCAATCACAAATTTCTACCTACAAGCGCAGCTGCTGATGAAGAAACCTGTTAACAAAAATGTCATTTATGGTGCAAGCGCAGTTGACCTGCTCTTGATCACGATGCTTGTCCTCTTTCAAGGGGGCTATTTCTCCAGCATCTATGTTTTCTACTTACCGGCAATCGCCGCTTTCGCAGTCGCTTTTCCGACTTTGCAAACGGCCGTATTCGCCGCAGCGACCATCCTGGTCTACGGCATCATTGCCCTTTTCACATCTGACAGTGAGGTGACCGTGGTATTGGCCCGTCTAATCATGATCGCCAGCATCGCCTATTGCGGCAATCTATACCTGCGTATTGAACGGTCACGGCGCGAAGAGTCGCAAAAGGCACAAGAGGAACTGCTTAACGGCATCCGCGCCAATAGCTTTGCAGCAGAGCAGACCGGCTAGTGGAGTGTGTTTTGTAGCGTAAACATTCCAGTTTGCGCCAGTTAAAACACAAACAATCTGGAAAGATTGTTCTACATTTTCGAAGGAGTGATATTAATGAACATCGAAAGAAGTGCGGAACAAGAAGCCGCTGAAGATATCTTTTTTGGTCAATTGGTGATTATTTATGCACGCTGGTTTGTCATCGTCGCCATGGTAGTTTTGGCGCTCTGGTCATCAAATAGTATCGGTCAACTAACAATAGCCATACTCTTTATTGTGCCCATGATCGCTATAAACTTTTTCGTACACGGCCGTTACCTGATGGAAAAACCGGTAAATGCCATGCTACTCATGCTGCTCAGTGTCGTTGATGTCATCATCATCACTCTGATTCTGCTCTTCTGGCAGGACGCCCGTGGTATGGCCAGCCAATTCTACATTTTCTACTATCCGATTATACTGGCCTTTGCCTTTGTTTTTCCGGCCCGTAACAGCGCCATTTACACGGTCTTTACAGTAGTCGTCTATGTAGTCGTCTGCATCGTGGCCACGCCGTCAGTATTGGTTAATTCGCCTGAGCTGGAACGTTTGGTCATGAGAGTGATCACGATGGCCTCTATGGGTGTATTGGGCATCTACTATTGGCGCATCCAGCGTTCGCGCCGCAGAGAGCAGTTGGTTGCCGAACCTGAACTTGCTTAAGTCGAGAGACCAATAAACAGTTCGCCGTCCTTGTCGCAACTGCTTCGATTGGGACAAGGACGGCCCTAAAGGCATACAAATGAATCTGAAAAAATGGGCCAACAAACTTCTAGCGCCGGCTGAGGACCCGCGCCAGACTTACGCCAATACCTTTGACCGCCAGCGCGAGCTGCTGGCCAATGTTCAACAGGCGCTGCAGAATGTCAAAAAAACGAAGGGACGGCTGGAAGATAAGGCAGCAGAGACACGCGCGAAGCTCCCACAACTGGAGGCGATGGCGCGCCAGGCCTTGATCGATGGCAACGAACACTCGGCTCGCTTGCGCCTGCAAAGACGCTATCATGCTTCACTGCAATTGCAGGCCTTTGAGCAGCAACTGCGTGAAATTGAACGTGAGGAAAACCGGTTATCACTTACAGAACAGCGTCTCTCCGGCCAATTAACGGCATTCTTCACAAGACAGGAACTGCTCGCTGCCCGCTATAGTGCTGCTGAAGCACAAGTTAACATAGGCGAGGCTCTATCCGGCGTGTCCGAAGATCTGGCCGAACTTGATAGAGCGATGGCCAACACTGAACGAAAATCGGAACAGATGCAGGCCAGGGCCGCCGCTATCGACCGGTTGGTAGATGATGGTCTTCTGGAATTGCCTTCAATTGATACACTTTCCGATATCAACAACATCTCACTCTACGAGCCGGAAGAGGAAATTAATAGACAATTGGCGGCACTAAAAGCACAAATCGCACCCAAGTCTGAAAGTTCTGATGTGGAAAGCTTAAGTGCTAACCAGCAGCTTTCAGCATGACTGGAATAAAAAGATCATGATACAATTCCTTTATGCGTCGGCGTCTGATCTCATTCGTTATTCTTGTCATTCTTCTTATTCAAGGGGCGGCAGAAGTCCATTCCCAAGAGGGTTCTACTCGTATACATTTAGTTCGACCCGGCGACACGTGGACAGCGCTCTCACTGCGTTACGATCTTCCGCAAACTGAGCTTCTCGCAGCCGCGGGAACGATAAATCCTCAGCGCCAACCGGCAATTGGTTCAAGAATAGTAATACCGCAAAAAGATGGCGAATTCGGCCGTCTCCTCCGTCCATTCGCAGGGGGCACCCTCCAAACAGCTGCCCGCTACCGTCAATCCCCTTGGGCTGTTGCTTTACAAAACAACATCCCAAATCCCTACTTACCCCTGCTCTACAAACCAATCTATTTATCCGGTGGCTTAGATTTTCCGCGGGAGTTTCCTATTGGTTTTAACTCACTAACAGCTTCCCCTTCACCCGCCGTTGCCGGCCAGGCACTCTTGCTGCACGCGCTGGTTGAGCCAGAAATATCACCGTCAGTTGCGCTTGGGCAAAACCCCTGGCTCATCAATCGCAATGATGATCATTTATTAGCTCTCAATGCTACTGGTGCATTTTTCGGCTCTGGCCAGATCGATCTATCCATCCAATCAGAAGATCGGCCGCTCTGGACGCAGCCATGGCAGTTTAATGATCGCAAGTGGAACTTTGAACAATTAGAATTCACGTCCATGCCAGCCACTGATCCCGATCAGATGCTTGCTGAGCGCGAACGATTACAAGAAATCTGGGCTCAGAACACCCCTCGTCCCTTATGGAAAGGCTCATTCCAGTGGCCAATTCAAGATTTTGTCGAACTGACATCGCATTATGGTGCGCGTCGCTCAATTAATGGCGGTGCCTATGCAACCTATCATGAAGGAACAGACTTCAGCGCTTATCGCGGCTCAGCGGTTGTTGCCCCCGCTGGAGGCAAGGTCGTAATTGCCGAACCGCTCATTGTTCGCGGAGGCACAGTCATTCTCGATCATGGGCTTGGTATCCACAGCGGATACTACCATCTATCCAGCATTGCTGTTACCCAGGGACAAATGGTAAATGCTGGGGATCTACTGGGCGAAGTGGGATCAACTGGCCGCTCTACCGGCAACCATTTGCATTGGGACTTCCTGATTGGAACAACCTGGGTTGACCCCGAAGCATGGATGGACTCAACTTTGGCTGTTCAAATACAAAATGCCTGGGGTGTCGATTTCCCTATTCTAAATCGGCAAGATATACCCCACCCCTCGTAGGATAATATTTCATCTTGTCCCCTTTCCCACTGTATTAATCCACTGCTTATGCTTTCATACCACCATCTACTTCAATACTAGAGACAAAAAGATTACCTGATTTCCTATCCTAAATTGCCCTTGACACACGCCCATAAATAGCATAACATTTTCCTAGCTATACGAAACTTCACGGAGATTCCAGCCATGACTGACAATGCCCAGAAAGATTTATACCCGGAGGATACATCTTCCACGGAAGGAGAACAGGTGCGCCCACCGGTAACTGGTGAAGCCTCACTTCAAGCTGCTTTAGGTGCCTTCGAAACACATATGCGTGAGGAAGGGTTTTCAGTAAACACGATAAAAGCCTTTGCCAGTGATATCCGCCTATTAGGCAAGTATTTAGGCGCTGGGCAGCCTATAGGTGAAATCGGGACAAAGAACCTTAATGATTTTCTGGATTGGCTGCTAAACGAACGCGGCATTCCTTGCAGCCCAAAATCTTATGCCCGTCGAGTTACCACACTAAAAGTATTCTTCGGTTGGCTACACGAATCAGGGGCGATTAATAACGATCCTTCATCCGCTGTCATCCAACGTACGGTAACCAGTCCACTGCCCGTCTTGCCGACAGATGAACAGATCAATGATGCACTGGCGCAAACCCAAGCAATACGAGAGGGTAAGAATATTAAGAAGCGGGATGCCCGCCCGCACCTGCTCCTGACCCTATTATTAAAGACCGGGATCAAAAAAAGCGAAGCCATGAATATCGTGCCTAATCATATTGATGTCAGCGAGCCTGGGCAGCCAATGTTGTTCATCCGTTACGCCAATCCCCGTCTAAGGTATAAGGAGCGCAAATTGTATCTAGACGAGATCTGGTTAGAAACATTGGACGAATATCTGGAACAATACAAACCGACTGATACCTTGTTCACATGCACTGCTCGCAATCTGGAGTACATCCTGACCGATGTTGGTGAGGCTGTTGGTTTGCGGCAAGGCTTGCTCTCCTTCGAAAACCTGCGCTGGATTTCGGCCTTACAAGATTGGGACGCTGGTGTAGAAAAAGATGATATTCGCCAAAAACTTGGCCTTTCAAAAGTTACCTGGCGGGAAACAAAATCCAAGCTGACGAAACTCGCTGAACAACGAAAACCAGCCAATCCTTACCGGTACCAATGATCCTTGACGTTGATTATTTGGAAATCAAAACAGGCAAACGTCGCCCGGGAACGATGGCGGTGCAATGGGTGTTTTGATGACGCCAGGAACTGCGATTTACGTTTTCCTCTATACACAGATCATTTCTGCTTTTGGCTATGATGGTGCGAGCAAAGTCCCAAAGCGCCTCCTCACAATTGGGAATCCGCCTGGCAACGGGGCTGCTGCCCGCAGCAATGATTATGCTAGGATTGTTCTTCTTCTGAAGTATCCGATTGATAAGAAAACGAAGACTGGGTGAAGCCGAAATGCTGGCAAAACATCGTTCTAGTGAGATCGAAATTGAAGACGAACCACAACCACAAACCAGTTAAGGATGAGGCGCTTACCCGACGTGGGTTTCTCAAAACAGCGATTACCACCTTGTTCGCTGGAATTTTGACCGCCTGTGGAATAAAAATTCAAATGTCATCAGAAAAACAAACGGATCCCCAAACTTCCAGTCCGAAATACACAGTTAGCCCCAAAGCCCTGGTGCAAACAGAAGTCTGCACCGTCCAGATAGGATTAACCGATGAGGGCACGCTATTCCTTGATTTTGGGAAAGCCGCCTTTGGCACATTGCTGATCTCAACCCAAAGGGAAATCACTCAAAAAGTGTTAACCATCCATTTAGGGGAGAAGCTAACCGCCGATGACCGGATTGACAAAAAACCGCCTGGATCCATCCGTTACTGCCGGATCAAGCACAGAATTGACCCCAACCAAAATCCTGACCGGCTTATCATCCCCCCGAAAACGAAACACGGGTCTCGCGGCCATCAAAATGCCCGAGCATATCGGCGAAGTATATCCGTTCCGCTATGCAGAGATCGAAAATGCCGGGGGAATCGATTCCTCAACGATTCGCCAAGTTTGTGTCCACTATCCGTTTGACGATAGGCATCCTCCTTCGACTCGTCGGATCCAGTACTGAACGCCGTTTGGGACTTGTGCAAATACAGCATCAAGGCCACTACATTCTGCGGCGTCTATGTGGATGGCGACCGCGAACGTATTCCCTACGAAGGAGATGCCTACATCAACCAGTTGGGGCACTACTGCGTTGATCGTGAATATGCCCTTGCCCGTTATACCCACGAATATCTGATTCAGTATCCAACCTGGCCGACGGAGTGGCAACTCCATTCCGTGATGATGGCCTGGGCAGACTTTATGTATACGGGAGAAACACGTTCACTCGAATTATTCTATGATGATCTATGCACCAAAACGCTGATTGATCTGGCACGGGAAGACGGGCTGATCAGCACAGAAACGGTTTGTGTACGAAAGAATTTGAACAGCGGCTTCATCTCCATCATAGACCGGTACATCTTCGACCATGGATTAAGAGACCTGGTTGACTGGCCGCCGGGATCCTTTACGGACGGCGGTCAGGGGGAACGCGACGACCATGAAATGCTGCCGGTCAACACGGTTGTGAATGCGTTTCATTATCGGGCCTTGGTACTGATGTCGCGAATCGCAGGTGCACTGGGACGTACAGAAGATCAGCAGCGCTTTGCAGAACCAGGCCGAGAAAGTCAGAAGCGACAATCAATCGCTTGTTATTTGATCGGGAGCGTGGCGTGTATATCGACGGGGAGGGTTCGAGCCACGCCTCACTGCACAGCAATATGTTCATGCTGGCATTTGATCTGGTGCCCGAAGCATGGCGGAAAAGAGTGGTTGCTTTTGTGAAATCGCGAGGCATGGCCTGCAGCGTGTATGGGGCCCAGTTTCTGCTGGAAGCCATGTATTTGAACAATGAATATGAGTATGCCCTTGAGCTGCTGACGGCTCAGCATGATCGCAGTTGGTGGAATATGATCCAGGCTGGATCCACCATCACAATGGAAGCCTGGGACTGGAAATATAAGAACAACCTGGACTGGAATCATGCCTGGGGGGCAGCACCGGCCAATATCATCCCGCGGTTTCTCATGGGCATTCGGCCCCTTGAGCCGGGATATAAAAAAGTGTTGATACAGCCTCAACCCGGAAAACTAGAGCGCGCAAAAATAAAACATCCCACGATGCAGAGGAACGATAATTGTTCAGTTCGAGCAGACAGAAGAATTTTTCATCCTAAATGTAGAGATACCAGTTAATATGACAGCACGCATAGATTTCCCCAATCTTAGCTATCCTAGCTCAAAAGTGATGGTAGACGGCCAATTACTGGAAGGTAGGATTAATCGCAACTTTGTAACCATTGATGATATTGGTCCGGGGAAGCATAGATTTGAAAGATATTTTCATTAGGTGGCTTGAACCTAAAATTGGAGCACGGTTTTTTTATTTTTTAACTCACATTCTGTTCAGCACGCCAGAATGCATCATTCTGGGCAGATACTGAAGGTTATAGCCACTGGAGAATGCCAACCACATCAAAGACAAGCGATTTGGGCCTAAATAATTTTGTTTACGCATTTTCTTATAGGCATAACGCAGGGTGACCCCCAAGATGAACTAGACCGCAGGAGGGTGCCTCGTACAGTCCAACTTACCTTTGAACTTCCGGTTCGGCGGCTTTGGTAGCTGACCGGCACTTCAACAATTCTGCGAGCTCGCAATCTAGGAATTGAGCCTCACCAATATCTAGCAAATAATGACAGCTATCCATTTTTTGATAAGTTGGGAACATCCATTCAGATCGGGCCCACAGGAACTAATGTCAACGATATTTCTTTGGTGTTGGTTTATCCTTGACTAAGATCTCAGGAGAAATGAAAATAACTGACATGAGCGAAATAGAGCGTCTGTTTGAATAGAGCGAATGTTTCATCTCCGAGATGTTGCTCGCAGTTCTCGACATGCAGGCTGGGGGCGAGCAATAAGTAATGAGCCAAACGATCTAATCCCATTACATCTGAGATTAGGTAACGTCATAAATACTTGACGAAACTACTGATCTCAATTAGCATTCTGAAAAGGTAACACCCTCGTAACATAATTTCCCCAAGGACGCGGTTCGGAACTCGTCCGGTTAGGGGCACACGCTCAAGAAGACCGTTCTACTTCATCGGTAGAACGGTTTTTGTCTAAATTAAGATTTGAAGTCAAGGGGGAAAGTAGAAGAAATAGTGACAGAAATTGACGCCCCACTAATAAAGTCAAGCGTTTAAACGGTTCGAATCCTCGTGGGGCTTTAATTTTCTAGAAACGATAATCAATACAGCAATTCGATAACCAGGTCTACAAATTAGGGAAATTTCTGGTCCGATAAAATTTCAGGTTTTTGCTGACCAGCAGGGCTTCCACATCGGGCATAGCATTCACGAATTGCAAACCCCGACGGAATTCCAAGAACCATTGTTGTGGTGCTCAATGCATCAGCCAGCATAGCGTTGGGGGCCAGCACGGTGACGGAGGCCAGTTCTGGAGGTGAGAACCCCGTTTGGGGGTTGACGATATGGTGCTGGCTTTTATCTGTGGTATAGGCTTGTAAATAATCCCCGGATGTTGCCACCGCTTGATTTGTCACCGAGAAAGATGTCAGATAGCCGGAATC
The DNA here is from genome assembly GCA_963736615.1 of uncultured Chloroflexia bacterium. Classification (GTDB taxonomy): domain Bacteria; phylum Chloroflexota; class Anaerolineae; order Promineifilales; family Promineifilaceae; genus JAACFF01. The sequence continues at coordinate 3,269 of CAVTPP010000009.1, read as the reverse complement.
TTCAACGGGGCGCGGATCGGCAATTCCTAAATTCCAAGCTCTTCCATCAGCACGTTGGCCTTGAGCCATTAGATCTCCGCCGGCTTCCACCATGATATTCTCGAAGCCATAAGCCTGCAATACTTCCACGCCTTGATCCACGATAAAGCCTTTGGCAATGCCATCCACGGTGATGCTCATTCCTGGTTTCAAGAAAGTGATTTGGGAGTCATCTAAATGAAGATTTTGATAGCCGACTGCGGCGCGTTCGGTATCTGTAGGTACGCGGCCAGCTTGCTGGGCAGCTAAAACGGGCTTGATGGAGATATCGAATGCGCCGCCCGAAAGCTGGCTGATCTTCAGTGATTTAGCGATCACCTGCAACAGAGTTGGATCGGCCTTATCCAAAAATCCTACTTTGTTCAACCTGAGAGAGCTGACTTTCCGGGATGAAGCGGCTCAGCACCTTTTCTAGATCTGACATCCGATTCAGGCAAGCCTGGATCGCGACGCGAGCATTTGCCATATCATCACTGACCACTGTCAGATTGACGACCGTACCCATCAGCAAGCGGGTTTCGGATACAGTTTCCAGGCGCTTCCAGGCATCGAGGCTGAGTTTAGCTGTAGCGCTGGCAATGCCACCTACAGCAACGATCTGCAAAAATTGACGTCGAGAAAGTATTTGTCTGCTCATCGTTATTTTCCTGCTTCGTTCACCGGTCGGTTGTATAACTCTTCACGTTCTTCTAGTGTCAAAGTTGGTTTTGGCGTGGGCTCAACTTCCTGCACCGCGGATTCCAGTTGTTCCTGTGACTGAATTTCATAGGAAATATTATTGGCCAGATCGAATAATATCAAGCCAACCCCCACAATATTAAAAGCGATGATGACGATCGTCGCTAGACGCTGCGTTTTAGCTTTAGAGTTTTCCATAATTCAAGTATCCATTTCCGCACCAGGCGGATAAACTCATCAACGGGATGCAAGGGACAAAGATAGGCGCACCAGGGGCGGCTGATGAACAAACCCACAATCAGCACCGTACCCAACAAAATGAACTGCCAACTGGAACCGACCAATTTAAACAAAGTGCCAAATATCTCGTAGCTCGAAATTCCCGGGTTGCGGAACCACAAGGCAATTACGATCGCTAGCCATGCTAAGGCACGCTGTGTCCATTTGAGAAGATTACGATATTTCTTTCCCGGTGAACGCACCTTGGAACCGCCAATCGTGCCCATACATTCCTGCGCGGCACCAAAGGGGCAGAACCACGAGCAGTACGGATTTTTATTATCAATAGTAAACACAAGAATGATGCCCCCGAGCATCAAATACCAGTACAGGTTCGTCTGCCACTGGGGCCAAAAGCCCAACAGAGCCTGATTTACCATTGAAAGGGTCAACGGTTTATTGTAGATGAACCCGAGTACGACCATACCAATGATCATGGCGCCCCAACGGGCTTGCTTGGTGTATTTGAATTTTCGCTGGTGACCAAAATAACCCACTGCGAATAGGCCGATCAAGGCGATTTCTGGAATACCGAAGATGATTTTAGGTGGTGCAACCTCTTCTACAGGTAACCCCAGGTGAGCGGCAACCATATTGCTGCCTTTAAGGGCTGCTTCAGCCATCGCTCTGGAAGTATAGGTGGCCCCCGTGACAACATCCACATCCTGTTCGAGCTGGAAAGCATCTGAATAAGGTTTGTCCATCAATTGGTCTAAGAAACCCGCATCCAGAACACGTTTCATCCAAGATGGTGTTTCTTTGTGATTAGCGACTACCACGCCAGTGACTGTCGCATCTGGATCGAGCGCGATAGCGAGGGTCAGTGGTCCACCATAGCCACTGGCCTGGGCGATGGCAACGTAGCCCAATAATTCGGTTTTCGTGTCATCGGCATAGCCTGCAAACAACGAAGTATCCAGGTGTTCAATATGGCCCGCGGCGGGTAAGGCCTGTTTTATGGCGGGTTGTAGATCGGATGAAGCCCGTGCAGCGCCAGCAAACCAGGCGATCACAATGGTTGTCAGGGCTGCAATGGCTAAAACCCGGTCGATATTCCAGCGTTTTTTTGCTTTTGGTGCGGATGGGTTGAGTTTTGTGCTCAAGGGTCAATCTCCCTGCTTATTCACTACAAGGGTTACCTTTTCGTTTAAGAGGTACTCTAAATCGTTCAATGCGTTTCAGAGCATCCCATGCTTTTACGGGAAAAGCCAGAATGTTCCGACCGGTGGTTGGAGTTCTTCACTATTTTATGTGCCACTGTTATCAGGAAAACGCTAAGTGGAAAATATTCTCTTTCCTGATAATATTATCGCATGTTTTCATACATATGTATGAATTCGTCCAGATGTAGTATATAATTAAAAACCTAACGTTACTCAACGTCAACTAGCAAAACCGGTTGATTTGTCGTATTTCATACATATCAGCAGAAATGTACACCTTTCGATTTGCAAAATTGGTTCAAGGTTGTTTGGCAAGATTGATTTCAGCTAAAAGCTGGCGAGTATTTTGGGCTTGCTGCTCAAACCCGGCAGATGAAAAGACCTGAATTGCTTTCCGACAGTAAGAAGAGGCCTTGTCAAATTCGCTCTTATCTTTATAAGCAAGTGCCAGCATCGAAAGCTGTTCGCCTGCCAACTCGGGGAGTTGGCGACTTTTTGCCTGCTCTAAAGCACGCTCATGGTAGGGAATCGCCTCATCTAGTCGGCCTAGTTCAGCCAGCGTGATACCAATCCGCCCGGTAAGATAAGCAGCATCCTTCTTACGATCAATTTCCTTCGCTTTGTCATGCGCGTCTTTATAGATCGCAAGAGCATCATCTAATCGGTCTGAAAGCACAAACGATTCCCCTAGACTTAACAGTAAATCCAGTTCTTTAGACTTATCGCCACTGGATTTGGAAAATTCTAATGCTTGAAGGGTATAGGATTCCGCCTCCTGAATTTCGTTTTGCCGGTAATAGGCTGAAATAATCTTCTCGTAAAAAACGGTGGTTGTTTTATCATCCAGCCAATCTTGTAGCGCTAGACCCTCTTTGCCATACTCCAGAACTTTTTCGTATTCTTTTAGCTGATCATGGGAATTAACTAGATGACGAAGCGTTTGTCCTTCAATCTCTTTATTATCTTCTTCACGAACATAGTTTAGCACTTGCTCAAAGATTTGTACTGCTTCTTGATGTTGATTTTTCCAGGATAAAATTGTCCCCAGGTTGCCTAGCAGACCCATTTCTGTCTTTTTATCACCCAGTGAAATGGCAATTGCCATCGCAT
>CAVTPP010000008.1:0-9219 GCA_963736615.1 uncultured Chloroflexia bacterium | reverse complement strand
GCGATGCTGAGTTTCAAAAGAAGTGTCTCGGAAAGATGGATCAAGTAGCAACAATGGGCCGAACCATTTTATTTGTAAGTCATCAGATGGCAGCTATCGAAGCGCTATGTAAAAGAGTTGTCATACTTGATCAGGGTCGAATTCTAGCCGATGGTTACCCACAAAAAATAGTTGACAAATACCTCAGTTTAGGAGCCTTTCAAGGAACGGACGGGGCCGGAAATTTTCCGGTTTTCAGCGATACTTATGGAATTGGGATATTAACTTTTCATGCGACAGTGACACAAGAACGTGATAGGGTAGGACTAAACATAAAGTTTGATGTTGAAACCAGGAAAGCCATCAGAAATGTTGGCGTTGGAATCATGTTAAAAACCACTGGAGGAATTGTTGTTTCAAGACTTGATCCTTATATTACGAATTACGGCTTCGAAGGTAGGCCAAATGGCATTGAACATTGTGAGCTCTCTTGTGATGGGCTTGAACGTTTTGTTGCAGGTGGGGATTACACCATAAGTATTTGGCTCTCAATTCCTAGGGTAAAGATAATGTTAAAAGTGGAAGATATCGCCGTAATACAAGTTCCATATCGCGACGCATTCGGTACCGGATACTTCTTTAAATTGGAGAAAAATGGTCTAGTTCCATTGCCGTTGGAGTTCGATCATAACCAAATGTGAAGGTAATATGTAGGTTTAGTGACTAAACTTATTGTAGACGGACAAATATATAGCTACCAACGATACGGTGGGGTTACGCGCATAATTGATACAACAATACCAATCATGTGCGAACAGAAACCTGGTCTTTCTGTCGAGATCGTAACCTCACAAGATATCGTTCACTCTATTCCGCAGCATCCGCATATCTCTAGAACGAAAATTCCACTACGAGTATTCCGAATACCACGCTTAAGAAGTTTCGGACGCAGGATTGAGCCGCCAATAAACAGAAAGATTTACCAGGAGACGATCAAACGCCATTATCAGACTGGTAATGGAGCGATTTGGCATTCGCTCTTTTATCAGGTTCCAAAGAAATGGTCAGGTCCAGTTATTGTGACCGTCTTGGATATGGCGTTCGAACGCTTTGCTCCATTGTTTTCCTCAACGGTGAATCGATGGTTTGTTAAAAATAAGCGCGACAGTTTAGCTCGAGCAGATGCCGTGATTTGTATTTCTGAGGCTACGCGCGCCGATGTCTTGGAGTTCTGTAACATTCCACCTAGCAAGATTCATGTTGTTCATCTTGCCTGTGACTCGCTTTTCAAAGAATACCACTGCGATATTACCTTCGATACCAAAAATTCCAAAGCTTCATATCTCCTCCATTTGGGAAACAAATCCCTCAATAAGAATTTCCCCCGTCTCTTGAAGGCCTTTAGTATTTGGGAGATGAGAAATTCGGTACCATTAGTCGTGGTAGGTAGGGAATGGTCTCAACAAGAGAAACAAATGCTCACAGAACTAGGAATTGAGACAAACGTGGAGAATATTGGATATGTTGAAGACGATAAACTTGCTCGTCTTTACTGTGATGCTGCCGCTTTTGTATACCCATCAATTTATGAAGGATTTGGAATCCCTCTATTAGAGGCGATGGCTTGTGGATGTCCAATCGTGGCATCAGATATACCCTCATCTGTGGAAGTTGCCGGTGATGTGCCAATTTACTTTGATCCAAATAAGACGGAGGCATTGCGTGATGCCCTAGATCTCGTGTTATTTGAAGGGCGAAATTCAGACAGAACCTTGAAAGGAAAGGTTAGAGCAACGCGTTTCACTTGGGAACGCACAGCTCTCGAGACTCTTAAGGTTTATGACTCCTATTTGTAAGCTTACATCAAGCTAAATAACAGAAATGAAGAGATTTATTAGAAACGGCTTCAAAGCCCTGGGATACCAGGTTAAGCCTCTACCAAGTGGCCAACCTAGTCCAATCCATTTGTGGAAAGAAGACGAAGTTTTTCAAGAACGTTACCAGTCGATTAGATCTCATACATTGGTTTCTGAAAAACGGTGTCATGTACTTTATCAATTTGCACGACAGGTAGCCAATCTTCCAGGAGATGTGACCGAGATAGGTGTTTATAGGGGTGGGACCGCAAGATTATTGGCAAAGACTGTTGGGCCATATGGTAAAGAAGTTCACTTATTTGATACTTTTTCAGGTATGCCTCCCACTGATACTGCTAAGGATTTACATGTGGAGGGAGCGTTTGGGGATACTTCCTTAGAAGCCGTGTCGGATTATTTACAGGATTGCGAGAATGTACATTTATTTGAAGGCATGTTTCCGGCAACCGCCCAACCGATTGAGGACAAGGTTTTTTCTTTGGTGCATGTTGATGTGGATATTTACCAATCAGTGATTGATTGCTGTCATTTTTTTTATAATCGATTGCCTCCATGTGGTGTCATGGTGTTTGATGATTACGGTGACTTAAGTTGTCCTGGAGCCAAACAGGCAGTTGATGAATTCTTTGCCGATAAGCCTGAGTCACCTTGTTATCTCCCAACTGGACAATGTCTACTTGTAAAGCATTAAGATGCGCCTTTACTGTTATAAGTAATGGGAATTCTGCTGCGCTGAGGCCTGATGTTGCGGAATATTAGATGGCTGCTTGGCCAATGGAAGGCAGTGTATCGACATAATGGCGGGATCGGTAGCTTGCTGCGGTGCGGACTTGGATCAGTGCGTATCAAGTATCTTCCCGTCACCAAAATAGACCAGCAGCCTCTTGTCGAATGTGTCACTTTTTCTGTTGTACCGCGGCTGACTGAACTTTGGGCTGCCTATATCGGTAAGGCGATTGATGCTGATGAATGCCGGATCATCGTTGGTGATTGCTCTGGCGGTTTCCGTAATGGTGACCACGCAGATAATGTAGTCATTGAGCCCTTGCTCAATCATGGCCATGGTGAAAAGCTCGACCTGTTCCTGCAAAATGTGTGTCAGGCTAAGTATGTGATTGTCAGCGATGACGATGTGTTTTGGCCAAATACAGATCCCTGGCACTGGGCGCTCGAGATTTTGGAGAATGATTTGTCGATACCAGTAGTATCTTTGCGCCCGCGAAATAGCCCAACGGTTAATCTGCGCAGTAAAGTTCCCAAGGCAATGGGTTCATATTGCTTGATCATAAGACGGGAAACCTGGTTGAAAGAAAGACTGAGCTTTAAGGTGGTGCATCCACCCCACAGCAAATATGAATGGATTTACGATACGGCTGATTTTGCCAATCTAGAATTGATACAGCGCGGCTATACAATCCCTATCGCCCCCGCGCCAGTTCAACAGCAGTTGGTCGGCTTCGAAGGTGTCAGTCAAGGAATTCTACGGATACAGAAATATAAGGGAGAGATTGGGCCGATGGTGGAGGGGCATCCACTAAAACAAGAAAAGACGCTTCATGCCATTCTTGTGGCTCGTGGATTGGCGAATATAGCCTCCGAGCTTCGCGGAAATCATGACGATGTTAGTATGACACAAACTCAATTTTTGGATAAGGCGCAAGCGATCTGTGAGAAGGCGCTTCCGGCACACCGCGTGACAACCATAAGATATCAAGTAGATTTATTGCTGGATAAGCTGCGTTCTTGTGAGTGAACATTGTGTGCCTTTTTGTAGACAGTGTGTTGTTAGCACGCCAATAGGCCATGATACGCTGGCCGGGAACTGATTTTGTATTCGATCATAGATAATGGATTACGATCTTTATGTCAGGTGTGATTAGCTCCTTGAAAAATCGTGCTCTTGCCCGGTATAGAAAAAAGACCAAGGCAATACCATTTGCCTGGCGGGTGGTTGAGCAAGGCCCTCTGAGAGGTGCAACAGTTTATGTGCCCGAGAATAGAAGTTGGGGCAATGACGTAGTGAACGGGACGTATGAGGCGGAATTTTTGTCTATCCTTGAAGCCCAGGCTAAACAAGGCGGATGTTTTTATGATGTCGGCGGTCATGTGGGTATCTTTTCACTTGCCTGGCTAAAAATGGGTGGTGATTTTGTTGAGACGTTTGAACCTTTGCCTGCTAACGCTCGCTTAATAGCCGATGTTCTGGATCGAAACAACTTTCAGCAGCAATATAATGTTCATCAATTGGCTTTGGGGGATTTTTCGGCAGAAAGTACATTTATTGAATATATATTTGACTCCAGCCGGGGCCAGACGGTTGGGTTGGATAATATTACTATTACTAATCGAGCAATGAATGAAAAACAGCATCCACATTCGGTTCAAGTAGTAGAGCTGAATAGATTATTTAGGGAAAAATCCTTAAAGCCACCCGAAATTATCAAAATTGATGTCGAGGGAGCCGAGCACAATGTATTGGTTGGAAGCAGCGAATTAATCAAGAGACATCGTCCAATATTACTGACTGAGATACATACGATCAATAGCGCATTACAAGTTGCAGTGTTGCTTAGTAGTCTGAACTATGAAATAGAATTCTTAGGTGCCAAGGGGACACAAAAGTCGCTTCCATTGGTCTTATGGTATCCGAGCGATAACCCGATTGCTGAGAATTTCAAGGTACATTCATGAAAAAAAATATCCTAGTTGAGTCAAAACCGGGGAGTTCAGACCAAGAAAAGATCTGATATGTATAATTACGATCAGTAATAGGGAATGCACATGTATAAAATAGCATTCGCAACACCAAATTATAATCCACAGGATATTCGTCGTGGGTCTGGGAGCTATTACCATTTAACTCGAGAAATCATATGTCAGGGGCATGATATAAAGTACATTGGCCCTATTGATTATGGACTTCCTTTGCCAACCCGGATTCAAAAAGCAGCAAGTAATCGACTAAATATGCGGTATAGGTCTTGGCAAGATATATTTGCCGCCCGCAGGATTGGTAATATTGTGATGCAAGAAATGTGCAAACATGATTGTGATTTTTTACTTACCAATGATTACTCTGTTGCTGGTTTCACGCCTACGACTAAGCCAATAATTCTTTATACCGACGCTGTGTTTCCCGCAGACTATGCAACTAACAACCATCCATGGCTTGATAATTTGTTCCCAACAAATGTTTGGTCTTGTCAATACGTTAACCGAAGAGGTCTTTCCAAAGTCGCCTTCGGTTGCTTTCCAACAACGTGGGCGGTTAATGAAATCCGCAAATACAATGTGTTGTCATCGGATAAGATAAAGATGATCCCGTTTGGTGCAAACTTAGAAACTCCTTCGCCTTCACTTGCTTTGCGGCGCAGTGTATCCAGGATAAAGGCTAAAGGGCGACTCGATTTGTTGTTCATTGGTAAAGATTGGGAATTAAAAGGAGGAAAAGTAGCGGTTTCGACGGTGGAGGAATTGCTTAGACGAAATATTAATGCTACTTTGCATATTGTTGGTTGTTCACCTCAGGTGATAAAAGAAAGTGCGAATGCTATCAAAATTTATGGTATGTTAGACAAGGATCAACCTGCGGACAAAGATAAACTAATAGAATTGTTTCAGAAATGTGATGTATTTCTACTTCCTACGAAGGCCGAGGGTTTTGGAATTGTGTTTGCTGAGGCAGCAGCCTATGGACTTCCCTCTTTAGCCTTCAATGTTACTGGTGTTGCCACTTCTGTGAATCATGGAATAAGCGGACACCTCATAGAAGCTGATCACCCGCAGGCTGCGATTGCCTTTGCAGAGATTATTGTTTCGTGGCTCATTAATCCCGATAAATATGAGCAATTAGTGGTTGGAGCTCGAAATTATCATGACAGTGTCGTGAACTGGAAGACGGCTGTTAATACACTTGTCGAGGCGGCCCGGGTGATTATATAAATATTGTATACCAAATTGTTCTGTCAATAAGAATGATTCCACATCTTTGTTATAAGAGGACTGATTTGATGAATCAGATTGTGAATGATCCAATCCTAGAACAAGAATCCCGGTATGAACTGCCCTATCATTGGTTTCCAGTAGAAAGACTTAAACAATATGCGTATCAAGAGAAACGTAGAATTATCTTCGGATTGATTGATGCTTTTGGACAGAAACCTATACGAAGATATTTAGATGTAGGATGTGGTGATGGGAAATGGACCAGTGAGATTGATTCGTTTCTGAAGCCAACTAAGACTATAGGAATTGATATCTCTGAAAGAGCCATTGGATTCGCCAAGCTTATAGTGCCCAGTGTGCAATTTGAGATTGTTAATGCAGGGGAATTACAATTTCCCGACAACAAGTTTGATCTAGTTACGGCTATAGAAGTTATCGAACATATTGATGAAAGCGGACAAGATGCGATGTTGCATGAAATTCATCGAGTTTTAAAAGAGAATGGATTGTTGATCTTAACAACGCCGAGCTGGAATCTCAAACTTCCAAAATTTCATTTTCGCCATTACTCAGAGGAAGAGTTAAGAGGATTATTGGTTCGCAATCGATTTGAAGTTTGTACCTTAAGGGGTCAAGCACTTCCTTATTATGGCTCTAAAAGGGTCATCAGAAGTTATATGAATAGGCTGCCCTTCATTTGGAAGCTTTGGAAATATACCTATGCTGAAACTGACCCGAGCAAGGCCTCGGGCCTTATCTTAGCAGCTCGACCGATAAAGTGAGTTAACTCAGTATTATTTATTAGGAATCGTTGAGTCACTTGGTGCCCATAAAAGTCCTTTACGTAGCATATCGATACGATCCTTTGGATCCTAATCAGGGTAGTGGTGCAGATTTTCAGTTTCATTCCGCAATTGTTAAAGAGGGATTTGATGTTGAAATTCTAGGCCCATTCGATGATCCGCCCTGTGTTCTCGAGCGACGAGTTAGGCAAATATACAATAGATACACATCCAAGAGATATCCTAAGTTCCCAATCTCGCTTGCCAAATTAACCTCAAAAGCCTTAAATGAGGCAACTGTATCTATTAAACCGGATGTCATCTTTACCCGTTTTCCTCCGTCATTAATCTATTATACCGGTTCAATACCATGTGTTTATAGAACTGATGCCGTTCAATTAGGATTGAGAGAATATGGTCAATACGGTAACCTAGGAATCAAGTTTGGAATTTGGCAAGACAAGCGGGCACTAAGGAACTGTCATAGGATAATTACCCATAGCACATGGAATAGAGATCTACTCGTAAGTGGCTATGGGGTCTCAAAAAAAAAGGTCGTGCTGTTTCCAAACCCTGCAGCTTTACCGTCTAAAGTTTTCCCGGAGTCCCAAACAATTAATTTTAAAAAGCTTTCATCTCCCTTGAGACTGCTTTTTGTTGGTCGAGATGCCAGAAGGAAAGGGTTAGACATTGCTATTGAAGTCGTGAATCTTCTAAATCAGAATGGTATCCCAACACAATTGGTCGTATGTGGATTAAATGGAAAAAGGCAACCGACAATTACATATGTCGGTAATTTCGATAAGAACGATGCTGCTCAACTAAGCAAATATGTTGAGCTATACCAAAATAGCCATTTTCTAATCCATCCGGCGAGATTTGACCCATCGCCGATAGTCACGGCAGAAGCTGCTGGTTTTGGTGTTCCAACGATAACGAACGATGTCTGTGGGATCAGTACATCGGTGAAAAATGGAGTGTCTGGTATTGTCTTACCCGGTCACAGTCTTGCGGACAAATACGTAGAAGTTATACAACGCTTCCTGAAGTTCCCGGACGAATATAACAGATTATGCGTTTCTACAAAGCTCCGTTTTGATTTCGAGCTCAATTGGAATGCTGCTAGTAAAAAAGTCGCTTATGTTCTGTCGAATATTTCTAATTAGGCTTGAGAAATGTGCCAGAAGATTACGGATTGTATAAAAATATCGGAACCTGCTATATCGAAGGGGTGTCATATGATACGGCGCAAATTCAGGAGGAGCTAGGTGCATAGATTAATCTGGGATGTCGCCGATAATCGTGTGGTCGAACTCGTCTACTCAGTTGTTGATAAAGATAAGGCAAAGTGATGTTTCTGATTCATCCAACCGATCTGCGCCGGCGGCGCGCTAGATGCAAGCCTATCGTAGACTCATTGTCGACTCTCGAGCACCAAACAGTTGTTCAATGTAACGTATGCGAGAGCGAAAGCAGCGTCATTATCTCCAATCAAGATCGGTATGGATTTAACGTACGCACAGCGATGTGTTTGCAGTGCGGTTTGATCTATGTGGTCGATCAATTTACAGCAGCTGGGTATGAAGAGTTTTACGGGGATGGGAATTATCGCCGTTTGATCGAAAGGTTTAAAGGTAAAGAGCAGTCAATTGAGAGAATACAACGGTCGCAGCAAACGTATGCTACGAGCTTGGCGAATACATTTCAAGGTTTTAAATCTATTGAAAAAGGCGGCCGTTTGCTGGACATCGGTGGCAGTACAGGTCTGGTAGCGCATGAATTTGCCAGACGGTTTTCATTTCAAGCAATTGTCTTAGAGCCGGCTGTTGAAGAAGCAGAGGCTGCCCGCGCATCGGGATTAGAGACGGTCACCGATGCTATTGAGAATTGGAATACCTCTGAACAATTTGACTTGATTTTACTGTGCCGGACGATTGAGCATGTTGTCGATTTTAACTTAACGTTAAGACGCATCCGGCAATTAATTTCACCAGATGGTGTGTTTTACTGTGACATTGCGGAATTCGTTGAGATATGCCGTCAAGAAGGACCGCCTTTTGCCACGACGAAGATCGATCATTGTTATTGGCTGACCCAAGAGACGGCGTCAAATATCTTTCAACATTATGGCTTTGAAATTGTGTCCATTCAAACGACGCTGCCTGCAAATCAACTTGGATTCTTATTACGAGCTTGCGAACCGCAGCCTATTTCGCCGATCTCACGCGAATGGAATGATCGCATACTGCGGCAATTTCGTGAAATAGAAGCGGATTGGTTCCTCTATGGCCGGCATCCTCTTGATGGTAAAGATCGCCTTCGCCGACAGATGCATTATGTTAAAAATCGATTTGCCAAATAGGTTGCCTTTTAAGGAAATTGAAGCAATATTCTTTGATTAAGGCAATAAATGTTATTGGCGAAATTTGGTTCATATCAGCGAGGAGATAGTCCTCAATTCAACTGGGAAAGCTATAATTGGTCATGAATGCGAAGATTCTGGTAATTATCCCGGCGCGGGGTGGATCTAAGGGCATACCAAGAAAGAACTTGGTCATGCTGCAGGATCGTCCGTTATTGAGCTACTCCATCGATCATGCGCTTCGTACAGCGTGCATTGATCGCGTTGTTGTTTC
>CAVTPP010000007.1:0-19413 GCA_963736615.1 uncultured Chloroflexia bacterium | reverse complement strand
GTGATTCTGAATTCCAGAAGAAAAGCCTTGGGAAAATGGATGATGTAGCCCGTTCGGGACGTACTATCTTGTTTGTAAGTCATAATATGGCATCAATACTATCCCTGTGTCAAAAAGCGTATTTGCTGGATAAAGGACGCGTTGTGCAAATGGGAAGCGTTGAGCACGTTGTTAACACTTACCATGAATCTGCCATTGTTGATTCGGACACAATGGCATTGGGGCCAATAACAGACCGCCAGGATCGGGCCGGAGATGGAAGCGTCAAGTTTGAATCAATAAAAATCGAAAATAGTGATGGCCGCGCATCAGTTCGCAGCACGAGTTCGATGAAGATTACGCTTAGCTATCTATCCGAACAACCATTACTTTTTCCAGTTTTTGTCGTTGGTGTATTCGATATGAAGGGGAACCGTATCTTCTTCATAAAAAGCGATATGGTTGATATAGTGCCCCGAAAGCTACCGGCAACTGGGAATCTATTTGCTTGATGGTTCCAATCAACGTTACATCAGGCAACTGCTATATTAATGTAGCAGTCTACAATTCAGGGGTGTTAGCCGATCACGTTATGAATGCTGCAGTAGTAAATGTTGAGGAAGATGATGTGTTTCATACAGGAAAAGTGCTATCCCGAAGTATGGCTATCTGTACGTTATCACATGACTGGTACTGGGAAGGGTAGTATATGAAAGATTTCGAAACGCATATACCGAAAGACGAAGTAATACCTCATTCTGTTACTTCTCGTGATCGTAACGGACGTTTATTCTCATGGGATGGTCGCCTGTTCCGCGGTATCAAGGCCCCGGCGGCTCAAATATACACAGAATTATTTACAAGTGGAGCGGTCGAACGGCTTGTTGAAAAAAGGTTGCTTATAGAAACAGAGCGAGTTCCGCTATCTTTACTAGGCTATGATTTGTCATTGAGCATCGAAGATTGCCTTTTGTTTCATACCCTTATGAATGGTCACCTCACATGCTGAAAGACGCCGCCTTGCTCCTGCTTGATCTGAATATGGAACTAGCTAAATTTGGACTTGGAACCCATGATGCTCATTCTTTCAATATTCTGTTTGATGGAAGTCACCTGTTTTTGTTGATTTCAGCTCAATAATGCTTTTGCCAGAGATTCGATTTGGCCGGCTAAGAACGCCTTTAGTAGGTATTTTCTATATCCGCTTTACCTCTATTCAATGGGGAATTTTGGGATTACCGTTGGCTCTTACATGATTACGCTCAAGGTATTATCAGAGACGACTTTATAGCATTGAGACCACATGGAACAATCGAGCCGACTATCTGGAACACTATTGGCCAGAATGGCAGGAACTACTTTCAGAAAGGGGCCAACAAAATACGACAAAGTATACCATCTCCAGCACGTACTCTTCTGCGAAATATGCGTGGGCAATTCTTGGAGGATGAGCAAAATAATCAACCGGTAACTCTTGCGACCCGTCTCAATTTCTTTGAACGGATTCGCCGAGAAATTGAGGCTATTCCTTTAACGTTTCCCAAGACAGAGTGGTCAAATTATTATGACTCATCCTTCCCCCGTTTTGATGATCAATCTGCTTGGACGCCGAAACATATTAATTTCAATAAGGTTTTGGAAGATATTAAACCACAGACTTTGCTGGACATTGGATGTAATCAAGGTTGGTATTCACGGCTAGCTGCTAAGCAGGATATTCATTGTATAGCAATCGATACGGACGTACCGAGTATTGATAATCTGTATCGGGAAGCGAAGTCGGAGGACGCAGCCATAACTCCGGTAATCATGGATATTACCAATCCTTCGCCGGGTTATGGGTTAGGGAATCGATGGCTGCTTCCAGCTACCGAACGTTTGCCGCGTGATATGGTTCTGGCGTTGGCCCTTGTTCATCATATGGTGTTTAAAATGGCCCTAGATTTTACGCAGATTGTTAATACTTTCTCTCAACTGACAAAGACATGGCTATTAGTGGAGTTTGTTCCTAAAGAGGATCGCTTTGTATCCCTTTGGTATTCAGATTCGTTTCAATGGTATACATTAGATGAATTCGTCAAAGAACTGAAAAGCAGCTTTAAGATAAAAGAGATCTTGCCTTCATTTGAGTCACCAAGGCAATTGATATTGTGTAGAAAACTGCGCGAAAGCACTCCTAAACATGAAAGGGGTGTGAGTTCGTATTTTTCTACAATATAGATACCTCCTGAGGAAAGGGCGGTATCAATAATCGTTGTGTTGCAGATGCGGAAGTTGTGGCATCTTGGGATAAACCTGGCGCCAGATATTGAAATTCACCGTTCTCAAACCGACAGCGTGTAAGTAAATGAACACATGGAAATTGATCCGCCATCAGTTTGTCCTTGCCCGTAGACGGTTGTTTGACAAAAGCTATAAGCAGAAAGGGAGAGAAGTAGAGCGACTTAAACGGCTGCCTCGCTATCAGCCCACAGTGACTAACTTGATTGGTGAACCCCTCCATATAATTGATGCTGCATCGTTCCTCTCTTCGTACCATCAGATATTTGAGCGGGAGATATATCGTTTTGAACCGCAAGACGGGGAGCCTACGATTATTGATTGCGGTGCAAATATCGGACAGAGTGTTTTCTATTGGAAGCACCTGTTTCCAAAATCCAGAATCATTGCGTTTGAGCCATCTCCTTCAGCGTTTTTTTCGCTGCGGCAAAACTGTGAAGAAAATAATCTCGAGAAAGTGAAATTGATTCAAAGCGCGGTTTGGATTAATGATGATAAATTACCATTTTGGGAAGAAGGCGCTGATGCTGGTCGAATAAATACTTCTCACACAAGCGGCAGCGAAGAAATGATAGTTGTGTCGGCCATTCGGCTTAAGGATTTCTTGAACCAGCCAATAGACCTCTTGAAGTTAGATGTTGAAGGTGCTGAAGTTGAATTACTGATAGATTGCCGAGACTCGCTCGACCAAATTGACCGTATTTTTGTTGAATACCATTCGTTCGTTGACCAAGATCAGCGTTTAGATGAGATCTTAAAAATCCTGCGGCACGCAGGGTTTCGAATTCATATTCACCCAGAACTTGTAGTCAATAAGCCATTCTTGCAAGAAACGAGCAGCATCGGCATGGATCAACGGTTGAATATCTTTGCCTTTCGATCATGAAAATAGTTCACTTCAGTACCAATGACATCACAGGTGGCGCAGCAAGAGCGGGCTATCGTTTACACAAAGGTCTAAGGAGCTTGAATTTAGATTCAAGCATGGTTGTCATAAATCGCAAAAGTAACGATCCCAATATTATGCGCTTCAATGCGTCGCGGCATCTCACCGATCGAATTCAGCGTTTCATGCGCCGCCAGAAAATTCGGCGTGACTTCTCGTCATATGAAGCAACTCGCCCTAAAGGATATGAGCGTTTTACGGATGACCGGACGCAATATGCTGGATATGTTCGATCTTATACGGACAAGGTAGATATTGTTAATCTGCATTGGATCGCCGATTTTATTGACTTGCCTGAGTTTCTAGAATATGTCTCATCACCTATTGTATGGACTCTGCACGATATGAACGCTCTTACCGGCGGCTGTCATTATGATGCTGGCTGTGATCGATACATGCGCGGGTGTGGCGCCTGCCCACAGCTGAGATCAACAAGTGAGAAAGATTTATCGCACCGGATTTGGCTGCGTAAATTGGAGACTTTTAGGAAGCTAGACAAGAATAAGTTTCGAATTGCGGCACCATCCCATTGGCTGGGTGGACTGGCAGCGAGTAGCTCACTTCTAGATGGGCTTGAGATTTCGGTCATTCCGTATGGTATTGATACCTCTGTTTTTCGGCCTATTGATTATCGTGCGGCACGTCAGGCACTTGATATACCTAATGACTGTCGGGTCATTTTGTTCGTTGCCGATTCCGTAAATAACAGGCGCAAGGGCTTCTCATTGTTGTGCGATGCTCTCGATCATGCCGACTTAACTTCCAATACATACCTCTTATCCATTGGGAATGGTAACCCTGAAGTCCCTACCACGATGCCTCACCGCCATCTGGGAAGAATAGAACAAAATTGGATGTTGGCTATGATTTACAGTGCAGCTGATGTTTTTGTAATTAGTTCGTTGCAAGATAATTTGCCCAATACCGTTCTGGAATCATTGGCTTGTGGAACACCAGTGGTAGGATTTTCGGTTGGTGGAATCCCTGATATGGTGCGGCCAGATATCACTGGATATTTGGCAGCCGCAGGCGATGTGAGGGCGCTGCGTGCTGCCATAATCAGACTGTTAAAAGACGATAACATTCGCACCGAAATGGGCATCGCGTGCCGGGAAATTGCTACCAACGAGTATGCCTTGCAGCTGCAAGCGAGCCGATATGTAGAAGTTTATGAAAAGATGATCGAAGGGTCCTTGACCCAATTGAGGCGGCACGATGCAGTGTCCTAATTTGGCCCAGCTGCCACCGGTTCCCGATCGGGAAGGATGGCCCTGGACCGAGGAAACGCCACAATTGCCTGAGCGAATGGCGGATGGTTCACCATGGCCATGTATCAGCGTCGTCACGCCATCTTATAATCAAGGACAGTATATCGAGGAGACGATTCGGTCAGTTTTGCTCCAAGGGTACCCAAATCTCGAATATATTGTGATGGACGGTGGCTCCTCCGATAACAGCCTGGAGATCATTCAGAGGTACAGCCCCTGGTTAACATACTGGACCAGCGAACGGGATGAAGGGCAGGCTGATGCAATTAATAAAGGGTTTGAACGAGCGAACGGCAAGTTGATTGCTTGGCTAAACTCTGATGACATCTACTATCCTGGTACAGTTGCTTCCAGCGCAAGAGCGTTTTTGGAAAATCCAGAAGCTGGGCTCATTTATGGTATTAGCGATGTGATTGAAGATGGTGGAGAACTGATAGGTTTCAAAGGGGACTCTTGGGATTTCGAAAAAATGATATCACCCAGTTATTCTTGCATTGGCCAACCGGCTACCTTTATGAACGCGGCAATCTATCAAGAAGTGGGACCGCTTGATGCCACGTTAAATTTGGCCCTTGACCGGGATTTGTGGATACGTTTTGGATTGATTAGAGAGGGTCTTTTTGTGCCTGAGCACTGGGCAAGAGACCGGAGATGGGAGGGATGCAAGAGCATTCAACTTGCTCACAATGTAAAGGGTGAGCACCGTCGCATCTTTCGTCGAATGCTATCAAAAAAATCGATCAGCGAAAGCGTGCGCTGCCAATTGTGTAGATCTTTGGCGCACCTCGAATGGCGGGAAGGTGAGCGTCTTGTTATTGAAAGGAAGTGGAAGCTGGCTGTCAAACATCTCGCAGCTGCTATGCGGCTAGATCCATACTATGCGATCAAGAATCTCTCTTATGAGACGTCGGTCCGATTACTTCCCCAATCATTTCAAAGTATGGGTTCTCGAGTTAAACGTGTCCTTTCTAAATGATTATGAGGTCTAAATGCGGGTGCTACTAGTGTCCTTTTTCGCGGAGGAACATGAATGGAGCAGCACAGCTCAGAATACCCGGCTAATGGCCAGCGTGTTGCTTGATAGAGGACACGAGGTGCGAGTTGTATGTGCTTCCACTACCGATGGAACGATTTTCCAAGACGGCTATGAATTGACAAGAGTGCCAATACGATCTCCCAATCGATCAAAAAGGTGGCTGGACCAGTGGCTGCCTAACGAATGGACGAAACGGGTCGCTGAAAACTATCTGGAGTCCTGGCAGCCCGATATTATCTATATGGGAGCCTGGAACCATCTACTAGAGTTTGCCCTGGCAGGTATTGCGCGGAGAATTCCTGTTGTGCAGATGGTACATGATTATTCTGTTCTATGTCTCCGCACTTGGCTGGTCGATAGCTGGGGTAACATTTGTACTGGACCAACTTCAACCGAAAAGTGTATCCGCTGCGTGCGGCACGGACTCGGTTGGAAAGACAAGATTAAGGATCTATTTCTCTCTGTGCCCATAATAGGTGAATATGTGCGCACATTGTTGAGCACGAACAGCCGTTATAATGTTCATACCTCCTCGACTGTTAATCAAGCATACATCTATATGAGTGACTACCGTGATTGCGTCTCGATCTTTATCGCTCAAGCGCCTTCTGTTGAGGATACACTGCGTTCCATCGGAATCGAGAACTCACGCTGCAAACTCCTCCCGCAGTACATAGGTGAAGAAAGGTTACGCCAATATCCACGAATGCAGGGTAGACCAGGTTATGATCGGCCTGTTCGATTCATTTATGTAGGCAGGTGGTCAAAAATAAAGGGAACAGAGCTACTCATAGAAGCATTCCTTGCAGCAAAGTTGACCTGGCCAATTGAGCTTTGGATAGTATCCCGTAGTGTGCCTGAGTCAGACATCGATAGCCGGATAGCAGGGCAGCTCGGCCCAAATAAAACCTACCGCATTTTCACAGAACTTGAGGGCGTTGAGGTTGCAAAAGCAATGGCTTCATCAGATGCTTGTGTCGTGCCTTCTATATGGAAAGAAATTGCGGCTCGAGTAGTCTTGGAAGCAAATGCCCAAGGCACCCCTGTTATCGCCTCAAGCCTGGTTGGTAATAGCTATGTTATTGAGGATGGCGTAAACGGCAGAATCCTGCCGGTAGGGGATCTACATGCATTGAGACGATGCTTTGAGGAGTTGTCAGCAAATCCAGATATGGTTTCCAAATGGTCAGAGCAAGTCACCTGCCCTACCAAAGAGAAGGAGTGGTCTTCTGAAGTCGAGAGTATGTTTGAAGATGCCACTAAATAAGGCATTATGTTAGTCAATTTAGCTTTCCGACAATCATCTTTGAATTTGGTGAATACACAGAATTGAAAAAACTGGTTAAGAGAAACTTAGTAATCCTTGATATACTGTAGTACTTTATTTGCTTGTTGACCAGTCGGAACGATTCAGAAGCTTCTCAAGTTCCTTTTCGCGAGTGGGTTACATCTAGTTCTCAAAGAAAGAAATCCTCAATTTTACGATCATTCCAGTATGATCAGGCCACATTGGAATTGGCCCTCCGTTGGTAGTTGACCTCATCCTGGATTTAACGGGCACGCAGCTAAGGTGCATGTATACTAACCTAAGTAGGTGTGTCTTGATGACAAAACAGAGGACATCCGCACAACAGTACAAGCTTGAAGCAGTGGGCTAAACCATGGAAAATGTTAAGTCGGGTGCGACATTTGCTGACAAGTTGGGAGCCCACCGCAACTCGCTGTATCGTTAGCGTAAGGAGTTTTGGAACATGAAGAAGAATCCTTTCCCGATTGAGACATCTTTTGGGTTCGTGATGAGGAACTCCGGCAGCTGCTAAAGGGCATGGCGTGGTAATGAGGAGTCCGACCTGTCGAATTCGCCTAATCTGCTGGCCCGGGACTTCTCGTACTCGGTCGCTAATGAGAAGTGGCTAGCGGATATCACTAATCTCAGAACCGGCCAAGGATGGCGGTTGTTTCTGGTAGCAATTGAGGACCCATCCTGCTGCTTCATCGTCGGCCGGGCTATCTCCTATCTCTTGAATTCGAGGCATTGCATGATGCAACTTAACTCAGTCTCTACTACTTCCAGGGCACCACACAGTTTCATCCATTCACAAATACCCACAATTACGCGAAATAAGAATTGAACTCAGTTGCTGTTGTTACCCCACTGTATCGTCAAGCTCTTACGTATGATGAAAATCTATCACGCTGTCACCTACAGCACTTTCTGGCTGATTTTGATCGTTTCATTTTGGTACCGGATGGCTTGGAGGTTGAATGGCCCGGGTTTCAGAAACGTATCTTTGATTCACGTTTTTTCACCAGTATTGCAGCTTACAGTCAACTCCTATTAACTCGTCAGTTTTACGAGACCTTTGCTGGATACGAATATATCTTGATTTATCAATTGGATGGCTTGGTATTATCAAATCAGCTTGACCGATGGTGCGCGACCGGGTTTGATTACCTGGGAGCTCCTTGGTTTGGTGTTAAAGGAGATACAAGTAGTGGTTTTTCGCGAGTAGGGAATGGAGGATTATCCTTACGCAAGGTGGAAAGTTTCTTGACTGTGATTGAGTCGCGCCGGTATGTTGAGGAAAAAGTGCCTTTTTGGCGCGATTACTATTCGGTAACGCTGCCTGATTATCTGCTCTGGCCCTGGCCAGGCCGACTCCTCAAGAAGCTACGAGTAATGCGTGCCGCCCGGCACGGTAGCCAATGGTATCGCACACATTATACGATTAATGAGGATCATTTCTGGTCTGATAGAGCTAGGTTGTTTTATCCCCAATTTCAGATTGCGCCGGTGGATGTGGGGCTTCAATTCGCTTTTGAACAATTCCCACGCGTATGCTTTAGGCATAATGGTTACCAATTACCTTTTGGCGTTCATGCCTGGGCCAAGTGGGATCGTGATTTTTGGGAACCTTATCTACTGACTATTTGAAGGATTGTACTGAATAATGCATTACGCTTGGTCTGCAAATGCTAGCTTGGCGCGAAAGGAATGGATGAAAAACTATCGTTACCAAGGTGGTTGGCCCGCTTTACGCAAATGTTGGCAGGGTACCAAAAGGTTGGTCACAGAATCATCCCCTCTACCTTTGTCAACGGAACAACACCCTCAAATTGATGTGGTTGCTTTTTCAGTTATTCCAAAATTAACCGCTTTATGGGCAGACTTTATGCTAGAGGCCGTTTTGGCTACAAAGAGCCGGGTGATTATAGGAGATTGTTCTGGAGGGTTTGAACCATTTCAAGCCACGTCAGATTTACATACCATGCCCTTGCTCAATTATCCACATGGTGAAAAATTGGATCTGTTTATGTCTAAGGTTTGTAGGGGAGAATTCGTCATAATCTGTGATGATGACGTTTTCTGGCTGAATCCGACACCATGGCACTGGGCAAAACGCCAATTTGAAGCCAACTCTAATGTAGCAGTAGTCTCATTAAAACCCCGCTCTCGAATATCCACTGTATTGGCGGGAAAGGTAGGACAGCCAATGGGCTCCTATTGTA
This sequence comes from uncultured Chloroflexia bacterium, assembly GCA_963736615.1. GTDB lineage: Bacteria > Chloroflexota > Anaerolineae > Promineifilales > Promineifilaceae > JAACFF01. The sequence continues at coordinate 10,394 of CAVTPP010000007.1, read as the reverse complement.
TCATCATTCGACGCGAATACTGGCACAAAGAGCAGTTGTCATTTGCCGTGAAACACCTCCCAAGAAACCTCGAATATGATTGGTTTTTTGATACTGCCGATTTCGCAAATGTCCAACTACTTGAACGTGGTTATGAAATTATTATCGCTCCCGCAGAAATCCAACAACAGCTGGTGCCCTTTGATGGGACAAGCTCTTGGACAATGAGAATTCAACAACGTTTGGGGAGAATTCAGAGGTATCTAACATCTCCGCTACGGCAGGAAAAAGCGTATGCAGCCATTTATGCTTGTAGAGGTTTATCCGAGATTCTTGGACGACGTTATCCATTGCTCTCAGATTATTCACTCGTGCCAGAGAAGTTGATGGGGCGTGCTGAACATATATGTCGCGGGTATTTGGATAAATCCCAAATCCATGCGATTGAAAATAGGGTGGCAGTAAAACTTGGTCTTCTTGACATACACCTGCCGGAACCCAAATAAATAGACGTTCATAGATGCAAGAAAACCCTCGTATTAGTATCATCATACCATCCTATAACCAGGCCGCGTTCCTGGAGCAAACTATATGCTCTATTCTGGGACAAGACTACTCTAATTTGGAATGCATGGTTATCGACGGCGCCAGTAGTGACGGTAGCATAGACATCGTCCGACTTTATGCCGATCAGCTTGCTTATTGGGTAAGCGAACCAGACAAAGGTCAGAGCGATGCGATTAACAAGGGCTTTGCTCGTGCCTCTGGCCATATCATCACTTTTTGTAACAGTGATGACCTATATTTGCCTGGCACTTTGGCGGACGTTGTCGATACATTTCAAAAAAATCCAGGGTGCGGGGCTATTGTCGGAGGTTTTCGCTATATCGACGAAAGAGGGGACTACACAAGCGACACGCGCATGCCTGTGCTTCATGTTGAGACGCCATACGATCTAACACTTGGTCCGCCTGGAAATTACCGGCTGCATCAAGCGGCCACCTTCTATAGCCGAGAAGCATTGGATGTTGTTGGACGATATGTGCGCACCGATATGGAGTATGTTCTCGATCGAGATTTGCTGTATAGGGTCGCCCGGCAATTTCCGATTGTGACGCGACAGAAGACATACGCGTCATTTAGGCTGCATAAGGATAGCAAGAGTGTTTCGCAAATTCTGCCCTTTGCCGAGGAATTTGCTTTGCTATATGAAGAAAATTTGTCCGGCCAAAGCGATGAAGATAAACGGCGGCAAAGGATGGCCGACCAACATCGTGCCAAAGGTTATTTAAAGTATGCGCGGGTGACCAAAGATAGAAAACAAGGTGTGCTGGCTTTGGGCCGGGCGCTCAAATACCAACCAGGTTATCTGATCCAGAAAAAGTATTATGCAAGTTGGTTGAGACTGCTTGGATTAAGGTAGATTTTTGGGTGAAGAGGTGGAATGGTGTTGATCGTTCTACATTGGAAATTGCAATTGTTTATTGAGCATAACGATATAATCTTATTTCAAGATAATTATGTATACCAAAACAAGGGGATTACTTATGCGGGAGTCTGAAAAGATCTGGCAGTTGTTCATATCACGACCGGGGGCAATTGTTGATGATTTGATAGGAATTGCTTCTGAAAATGCCATCAATGGCTTAATAGAGACTATTCGACATTACGAACCACGACGAATTCTGGAGATTGGGTCTGGAATTGGAACATTAACTTATACAGTTCTTACCACTATTCACTCGCTTAATATTCAAAGATCAGATGATTTCATTTTCTTTGCGGTCGAAAATCACCCGTTTTGTGTCAATCAACTAGAGGAAAATTTGGCTGATTTTCAGGATGAATATTATATAGCCAGTTCCATGGATGAAATAGGCAGTACAAATGTCAAGTATGATCTGATAATTGTAGATGGTGGGGGCGATCTGGGGAATGACATGGGAGTGATGGTCTTCAAAGATATGTTGGCCTCCAGAGGTGTCATATTTATAGAAGGCTCTAGATTGTTTCAGAGAAATTTGATTTCTCAATGGTACGGATTGAGAGATCATACTTATGTCAAAATATATAGCGACAAAGTATATATTACCTATGATGGGCAATCCGTTAAGAATAAGGCGTATCATGTTTTCGCCTTCGAGCCGTCATTATCTGAACGTGTGCGATTGATGGCTAGGGCAACATATAGAAGATACCTCAACAAATTTAGAAGAAAATTTGGATAGATAGAACGACATTATACAAAGAAAAGGATGATGATTTGTAGAGTGAAAGAAGAAATTCTGGCGATTATTCCCGCCAGGGGAGGTTCTAAAGGCATCCCGGGCAAGAATATCCGTCTTCTCAATGGCAAACCGCTGCTTGCGCATACAATTGAACAGGCCCAGCATACCCCACAAATCACGCGGATTATTGTTTCTACAGATGACCCGGCAATTGGACAAATTGCCCGCACCTATGGGGCAGAGGTGATCTGGCGACCAGCCGCAATAAGTGGCGACAAAGCCAGTTCCGAATCTGCGTTGCAACATGTGCTGGACATCTTGCTAGAGCGGGAAGGATATGACCCTAAACTGGTGGTTTTTTTACAAGCCACGTCCCCCATGCGCCGTCCTGATGATGTCCAGCGGGCCATTGAAACTTTGGATATTGAGCAGGCGGATTCTTTATTATCCGTCTGTCCGGTTCATGGATTCATCTGGCGCCGAATGGGTGAAAACATCGACTCCTTTTCCTTCAACTATCGCCAGCGCCAGATGAGACAGGATGCACCCCAGGATTATATTGAAAATGGATCGATCTATGTCTTTAAACCGTGGGTTCTGAGGCAGCTAGATAACCGGTTGGGAGGCAAGATCGCCATATATGAGATGGCGTATTTGGACTCCTTCCAGATAGATGAGCCCAACGACCTGGTTTTGATCGAGCGTTTAATGGCAGCTCGCCCAGCAGCAAGCTTGCCTGGCTTAGGTAGTTTACGCTTGTTGGTCCTCGATTTTGATGGTGTACTGACCGATAATCGGGTTATGGTAACCGAGACCGGTGAGGAAGCAGTGCTCGCCCACCGCGGGGATGGATGGGGGATCGCGCGCTTGAAGGAAGCAGGAGTGGAAGTAATGGTTTTGTCAACGGAACAGAATCCTGTCGTTGCCGCGCGCTGCCAAAAATTGGCTATTGATTATATTCAAGGGAGTGACGATAAATTGTCTGCGCTGCAGGAATTGGCACAAGAAAAAGGATTGAAAGCGGCAGAGATCGCCTTTGTGGGTAATGATGTGAACGATCTTGAATGTCTGCAATGGGTTGGTAATCCCATTGTAGTACAGGATGCGAATGATCTGATACGCTCGTCAGCAAAGTGGATTACCACGCTGCCTGGAGGTTATGGGGCGGTGCGTGAAGTTTGTGACCTTATCCTGGTTCAAAAGGGAGTTCTGGGTCGCGATTTGGAGAAAGAAGAAAATGACTGATTTTGTTGCTGTCGGCGAGCGTCTTGTTGGCGAAGGCCAGCCAACCTTTATCATTGCCGAAATCGGTATTAACCACAATGGTGATATGTCAAATGCCAAGAAGCTGATCGATGCCGCAGCCCTGGCTGGATGTGACGCAGTGAAGTTTCAGAAGCGAACGCCAGAGCTGTGCGTGCCACCAGCTCAGCGGGACATCGAACGTGATACACCATGGGGACGGATGACTTATATGGCGTACCGTTTCCGCATGGAATTTGGGATTGATGAGTATGCGGAGATTGATCGCTACTGCCGCGAAAAAGGGATCCTCTGGTTTGCCTCCTGTTGGGATGAAGAGGCAGTCGATTTTATCGCCCAGTTTGACCCAGTTTGCTATAAGATGGCATCCGCCTCTCTAACCGATCGGCCGTTAATAGAAAAGGTTAACGCTACCGGCATGCCCGTGATTTTTTCGACCGGTATGTCAACAATGAATCAGATCCGCTTAGCTGTGACGCAAATAGAGGCGGAACGATTACTAATGGCACATAGTACCAGTTGTTACCCTTGTCGCCCTGAGGAACTTAATCTGCGGATGATTCCTGCGCTGCGGGCGGAATTTGACTGCCCAATCGGGTATTCAGGCCATGAGGTTGGATTGCAGACGACCTATGCGGCCGTCACACTGGGCGCAAGTTTTGTAGAACGGCATATCACCTTGGATCGCACCTTATGGGGCAGCGATCAGGCGGCTTCAGTGGAACCATGGGGATTTATGCGTCTGGTGCGTGATATCCGTGTGATAGAAAGTGCTTTGGGGGATGGTGTTAAGCGGATTTACGATAGCGAGCTGTCTAATATGCGTAAACTGAGACGTCAGCCTTCAACTGGAGATACGTCTTGAAACAAGCCAGCGCTGACGGCGAAGATAGGCCGTACATCGTTATGATCGTGCCGCGTGGTGAAGCAGTACGCAATTTTCTTTATTCTGATACTTTGCCTGCCCTGAGTCAGAATGCTCGTGTCACTTTGCTCTCTGTCATTGACGACGAACGCTTTAATGCCCGCTTCCGGCCTTATGTGGAACAGATAATCCCCTTAAAGCTGTACCGCGAGCATAGACTGGTGACAACGCTGCGCCATATGCTCCACGAAGCCCACTTTCGCTGGTTGTGGAGCAAGGTCGCGCAAAATGTATGGGAGATCCGCGCAGAAAAGGCGCAGACTATCTACCAGAAAGTGAAATGGGTTTTCTTTCGCGCCTGGGCGCGAATATTGGGTAATAGGCCTACACTAGAAACGCTCACCGAGCTAGAACGTTACCTAACATGGCGCTTGCGACCCAATGATGACTACATAAAACTATTCGAAGAGCTGCAGCCAGACCTGGTATTTAACTGTTCCCATATCCACGGACAGGCGGGGGAATTGCCGGTCAAGATCGCCCATCGCATGGGTATTCCCACAGCGGGCTTCATTTTTTCCTGGGATAATTTGACCTCTCGCAGTCGGATTTTCGTGCCTTATGACAGTTATTTTGTGTGGCATGAAGGGATGAAGCAGCAGCTTCTGGAGATTTACCCCAAGATTAACCCGGAGCACGTCTTTGTCACGGGAACGCCGCAGTTTGATTTTCATTTTAAGGATGAATACCGCATGTCACGTGAAGAATTGTGTGAGCACTTGGGTATTGATCCAAATCGACCGTTTATCTTCTATACGACGGGCATCAGCAAACATTTTCCCGAGGAGCACCGGCACGTTGAATTTGTCGCCAACTTTTTGCTGGAATTGGACTTGGATCCAAGCCGCAGCTGGTAGTCCGTACTTACGTTAAGGGAACCAGCCCGGAGATGAATGCCCTGGCTGAAAAAGGATTGCCGGATGTTGTCTTCCCTGATGTGGCATGGGATGATAAATGGTTTATGCCCATGTATGAAGACCTGGCTGTATACAGCAGCTGCTTGCATCATGCGGCGATGGGAATCAATGCCGCATCCACGGTATCTCTGGAATTGATGATCCTGGACAAACCGGTAATGAATCTTGGCTTCGATCCATTGGGCAGTCAGATCTCTCATGCTTATCGATGGGAGCGACACATTCATTTCGATCACTTCCAGCCTGTAGCTGACAGTGGCGGTGTAATGGTCGCATGGTCCCAAAAAGATATTCGCGACTTCATTCGACGAGCATTGGAATACCCTGCTCTTGAGGGTCAGGCAAGGCAGTTTTTTATTAGGGATATGTTTGGCTCAACGCTTGATGGTTGCTCAGGCGTTCGCATGGCCAACCAATTTATGGCCTTGGTCGAACAATCCGGAGATTGATTGGTTATCAAGTAGCCGTTAACTATAAAGGCCACGCGACGCGATAAGCCTGCACAATGCCGGATGGAATCAACTCGGAAGAAGGTTTTAATGACTGAACTTTATGGCGAGGATTTTATCGCGCGAAGAGGAAGCATGCCTCTCAATTCTGCGAATGTATTAGTCCCAATTGTGATGCGTCTTGTTGATCCACGAAGTGTCGTTGACATTGGCTGTGGAAGAGGAGAATGGCTAAGTATTTTTCGAGAAAGTGGACTAAACGATTATCTTGGAATTGATGGTCCATGGGTGAGCAAAAAAGATCTAGCAATTGATCCAACAAACTTCGTTCAGTGCGATTTGGAATTACCACTTGACTTGGATCGAAAATTCGATCTAGCAGTATCCCTTGAAGTTGCCGAACATCTATCGCAAGAGAACGCATCCGTATTTGTGAATTCACTTTGTGACCTAAGTCCTGTCGTACTGTTTTCAGCAGCCGTACCGCGGCAGGGTGGGACAAATCATCTAAACGAACAGTGGCCTGACTATTGGGCGAAACTTTTTGCCTCTCATGGATTTAAGGTGTTTGACTGCATCCGGTGGCAGGTGTGGAACGATAACAGAGTTGGCTGGTGGTATGCACAGAACACCTTCTTATATGTAGAGGAAAATCACATTGACACTATTCCAGAATTGGCTAAGTATTTGCAATGTGGATTCTTTCAAATGAGCGCAATTCATCCACTACTCTATATGAAAAAAGCTGCCGGTCACGACAAGTACAAATCGACATTGAAACATAGGCTGGTAGTTGTTGGAGCCAGATGGTTAAGGAATCTCCCTGCTCCCCTCCGGATCAGGCTGAGATCCCTGGAATCATGGATCAATCTTCAGCGCAAGTTTGTTTTGACCGACGTATCGTGGCCGGAAAATGATAATACTTGAAAAAGCTGTGCGACTGTAATGACTTGCGTATTATGCGGAACGATTCGACGTCATCAAATACTAGGTCAATGGCAAAAGGTGCAAAGCTTATCTTGATTGCTAGATAAGGAATATCTTTGACAATATGGAAGAAGACTATCCTAGCATGCCCAAACCTAGATATAAGGTGGAAATTTCTTCCCCCATTTCGATAGCAAGAAATTCTTACATTTTGGCCGGGCTTTTTGAGCTGGAGAAACAGGGATTGGTGTCCCTTACAATTAGGCCCGATCTTAATTGGCGTATCGGAAGAATAATTGCTAATGAAAACGAGCACTACGAAGAACTAGATACGATCTATGGTAGTGCTTCCAGATATCGTGTTCAAGATAATAGCCTGAACAAACAGGCTTCATTTGCATTTGATCCAGCTGATCGAGCTGATACGTTTCCACTGAGGTATATTCTTTCAAGTGATCGACTTTACAAGACGAATGTAAGCTATGAGTATGTAGATAGACTGGACAAAAGCCTAAGGCGCAAGGTTTCACCGGCTGGAATTAGGATGAATGTGCGCAGTTCACATGAACATGATCTTCTACGTCTACATACCTCATACCTCGCATATCAATTATTTGGTGAATTTAAGAACCAACGATCTCGTTTTGGAGGAAAATTATCACCACGTCTGCTCATTGCCCGATGTAGGAAAGTAGTTCGGTGGAGAAGTAATTATCTGGCTATCAGATTGATCAAAGCGTACGAATATGATATTGAGGATCAACTCAATACCCATGTACTCTTTCAGCCACGTTGTTTTGGCGATATCGGACCCGCCGATCATAACCTTATTAATGAGGAAAGAGCGGAGTTGCTGCGGGCTCTGCGCACGCACCTTCAGGAAGGATTTCAAGGGGGTTTTGTTCCTGATCACATTGCCAGAACGAGATATGCTGATGTCATCACTGATCAGCCGACTAGCCCGGCCGAATATTTCAGACTCGTCAGAAAAGCGGCAGTCGTCATTTATACACGTGGCGTCGAACATGCACTTGGTAGAAAGCTTGGAGAATATTTAGCTGCATCAAAATGTGTCGTAGCGCAGCGTCCAGAAAGATCCTTCAGAAGACCATTGCAAGATGGAAAGGAAATCTTCTTTTTTGACACAGTCGAAGAATGTATCGAGATTTGCAGGTACCTAATCGGAAACCCGTCTTTGGCAAGAGCGGTTGGGAGCAATGCAAAGAAGTACTATCAAGCCGAAGTGTCACCTGGAGAAAATGTACTCAAACTTCTCAAAAATGCTTTTTAGATAAATAAGCGTCATAATTCCTTAAAGGTACTAGTTCGTGTTTTATAGTCAGACACCCTAAAACGAATTTGCATAGAAGCGAAAATCATACGTATGCCTGTCATAGCCCCAATATTTCTATTCTGTTATTCCCGTGGGGGAAGCAATATTTTTTGGAATCTGTTTCTAAGTCATCCTGACGCGTGTTCGCCAATCCTGGAAACAGTTGAGCTATTTAGCACAAGATTTGCTGCTCCAAGATTAGATGGACTGAAAGCCGTCGCGCTTACCGGCCAATGGCATATTTTTGATAATTGGTGGCTTGAAGAAAGGCGGTCAATATCAGTTCGAGCTCAGAATCATATCAATCAGACTTTTACCAAGTGGAAAATGAAAACGTTTTCTGACCTTGAAATGCGCTTCAAATATGAAAACGAGCCATATACAATTCAAGAGGTAGTCAACTGCCGCCTGGTGACGAAGAATAATAACGGTTTGACCTTTCTGAGTGACATCTATTGTACAATGTATCCAGATGCCACTTTCTTTGCGTTGGTTCGCGAGCCGCTTGCGCTCTATGAAAGCCACAAGCGACGGAAAATCACAAACTCACCAGAGGAATTTGCCCGATTTTACAATCGAATTGCGAAGCGGATGCTAGAAGATTCTGAGCGTATGGACCGCTACTATATCCTGCGCTTTGAGGATATTTTGGCGGACCCATTGGCAACCGTACAGAACATATACCAACAAGCAAATCTTGACTTTGACAAGATAAGCAAACTGCGTCTTAAAGCAAAACCACACTGGCAAACAGACGGAACCCATGGGACGCAATTGGAAAAAGGTGTTCATTACTGGTTAGGTCTCGAAGAGTTAAACCAGTTACTTGAGCCGAGAATAAACCAATATCAGGTTGACCGTCTAACCGTGGTAGAACAAAGCACTATTTCGAATTTGACCGGGACAACATGTGCCCAATTGGGTTATGAATAGTGTAAGCAAAACGATACCTCCGAGGATTTCAGTGGTAACGCCGACATTGAATCGTCCTGAAGAGGTTGATGGTCTGCTTGACAGCTTAACTCAACAACTGTCTTTGCCATTTGAATTCATTTTGGTCGATGGCGCTCCAAAGGCAAATTGTGAAACAGAAGAAGTCGTCCGAAGAAGAAGTGACCAGCTTCCTTTCAACTGCCTCTATATCAGGCACGGTGGTGGCACTGCTATACAGCGTAATAAGGGTATTGAGGAGGCTACCGGGGACTATATTGCATTCGTAGATGATGACGTGCGTTTGGATACCAATTTTCTTTCGATCATGTCAAACCATTTAATAAAAGATCAGAAGGGGGAAATTGGGGGGATTGTCGGGTATCGCACGAATAAGCATTTCTCTTTGCAAGACACGCAGCGTTGGCGCTGGTATAGGCGGCTAAGATTATTGAAGACATATGAACCTGGTCGATATGATTTCGAGACCGGGATACCTATAAATGCAAATCTGCAGCCATCCTATTCGGGATTAAGAGATGTCGATTTTATGACGACCGCCTGTGCCGTCTGGCGGCGGGCTGTATTTGATGGTAGTTTTCGATTTGACCCGTTCTTTCGCGATTTTGGCGTACTAGAAGATGCGCATTTATCGTTACGAGCGGGAAAGCAATGGAGATTGGTACAATGTGGTGATGCCCATTGCACTGAATTATCCTCCCCTCGCTCACGTGAAAACCGCCGGAAAATTGGGTATAAAGGCATTGTAAACTACTACTATGTATTTCACAGTATAGTGTCTCCCCTTACGCTTCGGCATAAACTCCGCTTCTGGCGCTTTCAAGGGTTCGAATTGTTTCGAATGGTTGCTTCTGTTTTCCGAAGAAGACGAGCTGAAGATATGGAGGACATTCTTGGCCGGCTAACTGCGATAGTGGATATATTGACAGGACGTGCGTTCTAGAATGAGATCCGCCATCTTGAACGATGATATTGTGGGACGCATCTTGTTCCACACAAATCAGGTTGAACAATAAAGCGCATGGCAATTCACAGACATGATATCATGATTGATCCTGGCTACTACGTTATTGCCCGATGAAATTGGTCGTAATATCAAGTAAGAACTGCTGGAGCGATGAAAGCGTGGCTACCAGGTATGCTACTGTTGGTGGGTTCCCACAACAGATGGATACAATATCACAGCTTTTTGATCAAACTAGTTTGAAGATCGTTGAGAGCAGCATAGAACCCCCCACGAATATGATGCCGATTACTGGACATAACCTTCGTGTTAATCCGCTGCCTGAGCCAACTAAGTCTGGCTTTTGGCGCAAGGTTTCGTTGTTGATGTGGTTGCCGAGGCATTTGGGAAATCTATGGACAGCGATCAAGTCCAGCGATGCGGTTCACGTACCTGTTCCGGGAGATGTAGGTTTTATT
>CAVTPP010000006.1:0-663606 GCA_963736615.1 uncultured Chloroflexia bacterium | reverse complement strand
ACACCATCTAAAACCACCTGATCACGGGCAGCCGACAATGCAGAGCCTGTACAGCAGGCGGCATACATGACAACATTCGCATGGGGCGCCACACCGGAGATTGTAGCCGTATAAGTGTCTGTGGGTGTGCTCACAACAGCTTCATTGACAACATTTCCCGCAGCCGTGCTGGCTGTGTGGGAACCATGACCATCCTCATCTCGGGGGGTCCCAGGGAGAGAATCGTAGCCCCAGGCGCCAATCAGTTTGTCATTGCAAGGGAAGGTCGGATCATATGGTGCCGTACCTGTCGGTGGGGATGTATTGGTCGGATCACAGACACCAAAATAGTTACCAGCACCATTCGGGTTTGTGTGATCATAGCCATCATCGCCAACGTCAGCGAAGGAGGGATTCCAGGCATCGATGCCGGTATCGATAACACCAACAATGATGCCTTCGCCTTTGAATCCTTCCATACCTGTGGCACTGCCATCCCAAATGCCAGGCGCGCCAATCCAGGCCGGTCCGGCATCGGTGTGCAGTTCAAACTCTTGGTCGCGTTGGACAAAGCGTACATTGGGCACTTTAGCAACAACAGCAGCTTCCGAGGGTGTCATTTCGGCAGCATAGCCGACGAGGGAGGCACCATATTCATAAGCAATATCGAGTTCGCGCCCCAACGCTTTGTTGGCAGAATCAATTGCTGCCGCACGTTGGCCATCGAGATAATCAAGATAGGCTGCGCTTGCCGAGGATTTCGAATCAAGTTTGCTTTCACCAGTGGCGGTTGGATTTGTAGCCTCTAAACCTTTGACGCCGCCACGATAACTGGCCAAAGGAACTTCATCTAGCACAACAATATAAATTTCGGGGCCAGCGGCCTCTTTTGGCTCAACAACATGACCTGAGCCGGCAACGGCAACAGCCCGACCTGCCTCGAATTGGAGGCTCCCATCTGGCTCTTCAGCCGCGCTGACTACCGCGATCATTAGAAATATGGCAATTATTACCAGCAGTAACTTAAACATTTTGCTTATCATTAAATATTGTCCTCCATAAAATCAAAACGTAGCATTTAGTCTTAATACCTCGTGTTGGCGAGGGTATTGCAAACAAATTCAAATAATGTACACCTCCTACTAAATCAACAAGATATTGGCTGTTTCTATAGTAAGTATGCTACTGAAACGGCCGTAACAAAACAAACTACTTTAGTTAGCACTTGAATGAAACCTGGACAAAAATCTAACCGTAGATAAACCTCCTCTATGGGTTCTATATGTATAATAATAGTGGGAAAAGCGCGTGATAATACTGCTCCTTAAATGACGGCCGTTGTTATGGCTAATGCCCCTTTTTTGTTCTCGGGAGAACATGATCGGATTTTATGAATTTTACGTGAATTCGTCAAATAATATTGCACTCAAAATGGGAGAAAACGTAGGAAAATTCAACCCCGCTGCAAGGGACCATTTTGCCTTATGTAGATAATGACAGATGGTTTGGAAAAGTTCTTGATTTGACCACCGAAAACAAGAAGTTAGAATCGTATTCAAAGGTGCAAAATCAAACTCGTGAATTCATTACCCTGGAAAGTCTTCCTTTTAGTTTTCTTGCTCTTGGCCGGATATCGGTACACGGCCATTGCCCAAGAAGACCCAACACGCATTCAAATAGAAACCGGCGTTATCAGTCCCGGTGAATTTTACTGGTATCAGCTGCCAGATTTGAAGGGTGGCCAGATCCTGTCTATTACCTTACAGGGCACCTCAGGGAATCTTGATCCCATAATGGGTCTTGCCGAAGGCTCTATTGATACTGAAGCCGTTGAGATCGAATACAAAAATGCCATACAACAAGCAGTGGTTGATGGTAAGGATCCCTTGATTGCCGCTAACGAGGCGGCCGATCGTTTTTTCCTGTCCTGGGACGATGACAGTGGTGAAGGCTTGTCTGCCGCCTTTACTTATGAGATCCCTGTTGACGGAGATTACCAGCTTATCATTTCTAATGCTCTCACCGTCTTAGGACAAGCCACCTTTGGTGACTATGAATTGGCGCTGGGACTCGATGTTCCGGTAGAAACCGATCTAGCGGGGAACGGCCCAGTTGGTGACCCTTTCGCCGTGCTGGACTTGAAAGCATCCTTCTCCGGACTGGTTGTCGAAGAATATAAAGGCACTATTTCGGAAACGGAAATTCAAGAAACATTGGACCTGCACGAATTACGTATTGGCGACACTATTTACGCGTACGTCGAAGCGACTTCAGGTGATCTAATACCAGAACTCGCCCTGCTTAATTACGCGGACAAACCATTACGCATCGCCAACGCCAACGGCCAATCGAGCAGCGCTGCGCTTGAATACACCATTGAAGATAGAGGTCGTGGTTTCGCGGTACGCATTTTGGGCTGCTGTGAAGATAACCCCACTTTCGGTGATTACCGCCTTTTGGTAGGCCGCAACGCTCCAGAAGTTCTGACCGGTGATGCACAGCATACCAGCGAAGACGTGATCCAAGAGCCCATTCCTGTGGCTATTGGGATCAAGCTGCAGCAAATTGTTGAGGTTGATGAGCAGAATGAATTCTTTTCGGCCGTTGCCAGCCTACAAATGGAATGGGACGATCCGGCGCTCGCCTTCAGTCCTGATGAGTGCGACTGTACTTTCCGCACCTATACCGAAAAAGATTTTGCCCAATTTCAAGAAGATACCGGGGATCATTGGCCCGAATTTACTGTCTTTAACCAACAAGGCAACCGCTGGACCCAAAATAGAGTAGCCGTAATCTGGCAAGATGGCCACGCCCTTTATTTCGAGCGCTTTTCCACCAATCTACAAGTTGACTTCGACTTCAGGCGATATCCTTTTGACAGCGAAGAATTTGTAATCAAGATCGATTCCATTTTCCCAGAAAGTTTTTATTACTTCACCGATCTTGAAGGGTACAGCGAAATCAGCGCCGATAATGGTGAGGATGAGTTTATATTGGGCCAGTTCCATACTGAGGTAACCAGCGAGCAAGCCAGTACGCAGTCAACTACTTCGCGATTTACCTTCAGCTTCGGCGGCCCACGACATCTAAACTATTATATCTTCCAGATCTTTGTGCCTATCTTTTTAATCCTTGGTGTACTCTGGGTCACCTTCTTTCTACGTGACTATTCCTTGCGCATCGAAGTAGCGAGCGCCAACCTATTTGTATTTATCGCTTTCAGCTTCAGTCTCGCCGATAACTATCCCCGCCTGGGTTACTTGACGCTGCTCGATTCGGCCATGGTTATGACCTTTGGCATCAGCACCCTGGTCATCATCTATAATGTTTTCCTGAGGCGCTTGGAGATGAACGGCAAAGGAGATCTTGCCAATCGTGTCGATAACGTTTTTGATTGGATTTACCCCATCACAATCATTCTTAGTATCATCTTCTTGATTGTGGTTTTTTTCTGAGTAAATTTCAAGGTTATTTGAATGTCGCTTAACTGACGGCTTCTATCTCGTTTGCAGACCGGGTTCTGAAAAAAGTATCATACCAGGCCATGGTTTTGGCTAATCCACTTTCCAAGGTCTCTTCCGGTTCCCAACCCAGGCTGTCGCGCGCGCGATCAGCGCTTAAATATTCATCACGTATCTCGTTCTCAACCTCGTCCAAAATAATTGGCACCAAGTTTGGATTTTCTGAAATGCGGATGATTGTCTGTACAAGTTCGAGAGCGGTCGCCGGGCAGCCTGAGCCAAAATTAACACCCTTGCCGCAAATAGCCGGATCTTCGGCCTTCTCCGCGATCATCAAGTAGGCTCGAACGGCGTCCTCCACATACACATAGTCACGCTTGAAGGAGCCATCGGAGCGAATGATTGGCCGCTGCCCGCGCAAAACGCTGCGAATCGTTCCAGGCAGTAGACGATTCCAGTTCAAATCACCACCGCCGTATAAATTTGAAAAGCGCGGAATTGCTACGGGGAGTTGGTAAGTGGAGGCATAAGTTTGGGCGATAAGATCCACGGCGCTTTTGGAAACATCATAAGGATGACGGCCGTGTAACGGGATGCTCCTCGCGATAAGGCAAATACTGCGGGTCACCATATGCCTTTTCACTGCTGGCCACAACCACCCTGGATACGGTTGGATTACGCCGCGCAGCTTCTAATAAGAGCCATGTCCCGCGAATGTTTGTTTCAAATGTAGAAAGAGGCGATCTGTTGGCTATGCCGACGATTGTTTGCGCGGCAAGATGGAAAACTGTGTCAATTTCATATTCAGCCAGGACACGCTCCAGGAGCGCATAATCTTCGAGCTGGCCATTTACCATGGTAACCCGTTTTACCGTACCGGAGCGGAAAAGCTGCGCTTGGGGCACATGGTCTCGAACAAGGCCAATGACATCCGCACCGCGGCGAACCAATGCGGCCGTCAACCAGGAACCTAAAAAGCCGGTGCAGCCTGTAATAAAAACCCGGCGATCTTGCCAAAAACCGTTGCCCGGTATCAATTCCGTTCAAAATCAAACACATCCCAAATCCTTCATCCCTATTCATGCCTCTTCAGGCTTGAATAGGCCTTGTCCTGCCATACTTTCCAAGGTGCGCCCTTCTGCCATTCCTGCTCTAAATCGATAGCATCTTTCAGCGTGTCCATGGAGCGCCAGAAGCCCTTATGGCGGTACATCATCACCTGCCCATCGGCGATCATCTCCTGCAGCGCGCCAGTTTCCAGCGCCTTATCATCCCCATTTTCCATATAAGCCAGGGCTTTCTTTTCAAAGATCATGAAACCGGCGTTGATCCAATAGGGCAATGAGGGGTACTGTTCATAACTGCTGATTAGCCCATCTTGGTCAGCAGCCATCACACCATATTGGTAATGGGCAGGCTGCACGGCCGTTATTGTCGCCAGCCGTCCATGCTTTCGATGGAATGCGAGCAGCTCACTTACATCAATATCGCTAACCCCATCCCCATAAGTCAGAAAAAAGCGATCTTCGGTCAGGTAATCCGCCACACGCGCAATGCGGCTGGCCTTATCGGTGCGGCGCCCTGTATCTACCAGCGACACCTCCCACTCCGGATGCAGTTCTTCACCATGATAGTTTATGTGATTCCTGCGACGGCCGACCTTAACTGTAAAATCGCGCGTAAGACCCTCGTAATTCAAAAAGTAACGCTTGATCTGCTGCGCCTCATAACCGAGGGGCAGCACAAAACGGTTGAAGCCATAGGTGGAAAAAATACGCATTACATGCCAGATAATTGGCCGGTCACCAATTTCAACCAGCTCTTTTTTGGTCAGTGTTCCACCGCGCATCCGCGTGCCTTCACCACCGCAGAATATGACGACCGGTATATCACTCATTGTTAGTACCGCTAAAACTCCAAGACGCGAGAAACCTAGTTTTTTGAACAATTAACCCGAGTTGCCATTAACAAAATTTTGCAACGAATTTCCACAAATTAGCTCGAATTTTTAAATATTTTCGTGAAAATTCGGGTCAATTTGTTGCAAAGATACAAAACCAATCCATAGGTCAGCAACTTGAGTCAATTACTAAATAATCCGGAAACAACGATTATTGCGCATCCTCAGATGCGCATGTGCACCATCGACCGGCATCTGAGGATGCCTAACTTATCGATTTGCAAAATCTTTAGGATCATAACACACGCCCATACCACCTGCCACCCATCAACAGCCAATCTAAGAATACCTATCTGCAGCTAACTTAACCTGAACAGGAGCAATTTTGACGAGCCTATTCACGAAAGCTACAATCGGAATTGAGATATCTTTTTAAGGGACTATCCTTTGGCCGTAGCATCATTACCTGAAGTACATTTAAGTTCGACCGATCAGGGTCCACGCCTTGTCGCTATTGGTGGGGGCACGGGCATGCCCAGCTTGCTGCGCGGTCTCACACATTACACCACTAACATCACGGCTATTGTCACTGTCGCAGATGATGGCGGCAGCAGTGGGCGCCTGCGTCGGGAGTTTGGGCTGCTGCCCCCGGGTGATTTTCGCAGCAATATCGCAGCTTTATCGCGCGATGAAGAATTGATGACCCAACTACTGCATTATCGCTTTGGCGGTGGCATCAGCGGACGAGATGATCAAAATCGCGAATTGCAAGGGCATGCTTTTGGCAATCTTCTGTTGGCGGCATTAACGGGCATTACCGGCAGTTTTGATGAAGCGCTGCTGGCAGCCCAGCGGGTTCTGGCTATGCGCGGTCGCGTTGTGCCTTCAACGTTAGCCGATGTCAATCTTTTAGCCGATGTCTTCATCAAGGATGAAACAGACAGCTCCCATTTACAGCGCATCGCCGGGGAGTCTGCTATCACACATGCCGGCGGCCGTATTCAGCGCGTTTATCTTGATCCGGCCAGACGTTCGCGCTTATCCGCCTGCTCTCAAGGCTATTTTCCAGGCGCAAATGATTCTAATAGGACCCGGCAGTCTTTACACCAGCATCTTGCCCAATCTGCTTGTCCACGATCTGGCTCAGGCGCTGCAGCTTGCGCGGGCACCAAAGCTCTACATATGCAATATTGCCACCCAGCCGGGTGAGACAGACAATTTCACTGTCGCCAATCACGTAGACGCCCTTTTGCAGCATCTTCCAGAAAATGTCATAAACATGGTTCTGGCCAATGATAATTTCGCGGTTCCCCCTGAAAACCTTGGGGAGACACTCTTTGTGGAATTGGCCGAAACGGATGGCATTGACCTGGCAACGGCCGATCTCGATAGATGAGGCTCGACCCTGGCGACATGACAGCGCCAAACTGGCGATTTCGGTGATGAAGTTGATCCTTCCAGGTAGAAATTAATCAAATGTCATAGAAAATAGGTGACATTCCGCGCCTGTATCTTTTTTAAAACCGGCGTATAATTGGAATGTTAAACATTTTAACAAAGGTGAGCACACCTTACACCCTATTAACTAAAAATGCGCTGTTGCGAGCCGGCTAAGATTAGGCTTTGCAACTTTGCCACTGTTTATTTAAGGAGAAAACAATGACAGTAAAAATTGGTATTAATGGTTTCGGCCGTATCGGTCGTCAGGTCTACAGAATTATTCACGAAGATTTCAAAGGCGTCCTTGATGTCGAGGCCATCAATGATCTCATGCCTGTGGAAACCAATGCCCACATGCTCAAATATGATTCCACCTTCGGCCGTTTCCCCGGAAAAGTTGAAGTCAAAGATGGCGACATGTACATCGACGGCGAAAAATTAAAGAGCTACGCTGAACGCGATCCGGCCAACTTGCCTTGGGGCGAACTTGGCGTGGACATCGTTTTGGAATGCACCGGTGTATTCCGCGACCGTGATGGCGCAGCAAAACATCTAGCCGGCGGCGCCAAGAAAGTTATCATCTCCGCGCCTGGTAAAGGTGTCGATGGCACATTTGTCTTAGGTGTCAATGAAGAGACTTACGACGCCGGCACAATGCATGTCATTTCCAATGCAAGCTGCACCACCAACTGTCTGGCTCCGGCCGCCAAAGTGCTGCATGACAACTTCAATATCGAAAAAGCACTCATGTCCACCATTCATGCCGTGACCAACGGCCAGAAGATTTTGGATATGGCCGGCAAAGATTTGCGCCGCTCGCGAACCGCACAGGCCAATATTATCCCCACCACCACCGGTGCCGCTCGCGCCGTTGGCCTGGTGCTGCCCGAACTAGAAGGCAAAATCAACGGTATGGCCTTCCGCGTGCCTGTTGTAACCGGCTCTGTGGTTGACCTGACCGCTATCGTCTCCAAAGAAACAACGGCCGAAGAAGTCAATGCTGCCTTCAAAGCCGCTGCCGAAGGTGATGGCTGGTTGGGCAAGGTCTTCGAATACACCGAAGATCCTGTCGTCTCCAGTGACTTTATTGGTTACAGCGCCTCCTCCACCATTGACGGACTCTCAACCGAGGTTGCTGGTGGCAATATGGTAAAAGTTGTGACCTGGTACGATAACGAATGGGGCTACTCCTCGCGCCTGGCCGATCTTTGCGCCTACGTGGCTGAAAGACTCTAATTCGTTTTTCTTTTTTAGTTTCTACTCAGGCTTTCGAGGGTTGAGCCTGTCGAAGCGCGGCATCGCCTTCGACAAGGTCAGGCCACACCTGAGTAGTTATCTTTTTGGATGAATTGTGCATGGCGAGTGGCAGAGATGCCTTCGCTATGCGCGATTTGCTACCTGATGCAATTATCTGAACTTGAAGAGCGCATGCATACCTTTGTTGATAGCAAAGGCTGGTATGAAGCGAATTCTCCCAAACAGCAGTCCCCGCGCAATCTGGCAGCCTCGCTTGTAATTGAAGCCGCCGAAGTATTGGAGCATTTCCAATGGCGTGATGATGCTCGCGACCAACAGGCGTTGGCATCTGAATTAGCAGATGTCGCCCTCTATCTACTACAATTAGCCAGTGTGACCGGCATCGATCTCGAGCAGGCGATCCTAGAGAAGTTGGACTTGAATAAAAACCGCGAATGGCCACAGCCTTAGCCCTATGAAGATCCTCGCCGTCAGCGATAAGGTTTTGGATTTCCTGTATAATAGTCAGGTCCGTCAAAGTTTCTCAGACATCGACCTGCTTATCGGCTGCGGCGATCTACCCTACTACTATCTCGATTTTCTTGTTTCCGCACTTAGATGTGCCCTTATATTATGTACACGGCAATCATGATGGTATTCCCCAATATGCTACTGGCCGTGGCCAGATTAAGGGGGTACAGGGCGGCCAGTGATATTCATGCGACTTCGGTAAATTACCAAAATCTGTTAATAGCAGGACTAGGTGGATCGATGCGCTACCGTTCCGGGGCGCCATTTATGTTCACGGAAACGGAGATGAGGGGCCAGGTGGCGCGCCTTGTTCCAAAATTACTTTGGAACCGGCAGCGATACGGCCGTTATTCTAGACATCCTCGTCGCCCATTCCCCCCCTTTCGGCATCCACGACCGCAAAGACCGCGCTCATACCGGCTTTAAAGTCTTTCTCAACCTGATGCGCCTATTCAAACCACGCTATCTGCTCCATGGCCATATTCATCTATATCGTCAAGACACCCCTCGCAAAACTGAATACGAACAAACCACGATTATTAACGTTTATCCCTATCGCTCGAATCAACATCGAACTCTAGCATCTATAATAATTTAAGCCACGCAAGCTGTATTTGATTGACTTAGTTGACCTTTGCTCAACCATGACGTAAACTGAATCATGGCCGCTCCAATCAGTTGCTCAAAAGTCACCGTATTCGCCAAACGGTCAAGTCCACAATTGGCCCCATAGGCAGATATTTAACAGAACCCGCTCGCCTGTTCAGAACATACGAACGAAGCAATTTTCGGCCCGATTTAATGGCCGGTTTGACCGTTGCCGTCATTCTTCTGCCGCAAGCCATCGCCTTCGCCATAATTGCCGAACTACCGCCGCAGATGGGGCTATACGCGGCCATCATCGGCGGCATCGCCGGCGCCTTATGGGGGTCATCAACCAGATCCACAATGGGCCGACCAATGCGATCTCGCTCTTGGTCCTATCGACGCTTTCCAGCACCGCCATCCCGGGCACGCCGGAATATATTGTCGCCGCCAGCGTGTTAGCCATAATGGTTGGCTTTTTCCAACTGATCTTAGGGCTCGCGCGGCTTGGCGTATTAGTCAATTTTGTCTCCCATTCGGTCATTGTCGGCTTTGCCAGCGGCGCCGGTGTGCTGATTCTGCTCAAGCAAATAGGCCCATTATTGGGTTTGATACCTCATGGCGAACATGTCATGGAGTCAACGCTTGGCTTGATTCTCGACATCCCCAAAGCACATTTGCTAACGGCTGCCATTGGCTATCGGAACCGTCGCCTTTCTGGTGATTGTTAAGCGCATCAACCCCAAACTCCCGGCAGCCCTAATGGCCATGATCGTTGCTTCTTTAATTGTTTATCCATTCAGATTGGATTTGCAAGGGGTGGCGGTTATCGGCAGTTTGCCCAGCGGCTTCCCGCCATTGACCGACTTGCAGAACATCGATTTCGACTTAATTGGACAATTGTTGATGGGTGCTGTTGCCGTTGGCGCAATCGGGCTGGTCGAGTCTACGGCAATCTCCAAATCAGTATCCGCGCAGACACGCCAGCGTCTTGACAGCAATCAGGAGTTCGTTGGCCAGGGTATGGCTAATGCGCTCACAGGCCTGTTTTCCGGCTATCCTGTAGCCGGTTCTTTCTCCAGAACGGCCGTAAACTTTGCTGCCGGCGCAAAAACCCGAATTGCGGCCATTCTGGCCAGCGTCTTTGTCTTGGTCGCCATGCAGTTCCTGGGACCATTTGCGCGCTACCTGCCCCGTTCAGCTCTGGCCGGAGTATTGATTGTCACCGCTGTAGGCATGATCGACAGGGAAGAAATCGGTAAAATTCTTCGTGGAGGCCGTGGTGATGCGGTCATCATGATTGTTACCTTTTTAGGGACTCTTTTCCTACATATCGAAACGGCCGTGCTCATCGGTATACTGCTCTCCTTTGGGCGCTACATCATGCGCACCAGCACCCCGCGCGTACACATGGTCGTACCCGACAAAACCTACAATCATTTCATCTTCAACCCTGAAGCAGATGACTGCCCTCAACTGGGCATCGTTGAAATTCTTGGCGATTTTTATTTTGGAGCCGTCAATTTTGTAGAAGATTTTATCCTCGACCATGCAGGACGTAATCCTGATCAGAGATTTCTACTCATACGCATGCACAATGTCAATAATGCCGATTTCAGCGGGATTCACATGCTGGAAAACGTGGTGCGCTCTTACCGGGATCGCGGGGGCGATGTCTTTCTGGTGCGGGTCAGTTACCGCGTCATGCAGCGCATGATAGATACACGATTTCGATCAATACCTTGGCAGCGATAATTTTCTCGCTGAAGATGATGCCATTAGCCACCTGTTTTATCATGTCGTTGATCCCGCCATGTGCATCTATGAATGCCCCCTGCGCGTCTTTAAAGAGTGTCAAAACCTGCCCAAGCGTTTAGATCTCATCGGCTTTTCTCTGGATAGGGATCTTTCCGACAAAGAGTTTGCCACAGTGGACGCCAAGAACCTTTGGACATTACTCAATGAAGGCAAATATGAAGAACTGCCTGAGCTAATTGATGTTCGCGAACCGCGCGAATTCCAGCAGAGGCCATATATATGGTGCGCTGTCAATTCCACTACCTCTAATTGCCTCTCTAGATCCCGCATTGCCAAAAGATGGCCCTATTGTCCTTATCTGCCGCAGCAGCAGGCGCAGCCGGCAAGCTGCCGCCATTATGGAAGAAGTCGGCTTTACGAAGTGTCTATTCTAGAAGGTGGTATGCTGGCCTGGGAATCAGCCGGATTGCTTGAAGCAGTCGATACTTTTACGAATCCTGACCAAACTAAAATAAGGTCTGGCTAGGAGGTAAGCCAATGATTCTTTCCGAACCTTATCGCAATGTTGGACTTGAGTTGGTCCGCGTGACCGAAGACGCAGCCCTTAGCCGCCAGCCGCTGGATTGGCTCGGGCAACTACCAGGGCGCCCACATGGCGGCCGATCATGCCATGTTTAATGCCTATGTGCGAGGCAGGTATCAGCGGCGTAATCGAAATTGGTGAAGAAAGCCGCGATCCTGCACAGGCACTGCTTTGCGGACGGCCGATAGTGGGCGCTCCTGCCGAAGCAGAACGTCGATCTGGCTCTTGATCCTGTTGACGGGACAAACTTGCTGATCAAAGGACGTCCTGGCGCCATATCAATCATGAGCACCGCGCCGAGAGGATCCCTTATGTCGCCCCTGCCTGCGCACTACATGGACAAGATAGTCGTCGACCGCGAGGCCGCTGACGCATTAGTCCCGGAATGTATGGATGCCCCTGCTGCGTGGACATTAGCCCTCATCGCCCGGGTGAAGAAAAAAGCAGTGCGTGATTTATCTGTGATCGTGCTTGCTCGTGCGAGGCATGAAGAGTTGATTGAAGAAATCAGGGCCACAGGTGCCCGAATTACACTGCGTGAGGAAGGAGATGTCGCCGGTGCCCTTCAAGCAGCCCTGGTGGGGACTAATGCAGATATCCTCATGGGCGTTGGCGGCGCCTCCCAAGGCGTCCTCACTGCCTGCGCCGTTAAAGCGCTCGGCGGCATGATGTTGGCCCGCCTGGCCCCCCAAAGCAAAGAAGAGCGTGAAGAAGTGGAAGCAGCCGGTATGGATTTAAGAAAAATCTATACTTGTGATGACCTGGTACGCAGCGACAAAATCCTCTTCGCAGCAACGGGTATCACCAACAGTTCACTACTAAAAGGCATCAGAGTTGAAGGAAATTTCGCCCATATTGACTCGCTCCTGGTGCGTGCCGAAACGGGAACCAGGCGATTTATTCATGCCGAGCGTTCACTAGATCATTTTGCCGGCAGCGACTAGACGGAAAAAACCTGGGCAATGTGCGCATGTCACACATCGCCCAGACCATTATCTAAATAATCCGAAGTTCTGCTTGATCGCGGTTTATTTGATACAAAACCTGTCAGGGTTCTCAACAAAAGATACTAAGCCAACGTTGCCAGCAAAACACCCCCCGATCTCCACAGGTTCACAAGAAGCATTAAACTCATAGCCGGGCATATCGGGTACTGCCTCAAAAGGATGTGCATCCCCATGGGCTTCATGAGCACCCCACGCTTTTGCACTTATACTAATTAAATTATAAGAGCCGCTGCGATTAGCGTGACAAACGTCTACCTTTTCGGCGGGCGCAGCAAAAGCTGGTATGGCCATGGCCAACAAGAGCATGACAATCAAAACACCAAACAGAACCTTTTTCATATATTCACCTCCAAGTGAACGAGAAAAAGCGATAACTAATACAAATACGACTATAATGCCATATTAAATGCTTATTTCAATATTAGGATTTAATTCACAATACGCCCAGGGCGAGAAAATCAGCCTGTTGAGCACAGAACGGCATAAGTGCTTAATGACGACACTCAGGAGGAAATGCCAGGTTTCTTAATGCCATAAGCAACCAACGTCTTAGGATGGAAAAGCCACAGTAAGCCCAACAAGGGTTGGACGAGAGGGAAAAATCCGTAATCTATTCCATATAGCCGCCAGGCGGTACGCCCGATTGTCTCGGGCATGATGATGCTCAGCGTGCCCACTACCAGAACCAGAATCATCTCCATGCCCAAAGCCACAACAGACACACGCCAGGCCCATTTCTCACGAACGGCAAAGCCCACAGTGGCAACAAGATAAAGCAGGGCTGCAACCGCGCTGAGCATCGGTCCGATATAGTTGGTTACCCCCTCTTTTAGGAATAACTGGTAGAAAGCACGAAAACCCGTGGCCAATGCCAACACAGGATAGGAAACCGCCAGAATGACACCGGCAGCAGCAATAAACCCTGAAAGCCCTTTTTCGTTTTCTGCTGGCCTAATTTCACTATTTTCTTCATCAGTCGGATTGATCTGTTCACTCATGCTCAAATTTTAACACACAACCTTCTAAACGTTACGTAAGTTCAACGGAAGCCGCCACGTCAAAATGATAGACTTATACTCATGACTATGCCGTTTGAACCACTTCCACCGCAGGAACCTGAAGCTCCAAAGAATCCAGGTTGTCTATTTCGGGTTGTTACCGGATTTGTAATTTTAACCCTGCTTGCTTCTTCGCTCTTCAGCATCACCTGGTTTGTCAGAAGAACAGCTGAGTCAGAGTCCACAACGGCCGAACAGCCCATTTCCACCCCGGCCGCGCAAGTAACCGCTCCCCCTGCTGTTAGCGCAGACGAACCATTGGTTCAATCCAATGAATCTACAGCCCTTTCACCTATTGAACAATCGGGGATCAACCGAATTGTCCTCGTCAATGAACAGGGACAAATAGAGACAGTTGCGCCAGATGGCAGTGAGCGGCGGATCTTAACCGGTGAAGAATTCGCCTTTCAAAATCCTGCCTGGTCACCTGATGGGGAGCAGATCGCCGCCCTGGGCAGCAACGACAATGGTTCCGGTATCTTCCTCGTCGAGGACAATGATGAACCTGCCGCCATTGAAGAAATACTTTTTGGTGACGGGCAAAATCCTTTTTACCTGTATTGGTCTCCGGACAGCAGTAAGATCGGTTTCCTTTCCGCAAGATTTGGACGGCAAATGAGTCTTAATATTGTTGATGCTCTGGCCGGCACAGACAGCCGTTTGATCGCCACCGGGAGCCCGTTTTATTGGAATTGGACCGCTGACAGCGAACAACTGCTTATCCATTCAGGTGCCTTAAGCGATGAGGCTCGTCTGGCCTTAATCGACAATGGCGGCAGCGATGATGCTACTGAAATCACGGAACCGGGTTATTTTCAAGCGCCCGGTATCTCACCAAGCGGCCGTTATTGGGCCTACTCTCAACTGCAAGAAGGTGGCAACAGTTGGCTAACCATTGATGATCGCCAGACTGGTGAAAAACAGTCAGAACGTCATGCCGGATCTGTGGCCTTAAGTTGGAGCCCCATCGAGGATAAACTAGCTTTCGTCAGTGGTGAGGGTGATAACGAGGCGAGTTTTTGGGGTCCGCTGCGCTTAGTCGATGCGGCAACCGGTGAAATGCGTGTGCTGTCTGCGAATCTTGTCTTAGCCTTTTTCTGGTCGCCTGATGGCAAACAGATCGCCACGATAAGCGTGCCCTTCAACAACGGCTTGGATGGCGGCGTGGAAGTTCGAGACAGTAAGTCGCGGCAGCTTGCAAAAACAGAAATTGGTGCACTACCCCCTGCACAAAGAACCCCGCATAAATTCAGCATCTCCGTCATCGATGTTGAGGATGGCACGGGATTGGAATTAGGTGAAGTCAGCTTACCTACAAGTTTTTTGACCCAGTTTATGGTCTTCTTCGATCAATATGCATTGAGTCACAGTTTGTGGTCCCCCAACAGTGATGCACTCGTGTTGCCACTATTGCAGGGCAGCGAAAGTCAATTAACTGTCATCACCACCAAAAGCGGCCGTATGAACCCCATTGGACGAGGTCAAATAGCCTTCTGGTCCCCTGACTAAAGACACATTAGCGGCTGTTTTTAACTTCCTGCTTTTCTTTATTCCCCAATCATGCGGTGCTTAGCAACCCGCAGCCATCCACGTGCCTGAATTCCAGCCAGCACAAGGCCAGTCACCGGTCGTGGATACTTCTCGCTGTAAAATTTTCGATAGAATACCTGCATTGCTCTAACCGATTCCTGTGCTACTTTAATCCTTGTTTCCTTTGGTGGTCGGGCAATATCGGCCGATTCTTTGCGCAGCCCGGAGCTGGCACCCTTGTAATGCAGCACTTCCACATGCGGATAATAGATTATTTTGTAACCCGCCTCATTAATACGGTAACAAAAATCTATATCTTCACCGTAAAAGAAATATGTCTCATCCCAACCACCCAGCTCATCAAAAAGTACGCGCGTCATCATCATAAATGATCCCGCGATAACTTCAACGCTGTGCGTCGAATTGAAATCGGCATAGGTTTGGAAATAGCCATTGAAACGAGGCTTGCTTGGAAATAGGCGGCTGAGGCCGCTGAAATGGCACATGGCATTCCATGGCGTCGGGAAGCCGCGATGATTATCGGGATCGCGCTCGCCGCTGGGATAAATAAGCCGCACTGTAATTGCCCCTGTTTCGGGATGCACTAACAGATAATCCAAGGGCTGCACCAGAGCATCCTCGCTAATTCGGGTGTCCGAATTTAGAAACAGGAGGACACGCCCCTTGGACGCTCTAACTCCCAGGTTGTTCGCCGCTGAAAATCCCAAATTATCTTCGCTTTTAATTAGGCGTACATGGGCATACTTATCCGCCACCATCTCCTGACTGCCATCTTCAGAGGCATTATCGACCACTATTATTTCCATGCCGCCTGGAGGCGCGACGGCCGTTTCCACCGACCGCAGACAATCATCCAACAGCTGCTTTGTGTTGAAGGATACAATGATAACCGACAAATCTAACATGTTTGGAATTGTAACGGGAGTTTGTGCAGGTGACCATGAGCCGGTTAGGACATTCAGCAACAAGCGACGAGATATCTAAGGGTATATTTCATTTCATTTGGGGGTGGACACAGACAAGAACAGACAAGCAATGATTTTTTCTTCTTCATCTCTGTGTGCATCCGTCTTGTCAGCGTCCCATTTTAAATTACTAACTCATTTGAAACACACCCTATTTCTAATTGGCAATTCAGAAACGTGACAAAAGTCACTTGTAAAACCAGAAAAGATTTTGCATGATTAATTCAATAATTGGGGAGGGTACGGCGTCATATATGCCAGGAAACTCCCATGGAATTCAATCAGAGCCAGAAAAGGAGGCTGAAATGAGCAGAAAGTCGACGATTTTTACTGTATTGGCGACACTCTTTATCGTTTTTATGTTCATGGGGGTTGCTGGGGTATTGAGCCAGAATAAATCACCACTTGTTATTTCTGCTGAAGTGCGCAGCGGCATCAGTTACCAGGCATATCTAAATGACACTGATGGAAATCCGCTCACTGGCAGCCACAACTTCAAATTTGAACTTTATAATGCCGCTAACGGTGGTGATAAATGGTGGCAAAAAAGTTACAACAATGTAACCGTCAACGAGGGTTTAGTAGACATCATCTTGGAGGTCAATCCTGATGATTTCCATGGTGCAGCCTTATGGCTGGCGATCACCGTTGACGGCCAACTATTGTCGCCGCGTACCGAATTGCTGCCAGTACCCTATGCCATGACCGTACGCCCAGGTGCAAGCATCATCGGCGATCCGGATTTTCCGGCGTTATTTGTGAGCAACACTGGAAATGGGGATGGACTGCGCGGCACAAGCAGCGGCGGATACGGTGTAGCGGGCAGTACTGATGATAATACTGCATGGACCGCAGCCGGCGTTTATGGCTTTAGCACTCACGACCAAACATTCGGTGTATTGGGTGAAAGCTTGGCTGGGGTTGGTGTAGAGGGGCAAGTATCAAATATTGAAAATCAAAATTCGGCCGTAGTTGGTTATAACTCGGGCGGCGGGGCTGGCGTGGTGGGCTACGCCGAAAATAACGACGGGGTAATAGGCATTTCGACCTCTGCCGATAATGTCGCCGGACGCTTCGAAAACCAGGCCGAAGGCGGCGCCGGCTTATTGACCAGCGCTGGTGATGACTCATCTGCGGATCTGATTCTGGGTGGACTGGTTGGGGATAATGTAGACGATGGCATCATCACGACTGATCCGGGGCTGCCAGGCAGCGATCTCGTTCTCGTCAGCAATGATGCAGCGGTGGTTGTCCTGGATGCCAATGACGATGAGGAAGGGCATTTTGTGATTATGGATAACACATTCGACGAGAAGTTGAGCGTTGATGAACAAGGCAACACCATCGTTAGTGGGGATCTTACTGTTGCTGGGAACCTAAATGCAGCCGGTCATACCTGCGCCCAATATGGACCTTATACCGAAAATAACGCCTATTTCCTTGATGTCCCAAATTACTGCATCGATCAATTCTGCTGGGTGATCGTTGAAAGTGACGCCATCATAGGCGCTTTTTACCCTGGTCTATACTGGCCTGTCCTCTATATGCAAAATTCGGGGGACAACAGTTGGGTAGCAGGGCCGGCAATCAATATTGCGGGAATGACGATTTCGGAAGGCACAGGAGTAAATGGTGATGAAAGCCTAGAGGTGCTTGCTTCTGGGGGAGTAACGGCAGGAGGCGGCCGTTTATTACTCTGGGACGACGGCGCCGGAAATTATTCGCCAGATCAATGGACCCTAGAATTGCAGCCTCTCGAAGGTGAACTAAGTACAGCAACCGTCTATGCCTGCCCCATGGGCCGTCCAATGCCAGTACCATAAGGGAGTAAGAGCTATGCGAAAAAAAGCAACCCTTCTTTTGGTAATTTCACTGCTATTGGTTTTTGTGCTAGGAACGCTCGTTTTTGCCGAGGGTAACGTGCTGCAACGGCCGTGGTACGTCATCGGCGGTGGTGGCGGTAAATCCCAATCGGCCGGCTATCAGGCTAACCAGACTATCGGCCAACCTTTTACAGGAACAGCATCCAGCGGCTCTAGGCAGCTAAGCCCCGGATACTGGCCCGCAATAATAGGTGTAGCCCCGGAATCGCCTGAGCAAGATCTGTTTCTACCGGCCATATTTGGTCGCGAATCTGTCATCGCCAACAGATAGTTGATTGGACTTGATAGCCCCCATTTGGCTATAGAGTGACTGCTGCGTACAATTTCATGAACCTAATAAAACCTGCTTCTTCTAGCAGAGTTTTATAACTGAGGCAGTGATTGAACAAAGAGCAGGATCCAGATAAAGAAGGAAATATTCAACGAATACGGCTAACAGTAACAGGTGTCGTCCAAGGTGTCGGATTTCGTCCATTCGTCTACGGTATGGCCTTAGAACACCAATTATTTGGATTTGTGGGCAACGACAGCGGCGGTGTTTTTATAGAACTTGAGGGTCCTGCTGCAGCCATCTCCAGCTTCCGCGAAAAGCTTATTGCCAGCCCGCCGCCGCTGGCCCACATTGAAAGTGTAACTTCTGAAGATCTGGCCATCCGCGGGGATTCGGAATTCATTATCGTCCACAGTCAGAATCAAGCAGCAAAGAATACGCTCATCTCCCCTGACATATGCATATGCGACGACTGCCTGGCCGAATTGCTTGACCGCGACAACCGTCGTTTCCACTATCCCTTTATAAACTGCACCAATTGTGGTCCGCGGTTTACAATAATCAAAGATATTCCCTACGACCGCCCGCTGACGACAATGGCTGAATTCCCGATGTGCGCGGACTGTCTGGCCGAATATGAAAATCCGCTCGATCGTCGTTTCCATGCCCAACCAAACGCTTGTTCTGTTTGCGGCCCTTATGTCTGGCTGGAAATTTCGAGGAGTGAACGCGAGACTACAGCCCGCGAACAGCAAGCTATTGATGGTACACGCAGATTACTCGCCGAAGGGAAAACTGTTGCTGTTAAAGGGCTAGGCGGCTTCCATCTTGCTTGCGATGCCGCCAATGATAAGGCAATAGAACTTCTTAGAGAGCGCAAGGGTCGTGTTGACAAACCTTTTGCGGTTATGGCCCTTGACATCACGGCCGTCCGCACCTTTGCCTACCTTTCTCCCGCAGAAGAACAACTACTAGGCAGCAAAGAACGGCCGATTCTCCTCCTACGAAAGAAACCCGATCACCATCTTTCAAATCTTATCGCACCCGGCAACCATTATATTGGCGTTATGATGCCATATACGCCTCTTCATTACCTATTGCTGCAACCAGTTGAGGAACAGAACCAGCCGTTCGTTCTGGTCATGACTTCTGCTAATTTCAGCAGCGAACCGATCGTTAAAGGTAATGAGGAAGCCCGCCACCATCTCGCCAACCTCACCGACGCCTTCCTATTTCACAACCGCGACATTCACACCCGCTGTGACGACTCCGTCCTGCGCCTATTGCCCATGGTGCCTGAGCCTGTCCAAGGCGTCGACGTGGTTGCTGAGCCAGACTTCGGCAAGCCCAGTCTCCCGATTCATACGCTCGCAGAGCCTGTCGAAGCGCCACTCGCCACTCGCCACTCGCCACTCAATTTCCTACCTATCCGCCGCTCCCGCGGCTACGCTCCATTCCCAGTCAAATTACCCTTCCCAGTGCCACCCATCCTTGCCGTTGGTGGTGAACTGAAAGCTACATTTTGCCTGGCCAATGAAAATTACGCCTACATGAGCCAGCATATCGGTGATATGGAGAATCTGGAGACGCTGCAAGCTTTTGAAACGGCCGTTAACCATTACCAACACATCTTCCGCATCACACCCCAGATCATCGCCTGCGATAGGCACCCGCGCTACCTGTCCACACGCTGGGTGGAGGAACAAGCAGGCGAGCTGCCTGTGATCAAAACCCAGCACCATCACGCCCACATCACCGCGGTAATGGCAGAAAATGGATTGGATGGCTCTCGCCCCGTAATCGGCTTCAGTTTTGACGGTACCGGTTATGGGCCGGATGGTGCGATCTGGGGTGGCGAAGTTCTGATCGCCACTTACCGCGACTACGAACGTGTCTGGCATATATCTTACATGCCCTTGGTCGGTGGGGATGCTGCGGTGAAACGGCCTTATCGCCTGGCTTTGGCTTATCTTCATGCAGCAGACATTCCTTGGGATGAACGGCTCCCTTGCGTTGCTGCCTGTCCAGTAGAGGAACAAGGTATCATCAAACGTCAACTTGAGACGGATCTGAACGTCGTGCCCACGAGCAGCATGGGGCGGCTGTTTGACGCCGTCGCTTCACTGGCCGGCGTACGCCAGACAATCACCTACGAAGCCCAGGCTGCTATCGAACTAGAAGCCCTTGCCGCAGAAAGCGAACAAGGAGCATATTCATTTGCCTTATCAGCAGACGAATTTAATCCCGCGCCCTTATTACAAGCAGTCACCGCCGACGTGATCGCCGGTATTCCAACACAGATCATTTCAGCCCGTTTCCACAATGCTGTCGCCAATCTTGTGCTTCAAATTAGCCAGGATTTACGCCGCAGCAGCGGAATCAATCAAGTTGCCCTCAGCGGCGGCGTATTCCAAAATATCACACTGCTTCAGCGAACATTAGCACTTTTAACCAAAGATGGATTTGAGCCAATCATTCACCACCTGGTACCACCCAACGACGGTGGGCTTGCCCTCGGACAGGCCATTATCGCCGCCGCGACAATATAACCTCGTAATCTTTTCGTAGCTTTCCTGCAATAACGCTGTAAGTCCCCCGTAACCCCCACGTAAGCAGCGCCCTATAAACTAAGCCTCATACTTTACAGTTAGTTCATCAGGTGCCAGGTGCCTTAAAAGTTCCTAGCTCCTAACTTAGTTCAAAGGAGAACAACATGCTCACGAAACGATCTGTCGTATTCTTTTTGGCTTTCGCACTATTTTTAGCAGTCGCAGCAGTAGGGCCATCGGCGGCGCAAGCCGAAGATAGTCAAACTTTTGTAGTTTCCGTAGACAATGTCGGCCGATTCCCATACTCTTCTAGCGGTGTCTTTAATACCCCCACCGGCCAAGGCGCACCAGGTCCCGCCCTGCCCGGTTCAGGCTACAACTTTTCTTTTAATGCCGCCCCCGGCGAAAATGTTTCCTTCGCAACCATGTTTGTACAGTCGAACGATTGGTTCTTTGCGCCCAATGAGTTGGGTATACCTGTTTATAACGCTGATGGCAGCCCCAATACAGGTGATGTAACACGCTATATCGCTTTATGGGACGCCGGCACCGAAGGCGATCAACCTGTTGGCAGCGGCAGCGATCAAGCGCCGCGCCAGGCAGGCGCTGACAGTGGACCGGCAGACCCAAACAATCACGTACGCCAGGTCCTCACTGATGAGGTTCCTTCCACATCTAACCTCATCCGCGCCACACTCACCCAGACCGGTCCAAGCCGCTTCAACCTGCGCCTCGATAACGTATCCGGCAGCAGCGCGACCCCGACACCCTATGCGCCTGGAGCCTACGTCGTTCACACGGGTTATGCTCCGCTTTTCACTAACGGCCGTGCCGACTACGGCATGGGTCTTGAAGCGGTAGCCGAAGATGGCAATCCAGCAGGGCTCGCTGGGGCACTCAGTGCTCGCTCGGGCATCAATACCCCGTTAGCGCCAGTAGCCTGGACGGTAAATCAAACACCATACACCCTGTTTGCCAGCGGCGGCCACGCTTCTGCAGGGCTGGAGACATTGGCTGAAGCAGGCAGTCCTGCTGCCCTGGTAGCAGAGCAAGGCGATGCTAATGCCGGAGCGGCAGCTGTTGCCCGCGGCGCTTCAGCACCAGGCCCCATCTTCGCTCCGAACGGCAATTACGAATTCACGATAACGGCCGTACCTGGTGACCATCTTTCACTGGCCAGCATGTTCGTCCAATCCAATGATTGGTTCTACGGTGTGAACAGTTTGCCCCTGTTCGATACCGATGGAAACCCGCGTTCTGGTGACATCACCCATTTGGTCACGCTCTATGACGCCGGAACCGAAGTTAATGAAACCCCGGGCTATGGCCCCAACCAGGCCCCACGCCAGGCCGGTCCCAACAGCGGACAAACTGAAAACGGCGTGATTGCACCAGTAAGCAACATGAACAACAGCAATGTCCATGTCACAATTACCCCAGTAGATTAACTTAATAGAGATGCCTGGCATTTTAAAAATGCCAGGCATCTTGATCATGTATTTACAGAGGAAATATCATCCGCAGCCCCCCAGCCACCAAAACAAGAGCAAGTAACCGTCGTAATACGAGGGGGTTGAGGCGGTTACTGCCAAACTCAGCCCCGATCCATCCACCAACAGCAACGACAATTAACCACACTATCATAGCCGGCGGCAGCTCAGGGACGGATGAAAGACGCCCTGCTAACCCGGCCAGTGAGTTAACCACCACAAAAGCGGCCGTTATGCCCATAGCTTCTTTCGTATCTGCCCAACCGGCCAGCAGCAGCAGTGGTCCCAGAAATATGCCGCCGCCAATGCCAACTAACCCGGCCACCAGACCAATCACGGCTCCGGCAGCCAATGCCATCCAAATGGGAAGTCTCTGTTGCTTAATAACCTCGGTGGCCCCGTCAGGGTGGCGCCAGAGCCGGTAAGCTGCATATAAGAGGACGATGCCCACAATGGGACGATATAATTCTCCTGGTAGAGTTAAACGGCCGCCCAAGAATGCAAAAGGGATAGATGTAGCAACAATAGGCCAAAATATCCGCGCGGAAAACTGGCCGGCGCGAACATGTTTCCAGGTTCCAATGGAAGCAACTAATATGTTCAAAGTAAGGGCCGTTGGCCTGATAACCTCCGGTGGTAATCCGGCAATGCTCATCACCGCCAGATAACCAGAGCCACCCCCCAGCCCTACCGCACCATAGAGAAGCGCGATTCCAAAGAAAATTAAAGCTAGAACCACATCCATAAATAGTTTAGCTGACGACCAACCAGGAAAGTATGAGCAGTAAGAGACCGAAGGACAATATGCTGCTGCGATAAGGATATTTACTCTGGAAAACTGCGCGCGGAGGTGCAAATGAAACAATCAATATTAAAAGGACTGCCATCCAGTTGATGATATCGCTCGCTGCTCCCATCTCTCCCACAAATGCCTTCGCCTGAGCCGCACAAAACAAAACCATACCATTTATCAGGACCAATCCCAAAGCGGATAGAATCGCAGAACCCCGACTGCCTGGTGACACACTTTCCACTACAGGAAAAGCCAATACGAGGATATACAACATAGAAAAACCCAGTAGTGCACCCGGCATAAAGACAAAAAGTGCGGAAGAGTCGCCCTCATCCAGCCCGGCTGAGCGAATTGATTGGATGGAGGCAAAGTAGCCCAACTGGTAGGCTAATGTGGTCATCATCAACAATCCGAAGAGAAATGCTAAAACGCCTCTCACCCTGGTATCAAGCAGGAAATTGGGTGGCTGCCAACCAGATGCCCCATTTTCTGGCTGCAATTTGCGAATGAAATAAACACCAATACAAAATAAAATATAGAAGATAACCAACAACAAAGCATTCCATCCGGAAGGTTTTGTTAATTGCTCGGCAAGCATTGGCAGCCAAAACAGCGCCGCCAGCAGTGCCAGGCCATCAGCGAAAAAGGTTAGCAGCACCGTCCCTGTCCGGCTGTTTTTTGTTTGCTCTACTATCATATGCGAGATTATATCCTAGTTGGAAGAAAGTCGGTTTTTTGAGGTATGTGCCAAAATCGTCAGGTGAAGAACCGGGTTTCTTGGACAGAGAATGAAATCCTTGCGCTTGGCTCACTTTAAAGAGTAACCTATACTCCTCTATAATAAGCCAATAGAACTGAAAGGGGCCCTTCCGGCAATACTTAAAAACGAACTACTAAGACATTTTGAATCTAGAAATCGGATTTCCGGTTAGACTTATAGAGCATTTTGAACGTGTGTTTGAATTTGAATATTGCCTGGAAATCTGATTTCTGAAAAATTTTTGAGGATAAAATGAACCTGATAATGATCCGCCATGGGCAAAGCTTTATAAATTTACGGGATTGGGAGGGTGGAAACAGCGACACAGCCTTAACGCCCTTGGGCTTGAAACAAGCTGCAGCTCTAGCTGCCTGGTTACCCAACGAATAAGCCAAAGATCGATGCCATATATTGCAGCACGATGCTGCGCGCCAAGGAGACCGTTGAACCACTGGCTGCCGCTTACAATATGGTATTCCATTTCGATGATCGATTACGTGAGGTTGGCAATAATCGCCTTGACCATACGGCATGGCCGAGCGACGATTTACCTGATTACAGCGATTTTTGGGGCAGCGAACGGCCGTTTTCATCAATTACACCCGAGCGCGAATTGGGCGAAAGTCTTATGCACTTTCGCGTACGAGTTGGTGATTTCATTGAGTATCTGATTGAAAAACACCGTGGAGAGACAATCATTGCTGTCTGCCACGGTGGAGTTATCGAAGTAACTCTCGATCACGTTTTCAACATCGGCCCCTGGCGTCGCTGTGAAGTTTGGACAAAAAACACAGGTATAACCCGCTTTGAACTCGTCGAACACCCGCTGCGGGAAACGTGGCGCTTGCACTATCACAGCCGGGTCGAACATTTGGCCGGGATAACGGAATAGGTTGCCAAAGTTCCCAACAGGGATTAAGGCGGTCATATTTGCCTGTTCAGGTCAATGGTTTCAGGTATACTTGCCCGGATTTTACCGCAGTTCAAAAACAGTATGTTTAATCTATTCATAAAGCTAATCAAAAGAATATTTGGGTTTAAAGGAGGCGATTCTATGCCGCGTAATTCAGAGCCCCTTTCCAGTATAGATGCTGCCTGGTTGGGCATGGATGAGCCCACAACCATGATGATGATCACCGGCGTCATGACATTCAAGAAACCGTTGAATATAGAGCACTTGAAGGCGGTTTTTGAATATCGCTGGCTAAAGTTTGAACGCTTCAGGCAGCGCCTCGTTCGACCCTCCCTACCTACAAGCAGACCCTATTGGGAGACAGATCCCCATTTCAATATCGCTTCTCATTTCAAACGAACGGCACTGCCCCCGCCAGGGGATCAAGCGGCCTTACAGCAAATGGTTAGCGATTTGATGAGTACGCCATTGGATTTTTCAAAACCGCTTTGGCAAATCCATGTCATCGATAAATACGGCGAAGGCAGCGCCATTGTGGCCCGTATGCACCACAGCATTGCCGACGGTCTGGCCCTGGTCTATGTCTTGCTTTCCTTGACTGACATGACCCCCGATGCACCATGGCCAGAGCCACCGGAAGTTGACGAGGATCGAGATGATGGCGGTCTCTTCGGCGGTGCCCTGGGCTCACTATTTCGTGGCGGTCGTTCAGTCGTAGGAACTGCTGGCAAACTTTCTGGGGCTGCGGTAAGAGGAAGCTGGTCAACGGTACGCAATCCAGATCAGCTGCGCGAGATGATGCAAGCCGGCAGCGATGCCAGCTACGCCACAAGCAGACTGCTGTTAAGGCCTGATGATCCGCCAACACCCTTCAAAGGCCCATTAGGCACCACCAAACGAGGGGCATGGTCTCGTCCCTTATCTCTAAGAGACATCAAGGCTATAAAGAACGCAACACGAACAACCGTCAATGATGTCCTGATCTCTGCTATGAGTGGTGCTCTGCGCCGCTACATGCTTGCCCAAGGTGCGCCGGCGGTTGATTTCCGGGCTACGGTCCCCGTTAATTTGCGCACCGAGAAAGAAATGGGCCAACTCGGTAATAAATTTGGTCTCGTTTTCCTTGATTTGCCTGTGAGCATTGAAGACCCCCTCGACCGCTTAGCTGAGGTTAAGTTCCGCATGCAGGAGCTAAAAAAATCGACGGAGGCCGGTATTATCCTTACGCTACTTAATGTTGTCGGCCGTTCCACCAAACAAGTACAAGATGTGGTCGTTTCGATCTTAGCTAAAAAGGCAACGGCCGTCTTAACCAATGTCCCCGGCCCGCCAATTCCCTTATTCTTAGCCGGCCGAGAAATTGAGGATCTCATGTTTTGGGTTCCACAAGCAGGCCGCCTGGGCATGGGTATAAGTATCCTCAGTTACGCGGGAAAGGTATATCTTGGTGTCGCCACCGATGTCAAATTGGTCAGCGAACCGGAACGTGTCATTGATGCCTTTTATGAAGAATTAGATCTTCTGATGGCAGCGCTAAATTTGGAGTCGAAAGATAAACGACGAAAGCCACAGCAGCAGCCTGCTCCTACCGCGCCTGTAAAAGTGGATGATTTGACCAAGATCCACGGAATTGAAGTAGGAACGGCCGAATTGCTAGGAAAAAACGACATTATCAATTACAAACAGCTCGGGAGCACAGATGCTGCATTGCTGCGCGATATTCTGGCTTCCGGGGGTACGCAATATAGTCACCTGGATTCCAGCAATTGGCCCGCACAAGCGCGCTATTTGTCCAATGTCAGATGAATTATGCCGCCCCACATTGATTAGTACGCATCCTCAGATGCGCACACGCAGGCCCAACGGCATCTAAGGATGCCTAAACTTATTATTAAAGGATGCAGATAACCTCTTAACTGCCTTCTTTTAATCCACGTTTTGCGCCAACGCGGCGCAGCTCATCTTCAAGGCGCAGCCGGTAAATTTCCAGGTTTTCGGTGGGTCGGCCAAGATTAATGTCATCGATCTCCTTGTTCACATCTAATTCAAGAATCTTTGCCATAAAACCGATTTCCTGCTTAAAAGTGGACATTATCACAAAAATCAGGAAAATAACCCGCTTGCATTATATGACGGGGCCTAATTCAGCCCAATGGATATTAACGATTAAATAGATATGCCTTTACGACATCCCAATTACCTAGCGCTCAAACCGCCTCTAAATAACCAGCAGGTCACATGGCAAGATTATGAAGAAGTATACCCATCTGATGCCGGTCACCGTGTCGTAGGCAACGTCCTTGTGGCACAAGATGTATTTAGCCCACAATTGGATAACGGCCGTGACATCATCGCCTATTTACCACCTTCTTACTACACCAGTAGAAAACGATATCCAGTTCTCTACATGCATGATGGGCAGAACTTGTTTGACCATGCTACCAGTTTCGCCGGTGAGTGGCTCGTCGACGAGACCTTGGAACATTTAGCATACAATGAAGGGCTTGAAGCCATCGTGGTGGGCATTGCCAATAATGGCCCCGAACGCTTGGACGAATACAGCCCCTTCGTGGATCACAGTTATGGGGGCGGTCATGGCAATCAATATGTTTCATTTATTGCCAACACCTTGAAAAAGCTAATCGACCACGAATTCCGCACCATCCCGCATCGCCGCAAGACAGGCATCATGGGCTCATCAATGGGCGGCCTAATCAGTCTCTATGCCTTTTTCCATCGTGAAGATATCTTCGGCTTTGTTGGCGCAATGAGTCCTTCGCTGTGGTTTGCTAAGGGCGCCATCTACGGCTATGTCCAAAATGCCTCTTATCTTCCTGGTAAAGTCTACTTGGATGCCGGCACGAGGGAGTTAGGTGGCTCGGTCCATTCTATCGCGGCAAGGGGAGAATCCCGCCGTTACTATGCCGGTGTAAGAAGGATGAAACGCTTGCTTTTTAACAAAGGTTATCAACCCATACGAGATATTCTGTATGTTGAAGAAAAGGGGGCAGGGCATAGCGAAACAGCCTGGGCCCGTCGCCTGCCTGATGCCCTTCGTTTCTTCCTTGGAAAATAGTTTTTACTTTCACCGCTCCACAAATATTATCGACTTAATCAATATTGCTACTTCAACGAACCATGTGTCTATTTGCTATCTCCGAGGCCAGAATGTACGATTGGCAAGCTTTAGCAACTCACCACTTATAAGTTCGTAGAGATGGTGAACGGAAACAAAAGCATCAAACAGAGAAGCCCAAGACGGCCGATCCTGATGTTATCAGTTTCCCAAGGATAAATAGGCATGACTGTGGCAACGGATCAAGAGTCAAAGAATCGCCCAATAGTGGTGCCGGGGCGTGAAAAATCAGGTAGTGCTCTGAAAAGCGAGCAAGACGCTGTTAAGAGTTCGCGCAGCGGCCGAAACAATAAACGACTAATCTGGTCGGTTGTATCAATACTTATCTTCGCCATCCTGAGCATCGTCGTTTGGATCTGGTGGGATCAGGTTCGGGTACTCATTACATTTATTACCGATCAGAATGAATTTGGCGCTTACTTGCAAAGCTTTGGCATATGGGGACCGATTGTCTTATTTGGGGCCCAACTACTACAGGTATTCTTCGCTTTTATTCCGGGCCATGTGGTCCTAATCGCCGGCGCTTATGTTTACGGTTTTCCGCTTGGCTTATTATTCAATATAACTTTCACCGTGGTGGCCAGCCAATTAGCATACTATTTTGCCCGCTGGGCTGGACGGCCGCTTGTTTATCGCCTGGCTGATAAAGAAACAGTCGATTACTGGGAACGTGTCGCCAATCAGAAGGGCGTACTTTTCTTTACCATTTCTTTTCTGCTTCCAATCTTTCCATCAGACGCCATGAATTTCGTGGCCGGGCTTAGTGGCATTGGCTCTCGCCGTTTTCTTGTGGCAAACTTTTTCGGCCGCTTACCCAGCGCAATAATGTTGTCGTTAATCGGCGCCTATGGCCTCGCATTCAGCAATTTACAATGGGGCTTAATCATTCTAGCCTTCGTAATTTTCTTCATTGGTGGCTACTTTGTAGTTAACCGAATAAAACGCAGCGTGGACGAAGAAAAACCTGTGACGGCTGAAGCTGAATAATCCTCATAATGTGACCCTAGGCGCCTACAACTTTATTACAATCTTACCGGCTGGTGCAATTCGGCCGACTTAATCAACGCTAATATCGTGCGAATGTGATTACGCGTCTCATCTAGGGTTAAATACGTGTCTGCGCCATCCAAGATCGCGGCGTGCATATCTTCGACCTCACCTAAATACAGTGCTTTTGACGGTACTTCGATCTCGACCGGATCTTCTCCTTTCGGACAAAATAGAAGGCGAGGATCACCCATATCTATACGGAATGGTTCACTTAGTATCAACTGCCCTTTCGTTCCCATTACTTCGACATTTGTGTTGAAAGGAGAGCGAAAAGAGGATGTAAACTGGGCCATACGGTCATCCCCGTAATGCATTTGCCCCACCATAGTTTCCTCTGCTCCAGTCTCGCCAAACACCTGGTCAGCAAATACCCATTGCGGAGGTCCGCCCATAAAGTATTGGGCGATGCTGATTGGATAGCAACCAATATCCCACACTGAGCCACCACCCATCTCCGGCGCCAAGCGCACATTCGACTTATCATCTAGTTTGAAGCTGAACACGCCGCGCACAACGCCAATCTCGCCCAAATTTCCACTCCGCAAGAAATCGCCGGCTATTTTGGTTTGGGGATGGTGGCGGTACATAAAAGCCTCGGCCAAAGCCATGCCTGTTTCCTTGGAAACTGCCGCCGCCCGGTCTACATCCTCCACAGTTAATGCAAACGGTTTTTCACATAGGACATGCTTACCTAGCTCCATAGCTCTAATAGATAAATCTACATGCATATGATTGGGCAGGCTGATATAAACAGCATCAATGGTATCTGACGCCAACATCGCCTCGTAACTGGCGAAGGCGTGGGGAATGTCCCATTTAGCTGCATAGGCGCTGGCACTCTCTTGCGAACGACTGGCAACGGCCGTTAATTCCCCCCGTTCTGATGCTCGAATCGCTGGAATCAGCATCTCGTTAATATTGGCCGTTGAAACCAGACCCCATCTAACTTTATTCATGTTTACTCCTTTTGTTCTGGATAGGCGATTAATATATTTTGGATAAATCATATGTCTACGTAGATGTTCTGTCCAGGACTAAACAAACTTCAACCAACATACTGCAATTGACATCAATCACATACATCAAGTATGATCTCAATGGCTAATACTTTCACGGTTTTCACGCTTCTTCATCAGGAGGTTCAGCTATTAGAGTCCACTATTTACTCACCACTATAAAATTAATCACTCACAGAGATGAGCTCTCCAAATAACATGATTGTAGACCCTACAGTTTTTGAGGAGGTTTCTCTATCGGATCTTGCTCGCATCAGGCAAAATATAGAGCAATCTGCAATAGCAATAGGCGGTGATCCAGATGCCGTTGGCGAACTAATTGTGGCCATGAGTGAAGCATTGGCCAACATCATTAATCATGGATATCAGGGGCATTGCTGTCGTATCGAACTTGCTTTGCTGCGTGGGGGGTCTGATCTTCTGGTAAGAATCTGGGACAATGCTCCATTATTTAATCCCTTATCAGTGCCCGAACCTGATACATCGCTCCCTTTATCACAACGGCCGATTGGCGGCATGGGTGTGCACCTGATGCGTAATTTTGCAGATGAAATTAGTTATCGGGTAACCCCCGAAGGAAAAAATGAATTAACCTTGTGCAAAAAACAAGCTTTACTAAACCCTCAATTAGGAGAAAATTGATATGCTCACAGTGAACATAGAAAACAAACAAGCGCAAGTCCCGGTTACCATAATGAGCTTAGAGGGCGAGTTGGATGCATCTAGCTATATGTCGCTTATCGATCAAACCTCATCTCTATACGCATCAGGAACCAGAGATCTACTGCTCGATCTTAACCAGCTGACATTCATGTCAAGTACGGGACTTGTAGCCCTCCACAGTATGGCTTTAGTTATGCGTGGAGGCGAACTGCCTGAGGCTGAATCGGGTTGGGGTTCTTTCCATGCCATCGCTCGCGATGTTGAAGCCGGTACTGGTCCAGAAGAACATTTGAAACTAATGAACCCCCAACCACGGGTTAAGAAGGTTCTCGATATAAGCGGGTTCTCACAAATCTTAGATATCTTCGACGATCAAGAATCTGCCTTGGCATCATTCTAGATAGATGAAAATATCTCCTCCCATCTTCGATTATATTTGTGATAGATTCGAGCGCCACGTCTATCCTGCCAACGAAATAATATTCCAGGAAGGCGAGATGGGCAGCGCCATGTATATCGTGATCGAAGGGGAACTTGAAGTCAGCCTTCATGGAAACATACTTGATAGACTGACGAGCGGCGACCTTTTTGGGGAGATGTCTATCGTTAGCGACAGACCTCGCAGTGGATCAGTTACAACAATCTTCGAATGCACCCTGATTCCCATCGCTAAACCACAATTTATGATCCTGCTGGCTGAATCGGCAGAATTTGCAATCGAGGTTATGGGCGTCATGGCTCAGCGACTTCAGCATTGGATGGAAGAGGAAGTCAAGCGCCAGCGGCTCGAAGAAGAAATAGCAATAGGGCAGCGGATCCAGTTAAGTTTGCTGCCGGCCGAGATGCCCGAAATACCCGGATGGCAGTTCGCCGCTTTTTACAGGGCGGCACGCCAGGTGGGCGGTGATTTTTATGATTTTATCAAGACACCCGGAAACCCCACCCGGCAAGATATCGTCATTGGCGATGTTTCCGGCAAAGGTGTACCCGCTGCCTTATTTATGGCTGTTGCTCGTACAATGATCCGCGCTGCTGCGAATAACGGCCGTAACCCGGCAGCGCTCCTTACACACACCAACAACCTAATTAAGCATGACAACCGTTCTCCACTTTTTCTGAGCACCCTCTATGCTTCATTAGACACAGTCTCCGGGCAGCTCACCTTCGCCAGCGCCGGCCATGAATCACCACTGCTTATTAGGTATGATAGTGAACAAATAAAAGAACTAACAATCCGAGGTCTGGTCTTGGGCGCGTTTACATCAGTTTCATACATAGAAAAGAAAGTAATGCTGAACCCTGGGGACGCAGTCGTTTTTTATACAGATGGCGTCACTGAAGCACGTGATACCGAAGGTCGATTTTACGGCGACAGGCGACTTGGAGAAGCATTGTCGAAATCAAACAATCTAACTGCTGACAATATCGTGGAGCGGATTGTGGCGTCCGTTGCAGCTTTCACCAACGGCGCGCCGCAAGCTGATGATTTGACTATATTGGTAATTAAGAGGGGGTAAAAGCGGGAGGATAATCCATGATCAGCAGCAAAGAAGAATCCACTATTCGCGACTTGCTCGAATCTACAGGGATCGAAATTAACGGTGATCGCGAGTTTGACATCCAGATTCATGATAATAGAGTTTACCGGCGTGTATTAGCAGACGGCGCTTTGGGTTTGGGCGAATCCTACATGGATGGCTGGTGGGATTGCCAGGCTCTCGACCAGCTGATTGATAGGATTCTAAGAGCTGATTTGCGCGCAGAAATCAAGGGCAACTGGCGTATCGGCGGGTACTACCTGAAATCTAAGCTGCTAAATCTGCAAAATAGGGCCCGGGCTTACGAGGTCGGTGAGCAGCATTATGACACAGGCAACGATTTGTTCGAGGCGATGCTTGACAAGAGAATGAATTATACCTGCGCTTATTGGAAAAATGCCCAAGATTTGGACGAAGCCCAAGAAGCGAAATTGGACCTCGTGTGCCGCAAAATAGAACTTGAACCGGGCATGACCGTTTTGGAATTAGGTTGTGGCTTTGGCGCTTTTGCAGGTTTTGCTGCTGAAAAATATGGCGCTAATATTATTGGTTACACCGTATCCAAAGAGCAAGTAGGCTATGCTCGTGAGCGCTATGCGGGGCTTCCAGTAGAAATCAAATTGGATGATTATCGAAATGCAAACGGCCGTTACGATCGCGTCATCTCCATCGGCATCATGGAACACGTCGGCTACAAAAACTACCGCACCTATATGGAAATCGTGGACCGAACCCTGGACGAAGATGGCATAGCCTTTTTCCACACTATTGGCAGCAATGACAGTGTCTCAGCTGCCAATGCCTGGTCGACAAAATATATCTTCCCTAATGGCATGCTCCCTTCCATGGCCCAGCTCGGTAAAGCGATGGAAGGGCTCTTTGTAATGGAGGATTGGCACAATATCGGACCAGACTATGACAAGACTTTGATGGTCTGGAATGATAATTTTGAAAAGGCGTGGCCAATATTAAAGAAAAACTATAGTGAACGCTTCCGGCGTATGTGGCGTTACTATCTTTTGAGTGCCGCTGGTGGCTTTCGTGCACGAGACGCCCAACTTTGGCAAACCGTTATGACCAAAAAAGGGCGTAAACAACCTCTCTGCCGTCAAATATGAACCTGCATCATGATTGAAGCCGAAATTATCATCATTGGCGGTGGACCTGCCGGATCCTCCTGTGCCTGGAAGCTAAATCGCGCAGGCCGAGATGTCATCTTACTGGACAAAAAGACCTTCCCGCGCTTAAAATTGTGTGCCGGCTGGATTACACCCAAAGTTATTAATGATCTGCGAATAGACCTAGACAATTACCCGCACAGCTTAGTAAGATTTGATCATCTCAATTGTTCCTTTCGCGGTCTGAAAATTCCGATTCGCACCAGACAATACTCTATCCGACGTATCGAATTCGATCATTGGCTGCTGCAGCGCGCCAGGGTCAAACTGTTTGATCATGCAGCTAAAAATATTGTGTACAAAAACGGCCGTTACACCATTGACGATGCCTATCAGTGCAAATACTTGATCGGCGCGGGCGGTACCTATTGTCCCGTTTACAACACCTTTTTCAGAGAGCTTAATCCTCGAGCCGTTGAACAAAATATCGTGGCTTTAGAAGAAGAGTTTGCCTACGATTACGCAGATGAGAACTGCTATCTATGGTTTTTCGACCACAAGTTGACCGGATATTCCTGGTATGTGCCTAAGGGCAGCGGAAATCTAAACGTCGGGATTGGCGGCAAGGTTGTTCCGCTAAAAAAAAGAGACGAAACAATACGCGAAC
This sequence comes from uncultured Chloroflexia bacterium, assembly GCA_963736615.1. Taxonomy (GTDB): domain Bacteria; phylum Chloroflexota; class Anaerolineae; order Promineifilales; family Promineifilaceae; genus JAACFF01. The sequence continues at coordinate 629,705 of CAVTPP010000006.1, read as the reverse complement.
ATTGGCAGAGACTTGTCATTAAACTAGAAAACAAAGGCCTAGTCACAGGGCACAGTTTCCAACCTAAAGGTTACCAATATTATCTGCGCCACAATATCGATATTGTCCAAAAGGATAATGCCTTAATTATTGGTGATTCTGTGGGGCTGGCGACCATAGACATGGGTGAAGGCATCGGACCGGCTGTGGAAAGCGGTCTATTAGCCGCAGACGCTATCATCCAAAACAAAGATTTCTCCTTGCAGGCAATAGGGAGATACAGCTTACCAGTTATTCTTTTTCCATCGAGATATTCGTGAAACTTGATTTCCCAGGCCAGGTAATTCGCTACCTATGAACCGACAAGTTCTGCTTTTAAACTAGCTCCGCATAACTAATTCATCAAACATTTTCCGGGTAGCAGCAGCTACTGAGACTATTGCTTCCTCAAACGTATCTTCGTTCGTTTTCGAAGGCTCGCGGTAGCCGCTCACCTTGCGGATGTATTGGCGAGCGGCCAGGCTTAACTCCTCATCTGTCGGCGGGCGATCCGCAAATCGCAGCTTCTTAATATTTCTACACATACATTCACCTCTTAATGCCATCTAAGTTAGAATAATCACAACCGTGTAAGATCTAATATGCACATCTGGTCAATTTTCACATACAAGTGCCATGTTACCAAACATGGACTATCAAACACACATCAGTTACCATTTTACGGCTATTTATCAGACACGGATAAGAAGTATAGTAGAAGGAGAAAAAATGAACCTCATTAGTCGCGAGGAACTAAAAGAAAAGCTCGATCGCGGGGATAACTTCAAACTTGTCATGACCTTGGGCGAATGGGCGTACGAGGCGCAGCACATTCCCGGTTCAATCAATATCCACAGTGCTAAATCATTGGTGCGGCAGCTTGATAAAAACGACGAAATAGTCGTATATTGTTCAAACATTGACTGTATCGCCAGCCAGGTTGCCTATCACAGATTGATAAACGACGGCTACACGAATGTTCGTCGTTTTGCCGGCGGCATTGAAGATTGGGCTGCTGCCGGATATCTCATAGAAGGTACCGGTTTCTGATCGGAACGGCGCTTGCTCCGTTCAACAACCATATTCAATTCCGAAGAAGTATTGCGATTAATAAAATTAGTTAAACATGTACAGGATCATTTTGCCCTTAATTATTGTGATCCTTTTCAGCGCCTGTCAGAGGGTTAACTCGGATCCATCCCCGATAGTTCAGATTACAGCCCCTGCAACACCTACAACTGTTCCCAGCAGCACGCCGACCACACCACCCACAATTACCCCGACTAAGACATCATCACCTACGATTACGCCTACGCCGCTGCCCACTGCTACACCGACAGCAACGGCCGTTCCTATCACCATCTCTGGAAATCCGCGAGCCGCAATAATTGGCACGCCCGCTGTCAATGGCATTGCCCCTTGTGGCGTCGTCGATTTGCTTGATTTCCCTTTGGATCCACCTCATGGAGATAATGCCCGTGGTGGGGGTGATTTTGGTATGTGGCGCAATCGTTATGAAAAATATCATGCCGGTGAAGATTGGCGGTTGGCTTCCGGTACCAATCTGGGCGAGCCGGTTTACTCCGTTGGGCACGGTCTGGTAACTTATGCCGATCCGAATGGCTGGGGTCGTGACAAGGGGGTTGTCATCGTCCGCCATACCTTTGGCAATGGTGATTCCGTATTATCATTTTATGGGCATCTCGATCCCCCGTCGGTTGTAACACAACCTGGCCTATGTGTTACCAGAGGTGAACAAGTAGGTTCAATCGGCAAACCCAGAACCTCGCCCCATTTACATTTTGAGATGAGAACCCATTTGCCATACCAAACCGCTACGGGCTATTGGTTTGAAGATCCGCGCCTTGAAGGATGGCTGCCCCCTTCTCAAACCATCTGGCACAGCCGTCTCGAGTCTTCTCCGGGGGTAAATTGGACACATATGGCTGCCAATGGCGGGATAATGTTTATTGGTATAACAGCGCAGCAAACCTTGGTTACAATTGAGGAGAACCAAGTCCAGGGTATGGACAGTTCGGATGGAAGATTATTGTGGTCATTTTCTTTGCCGGAAGATAGCGAAACGGCCGTGCTCGACGCCAAACAAAATATTCTATACAGCGCATCCCAACGAGGCACCATCAAAGCTTTTAGACTGCCTGAGACGGAGAACGGGGAAAACCCTTCAACAAACCCAGTTGAGCTTGAACCTATTTGGTCACAAGATTTCGATCTGGTCGGAATTCCACTACTTCTGCCGCTTCCCGGAGGTGGCCTCGTTCTGTTTGTCTGGGATCAAATGCTGGCCATTTCTGCTCAAGGTATGCTGCTGTGGACTCAAGACAATATAAACCGACCTATTTATTGGATTCCATACGCTGACAACCTATTAGTGTCATCAACCGCAAATGGCGGTTCTATAATGTCTTTGTCTGCTGATTCGGCCATGCCCTGGGAAGTGTCATCGGGTGGAAAAATAAGTATACAGAATGGGCAAATTTCACTTTTAACCATCGAAGGCATTTACCGGCTTGATCCGTCACAAATGTCTGCTCAATTACTGCTTGATTTACCCGGAAGGCGAATTGACCTGGCCAATATCATCACCCTGCCCAATGGAGACACCCTCTTCACCCATCTCGACAATTTCGATCGACGCCTGATCCTTATTGACAATCAGGGTGAACTATTGTGGCAGCGCTCGATACGCAATGAAATTACAGGCAAAACCAGCTTTATTGCACTGGAGGGCCAGGTGTTTCTAATAGAAGAAAAAGCGATTGGGGATTCTTTAGCCATCGTCATCTATGCTGTTGATCAAGCACGAGGGGACTTATTACAAATATTTGAGGGTGGCACCCGCACGCGAATATCGGAATCCCTCGATTTGATGATCCTTGATAATGATCAGATCGCAATCAATATTGGCGGGCAAAATATTACTGTTGTCGATCTTAATAGCTCAATAGCCATAATCCGGCAATAAATATTGTTGCTTTTGTTGACACGAGTGGCGAGCGTTCCCAACATTACGAGCAGATTTCAAAAGAATTAGATGCAGTTGGTCCAGGTATCCAAGCCAGAAAGAAGCCAATTTCACGAGGCATAGGTTAAAGACAGTGGATTCGTTATTGGTACACGATGGAACCAAAAGATGCCCTGGTTTAGAGCCAGGGCATCCAAAAAGTTAATTCAAGAACAACCTATGTCTCAATGTCGTTGGAGCTACACCGACTTAATAATCCATCGCTGAGAGTCATTGTTCTGTGGCGTACGGGTAACAACTGAGAAATTCTTTGCCGACGACTCATGGGCATCTACAAATCGGCCGTTTCGAAGCTGTTGCATCGTAAAAGTATCTTCGCCTAAGGACATAATCACCCATTGCTGCGTATCATTATTCTGCGCGGGACGGGTTACAACCGAAAAGTCATTGGCCGAGTTTTCATGGGCATCCACAAAACGCCCATTTTTTTGCTGTTGAATCGTATAAACGCCGCCCACAGGGGTTAGATCCCATCTTTGGGTATCATTATTCTGTGCATCGCGTGTGACAACCGAAAAGTCATTGGCCGACGATTCATAAGCATCCATATATCGCCCATTTACGCGCTGTTGAAGGGTATAGGTATTATCGCCCAATGGGGTCAGAATCCACCTTTGTGTATCGTTGTTTTGAGCAGAACGGGTGACAACAGAGAAATCGTTTGCCGCCACCTCATGAGCATCCACGAATCGGCCGTTTTTGAGCTGCTGGATCGTGTAAGTCGACAAATGGGTAGGCGAATTCATGAGTATCCAGCGCTGCGTGTCATTATTTTGAGCCGTTCGAGTTACGACAGAAAAATCATTCGCCTCCACCTCATGGGCATCCATAGAACTGGCCATTACTTTTTTGCTGAATCGTATATACTGATCCGACTGGGGTGAGTATCCAGCGTTGGGTAGAATTATTCTGAGCGGTACGTGTGACAACATTGAAGTCATTTTGCGTCGTTTCATAAGCATCCAAGAACCGGTTATTGACTTTCTGTTGAATCGTATAGAGCCCGGGGGAGAGTGGTGGAAAGACCGCAGGGAACAAGCTTTCATCCCATCCGATCTGGCCGCGACTCCATTCACACATTTCTAGAACATTGCCATCCATCAAACAACTTACTTGAGTCCCCGCGCAATTTCGACAATTATTGTTTGGGATACCAAGGTAACCGTGACTGCCACCACAAGAACAGCTTCCGTATTCATCCGCTGCGCCAAAAATGTGGCAAGTTTCATGGGCAAACACTTTGCTGATATTGTCTGGCCCCCAACCGTCATTGTCATAATGCATAACAGTCTTTTCACTTATTGCATAGGCAAAGTGACGCAGAGGATACTTGGTAAAATAGGCAACATAAGACCAATTCGTCCCCCTGCCGGTTCGCAGATCTTGAGCATATTGAAGTGAACTAGCTCGAGCTGGAGCATACCCCATACTTTGCAGAGCCGCGTTACGCCACGGTGCTTCTGCCCCCTCATAGCTAGTTGTAGGACCTGGAGCGGCGGACACCGTAATCAAGCGAATGTCATATTCAAAGGTGAGGTTTGCACGTGGTTCGGCATTAGCTAAGAAATTCAATCCCTCTTGAACTTCCTGGATAACTTTTTGTTGCTCCGCGCTGGTGAACGCAAGACCAGTGCCCGTTCCCGAGACAATTACAACACCAACTGCCACAGAGCCAACCAAGTAGAGGCTTGTCGGCGTGCCCGTTGATAGTTGAGGACCCGCTGAAGGTGCTAGAGAAAAACCTTCATCGTGTGAGTCCTCAACATGACTAGGGTTTGGCGGTTCATATCCTGGAGCATCCCAACTAAGTCCTTCTGACTCTGATAGCGCTTCACTAATGCTCTTTTCTTGTAAGCCGCCCCAGGCGTCTGCTGAAAGAGCGGAGACTGGATCTAGCTGATCTGGTCGATCGGTAGACGATTCACTCAGTGATTGAGGATCAACTGAGTCCGGCAAGTTGGCGACAAACACATAATCAGTAAATTGCTGGGTGATTTGCCCCCCTGCTGCGGCAATTTCTTTTTTGGCTTGTCCGATATCTTCTGTAAACAATAAGATGTTTTCTGCCATGTTTTTTTCCTTTTTAATGCAAATGGGCTGTTTAGTGCAGCGGTACAGAAAATTGCTGCCCTATCTGATAAACGAAACTACTTGATTCTCATTCCACAGAAATGGGGCCGTCGAACGGACCAATTTTGATTCGAAGAACTAAAGTACAGTATAAAATGGTATTGTAAACCCGTCTATAAACCAGTTTACATTAATAACGTTTTTGTTTGCACATGGAGATATAGTGGCAAAGGCACTTCACAGTGACAATCTAAGGCAGTTCAGTTCGAAGAACTGCCTCAGATAAACTCGAAGTTATGAAACTTGGATTTCTGGTGATGATAAAAAATTCCTGCAAGAATACATGCAGGCTATTTTTACCTCAACTATATGGTTTGTGGATGTGTACTAAAGCGTTATTTATCCAACTCGACTCTGCGCAAACGCAAAGAGTTCGATACAACGCTGACGCTGGAAAATGCCATTGCTCCCGCGGCCAAAACTGGATTCAACTGGCGTAAGAAGTCAGGCGCCCACTCAAATGGTGCCAGGATGCCAGCAGCAATGGGAATCAACAGGATATTATAGCCAAATGCCCAACCTAAGTTTTGATGGATATTGCGCATTGTCGCATTGGATAGCTTGATCGCCTGCGGTACGCTGCGCAGGTCGCCGCGCATCAGGATGACATCGGCCGTTTCCATCGCCACATCCGTCCCCGTACCGATTGCCATGCCCACATCGGCCTGAGCTAAAGCCGGCGCGTCATTAATCCCATCACCCACCATACCAACCGTGAAGCCCTCATCTTGCATTTGCGACACATAGCCAGATTTTTCACCAGGAAGAACCTCGGCAAAAACGCGATCAATACCGGCTTCTTTGGCTATCGCTTCAGCGGTGGCTTGATTGTCACCGGTCATCATGGCCACGGTCAGGCCCTGATCCTTCATGCGCGTCACGGCTTCACGCGAGCCCTCTTTGATCGTATCGGCGACGGCTATAATCGCCAAAGCCTCTCCGTCAACAGCCATCCACATCGCCGTTTTCGCTTGCGCTTGCAGTTCTTCCGCTTTAGGTTGCAGGCCATTGAGCAGGACCTTTTCGTTCTGCATCAGGCGCAAATTCCCCAGCAGAATATCGCTCCCATCAACAGTAGCCCTGATCCCATGTCCAGCAATCCCTTCAAAGGCATCAGGCATGCTCAAAGCCAGGTGTTTTTCCTCGGCTGCGTGTACAATCGCCTCGCCTAAAGGATGCTCTGACCCTCTCTCGGCTGAAGCAGCCAGGCGCAGAAGTTCATCACTTTGCAATGATATTTTGTTGCCGACGATCACATCCGTCACTGATGGTTCGCCTAAGGTGATTGTGCCGGTCTTGTCCAAATTCACGGCATCCATCTTGTGCGCCAGCTCCAGAGCAGCGCTGTCACGGAATAAAATGCCGTAATCCGCGCCTTTGCCCATGCCAACCATAATGGAGGTTGGCGTCGCCAAACCCATGGCACAGGGACAAGCGATGACCAAAACGGCCGTTAAGCGCACCAATGCCGTCACAAAATCACCGCTGATGGCATACCACACGATAAATGTTATCAACGCCACAGCGATGACAAAAGGCACAAAATAGGCCGCCACACGGTCAACCGTGCGTTGGATGGGCGCTTTGCTGCCTTGTGCCTGCTCAACCAGCTTAACAATCTGTGCCAAGGCTGTGTCTTTGCCGACTTTAGTGGCTTCAAACTTCAGCAATCCCTGTTTATTAAGCGTCGCCCCAATTAGGTCATCGCCAACTTTCTTACTGACCGGCATACTCTCTCCGGTGATCATACTTTCATCAACCGTAGAACGGCCGTCAATGACGAACCCATCAACCGGGATCTTCTCCCCGGGTCGCACGATCACGCGGTCGCCGCTTACCACTTCCTCAATAGGCACATCAACTTCCACACCATCGCGCTCTAAACGAGCTGTCTTGGCCTGCAAGCCCATTAGCTTCTTAATAGCTTCGCTTGTTTTACCCTTTGCGCGAACTTCCAGCAATTTACCCAGAACAATCAGGGTAATAATCGCCGCCGATGTTTCAAAATAAACATGCATGCCCAGCGCCATCGATCCCAATGCCAGCGCGATTAGTACGGCAACGCTGTAAACGTAAGCCACGGATGAACCCATCGCGACAAGTACATCCATATTAGCGCTGCCATTGCGCAGGCTCTTATAAGCACCGACGTAATAATCCCAGCCGACATAGAACTGCACTGGCGTCGCCAGGAAGAAGAATAACCAGTTAACCCAGGGTTGGTGTGCCCATGCGCCCAGCAAACCAAAATCGCGGGCCATACTCAGCAAAAATAATGGAATGGTAAAAATCAACCCTACAATGAGTCGTTTTTCTTGGTGCCGAACTTCTGCCTCTCGGGCCGCCGCTTCGGCATCTACCAAGTCCTCTTCACCAGTCGATTCCACAACGTCATAACCCGCTCGTCGCACAGCGGCCGTCAGCTCGGCGCGTGTCACTGCCCCCGGGGCATAGGTGACAATGGCTTTTTCACTGGCGTAGTTAACTGATGCTTCCATGACGCCATCGGTCTTGTTCAAACGCCGTTCGATTGTATTGGCGCAGTTGGCACAAGTCATGCCTACCAGAGGCAGCTCAATCGTCGTCGTCGGGATCTTGTAACCTGCTCTTTCGACGCGTGCGATCACCTGTGTCGTCGCATCCTGAGCGCTGATCAGCTCCGGATCGTAACTAAAGGTTACTTTCTCGCTGGCGTAATTAACCGAGGCGTTAGTGACACCATCAACCTTTTTCGAATTGCGCTCCACTGCGGCGACGCAGTTGGCACAAGTCATACCCAAAACGGGCAGTGTAATCTGTTTAAGCGTAATCTGGTTATTTGTACTCATAAGGTAGTTGCTAGCTGCAAGCAGCAAGTAGCGAGTGAGCTAAGTCATATAGACTCGCAACTCGCCCACTGCCATTCGCCACTCACCTAGTTAATTTGCAGTAATTGTTCGGGAGGATAATTAATCTCTTGTAACAATGCTTCGATTTGTTCCCAGGTTGCCGGTTCGCCCCATTCAACAGTCACGCGTTTGCTATCTTGTTCAGCTTTAACGCTCTTTACGCCTGCCAAATCGCCAACTTCCATCTCAACTGTATGGGTGCAGTGTCCACAGCTAATATTGGGTACAACAAATGTTTTTGAGGTCATCTCTTTACTCCTTAAATAATTATGTTTTAAATTGAACAACGTATCGTAATAACTAACGCTTATTCGTCACGTTAAAAACGCTGGTAACTTCCTGCAAAACACGTTCGCGCTCATCCGGATCGTCGCCACGAACGGCCGTAGTCACACAAGTATGCAAATGATTGTCCAGAATCATTGTGCTCACTTTATTCAAAGCTGCCTGAACAGCCTGAATCTGCTTGATCACATCAATACAGTATTGATCGTCATCAACCATGCGTGCGATACCATTAATATGTCCTGCTGCGCTGACCAGACGTTGATTTACGGATTTTTTAGTTAAGTCGTCCATATTTTTTCCTATCCGCCCCCCTGGGGGGAGGGGTATATTGGGTAAATTATATCATCTCGTTTTATCAGGTCAAGAAAGATTAAGAAACCCACTTGACCAGCCCGTTATCCTTGGATAGTATCGTATAAGTAAAACATATTGATTGGCTAAGGTGCCTGGCACTTTCCGAAGTGCCAGGCACCTAACTATATTTGATTCTCCTAATGCATACGCTGGAGGTGCAAGATGAACGAACAACTACCTGGATGGGCAATAGCCATGCAATCTTTCGGCTGGGAAAGCATGCTGCAAGTATTATTAGCAGCGGTGCTAGGCGGGCTCATTGGCTTGGAAAGAGAATGGCGCGGCCGCGATGCAGGACTGCGCACTAATATGCTCATATCCATGGGGTCCTGTCTATTCACCGTCATATCTATTCAAGGGTTTCCTCTGCAAGGTTCAGCCGCGCAGGACACAGCGCGGGTTGCAGCTCAAGTCGTGACCGGTGTGGGTTTCTTAGGTGCCGGTGCTTTTATCCATACGCGCGGCCACACCAAAGGGATGACCACGGCGGCCACAATTTGGATGGTCGCCGCCATTGGAATGGCGGTCGGTGTCTCAGCCTACGCCATGGCGCTATTTGCCAGTGTAATTACTTTGGTTATCTTGCGTTTTCTCCATCCTGTGAGCAAAACTATTGCCAAAAGGGATGATTAGGATCTATCAATGAGCGACTTTACTCTCCCTGGCTTAATTGACGTGCATACCCATTTGCGTGTACCCGGAGGCGAGCAAAAAGAAGATTTTTCTACTGGCACGGCTGCGGCCCTTGCGGGTGGCATAACAATGGTTTTGGCAATGCCCAATACCTCACCGCCGCTAACAATTGTTAATATATACATGGCTACACGAAGGATTGTCAGGGCTGAGTCACGCTGTGATGTAGGTCTCTTTGCTGGAGCAAGCCCAGAACAGGTAGGAGAACTACCTGCCCTTGGTCAAGTTGCCCCCGCCCTGAAAATATATCTCAACGATACATTTGGTCCCCTGCGCGTTGAAGATGTGCCAACTATGCGCGCCTGCTTCCAGCATTGGCCCAAAGAAAAGATGATCGCCATGCACGCCGAAGAGCAAAGTGTTGCTGTTGGCATTGGGCTGGCCGCCACATACGGCCGTTCTGTCCATTTCTGCCACATCAGCCGCCGCGAAGAGATTGAGCTCATCGCTGACGCCAAGCGCAGCGGACTGCCCATCACCTGCGAAGTCACCCCCCACCATCTTTATCTTACACAGGCAGACGCTGAAAAGTTAGGTCCGCTCGGCGATATGCGCCCCTTATTAGGCAGTCAGGATGATGTCGATGCCTTATGGGAGCATATCAATGATACCATCGACTGTATTGCCACTGACCATGCTCCACACACATTGGATGAGAAATACGGATCGAATCCCCCACCAGGTGTTCCTGGTTTGGAAACATCACTGCCATTGATGTTGACGGCCGTAGCCCAAGAACGTCTAACACTCGATCGTCTGATCCAATTGATGCATCACAATCCGCGTCGCATCTTCAAATTACCCGAACAGCAGGACACGCGGGTCGAAATCGAAATGCAGCCATACACAATCAGCAATGAACAAATGTTTACCAAGGTTGGTTGGACCCCCTTTGATGGCATGGAAGTAGCCGGGCGCGTACAGCGCGTTATTCTTCGCGGCGAGTTAGTTTATGAACGCAACAAAACTATGGCTGAGCCGGGCAGCGGCCGTCTCATTCCCACTGGCTAACTGATTCGTAGATTATTGGATGCCTGATCCCGGTTTTGCAGATCAATACATGCAACTATTATCGAATGAGACCCGTAAAGCCTTCTATAGACAGTATGAGCTATAATATCTCTAGATCCCCCATTCCGAACCAGGAGAAATAAACATGAGCGATGAATTCAAAGAAATTAAGGATGAAGAGAAAGATAAGATGGAGGGGCCAGATTCACCACAGGCTGAACAACCAGTGGAAGAATCGGGTTCGCGACGAGATAACAATAGTTGGATAGCAGGCGTAGCAATTATTGCCGTTGGCCTCATATTTTTAATCAGTAATTTCACCGACTACCAACTAAATAACTGGTGGGCCATCTTCATTCTCATCCCAGGTATATTTAGTTTTGTTAAGGCCTGGAACACCCACAAGGAAGACGGCCGTTGGTCCAAAGCTGCACGCGGATCCCTAATCGGTGGCCTGGGCATCACCCTTGTCGCTGTTATATTCTTGTTTGACCTTGACTGGGGCAAAGTATGGCCCTTATTCCTCATTCTAGGTGGTGTTGCCGCTCTTCTGGGCGGCTGGTTTAATTCTTAATTTGTTATTGTGAATCCAGGTTATCTCAAGAACACATTAGTTTCTAGTAGATTAAATAACCCTTGATCGAGATGCAGCAACTTTGTTGTTTAGGAGTCGGAGATCCATTCCGGACCGGATTCATTGGTATCGTTTTCTGTTAGCTGGCATTCATTGCTGCCATCGACATTGATAAAATAGATTTCCAAGTCGCCATCGCGACTTGTTTTCCATTTCAAACATCTCCAATGTGGCAGTGATCTGGCATGTGGTCACTAAAATCGACCTTGACAGGTTGTAGTCTCTGGTTATGATGGGGCCGATGTGGTCACTATATATGATTCGGGCTAATAATGGTGGTTTGTACACCGGCATTAGCAGCAATGTCGAACGCCGCTTTGCAGAGCACTCATCTGGCGGGAAAAAAGCCGCCCGCTATTTACGCGGCAAAGGGCCTTTGCAGCTCGTTTACAGCCGTCAGATCGGCAGCCGCAGCGATGCAATGAAGGCGGAAGCGGCCGTTAAAAAACTACCCAAATCCAAAAAAGAGGCCCTGATCATCGGCGAGCGTCCATTCGATACCGTCATTGTCTTTCCAAAGAAAATAGAAGATTCTTCTTAGTGCCTAACTCGTCCGCGTCCTAATCCCAAGGAGTAAAAATGTTCTTTGACTTTCAAGAAACATCAATTATTGAAATACAATCACAAATGGCCGACGGCCGTCTCACATCGACCCAAATTACCCGTGCCTACCTTGATCGCATTAAGTTAATCGACAAACGCGGCCCCGCTCTAAACGCGATATTAGAGATCAATCCCGACGCCCTCAAAATTGCTGCCGATCTGGATGCAGAACGATCGGCAAAAGGCCCTCGTGGACCTCTTCATGGCATACCGATCATTCTCAAGGCCAATATCGACACGGCCGACCGCATGACCACAACCGCCGGATCGCTGGCATTACAGGGATCTATCGCTGCTGAAGACGCTTTTCTGGTCAGTCAGCTGCGCGCTTCAGGTGCGGTAATTCTAGGCAAAGCCAATCTCAGTGAATGGGCCAATTTTCGCTCCTCCCATTCAACAAGTGGTTGGAGCAGCCAGGGCGGGCAAACGCGCAACCCCTATGCTTTAAACCGTAATCCCTGTGGCTCCAGTTCCGGATCGGCCGTTGCTGTAGCCGCCAGCCTTTGCGCAGCCGCTGTAGGTACAGAAACCGATGGCTCAGTCGTCTGCCCTTCCAATGTCAACGGCATCGTAGGTATCAAACCAACAGTCGGCCTTGTCAGCCGTTCAGGCATTATCCCCATCTCCCACACCCAGGACACGGCCGGCCCAATGGCGCGCACGGTTAGCGGTGCAGCGATCCTCTTGGGTGCGATGACTGGTCAAGACGGTCGTGATCCCGTTACCAAAGATAGTGAAGATAAAAGTTATAATGACTATACGCAATTTCTTCATCTGAATGGCTTACGAGGAGCCAGGATCGGTATTGCCCGGAATTACTTCGGCTTTAATCCCCATGTAGATAAATTGATGGATAGCTGCATCGAACTGCTTAAGCAGGCTGGAGCAGTTGTGATTGATCCGGTCGAAGTCTGCGGTGTTGAGAAACTTAAAGATCCCGAATTAAAACTACTTCTATACGAATTCAAGGCTGGTTTAGATGCCTATTTAGGTGCATTAGGTCCTGACGCACCTGTCCATTCCATGGCTGATGTAATTGAATTTAATAATAAACACTCTGAAAAGATGATGCCGTTTTTTGGCCAAGAGCGCATGTTACAAGCTGAGAAAATAGGATCGTTAACAGACGAGACATATCTAGATATAAAAGAGGAATGCCGGCGTCTCAGCCAGGATGAAGGAATTGATGCCACCTTATCCGCACACAATCTGGACGCAATAGTAGCTGCCACCGGCGGTCCAGCCTGGCTTACGGACACAATCAACTCTGATCATTACACGGGCAGTTGCAGTTCCATGCCTGCTGTATCAGGCTATCCCCATATCACCGTTCCCGCGGGTTTGGTATCCGGATTGCCCGTTGGCATCTCATTTTTTGGCGGTGCCTATCAAGAACCAACCCTGATCAAACTGGCTTACGCATTCGAACAAGCCACCAACTACCGCCGCCCCCCTCGATATCTTGAATCAGTCTAGGAAAAAGAACCCCGTTTTAAAAAAACCGGGGTTCTAAGAACTAGTTACTGTAGCTGGCAAAAACTTCCATATTGCCCGCATCATCGAAGGCAAGGACATCATAAGCAGCAGTCTGCCCAGTTTCCATTCCTGGCGAACCAGGTGGCATTCCAGGAACCGCTAAACCCGCGATAGCTGGCCGATCTGCCAGCAGTTGTCTTACCTCTTTTACAGGAACATGCCCTTCTACAATATAGCCATCAACGATGGCCGTGTGGCAACCTCGGAGCTGCACAGGAATATCATGGTCATCTTTCACTTTCCCCAGGTTATCGACATTTTCAACCTGAACAGTGTAACCATTCTCCTCCATGTACGTGATCCAATCGCCACAGCAGCCTCAAGCAGGTGATTTAAAAACCGTTATTTGAGGACCATCCTGGCCACCGGCTGCTTCCTCAACCGGCGCATCCGACCTACCTTGGCCACATGCGCCAAAAGAACAGTCAGCAAAAGGAACAGTGCTATGAATTCTTTCTTCATAAGCCTTTCTATTCTCCTAAAAAAATTCCGTAACACTCAAGCAGTTGGTCTGTGTCAATGACACTTAAGAACTGCAAGTTGCTACATTTGGGGCTCGGTAACTTTTTGACTATCTCTTCAAGTTACAATCCACCACAGACGGGCAGATATCACCATCTTATCTTAAACGCTTCTTAAATGGCAATATCGCTAACATTTTTAGCAATTGGATTTCATATCAGCTAATTGTGAGGAAGAGAGACAATAATAATTTTTCTCCTGCCGACGTTGGTAATGGCGGTGCGCCTTGGCCCGGTTTCCACAAGATTCCATCGAACACCAGCGGCGGCTGCGATTGCGGCTCGTATCCAAAAAGAGATAACCACAGCCACGGTCATCGGCACATTGGCGAACACGTGCCAGTTTATCGGAGACCAACAAATCTCCCGCCGAACGAACGACAGCCCGCAGAATATGGTCAAAATCCCACGAGCTTTCCGACCAATCCCAATTAAATCCCGTAGATGAGGAGACAACATGTAAGTGAGACAACGATTCACTCAAGGCCTCATTTATGAGGGCAAGGTCTTCAGGATGAAACTCCCGATGCTCTGAAATGTCAACAAACAGGCGATAAACAGCCTCCCTCAGCGAGATGGCACGTTCAAAACTCGCCCCAGCCATCTTTGGCTGCTTCTGCGCCATCTGGCGCAAGCGTTCCGCTCGAATTGAGGAAAGAATAGCTGCCGCTTCCCCCCAGTCAATCAAGTCAGCGTAATTTTGTAGATTTTCTTGGGGATCGTCGCTGGCATGCCAGTCCACTGTGTTGGCGAAGTTGAGACAAAGCGCCCCGGCATCAAAATCAAATGTATGTGTCTGCATGATTAAAAATATTCACCATTAAGTTTATAACCTTCATAATCACTTTGACAGGTTATAATAATTGTGCTATACTGTAACCAGTAAAATCATTATAGCAGGTTATATATCCCTGTACAACAATGTTTTAGATTCGTACAATCTATCGAGAGAGAATCCATGTACAACAAATTTGAAAATAGCATTGAAGACTTGGCCCACAGAGATTACGATCACGCTCGAAGTCGTGCGTTCTGGCATAAAATCCGCTCAATGTTCGGGCGAAAGTGCAATGATTTGTTATCCGCGGAACCTGTCCTGAAGAGTCTACTTAACCAAGATTCCCACAACCGTGGTCTGCAGCAAATTCCCTTAGAAAAGATCGTTGGCAGCAGCGGCCGTTTTCGTGATTTTGATCTGGCCTTCCTCCCAATTCGTCAAGAACGCGACGGCCGTTGGCAAAGTATCGCCCGTGCTCGTCGCCAAGGCAAAAAACTACCCCCTCCCCTTTTGTATAAGGTTGGCGACGTCTATCTCGTGGAGGACGGCAATCATCGCATTTCCGTAGCTCGCACCAATGGACAGGAATTCATCGAGGCTGACGTCATCGCCATTAATACTACAGGTTTGATACCCGAGCCATCCTGCACTCGCCTGGGCTACAAGATAACAGACGAGGACCTTAATAATGCCCAACAACGCTGCACAAAAAAATAGAAAACACACTATCACCATATTTCTGGCCTTTGCGGCAATCTACACAATTTGGGGCACGACCTATCTTGGCATTCGCATTGCTGTGGAGACAATTCCGCCCTTCTTCATGGCTGGTGCACGCTTCTTATTCTCTGGAATGCTCATCTTCCTTATTCTGCGCATCCGCGGCGTCCCCATGCCCAAACGTTTTCACTGGCGTTCGGCCGTTATCATTGGCGCTCTCTTATTGGTCGGAGGAAATGGACTGGTAACCTGGTCAGAACAGCAGGTGCCATCAAGCACGGCCGCCCTGGTCGTAGCTACGGTGCCGCTCTGGATCGCCTTATTTGACTGGTTGATCTTCAAAGGAAACCGGCCAGGAAAACGGGTGACGATTGGTCTTGCACTGGGCTTGATCGGCATAGCTCTTCTCATCGGACCAGGGCAATTTCTTGGTACGGCAAGTTTCAGCTTGTCCGCCCTGTTAATCCTTTTGTTGGCGCCCATATTATGGAGCTTGGGCTCGCTCTACTCCCGGCAAGCAAATCTGCCGCAGAATACATTCATGTCCACAGCCATAGAGATGCTCGCCGGCGGCGTGCTGTTAATAGTGGCCGGTCTGGTCACCGGTGAAGCAACCCAGCTAAATGTTGCCGAATTCTCAACGCGTTCGCTGGTCGCAGTGATCTATCTCACCATTTTTGGATCCATTATTGCCTTCACCGCTTACATCTGGTTATTAAAGTATGTTCCAGCAACAAAGGTAGCGACATACACCTACATCAATCCTTTATTTGCCGTTTTCTTGGGTTGGCTGGTCTTAAGCGAAACCATCACGGCCACAACGATCACCGCCACTTTTATCATTATTCTGGCGGTGATTCTAATCACTGCACCTGGGCTTAATAGGCCATCAACGAGGAGAAATACAAATGAACAAGCAAGAAAACCGCCGCTTTCGTCGCGGATAGGTGGCAAAGCGCTAAAATCTGATGGCGTGGCTCTCCAATTAAGGTGGAGGAGGTTTAACTTCGTAAACTCGGACTGCGCCCTGATAATTCAAATGACATAGCAATAATCGTGGTTTGCTTCCCAATAGGTTCTGCACGGCCGTTCCATACTGCTGTAATCGCGCGGCCACTCCCTCATCCAACAAGCGCTGAAAAGCCGCATCACTGCCAATATAGCCACTCTTGAAATCAACCACTGTCCATCTATTTTCATTCTTGAAAAGCAGATCAATTCGACCGTTATCCAGCAGGCCGTTCTGTTCAACGCTGTACGGCACCTCATGCAAGCACCGCTCCGCCCGGTCGATTTCCTGCCCCAACTTGTGCTGCTTAAAGAGTGACAACATAGCTGACGATCCTGCAATAACCCTTTTTACTTGAGATTCACCAGCCAATCGGAACCCAACGATCCTTTTTCTCACCCACTCTTCGAATCCGTCTTCAGGAAATCGCCATGTCGCCAAAGCCTCATGGACGATCAAGCCCATTGCCTGATCTGTACTGCCTTCTTGCACAGTCCAATTACTGCTATGCTGCCCCACTTGTGATCCCACATCAACGGCCGTTTTACGATCAACTTCCTTGATGACAGGCTCCCTCATTAACTCGCCAGAATCCGGAAATTGCAGCGAATCATCAATTGCAGATATTGGGCTGGTTGCCTCAAATTGATACTCCGGTCCAAATATTGTCGCCAGAATGGCCGTTTCCTCCACCGCGAGCTTAAATTCATGACGTCCTGCACCCATATCATCATAAGCCGGCAGTTCCGAGTCTTTTAATCCCGTAATCTCAGCCAATTCTCCCAGCCATCCGCTCCAAGTCACGCTGCCAGATTTGCTGCGCCGCACAGCACCGTTAATTAGCAGCATCTGCTCCGCCCTGGTTAGCGCCACATAGAGCAATCTATCGCGCTCCGCCCGATCCTGCTCCTTAACTTGGGCCCAACCCAACTCGAAACTGCTTGACCGCTCATCTTTTTCATTCTTTACTGGCAGGAGGATTCCCAGATTCCTGATCAATAATTATCCCTGCTGAACCGCGCGACTCGCTGCCCGCATCTCCGAGGACGACTATCGGGAACTCCAGCCCTTTGGCTGCATGGATACTCATGATTTGCACCGCACCACCTGTCATTGCCCTTGCTTCACCCTCGCGGCTGCCACTCTCACGCAGCAGTTGCACATACTCGAGGAGCGCAGAAACGCTGACCAACTGGCTGTCATGAACATCAACCAACAACTTCGTCACATTGCGCAGCGCCCGAACCTCACCAGCGCGGCGCAGGATTGCCCGGTAATATGTTTTTTCCAAAAATTTGGTGAGAATCGCCGCTACAGGTAAGCGGCCCGCCTGTTGATTTAGATCGGTCAGAAGCGTGACGGCCTTTTGCAGCCTCTCTTCCTCCTCCTCATCGTCCAACAAACCATCTGCTTGCAAAGTTTCCCACAGAGAGCGATCGGCTTGGCGAATTTGAGCCAGATGATAAAGCGTAACATCAGAAAGCCCGCAAGCAGGCGAGCGCAGCAAACCTACGAGGGCCAGATCATCATGCGGATCGGCTATCGCCTGCAGTGCATTCAACAGATCGCGAATTTCTGGCCGGTCATAAAAACCTTTTCCAGCGACAGTCAAATATGGAATTCCAGCACTATCCAAAGCATCTTCATAAAAATGGAATGCATTAGAAGCTCTACAGAGGATGGCCATCTCGCCGAAATCAAACCCATTTAGATCATGCAAGATCAACAGCCGTTCAGCCGCAGCGCTGGCCGACCTTGTCAGGGCGTCCTCTTTATTACCCAGGGAAAATTGAAATTCAATATATGGCGGGCATAGATCATGATCAACCTTACTCTTGCCTGCCCTCAGCGGTGCAAAAGGGGCCACCCAGGCCGGACGGCCAGGCCAATCATCACCCAGCACCGGATGCAAGAGATGGTTCATTCCCGTCATCAAGCCCTCATGGGCCCGGTAGGACACATCGAGATCGATCAGCAACCCACCCTGTTGTTCAATTATGGTCTTCTCTGCTGAAAATACGCTGACATCCGCGCCTCGAAAACGATAAATTGATTGCTTGCCATCACCAACAATAAAAAGTCGCCCACCATCAGGACATAACAGACGTAAAAATCGCCGCTGGTGTTCATTGGTGTCCTGAAATTCATCCACAAGCATTGCCGCAATCTGACCTTGCCAATATTTTCGTACTACTTCGTATTCCTCGAGCAGTTCGATGGCCAATGCTTCAAGATCGTCGAAATCTAACCCTTCTCTGTCAACCTTTAATGTCCGGTACCTATCTTGGGCATGCTGCGCTGCTGCATAAATAGCCGGCATTGCACCGGCAATCAGTTCATCTTGCTCGTTTAATCCCAACGTCAGAAGTGGCCGGTAACGGACCATTTGCCTCACGGCTTTGAGTGCATTTTTCACTTCTTGCAGTTGTTCTTTGCCCTCTGGCCAGTTTTTCTGGCTGCCACCCGCCAGGTTAATGCTGTCGATTGTGTCAAAGGCCTCTGATTTATCTTTTATTGTGGGGTCATATAATGCATCAAGAGCATCTACTGCCAACTGCCGCTGTGCCGCCGCTTTATCTTCAATATTGATTGCACGATTATTGGTCAATAGGTGCCGCGCATCCTGAAACTGCGAATCGTTCAATAATTGTTCAATTTGGCTCGCTCGGAAAGCTTGAAGCTGAGCCTCCCAATGCTCGTGTATTGTCTCAGGGTCTATTTCCTGCAGCACCGCGCCGATAGAGAGTCTTTTAGAGACAAACACAGCCAGGAGCTGCAGCAGCGCTCGCTCATTTAGCAAAGTAAACAAAGGCAGTAAAGACGGTTCACCTACAGCCCAGGCCAGCGTTATTTCCACCGCCTCATGAGCTAACAACGCTGATTCCGTCTCGTCCAAGACAACAAATCGCGGGTCGATAGCCACCTGCGCCGGATGCGCGCGCAAGATGTCCGCACAAAGATTGTGAATTGTGCCGATGCGCGCTGCATCAAGCTCATTGTATATTCCCTGCCAGCGCTCAATATCCTCGTCATCAAGAGCACCGTTCGTCAGAAAGGCATCGATCTCTTGCCGCACCCGGTTGCGCATTTCGCGCGCCGCCTTGCGCGTAAAGGTAAGAGCTACAATTTGGCGCAGTGGCGTTCCCTCATCAAGGAGGGACAAGTAGCGTGCAACCAACGTCCGCGTTTTCCCTGTCCCCGCGCCGGCCGTAACGGCCACGTCACATCTGCGTGCCATGGCGGCATTGCTCTGTTCATTACTAAGTGGAAATGCTGCTAGAATCGCCGGTAATTTCTGTGATGCTGCCATATAGATTACCAGCTCGTTGGGCTGTATTGATTACAAAATGAGGCAGCTGGGCAAAAATGGGGGCAGCCCTCCCTTGGCGGTAGGGGAGCAAATTGGCCATTGCGAACGCTGTGAACGGTTTCCCAAGCGTAATAAACGGCCGTCTCCACAGCTCCCTCAACACCCCCTTCGGCCTTACTCAACTGAAAACCACTGGCTTCCTGCTGCTGGAAATGCCAATAAAATCCATCCTCGATTTCACCCAATTCCAACGCCTCCTGCGCGGCCAAGGCATATAAGGGCAGCTGTAGTTTTCGACCCTCAGCGAAAGCAGGTTTTGTATAGCGCGACTTACCGCCTGTTTTATAATCTATGATACGTAAACGGCCGTCCTTAGAAATATCCACACGATCAATATAACCGTGCAGCCGCAGCGTATCTTCCCCATTGTGAATAACCAGTTCGGAGCCGTCAAAACCAAATGAAGCCTCCGCGGTTAAGAATTCATATTCCCCTTCAGCGAGGGATAAAACAGACAGGATAATATTTTCAATAATTTCCGCTCTTGATTGTGACCACCAGGGTGTTTCCCTGAAGCCCAGCATCCGTGGGGCATCGTCTAGAATCGGGGCAGCAATAGAATAGACCAATACCTTCACGGCTTCTTCATCCAACTTTTGGCCATCAGAGTGGGCCATAACCTGCTCAATTATTTTATGGTATAGAAGCCCCAATTGGCCTGCATCTAATCCTTCAGCCGGTTCTGCACGTGGCCGTAATTTCAATACATGTTGGACAAAGAATAGAAAACCACAGGTGCGATAAGATTCCAGACGGCTTGCGCTCCATATCTCTTGTGCACCATATCTTGCCTTAAGCTCACCGGTCAGTGGGGTCAGATCACCAGCCCATGCTGACGGTTCGGCCGTTTGGCGCTGCAGCCATATTTGTGCCGCCCTTTCGATTTGCACCTTTTGTGGTTCATCCTGTCCGGGGCTCCACTCTCCAGCCGCTGCAAATGCCGCCAATGATTCCAGCCACTCAGCCTGGGAAGCCGTCTCCGCTATTGGCACCACACCCTCACCAGGTATGGTTTCAACCTGGCAGTCAACTAACCGGCGCGCAGCCTCCCAATATGGAGATGCTAACCATTCCGCGCCGTTATCTGCCAAAACAGGTCTAGTGAGCAGTAGTTTTTCTCTAGCGCCGGCAATCGCCTCGTAGAAGAAAGCTTGTTCAGCACTTTGCGTACTGGTCAGCAAGGGCATGGCATGTTTTTCACGAAGTATGTGGCGGTCACTATCTCGAAGAAACGGATCCTCGCTAACAGGTCTTGGAAAAGATCCTTCACTCATGCCCATTAAGGCCACTCCCCGAAAGCTCACAGCGCGTACTTGAGCCGTATTCGCCACGATTATGGCCGCCTCCCCATTCGCTACAGGAATCGTGTAACGGGCACCGGCCACAACGCCGGCCAATTCAGCAAAAAACGTTGCAAAGTTTAGTGAGCGCTCACTGCCTACCAATTCTTCAGCCCATGCCATTTCATCCAGAATGGATCTTAGTTGCTGTAATGCAGTGAGATCCGCAACGGCCGTTGCCGGGTTCGCATTCGCTCGTTCCATAATAAACAACGAATCTAAAGATCGCTCATTGATTTCGTCACCGTTCGGATCGTGACCCATTAGCCTTTTTAGCCAATCGACATACTCAGACACTGTCATTCTTGCTGTTGAAGGCTTACTCTGGGAGAGGAAGAGATTAAACTTTTCTTGTAGATCCTCTACTGTAGACCTTGGGAATAAGGTGTCTTTCTCATTATCTCCAGGCCGATCTGGGCTTTGGTCAGCCGCCAGTCCGACCCTAAAAGCCGCTTCCCATTGATCTAGCCCGCTTATGACCCGCTTCTGGCGTGAATATTCATCTAAAGTGTCCGCGTCAGCAGCTCCTATTCTTATTTCACCATCCGACCATGCAAAATAGGGTGAACGCCAGGACGTAATGACACCACGCCGGGGCAGAACGGCTTGATTCTCGCCGCTCGCCGGTAGATGTAGGCGCAACAAATCCAGCAGCGCAGCGATGGCAGGGTTTTGCCCCAACGGTTGGCCATCCAGCATGCGAATGGGCAGCCCAAATTCAGCCGCAATTTCGCTAATATATGGTTGGTAAGGCGTCATCTCCCGTGCCAACAATGCCACATCGCCTGGCGACATGCCATCTCTAACGATAAGTGTTTTTAGCCAACGCAGAGCCGTTCGGGCTTCCGCGGCCTGGTCAGAAGTTTCACGCAGAATAATGGCGCCGTCATTGGTCACCTGACCGGCAGAAGGCAGTGCGAAAATATGCCGGGTCAAATGTTCCAGGGTAGATGACGCCACCTTTCGTCCACTTTGAGGTAATGGTTCAGCGATTACCTTCAGTTCGCGCTCGACATTGCTAATTAGGCGCT
Organism: uncultured Chloroflexia bacterium; assembly: GCA_963736615.1. Lineage (GTDB taxonomy): Bacteria > Chloroflexota > Anaerolineae > Promineifilales > Promineifilaceae > JAACFF01. Next base: position 607,735 of record CAVTPP010000006.1, on the reverse strand, counting down.
CGTAACGGGGATAATATGCACGTTCGGCAGCTGTAAGTGTTATTTGAAATTCTTGAACGCGTTCAGCCAATATTTTTAGCAGCTTCAATTGGGATGGCGAAAGATCATCAAATCCATCGACAATGAGTATGGGCCAATCCTTGCAAGCTTCGGGGGCGCGTTCTTGAAGGGCATCGGCGGCCAACCATTGCAAACCCGCTCGGTCAGCCCAACTATTTTGGATAACTTCCTTCTGATATGCATCATAAATATCCGCCAGTTCCCCTAACCGCGGACTATCTTCCAGCTCCGCCACAGCCGCTGCAAATGGCTGTGGATCAATGTTTCCCGCTTTCAGCTCCCCAATGAAGCGCTTGTTGACCTGCACAAAGCCAGATTTATCTACCAATGCCGCATAATGGCGCAGATACAAGCTTTCGAACAGAGAACGAATCAAGCGGTTTTGAACGGCATCATTTAACGCGATATAGGACTCCCCGGCCTCCAGAAGGCAAGCAGCGACGAGCTCATCGAACATAAGCACATGAATTCCAATGGCGCCGCCAGCCTTTGCCAATCGGTCGCGCCACATCCTAGCCTGAAGCGCATTGGGCACACAAATTCGTACTTCTTGGGCGAGAGATGTCGCGCGTTCTCGCGCCAGATTCAGCGCAAAACCTGTCTTTCCTGCTGTTGCCGGTGCAACAAATAGTCGCTTACTCAAACCGGCTCCCGCCATTAACCCATTGGATATTCACTTGCTGCTCGCCAACTTTTTAATCTGGCCCACGACGCGTGCTAAAACTCCAAGTATAGGTCTCACCATCAGCTGTCACTTGTACCGTATAGGTTTCATCAATACCTAATGGCTTTCGAGGCATAATCACCACTGCATCACGTGTCTTAAGTATTGTTCTACCAACGCCTTCTGCATAGGAATCATTATTACGATAACTTGTCTCATCAAACAGACAGGATTCCAGCGCCTGGTCACCTTTGGCAAAGCGATGGCTGGTGACATTTGGCGTACCTGAACCATCACCTAGTAAGAGCACAATCGGCGGGCCAGTGGGCGGCCCATATCCGGCGCAGCCGTCAAAGGGGTATGGCCATTCGTATAAACTGTGCCGCACGACCCAGGTCTCACTGCCATCACCGGGGAACATGATTGGATATTCAACCCCTTCACCTGTGCCTCGGGGATGTGATTTTATATCTAACACTGAGGCCACATGCGTATCACCGACCTCTTCTTCATATGTACCATAACCAACGACTTCCAAGCGCGGGTCTAAAATGCCAAGTAAATGGAATGGGGCTGAGATCCAAAAATTGATGCTCCACATATAGTTCGCTTCCAATTGACTCGTGGCGAATAAATTGCCATTTCGCGCTGCCTGGTCACCTGCCTCATCATAATATGGCTTCTCTTCTTCTTCTCTATGAGCAATAGGTTCATCGTTGCCGACCATATAACGGCTGTGAAGCTGGCTCCCTACTGTGTACGCTTCCTGATCCTTGAGCAGTGGTAAATTCGCCATCTCTCGGAAGCGGTTTAAATAACTAAGCCATTCCGGCTCAGGAACGGGGATAGGTGTTGCTGTCGGCATCGGGGTCGGGATTGATGTTTCAGTAGGCGCCGTGGTTGCTGTGGGGCTCGGGCTGGGCAGCGGTGTTGCTGTATCGCTCTCGGTCGGCACGGCCGTTGGTATATTTGTTGCCGTTGCCGGCGGGAGATCAGTAGGGACGGCCGTCTCCGTCGCAGCCTCCTGCATTGGCTCTTCAGTCGCCACAGATGATGCAACAGCATTCGGTTGATTAGCAACGCCATCACCCTCCTGATCATTGCCTTGACAGCCCGCTACCCCAACAAGAAACACACATCCCACAACGAAAATCACAAATGAATGCAAACTACGAATCAACATATGCCACCTCAATCGTGATCATCTAACAAACAATCCATGAGCTTTCTCCACTCTTGTAGCAGTTCGAATCTTGCCCTGTTCATCAATCCAACCCACAGCCATTTTCGGCGTAGTATGCGCTGCACCTGGATTACCCATATTATCCAGTACAATCACGCCCGACATCGATTGGCTGATAATGCCTTCGACATAAGCCATGCTTTTCGCTGCCGCTTCCGCTGCACTTAGTCCAGCCGCCATCTGGTCACAGGTATACTTAGAGAGCAATAGGCGCATGCTGTTCTCGCCCTGTCCGGTTACCCCCGCAGTGCCAATCCCATTCTCGGCATAACCACCCGCGCCAAGGAACGGGGAATCGCCAACCCGACCCGCCGGCTTAAAAGGTGAGCCGCTTGTTGAGGTTGCCGCGGCCAGATTGCCTGCATGATCAATTGCCACAGCGCCTACAGTATCATGCGGCCCATCTGTTCGCCGTGCTTGATAAAATGCCCTCATGGCTTCGGTAACCAATTCTTCGTTGGCCACCAACGGGATACCCAGTCTTTCTGCTATGCGGTTGGCGCCATCGCCAATGAAGAAACGGTAATCCGTTTCCTCCATTATTTTACGCGTCAGAATCACGGGATTCTTAACTCTTGTAACACCAGCCACACCCGCAAAATCACGCCTTTGCCCATCGACAATCAAAGCGTCTAGTTCAACGATGCCATCCTGATTAAGATACCCGCCAGTTCCTGAGTCAAAAACAGGATTGTTCTCTAAGGCGACGACCGTGTGTTCAACTGCATTCAGCGCCGATCCGCCCTGCCGCAGAACATCATAACCGATGAGCATCGCCTCTTCAATGCCCGCTCGCTTTATTTCATCAAGCGCATCATCCCAATACCACGCCCCCCCATGGGCCATGATATTCGGTATCATTTATCTCTTCTTCCCATTACCGTCCTCTATTCTTCCGCCGATTTAGCCGCGAGCATTTGTTTCAACAGTTCGCTGCCGTGCGGCACTATGGTCACATTGCCTTCGCCGGCTAGAATATTCTGGGTCTCAATAATCTCGAACATCGCTTCGGCAACGGCTGGATTTTTACTGATATGATGCATCGCATCACCTACAATTTTCGGCCGCATTGCTTCCGCTTTTGCAAACTCAATGGCCGCCTTTCGTTCGGCCGAACTGGTGATAATGCTCACCCGATTTACCCCATCCTGCCGGATCGCTGACGTCACTTGTCGCAATCGATTAACAACTTTTTCTTCAATTTGGCTGATCATATTGTAATCGCGGAAATGCACTTTCCGTACGTAGACAGAGCCCAGTTTGTAGCCCCATTCCTCTGATTTCGGCGACACTTCACCACGTACGGAACGGCTCATAGTATGGCGCGTGCCCAACATATCATCGAGGGGCATATTACTTAATGTTCGGACGGCTGCGCTGCTTACATTGGCCGACAATGATCCACGAGGATCAACATTCTTAAACAGATAGGAAACCGGGTCATTAATGAACATTTCATACCAAACGCCAATACCCATCGGTGCCCCTTCTTCAGAATTTACCGGCAGACTGCGTAAGTACTGCTGGTCAAGTCTGATATCAAGCACATGATGCTGCCCCAACCAATTCACAACGAAAGCGCGCGGCCCCAGGCGCAGCCACAATAATTGCAGCCCTGGCTCCTTTATTACGCCAATCACCTTGCCAAAAAGCACATACACATGGCAAGTGCCTTCCTCGATGACCGCATAAAAGCCAGCCATGCGCAGCAGCCAGCGCACAACGGGCTCGCCAATTAGAAAGAAAACGAACGTAATAACTGCAGCAATAAGAAAGTAGAAGAAACCGCTCATTTGCCCACCTCCAAGAAAATGTTCTTGGCCCTTGTGAATAGATCCAACCTCACATTACGCTGATACGCCTCCAAAACCTCCGGCCCGGCTTGCTGCAGAAGCCGCAGTTGTTCAGTCAGCGACAAGAGCGGCTCTACCTCCGCCTCTGCCTTCAAAGTTTCAATCTCCACGGCACGCTTCGATTGTTCGATTGTCTGATCTGCCTCAGCTTTAGCGAGGCTAATCTCTGAGGAAACCTCGTTTTGCGCTGTGTTAATCGCCGCCAGTGCGGATTCAACATCAGCTGGTGGATCTATGCCTGTGATGAGTGAGGCATCCAATTCCACGCCATAGCGCGCGGCCGATGAAGCACATTCGCTCTCCATAAAATCGTTGATCTCGTTTAAGTTCTTGCGTAGATCATTGATCGAAACGCCACCAAGTAACTCAGCATCCATTTCCTCATCTTCCAGGAATGAAGCCGGTGATTCAAAGCTGGCGATCCGTTCACGCAGGATGGAAATAAAATATCCCATCACATGCACAATAGGTGTTTTTACGCCAAATAAATAAGCATAAAGATTATGCTCACTGGGTCTAAATCGAATTTGCCCGGTTAAACCAATATTGAGCTGATCCTTGGTTACAGCATCCAATAACGTGCCATTGTGATTGGCAGCCGGCGTTTCCAGATCCAGGGCCAAATTCATCGTTTGCGTGGCAATGGTTACTTTATACAATTTCTCCCATGGCCAGCGGAAATAAGGACCACCCGGTTGGATTAGTTTAACAAGCGGATATTGATACCGCTCACGATCCTTTTTATTTAAGGCATCCCCAACTGGATCATCCAGGGTCGTACCTTTTCCTAAACGCACCGCACGGCCGAATCGCGTTTTCACCGCCCGTTCATTTTGGGCAACGGTAAAGATACCGCTAAGAAAATAGCGAACCAAAAACCAGGCAATAAAGCCTATAACAACGCCAAGAGCAGCGAAAGACATAACGGCATACCTCCAAAATTTACAATTATAGGAACAATCCAGACACCACCACTAATTGAATGATTATATCGCGAATCCCCACGTTGAAAAACTACTCCCCGTAGTACAAGATGGCATCTTGTCAATTGACACAACCAACCCATTCAACTCACTTACTCACCCATCACCTGCGCCACTAACCGTCGCTGCCGCACTCTGTTATCAAAATCGACGAAAACAATCTGCTGCCACGTTCCAAGTGTGAGATTCCTATCCACAAAGGGAATTGTCAACGATGGTCCCAAAAGAGCCGCGCGCACGTGGCTGTGGCCATTCCCATCTCCCCATCTAGCATTATGCGCATAATGCCGGTCCTCCTCCGCAAGCTCATCAAATAAACGCTTTAGATCACTAAGACAGCCTGGTTCATATTCAATAGTCGTCAATCCGCTGGTCGCTGAAGGACAAAATACGGTCACAATTCCACTGCTGAATCCCGAATCATTTATTGCCTTGGCCACCCCATGCGTGATATCCAACATATCTGCGTCACCCTTTGTTGATATTTCCACAACATGTGTACTCACATCCATCATAACCTCCTATTGTCCTCTGATTGACCATCGTTACTTTGTGAAAATAGTCAAAAATCGCATCTGCTGCGAATTCATTAGCCTAAGTGTGTTCTAGTTCACAGCAATATTTTGCAAGATGATATATCTTATCAAATAAGAGGCGAGAGCCAATAAATAAGAAATTATAGAGGATGCCGCTAACGAAGACAGATGATTATCGCAATGTTTTTAGCCCACTTAGTGGGTGATTTTATCCTGCAATCAGATACGCTTGCCCAATGGAAAAGCAAAGAATTACAAGGCGTTCTCGTTCATGGGATTATCGTGACGGCCGTTACTTGGCTGTTTGCCTTACCATTTGCCCCCGGTTGGTGGCAGGGCATTCTCTTCATCGGCATCGCACACACGGCTATCGATGCCTTTCAATGGCGGCACACCCTGCCAATTCCGCCACTCTTTCGTTTCTTACTCGACCAATTCCTGCACTTACTCGTCATCATCATAGCCCTGTCTGCCGGTGGTTATATTCAACTAAACACCCTAAGCAGTGACTTTCAGTCCGGCATTCGCGACTATTATCACCTTGTGTATCTCTTAGGGTATATCTTTTTGACAATGCCGGCCTGGGTTCTTCTGAAGTTTGTCGGCTATGCATTGATTAAACGCAGCGCACCCAGTTTTCTTGATGGCAATGGCAAATATATGGGCATGATCGAAAGACTCTTGGTGGCAACATTCGTGATCATGGGCCAATTTCTGCTGGTACCTTTTGTAGCCATCCCACGCCTGTTCTTTGAATGGCGTCAATCCGGCAGCAAAGACCGCAGGACACTTTTTATGTTTGAACTTGTTGGCGGCGCATCCTTAGCCATTCTGATCGGTCTCATACTACGCAGACTTTAAACTTAACCTTCGCCCAAGTTTTTACTACTTCCAAAGAATCCCATTGACGACACCCAATCCTTCATGGACAATAGCAGCGCAAACTTGCCACAAGGAATTTATTACCTATGCAGCTATTTTTTATTCGCCACTGCCAATCAGAAAACAACGCATTATGGAGACGTACCGGATCAGATAACGGCCGTTCCTCCGACCCATCACTTACAGAAATCGGCTTTCAGCAAGCACAAATTCTGGCCGACTTTCTATCCGCATCATCAGCCCAAGGGCGAGTTGGAAAACCAAACGGGACAAGCGACAACGACTTTGGTTTCACCCATCTATATTGCAGCCTCATGCGCCGGGCCATACAAACAGGCACCCCAATTGCTGAGGCTCTTGGTTTGCCATTAATTGCCCACTACGATATTCATGAGCGCGGCGGAATTTATTATAAGGACCCAAACAGTGAAACCAACAAGGGACTGCCCGGGCCAAACCGTGACCACTTTCAGACCCACCATCCCCAACTTATCCTCCCTGAATCGTTAGGGACCGACGGTTGGTGGAATCGACCATACGAAGATCAAGAAGAAGCGCTGACACGCGCCAGGAACTTTTACGCCTGGCTAGAGGTTCAGCATGGCGGCACAGAAGATCGCGTCGCCATTATATCCCATGGCGGCTTTTTTCAATCGCTCTTGTCAATTTTGTTGGGCGCTTCGTTGGTGAATACAGAAATTGAACCATCCAGAGAAATTTGGATCAAGAGTAATAATGGCGCTATCAGCCGATTTGATTTTTGGGAAGAGGCGATTCGCCTCACCTATCTGAATCGCGTTGAGTTCTATCCCCCAGAACTAACAACATAGGTCGAAAATCAGCTGCCTTTATATCGTTTCGCCTGCCACTTAAGCAGTTTACTCGCCTGCCAGCTATCTAGCTTCTCTGCTGTCGGCCGTTTTTTGGCTCTCTCCACAACACCCTCCGAAACAAACGACTCTCCTGGATCCAATATCTCTATTGCTACTTCCGGGGCAAGTCGCTGAGCATACCTTTGGAAAGAATGCGGCGGATAATGCAAGAACGCCATTTGCATCCAGACCATGCCAATCGGGCAGTAGGTTCCCCAATGTATTGGCACCGCTATCTTTGGCCCAATACCTGGCAGCGCCTTTGCTGCACGATAGGGATCGAGATGGCCAGCACCCAATGTCGGGCCATATCCCCAGACTGGCAGCAGAGCAACATCAATACTGTCACTCAATACCTCCATCTCCGGGAACAAATCCGTATCACCCGCAAAATAAATCTCTCGACTGCCCTGGATCAGAAAACCCAGGCTGTCAACGGTTGGTCCAAAGAATGGGCGATCGCCAGGGTGTTCCGCAGGTGTTGCCAGAATCGTAACCTTACCAATGCGCGTCAGCTCATAACGGCCGATTTCCTCCACACTGCGAAACCCCTTTTTGCTGTAAATATTGTGCCGCACCACGGGGAACAATCATATGCGTGTCATAACCCAGAAGGCGCAAAGATGGCAAATCCAAATGATCCCAATGCATATGTGAAATCAAAACCGCATCGAGATTCCATTGTGAGACATCGGGCACATCAACCAATCGGCCCAAATGGGCCACCCTGGATCGCAAAAGCGGATCGGTCAACAATCGTATGCCATCCATCTCAATAAGGACGGTCGAATGCCCCGTATAGGTCATATTAAAATTGCCGTTTACTTGGCTGTTTTCACTCATCGGGGCGCACTATAACACAGCATCATAAAACAAATATTAGACTCTTTTACCCTTCTCACAAAATCAACGCAGGGGCATTGCCTTGTGCCTGCCCTCTGGGATCCATCTTCTCCGCGCTATCTATTCTCGTCCGCGTCCCGCCTCAACTGCAAATCATGCAGCATCTTCAACACGCGATCCACAGGTAATGCCCTAACATTTCTACCCTTGAAACCGCTCATATCCGTCGCTATGAACAAGGCATTATATATCGCCTCTTCGGTCGCCTCAATTACAGCTTGGAAAAGGGGCGACATCAAATCATTAGGCAGTTCGCTAAATTGCGCAATATTCTTGCGCCGGCCGGGGGTGCGTCTGACTGATTCGGCCGTTGAAAATGCCAGAGCATAATCACCCGATCCGTTGGACAACGATGAACCCGTTCGCGCCAGGCCGCCAAATGTGCGCCACGCCAGGCGTGATAAATTGCGGTCCGACAGCGGCGCATCAGTCGCAACAATGATCATGATCGACCCATCACCATCATCTTTTGGCGATATATTATCTGCGAGCATCCTCCCCACCGGCAGGCCCAGGACTTGAAGTTCGCCCCCATAATTGGCTTGCACGAGGACCCCAAAGGTGTAACCGCCTATATCGTCCGGCAAACGTCTAGAACTCGTCCCAATTCCACCCTTCAAGCCAAAACAGACCGTTCCAGTTCCTGCTCCAACCGCACCTTCAAGCACCGCCCTGCCCGCCTCGGCCGTTTCAATAGCCGCCAACATATGCTCAACGGACAATGGACGGCGGCGAATGTCATTCAAATAACCATCATTCGTCTCACCAACCACGGCATTGATCGAGCGCGCCTCTTTCGATGATGACTGGGCCAATGTCCATTCAATAATCGCCTCAATAGCCCGCGGCACGGCCAGCGTATTTGTTAACAAAATCGGTGTTTCCAACTCACCTAATTCCTGAATCTGGGTAACCCCCACCATCTTGCCAAAACCATTACCCACCGCCAAGCCCGCCGGTACACGGTCAAGATACAAGCTCTCACCATGAGGCAAAATTGCTGTCACCCCAGTGCGAACAGCATCCCCCTCAATAAGCGTCAATTGCCCAATCATTACCCCACCGACATCGGCGATGCAGTTTAATGGGCCAGGGGTATAAATACCGGGAAAATAACCGGCAGAACGAAGAGTTCTACCAGGCATAGCGCAGAGTTACCCCTAAAATATAATAAGCTGCCAGTATCGATCCACGCAGCGTTCCGCTCACCTTGGATTGGCCGCTGCGCCGCACATGCCAGCTAACAGGCACCTCCATGATACGGCCGTTTCCCCGTGCCACCTTAACCATCATCTCCGTCGGCCAGCCATATGTCATTTCACGCATATCCAACTTGCGCATCATTTCGGCCTTGATGGCCCGGTAAGGTCCCAGATCTGTCACCTTAACCTTGTATAACCAGCTCATCAATCCTGAAGCAAGCCAATTACCAAAACGCTGGTGAGGGTAGCATCGCGCCCTGGGCAATATGGCCCAACATACGCGATCCCAATACAAGATCCGCTTCTTCAGTCTTCAATTGGAGCCAACAAACTGGGCAGCTCATCAGGCAATGAACTAAAATCACCATCCATGGTCACCAATACATCTGCCCCCAACTTCAAGCCCTTCTATTGTGCCAGTAGACACCGCATAACCATACCCCCGCCGCGGCTCACTCATCGACCATCGCTCCCGCCTCTTGTGCCAAAACGGCCGTGTCATCAACAGAGCCATTATCGACAACAATCACCCAATCGACGTCCTGCTCCAGTGTTTCACGCACCAGACTCTCAATATTACCCGCCTCATTTAACGCGGGAATAATAACTGCTGTTTTCACAACGCTATCGGAGCGCCGGCATCTCTGCCGGCTCTTCCCTTCCTGACTCTAAATTATGTGCCTTTTTTTAAGAAAATCCCCAGTGTGACTGCTCTTACTCCCCCCTGCCTTAAGAGCGCGCTGCACACGAACCAGATCCGGCAGCTCATCAACATCATACCAGGTTGGAAGCAGTGCCACATGCACGCTTTCCTCTTCAGCCATGGCCAGCGTATCTGCAAGCACATGGCTGGTAGACATCTGTACCTCACGTACAAGGCGCGGATACGGCCGTTTCCACCCAATCAAATAGTAACCACCATCATCACAAGGCCCCAGAACAACATCCGTCGCCCTATCGTCCAACCGCTCAAAGGCTAAAGCTAAATAGTCCACAGGCAATGAAGGGCTGTCACTATTCATCGCCACAACCTGCCCATGCCCTTCCCCCTGGCAGCTTGATAGCGCAAAATCCAGGCGTTCCCCCAGCGTGTTCCCCAGCTGTGGAATCAAACCGAAATCCGGCGCTAACTCTGCAAAGTAGCGTCTTGTCTCTTCATCAGCGGGCGCATAGGCGATGTACGGCTTAATGCCGGCGATTCTTCGCGCCTGATCAAGCGCATCCAACAAAAAGCAGTTATATAAAGCCGCTGCTTCCTGAGCAGAAAAAAATGGGGTCAGCCGTGTTTTCGTTCGCCCAGGAAACGGCCGTTTGGCCATAACTATCAATGCTTTATTAACCATCGGTCATATCATCAAAGAATGGGGCTGCTTTTCGCTTGAGCATGTCCGCTCCATTCACCTTCTGCTTGCGCTTGGGCCGTCCGCGCCTTGCGATCACGATAAACGGCCGTCGCCTGAACCACTGTCACACCGGCCACAAATATCAATCCAATGCCAAATAATAACGCATAAAGCACAATTCCCCATGATTGCAGTTGGCTCGCCAGATAGGCCGCATAGAAACTGTAAATACCCAATCCGATCTCGGGATAAACAATGGCATCAAAACGAAGTTGGTACTGTTTTTGTGTCCACTTTTGCTTCTGTTTTTCGATGCCAAACTTAGCTGTACGCTCAAAAACATTTTCATGTTTTCGCATTATTCTGCCATGCTGCGCGCACGCTGTTAATCATCATCCCTGACCCAACAACAGAAATCGCCAAGATCTTAGGCAAAAGACGCCACCACGGCCGTCCGAACTGCTGCTGCGCCATAAGGAAAAACAGCGTTGGGGCTATGGATGTCAAAGCAAAGAAATAAGCGAAACCATAAAGTGTGCTCAAATGCACATATCGTGCTGTGAATATCGCCACCAGAGGATAAATTAAAGTTAAACCGAAGAGCAGCAGATGCACACTATAGCCGCTCAAGTGCAAAGTGGCTTGCAGTTTCTGAATGAATGAAATAGGCGCGCGCCAAACCTGGGGGCCCAATTTCAGCGCACATTCCATGCTGCCCCGTGCCCAGCGGTGCTGCTGCCTGCGATAAGCGCTAAAACTTACCGGCAGCTCGCCAGGAACAACGATGTCGCGCACATAGCGGCCTTGCCATCCTTTCAGATAGGCGCGATAAGATAGATCAAGATCCTCGGTCAACGTATCGGCCGTCCATCCCCCGGCTTCTTCCATCGCCTGTCCGCCGCCAAATCCCGGCCGTGCCATTGAAATTAAACCAATACCCAGCGCGGCTGCGTACAAACTGCTCAACCATAAAATGGCCATCAATAGCCAATGACTGCAAGAAAGTTAACCAGGAATAATGTTTATTCAAATGCCCCCAGCGGGTCTGCACAAAAGCCACATCCGGCTCTTGCAAATAGGGCAGCGCACGGCGCAAAAAATCGGCCGGCGGCACAAAATCCGCATCGAAAATAGCCATGAATTCACCGCTGGCCGTGGCCATTCCCGCCTGCAATGCCCCAGCCTTATACCCGACACGGTCCACACGATGAATGTGGTCGATATTGATGCCCTCAGCTTGCAATCGAGCCACAGCCCGGCGCAACAATCTCTACAGTCTCATCAGTTGAATCATCCAAAACCTGAATTTGCAGCAGGTCAGCCGGATAATCCAATTTTGCTGCGGCCTCAATCACGCGCTCCGCCACATACATTTCATTATAAATCGGCAGTTGAACAGTAACTTGCGGCCACCGAGTCATTTTTGGGGGTGGGGTCGGCGCCTTGCGGCTCTCAAACCAAGCACGGATGGAAAAGTAAATGAAATTGGCTCCGAATATAAAAAGAGCACCGGAGATAAGAAAATAAAGTAATCCAACTGGTACTAACAAAGCATTTAACGTCAATTTTTCTTCCCCTCAACCCGCATCATATGGCAGCCATGACATAATACACTAGCCATCTCGCATTCGTACACAATTACCACAATAAGGGGCACTCTGCGGGTCGCCCCATCTTTCTTCAAAAAAGCGATCAATGCCCCACTTTCGACCTGCCGCTCCAATTAATAGTGTCAGCGCCGACATAATGAGCAACACATAGGTCCAAATCCACTCATGACCGCCAAAATAAGTCAGCAAGATATTGCCAAAAAAGAAGATCGCTGCCAGAGAAAATAAACGTGTGAAAAAGCCCAGCAATAGAGCCAAGCCCATGACCAATTCGGCAATCATTTGGAATAGTGCAAACGGCCCAGCTACGGGCACGATAAACATATCCAGATAACTCTTTACAAACAGCAGGCTGCTGCCATTGCCATTTTCGGCATCAAACAACCAGTTAAAAAAACCGGTTAAGCCATCGGCCGTATATAAGCCCACTACGTAAATTATCGTACCAGGTAACCAAGATAATTACGCCCTAACGTGATGCGCAACAGAGGCGACGGCCGTACGCAGCCGGTTTACTTCTTTATTTTTATCTTGTTCAACCATCATAGATTTCTCCAGAAACAGGAGCCAGTCATTTCAAAATTGCCTGGCTCCTACTCATTTTCAAGCCAACCAATGCAGCAAGCTGCTATTAGGGAAACGCTTTATCAGCCAGCCATCCACGCCAAGTGTCCGCCCGGCGGCCGTGACGATAAAAGTGCCCTGCCACATGGCCAACATAACATAAGACCACGGCCATTCCCCCGGCACTTCCAGTAAGCCAATCCCTAGATTCAAGGCCAACAGCAGCCCAACGAAGCCACCAAGACGGGTTAAAGTCCCAGTCAGCAGGGATAGACCAACCAACAGTTCCATAGAAAGATTATCCAGGCAAATAAAGTGAAATTTGGGATCACAACGGCAGAAACAAAATCCCCATAAAATCCGAAACGCCGGATGCTGCACCTCAAGCTGCAGCCAATCCATAAGCCCAGGTCCCTCAGCCGGAACAAAATCAGGAGGCAGCTTCCAACGTAAGGAATAAAGCCATAGTATGCCGATTAAGATCCGGCTGGCAGAAATTGGCCATAAAGGCGCTCGTTCTCTCAAATTCATATGCTTCCCCAGTAGGACAAGATGCCATCTTGTCGCCGCTATTTTCAACCAAATTAATCGACCGGCAGCACACACAGCCGCTCGCGTGGTAAATGAACCACAATCGCTTCATCCTCTCGGATATCATGATATGTAGGAGACGTCATTTGCAGCATCGTGCCGTTGACATTCACCTGGCAGGACGAGCGATGTCCCGCGATAATTGCAGAGTTGCACATGGCCATTGAAATTATTATGGCCATTAGCACCCAGCTCTATCGCTTCCGGTCTCACAGACAACCACACAGGACCATCCGCCAACGGTGACTCTGTAATCTCCAACTCTCCAAGTGCTGTCTTAGCTTTTTGCCCTTCTTTAACAGCAAGCAGGAAGTTCTCTGCGCCAAAAAACCTGGCTACATCGATATCGGCCGGTGATTCATAAAAATCAGCTGGTGATCCGACCTGCCGCAGTTCGCCATCAATCATTAAGGCAATGCGATCGGCTATTGCGACGGCTTCAGCCTGATCGTGGGTTACAAATAGGGTGCTTATGCCTGCCTCCTGTTGTAACGAACGGACCATATAGCGTAAATCTTCTCGTAGGCTGCGATCAAGATTGCTCAACGGCTCGTCCAGCAGCAGCAGTCGCGGCCTTACAACCAGCGCGCGCGCCAAGGCCACGCGCTGTTTCTGGCCGCCAGATAGTTGTTCGGGCCAACGGTCCTCACTGCCATCAAGCTGCACTGCAGCAAGTGCCCGTGCAACTCTGCGCCGAATGTCCATCTTTGACACCCCACGCATATTCAAGCCATAAGCCACATTGTCACCCACGCTCATGAAGGGGAATAAGGCGTGTTCCTGAAAGACCATCACCGCGCCCCGCTCTTCTGGCGGCAAATCAATAACTGATTGGCCATCAAACAAGACATCCCCTGCAGTCGGCCGCAGCAGCCCGGCCACAATACGCAGCGTCGTCGTCTTACCACAACCCGACGGGCCTAAAAGAACCATCAACTCACCATCAGAGACAGTGAGATCAAGTCCTTTCACGGCCGTTACACCCGGCTCGTATTCCATGCTTAATTTACGTATTGTCAGCTCGGTCATATCTATGGATTCTAAATGTCATGCACTTCAAAATTGCCTGGCATCTAAACATCTACGGCCAAACTTCCATCTCACCGCCCAGCGGCAAGTCAATAATCTTATCGGGCCCTTCAAACCAGCGCTCATATATCTGCTGGTAACGGCCGTCTTTCCATAGTTCTTGCAGGGCATAATTGACTTGATCGCGCCAAAGTGAATCATCATTGGGAACCCCAATGCCAAACTGTACCGGATTATGTCCACCTGGCAACAGTTCTAAGTCAGGATCACCCGCTGCCAATGAGAGCAGCGTGATATTATCCTCGCTGTATCCTTCAACCGCACCATCACGCAGCGCTTGCATCGCCGCCAACTTATCGTCGAACTCCACAATATCCGGCGCCGGCCCACCCATATCTGCTGAATATTTCTCCCAGGAAGGAATAACTGAACTACCGGCATTAGCCGCCACCGTCTGGCCCATCAATTCATCAATGGAGCCATAGCTGCCCTTACGAATCAGGAATGATTGGTTATCCCAGAAATATGTGATGCTGAAATCAATCGCATCATCGCGGCTTCTGGTATGGTTCATGCTGGCCACGGACATATCCACTTCACCATCCTGCAGGAAACTGATCCGCGTTGTACCGTCAACAACTACCAGTTCCGGCTCGACGCCCAACTGATCAGCCAGGGCATTGGCCAAATCGATATCAAAACCAATCCATTGACCTTCATCATTAATAAAGCTCATAGGCGGGTTATCATTACGAACCCCAATGCGCACCACTCCCTTTTCCTGTACCTGATCATACGTGGAATCGCCAGAACCTGCACCAGAACAACCAGCCAGAATCAAACTGGCAAACAACAAAAAGACAACAATGAACAACAACTTCTTCATTTTAATAATCTCCTTTTCTTGATTTATAAACCCTTGCTTACGACACCTTAATGGCGTCAATTCTTACTCAAAATGAATTTTGAGTCTGTCAACCTAAAACATGTTTGAAACATGTTTCCGCTTATGGACACCGAATTCATTCGGTTCAATAATTCGCCAATGAATGCACCAAGTCCCCAGCCGGCCGGCCTTTTTCCCATCGCTGTGCAAGGCGTGAAAAAAACAGGGCCACCACAAAATAGAAAAAACCAACAAGTATGAACAAACTTACCCAATGCGGCGCATTAGCCACATCGCTGCCCAATACAATTCTGGCCACGGTCATTAATTCAGCCACACCTAGAATCACCACAACAGAAGTATCCTTAAATAAACTTATAGCCTGGCCTGTAAATGCCGGCATCATCACAAAAAGAGCATAACGCAGTTTAATCAGGCGATATGTTTGCCGTTTATTGCTGCCCAATAAGCGTGCCGACTCAACCAAACGCGCTGGCACAGCTTGGAGCCCAGCTTTCACTATTTCCGCTTGATAGGCACTACTGTAAAGCACTAAGGCTGTAACTGCTGAGACCAACGGTGTTAACGGCAGACCCAGGCGACGGCCGTATCCAAATATCTGATGCACCAGCAGCAGCAGCAAAATTAACGGTATGCCGCGAAAAACCTGCACATAGCTTCCGGCCAGTAGATGTAAAACACGAAAACGGGACTCCTGCGCGGTGCCAATTAATACAGCAAGCAAAAAACCCACACTCACAGCCACCAAGGCCAGCAAAATGCTCATCACCAACCCCCCAGGCCGGTGGCCAGGAAAGCCAAAAATAAGGTTTGAGATATTTTGCAGTAGAAAATTCATCTTGATTAAGTCAGTAAATCGCGTCATGCCTTGCAGATTTACAGTGTCGCCATCTCTCCCTGTGCAGCCCGGTCCAATTGGGGTCGGGAATCTAGAAGCTGCCCAAGCTGGTTCAAAAGCCAGGCAAAACTAATTGATAAAATCAGATAGATAATGGCCGCCAGCAGCAAGAATTCTACAGCCATAAATGTGCGCGTAATCGCGGCCTGCGTGCTGTGAAAAAATTCGGGCACTGCGACAAATGAGACCAATGCGGTATTCTTCATATTGTGAATCAAGCGCGTTGTAATGGCCGGATAAGCCGCCCGCAGCCCCTGCGGAATGAGTATCTGGCGCAGCACGGTCGTCTGCGTCGCACCCAAAGATCGCGCCGCATCGACATGTTCCTGCGGAATAGTGCCCACGCCGGCACGGAACAGCTCAGCAAGATAGGCGCTTGTATTCAGGCTTAAAGCCACAATCGCTGCCAGGGCATAATAAGGCAGCGAAAGACCACTAATTCTACCTGTCCATTCAACCATGATATTGTCGAAAAATAAGGACTGCCGCATTTCTAATGGGAATAAGTTGGGTATGGCAAAGGCAAAAAAAATGATCAGCACCAGTGCCGGGATATTGCGAAAAACATCGATGTAGATGCCGGCCAGGATAGTCAAAGTTGATCGGCCCCATAAACGCATAATCCCCACTAAGACACCAGCAATTAGTGACAATACACTGCTAACGGCCGTTAACAGCAAAGTGAACAAAATACCTCGAGCAAGTATCGTTAAGATTTCCGGCGTCAAGAAATCACCCTTCTTTCCTGGCAATGAAAATCATCATCGGATCATCCGTGGTTAGAGCGCTGCCGGCGTAATCGCCCAATGATTTTTCAATGTGAAAACCAGCCCCTTCTAACAGAGCTGCAAGCTCCGCACTAGATAATAAGCGATATCGAAGTGTAAAGTGCTGCTCATTTCCGAATTTTACTACGCGAAATTCCTCGGTTAGGATGTGGCTTTTTTGATCATAATCGCGGGTGACGACGGCATAGGAATCCTCATTGCCAAAACGGTCATTTGGACGAAGCTGCTGCACAGCAACCGCATGCTGTGGCACTTCAACCACGAACCAGCCCCCCACTTTGAGCGCTGACCATACTTGCTTAACCAATCCGAGGTTGTCACCTTGTTCATCCACTTGTCCCAGCGATGTAAACAAGCAGATGGCCGCGTCAAATCGTTCATGGGATTCAAAATCCTGCGCCTTTTCCTGGCGAAAGTCAACAATAACATTTGCGTCTTCTGCGTTCGCCTTGGCCGCATCAATCATCGCCTCCGAAGAATCAATTCCCACAATCCGATAGCCACGCCGCGCCAGCTCAACAGAATGGCGGCCATAACCACAGCCCACATCTAAGAGCTGCGCCCCAGTTCTTAAGTTTAGCGTTTGTTCAATAAAATCAATTTCTGCCAGGGTCCGTTCGGTCGTTAACAAAGGGTGATTCAAAAAAGGAGAATCCTGCCTAAAAAATCCGTCTTCATTCATTTTTAATCAGCTATATCCTCTGGCGGTGCATGTAAATCCTCACTCACGGTGGGGAGATATACGTTGCGCTTGCTTCACAACGAGTCGCGCACATCCAGCATAGGAATGTCTTGGCGCGCAAGTTCGTTCAACCCTTCAAATGGAACAACCGCCTTCATATCTTCCGCCGACTGCGCCCATTCATCCAGCCATTCACGGCTGATGCCATCCACATCATCTACCACACGAATACGATCGATGTCATAGGTCTCCTTCAACATTTTGACTTCAGCAGCCACACTTTCAGGCGAACGCTGGCGAAAATCGCTGCCATGAACCGCATCACGGCACCACTCACAACCGTAGGGACAGCCCCGCGCAGTAGAAATGGTCATGGAGGAGTAACCATTTATTTCTTTCCATAGATGCAAATAACGCGCCATATCAATGAGATCCCGTGCGGGAAGTGGCAGCTCATCCAAATTCTCTATCGGTGGGCGCGGCTCATTCACGACCATTCGCCGCCCTTCACGGAAAGCAACACCAGGTTCATTTTTGAGAACGGCCGTATTCAATTCCCCACGATCATAAAGATCAAGCAAACTTGCTATCGTCTGCTCCCCCTCATGATGCACAACAATATCGACCTGTTCCGTGCACCAGATAAGCCGCGGGCGATTTGGTCGCATCGGGACCGCCAATAATAACAACCGCGCCTTGATCATGAGCCATTTGGCCTAACAGCAGCGCCACATCCCTGGTCGGCAACATCGCTGAAATACCCACAACATCGGGCTGTTCCCGCTCCAATGCCCGGGCAAACGCCGATTCATCCTCAGCGAATGTCGCATCAAACATCGCCACCTGATGCCCGCGCTCGCGCACATAACCGGCCAGGTACAGCAAACCTAAAGGAAAGTATGGGCTGCTCGCCGCCTGCTCATCCGGACTCTTGCTCAAAAACATCGGATGACAGAAAAGAATTTTCGCCATATTAATTTCTCCAATTTCTAAAGAGACCTCGGAGGTCTTCCGCGACCTCCGAGGTCTGGCAATAGAGGTTACTCAAGTGAATAGTCCGCGACCTCTGCGGTCTTGAATGATGACATCCATGTAGCCAACAGCGCCGCAAAAAACACACCAAGAGCCATGGCCACAGTCGTCACAATACTGCCCAGGGAAAGCAAGGGCACGCCAACCAAGGAATGGCCAAGATTACAGCCCCCCGCGATTCCAGCACCAATGCCCATTAACAGCCCGCCTGCCGCCAGCTCAACATATCGTTGCCCGCTTTCACCCCTAAACCAGAAAGTTCCGGCCCAGCGTGAAGCAATAAACGCCCCAGGGATTAAGCTGATCAACGCCACGGGAATCCACATTGATCCACCACTCCGTTCACCCAGTATGGCCTCCAATAACCCTGATGGAACACCTGAAGTGCCGTATGTGTAATTAGAACCGCCCGCTCGAGCCAGAAGCCAGGCCAAGCTCATGAATAATCCGGTCGCTAATCCCAGAACTAACCAATTCCAAAGTTTCCCGCGTGCCTTTAACGGGGAACGAACAAGATAGACAACTGCCAAGATTGCGAAACCTACTAAGAGAATGATGCCTATAGGGCCAAAGGCATTAATCACGGTAGCACTCTCGCCGTTAATGGTCATTGGCGAACTGTTCAACGCATCACGCAGCGGTTTTAGTGGACCGAGATAGGTGAGAATATCGCCTACCGCCCATGCAGCCAGACCAACAAGCACCCCCACCATACCGTGACCCAGCTTATAGAATAAACCTGTTATACATGTCGCGCCGATGACCATACCAATGCCAAATACAAAACCACCAAATAAATTGGCCTGCCAGGCAAAGGGCGGAATCCAGGGCTCGATCCAACCCAGATAGATCATCCCTTGTACCAGTGGAATGCCAATTAACAGAGCTAACAAATAAGCGCGAAAAAGATCAAGCTGGCGCGGCCGTTTCGTAAAACCACGCCAGGTGCTGTGAAAGCAGAAATCTCCCCGCTCAAAAATGATGCCGATTCCAAGTCCGGCTATAATCGCTAAAATTAATCCCATAATCTTCTGTCTCCCGCCAGGCTACCGAAGCTTAGCGGCAATGGTTTGCTTCAAGTGTAATTTATACTACCAAACTATAGCGAACCTAAGGTCTTGTAATGCTCTTGTAAGATGAAAATGAATTGGTCGAACTTTCTTCTAATAATAACCCTTGTTTTTATCCTTTGCGGATGCAGACAGCCACAATCTGAATCGCGTCCATCGCTTTCACATTTGCAAGAACTGCCGGCGGATGTCTATTTCGATAAGGTACATGGCGCGTGGCAGGCTACCATGGTCGCCAACCATACCGGACTCGATTTGCAGGGTATTTACCTGGACCAGCCGGGAACGGCCGATTCAATCCAACTGCTGCTTCTCGACGAATGGTCAACCGATGACGACACCCACGTCGAATGGGTCGACCTGCATATTTTGGAGACCTACGGCCTCGAACCCGGCTATGAACAAATTCGGGATGAATGGGTCTTGCATCTCAACAATGATATTTGGGTTTCCGCGCTTAGAGCAAGGCAGTTGATGGACGAAGGCATCATACCGCCACAAACCAGCGATCCACAGCTTAACCCTGAAGGCGTTTGGTCCATAGGTGCCCAGCTACAAACAGAGCTTTTTGGTCTACTGGCCCCGGGCATGCCCCAAGAGGCAGCCCGCCGCGCCCGCTATTTCGCTCGAGTTACCAACAGCGGTCTGGCTGTCGATGCCAGTGCCTTCTATGCCGCCCTTTATGCTCGTGCATTCTTCGAGCAGGATATCCCCACCTTGCTAACAACAACCAAATCTGATTTCAAGCCAGATGACGTGGTTTATCTCATTGTCGAAAACGGCATCCGTTGGCACGCGCAAAACCCAGATGATTGGCGTGTTACACGCCAACTTATACGTGATGAATATGATGATGATCCCATGTGGTGGGCCTCAAAAGTTAACTTCGCCACAACCATCATGGCCTTGCTGTATGGTGAAGGCGACTTCACGCGCACCATGACCATTGCCGCCCAGGCCGGCTGGGACGCCGACAATAATATGGCTACCAGCGCCGGTCTGCTGGGCATTATTCATGGCTTAAGCGGGCTTCCAGAAGCGGTTCAAACATCCACTGACATCTATTTCAATCAAGATATTACCGGTGACATGCCCGAATATGACACAGTAACCAACATCGCCCGACGTACGCAAACCCTGGCTGAACAAGTGATCCGGGATACTGGTGGCAAAGTTGAAAACGGCCGTTACCAGATTCCACCCCCATAGCAGGTTAAGAATACGAGACCGCATCTCTTCAAACATGTTTCCCAACATGTTTTCCTCGCTCCAGACGCCGAATTCGTTCGGCGACCAAACCCGCTACCAAGAGCAGAATAGTCGGAATCCACTCCACCTGCCGCACCCATTCCAATTCCCCATAATTAAGCGGATCAAGATAGGTCATATAAGAAAACACCAGCGCGCCGCTCAAATACAACCATGGCGCAGCCAACAGCCAGCGCCAAGGTGATTCATCCTCAGCGGGCGCCAAGAAGGGCACAAATGCCAATAACAATAACAAGTACCAGGGATGGAAGGTCGGCGTCAGTAAAACATAGCCTATCAAGGGCACCGACATTATGCGTAGAGCTGTTCGCGTTGCCGTTCGCTTGCGCGCCGCAATCCACACGGCCGTTACCACAACCAGCAGCAGAAGAACCACAATACCCTTTGCCATCCCGAGCGGTTTATCAACCCCCAACTTGTCCAGCCAAACCTCCAACCAATGGAAAATGCCGCTGTTGAAATTCCACTGGTCAGCATAAATCCGAATCGCCCCAAACAGCCCCGTTCCATCCAGATCGCCACTCAACCCCCAACCCGCGCTCATACCAAATGGAAGCAGCAGCAGCAAAGTGACCAGAGCATAAAAAACGCGCTGAGGCCAATTCCACAGCCAAAATAAAACAGGAAGCAAAAGAACCGGCAGCAGTTTTGTTAACGTGCCCAATGCCAGAAAAAGCGGAGAGAGAAAATGTGCTAGGTAAGAGATCGATTTCGATTGCCTGAACCAGGGAATAATGTCCCTACCCCCCGACTGTCGCAAAGCCAGATAAACAGCCAACAGAGCCAGCAATATCATCCAGGCATCAATATGAGCGCCATGAGCTACCTCTATAATGACCAGCGGGTTCCAAAGATAGATCATCAACCGCCGCCCCGGAAGCAGCGCCAGAGCCAACAGCCGGGCAATCAACCAGGCGCTCAGCAAATCAAAAATGACCATGATACCTTGCAGGAAGATCGGCTTTAAAGGAAAAACGGCCGTTACCCCATAAAAGACCCCCTGCGCCGCCGGCAAATAAGGGCTGGCCATCCAGGCATTATTTGCCAATCCACGCACCGGCACCTCTAAATGATCTAGCGCCGGGGAATCAATAGCGTGCATATAAGGGCTTACCCCCTGGTGAGCCACATAACCATCCCATAACATGCGATACACATCATCAGACAGCGTCGGCGTCGTCAAAAGCATCATCACCCGCAGCAAAACAGCCCCACCCCACATCCACTTACGCCCTATTCCCCAGCGTTCAACCCAGACCAAAATTGCAATATAGGCCACAAAAGCCAGCAAATACCAACCAATACTCTGGGGTGTATATGAATCCCGCAGCGTCCCATAAACAAAATCCATGCTCACCAAGGCACCATATGCCAAGATGGTGATAGATGTGAGGAAAATCAGACCGAAACGATCTTTTCTAAACCACTGTTTGGGCTTCATAACCCATACCGGTCGAAGGAATATAGTCTGTGCTTCTCCCAACATGATTTCAACATGTTTCCCCAATTCAGTTACAAAATTCATTTTGAGACAATTCCACGCCGAAAATAATAATGCTCGGAAATAACGCGTGGTCAATATTCCAAACAAAAAGAGACCGGTCTCCATATGAAGATCCGGTCTCTCTCTTAAATCCAATAAGTTTAATTAAACTTCGTCTTCTTCCTCAGCAAGAACACCCAGCACATCAGCAGCGCCCAACTCGGCCGCGCCAACAGCTACCTCTGCCACACCATCAGCCGCAATATCCATCGCAGCTTCGTCCAGCATCGCGGATTCTTCAAGCTCATTAATGCCGGCAACCATCAGGTCTGCGCCTTCTTCCGCCAGCTCATCACTGCGCATGGCCAAGCCTTCTGCAGCAGCCATACGCGCCAAGCCCTCTTCCATTTCATTAATACCAAGATCGGCCACTTCCGCGCCCGTGGCGCTCATAGCCGACGAGAGGACGCGATTCGCTGTCGAGCGCAGCATAGACTCTACAGCAATACTGTGCAGTTCTTCATTCTTCTGCGCCAGGAATGAAGACAACACGGGCATATCCATAATATCAGTCACGCTGCTCACTGCCCACAACTGCCCGGCGATCGCTGCCAGGTCCATACCGATGGCCAGGTCTTCCTCGCTCATCATAGAGACAATGGCGCTTTGCACTTCAATATCTTCAGAAGTCGCCAGCAGCTCGGCGCCTTCAACCATATCAATCACGCCCGCCGTACCAACAACTTCACTGAGCAGTGCCGCACGGTCAGAAACAGCCATCATATCAACGCCACGTGTTACATCGCTGGCACCTTCGGCCAATTCCGCACGGCTCACGGCTTCAATATCATCAGCCAGATCTAAAGATGCCAAACCTGCATCCACATTTCCTACACCTTCAATCGCAATATCTTCACTTGCGGTTGCTAATTCTACTGACAATTCATCACTCATTATTATTCTCCTTCAAGAATGGATACAAATCAGGCTCTAGCTGCCTTGTCCACTATATCATAACGGCAGTCCAACACAGCGCCTGGAAATTATAAAACGGTGGCCCAATATACCTCTCCCCTACGGCCGTCCGCAATTGGTATCATACAATCTTACCCTACACTCATTCATTAGAGCAAACCTCGCTGATTGCCTCCTATACAGCCCCAAACCCCCACGGCGCCTGCCACACTTCCGGCCGCAGCACAATCGTCACTTCTTCCTGCTTGGAGCCCAATAACGGCCGTAAGACCCTATGTGCATGACCCATCGTCACCTTCCCCGCAGCGCAGCCAGGACAGTTCATCACCATCTCCACCTGAACCCCTTGGTCGTTAACCGCAACTGAGCGTATCATCTGCAGCGCAACCAGAGACATGCCGTAAGAAGGATGAATGACTGTATCTA
Source organism: uncultured Chloroflexia bacterium (assembly GCA_963736615.1). Lineage (GTDB taxonomy): Bacteria > Chloroflexota > Anaerolineae > Promineifilales > Promineifilaceae > JAACFF01. The sequence continues at coordinate 583,870 of CAVTPP010000006.1, read as the reverse complement.
ATGCAGTCATGACCTCTTTTTCATTTGTCATTTAAATTTCACCAAAAATTTCGATAAAATCCCGAATTTATTTTAATTTGAACCCTTTTATAACCAAATCATAACCAAATCCGAACCTGATTGTAATAATTTTCGAAAGAAAAACCTTTATAATTAAATTTATCGTTTTCAGTTTATTGAAATTTGATTTGTCTCTATTAACAACGAAGCAAACATTATACCGAGGAGATAACCAAATGCCAGAGATCTAGTTGATCCCACAATAAATTTACAGTTTTGGCATAATAGGAAATAGAAGTATACGGCGGCAACCGCATACTTCTTGGTTGGAAAGCAGTTTTGGATTTACAAAATGCCTTCCTACAGTTTCAGGGAGAGTGTCCAAGATATTGAAGAAAATCCCCAAATCAAGCTAATATGAAACGCTTGAAAGGGAGAATACAAATGACACAGAAACGGAGCCGTAAACGGGCCAACCCACAGAGAGTATATGCCGGATGCCGAAGCCATCGCGGCGGAGCTGGCCAAAGCAGATTCTATGGATGACTTCTTCGGTAAAGAAGGCATCTTCGCCAAGCTTTTCGCCAACACCCTGGAACAGATGATGGAGGCGAAGCTGACTGACCAACTGGGATATGAGCCGTATGAAGCGAAGGGGCGCAACAGCGGCAACAGCCGGAATGGGTACTACAGCAAAAAGGTACGGACCTCTGTGGCAGGGGATTATGCCAGTATCGGCAACCAGGTTTTCTTTGATGCCAACGGGGACGGGATTTTCAACGGCAGTGATTATGGCATTCCTGGCGTGACGGTGGTTCTGGCTGTTGACCTCGCTGACCCCGGCAACATCAACGCCGGCGAGGTTATCGCCACGGCCACAACAGACGAATTTGGCCAATATTCTTTCGATGGTTTGCCCGATGGAAATTACCTTGTGGCAGTCACCGATACTGACAATGTACTGGGCGAACTGGCACAGATCATCGGCTCCAGCGGCAGTGCTGACAATCACAGCAAAGACCAGCCCTACGCCGTTACCCTGGCCGGCAGTGACAACAATACGGCCGACTTCGGTTTCGCACCGCCCAATCACAACAATACCAAGGGCCTAATCGGCGATTTCATCTTCCTCGATGCCAATGCCAACAACAGCCAGGATGCCGGCGATCAAGGTCTTGAAGGCGTCGTCGTGGAACTTTGCGATGCGGCAGGTACAACAACTCTCCAATCGACAACAACAGATGAGAATGGTTACTACTACTTCGGTAATCTGGCAGTAGATCCCTCGACAATCTATACCATAAAAGTGGATACCTCGACCCTGCCACCTGGATTGACGAACAATGTCGACCCGAACGGAGGCAACGACAGCACGTCCCAAACCACACTCAGCACGGCAACCAAGATCGATCTTACGCAGGACTTCGGCTATAAGTTCTCCGGAGTGTCCGGAAGCATCGGCAACCAGGTTTGGGAAGATACCGATGCCGACGGTCTGTTTGAAGCGGGCGAACAAGGTATTAATGATGTCACCCTTGATCTCTATTGGGATAAAAATGGTGATGGAAAGGTCGATCCCGGCGAACCGGTTATCAGCAGGACTGTGACCGATTCGAGCGGTGGTAACGGCACATACGGCTTCAGCAATCTGCCGACCAACGGCGCAACAGGTATCAATTATATCGTTGACGTGACCGATGTGGACGGCGTCCTTTCAGGATGGTGGCACAGCCTGGGAACAACCGGCGATAACCAGAGCAAAGTGGACCCTTACGGCGTAGAGCTTAATTCTTCGAATACCTCAGACACTACGGTCGATTTCGGTTACTATTTGGACCCGGCCAATCTTGGGGATTTCGTCTGGCTGGATACAATTGAAAACAATATTCAGGACTCCTCGGAACCTGGAATAAACGCTGTGCCTGTCCAATTGGTCATCACCTACCCAGGTGGTGACAAAATAACCCTCGTTGTGCCTACTTCAGGCGATGGCCAATATTCATTTGAAAATCTACTTATGGATGAAGACTTTAATGGGATTGGCTCAGCGACAAACTGCAGCACTGGAGCCGGGGGTGATGAACCTTGTTTCACTGTCTCCGTCAAAACAGACCCGGTCGCTGTTGCCAGGGTAACGCCAGGCGCCGGCGCTCCCGATGTGGATTCCAATAATCATGACGGTTCTCAAGCCTTCCCTGTCCAGGGTAGCGAAGATGATACCTTCGACTTCGGCTATAAAAATGAGCAGACGCTTTTGGCTGATTTGGGCGACCTGCCAACGAATTACCCGACTCTCCTGGCCAACAACGGTGCCATTAATCAGACATTTCCAGATGGCGACGCCAATAACCAGCCGGATGACGCCAGCGCCGTATGGTTGGGTGACACGGTCGATTATGAATCCGAAGGGCAGCCAACGGTAGATGCCTTAGGTGATGATAATAATGGCATTAATGATGAAGACGGTGTTGATTTGAGTTCTATAATCTGGAACCCAGGAACAACAACCTCGCTCAATGTTACTGTCACCAGCAACAGCCCCCAAACGGCAGATGTCCTTGTGCTCTTCGATTGGAATAATAATGGCAGCTTCAATGACCCAGGTGATGGCGTTTATCTTCAAACCGCCAATGTACCTGCGGGCACCGGAGGAAATCCCGGACAGGTCATCGTACCTGTATCATTCGAAATTCCGGCCGATTTCGATCCAGCAGTCACTCCAATTTATATTCGCGCTCGGGTCTTTGGTGCCCAAGTAGTGGCCAATGCAGCGTTTGGTGAGGGTCTCGTTATAAATGGCGAAGTCGAGGATTATCATGTCGGTCCAACGGCCATTACTTTACAGGATTTCACGGCCGTGAACATGGCGATGCCTCTGATGATAATCGCGGCATTTGCTGTACTGGCTATGGCCTCTGTCCTAATCGTGAGCAGCCGTCGAAAAGTCGGATAAGTTTGGGTAAATGAGGTCTACGTTCTAGTTGTATTCGCAGACTTCATAATTAGTCCCATTTGAGATAAAAAGAGGATGATCAGAAACGGTCATCCTCTTTTTTTACGCTTATTGTTTTGCTGTACATCCAATATCTAAAGAGAAATCTAGATCTAATAGATGCCCTTCATCTGACATTTCCCAAGATGTGGTACACACTTCCGCTTCATCTACTACATTTACTCCACCCAGCTATAAACGACTTCTCCACTTCGTTCACAGCCAAATTTAATCGGTTTTAAGGCTGGCGCTAACGGGCAGACCCAGCGATTCTTATAGGCACAAGAAAGATTATAAGCAAAGTTAAAATCCAACAGGATCAGTTTCTCCCACGCACTGAGATCCGCCCCCATAATTCCGTTATAAAGAAAACGTCCACCGCCGTAAGTCGAACGGCTCGTTAATCTCCTAGGTCTATCAATATCCGAAGGCAGCTTGGCCCTGATCATGTCCTTGCTAGCCACAGGCTTGCTGTTCCTCTTCAGCGTAATTACAATGCGCAAGTGTAGAACAGCATAGTAAAAATATAGATAGCATATCTGGAAAAGAGGTTGGCAAATGCCAACCTCTTTTTATTTCCTTTTTTTACTCCCTTCAGCGTACATCCGTTCTTGTCCGCGTCCTAACTCATTGTTCAATAGACAGGATGTTAATAAAAAGCCTTTTCCCCAGCCGGCACCTCAACATCAAGCCAATTCTCAGGCGGCGCCAACGGGCAAACCCAGCGGTCGTTATAAGCACAGGAGGGATTATAAGCAAAGTTAAAATCCAGCAAGATGGTTTCCCTGGCTGCGCCCAGATCGGCGCCCTTGATTCCATCATAAAGATAACGCCCGCCGCCATAAGTGGTACGGCCGTTACTTCTGTCCCTAAAAGGCAAAAACAGCCCGCCTCCGTAACCCTCGACCCAATAGAGGGCTAACGACAACTTCTGCCCATATAGTTCGAAGCGCACACGAGCAAAACGCCTAAAACGGAAAGCGCCTTCTACCGGCAGTTCCATCGCAAATGATTCCTGCTCTATTTCATGCACGACCTTACCCTGAACGCGCAGCCGGACATCATACGCGTAATAACATAAACCCATGAACGCTTAAACGCTGTCCGGCATCAAAGGGCGAATGTTCATGATTGGCAAATAGTTGATCCCGCTTAAATTTGAAATTGACCCAGGCTGCTGCCGGATCATCTGCCTTTCTTATCTGTTCATATATTTCCGCCACGCGCCGCCGCCAATCCGCCAATGTCAAATAGTTCATGTTAACCATAAATTCACAAAATCGACCCCTTTCGTAAGGAAAATTGTAACGATCGGATTATATCCTAATTATAGTTTCATTAAGTTCGATAGATTGTGCTGAAGCCGATCTTTCGACTATGCCATGCCCAATCCAGAAGTTTCCGCACCATTTCCATCAGGAAAAATGAGCTGCTATTTGCTTATTTAACCAAGCGAGGCATTATTATGTCTGATTTGCAAAATCCCCAACGGTGACATTATGACTCATACAGATGAATATCTTGTCACTGAGGAACTGAAATTGGCAGGGAAACCCAAACTTTCCGGTGATGGCCTCGATGTCACCATTCTAACTCTATCGAGCTTGGCCCACCTCTGCCAGAAAGCCACAGATCGCTTCTTCCAGAAGCTCGACTACGACGACAGTTATTGCGTTGAGCTGTTTCGCCGGGCTGTCCACGGGCAAGATGAATTAGCCTGGGATGTCCTTATCCAACAATATACGCCTCTTGTAAAATCCTGGATCTATCGCCACCCATCTTTTGCCATTGCGGATGAAGATCAAGAATATTTTGTTAACCGTACCTTTGACAACTTTTGGGGCGCATTTATGCGTGATCCAGAAAAACTGCACAAATTTAAAAATGTAGGATCTATCCTGCAGTATTTGAAACTGTGTACAAATTCGGCCGTTAAAGAGTACGTAGATCGCCGGATGCGCCCACAAGGTATTGACATCTCCGCCAGACCCCTCGAATCTATCCCCAGCCCCTTCAACCCCATCACAAATCTGGAAAGCAATATCTTCGCCAATGAGATCTGGCAGCATGTTGTAAGCGTCTTGAAGAATGATCAAGAACGGATTGTTGCCGAAGATTTTTTGATCTACGATCTGAAGCCTCGCGAGATATATGCACGTCACCCAGAGGAGTTTAGCGGTGTCAGTCAGGTGCGGCGAATTAAAGAAAACCTGATGGCCAGGCTAAGGCGCGACAAGCAACTTTCACGAATCTTCAGCGGTGATGACTGAAAAACCCCCATTTCTGCATTTATACTAAGTGAAAGAAGAATTACCCAATCAGATGCTTGGGAGTGGGTTTGATCCCTTTCAAGATCCGTCATAATGCCTTTTTGGACCGCAATGCAGCACTGCATTTTGGTAGATTAAACTTGGCGGACTTACAGCCGGACGTCATTGTAGGAAGGAGATGATTTAACATAATGAATTCGATGGATAAGAAACTGAAATCAACTTTATATCGTTTAGACTGCCCATCTGATTTGGAACTGGGCGAATTTGAAATGGGCTTTTTGGAAGCAACAGGCCGCGGTGAAGAAATATTTTCTCATACAGCTCATTGCCCACACTGCCTGGCGGATCTGGCCCAGATTCGTCAATATATGGCCCTTCCGTTAGTAGATGACAGCCTGATTCGGTCATCCCGAGCAAAGAAAACGCCATTCTTGGAAAAAGTAAAGGTCATCTTCGTCGACCTTCTATCCCCTCCGCAAGACCTATTCTCGAATGTCTCTTTTCAACCGGCGATGCGCGGCATTCAGGAGAGTATGGACACCCGTGTCTTCCAGGTAGACTCTTACGTAATCGCGCTATCCGCGGTGAAAAACTTGTCTTCCTGGCAAAAACAGCAAATCATCGGTGATATTTCTCCGATGATGGATGAAGGTGAGAGTTTCCAGAAATGGTCTGCTTTCTTATGGCGTGATGGCAAGCTGTTGGCCACAACGCCAATTGGCGACGACAGTCATTTTATTTTCGATGACATCCAATTCGCAAACATGCCACACGAATTGATATTGAGTGGACCTAAGGTCGAAATTCATTTGCAAAACTTGCATATGGCCTAAATGCAAACAACAACCTCTGAAGACATCGTCGATCATTTGGTTGAGCTGGTTGATTCCCATCAAGCTGCGAGAAACGCCGTCTCGCAGCTTAATAGGGAGGAAATCATCGACCTCACTGCCGGTTTAAAACAGCGCGCGCTGTATTATTTGCGTCGTGACGCCAACAAAGCGATCGCCATCGCCGAACTCATCTATAATATCGGTGAGTGGCGTGACGAACCGACCGTACTTGCCCTCGGATTACAAACCAAAGCCACCGTCTTGACCGTCTCGAAAAGAGAATTTGAAACCGCGCTTGATCTCTATACCAAATCTGAAGCGATATATAAAGCTTATGATGCGGACCTGAACATCGCCCTTGGCCAGATCAGTCGTGTTTGGGCGCTGGCCTGCTTGCAGCGCTATGACGAAGCATTCGCCACTGCCGAGTGGACGCAGCAAGTACTGGCCCAGCATAACGCCTATCTTGATCTCGCTGCCCTAAATAACAATCTCGCCGCCATTTACGGCCGTCGCGGACAGGATGAAGAAGCGCTCGAACGCATCTACAAGGTTGAGGAAGCATATGCACGATCAGGTGAAGAAGGCCAACACCGCCTCCCACTGGCCTTCAATAACCGCGCCATTCTATTACGCAATTTGGGCCGTTTTAATGAATCCATTGCCGCCAACATGGCCGCGATCAACATAGCCACCAAATTCAGACAAACCAGCGTTATCGCCCGAGCTGAGCAAAATTTGGGCGTCACCTACTTTCTTACTGGTCGCATAAATAAGGCACATGCGCTTCTGGAAAAAGCCCGCGACACCTTCATGTTCGACCAACGGATTAGCGATGCTGTTCTGGTTGATTTATCTATCAGCGACGGTTTGCTCTCATTGGGTCGATACGAAGATGTTTTGGCTAAAACTGACCAGATTCAGGACACATTCAAGGAAGCAGGCACGCACTTTGAGGTTGCCCAAGCCTTACTAAATGAAGCAGCCGCGTTAACCGGTTTGTATGCTTACGATGACTCGCTGGCCGCCTTAGACAGAGCGCGCCAAATCTTTGCCGCAGAAAAAAATGAAGCGTGGCATATCTATACCGATCTTGAGGAAGCCACTATCCTTTATATACGCGGAAAATATGAAGCCAGTGAAAAACTGGCTTTGAGCTGCGCCGCACGGTTGGACACCCTGAAATTGATGGTGAAGAAAGCGCTGGCGCTAATCATTGCCACCCGCTCTGCCTTAGCCGATCGGCGCTTGCTAATTGCCAAAGATCATTTGCTGCAAACCTTGAAAATCGCACATGCAGTCGATGTACCAATACTGACCTATCAAGCCTATTATCTTAAAGGCCAATTGGCTTATATCCAAGGGGATCGCATTCATGCCTTATCATCATATGACACTGCCATCCGCGAGTTGGAGCGTCTTCAGGGCCAAATCATGGTCGAATTCCGCGCCGATTTCCTGTCCGACAAAAATGAGGTTTATTCCCATGCCGTAGATTTATGCCTTGACGCCGGCAATCCTGAAATTGCTCTATCCTATGCCGAGCGCGCCAAGTCGCGCGCCCTTTTGGCCATGTTAGGCCATCATATCGATCTACGCATTGAAGCGCGCAGCGCTGCCGACCAAGATATGGTCGATCAAATTATAGCCTTAAGGGAAAAGCGAGACCGGCTCTATCGCCGCTGGGAAACCGGCGAAACCCCCGGCAGCACAGCCAACCGCGAAGAAGAACAGGAAGGAGGCCAAAGCGACCGCAATGAAGGGCGGCAAATTATCTTGCAAACTGAAGATGAACTGCGCGATCTTTGGCACCGTTTATTGGTCCGCAACGCAGACTATGCGCAGGATGCATCCTTATGGCAAGTCCAATCCCACCTGGATCAATCCGCCCTCAGTGAAGATACGCTGCTTATTGAGTTTTTTGAGGTTCCCCGAGGTCTGGTTGTCTTTTTGATATCGTCCGATTCCATAAAGGCGATTCGCTTACCAATAACCATCAAAGATATTGCTGCTTCGCAGCTCAAACTGCAGCATAATTTCAACACGGTTCAACAAGCACCTCATTTGGTCTCCAACTATACGGTAAAAGCTAAGGGTATTCTTCAACAGTTGTACAGGGATCTTATTAATCCCTGGATCGGTCAAGCCCAGCGCTTCCAGCGCTTAATTATCGTTCCACACGGGCCGCTGCATTATCTGCCCTTCCATGCTTTTTATGATGGGCAGCAGTACCTATTGCAGCGTTTTCAGATCAGCTACTTACCTGGAAGCAGTTTCTTGAAAAAGAGCCAGGCGCCTCCTATTCGAGCATTACAGTCCCTGGTTATGGGACATACGCAAGACGGCCGTTTATATCATATTCGCACCGAAGTCGAGTCCGTGGCCACAACCCTGAAAACCCAGCCCTATATCGAAAAAGAAGCCACACGAACACTCTTCCAAGAGGTAGCGCCCAACTGCCAGCTCATCCATATAGCCGCCCATGGTGACTACCGGCCCAGAAATCCTTTGTTCTCCGGACTTTATTTAGAAGACAGCTTGCTGACTACGCTTGACATATTTAATCTCCGTTTACAGGCTTCCCTAGTCACTCTGAGCGCCTGTCAAACGGGACGAAATGTGGTCAGCGGCGGGGACGAACTGCTTGGATTAACGCGCGCTTTTCTAGCTTCAGGCGCAGCATCCTTAATATTAACGCTCTGGCCTGTGGAAGATAGAACAACCACAGGGCTTATGAGTGTCATGTACAGCGATCTTATAAGAGGTGAAGATAAAGCCGTCGCCCTGCAACGAACTCAGATAGACCTGATTGAAGGGCATGGTGGCATATTAGCTGCTCATCCCTATTATTGGGCGCCATTTTTCCTTGTTGGCGATACGGGACCGGTATGATTGAGGCTTACCGCAACATGACCGTCACTTTGATAACAGAAGACAATTCTAAGCACAGATTTTCCCAATTTGCCATCGAATTTCTGGTTAATGCCGTAAAAACGAAAATTGATGCATTTATACCTAAGAGAAGAGAATTAATTGGCAAAAGAGGAAAAAATGGCATTTCAATTAGAAAAAAAATATATGGTCTTGATTTTACTGGTTTTATTAGCCCTAACCATTTTTGTGGTAACTGTTGTGGCCGTTGCCGGTAATGAAGGCGGCGACCTCATAGCTATGATAGATCAGGGTGCGGGTTCCCCTATTTTCAGCACATTTGAACAAAACATCAGCCCTTGGGCTATTGATGCTGGAAGAGCTTCCTGGCGTTACCGTTTTTAATATATTTCCTGAAATTATTCGAATACACTGTTAATAATCGGTATTTCAAAATTTTTATTTAATAGTGGACTAAACTTGCGAGGTAATTTAGTAAGAAGAAAACGATCTTAGTATGCAAAAAGCATCTCTTTATTTATAGGCAGATCTCCCACACTGCCACCCCCAGCCGCCCTAAGCACGCCGGGTCTTCGATACAAGGAGATTGTTTATCTATCGAAGAGGTGCTTTTTACATACTAAGAACCACATGATAACACAAATAGACGAAATGATCAACACTTCGTCTATTTCGCGCATCAATTTTTCCAACTAAATGGATCAAATACAATAGATTAGTATAATTTTATATTAATTCGTTCCAAATTTTAATACTTGTATCGGATAGTTAAACAATCACTATATTAGTGCGTTCAGTTGGCCGGCTCTTTTCAACAACCCAACGTCTAAGCAATCCATAAGCCAAAACAAAGGAAGCATCCTCGTGGCCATCGCCTTCACCATTTCTGCCTTATTTCTAGCCGGCGATTTACCAGACCACGTTCCATTAACCGTTCAAGACTTGTTTCTCGCGCAGGATCCCCTTCCAACGGGAATAAGGCATTATAAGGGACTGACTCTTCACCTGGCCCTTGCAGCTCGGCCAAACTTAAAAGAAGCTGTTTTTCTCCATCATTCAAGTCATTCCATAGACGTATCAAATAGCCGTCATCTTCTTCAAGGATTTGTTGTAATACGAGATGAACCTGATCCACGGTGATTATTTTCTGCCGCCGCCCCTCTTGATCAGTATCTTGAATTAAACGATGACAGATCAATTGGATTAAGTAGGGATGCCCCTTAGTCGCTCGCCAAATATGCTCAACAGCCAGATCATCATAACGAACCAAAGGCTGCACAGGCTCGCGAATTAAACGCTCGCTCTCACGTCGGTTGAGTGCGGCCAATTCCATATTATCGCCGGCGTTAAATACCAACTGCCAGAATTCTTCCTTCAATCTCTTTGTTCCAGAAAGTACGAATGTTAATCTTGAACGGTGCTGCATTAACGAGCGCATGTAGGGCAGCAAATCATGATCCAGATTGCCTCCTTCAATGGGTGCTTGAAGCCGGTCAACTTCATCCATGATCAGGACTAACAGACTTTCATTTGGCAGCGACAGCTCTACCTCGTCCAAATACTGGTCAAACAACTTATAGCCCCGCCCGTTGGCCGGCCATGAAGCGGGTGCAGGCACACCAATACCCCAATTTCGCAAATTTCGGGCAATAATCTGGCTCAATTGTGCAAAAAAGGCCCCCGTATTTTGCACATCTATTTCATCGACATTGAGATAAACGGGTAACAAGCTTTGCTCTGGAAATTCGCGCAGCGCCCGCCCCAAGACCCCGCTCACTAATTGCAGCAGTGTCGATGTCTTACCTATTTTTGGCTGTCCAGTCAATATCAAGGAATGCGGCCGTTCCTCCCCAATCAGATTGCCACCCATCCAGGCAAACACATCTTCGCGGCCCACATAAAGGGATTCATTCCCTGCATTGAGCGGCTTACCGACGACATATGGATTATCGAGATGGAACAGTGAAAAAACCGGTGAACGGAACTGCACCGGCGTTTCCAGAATCTGGCGGTACTCGTGTCCGCGTGTATCATAGTAGGTCACGCGGATTGACAGCTTTGCTCCTTCCTCACGCGGCTGCAGCCACAGTTCAAAGGGGAATTCCTGTCCCGCATCGAGCTCGCTGATGCGTATAAAGTTGGAATTCGGTTCAACTGCATATGCCGGGCGCGGCAGCACTTCTAACAACACGTTTTCGATCAGATTGCCAAAACGAGCGTTAACCAACGAGCCACAAATTTGCACTCTACCACGGTTGACTAACGGCCGTTCATCCTCCAGCTCCAAATCTAACATCGTGGAACGATCGCGCTTTTGGGTAGGCTCAATTTCACCAATCTCTTGCAGGATCATGCGCGTAGTCTCTGAAATCGGCCGTCCCTCGGCAGTGCGCAAATGTTGAATCTCTGTTCGTGATAACAATACATTTTCATGCGCATCAGAAAAACGCTGCGCAAAGCGCGCGAACTCATCCCTATCTCGCGGATGGCGTGCCAACAGCTCAATCTCGAACAAGCGAAATTCATAATCCTTAAAGACATGCTCTCTGCGCGAAAACTGCTGGCGCACGACCGGTTTGAGTTCCTTGATAATCCGGTAATCTTTTGGACTCTGCAAACCCAACTCCTCCAAAAGCTTGCGCTGTAACGCCCGCGCAAAGGAATCCCGATCCCCCATTTCATTCTTTATCCGCCCACCTACCAGGTTGAAGCGCTGCCAGTTCTCATTCCACTGCATCAAATATTTTCGTTTATCGCCATGCCCAACTGTAACCAGAGCCTGGGCGCTGCGCTGGCGCAAGCCGCTTAACAGATTCATCACATCCTTCGGCCGTTTCGCCTTGGTCACCGCCTGCTTGCCATGGACCAATGCGCAGCAGAGTGCCATCCGTTTAGCCCAGGGCTGCCAAGGCTCCTGGTTCAAAACCTCATATTTAAGGGCTGTGACACTCTGAAAGAAGACAGCTACCGGATAATGGCATTGAAAACGCTCGGGACTAATGAGTCGTGCCACACGTCGCAGCGAGAACAGAAAATAGAGCAGGTTTTCAAAATAAAGTGGGAATTGGGTATAAACCGCATCATACCAATCCGCCTGGTAGTCACGAAGGCCGGCCGTAAACTCTTCAAAAGTAGCCTCAGATTTCTGCAGCAACAGATTCTCGATTAACAGCGCGAATTGCTGGGCTGTCGTCTCATCCCACAGATGTTCATCCACCATTTCCTTAAATAGTTTGTAGAATACGTGGGTACGAACTTCTACCTCCAACTTTGCCAGATCAAAATAAATATGCCCTGGCCGTGCATCCGAGAAATCAATCAGCCACAACGGCACATCCGGCGTCGCTTCAACCAGAATATTGCCGCCATTTAAATCGCCATGAACAACCGGGGCGACAATAGGCATTGGCGAGATCATATCTTCGCGCCCTACTTCCCAAAGCAAATAACGAATATTCTCCAAAATCGGGATGAAATTTCCCGAAGCGAATTCAAATGTCTCAGCCTCATGGTCGTATGGTACACCCGTGGCCGCGCTCACATTGCGCACCATGACACTTTCTCGCGTATCACGAACAATTCCACGAATTGCAATTTGCTTGCCCCGCCGGAACACTGGATGGCTTAGAAGTTCCTTTTCTGATTCTCTCAGATGAATCTTGAATCTTAACAACGGCTGCTCTTTACCCGCCAACAGCGGATCAGCAGCATGACGCTCTGATAGACAATCATGCAAATAAAGGATTCCCTCTTTGCTATCCAACTCAGCGACCTCAAAACCGCGTAAGATCAGCTGCGGCCTCTCCCCGGCACGCACCCGCCTGGTAATCGCGTTCAGAGTCTCATTCCCAGGAACGGCCGAAATTGAACTCAATTCTTCAGCTTCAAGGACATATTCCGCATCGTAAGCATCTTCACCTACTAAAACTGCATCCTCCAGGGTCAGAAATGGTGGCAGGACCTGTGCATATAATGGGGCCCAATAACGCAGCTCCAATTCTGTACTGCCCGAATAAAGCTCCGACAAACTGTCCTGCAATTGGCTCAGAATGCGATCAAGCAGCTCTTTGCGCACTCGGTTCTGATCTTGCAGGAACTGCGATAAAGTTATCGCTTCCCTGTTAGATCCGGCCAGGCTGTAGCATGCCCCGCCAAGATGCTGAGCACTGACCACCTTACCCCGGATCTGGCCCACCTGGCGATAAAGCCGCGGCTGGATCAATCGTTCCTGTTTGTCTTGAACAGCCTCCAAATCTTCAGCCGGCCCTATCTTCAAAATACGTTTTAGCTGGTGTCGCGGTTTCACTGTGTAGATCCGCGATCCGCTAAATCCCTCATCCATGCGGAAAATTTGCACTAAATCGCTGTTGGCAAATAAGCGCTTGATGATATATTGCTCTTCCGGATCGCGACAAAGCGCTTCGAGATCACTGTTGTTCAAACCTGGCTCAATTCGCGGCTTGACTTCATCCCGAGCATAATAGCTGAAGATATCCTCCCACCCCACAGGCGAAAAAACATGGCGGTGAATATGTTCCGCCAGATTAGCAATGGCGTCAGAATACTTCGTAAAATGCCATGAAGCCCCGGCGCGCATGAGTTGGCGCATGGTATCGCCAACACTGTTTGAGAACGTAACAACGGGAAGGCGTGGGCGGGTCTCTCGAAGTTGAGTGATGAAGGTGTTCATTGCCGGCAGCAGACTGTAATCCGCATCCAGAAAAACCAGGTCAATATCTTGATCCAAACCGGTAATATCGAGTGCTTTCTCAAAACTTGAAGCCAACGTAAAATTAAAATCACCAACCTGACTCAATACATTGCGCGGAAAATCGTGGGCAGCAAACTCCTCTTCCAGAATACGGCCGAACGCACCACCAACACATAATGTGTTCAGCTTCAATATCTTTTGAAAATCACCAGCATTCATCGCCACCTCTACAACATTACGATTCGCTATTAATCTTTAACCAGCTCTCACCACTCCAAATTTCGAGGTAATCATACATGCCTGCTAAGACGGCTTGACCATCCAAACCTGCAAACTCAATCAATGGATCTGGAAGCATAATCCGTCCCTTGCGGTCAGGTAGTAGTTCCGCAGCATTAGAAAAAATCCGTCTGCGTAAAGCCCGGCTCTCACCGTTAAACAAAGATTGTTCAACGACTTTGTCGGCCAGCGTTTGCCAGTCCGTCAACGTGAAAACCATGAGATTACGTTCAAAACCGCGCGTCACGACCAGCCCTGCGGCCAATCCGGCCCCAAATGTCCGTGGCAGGGCCAGCTTACCTTTGTGATCAATAGTGCGCTTAAATTCACCTATGAACATAACAACGACCGGTAGTCGGCAATATAGGCAAACCAATGTTGCCAAAATGCCATGAATGCAGGCATGGACTTCTATTCAATTACGGTACTACAACAAAATTTTTATCAGACTGAGCGGCTCATCAAGCAGTCTATGCAATACGTCCCAACCACCATACTTGTTGCTACACGAATAAAACCGCACATTATGTCTTGTACTTTGTATTATGTCCACTTATTCGGCGTTTGTCAAGCGCTTATAGAGCTCCACCAACTGCTTAGCTGCCATCTCCCAAGTGAAGCGCCGGGCCTGTTTGAAACCCGCGATTTTCATCTCTTCCAATCGTGCTGGATCACCCAAAAGAGCGATCATCGACTGCGTCCACGCCGGCTCATCACCTGGCGATATCTGCACCGCCACGTCGCCCCCCACCTCCGGCAAACATGAAGCGTTAGAAATCAAAGCGGGCAAACCACAAGCCATGGCTTCTAAAATCGGTAAGCCAAAACCTTCATATAGACTTGGAAAAGCCAGCAGCGATGCGCCGCTGTAAAGTGCCGGCAAATCGTCGTCATCTACAAACCCGGTGAAGATCACGCGATCTTCTAAACCCTGCCGCTGCACTTCGGCCGTCATCTCTTCTTCCATCCACCCTTTCCCACCGGCAAATACCAATTTATGCGGAAACTGCTCCGCCACCCCTTTAAAAGCACGAATCAACATCTGGTAGTTTTTCCGCGGCTGGACGGTGCCCACGGCCAAAACATACGGCCGTTCTCCGATCCCATATTTCTCTCCCACCATCGCAGTCGCTTGACCGTCATTTACCGGCTTAAATCGGTCGCTCACCCCACTGTACAAGACAGTCACCTTTTCATCCTGCACACCCCAAACGGAGACCAGATCCGTTTTAGTCGCCACTGAGTCCGCCAAAATATGCGTCGCCCTGCCAACCGACCAAGGGACCACCTCATTAAGGTAGGCGACAAGAGGCACCGGATAAACCTCCGGATAATGGACAAATGATAGATCATGAACTGTCAGCAAAGTCGGAATCGAGCCATTAACCGGTGGCAGAACAAAATCAGGCGAATGGAACAAATCGAGTTTCCCGGTCACCCACTGCACAGGCAGCGGCAGCCGGGCACGGTACCACAAGCGATACAACCAGCGTTCCGACAGTGGAGCCGCTTTATATGTGACATTGGATTGCTGCGGCAAGGGGTCCGGCAGTGGGTAAGGCTTTGTAATTCGGGCGGAAAAAAGCTGGTATTGGTTGTCACTCTCCAGAGCAACCAGGGCACGCACCAATTCGCGCGTATAACGGCCGATCCCCCCGCCCTGCGTCAGAGCCGAGGTGATGTCAATTCCAATTCTTTTGGGCGTCATTAATCGACGTCGCTGTAGGTCCAGTAGCGGTTAGCGAAGAAATTCCAAAACAAAACGATTAGCACCGAGACAGCCAGCGCCGCATTTTCACCTAGTCGTTCCGCGTAAGGCTCCAGGATTGGAATCAAAGAAAACAGCGAAGTCAGGGGCTCGTGCAGAAATGTAATGATCGGCACGCGAATGAGGATGCCGGTAAAGCTGACCAGTAAGAACATCACAAACTGCCGTCGTGGAGATTTGGAACGGGAATCTGGATAGGTCCAATAACGATTCCAAAGGAAATTGCTGATGATCGCCGCAATAAAAGAGATTGTCCCGGCAAAAGTTGGCCCCAAGGTAACAACAAATTCGGGACTGAGCCCAATATTGGTCAGCAGAGCAAACAATGGGGCACCCGGCATAAGCAGTTGGTTGAATGGCTCGATCAATAAATTGAACAAGCCGAAGTCCACCACAAAACCAATGGCGCCGACTACCATGAATTTGAAAAATCGTTCTGCTTCTACAGGGTTAATACCAAAACGGCCGCTTACCCGTGTCAGAGTCGCTATCATTCCTTTCCCTCAACAAGACGCCTATGTGACCGATGAAGCGGCCATCGTCTATTATTTCCTCTTTCCAAGTCCATCAATTGTAATAATCCAAACAATACACCCAAATGGATATAGATATTGTTAACGTACAGCTTATCCACCAAATGATGCGCCGCGAGAGCAACCCACACCCCGACTAATCCCAAAACAATACCCCGGCCTGGCCAATCCAAACGACGTAATAAACGGATCGACTGCCACATGACGGCCAACCAGAAAAGCAGATAAGCAGTTAAGCCCAAAACCCCCATCTCAGCTAGAAGATTGATGTAATAGTTGTGCGCGTGCCCCAGTGGGTCAGGCCAATTGATTAAAGCATAGTCAGGATAAGCAGCCGCGTAGTTGCCGAATCCTACACCCAAGAGGATGTCGTCATTAAGCATGTCTAGACCCGCCTGCCAATGCGCCTGCCTCTCCAATACAGAATAATTTTCGTCATTAATGTCCACACCGCGTACATCACCCAACCTGAAATCGTCAGCAAACCCGGTTAGGCGTGCAGTAACGGCCGTTGGCATTCTACCGCTGCCTATACCAACAGCAAAAACCACGAGCCCCACTCCCAAGAACAGCACCCCATAAATTCTCTTTCGCGGCCAGAAAAAAACCATTGCCGCTAAACCAGCCGCAAATCCCAGCCAAGCCCCCCGGCTCCAGGACAACACCAATGCCAGGCTTGTAACCCCCGCGGCGAAAAGCACCAATGTGGTTACAACTAATAGAGTGGTGATCGATGAGTGACGACCGACGGAGTGGACGATGGACGACCGCTGACCGCTGAGCTTGTCGAAGCGCAGGCTAACGAAGATCGTCCATCGTCCTTCGTCCATCGTCGCTCCTCCTTCACCCATCCCCACAACGCTCCCAACACCCCAACCAACACCCCAATCGCCAGCAGCGCACTCAAATTCATATAACCGCCGAATGGGTTTGGCTGCTCAAATGTGCCGTAAGCGCGATAAAAACGATCTAGCACTAGAAAATGTTCCGGCCCGTCACCGCGCAGCGCAAACTGCCAAATCCCGATTAGCGCCTGGCTGACACCGGCCAACAGCAGCATACCAACTACCCATAAAGTCCGCGGGGGTCCGCCCAAGATACTGTAGCGGGCTTCTCCACTGCTTTCGGAGGCGCCTTCGCTGCCCAAGTCGACGACTAGCAAAACAATAGCCCACATCTCAACCCACTTAAACAGCTCGCGCATGCCCAGTTCAACCGAGCGAGCGCCAATTAACGACAGCAATCCGACGCTGATTAATAACAGAAAAGGTATATTGAGGAAGGTATGGGGCAAGATTATTCTTCGCCGCGCTAATCCACGGCCGATCCAGGCAGCCAAAGTCAGGAAAAGCAAAAGCTGCCCGCTGTCAAGAGAGCCACTGCCCGACAAAAGCTGTTCCAAGGCGCCGAACGGGCCGGCTAAAAGAGCAAGTGTAAGACCAAACAGAGGTTGAATGATCGTCAGCAGCACGACGGCCGTTGCTGCAATAATCAAAACGGCCGCCTGCAAAGGCAGCAGAGCCAACAGTACGCCCAATAACACAGCCAGAACGACCACACCATAGCCGGGCCAACTCTGCAGTGCATGCCAAGTTGGAATTTTTTGTAAGACTCTACTGTTCATGCTTATGGTAAGCGATCGACCGGCGATCAGCTTGGGTTCAGCCAGAAAAACCTTTGCCTAAACCTTATCGCGGAAGTAATCGATTGTCTTCGCCAATCCATCTGCCAAGTCCACAACTGGTTCCCAGCCAAGAATCTTTCGCGCCTTGCTGATATCTGGCCGGCGCTGCTTTGGATCATCCCTAATTCGCTCATCCTCCGGCTGCACATGCTCAACCGTAGATGTCGTACCCGATATCTCAATTACAGCTTGGGCAAACTCTTTGATTGTCATTTCGCTCGGATTGCCGATATTGACCGGCAGGTTTTCATCTGAGAGCAGCAGCCGGTAGACACCTTCCACTAAATCTGTGTAATACTGGAACGATCGTGTCTGGCTGCCTTCCATATAGACAGTGAGCGGCTCACCCAGCAAAGCCTGGCGAATGAAGTTAGGTACAACACGGCCGTCGTTAATGCGCATACGCGGCCCATAGGTGTTGAAAATGCGCACAATACGCGTATCCAAACCATGATAGCGATGGTAAGCCATGGTCATCGCTTCGGCAAAACGCTTCGCCTCATCGTACACCCCACGCGGTCCAATGGGATTGACATGGCCCCAATACGTCTCCGGCTGCGGGTTTACCTTTGGATCACCATACACTTCCGAGGTACTGGCCAACAAATAACGAGCCCCCTTATCCTTGGCCAAGCCCAACGTATTATGCGTACCCAACGAGCCCACCTTCAACGTCGGGATAGGGAATTCAAGATAATCATTAGGGCTGGCGGGGGATGCAAAATGCATCACCGCATCAACAGGTCCGGCCACATAAATATAATTGCTCACATCATTTTTAATGAATTCAAACCGCTCATGTCCAATCAAATGAGCAATATTGTCCATACTGCCAGTGATCAGATTATCCATTCCAACCACACGATGCCCTTCGGCAATAAGACGATCACTCAAATGTGAACCTAGAAATCCGGCTGCGCCGGTTACCAATACCCTCATAATTACCCCTTATGTTTCAAAAACTCTGCCAGAATTAACACTGTCAATTGTAACTTAGGCTCACCTTACCGACGAATAGCGCCTGCCAATCGTAGCAAAATTGCCGGTTTGCAGTTTAGTGATGGCTTGATTTGCAATTTAGCAACTTAAGCTAGATTTGTGTATACTCCCAAATTGGTGTCCGCGCAGCGTGGGCAAACCAAAAAATAGGTAGCAAATAAATGACCGCAAGCCAAACTGAAATGGGAATATCACCTGCTATGAACAACGACCCATTTCCTAACAACAATGAACAACGCAAGGCCGACCACATTCGTATCAATCTTGAAAAGGATGTGTCTTTTCGGACCCTCACCAACGGCCTTGAAAACCTCTTTTTTATGCATAATGCCCTTCCGGAAATAGATCTAGCCGAGGTCAATACCTCACTTTCTCTTTTTGGCAAAACACTCAATACACCACTGCTCATTTCCTCAATGACCGGCGGCACGGCCGAAGCGCGCAGCATCAATCGTCTGCTGGCTGAAGCCGCACAAGAGGCAGGCCTGGCCATGGGCCTTGGCTCGATGCGCGCAGCCATCGAAGATGACAGCCTAACTGATACTTACCATGTGCGCGACATCGCCCCCGATATTCTTTTATTTGCCAATCTGGGAGCAGTACAGCTCAATTATGGTTACGGCCTGACTGAATGCCAGAAAGCTGTAGATATGATTGAAGCAGATGCGCTTATCTTGCATCTGAACGCCTTGCAGGAGGCGGTGCAGCCGGAAGGAGACGGCAACTTCGCCGGACTGCTCTCGAAAATCGAAGCTGTCTGCCGCAAGCTGCCGGTTCCCGTCATTGCCAAAGAGGTTGGCTGGGGATTTTCAGAGCAAAACGCACGCCAGCTCGCCGATGCGGGCATCGCCGCCATAGATGTTGCCGGCGCCGGTGGTACCTCATGGAGTCAGGTAGAAATGTACCGCGCGCCCACGGCTCGCCACGCACGCGTGGCTGGGGCCTTTATCGACTGGGGCATTCCCACGGCCGTTTCAATACAATACTGTAAACAAGCCGCTCCAGATTTACCCATTTTCGCCAGTGGCGGCCTAAGCAACGGCATCGAAGTCGCCAAATGTATCGCTCTCGGCGCTTCCCTGGCTGGCCTGGCCGGCAATTTTCTCCGTGCAGTTGATTCCGCTGGCGTCGAAGGCGCTGTTGAATTAGCAGTAACGATCACCGATGAACTTCGTGTCGCCATGTTTGCTGCCGGTGTAAAAGATCTTAATACATTGGCTCAAACACCACTGCATTCCAAATATTAAAATGTAGGGCAAAAATGCATTTTGCCTAGAAAAGCCTTGATAAATTGCAATGAATGAACTAACAAACCTCTCCAAGAAAATGATACCAGCGCTGGAACAAGAGATGCGCATGGTTTTAAAATCCGATACCACCACCCCAGATCCATTCTACGGCATGATGCAGTATCACATGGGCTGGGTCGATCAAGAATTTCAACCAATTGAAGTTCACAGCGGCAAACGCATCCGGCCTCTAACCGTCATGCTCGCCGCTCAAGCCTCTGGCGGCAATTGGCAGCGCAGCCTACCCGCTGCAGCCGCTGTTGAGATTCTGCATAATTTCTCGCTGATCCATGATGACATCGAAGACGCCAGCCCTACTCGCCGCGGCCGTCTGACGGTGTGGAAAATTTGGGGCGAGGCTCAAGCCATAAACAGCGGTGACGCGATGTTCGCCGTTTCCCACCTGGCCATGAGCCGCTTATCAGAGTTCAACGTACCGCCTGCAACCGTGGTCCGCGCTTTGCGCCGTTTTGATGAAACCTGTCTATTGCTAACCCAGGGGCAGTACAATGACATGGATTTTGAGATCCGCAACGAAGTGCGGGTCGATGAATACATCGCCATGATTACTGGCAAAACGGCCGTTCTGCTCTCTCTCTGTGCCGAACTAGGCGCCATTGTCGCCGCTCAAGATGACGAAACAATCGCCAACTATGCAGCATTTGGACTCAATCTAGGTCTCGCTTTCCAGGTTATCGATGATATTTTGGGCATTTGGGGCGATGAAACACGAACTGGCAAATCAGCCGCAACGGACATCATCACCAAGAAAAAGACCCTGCCAGTGCTTTATGGATTGGAACACAGCGAAGAATTACGCGAATTGTACAAAACGGCCGAAGCGGATGAACAGTTTGTTGATCAGGTAGTTAGGCTGTTAGACCAAGTTGGTGCCAAGACCTATGCATCCACTGTCGCCTCTGATTATTCAACGGCCGCAATACAGCATCTTGAAGCAACCAATCCGGCCGGAGAAGCAGGCACAGCGCTGCGCCAGTTATCAGCCATGCTCCTTCAGCGTGATTTTTAGCTAAGTTAAAGAGTGGGTAGATTTACAGCTGGTTCAGAGCCATTGGCTTTAATAATGCCAATCCTCGATGCACCGGATCGGCAACGACGCGTCGGGCTACTTTTTCCGCTTCTTCTTGCGCCTCACGCTTGATCACCTCTCCGTCTAAAGTCAAGATCTCTCCATCGCGCATCACAATACGGCCGTCAATCATTACCGTCCGCACTTCGCGCCCCGTTCCCGCATAAACAAGATTCGGAACAATAGTGCGCACTGGTTCTTCAAGCACTGGAAGCAAATTAGGTTCCATCAAATTTACAACAATGAGATCAGCTTTCTTGCCCACTTCAAGCGACCCAATCTCATCACCCAAGCCAATTGCTTGTGCGCCTTCGATAGTAGCCATTCGCAGCACTTCCCAGGCCGGCATTATTGTCGGGTCGCGAAATTTTATCTTGTTAAACAGCGCTGTTAATTTCATTTCATTGAAAATATTGTTGCAGTTATTACCGCTGGCCTGGTCCGATCCCAAACAAACGAGACCGCCAGCCTGTCGAAATTCATGAGCCGGGGGCACAATGCCATCAATAATCCCAATGCTGCCCGAACATAGCGCCATTCTGACGCCACGCCGAGCCAACAACTGCGCTTCTTCATCAGTTGCCTCTGTTAAATGAACTCCTAGCAATTGCGAATCCAAATAACCGATTTCATCCAGAAAAGCAGGAGTGCGCTTACCGTAACGCTTCAGCATCTGATCGATTTCTCGATCTCCTTGGGCCAGGTGCAGATGGATCATCAGCCCATGTTTATCAGCTATCTCCTTAATCTGTAAGAGCTGCTCGCGGCTGATCATATCCGCCCCTTGCGGCCCCAACATGGTTGTGATGCGCCCTTCCGCTGCACCCTGCCATGTTTGTACAAAGGCAACGGCCGTATCAATCATTTCCTGTCCGCGTTCCTCATCAAGCGGGTAAACATCCCCCACTCGCCATTCGGCCATCCCCCCGACAGGCAAGGCATTTATCAAGGGCGTCAAACAAGCCCGGACTCCCGCATCTTCAAACGCTTCCGCCCAACCTGGAATTGGATCGGCGTAATCCCCAAAAGTTGTCGTCCCTGAACGCAGCCCCTCCAAAATGTTCAATCGCGTACCCGCCAACATCGCCCTATTTGTCATATGACGAGAATACGGCGCCAAAGCCTTCTGCATCCAGCTGGCCACATCCTGCGCCACCCCACGTACGACAGCATAAGGCGTATGCATATGCGCATCGATTAAACCTGGCAAAACCGCACAGCCTGTCACATCAATTGTTTCCGCAGCTGAAAAGCGCTCGGTTAACATTTTTGTTGGGCCAACAGCAACTATAGATGAATCAGTTACTGCCACCGCCCCATCGGCTATATAACCAACACCACCCCCTTGCATGGTCAGTAAATGGGCATGAATCAACAATTTATCTACGTTCTGCATCTGGTTTTACTTCCACTTGAAAACTTACTCTTTGGCGTGGACATGAGTTCCATCGACCGTATCTTCCACTTCATACCCGGCAGCCGCAATCTTATCTCTTATTTCATCTGCCTTTTGCCACTGTTTTTGTGTCCTCGCTTCACTTCGTTCATGCGCCAAAGCCCAAATCTCTTCCGGAACAACTTCCTCTTCCGGCTCCCACTCTGCCAGGCCCAACCCTAACACACGGTCAAATTGCAGCAGCGTTCCTTTTTTTACCGCGTCTGGTAAATCACTACGGATCAGCTCCCAGGTTAGGGCCAGTGCGCGTGGCATATTTAAATCGCCGTTGATCCGCTCCTGGAAAGCATCCATCATCTCCTCATTGACTGGTCCCGCCTCGCCCAATGCATGGCTCATTTTTCGCAAGCGCTCAAAGGCTGTGGCCGCGCCCTCCAGGCTCTCCCAAGAAAATCTCAATTTAGAACGATAATTGGCATTCAAGCAATAATAGCGGTAGGCCAGAGGGTCAATGCCGCGGTCTAGGAGCGATTGAATACGCAAGAATTCGCCCCGGGATTTGGCCATCTTTGCTCCGCTAAGGTTCAAGAAGTAACCGTGCAGCCAGAAGTTAGCCAGATTGGTTCCATAGCAAGCCTGTGTTTGTGCAATTTCATTTGTGTGGTGCACGGGAATATGATCTTCACCGCCGCAGTGGATATCGAAAAAGGGACCCAAATATTTAGCCGCCATAGCCGAACATTCAATATGCCAGCCTGGGAAGCCAATTCCCCACGCGCTGTCCCATTCCATCTGTCTCTGCTCATCGGGCCGGCTAAATTTCCACAGTGCGAAGTCGGTAAGGTTTCGTTTCTCACCCATATCAACCCGTGATCCAGCCTGCATTCCTTCTACATCAAGACGCGCCAGGTATCCATAATCGGCCATTTTTGATGTATCAAAGTAAATACCGTCAGAAGTGCGATATGAATAACCCTTCTCCTCAATGCACTCAATCATCGCGATCTGCTCAGGGATATGATCAGTCGCCTTGCACCATACCTCAGGCTCCAAAATGTTTAAGCTGCGAAAATCCTCCAAAAAGGCTTGCGTGTACCGCTCGGCAATTTCCCAGGCGGTCAAGCCTGTGCGCCGCGAGCCTTTCTCCATCTTATCCTCACCCTCGTCAGCATCAGTAACAAGGTGTCCAACATCAGTAATATTGATCACATGCTTCACTTTGTAGCCGTTAAACTCCAAAACACGCCGTAAAATATCCTCAAATATATAAGTACGTAGATTGCCAATATGGGCATAGTCATAAACCGTCAATCCACATGCATAGAGACCCACCTTTGGTGGTCGTAAAGGTTCAAAATCTCGCAAGCTGCGCGAATAGGTATCATATAACTGCAATGCCATAAATCTCTCCAACTACTCCACTTTAAACCAATGAACACGGCGATCCTTCGTATAACCCAGTTTTGAAACCAGATTAAGCGACTTTACATTATCCTCTTCTATTTGAGCGAAGGGCAGCCTGCCCGCATCGCGCACCTCTTGCGACAAAAAACGCAGCAGATCAAGCGCAAATCCTTGTCTTCGGAAATCATCGAGCACATGCAAAGTGCCAATAGCGCCATCATCATGCGTTAATATCCAGGCCACGAGTTTGCCATCCATACGTATGCCGCCGCTGGGACCGCGGTTAATTCGTTCCTGAAGATAGGCAGCAGATGTAAAGGCGCCATAATGGCTGTTAGCCATAATCGTGTACGCATCATCTACAGACAACGGTGAAATGTGGTGCACGGCCGTTTGCGGCAACCGAACCTCAGGCGCCAATACCATTTTCATCGTCGTTAACTGCCATACGATATCTCTATGACCAGTTATAGTAGGTATCATCCAATCTTCAATAATCGCCAAATACCTGTCTTCCGCGCCAAGATGCGAGGCAACCGTTGCCAATTCTTTCTCGTCGGGCGAGCTGATATACACCCAACGATGGTCACTGTCCCCACGCATCAAAACTGAATCACCGGTACGTTCCAGGCTGTGAATATGATTGTCCTCCATGAAATAAATCATATTCATATTCTTAGGCAGATCATGCTCCAGAAAAGCGGCGATCTCATCATAATCGGGTATTAGTTGTCTTTTACTCATCCATGATTCAGTTAATAATCACCAATCCGGTAAGCGGGAGCGCTAATTCACTCATCATATTGTGGCACTACGTCATATGCAAGCCCGATGCCAAGATGACCAAAATGGTCGCCATTTCGCAGAGCAAACAGGATAGCACCCCACTTCACCCACTGTCAAATAAACTGCTTATTAGGCTGCTTAAAATAGAATTACAATCATTCAATTACGATTGACTTCTAATCATTATCAATTAAAATTTTGGAAAATTTGGAATTATTGGAAGTTTTGTATGAAGCTTACACGGCGTCAAGAAGAGTTTGTCAGCAAACTGATCGATCTAACCACAGAACTGCATGGTCCGATTCATTATTCCATGCTCGCCGAGCAGCTAGGCGTCAGCCCATTCACGGCTTACGACATGCTTTGTGTATTGGAAGAGAAGGGCATTGTCACCTCTGAGTACCAACTTGCTGAAGGGAAATCGGGTCCGGGCAGGGCTGAACGACTATTTTGTCCTGTGATGGCGCAAGACGACAGGCGGCTCAAACTGCAGGAGCGCTTCGATACGGCCGATCTGGATGAAGCCGGTCTGCAAAAGTTTATCATAGACAAAATGCAGCAAGACGACATCCCCAAAATGGGTGTTGCTTTAGACTTTTTAGGTCGCATCCCCCCGGAGGGTCCAGGCCCGGCCGATTACTGCTTGGAAGTCATGACCGTTATAGCCCTACGACTTCATGAACAGACGGGACAAAATGCGCTGCGAACTTATTTGCCACAGATACTTCCGGTGAATGAAACAGACTGTCGAGCCAACCTGACATTGTTTGGCGGCTTCTCTTACGGCCTTATGGTGCAAAACGGGGTTGTAGATCAGGAATGGTCACAAATGCTCTTCGAGCATATTCAATTTTTTCAAGAGCTCGTGCAGCAAATGACGCCTCAAGAAAGCGTCCATCTAGCTGGTGCAGTCTTATCTGTTTTCGCAACCTTATCCGAGAAAAAACAACAGATGGTTCCCATCGCCTAGAACCCAATTACCATATTCGGCTAAACCATAATCGCCGTAATACATTATGCTGCAAATGAGTCAATATAAACATAAGGAACAACAGTAATATGTCCCAAACCATCATGAAGCTAGAGGACGTTTCAAAAATATACAGCACCGGGGCCGGCGACTTTGTGGCCCTTAAAGACATTTGCCTGGAAGTAAAAAGAGGTGAATTCCTGGGCATCGTCGGCAAATCTGGCGCTGGAAAAACCACACTTTTGAACATGATTTCAGGCGTCAGTGAAATTACGTCTGGCGAAGTATTCTTCATGCCTCAGGAGGACGGCCGAAAAAATGAACAATCAGACACCTTATCAATAGGCACCATGTCCCAGGATGAGCTGGCCGTTTGGCGTGGGCATAATCTGGGCATAGTTTACCAATCCTTCGAGCTGCTGCCGCAAATCGATCTACTAAACAATATCATGCTGCCCCAAGAATTCGTCGGCTATTACCGGCCAGCCATCAGCCGCGAACGCGCCATGGAACTGCTGGACATCGTCGAGCTCACCGAACATGCATACAAACTACCTGCACACATCTCGGGCGGCCAGAAACAGCGTGTAGCCATCGCCAGAGCATTAGTGAATGACCCGCCTATCATTGTTGCTGACGAACCGACCGGCAATCTGGACAGCGTGACCGCTGAAACCATATTCCAAATATTCGCGCGCCTGGTTGATCAAGGAAAAACAGTCATCATGGTCACCCATGATATGGATCTGGCCTCGCGCTTCACCCGCAAACTCATCATCTCCGATGGTGAGTTGGTTGATTCGAGTTCATGCAAATGCGCCAAAGAAAATAGAGCCTGTCGAACCTACTGAACAGGTCATTAAAGAAAATGAGCAAGAAGACGGCTCAATGCTTTCCGCCTATCAAGGACGCAGTGAAGATAATGACGCTATAGACATCTCTAAACCGGCTATTTATCTTAAGGATGTCGTCAAGACTTACGTCAATGCTGCAGGGAGCTTTGAAGCACTAAGAGGGGTCGACATTGAAATAAATTTCGGCCAATTTGTCTCCATCGTGGGCAAGTCAGGCAGCGGAAAATCCACACTGCTCAATATGCTAACCGGCATTGATCACCCCACATCAGGCGAAATCAGGATTGGCGGCGAAGATATTTACAGTTTATCGGAAAGTAAACGCGCGCTGTGGAGAGGAAAAACCGTGGGCATTGTTTTTCAATTTTTTCAACTACTGCCCACACTGACGCTGCTTGAAAACACGATGCTGCCCATGGATTACTGCAATGTATATGCAGCCAATGAACGACCAAAGCGCGCCATGGAACTGCTTAAAATGGTTGGTTTGGAAGCACATGCATACGACCTGCCTAACTCCGTCTCCAATGGCCAGCAGCAAGCGGCCGCCATTGCTCGTTCTTTGGCCACTGATCCGCCAATCATCGTCGCTGATGAACCAACAGGCAACTTGGATTCACGTTCGGCCGATGTGGTCATCCGCGTCTTTCGCGAACTGGCGGCGCGGGGCAAGACAATTCTCATCGTCACCCACGACCCATCGCTGACCAGCCGCACGGATCGCACCATTATCATTTCTGATGGTGAAATAATTGATCCAACAGTGGCCACAACTTTGCCATCACTGGATCATCCGCAAATGTTGCAAGCTACCCATGAGATAGAACGACGAGTTTATGAACCGGGTGAACTGATCATTCGCAAAGGTGATCCTGTTGATCATTTTTACATGGTTTCCTCCGGCCAGGTCGCAGTAACGGCCAACGGTGATGATACGGCCGTTGCCCAACTCACATCCGGCCAATTCTTCGGTGAAGTAGAGCTGATGAGTGAAGACAAGGCAATAGCCAATATACACGCTGATGGCACAAATGTTGAACTGGCTCTGCTGCCCAAAGCTCATTTCCAGCAGATCATGGAACAATCGCCGGCAACCGTTGCCTTAATTCAAGAAGTAGCGGATGAAAGACGCCAGGAGAATCAGACCCACCAGGTACACCAGGTGGCGGCATGAAACGCGATATATTGAGACCAAGTTGGCGTAAAGTCCTGGCCGATCTATGGGTCGGCCGTACACGAACCATCCTCGTTGTAGCCTCCATCGCTGTAGGTGTCTTTGCCATAGGTACGATCGCCAGCATGTATGTGATCGTCGCCGAAGACATCACGATCAGCTACGCCTCCGCCCAACCAGCAAATATTGAAATCATCACCGATCCCTTTGACGAAAACATGCTAAAAACTGTTGAGCGCCTGCCTGGGGTAGCCGCTGCAGAAGGACGGCATATGCTCAATGTGCGTGTCAGCCAGGATGGCGAAACCTGGAAACCGCTCGCCGTGGTAGCCAATGATAATTACGCCACATCAGGCATGAACCTGATTACAGCCCTCCAGGGAACCACTGTACCCTCCGACCGCGAACTCATGGTCAGGGAAGATCCCATGAACAGTACCGGCCTCAATGAGGGCGACCAAGCCTTAATCCAGCTTGGAGACGGAACTATCCGCAGCTTGCCTGTGGTCGGGGTAGTTGGTGACCAATATGCCGCCGGTGATTTTGCAGCCCCGCCCCGTGGCTATGTGACCCTGAACAGCATAGATTGGCTTGGTGGCGGTGACGAATTCAACCGTCTCTATGTACAGGTAGACGGGAATGGCGATGATGAAGCCGTCATTGAAGAAGTGGCTGTCCTTGTTGAAGACCGTCTGGAACGTACTGGCCGTACAATCTACCGCACCAATACCAACAAAACAACAGAGCATCCAGCCGCCTCCATCGCCCTAGCCATGATTGGCGTATTAGGCGCTTTGGGTGTATTGGTTATGCTCTTGAGCAGCTCCCTGATCATAAACACGCTGAATGCCTTGCTTACACAGCACCGCCGCCAGATCGGGGTCATGAAACTCATTGGCGCACGAAGCTTTAACATTTCCGTGATGTATATTGCCTTGATTATTGCCTATGGCCTAATTGCGTTGGCCATTTCTGTACCCCTGGGCATGCTCAGCGGTTATGGCCTGGCTGTTTTCATGGGCAATTTCATGAGCGTAGAAATTCAGGAATTTCGCGTCATTCCCATTGCGGTGGTGCTGCAAGTGATCATAGCTATGGCTGTCCCTTTGGCCGCAGGGTATTTTCCAGTCAGCAAAGGGGCAAAGACCACTGTGCGCCGCGCCATTAGTGAAGATGGGCCAGGGGAAGCAGTTAGCCGAACGGGCTTGCTAGACCGCTTAGGGAGCTGGCTAAAGTTTTTTTCACGGCCGTTACTGCTTTCTATTCGCAACACATTCCGGCGCAAGGGCCGTCTTGCCCTGACATTATTCACCCTGGTCGTTGCTGGTGCCATATTCATCGCCGTGTTCAATGTTCGTTCGTCATTAAACGGCTTCATGGACAATTTAGGCCAGCACTTCATGGCCGATGTCATCGTCACTACTGAACAGCCCTATCGCGTATCCAAAGTGGAATCAATCGCCTACCAGGTGTCCGGCATCGAAGAAGTAGAGGGCTGGTCCGGGACCAATGCCGAGATAAGAGATATTGATGACAACCAGGTAGCAAACTTGATCATCTCCGCCCCGCCTGCCGGATCGACATTGATCGATCCCGAAATTAGTGCAGGTCGTTGGTTGAAACCTGATGATGAGAAGGTATTAGTCGTCTCCGATTCGATTTATGGAACATATCCAGAGTTGAAACCAGGAGACACCCTATCGATCAGTATCGGCGATAATCGCACGGAAGAATGGCCCGTCGTTGGCATTTTTCCCTTTGTCGATATGTTTGGAGATTCTTTGGGCTATGCTAATTATGAAGTCATCGCTGAGGAAATCAATGCCCCTGGGGTCGCTACAACATTCCGCATGGTCGCCAATGCATCATCTATGGAGGAGCAAGAGCAGATCAGTAAGAATGTCGACGAAGCGCTGCGCGGCGCTGGGTTTAGAATCAGCAATGTTGAGGCTGGCCTGGTCACCCGCCAGCAGCAGTCTCAAGGCATGAACATCCTGGTGATTTTCTTAATTACGATGGCCTTGTTAACGGCCGTTGTCGGCAGTATCGGGCTCATGGGCACTATGGGCATGAATGTCTTGGAGCGCACACGCGAAATCGGTGTGATGCGCGCCATTGGTGCCGTAGATAATGAAATAATCAAATCTGTCGTCGTCGAAGGTCTAATGATTGGTCTCATAAGCTGGACAATAGCCGCAGTGTTGTCTTTTCCGATTAGCTTTTTCCTGCTGCGCATCATCAGCACTGCCATGCTTGATACGATTATGCCGTTACATATCACACCCATCGGCATCTTTATCTGGCTGGGTGTGGTGATCTTCCTATCCGTCGTGGCCAGTATAACCCCCGCTCGCAGCGCTGCCCGGCTGACCATTCGTGAAGTCCTGGCCTATGAATAAAATCACAGCCAGCATCAAAATGAATTTTGAGCCTGCATTTTCCAAACATGATTAATCATGTTTACTTCTGATCAGAAACCGAATTCATTTGGTTACCTTCTCAACAATAAGCAGGAAATCAACATATGTCGCCGGTACTGGTACCACATTAGGAATAATCGCCACGACCTCGCCTTCAAGGCTATTGAGGAATAACTCCAATTTTCCCTGATCTCGCGTCATCCTGATATCAAATCGATGTACTCGGTACTTCATGATCTTGCTCCCTTGTCCATTAATACAATTGGTAAAGGATGAGTTTCAAATGTGTTGCACCAGTATTCTTCTGTAAGGCGGTTTGGCAAACCGCCCTACGATCCTATACTGAAATGAAACACACCCATTGGTAAATCACTCCCCCCAGATCGCCTCTTGCTTCCTCGGCCACAACGAATAAACCAAAGCTGCCAGTAAAGCCCAAAATGTGATAGACACAAGCCAACCCCAAACAGTGTCGATAGAAAAAGCAATACCGATCAATGCCGCTTGGACCACATAAAATAAAATGATGTAAGGAATATGCAGCAGCGGCATTTTTCGAAATTCAATTTTCAAAATGAAATCTAAAACCAATTCTACGAGTAAATATAAAAATATAACACTCAGACCTATCATGCTCCATATTTCTTCGCCCATCATGTAATATCCAGCAAAAACGATGGCCAGGGGAAAGGCCAAGAACAGCATCATTACCCCAAATCTGCGAGCGATTTTCATACGGCCGTTCTTCGAAGAAACATAGACACCAATCACCTGTAAATTAAAGACAACGGCCGTCATCACAAACAAAAAGTCCAACAAATCGCGGCTGATAACATCTGCCTGCCACGCAAGCCAAACCTTATTGACCGCATCATTTACAAGCATTCCAGAACCCAACACCATCGCCTAACTCCTTTCACCAATCAGAGGTTCAATACTCAACAATTTGTCAACCACTTCCACAAATCGTACCGCTCTAAACCCTTTTATCAGCACAGCGTCTGCGCCAGATGCTTCAGCCATCCGCCGCTGCTCCTCGTTTTCAACCAACACGATCAAGCGCGTTCTAGCCCATTGCGACATAATCTGCTGCATCACATCACTAAATTCATCATCACTGAAATCAGCTTCCATAACCATCAGGTCTGGACGAACTTCCGGGTCCATATGCAATAAAGCGGACAACTCCTTAGCCTCAGCTACTATCTGTATCTGGGTTATCGTGCTCATTAATGCTTTTATACTGCTGTGTAATGGTCCCGCACGAACGACCATCACGGCCATAGTTGACCGCTTTTCCATAACGTCTCTTACAACTTACTTGAATCGCCAGGTAAATGGGCTCTCAGTTACTTCCTCGTCTTCAAGATTCGTTGGCAAACCCATATTCCAAAAATGGAACACCATAGGAAAAATCGTTGTATCTAACAGAACAGCAAGTGAAACACCCAGGGCATACATGAGAATGTCCCAAGGATCATAAGTACGGCCCAATAAGGGTATGCCCATCCGCTGCGTCATTTCCACAAAAAAGGCGGCCCCAAAGACGAGAACGCCTTTGAACAGCCAGGACTTGAAAATAAAGCCTTCATTCAGGCAGAGCAGAAAATAGAAGCCCATTGGCAGTAGAATATCCAGCAGATACCCATTCACAAACAACGGATATGGTCCTGTGTAATGGCTGCCTGTAACAAAATGAAGCAGCGCTATGGGAACCATGATGGCCATGATTACAATCGTCTTCAACCGCTTATCAGGATCTTTCTTGTTCATGTTTCTTTTGGATGCCTATAATGAAAAATAGTATTCCGATGGTTAAAAACGGTGGGTTGCCACCGATTGCGCCTAACAACATTAATGCCAGGCCAACAAGTGACATCACCTTGTAATTTGGTTTCATTTTCATCTCGTTCATAGTAATTGGCTTTTAACGCAAGCTAAGCTGTTTTTAACGGTTCAAAATAGTCAACAATATCCGACTGGAGCAAAACCCAGAAGGAATATATACCAACGGCCGTACCCAATGGAATATTAAACATGTTCAAGAAGGCCACTACAAGGGTCAAAACCCTTGCCCAAGGTGCTCGCACAAGTAATCCGTAACCAGCAGCTAAACCCGGAATGGCCAGCACTGCGAAGAACAATGCGCCAACGCCGCCAACCACTGTTAGAATCGGCATTGCGGTCGGATCGCCGGTCGCCACGCCAATCCCAGCAAAGAAAATTAGACTTAAGAATCCAATCACCAGCAATATCCCGTTGCCTAGGATATACAGCCAGGCCAACAAATTAATATGTGTATCCCAATCCTTTTCCTTCATCCCTATCTCCTTAAATTCATGATTTATCAATGAATGTGTTTCATTCAGTTGGCCCTGTAACGCGATTTGGTAAATCGCGGCTGGTGATTTGCCAAATCGCGTTACATTTTTATTTTAACCAACTACTCCAATAATAAAGGTGAGTACTCTTTCCCACATCAACTACAAATCAGATTTCCAGATATGAAAAAAGACCGCTTAGAAAGCGGTCTTCTCTAACAAAAAGCAGAGGACAGCCTCTGCTTTTT
Source organism: uncultured Chloroflexia bacterium (assembly GCA_963736615.1). Lineage (GTDB taxonomy): Bacteria > Chloroflexota > Anaerolineae > Promineifilales > Promineifilaceae > JAACFF01. Next base: position 550,954 of record CAVTPP010000006.1, on the reverse strand, counting down.
CAATACCGAACTTATTTCCCAGCAGGCGCGATGCCAAAGTCTACAAACCCGGTGTCTTCTCCAGTCAAGTACAACAGCGATGTATCCGATGTGGCAACATAGCCTTCTGGAACGGTCAAAGTGATTTGCAGGTGCGTATCCTTCTCCACCCGCGGCCAGCCCCAGGTGCCGCTGCACGGCCGTTGCGGATCCGGATTCGGTTCGTCATCAACCATCGTATCCTGGCAAGAGCACTCAATTTTCTCGTCCTCGCGAAGATCACGATATCCGGCAGATTCGAACACAAATTCCTCATAGCTTGGCGTTTCGATGGTAATCGTGGTGCCTACATAGCGGTCCATCTCACGTACGTCATCGTACATCCATACACCACCATAGCCGGCTTCACCTGGATCCCAGACGCCATTCATATTGTCATCAATAAAGACAAGCCCAAGGAGATCCGTCTTGCCTTCGGCCGCAACAACACCTACGCTGAAAGCAACTGCAACCAGCAGAATAATTAACATAATCAACGATTTTCTCGTTTTCGACATGATTTTTTACTCCCCTGTTTCACCATGCAGGTGAAACCAATCATCAAATAATTTGTGAACAAAGTAAGGAAAGATCGACGGTCAAGTTACATCCACTTTACTTCCATCACCAACAATGGTTTGGCCAAACGTCATTTCAAATGTTAAACATTTATAAACCCGGGTAGCTCCCACATCTAACATATTAATTGCCTTATTCCAGATCCGCATCAACCAAAACATAGAACAAGTTATATGAAAAAAGACCGCCTTACTGGCGGTCCTTTATGCAAAAAAGCAGAGATGTAACCCATACCTTTGGTATAGGTCTTTACATTGAATTTATCTCTCGGTTGGGTTATCCCCTTCATCCAGCGAAGCCAGCCCCTCACGCAGCGCATAGAGAGCAGCCTGTGTGCGGTTGGCCAGATGCAGCTTGCCCAGGATATTGCTCACATGAGTGCGCACTGTCCCTTGCCCAATAACCAGGCTTTCGGCGATTTCCTGGTTTGTCAGCCCTTTAGCCAATAAACGTAGAACTTCCACCTCACGTTCGGTCAACGGATCATCAGTCGGTGGTAGTTCTGACGGCCGCTGCATCTCCATCATCAACATCTTGGCAATGGCCGGCGACATAGACGGCTCACCCTGGTAAACTTCACGGATCGCATGCAGCAGCCGTTGTGGCGAAGAATTCTTTAATAAATAACCCAATGCCCCGGCCTTAATAGCTGGAAAAACCACATCATCTCCGGCGAAGCTGGTTAAAACCAGAATTCGCGCATCGGGGTTCTCGCGCCGGATTTCAGCGATGGCCTCCAAGCCGTTCATATTGGGCATGACCATATCCAACAAGATCACATCCGGCTGTAATTCTAGGGCTTGTCGTACGGCTGCACGGCCGTCTTCCGCTTCGCCAACAACCTCCATACCCGTTTCCGTATTAATCAGCGTCCGCAAACCTTCACGCACAACCGCATGATCATCCACTACAAGAACGCTGATATTTTCACTCATTGATTTCTCCATATTGATTTATCTCTACCTGTACAGCGACAACCGTTCCCGAGCCCGGTCTCGATTCAATCGTTAGCTCACCACCCATACTTTCCACACGCTCTCTCATATTTTGCAAGCCGTAGCCACCCTTATCTCCAATTTCCAAAACTTCAAAACCACGCCCATCATCCCGAATCGAAAGCAGTAATAATCTCTCTTGAATTTTAAAGGTCACAAAAACAGACATTGCCCGTGCATGCTTCAAGGCATTATTTAAAGCCTCTTGTGTCAGGCTGTAAAGCGCCACTTCCATTTCAAATGGTAACTGTAAATCATCAGGGGCTACAAGACGTGCTTCAATCCCAGCACGCCTTTCTACAACTTCAAGCCGCCGTTCAAGCGCCTTTATCAAGCCCAGCTCTTTTAATTCGGCCGGACGCAGTTCATAAACCAATAAGCGCATATTTTGTAAAGATTGCTGGGCGATATCCTCAATTCGCATTTGGTTTTCTCTGACCTGGTTCATGTCACCGTTTTGCATCATTCGCAATCCGGCTTCGGCCAACAAGGTCAAACTATAAATGGATTGTGTCACCGAGTCATGCAAATCCCGCGCGAGGCGTGCCCGTTCTTCTAAAACGGCCGCTTGCTGTGCCTGCTCATAGAGCCTTGCGTTTTGAATCGCCGCCCCTGCCTGGTTGGCCAGGGCTTGAATCACATCGAGATCCGTCTCATCAAAATCATTGAGCCGGTCACTTTGCACATCCAGAACACCTATCACCTCGCCCTGGCTGATCACGGGCACCGTGAACTCCGACAAACAACCGCTCCCACGCATCAAAACATAACGTGGTTCTTCTCTAACATCAGGAACCATCATTGGCTTACCGTTGGCCGCTACCCAGCCTGTTATGCCTTCTTCACCAACGCGCAGCCGCGCCGGCCAAAATTCGAAATCAGGATTATCCCACAGAGCCCCAGCCCCCATGCGATAAACAACCTCGTCACCCTCGATGAGGCCAATAGCCACATGATAATGACCAAAAGTCTGCTGAATCAGTCGCACAACTTGCGTCATCACCTGCTCTACATCCAATAATGATGAGAAGCGCCGGCCAACAGCTACAATCAATCGAAACTGCTCCGCACGATGCTGCGCGCCGTCAAAGAGATGGCTGTTTTCAATCGCGACACCCATTTGACCACCCACAGAAACAAGTAAACTCATTTCTTGTTTGGAGAAACTTCTTTGTTCACTTGTAGTTACCAAGAGTGCGCCCGACACCTCACCCCTTGATATAAGTGGTACCACTGCCAACCGTCTAAAACCGCAGTCAAACAAGGGGCGAAAAGCCCTATCAACTGTTAAATTTGAAACAACCCGCAGCTCCCCAGCTTGGATTACACCTTCAAAAAAACTGTTTGCAATTGGCAATTTGTTGATAACTGCCATACAAGACGCATCTAATCCTTGATGGGTGATTATATTTACTACCCCAGATTCTTTATCAGCAACCAAAATGGCCCCGGCTTCAACATCAATTACCTCCAAAGTCTTTGCCAGGGCTTCAGCTAATGTTTCAGGCAGATCCATTTCATTGCTGACCACGGCCGTTATGGAATGCAAAGCAGCCAACTTCCTGGTCTGATCCGCAACTTGATTGGCCCATTCAGTCCTTTGTCGTTCAACACTGCGCACCCGCAGCCTATAACCCACAAAGATAAGTGCCGCCACTATCAATATAATGAAGCCGTAAATCCAGCTTATTTGGCCAATAAGTGTGGGAACTGTATCCAACAGACGGTTACCTTTCTGAATTCAGCCTTATAACGAGACAATGAATTCATTAAAGCAGAAGTCCCGTCAATTTGCTAGTGACAAACGGCCGTTTCCGATGTGATAAAGGTCATTAATACGGTTGGTAACCGCTCGCGATGAAAGGCCAGTGTACAATCACAGTGGTTCCCAGATTAATGCCAGGACTGTTGATTTCGATTGTGCCCCCATAGAATTCTACAATCATCTTGACTAATGATAAGCCCAACCCCACGCCAGGTACCTCTCGCGAGTGCGCCTTATCAACGCGATAAAAGCGCTCAAACAAATGATCTAAATCGGCTGCCGTAATGCCCTGCCCGCTGTCTGTAATGGCACTTTGGAAATAGGCGTTATTCGAGGTAATTGCCCAATCAATCCGACCACCTGATGGGGTAAATTTGATCGCGTTTGTAAGAAGGTTGCGAAAAACAACTTGCAAATGGCTTAAACTGACGTGAACTGATGGCAGTTGTTCCGGCAATTGCAGCACCAGGTCAATCTGTTTTTCCTTCAGCAGCGGCTCAAATTCCTTTGCCAATTGGCGCACAAAGCGCAGCGGATCGATTTCTTCCTGCCCAACTTCCATTCGGCCTGAATCCAGTCTTGATACAAGAATGAGATCATCAACCAAATTACCCAAACGAGCTGCTTCATCATCAATCTCGATAATATACTGGCGAGCAGTCTGTTCATCGAGAATACCGTCGCGAAGTGCCTCGCTGCGCAAGCGGATAGTGGTAAGCGGCGTTCTAAGTTCGTGCGAAGCATTGCCGGCGAAGGTCCGCTGCTCTTCAATCATCGCTTCTACTTGTCCGGCCATGAAATTAAAGGTGCCGGCAAGCTGGCCAATTTCGTCTTTTCGCTTTTCAGGTAATCGTTGCGAAAAATCACCTTGGGCGATCTGCAGCGCCGAGTGACGCAATTGAGCCAGTGGTCGGGTCAAGGAACGAGACAGCCAGAGGCTGATGCCCACAGCTACAACGGCAAAAATAAGAAAACCAGCAATTAGACTCAGCCAGCGCTGCCAGACAAGGGACTGAGCCCCGGTTAGGGGTGATGCCAGATGTACTATGGCCAACAGATGGTCATCTTCATAGATTGGTGCCGCGGCATATACAGTTAGCTGTCCATGGGCATCGGGTCTTGTATTTTCAATCGTTCGACCAAGTTTGGCGGCCAACACCTCTGGTGCATCTTGCGGGACAATTGTCGAAGAAACAGGTTCTCCCAACCAATAACGGCCGTTCCCCTGCAGCAGTGTTACTTCGATATTGAACTGAGCGCCAAACTCTTGCAAAGATTCTTCCAAAGCACCAGGGCTGGCTTCGCCTTCAAACAGATGTTCGACCGGTTCTTTTAGTCCGCGCGCAATCAACTGCGATTGTTCGATCATCCGATCCTTATAATCATTGATCGTGCCCAATGAAAGTTGCCGGCCGGCGAGAACCGTCAAGGCGGCAAAGCCGATGATAACTAGACCCATCATGGCAAAAAGGATTCGCGCTCGCAAGCTGTTCCTTATTTTCATGACATCCCTTGAAATAGATAGCCAACACTGCGCACAGTTTGAATGTAACGCGGCTGGCCGGCAACGTCTTCAATTTTTTCGCGCAGCCAGCGAATGTGAACATCCAAGGTACGGGTATCACCAAGCCAATCAGTGCCCCACACCTGATCGAACAACTCTGCACGGCTGACAACTTCGCCGGCGCGGCTGACGAGCAAACTGAGTAGTTCAAATTCCTTATAGCGCAGTGTCACCTCACGGCCGTTTACAAAGGCCTGTCGTGTATTTAGAAGCAGTTTTACTGGACCTGCTGATAAATCCGAAATCACTGCCGTTGGCTCTTGATCAAGTTGAACACGCCGCAGTAGTGCGCGCAATCGGGCGATCAATTCACGCGTACTAAAGGGCTTCGTCAGATAATCATCCGCGCCCAACTCAAGCCCTAAAACGCGGTCAATTTCGTGACCGCGAGCTGTCAGCATCAAGATGGGCACCGGGCTCTGACCGCGCAGCATCTTGCATACTTCCCACCCGTCCATGCCAGGCATCATGACGTCAAGTACGACAGCGTCCGGATCCTGACTGAGCGCCATTTCCAGACCGGAACGGCCGTCGTGAGCCACCAGCACGGTTAACCCGGCCTCCTTCAGCCGGTCCCGCAAAGGGTCTGTGATCATCTTGTCGTCATCTACCAATAGAATCGTCGCCATAAAAGTCCTCGCTACACTGAACATTGTGACATAGCCAAAATGCATGCGCAAGCCGCTTTTACAGATTTAAGGTGGATTTAACATAATTTAGGATTGGTTTAAGAACGAACACAAAAATTCATCTATAGTCAGGCTAAATGAAATTTTACATGAGGTGAAATAATGAGCAGAACAAAAAGTATCTTAGCAGCAGGGAGTTTGACTGGATTAGTATTGATTACGATTCTGGCCTTAGGTTTGCGCAGCATCAACGCCGATTCAGGAACTGAAAGCAGCAGTGCCGCAGATAGCCAAACACGAATCGAAATCCAACAGCCACAATCCGGCGCAACCGCTGATGAGGCTTTGCAATCATGGCAAACTTACAGCAGCGATCTGGAAAATACGGTGCAGATAATGCAAGAACGAGAAGCCGCCTATCAGTCCCAAATCGAAGCGGCCAATCTGGCCATTATTGAATTGCAGGATCAAGTAAGCAGCGCCAATACGGCCGTAAATCAAATGGGTGCGGATACCCATTATGATGATGACGAGTACGAACATGAGGAATATGAAGAAGACGATGACCACGAAGAGCACGAGGACCATGAAGAGCGCGAGGAGCATGAAGACAATGACTAAGCGCAAAGCTCGACCAGGTCAAGGAATGGGTCTTCTGAAAGGGTTTCTTGCCGTAGGTGCCGTTGCTGCAACACTGCTAGGGACGCGCCTGCTTACTGGCATTGACGGGTCTGGAAAAACGGCCGTTTCCGTTCCAAACCCGGAGACAATTACTAAAACCGTAAACCAGCAGGTGCCGCCGGAAAAGATGGCTCTCGATGGTGACTTCATTGTGATTGATTTAGCGCCAGTTCCCCAGGCCGTAACGCCCAATATCCAACCAATATTAATTCAGCCAGTCACAAGAACCAGGACCTCCTGATCAGATGAAAGTTCATTCCTTCCGCGCCATGGGCACCGATATTAATTTCTGGTTGGAGACGGCCGATTCAGTGATCGCTCAAGCTGCTTTTAACGAGGCAGAGAGCTTGTTTCACAGCCATGAACGTGTATTGAGCAGATTTCAAACGCAAAGTGAACTCTCGCAGCTAAACCGCTGTTCTGGTAAAAGGACGGTCGTATCACCATTGCTCTATGAGCCATTATCACAGGCTTTGGCAATGGCAGAACTGACTGCAGGTCTTTTTGATCCAACCATCTTAAATGGATTGCAAGGAGCAGGATATATTCGATCATTCGAGCTGCTCCAATTAACTGTGCCCTCACCGACCCCTGCTGCTTACCCAACTACGGCAGGTAATTGGCAAGACATTATTCTTAATCCCATTGAGCGATCTGTATTCCAACCGAGGGGGCTGCAGATCGATCTGGGCGGAATCGCCAAGGGCTATACTGCGCAAAAGGCGGTAGCGCTTCTTGGCGAGTGGGGTCCCTGCCTGGTTGATGCCGGAGGTGATATCACCGCAGGTGCTGCCCCATCAGGGAGTGAAGGTTGGCCCATCGCTGTCAATTCATCACGAGCTTGTGAACCAAGAGATGATTTATTCAACTTATATCTGGCCAATGCCAGCCTAGCAACATCAGGGATCGATCACCGCTTCTGGCAGCATAACGGCCGTACACAGCATCACTTGATAGACCCCAAAACAAGCCAACCAGCTTCCACAGATTTATTGACTGTCACAATTTGGGCAAAATCAGCCGCAGTGGCTGAGGCCTGGGCCACAGCCGCCATAATACTAGGTGCCGAATCTGGTACAAACACTTTAGTTGATCGTGAGATACCTGCTGCTCTCATCACTCAAAGCCAGAAACTAATAATCACGCCGGCTATGGCCCACTTCGCCGGCCTGGTTGAACCTTCGATAATCACCAACATTAGGAGCTTATCATGACCAGCTATTCATCAAATTCCGCTAAAACGACTTCACTTTGGCGGCAAATGTTTGTATTTGTATCTAGCTTGATTATCGGTCTTTGCGGTGGCCTGATACTTCTACTCCTCGGGGCTCTTTTGCTTACCGAAACGGAGTTGATGCAGCAAACGGCCGAATTCCTTGGTATCAGCAGCAAAACCCCCTGGTATTTCGTCCGCTCATCTGGAACTGTAGCTTATTTGCTCATGACCGGATCAACAATCTGGGGCTTATTACTCAGCACAAAAATCGTCAAAGAAGGAGTTCCTGCCGTTATATCATTAGCTATGCACAATACGCTCTCCTGGCTGGCGATTGCTCTCGCCGGTTTGCATGCTCTGGCACTTCTATTTGATTCGTACTATTCCTACAACCTGATTAATTTGACTCTTCCCTTCACTGGTCCTTATCGGCCGTTTTGGGCCGGACTGGGCATCATTGGATTTTATCTAATGTTATTAACCTCGATCAGCTTTTACTTTCGCAAACAGATTGGCCAAAAGCGTTGGCGCAAGCTGCACTTCCTCACATTCCTCCTGTTCATCCTGGTGACATTTCATGGGGTTCAGGCCGGCACAGACAGCAGCAACATCGGGATGATGCTGCTCTATTGGGGCAGCGGGCTGTTTGTTTTGTTTCTGACCAACTACCGGCTGTTGGCAGCCCGCAGATTGCCACGTAATCCAATTGACTAACCAATAAGTTGAAAAATCTTTCATCTATTAACAAGTCTGGCGGGAAATTACTAATAGCCGAACCTTATATCCATGTTTCCAAACGAGCATTCGAGCAATCTATTTCCATTGCCAAGAGTAATGGATTTCATCTACTTGAACAGCCCCAAGTGCAAGCCAGTCGCGCAGCGCTGCTACGTAAGTGAATCAACGCTTACTTATTAAGTTGGACAATCCAATCCCTGAACGCCTCCAACCATGAACTAACAAATTGGCGCGTTTGCTCATCTACGATGACGCCATCTTTTATCTTCTCATGCATATTAGGGATGGCGATGGCTGGACGCGACATGGTAAACATGCCAAGATGGGTCATCACTGACCGCAAATTTTCTTGCGCTTTTGTAGCACCTAAAGCCCCAGGGGATCCGGTAATTGGCGCGGCAGGTATCTTCGCCATTAATCCCTTTCGTGAGGCCCAATCAATGCTGTTTTTCAAAACGCCAGTCATACCCCCATTGTATTCCGGTGTGGCAAGGATGAGCCCATCAGAGGCGGCAATTGCATCACGCATTTCTTGTACCGCTGGCGGAAACCCGGTAGCATCTTCAACATCCTTATTATAAACGGGGATATCGTGCAAATTGAAAACAGTAATTTCAACATCTTCAGGAGCAATCGGCTGCAAACCTAGTAACAACTGTCGAATAATCGAGGCTTCACGTAGGCTGCCGGAGATTGCCAGGATTTTTATCTTATTCATCTGATTCTTGTTCCTTTTCCTTGGGGAAATTCCCAAGCTCTTCATGATATCACGCGCTGCCTCCGGATCCTATTGCAATTCAACTCCGAATCATCTACTATTTAAAAATGGAAACAGAGGTATATAAATCATAGACCTGGAGATTGAAATGAGCAAAAGAGTGGCCATTTTAACGGGAGGGGGTGATGTCCCTGGTCTGAATATTTGTCTAAAGAGCCTGGTTTATCAAGTGATCGATCTTGGTTTCGAACCGCTGGGCGTGCGCAAAGGTTGGGAAGGCTTACTTAACTACAATCCCCATGACCCCTCCACCTTCAGTCAACATTTTATCGAATTGACCAAGAATCGCATTCGCGCCATCGACCAGACCTCCGGATCATACTTGCATTCCTCCCGGCTTGATCCGCGACAAACACCACCCGCATTTGTGCCCTCTTTCCTTCACGATGGGGGCGGAAAGGAACTTGATTTTACCGACCATTTAATCTCGGCCGTATCACACCTCGGCGTCCGCGCATTGATTATTCTCGGCGACGACGATATGCTGCGTTATGCTGCCCATTTGAGCCAACAGGGTGTGCCAATCATCGCCATTCCCAAAACGATCCACAATAATATTAACGGCACCGATTACACACTCGGCTTCAGTACAGGTCTGGCCCGTGGTGTTGATTTCGTCCACCAACTGCGTGCTTTGGCCGGCTCAAGGGAACAAGTCGTTGTTTTGGAAACCTTTGGCGACCGTTCAGGCTACAGTGCGTTGCTGATGGCTTATCTCGCCGGGGTCGACCGCGCGCTCATTCCTGAAGTGCCATATGACCCGCTGCGGCTTGCATATTTGGTCCAGCAGGACAAACAGATGACCCCCAGTAACTATGCGATTGTGACTGTTACCAATGGCTCGACAATTGCCGAACAGAAATTAGCAGAAGCAGAAGATCATCTTTCGCCGCACAGTTTTGCTGCGATAATCAATGGTACGGAATCGGCCGTATTTCCAACCAGTAGACCCCAAAGCAGCGGCCTTATCGTCTCAGAGCTGTTACAAAATTTAACCGGCCAGGAGGTTTTCTTCCAACAGCTCACCTATCTTATGCGCACCGGCGCTCCTGATGGGCAAGATTTACTCGGTGCGGCCAACTTCGCGATGACCGCCGCCAATCTACTTGATGAAGGGCGATTCGGCCGTTTAGCCGCCTTCCAACAGCAAAACATGTGGACAGACATCGATCTCCAAGTTGCCGCAAATGGGCAAAAAACAGTTGATGTTGCCGCCTGGTATGATGTTGATCAATATCGCCCCACTCAGGGTCTGATATGGGCGGCAAATAACTAATTCCGCGCAACAAAATCTGATTTTCGACGTAGAACAATGTAGTACGATCTGCTTACTATCACGACGGGGGCGCCGGCGACTTAAGCGGAACGAACAAAGAGAAACAAATAATTTGGCACGAGCAGAATTTCTCAACCCCTCGCAGGAAGGGCAATATGAGTGGAAACAACAACATAGTGCAGCAGAACGGTCATATCATTTCTATCAACGACGTGGTTAAAAGCTTCCCCGTTGGCGACGATGAGTTGACCATCCTTAAGGGCATCTCCTTTGATATTGAAAAAGGGGAATTTGTAACCATCGTTGGCCCCTCTGGCAATGGCAAATCGACCCTGCTCAACATGATCACCGGCATTGATCATCCCACTTCTGGAGAGGTTATCGTTACCGGCCGTGAAGTCCACAAAATGAGTGAAAATCAACTTGCCACCTGGCGTGGCGAACATGTAGGCATCATTTTCCAATTTTTTCAAATGCTGCCTGCCCTGAGCCTCTTGCAAAATGTTATTCTGCCAATGGATTTCGCACATAAGTATTCAACCAAGGAGCGTGAAGGGCGCGCCATGCACTTGCTGGAAAGTGTCAGCCTGGCCGACCAGGCCAACAAGCTGCCGGGGCAAGTTTCTGGCGGACAGCAGCAGCGCGCCGCCATCGCCCGCGCATTAGCCAATGATCCACCCTTAGTCGTCGCTGATGAACCAACAGGTAACTTGGACACGCACACCAGCGAAGAGGTCTTTCGCCTTTTCAATGATCTTGTAGCCCAGGGCAAAACATTGATCATGGTCACCCATGACAAAGACCTGGCACGTCAAGTTCCACGAACCATAGAAATAATTGATGGCAACATCACCCGCGATGAATTTGCAGGCGGCGCTGATTGGACTGGTTTTTAGAAATCCCAGAAATCGAATTTCCCGGGATTTTGCATATTTTATCTGCTTCTAATAACACGAAATAGACCTAACCGGAAATCCGATTTCTTGAGCTAACTTTGAGATAAACCATGGGCGTAATGCGACACAAAATCTGGCGCGATCTCTGGACCAACAAAGCCCGCACCTTGCAGGTTGTCTTAATCATCGGCATGGGCGCCTTCGCCATAGGCATGATAATCACTACACGCAATTTAACCATCCAGGGTATGGAACAGATTTGGCTCAATTCCGCGCCCCCGATGATCGGCATGATTACCGCACCAGGTGTTGATGAGGATACGATCCGAACCCTGGAAAAGATTGAGGGACTTGTCGGCATTGAAGGTTCAGCCATGGGCACGGTTGAATGGCGTGAAACCCCGCAGGATGAATGGCAGTCTGCGAGCATCAACACACGTGTAGATTACCTTGACCAAAAATATTCCAGGGCGGATCTAGTAGATGGTGCTTGGCCGGCGGATGATACTATCGCCGTTGGACAGGGTGCCGATATCGTCTTCGGCTTGACCATCGGCGATACAATTACAATAAACGCTGACAACCGCGAACGCGTATACACGGTAACCGGCTCAATAACCGATCCCCTTGTCCAGCCGCCCAGTTTTGGCGGCAGCGCCCAGTTGTACGTTTCGCGTGATACATTTGAAGAATTGTTCAACACACGCAATCTTAACCGCATACTGGCCTCGGCTGCCGAATATGATCAGGTTGAGGCTACCATCCTGGCTAATCAAATCAGGGATAAACTGGAAAAACAAGATGTCGACTCGTATGGATTTATGCCCCCTACAGGCGGTAGGGTTGTCGATCCCAATAAACATTTTTTTCAGGATGCCGTCGATGGTATCTTCTTTGTCTTGACGGTGATGGCTGTCCTGGCCTTGCTGCTCGGTCTCTTCCTCGTCTATAACACCATCAATGCCATTATTTCCCAGCAGACAGACCAAATTGGTGTCATGAAGGCTATCGGCGCCAACTCGTTTCAGATTCTATCTGCTTATCTGCTTTACGTTCTGGCTTTTGGTATCCTGGCCCTGCTCTTCGCCGTACCTTTGGGAATGCTGGGTGGCTGGTTCCTAAACGTATACCTCCTCAACAGTTTTAACGCCGATGCCGGTGCTTTTGCATTTTCCTGGACAGCCATTATAGCCCAAGTAATCATCGCCATATTTGCCCCGCTCTTGGTCGCACTTGTACCTATTACAAAAGGGGCGCGCATCACAGTTCGTGAAGCGGTTAGCACCTATGGCCTCAACATTAAACCATCTTTGCTTGACCGCTTAATCAGCCGTTTGAAACGGGTTTCGCGGCTGCTCTTGTTGACAGTCAGCAATACATTCAGGCATAAAGGGCGCGTTATCCTAACGCAGATAACACTGGTTTTAAGTGGGCTAATTTTTATGATGGTCATGAGTGTTGGGGATTCCAGCCGCTATACGTTTAATGATTTGCTCTTCTCCATACTAAATTCAAATATAAACATGATCTTTGAGGATCCTGAACGCATCCACCAGATGGAAGGCATCGCTGAATCTTATCCTGGGGTTGTGCGTGCTGAAATGTGGGCATTCGGCGGTGGTACAGGACATAGTCAATTGGTCGAGGAATCCGACGATGATCCCAACGTTACGATCTTCGGTGTGCCATCCGACACAACGCTTTATGGCTATCAACTACGGCAAGGGCGCTGGCTCCTGCCTGATGACTTAAAAGCGGCCGTTTTAAATCAGGAATTAGCACAAGATTTGGGCGTCGGTATAGGCGATTGGGTCACCTTCGACCAGGGGGTCACCGGAGATTCAGACTGGCAGGTCGTTGGGCTCGTTTTTGACCCGCTTTTAGCAAATACCGCCCATGTCCCCCGCTCCGCTCTGCTGCGCGAACAAAATCTAACCGGGCGAACCAATTCCATATGGATCCAATTATATCAAGACGATGCTGCTGGTGAACAAGCCACCGCCACCGCCCTACGCAAGATCTATGAGGATCAGGGCATCGATGTCGCTCCAGGGGGTGTACTGAATGGGCAAGACACCTCTTCGGAGGTCATAGCAGGTATCAATGCCCAATTCGAATCCATCATTTTCCTATTGGCGACCATGGCTGTTGTTATTGGCATTGTCGGCAGTATATCCCTCAGCGGTGTACTTTCATTGAGCGTCATTGAACGCCAGCGCGAAATCGGTGTGATGCGTGCTATTGGCGCTTCCTCCTGGGATATCGCGCGCCTGTTTATCGGTGAGGGATTGATTCTGGGCTGGTTAAGCTGGCTGATCGCCTTCCCACTTAGCGTACCCGCCGGTCGCCTGATGACTACAGCATTGTCATCCGCTCTTGGTTCAGAAATCGTATTTCATTACACACCCCGCGGTGCCATAATCTGGCTCCTGGCCATAACCATCCTCGCCGCCCTGGCCAGTTGGCTCCCCGCCCGCCGCGCCACACGCATCTCTGTCCGCCAAAGCCTGGCCTACCAATAATTATCCTCTACACTACCCTTGGTTTAGAATACATCTACAGTTGAGTAATAAGGACACGGATAGATATAATTTTTCTTTCAGCGTACTTCCGTTCTCGTCCGCGTCCCCAATCTCCGGAGATCCAAATGATCAATAAGAATTGGAAAGCACAAACAAGACTCATTCACGCAGCCGATAAGGAAAATCCAACCACGGCCGTTTCCTCACCCATCTACCAAACCTCAACCTACGAATTCGACGATCCGCACGCCATTGCGGCTATGATGACAGCCGATAATCCGCCGCAGTTTTACGGCCGTTTTGCCAGTCCCAACACAGCCCAGGTCGAAGCCACCATAACCGCCCTAGAAGGGGGTGAAGCGGCCGTCGCTACCGCCTCAGGTATGGCCGCCATATCCCTGGTCCTACTTACTTTTCTCAATTCCGGCGATCATATCGTGGCCCAACAAAGTCTATATCCAACCACCACCAATCTAATCACACGCAAACTGCCCCGGTTAGGCATAGAACATACCTTAGTCGAACAAAGCGACTTGGATGCCTTTGCCGCAGCGATAAAACCAAATACACGCATCATCTATGTTGAATCACCCACCAACCCCATAATGAAACTGACCGATCTTTCGGCCGTTGCTGATTTAGCAGGATCGCGCGGCATATTGACCATAGCTGATAACACCTTTGCTACACCCTTCAACCAAAAGCCACTGGCCTTGGGCATTGACATCGTCATCCACAGCGCTACAAAATACCTTGCCGGACACTCTGATGTCATTGCCGGAACCGTCATCGCCAATAAAGATTTGATTCAGCAGATTTGGCGCGAACATGTCTTGCTCGGGGCACTTTTGCATCCCCAAGAGGCTTGGCTTCTTGAGCGAGGTATGAAGACCTTCAACCTACGCATGGCCCAGAATAACATCAACGCATTGGCTGTGGCCCAATATTTAGAAGAACACCCTGCCGTACGTGAAGTGTATTATCCCGGCTTGCCCAGCCACCCCCAGCATGAATTAGCAAAACGACAGATGGCGCCTGGATATGGCGGCATGGTATGTTTCGATTTACGTGGCGGCGCTGAGGCGGGCTATGCTTTGCTGCAGCGCATCAAGATGATCAAATTAGCCGTCAGTCTAGGTGGACTCCATTCATTAATGACCCACCCTGCCAGCACTATATCGGCCGTGCGTTCAGAAACAGAGATAGCTGCCAGCGGTGTTCAGCCAGGCCTTGTTCGATTTTCCGTCGGCCTTGAAGATGTCCAAGACATCATTGCCGATCTAGACCAAGCCCTTAAGTAATAAAGGGTCCAGGCTCTTTGAAATTAACACGGATACTGATAAGTGAGGTATTCTCAGATGCCGGTCCTGGACCCGTGCGCATCTGAGGATGCGCACTAATCGCAGTATCCGAATTATTAAGTAACTGTTCAAAAAATGCCTGACACTTGGCCACTCGATCACGGATAAAGCGGCCAAAATATGGGCAAGATAAAGGCCACCACCAAGAGAAGCAGCAGATTTAACCAGATACCCACCTTGGTATAGTCAAAAAAGCGATAGCCTCCCGGCCCAAAGACAATAATATTGGCCTGATGACCGATTGGCAGCAGAAAAGAAGTTGAAGCAGCGATGACTACAGCCATGACAAAGGCATAAGGGCTGGCCTGTAAACTGAGGGCGCTTCCTATGGCGATGGGCACCACGAGCACTGTCGCCGCTGCGTTGGAGATAACGGCCGTTAACAACGAGGTCATCACAAAAAAGCCAATCAGCACGCCATACGCGCCATAGCTGCCCGTAAGGTCTACAATTGCATCAGCGATTAGCTGTGCTGTACCAGTTATCTCCATCGCCAATCCCAAAGGCAAAATACCGGCAATCAAAAAAACTGATTTCCAATCTATCGATTGGTAAGCCTCCGGCATCGTAAGGACACCGGTAATAACCAGCAGCAGCGCTCCTGACAACATGGCAATCGCCGGATCTACCCAACCCACAGCAATCACCAGCAAAACAGAAACCAAAATGATCAGTGCCAGCGGCGCTTTTTTCAAACGACGGGTTTCAATAGGGGGCGTGTCCAATACCAAGAAATCATCATCACTGTGCAGCAGATCAATATGATTTTCATCACCTTGGATAAGCAGCGAATCACCAAATTCAAGAGGCACATCATGTAAATTAGTAACGATAGAACGGCCGTGATGGCGTATGGCCAGAACCGACAGTTCATAGCGCGATCTAAAGCTGACATCGCGCAGGCTCTTACCTACCAGATCCGACCGCGGTGTCAGCGTTACCTCAGCTAATGCAGCCGATCCAGGTGTTAATTCCATCTCTACAGCCTGCCCTTTAGAGGGGGAAAGCATCCTCAGCTCCAGCGCTGAACCCGCATGCAGCAGATCGTCCCGCTGGCCTTCAATAAGCATAAGATCACCACGCTGCAGCGGTTGATCGGCGGCTGGGAAAAATGGCGCTTGATTCCCACGTCTGATGTGAATGACATTTAACGCATAACGCTTCCCAAGATCGGACTCGTGCAAGCTTTTTCCAATCAGGGATGAATTAGCACTGACCCTGACTTCGCTTAGATACGGGCGAAGACGGCGCGTTTGTTCCGGTGCACTGGCCGAGGCACGAACCGGCAAAAGATGCCGGCCAACTAAGGCCATGTAAACAATGCCCACTGTTAAGACGATAATGCCCATGGGCAAGAAATCAAAAAAACTAAAAGGCTCAAGTCCTGGATATGCACCCAGAATTCCGGCGGCCAGGATATTGGGCGGCGTGCCTACCAGGGTCATATTGCCACCCAATAGGGATGCGAAAGCCAAAGGAATCAATAGTTTTGAAGGAGTGATCTTAGCCTGTTTTGCAACGCTCATAACGGCAGGCAGCATGATCGCCACGGCGCCAATATTGTTCATAAAGGCTGACAATATGCCTACAGTAATCATCACTAATACCGTCAAGCGCAGCGGATCACTTCCGGCCAGCGCGAGAACAGCGCGGGCCAATGCATCAGCGACACCGGTGCGGTACAGCGCGCCGCTAATGATGAAAACAGACCAGACGGTGACAACGGCCGGGCTGGCAAAACCGGACAAGGCTTGCTCCACAGTCAGAATCCCCGTCAGAGCCAGCACAACCAGGACCAACAGAGCCACCACGTCGGGTCGCAATTTCTCACTGATAAACAAAACGAGCGCCCCAGCCAATATGGCCAGAACTAATATATTTTCAGTTGTCATGAGTAGTTCTGAATTTGGCTTGTTTCTTGATGTCTAATGGGTAACATAATCGAAAAGCAGGTTCTTCCCGGCTGTGATTCCACAGTAAACCGGCCGCCATGCTTTTGCACAATAATATTATGGCTGATATTTAGACCCATACCTGTCCCTTCGCCCGGCGCTTTCGTAGTATAGAATGGATCAAATATTCTAGGCTGCACATCCTCTGGAATGCCTGATCCGCTGTCCTCAATCTCGACAACTACCCACGGATCCTCGTATCTAGTTCGCAAAAATAAATTGCCATGACCATCCATAGCCGCGATGGCATTGTCAATAATGTTAGTCCACACCTGATTCAACTCACTGCCATATGCTTCAATATGGGGCAAATTATCATCGTAATCACGGTGAATGATAACACCCTCTTTCAGTTTTGAACGCAAGATTACCAAAGTGCTTTCTAGACCTTCGCTGATATCAACATCTTGGATCGGTGCCTGGTCCATATAGGTATAGGATTTAAGCGCTTTGACGATCTCCGATATGCGTCCAGCGCCCAATCCAATCTCGGAAATAAGACCATAAATATTGAACATAATCGTCAGCCAGCTCATAAGAGATGAACGCTCTTTGGGCTCAAGTTCATTCGTCAGCGCTGCCAGATCACTTATTTCACCATCCAAATTTACGAGTGTAGGCGCATAATCCCAGCTATCGAGCACGCCCAACGATTCCAGCCAATCCTCCATCTCTGCTTCACGATCACTTCGCTCCAGAGCATGGATTTCGACGGGGTTTTCGGCACGTTCTTTTGCAATTTGGCCCAGAGCCAATACGCGTTCCAACTGCTCATTATTAAAACCAGAGCTAACTATCTGCACTTGACTGGCCTGCAGGGCTGCAAATGCATCTCCCAGTTGGGCGGCGCTGCGCTGGGCTGAGGCGGCAGGATTATTCAGTTCATGAGCCATACCCGCACTTAATTTGCCTAACGTGGCTAACTTTTCGCTTTGACGCAGCGTCACTTCCTGCTGAACATAAGCCTGTTCTAAATCGCGCAGTTTTTTGCGTCGTAAGCTCGCTTCCAAACGCGCCCTTAAGAAAACAGGGTTGAACGGTTTGGCAATATAATCTTCAGCCCCCATTTCGATGGACCGCACAGCACTTTCCAACTCGTCAGAAGCAGAAATGACGATGACTGGGATATTCTTCAAGTCAGCATCCGCTTTCATCTCTGCCAGAACTTCAAAGCCATCCATTTCCGGCATCAGAATGTCTAAGAGCAGTACGTCAAACTGCCGTTCCCGCATCATTTCTAGCGCCTGCACCCCATTTTCGGCCGTTTCTACCGTATGCCCTTGCAGTTTGACGCTGTGCGAAAGCTTCAAACGATTCATTCGATTATCGTCTACGACCAACACATGACCTGCTTCGTTTTCCATATATTTCCTTAACCCGATCTGATTTCTTCTTCCAACGCGGCATTTAGAGCGTTTTGCACCTGCGAAAATTCACTATCAGCCTCAGCAAGAAGCTCAGTAGCGCCTGCAAATTGTTCAGCCTTGCCCATGTTTTCCAATTTCTGGCACTGATCGGTCAGGGGCATTGCGCCAAAATCTGCAGCATTGCTCTTTAGACTGTGTGCCGCAAGGCGCAAGCCGGCGGCATCATTTTCAGCGACGGCTGTCTTCATTCTATCCATCAGCTGCGGCGCCTCCTCCAAAAAAGTTTGAATCAACTCGACCAGAAAAGCATCGTCGCCACCTGCCAGTTGGCGCATATTGTCCAAATCGATTATTAACTCAGTGGCCATTTCTTCCTCGGGCTCTTGGACATCATCTGCATTCTCTACTCCCTCCACCATCTGCCCGATGCCACGGTACGCTGCGGCACGTTCAAGCGCTTCGATCAAGGACTTAACCCTGATCGGCTTGCTAACATAATCGTCCATCCCTGCCGTCAGGAAAGACTCACGGTCCCCTTTCAATGCGTTGGCTGTCATAGCCACGATATAAGGACGCTCCTCTTGATCCCAGCGCTCATTAATATGCTGTGTCGCCTCAACGCCACCCATTTCCGGCATCTGTACATCCATCAATACCACATCATATCGCCGCTCCTGCAGCGCTTCCACTGCCTCCAGACCATTACCAGCCACTTCAGCGTTATAACCCAGGCGGGCCAGCAAACGCAAAGCAACTTTTTGGTTAGTGGCATTGTCTTCTGCTAGTAAAATCTGGAGCGGTAATCTGCGGCCCATCTCTGAATCAAATTCGGATCCGGTCGCGGCTTGATGCTCGATAACCTTCCGCTTTGCCCCACCTGCCAGAACATTTACTAAGGCATCGCATAGCAGCGAGGGTTTTATCGGCTTCGTTAAGTAAGCCGCAAAAAGATCGCGTTCTTGTTCAGGCGCACGATTGCCAAGGGAGGTTAGCATCACAAGTGGTAATTCATGCCCTAATGGTTCTTTGCGCAGACGCTTCGCCAGGGCAATGCCGTCCATATCCGTCATATGCATATCCAGAATGGCAATGTCAAAACCGGCTCCCCGCTTGACCAAGGCCAACGCTTCGCCCGGAACGGCCGTTTCCTCATATGGCATGCCCCACGCTTCCGCCAAAGTCGTTAGGATCTTGCGATTCGTATCGTTATCGTCCACGATAAGCAAACGCTTGCCAAGAAGTTCCGGTGGGTCATCATCAAAAAATGGCCGTTGCTGGTCGGCCAGGCGCTTGGCCTGAATCGTAAAGGAGAAGGTTGAACCTTCTCCAGGGATCCCCGAGCTTTCCACCCACATCGAGCCGCCCAACAGCTCACTCAATCGTTTACTAATCACCAGACCCAACCCTGTACCACCGTAACGGCGAGTGGTTGAGGTATCGACCTGACTAAAAGACTGAAACAACCGGTCGCAGCGATCGGGCGGAATGCCAAGACCTGTATCTCGTACGGAGAATTGAAGATAGAATGATTCATCTGTCCCTGTCTCAACAGATCCAGTCTGAATTTCTTTAACTGAGAGAACAACCTCACCTTTGTCGGTGAATTTAACTGCATTGGTAAGTAGGTTGACCAATATTTGCCGCAGGCGCGTGATATCACTGGCAACCATCTCCGGCACGCTGCGATCCATTATATAGGCTAATTCAAGGTCTTTTTCACTTACCTTAGGTGCCAGCAAGTCCAGCGCGCCTTCAATACACGCTCGCAGATCAAATGGCTCTTCCTCAAGCTCCAACTTGCCTGCTTCAATCTTGGAAAAATCTAAAATATCAGAAATTATAAAGAGCAAAGAATCGCTGCTCTTGCGAATAGTCTCGGTATATTCCTGCTGTTCCAGGTCCAAGCGGGTATCTCTTAGCAAGCTTGTCATTCCAATGACAGCATTTAGAGGTGTCCGAATCTCATGACTCATATTGGCTAAGAAGGCGCTCTTTGCCTGTGTCGCTGCTTCAGCAATATCACGTGCCTCCTCCGCTTCAACAAACAACCGTTTGGTCTCCGCGGCGGAAGCATCCTTTTGGGCCAGGAAATACTGTAAAACCACAAACATTATTGCCGATACGGCACCCAAATTCATGACAAAGAATACGATAATAAATTGTGGAGATAGGTTGTTCGTCGATCTCAAGTAAGGCTGCAGCAGTGCTGCCAATATTAACGTGACAATATACACCACAAACCAACGAAAACCGGATTGCCGGCCTGATACAAATAAAGCCTGTATTGGACCAATAATGGACCATAAAATAACGGCGCTGCCGTTGACATAGCCCCCCAAGGAAAGCATCAAGAAGAAAGGTGCCAGCATATAAAAAAGAACCTGAATGAAACGGAACGTATTAAAACCGCCTCGATAGCGCAAGTAGGCAATATTGATCAGAGTTAGAATGCTGTACGTTATCGGTATTAGCCCCGCCACGACCTCACCCACGGCGACATATGTAAAACCCCACAACAATCCTGCTGGAATTATCAGCAATGCGAAGGTAACAACAAGCACTTTTTGAGCCCGAACTTCGTCTCTATCATCCTGAGTAACTGCCAAATTTTCAATATACGTTTCAATACGTCGAATCTGTTTCATCATCTATTAGGTTCTCGCCGCTGAACTGGTTGTGATTTATAACAATTTCGTGGAACTTACCATGGCTGTTCGCCGGTTCATGACACAAGGATCACCATACGGCCAAGAGTACGTCTAAGCCTTAATTTAGAGCATACTATACAACAATTAAGGTCTTAATTGCAAATTTCTTCGGATTACCAATACCGAAGGGGCACTTCGTCCGATTTACAGGGGAGTTGGTATAATATCGCTGCTGCCACACCAACCAATTCTACGTCGAGCAGAAAATAGGAGGTCCATATTTATGAAAGCGCTTTATTACGAAAAATTTGCAGACCCGATTCAAATATCAAATCTCCCCGATCCTAGCCCACAAAAAACGGGGGCTGTGATTCGGGTTGAAGCAAGCGGCATTTGTCGCAGTGACTGGCATGGTTGGATGGGCCATGATCCGGATGTGATCCTGCCCCATGTGCCAGGCCATGAATTGGCCGGCACAATTGTCGCCGTAGGCGAGAATGTCAAGAATTGGTCAGAAGGCGACCGGGTCACGACCCCTTTTGTTTGCGGCTGCGGCGTCTGCCCCCAATGCGCTTCCGGAAATCACCAGGTTTGTGATTTTCAGTTTCAGCCCGGTTTTACTCATTGGGGCTCCTTCGCCGAGTTTGTGGCCCTTGATTATGCGGATACCAACCTGGTGCGACTGCCTGAGAGCATGGATTTTGTCACTGCCGCCAGTCTTGGCTGCAGGTTTGTGACCTCCTTTCGGGGCCTCGTTGTACAAGGCCAGGTTTCAGCTGGACAATGGGTCGCTGTCCATGGCTGTGGTGGTGTTGGTCTTTCGGCCGTTATGATCGCCGCCGCACTTGGGGCAAATGTGATCGCCATAGACATAACTGACGATAAACTTAAATTTGCCCGTTCAGTCGGCGCAGCGGCCGTCATCAATGCCGCTGAGGTTCACGACATCGTCGATGCTGTAAAAGGTCTATCAGATGGCGGCGTACATGTATCAATGGATGCGCTGGGCAGCCAGATCACATGCTTCAACTCCATCGCCAATCTACGCAAGCGCGGCAAACATATTCAAGTCGGCTTGATGACTGGTGATCACCAACATCCACGAATACCAATGGAGAAAGTGATCGCCAGCGAGCTGGAAATTTTGGGTAGTCATGGCATGCAGGCTTATGAATACGGCCGTCTTTTAGCTATGATCGAAGCTGGAAAATTACAACCCAAAAAATTAATTGGCAAAACAGTAACATTAACGGAAGCCGCCATTGAACTCGCGCGAATGGATGAGTTTCAGAGTAACGGCATCACAGTCATCAACCAATTCTCGTGAACAAACAGGAATAGGAAGCACCAAGTGAAGAACCTTCAAACTATCTCCGAAGCAATCGATCGCCATGCAGAAACAATCCTAAGGGATTACAATGTCCCTGGCTTGGCCTTTGCCATTGTTAAAGATGATGAACTCTTGCTGGCCAAGGGATACGGCGTCCGTGAGATGGGGAGCAAGCTAATAGTAAACGCCAACACCCGTTTCGGCATTGCCTCCATTTCCAAGTCATTTACCGCCATGGCTTTGGGCATGCTAGTAGACCAAGGCAAACTCATCTGGTCCGATCCTGTTAGGCAGCATATCCCAACATTCCAAATGCGTGATCTCTTCGCCTCTCGGGAATTCACCGTGCGTGATTTGCTGGTTCATCGCAGTGGCCTGCCCGAAATTGCCGGGGGCACATTGTGGTATGGCAGCAATCTCTCGCGCGATCAAGTGATTGAGGGCATGCGCTATCTCAAACCGGTTTCCAGTTTCCGCAGCTGCTATGCCTATCAAAATATCACCTACCTTGCTGCCGGCCAAATCATTCCCGTATTAACCGGCCGCAGTTGGGATGATTTTGTGCGAGAGCGCATCTTCACACCATTGGGAATGAATAACAGCAATACCAGCATCCACAGCGAAGATATGATTGGAAACATCGCCCAACCGCATGTCGAAGTTGGCGGGCAGCTTCGAACCGTCGCCCTGCGCGATTATGATAACGTGGGACCAGCAGCATCAATCAACACCACGGCCGTCGATCTCTCCGCATACGCCCGGCTGCTGTTAAACAATGGCCGTTTCGCTGGCCAACAACTCTACAGTCCGCAAATCGCCCGGGATCTCTGGACACCACATACAATAATCCCCATCGACCCCCAATCGCCAACTGCCGCTACGCCCCTTATGCCGCGCTTTCATAACGCATATGCCCTTGGCTGGGTCATCCAGGACATTCCCGGCCGCTCACAGAAGAAGGTCTCTCACAGCGGCGGTATTGATGGCTTGCGCTCACTGTTAACCCTGATTCCCGATGAGGATCTGGGCATTATTGTTTTCGCCAACAATGAGGGACCCGCGCCGGCGATCATGACCCAGCTCATACTAGACCACTATTGGAGCGATGGTGAAAGCAGTTGGTATAATGATGTATTGGGTATTTTCAGACAAGTGAAAGAAAAGCAAGAAAAGGAATCAGAAAGGGTTCGTGTTAGCGGTACCACGCTGTCATTGCCGCTCGAGCGCTATGCCGGTCGCTATCATTCACAGCTTGTTGGCGATATTGAAATCAAACTTGAGCAGGGCCGGCTCACACTCTATTTCCCCCAAACGCCTTCATTTACCACGCGCCTAACCCATTGGCATTATGACACCTTCCATCTGGACTGGATTGATCCCGTTATCCCAAATGGCTTGCTCACTTTCACGCTTGATGCCGCTGGTCAGGTAACCGAAATCCACTTCGATCAGCCCAATCTACTCGATGTCGATTTCTCCGAGCTTCATCCCCTTAAGCGTAAACTATAAACTTAATGGTACCTACAGAGCCATTGAATTTCTCAAAAATCAGCGCTGTACGAATTAGTGACAGACCTACTTAGGTTAATTGAAGGTGACTGGAGACCATTTGCAGAGCCGCTTCAGCAGCCTCGTCTCCCTGGTAGATATCAATCACACGGCCGTTTCTATCTAATAACACAACCCCAGCCTGTTCATCAACACCCTGCAGACCAACAGCCTTAACCGCACGGCCATCCCAATCAGGCAAAATCAGCACATATTCCCCAGCTTCCAAATCATCCGGCAACATATCTTCCACGCTTTCTGGTAAGCCTTGTTCAGCGCAGTATCGGCAATTTTCCGGAACAAGCGTGGAACTAACTGCAAATCGACCACGCTGGCCAATATCAGCTTCGATGCTTCAGGGATTTTCTTCCGAAGGGTATTGTTGACCTCAATGCTGGCCCTTGCTGTTTCCTGTCCATGAAAGACCAATACAGCAGGGATCCCTAATGAATACAGATCAATCAAGCGCTTAGAACCAACAGCCTTCAATGATATATTCTCTAATGCATTTGCATCTGGCAAGGCTACCGGATTTTGCTTCTCGTCGACCAACAAGCGTTTGATCCTCATCAACAGCATACGCACTCGGTAGGGATGCAGCCTGGTCATCATCCAAATAAGCTTTAGCGCGCTTTGCTGCACTCTGGCCAGAAATAATCGCCGCACTCATTCCCCCACCAATCACCCACGCACCGGTCAAAATAAGATTGGGTATCGGTGTTTTTTCACCAAGCCGGCCCAGGTACATGTTCTCAACAGTCTGCTCCGAGCCATATATACTCCCACCCGGATTAAGGCTGTAACGGTAGTTGGTCAACGGTGTACCAATCTCCATATACTTAATCGAGTCACGCACACCCGGAATGACCGCTTCCACCCTTTCCAGCAGCGCCTCTCCAGCCGCTTGTTTCAATTCCTGATACTGTGGGTTCTTGTGATAATAGGTCGGGCTGTTCTTGTCCAAAGCAGCCGGATCACCCGCTGTTCCCCATTGGTCGGCATAATCCCATGGCGCGAGGGTCATGACCATTAAGATGCTGCCACCAGGAGGTGTACATTCAGGGTCTGCCTGGTTGTAATGTGTGATGACCATCGACGCTTTCTCAAAGTTACCATCCATAACATGCAGGTAATCTTTTTCCAGGTCGTAGGTGTCGGCCAAAAACAGCTCGTGCTGTGTCCAACCTTCAGCAATCAGATCGCGGTCGAGGCCCAGGTATAAGACCAGATTCGATGCGGCCGGTTTTGCCAATGCTTCTTCCACTCGCTGGCTGTATGATTCAGGCAGATGCTCCTTGCCCACAAATTTGAGCATTGAGTCCGGGGCATTGGCATTACTGATGATCAAATCGGCCTCCACACGCAGCCCTTTTTCAGTCAGCACGGCCGTAGCCATACCATCTTGCATCTCGATTTCTGTAACCGTCTGCCGGTAGCGCACTTCACCGCCATATTTCAGGACCGTCTTTTCCAACGTGCGGCTGAGGGCCATGCTGCCCCCCTGCGGATAATAGGCACCAAATAGATGGTAGCTCACCCAAGGGAATATGAAAGCTGCCGCATTAAGCGTGCTGGGCGGCAAACCATAGTACCCCCACAATGTGGAGAACACCGCCTGCAGTTCACTGTCCTGAATGTGGCGTTCCATGAATTCCGCCCAGCTCATACCCATCGCCTGCAGCATCAATGGGTAGCGTGCCGGCATCTTAGCCATTGACGGCCGAATACCCAATGCGCTGTCCATACCAAAGCGGCGCACTTCATAATATGTTTGGATCATCGTGTCAATCAGCTTGCGCAGGCCGCCGGCCTCTTGCGGAAAATGGCGAATCAATTCTTCTTCATATTGCAGTGGGTCCGCGTAAGCGGTGACCTCTCGGCCAGGGAAGCGCACCGTATAAAAAGGATCAAGCCTTTCAAAAGACAACTGCTCCAGCACTTCCAACTCACGCAAAGCGGGATAAACAAAACCCCCTGGCCCAACGCCATCCAAAGCATGCAGCGCCACTTCAAAGCGAAATTTACCCCGTCTGAACTCGTGGGCATAGCCGCCAGGAACGGTATGGTGTTCTAAAACCAAAACCCGTTTGCCCGCTTTGGCTAAAGAGCCCGCCGCACTTAATCCACCAAGCCCTGCACCAATCACCACCACGTCAAATCTTTCGTCAGCCATCAGTACCACTCCAAACAGTAGGACAAAATGCAATTTTGTCCCGAATCACACAAGTTATTCTCCCATGCTCAATTTCCCAAATCTAATTCTCTATAGCTTTACGTCCGCGCTCGATACGCTTCTGCAATTCTTCCGGCCACTGCGAAATATCTTCCGCAGGATAGATTCGCAGCGCGGGACCATTCTGATTCAAAATATCGGCCGTTCCGCAACCCAAAATCTTCCTTGCCGCAGTCAAACCTGTCGCCGTCGCCCCTGAGACACCGTGACTAAGAGTGCTGGCACCAACCATATACAAACCATCAACTGCGGTCTGAATCGGAAAACCCAGCGGGCCAACTTGAGAGCGATTCTTCTCAATCCCATACAAATTGCCTTCCGTGGCATTGATATAATGCTCATTGGTAAGCGGTGTGCCCAGGCTCCAGAACACCACATGCTTGCTAATACCCGGCACGCGGCGCTCCAACGCATTAAACATCTTCCACGATAAATCTTCCTTCATCGCTTCATATCCGGCCGAGTGTTTTCCAGTCTCTTCGCCGGCATACTGCTCGAAGGCATCATAGCTAACAAACGTAAAGGCTTCGCAGGTATGGTGACCCTTGTGCATCTTGGAAGGATCTTTCAATGTAGTGACCGTCAAAAACATCATGCCCGGCGATTCGGCTTCCAGGACATGGGCCGTCTGGCCCTGACGATACAATTTATCCACATCTTCATCATCATAAAACCAAAAGTTACCAGAATCCAATCCCGCTTCGCGCAGATCCATATCAACGGCAAAGAAAAGGCTCAACGACGATGTGGAATATTTCGCGCCATCTAATTTGCGCAGCAGTTTGCCGTCCAGATGTTCGCGCCCGATCAATTTGCCAAAAGTCACTTCCGGATCGGCATTACTGATCACTACATCTGCCCTAATCTCGCTGCCATCGGTTAGTTCAACACCAAGCACACGGCCGTCTTCAACAATTATCCTCTTGACACTGGTTTCCAAGCGCAGTTCCCCACCGGCGCGCTTAAAGGCACGCACAAATGCACGCGGAATCGCAAAACCGCCCCCTCGTGGATAAAAACCACCGTTAAAATAATGACGCGTGACCCCGGCCTGAATAAATGCCGATACCTCCGACGGCGGCATACCATGATCGCCGGACTGCCCAGCCAGAATAGCCTTTAACACCGGATCAGAAACATATTTGTCGATCAAATCCTGTCCCGAACGGCGCGACCAAACGAGCGCTGAGGCAGCGTCAGGCACAGACTTGACCATGCCCACCGCGCCTTTCGCTTTACTCAAGCGCCCCAAACCCGCCATCATCTCTGAGACGGCATCGAGATAACCGTCGATCCCTTCAGCTTCTTCTGGGAATCGCGCCTTCAACCGGGTGGCAAATTCTTCTTTGCCCTTAGGAATATCAAAACGTTCTTCGCCAACGAAAATGTGATCGTAACCATCAGGATTAAGTTCACAGAACTCCAAATCCCCTGAAACTCCTAGACCTTCATAAACCGAGCGCAGCCAGCCCCCTTCCTCCAATCCGCCGATATAATGCACACCAGGGCTGAAGCGGTAGCCGTCCAAAGTAAATGAATGACACCACCCACCAGCCACCTCATGCTGCTCGCAAACCAACACCGACTTCCCAGCTTGCGCCAAAGCCACAGCCGCCGTCAAACCGCCGGCGCCCGATCCAATTACCACCACATCGTATGTTTCACTTACAACGGCCGTTCCTTCCTGTTCCATTCCCATTTCCCTTATCTTTACCTTGTCAATATTCTCCCCCAACCAGAATTCTACACAATTATAGAAATTTCCGGAATTTTATAAATGTCATTCGGGACAAATTAGGCAATAAGCTGGTCAAAAATAGTCAGCCGGGAAATAAACGGCTCTCACTCCATTTTTTCCTATTGAAAATTGGCCGTACTCGTTTATAATGAAATTATCCATGACCCAAGATATCTTTCTCACACTGGCCATCCTTTTTCTAGCTATTATCTTATTTATCACCGAATGGGTCCGCGTCGATCTGGTAGCTCTCCTGGTGTTGGTGGCTCTCGTCATAACAGGTCTTATCACGCCCTCACAGGCTCTATCCGGTTTTAGCAATCCCGCCGTGGTGACCGTCTGGGCCGTGTTCATACTCAGCGCCGGATTATCTGCCACGGGTGTCGCTCATGGTATCGGCCGTCAAGTTTTACGCATATCAGGCCGCGGCGAAATGCGCCTGATGGTCGTCATCATGCTCACGGCGGCTGTTCTCTCTGGTTTCATGAACAACGTTGGTGTCGCCGCCCTTCTGCTTCCGGTAACATTGATGATCGCCCGCCAAACAGATTTGCCGCCTTCACGTTTACTTTTACCATTGGCCAGCGGCTGTTTATTGGGCGGCATGACAACCTTAATCGGTACGCCGCCAAATATCCTGGTTAGTGATGCCTTACGTGATGCCGGTCTGGAGCCGTTCCAGTTTTTTGACTTTGCGCCCACCGGCATCCTAATTACCCTTGCAGGCATCGCCTTTGTGGTACTGATCGGTCGTCATCTCCTCCCCCGCCGCAATCCTGTACAAGCATTGGCTGGAGATGATCGCGAAGTGGTGGCGGCTTATGATTTAGAAGAGCGTTTGACCCTGGTCGAAATTCCACAGGGCAGCCCTCTGGCTGGAAAGACAGTATTCGAAAGCCGCATCGGGCTGGCCTTGGGATTAACAATTTTAGGTTTGCAGCGTCACGGCCGAAAAAGGATGAATATCCGCAGGGAAACAATTTTACGAGGAGAAGACCAGCTCCTGGCCCTGGGCAGGCTTGACCGCCTGGAGGAATTACGACAAAAACCATACCTGATCCTGGATCAAGCAAACGAGCACACGATACAACTATCCTCGCAGGACACTGGTCTTGCAGAATGGCGAATTGAACCCAATTCGCCACAAATTGGCCAAACCATCAGTGATATAGACGTGCGCCGAAAATTTGGCTTCAATGTCCTGGTCATTCGCCAGGATGGCCGGCATTTTCGTTCAGGGCTGCAGGATATTCCTCTGCAAGCAGGCGATACACTTCTGCTGCAGGGAAGTCGAGATGAACTTGCTGCCGCCAGCCAATTATCCTTTTTCGATAACGGGCAGCTGCACTTATTTGACGATGAAAGCATACCAGCCGCGGAGTACCAACTTCAAGAACAACTTATGTGGGTGCGAATTCCGACCGATTCTCCTCTAAACGGGCGAACACTATCCCAGGCCAATATTGACGAACTTTTTGACTTATTGGCACTCAGCATCATGCGCGATGGGGAAACATTGCTTGCCCCATCGCCGGAAACCGTGCTGAAAGCTGATGATTTATTACTCATTCAGGGAAAGCCGGAAGAGTTAGCAATTGTTCGAGGTCTGCAAGGATTGCAGATCAATTATGGCGTGAGTATGGAAAAAGTAGATTTGGAATCAGAGCGCGTAGGTATGGTTGAGGCTGTGCTCTCACCGCGTACGACGTTAGTCGGCAAGAGTTTGCGTGAGATTCACTTTCGTGAGAAATATGAACTAAGTGTTCTGGCCATCTGGCGTAACGGTCGTGCCCTACGATCTGACCTGGGAGACATGCTCTTACAATTCGGAGACGCTTTCCTAATATATGGCCCAAGAGAGAAAATCAGTTTGCTCGTTCATGAGTCAGACTTCATCATTCTTTCCGAGGAGTTAGAAGAACCCCCTCGAAGCAGCAAAGCGCCGCTGGCCTTGCTAATAATGGCTACAGTCATTGTCGTTGTCCTGCTAGGTTGGCTGCCCATCGCCATTGCTGCTATAGCTGGGGCAGCGCTTTTGGTTCTCAGCGGATGCCTGCAGATGGATGAAGCGTATCGCAATATCGAATGGCGCGCTGTATTCCTCATTGCCGGCATGCTGCCTCTTGGCATTGCGCTTGAACAAAGCGGAACAGCCCAATTCCTGGCTGAAGGGATGATCAGTCTTGTCGGCGACAAGGGACCAACAGCCTTATTAGCCGGGCTTTTTTTGCTGACTACCATAGCTTCGCAGTTTATGCCCAATCCCGTTGTAACTGTGCTCATGGCTCCTATTGCGCTGACTACGGCCGCAGATCTGAGCTTAAGCCCTTACGCCTTGATGATGGTTATTGCCATCGCTGCTTCAGCAGCATTCATGAGCCCCGTCGGCCACCCCGCAAATGTTCTGGTCATGGGCCCTGGCGGCTATCGATTTAGCGATTACCTCAAAACAGGCATTCCACTGACAATAGTTGTGCTTCTGGTGACCTTGCTTGTTGTGCCTATCTTCTGGCCCCTTTAACATCCAACGTATGGAGACGAAGGATCTGTCCTCATTTTAGTTTGTAGCCGCGAACTCGTTCTCGCGTTCGACTCACGCGATTGCGAACTCGCGGCTTTTCAACTACTCTTTCTATCCAGCAAAATTAAATCGAGCCACTTCTGCGCCCGCACCGTCATACATGATGAGCTGCGAGCCATTAATGGCGAACGTCCGTGCCGCAGATATAGCTGCCAGATAAGCCTGCTCCTGACTGTCAATGCTTTCCCCACAACTCATTTGTGTGCCCGCCAATGGGCCAATCGAGATACTCGCACCACTTACCGTATAAGAACCGCTGTAATTATTACAGCCACCGTTAGCAGTAAAATCGTTCGTAACCCCGAAGTAAGCCGTTTGGGTCACACCAGGCGCTGGAATCTGGTTCACATATAGTGACGAAACTAACCAAGATGTGTTGGCCAGATTGTTTGAAGGCGCCACATTGATAGTGATGGTCCGGAATTCGGTAGAGCCATCGGTATGCTGTACACGCATTTCATAGGTCGTCGAACTTGTAGGACATAC
This sequence comes from uncultured Chloroflexia bacterium, assembly GCA_963736615.1. Lineage (GTDB taxonomy): Bacteria > Chloroflexota > Anaerolineae > Promineifilales > Promineifilaceae > JAACFF01. Next base: position 520,053 of record CAVTPP010000006.1, on the reverse strand, counting down.
AGTCTGGCTGCCATTTCCCGCCACTGGGTATTCCGTATAATTCTCACCTCTGGGATAAACCCAAACAGCTTGAATATTCTCGACTTCCCAATGCAGAACAGTACAATCGCCTGCACTAATTGATGTAGAGTCAGCCCAAAACTTTATCGTCGCTGAAGGCGGCGGTACGGGTGTCGGTGCCGGTGTTGGCGCAGGCAGCACCGGGGCAGGAAGTACGCGAACATTTTCCACGTTCTCAGCCGCTACCAGCTCGCCTAAGATCCAGCCAATTTGGGAAGGTGAATTGGGCGCGTTTGCCGCCCACCATAGGCCATCTTCACTGACCCCGATGATTTCTCCTGTCGCTCCAAAAGGCGCAAAACCCACAGTTGAATAATTGGTTCCCGGCCCCAGGCGCACATTGGCCCCAGCAGGAGCGATTATCGTACCTTGCGGTTCGCCTTCATCCGGTTCCGGTAAATCAATATCGACGCTTCCACGGACGCGGAGGATCATCATGCCACCACCGGCAGGCAGCTCCATTTCTAGAGTTTGTCCGCCAGGCTGCAAGCGATAATCCTGAATCGCAAAGAGATTGTTCACCATTTCGTCGGAACGTGAGTCTTCAGGGCATGCGGCTCTGGTCATCGGTCCAACTTGCATATTTACCTGACCGTTAAAACCACCTTCGGAAGTATAAACTCCGCCGCCGGTATTACAATCAGCCTGGAATTGGAAATTGCCATCATCTTCGAAATAGATGAGATAATCTTCAGATCGGGCTACCGGTACCTCTTCTTCGCTGCTTTCGGCGACTGTACTCGTCCACTGCCACTGTTTTTCTTGTAAACCTGAGGCGACCATTTCTTCAATTTGCAGCGAGCCGACTACGCGCATCCAATGTTGCTAGATCAGGATCCCAATCCGAGGGTGACAAGGTATTTAGCATTGCTGTCTTCTCATCCATATGAGCCTGAAAGTCGTTATTGAACTGGTCCATATCTTCTTGGGGAATTGCGTCAATCGCCGGCAGTTTGTCAGTCGTAACCGGGTAGAAGAAACTGACCAGGTACAAGCCATCATTGGTAAAGCCCTGGTAGACGTAAAACAGGTTCTGATTAGTGACGGGATTTGGAGACTGGCCCCAACGGCCGACATAGCGGAAGCCATTTTTACTTGCACTGTCGTCATCAGCCGCTGCTCGACCTACCTGTACCCCAATATCATTAAATCCAATCACAGGCGAATATGGCGCATGTGGAAGTGTTGGATAACCTGATGTGGGTGCGGGATCGGGCAGGGCCACGGTCAACTCAGCAATGCTGTCCATAGACGTAGTGACGGATTCATTACCATTAGCCTCGTACATAGCCTGATAGCTCGTGACCGGGATGATGAACATGACCGGATCGGAGGGCTGTCTATCTGCCGGATCCGTTACCCCAAAGAGAATCTCGATATGTTCAGGTAAGCCCTGCGGTCCGGGCGGCTGGCTCTCATCATAAGGTTGTGTTGGTACGACAACGGCTTGCCATGAATAGGGAAGACCTTGAGTATCTAAGCTAATTTGGCTCGGGTCCAGGCCAATAGATCCAGGAGCAGGGCCGCCATTCTTAAAAGTCATGGTCGCGCCTTCGGCCGTCATCAGCTTAAGGTTACCATCTTCCATTGCCCAACTGTTCACGCCGCTCAACAAAGCGAGGTACTGCGTATCCAGAGATTCCTCGCCACAAAAGGCCATCGTTGACGGGCCTAACATATTGATAGTTAATGCACTGCCATCAACTGTATAGGTAAGCTGCAGCATATTGCAGTCTGCCTTAACAGCAGCCGAACCATCATGGTTGAATGTAATCAAATAGTTTTCGGGATTGGGCACAATAGCCTGCGCAGCGGGATTTGTTTCGACTAATTCGGCCCACTGCCAGACAATATTCGTGAACTGACCTTGTGCTGAATCAGGAGTTTCAGAAACCGGTTCGCTAACCGGTTCTGATCCCATATCACCAACAACAACGGCTTGATCAGCCGATACGCCATTAACCACAACAGAATACTCGCCAGAAGTCAGACCGCTTGTGTCAATCACAATATCTTCGCTGTATGGGGTCAGAGCCATCGTACACATCATATCCACAGGACGTGCCGTGGCCAGGGCGATCGTTATCGTACTCCCTTCGGCACTCTGTGTGCTGCCCGCAATCTGGGTACAGCCATCCGGCAAATTGCCAACAGATGTGACCACCCATTGATCACCTTGTTGGCTCGCCGTGACACTGTCAACAATGGCCGTTCCGCTCTCAACCTCACCTGCAGGGGCTTCTGCACCCTCCGAGGGTGCTTCGCCTACTTCTGGTGCTTGTGCTTCTTCTGCAGGCGCATCAGCTTCAGGTGCTTCTGTCGGCGCAGCCTCTTCCTGGCCATTACATGCAGCCAGGGCTAAGACGAATACCAATATCAAAGGTAATAGAAATTTTCTTCAACATATTTTCCTTCCTTTCTTCTTTCTAACAGCAGGTGTTGCCAAACCCTATCACATTCATGTCCACACAGGCGTGATTACGGGCAAAACCATGCTTCCTCATCTAAGACGTAGATTATATAGTCTTGGTTCCATATAAATAAAGACAGCTCACAAGCATTTAACAGTAATTCATGCATGTTCAAACGGTCAGATCTTGCGTTTAAGGGTTATGACAACAATTTCTGGCGGACAATTGATACGTAGGCGGAAAGCATGAGTTCCAACCCCATTACTCGTGTACTGCGCCATCTCCCCAACCTTATATAACCCAAAAGGGTACTTCTTAAAATGATTCCCACGCAGAACAGGACCAAAACCAGGCAAAACAATCTGCGTACCATGTGAATGACCAGAAAGTTGTAAGAAAAAGCGGCCCGTTGCCGCCGTTTGATCGGCAAAATCCGGTTCGTGAGCCAGCATTAGGGCCGGCCCGGATGCCGGCAGCTTGGCCATGACCTCATCCAACCGGTCAGCGCCAACGGAGATATTGTCCACACCACCAACATGCAGCTGCGCGCCATCCCGCTCAATAGTCCATACATCATTGGCCAGTTCGACCACATGTCCGGCCGCCAAAATCATACGGACTTTGTGCACATCCAACCAATGATCATGATTACCCAACACCGCCAGGGAACCATCCCTTGCATCGATTTTCCGGAATGATGCAATCATATCATTGGCCAATTCATCGATGACATAAGAGACAAAGTCGCCTGTATTAACCACCAGGTCAGGTTTCTGCTCATTGATCAAAGCCACAATGCCTTCTAAGCGTTCAGGGGAAACCCAATGGCCAAAGTGTAAATCAGTGAAGTGTACTATCTTATAATCTTCAAAAAGTGGGTCCAAACCAGGCACATCAAAACTCAAACAATTGATACTGATCTCGTCCCGTCGAAAACGATGGCGGCCCAGACGCTGCATCATTGATGACACTACGCGCTGGGTTTTTTCGTGAATAAAGTGATTGTCGCTCATTTTGATTCGTGATAGTAACAAAAGAACATAATGATTGTCCACTTCTGCACCATTTGCTTATTCATCTATTGTTGCCATCTACATTCACGTACTATATTATTATCAAGCATAAGAGGAATAACTATGCAATCACCACAATCTCATCGTCGCTTTCACGTTAATCCACAATTGATTTTGCCTGGTATTTCTGCGGGTCTGGTAATCGGAATATTGGTGATCTTCATAGAGGTGTCATTAGCATCACTCATTTTCTCCGGAGATCTGGATATATTCTTGTCGCAAGGCATTGGTATCCTCTTATTTGGAGCGCTAATATTAGGAATTGTAATTACGATTACAAGTGCTATCCCCAGCGCAATCGCTTTTCCTCAAGATGCACCGGCGGTTATATTAGCCGCTGTCGCTGCAGCAATCGTCGGGGCAATGACCGCAGCCGATCCTGAGCAGGTTTTTGCAACAGTCGTAGCGGCAATGATGCTTTCTGGCATTTTAACCGGCATCTTTTTCTGGATCCTGGGCCGCTTTAACCTGGGCCAATTGGTACGCTTCATCCCTTACCCTGTTGTTGGTGGCTTTCTGGCTGGAACAGGCTGGCTCATTATTGTTGGCGCTATCGGTGTCATGACCGATGTCCCGTTTGGACTGCCACTTCTACAACCCGATATCATAATACGCTGGCTGCCTGGTTTTCTTTTTGGACTGCTATTATATTTTGCGCTGCGTCGTTTCTCCCACTTTCTACTTCTGCCAACCTTGATTGTTGCCGGGATCGGTTCTTTTTTTCTGATCCTGTATTTAAACGGCATGACAATAGAATCGGCCGTTTCTGGGGGTTGGCTTCTTGGACCATTTCCTGCAGGCTCTCTCTGGCAGCCGGTTACAACGCTTGTATTAAAAGAGGCCGACTGGGGTGTCGTTGCCAGCCAGGCAGTTACATTGAGTACCGTATTTTTAGTCGGTGCCATTTCATTATTGATGAACGCCACTGGTCTCGAAATCACAACTAACAGCGATCTTAACCTCAATCGAAAGCTGAAAATAGCCGGTATTGGCAATATATTGGCTGGCATTGGTGGCAGTTCCCCTGGCTACCATTCCATAAGTTTTTCTACACTCAGCTATAGACTCGCACCCACACGCATCGTTGGTCTGATCTCGGCGCTCATGGTTGCCCTGGTCCTATTCTTTGGGGCGGGCCTAATTGCCATGTTCCCACGCTTAATTGCCGGTGGTTTTTTGATTTTTATTGGCCTCAGTTTCCTTGTTGAATGGCTCTACGACGCTTATTTTAAACTTTCCAAATTAGAATACCTGCTGATCTGGTTGATATTGATTGTCATAGCTGCGTTCGGTTTCTTAGAGGGCGTTACTGTCGGCACCATAGTGGCTTCGATATTTTTCGTCATTAATTACAGCCGCATAAAAGTCGCCCGACACGCTTTTACAGGTGCCGAATATCAAAGTCATGTGATGCGTCCCCCTTATTACCAGGAGTTAATACAAAAACTAGGCCGTTTTACCTTTATTTTGGAACTACAAGGGCTACATATTCTTTGGAACTGCCTATAATTTCTTGGAACAAATACGCAATCGAATTGAAAATCCTGATCTGCCAAAAATACATTTCTTGCTGCTTGATTTCCGTTTGGTTACCGGCATCGACTCCTCGGCCACATTGACTATGAAGCGCTTATTGCAGTTGACAAAAGTTCACAAAATCCAAATCATCTTAACAAGTTTCACTACTGATGACCAGGCTCGTTGGGCAGAGGAATTAGTTAGCGATGAGAATCCAGATCAGGTGCGGATATTCTCTGATTTAAACCAGGGCGTGGCCTGGTGCGAACAGGCCATAATCGCCAGAGCCAGGGGTGATGGGCCTGCAATAAAGCTGAAAACATTGTTGCAGCAGTTAGATGAGTTATTGCAACCATTAACAGCCAACAGTGGAACCTCGGAGGGAACTACTAAAACCTCTCCCCAGCAAGAAGAAACGGCCGTACGCCTCGCCAAATACGTGTCACATATTGAGGTTGCCCAAGATCAATGTCTGCTGCGAAAAGGGGCCAAGGTTGATGGCCTCTATTTTGTTGATGAAGGTCAAGTTATCGCCAAAGTCATAAATGTGGAAGGTCAAGAAATAGAACTGCGAACGATGGAAACCGGTACTGTATTTGGTGAAATAGGTGTCTATTCCCATTTGACGGCGACAGCAGACGTGACCGCGAGCCGGTCCAGCTTTCTCGTTTATTTATCTTCTGAGAAACTGCGTTCAATGGAAATTGAAGACCCGCAGCTAGCCCTCGCCTTTCATCGTCTAATCGCCGGCATTCTGGCTGAAAAACTAGCCCAGTCCAGCCAAACGGCAAGTGCACTATTATCGTAGTCTGCTAACCTTGGTCATCCAAACAAACATGTTCGATAAACTGACCGCAGCAATAATGGTATACTTCGACACATGAGTACCTTAGAAGGATCGAGTGGCGAATTAACAACACCATCTGAGGAAAAGCCGGATGTCGAACCCTCTTTGGAGCAGAACGAGGACCGCCATATTAGTCCTGGTTCTAGCCGCCACAGGTTCATATCAACAGCGTTGGAGATCATCCTGATTATCGCCTGGGCCACGTTCATAGCCCGTGCTTATCTAAATCTTGATCCCAACTTTTGGCCAAACGGCCGTGAATTCGGCATGGCCATCCAAACCCATTATATATGGAACCAATTGGCCGACTGCGGCATTTGTATGCTCTGGAATGGCTCAATCAACGGTGGTTCACCTGCTTTCGCCGAGCTGCACGGCGCCGTTCTACATCCCCTGGTCATCATCCCAACACTCCTCTTTGGCGCAGTCAATGGAGCCAAGATAGGCCTAATCGCTGCCCTGTCCATGGCCGGTCTGGGAAGTTGGTGGTTGGCCCGTGCCATGAAGTTGGGTGTCGCAGCCAGGATATGGGCAGGCATGATGGCGGTTGTCGGCGGCCACCTCGCCGGGCGTATGGACATGGGCGTATTTGCCGTTGTTTTATCGACCGCTGCAGCCAGCCTGGTTATTGCAGCCGGAGTTGACTTAGCCCTAACCGGTCGCCGCCGATCGGCTGTTCTGTTGGGCATTACCCTGGCCCTGGCCATCGTTTCCGGACAAGGCTATCTGCAAATTGGCCTGCTTTTTGCAATCATCCCCTCTTTTATCGTCTTGATGTTTGATCAAAATTACCATTTGAAAAAAGTTTGGCAGGAGTATCTGCTCGCTGCGGGGATTGCTCTTCTATTGGCCGGTGTCTTTCTCGTTCCTCTCCTCCATTTCTGGCCCAATTTCGGCAAAGATATTGATGGTGCATTCGCCGGCGCCCAAACGCCCGGCAACACCTTACTCAACCTGGTCATCAGCGATCTATCTGTCTATTATCAGGGTGCCTTAGGCACATTCCCCTATCCATACCAATATGTCATCTTTATCGGCTGGATACCCGTCATCCTGGCCATTTTATCACTGCGTCTAGTACCCAAAAAAGACACTCGCCTCTTAACATTTTTTATTGTAGCCATTATTCTCGTTTCCCTCACAGCCAGCGCCGTCACCCTTGGCTGGCTGGCTAATATCAATGAGGAATTAGCTTCGTTGGTACGTATTCCATCGCTCGCTGCCGGGCTACTTGTTCCATTAATACTCGCCTTGGCTGCCTGGAGCGCGGACATAATACTGCATCGCGAGTGGCCGCTTACTATTTCTACTCCTATACGAAATAACGATGATGACGAAGCTTCGCCGGCACTCACAATTCACCTTTCCTGGATTATTGTTGGGGCACTGCTTTTATTGTCACTTTACACTTCCTACATTTTCAGCAAAGAATGGCTGCATACGAATGAGGTCGATTCCGTAACCCTGGAAGTCGTAGAAAAGGCGGCCATACTCAGCGCAGACACAGATCAGTGGATTCACTTTCCCTTTGGTGAGCATTTTTGGGCGCCGCCAGCCCTTGATCGAGGGCTAAAGATAACCGGCGTCGTCCGTCCCTGGCATTGGCGCGATCGCGAACCGCCGAAACCGGCCCTCACTATCAGTACCGGCTCAGCAAATGGCAACGGTCCCAATTATAAAGGGATCTATATTCCGGATTGGGTTTTGAAACGAACCCTGTGCAAAATTATGCATTTGTCCATACTGAATCGGAAATAATTCCTTGTACGGCCGTTTCCCAAGGCGGCCGTATCGATGTTAACTGCTCAAATGCCACCGCAGGCACTCTCGTCGTCCAAGAAAACCAGTTTCCCGGCTGGTCGGCCACTGTTGACGGACAAGGTGCGGCGATGGAGCCAGGCTCATGGCTCAGCACAAATGCGCCGGCCGGTGATCATGAATACAGTTTTCGCTATCGACCTTGGGACGTTGTCCTAGGTGTACTCCTCACCCTCTTTGGAATTATCCTATGCCTCTGGATCTGGTTTTACAAATCGGAGGAAGCGTAAAAAGCCCATGTTAAACCAAGTTCGTAACCAGGCATCCACAGAAATTGTTGAGCCCCAAATAATCGAAGATTCACAGCTCGATCAAGAAGAAACGGGCGATGATCTTTACAAAGTCATCGCCCACGACGACGATATTACCACCATGGAATTTGTCGTACGCATCATGGTTCAAGTATTCAAAAAGCCAATCATCTTCGCCGAAGCGATTATGTGGCAGGTCCACAATGAAGGCCAATCAGTTGTCGACGTTCTCCCCCGACCTGAAGCCGAATTCCGTGTCAAAAAAGCCACCGCCGCAGCACGCCTTGAAGGCTTCCCCTTCCGCTTCACAATTGAACGGGAATAAACAGTCTAATTCTTGGATTCTTGGCCACAATAATGCGTACCCCCTTGGAGGCTGTCCACGACGGCGTGGCGAATAAATGGTTCTAATGATCGGTCGTGCCACCCAATGAGATTCGAATTAACGCTATTCTCTCCGCCTTCGACAGGCTCAGGCTCTGGCTACCCTAGACCAATCCCTGTTCAAGAGCATAAATAGCAGCCTGAATACGATCACGCAGGTCCAACCGGCTGAGGATATTGGAAACATGGTTCTAAACTGTACCTTCGCTGACGACTAACTGCTGCGCTATCTCACGGATCGACGCTGCCATCAACTATTCACGGCCAAAAGTGCAATAGGATAACAAAGACATAAAACAGACTTAACAGATTGCTGATTGAACTGCCATAGGTGAAATAAGCGATGAAGGGAATGATTGGGTAAAGCATAGTTGAGTTCTGGCCGCAGTCCACGGTTACCGCCGCTTCAATCAGAACTATTCGCGCTAAAAGCAGAAGAACGGCCGTTCGTCGCGAGGCAGCATAATGATAACGTCGCGCTTCCAGCAGCTCCAGACCAAGCATTGCCCCAAGAATCAAGGCATACGCCGTACTGCCTCCGACAAAAAAGTAATTGCCACATTCCACCAGCCCGCTGATGTACGTAATGGCCCCAATAGCCCCCATTTTTAGCCGATCGGCACATGACCATTGGCTAACATTAATCGAACCAAAATAGGTGCTGCGGTACAAGTAAAATGCGCTGCAGCCCGGTATACTACAGAAAACGGTTTTTATTGAAAAATACTACGGCCAAATATCCTTGGGAAAAACCGGGTTTCTTAAGAACTATGCTTAGAACACGTTGGAAAAAAGTCCTTCTCGACTTATGGACTAACCGCGGGCGCACAATGGTAGTCGCCCTGGCTATTGCTGTTGGCGTCTACTCCGTCGGTGTTATCTTGGACATCCAAGAGCTGCTCATGCGCGAGTATGGGAACGATCAGGCTGGCGCACTTGTAGCCACAGCCACCATTTATACAACCTCATTTGATGACGATCTCTCGCAGCGTATCGCTCAAATCTCCGACATCGAAGCCGCTGAAGGGCGCAACAGCATTCGTACCATCGCTGTAGATAGTGAAGAGCGGCGCAAGGATTTGTTGATAACGGCCGTTCCTGACTTTGAAGATATACAAGTAAACAAGATCACCTTTCTTGAAGGTGCATGGCCACCGGCCACCGGCGAAATTATCCTCGAACGCCTCGTCCTGGATTACCTCGGTGTCGCAGTAGGCGATACCTTAACCGTTGAATTAGAAGATGGCACGCTGAAGAAGCTGCAAATTGGCGGTATTGCCCATGACCCACAGCAGTTCAGCCCTGACGTAACTGATGAAGCAGCCGGCTATGTCACCCCGGCCACCATGAAAAAACTGGGTTTCGGTGAGCTGTATCCCCAGATGGTCATCCGTGTAGCGTCCCAAATCGAAGAAGAAAGCGCTGTGCAGGCACTTCTGGTCGAGGTTGAAGATCAGATTGAACGCAGCGGCCGTCCTGTTTTCAGCACCAATATAACTCTTGAAGGACCGCAGGATGCCATCATGGATACCGTGATCCTCATGCTGTCCGTTTTTGCCATCATCATCTTGCTCCTCTCTGGCTTTCTTGTGGTCAACGCCATCTCCGCCTTAATCACCCAACAGGTGCCACAGATTGGCGTGATGAAACTCATCGGCGCCGGGCGCTTCCAAATCATGGCCATGTATTTGGTTACAGTGCTCGTCTATGGCTTAATCGCCGTAGTCATAGGTATCCCATTGGCGATGATATCCGCACGAGCATTGATGAACTCCATCGTGATCCCGATTCTCAATGTAGTTCCAGACAGCATGAACACATCATTGACCCTGGTCAGCGCTCAAATTGCTATTGGCCTTTTGCTGCCACTGATCGCCGGGTTATGGCCGGTGCTTAAAGGTACACGCATTACAACACAAAAGGCACTTAATGACACAGGCATGGAAGCTAATATCCAAGGGCGCGGCTTCAGCGAGCGCCTATTAGCCTGGATTCAATCCGTGCGGCCCATGCGCCGCCCAGTTCTTCTATCTATTCGCAACTCAATGCGCCATAAAGGAAGGATGATCCAGACGCTTATCGTATTGATAATTGGTACAGCGTTGTTTATCTCCGTACTCAGCGTTAACACCTCAGTCAGTGCCACATTGGAAGGGTTCCTAAATTATCACCAATATGATGTTTCCGTGGGCATGGCACGGCCGTATCGCATCGACCGTCTGGAACGAACAGTCCAACAGACGCCAGGCGTCGTGGACTTTGAAAGCTGGTCTATCGCCGGCGCAACGCTGCAGCGCGATGATGACACAGAAAGCGATCCCTTCCTGGTTTACGCTGTGCCATCTACTTCATCCCTTATTGATCCCCACCTATACGAAGGACAGTGGCTCAATAACGATAAGTCACAACGGCATCGTTATAAACTCCGATGTCCTGGACAATGAACCGGACTTGCAAGTTAATGATGAGATCAAGTTGGATATCGCCGGCAGCGAATTAATTGGTCCGATCATTGGCATCGTACGCACCGATTCTCGCGGCCCCTCCGTCTATATAAATCATAATGATTACGCTTACGCGACACGCACCCCAGGCCAGGCCACCCATGTTCAGGTCGTTGCCAACGGCGTGGACAATGCAGAGTTAGAACAGCGCCTCTTTCAATCCTTTGAATCGGCGGGGTTTGAAGTCAGCAGCACGCGCACGGCCGAACAAGTTAATGATCAAAATAAATTAATGTTCTCCATCATTGTCGCCGTGCTTGTCTTGATGGCCCTGCTGCTGGCTGCCGTCGGTGGACTAGGTTTGACAACCACGATGAGCATCAACATGATCGAACGCATCCGCGAAATCGGCGTTTTACGTGCGATTGGCGCTTCCAACCTTTCAGTGCGCCAAATAGTTTTAGCTGAGGGTTTGGTCATCGGTGCCTTAAGTTGGCTTTTAGGTACGCTGCTGTCAATTCCGTTGAGCGCTTTTCTTAGTGATCAAGTCGGTCTTGCCTTATTGAAAGTGCCTTTAAGTTACCAATATTCCATCATCGCTGCCATCGTCTGGTTCTTTGCCCTGATGCTCATCGCCGCCGCCGCCAGCCTCGGCCCCGCAAGATCGGCCGTGCGCCTCACCATCCGCGAGGTATTGGCCTATGAATAAAATACGCAGCCTATTCAAACGCAGCACACCGGCCACTGAGCCCGTCGAACGTGTCGAAGCGCCACTCGCCACTCGCCACTCACCACTCATCTACCTCCAAGACGTCCAAAAAGCTTACAAAACCCCTGCCGGTGATTTCCTGGCCCTAAAAGGTATCGACCTGACCATTCAGAAAGGAGAATTTGTCGCCGTCCAAGGAAAATCCGGTGCCGGAAAATCAACCTTGATCAATATGATCACCGGCATTGACCAACCAACCGCTGGAAGCATTCGCGTCGGGAACAATGAGATTCACAATATGGGCGAAGAGCAGATCGCCAAATGGCGCGGGTATAACGCCGGCGTTATCTTTCAATTCTTTCAACTCTTGCCCATGCTGACCTGCGCCCAAAACGTCATGATGGCCATGGACTTCGCCAATCTTTATAATTCGCCCAAAGAACGTTATCAGCGTGCGGTGCACCTGCTTGAGCAGGTAAACATACCGGAACAGGCGGACAAATTGCCATCGGCCGTTTCAGGTGGACAGCGCCAGCGCGTGGCCATCGCCCGTGCCTTGGCCAATGATCCATCATTTATTGCCGCTGACGAACCAACAGGCAGCCTGGACAGCCACACCGCCGCGGCCGTTTTTCAAGTATTCGAAAAGCTCGTCGATAATGGTGCGACCATTCTCATGATGACCCATGACCGCGAACTCGCTTCTCGCGTCAATCGTGTTTTGACCATCGCCGACGGCCGTCTTATCAATAAGCCGTAACCGCGATTCCCAATCGCGCAAGATCTGCGAATAATGATAATTTCGGCTACATAATGTGAATAAATACCGTGTTGGAAACGAATTTATGTTTAACTGGCTCAAAAAAAAGCAACAACCATTCAGCAATAACAGCACTGCTCTAGATCCTGTTAAGCAAAATGGCAGCGCTCCTATAACCATTGCCACTTCAGCCATGATCGATCTGCGCCGCATCAGCAAGGTCTACCACACCGAGGCCGGCCCATTTCTGGCCTTGGATGAAATAAATCTTCAAGTTGGTAAAGGTGAATTCGTCGCTGTCGTCGGCAAATCAGGTAGTGGAAAATCTACACTGATCAATATGTTCACCGGCATCGACCATCCCACCGCGGGTGAGGTCATCGTCGCCCAGACACCCATTCGTGAACTTGATGAAGGTCAAATGGCCGAATGGCGTGGCCAGACTATGGGCATCGTCTTCCAATTTTTCCAACTTCTGCCGACACTGACCATCAGTGAAAATATCATGATTCCCATGGATCTTGCCGGGAAGTTCAGAGAATCAGAGCGACAGGGGCGAGCCATGTTCTTGCTTGAGCAGGTCGGTATGGCTGACGACGCAAACAAATTCCCTTCGGCCGTTTCCGGTGGACAACAACAGCGGGCGGCTATTGCGCGTGCCTTAGCCAATGATCCGCCCATCCTGGTCGCCGACGAACCAACCGGTAACCTTGATACGCGAACGGCCGATTCTATATTCAGATTATTTGAAACCCTGATCGCCGGTGGTAAAACAATCCTCATGGTCACTCACGACAATGAATTGGCATCCCGCGCCGGCCGCAGCATTACTATCGCCGATGGCAAGATCATCAATGTGGGTCAAAATAATTCAAAAACAGAACCGAAAACCCAACCTCTTTCCGCTGAAGCCTGATCAAAACCTGCCGCCCAACCGATCAAACTGCCAAAAAGGCGGTATAATTGGTTGCTCTATAGGTTAGCTGCTAGAGGTGGTGCAACAAATGATAGGCAAAGCAAAATCCTTCGAAGAGATTCTGTCCTACTGCTGCGAACTTCCAATTATCGATTGCCATGATCATTCGACCAGATTAGGCCCAAATTACACAGATCCAATTCAGGTCATTATTGGCGAATATTTTCTATCTGATTTAGCTTCTGCCACATCAGAATCGATTGCTCATCACCTGCTTGACAGCACAACACCCTGGCAAGAAAGATGGCCCTTGCTTGAACAGGCGTGGTCTCTAGCTGGTCACACTGGATTCGCCCAGGTCACACGCCGGGTCCTGAAGAAATTTTACGATGAAGATGAAGTAACATTCGCCGCGCTCGAGCGCATAGAAAAGAAACTCCTCAATCTTGATGATCGGGACACCTTTGATGAGATCTTAGAAGAAGCAAATATTGTCATTCGGCTGTTGGATGTGTGGCCGGACACGCGCCAGGTCCTTGATGGAACATACCAATTAACACCACGTGGACGGTTGGTCATTCCTCTCCCCGCATACCACCAGATAAAAAGTTATCAAAATGTTCAGGAATTAACTGCGCCGGTGAACATAACTGTTACCAACCTCGATGAATACCTTGGTGCCTGTTTTGAAATATTCAAGGGCTATAAAGATTTTGGAGCTGTAGCCTTCAAAGATCAGTCTGGTTATTCTCGTGCGCTAATCTATGACAATCCGCCGCGCGCCGAAGCAGAAAAAATATTCAACTGGATCATGGCCGATCCACTCCGCTCAGTTTCTTATCCTGATGGCGCGGCGCCTTTGGATGATTTTCTTTTTCATTCATTCCTGCGCATGGCTCGCGATCTAGAACTTCCAGTCCAGATTCACACAGGTCATCTGGCCGGCCTTTATGGTGATGTCCGCAACGCTAACGCCATCCACCTCACATCATTGCTGATGCTGCATCGCGACGTGCAGTTCGATTTATTCCACGCCAACTGGCCCTTCAGTGGTGAACTGCTTTTCCTTGGTAAAGCCTACCCCAACGTGGCTTTGAACTTCTGTTGGACAAATATAATCGATCCAATCTACTGCCAAGATCTTTTCCGCCAGGTCATATCCAGTGTCCCGCATGGCAAAATTCATGCCTTTGGTTCCGACTTCGGCGGTTTTGGATACCCACCCGGTGGCGGATACGTTGATCGTGCCTGGGCTCATCTACAAATTGCACGCGAAAACATAGCCATTGCCCTATCAGATATGGTGGAAATTGACTATATTAATGTTGAGGATGCCAAGCAAATTGCTCGTGCCTGGCTGTTTGAAAATCCTAATCGCTTCTATCGCCTCGGTTTACAAATTGATAGATAAATACATGAAAGGGAATTCTAAATATGGAACATAATCTTCTCATAACCCGTCTTCACCAAAACGCTGGGGCAATCGAAAGCCTTGCCGGCGGCATAAGCGATGAACAGGCACGTTGGAAACCAGATCCGGACTCCTGGTCACTTCTTGAGGTAGTTCACCACCTATATGATGAAGAAAAGTATGATTTCCGGGTGCGGCTGGGCATCATTTTGAGTCAATCGGGTGAATCGTGGCCGCCCATTGATCCGGCTGGCTGGGTTATTGAGCGCACCTACAATGAGCAAGACCTCTCCGAAATATTGGGTGGCTTTATATATGAGCGTGAAAAATCGCTGCGATGGTTGAATAAGCTTGAATCCCCCGACTGGACGGCCGTTTATCAAGCACCCTGGGGTCCCATCACCGCCGGAGACATGTTCGTCTCCTGGGTTGCCCACGACATGCTGCATCTGCGTCAATTGATCGAGCTCCATTGGGCCTACAACAATAAATTAGTAACTCCGTACAAAGTTGAATACGCAGGCGCCTGGTAAAGAAAGCAACTTTAAGAGAATTTGGCTTCTTTCACTATCCTTGCAAGAAAATCATAGTTCCATATAATACGATAGTCTTCTGCACTGTCTGCCGTATCTTGCCTCACAGCGATACCAGGCACTTTTCTCTGAGACATTTCCAATATCTGGCTCGTTAAATACCTGGCACCGATCCTTATGAAAATCCAGATTAGAAATCACCCTATAAACTATGAATCCTATGGCGAAGGCAAGCCCATAATTATGCTGCCTGGCTGGACAATGAGCGCCCAGGCTCTTGCCCATTTAAACGAGCCCATTTTTACAGATCGTCAAGGCTGGAAACGGATCTACATCGATCCGCCAGGTCATGGCGCAACACCCGGCGCTGATTGGATCTCAACGCTTGATGATTTCTTAGAGCTAATATTGGAAACTGTCGATTCCCTCATAGGAGCTCAACGCTTTGCCTTATTTGGCTATTCACTTGGCGCATACCTGGCCAGAGGCATCCTATATTATCGTCAAGAAAAAGTGCTTGGAATTTCGATGCTGGCTCCTGCCATCGTAACCAACAGTTTAGAAAGAAATGTGCCGGCGCACACTGTCATAGTGGAAGAACCTGGCATAATGGACACGCTGCATACTGATGAGAAAGATATGTTCGAGATGGTGGTTGTGCGCACCACTGATTTTCTAAACGACATGCGCAATTTCCCCCAACCGCAAGTGGGCGCAGGGGGAGATATGAATTTCCTGGATACAATCAGGCTTGATCCAAACCGTTACTTATGTTCATTCAATGTCGATGAGCTAAAACGGCCGTTTCCCGGTCCTACGTTGATTATAACTGGCCGCCAGGATACTTCAGTCGGTTATAAAGATGCCTGGCAAATTTTAGACAACTACCCTAGAGGGACCTTTGTCGTTCTAGATCGCGCCGGCCACCTCATGGAAGAAAAATTCGAGTTCAATCGCACCCTCATGAAAGAATGGCTGGACAGGATCAGCGAATATGCTGAAAAAATAGAAGGATAAAAATATATGTCACAAGACAAAAATCATGATCAAGAATTGATCGCCACAGCCGAGCGTGAATTGGCCCAGGCGCATGTACAAATGGACCTGAACAAGATCGACAATCTATTACACGATGAATACACTATTCTCCAACCAAACGGCGCTGTAGAAAATAAATTAGATGTCTTGGCCTCCTATAATCAAGGCGATCGACAATGGCAATCAGCCGCAGCCAACGATCTAGACATTGCTGTTTCTGGAAATTTAGCCCTTGTTACTGGACAGTGGACGGCCGTTGGCCAAAACGGCCAAGGCCCATTCGACTATTCAACACGCTTTCTTTCCATGTGGCGCAAAGATAACGGCCAATGGCAAAATATCGCCTACCAATCCACCGAAATCACTGAAGACGACGATTAACCAATGACCATTGAACAATTTATTCGTCAAATGCCTAAAGTTGAACTTCACGTTCATCTTGAAGGGTCAATCAGACCTGAAACCCTCTTAAAACTATCCAGACGAAACGGCGTTGAACTCCCAGTATCTACTCTTGAAGAAATTGACGATTGGATTCAGTTTAC
This sequence comes from uncultured Chloroflexia bacterium, assembly GCA_963736615.1. Taxonomy (GTDB): domain Bacteria; phylum Chloroflexota; class Anaerolineae; order Promineifilales; family Promineifilaceae; genus JAACFF01. The sequence goes on along the minus strand of CAVTPP010000006.1, from coordinate 503,335 downwards.
CGACTTCGCCCATTTCATTGAAGTCTACATAGCCATTTGCAACTGTCTGCGCACACCGGACGATTTTGAACTAATAACGGCCGAATTTCTCCAGGGACAGGCTGAACAAAACATCCTCTACAGCGAAGTTATCTTTACGCCATACACCCACATCAACAATGTCTCCATGGACGATCAACTAGCGGCCATAAACCGCGCTCGAAACCGGGCAGAGTCCGATTTGGGTGTACGCATGGCTTTGGTACCCGACTTCGCCCGCCAGATGCGACCTATTGAAGACAGCATATCCGTCGCCAAATGGGCCATTAACAATCGAGACAACGGTATCATCGCTTTCGGATTAGGTGGTCCGGAGATTGGCCATCCACCTGAACTATTCAAAGAAGCCTTCGACCTTGCCTACGCTGCCGGTCTGCCCAGCCTACCCCATGCCGGAGAAACCGAAGGGCCCGCCAGTATTTGGGGCGCTCTCAACACGCTGCATGCTGTACGAATTGGTCACGGCGTACGCTGTCTAGAAGATCCTGCATTAGTAACCTATCTGAAGGATAATCAAATTCCTCTCGACGTCAGCCCTACTAGCAATGTCTGCCTGATCGTCGTTCCCAGCCTTGATCAACATCCGCTGCCTCAGCTTTTGGCAGAAGGCCTATTAGTAACTATCAATTCCGATGATCCGCCTTTATTTAGTACTACCCTAACTGACGAATACCTTCACATCGCCAATACCTTTGGATTTGACCAAACTCAAATCCAGCAGTTCGTGCTAAATGCCATTCGATCTAGTCTTCTTCCAAAGAACGAACAGCTTTCCTTGGAAAAAGAAATCAAACAGCAGTTTCAATTCATATTGGACACTATAGATTTATATGATTAGTGCGCATCCTCAGATGCGCTCGGGTCTCACACGATCGGCATTTGAAAATGCCTGACTTATCTAGTCCCATTAATATTTTCCGAAGGAGTAGCTTTGCAGTCGAAATCTGAAATACAAATACGCCCCTATCAAGAATCAGATCGCGAAGAAGTCATCGCCTTATGGCGCGCCAGCAAACGTAAAGCATTTCCCTATGTTGAGATACAGCAGCACTATACGCTTGCCGGCGACACCCATTATTTCCAATCAGTCTTGACAGAATCATGTGATATCTGGCTGGCTGAAAATGAGGAAGGGCTATTGGGTATGATGGCGCTCGAAGGAGATCTCATTAACCAACTGTTTGTCGCCACCACCACTCAACGTCGCGGTGTTGGAACCGCCCTGCTCAACAAGGCCTTGGAACTCCACCCAGACCGTTTACGAGCCTTCACCTTTCAGAAAAACCGTGCCGCCCGCGCTTTTTTTGAAAAACATGGTTTTCTGATCATTGATGCCAGTCTCAGTCCTGCCCCTGAAAATGAACCCGATCTCGAATACTGCCGGCAGTCCAGCGGGTGGACAACGCGTATGAAACCCGGCCGGATCAGGGTCATCGCCATCTGTATTTTCCTCAACCAGAATCGGATCTTTGTATTCAAAGCCTATGACAAGGTCAAAGACCAGACATTCTACCGGCCCTTAGGCGGCGCGGTTGAATTCGGCGAATACAGTGAACAGGCCATCAGACGCGAAATGCAAGAAGAGATTAAGGCCGAAATCAATAATTTGGTTTACCTTGGAACGCTAGAAAATGTCTTCACCTTAGATGGCCAACCCGGTCATGAAGTCGTTTTTGTTTTTGAGGGACCTTTACCGACAAATCATTTTATGCACAAGAAACGGTTACCGGCCTGGAAGATGATGGCAGTCCTTTTAAAGCCCTCTGGAAAGCATCTTGATGATTTCAATGATCCCCAAGTACCGCTCTATCCAGATGGCTTGTTGGAGATGCTGCACCGCCAAAGATAGGAAAAAATCGTCCGTTATCGGCTGTAAAATACTCGTGACCACCATTGGAGAAACACATATAATCTCCGTATGCAATATACCAAAGCAGCAAAATACACTGATTTCTTTGTGACGGTTGCCGAAACAGAAACGGCCGTTCAATCAGCAGGCTTTGAAATCATCGAAGCCGACTACGCTCCCGATGCCCGAAAATGGCGGCTTGAATTTGCCCAGTATGATCCTTATTGCCGCCAAGATCCTGAGGGTGAGCAAAAGAGTATTCGAGTTGATAACGGCCGTTGGCTCAGTTTTGGATACGTTATCGCCCGCAAACCCGCATAGTCAAAAAGCGGTCACATTGGATTCCGTATTACAGTAGTTTCTAGTTTTGCACATATAGTTACGGCCACAATCCAGCGGATAATCAATGAAATTCTCTTCACCTTTTCAGTCCCTCTTCCTTCTAATCTCTTTAGCTCTGTTCATAACCGCCTGTGTTCCGGTTCCCAGTGCAGACAATACAAAAACGAACCAGGAAATTGTCACCCCTCTTTCTGCTCCTACAGAACTTCCGACGATTACACTGCCCATAACGATTTACATCCTTGATGATGCTGCCGGAGAACAATCGAGCACACGCACGGCCGAACAACTCAACAGCATTTATGAGCGCGTCAACGACATCTGGGGTCAAGCTAATATTGAGATTAGGGCCGAATCAATCCAGCGTCTAGAGGTCCCAAATTCCTACCTAACCATGGTCAGCAGTCGCGAATTTGAGCGCTTCTTTAATGGCATCGGTCAAGAATTCTCCCTGCCGGAACCATCGCTGCTCAATGGCTTTTACGCCGCCGGCATTGGCGGACCTAACGGCATCACGCCATATGGCACACGCGTTTTCTTCGTCACCGATTTCCCTTCAGTCCACCATGAACGCGTCACTTCCCATGAAATCGGCCATATATTAGGCCTGCACCATGTTTTAACAGATTCTGAAAGGCTTATGTTTTCCGGAACAAATGGCACCGATTTGAGCGCTGAAGAAATCACTACGGCCCGTTACGCAGCCCAAGGTCTTCTTGATGGCGTGCGCTAAGTATAAAGATGAACCAATGGACAAAAAAGAACAATACTTGCAGGCCATTAGGGTCGCTTACCCTGACTTTCACATAGAAACTGTGCGCTCCCATGACGGTGAGGGACAGTTCAACTACATCCTCATTATCAATGAGAACACCGTCTTTCGTTTTCCCAGATACCAATTAGGATTGGACACTTTAACGGCCGAATTGGCCGTGCTTGACAGCATCCAAGGACATACATCTCTCCCCGTACCCAACCCCATCTATCGCAGCGATCGCCAAGATACACTCGTCGAGACTTTTATGGGCTATGCCATGTTGCCTGGCCAGGCACTTTGGCGTCCTGTCTTCAATACCATTAAAGATGAAGAAAAATTACAGTATATTGCCGATCAGATAGCTGATTTTCTGCGCGGGCTGCACAATATTCCGACCAATATGCTGAGCGATACTGTTCCACGTTATGATGCGCAAGAAGAATGGGAGACTATGTTCGCGGAGTTTCGCAGCTATCTATTTCCCCATATGCGGCCTGATGCGCGAACGGCCGTAACCAATCATTTCGAAAATTACTTTTCCGATCCAATACTACACGAATATGCTGTTACGCTGCGTCATGGCGATTTCGGGACAGGCAACATTCTCTATGATCCTGAAACGGCATCCATCACAGGCATCATTGATTTCAGCTATGCCGGATTAGGCGATCCGGCCGTTGATATCGCCTCAATCACCTGCTTCGGCCCCCAGTTTTTCCAGCGCCTTTACAATCGGTACCCAGAAATTGAAACAATGCTGGATCGCGCCCGATTCTATAAAGGCACATATGCACTGCAAGAAGCTTTACACGGCGCAAAAAACGAAGATCAAGAAGCCTTCGAAGCTGGAATGGCTAATTACATCTAAAAGAATAAATAATGAGCACAGTCAAACATTCGGCCGTTTTCCACATCAACCAACCAGTAGAAACACTATTTCCCCTATTTAGCACCGAAGGCGAAAAACTCTAGGTTCCCAATGTTTCACAACAATCTTAAGGAACATTGTAAGGAACACGTGATATAAAGGGGGGTAACATGAAGGCCGTTGGGATAGACATTTCATCAAAATATCAATAAGTTAGGTATCCCCACCCCGTAAGCTGCTTACAAAAACATCATAAAAAGGACCATGCTTAAGAAAATTGCAGCTCAATCACGCCCGATTTTGAAAGGATTTAAACATCCGACTAAATCATCAATGCACAGGAGACCACATCGGCTGCGCCGACCACCAATGAATGAAAACCGTATCGCGGACGAAGTGCCTTTGGTATTGGCTATCCGCGAATCGGATTACCAATCCGATTTACATTGGAGAGAATGATGGCTGTTGATATGGTGCGCTTAATCGACATGTTGAAAGATGCACTCCTGCGTGAAATCGGGGATGAGGTCGAATTAATCTTCCAATATGGCTCCTATTTGAAAGGCACCACAAATAAATATTCCGACCTGGATATCTCATATGTACCAGTCCACGAATCTACCTGGAATAGCATTACTGTGCTGGTGGATGATATGATGGTCGATCTGTATCCGATACATTGGTCCCGCTTTGGAGCAAATGGCCAATTTTGATGATATTTCTTGTACGGTGCTCCTGGAAAACCAGATACTTTATCAACGTTCTGAGATAGCAGCGAAATACTTTCTCTCTTTACCGGCACAGCTTCAAGTGCTGCAACAGCCTGATGCGCGCCCCGCAATGTTAAAGAAAGCACAAGATATTTTCCAGAAGACAGGTTATCAATATTACTTACTGTTGCAGCAAGCGACGAACGGACACCAGTTAGCTTGCCTGCAGCACGGTCGCAGCATTCTTCAGACAGTATTGCATTGCCTGATGGTATGCAACCAGGCCTGCATTGATACGCGCAAGCTGGACCAACTGCTGGCGCTGCCGAAACTGCCTCTGGGGTTTGCCGCAACCTTAGACCAGGTCACCAAAGCCACTGAGCCAGGTGACATAATTTCCGCATCCGAGACATTATTGCGCACGACCAGGGAGCTTTTGCTTAGCGAGCAAAGTGCAAATCCAAAGAAACGAAACCACCTTCCCCGCCGTTTTTCATAACGCCTATCCCGAACTAAAAGGCGATCTGCAACATCTAATGTTGGCCTGTGAACGGCACGACAGCTTCAACTTCAATCTGATCTCCCTCTACCACGAATTGATGGTGCATATGGCACAGGCGTTCACCGGAATTGAGTATTCGAGTTTCAACAGTCTGGCAGAATACGAACAGGATCTGGTCGCGATAGGTTTCCCAGACTTGTTGCCCTATGTGGTCGCCAGGGACTTTGGCGGGGCTTCACCAGCAGTGCCGGACTTTTGATCAGAGCCTGCAGCAATTTCTCACCGAACACTCAGTTGCGCTCAATGAGTTTGCCACACTAGATGAGTTGCAGCAGTACCTGGACACTAGATAAAGCTCAACTTCAGTCGTAAGAAAAACGACAATTATCTCGACTCTTATTCAAGTAGGGCAGCATGGAGCCAATCTCGGATCTCCGCCCAAGGTCCATTGCACTTTTCCCCTCCAACCAAAAACCATTTGCAACCAAAATAATTCTTTCTCCGTAGATATTCATAGAGCTAACGTAATAAACAGACGTTTATCAGAACCAAAACATAGCGGTTGTGAAGCCTGTCGAAGCCAGAGCGGGCTGCAATCACTACCCCATCCGCCTTTGACAAGCTCAGGCATCAGTGCTCATCTGTTCTTGTCAGCGTCCAACCCCAACTTAAAAATAACTTAGCAATACAGAACTGACCTAGCCCAGACAAAGCCTTGGCCATAAAGCGGGATACTCTTTCGTTTCTGCTCGCTGCGCATTAAAAAAGTGGTCCGAATCATACTCCTCATAAATATGATCGATGTCAAACTTCAGTAGTTTGGCTTGCATTTGCCGTGCCCCTATCCACAGATTAAACTGATCCCGTTTGCCGCAGTCAACATAGCAAAACCTAGCTTGGCGCAAATTATCTTGATAAGGATCGACCATATTCACCGGATCAAAGGCAAGCCAGCGCTGCCAGATCTCCTGTCGAATTTCCCCCGTACGAATATCAAAGGGCAGCTCAAAACCTAAAGGCTCAACCGCCGTATTGGGCGAATAACAGGCGGCCATAGCCATCAGTTCAAGTACGAGCATAAAGGTCGCATCTTTTTCTACCGTGCGATCATGAATGACGGCCTTAAACTTAGCCAGATCAGTACTCGTATTTTTCCATCGCCGAAATAAACTTCGGGCATATCCCGCAGCCAGGTGATCTCGAAGGCGCTGTCCCCACTGTGATCGGCAAAGGCACAAAAAACATCAGGGTATTTTGCCGCTAAACTAAAAGAGCCGATCCCCCCGCTGGAACCGCCCATAATCCCGCTGGTACGCCTGTTGTAACAAAGTTGTCATCAATATAGGGTACGAGCTCTTGAATAATGTAATCTTCGTAATTGCCAACGGCCGTTGAATTGACATACTGGCTGCCGCCATAAAAAGTGAGGCAGTTAGGCATCACATAAATCACCGGCGGCATCTGCCCCCCAGTAATCAACTCATCCAGCATCTCATTAAAAGGCTGGCGAAACATCCCCCCTTGCAGGTAAAGATCGCCATAGCCCGTAAAGCCGGTAATACCAAAGATAACTGGATATCTTACCCCTCCCTGGGCATCATATCCTGGCGGCGTATAAACCGGAAAACGCCGAATATGTGGATCGCCTAGAGGGTTTTCTTTCAGGATGTTGCTTTCATACTGCACATAAACAATATCTCCTGCTGTGGTCATGCTTCTTTTCTCCTGCTAATAGATTGGCTGGTACGCTGGTCACTATTTTCACAATATTTACCTGGTTGCCGGCCTGATTACCTGCCCACCCATTCAATAGTGCCGCAAAAACTATCATTACAGAACATTTCCTTCGTCCAGAAATCGAGATGCACATTCATGTCACGTGAGGCGTCATAAAGAAAAATCCCCCATGGGCCGCGCTGAAGTTCTTGGAAAAAAAAGTCTCCGAAACTATTCGTTTCTATCCAGGCCAACTCCGAATTGAAATCCCGATAGAATTGTGCTCCGTCAACTAATCCAACGGCCGAAACGTCATCAGCGTTCATGATAGTCGTGGGATCGGTACCGAAAACAACCTCATCACCATCAGAACGAGCATCACCATCACTGTCTGGGTTATCTGGATCAGTGAAATATACACTTGCTTCCTCTTCATCGCTGAGACCGTCGCCATCGCTGTCTAACGTTGATTCTTCATCATCCGGGTTGTTCGGATCTGAATCGTATGTGAACACTTCATCGCCATCAGAACGGCCGTCGCCATCAGTATCCCAGTTTTGTGGATCTGTAAAATACGTTCTTGCTTCCTCCCCATCCCCTAAGCCGTCCCCATCGCTATCCATATTCCTAAGATCAGTGTTGTAGACATATACCTCTGAATAATCGTCGAGGTCATCACCGTCGCTATCCAGATAATCACCAAAATCTCTTGACATTACGCCGTTCTCGCGCTGCAAAACAAGGTCAAAATTAGATCCCGGATAAAAATAATTGTCGAATGGAAAGGGTAAATCTGTTTTCAAAAGGAGAAATCCATTCGAATCAACTTGTACTTCTTGCCAACCGAGTAATGACGATACCGGCAAACCCAAATCCTTCTTTCCCTCATAAAACAATATTTTGACATTTTCAAATGGGTCAAGATCGTGAATCACAATTCTTGTTAGATTGTCATTCCAGAGATTTGCTCCTGAACTATGTGGCCAAGGACGTTGGGCAGAAGACGAATCAGGTCTTAGACAACATATAGTAAAAGGTGAACCATCTATTAATACACATCCAGCTGCAATTAATTCGTCAGTTGTCATGTTGTCGGGGGAAGCTCCGGGTAAGTTAATAATCCCTCCTTCACCAACGCAAGAGGGGCCAATATCGCCACCACCGCCACCAACAATTTGAGTCTCCAAAATTGCCCCTTCATATGCGCCACTGTTAATGCTCACATTCGTAGATTGTGTTCCATTTGATCCGCCATCATTATCAGCGGATGGTTCTCCCCCATCCCCATCACTCCCTGTAAAAGGCGAAACGCCAACACCACAATCACAGATCATTTCCCCATTGCTGCGTTGTACAACAACTCTGATTCCGTCTAAGGAAAAAGGCAGCGCTGTTTTCAGAAGAAAGAAACCGTCCGAATCGACTTGGATATCTTGCCAACCAACTAAAGTACCCTTAATTACTTCGTTATCCATTTCGTAAAACAACATTTTCATGTTTTCATTTGGATCGAACCCTTGAAAAAAATATCTTGTAAAATTGTCGCTCCAAGTGTTGGGGCTCTCAGCAAATGTCGTGGCAGTTGAGAAACCAGCTTGACCATATAAATCCACGGCGTACGCCGGAAAACCATCAAGTAGCACACAACCTAATGTGGTCATTTCGTCAACCGATAAACCTCCCACATCCATTGTATCAATGGGTATGGTGCCTTGACTTGCGATGCAAGCCCAATCTGCGTTACCTCCCCCAGTAACAAATTGCGTTTCCAAAATGGCGCCATCAAATGTGCCGCTGTTGATGCCCACATTCGTAAAAGATTGCCCCCCATTAGATCCGCCATCGTTTCCGGTGGATGTTTCTCCACCACCAGAACCTGATGTGTGATTACCGCCTGCTGCCGGGATTGGAGTAGGCTCGGGGGTAGCGGTTGCGGCAAAAGTTTGTTGGGTTTCATTGATTATTTCCTCAGACACGCCCGGGGTAGATGTGGGCAGTTGTGTTTCACCGGTTTGACTAGAAGGAGAATTACCACCAGCCTCAACTGCTATAGTGGCTGGTGTTTCTGTTTCTGATTGACAGGCCGCCAGGCAAAGGCTAAAGAATGATATGATCAATACAATGACTTTATATTTCATTTGATTACTCCTAACTTCCTGAACAACCGGGATTGTCTTCGGACTCCAATTGGGTAACGCGCTGCTCATATAATTCAATTCTTTGGGTGCGAACATCCTTGGTAAAAATATGATCGGCCGTTTGCAGGCGATCATCTGTAAATAATTGAATCGCCGCCTGGTAGGCACTTAAGGCCTCATCATAATTCCCCTGGAGACAAGTTATCAGTCCTAAACGGGCGTGCGCTTCAGCGGCTATGTCGCGTGCACGCGGGCTGCTGCCAGATTCATACTCGCTGAGAACGGCCGTAAAATAATCAATCGCCTCAACAAATGTCATGTCCCCATTGATCAGACTCTGCCGGAAAAAGACCTGCCCCAAACCAAAATTCGCCTTTGCCTCAGGCACGGCCGCAGCCGGCGCATTGGGGGACGCCAACGCCTTTTCATAAAACGAAATGGATTGGGTTAACGGTTCAGAATGGATTTTGCAGCCTTCCCCGCTGCAATCAACCGATTGCAAATAGGCGATATCGCCCAATCCTAAATAAGCACGAGCATAATCGGGGTCAATGTCCGAAGATTGGGCAAAGAATGCTTCAGCCTCTTCTAAATACTGGTTCATCTTTTCCATAACCCCTACATTAGCCTCGCCGGCCCCGGCACTGAATTCCTCAAATTCTTGTAGGGCAATTTTTAGCGATGTATTGCCCAGTAATAAATAAACAAGCCGCAAACTTTCATCATCAGCGACAAAGGATTCATCACTGGTTGGTAGGATGCTCAAGAAGGTTTCCGCCGCGCGTTCATAATTGGCGATGGAGTAATAGGTTAAGCCGATGGCGACCTGGGTGAGAAATTCAGATCGTGGCGTTAACTCATCACCAGCAGTGATACGTAATGCTCTTCTGTTTCCCTCGGACAAGCCAAAGGTTTCTCCAAGATCATAGGGACCTAATATTTCTGATGCATTTTCAAAGTTATTCGGTGAGACATAGAATTTTGGCTTTACTTCCCATTGGGTGCCCTCTTTTTCAATGACGCCGTAGACGACAATATCAGCGTTGATCTCATCCGCGAGCCGCGCGGCAATGAGATCCCGTTCGTTATCATCTTTTCCGCTGATCACTGGAACAGGATTGAGAACAGGGTCGCCCGGTCCCCAAACAGCGACGATGGGCGAGCCAACACCTTCAAAATTGCCTGATAAACGGCCGTAAATACTATTAGCCACATCATCCCCAATTTCCGCCTCTGCCCCAATAACCTGAAAAGGAGCGACCGCAATATTGAAGTCACCACGCATCTGATCCGGGCGGATTTGCTGCCAAAGCAAAAAGGCCGCCAGCCCAAAAGCACCTAATATTAGGAGTATAGCAACCGTACCAACCCGCTGTTCCAGGCCAAAACGGCTCAAGGCTTTTTCATGAAATGGCCTTGTCGCCTTGATAAACTGATCCAAACCCGCACAGTACTGAGCGGCCAATTCTTCCTCTCTGGTTATTTGACCTTGCCCTCCACATCCAGTTTTTCAAATAACTGCGGTAGAAAGCCTTGCGCTCAACAGCAATAATTTCAAGCAGTTCCAAATATTTACTCGGACAACTCTCCCCAGGATCTACAAGCCCTAATTGAATAACCAGCCCCCGCGCCTTACGGGTGCGCGTCTCACCAGTTATATTTTCGAAATTAATGCCCAGCTCAAAACAAAGGGTACGAATTTCATCCAGATTATAGTAATCTGTAATGAATTGATAGAGGTCATGGAGAAGTAACAATCCTTGACTTTTGTCAGGTGCCATAAGAAGTCTCAATTACCAATCGGGCTCGCCGAAGAAAAGATAATATTTGAATATCTAAAATATTACACAATGCCGCAATAATGAGCAACATTGTGAAAAAATTAACTTAAGCTGCTACTTTAACTAAAAGCTATAGGTGATACACTTTGAGGACAGGATAGATTTTTAGTATGAATCCAGGGGCTTACACAGGAATTCGGATACTCCCCGTGGAGGGGTAATATCGATCGATGTTTTCAACATCTATGAATACATGATCTGTATAAACTGCCGGGGGGACGGGCTCACCCGCAAGAATTTTTAGGGCAAGCTGCACCAATTGTGCGCCATAGCGCTCAGGCATATAGGCGGTAGAACCAATTATCCGCGAATCTGATTGCCGCACTTCGTCCAACAACAGCCGGTCTGCTCCCTGGCCAACGATTACGACATGCTGTTCGCGATCAAGGCCGCGTGCGGCACGCAGCGCGCCAATGGCTGCATCCGTGTTGAAGGATAGAACTGCGATTCGATTGCAGTCCGGCAACGTTTGCATTGTTCTGGTCACCTCTATTTCGCTGACCGAACTCGTATTGCCGCTATCCAGGAAAATCAGTTTTTCCACCGTTATTTCGCCTAATACCTGTGTCATGCCGTCCAACTGCCCCTGAATTCGTGCTGCTGGAAGTGCCCCGGCGCGCGGCTCCTCCAACACAAGTACCCGGTCAAAAGTGCCTTCCCATTCCCTCTGCAGCCAGCGACCGATGGCCACACCGGCATCATGCCCGGCTCGATAGTTGTCAATTCCAAAAAATGTCGCCCCAACCATGGGAATATCGATGGCGATCACCGGGATATTTGCCTGGCGAAACTTATTGATGATCTGCCCGCCAGCATTGTGATCAATCTGATACTCTATAGCGAGATCAACATCGCGCTCAATAAGTTTGTCGGCCACACGTAAGGCTTCCTGACCGCTCAGTTTGTTGTCGGCAATGACGAGATCAATGTTCTTTAGATCAGCAACGGCCCGTTCAAGCCCGCGTCTAACATCAACTGCAAAGGGCAGTTCCTCACTTTGATTAGCGAACCCAAGTTTATATTTTGTTTGGCCATCCGACACAGTATAAGATCGAACTGTGTTTTCGCCGCAGACCATAAGATTCACATTTGTGGCCCGCATTTGCTCCATAAGTTCGATCGATACATCACTATCAGTGTAAAAATGAGAAATATCCTGCAATCCGGCATATGGAAATCGCCCCACCCTGCCAAGTTTTGTGCTGTCCATCAATATGGCCGTTTGCAAGGACTTGTTAAGAATCTTCTTTTTGAGTTCCGCTTCGTCCAATGTGCGTTCTGTGATCCGCGTTTCGGCCGTAAAACCCGATCCGGAGAGAAAAGCGGTGTGGATGTTCAGGTGCTCCAATACATCGATATTTAGCAGCCCCCCCGTAGCGTCCCCGCTTTCGGTCAATATACCACCTAAAAGAATAACCGTATGGTCTGTTTGCTGTTTCAAAAGGCGCGCCGTTTCCAGCCCATTGGTTACGATGGTTAGGTCGCGCTTTTCGGCCAGGAAGCGGATCATCTGGCACACAGTTGTCCCGGCACCCAATAATATCGCGTCTCCGTCCTCGACCAATTCCGACGCCCAGCGCGCTATGCGCCGCTTTTCGTTTAAATTGACGGGTACGGCCGTTGTGGCATTCATTTCGTGGGCAGCTTGTTTGCGTGATTCCCTTACCAGAACTGCTCCGCCGCGAACACGCCTGACCCGATTCTGTTCCTCAAGTGTTAGTAAGTCGTTACGAATGGTTCCACGGGTTACACCAAGCAACTTAGCCATCTTGACAATTTTTATGCCAGGCTGTTCGCTTAATAATTGTAAAATTTTTTGTTGGCGTTCAAAGGTTGTCATGGTTGGTTTCCACTTAGTTCAACAAGCGGTTCAGGACAAACTATGTCATAATTGTCAAGAATGGTCAAGTGATATTGCTCAATATTGAACAATTCTATTGACATATTTTACATGTACTGCTACTATCTTAGCAAATTTGGTCAATAATGTACAAATTTCAATATTAATATTGCAACTGAACTATGACTGAACCTATCTTTCAAATGCGAAACACATCCAAACGTTTTGGGGCCACCCAGGCATTGGACGACGTAAGCTTGACGCTCTTTCAAGGCGAGGTACATGCGCTGATTGGTGAAAATGGAGCCGGCAAGTCGACGCTGATCAAAATCATGACCGGGATTTACCAACCCGACCAGGGCGAAATCTCCCTCGACAATCAAACAATACACGTCCGCAATTCACAGGATGCGCAAGCACACGGTATCGCAGCCATCTATCAAGAACCGATGGTTTTCCCTGATCTTAATGTTGCCGAGAATATTTTCATCAGTCATCGTGACTTTGGGCCGTTTGTAAGCTGGAGTAAGATGTCTCAAGAGGCAGAAAAGATCCTTGAAACGCTGGATATCCACCTCGACGTACGGCAGCCGGCACGCGGCTTACCCCTTTCGGCTCAGCAAGCGGTTGAAATCGCCAAAGCGATATCGCTCGATGCCCGTATTTTAATTATGGATGAACCAACGGCATCACTTTCGGTTCATGAGGTAAATCAGCTTTTTAAACTGGTCCGCCATTTACGAGAGCAGGGTGTAGCCATTCTGTTTATTGGCCATCGCTTGGAAGAGGTTTTCGAAATATCAGATCGTGTCACAGTTTTACGGGATGGCAAATGGGTATCCACCAACCTTCGCCAAGATGTTACGGCCGATTCGGTCATCCGCGATATGGTTGGCCGCGAAATAGACGAATTTTATAGTAAGACCACTTCTGCAACTGATGATCTACTTATGGAGGTAGATGGTTTAAGTAAGGAGGGTGTCTTTCATAATATTAGTTTTGATATCTGTCGTGGTGAAGTTTTAGGCTTTGCGGGCCTGGTAGGATCGCGCAGAACTGATGTGGGCCTGGCACTTTTCGGCATCGAACCGGCTACATCAGGGAAGATTATCTTGCAGGGAGAAGCGCTTGAAATTCACTCACCTGAGCAGGCGCTAAACATGGGTATTGCCTACATGACGGAGGATCGCCGGGCGCTCGGATTAAGCATGCCCATGTCGATTACGACCAACATCACACTACCCACCCTAAAAAAATATTTAACTTCATGGGGGCTTGTACGAACAAAAGAAGAGAAAAAGACGGCCGATAAATTTCGCCAGAGCCTCAACATCCGTACGCCGTCAATTCAGACCCAGGTGGAAGATCTATCGGGTGGCAACCAGCAAAAAGTTATGTTGAGCAAGTGGCTAAATGCGGAGCCCATGGTTCTAATCCTGGATGAACCGACGCGCGGGGTAGATGTAGGCGCTAAAGCCGAGGTTCATCATTTGATTGGTGAACTAGCTGCTTCCGGGATGGCCATAATCGTTATCTCGTCCGACTTGCCCGAGGTATTGGCCATGAGTGACCGTATTTTAGTCATGCGCGAGGGGCGTTCAATGGGCGTGTTCTCCCAGGAGGAAGCTGATCAAGAAGTTATTATGACCGCAGCAATGGGCCAGAATCACCAGAAGGAAGGGAGCAGCGATGATTAAGAGCTTCAAATCACGCGTTCGCCCCGGGCAGTTGAGGGAATTGGTATTGATTGTCTTGATCATTCTGATGATGCTTTTCTTCAGCATGCAGATTGAAAATTATTTTAGCCCCCGCTTTTTCAACCGTATATCGACAAGCGTAGCGATAATTACTGTCGTTGCCGTTGGCCAAACGCTGGTGGTGTTAACGAGAAATATAGATTTATCAGTTGGATCAATAGTCGGATTTGCAGCCTACTTTGTTGGCCAGACGTTGGCGCACAACAATGATATGTCTCCGCTGACAGTGGTCCTTATGGCTGTTGGCGTGGGCGCCTTGATGGGCAGCTTGAACGGGGTATTGGTTGCCTATGGGGGTGTGCCGGCAATCATCGTCACCTTGGGTACCCTGGCTATTTATCGTACGGTACTCGTTGAAATTTCTGATGCACAAACGGTCTTAACCAGCGATCTTCCTGAATGGCTGTTAGATTTGCCACGCCTGAATATTTTCAGCAGTGGCGGTCTTGATCTTCGCGCCATGGTCGGCCTAGCCTTACTTGTCGTCATTATCTTTGCCTTACTTCTCAAATATACATCTTTTGGCCGTCGTCTATATGCAATTGGTTCGAATCCGGAAGCGGCCAAAATCGCCGGTTTCCCTTCGCAGGCCCTCATCTTCACTGCCTTCGTCCTCTCAGGTGCTCTTTCTGGTTTAGCTGGGTTTATGTTTTTGGCTCGTTTTGGCAATATTACAGTGGTTGCAGGTCTGGGAATCGAACTTGAATCAGTCGCCGCAGTTGTTGTTGGCGGTGTCAGCACCCTTGGTGGTACCGGCACTGTTTTTGGTGCTTTACTCGGCGCAATTCTCATTAATGTCTTGGAACAAAGTCTCATTCGCTGGCTTTCGATCAGTGAATTCTGGCGAGATTTTCTGCTGGGATTCTTAATCTTGATGGCTGTGGCCGCAGATTCACTAATCATGAACCGTATCCGCGATTATTGGGCGCGCGATACTTACCAATTAGCAGTAGAGTCTGCAAGCTCTGACCAATCAACTATTCAAGGAAACGATAGCGATGTCGAATAAACTCCAACGCCTTGTAAGTTGGGAAGGATTTTTATTGGTCTTGTTGCTGGTAACTGTCCTGATCAACAGTTCAATAGCGCCGGCATATTTAAGTATTGATAACTGGATCAATATTTTCCAACTATCAATTGAAAAGATCATTGTGGCCTTAGTGATGACATTTATCATTATCAACGCCGAAATTGACCTTTCTGTTGCCTCGGTCATGGGCCTCTCCGCAGCTGTGTTAGCTTTTCTTCATTTGGCTGGCGTCCCTATGGCCGGAGGAATTTTTATTGCCTTGTTAGCAGGTCTGATTTGTGGATTATTTAATGGATTTTGGATTTCATTTGTTAAATTGCCTTCATTAGTAGTCACCCTGGCTACATTAATAATGTTCCGCGGTGGGGCGCGCATACTATTGGAGGATCATTCCATCGGCGACTTTCCGGAATGGTTCAATAGGCTTGGACAAGATGCATTGATTGGCCCATTTCCTGTGGGACTTATTCTTTTTGCTGTATTTGTTGTTCTGGTGGTTATCGTCCTGCAATATTCTGGATTTGGTCGCTATGTCTATGTCATCGGAAACAGCAGTGATGTCGCTCGTTACTCCGGCATCAAGGTTCGCACGGTAAAGATGATTTTGTTTGCCATGTCAGGTTTCGTTGCGGCGTTAGCGGGTGTACTCTTTGCCGCGCGCCTCGGTGCTGTCCGTGGTGATTCCGCTCTTGGTTTTGAATTGGACATTATTACCATGGTCTTGTTGGGGGGTGTGAGCATTTTTGGTGGATCAGGATCGATTTATGGTGTCCTACTGTCCATACTCATCGTTCTCAATCTACGAAACGGCATGTCACTGGTTAATCTCACCGGCCACCTCCAAACAGGCGTGATCGGTGTCTTACTTATCTTATCCGTATTGATCCCTAATATCGCCGGCTACGTTAGAAGGAGTTGGGAAAAGCGCCAATATGCTCAACAAGTCCAAGAAACGGCCGTTTAACAAAGGAGGTGCATCCCTGAAACAGAATTCTCAAAGCCGCCGTCCATAATTACTGTCGATAAAGAAATGAGGAGATTTAACATGAAAAATTACCGGATAGTTTTTTTGCTTTTATTAACTTTTACGCTGTTAGTTGCCTGCGGGGGTGAAGTCCAGCAAGCAGTAGAAGAAGCAGCACCGACGATTCAAGCGGCCGTTGAAGAAGCCGCGCCAACGATTGAAGCAGCCGTAGAAGAAATTGCGCCAACGGTTGAAGCGGCCGTTGAAGAAGTTACTGGAGAAGATGCCGCGCCAATGGGAGAAACAATAGTTCCGGCACCTGGGGAAGCTTTAGACATGGTATTGCTGCCCAAATTCCTGGGCATTCTTGTTTTTGACCAGGCTAATGATGGGGCACAAGAAGCCGCGGCCGAATTAGGTAACCCGCAGGAGCTTCAATTCTTAGGCCCGACACCGGAAAATAGTGTAGCCGGGCAGATTGATATCGTCACCACGGCGGCCACGCAGGGCATGAACGCGATCATGATCTCCAACAATGCCGGCGACCAAATTGTACCTGCAGCACAAGCGGCGAAGGAAGCTGGGATGACGGTTGTCACCTGGGATTCCCCCATTCCCTCAGCGGAAGGCGAAGATGTCTTCATTGCCCAGGTCGACTTTGACGAGACCGGTAAGGTGATGGCCGACATGGCTCTGAGCATCATGGGCGATGATGGCGGTGAGTTTGCAGTGCTCTCTGCTTCACCGGATGCCTCCAATCAGAATGCCTGGATCGCGGCGCTGGAAGATGTGTTGGCCACAGATGACACATACGCCAGTCTGGAACTGGTAGACATTGTCTACGGCAACGACCAATCTGAGGATAGCTACAACCAGGCTTTAGCTTTAGTTGATAAGTATCCCGATCTGAAACTGATCATGGCCCCGACAACGGTGGGCATCGCTGCCGCGGCAAAGGCCATGCAAGATGAAGGTCTATGCGATGAGGTGAAAGTCAGCGGTCTCGGTCTGCCGGCGGAGATGGTGTCTTACACGCTGAACGGCTGCGCCCCTGAATTCGCGCTTTGGAGCTTTATTGACCTTGGGTACCTGAGCTATTACACGACCTATCTTTTGGCAAGCGGCCAAATGGACGCAGCTGAAGGTGTGTCCTTCGAAGCAGGTCGTATGGGTGAGTATACCATCGA
The DNA here is from genome assembly GCA_963736615.1 of uncultured Chloroflexia bacterium. Lineage (GTDB taxonomy): Bacteria > Chloroflexota > Anaerolineae > Promineifilales > Promineifilaceae > JAACFF01. Next base: position 485,795 of record CAVTPP010000006.1, on the reverse strand, counting down.
AAAAGACCCCACGCGCGATGAGGGATTACGAGTTTTGATGGGACCCTTTTCTGTGTATACGGCCGACAATGTAGAGGCCGAAGCAGGCCCACAAGATGCGATGGAAGAAGAGGCTCCCGCGGGCGATGTGAAATCAGCGACCCCTGGAGCAGCCCTAGACATGGTCTTACTGCCTAAATTCCTCGGTATCCTTGTCTTCGATCAAGCCAATGTTGGCGCGCAAGAAGCTGCAGTTGAGTTAGGCAACACCCAAGAACTTCAATTCTTAGGCCCGACACCGGAAAATAGTGTAGCCGGCCAGATTGATATCGTCACCACGGCGGCCACGCAGGGCATGAACGCGATCATGATCTCCAACAATGCTGGAGACCAGATTGTGCCCGCAGCGCAGGCAGCCAAAGAAGCCGGGATGACCGTCGTCACCTGGGATTCCCCCATTCCCTCGGCGGAAGGCGAAGATGTCTTTATCGCCCAGGTCGACTTCGATGAGACCGGTAAGGTGATGGCCGATATGGCCCTGAACATCATGGGCGCGGATGGCGGTGAGTTTGCAGTGCTTTCTGCTTCACCGGATGCCTCCAACCAGAATGCCTGGATCGCTGCATTGGAAGATGTGTTGGCAGCAGATGACACATACGCCACTCTGGAACTGGTAGACATTGTTTATGGCAACGATCAATCGGAAGACAGCTACAACCAGGCTTTAGCTTTAGTCGATAAGTATCCGGATCTGAAACTGATCATGGCCCCGACGACGGTTGGCATTGCTGCCGCAGCTAAGGCCATGCAAGATGAAGGTCTATGTGATGATGTGAAAGTCAGCGGTCTTGGTCTGCCGGCAGAGATGGTGTCTTACACACTAAATGGTTGTGCCCCCGAGTTCGCACTCTGGAGTTTTGTTGACCTTGGTTATCTGAGCTATTACACGACCTATATGTTGGCCAATGGTGATATCGAAGCAGTAGAAGGCGAAAGTTTCAACGCCGGTCGCATGGGTGATTACACCATCGAGAAAGATCCCACACGCGACGAAGGGCTTCGTGTCCTAATGGGGCCGTTCACCGTCTACACGGCCGAAAATGTAGAGGCGGCAGCGGAATAACCTTTGTCGTGATGTTGATGGTCCATTAATACATCCCCCGAGAGTGTGATACTCACATTCTCGGGGGGTTTTTTGAATAATCTTTGAAACTAGAAATCGGATTTTCGGTTGATATTCGTAAGAACTTGCCTTATATGGGACCAATTTCCATATATTGAGAAATCCGATTTCCAAGAACAGATGAGGCAGCCAATGAAACGTGTTGGATTCCTTCTCAAGCTAAAAAAAGACAAGATAGACGAATATAGAACGCACCACGAACAAGTCTGGCCGGAAATGCTGGACGCTCTGCGGCGCACCGGCTGGCACAATTACTCCCTGTTTTTACGTGAAGACGGGCTGCTGTTTGGATACTTTGAAGCAGAAGAAAGCTTCGCGGCTTCACTGGAAGCTATGAGTAAAGAAGACGTCAACGCCAGATGGCAAGATTTTATGGCGCCATATTTTGAAGGAATCGGTGGCGCTCACGCCGATGAAAGTATGGTCGAGTTAGAGGAAGTGTTCCATCTCGATTGAGATAACAATAGATCCGGCAGGGATAGTTTCACATTCATCAGGAAAGGAGAGCAAGAATATGAATTCGCGCGAACGCGTTATGACTGTTTTCAATCGAACCGGTATGCCCGATCGGGTTCCGCTTCAATTTGACCTGTGCCGCAAACTGACTGACGATTTTGGCAAAAAATACGGCATCCCTGTTCATTACACTACATCCTATTTTGAGGATGTTACCTATCGCATATCTGCCAATGAATTGCGTATCGCAATGGGCAGCGATTGTGTCATTGTCGGCGGCAGCCTGCCGCGCGGATACAGTCACCCGGTACCTCGAGAAGGTCAAATTATCAACGAATTTGGCATGTTGATGGAACAAGGGCCGCTGTACATGCAGACGATTGAGGCGCCTCTGGCTAACGCCACTACTGTTCAAGATGTCATCAATCATCCTTTCCCCGATCCTTACGCTGACGGCCGTTTCGACGACGCGAAGAAGTACACTGAAAAATATAAAGATAACTACTTCATCATTGGTGATCTGGAATTGACCATGTTTGAGATGTCCTGGCACCACGTCGGACTTGAGAAGTTCATGGTTGATATGGCGATGCAGGAAGAATACATATTCGCCTTAATTGACCGGGTGATGGCCTTTAGTGTTGGAATTGCTAAAAAGCTTGTCGAAGTTGGCGTTGATGCGATCTGGTTTGGTGATGATTTTGGGGCGCAGAATAATATGTTGATCTCGCCGCGCATGTGGCGCAAGATTTTTAAACCTCGCTACGCTGAATTATGGCAGGAAGTAAAAGCGCTTAATCCGGATCTGATCATTGCTTACCATACGGATGGTGCAGTTGCACCAATACTCGACGATCTCGCTGACATCGGTATGGATGTTTTCAATCCGGTGCAGCCTAATGTCCCTGGACATGATCCCCAGGTGCTTAAAGACGAGTTGGGCGACCGTATAGCATTCTGGGGGGCGATTGACCAACAACATCTTCTGGTTAACGGAACGGCCGCAGAAATCGAGGCCGATGTAGCTGAAAAAATTCGCGTTCTCGGTGCGGGCGGTGGTTATATGTGCTCTCCGGCGCATATCGTTCAGACAGATGTGTCGATGGATAATGTTGAGACATTTATTACGGCCGTCAAGAATCACGGCATTTATCAGTAATATTTATTCTAGTAGTTATCGGAGAGACGATACGCGCCGTGGCGCAGCACCAGGAATGCAAAGCGTCTCTTGTAACGTAGTTGCTTTCCAATTTGCGCTGGTTATTACATAAACAATCTGGAAAGATTGTTTTACATTTTTAGGAGTCACGATGAAAATTGCTCTGTCTGAAAAACAGCTTATTCAGGCTTATGATCTGGCAAAAGAAAGCTATGCCTCATTAGGGGTTGATACGGATAAAGCGCTCGCTAAACTTAGCCAAATTCCAATCAGTTTACACTGCTGGCAGGGAGATGATGTTGGTGGATTTGAAGATCCAGATGCGAGTTTGGGTGGTGGTCTCATGGCCACGGGGAACTATCCAGGAAAAGCGAGAACGGCCGTTGAATTACGCAGCGACCTGGACAAAGCCTACAGCCTTATCCCCGGCAATAATCGCTTGAATCTGCACGCGATGTATCTGGAGAGTGAAATAAAAATTCCGCGGAATGAGATTCTGCCAGAGCATTTTGACGGCTGGGTAGCCTGGGCAAAAGAAAATGGGCATGGGATTGACTTTAATCCCTCATGTTTCTCACATCCATTGGCTGATGATGGCTTTACACTCGCACACCACGATCAGGGAATCCGTAACTTTTGGATCGAACATTGCATTGCCTGTCGTGAAATCGGCGCTTATTTCGGGCGAGAATTGGGCTCACCTGCTGTAACCAACATTTGGATTCCAGATGGTCTGAAAGATACGCCGGCAGATCGCAAAACACCAAGAATACGACTTTTAGATTCACTAGACAAGATTTTCGCACAAGCGATCGATCCTCAATATAATCTTGACGCCGTTGAAAGCAAACTATTTGGCCTTGGTTCAGAGAGTTACGTGGTTGGCTCACATGAATTTTACCTGGGCTATGCTGCCTTACGCCAAAAGGTTTTATGTCTTGATGCAGGCCATTTTCACCCCACCGAATCTATTTCAGACAAGATCTCATCTGTGCTCATGTATGTGCCAGAATTACTGCTGCATGTGAGCCGCGGGGTCCGTTGGGACAGCGATCATGTCGTCACGCTGACTGATGACTTACAGGCTATTATGCAAGAGCTTGTGCGCGGCGATTTTTTGGATCGCGTTCATATCGGACTAGATTTTTTTGATGCAAGTATAAACCGCGTCGCTGCCTGGATCATTGGTACTCGGAATGCACAGAAGGCGCTGCTTATGGCCTTGCTGGAACCTTTCGAGAGCTTGTGTAAGCTTGAATTAGAGGGGGATTACACGAGACGGCTGGCATTACTGGAAGAACTAAAAGGGATGCCCTTTGGAATTGTATGGGATTATTATTGCTTGAAGCAAGATGTCCCTGTCGGTATCGCCTATATGGATGATATTGTTGCTTACGAGGAACAGGTTCTGAATAGACGAGGCTAGTTTTTCAGCTTTATAACCGTCTTCACCCGCCCCACTTCCCCCGACTCCAAACGCACCTTAATGCCATGCGGGTGCGTTGCTGATTTGGTGAGAATTCTTTGCACGATGCCCTTCGTTAACTTGCCAGTGCGCTGGTCATGCTTCTGCACAATGTCGACACTGCTGCCGATTTGGATGTTCTTTCTATTTCGGCCGTCTTGCTCATCATTCTCCATTCGCATTTTCCTTCTCTATGTGTGCCATGGCACCTGCTACGCTGTTCCTCTTGCTCATCGTAACAATAATGACACCGATGATAACGGCCGTTCCGCCCACCAAACTTTGCAGTGTTGGCTGTTCGCCAAATAAAAACACCGACCAAAATATCGTAATGACCGGACTGAGCGTCAATATAATTGTCATGATGGTCAATTTGAAGCGCCGCAGCACGAGGTAATACAATGATCGGCTGATGGTCACATTTACAGTAGCCGTCACCAAGAGGATCAACCATACCTGTCGCCCCGTAGGCCATACCATCTCGCCACTGCCAACTGTAAATATCAGCAAGAACAGGCAGGAGGCTGCCATACGAAATAAAAAGAAGTTGGTAAAGTCGATTTCTCCACCATCTTTTTTGACAATAGCAGCATGCAGCGCATAGCAGAATGTAGAAGCCAAGACCAGCAGCGTCCCCAGCCACAAAGTGCTGCTCCTATCACCTAGCTGAAAGCTAATCATAAAAACGCCGATGACCGCTAGAGCAGAACCAATTTTTTCCCCGCGCACTAATCGCTCTTTGAGCCAAAAGATGCCAAACGCCAGGGCAAATATGGTACTCATGCGCGCGATCAATGATGCGGTGCCGGGATCAATATAGACAACGGCCGTAAAACTCAAGCGTCGTCGCCGTGGCAATCAAAAAGCCAATGATCAGAAAAAACTTGGCATTATCACGGAAAACACGCCAATCGATCTGGCGGCGCACCGCGGCAAATATGGCAATCTGTACTGTGGCGATTGACATGTAAAACAAAGATGATGTAACCGGCGGCAGGTAAGGCAGCAGCAAACGCGCAAAAACGAAATGCAAACTGTCGACGATGAGCAGCACGGCAACAATGGCCGGTAACTTTTTCATTTACCGTTTGGCGCTGCCAGCCTGCTTATAAAATTCGTCATGGATCTGCTCCCGTTTATTGATTCAAGATGTGGAGTTTAACAACCTATTGACAACCGTCAATTATAAAGTCCGAAAACAGCCAGCAATAGTCGCAATAATTTGTTACATTACTGATTATGAATCTTAATCACCAACTCTGTTACTCAGCAATAAAGAGCCGCGACGCACGGTTCGACGGCCGATTTTATACGGCCGTTCTGACCACGGGCATTTACTGCCGCCCTATTTGTCCGGCCATGACACCTCGAGCGGAGAATGTGCAGTTTTACGTCTCAGCTTCAGCAGCCGAGGAAAAGGGTTTCCGCCCTTGCCTGCGTTGTCGTCCAGAGGCTTCTCCTGGAACACCCGATTGGCATGGTCATCTGACGCTCGTTTCCCGTGCGCTCAGACTTATCTCGGAAGGTGTTTTAGACGAAGGTGGGGTTGATGAGTTAGCGCAACGGCTGAATATCGGCACCCGCCAACTACGCCGCTCCTTTGCCAAACAGTTGGGTGCTCCGCCTGTTTCCATTGCCCAAACCCGGCGTCTTCATTTCGCCAAAAAGCTGATCGATGAAACTAAGATGCCCATGTCTGAAATCGCCTTTTGTGCCGGTTTTTCCAGTATTCGCCGTTTCAATGCCACCATTCGCAGCGCCTATGACCGCTCACCTACAGAATTACGACGCACGGGAAATAGAAAGCATTCCCAAAGTAACGATCCAAACCTCCAACTGCGGCTGTCATACCGGCCCCCATTTGATTGGCCGGCACTTAGAAATTTTCTCCAAGCGCGAGCCATTCCGGGGGTTGAGAAGATCGATGGAGATACATATCGCCGTACCGTACAGGATGGAAATAGTACAGGCATAATCGAAGTTCAATTTATTAAGGACCAGCGCCACTTGTTACTGCGTGTTCCGCCCCAATTATCCAAAAACTTGATGCAAATTTCAGAACGGGTACGGAATTTATTCGATCTTAGAGCCGACCCGATGGCCATCACAAACCACCTCAGTCAAGATGAACAGATGGCTGCTCTAATTCTGAATTACCCCGGCCTCCGCGTTCCTGGAACTTGGGATGGTTTTGAAATTGCTGTGCGAGCCATTCTTGGCCAACAGATAAGCGTCAAAGCTGCGAATACATTATGTGGAAGAATAGTAAAAACAGTCGGCGAACCTCTTCAAGAAGTTGAAGACGATAACCTTACCACCTTATTCCCACAACCTGAGCGCTTGGCTGAAGCAGATCTCTCTGATATTGGCTTGATGCCCAGTCGGGCAAAGGCGGTGCGGGCCTTGGCCAGAGCCGTCCGAGATGGTGAGTTGCAGTTCAGCACACCTGTGGAACTTGATGAAGCTGTCGACGTTTTAACTTCCTTGCCCGGCATTGGTCCATGGACAGCGAACTATATTGCCATGCGTGCCTTACGGGAGCCTGATGCTTTTCCCGCCGGTGATTTGGCTCTTCGCCGCGCGGCTGCTGAGCCGGAAACTGCCGTTTTAACCACATCCCAGCTTGAGCATCGGTCCAAAGCCTGGCGTCCCTGGCGAGCCTATGCAGCCATGTATCTATGGCAGCATTATATTGATTCTTATTAAAGGAAAACGCACGCCCTGTAGCGTATGCTTTCCAGCCTGCGCCGCGTATCAGAGCCACAGTCTAGAAAGGTTGTGCTACATTTCCAAGGAGTACAAGAGTGACCAGTAACCAAATCTTATACGCCTACATGGACAGCCCATTGGGCAAAATCCTCTTAGCCAAAAATTCTATAGGTCTGATCCACATCAGCTTCCAAGAAGACCAAAACCGAAAATCCCCGGAGGAAATCATCCCCTGCCATCGCGTCATTGGCAGCAACGGCCGTCTCACGGGCTATACCGGAGGTATACACATCAAAAAGGCTTTACTAGAACTTGAACAACATATCCCGACGCAACTTGGCCTCTTCGATTATCAAGAACATAACGGAAGCCTGTTGGGGGCATGATGTGCTGAATGTGAAATGTGCTACGGTAGCGTATTTCCCGCAGCCAAATAAAGAGCATACCACTCTTTCCGTGTCATCTCGACCGTAGATGCCTGAGCGATATCACGTATCCGTTTAGGGTTTGTTGTCCCTAAAATTGGCTGCATCTTCGCCGGATGGCGCAGCAGCCAGGCAATAGCAACAGCATTATTCGTTACCCCATATTCTTCGGCCAATTCATCGATTGTTTGGTTCAATTTCGGGAATTTGTCGTTGTCCAAAAAGACACCTTCAAAAAATCCGTACTGAAAGGGTGACCAGGGCTGGATTGTAATATCGTGCAGGCGGCAATACTCCAGTATACCGCCATCTCGGTCGATGGAGCGATCAATTTGCATATTTACGTTGATTCCACTGTCAATCATGCCTGTATTGGTCAAGCTCAATTGTAATTGATTAGCAATAATCTTTTGGTCCACGAATTTCCGCAGCAGTGCGATCTGGCCAGGGTTCATATTACTCACACCGAAGTGGCGAACCTTCCCACTTTGCTGAAGATGTGAAAAAGCATCAGCTACTTCTTCAGGCTCCATAAGTGTATCCGGCCTGTGCAGCAATAAAACATCAAGATAGTCGGTTTTGAGCCGGCTCAGACTGCCTTCCACGGCCGTTAGAATATGTTCTCTCGAAAAATCGAACATGCCCTGGCGGATGCCGCATTTTGACTGCAGGTAAATGTTTTCCCGCGAAGTTGATGTCCGGCTGAACGCGCCGGCAAATACCTCCTCAGATTTCCCGCCACCATAAACATCTGCATGATCGAAGAAATTGATTCCAACATCTAATACAGCATCGAGAAAAGCATCAGCCTCTTGCTGCTCCAAATCAGCAATGCGCATGCAGCCCACACTTATCTCGGATGCCAGTAGTCCACTCTTGCCAATATCAATTACCTTCATTAGTTCACCTTTTGCTATTTAATAACCCAATCTATTTGAGCGATTCTACCACACTCACACATCTCACCAATGAGGCAATTGCGAACTAAGTAAATACGATGACATCCCCATGCCGCAGCATCTTGATATCCCGTCGTAAGCGTTCTTCCGCCCATCTGACACTGCCCTTGTCGTCATACTGGCGCGGACCATCCTCGATAATCATAATCAGATCCAAATAGATATTATAGAAGATACGCCGTATACGCTGCGCTTGGGTGGCCAGTATGTTCTGACCATAACCGGCAATATAATCAGGGATCCCAACCAGGCGGCCCGGATATGACTCCATCAAAGGGTCACCCCATAATGCGCGCTCGAAATCGATGATACCCGCTATATTTGGTATATCGTCGTCAAAAGTAATAAAAATATTTCCAGCCCATAAATCCCAATGTACCAATTGTGGGCGCGTAATTTCAGCGAAAATTGCCCGATATTCTTCAAGTTTGTCGAAAAATTCCAGCTCTGATAGTTCAAGATTAATTTGATAGCGCTTAGCATCAGCAAACAACATTTCACACATCCAGTAGAAAGCATCCGGCCAATTATCAAATTCCTGGCCAAAGGCATAATAACCAAATGCCGTATGTTCAAAGGCGTTGATGTGGGCCGTAATCTGGCCTAATTGATATTCGATGCTGCTGTTTTGTTCAGGAGATAAAGTGTCACGAATTTTGTTCCATGGCGTGCCTTCGACGAAATCCATGAAATAGTAATCATAGGGCAGATGCTTGCGTGAGAAATCGTCGAACGTGATCCGAGGCACAGGAATATATTGATTTGTCGCCACAAGTTTCATGGTTTCAACTTCGGCTTGTATCAGGTCTTTCTCGTAGGTTAATATGTCAGCTTCAGCCGGCGGGCCGGCTTTTAGTACAGTTTGCCCGTGCCCCTCACCCAACGTGATGTGATAAGGCGTATTGAACCAGCCATCCCTCAATTCGCGAACGGATCCAAGCGGAACTATGCCAAAGGCATGATTAACGAGCCGTTGAATATCAGTCCGCGACAGTTTTACCTTTGTTTTACTTTCCATATCAAATCCATACGGATTAATGGCTTTAGCCATGGCCCGCCGCTAAAGTCGCTCCTCCAAACCAATTTCGAATTTCAGGAAGGTCTTATTATAAACCAAAGATGCAGCAAAATCTCCATTCCTCGCCAAAAAAGACTATAATTTCGGATAAGATGATTCATCCAGAAACAATTCATGAAACCTACAAACGTATTCAATCCCACATTCGGCGTACGCCGGTGATCGATCTTGAACTACTTGCCTTTGGCAGTGCTGCTAAAATGACCCTCAAACTCGAATTGTTGCAGCATGCCGGATCGTTTAAGCCACGTGGTGCGTTTAATCGTGTGTTAAACGCGCCGCAGCCGGTTTCGCGTGTCGTAGCTGCCTCAGGCGGCAATCACGGGATCGCCGTTGCCCATGTCGCCAATCAGCTTGGAATACCAGCCGATATTTTCGTGCCTTCTATCTCATCGCCGATCAAGCAAGAAAGCATCCGCGCCCTCGGTGCAACAGTACACGTTGGCGGTTCAGTCTATGCCGATGCGCTTGCTGCCAGTAAGCAGTTCCTTTCTGAAAATGACGCCTTGGCGGTACACGCATACAACCATCATGACGTCATTGCCGGCCAGGGCACGCTGGGGCTTGAATGGGAGGCACAATCGCCTGACCTCGACACTATATTGGTTGCCGTTGGCGGTGGTGGCTTGATCGGTGGGATTTGTGCCTGGTATGCGGGGCGGGTAAAAGTTATTGCGGTCGAGTCACAGACCACAAACACTTTGTATGCGGCGCGTAAAGCAGGTGCCGTCACAAAAGTGGCCGTAAGCGGATTGGCCGCCGATTCGCTGGGTGCATCACAGATTGGCGATCTGGCTTTTGATATCACGCAGGCATATCTGCACGACAGTATCCTTGTTACAGATGAGGCAATTCGTGTGGCACAGCAGCAGTTATGGGCGGATTATCGCATTGCCGCCGAACCCGGTGGCGCAGCCGCTCTGGCTGCTATTCTATCTGGAGTCTACCAACCACAGCCCAGCGAGCGTGTCGGCGTTCTCGTCTGCGGTGGTAATGTCGATCTGAGTACGCTAGTCGAATAGGTCATTCCTATGATCGTATTGCGGCCAGCAACCCCTCAACCCCACGGCTGCTGGTCGTCTTAAGCTCATACTCTGAAGGGCGCAGTACACCTCCCATAAAGACATGACTGTTCCGGTATTTCATCGAGCTTTCCATATTTACTCTCACCGAGGCATGCAATTCGGTGACACCGCAATGGGCAATGATACGCGCCACATTGCGCTCATTAATACCGCCACCGGGCATAATGACAATTCTTTCTTGTGCTTGCCTCACCAGCTCGGAGATTAAGTCGATACCTTCCCAAACAGTTGCTTCCTGCCCGGATGTAAGCACTCTATCAACACCCAAATCGATTAGCGTTTCTAGCGCCGTTACTGGATCAATAGTCATGTCAAAAGCGCGATGAAAAGTGACGCTCATGGGCCGGGCCAGATCGATCAATGTTTGCAGGCGTTCATAATCAACTGTGCCATCCGGGTTGAGAATACCAATAACTATGCCGTCCGCACCTAATTTTTTGGCATGCATGATATTGAGTTTCATCACCGCGAATTCGGTATCACTATAGCAGAAATCACCGCCGCGCGGGCGGATAAGGACGTTCATCGGGATGGCAAGCTGTTTTCGGGTTAGCTGAATAGTGCCGCTGCTGGGCGTAATGCCACCTTCCAATAAATCTGCACACAACTCAACCCGCTGCGCGCCCCCTTGCTGAGCAGAAACGGCCGCTTCTACGGAATCAACACACGCTTCAAATAATATAGAGCTTTTCAAAAACACCGCCTATTCTGGCGTCACATAAGCGGCCGTTATCCCGCCATCAACCATAAATGATGTTCCCGTCACAAACGATGACTCATCTGAAGCCAGATATAGGGCAGCCTTGGCGATTTCTTCTGCTTCACCAAAACGCCCCATGGGAATATGCACAAGCCGCCGATTTTTCTTTTCAGGGGTATCAAGATATTTCATCAACAACTCTGTGCGCAGTGGTCCGGGACATAACGCATTTACTCGAATATTCTCTCTGGCATGGATGGTTGCCAACTCACGGGTCATGGAGAGAACCGCCCCTTTGCTCGCCGTATAGGCAAGCTGCGGTGTTGCTGCTCCCACGAGAGCTACAAATGACGCGGTGTTGATAATGGAACCACCCCCGGCACGTTTAAGCGCCGGGATACCATATTTGCAGCACAAGAAAACACCTTTTACATTGACATCAAAGGTGAAATCCCAGACCTCTTCACTTGTATTGACAGCATCATCATCTGCTGCGTGGCTGATGCCGGCATTATTAAAAAGGACATCCAACCGCCCATAGGTTTCTTCAGCTTTCTTGATCATTGCCTCACATTCCGCGGCTTGGGATTGATCGGCGTGAATATAAATTGCGTCACCCCCTGCCTTTTTAATGGCAGCCAGCGTCTCCTGCCCGCCGGCATCGTTGATGTCTACCAACACAACACGAGCACCCTCCTGAGCAAACAGGTTACAAGTAGCTCGTCCAATTCCACTGGCCGCACCCGTTACCAAAGCGACTTTATTTTGCAATCTCATCATTCATCCTCTTCTTCTAGATCCTTTCAAAATAGCGCTGCCGTTCCCAATCAGTAACGGCCGTATCAAACGCGGCTTGTTCAGTGCGGAAATGATGCACATAATGGGCGACAACATCTTCACCAAAAACCTGTTTAGCGAAGCCACTTTCAGCGAATAGATCCGTCGCTTCGCGCAGCGTGTAAGGCACGCGCGGCAAATGCTGCGCAGCATAGACATCCCCTTCAAAAATCGGCGGCGGTTCGATTTTATTGATGATGCCATCCAGTCCTGAAGCCAAAACGGCCGCATAAGCCAAATAAGGATTACAGTCTGCGCCGGGAATACGACATTCAATTCGCAAACTCTTCCCTTTACCTACTACGCGAAATCCGGCAGTTCGATTATCATAGCACCAGGCGAGGCGTGTCGGCGCCCAAGAACCATCCTCAAAACGTTTGTATGAATTGATAGTAGAAGCATAAAAGACCATCATTTCCGGGACATGGGCCATCCACCCACCTAGAAACCATCTGAATTCATCAGAGCATTCTACGGGACCGAGCATTCCCTCGCCCGCAAAAGCATTTTCGTCATCCTGCCATAAGCTAAAGTGTATGTGACTGCTGCTGCCCGCCTGCCCTGCAAAGGGTTTGGACATGAAAGTCACACTTACACCAAGTTGATCCGCTATGCCCTTCAAGCAATCCTTGAAAATGACGTGCCTATCAGCCATATCGAGTGCATTAGCATACCGGATGTTAATCTCGTGTTGGCCCAATCCCCACTCCCCTTTCGAATTTTCAACTGGAATGCCGGATTTTTTTAGGTGGCGGCGGGCAACGGCCGTAATTTTTTCCTCTCGTGCACCTTGAAAAAGATGATAATCCTCTAAATACCAGCTAGCAGGCTCTAAATCAGCATAATATTTCTTAGCCGCCGTTTTATAAGAATCTTCAAAAGCATAATATTCCAGCTCAGAGGCCGCCATGGCTGAAAAACCGAGATCCTGCGCCTTGGCTAATTGGCTTCGTAAAATTGAACGTGGCGCAACTGGTACAAGTTTGTGCCCTTGATCATATTCAACATCACAAAGGATAAGGGCGGTTTTATCCAGCCAGCTTGCGACTCGCAGCGTCCCCATATCAGGCACCAGATGAAAATCACCATAACCCAATTCCCAGTTAGCGAACTCATATCCAGGTATAGGCTCCATCTCCATATCAACGGTCAAAAGATAATTGCAGCCATGGGTTCCGTGCTGGAATGCTTCTTCAATAAAAAATTCGGCATCAAATCGCTTGCCCATCATACGGCCGTAATGGTCCGTAAAGCCCATGATAACGGTCTCAATTTCATCAGCATCAACCAATATTACAAGCTGCTCAAGGGTTAACATTCCACGAATCATAAATATCTCCTATTGTATGTCAGATTAAAGCAAACATGTTATAGCACATTATTGCATTTTGCCCTCAAAAATCCCCTTTCTCAGGCGTCAGGATCACCGACGCCAATGGGCACGATCATGTTTTAATCCTTATCGTCGGAGAAGCGCCACTGTTTTGTCAACATGTGCGGATATCCACCGCGCATCGATGGGTTGGCGGGCGTTGACCTTGCGGTAGAAAATTGGCGCGACGAATAACAGCGCGGCGTGAGCGGAATCGGTATCAGCGGGGATTTCGCCTCGCCCTTTGGCCCGTTCGACAATCTCAACATCGATAGACTGGTGGTACTCGGCATTCCTGCGCTGAATATCGCTCATTTCCGGGTCAATATAAGCGGCTGCCACGAGTTGGGGAACCATTGCTCCCCACAGCGAGTCGTCCAGTCCTCGTCCCAATTCCAGCATGGCGCTGAGCATATCATCGCGTAGATTCCCCGTATCGGGCGCCACGCGCTCAACTTCCTGGCCATCGATGGCCTCCATGACCAGCTCGGCCTGGTTGCTCCAATGCCGGTAAAGTGTGCTGCGCGCCACACCGGATCGTTCAGCTACGGCATCAAATGTACAGGCCTGCAGGCCGGAATCCGCCGCCAGTTCGAGTGTTGCCTCAAGCACCCGCGCCCTCGTCCGCTCAATTCTAGGATTACTTTTAAGCTGTTTTTTATCTTCCATATGATTGGATCCTGCACAATAGGACAATTTTGTTGCATATCTAACAATAATGAATTACGATACAATAATGTTCGATTCAGAACAAGTATATCCGATTAACATTAAGTAAACGACACCTCCGAGGTTTTCCTTAACCTCGGAGGTGTTTCAATCAGGAATAGCAGAATGAATGAAGAAAAGATCGCCAACATACCTTTATGGGAGCAGCCCCAAGTTCAGACCCGACGTTGGTGGATCCTTGCCGTGATGTGCCTCAATCTGGTACTCGTCATCATGGCCGTCTCCGGCCTAAACGTAGCCCTACCCACGATCCAGCAGGAGCTGGCCACAACCGGCACCGAGCTGCTGTGGATAGTTGACGCCTACGCTATTGTCTTTGCCGGGCTGCTGCTGACTGCCGGCGCCTTGGGTGATCGCTACGGCCGTAAAGGCGCACTGCAATTCGGGCTGGTTATATTCGCGCTTGGTGCCCTGGCTGCCGGTGTAGGCTCAACAGCAGCACAAGTTATATTTGGCCGGGCCGTTATGGGCGCCGGTGCCGCTTTCATCATGCCCGCCACGCTGTCGATGGTCACGGTCGTATTTCCACCCCAGGAACGCCGCAAAGCGATTGCTGTTTGGGCCGGCTTTGCCAGTGCAGGAGGCGCCATTGGTCCAATCATCAGTGGGATTTTGCTAACCGGTTTGTGGCTCATCCCTCAATTCTCATGGGGAGCCACTTTCATTATTAACATACCCGTCATCATTGTGGCCTTACTTGCGGTCACATTTATCGCCCCGCAGTCACGTGAAGCCGTGCGCAAGCCGCTCGATCCAATCGGCAGCGTCGTCTCAATTACAGGTATTAGTGCACTGCTGTTCGCGATCATTGAAGGCTCTCATCTTGGCTGGTTAAGTCCTATCGTAATTGCTTCTTTCGTGGCTACAGCCGTTTTGGGCGTACTCTTTATTTGGTGGGAGCAATGGGTTAAACATCCTCTGCTGCCCCTATCATTGTTTCAGAAACCACTCTTCTCAATCGGCAGCGCGGTTATCGCTCTCGTCTTCTTCGTCATGATCGCCTTCTTCCTCCTGATAACGCTCTATCTGCAGTTCGTCCTCGGCTACTCGGCGCTCGCTGCCGGTATCGCCACGCTGCCTATGGCCCTGGCCAGCCTCATCATAGCCCCGCGAACGGCGCGGCTGACAGAAAGGTTTGGGTCCGGCCCTGTGATGAGCACGGGCTTCATTTTCATCGCCGTTGGACTGATATTATTAACGTCAGCCTCAACTTCTACAGCCTATCCATTATTATTTGTCGCTTTCATATTGCTCGGAACAGGACAGTCTCTAGCTGCTGCGCCGGCAACTGGCAACATCATGATGTCTACCCCTTCCGATAAAGCTGGCGTCGGCTCGGCTCTAAACGACACAACACTTGAGCTTGGTGGTGCGCTTGGCATCGCCTTCGCCGGCAGCCTGGTGGCCACCATTTATCACAAAACGATCGACCTCAGCTCATTGGGCCTCCCTGCTGAAGCAGTTGCGGCCGCTGGCGAGTCGATTGGGGGCGCATTTGGTGCAGCTGCCGGCATTGGCGGCGAGATGGGAGCGCAGATCGTTCTCGCTGCTCAAGAAGCGTTTACCTCAGCATTTGTGTGGACAATGGGCATCGCCGCCCTCGTGGCCATCATATCTGGATTACTGACCTGGTGGATGATGCGTGGTCACGAAACCGGGCAGTTGGCGCAGCCCCCAAAAACCGCACTAAGCAGTGAGCTGGCTTAATGAACCCGGCAGGGGCGAGACAGGCGGGGAATAAGATTGCTGAAACGCGTTACCTTGTCTCCCGCCTGTCTCGCCTGATTACCCTATATCCTCTTTCTCCTCCTCTTCTTTCGCTCCCCCTTTTGAAGTAAAAGTGCCTCTGGCTTTTACCCACAAACCTCTGACTTGCTCCGCTGCTTTCTGCCTTTCTTCTTTCTTTGCCTCGCCGGTGTAACGCATGAGGACTGCCATCGTACGTGTGCCTTCGAAATTCTCCATGATCATCAACACCAACAGCGTCATCGGCACCGCCAGGATCGCACCGATCCCTCCCAACAAGAATCCCCACACGAATAAGCCAACGAACACAACGACCGGCGAGATCTTCAAGCCCTGGCCCATGATCTTCGGTTGGATGAAATTCTGCACCCCCCCATTAATTAAAACATATCCGACCAGGACAACCAAAGCGCTCTGTAAGCCGTATTGGGCATAAGCCATGAGCACAGGTGGTATTAGGGCGATCATGAAGCCGATGGAGGGAATATAGCCCATAAACCAGGCCAAAATGCCCCACAGCAGGGCGTAATCAACACCCATTACCAAGAGAAAGAGGGTGTTACCCAAACCCACGAGGAAGTTTACACCGGTCAAGATGGACATGTACCGGCGTACGTCCTCCGTCAGATTCGTGATTTGCCCGATGATGGGCGTATTCGGATCCAATCCCAGGCGCACCGCACCAGGCAAGGATATAGCTGCGCTGATCATAAAGAAAAAGATCACCAGAGCAAAGCCGAATTGGACTAATAAGTTCAGGACAACCGAAAGCATCCCTTGAGCAATTGGGCCGTAGTGGATGGCTAGTTGGGTAGTAGAAGTGGAACTCTCTGACCCGCTATCCACAGCGGCCTGCTGTGCCGCATCAGCCATATAGGAAGGCAGCTCTGTCGATAATTTGGTAACCGAGAAAAATACGGTCAGGATAACCAGGCCAAGCAGGAAGACAACTATCAGAATGGTCAGTACCAGTGCCAGCCAGCCCGGTATCCCTCGCCGGGTCAACCGGCCGGGAATGGGCAGTACGCTGATTGTGATCACTACCGCCAGCAAGATCGGATTGATCACCGAAGCCAGCCCGCGGATCCCAAACAAGATCACAAACAAACTGGCAACACCTAACAGATAAACGAGTAAACGATTGGATAGATTATTCATGAGATTCCTCGACTTATTTGCTCTGACTCTCCAATGTCCCTTCAAGTAGATCGATCTTGGCCTGCAAATCGCTGTTGGACTTCTCATAGGCCAACATGATCGACTTAAGCTCCTCCATCTGCGCCGACAGCCCAGTGATATCAGGTGCTGGCGTTACCGGCGTATCCTTATCATCATCCGGCACGATGAAGATATTGGCCAGAAAGGCCGTTATCGTGCCAAACAGACCCACGCCAACAGTCATGATTATCATGCCCAAAATCCGCCCGGCATTGGAAACCGGATATTGATCGCCATAACCAACGGTTGTGATGGTGACATAGACATACCAGACGGCATCTGAAGCGGTGGTTATATTGGCGTCCGGCACCCGGGATTCCACCCAAAGCATCGCTAACCCACCAAACTCCAGTATCAACACCATTAGGAAAAGTAAAACCAACAGGGCGCTTCCACCACGATTGGAAAAGAATTCCTTAATCATTCGCGCGCCGCCATAATCCTTCCCCAGCCGGTAAACACGCAGAATTCGGAACATACGCAAAATCTTGAATTGTGGTAAAGGCAGGCTGGCCAACAAGTCCGCCCAGCCCATCCCGCGCAAGAAATAGCCGGATTTCGAGTCGGTGGTTAACAACCGGAAAAAGAAATCTGCCAGGAATATCAGGCTTAAAAAACCGTCCATGATCAAGATGACTTTAGAAACATCATCATCAGGCAGCAGATAATAAAGGACCAGGTTGAGGATAGACAGCACCGAGAGAGCGCCGATGAACAACTCATATGAGGTACTTTTTAGTTCGTCCGGTCTGTTATTCATTAGTAATCCTCCTTTACAAAACGCCCCATTCTATTCAAGTAAATTACAAAAAGTTTCTAGAAATCGGATTTCTAAACATTAGCGATTTGCCCTATTTATGGCAATTATTCATAAACTCTAACCAGAAATCCGATTTCCTTATTCAATAAGTT
Source organism: uncultured Chloroflexia bacterium (assembly GCA_963736615.1). Lineage (GTDB taxonomy): Bacteria > Chloroflexota > Anaerolineae > Promineifilales > Promineifilaceae > JAACFF01. The sequence goes on along the minus strand of CAVTPP010000006.1, from coordinate 467,783 downwards.
CTTGTAGATTACTCAGTAAACTTCAAAAAGTTTTTCAATTTATTCCCTGGTATTTCAACATTTTTTTGTAGATCACTTACCGGCATTCATCAAGATTCTGCCGGTGACCAAGGGTTCAGGATCATACACCCGTCCCGACCTTAATCCGCCCGCTCTCCTTGGCAGCAGCAAGGGTCTGGTAATCGCGCTCGTTCTGATCGGCATAGGCGACGGCAAACTCAGCGAGCGCATTATCTAGGACATCGCTCTCGCCAAGATAAGCCGAGATGGCGATACGCTCACCGGAGCGGGCATGGGCGCGGGCGAGCGTCCAGGCGCACATTTTCCCATATACCATCATCTCTTCCGGCCCCATAGTTTCGACGTTTACTGATATTTTCCAATCCCATAACTGCCGCACATAAAAATCATGGCTTCGACCATCCAGTCCATCTGTTATATGGTCCCAACCCAGGAAGATATCGCTTGTCGACTGCATCAGCCACTGACCTTCGACCACCCGACGGCCGTTGTTAGCATACGCGCTCTTGCCCAGATAAGGTTCTAATACCGAATCCTGGGCTTCTTTAACTTGCAGAATGAGGGGATCCGCCTCGTCACGGCCCAGCATAAGCATAACCCAGGTACGTGTTCCGACGCTGCCGACGCCGACAACCTTGCGTGCCATGTGCGACATATTCGTACCTCTCCAAGAGACGGCGGTGGTCGCCGCGCAAACTTGACCGGTAATTGCGGATAGATTGGCGTATCCCTTCTACGATTCGATCTTTTTCACGGGCCGGCACCAGGTCCTCGATCGGGATAATCAGCGGAGGGGAAGGGGCAATCCGCAGTTGGCCGTCCACGCGCCGTGTGAGTTTCTCAAGCGCTCGATGATTATCCTTGTGATGGGCATGAGCAAGGTCGGCATCAAGGGCCTTCATCGTCTTAGTGTTTTACGCCCTTGTCCCCAGCGTTCTTTGCATCCCAGCCACATCCATATGCAAATACCAAAGATCGAGATTGCCCATGGCCGCAAATTCCTTCATAGACCGGCGATACTCACCGACCGTGCCGAGAACGAGGCTTCGGTTAGTCTCAGCGTCAAAACCCCGCTCCCGGCCGGCGATCTCAACACTGGCTGCCAGTCGTTTCACATCCCATTCCCAGGGACCGGGCAGCGTTTCGTCGAAGTCGTTGACGTCGAGAATCAGCTCGCGCTCCGGTGAGGCAAAGCCGCCAAAATTTGACAGGTGTGCATCGCCGCAAAGCTGGACGTTTAACCCAGTATTGGGCATCGTTGACAGGTCGGAGGCCATAATCACCGCAGTACCCCGGTAAAAGGCAAAAGGCGAAACCAGCATACGCTCGTAGCGGATGGGCACAAGATCGGGAATGCGTGTCGCTGCCTGTGCTTCAAGCAGGTCTACCGGATCCGGCCGGTCGTTCGGTGGGTTCCATCCTGCATGGACCTGCATGAGGGCAACCTTCTCGGGCTGCTTTGCCCCGCTCAACGCGCTCCTGAACCGTCATATGCGTGCACCACCCTGGCTGCAGCCAGGGTGGCTGAGTCCTTCTTGATCAGCCATTTTCACTGGTTCCTGTCTGCTGCTGATAGGCTTCCATGACGTCTTCCAAGCGTTCGAAGAAGCCATCTTCCCCGACCAGTTCGGTAACACCTGATACGTCAAGCTCGGCGCGTACATCGTCGCTGACCTCGGCAAATACAAGCCGTACGCCGTGGCTTTCGAGCTCCTCGTATCCTTCGCGCAAGGTTGCCGCAGCTGAGAAGTCCACACCATCAACAGCCGCCATATCAATACATAGCCAGGTCACAGGTGCTGGTCCGGCCTTGAGCAGACCCAGCATCTCTTGTGACAACAACTCAGCATTGGCGTAATACATGTCTGTGGCTGAAGCGGTAGATCACAAGCCCGGGCAAGGCTTCGGCCGGTTCTGTCACCGGTGAAACGCGCAGATGGCCATCCTCTTGAGACAAGACGACGTTCTTTGGCTTATAACCGTGCTGCACGTGCAGCAGGAGCGAGAGGACGATGGCCAGCAGAATTCCTTGCTCGACGCCAATGAAAATCACGACAACGGCCGTTATAAGTGCTACCCAAAATTCCCCTGGACGTTGGGCATAGATTGTGCGCATCCCTTTCACATCCACCAGTTCCACACCAATCAAGAAAACGACGGCCGAGAGAACTGCACTTGGCATGTAAGATAAGGGGACGGTCAGAAAGAGCAAGACGATGACGACGATGACAGATGTGGTGAGCATAGAGAGCTGGCTGCGGCCGCCGGCGCTGTCAACCATCTGTGTCTTTGTTGGACTGCCATTAACCACAAAGGTCCCGGTCAGGCCGGCGCCGATGTTGGCCAGGCCCAGACCGACAAGATCCACATTTTCGCTAAAGCTCTCGCTGTAGCGGGCAGCGTAGGCGCGCGAGGTCGCCGCACTTTGAGCCAGGATGACCACAAAAATAGAGAACGCCGTGGGCATGAGCTGCTGAATGAGACTCCCAACTAATCGTCACCGCCGGCAGGCTAAAGCTGGGCAGACCACCAGGCACCGTTCCGAGTACCGCTACGCCATCTGCCTGGAGGTCGGCGAAATAGCTGATGGCGATAGCGCCGACCACCGCAATCAGCGCGCCGGGGATTTTATTGTTGATACGCCTGGCACCTAGAATGATCCCCAGAACGCGCAAGCGAGACAGCCAACGTATAAATATTCGTTTGCGACAGTTGTTGAACATCGGTGATGAGTTTTTGAACCGGACCGCTGCCACCGCCAGGGATGCCCAGCATACCTGAAATCTGGCCAACGGCCACCTGGATGCCAACGCCGGTCAGGAAACCAATCAGGACGGTCCGCGACAGGAAGTCAGCCAAAAAGCCCAGCTTGATGAGGCGGGCTAAGATGAGCAAAGCCGCGGCCATAAGGGCGAGCAGTCCGGCCAAAGCGACGTATTCTGACGAAGCGGTGGCCGCCATTCCGGCCAGTCCTGCCGCCATTATCGCTGCCGTAGCTGAATCCGCACCGACAACAAGATGCCGGGATGAGCCGAAGATGGCGAACAAGGCTATCGGGATCAAGATCGTGTAAAGTCCCGTGATTACGGGCATCCCGGCGATTTGGGTGTAACCCATTACCTCGGGGATAGCCAGGGCAGCCAGTGTAATTCCGGCTATGATATCCAGGGGAATTTGAGTCCGGTCAAGTGGTAGAATGCCCTGAAAAATGGGCAGACGACGCCCTTTTTTTTGAACAGTATCTGTACTCATTATATATCCTCCTTAAGCCGTTTATCGAAACGACTGGGAAATGAACTATCGCCAACTGACAACTGTGCAGCGGTAATATTCACCGGCTGCGTAGTGGTGCAAACTATATCACTATCTTCGTTATCAATTACATAGCAGCCTCCGATCCCTTAGCCTTGCTGCCGGCGAATAAACCCAACCCATGAGCAACAGCGAAGGAAACCAATGCCGCCATAATAACGGGCAGGCTGTTCGTCGGCGACAGCCCCACAACCAGTATCCCAATTATGGCCAGGGCCAACGGTATTGGCACAATAGCTGCCGGAACGGCCACCATAAAGCAGCCCACGGCTAAAGCCAGCGGGATCTGCGGGAATAGCAGGTTGACGGCCGAACCCAATGTCGCTCCTACAAATAAAAGCGGAAAAATCGGCCCGCCGATAAAACCGAATGACAATGCCCCGCCTAAAGCCAACATTTTGGCTAAAATAAAGACAATCAGCAGGGCGGCTCCAATTTCTGCTGCCTGGCTGGTGGTGACGCTCAGTCCAGCTGTACCAAGAAAAAGCGTAATAGGCAGCGCCATACCCAGCAGGCCAAGCAGCAGCCCGCCCAAGGTACCACGGATGATAGGTTGGCTGTTTAGCGGCGCGACTAAACGGCCCAGCAGCCTGGCCATTAGCAAAAATATGATCGCTACAGGTACAGCAAGGATCCCAAAGACAATACCCAAGCCTATGTCCCATACGCGCAGATCGTAGGCTGGTGGTTGTACAAGGCCTAATAAGCTGGAGAATGTATCGCCGCCAATCCAGAAAAAGAGACTGAAGCCAATTGCCGCTGCCAGACCGGAAATCAACAAAGTGCCGTAATAGGCAGCCGTTTGCATATGGGTCGATTCCAGAATCATCATCAACAAGGCCAAAGGTGACGAAAACAGCCCGGCGTAGGCGGCTGAAACACCGCCAATGACATTGGTGCGCGTCGTTTCAGCGTCCAGTTTGCGCCGTTCCGACAGCCAGGTGCTAAATCCGGCGGCCAGCATGCCGGTGGGCACTTCCGGCCCCAGGCTGAAGCCGCCGATCAACGACACCAGCGAGGCCAACAAGGAAGCGGGGACAGGGCGTGGATCTAAGTGACCCTTATCCACCGCCTCAAAAACGTCTAACTCGTCGGCTGCTGTAAAGTGTGAATTAAGCCCACCAGGAAGCCGGCCACAGTCATGATGGCCACAATCGTCCAGGAACCGGAGAATGGTTCCCAGCTTGGCGGGTCGGGCCAGACCAGGCTGATGCCCAGGTTCATGAGACCGATGAAGATAAATGCCCCAATCGCGCTGAGCAGCCCTGCCAAAACCCCCCAGCCCAACCGCTGCCAATATTCTCTTGATCTTAAGTTAAAACCTTCTGACATAAATCTCTCCTAGGATGTCAAAATCCGGATCCTGTTATTTCGAGTTACACCCTTTTCTCTATCGCAGATTTTTTAAAGTGTCACATAATTAGTTTCGGTCACATATTTGTGGCCACGATAGTACGCTTTCAAATCCAGCACATTAACATTTGAGTCCTCTTGCGCGAAAATCGCGCAAAAGCAAATGCGAGACATTGACCATGAATAAGGAAAGATTGGCAGCATTGGTCACGGCCGTTTCCTTGACATTCATGAAATCTTCCAAACCCCAATACTGTTTGGCATCACGGAAATTGAACTCGATTTGGAAGCGCAGACGATAATAGTCAATGAGTTGTTCATAGCTCAAGTCTCAAGTCGCTGCTGAAAAAAATGACTTGCGCCCATGCGCCTGTTTTCAGATTGGTTTTGACAATGATGACGACATTGAGCGCTTGGGCAAACTCTTTGTGCAACATTTCGGCCTGATAGATGTCGGTTCGAATCTCTTTTTCAATCGTTGCTGCTCTTGCAGATATTCTCTGGGATGTCAGCATAATCGATTTTGTCACCATATTTCTGGGACGTCCACTTCCGGCTTAAGGGCCATCATAACGAAAATACAAAGCCGAATCGTAACGCAATTTGGAAATCAAGTGCAAACCACATTGCAAGGTCATTTGCAAGGCATTGTTGTTGCCAAAGTGTCCATCCATGACCAGATAGCAAATCTGGAATACATGTGCCGAGCCAAGCGTAAAAACTTTTGTACCATCTTCTGTATTCGCGTCAATTCTGGCGTTAGGGTCACCTTTGTTTTGTCCCGATTCTTGCTTCCTTTGGGTCGCCCCGGTTTTCCTTTTGTCTTTTGCTTTTTCTTGGCTTTCTTTGCTTCGCTTTCGCTTTGGCCTGCGCTTTTTCTTCTTCGGTGCGCACAACTTGCTCCACCATGACCGGATAAGAACGCCGTTCACGACAGTTGATCAGGGAAAGCGCAAAGAAGGCCAAGCTGGGAACAGGTTTGCCAAACAACGAGGAGAAGAATCGGTCAAGCCCATGCGTTTGTTTTCCCGATTTGGTGACCACGCATTCATCTCCAGCCAATAATGTAGATGCATCTTTAGCTTGAAGTAAATGGTGCTGAAAGAAGAGCCAAAATAGCTGTGGCCCAGGGAATAGCTGTATGAAAGAAGCGTTGTACGGTGCGATAACTGCCGCCTTTTTCTGTCCAACGGGAGATGCCTAACATCGTCACCCGGCCTGTCATGGCCAACATCGCAGGAATAATACGGCTCATTTGCCGTATGGTTGTTTTGTCAAAGATGAGGACTCAAATGTTGTAAAAGTGCTAAAATATCTATCATGAGCGGTTGTGTTTTACGAAATTTCTTCTTTGGTCGGTGAAAAATCGTATCTTACACAATCGCTCTACTTACGTCATTTTTGGCGAAGGTATAATATAAAATTGAATATACCATACGAGACATCAATTCTCCCAAGAATTCCGAATATTGGTCCGCCCAGCCATAATAATTTCACCTCCGCAATGATGGACATGCCTCCCAGGATAGTGCCCACTAACAATAAGGTAACCGCTTCAGGCTGGATGAATTGGGAGTTTATTTCAAAATCAAATAGGCCAACCCTTAACAGATTTGAAATCCAGCCCTGATTGGCGATTTCTGAGATAATCCGCTACTGTACCTGATGCCCATCCCTAGAAAGGCTCACCTATACATGAATACAGAACTAGAAAATTTACAGACACAGTTCTCCACCGCTTATGCGGGCTTCTTTCAGATTGCAGCCGGATTCGATCCACCTGATGACATTGACACCTTCAACGCCAAATCTATCTCAGAGTGACAACATCTTTCATGGGAAGAGAGTATGACTGAGATGCACCGCGGTTTCTGCGGCTTGCAAGAAAGGATTGCAAACGTGACATTAGACATGCAAATATACGGCCGTGTTTGCGGATGGTTGAATGGGCGAAGGGAGGATTACGATTTCCATGCCGCTCAATTAAGCGCTTGGGAATCAACAAAACAGAGAATTTTCGTCCCAAGAATAAGGGGCCAAAATCAAGATGGCTCTCACCGACAATTATTGAGAAATTATGCAGACCTGACAACACCTTTTGCAGTGTAATCCGTGTAAATTAGTGTCACATTTTTAATGGAGTAATCATGACATCAATTTTCGAGACTGATCGCACACGTCTCACCCCAATTACAGACGATGATTTACCACAGATCGCCGCATGGATTTCTGACTTTGGCCTACAGCGCCTCGTCAACCCCGGGATGAGTTTCCCCCAAGCTGAAGATGATCTACTAAACCCTGATGGCTGGTTTCAAGCTGACCTCCACTAACGAAAAATCGCGCATGTTTGCTATTCGAACAATAGCCGATGATATTTTTATCGGCACCTGCGCATTAATTAATCTTAATATGTTCACCCATTGTGCAGAAATTGGCATCAACCTTTCTAATCCTGATTACCGTGGCAAAGGTTATGGCGGAGAAATCATGATATCGATCATGCGCTATGGATTTGAGCAGTTCAACCTCAATCGGATCTACCTGCACGTCATGGGTTACAACACACGGGCCATCCGCTTATACGAACGCCTCGGCTTTAAACATGAGGTGCGTGAACGTGAGATGTTATTCCATGACGGCCGTTACTTCGATCAACTCACCATGGGCATCTTACGCACCGAATGGGAGGCACCCCATGCATGACGCAATCATAAAAGGGGATGAAGTCCGGCACGGCAAGCATATACTCCTCGATGCTGTCTCCAAAAACCTCATTGATTCCCTGGAGGATAGTCCGTTAGCGGAGGAAATGCTGCGGCGGCTCAATGACGGCACAACACCAATCTCTCCGCTGACCGCCAGGCAAGTCGTGCAGTCTTACAAAAGCGCAGGTGAATTAGTTTTTGCCATACATCTCCTTAGCGATAACAGCTGCATCGGCAGTTGTCGCCTTGGCGATATAAACTGGCAAGCGCGCCATGCCCAATTATTCATTGGTATTGTCAGTGAAGCAGATTTTAGGCTGGATATATTTAGCGATGTCATCCAAACCGTGTTGCAATTTGTATATTGGGAAGCTAACCTAAACCGTATCTATGTTCATTGTATCGAAGACAATGCGCTTATGCGCCAGGCCTTAGAGCAAACTGGCTTTACTAACGAAGGGCGCAAACGGCAGGAAGTATTTCGAGACGGCCGTTATTTGGATAAAATCGTATTCAGTATCTTACAGCGGGAGTGGACAGGTTAGCCTGCGCTAATCCGATTCCCCAACAATTAAAATTGAGACGTTTCCATGACCTACACAATTCCATTCACTGAACTTAGAAAAAACAACGTCCCCACCGCCGGCGGCAAAGGGGCCAATCTCGGGGAGTTGATAACCGCCGGATTCCCTGTTCCACCAGGATTCGTCCTGACCACTGCAGCGTACGATGCTTTTATAAACGAACACGATTTGCAGCAACAGATCATCGATCTCGCATCAAAAGTATCTATTGGCGATCCACAGTCAAGTGTAGAAGCCTCCGCGGCCATTCAAACCCTCTTTCTCGCTGCCGAAATACCCCAGGCCATTGCGGGTGATTTACTTTCAGCATACATGGATCTAGTCACAAAAGGTGAGCTCCCCGTTGCCGTCCGTTCCTCAGCAACGGCCGAAGACCTGCCCACAGCCAGCTTTGCCGGACAGCAGGACACCTTTCTCAATATTAATAATGAAAATGAACTGCTGGGCGCGGTGAAAAAATGTTGGGCGAGTTTATGGACTTCCCGCGCCATTTCATACAGACGGCGGCAAGATATCGACCCTGCCGCGGTAAGTCTGGCTGTAGTTGTGCAGCAGCTCATTCCCGCCGAACTCTCCGGTATTCTGTTTACAGCAAATCCGCTTAACGGCGAACGTGACCAAATTGTGATCAATGCCACTTGGGGTTTAGGCGAGGCGATTGTCGGTGGACAGGTGACACCTGATTCGGTGGTCGTAGATAAAACAAATTGGCAAATCATATCTCGCGAGACAGCACAAAAAAGTATCATGACTGTTCGCAGTGACATTGGTACAGAAGACATACCAATACCACAATCACAACAAGGCCAACAAGTTTTAAATGATGAAACGGCCGTCGAACTGGCAAATTTCGGTGCGCAAATTGAGGCTCATTATGGGCAGCCGATGGACATCGAATGGGCGATTACCGGTGAGAAAATCGCAATCTTGCAAGCTCGCCCCATCACCAATTTACCCCCTGCTCCCTTGAAAGACGTCCGCTGGGATCCCCCCGGCCAGGCACTATCTGGATGCGCCGGCAGGTAGTCGAGCATATGCCCGAACCCCTCTCCCCGCTCTTCGATGAACTCTATTTAGAAGAGGGCTTAGACCAGTCAATGGAATCGCTCACCATCTTTATGAGTGACATAAGCGGCATTGAGATCAAATTGTGGGAATTTATCGATCCCCCCTTCGCCGCCACTGTAAATGGGTACGCATACAGTATTGCCAGCTTTAACTTTGCACCGAAGATGGTTCCCTTGGCATTACGTATATATGTTACCGTTTTGCCAAAGATGATCCGTCATCTGATGCCTCGTTGGGAGAATGAGTCGTTACCTGGATACCTGGCCATCATCGAACAGTGGAAGAATGTCGATTTGGCTGATGCGTCCGATGAAGAATTATTGCGGGGCATACGTGAATTGGCCCATGAGGATGCGGTTTATTGGTTTGCCGCCGCTGTGCCTTTGGGCCTGGCGCGCACATCGGATGCCGCGCTCGACCGTTTTCTAAAATCAGTATCCAAGGAATCGCGTTTAACAAGCGGCTCATTTTTACGCGGCTACGCTTCTAAAACGGCCGAGGCCCAGGCGCAGCTAGAAGCCATCGCCAGAAAGATAAATGAATCAGATGACCTGCGGGAACAAGTAATCAACACACCCGCTTCTGGCTTAATCACTATCTTGGAACGGCACCCTGATATCATGGCTGCGCTGCGACAATATTTGGATACATATGGTCATCAAATTTACAATTTAGACTTTGCAGCGCCGACTTTGGCCGATGATCCTCTGCCCGTGTTGTTGAGTTTGAAAACGGCCGTTACTCACCCCGAACGCGACATACGTGTCCAGCAAACAAAGCTGGCCCAAGAACGAGACACTTTGGCCGCCAGTACTGCACAATCCCTGAACCCAATCCTGCGCCCGATCTTCACCCTTTTATTGCGCTGGGCGCAGCGTTATTCACCGAACCGCGAGGTAGCCCTCTTTTACGTCGGCGCGGCCTGGCCGGCGCTGCGGCGTCTGGCGTTCGAATTAGGTGAGCGGCTCACCAATGCGGGTTCACTCGATCAACCTGCTGATGTTTTTTATCTGAAAAGTGCCGAACTGGCGGCGGCCAGCGCCGCTCGTGCAGAAGGCGAGGCGCGCCCAGATTTAGCAAATCTGGCTCGCGAACAACGGATCTTACGTGAGGCACGGATGCGCCTCGATCCACCGGCTGTGGTTCCATCGGGTGGTAAAATGAAATTCGGACCGATCGACATGGCCATGTTTGAGCCCAAACCGCGCAGCATCAGCACAGGCCCGACTCTCGATGGCTTTGCTGTCAGTCCCGGCCATGTCACTGCTCCGGCAAGCGTCATTCGCTCCTCCGAAGATTTCGCCATGATGGTCCCCGATACGATCCTCGTCTGTACCACCACGACCCCAGCGTGGACCCCGCTCTTTGCGCAGGCCAAGGGGCTGGTCACCGACATCGGCGGCGCACTGGCCCACGGTTCCATTGTAGCCCGCGAGTACGGTATCCCTGCCGTGATGGGCACAGGTGTGGCCACTGCGCGCATCGAAAGCGGTCAGCTTATCCGGGTCGATGGCGACAGCGGGACGGTAACATTGTTGGACGAATTGGAAGCATCAGAAGACGCACAATCAGCGGTGGGCTCAAAGACCGGTTCTAATGTCCGCAAAAAAGCGCTCGTGGCTCTGGTTGTGGGCCTCGTCGTTGGGTTTGTTTGGTGGAGGAGACGACGGTAAATAACACAGTTCTCCTTCAATCCCTTATATTGGCCTCTGGTGGTATGCTGTCAGTGGGTTCTATTACCATTGTCATCTTGCTGCTCATTTCCGATCAGGGTTGGCGCAATGGATTAGCTTATACGCTGGGCTATGTCAGCGGCTATACGATTATCGGGCTGTCTGTTGTTTGGCTGGGCTACTCTATGGTCGAAAACCGAACAGGAGAACCAGGCTATTTTTCGTCATTTCTATTTATCATATTGGGCACCCTGCTCCTCTGGCTCACTTTGCGTAATTGGCGCAAACCGCCCTCAGAAAACAAGGAACCCCCACGCCTGTTTGCGATTTTAGACAAGATCACACCGCTCAAGGCTTACGGGTTTGGCGCTTTGGTAACCATTATAAATTTTAAGAATTTGGCCATCTTTTTATCGGCCGTTTCTGTTTCACTTCTAAGTGACCTTCCACTGCCTACTAAAATAATCAATGTCCTGCTTGTTGTCCTTGTTTTTTGCGCACCTGTTATCGTGCTCGTCCTGATCTATCTCTTTAATCCCAGGCAGGCAGATACAATCCTCAATTGGATAAAACAAACATTGGATACCCACAGCCGCACGATTGGTATTGCCGCGCCGCTTATTTTCGGTCTCATATTTCTTATTCGAGGAATTTCTAGAATTCTGTGACCCAACAAAAAGTTGCCAACTTTCTAGCTAAATGCCGTTCGCCAAGTTGTAAAGGAAAAAGTTGGCAACTTTCGTTTTGCAGCAGTGATCATTGTGCTATTGCAAGGTATATTAAAATTGACAGTAACAGATATAGGGATAGGTAAAACGGCCGTTGAACTTTCCGTTGGGCTGGTCTCCAGACTGTGGCTCCATTGGCTCTGTAGGAGACCACCAGGTATGTCAGTGATTTGACCGCTACTGTAGACACCATAGTTCTGGGTAGAAAATTGGCTCAGGGATTTATTCCCACGTGGAGCCAGCGCCTGGAAAACCCGCAAACAGCTGATGATGGCGCCCGCAAAATGGTGGAAACACGCAAAGTCGTATTCACCCAAACCCTGGCTGAATCAGAGTGGGCAATGACTGAACTGGCTAAAGGCGACCTGGTTGAGGAGATCACCCGGCTCAAGAATGATTATGAACTGCTCTAATTTTCTTCTGACATCAAACAATGCATCAAAGCCTGAATTGAGCAACTACGGGCCTATCGGGCAACAAACTCGATAATTTCACGTATAGTCGATTACAATGATAAACGAATAATTTCTCCGAAAGTTGCCAACTTTTTCAAATGTCTCCTTGAGAACGAAACATTAGCGTAGAAAGTTGGCAACTTTATGTTCGCAGATTAGGTTTATTCGAAAGTTGGCAACTTTTAAAGTGAGGAAAAACATGAACAAGCGTCAATTGTTGGTTACAGTAGCTGTTTTAATGGTGCTGTGCTTGACGATGGGCGTGAGCCAGGCCCAGGAAAAATCATACAGCGCCAGCCGCTTCGATGTCGACATGACTATAGAAGAAGGTGGATCACTGCTGGTGAAGGAGACAATTGTCTTTGACTTTGTCGGCGGGCCATTCACTTTTGTCTTCCGCGAACTGCCGCTCGACCATACAGACGGCATATCGGTATTGGAAGCCAGTGTCAGATGGCGTGGTCTATCCCATTGGCGCAAATCCAGGACAAGTGGAAGTCAGCACGGGTAATCCGATGCGCATCACCTGGCATCTGGAGCCGACGAGCAGCAGCTCGCACAGTTTCGCGCTGACCTACCGCGCGGATGGTGTCGTGCGCCAGGAAGAAGGCGCTGATGCGCTCTTTTGGCAGGCGCTGCCGGATGATTATGAATACTTCATTGGCGAAAGCGAGACGGTGGTCAACTACCCATCCTACACAGCCTTGATTGCTGAACCGGCAGCTGTTGGCGGGCACGGCCGTTATCAACCAATCCCCCAACCAGGTTGCCTTCAACGCTCAAAACCTGCAGCCCAATTCTCCGCTGGTCTTCAAGATGGACTTTGAAGAGAGTAGTCTGATCTCCATGCCGCCAGATTGGCAGGTTGAACAGCAAGCCGAGGCACAGCGCCAGGCAGCGCAAAACGCGCAGATCCCTTACTGGATCGGCCTTGCCGTCCTTGTTTTTGGTGGGGGGCTGGCTGCAATGGCTCTCTACTGGCGGCGGCAAGCGCCCCCGGCATTAAAAAGCAAATTGACCGTGATGGCCCCGCCAACTGAACTGCCGCCGGGGATGGCCGGCGCTTTGCTCAACAGCGGTCCAGAATGGAGCCACGCTCAGGGCACAATGTTTAGCCTTGCCGAGCGCGGCGTCCTGATCATTGAAGAGCTGCCGGACAAGAAATGGTATCGCAAACATGATTTTGTGGTGAAGCAGATCGATCAAGTTCCAGGGCTGCGCCAACATGAAGAGGGCTTCTTGGATATGCTGTTTGAAGATAAAAACGGCCGTTCGAACTCCATCAAGCTCTCAGATATGGGCAAGAAAATAACGGGGTCAGCCTGGAAAAAGTATAAAGAACCGCTGCAAGAGGATATGAAACAGGCTGGTTACCTCAGCAAATCGCGGCAAAAAACGCGCAAAAACTTCTTTGGTCTGGGCGGCTTTCTGCTCTTCTTAGGCATGGCCGGCCTGATAAGTATGGCGATATTGTCGGGCTCGTTTGGCTATGGACCTGTGATCTTAACCATTGCGGTGGCTCTGCTGGGCATGTTTGGGATTTTCATGGGAGCGGGTTTGTTGCCTCTGTCGGATGGCGGCGCAGAAACGGCCGTTTCCTGGAAACAGTTTAAGAACTATCTCAATGAGGTCTGCAAAGGCAAACAAGCTGTTGACAACCCCGCACTCTTTGAAAAATATCTGCCATTCGCTGCTGCATTTGGCCTCCTGCACCAATGGGCCAAACATTTTGAGAAAGAAGGCTGGACGGAGACACCTGAATATTTCCATGTCCTTCGTGGCACGACAGGCAATCAGGCTATGATCGCCTTTGTGGCCATGTCCTCGACGACACATTCATCGGGTGGCAGCGCGGCCGGGGCTGGAGCGGGAGCGGGGGCCGCGGGTGGTGGTGCGAGCGGGGCCGGATAACCTTCTGCCAATGAAACAGGAGACCTGCTGTATGTTCGGCAGGTTTTTTTGTGCGAGTTAACCGAACCAGATATCTTAGGGGTAGGCTTAAGTGGTTGGCGGACGAGGCTTGGTTAATTTTATCTACCTCATGCACTAAGAAAGGAACAGAAAATGAAGGAATTCATAGAAGCGAACAAGAAGAGTTGGTCATCCCTTTCCAAGGAACATTATAAGGCTTTCAAGTCAATTTTGTTGGAAAATGATGCTGCACACGACGAGACAATAATGCAGGAGCTGGGGAATATTGAGGGCAAAAACCTGATTCATCTACAGTGCAACACCGGAGCCGACACCATAACCCTGGCCCGCATGGGTGCAAAAGTCACTGGCGTGGATTTGGTTCCTGAAAACATATACTATGCCAAGAAATTAGCTGCTGATTGCGGCATTAATGACGCCCGATTTATCGAATCAAATGTTCTGGAGATAATGGATAAGCATGATGAGAAGTATGATATCGTCTACACGTCGGAAGGCGTATTGGGTTGGCTTCCCGATTTATTCTTGTGGGCACGCAATATTCGACATCTACTAGCGGATGATGGCTTTCTATATGTTCTAGATGGGCATCCTTTTTTCTTGCTCTGGGAAGAGGAAAAGCTGCCTGAATTAGTCGTAAAGTACCCTTACTTTAAGAAAACCGCCGATCAGTTTGAATGGATTGGTGGCTATGCATCCCCACCCAAAAAGGCGGTCAATTATGCCTGGATGTATACCATCGGCGAAATCATCAATGCCTTGAGTCAAGCGGGCTTGCACATTGAGTGGTTTCATGAGTTCGACTGGCTTTATTATCAACTATCGGCCGAGAAGCAGGAAAAAGATAAGGGTGGGCATTGGATTTATCCTGAACACAAAGGAAAATTGCCATTCACCTTTTCACTGAAAGCCACGATTAGGTAGGTTGAGATTTGTAATAACCCTATAGATCAGAACGAGTCAATAGTTGCACCACAACGGGGGTCAACTGGGATCTTTGGATCGGCCGTTCAGTTTTCACTACCAATAATCACAAATCCAACGTGATCCGCAATGCACGATCAATTTGTTGCATTATGTTTGATGATAATGTGCCACGCATACGCAAAAGACGGGATTTCGAGATAGCTCGAACTTGTCCACCCAGCAAAATAGATTCAAATGTTAAACCGCCCTCATCTTTCGCAATAGTGACATTATTCGGGTAACTTGGAGCCAATTGGCCCCGATCGTGCCGCACATCTTCGAAATTCTGCTGAATGACATGGTCGCCAAATCGAAGTCGGTTTAGCGGCACGATCGGGGCCATAAAAGCCCGTATAACTTATTTCGAGCTCGGATTCATATGTTTCACACCCAGGAAGGATGGTGACCAGCGATACTTGTCGGGTACCGGTTCGCTGCCTTCCCATACAACACGCCTGAAGTAATCCGGATCGGTATTGCCTTCAGAATTGATCAAGAGCACTTGTGAATTCGGCCCAAGGTTTAACCAATCCTTGAGGGGTGCAAATTCCGGATACTCTGTAATGAACATTAGCGCCCCCAACGTGACAGCACCTGACTCGCCGGAGACGATGAAGGGATCATCCTTTAGGGGAACAGCATAAACTCTCATACCTTTTGCAGCCACGTAATCAGGGCAGGCCACAAACGCATCGGCACAATCCCACAAAACGTCCCAGGCCAGAGGACTGGGTTCTCCACAAGCCAGTCCCGCCATTATCGTTTTCAAATCACCATCTACGCTATGAGGCTTGCCGTCTCCGATATTGGCTGATTCAAGCAAGCAAGCAGCCGCATCCGGCTCAATTACCACGGCCACCGGCTGATCCTCGCCAAATCGCTGCCGGTAAAAGCCGATGGTTGCCGCCGCCAAAGCACCCACGCCCCCCTGAATAAATATGTGTGTAGGCTTGATAATTCCTTGAGCCGCAAGCTGTGCCTGAGCTTCGGCCACCAAGGTGGTATAACCTTGCATTACCCAGGTCGGAATATTCCTATACCCTTCCCATGATGTATCAGAAATAATTTGCCACTTATTCTTTTGAGCATCAATCGTTATTTGTTTGACGGCATCATCATACGTACCATCAATCACGTGAACTTCGGCCCCTTTTTCTGTGATGGAGTCGATACGAGCTTGGGTGGTGTCTTTATGAACATAAATAATTGCCTTGCAGCCTAATTGACTGGCAGCCCAGGCAACGCCACGACCATGATTGCCATCTGTTGCCGTGGCAAAAATAACGTCTTGAAGCTGCGCTTGAACATCATCAGACATCAATTGCGCATAGGTTAACTCTTGATCTTCGTCCAGACCCAATTTTTCGCGGATAAAGCGATAAACGGCGAAGTATCCACCCATGACCTTAAAGGAATTCAAATCCATTCGCTCCGCCTCATCTTTAACCCAAATACTGTCGACGCCGATCATGGAAGCCAGATTTGGCAGTGACTTGAGGGGACTAATCTTGTAGCCTGGAATCTGGCGGTGGAAGTTGCTGACTTTCTTGAAGATCCCTTCGGGGAATAAATCATCAACTGCCGCGCTTGCCGCAATGGTACGGGGACGGCCGTTAGCCACCCAGCGCAGGGGCTTGGGATAATTTTCGGTTACATCGCTCCACTGTTTCCTGAGCATAGCAGGCAGGAGAGCATAAAACTCCGTGGCTTTCACCACCTCATCTAGAGGAACATGCTCTTCAATTGTATGGGCATTCAGTTCGCTGCCAGGGCCAAAGCCAATGGATGGAATGCCCGCCTTACCGGCCCAATAAGTGCCGTTTGTGCTGAAGCCCCATTTGCCGCTGGGTGTATCAGGTAATCCAATCGCGCGCCGCGTATCTTGCCCAATGGCAACCAAGGGATGGTCTTCATCTAAAGCCCAGGCCGGATAATATTTATCAACCGGGAAAACAAATCCGGTATAGCTGGGTTCTTCATAGAAAAGCTCTTCAATCGTGACCTGCGCTTTACTGTCGATAGGGACAATGTTTTCAAGTTGTACCCTGACATCCTCTCGGGTTTCGCCAAAAGTCATACGCCGGTCAATAAAAATTGAACATTCATCCGGCACGGCATTGATCGAAGGGGTGCTCACCTTCATATCACTTACAGTGATCTTACCGCTGCCTAGAAATTCATGTGTACCAAGCTCAGGTTCCATTTTGCTGATAGCATCAATAATAGGCATCATCTTGTAAGTGGCGTTATCGCCTAGTTGATTAGCTGCTGCGTGAGCGCTTTTACCTTTGACCGTTATTTTTAGTTCCAATCGCCCCTTATGTCCACGATAAACATCAAGATTGGTTGGTTCACCGATGACCACGAAATCGGGCCTAACTTTGGGGTCAACTTCAACAAAGCTGTTAGGTCCAATGCCATCGCACCATTCCTCCATATTACCGAAGTAATAAATGGTAAAGTCATCTTTGGAAAACAGGCCGAGATCCCGTCCCAAAGCAATGCCGTAAACCATTCCGGGGGTTGATCCTTTTTCATCGCTGGCGCCGCGGGCGTAAAAAATACCATCTTCCACTTTGCCCTCAAAAGGATCCCATTCCCAGGCGTCGGCGTCGCCGATACCAACGGTGTCAATATGGCTGTCGTACACAATCACGGTAGGCCCGTGGCCGACACGCCCCAGAATATTGCCCATTTTGTCAAAGCGAATTTCGTCAAAACCAAGCTGCCGCATTTCTGCGGCAATACGCTCACCAACTTCGCCGAGTTGGCTATCCATGCTGGGAATGGCACAAATATCGCGCAAAAATTGAATAATTGATTCCCTGCGGTCTTCTACTTCATTATGAAGGGTTTGGATAACTGCTTTGTCTGCCATTTTTACTTCCTCTTATCTGTCTCACTATTATCACCAGAATAATTGGTCTAGTTGTAGGGTGGTATGGTTGTAGGACGATTTTAGCACAAGCCAACATCTTCTGACAAAAAAATGGTATCATCTCCAGCAGTTGGTGAGACGTTCCCCTGGACCGTCTTAAAGTAAGACATATAAATAAAAAGATGAGGCACTCTACGAAATCACTGTTACGGGCGCCTTTGGCGCGGCTTTGGTTGGGGTAGAAGTGCTTTTTGACGTTTTGTACGGTCTGTGAAGCAAACAATTCTGTTTGCCCAATGCAGCAACAAGTTGGAATCACCCGTAGCGAAAACATTCCTGTTTGCGCCAGCGCACAACAGTGCAGGAATAAGACTGTATTTTCCTCTTATTAATTTCCAGAGAACGTTCTAGAATAGGTACATGTCACCAAATTGAAATTGTTGCATCTAAATAGATGGCAGCATTATTAGGCCGCCATAATTTATTTGACCACATATATATTTAGAAAACAGGAGCAAGTACGACTTATGCCCATGTACACCTTCGTCTGTCGCGAATGCGAGCAGCCATTTGATAGAAAATTACGTATGTCACAATCAAGCGACACGCAGGCGTGTCCCGACTGTGGCAGCATGCATACCCGAAAATCTATTGGCAAAATCGCCATCGGCGGGATTGGCCGTTCGGCTGCACCAGCTATTAGCGCCCAACCTGCCCGCAGCCCATTCACCTGAGCAGGCAGCTGCTAAGCAAGCAGGTTGCTTGCAAAATCATCTTATCGTCTACTTTAGGGCATGAGCTTAATGCAGGAGGATCTATGAAAGAATATGGAACCAAGACATTTGGCGAGCTAAATGCCGGGCGCTACGATGCAATATACGAGGAGTTGATGGCCAAAGAGACACATGACTCCGTTGAGACGCTCGCGGAACTCGCCCAAGGCGGGAAGGTCCTTGAGCTGGCAATTGGAACCGGGCGCGTGGCGCTCCCACTTGCCGCTCGCGGCCTGACCGTGCATGGCATCGAGGCCTCAGAAGAGATGGTCGCCAAGCTGCGTGAGAAGCCTGGCGGCAGCGCTATTCCCGTGGAAATCGGGGATATGTCCAAAGTTCGCCTGAATGACACCTTCGATCTGATCTACCTGGTGTTCAATACAATCTTCAACTTGACGACCCAAGAAGCGCAAGTACGCTGTTTTCAAAACGCCGCACGGCACCTGAATCCCGGCGGCCTGTTTGTCATTGAGACGGTAGTGCCCGACCTATCCGGCTACGTGGACGGACAGCGCATGAAGGGCTCCTGGGCCAGGATGGACAGCGCACGGTTCGAAATCGCGATTCACGATCCCATTCTCCAAACCGTCCAGTTCCAACGCATCGTGATCAGTGAAGAGGGTACGCAGATGACGCCCCATTTCATGCGCTATGCCTGGCCCTCCGAACTCGACCTTATGGCTCAATTGGCCGGTCTCGAGCGCCGCGAACGATGGGCGTGGTGGGACCGCTCGCCATTCACAGCCAACAGCAAAAGCCATGTGACGGTTTACGCACAAGCCGGTCAGTAGTGTTCGCCTACCCCCACCGAACGGAACAGTGAAGTGTCGCGCAGTTAGAATATGGGGGCTATGATTGGTCCAATCTTGACTGACATTGTTGAGACTCCCAATAGGAGATTGGACCAATCTGGATTCGAGCTAAATGACAATATGGGGTATCCATCAAATAGCCCATATTTTATCTCCTACAAACCTGCCCCATTATTTCTTGCTGATGAGGTCTGCCAACTTGTCGAAGGCCTGGTTCCAACCGCCGCCTGCGCCTGAATCTGCGGGTACACCGGCATGCGTCATCACCATTTTTGTCCGTCCACCAAGGTCTTCCAATAACACGGTGACTTCAGTCGTCGCGGGATAGCCCTTCGGGCATGCCCATGGCAGATGGCGAAACCACATTGCCATTTTCATCAGCCGGGCTTTCGGTGTAGACGAGGCGCTCAGTCGGGACAATTTCCGTGTATTCACCTGTCGTCCACATTTTCATGCTGCCATCAGGCGATTGCATTCCATGCAAACCAGGCGCTTGCCACCGACGCGCACATCCATGTCGGCAACGGGCACGGTGAAGCCTTGTGGCCCGTACCACTTTTTGAAATGTTCGGCTCTGTCCACATTTGCCAGATGAGGTCTTCGGGTGCATCGAAAGTACGTTCAATTACAACTGCATCTTTAGAATTGGTGTTGTTACTCATTATTTATTCTCCTTGATATTGAGTTGATTAATATAGTCGTCCATGCGGTCAAAGCGCGCCTCCCAGATATGGCGGTACTGCTCTGTCCAATTGGATATTTCTTGCAGGGGCGTTACGTCGATGGTGCAGGGTCGATATTGCGCTTTTTGCCCCTGGGTGATTAGTCCGGCACGCTCCAATACTTTGATGTGCTTGGAAATGGCCGGCAAACTCATGTTAAACGGCTCTGCGAGTTCGTTAACGGTTGCTTCCCCTTCCGCTAAGCGGGCTAAAATCGCCCGCCGCGTCGCGTTTGCCAATGCGGCAAAGGTCTGGCTTAGTCTGTCGTCATCGCTCCTCATGATTATGATTTGCCTTATTTAACTAATTAGTTAATTAACCTATCGGTAAAATACAATCGTTTATTCTATTTGTCAAGCAATTTGCTCAAATTAGGTAAAAATTCAAATTATCGGAGCTAAGGGAGGTAGGATTGCGATGAATAGTGAGGGTCTATGGATTATTCACCCGTGATGCTCCACAAAATACATGGCATAAAAATCTGGCCATCGCGCATCCGGGGAAATTTCAGGCTGTTTCTTGCTTAAAGTAACAAGACAGTAAACGAGCTCACTCTTAGTAAACTCGCGACCAAGCACGGGCGGGAGCTTATCGACTAAATATTCGGCATACCATAATGGCCATTCCGCATCTTCACCGTCTGTTTCGATGAAAGCCTGGTGATGGGCATTTCCTACTTCTTCAAAAAGTTCTGAAAGTTGGTTGATCTGATTTTCGTTACTCAATGTCAGTATTCTCCTATAGCCGTCAATCTTCTATTTAATCTTCTAGGGGATATATCCAATTGTGGGTCACTTGCGACATTCTCAAAATCATGGCCCTTTATTCGTGGCGCGCACATTGAGAAGATTGATATCCAAAACCCCAATCACTGTACGCTTTCGACTCATTTACAATCATAAAGGCATCGGTAATCGCGCCTGCGCCGCTTCTAATAACAGTGAGCCCCATTTCTATTTGATTAATCGCACCAGCCCAGGTATCTAACGGCAAATGATAAAACAATCCAGTCTAAGCTATCTCCAACCCATTGAATTCTTTTACAAACATGTCCTCATTATTCCTAGAGTAAGCCAGGTAGGTAATTATGTCAAAGCTGAAAACTTCGCCATCTGCTATGGCGAGGTTGTTTTTGTTTATTGGCTGATTAGTGTAGTACAATAATGGGAAAGGAGACTCTTATGAGTGAATCAATTGAACCCCAAATGCAAACAATGATCGACAATATGCCAGAAAAGACAGGCAAATCGCTGATGGAATGGTACCAGATTTTAGCTGCTGCTGGAGTTCAAAAACATGGCGACATTATGAAGCTGTTAAAAGGAGAGTATGGCGTTACTCACGGTTATGCAAACAGTATATCTACCTTGTATCGCCAAAAGGCAGCTGGTGGTCCATCTTCCGCCAATGATCTGGTTGATGCTCAGTACGCGGGGGCAAAGGCAGAATTACGGCCGATTTATGATGCTGTAGTAAAGGTAATCTCCGAATTTGGGACTGACATTGAAATCGCACCAAAGAAAACCTATGTCAGCCTGCGGCGCAGCAAACAGTTCGCCATTGTGAAACCTGCGACGCGTACCCGCGTAGATTTAGGTCTTAACTTGAAAGGTGTTGCTGATACTAAACGGCTCGGAGGCGGCAATGTCTTCAGCGGTATGTGCACTCATAGGGTGCAGCTTACCACCCCGGCCGAATTAGATGAAGAAGTAATAAGCTGGCTAAAACAAGCATATGATCGGGCATAAACGGCCGTTGCATATAGGGTCTCGCCGTAGTTCTTCTATGGCAACGGCCGTTAATCAAATCAATATCTATCATCCTTTTTCAGGCTGTGCAGCCAACATAATTTCGAACTCGCGGAAATAACGTTGCAGATCACGCTTGCCCCAAGGCACCCCGATAAATGAAATCAAAGGTCTCAACAATAATGGTACATAGGGTTGTGCCTTATAGACCAACTCGAGTTCCTTCATCAACACGCTCCAGCTCAACTGTAAATTTCGGGACAATACCAAAAGAAAGTTTGCTCCCTTTAAAGACAACCCGATTGGGCGGCCGGTAATCAGTGATTTCCAAATCGAAGCTGCCAACACCATAGCTTAGCTTCCACTGCGACCCAACTGCGGCAGGGCCAGTAGTTAGCTGCTTAACATCCGTAAAGATATTGTGCCAATGCGGCGCTTTCTCTAGATCAACCGTAAGTGCGAAAACATCCTCAATCGGATAGGGCATAATAGTTTGGACCTCAACAAGTACCATTTTTGTGTATCTCCATTAAGCACAAACTTTCCAGTCTGTGGCTTTGCTAAAACGCGCAAACTGGAAAGCATGCGCTACTGAATAGTGAGCGGCTACTCGTGTCGCTCCTTAAATTATCAGGCTCATGATTCATTAGTTAATATCTATTAAATACTTATATCCATTAACAAATTTTCTGATATCCTTTTGCTTGATGTCATCTCAAGATACATTTCTCAAGGCAATGGAAAACTGGGCTAACGTTTACTTGGCTCGATCTTTGTCTGAATATTTTGACTACATAAAAACCATTGGCGTATCCATGCAGCAGGCTTCTGCATTAACGTTCATTTATTACAATAGCCCAAGCAAAATTTCCGATATTTGCAAGCATATGATGGTATCAGCAGCGGCAGCGAGTCAGATGGTGGACCGGCTGGAAAAGCAAAATTTAGTGCAAAGAATATTAGATCCTGATGACCGGCGCGTACGCAATGTAATGCTTTCCGATCAGGGACAAAGCTTTGTGCAACAGAGCATCTCTGCACGGCAAGGATGGTTAAAAGAGATCCCCGGTGAATTAAGTGAGGAACAGTTGGACCATGTTTCAACAGCCTTGCAGCTGTTGGCCTCAATTTACAAATAAAAAATTACCTCTGGGGTCTTCCTGGTAGTATTAAGCTCTGAGGTATAGAAATTTTGGGATAAAGGAATATGAACAACCAACCTCAAGATATGTCTGGAAAAGTTTGCCTGGTAACAGGCGCTACGGCCGGAATTGGCCAGGCAGCGGCCTTGTTACTTGCCCAAAGAGGGGCAACTGTCGTCGGCATTGGCCGAAACCCCGCTAAAAATGAATATTCAACGCGCATGATCAAGGAAGGGACCAGTAATCCATCCGTCGAATATTTACTCGCTGACCTTTCCTCACCCAAGGATATCCGAGCAGTGGCGCAGGAATTTATGGCAAAATATGATAGACTGGATATTTTAGTCAACAATGCCGGGGCCACATTCGGCAAACGACAGGAAAATATTGACGGCGTTGAGATGACTTTCGCCCTCAATCACCTGGGTTATTTCCTGCTTACGAAATTGCTCAGCGACATCTTGGAAGCAAGTGCCCCCTCGCGGGTGATCAATGTCTCTTCCAGTTTGCACAAATTAGGGAAAATCAATTTCGATGATATCCCCTTTAAGAATGGCTACTCACGATCGAAAGCGTACCAACGCTCAAAGTTGGCCAATATTGCATTTACATATGAATTGGCCCGCCGCTTAAACAACCAGAAGATAACTGTCAATGCCATGAATCCTGGCTTGGTGGCGACCAATGTAGGCCAGAGTGCAGGAGGAGTCTCGGCCAAAATAAAAGGCCTTGTTGATAAAATCGCCGGATTAACCCCTGAAGAAGGGGCACAAACAATCATTTATCTAGCAACATCTCCAAAGGTGGCTGGTGTGAGCGGCCGTTATTTCGTAAAAGAGAAGTCGGTCCCTTTGAAAAAGATAACCTATGATCTGGATTTTTGTCATAAGCTTTGGTCTGTCAGCGAAAGCTTGATCACACTGAACTAATAAGTGCCCTCAAGCTACACCTGTAGCATCTTAGGGAACCTTCAAATAGATATGATTCACAAAATCTCTATAAACCATTAGAAATTCAACATTAAGCTGATCTCAAGAGAGAAATCAGTTACTATAACGCATTAACAGCAGGAGAAATTCAAAGTGAAAATAGTTATTTTTGGAGCCACAGGCAAGACAGGAATTGAAATTGTAAAACAAGCATTGGAACAAGGGCATGAAGTTACAGCATTCATACGTGACGCTTCAAAGATGTCTGTGGAGCATGAAAGCTTGCAGCTCATTAACGGTGATGTACTTGATCTCCCTGCGGTGATGCAAGCTGTTCAAGGACAAACGGCCGTCATCTGCACCATAGGATCGAATAGCTTAGGCAAAACGACCGTTCGATCTGCCGGGACGGAAAACATTATCAAAGCGATGCAAGAAAACGATGTCAAGCGCTTATTTGTTGTCTCAGCTATGGGTATTGGCGAGAGCTGGTCTACCCTTTCAACTTCCAATAAGATCGTTTTTAACAGTGTGCTGCGCAACGCCCGCAAAGATCATGAAAAACAGGAAGCTTTGGTAAAAGAGAGCGATCTGGAGTGGACAATTATTCGACCAAGTGGCTTGACAGACACTCCTGTGACGGGTACCTATGATGTTGGCGAGAATATCGCGGCCAAAAGTTCGCGCATCGCACGCGCAGATGTGGCTCAATTCATTCTCCAAGAACTAGAGGATAATGCCTATGTGGGCAAGGCCCCCACGATCACAAATTAGGCAAGCACGCAGGTTTTTCTCGCCCAACTAAGATTACTTGAATTGTTTGTTCATCAGGTCATCGATGAAAAATCATTGCAGTTGACTTCAGAAACAGTAGTACACGGACAAATCGAATGGAAAAATCATTACTTTATCCGCTGCGCAGGTTTGGGGCAGCGGCCGTTATTTTGATTATATGTGCGGCGCTCCTTTATTGGGAGTTGGGTGTCGGCCTGCAATTGGAGGGCGGATTTGTGTGGGATAAACCGATCATGCTGGCGTTGTACAGCCTGCACCAGCCATGGTTGGATATGATGTTTTATTACATTACAAAGACGGCCGAACTCTTCATCATCTTGCCTGTTCTGGCCATGTTTATCTACCTTTGGCGGCGATCGGAAAAAATAACGGCCGTCTTAGTAGTCCTCGCCGCAATAACCTTCCCGCTGATCAGCTTAGTGGTAAAGAACCAATTTGGCAGGCCGCGCCAGGAAATTTTCCCGCCTCTCGTCGTAGAGCACACCTACAGTTTTCCCAGCGGTCACACCTTAACGGCCGTTGCTGTTTACGGCTTCATCGCCGTGCTGCTCTGGCAGCGAGGGCATCGAGTTCTGGCTGTACTTTCCGGTTTCTGGGTATTTATGATCGCCCTCAGCCGTGTCTACCTCGGAGCGCATTACCCCAGCGATGTACTGGCCTCTCTGGCGTTGGGTACGATTTTGCTGATCATCTTTCTGTACATTGATAAAATTGCAAATTCAGACATGAGCAACCGCGATGGAAATTAACGGGCTAATTTCTGCCAATCAGATTACATAAGGCTCGTAATCGATCTCCATGAAATCGGTCACTTCTGGAATCCAGCGCGTTTGAACGAATTTAACATGATCCGGATGCCCATTATAGACCTGGTAATCCTCCATGGAGTCAAATTCCATAGACAAACCAAAATCATAACTATTCTTTGCGCTCGTTTGCCGCAGACATTCGAACTTTTTTACGACTGGAATACCGGCGAGTTTCTGGGCTGATTGCAGAAAATCCCGTTCTTCTTTCGATCCTGCGCTGTGCTCGAGCTTAAAAACAACTGTGTGACGAATCATCTATTCTCCCTATTTGGTTGTACGCCTGCCTGATAAGTCCTTGGAAATCGTGCTATCTGGTGATAATGACGGATAGAACCTGCCATACCGCTGAAGACCAATGGCGGGTAGTATAGGACCTGGGCAATTTTTGAGCAAAACAAACAACTCCTGTATTATGAAGGAGCGCTGGAGACATTCTGACACATTAAAGTTGTGCAGCATAACCAACTAGAATTGGTTTGAAAAAGGGTGTGTTTCAATGAATTGGTGAACTTCTCATATGTAGGACAATTTTGCAAATTGTCACTGGGCAAGATGCATTCAACTCCCTACGGTCCCAACTGAAGTGAAACCCACCCATTGGTAAATCGAAATGGGACGCGGACAAGACGGATAAACACGGAATTGAAGATGGAAAAATCAGTGCTCGTCTGTTCTTATCACTGTCCAGTCCCGACTGAAATGAAACACATCTTCTGACAAATTGAGGTACAACAGTTAACAGCTACCGCAAAATTCTGCTAATTGAAGATGATTCAGCCGTGGCGCGCAGCCTGATTGACGGGCTGGAGCAAGCCAATTATCAGGTTGAATGGCAAGAAAACGGCCGTGACGGCATTGCCTATGCCCGCGATCACCACCCCCATCTCATCATTCTCGACGTGCGCCTGCCCGATGAGACCGGCTTCGATGTTTGTCGAAAGCTGCGCCAGCTTAATCTACGCCAACCCATCCTGATGCTCACCGCCCGCCGCGAAGAGGCTGACAAGGTGTTGGGTCTGGAAATGGGCGCGGATGATTATGTCACCAAACCATTCAGTTTACGCGAACTGCTTTCGCGCATACGTGCCTTGCTGAGGCGGGCCTACGGGGAACTGTCAACCAGCGGCGGCAGCCAACTTTATGCCGCTGATTTGGTCATTGATTTGGATAAAGGCGCTGTTTGGCGCGGCGACGAGCCGTATCGAACCTAACGCCTATCGAACTGCGCTTGCTGGCCTATTTAGCCCGCCACCCAGGACAGGCGCTCAGCCGCACTCAAATTTTAGACGCCGTATGGGGAACTGCCAATGACATTGACAGCGAGCGCACAGTCAACGTCCACATTCGCCGCCTGCGCCAGAAAGTCGAACTGGAACCGAGTAAACCGGCGCTGATCCTCACCGTCCCTGGCGTGGGTTACCGCCTCGTGCCCTGACCCCTGCCCCCACAAAGGTGAAGGTTACAATATTGTAATCTCTCCTTACTAACCTGTAGTCGTGCCATAACCTAAGCGCAACCTCTCTATGTGATACTCAGATCATATGGAGGTTTTTTAATGCGACGACTTGTTCTTATAACAGTTCTTTTACTGGGCGTAACGGCCGTTACCGCCACCGCCTTTCTGGGCTATCAAAAAACTCAATCGACCCCTGCGAACTGGCTCAGTTCAGGCGCACCCACCCCTCTACCCGGACCTGTCACCGTTCCCGTTAGCCGGGGGGATGTGGCGCAAACCGTAACCGCGCCCGGCCAGTTGGTTGGTACTCGGAGCGCGTACTGGGGGTGGATGTAAACGGCCGTTTGCTGGAACTCACCGTCCGCCCTGGCAGCATTGTCCATGCCGGAGACATTATCGCGCAGCTGGACCCCGCACCCTACGAAACCGCCTTGCAAACAGCCCAAATTCAACTCGATCTGGCCGAAGCCGCCCACGAGCAGCAGTTGGCGGATGCCGAGCTGTCTGTAGCAGCGGGTGAAGCCCAGGTGCAAAGCACCCAGGCCCAAATCCCTTCGCTCACCACAGCCGAAATCAATCTTCAAGCTGCCCGCGACGCCGAGGCCTGCGCTGCCTACGAATATCAAAAAGCGCAGGATCGCGACTGGGAACCGCCGGAAGTTGTCGAAGCCTATCGGCTGGAATGGGTCGCCGCTCAGCGAGCCGTGGAACTGGCCGAGGCAGAATACAACCAGACCCTCAACCAGCAATGGTCGGTCAGCCAGCAGGCGAACGCCTTATCGAAAAACGTTGAGCAAACCGATCTGAATGTAGCTTACCTCGCCGAATCTGGAGTGGATCCGCGCTGCATCAAGCGGTGGATGAGGCCGAAGAGAATCTGGCTAAAACAGTCATCACCGTTCCTTTTGACGGGGTTGTGCTGGAGGTTTTTGCGCGGCCAGGCGAGCAATTATCCGCCGGAGCCAATTTGGTTGTGCTGACTGATCCGGCGCAGGGAGAGGCCGAGATCGACCATCATCGAAGAAGATTTGTCGCATGGTCACCACTGGCCAGATGGCGGAAGATTTACTTTGACGCCCGGCCTGATGTGCTCGTGAATGGGGAAGTGTCGCGCATTGTGCCGCAGCGTGTGGCGGGAGAAGCACGGCCGTTATATCACGTTTACCTCAGCTTGCATGATCCCCTTGCCGGACGGCGTTTATCCTGGCATGACCGCCGATGCCTCCCTGCTCATTGACCGCGCCGTAAGACGTACTGCGTCTGCCGCGCGCGCTTGTGGCGGCCCGCTCGGATGGCACAGCAACAGTGAAGGTGTGGGAAAACGGCCGTTCCGTCCCCCGTGATATTACCGTTGGCCTGCGCGGCGACGTGTACATTGTCGTGCTGAATGGCCTGCCTGAAGGTGATGAGGTTTGGGCGAATGAATCCTGTCATCGAAGTAGAGGGCTTGAGCAAGGAATACCACATGGGCGACGGAAGTTGTCCACGCCTTGCACAAGGTCAGTTTTGAGGTGCAGTCCGGGGCGTTTATGGCCTTGATGGGGCCGTCCGGCAGCGGCAAATCGACCCTGATGCATTTGCTGGGCTGTCTGGATACCCCAACAAACGGCCGCTATCTGTTAAACGGCCGTGACGTCAGCCATCTCTCCCGCCGGACAAGAGCCGAAGTGCGCAACCAGAATATCGGCTTTGTCTTCCAATCGTTTAATTTGCTGCCCCGTTTGAGCACGCTGGAGAATGTGACCTTGCCCTTGCTATACCGGCAGCAGGCCGCAGTGGGCCGCAGCAGAGTGAAAAAGAACTGGCAGAAAGGGCATTGCAGCAGGTGGGTCTGGGTGAGCGCTTGGTCCACAAACCGACAGAACTTATCCGGCGGGCAGCGGCAGCGGGTGGCTATTGCCCGCGCCCTGGTGACCAATCCTGCGCTGATTCTGGCCGACGAGCCGACCGGCAATCTGGACAGCCGCACCGGCGCCGACATCCTTGAGATCTGCTGGCATGACCTGAACGACAACGGCCGTACCATCATCCTTGTCACCCACGATGCGCAGGTCGCCGGCCAGGCCCGGCGGGTTCTGCATATGCAAGACGGCCTTGTAATCGTACCGAGTACCTGTCAGGATAGAACCGGCATGACATCATACTTCAAAACCATCCGCACCGCCTGCACCGGCATCACCAGCAATTTGCTGCGGGCTGTGTTGACCACGTTGGGCATCGTCATTGGCGTGGCTTCTGTCATCTAGCATGTTGGCCCTGGGCAATGGCGCGCGGGCCGCCGTCGAGGCCAATTTCCGCAATCTGGGCGCTGACATGGTGCAGATCAGCGTTAAAGAAAAGATCGACCAGGGCGACTTTGTGCCCGTCGGCCAGATTTTGTCCTATGAAGATGGCCTGCGTATGCCCCAAGAGGTGCCCCTGGTGAGCCGCGTGATCATGTCGATCAGCGGTGAGGGCAAGGTGCGGCGCGACTTTAATGTGCTGGATATGCTGGTTTACGGCACAACGGCTGATGGCCTGGACAATCTGGCGGCCCAAGGGGATGTGCAGCCGGTGGGCTGGCCGGATGGGGAACCGCTGACCGGCGCGGCGTTTATGGGAAACGGCCGTTTCTTCACCCCCGCCGAAGTGCTGTCCAATGCCGATGTCTGTGTGCTAGGGCAGAAAACGGCCGAGCAGTTGTTTGGCGGTGATGATCCATTGGAAGAGATCGTGTGGGTCAACCGCCGCAAATGTCTGGTTATCGGCGTACTGACGGAATTGGAAGTGATTAATCCCGCACTGCGTAACCAGATTCGCCCCAATGAGTCGTTCTATTTACCGCATGAGCACGGCATTCAACAATCTGTTCGACGAGCCGCCATCGGTGCAAATTATGGCCCGCGTCACGGATGAAAGCCGCATGGCGGAAGCCCGCAGCCAGATCAACGAATATCTACGCCAACGCCATGGCGTCAGCAAAGATGAGATTGGCGAATGGCAAGATGACTTTGAAATGACCACGCGGCAGGACATCCTAGGAGCACAGCAGCAGGCGGCGCGCACCTTTTCATTTCTTGTTGGCGGCCATGGCTACGGTTTCCCTGGTGGTCGGCGGTATTGGCATCATGAATGTGATGCTGGTCAGTGTCACGGAGCGCACGCGGGAAATTGGTGTGCGTTTGGCTGTCGGTGCCCGGCCGCAGGATATCGTCACCCAGTTTTTATTGGAAGCAGTGCTGATCAGTGGTCTGTGGCGGTGTGCTGGGAATCGCCGTGGGCGTTTTGAGCATCCCGCTGGTGGCCAATCTAAATCAGGGTGTCGCCCTGCTCGCGCCCGAAAGTATCCCGATGGCCTTTGGCGTGTGCCTTGCTGATTGGTCTGGTTTTTGGTCTGTATCCGGCTGTGCGCGCGGCGCGTCTCGATCCGATTGAGGCGCTGCGTTATGAATAAAAAGCGTGTTTTGTAGCGTAAACTTTCCAGTTTGCGCAGATCCGTAGCGAGTTGTTTTCCAGCTTGCGCCTACAAACTGGAAAGTTTGTGCTATATAAAGGAGTGTTGGAAATGAAACGAAAAATCTTAGCTATTGTAGGAATTATAGTATTGGTTGTGGTATTAGCCGCCGGAGCATATACGGCCGTGCAGCTCACGGCCGCGCAAAGTGACCCGGCGGATTTACCCGCCGGCGCGATGGTCTTTGAAGATGTGATGGATGACGGCACGGCAACCCGGTAACGGTAAAGACCGTGATTTTGCCCGCCGCAGAACTCCCCGAACGGCCGTCTGAAGCGGGCGGTGTGCTCAAGCGGCAGGAGGATAACAGCTACTTTGTAGGCACTGGCTCCATCTCAGTTAATGTCAATGTGGTAAATGGCGAGACGTCAACGGCCGTTGATCACAGCGGCCCAGAGATCGAAGTAGTGACAAATCATGATACCCAATTTTACCGCGACGTGACCAAGGTAAGTCTTACGGCCGCAGAGTCGAAAGAACAAACCGTACATCAAGAAGTCGTTCCTGTAGAACAACCAGAGACGATGCCCGACGGCACTAATTTTCAAGCTTGGGGTGAAAAACGTGGCGATCGCGTGGTCGCCGATATGATTGTCTATTCTGATTCCCGATAGGAGAAAATAATGAAACGTCTATTTATAATAATTGGCAGCGTCTTGATTGTTCTTTTGTTGGTCGGCGGGGCCTATATGGCTGTGCAGTTGTCAGCGGAACCGCAAACCGAAGCGGGGTTCCAACGCCGGCGGCGGGCGGGTGATGCAGTCCGTTCAGGTAGGCAATGATGGTGTCCCAGTCAGTGTGCAAACAACTATCTTGCCCGCGGCAGAACTGCCTGATGAAGAAACCACAGCCTCGGGCATTGTCCTTGAACGCCAGGATGACACCTTAACCGTGGGAACTGGGGCCATTGATTTGTCTGTGGATGTGGAAGTGGATCCCAACACGGGCCAGGAAACCACATCTGTCTTACCCACTACCAATGGCCCTGAATTGGAAATCGTATTAACCAGGGACACCTTGTTATACCGTGATATCACCGACCTGGCCGGGCAAATGCCTGATCAAAGCGGCGAAGTGACCATTACGCAAGAAATTCGGCCGGTCACAGATTCGGGGCAAATTAAAGAGAACATGGAAGTTCAGATATGGGGTGAACGTCGCGGCGACCGAGTTGTGGCTGAGGTCATAGTTTTTGGGCCCTTGGCGGGCGGGGCTTTCGAGTGAGATGAAATAAAGAAACCTGGTTTACGGTCAACACATGAATGAGGAAGCGCGCAGAAACTGACTTATCTACTATTTGTAAACCAGGTTTCTAGCTCTTACAATATTGTGATGAATTCTCCCACACGATTTCGTTCCTTACGCTGGCGGCTGCCTTTGAGCTATGCGGCGATCGCCCTACTGGCCGTATTAGCACTGGGTATCGGGCTGCTGGGAACGCTGCGCCGTTTTTACCAGCAGCAGGAAATGGCTTACCTGGCAGGCAATGCCGCCGCAATTGCTGCGGAGATCGTGCCCTTGATGGCTGATAATGAACGGCCGTTCTTGCAGGCACAAATCGAGTTATTCTCCTTTCTTACCCAAACTCGGGTGCAGGTAATGGACGGCAGCGGTTCAACCGTGGTGGCTGATTCGGGCGAATTAAGTGGTGTTATCCCACAGTTTCTTGTCAATCCCCAGGAGGAAGGGCTGGGCTCTTTCGGCCTAGGGGAAGATGAGGTTACCATCGTCATCGAAGAGGAAATGGAAACGACAGATGGCGTAATTTCCAGCCAACAGGTGGTGACACGCACAAGCCGGCTTGCGGCCGAAGGATCGTTGTATGGGTTTAACCTTGTGGAATCGCCAACACTGGTTAATCAACGCTCCAATCTCGTGGAAGAAACGCGTGTGATCAACGAATCAGGGGAGGTACTGGGGCTTGTGCGCTTATCTCAAGGGCCTGCTTATGGCAGCGACATTTTACGCAGTGTGGCCCTGGGTTGGCTCATTGCCGGGCTGATCGCCATTTTGCTGGCGGCGCTAATCGGCTGGCTGGTCAGCCGCCGTCTGACCCAGCCGCTGGCGGCCTTAACGGCCGTTACCGGGCTAATGGCAAAGGGCAATCTGAGTGTACGCACGGATGTGCAGCGGGATGATGAGCTGGGCATCCTGGCTGAATCATTTAACCGCATGGCAGGGCAGGTCGAAAACACAGTGACGACCTTGCGCCAATTTGCTGCTGATGCCGCTCACGAGTTACATACACCTTTAACAGCGCTGCAAACCGATTTGCAGCTGCTCAGCGCAGGCGGTTCTGATTCAGAACAGCAGCAACGCTTGGGGCGGGCGCAAAGTCAGGCCGTACGCTTACAAGCATTGGCTGACAGTCTGCTTGATTTGTCACGATTAGAGGCTGAACCGGTTGCTGAGGAACGGCCGCTGCTCGACTTAACGGAGCTTGTGCAAATTGTTGGTGAATTAGCCGCATCACAGGCTGAACAAGCCGGATTGGAATTCGTGATGCGCTTGCCGGAAACGGCCGTTTTTATACACGGCAACGCAGCGCGCTTGCAGCAGGCGTTGAACAATTTATTGGACAACAGCTTGAAATTCACGCCGCCGCCGGGTGAGATTTGGCTTTCACTGCAAGAAGAGGGAGAAACGGCCGTAATCACTGTGCGCGACAGCGGCATTGGCATTCCGCCAGAGGAATTGCCGCAGTTATTTAGTCGATTTCACCGCGGGAAAAACACGGCCAACTACGCCGGGAATGGCCTGGGGCTGGCCATCGTCAAAGCGATCATTGACAATCATGGTGGGCAGGTGACGATAGAAAATAAAAACGGGGGCAGCAAAGCGCAACTCCGGCTGCCCAACCCTGGCTAGAATGGTTCAGATTAACAATGAAATTTCCCCCAAAATTCGTAGACATGAATTTTTGAACAAGACCGGTATTACCTTATCTGCTATGGCGCTAAAGGCATGCCTACTCTCTTATTTTAAATTTCGTCGATCGAAATATGCTGCACAAGGATTTGGGGCAGTAGCAAAAAATGAGCATCCGCTGTTAATAGTTCCGCACTGTGTTCCATTGCGGACGCGGTGATCCATAAGTCGTTTGTGGGAATGGGATGGCCGTTCTTGCGTAGGTAGGCGTAAATTCGAGCATAGCGTTCGGCCGTTGCGCTAACTATAGGCGCTACCATCACTCTATTCCAATTACAATCCATCATTTGAATTAGCAGTTGGACAAGAGATAGATTCACCATCAAAATATATGGTGTGGCTGGTTATTCGCGATAAAGACGCGCGCATTGAGGTTTTATAGGCAATTTAGTTATCCAAAATCTCCACTTTCCCTGCCGTACCATCAACGCGAACACGTTGCCCCGTTTGGAGCCGGCTCGTCACATCGGTGACGCCGACAACGGCCGGAATGCCATATTCCCTGGCCACAACAGAGCCGTGGGTCATTAAGCCCCCTACTTCCATGACCAGGCCGGCGGCGGCGAGAAACAAGGGCGTCCAGGCGGGATCGGTTCCGGGACAGACGAGTATTTCCCCTGCATCCAACTGGCTTTGGTGTGGATCAAAGACGATGTGCACAATCCCTTCGACTACGCCAGGAGAGACGGGACTTCCGACCAAGGTTCCCTCTACGACCGTTTCCTTGCCAACATGCACACCCTCATAAAAGGCCCGCCCATCACTCAGCAGCAGCCGGGGAATGAGCTTGCGCCCCATTTCTCGTTCTTGTCGCGCGCGGCTGGCCGTGACAATGGCGATCCAATCCCGTTCTTCTCCTGCGGCCAGAGGCGTTGAGTTCGTCGACGGTTAAATAAAAGAGATCCTCTGCTTGTTGAATGGTGCCGGCGTCTGCCAGTTCAACGCCGCTTTCGAGCAATCCCGCACGCACCAAACCAAATAGACGGATAATCATAAATTTTGGTTTTTCACGGCCCCCGGCCAAAGCGCGCAGGCGGCGGGCGGCCACGGGAAGCAGTTTGGCCTTGATCCGTCCAAACTTTGTCTGGCGCACGGCCGTTGTCAACGGTCCAATCGCTGCTTCAGCCTCCGCGGCACCACGAGCAAAAACGACATCAGGAGCCAACTGCGGATCGGTAATTTGTAGATAGCTTTGCAGTACCTGCATGATATGGGTCGGATTCTCGCGCCAACGCGGCTGCCCAATGTCGATTTCGCCCAGCCCTCTCATGCCGTACTGGTCCATAAACTGGGCGATCCTCGTTTGCGCGCTATCTGGCAGCGCACCGGCCAGGTAATCTTCAGCAAGAGCACCGCCCTCTTTTTGGCTGAAAACGGCCGTTGACGCTTCGTCTTTTCGAATTGTTTTTGCCGTCTGCCACAGCGCCAGATCCATCTCAGTGGTCACATTATGGGGCAGCCCTCTGGTCAAAATGAGCACATTGGGTGCATCGGGCGGCAGGCCGCTCGTTAATTTGTTGAGTAAATTGAGAGATGACATACCTCCGACGATAGGCGGCAGCAGCAAAGGCAGCATCGCCGCAAATCCTTTGGCAACAACGCCATCCGGGCCATAGAACAGATCCATGCGCTCTGACAGGGTGGAAAGGGCTTCACTCTGATCCTTTACCTCCAGGAAAAACGCTTCTGCCTCCTGGTTGTAAGCGTCGCGCCGGGCATTGGGGTGACGCATCATGCCGATTATTCGCCCCATTAAAGGCAGCAGAAAACGGCCGATGCGCCGCATGGTGCTAAATTTGAACCAGCCACGTTCAGGCATCATTCGCGGATCATCAGCAAGCGCTTCGATGGCGTTGGCCGCGCCTGGATCAATCAGAGGCAGCGACGCCCGGACCATTTTGCGGCCTAATGGGTGACGGACCAACGTTGTAAAATTGACCCACAAGCGCTCTGCAGAAGACCAAATGACGTTTTGGGAATGAATATCGCGATCCAGATCGAATAATTTGCCGGCCGTGGCAAAAAGAT
Source organism: uncultured Chloroflexia bacterium (assembly GCA_963736615.1). Lineage (GTDB taxonomy): Bacteria > Chloroflexota > Anaerolineae > Promineifilales > Promineifilaceae > JAACFF01. The sequence goes on along the minus strand of CAVTPP010000006.1, from coordinate 432,470 downwards.
GGCGGATGGTGTCTTGACCGAGCGGCGTGATAGGAGCCATAACACCTTGCACAGAGGCAAAGGAAAACATAACTTGTAATTCACCACTCTGCTCCTCCATACGCACGGCTTCTTCAGGGATTGGAAACAGCGAGGTGATAGGGCGCGACTGCAAAATAGTGAAAACATCATTTGCTTTGGCCCACTCGATGTCCTGCGGCTGCCCATAATGGCGCGCGATCTGCTCGCCAATTCTAGCTAGATGAACGGCCTGGGTCTCAGTCAGGACCTGCGCCGTCCGCAAATCTCCTGTGATGGCTTCCTCAACCGTACCACCCTCAGCAATCGGCCTGATGGCCAACTGTTTATCGGCGACCTTTATTTCAGTAACGGTATTGGTGCGTTGATCGACTTTGTACAAATCTGCTGATACCAGGCCCGCTACCAATGCCTCACCTAGACCATAACTGGCGTCAATGGTCGTGATATGCCGTTCGCCGGTGATGGGATCGGCCGTAAACATAATGCCCGAAACTTCTGGCAGCACCATTTGCTGCACAACAACTGACAGCGCAACTTGGCGGTGGTCGAAACCATTTTGGATGCGGTAGAGGATGGCACGGTCGGTAAAAAGTGAGATCCAGCAGTCACGCACGGCCGTGATCAACGCCTCCTCACCAATCACATTCAAATAGGTATCCTGCTGCCCGGCAAACGACGCATCCGGCAAATCTTCAGCCGTAGCGCTGGAACGTACGGCATAAGCATTATCGCTGCCCTGCTCCTGCCACATCGCGATAATCGCTTCAGTAATATCGTCTGGCACTGCTACGGTTCTCAAATCTTCACGAACCTGCTGCCCAATCTCCCGCGCCGTTTCCAAATTATCCAATCTGATGTTTTCCAGAGCGGCATAAAGTATGTCCGCCTGTCCACTTGAGTCTATAAACTGCTCGAAAGCGGCCGTTGTCACACAGAACCCGGGCGGCACAGGAAATCCAGCCTGGGTCATCTCGCCTAGATTGGCCCCTTTGCCGCCGACAATTGGCAGATCCCCTTTATCAATTGCCGTAAATGGCAGAACGAATGGTTGGTTTTGGTTCATTGGAGCTTCCCTCAATATATAGCCATTTAGCCGCACCCTAATTGTAAGCCAAATTTCCAGAAACCTGAACCAAATATCCTGTCAATCCAGAACATCTCGGAAGCCGGAGTCGAAACCGTAACCGAGATTTCCTAATCTCGTTTTTTTTGCATTCCATCAAGCGACTATGAAATTGTGTCTGAACTTGGTATTCTTTATGCAATTACTTGGTAAAATTGAGTGGGGTAAATAATGACAAATTCCTTTGGTGTACCAGGCATATCAGTAAAAGAATTCGCAATTAAAATTGCCAATGGTGATAACACCATCCTCTTAGATATCCGCGAAGAGCAGGAACTTCTCCATGCAAATTTAGATGGTGCAGTACCGCTTATTGAATATTTACCCCTAAGCCAATTCGACCCTTCGGCCATGCCCGGTTTTCTGAGTGATGCCCTGGGATCACCTGATAAGGAGCTTGTAATCATGTGCCATCACGGCATACGCAGTGCACAGTTCATCTATTGGCTGCAAGCGCAGGGCTATGAGAATTTATTAAATCTGGACGGTGGGATCGCTGCCTGGGCGGAGGAGATCGATCCACAAGTCGGCCGTTATTAACTGTTTGGAAGTTCGTAAAAAAACTAGCCATAGATATGAACTTCAAAACCTAAAGGAAACACCCATGCTACTCAACCCAAGCACGCAAAACTATGATCACCTTGATCCGGCATCAAGAGACCTGATGCTAAAAACCATCGCTTTCTTTGAAAACAAAGGCAAGCAGAAGCTCAAAGAAGACGATCATGAACGGGTATGGAACTATGATTTTGTGGAATTCATCAAGAAAGAAAAGATATTTGCCACCTTGATGACGCCTGCCGGTTATGGCGCTGATGATGTCCGCTGGGACACCTACCGCATCTGTGCCTTCAACGAAATCCTCGGCTTCTATGGTCTCGCCTATTGGTACACCTGGCAGGTATCTATGCTCGGTCTGGGGCCGATCTGGATGAGCGACAACGAAGAAGTCAAACAGAAAACGGCCCAGCTCCTCGAAGATGGAGCCGTATTCGCCTTTGGTCTTTCTGAAAAAGAACATGGCGCTGATTTATATGCCAGTGAAATGACCTTGACCCCTGAAGGCGACGCCTACAGCGCCAACGGCTCGAAATATTACATCGGCAATGCCAATGAAGCCGCTTTGGTGTCCACCTTTGGCAAAATGGCTGGCAGTGGGGATTATGTTTTCTTCGTTGTTGATTCCCAACATGAGAAGTTTGACTGTGTAAAAAACGTCGTCAACTCCCAAAGCTATGTCGCCGAATACGCTCTGCACGATTACCCCATCAGTGAAGCCGGCATACTCTCCATGGGGCGTGAAGCGTGGGATGCGTCGCTCAATACAATTAATGTTTGCAAGTACAATCTCGGTTGGGCATCCATTGGCATGTGCACCCATGCCTTTTATGAAGCCATCACCCATGCTGCCCATCGCCGTCTTTTCGACCATTATGTGACCGATTTCACCCATATTCAGCAGTTATTTACTGATGCCTATACGCGGTTGACGGCCATGAAATTATTCGCCTTACGCGCCGCTGACTACATGCGTTCTGCTTCAGCCGAGGATCGCCGCTATCTGCTTTTCAATCCGCTGGTCAAAATGAAAGTGACCACCCAGGGCGAAGAAGTCATCAATTTACTGTGGGACGTCATTGCCGCTAAAGGGTTCGAAAAAGATATGGTCTTTGAAATGGTCGCCCGCGATATTCGCGCGCTGCCCAAGCTGGAAGGCACCGTACATGTTAACATGGCCTTGGTAGTCAAGTTTATGCCTAATTATTTCTTCTTTCCGGGCGAATTCCCTGAAATACCCCAGCGAGATGACCCGGCCGATGACACCTTCCTCTTCAATCAAGGCATAACCAAAGGGTTGGGCAAAATCAAGTTTCATGATTATGCGCTGGCCTATGACAGCGTCGACCTGCCCAATATTCAAATTTTCAAAGAGCAAATATCCATCTTCAAGGAAATGCTTTTTGCCGCACGGCCGTCTGAAGAACAGATCAAAGATATTGATTTCCTGCTCAACCTGGGCGAGCTGTTTACGCTGGTCGCCTACGGCCAATTAATTATTGAGAATGCACGAATTTATGATATCGAAGATGATTTGCTCGATCAGATATTCGACTTCATGATCCGCGATTTTTCCAAATTCGCCTTGCAGGTTTATTCCAAAACCAGCAGCAGTGAACAGCAAATGACCTACTGCCTGAAAATGATTAAAAAGCCGGTGGTCAATACTGAACGATTTGAGCGAATTTGGCGGCAGCACGCCTATGCACTCACAGACACTTACGAAATGAATGCGTAGTATTATTTTATTGTCCAGGATACAGATGAAATTTATGCTCGGGTGGGCGACCGCATCTACCCACACAACTCCGGCATATAATTGCTTAATATAGAGTTGTAAATCATTATAATTAAGGTATAATTTATATACTATGCTTGCATTTGAGTTCGATCCGCAAAAGAGCTTTACAAACAAAAACAAACATGGTATTGATTTTATTGATGCCCAAGAGCTCTGGGAAGATCCTGATTTACTGGAAATTCCAGCAATAACCGTTGATGAGCGAAGATACCTGGTAATTGGAACGATAGAGGATAAGCATTGGTCAGCAATAATCACTTATCGAGACGGTACAATACGTATCATTTCAGTTCGCAGATCTCGTGACTTAGAGGTAGCAATCTATGAAAGCTAAAGAGTTTGATCGAAAATTTGATGATGGTGAAGATATCTTAGAGTACCTTGATTTGTCTCAAGCGAAGAGAGTTTCACAGGAACAGAAAAGGGTTAATGTTGATTTTCCCATATGGATGATTGACTCTCTTGACCGCGAAGCAAAAAGGTTAGGCGTCACTCGCCAATCTATCATTAAAATATGGCTGGCTGAACGTCTAGAGCTGTCGACTACTAAAAGATATATCCGCAAAGGGGCTTGAATTTCTCTTCCGAACTGATTTCCCATTATTTTGACAAAATAGATCAAAAGTACAGACGGACACTGCTCGGTAGCGTGGATCACGTTATAATTTTGCTGATTCAAGGTATTGGTCTGCCAATTTTGGTGATGAATTAGGACCAACGATAACTTGATATTTAGGATACATCTGCTATGTTCAAATACATAAAACTAGCCTGGCGCAATATATGGCGCAATTGGCGGCGCACGATGATCGCCACCATCGCCATCATATTGAGCATGATCTTGCTCGTCTTTTTTGAAGCCTTTATGGATGGCACCGACCAGGCCATATACGGCAACACAGTACGACTTTATGGCGGCCATGTGCTGATTCATGCGCCCGGCTACCGTGAAAAATCGACCAGACTGCCGCTGCTGCCCGTAGCCAATGCCGAAGCCATACAGGCTGCGGTTCAATCTGAACCCAATGTCCGTGCCGCCTTCAGAAGGATCAACACCGGCGGTCTGGTCAGCAATCGTGATGCCTCGCAAGCCGTGAATATCACCGCCATTGAGCCACAGATTGAAGCACCCGTTAGTCTCGCCGCAGAGAATATGGTCGCCGGACGCTTTCTACTGCCTGATGATGGTGATAATATCGTGATCGGGCAAGCATTAGCCGATCATCTCAATGTAACAGTAGGCGACCGTGTCTCCTTATTAGGGCGGCGTCAAGATGACTCGATGCGCCAGCGCTCCATGACCATTGTCGGCATCTTTGATCTCGGTCTAGGGGACGCTGAAAAAGGCTTGCTCTATATGAATCTTCCCCAGGCGCAAACATTGTACAACTTACGCGGGGAAGTGACTGAAGTCGCCGTTATCCTGGAAGAGATTGGCCAGGAAACCGCTTTGATAAAATCCATAGCGCCTGATTTTCCTAACCACGAAGTCGATTCAATACAGACACTGCGGCCCGAATTTGCCGAAGCGCTGGCCACCGATCGTATGTTTGGTTGGTTGGTGGGTGGCATCTTACTCCTAATGGGCGGCATCGGCATCCTCAATTTGATGCTCATGGCCGTTTTCGAACGCACGCGCGAAATGGGCGTCTTAGCAGCTATGGGCGTGAAAGGGCGTCAGATAATGGGGTTGTTTGTTTTAGAAGGCGCTTTCATTGGTCTCATTGGGGCCGTTATCGGCTGCACCCTCAGTTGGCTGTTGGTAACCTGGGTCGGCCGTAATGGTATTGATTTTTCAGCGATGGTCACCGATCTAGAGGATGCCGGCGAAATCTACGCCATGATGGGCACGGTCCTTTACCCCGCCATATCCGCCTCAACAATTATCATTTATGGCTTCGCGGCCGTGTTTATTGGCGCATTGGCCGCCCTAATTCCGGCGTGGCAAGCTTCACACAAAGAGCCGGCCGAGTCACTGCACTTCGTTTAAGGAGAGATGATATGGCATTTTCTAAATTCCTGGTTATGGCCTATCGTGACTTGGTGCGCAACGGCCGTCGATCAGCGCTGACTGCTTTAGCCGTTGCCCTGGGTCTGGTTGTCGTAATGGCCTTCAGCAGTCTCATTAACGGCATGCTGGAGAGTATGCTCGCCGATAACATCCGCTTGAGTACAGGCCATCTACAGATTAGAAATGAAAGTTACGATGAAAGTAAGTCGAGCCTTCTTTCCAAAGATTTACTCGAAGATGGGGAAGCGCTTTCCGTCCAGGCTGAATCATTGGCCGAGGTCCAATCGGCTGCAGCGGTATTATGGATCGGAGGGCTGCTCAATACATCCCAAGAATCGACCGGCATACAAATTGTGGGAATTAATCCAGATGATGCTTTTCATGACCCAATTCGAGAGGGCATTGTCTCCGGCGAATATTTACAGAGCGGAGACCGGGGTCGTGTTCTTGTCGGCCAGGGGCTCGCTAATCAGATGGGTATCACAGTAGGCCAGCGCGTTAGTTTAGCAGCCAGCGATGCCAACGGCATAGGTCAAGAAGGGATATTTACGGTGGCCGGTTTGGTCAATACAGGTTTTCCCAGCATCGACCAGCACAGAGTCATCTTGCCCATGGACCAAGCACAAGCCTTCAGTGATGTAGGCGACCGCTTTAGCAGCCTCATTCTTACCCTAAAGGATCAAGAATATACACCCACCGTCGCTGCGCAGTTTCAAGGGCCCGAAACACAAATTGTGACCTGGCGAGACTTGAACAAACTGTTGTTAGAAAGCGTTGAAAACGGCATGATTTTCTATTATGTCCTTTATGGGATCGTCTTTCTAGCCGTCGCCGTCCTAATCGCCAATACGCTGCTCATGTCTGTCTTTGCCCGCGCGCGCGAAATAGGAATCCTGGCCTCCATAGGTATGAATCGTCGCCAAATAATGCTCCTATTCCTCCTTGAAGGCATCTTATTGGCCCTATTTGGTATAGCCCTTGGTTGGGTGCTTGGGCTTGGGGTCGTTGCTTACTTGGCAAATGTGGGGTTCTCAATCCCCGCGGAAACCGCTTCCATGGTCGAAGGCTTCGCCTTTGGAACCACAATGAAAGGCGGATATGCACCCGAGGAGTTCATCATCCTGTCACTGATGCTTCTGGCCATCGTCTCGCTGGTATCACTCTACCCCGCCTGGTTCGCCGCGAGAATGGAACCGGTCGAAGCATTGCATTCACTTTAGAGAAAAATATGTGCCGGCTCCATCATCACCCGCCCCGGAATGGTCATGGGCGCCTTGCAGCAGAAACCCGACATTTTTTGTTCAGATCTTCGAATAGTGGCTGATCAAATTCTTGCTAACTAAAAAGTTGCCAACTTGAAGAAAAGTTGGCAACTTTGTCTTATTTATGCAAATTCTGTGCGGCGATGAAAGAGAGCCCATTCTCCGTCAGGGCCCATGCCGTGCGGTTCGTCGCTTCAAACTTGTCCAGATAATTGAGCTGCAATGCTTCCCAATCACCCGATTCAATGACCTCTTCCTTGTCACGGAAATAATCAAGGATATCCGATGGGTGCGCGCGCATTGCCTCAAGATCCTCATCGCCACCTTCATGTTTGGCCGAAATATTGGCCACATGCCCCGCAATCTCAACTAGTTCATCACGTCTATTGTACGGCTGGCGCACGATACTCTTCCATGTTTCAGTGATATGGTGCTCAAAACGGACCACATCTTCAAAACCCAAATCCTTGCGGAACTGGGCAGTGATCTCCATCGTCTCGTTATTGACCGAATTGCTCCAATTAAAGCCAATCAGCGGTGATGTGCCATCATCACGAGCAAACAACTTGGCCCCAATCAACGTCCACAGACCCGCATAAGGATTGTCATTGCCCATAAATACAGAAATCTTGAACTCAATGTCAACGCCCAAGCGGTGCAGCAGATAACCCAACAATACTGTACCCGGGTTAATATTCAGCACTTGTCGCACGCCATAATTTGTGTAGTAGTACAGGAATTCATCCAGCCATTTCAAAGCATAATCATTAGGTTGGCCCACACCACCAAAATAACCGGTAATCGTTTCCGGACCACCCAGGTGAACATTTGAACCATCCGTTCCTTTCGTATCCAGGGTTTCGACATAGCTGGCGCCAATAATCTGCATGGCGGCAGCAAAAGCAGCTAAGTCCCCATCATCCTCCTGTTCCTTCATCTTGCGCACACGAATGAAGCGGCCAGGAACCAGCTCTTTTTCCGTTATAGCCCTTTCAACCATCACCTGCAGCCACGGGAAATACTGCGCCGCGCTAATCTCCAACGTAACCGCAAAATCATCGGCAAACTGTGTCGTCTCAGCCTGCTCACCCAACACCCGCCGCCGGTAATCAGCAACAGAAATAAAAGCGCCATTATCACGCTGCTCGGCCAACCACTCCAAATCAGCCAGAAATTCCGGCTTTGTTGCTTCCACACGTTTCAAAAGCACATCCATCTGCCGCGCCGCATCAGCCTTGGCATTAATCTCCTCAGGCGTGCCGTACTTTTCCACGACCGCCAGAAAATCATTAATCACCCTCATATCAGGATCGAGCAAGAGGCTGTTTAGCGCATCCAGCCGATCTGGTGAAATCTTCAATCTTTGACGAATATCATTATCCATTGTGTTTTCTCTCCAAATCCGTACCACAATCATTCCTGATTGTGTCCACGGTGATGAGCGCAAGCAGGAATGCATTCGCTACAACCCGTACCACATTCATTTCCTGATCGTGGCGCACTAGCTGGTAATGCAACTTGTTACAGATCAATCATAGGCCAACAACTGCTCATACTCTTCATCTTTCATGCCAAAATAGTTTTGCTTTTCCGGGAATGAGAGATCACTTACCTCAGCCACATATTGTTTCAGCCCATTTAAGATCACCTCACCGGCATTGCCATAAACCTTAGCCATACGCGGGGTAAACTTTGGATAAAGACCAAAGAGGTCATGGTAAATAAGCAGTTGGCCGTGAGCGTCGGGACCCGAGCCCAGGCTCATTATGATCGTGCCTTCCGAACGCTCGGTGATAAGTTTACAAAGCCGGTCAGGAACCAACTCCAATAAGATGCCCACTGCGCCTACTTCTTCCAAAGCCTTGGCATCATCCAATATTTTCTTGGCCTGCTCAGCACCTTTGCCTTGCAGCCGAAAACCACCTATGGCACTGGCGCTCTGTGGCGTTAATCCCAAATGGCCAAAGGCAGGAATGCCGGCATTCGTGATGGCGCGCATACGCCCAGCCATCTCCGCCCCACCTTCCAGTTTGATCGCGTCACAGCCCGCTTCAGCCATAAACCGGCCTGCGTTAAGAACGGCCGTTTCATCACTAGGCTGGTAACTCATATACGGCATATCGCCAATCAAGAAGACATTCGGCGCCCCACGCCGTACTGCCTGCGTATGGCGGATCATGTCATTCATCGTCACTGGTAGGGTGCTGTCATAACCAAGCATCGTCATGCCCAGGCTGTCGCCGACCAAAATCATGTCAATTCCCGCCTGATCCTGGAAATAAGCGGTCGGATAATCATAACAAGTCAACCATGTAATCGGCTCTCCATCATTCATCTTCTTAAACAAAACTGGTAAAGAAACCTTTTTTCTTTCAGACATGGATTCTCCTCAAATCAGTCTCAAAATGAATTTCGATTCTATATCCCAAACATGATTAATCATGTTTTCCCCTGAACCAGTCACCGAATTCATTCGGTGAATAACTCATTCCTTAGTTTGCAACAATCTATACAGCGTCCGCCGCGCCAAAATATCGCTGCTAATCGCACCGATAGCCGATCTATCTTTCTAACACAGGCATTGCCGAAATTTCATAATGTTCCAATTTACGCACGACATCCAAAATGGAATCTTTGTCACAGCACGATACTACCTCACTCGTCATTATCATCGTCACCGGTGTATCAACACTATACGAAGAAGCTGAGGCCTCCGTGATATCACGATCCGTTATCACACCGCAGATCGTCCCTTCTTCGTCAACAACAGCCAGGAGATCCCCTTTTTCATCAATCAACAATCGCGCCGCATCGCGCAATGTTTTCAAGGTGGCGATCGTTGGGATTGGAGCCATGACATCGGCTACTGTCCGGTCACTTTCACTGGCGGCAATTCGATTGATAGCAATCTGCTCCGCTGCTTCACAAGGGAGCATGTCGCTGTCTGCCACCAACAAATCGATAAGCTCCCTCATATTGCGTTGAATGACCTCTACTAATTTAGCCCTGCCCGCAGTGCGACGTTTTTCCGCCAGGGCTGCAAATTCAGCTTCATGCTCCTTCAGCCAGCCATCCACCGCCTGCAGGTCGCCCAGCATTTCCTGTGGAATCTGTAGATGATCAGGTGGTCTTATCAACCGTTCCTGGGCCGCAAAAATAACGCCACCAGAATTGACCAAAAAGTCAGTAGCGATCAACACCCCTTTCTGCCAATATACCGTGCGCTCCATCCGTCTCCGTGCCGCTTTTCTGTCTGCGGCTGGAGAATAAGTATTGGCGCCTTCTACAACCAGGGTCCAATCTCCCATGCGATCAACCGTCATACAAGGATTAGAGGCCTCTTCAACATCAAGATAATTGGCCACAGGTGCCGCTGGGATCAGACAGTAAGCCGACTCGCGCAGCAAGTCATCACTACAGTTTGAAAATTTTATAAGGCACTCATTATCTCCACTTAGCTGCGCCTGATAGTAAGGAAAGGCAACAACCCCATTTTTTGCTTGAGCATCTAACAGCTCTTGTACGGGCAAACCGGCCGGATCATGTATATAACCACTGGCGTCACTTATGCCGGTGATGCGTGGGGCGTGAGCGGGATCTTTCTCCATGAGCAGCCGCGCGGCATGCGTGCCTACCGCCCCAAAACCCTGAATCAGAACCGTCAATTCCTCCCTTGATGGAACTTCTAGATCGGCGAATTGGGGCAAAACTTTCAACCGCCCAATTTCTTCCAGCAAGGTCTCGATGCCGACAACCACCCCTTGCGCTGCCGCACCCAATTGGTCGATACGATTACCGCCCATGTCTACTGTTTTCGACAGGGCACCATTCAAACCATTCTCAATGGCGATGGTTTTCATATCGTAGTCGTTGGTGCCCACATCAGGGCCAGGGAGATAGATATCTCCGTAACGGCCGATCAGCCGCGCAAATCCGCGCACAATTTCGGTATGCTCTTCGGCGGAAACTTTCCTATCCGGGGCGACGATACCACTCTTACCGCCGCCAAAAGGCAGATCGGCTGCGGCATTCTTCAACGTCATACCCCGGGCCAGGTTGTGAATGATCGCCGGAGTGACTGAAGGCATCATGCGGATGCCGCCCATAGACGGCCGTCCCATCGACAAGTTATCAACCACCAAATAACCGCCAATCTCCAGCTCGCTTTCCTCATCCCACATGCAGATGACAAGATACGGCCCCAGATTATCAGCCTCAATCCCCAGCCGCTGCAGACGGTCCACATCAAGATGGCCGAACTCCATAAAGGCCAGAGAACCCTCACGCTGCAAGCGGCGATCCCATGTCCGCTGCGGTAATACCTCGCGCAAAAAACGATTCATTTGATTGGGAATCATGAAATAGGTCTCCCTAGGGAAACCGGGTTTTTCCAAAAAACCCGGGACACTATTAGCATAGTCTCGCATTCAGCTCATCCAACCTGCTCAACACTACAACCACCCTGGAAACGCAGCCCTGTCAAATAACCGAAGGCAACTTCTCTCCAGTTTCCTCACGCGCTTGGTAAGCACTGACTAACCTGCACCGTGCTATACCCAACATGACGCTGAGTCCAAAACAAACAGAGGTTCAACCAGTCTACCAAACGACAGTGCGTTTCTGCAAAAGTCGCAGCGTGCCTTCTTGCCTTCCTCGCCCGGTGCATAGCGCCATCTCGCAACATCCTCCGCAACAGACCCCACGTGCGTAATCACTATCGGTTGCCCGATAGGATTTGCCGTCCGTAGCTTTGGTACCAGTAAAGACCACCAACCGCTGCTGATGTATTGCGGCGAGGAAATCTACCAGTTCTTCGATATCCTCAGCCATCAGCTGGCAATCCGCGTTTACGGCACCGTATTCTTTGGTCAACAGACGAACAATGCTTGTTTGCAGCTTCGTTTAGTTGTGCCCACATAGCTCTGACTGCTCATTTTGCCCCCCTTTGCCCGATTGGGGCGTTTTTTAATCTTTGCAACTGTTCGCCAACGTTCGCGTGCAAAAGGAGTATCATGCGCATCGTAAATTGCCAAATACTCCTTGACCAACGGTTGCCTACCTGCAGCAGCAACGCGATTTCTACAATCAACCATTTTGCATTCGACCACCCGTACAAACGCTTGAAAATATCGTTGCACCGAGCTATACTGTGCCTGCTTTGCCGCGCTATTTGGTCAAAGGTCTTTCCGGCCAACCAGCTCCCTACAATCTGTGCTTTGTCCGTCTGACCGCGACCGATACCTTGCAGATTGCCACGCGTGGCAAATAGAACCCTTGCGCTTGCATGATTTAATAAAATATATATCTATATAGTTTCTATATTATTAATCTTTATGCCGGCTCAAATCTGGCCTGGAAAAAGCGTAAATATGCCGGCTCATACACCATCTTTAAACCGCTTACCTGGAGGCGATTGTCATAAACCGATTTCACCGACTCCGCCACAACATCCATGTGGGCCTGCGTATAAACGCGCCGCGGAATTGTTATTCGCGTTAATTCTAAGGCCGGATAACGGTGATCCCCCGTTTCCGGATCCCGCCCCGCGCTGACCACACCTCGTTCCATGCTGCGCACACCAGAATCAAGATACAACTCCGCTGCCAATGTTTGGGCTGGAAAATGATCTTGTGCTATATGCGGGTAAAACTGTTTGGCATCCAAGAAAATAGCATGCCCGCCCACCGGCTGAACAATCGGAATATCCCATTCTGTCAAAAGCATGCCCAAGTAGCGCACTTGCTCCACCCGGCTGCGTACATGATCGTCCTCCACCGCTTCGGCGATACCAATAGCCAGCGCTTCCATATCACGACCGGCCATGCCTCCATATGTGTGCAGTCCTTCATATATGACAACCATATTACGCGCCTTGTCGAAAACCTCTTCATCATTAACAGCCAGCCAGCCACCAATATTGACCAGGTTATCCTTCTTCGCGCTCATCCATGCCCCATCGGTATAGCTGCAAAACTCGTGCAAAATAGCCGCCACGGGAATATCAGTATACCCGGATTCACGCTCTTGGATAAAGAAACAGTTTTCCACCATGCGTGTGGCATCCAAATAAACCGGGATGCCATACCGGTTACAAAGCTCGCGCAAAGCGCGCAGATTAGTCATACTCACCGGCTGCCCGCCAGCCATATTGACCGTTCCCGCCAGACTGACATAGGGGATTTTATCCGCACCCACTTTGTCTATGAGGCTTTGCAGCTTGTCTAAGTCCACATTACCCTTGAAAGGATGCTGACTGTTTGGATCATGCGCTTCATCAATAATCACGTCGACAAAAGTGCCACCTGCTAACTCTTGGTGTAATCGCGTTGTCGTGAAATACATATTGCCGGGCACAACATCCCCAGGTTTGATTATTGCCTTGCTGATCAAATGCTCCGCACCCCGTCCCTGATGGGTAGGTACAATATATTTGTAACCATAATAGGTTTGAACTCGCCTGTTCAAGATGGTAGAAATTGCGGCTTCCTGCATACGCTTCATCACCAAGCATGATTCCCGCCCACTGCCGGTCGCTCATGGCGCTGGTTCCACTGTCGGTCAACAAATCAATATAAACATCGGCCGAACTCAGTAAAAAGGTGTTATAACCGGCATCAGCCATCGCATCCGCCCGCTCCGCCGTGCTAATCATATGAATCGGCTCCACCATCTTAATTTTCCACGGCTCAGCCCACGAACGACGGCCGAACTGCTGGCCCATAGTCTCCGGTGTTCTTCGTTTCATCCTTTTCTCCTTTACACTCTTGTAGGGGCAGCCCTTGTGCCTGCCCTAGGGTTGTGTCTACCCTAAATCGGGCAACCACAAGGGTTGCCCCTACAGCGATTCATTGATCGGCAGCGCGGTAGAATGTTTAATATCATCCAGCACCAGACTGGTATAAATACGGGCCACACCAGGGATCGGGGTTAGTTCATGCTCCACAAATCGCTGTAATTCCTTACGATTGCGGACAACAATCTTGAGCAGATAATCAAATTCCCCCGTGACATGATAGCATTCCAATACCTGTGGCAGTTCCTTGGCACTGGCCCGAAAACCGGCCAATTCCTCGCTGCCATGCATGCGTAAGCTGATGCTAACAAAGCAAGTCATATCGAAGCCCATCTTCTCCTGATCGAGCAGGGCAACATAGCTGCGGATATAACCGTGACTTTGCAAGCGCTTAAGACGGACGTGGGTAGCGGCCGGGGATAGTTCAATACGATTGGCCAACTCTACGTTGCTGATACGGCCGTCTTGCTGAACCTCACGCAAAATTGCCAAATCTGTCTCATTTAACTCAAGATCAACTGAATTTTCTTCCACTATTTCCCCATATCGTAATGTTTTCTTCTGTTTATCAGTATAATTACCTAATCATTCTTTGTCAACCATAAAACTATCTAAAATATCTTCACAATCAAATTTTCACCAAGAAAACAAAAAACCCCTTGCGCAGTTAAGCGCAAGGGGCTGAAATTTCAGGATTGTTATCTTATCAGGCCAGACCAAGTGTCTTTGAAATCTGCTCCATAGCGGCCTTCTCTTTATCGCTCACCCGCACAGAGCCGATGCCCAAGAATCCCCCTTCACGCCCTGCTTCGGCCGTTGCTTCGGCGACACCCACAATCCACTGCTTGAATCCAGCCGCTTCATCCTCACTGCACTTCTCGTCGAGGAGAGCAGAGACAGCGCTCAACTGCGCCAACATTTCCGACATAACCTCTTGAGGATCCTTGCCCTTAACATCCGGCTGCTCCATCTTCTCTTTATCCTCTGACCTGGCCTTGATATCTTCGACGAGCGATCCAACCAACTCTTGCGCCCCTTCTGGGACTGGCTGCTGCATCATACCCTTCATCATACCTTTCATCTCGCTCATCATGCTCGTCACATGGAGGTCCGAGGTCATGACCAGCACACCGGCCGTAATAGGCGCCTTTATTAATTCGCTCCATTCTTCTTCTGTGTAATCCGCTTTAGTCGTCATTTTCATTCCTTATTATTAGAGCAAGTGTCAGGCACTTAGGTAAGTATCTGGCACCTAGCACAGTAAATAGTAGACTTTTGATATTGAATTTTCTACAAGGACCGCAAATACCGCCAACTTAAAAAGAGCATGATCACAATACCCCCTAACAAAACAAAGGTCATAACCCAGGCCAGATCCTCATCAGTTAAATCAGAGAATAATCTCGGCAAGATCAAAGCTGTGGCCATAATAACCAGGCCGTAAATTAACAGCAGCTTCCCCGCATAAGCGTTGGCCGGATACCAAATTTCAGGGTCTTCAAGCGTCCGACGCACACGAAAGCCATACCAATGATTTGGCGAAATCTTGCCTCGAATCATCGGTACAGCTAAAACGATCATTAGCAGGCCGGTAAGCATAAATAAGATAGTCATAATTCATCGTTCGTAATAACCCCTGCGGGGATCCGACTGAAGTCGTTATCACAAACAGATTCATCTTTTAAGGTTTAACTATTTGCTTTCAAGTGGGCATGCAGAAAACGGTTGAACTCTTCCGGTTTCTCCAAAAACGGCGAATGGCCGGCATCCTCAATGACGACCTCTTCATATTGGCCGCCATTGGCCGCATATTGATCCAAGACTGCACGGATTTGCTGCAGCATAGGCTGTGGCGGACACTCTTCTTCGCCAGGCCAGCCAGGCACATAGCCCATGGCGCCTAGTGCGGCGATATCCCAAAAAGCATTGTCGGCAACAATTAAATCGTCGGCACCATGTATCCAGAGAATAGGTGGCTTCGGATCAATATCAACCAGACCGCTGGCATCGAAATATTTACGGCTGAAGGCGTTATTAACCCCTTTGTCACCAGGCGCAGCCCCTGGCCAATTCTCAGACGGAACAGAATTACCAGGATACCAATCATCGCCAACTTTGGTTGATAAAACAGCTTCCAGCAATGCTTCCTCGCGCTCAGATACAAATGGCGGTTTCACATAAAACTGGCGCAGCACATTGACCGGCGCCATCGGATCTTCATCACCTGATTCTTTTTCGCCTAGGAGTCGCACAAAATCGGGGTTCACTGATCCGGCACCCGCAGGTGCACCATCATCATAGATAGGCGTACCATCTACACCCATACTGCCGCTGTAGCCATAGGGGGAGATCGTATCAACCAACGTGATCGAAGCAACGCTTTTGGGGTAAGCAATGGCATATTTCATGACCACGCCGCCGCCCATACTGTGTCCAACAAGATGAATCGGACTTATGCCCATTGCTTTCACTAACGAACGCAAATCCTCAACCATATCGTCCAGACCCAGGGTAGCGTCAATTGGCAGCGGTTCGGTGCTGCCATATCCACGAAGATCTGGGGCAATGGCATGGAAATCTTCCGGCATAGCCAACATAGTTTCATCCCAGAAACCAGCCGAAGCACAATTGCCATGGATGAATACCACATCAGCACATGCCGGCGGTCCGTGGCTTAATATATGTGTATGGATGCGATCTGACTGGACCGTCCGTGAAATTATTCCAGGTAGTTTTAGCTTTGTTGTCATTCTTTTTTCTCCAAAATGTAAAACGATATTCCCAATCGTCCATACATGATCACATGGCCATTCTGTTTGGCTTGCAGAATACCACGGATCAAATTTTATTATTATCGTACCTACTCAGGTCGAGGGCTGAGCCTGTCGATGCATGGTTCCGCCTTCTACAAGCTCAGGCTACACTATAGTAGATACAATTTTCTTAAATAAAGCCAAATTGAGGTGTCAATTCAACATTCTAGCAAGATTATACTTCACTAATCTGTTTCTTTCAGTCAATAAAGACATGTCAGAGTACATCGGCCGTTTCATCCATATTGTGTCCATCGAGTGATTGATCAGTCCAAGAGCGTTCATCTTCGAGAGGTTCCACATGGATCAAGACCGCACTGTAATTGATCTGCTCGCGTATTTCGGCTTCAAGGTGCTCCGCCAAATCATGGGAGCGCTGCACATGCCACTCACCAGGGACCAACAGATGCAGTTCAACAAATCTCCGCGCCCCGGATTGGCGGGTACGCAATGCATGCCATTCGACGCCCTCTTCTATTTGCGCCTTATCCAGGATGGCTTCAATTACCGCGCGCTCTTTAGGTGCTATTGCTGAATCCATTAACCCACGCGCCGAACGGCTGAATATCTTTGCCCCATCCCAACCAATCTTAAGACCAACAATAATAGCGATCAGCGGGTCAAGCCACTCCCGGCCCGTGATCACTGAAAGTCCCACGCCTATCAAAACGCCCACAGAAGTCCAGACATCGGTCATCAGATGACGGCCGTTTGACTCAAGCGTAATCGAATCGTTCTTTTTCCCCGTACGGATCAAAATCTGACCGACAACCAAATTAATCACAGCAGCGAGCACAGCCAAGGCCAGACCTAGTCCTACTTGTTCCAGTGGCTCAGGATTAAGCAGTCTCCTGACGGCCGTGTAAAGAATGCTCAACGAGGCGATGACGATCAAAGTGCTCTCAATACCACTGGAGAAATACTCCGCCTTATCATGACCAAAAGGATGAGAATCATCAGGCGGTCGCTGCACAATCGTGAGCACAATCAACGCAATCGTCGCTGCCACAAGATTAACAATTGCTTCCAGGGCATCAGATAACAAACCAACCGAACCCGAAACAGTCGCGGCAGCAAGTTTGATTAATAAAGTCAGCGCACCCGCGCCGACAGATAACCAGGCATACCTGGTCAGTGAAGGTCTCATGATAGTTTAGTATCCATAATCATTGGCATGATTTTCATTTACCCAGGATTCCCCGCAGATCGAGGCTTAAAAGCGACAAACGGGATAGCATCTCGTCCCAGGATAAAATAATCTTCGTCCGTCCCATCTACTTCATAGCCGATAATGCGCATTAAGCTTTTTGCTGCCTTCGGATTGCGCTGTGCATAGTTGGCCATCGCCCGGCCCGACTCTTCCGGCGGCAGAGGAACGGCCGTTACCGGGATCGCCCGCCGGCCCACCACAATCGTCACCTGCGGCTGCTTGACGATATTACGATACCAATCCGAATTCTTGCCAAAGCCCGCGGCGACATAATAAGTCTGGCTATCATCATCAAAATCCACAATTTCCAATACATTCTCTCTGGGTAAGCCGGAACTGCGCCCTATATGGCGCAAGAGCAGCATGCGGCCCTTGATCAGCCCACCCAAACCCAGACGATAAATCCAGATCGGTGCCCGCCATAAAAGGCGGCTCAATCCCTTAGGAGGTTCAGCTTTCCCTACTTGTTTCGGCATAATATTAAGATGGCAGATTTTCCGAAAATTGACATCTTTTTGTCCTCAAGAATCAATCAGTTTCATTTCCAAGAAGCCACGTTGGCCATTAAGAGAGCTGTTGGTAACAATATTCTTCGAGAAAACTTCTTCATTTACAACGCCTTTTATTCACCAGCATGGCTGATATAGTCAATTATAATTGGGTAGGTCAAAGCTGGATTACCATCTTCACGCGTAGGTGTGATCACATCATGAGGCAGGCCTAAATCTTTCTCAAACTCGTATGATCGAATCAGCTCCTCGCCATGATCAACCCAATGTTTTTCAAATTCGGCAATAATTGTATTATTGACCGATTCATCATTCTGATTTGTGATCAAAACCAATGATGGGACACCTGGTCTAACACGCTGGGCATTCTCGTCGGCCGCAAAACCGAGCCGCATATATTCAGCCAATGCATGCAGCGGATAACGCGGATACTGGTATGATTGCGTAAAGGGGTTATCCGCTTTCGTCTGTGGATCCCACCACATCCAGATATTGGGGATTCTATCCGCGATTTGAGTCAATGGCCGGTTAAGTACCGCAGGAATAAATCCGATGCCCAAAAATGGCGCCACCATAACGGCCGTATCCACATCATCATGCTCCTGAGCGATCCAGGTCGCAATCGTACCGCCACCCGATAGACCGGCGACAATAACCTCATCACCCAGTCCCTGGCCGATATCGACACTCTCTGTGGCAAAACCGGCCAACTCTTCAGCCGATGTATTTAGCAGCGCCTCCGACATCTGGTCAGCATGCCCATGATATGGCAGACGCGGGATATAAATATTGTACCCTTGCTCGAAGAAGGTTTCTCCTAACTCCCTAAACTGTTCCGGACAGCTTGTAAAACCATGATAAAAAATAATCACCTTCTCCGTCTTCTCGCCATGGCTCATCACGTTAGAAATACAGACGGGGTTGATCTCGCCGCTGGATTGCTCTTCTTGCTGTACGGCCGTTATGCGCTCAACAGCCTCATCATACGTCGTAGCTGGGCTGGATGGCGTTCCATCTTCAACCTGAAACGGCACCACCAGCAATATAATCCCAAACAACAACAGCACCCCAGTCACAACCAATAAAGTTGTCCAAACCGGATGCCGCCGAATCCATGAAGGTTGTTCATTGGCTTTCAATTCTTCCGAATTCATAAATTCTTTCCTCCGCTCAAAATGGATTTTGAGCCTGCTCTTCCAAACATGTTTAAACATGTTTTCCCTTATATGTACCGAATTCATTCGGTGCAATTTACGGCTGCACCAGGCCTAACTTCTCCAACACCGCATCCAGACCTATCACAACACTCCCAGTCAATGCACCAATAACAATCGGCACCAAAATGATAATTAACAAGCCCAAAAACGGTAAAACGAAAGTGCGCCAGCCGCGCGAATCATGTGCCTCCGCCGCAGCCATCCAAGTGGCTAGAAATGCAACAGTCACAGTCAAGACAGTCACCAGTGGGGCGATTGCCGGAATCAGTCGCAGCAAATCGAAGATTTGCACCATTTGGGCAAAACCCAACCCGCGCATCGTTCGTGTAAAATGGCCTTTACGCGTCAGAAGACGCCCCGCTGCAAACATACCCCATACTGCCAAAGGCCAGGTAACGAGCGCTGTCAACACAGCCACAAGTTCATCGCCAGGATTTGCCCGCAAGAAAGCCGACATAGCTGTAAATACAAAACCAAGCAGCAGTGCCGGTCCGGTCATACGCTTGTCCCTGACGATATCATGATAAGCTGATCGCTCTAAAACCAAAGCGTGAAGAGCATACCTGCCCCAGGTTCTGACATCTTTAATCCCATCCCATAAATTAGCAAAGGCCCACTCATCATCGTCCGGTGCCGCTATCCCCTCCGCGGGCATTTCACCCGCCGGCTGGTCGCGATGATTGTTCAAGATATGAAAAACGTCGGTTGCATTGCGTGTTGGCGTCACTTCAACGTCCGGCGGGTGGAAAAGGAAGGCATCCGTTTGCTCCCCGCCCAGGCCACCATGATTACCAATAAGTTCTTCGAGGGCAGCCACAGTGCCGTCATCATACACCGTGCTAATAACCATCAAATCGCCCGCGTGCGGGAAATCCATGACGCGCCGCACCTGCCATGTTCGTGTTTCGAGTGTTGATGCACCAAAGGCATCTACAGCATCAGGCGCATAAAGTTGCAGTGGGTTATCACCTTCAACCTCGCCTGTATGCAGATTAAGCCGGCCCGTTTTGCCTAAGACGACCGGCGTAGCATCATCATCATAAGCGCATACGATGCCGATCCCTTCATGGGTCACCAGGGCTTTGACCATACCCGGATATGCTTCTTCCAGCTCTCCTAGCATTATTTTCCGGGGGAAAAGATCAAAATAGACCTGAGCCAGATTGCCGCTGCCATAGGCTGTCACCTGGGCCTCATGGGCATGTTCGTCGGCACCTTCAGCTTCTTCACGCCGTTTGGCTCCTTTGCCTAAATATTTGCTCCCACGCTTGGCGACAGCGCGACCTGTACGACCACCAACACCGGTATTCTGAATGTTCTCAAGCTCACCAGAAACGGCTGTGATCGAGGTCACACCAGTATCACCACCCATCGACTGTGCCACAGTCGTCCCTTGAGGCAGACACTGCTCAATATACTCCTTTAACGAAACACCATAACGCTGCTTAAACGTCAAACCAAAAGATTGCCCATGATCGGAAAGAATGATCAAGTCATACGGCCGGGGCGCTTTCTTCTTAATAGTCTCCTGAACATGACCAATCACACGGTCATAGGTAGCCAGGACCTTAAACGCATCAGTCGTCCACGGCCCTGAATGATGGGCTACTTCGTCATAGCCAGGCCAGGTCACATAAATGGAAGGCGCGCCGCGAATGATATCCAGCATAGTCAAGTTAGCCGCCACATCGCGCATAAAGACCGTCGTCGCCGCACGGACAAAAGGATAAGCATGGGCCAGGCGATTCAAACGCGGCTGCACATCATGACGTCGCTGCTGCCAACCTTCCCATAGTTCCCGTACAACATCTACGAAAAACAAGCCCAACGTATGCGTTAAAAAGTAAGGGTTAAGCAGCAAGAGATATATATCTTCAGCGCGCCGTTTCTTCTCGTCCACATCGGTATCAAATAACCCGGCCAAAGTAAGCAGTGATTTCTCGGCATCCCCATTGAGCATATTGTTGATGCTTGATCCGCCGCGCATCAAGCCATTGCCATTGGCATAACGGCCGTTTAGCTCATCAGCATCTGTCCCAGAAACATAGAGTTTTTGTTTGTCTTTATCGTACCAACGGAAGGCCGGAATATCGGAATTATCGCCAAACATAATACCCGCCTGGCAGGCTGAAGTTTGTGATGGAATACCGCAGTCAACTTTCGACAGCTCATACCCCTCCTCATCCATCATCCGTTTCATTATGGGCATACGGCCGTCGGCCAGCGCTTTATGTAGATGGTGATAGCTCAAGCCATCAATCTCCATCATCACCAGTCCGCGCTTATCCGGTTCCAGATTAGTGAAGCTGTGCCGTCGTGCCAGGCGCTCGATGACCCCTTGATAAAAAGAGCCTTCATCCTTTACTTCCAATACACCGGTCAGAATATTATTTAAGGCTGAGAATAGCAAACCGCCTAGAATAGCTGCTAACAACCCCTCTACTTGGAAGGAAGGTAACAGCCAGGCGGTAAGCATGAGCGCCAACGCGTTCACAAAAAAGCCGATGACAAACACAGCAATGAAACCCAATGGGCGCGCAATGAGCAGTATCAGAGGTCTGATCAACAGATTGACAATGCCCAGCAAAAACGCAGCCGCAAAAGCATCTAACAGCACAGTTACTGTGTCAATGGCGATGAAATTAATCCCAGGGAAGATCCACGCTGTGATCAGCAGCGATATACCATCCACCAGCCATACAATTAAAAAGCGTATGATTTGTTTTGCAAATATAGAAAGGTTTCTCATCCCAAATTTTCCCCTACAGACGAATACTCTGTCATCAAAAAGTTGCCAGCTTTCAGTTCAATCATTTTGCAATTGATCTAGTGAAAAGTTGGCAACCTTCCATGATTTTTACTATTTTCAACAATGTACTTATGATCTACTCTATATTTAGTTGCCTGTTGGAATCACAGCTAAATGCGTGGCGATCATCGCGCCGCCTGTATTTTCAAAATACTCCACGCGCACATTAACCGGACCGCCAGGGTAAAAATAATCGACCGCTCGGCTCGTTGGTCCTTGAATATTCCAATTATCGATCAACAGAATATCATTTATATATAGACGAGAACCGTCATCGCTGGTTAAGATGAGGCGATACTGCCCGGCCTGGTCATCAAGAATTTTGGTCCAGCGCACGGAGAAGAAATCCTCATTGATAATACCCGGTGCAGGTGATCCGGTCCCCCAATTATGATCGAGATAACGATCATCACGAATCAGAGAAGGTGTTCCAGACAAAGTTGTATTGTTGAAATACTCACCTTTCCAATTAGGATAGAAGGCCCCACCGCCGCTGCCTGAACCCCCTTCAGGTTGAATGAGCTGCCAGGAAAACTTGGCCACAGCTTCACCCTTATCCTCGAAATATTCAACTTTGAGATCATGTTCACCGGCAGACACATAGACATCTTGAGTAACTGTATGTTCCTGGCTTTTGGTCCAAGAATCAATGATCAAGTTGCCGTCAAGCCAGGCACGCATACCATCATCCATAGTCGCCGAGAAACGATATGTCCCAGGATCGAAATGGACCCGACGTGTCCATCTTGCAGAGAATTCGCCGTCATTGATTGTGCTGTGCGGCGAACCGCCGCCCCAATCAAAATCAATTGTATTGTCAAAACGTGTGTGGTCAGGATCCCCACTGAGGCTCGTATTATTCCAAAACTGAGCATACCATTGGGCATCTGCTGCCTTTGTGGCCGATCCACGTATGACCAGAGCGATGACTGCCAAAAATAATGCGGCAAAAAAAGTAATTCTACGGGACAGCTGCTTGTTCATGATTTACTCTCCTTAAAATGTAGCCCAAACTTTTCAGGTTGTGGCCGTGAAAATCGTGGTGGCTCCATTTCAGATTAATGGTTTCCCAATTATAGTACGATTTAGCAAATCGTTCACCCAAAATTGCCAACTTTTCGGAAAAGTTGGCAATTTTTGATGTTAAAGCTCGACAAGTCCTTGCTGTAAAGCAGTCGTCACCGCCTCTGTGCGATTGCCCGCATCCAATTTGCTTGGATCGAACTGATATGGAATTTGACGGTGCGCTCAGTGATAAACAGCGCCGCGGCAATCTCCTTATTTTGCTTACCTTTAACAAGAAGTTCCAACACTTCAAATTCACGTGGACTGAGATCCTCGGTCAAATTGGAGACCAGCTGCGGATCGCTGAGTTTATTCATAAGGCGCGAAGCGACGACGGGCTGAAGTAAGGTTCCTCCCTGCTGAACCACGCGGATAGCATTAAACAATTCATTTCGAGGAGCCCCTTTTAGCAGATACCCTTTAGCTCCCGCCTGCACGGCCCCCAAGATACGTTCGTCGGTATCAAATGCGGTGAATACAACTACTTTTGCTTCTGGTGTCGATTGGCGCAGCCTGCGTATCACTTCCACCCCATCCATCTTCGGCATCTCCAAATCAAGAAGAACAACATGCGGATTATGCTGCTCATATTTCCGCAAGGCCTCGGGACCTGAAGAAGCTTCTCCAACAACCTCGAAATCAAGCTGTGTACCGAGAATCGCCAACAGCCCGTCGCGAACTACTGGATGATCATCGACTATGAGGATCGTAATTGTCTCACTCATCATGTGCTTCAAGAGGAATAGAGATTTGCAGCCGCGTCCCTTCATCGGGGCTGCTTAATAGATCTAGTTTACCGCCCATGAGATGAACACGCTCATTGATGCCAATTAAACCATAATGACCAGAGGGAATATGATTGGGGCGAAAACCACGGCCGTTATCGTCAATCGTCAATTTTAACGCATCAGTTGTGGCCAACAAAACCAATTCCACCCGCTCCGCTGATGCATGTTGTTCAATATTGGCTAACGCTTCCTGCGTGATGCGATAAATGCCTATCTCTACTCGTGGTGGAAGAGGTTTATTAGTCCCAGCAAGTTCGACCTGGGTACTCACGCCCGTTCTATCCGCAAATTCTTGAATAAGCATAGAAATCGCTTCCGCTAAGGATCGCCCCTCCAAAGGTACGGCGCGCAAATCAAGCACAGAGCGCCGAGCCTCTTGTAACCCGGAGCGGCTCAAGGCCAAAGCCTTACGCACGGCCATCCACACTTTTTCCTTATCTGCCCCTGCCTCGAATAACGCATCGGCCGTTTCCATCTGCAAAGTGATCGCCGCTAAATTTTGGGCCAATGTATCATGAATCTCCCTAGCTAAACGATTGCGCTCCTCCGCCGCCCCAATTTGCGCGCTGCGTGCGAAGTGACGCGCGCGCTCAATGGTGATGCTCAATAAGTCACCGACCGTGTAAAGAAGCTGTAATTCAGCCTTTGAAAGCTCCCGCCATTCGGAGCCGGCAACATTAAGCACGCCCAACTTCCTGCCATGTGCGGCATATAAAGGCACGCTGGTGTGATAACGCAAGCCATCCGTACCATCCACCAGTTCGGCCAGTCGGCTACAGCTGACGACATTCACATTCGCCGCGCCATCTAAATCTCCGGTCAGGAAAGTACGCAAACAATAACAGCCCCCCTCCATGAGCTGCGGCCTTTGGCGCAAAGCAGGGGGCAAATTCAACGCCGCCGCCAAATAAGATTGCTCACCATCACCCTCAGATAGCAGCCAAATCCAGCCCGTTCGCAGCCCCAACAGTTCAGCCCCCTTTTCCAGGGCCGTATTCAAGGCCGCATTTAAGTCCACCTCTTCATTCAGCGCCGAGGCGATTTCATTGAGGACAGCCAGTTCGCGGTTGCGCTCAGCCAGCTCCCGAGCTTCAGTCGAGGTGTTTTCTTCCATAATTCATTCAATCGTTGCTGTCTCAATTATAGAACGGCCGTCAATGAAAAAGAAACTCGCCAGACTGATTTACCTGGATGAGGTCACCCGCCTGAAAAAATCGGGTGCAGACAAAAACCGATTACGCGGAAATTCAATCATCTGCCTTCCGCGTCTTCTGCTCTCGTCCGCGTCCGAATATCGTCCGAAACAATCGAACACGTACAATAACTGCTACACGCACATATTAATTTTCTTCTCTCCGCGTCCTCCGCTCTCGTCCGCGTCCGAATATCGTCCGAAACAATCGAACACGTACAATAACTGCTACACGGACATATTAATTTCTTCTCTCCGCGTCCTCCGCTCTCGTCCGCGTCCCATTTCAGGAAGAATAAGGTGGCTGTCGCCGAATTCATGCCAGTGATACCCTTCCAGAACGGCCTCTCGATAAGCATCGCGGATTAACTTCTGGCCGCCAATCGCATACAGCATGGCTAAATGACTTGTTACCGGATCATGTAAACCGGTGAGCAGACCATCGACAGTAAACACCCCCCGCTGTGGGTGGATATAGATACGCGTGAATCCGGAAGACGGCCGTACTTCATGCCCATCCCAGGCCGACTCCAAAGCACGCACGACCGTCGTACCCAAAGCGATCACCCGCCTTCCCTCAGCCCGTGCGCGGTTTACGGCAGCTGCCGTCCCCTTTGAAACGCAGTATGGTTCAGGATACAAAGGATGTTGTTCAACCTCATCGACCTCAACCTCCAGACTGGAAACACCAGTATGTAAAACAATTGAAGCGATTTCAACACCGCGGATCTGAAGCTGCTGCAGCACACGCCGCGTAAAAGGATAGGCCGCCGAAGGCATTTCAGCACTACCCGGCGTATTGGCGAAAACGGTCTGGTAATATTTCAGATTAAAAGCCTTATCCACATAACTATAGTGCACCGGTCTACCCACTTGGTGCATTGCCGCAAACAGATCGCCATCAAACTGCACAAACCACAGACGGTCAAGTCCTGGAAAAGGGGCGATCAAGCGTGCTTCGATATCAGCCACATATAGAGATTGGCCTGGCATCAATCCAGGTATAGGACCCGGTTTGGCAGCGCTGAAACGCGGTTCTGCCAGCCATAAGCCATCACCATAATTAGTAGACAGGTTTAGCGTGAAAATGCCCACAGAACCCTCCACAGTTAAACTGGCCGGCAGCGTCGCGCTGCGATTGACAACCAGCAAATCGCCAGGCTGCAAAAATTGAGGTAGATCCATAAAGCAGGCATGTTGGTGTCCAGATGGCGTACTGACCATTAAACGGCCGTTATCCCGTGCCTGTCCTTCTGTTTCCGCCGGCCGCCTGGCAACAAGACCCTCAGGTCTGTCGAAAATCAATTCTGACCGCTTCATGCCGGCACCTGCCATAATTCCGATTGGGCCTGAAAACGTTCTCCGGAAATAGCAGATCGTTCCTGGCCCAGCAGCCAGGCCCAGAAAGGCATCGTCACGGCTGGCAAAGGCCGGTCCGAGATATCTTCACCTGGAAAAGCATCTTGGTGCATAGTCGTGCGCATATCCCCTGGATCGACAGTGACAACACTGATCCCCTCCTCGCGCAGTTCGTTAGCCAGCGTCAGCGAAATCAGATCCAGCGCTGCCTTGCTGGAACCATAGCCGCCCCAACCATCATAACCACCCACGGCCGCGTCGCTGCTGATATTAATCACCAGACCTTTACTTGCCGCCAGGAACGGCCGTGTCGCCTGCACCAGAGCCAGGGGCGCAATCATATTAATCTCAAAAACCTGTCGAAGCGCGTCAAGCTCATACTCTGCCATTGAGCGCATAGGCAGCGGTCCTAAAGTGGAAGCATTATTAACCAGTAAATCGAGCTGCCCATAGCTCTTGACCGCCGCTGTCAGACGCCGGCGATGATCCGCATCAGCCACATCCCCGGCTAAACCTTGCACATCGCCGCCCTGTTCAGCCAATACCGTTACCGCATCTGCCAGCCGCGCCTCATTACGCCCGGTGATAATCAGATCATAGCCCCGCGCTGCCAAAAATTGAGCCAAAGCCATTCCCAATCCCTGGCTGGCTCCGGAGATTAAGGCTGTACGTGAATTGCCATTACTAAAACTTGTCATCGTGTCCACTCCAAATTTATCCGTTTCGGTTTTTGAATCTGAGCACACAGCTCCAAAAACCGATCGCAGCTTGTTATAACCATCATTCTACTGATATTGATTTGGGGCACACCGGACAATAGAACTGATCTATACTGGCCAAAAGTACAGCCGTATATCAGGCCAAAGGGGAGAGCAGCACATCTGTGCGTCTTGCAAAAATGCAAAAAAAATCCGCACGATCACCGGCGAATTTCTTGACTGATTTACAATTCTATTAATTAACGATTGGGGCTGCCCACCAAGTTCAGGCACTATCGCGACTTGGAACAACCCTAACTAAGTAAACAATAACCAGCCTGCCTTACAATCCACCTTACGTTAGCAATCCAATTTACAGATTGATTGTAAAGAATTTATAAAGTGACTTTAGCGACCAGACAATGCCTGCTGCACCGCCTGAACTAAAATGCGCTTTTCTTGAGCCGAAAACCCCTGGCGATCATTGTATTCAGGCAGCTCTACCACCCGGATTTCCTGCGCACTGGCCAGCGCTTTATGGGCACGCGGCAGATAACGACCAGTTACCAGCAGCTTGGCCAGAAAGTCACCCAGATAATGGGGATTGCCCGCGGTATCGAGCTGATCGATACCCGCTTTCTTGACCCCAGTTTTGGCCTCGATGATGCCTACATTATTACCCTGGCGCACAATCAGATCGATCTCAATTTGCTCGGCGACGCCTTTGGGGCGCACGCCAGCCATGACTTCGTCGACATGTTCAGCCAAAGTATTGTAAACAGCAGACTCAAAACGGCCGCCTATATCAACACGGCCGTGTGCATCGCGGCTGAACCCATCTTCATGAAAACCAGGCAAATAACAGTTGAGATAATCAGCAATATCAATCAGAGGCGGCAAATATTCGTCACGAGTAGTAACGACATGGTGATCTTGAAACTCAAACTGGCGCATGCGATAGCGAAAACCGACGCGTTCGACATCAGCCGCTGGGCTTTCATGCGCCTTGGCCAACTGCACGGCCGCGTAGAACATCAACTTGCTGCCACCAGAAAGATCGAATAATGTTTCCTCAGGTTCCCAACCCAACTTTCGCAGTTTTTTGTTTACGGCCTTCATCATATAAGGCACATCATACGGATCGAAAATCTCCGACTGGGAGACTTTGGCCTTATTCCCGACAAGGCTCTGTAAATGCTGGGCCAAAGAATGGGTGTCTTTCGTGCCCACGAACAAAATTTCTTCCGGTTCTAAGGCACGAATAGCAAGTAAATTTAAAATCGGCCGAGGTCCTAAAAGGCTGATTAATTTCATTGTTTTACTTCTTTTCTTCAAATGCCGGTAAAACCAGCAGCAAAAAAGCGCCGCCCCCTTGAGCCAGCGACTCCATATCCTTAACTGAACCTATCTTCACATCCAGTTGGCCAGCCATATGCAGGTTCAATTCACCGTTGGTGCGCACACGGCCGATATACTTATCAGGGCTCGCCGGTACTTCCAAATGGATCTTGCCGTTATCAACATCTACATGACCGACCAGCCGGTCCGGCGCCGCGGTTCGCCGGCGATAGACATGGCCCGAAACAATATCCACATGACCGATGCGGTCATTAAAGCCAGGATCTTCGCGAAATACCTCGCCGTTTTCCTTCACGTAACCAAGCTTCTTATCCGGCGCAAGAGCGCGCTGCAAATATACATTACTAACTTTCATTGAAATGCCCCCCTACAGGCAGTACACGGTATTTCAATTTTCCGAAATTGGTCCAATGTATGCCGCGAAATCGCTTTCGCGCTCGTGAGGTTCGCAATTCACGATTTTGAATACCCAAAGGGTACATTGATCGCGGCTACAAAAACTACCAGATCAAAAAAGAGCAGCTGCTTTTTGCAGCCGCTCTCCTAATCATCAACCTTACTTACGAATCATGCGCACTATTAACAGCAATACAACAGCGCCAATAACGGCTACCAACAAGCTCATGAAAAAGCCGGCATCAATATTGAATGCTGCACTGAGGTCAAAACCTTGTCCAGTGAGCAGGTTATATCCCAGGCCGCCGAGAAATGCACCGGCGATGCCCACAACAACATCCATCAAACAGCCTTGTTGGCCGCTGCTGCCCATCAATTTACTGGCTATCCAACCGACCAACCCACCCATGATGATCCAGCCAATTATTCCAAACATTTTATCCTCCTACGGATTTTTTATGGCGGAGCAGCACAAAGGCGTTCATAAACTAGTTTAACCTCTGCCGGCTCCAAAATTTACAAAAAGCGCATTTATAAAATGCTCTAAAGTAATATAACCCAAAAGGCGCAACAATGTTACGCACCAATCCGCTAAATCAAATACCAGGCACTTATACGTGACTCTCTTGCGACAATCTACCTATAAATGCCTGACAATTTTCTACCAAAATGAGGTTCATTATTTAGCTTCTACAACCCAGGTGTCAAAAATCTTGTCGTGCCACCCCTCTTTTTCGGAATCAAACGCAGCCCAAAGAAAACCTAGTCCGAATACCAATCCTGAGATCCAGTACCCAACCGTTCCGCGCAAGGCAGCCCGCACATAAGACTGCAAGCCGCCGTCGCGTCGAACTACTTTGATGCCGGTCAGCTTCATACCGACACTCTGGCCGTCTTTGCTCCAGAAATAACCAAAGTAAAGGAAAGCCAAAATCAGCCAGGCAAAAAATGTGATTACCCCTAAAGTTCCAAACAAGATGCCTACAAACAGGTTGTTGGAATTAGACGTGATACTAAATAGCCCATTAAACAACAGCGCCAAGCCCCAGGCGATGAAACTAATCGCAAGGCCATCAACTAGATAAGCCACAAAACGGGAGAAAAAACTTGCTTTGCCCATAAAAAGTACCCCACCAATTCGCCCTTTCACCTTAACTCATCAAAAGTAAAATCAAAAATATACTCACCTGATACCGGCGCTCCGGCAACACGCCGTTCTTCAAATCTCACCCGAATTTGCTCAAGTTCCGGTAATCCTTCCTGATTATCGAGCACATATTCAGCAATCTCGCGCGCTGCTGCTTCCTGCGCGTCAACGTCTTCAAGGCCATAGACCCTGGGATTTATCAACGTGATCAATAATGCCTTCTCACCCATCATTGTCACCCCCACACCCTTGGCTTCATAAGTGTCATTTAGATACTCGCGCACAGCATCGTTTCCCGTAAGCGAACGCAAATCTAACCGCGGCAGTTTACAGCCACGTACTAATATGGCAGCAAAAAAGAGCATCAGCGCCATAGCCACAAAGACCCGGCTGTAACGTCCCATTCTCATAACAAAAAAACCTCAAACCAGCATTCTCCGCTCTAGTCCGCGCCCCGTTCTCCTTTAGACACAACCCAAGTATCAAAAATCTTGTCATGC
This sequence comes from uncultured Chloroflexia bacterium, assembly GCA_963736615.1. GTDB lineage: Bacteria > Chloroflexota > Anaerolineae > Promineifilales > Promineifilaceae > JAACFF01. The sequence goes on along the minus strand of CAVTPP010000006.1, from coordinate 401,839 downwards.
CACGCCTCTTTATTGCTGTCTAACGCGGCCCAAATATAACCTAGGAAAAAGAGAAAACTGCTGATCCAATAGCCGATTGTGCCCCTAAAAGCGGCAAAAATCCCACCTTATCCATAAATGTTCTCCATTAATTCCAACAACCATATTTCGCGCTGCACAAACTATTCTCGTGGAGGCACGCTGTCTTCATACAGCCAGGCCATGAGTGTATCTACGGCCGTTTGCCCACCAACCTCTCGCGCTACAGCAATGAAATCGGCCGTCGAGGCATTGCTGCCTTGATAGCGGGCATAATAAGTGCGCAGTATCGTAAAGAATACGGCATCCCCCACCGCTTCACGCAAAGCATGCAGCGTATAAGCACCGCGCCAATATACAGCCGGTCCAAAAAGTTCCTCTGCTGAATCGGGGATCGGAGAAGACATATTATTAGTGGCGATAATGCTGTAAAGATCCGCCATCCTGGCCTCGACAGATGATTTCCCTATATGATCATTCCACAGATATTGGAAATATGTGGCAAAGCCTTCATTCAACCAAACATCCTGCCAGGTGGCCACAGACACACTATTGCCAAACCATTGGTGCGACAGTTCGTGGATGACCGTCTCATCTCTTCTTGGGCCGTCAGCGCCATAAGTAGCCACGCTCTGTGTTTCCAAGGCCCAGCTCGTCTGGCTGCCCCAGCAAGACCACACCATAACGGTCAAATGGATATGGTGCGATCAATTCTTCCATAAAGGACAACATTTGCGGTGTTTCATCAAAGGCTGCACGCACATTTTCGGGCGTATCGACCGGGAAAAAATTACGGATGGAAACGCCGCTTTCCGTTACACTCACAGCCATGTCATATTCATTCACCTGGGCAATAGCCAGGTAGCTGGCCATGGGTTGATCCATCTGCCACTCATAGATATTTTTGTATCCTGACTGCTGAACATCAACGAGTGCGCCATTGGCCACCACGGTGTAAGGCTGGGGAACAACAAAGCGCATATTATAGGTCGCTTTATCAGCAGGGTGATTGTTATTAGGAAACCAATTCATCGCCCCTGTCGGCTCAGAGGCCACAAAGCTGCCGCCAATGTCCTCCTGCCAACCCAAGGCAATAGGCGCGCTGGGATCGAGTAATTTCTCCGGACTGCCCGCGTATTGAATCACTGTTGTAAAAGGCTCGCCTTCTAGCAGAGCCTCTTCCAGAGTGATGATCAACTTGGTCTCCTGCCGTTCAAAGAGGGCTAACGTGTCGTTGACAACAACCTGGTACACCTGCAAGCCGGCCAGATCAAACATAATCGTTTGCAGGTTTTCAGTTGCAACTGCCTCGATCGCGGCGCTGCCACTGATCAAGTTGGCCTCGACTGCTATAGTTAGATCCAGATCGTAATGTTGGACATCATAGCCTGGGTTTCCAAGAAAGGGGTAGATGGGATCACCGAGCCCATACTGCAAGGGTTCTACAACTTCAGGGGTGGCCGTTGCTGTGGATTCAGCTGGTGGGGATGCACTCGGCTTAGCTTCTGGTGCGGTTTTTGTTTCACGGACAGGGCCAACAGGAACGGCCGTTACATCCGGGCTCTCCCCCTGGCAAGCAACCAGAACCAAAATTGAAACGGAAATAACAATCAGATTAACCAAATATTTCAAACTTTGCAAGCACTCTTTTGGCCGAAGCAAGCTTGTGGCCAGTTCGGCATGCGCTTCGAGATCAGAGGCCATTTTTCTTAACGTTTGACTTGTATTCACAATAATAATAAGAATAATAAAGGCGAATGGAACAGGGCTCCATTCGCCTCATATTTTTACAAGAAGAACAGCGAATCGCTTTGCGCAAAGATCTATTCCTCTGTCAAAACCTCTTCCACATCTACTTCTACATCAACTTCCTCAGTTACAATCTCATCTTCAGAAAGTCTGTGCAATTTTTGGGACATTTTGTCGTAACTGTCTTGGGTTTTTAGCGAAGCCGACTCGTAACCCTGACGGATTCTTTCCCGATCTCGAGCAGCCTCTTCACTCATCTGGGCACGTAATTCAGTTCCGGACTTGGGCGCCAGCATTAAGGCTGCTGCCGCGCCAGCCAATGCGCCAGCTAAAAATGTCATTAACAACTTCATGTGTAAAACCTCCTAACTTCAGTAAACACTATAATAAAATTGTACTGTATTCGTCAACCATCACAAAAGGCAATCACCTGCGTTTCACAAATAACATGCCAACCCAATACGATAAACATTTGTTTGGATAAATAGAAAAACACCGCTGATTTAGCCAGCGGTGTTTTTCATTTTTTATGAAATTAATATGCTGCATCCGCCCAAGCAAACTCAGGCGCACGATCCAAAAAAAATATTATCCAATGCCTATGAGGCTGAACAGCCAATAAACAACGCCCATGGCCACTGCGGCAATGATGGCCCCAAGAAAGCCTTTAACCTTCAGACCGGATACAAATCTGTCAGAAATCATCAAGACTACTGCTGCTACAACCAGCATGACCAGCGCACCGACCCAACCTGCCATGCTAGGGTCAAGTTTAAGAAGGCTAAACAGCAGCCAATTGACAATGGCCGTAACAATGGCGATGACGATGGCCGCGATAATCGCGCCACCAAAACCACTTACTTCCATGCCCAAACCAAGCTTGCCAACTATCCAAATTACTACTGCCGCAATTATAATTGCAACTACCAAACTAATCAATGCACCCATTGTAGATCCTCCTCAGATCAAAACTAAAGTCGCCAGGGCCCATTCGACCCATGGGTACAATCGTACCATATTTTCAACTAAAGTCTAATACGATTTTAATGTTGGAAAGTTGCAAGATTAGCAGTCGTCTTTCAAAGTGCAGCGCAGGCGTTCCACCGTTCCCTCAGTTATGTGAATATCTTGAGAAGTCAATTTTTATCAACCCACAGCTCCGGCAGCTGCTTCATGGTCAGAATCCTCTTTGACAACCAACTTACGCATTGACAGCCAAATTGAAACTACCAGGCCCAAACCGGTTTCTTTCGCTCGTCTACAACACAAAAAATAAAAAGTCCAGGTCTCCTGGAGATTGGCCATATTGGGTCAGCAGAACGGCCGCTTCTGTACGATGCTGCATGCTGTGCGTGGCCAGATGTATTAGCATGTTCCAGCGGGTCATACTCACCTTTACACCATCCCAACGGGTAATGATCATCTGCTCAGCCAGCTCATCTTCCGTCAAATTCTTCAGAAAGGCTTGCATCTCTTGCTCTTCCTGGCCTGCAAACTGTCGTATCCCCTCGGCGGTTGCCAATTGTTCATCTGACGGCATTTGTGAGCGATCGAATTTGCCATCACGAGCCAACAGCCGCCATACTTTTTCCACATATACCATATGGGACAAAACTTGCTGTAAGGAACGTCCTTCGATAACTGAAGCTGCCTGCATCTCTTCGCTAGACACCAATACCGCTTTTTCAAAGATACGGCCGTTTGCCCAATAGTTATATTCAAACTGTTTACTTATTACGTCCTTAGATTGCATAAAATTCCTCTCTGAAATTCTCCGTCGACCCGATAGCGCCTGCTTGGCAATCGGGTCAAACAAACTCTATCTCTAATCCACGGTGATAATCACATATAATAAAACCAATAGCGGCGATTATTGTATACTATGTCTCTCCTTTGCCCCAAAACCCAATCTTTCTGCTATTCTTGTTTCTGTTGGATAAAATTTCATTTGGTCCATTAGACTAAACAAAAAAAGCGGCTCAAAGGAGAAACAAGATATGCCAACAATAGCCAACTACAATCAATTTGACGGAACCCATTGGGAAACCGGCACAGTGCGCAATTTTCTGGCCCAACGCGGTGTCACGGCGCCTCATACCGGCGAGCCGTACAGTGAAGCGCTGCTCATGGGCGTCAGTGGTGGTCTTGTCATGGGCTATTTCACATTCCTATACGAAGGATACGACCCGCAGTGTAATATACTCACCCGCAACACCTTCGATCCCATGGATACAATGCTGTCGAGATTGGGTATCGTTCAAGAAATACGGCAAACAGCCAAGGCAGACCGCGCCATAAGCAACCTGGTAAATACCTTGGAAGATGGCCAACCCGCCATTGTTTGGGCCGACATGTGGGGTTTACCTTACAACGCCTTGCCCTACGACGAGGGTATGTGGGGTGCTTTACCCATCGTGGTATATAGTTACGAACCTAAAAAAGATATAGCAAGCATTGCTGATCGCTCCCGCGTTCCACTGACGGTGTCGATAGATGAACTGGCCTCCGCGCGGGGTCGGATTAAAAAGATCAAGAATCGCGTATTAACCTTACAGGCGCCGCTGCCCGAAAAACTCGCTTCGGCCGTTCAACATGGGCATAGTCGACACGATTCGCCTATTCACTGAAAAACCGCCTAAAGGTTCGAAAAACAATTTTGGCCTTAATGCCTACCAGTTTTGGGCCAAAATGCTGCGCGCGCCCAAGCAGCGTCTAAGCTGGGAAAAACAGTTCCCCGCCGGCCTGCCCATGTACGCTGGACTCACCTCAGCCTACAATTTCGCATATCTCTTCGGTAAGGGCAGCGACCAGGACGCTGAAAGAACAACTTATGCTAATTTCCTGGACGAAGCCGCGATCATCCTCGAACTGCCGGCCCTTAATGATGCCGCCCAGGCCTTCCGCTCCAGTGCCAAAGCCTGGCACGCATTCGCAAAAACATTACTCCCGGATGAGATTGAACCCTTCGCCAAAACAAGGCAGCTTATGTGGCGCAAGCAGGAGCTTTTCTTAGAACAAGGCGGGGCTGCCTTAGCCGAAATTCAGGAAATCAATAGCCGGCTGGCCAATATTCGCCAATCTATGGACACCGATTTCCCCCTAATGCAAGCAGAAGTCGAAGCACATAGAGAGCGTATGGCGGAACAAATTATGGTTATCCACGATGAAGAGGCACAAGCGGTAGAAGCTCTGCAATCAGCAATAGTTTAGATCAAAAACGCCGCAGAATGAATTCTGCAGCGATAAGAACAAACATGTTTTTTTCGTGATAGCAGCGAATTCATTCGCTGTTTAAGCGGGGATCAAGGTTGTGATCGCAAAAAAATGACAGATACTCCCACCGAGGACAAAAACATGCCAGATAGCATGGTTATAAGGCAGCTTCTCCCAGGCATAGAAAATAACCCCTACGGTATAAACAATGCCGCCGGCGAAAAGCATGGTGACACCTGAAGGAGGCACGTTAATTAATAGCTGCCGAAATGCGAGCACGCCCATCCAACCCATCAGGAGATACATAATCGTGGCCAGAACTTCAAAGCGCCCCAGAAAGAAAATCTTCCACAATATACCGGCTACCGCCATTGTCCAGACAATGGCCAGCAAGGTATAGCCCATCGTCCCCCGTACGCCAATCAATAGAAATGGCGTATAAGTTCCAGCTATTAGTACATAAATGGAGGTATGATCCAGACGCCTGAGAACGTTCTTCGCTTTGGGGTGCTGCACGCTGTGATAAAGGGTCGAAGCTAAGTAAAGGATTATTAGACTGGTACCATAAATAGTGAAACTAACAACCCGCCATGTATCGCCATAAATAGCAGCCAGAATAACGAGCGAGGTCAACCCAGCCACCGCCAGAGCCACGCCGATACCATGCGTCACACTGTTGGCAATCTCCTCACCTAAAGTATAAAAGGGGTTTTGCCACGATGGTTTGTCTTTCAACAGCCTCATGAAGATCTCCTATAAGTTGGACAATCCTTTGGTAATAATACAGCTTCAGAATTGTTTATAACGGATTTGGGACAATTTGCAATCTTGTTCACAAATTTCAAATCATAAGCTACCTGATGCCAGGCAGCTCTGCCATGCCGTTTTTTCCAACTGACTTACGAACTGTCCACATCCTTTCCCTCCTGTGGAGACAAATACCAACTGCGATAGGCCAGAATCAATAACAAGAATCCAAATTGATACAGCGTAGGCAGTATGGCTGTGAATTGGTCGAGATAGAAGGTGATAAACTGCACGGCCGTTAATGAGAGCACCACAGAAACCACCGCCATGATAATCCCCTGTCGCTCTTGGCCACGTACAAGCCAATAAAACCCAAGCAGTGCCACTATCCCTATGGCAACATCAATAATTAACCGTGCATAATGTCCACCCAGGCTGCTAATCTCACGCCCCTGTGCCTCCGCAACCAGATCGGCTAGAAATTCTTGTGTCGTCGCTGCCGGTGAAAATGCAACCCAGAGCAGTGACCCAAAAGTGACAATAGCACCCAGAGCGGTGATAACCAATCCGGCCAAAACAAAATACTTATGCCACTTGCGGCCCAAACGCATGCCCAAGGTTTCAATCCCCATCCAAATTCGCTGCAGCGGACCCGGATCGTAATCAATAAACGGCACATGTCCCTGATCGACATATTCATTCAAAACAACCGCCATTTTCGAAATATCTTCTTGATCCGCATGGCTGGCGAGTTTTAAATTTTCCACCAATTGCTGGCCATCTTTTTCATCAAGATCGCCATAAATAGCATCCTGCAATTGTTCCAGGGCATTAATCATCGCCCGGCGTGGATCATCCTCATCGGGCCGGCGAACTAAAAGAAAAAGCAGCACCACCAAAAGGAAGAAACCATAGATAATTGGCGCGGCGGCAGGATAAAAGTAATCATTATTTTGGGTTATAAATTTACCCACTTCATCGATAAATAATCCAATGCCTATACCACTCAGCACCGAGGAAACAACCATAAAACTCGGATTGTCCCAAATGAGGGCGATCAATACTGCCGCAAACAGGAGCACCCCACCATACAAGAGATGCGCAATATGCAGCGTGCTGTTGCCTAGCTGTGGGTAGCCGGTCAACTCTAAAAAGAGGCGCACAATAATGACTGTCGCTGCAAACGAAATTAAAGAAATCAATAAATAATTCCCTGCATCTTCTCGTTCTACTATCAGGCGGCGTTGCTTGGCCATATAATAATTACTCCAGTAGGAATGATGTTAACAAATCACCATTTACGATCCACAATAAATATTTTCTTTTCACTCTTTCTACAACCCAATCCCCCAAGCATATTCCAGATTCCCAAACCCATTGCCCACCGTCAATTGGTTAATCGCTCTATCGCCTACACGCCCTGTTAACGCGTTCATGCGAAACATATACTCATTGTAACTCCAATAAGTATCAAGACGTCCCCCTAAGATTGAACGACCCAAAGACTGAGTAGCATGTCCACCACTCTCAGCGATAAATTTCACATAATCGCCATTTTTCGAATAGGCGTGTACCAGAAAGTCAGGGTAAGAACCATTATCTAAAAGAGGGGTGACCCGCGCAGTGTCAAACATGATGCGCTCAGAACTTCCTGGAAAATCAATGAAAGCGCCTGGGCTGATAGAAATCGAAAGCCTTTCCAGCCATTCATTTTTGAACACCTTATGCCCTTTGCGCAATAATTGCGGGCCAATATAAGGCACAAAAGCGGAAAACAAGGTCCCATCCTCAAATAAGGACCAAACCCACTTCCAAGGAAATGCCGGCACATTCAGGCAAACGCGCTGAAAATATCCAAGCCCTTCTAACTCCTCGGTGCCGGTAGGTGAAGTGAATTCGCCCTTAAAATTGATCAAACGCCAAGCAACGAAGTTTGTACCACCGAGCGGCGTTTTGATGTTCATTGACTCATCAGGAGACGTATCCACCGTTTGCAAATCACCCCATGTTTTGAACCGTGCTTCTCCCTTGTCACCCTTGAAATGGGCTTCCAGGGTCATCGGCTCGCTGTCAGAAGCCCAAATTTCGCTGCCATGTCGTTCGCCGTTCGGCCGTTCTGCCCACGCTTTTATATAGCCGTCACTTGACAGCGTGGCTACAGCAACCTGCTTGACCAATTCCTCATATACCTGATGTCCATCAAAATACCAGCCGACATTCTGCACCTGGAAGACATCTTTTTCTGGTTTCACAGGCCGTTTAAGGTTTATTCCGCGCAAATCCCCGCCGCTAATATTTATATCGTTTCCGGCCCGCGCCGTAATCGCATACATTATCTGTTTCGGCCCATAACCCTCTTCACCTTTTGGGAAAAGCAAAAAGAACCACCAGGATGAGGACATGCGGTTTTGCATATGTGGCATTTGGCTCCAGATCAGATCAAAAACGCGTTTCTGTTCGGCTGGTGATGTCTTATTTACCATAAATCAGTCTCCATTACATGTTTTTAGTAACAGAAACCCGGCTTGTTTTACTGATTCTTGGAGATTAACAAATTTCCACCACCGATGATTAGTTAGGCATCCTCAGATGCCGATCCGATAGCACCGTGCGCATCTGAGGATACGCGCTTATCACTGTGATCCGATAAGTTAGGCATCCTCAGATGCCGGTTCGATAGCACCATACGCATCTGAGGATACGCGCTTATCACTGTGATCCGATAAGTTAGGCATCCTCAGATGCCGGTCCGATGGCACCATACGCATCTGAGGATACGCGCTTATCACTGTGATCCGATAAGTTAGGCATCCTCAGATGCCGGTCCGATGGCACCATACGCATCTGAGGATACGCGCTAATCGCGGTATATAAATTCGTTTTGTAATTATCCAAGAAACAGCAGAACCGGGTTTCTAGAAAATTTTCGTGTCAGAATTTTAGGGGAAAAAGTGGGATGTTGCCAAATAAAAAGCTGCCAACTTTAAGAATGGTTGGCAGCTTTGCAAGCACTCAGCAATTTTTATTCGACAGTCACTTGTTCGTAAACAGGGAAAGATTGACCATCCAAATCCTCAAAGATGAACCCAACAATATATTGACCGGGCGCGCCGTCCAGCTCCTCCCAAGTGAAAGGTTCCTGGCCAAAGGTCAGTGTCCCACCTTCCTGAACCGCTCGCTGCGCTGCTTGGCCACTGGGTGTCAGATCGATCCAATTCTCCAAAACAGTGAATTGATCGCCGATCTGGGGCAAAATCTCGCGCGGTGCGCCGGTTGAGCCTTGACCAGTGAAGCCATAGACCTGATTTAGCAGGCCATTATTATTGTTAAAATAGAGCTTTGCATTGACCGTCTCACCGTCCGCATAAGTGTAGATACCATCAACAGTATAAATCGCCTCTTCAAAGCTTGCGCCATATTCCGCCGGTGAGAAGAGCGCCGAGACAGAGTTTTCCCCATCGTTGATCGCGAACACTAGCGGCTCCCACTCAAACTCCATCGTGAATTCACCTTCTGGCCAGGCAGGATAATAAACGCCATCCACTTCTACCGTCTCCGGGCTTTCCAAATAATCCATATCGGCGACAAAGACAGAATTGGAAGCCTCATCAAGGAATCCGGTATAGAGAAAAGCATAGCCCAGGTTGTTGCCGCTCACATCAGCACTGAATAAGATCGGCTGGCCAGGCGCAGCAACATTATCTGAAAGCGTAACATTCTTCACGTCGATAGTTCCGCTGCCCGGAGCCGTAACCGCAGCGCCGGCCTCTGGTACGGCCATGCTGCCCTGCGCCTCTTCAAAGCGACGCCCGGTATAATGGTAGGCTAGGAAATCATCCCATAAGGAGTCAGACGCAAATCGATTGGCAATTTCCGTGTAGGACTGCGCGCCGGCTGCGGCAGAATTATAGAGTTGGGAGTTGGGGAAGTAGACGGACATACCGCTGGATCCAGGCTTATTTTTCCCGTGTCGCTCAGCCACAACGGCCGTATCAATATCATCCACCAGTTGGTCAACAAGCTGTGCAACCTGGGGATCCCGGCTTTCCCTTTTTAACAAGTTGGCGAAATTACCTAAATCCAAATAGGACGGGGGCACATTACGGCCGAATACGCTGGTATATGACTGCGCATAATTTCGCGCCTGGGCGACCTGTGGCTGTCCAATATCCTGCAAAGCAAACGCCAGATCATTGAGACTGTCCATCACCTTGGGAAATGCCTGCAGATCAACGGCCGTCAATGTAATATCGCCCTGCATTTGCTGCGTCAACTGCTGCGCCGAAACGCCGCCTAACATACCCATAAAGCCGCTCAAAGGTGAACCGCGCCCCGTAAATTCGGCACGTGCTTCATCATCAACGATGCGCTGATCTTCATCAATATAGCTCTCGACAATCAACCGCCCTAACTCGGCGCCATCCATGTCCGGGTTTTGCACCAGATCGCCTAGAAAACCGGTGTATGCCCAGCCGAGAGCGGGTTCCGTCTCTTGAGAGGCTACCGCATAACGAGCATGAGGAGCCAGGGCATCATATACCTCTACATGACTCATTAAGCAGGCATCCATGCCGATCAGTTCAAATTGGTCAATATCCGTTTGATCGCGGATTTCTCCTAAAGCGTCGTCGAGCTCCATCAAGAAAATTTCATCACCCAATACTTGAGCCAGAGCGACATTGTGCTCGCCTCTGCCCCCGGGAGCCGGATCAGACCAGCCGCCAGGCCAGCCCATGCCATGATCAGACATGATCAACACATGTTTGTCCGCCGGGAAAGTGTCCACCGCCCAGGTGACGAAATCAACCAGGCTGTCTCCCGAAGCCATATTAACCTCACCCAGATCCATGATCTCCTGAGATTTAACACGCTTGAGGTCGGGATCGGCCGTTACATAAAAACGTTTAGTCGAATCCCAATTCCCATCAGCGGAGTAGCCGCTATTATAACGATCCACTTGAGAGACAATATGCACGCGGTCACTGGAGCCAATTCGTTCCGCTTCATTTAAATCCAGATAGATATCCTCTTCCAAAATTTTGTCGTCGGCATCCTGATAAAGCATGACCAGCCATGTTTGGCCATCACCTGTGGCCGGAACTGGGGGCACAAAAGCTTCGGCTGCTGGAGCAGCGGCAGTCGGAGGCGCTTCTTGCACCGGCTGTGACGGCGATTCAGCTTGCTGTTCAGGGGCAAATACGCCTGAATCATCCCCCCCTGAACCGGGGAAAATATTAAAAATCATAGCGCAGACAATGCAGACCACAACAAGTGCCCCGACGATAAGCAGCATTCGCGGGCTCATCCCCCGCCCCAATCCACCAGATGGCAGGCTGGATGTTGACGGCGGTCTCGGTGGTCTGGTAGATCCGCCCGCGCCGCTGCCACCACTGCCTTGCGCAGGAGGTGGCGTCGAGCTCTTACTACTAGATTTTTTACGACTTGGTGCGTCGGCTCGCTGCCGTTCCCCTTCCTGCCCCGTTCGCCGCCGGCGTTTGACACGCACGGTCTCTTTCTCTTTCTTATCAGCCATCTATTCCTCCCCGCCTACTTGTATGAATGAACATGACAGACAACAATCAAGACCCCCTGGATGTCGGGTCTATATAAGCGAATGCGCATCTGAGGATGCGCACTAATATTGAAATTTGGGTGGATTTATTGGTCTAGTCCGCACCCAGGGCTTGGCCAATTTCATCCAGCGCTGCCTGCTCTTTATCGCTCACGCGGGCACCAAATATACCCAGCGCACTCTCTTTGCTGGACTCGGCTACTTTCTGCGCCACATATTGCAGCCATTCTTTATAAGCTGCAGCCTCTTCAGCAGTGGCCTTTTCCTGCATGATCGCAGCGACATCTTTCAAGCCTTGCAGCGATACTGTGCGCTGTGTATCAGGGTCAACATCTTCCTCGTAACCTGGAATCTCTTGTGTATCCTCTCTGTACTTACCAATGTCCGCGTACAGTGGCCTGATTAAGTCTTTGGCAGCATCAGGAATCACCCACAAAGTCGCTTCCTTAACCATTGCATGGCGTTCTTTCCGCTGATCAAGGTGATGTGTATCGGATAAACTGACATAGGAACCGGCAAAGTAGGGACCTTTCATCAAAGTTGCCCACTCTTCCTTGCTATAACTTGTTTTTGAGGTCATTCATTTCCCCTTATCAATCTTGCTAGGTGAACGGCCGTTTTCTACCAGAAGCAGCCTAACATCTACCCCAGTCAGAAGCGCCCCCTCCTAGGCTATTTAACCACCAACCAGTCTATTTTACAATTGCTATCAATTGCCCTTTTACTGTCCGGAGCGTGAACGTCCGCGACAATTCATATTCTTATTGTCCTGGTGACGCCAGAAGTAGGCCTTTTCACTGCTGCCCATCAAACGGCGCCCGCGCAAAATGACAATGCCGCCGCAGAAGCGGCAGATCGCTTCGCGAGGCGCTGACTCTGATGCCTCCACCTGCTCTCCATTATTTGTTTGTGCAATTTTCATGGCAACCTTCACCCTGTCCCAGGAACCGGGCCCTAAAGCACGGTCCCTGGGGCATTAGGGGATCATAGTTATGCTTCGTCAGATGCGGTCTCTTCGACCTGCGTGGGTTTACTATCATCAGTTGCACGCATGTTGGCTACAAAATCCTCGACCTCGCGGCCGGCAATTTCACGGCTGCCTAGACCGAAGGCTAGAACAGCAGCCAGAGCAATCGCGCCGAATGCGATGCCGAAGGCCAGGTCGATGATATTGCGGGCAATGCCCAGTTCACCAAGCGCAATAGCACCGGCAAATATAATAACAGCTACCTGCGCAGAACGTGCCAGGAAATTGGCATTATTCATCCCCGTGGAATAAATGATGCGGTACGCCAACCGTGCGAAGTACAGGCCAAAGGCGAAAATCACGGCCGCTAAGAATGCCTGCCACAGGAATGTAATAAAGACATCCATGGCATCGACCAAGAACTGCGAACCCAGAATTTCTGCGGCCGCAGTTGCAGCAAAAATCATGATCAGGATTAATGTCAGCGATCCCGCCCAGGCCGAAGGCTTATTGGTCGTGCTCCAGTTCAAACCGAGTTTTTCAGGTAGGGCATCAAAACCAGTATTAGCCAACAAATCGCGAACCAAGTTCGCAATCACCCGACCAATAAAATAGGCCAATACCAAAAGGATAATGGCGCCCAAGAGACCGGGAATGAAGCTGACAATTTGGGTCAACATCAACGTCAGCGGATCTGATATCGCCGGGATATTCAAAGCGCCAAGTGCTGATATTATTACCAGGAAGAGAATAGTAATGTAGAGGATGTTGCCCAAGATAGCTGAAAATGAGCGATCTTCCGGCAAGCCAAGACGTGCACCAAATTTGTCTACACCAAATGCAACGAGAAAACTGGTGATAATTTGACGGATGATGCGTGCGAGCAGCCAGCCGATAAAAGCGATTGCCGCAGCCGCCAAAATGCTGGGCAGATAGCCAATAATCGTGTTGAATACATCCTGGCCCATTATTGCCAGTGAGGAGAGTCCCAGGGCAGCCAACACAGAAGGCAGGAACAGCAAGAAGGTGAACCAAAATACGGCCGTAGCCAGGGGTTCAACGAATGATACCTTCTCATCCTCTTCAATGGCCCCATACTTGCTCATACGTTCGTCAATCTTGAGCATTCCTAATCCTTTGTGAACCAGGAAACGTAAGGCAGTCGCCACTACCCAGGCAACTATCAGCAGTACACCTGCACCAAATAGTCGCGGCAAATAAACTGTTGTCAATGAAGTTAAAAAGGCTGATAAAGGTTCTGAAATGCCGGTTAAACTAACGCGCTCCAGGGCGGCCACGATCACGAAGAGCATGATCGTCCAGAACGTGATTTTGGCCACGATATCTTCAACCGGCCATCTATGTTCTTCACCAGGCGCGCTCAATGTGTCTGCAATGCGATTATCTACACTGACACGCTTCAATATTCGGCGAACGATGCTGGCGATTATGCGGGCGATAATATATCCAACGATTATGATCAATATCGCAGCTAGTAGACCTAATGTAAGCTGCCCAACTGGGCCGCTAAGAAATGATTGTACTTGTTCCATGAGGGGATTCTCCTTTGTTGCTTATACTCATGTTTGCGTAGATTTCACTACGCACGATGATTGGGTTTTCTCTCCAAGACCATCATATCAAAAATACCCTTCCACTTCAATGACAATTTGCCTTGAAGGTGTACATAATGACATTTTCTGCACACACTTTCATTGGGAGAGTTTTCGTGATTTGAAAATAAGAGGGCCATGTTCCTTAACCACTCAGTCTAAGAGTAACCGATCACTCTAAATAAAAACTAAATATTCTCTTGAACAATTCTAAATACACAAAACCTGGCCCATCAATTTGATAGGCCAGGTTATCTTCATATCCAGGTTGAGTGATTCGTCACCTATTACTGGTTAGGCGTATTAGTCTTGTGAATACGGCGAATAGCCTTTTTCTTTTCGACACGTCTTAATTCGCTTTTGGAAATAAACCAACGCTTGCGACGTACATCAGACAATACTTTGCTTTTCATCACTTCTTTCTTGAAGCGACGAATGAGTTGCTCTGGTGATTCACCAGATCGTCGTTTGACTGTGGGCAACCAACTCACCTCCTTTTGTATTTTAAATAACGCGCTTCAACGCAGACGTACAAAACCATCGACTTTTACAGCCTATGGCCTGATGCATTCTATATCCTTTGTTTTGCCAACTCTGGTTGAACAAGTAAGAATCTCTGTTAATGAGGACCGTTTCCCCGCGTGCTAATAAGTGTACCTATTTTTACAGGATTATGCCAACTGATTAAAGAATCTCCGGCAAACGGCCGATTGCTAAATTACCACCACTCAAAACCAACACCACTTTCTTGCCAACCAACCGCTCTTTGATGCTAATAGCGGCTGCCAATGACGCTGCCCCGGCTCCTTCTGCCAAGTTATGTGTATATTCCAGCAGTAAGCGTATCGCTGCTTCGATCTCTTGATCATCAACCAGCACAAAATCATCCAAGTAGCGGCGCATAATGCGCTGCGTGTTGGCAAAGGGTACACGTGTGGCCACACCTTCGGCGAAGGTATTCATTGGTCCCGTGAGCAGTTCGCCGGCCATCCAACTGCGCTGCATCGCTGGCGCTTGCGCAGATTGAACCCCGATCACCTCGATATTGGGGTTGATACTCTTGGCCACAATACAGCTCCCGCACGCACCGCTGCCGGCGCCCACAGGCACAATAATTACATCAACATCAGGCAGCTCTTCCAAGATCTCTAGTGCATAGGTTCCGACACCATGAATTAGTGGTTCATCTGTTGGGCCAACAAAGACCCCATTCTTATCTTTGGCCACCTCCATCATCCATTCGCGGGCAGAATCGAAGTCAGGGCCATGATAGACAACTTCTGCCCCAAGTCCACGCATTGCCGCCACTTTACCCGGATTCGCTCCTTCAGGAACAGCAATCGTCGCTTTAATACCAAATGCGCGTGCGGCAAAGGCGATGCTTTGCCCATGATTGCCGGTTGATGCCGTAAATAGACCTGCTTCCTTTTCTTCAGAGCTTAAATTTGCCGCTAAATTCAGGCCGCCACGAACCTTAAAGGCGCCAATAGGTTGGTGATTCTCGTGCTTGACCCAGATATCTGTCCCTACCAGCTCGCTCAACGTAGCATAATGATAAAGAGGGGTCGGATTCAAGAAACGATAAACATGGGGCCTTGCAGAGATGATGTCATGCAGTGTTGGCATAGGTAATTCAGTCATTAGTCATCCTTTAGCCATTTATTATTGAAGGCTTCGGCGCATCTTACAGCAGAAAACATAGTGACACAAATCCAACCTATGATGGGAAATTGGCGTTTGCTGGATGCTTGGCCGAGTTGTATGATTCACTTCATCCATAACAATCTAGAAACCCGATTTTTGTATATTGATAAACAATGTTCCCAAGAAGAAAAACCGGGTTTCTAACTAGCTAAGGCTTTGAAATGACAGGGGACGATAATTCCGGGCAGGACAAGTTTCAGTCACGGCAGATCACAAGCTTAAAAACGGCCGTTGCTATCGGGAGCACCGTAACCGTTGGACTCAGCGTCTTTTTGCTGGTCGGTGAAGTGTACCGCACGACTGGCGAGCAAGCCCCGGCCGCCTACGCATTGACGATCTTCGCCTTCCTCCTTGTCATTCTAGCCATTGCTGAGCGTGCCGGCGCCACGCCTGGAAAAAACGGTCTGTTTAGCTTATCACGAAGCAGTCATTCCATAACAATTTCTTATGGAACTGGGTGGGTATTATTCGGCGGCATCCTTTTCCTAACGGCTATCTTTGCTTGGGAAGGCGGTATTGCTCTGCAGCGTGTTTTAATCCAACTGTTTGAATTTACTGTTGATGGCCGCCTGATTAGCGCACTAATACTGCTTCTCGTACTTCCTCGACTGCTTTCACGCAGCGAGGCCCCCTGGAGAAAACGGACTTTTTTGGCCTATGCCGCAATCGCTGTCTTATTCATCTTATTGATTGCTGCCTGGCGTACACCTTTAGAGCCCAGTTCAGCCTACGTATATCTGCCTTCCTCAGAAATTATCGCGATTGCGCCGCTGCTGCTGCTGACGCTTTGGAGCCTGCAATTTGTTCTTGATCACCGCGATGAACTGCGAAAACCAGGCCGGTCCATACTATCGGCACTGCTGATCCCAGTAATAATCGGGGCGCTCCTAGGTGCGATAGTGGCCTGGGTTCTGCTGCAATATCCTTCGCTGACCTTTAATGACAATCTGCCATTGGTCGCTCTCGCCGAACAGATTCACCCATTTTTGGCACTACTAATACTGTTGGGGATGGTTATCTTCGCATTCATTGGCGTCAACGAGTCCCTGTCGAGCGCCTTAAAACTCACATCGGCCATGGCCCATGATGGATTTTTGCAACCGCGAATATCGCTGCGCGGCCGTTCCATTGATCTGCCGAATGTGGCTTTATCTCTTATTACCGCCGCCGCGTTAATAGTGATTTTCCTGGCAAAATCATTGGATATGGCCAGCATATCTTCCATTTGCCTTCTGCTTGCTATTACCCTCATAAATGCTCAGGACATCTTCCATTCAAAACCACGTCTACCGCAAAAGCGCAAGCTGCGCATGCCGCTCCATCCCCTTGTGCCTTTTTTGGCCGTGGCTATCAGTCTTACTGGCATTTTTATCCAGCCATTTGATGCACTCCTGCTTACCTTCACCTGGATAATCGGCGGCGTTCTACTCTTTATTCTCTATGCTCGTGCCGGTGCCGTCCACAAACGCCAGGAAAAGGATATGCTGGGCACGACGGCCGTACCGCTCAGAAAGACAAGTTATCGCATCCTGACCGCCATTTCCGACCCCGCCACTGCGCCCAGCCTCATCCGCCTCAGCCTGCAATTAACCGCAGCGCGCGGCGGAAAGCTAATACTCCTGCATATCATTCCTGCACAGGAGCGGGACAAAGAATCGGAACAACGGGCTCAAGAAGCACATCATAGGCTCACAGAAGCGATTGATGCACTTGAATTATCGCCTGAAATTACCATCGTGCCCCAGATTCGAATAGCGCCCACAGCCGCCGACGGTATCTTAACGACGATGTGGGAAGAGCAAATAGATTCAGTAATCCTGGGTTGGCCGGGAACCAATGATAATAGTGGGGATAAGGATGATATAACCGATCGTGTTGTTCGCCAGGCCCAAGCTGAGGTTATCGTACTTCATGGTTCTTGGCCGCAAAATCCATGCCGGCTGCTGGTTCCCACAATCAGTGAAGGGCATTCGGCAGCGGCTCTTTCATTAGCCAAGAGTTTAAGGCAGGACGATGAGAATTGCAGCGTTGTTGCCATGCAGCCGTTTTCCAGCGAATCCAATCAGAACGCCGAAATACAGGCCCGGCAGCAGTTAGATCGAACTTTGGCAAAATTGGATGATGCGACCGGGATTGAACGACAGGTAATTAGCGCAGCTACAAGCAAAGAGGGCATCATAAACCAGGCTGATCAATATGATTGTCTGCTGCTGGGTCTTTCCGATGAGGGGTTCTTGGCACCTACGATATTCGCTGGCGTAGGCGTTGGCGTTGCTGAAGTAATTTCACAGCCAACCTTGCTTGTCGCCAGCCGCGAAAATGCAGTCCGATATTGGCTGCGTCGATCTTGGGATCAACTCACTTCAATTGTTCCCACTTTGACCAATAGACAACAGTCAACCGTTAGCACCGCGATGCGCTTAAATGCCAGGGAAAGTGTCGATTATCATGTCCTGATATCATTGGCAACCGCCATCGCCTTTCTTGGACTCATGCAAAACAGCGCCGCCGTAATCATAGGTGCGATGCTCGTCGCACCGTTGATGAACCCAATCTTGGCCATGGCCCACGGCATAGTCAAGGGACGCCTGAAAATGCTGCGCGAAGCAGCCACCACCACCTTAAATGGTGTCGTCATAGCCGTGACAATAGGCGTAATACTGACCTTCGTCCTCCTGGCCATGGGCTACCCATTGGCACCGACATCGGAGATATTGGCCCGCACCCAACCCAATCTACTTGACCTCTTAATTGCTCTTGCCTCTGGTGCCGTAGCTGCTTATGCGATCAGCCGTTCAGAGGTAGCCGGCGCATTACCTGGCGTAGCCATAGCCGCCGCCCTTGTACCGCCGCTGGCTGTGGTAGGCTATGGTCTTGGAACGGCACAGCTTGATATTGCCGGCGGTTCAATGTTACTTTTCCTTACTAACCTTGCCGCTATTGTCTTTGCTGCCGCTATAATCTTCTTGCTTCTCGGATTTCGCCCCCCAGCCCAAGTCGGCCGTGACGACCAAGCACGTTTTGGAATGAAAATCGCCATTATTTCATTATTGATAATTTCTATCCCTCTCGTGCTCACCACACGTGCCTCCGGCTTACAGGCTTCTCGCGATGCAACAATCACGACCATCATGGATAGCTATTGGCCTCCAAGCCAGGCACAGGTAAATGATATCGAGATCACCAACACGCGCGGTAACGAACTAACAGTTCAGGCCACGATTTTTGATTATGCCGGTGTGGTTACTGAAAATTCACTGGCCACTTTGCAACAGAGTTTGTCTAATTCCACTGGTGAAAATGTGAGCCTGATAACGCAGATAATCAATGCCCGGCAAGAAAAATACGACAACTCAAGTTCAGCCCAGCAGTTGACCTTGACCCCGACCCCGACCCCACCAATGACGCCCAGCCCATCAGCAGCTCCAACGCGGGAGGTTCTGTTGCCCGTGCTCCCATCGCATACCCCCCAACCCGCATCTACAGAAACCCCGGCTATCATCAATACCCCGGAGCTTACAGCCACTGCTTCAGTAACAGCTACTCTAACCACCTCACCACAAGAATCGCCTACACCAACGGCCGAATTCCAACCATCGACAACCCCAAAACAATCGAATTGAGCGAAACGCCAATTCCAGAACCAACAGCAACGCCCGAAATCGAAATAAGTGAGACACCAGTTCCGGAACCAACCGCAACCGTCGAAGATCTATTGACAGAGACCCCGCTTCCCATACCTACGAAACCCATTATAACTGAAACGGCCGTGATAGAACCGACTCTCACGGCCGTTCCAACGGAAACAGTACAACCCTGACACCTTGTACTACAGTTTGGCAGCTATTAAATCAAACATCACCGTTGCTGTGGCCCCTTGATCCTGCAGTTCTGCCAACTCACAAGTCTCGTGAAGTTTTCGGCCAAGCTCAATTCCTATTGGGCAGCTCTGGGCGCGCAAAGGCAGTTGGTCCATAGCCCTGGATAGCTTCAACCTCAGGGATGTTTCAGCATAAAGAGCCAACAACAGCGCTTCAAATATTGTGTTTGACGGACCAACTATTTGTGGTGCCTCTTTGCGCATGAATGCATTGGCTTCTAGTAAACCAATGCTTCCACCAAAAGCATCATGGGCGGCAAAATGAATTGCCTTGAATCGATTAACCCTTATGGCGCCTAGACACATAGGGCAAGGTTCCAATGTAGTGTAAACTTTGCTCTCTGTTGGAATTTCGCCAGTTAGTTCGAAAGCACGAATGGCATTCATTTCCGCGTGGGCAAGACGGCCGTTTAAATAAGGCGATTCGGCCTTCTGCTCAAACAAACAATTGCGCCCCTTGGCCACGATTTGCCCGCCGGCACCTGTAATAACCGCACCAATTGGCAGCGACCCTTCGCAGTAGGAAGCCCATGCCTCTTCTACACAAGCCTGCCAAGGGGGTATCAAATCTATCCAGCGCATAATAATAAGAAACCCGGTTTTTTCGGAAAAAACCGGGTTTCTTAATCAACTACAACAAATTCCTACTAACCGACTAACTTCGCTTCCAACGCGATCACATCAACGGCCGCCAATGCCTTCGAAACTGGGCAGCCCGCCTTGGCATTCTCTGCATACTCCAGGAATTTACCAGCATCGATTCCAGGCACATCAGCCTCGCAAAACAATTCAATCGTATGAATCGTCGGCGCGCCATCGACAGTGCCGAGGTGAACCTTCGCTGTTGTATGCACACTGGTGACCTCATAATCATCACCGGAGAGCAAGGCAGAGAGGAACATAGAGTAACAGCCTGCATGCGCAGCGCCGATCAGTTCCTCGGGGTTAGTTCCCTTGCCATTCTCAAAACGCGAAGCAAAAGTAAAGGGCCCTTCATAATGCCCCGCACCTACGCGCATTGTTCCATTACCATTCTTCAGATCGCCATTCCAAGTTGCATCTGAACTTCTAATCATTGTGAATTCTCCTTAATAATCGTAACACAATCTTTCCAGATTGTGGCCGTAATGTTTGCCGCAGATTGGAAAGCAGCTCGCTGGAAAATCGAGTTGCGATTTGCCAAATCGCGCTACAATTTCTTGTAAAATAAAGTGATGGTTACTATTGTATCATAGTAGATACGTACTTGGCACCTCAGAGGTCTTCCGTCGACCTCTGAGGTGATAATTACCTAATTAACCACCCGAACCACCAGGCTTATGATAAACCAGCGTCGAGCGAATCGAATTACGCAGATTCACCTCATTGGATTGAGACGGCACACTAATCCCATACTTCGACATTAATGAGAATGGCTGTTCATTAACCTGGCTCGGCGGGGTCAGCGGATCAATGATCAGATAATCATCATTTTCCGGCGTCTTCTTGACGATGATCACCCAATGCTGGTCGATATTGGAGTCAAACAAACCATTATTGGGCTTGGCATCCACTTGAGTCAACACCATTTGACCCGCCGCAAGTGCATTATCAATACGCGTAATCGGATTTTCACCGGTCCAGACCGCGTTATCATCAGCATTCTGCGGCCAAGAAGTCACATTTCCCTTGTATCTAAGCTGTCCGACATAAGCGGGGCCAACGAACTGCACACTTGAACCTCGGAAACCATTATTGCCCATGCCTTTCAGTTTTTGCGTTCAATTCCGGCGGCGTGATGCGGTAGCCATAAGCTGTTAAAGCCATGGCCATACAAGACATCAAACAACCCCAGGAGCCAATAGTCGCACGGCCGTGTCCCAACTGCTCCCGTTCCCACTGCGGGTTGCGCTGTGAATACCACATGCTGCGGTCATTAAGCAGCCTGCTCAACGCCGTGCCCTCACCCGTGGTCACATCAATCGCTGGTGTAGAGACAATGCGCGCCCAAATCGGGTCACCAAAAACATTGCCGCGATCATCTTGCATACGCCACAAACTGTTATAAGCAGTCGCCTGCCCATTCTCAACCGCCGGAGCGGTCATCGGAATCGACAGAATCACCTCTTCGCCTGTCTTAGCCTCAGGCACAATATGCGAAACAATGCCGCGCGCCATGTTGCGGTCACCCTGCACATAATTAAGGCGGAAGCCGCTGCCCCACTGCCGCGCACCACTGTTACGCACGATCCACTGTTTGTCAAAATCGCTTCCGGCAACATAACGAGTGCCATCGGGAACAGTTTTGTCACCGACAAATTCCATCGCCGACGTGCGTACATTCGTGCCCGTCGTCACAGGTGGCACAACGGTGATTTCGGAATAGCAGAAGGCAAAAGGTTCTCCATCAGGATCGCGTAGTTCCCAGCGGCTGACATAAGAACGGCCGAATAAAGCCGGTGCCGTCAAATTCAACGTGATCACCGCCTTTTGCCCCGGCTCTGTTGGCATAGGCGATGCCACATCGGCCAGGTCAAAGCTGGTTACATCCGACATCGGATCGGGTCGCGCATCGTCGACACCCGGCGCATATACCAGCTTATAGCCATCGCCCCAGGTCTGGCCGCCCGTGTTTTTGTAAGTCCAGGTATTAGTAAAGGAGGTTCCGGCGGGTACCGCGTTATAGTTGGTCAGTGAGGTCGTGAAACTCAAGAATTCGCCCTCGACTAATGCTTCCAGTTCATCCAAAGAAAGAGCCTTGGCTGCCGGTGGCAGACCAAGCGTAATCATTTCCCGGTAGGAGTCGGCCAGACTTGGCTTCATTGCCCCGCCGTGATCAACAATCCCCGCATGTTCCAATTGATCGGACCAGGCAAACCAGATCAACACCGGCACATGTTTGGCATGATTATTGGCGATTTCATTAACCACCTCGCTCATATACCTGGCAATCGTCGCGTAATGCTTAGGATCAAGGGCATTGTCACCACCGGGTGTGCCAATCTCAGTGATCCATAATGGCAGTTTGGGGAAAGCCTTCTTAAAAGCCGCCAATGAGTAAGAGAGCGGGCCGATTTGGCCATAGTTAAAGGGCGCAAAATTGACGTAACGGCCGTATGGATGCATCGCCAGCGCGTCAACGGGTAAACGGCCGCCCAATTTCTTCTGTACAGCCTTAATATAGCCTACGGCATTATCCGGCCCCGTTTTCATGCCGCCCATGACAATCGTAGCCTTGGGATCTACTTCACGAATCGCCTTCTGTGCATGGTCGAGCACAATGGCATAATCCTCAGGCGCAATACCAATCGCCGATTTATTGAAGTTGCCCGTATCGGAGCTGTAACCGCTGTCTGTTTCATTATAGATCTGGTACGCCACCATATCGCTGAACTCAGCGCAGGCGCGGGCCACGCCGGCACACGCCTTGGCAAAGACACGGCCATACCCTTCCCAATCCCCATCATTACGCAAGTTCCCGCCCCATTCTGTATCCTGATGGACGATGATCAACGATTTAATACCGGCATCAGCATAGCGCTGGATGATATGGCGGTATCGTTTATGAAATGCTTCAGCAGGGCTGTTACCCTCACGCGAAGCCCAAAATACAAAACGCACCCAACCCAGTCCGCGCATGCGATCAATATCCTCAGCATAATTAGGATGGTGCGGGTTGATATTCATACCAAACTGCGTCTGGCCAGTTGGAGCCACCGGCGAGACGACAGCAGGAACCTGGCCCTGGCCAACAACACCAATTTTTAGCCAACGTGTTGTGCCAAATGGCTGTCCATCATCTGTGCGCAACTCCCAGTGAAAGGCATACAAACCTTTCTTTTGTGGGGCAACGAGATTGAATTGAAACTCAACTATCTGCCCAGGCAGGACCTGCTCAAGTCCAGTCAGTTCGCGCAGCGTGTACATCTCCTTTGCGCCCATCTTGTGCCGTACCGCATCTTCTGATCCCTCAGTGGAACTGTTTACGTACCCAACTTGAAAATTTCCAGGCCAGGCATGAGAGCCTATATTTTTAATTGTCCATGTGCCTGAGAATCTCAGGCCTGGGGCCATATCATTGTAATTGACCTCGCTGTTTTTGAAGGTAAGCCACTGGTAAGCATTATTAACTTCTTCCTTGGGGATCGCTGCACCTGTTACAACCGGCCGCAGCCAGCGAATAGGACCAAAGCGGCTGCCGTCAGGCGCCTGAAGCTGCCAGTTGCTGCCATAGGTTCCAGGGGCATCTGGCGCTTTGAGATTGACTGTCAGTGTCACGTTTTGCCCAGGCTTAACCTGCGCCGGTGCGCCAATTTCATTGATATTACAAGCCAGAACAGAACTCATCGCCGAACGTGAAACTGAGGCTGTTTCAGGATGGGCGATATCGCTGTATGCGAGTTGGTAACGGCCGTCCCAAGTCGACTCACCGCTATTCTTGAACGTCCACTTCACCTCAAATGAGGCTCCCACAGGCACATTATCCATTGAGAAATTAGAATCAAAGCCGTCCGCTTCAGCCCCATCAACCATTTTCACAGCCTTCTTCACTTTAAGCGCCTTAATCGGCTGGGCATGGTCCAATCCAGCCTTGGTCAAGTGCGGAATCAGCTTAGCAACCTTGTTAAAAAGGCCGCTCCAGCCACCGCTAACGGTCCAAATCGCCGCGCCATGAATATTGGGATGCGCCATATACATTTTGGCGACTTCAATCAGCTCCGGAATCGCGTATTCCGGTTCAGGAACCCAGCGTTCTTCCCAACCAAACTCCTTAATCTGAATCACCGGTCGGCGCAGGCCATGTTTGTCACAAACCGCATGCACTTGTTGGAAACGGCCGATATGGTCCGGCCGGTTGATAATCGATTCGTGGAAAGAATATTCATGCAGGGCCAGGCCCAACTGCTCCGGATGTTTGTCACACAGACGTAAATATTCAAGCACCCCAGGCGCTTCCCAGAAGCCAGGTTCCGGATTGCCACCCGCAAAACCAAAAGCAGCCCAACGATAGCCCCGCTTCACGGCTTCCTTACCGATCTCCACCGCCTGCCAGCCGATTAGATCAGCAAATCCCTCATAATCGCCGACCGGCAGCTCCCAATCCTCCTTTTTGGCCATCGAGCCCCAACCCACATAAGGCCGGATCTCGTTCCAGGTCGAGATCCAGATACAAGGCAGATCCCAATCAATTTCCGGGGGAATACCCTTCTTTTCTACGGCGTTCCAATGGCGCACAGCCAATTCGCGGCTGTGATGCTTCCTATATTCAGGCACACTGAGATGGTAGCCGTCGACGTAACCGGTGGGGATAAAATTGCCCGTATGCGGCACACCCGTTTCCTTATGTTCCTTTTGCAGATCAAACAGGATATCCATGCTGTCTGACGATGCCGAAAACATGGCAATTTTGGCGTCCGTCAAAGCCCGAATCACCTCTCCAATACCCTTCGCCTTGCCCGTCGGGCTCGTTTGCAAGCCAATCGGCCAGCGTTTATAAGTTGTCATCTTTTACCTCATAGGTTGCTATATCTGGCGCCATTGTAAGAATCCTTTTTAAGGCACGATGGCTCCCTCGACAATGCTAAACACAGGAAATTATCAAATAATGACTATATCATAGCATAATTGATATAGATTGGCAAGCACAATAGGATCTCTAAGCATTAAGGGGGCACAAAAGGTATTGTTGTATAACACACCAGATATGTATCATCCAATACCAATATGTTGGAGTTTGTTTAATTTACGCTGCTGTGATTTTTGGTAGGGGTTGTGCCTTGTGCCTGCCCTCTTCGGACAATTACCTGAGCACTGCCCGGTAACCTAAAGGTAACCACAAGGGTTACCCCTACCAGTACAACAGGAAGTATACAATGATTTCGGCCGTTTTGAGCTTACTAACTCGACTAGACATGGCAGCAAATATCCGCTAACATAAATTCAGTAACATAAAAAGGTCGGAAGGCAAATGTCCCCATTTATCCCGGATCCCAAAATAATTAATTGGCTGCTCGAAGGTGATGTCGCCATCCAATACCAGGTCCATCGCGACCTGCTGGACGAACCACGCCCCGATCTACAAGCGCGCATCGCCACTGAAGGCTGGGGCGTACGCTTTCTCAGACTTAGGAAGGCAGGCGGTTATTGGGGCCGTGGCTTTTACCAGCCCAAATGGATCTCCACCCACTACACCCTGCTCGATCTGCGTAATCTGGGCATTGCCCAAGACAGTTACCAGATTCGAGCCAGCATCGAAAAAATAATTGCCGAAGAGATTGGACTTGATGGGGGCATCGATCCTTCAAAGACAAACCAAAAAAGTGATGTATGTATCAACGGCATGTTCCTATACTATGCCACTTACTTCGGCATCCCCCAGGATGACCTGCTTTCAATCGTCGACTTTGTAATCGACATGCATATGCAGGACGGCGGCTTCAACTGCCGGCTCAACCGCAGCGGCGCAGTGCACAGTTCCATGCACACGACTATTTCAATGTTGGAAGGTATTCAGGCCTATGAGCAGTATGGATACAGTTATCGGCTTGATGAATTGCAAAAGACAGCGGAAGGCAGCCGCGAATTTCTGCTTCAGCACAAACTCTTTCGCTCCGATCACACAGGGGAGATCATCGACAAACGCTATTTGATGCTTTCCTATCCCTCGCGCTGGTACTACGACATCTTGCGTGCCCTCGACTATTTTCAGTCCGCAGATATTCCTTATGATCCACGTATGCAAGATGCTCTAGATATTTTACACAAAAAGCAGCGTAAAGACGGCACCTGGCCCGTACAGGCGCGCCACCCTGGCCAAACCCATTTTGAAATGGAAAAAACGGGCCATCCAAGCCGCTGGAACACCCTGCGCGCCCTGCGTGTATTGCGTCACTTTAACATTTAGTGATCTCAATAGCGGCCGGCATTTTAATATAAATAACTCAAGTTGCTACCTATGGATTGGTTTTGTATCTTTGCAACGAATTGACCCGAATTTTCACGAAAATTTTTAAAAATTCGAGCTAATTTGTGGAAATTCGTTGCGAAATATTGTTAGTGGCAACTTGGGTTATAAATAGCAATTAGTGCGCATCCTTAGATGCGCGGCCGGCATTTGAGAATGCCTAACTTATCGGTATTCTTAACAACTTGTTTTTTCGCAAAAGTGTCCGGCACAGAATCCTCGAAACAAAAAAGCCGCACTTTCGTGCGGCTTTTTCAGGAGGAAGAGGAAAAAAGGAGGAAGAAAATCTGTTGTGCTGCCTGTCTGATTATTGATAGGGCCAGTTTTCATTTTCTTACCCTCTTTCTAAGAAATTAATACAAATTCATTCCTGTTTTCCAAACAATAAGATTTTCAAGCCAACTTGGTCTTTTTAGTACTCGCTATCCCACCAAGTAAAATAGTTATCAATGGACTATCAGGAGCGACACTATAGATATACAATCCGGCGGAGAACAACTGCTCAATATACATTGACAGCAGCCATCCAAGCGAAGCAACCACCAAAATAATCGGCGCTGTTAGTGGCCCAAATTGAATATAATCAGCCATGTAAATTACGACATAGATAAAACCAAATATGATTGCGGTCACCATTTTGGTCAAGAATAAGCCGCCCAGGGCAGCAACCGAGCGATCCGCAACAGTTGCCCTTAATCGCTTAAATGCAAGAGAAAGACCAACGTCTTCAAAAGCCATGATCGTCACCATCATGAAACCAGCCATGCGTAGGGCGTCGGCAATTGTTCCAAATATGGCGCGGACAACCGTATCACCTAAGCCATCGCTGATCCTGTTTAATAAAGAACTTATGATAAGTTCAATAGTAACCAGGAGAAGCACTAAAAAATACCATACTGCGCTTAGACCAAGAACCCGCACCGCTAATCGCAGCATATCTGCTGATAGAAGCGCATCGGTAATTGAAGGTTCTTCACCATCATGGATTTGTTTAAGCATCTGGCTGCAGACTGCGAAAGAAAAGCATAAGGCAGTAGGCCACAACTGCCACGGCTAATAGAAAGAGGCCAAATCCCATCCAACTCGACTCCAAAAACAATGAGTATTCTAGAAGCAGGACCAGAAAAAGGATTGGAAGCAGCGGTAAGATCAGTTTTGGATATTTTGTCAGGAGCCTCAGGCTGCCCATGAGTATCTTAGAAGCGAGATTCTAGTGAACCAAAGAAACCTGGTTTCTCATATTTGGTCCGAGTAATTTTGGAACTTCCAAATTGATCCGTTTTCCGTCGAGCCACCTGCCCCGCTCCAAAACAAGAAGGACAAGTTTTACTGCTGCTATCTTTCTTGACCACACCACTGCCAATACATTTACTACATTCTTTTGTCAGATTATTATTGAAATTGCTCATGTTCACACCCCCAGTATGATTCAATTTCATTATAGCATAACCGTCAATGACATTAGTGTGTCGCAGTATACAATTTATCTGTAAATAAACGCGGTATTTTAGTGAGTAAATGGGAGGATTTTTGTTTTATTTACGGCCGTTCCTCAACATAATTACGAATATAATCCGGAACAGGCACCCCTTCAGGTAAACGGCCGTCTGCCACTGGTTCACCCGCCGCCACACGCAAGGGCAGCACCCCCGCCCAATACGCCAGCTCGTAATCCTCTTCTTCATCGCCTGGCGGACCAACACGTACCTTAGCTGATGCCGTATCAATAGGAATAGTTACCACGCTCGTGGCCTTCAACTCCTTCGCATTCGGCGGGCGTGAATCAGCCCATCGTCCGGGCATAAGACGCTCACTGAACGCTTTCAGTGCGGCCATAACTGCCTCATTACCTTCAACCAGTTGACCCCGCCCAAACAACACGGCCGATCTGTAATTCATCGAATGGTGAAAGATAGAGCGCGCCAGCACAATACCATCAACATGAGTCACCGTAATGCAGACCTCATTGCCCGCCTGGACATGGCGAATCAGCCTGCTGGTAGTCGCACCGTGCAGCATGATTTCATCGTCGATTCGCGCATGCAGTGTAGGAATGACAAAAGGACGGCCGTCCACCACAAAACCTACGTGACAAATCAAAGCCGCATCGACAATCTCATAAATGCTGCTTTTGTCATAAATGCCCCGTTCCGGCACACGGCGCACGCGGTTTTGATCACCCTTCTCAAATTCACTCATATTAATTCTCCAATTTTCAATTTACACCTCTGAGGTCCAAGAAGACCTCAGAGGTGATTCTTAATTTCCATCCGCTGGGAAATCCAAATTGACATACGGCAAGTCTCGTTCAATACGTTCCCGACGGCCGTCCATAAACTGTTTTACCCAAGAATCAGTCAAATTATTTACATCAAAACTGCGATAGATAACAGCATACAGATCGATTTCACGCAGCTTAAAAAAGGCATGCATCTGTTCCAACCAAAGCGGATCTAAATCAAACTCAGCTCGATAGCCCGGCCAGAAATAAGACCAGAAATGTGCCCCGAAACCTTCCGGATCTTCGATATTAGTCAAGGCATAAAAAAGAACCATCGCAATATCATAGACATACCAGGAATAGACGCAATCATCGAAATCAAAAAGCGTAATCCCGCCCTTTTCGTCAACATAGAAATTGCCGCCGTGCGCATCCTGATGAATGAGACCATATGAGGCAGCATCTTTCGGCAAAGCACGCAGCTGCCGCGTCACAGCCTCCCCTCTCTCGCGGACCAGAACCTGCGTTTCGGGTATCCAGGCCAGAATGTTCATATTGCTGGGATCATCCCATTCCGGTCGTTTCCAGGCTGGATTGGGCAGTTTATAATTCGTGCTCAAAGCATGCATGCGTCCCAATAAACGGCCGTACCGCTCAAACAACCCCTCATCCCATCTGCCATTCTCCCAAGGAGAACCGCCCGGCGCCTTGACAAATGCAGTTGCCAGAAATTGTCCACCCTGATCATCATCGACAAGTTCCACCAATTCCCCTCTCCGGGACGGCACAGCTCTAGACACGCCCAGCCCTCCTGCTGCCAGATAGTTAATCCAATCTACCTCGCCATTTATAAGATCAGCAGAACGACGGATGCTGTGGCTCAAACGCAAAATGAAGGCCTGCCCATTTTGGTCAAACTGGAACATAAAGCTTTCAAAGCCATCCAATAAATTGATTTGGTTAGGTTCCACACCGTATCGACTCGCTGCTTCCTGTAATATTTTTCCGTTGTATCGTTCCCGAATTTCTGCTTCCATAATACAAACAATTTAACCTTGAAACAGCTTGTTTTCAAAATTACGGCCGCCAAAGCCGCTTCGATTTATACCGGATTGATTGCTTATGGCTGGATCAGCATATGTAAATATTCACGTAATTTTATCGTGAATAACTTATTCTCAACGGTATCGAATCCAGGTGATCATACTTTTCTGTTATAATTATCTTTATGAAGCTCGTGCTAAACAGAAAATATCTCCTCAAGGAGGACTGATGAACAGAGCAATCGCGGTGCTATTACTTTTCATAATAGCCACTATTGCCGCCCAATCAGCCATCGCTCAAGAAGTAATAGACGACGAGATTATGGATATCGGGTGTAACATTGGCACAGTTGCCTTTGAAACTGGTTTGCCAACAAGCTGGTCAAGCAGTGATACTTCCATCATCTCCTGGGGAAACATCGAAGATTGCCATGGCATCGTGCTTCCACCCTTTGAAAACTGGACCGGAGGGTCCGGTAACGCCATGTGTGTAGAAAGCGATTCGTACAGATTCATCGCCTACGATGCGCGAATGGTTAGCAATGCTGTTGCTATTCCCGCCGATACCACCTCAGCCATCCTTACCTACAAGACCAATTATCAGGATGTCACCTTTGATGATAATCGTGACTATTTCGATCTGGATATCAGCACCGATAATGGCGGAAGCTGGACCAATCTCCTACATTGGATTGATGATCATGGGGCCCAAGGGGATTTGCCTGGCGAAACGGTATCTGTAGACCTTTCAGCCTATGCCGGACAAACCGTGCTGGTGCGTTGGCGCTTTTACGATTTACTCCGCGAAGCGTGGGACTGGTATGCTCAGGTTGATGATGTAAGTCTCGCCTGTGACCAAGGTGTCGACTACAGCGACCTGACCCCCACTATAACCGGTGCCGCCTGGCACAGCAATCCCTCGCCGCGAACATTGTGGCTTGGCCCATTAGTTGATGATGACCCCAACGATTTGGATAACACTGATTTTAATTCCGATGATGGGGTAATTATCACCAATAGTTGGGAGTCAGAGGGCACTGCACTACTGCGTATCGTCGTTTCCGGTAACCCGGGCTGGGTCGCCGGATGGGTTGATTGGGATAACAGCGGCACTTTTGAAAATCCGGCCGAGCTCGTGCTTGACCAGGCGGTTTCTACCGGTCTAAACAGCGTTTCATTTCCTATACCATCTGAGTATCTAAACGGCTCCGCGGTTAGATCACGGTTCCGTCTCTACCCATCTGAACCATCTGCTGCAAATATTAACAGCCTCGCTTCACCTACCGGTGCGGCCTCTGATGGTGAGGTGGAAGATTATACATGGAGCTTCACAGCCACGGCCGTTGAGCTAACCCAAATATCTGTGGTATCCAGACCGCCCTGGCTCACTGCCGCACTAGGATTGGCCGCCATTTTGATTCTAATTCTGATCCCTATTGTGCGCCGTAACAATAATCGATAAGGCGGCGAACAAAATCGGCCGTTGGGTAACGCTTGCTATCATGCCGCCAGCGCGGAATATACACCACTTTCTGCCCTGGTGCGCGCGGAAAAAGAGGTCCCTCCACCCGTAATTCCGCCTCACTATCTCCCGGCTGCGGAATTCTGTAATGCACGATAAACTTTTTATCGGCCGATATGATATGCAGCATACGGCCGTTCTGCACCTCATCGACAAACCCATTATCTGGCAGATTGATGTGAATATCCTCCACGCGCCAGTAATAAATCCTGTCCTTGTACTTAACTTTTCGTAAACCTTTCTTCTTAACTGCCATGCGCAATAATCAATAGAGGAGCTATTATCAAATGCTGTGGATCGCCGGTTCAAAGGCGGCGTCCACTTGTAGGTTGATAACGGAATCAGATGGCAAGCGGCGATTTAGACTTATGCGGAATCCGCCGCCCACGAAGAAATTTCGCTCTTTGATTTTACTCGGGACTGCCAGACCAGACCGGCACCGGTAAGAAGGATAATTGCAAATGAGCCGATCCACAACCATGTTCCAAATGCTGACCAGTCAATTTTGTCTACCTGATTATCAATAATCACAAGCCCTACAATGGCAATGCCGGCTCCAACAATTTGAGTCAGTCCAATTGTCAACAGTTCAATCGAAGCAGCAGAACTAAATAAGAGCAGGGCCCCTATAGCGGGAGTAATATATAGCACGCTATATACCCGACTGTGAAAATCATCTATTGGCCAGGGCCAAAAACTGCTGAATTTGTCTGGAGCAATTAGCAGACCAATTCCATACAAGCCTAGAAGAATGGTAGGTATCAACAAAACACCCCGCCACGGTGCAGGCAGTGGGAACGGGTTGAATGGCTTTAGATTTCGGTATAGCCACACATGGTAGGCCGCATTGGCGGGAATGATTATATACAACAAGAACCAGAGCCAGGTTACCCAGCGCTGAAAATCAAAGCGATCGATATAGACCAGACAGACGATCAGAACAATAGCTGTAAAAATCAAAATCATAGGAAGGACAACTCGCGCCGGCGCCCACCGTTTGACAAATACCACCATTGCCGTCGCTACGAGTGAGGACGAGTATATTGCCCCCAGCAGCAGCGCGTTAAATGGCGTTAAAGCCCAGGGCCACATCGGGCGCAGCACGCCAGGTGCGACAAGGAGACCAATGCCAGCAACAAGAAGGACGGCGGACTCGAAGGCGGTTACAATAAAAAGGAGCGTCGTGATCTCGGGATTGTCGTTAAGTTTTTGCATTCAATTCACCGTCGCCACATTGGATGGTTCGTTTCCGGCTGCGTTCGTCACGTACGACCAGGGCGTGATTGTTCCCGTCTCCTTGGCTGCCATGGCGTTGGATGTATTCGTCTACTTCATCTCGCAATGCCGCTGCCAACATTCGTTGCGCGCCTCGTCGCGCCAACACGTCAAAACCCAGGTGGATTTCGTCTCGGAGGGCTTTAGAAAATGTGGTATCGTAGTACATGGCGTATTCTCCTTGCGGCTCAAGATCGACTTTAGGTTTTCACACCTACAAGGATACACCACCTATTTTTCTCAGCCCAATCCACAACTTTTGGTTATATCCTTAATCAAAGCGCCACAAACTACTGCGCCAACAATTCCCTAAAGTCACTTTTCAACTTTTAGCGCAAGATTCGGGTCGAATCCGATAGCACACTTGATACAATATAAGCATGAACAACATGACCAACCTCCAAGAACAATCAGAAGATTACCAGCGGGTTGCCCAGGCCATTCGCTACTTAGACGAAAATTTTCAGAATCAGCCCTCGTTAGACGAAATTGCAGCGGCCGTTCATTTGAGCAAGTATCATTTTCAGCGCTTATTCAAACGCTGGGCGGGCGTCACACCAAACCAATTCTTGCACTACCTGACCATCGAGTATGCCAAGGAAAGATTGCAAGAATCAAACAGCGTTTACGATACCGCCCTGGATGCCGGCCTCTCCGGAGCAGGCCGGCTGCATGATATCTTTGTTAATTTTGAAGCCATGACACCAGGCCAATATAAGGAACAAGGCCAGGATTTAATCATCACCTACGGCATCAATCCAACACCCTTTGGCCCCTGTCTGTTGGCCCGAACTGAGCGCGGCGTCTGCGCTCTACGTTTTATCTCTTCTGAAGATGGCGCCGCCCTGGCCCTGGCCGAAATTAAAAAAGAGTGGCCTAAAGCCCAGTTCATTGAACAACCCGACTTGACCGCCCCCCTCGCCGCTCGCATCTTTTCGACCCCAGACCAAGAGCAAGCCCCGCTCCATTTAGCCGTGAAAGGCACCAATTTCCAGATACAAGTCTGGCAGGCACTGCTCGCAATTCCACGCGGCATGATGGTCACCTATCAAGACGTGGCGCAAAAGATCGGCTCACCAACAGCCAGCCGTGCCGTTGCCGGCGCCATCGGTAAAAACCCGGCCGGCTACATCATCCCCTGCCACCGCGTAATCAGCAAAACAGGCCAGGCCCACGGCTATCGTTGGGGCACAACCCGCAAAAGAGCCCTCCTAGCCTACGAAGCCGCCCACATGGTCTCGTAGGGGTGGCACAGCGCGATAGAACTTTCATCACTCACCAATACCTTCATACCGCGCTGTGTCACCCTCTCATGCACAGCGCGGTATAGCCTTTATCATTCACCAATACCTTCATACCGCGCTGTGTCGCCCTCCTATGCACAGCGCGGTAAAACCTTCATCTTTCCCCAACAACATCATTCCGCTGTGTCGCCCAACTCTTCCCAAGCCGAAGCATCCGCCAACCGCAGTTCAGGATCTTCAGTCACATACCGACCCCACATCTCCTCAAAGATAGTGCCCGCATCACAGCGCAGACCCTGGCCCGTAAAATAATCACAAACACGGGTGATATCACGCTCTAGAATGGCGGCGGCATCAGGATTAACCTGGCTGCCTACGATATGCGTTTCCTTACCCACATAGCTGTTAATCACCTGCGGGAAATCAATCAACGTAACCTCCCCTTGCCAGTAAAGAATATTGTAAGCGGAGAGGTCGGCATGAACACGGCCGTAACTGAGCATCAGCCGGATATTCTCCAATACCTCTCGGAACAACGCCCAACCTTCATCAGGATCCAAATTGATTTCGTTCAAAGCCTGAGCCGCACCATATTCATCACCGATGTAAGACATAAGGATCGCATTATCACCGGCGGCAAAGGGCTTCGGCACAGCCGCGCCCGCATCATACAGCATTTCTAGAGCCGTGTATTCATGCATCAGCCACGACGTATGCATCATCTGCTGCCCTAGATTACTTTTCTTATTTAAGGCCTTTGTCAGGCGCTTGTCATTAGCCTTAAGCGGACGGCCGTTTGTATCCAGCGTCATCCGCCCGCGCCGGTAAGCATGATCATTGCGCAGATTGCGGAAAAAACGCGGGCGGTACACCTTTGCCGCAAGCCATTTTTCTCCCGTGGCCGGATGGGCTTTGCAGCGATACACATTGGCTTCCTTGCCGCCTTTGACCAGGGCTTCGATGTCGCTGATAAGTTCCTGATCATAAAACGGCCGCAGTGAAAAAAACAACCAGTCCGCTTCGTGACGCGACGGTTTGTAGGTGATATTTAAGCCCGCTTCAAGTCCAACAGGATCGGCCGCATTGGCAATGACCTCATCCTCTGTCCGTTTCACTTTGTACCCTGGTTTTGATCGCCGCTTACGCCGCGCCTGGCGATCAACTAACAAAGGGTTAAATAACTCTTCGAAACTTTCGTATTTTTCGTAATTCTCGTGATTAGAGTTCATTTGTTCTTCTCAATTCCTTAAATAAATCATTGCATATGGATCCACATCAGCGCTTCTGGCTCAAGGCGAGCACAGAAGCAATTTCCAAATACGATGCAGCACTGTGGATGAGAAAGAGATACCGGCGTACCGCCTTCGAGAAATAAAAATATTTCCCGCAGACATGATAAGTTTGGCATCCTCAAATGCCGGATCCGTATGCATCCTTGGATGCACACCAAACTCACCAATGCCCTAAAGACAGCAGAAATGCACGATTCACCAACAACCGTGGTTAAAGCCGGGATTCAATTGAAATTAATGGGGAAAGTTAGAAACGTTCCTACCGCTGCCCGGTCTCACCCACAAGACGCTGCACATCTTTGATGACAAGTTCATAGCTCAATTTTTGCATCATCAATTCTCCTTTCGTCGTTGGTCAAAATATTATTCCCAACAACAGCAGCGTCCTTTAAGGGACCATAATCGGTAAAAACGGCCGTCTCTAATCGACCGCGAACAGTCTACCATAAGATGAATAGCTAAGTCAAGTATCAAAAGAAACCCAAGAAACCCGGTTTTTAGTATGAGCAAATACGAACCTTTGGCACAGAACTTATCGAAATTATAATCAAAAACCGGGTTTCTTGACTCTATTGCAATGTAGATCATTATTAAATGACTTAATCATCACTTAATTCTGAAATCGCTAATATTTAAGTGCCGCTTAAGTCCGTCAATGCAAACTGTTTTCATGCCATCAGGCATAGGGCCCACTAACAATTCACACCGGAGTAACTCCATTTTTTGTAAGATCAATAGTTAATGCCAATATTAGGAGGCAAAATTATGTCAATTGATAGCGTTGCTACCGGTGTGTCAAGTGCACACTCTGCTTGTCATGTCCATCGATACGAAGATGACATTGTAGTGAATATGAAATGTAGGCTTGAACAGGAAGGAGAAGAAGTAGGATTTCTCCTCTGTGACAAGCCTGCAACGTTTTATGTAGACGTCGTGGTAGATGGCCGCTTGGCGGACCATTTGTGTTTTTATGAATGTGTGGCCGTACACATTGAATGTTACGGCCCGCAGGATCCCAATCCACTTAAGGTCCAGAAAAAGGAATATAATTGCACCAAAAAAGGTGAGGTCATCACCTTCAAGTTTGATATTCCAGCCAACACGCTTTGTGATGAGCCAGGGGAAGCAGATTGTGGACTGGTATGCTGCTTCGCGGCCACGATGACATCCATCACCAAATGTGACTTGCCAGGCCATATCAGCTGTGTTTGCAAGGGACCATGTGTTGGAGTTCACAAATCACCTGCTCACGATTAATAATGTAAGGATCTTTGACCATCCTTAGTTCATTGGCCCCGCCGGTAATTCACACTGCCGCCGGGGCCAGGAGATCCCCCCATGAATGAGAAGCCGCGCGATGATTTAACACAAATATCCGGCATTGGTCCGGTTTGGCAAAAACGGTTGGCGTCGATCAATGTACAAACGGTAAAAGACCTCTCTGGAAAAACAACTCCTGAAATAATATCTGCGCTGGCCGCCAAAGGTGAGCCGGCACCTTCAGAAGGGGATTTAGATGATTGGATCAGCCAGGCTAATGAGCTGGTAACGACCGCTCAATCACCCACCAAACCCGCCGAAAAAAAGAAAATTAGTGAAATATCAAATCCGCCAACCGCTCCCGACCAGTGGAAAACTGTAGGGACTTTTGTCGTCGAATATGAATTCTTAGAACACAAGGGGAATGGAAAAGCTGAACAATTACAAGTCCGCATCAACGCCAATCAAGATGAAACTGACAACCGTCATAGATGGGAAGAATTTGTTGTTGCCGAACCATGCCAATGGATGTTGGAGCAAATAAAAATTGGGGAAATGGCGCCGGCAGGGCTTAAACAGCTCATCGAAAAGAGCCGCGTCAAGGTTCAAGAGGAGCTGGAACAGGAAATCGCGGCCAAACGAGCAGAAGCCCTGGAGGCGTTGGAGAAAGAAGTAGCCGAAATGCGTATGACATCAACAAAAGAGTTAGACCAACAGCTCAATAATGTCCGCGCGCAGGCCAAAAGTGCTTTAGAGAAAGATTTGGCTGAAAAACGTTCTACCACTGAAAAAGAGTTGGATCACGAGCTTGATGAGGAACGATGAAAGCCAAAAGTTCTTTACAAAAAGAGCTGGCCGACAAACGAACGGCCGCCGAAAAAGAATTGGATCAGCAGCTAAAAGATGAACGGACCAAAGCCCAAAGCGCCTTAAAAAAGATTTAGCCGGCATACGTTCTGCCGCCGAAAAAGAATTGGAAAAACAGCTTGAGGGTGAACGGGCCAAAGCCAATAGTGCCCTAGACAAAGAGTTAAATGATAAAAGAGCAGCAGCGACAAAAGAGTTGAATAAGCAGCTAAAAGAGGAACAAGCCAAAGCCAAAGGTGACTTAGAGAAAGATTTAGCCGGCAAACGTTCGGCCGCTGAAAAAGAATTGGAAATACAGCTAGAGGATGAACGGGCCAAAGCCCAAAGTGCCCTAGACAAAGAGTTAGCTGACATACGCTCGGACGCCATAAAAGGATTGGAACAGGAGTTGGATGATGAAAAGGCTCAGGCTCAGGAAGGTTTGGAGGATGAGCTTCTCAGAATGCGCACCGAGGTCATGCAAAATCTGAATCGAAAGATTGAAGAAGGAAGTCTCATCCCCCCAGTAGGAGATATCCAATTAGAGGAGACAGAAAAAGATCAGCCAGAGGGAGCAGTTAAACCATCCTCTGCTCCTCAGGACACAGACCAACCTGCCGGCCAAGACCCCGCTCCAGAACCTCCTGCAGACATACCCTTTGTCAATCTGGCCATTACGCAGATGCAGGTATACCAACCCCAAAATACGGCCGAACCACTGGGACGCATCCTGCCCGGCCAATCCTTATCAAGCATCTTGAACAGCAGTGAGGAATTCGCCCTCGTAGTTGACTTCGAACTTTCAGAAGAATCAAAATCAGAAATTGCCAATCTGGGCGTAACCTACTACGTTCAATTATTCGCTCAAGATCGGGATTCAGGTTCAAAGTTTCATTTAGGGGATTCGCAGACCGCTCAATTCTCTGAGCAATCAGCATCCTACAGTGCTCCCGTAACTGACATCTCACTCGACCGTGGTGCATATGACCTATCAGCCTTTGTTGCAATCCAAAACGGCCGTCAAATAATTGATTACCGCCAAATCTCCTTCATCCAGATAACTTAACGTCAGCTTCAAAATCAATTCTGAACCTAAACCGGCTCATTATGTTGAATCTTTTCCAGAAGCTGCTTCGTCTCCTCCGCAGGGGCCATATCAAGCTCATTCCTTAATGCCTCAACGCATTGATGGTATTGGCGCATAGCTAAAAAGATCTGGCCTTGTCGATAGTAGCAGCGCATTAACTGCCGGTGGGCTGCTTCATGGCAAGAATCTGCAATCAACATCTGCCGGCAGTAATTGACACATATGCCGAAGGCATCTGCAGCATAATAGTATCGACTTAATCGGTTCAACAAGGTCATATACTTGTCTCGCAAATCTTCTCTTTGCGGGATCAGCCAATCTTCATACCGGTCTTCGGCCAAGAATTCTCCCTGATACAAGAGCTCAGCTGTTTGATAAAGCTGCATAGCTTTTTCAGTCTGGCCGCTGCGCTCAATCTTTCCCGCTTCCTGAAATAACTCTGAAAAAGCATTAAAATCCAACCAAATCACCATCGCAGGATTAAGCAGATAGCGATCCTCTTGAAACAATACATGCGAGAATTCAACGTGGGTATTTCGCAATGCTTTGCGCAAGCTGTAGATAGCCACATTTAGATTGTTACGTGCCGCATCGGGATCAGCCCTGGCCCAAAAGATATCCATCAATACTTCCTTAGCAACGGCTTGCTCACGTCGAGAAATCATATACTTAAAAATCGATTTACCTTTGCTGCCATACCATTCGGCAATGGGCTGGTCATTCTGAATGACCCGAAAAGATCCTAAAGTATAGACCATAAGAAATGGTACGTCGGGCCTTATCTGCCCTTGTTCGATACCAGGGGTCAGATGTGCTGTCTCCATTGCTAAAATCTGGGCTTCTTGCGGCGACAATTCCAGCTGCGAGATTGCCGTTTCTTGAGATAGCGTCTGTGGTAGCGACAGCTCCTCCGCCCCTTCTTCTATCTCAACTGACGAAACTGTGGGGAGCGATTGGCTGGTGGCCAGCAGCAGCTCATGAACATCTTGCAATAATGCACGATCTGTAGCTTCAAGGGTGACCTCTGCCAATCCTATACCTGTCTCGACATCCTGCTCTGGATCGTCAGTGGGACTGCTCACATCATCGACGGATTCAATGGGCAGCTCTGATTCAATATGTTCTTCTCCCCGGCGCTTTTTAAGGCTTGCAAACCAATCCCCCAATCGTTGTTGCAGACTCGGTTGAATCTCAATTTCGGTCGTCGGCG
Source organism: uncultured Chloroflexia bacterium (assembly GCA_963736615.1). Classification (GTDB taxonomy): domain Bacteria; phylum Chloroflexota; class Anaerolineae; order Promineifilales; family Promineifilaceae; genus JAACFF01. The sequence continues at coordinate 362,433 of CAVTPP010000006.1, read as the reverse complement.
GGACCGGTTCACCTTCCACCTGCTCCGACCTTTGAACTGCAGGATATCTTCTGACCACATCAATAGTCGATCTAAGTTGCCGGCGCAGCTCACGCTCTCTATTTCTTGCTAAAGCAGAGGCCTGATCAAATCGAGCCTTTTCTGCATGAACCTGTTGGCAGATTAAACAAAGTTGCTCAGCGGCCGCCAGTATATTACTCACAGCGACATCTTTGCTCTCTCGAAAAGATATCTCCGCTTTTTTGATTTGATTAATTACTTGTGTGTATTGATGCGCGTCAATGAGTTCAACAATCGCGCGCCATCGATCTTGGTCTGAATCAAGATTGATAGGGGTAACACGGTTAGTTGGACTTGACTTAGTTCCCAATTCCTAGGCGCAGGACAACGCAACACCCATTGGATTCCAATTGACAATACGACTAACTTATATAAGTTCCAATACGAACGTTTTAGATCTAAATATGGCCTGCAGGTAGGAATAATTTTACCGTATAATACGCCTTTTCCTTCCTAGCTGCTTTAATCGGACAACTTGCCGGATAGCTCGCTGATGCCCTGCTTAACCTCTCTAATATATATCGAAGCCAACACAACAATGTACCAAGACCAAACCTGTTTGAGCAGTATAAACTTTGGCGATCAAGCATGTCAAGTATTTTGAAAATCTATTATTATTAATATCTAAACCAGACCGCACCGTTACTTATGAACTACCCCCATATGGACAAAGTGAATTAAACCGAACAGACCTCCTTTCGTTTGTGTTCGTTACACAAAACCTACGAAAGGAGATCTGTTCTTGTTACTCCTCCTAGAATTTAGGAAGAGATACGTTCAATTGGCCATTAGCCAGGAGGCTGCTAATGACTTTTACGTGGTGTATCCCGATCAGGCATCGCTTGAGACGACCGTTCCTGCCCGCTCGCGGCACTGAAACCGGATTGTGAACCAGCAAAGTTCGGTTGCACAGCCCCTGAGAGTGACGTGTCCGTCGCTTCGAATGTAATCACATCAACGTATAAGCTGCTGTATGAGCCTGGGAAATCATCAGTAGTGGTAACAAAATCGAGGTCGATCTAACAGCCCTTCATATATCGACATATCAACCACAACTTTTTCCCAGTCACTGGTATTTTCCGATTCACACAAATCGTATTGATAGAACCAATTACCACCGACGCCGACACCGCCGAAATCCCAACCACATTCGAAATCAATCGAATCGATATAGTGCCAATAGGTCAAGTAGGGAGCACCTTCGGGTACCTTAACGGTTTGCTCTATGTAAGACACCTCATCATCACCCCCACCAAGCCAGGTCGCCCAATCGCCGTTTTTAGGAGCAATAGGGAGCACGCTGCTTGGGAAGATAAGATCCCATCCATGGGAACTATATTCATCCCAATCGACAGCTCCTAATTCGAAATCCCCATTCAACAAAGGCAAGTCCGGAACCGATGATGCGTAAGACCGGATCGCAGGCAAATACATTTTGGTTGGCCTTGTGCATACGCTGGCGCTTCCTTCAGTGTCCGTGTTGTCGCTGAGGTAAACATCGTCTACAAAGAAGTTTGAACCACCCGCATTCGTGGCAAAGATTTCAGAGTAGAATTCTATCGTGTGTGACGCGCCGTCAGCATAGCTGCTCAGATCAACGGTTTGAGTTTCGTAGCCTACTGTACCGCAAGCAGAACTACCGCCGTCGATGGAGAACTCCAGATTGCCGTCAACCCACAGTTCCAAGTAGTCGTCAGCGCTGTCACAGACTGGTAGCTCAAGGTCAAAAGTCAAATCGGTAGAAGTCGTTGGAATGGTCACATCCTGGGAGACAGAACCCTCTTCTGCGGCAGGTATGCCACCGAACCAGGCCCACCAATCCCCATCGGAAGGACCAGTGCCACCACCAGTACCGCAGCTGCCTACGTCACATAAGGGGGAACCAAAGTTTAGCGAGTATTCATCCCAGATGCCGCCAAAGGCGCCGGCTTCAAAACTACCATCATCGATGACATTTTTACCGTCGGATGGTGGCGTGGGATCTTCACATGTCCAGCCATTTTCAACCTGGCATACGTCTGAACAGCCATCACCATTGGCCGTATTGCCGTCATCGCAGCTCTCGCCAAGATCCAAGATGCCGTCACCACAGACTGGAGGCAGTTCTTCGGAACAGGAGTAAACTTCGATGTCGTCCACATACCAGCCCACAACGCCGTTACAGCCATCAATGCCGAAGTCAAAGCGCAGTTTTACCGAATCGCCAGGGAGAGCCATACCAATTAGGTTGACCTGAGATTGTCCCCAACTGCCGCCAACGGAGCCACCATCGGTACCGGTAAATGCCGGTTGCCCTTCAAGGGGATTCGTATTACCCGCACCAACGCTGTTTAGCGAATCATTGTAGACATTGAATTCGAATTGGCTTGGTGGAACCAGGGTCCAGGCCCCGCCATTAACACTGACCTTAAGATTCCCGCCATCCCAGCCAAACTCGGTCGCCACCCAATGGTCAAAGGCCACGTGCGGAATAGCACCTGCCGGAACCACAAAAGCGGGGCTGTCCAGATAAAGAGCACCTGATTCATCATCAGCAGCACAATCACCGATAATTAGGTCTTCTACCATAGCGGCATAAGTACCATTCGCGCCGGCAGGCAAACTGCCAACCACCGCCCAATCTGGCGTGTCAAACGTCGGTGGATTGGCAACACTGTGCGTGCCAACGCTCCAACCGGCAGGTAGTGATCCGCCTTCCCAATCTTCGGAAGCGATACTTTGTACAGAGCCTTGACCTTCACAAAAGCTGGCGCATTAGGATCAAGCAGAGGCCCAAAGTCACATTGTGTCGGTTCGGTACGCAGTTCCGTGGCTGCGATAGCATCGGCTACCTCAGTACAATCTGCGGCAGAGATGATTTCTCCGGAAGGACCGGCGCTGCCACTGCTCGTGCTCAGAGCTGGCAGGTTGATCCCGATCAGGGCCGTACAAGATGCTTCTAAGGCATCAGCATGATCGATGAAGTTACTGGCTGGCGTGAGCATCGTCTGCGCACCCCAATGGATATGCGAAGCCTTTGTCAGTCCAAGGCCGGTTACAGTCACACCATTATACGTGCCGCCATCGGTCATCAATGCAAAAGCATGGTTAGGCACACCGGAGTTCGTGTGCACACCACCGCCATCATCGGTCGCACACCAATATTCTGTATCCGTGACCTTTCCTGGATCATTATAACAAGTTGGGTTCCACAGATCGCGAATGGCGCCGCCAAAGGCCGGATCGTCCTCACCGGACAGCCAGCGATAAGAGTTATCAACGCTGGGCGCGCCCGCTCCAAGAGTTGAACAGCTTCCAGCCGTTCGCAGACCGCCAGGGGCATCTGAGCCACGGCCATTCAAGAAGTCTACCGCCTCACCCCAAATGTCGGAGTAAGATTCGTTAAGAGCGCCTGACTGCCATTGGTAGATCAAATTGTTGGTATATTCCGTGTAAGCATGGCCCCACTCATGGGCGACGGTGTCGTCACCGGTCACGTCGGAGCAGTAGTTAGTCGACGTGCCGTTCCAGTTGGCGTTAGGGCAGCTAATGCCTGGATCATTATTGACCGTACGCATCGTCGCCCCGGCACCATCATATGAATCCCGGCCGGCCATACTGGCAAACAAATTATAGGTTTCTTTTGCACCGTCGATTTCATTATTCCAATCGGTAACTTGTTGGGCTGTTCCCCCTGCCCATCCCGCTGGGATCGGATCAGGATCGCCATTACTTTCATCCCAAACAACATTGGCCAGAGGATTCCTCGGAGACTTCACGATCCAAACCATGGAAGATACCCGTGATCTGATCGACGACAGCCCCAGTATGGGCATCAACATAAACGAATTCGCGCGTAGAAATATCCGAATTGGTAACTTCCACCTCGTAAACCAGGTGATCGCGCCCCGCTACGCCTTGAACAAGACCGGTGCGGAAGACATACAACAGGCTATTGACCGCTGCGAGATCATGAGAAGCGTTGGCATCCATATCCAAATTGCCAAAGCCATCCAAACTCAGCCGGCTTGAAGCCCCGGCGCTCTGAGAAGCCACCGTATTTACGGCAATTTGCCCAGCCTCGCCCGCACTCAAAGTGGGCGTGGTTGAGTTCAACTTAATATTGGGCACAAAGGTGCCATTGACGCTCGTTACCTGATTTTGAGCAGATAAACGCGCCTTCAAAACGGCCGCGAATACCGGCACTTCTTCATACACCTGTTGGTAAGTTAACTGCACACCACCAACCAGTTGATTGGCGTCACTGTTCGCCAAAACGAGTTCGCTGCCGGCATCTTTAATGCCAAACGCGTCACCGTAGTGTTGGAAAAATGCACCGGCCGCCTCAGAAGCAGAACCATTACTGCTTGTTGAAAGGGCCGCATCATGTGGCATGCGCACAAAGCTGGCCACCCCGGTAGCACTGTTTAAACTAATTTCAACCGCGCCGTTTGTATCGGCAACAAGCCGATCAATACCACCCGATTCAGTAGGTGCCGGCTGGCCGGCAGCGGAATTCACCTGACTAAGAGTCAGCGCCAAGACGATTAGCAAGGCCAGAGCAGCTATAAGCTGCCACCCTTTAGAAAATAATTGACTGGAAACTGTTTTCCTCATAAAAATATCCTCAAAACTTATTGGTGACTGTTACATCACCTGAATTTTTACAATATCTAAGAAACAGACAAGCACACCAATATTAACTACATTTCTACAATGATAAATAGGCACCTCCTCATCAAAAATATTCAGTTCGTTAAAAAAACTTGCCGTAGAATACATTAGGGAAAAAGGCGTTGGACAAGAGTAGAGTAAGAATTTTCGGTACGCCTGCAACAAAACTTATCGAATTCCCTAGCTACTGTGAAATATCTATAATATCATACAGAATTAGAGGCGCTTTTGTCAAATTTATACTTCATTTTCAATTTTGATTTGAGGCGGGTGTCGAACACATTTATTTTTGGCAAAAACTCTGCTTCCTGAGCTAGTTTAGCTAGGCCCATGCGATAAAAGAAGACCCATTGGTTTGCATGTGCCTATTGCACTAAGCAGATACCAATGGGTCTATTCTCACCAGCTCCTATATTGTGCCAGTTCGTCGTGAGCCATGTAAATATCATAGGGGCTCGCCGGCTATTTACGACAAACCATCTAAGTATCAAACCCTACTGAAACATAATCACTTTTGCCTTCTAATTATGGCTTGATAAAGTAATCGGCGAAGAGATCTATCGCCGGTGCGCCGGTCATTATGATCTCTTTTTTGAGTTCCACTTTCTGTCCATAAAGCATGCCCTCAAGCGTCCCTTTCTCTTCCATTTTAATATCTGCCCATGGTGCGATAAATGTCCCCAAATAGCTGCCTTCTTTCCGAAGCTCTATCGAATCACCAGTGATAACGAACATAATATCTACCGCATTGCCGCCACCCAAAACATTCATTTGCGTTCGATCATCCATTACAACTTTGCCGTTGACACCAATGATGATATTGTTCGGTGCTGTCGATAAATCAATACTAATGTTAGCCTCCTTCCTAGTTTCTATCTCTTTAAAATTGTACTGTCCAGCGCTTAAGATTAAAGTACCACCTTCCTCAATTTTAAGTTTGCCATAATTACCAGGAGGCAAGATTATAGTTATGTTTTGGTCGACTTTCACATCAGCACTGCCAGCTGAAACCGATACCGAAAGCTCGGTTGGTTTCGGCAGCAGTATTACATTTGCATTTTCCGTAATTGTTCCTGCAACCGAAGCGCCTGATTCCAATTTAACAACGCGACTGGCCGAAACATCACCGCCTACTGTGACATTCTTTTTAAGCAAGACGTCCTCTAGGGATTCTACATTCAACCCAACGGTCGAATTGTCAGAGACTTCCACGTCCTTCTTGGCAATAATGCTACCAGAGATCTGAACAAAATCTTCGACTTTGACTTCCTCTTCAAAGCTGATGACATCGCCATCGACGAACGCCTCTGTCCTAATTTCCGTCTTTTCAAATCCGCCAACGCTGCACCCAACAACCGCCCTATCTTCAACTTTCACATTCTTTGTTTCTGCATAACCACAGTAACCTAAGAAGCCGTGAACTGCGAAGAGCGTCAATGAATCACTATGGCTTTCCCCATCATTATCCGTGACGGTTACGGTCACAATATAAACACCTGGATCGCCGTATACATGACTGCTTGACACAATGGCCGCTGCCTATGCCTTGAGATCATAGAACCTGGTTCACTGGTTCCATCTCCCCAATCAATAATTGCTGTGTGCGTATCCTGGTCGTTGGCATCAGTGAATGTTGCCGAAGTCGAAGGTTATCTCCTTGTCCTCAATTATTGTCTGGTCTGCCCCCGCATTTACAATTGGCGCTTGGTTGGAGGCCTCTGCAAATGAGAAGGCATTAATAATCTCACCCGCAAGGCCATTGGCCGACCCATCCAAAAATGGGATGAAGGTACAGCTCGTGTTGGTGCCTATCGATACCGGCACACAGCTAAAGATGTCAGCACCATCACCACTCATTTCGGGGAGATCGAATGGACCTCGCACTGTCAGGTAAATATTGCCGTCTTGGTCAATCCAGCTACCATTTACATCTTCATCGCTGTAATTTGTCAGGTCTACATCAGAACCATCAAAATATAATGCCCACGTTCCGCTGCTGTCAGCGCCCAACGAAGCAGGGCTGAATGCAACAAGATCCGTATCAGCGGCGGAACCACCAGTAACAGAAAGCGGCCCTCTCGTGCTGATGATTAATCGTCCATCCGCTGCAAAACCAAACGCGTCAATATCCTCACCGGCAGTCGTTAATTCAACATCCGAGCCATCGAGATACAATTCAAATGTACCGGCTGTATTATCACCTGTTGTGGTAGGAATAAAGCGAATAATGTCAGAATCATCGATTATGCCTACATCAGGTAATATTCCATCGACTGCTACGCTAAACAAGATAGTGCCATCAGCGTTAACGTATACGGCATCAATATCCTGGGCAGTTGCACTTGTAGTCACCCCTACATCAGACCCATCGAAATACATTGACCAGGTCGCACTGCTGCTGTCAAAAGCCAGAACGTCATCATTGGCATAAGTGACCCCGCCTACTGAACCAGAACCTGAAAAACTGACATAGATAGTTTCGAAAAACGGCTTCTCATAAACGGTGATATTCACCACGGCCGTACTGCACTGCAGATCCGTATCACAAATCTCATAGACAAAGCTGTCACTACCGGTAAACCCCGGATCTGGCGTGTAAGTAATAGTGCCATCTCCGTTGTCGCTCAGCAGACCATTAGCTGCATCCTGGCATCCAGCAGACCCATAGGAACAACTACTGTTGGCCGAGTTCAGGTTCAGGTTGCCGTTCGGATCACTGTCATTGCCGGCCACATTTATAGTCGCGGCACTGCCTTCAATGCCATTAACGTTATCGCTGATGGCCACAGGGGGTACAGATCCATTGGCGGGTAAGGTCACCTCAAATATTTTGCCATCATTTTCATTTGGATCGGTGTCATTATCAACACCGCGATCAACAATGTAAAGACTCTCTGCGGCGGCACTATAGCTGCTCGGGGCAAGGGTAAGACCCGCCGGCTTGAAAACATTAGCTGCCGATATATCAATTGTCTGGACAAGAGTCCCGGATGTCGTAAGCTCAAAAAGTGTATCAATGGGCTTGCCAATCACATACAGATTGCCGCTGGAGGGATTAAACGTTATGCCCTCCGGATCAGAGAAGCCCCAAGCTCCCAGTATCGAAACTCGTCACTTGATCATCACCCGGAGGCAGCACACCATCGAATATGCCGTTAGCACCCGGCGTAACCTGGTACACTTCTGAATTTACACCATCTACTATAAAGAGAATATTTGATCCTCCGCTGTGAGTTACACCTTCCGGATCATAACTATCAAAATCAATCGTTCTAAATGAATTGATAATGTCATTTGAGTTAAAGTAAATCCCATCAGATCCCGGATTCAGTTCATAAATCGAACCAGGATGGGTATCATCGGAAAAGAAAAGATTTCCGTCAGCGCTGTTTAAAGAGACCCCGGTCGGCTCATCTGAGAAAGATGTCGTGTCAAATGTCTCCAGCAAACCGCCTGAAAGCGATGACTTAAATACATTACGACCCTGGTAGAGCGGCATTTCGTTTACCTCAGAGTCTGTGATCAACAGCGAATCTGTAGACGCAATATAGGTGATGCCCGCGGCATCGGGACTAGGTGGAGACCATTGTGAAGTATTGATAGTTTGAACAACCCCGGACGCGAAGCTGGGCGCTGCTGGTAAAATAGTTGGAACGAGAGATAACTCAACAATCTTACCTTTCTTTTGCTGGTCAATACCTTCAATTTTGGCTGGACCGGTCAAGAGCGTTTGGCCACTGTCGGCGATATACAAACTCATTTGGGATGGATCATCAGTACGGTCACCGCTGGGTGCAAACACCATACCATGTGTTTCCCCCAAACCAAAGACCGTCAAATCTCGGCTGGCCACAACCCGCCCATCCACGGTAACCTCAAATAATCTTTTCTGCTCAGAATTCATGATATGCAGATGGCCGCTGGTCGGGTCAAATGCCAGCCCTCGCGAACCGGCAAAATCGGCCGTGTCCAGTGCTGCTTCTCTGACAACGGCTGTCCCCAAACCTCTCCCGGCATTCTGCCTGACGTGCAGAAGTCTGGGCCCATCACCATCAAGGATAAATAGGTCACCATTACTTGGATCCACCGCCAGCCCTTGCGGATTGTGTATTCCGAGATTATTGTTATTTTGACGATTCTGTGTATTTAGCTGTAGGTCGCCCTGTACGTCAACATACATTTCTTGCAAGCTTCCTGCTGAATTCAGATAAAGCAATCGCCTGCTACCCTCATCATAAACGATGTTGATCTGGTCTTCGATATCCCTGGCAGTGCCTGCTGAACCAAACCGATTCTCACCAGGACCAATCCTGACAAATTTTGAGTTTGAGGTCTGCAAACCAGTTACTCCGCCTGGCTCTAAAACAAGAAATTCATTGCTCTCGGAAAGAAACGCTAAGCCGACAGGATTCAATTCTCCCACATCGTCACGATCAAAAGATCTGACATATCTGACAACCGCGACCTCGCTCTGAGCAGCGGCCGTGGAACCCAACTGTAAAGATAGGAAGACAATAATAAATGCCAAGAAAATCGCGATGGTTGACATTCGATTGCGGCTTGTATTAAACATTTTAACCTCCAAGGTTCTCCCCAAATAAATCTAAACTTTCATATTTAACTCAAGTTGCTACCTATGGATTGGTTTTGTATCTTTGCAACGAATTGACCCGAATTTTCACGAAAATGTTTAAAAATTCGAGCTAATTTGTGGAAATTCGTTGCGAAATATTGTTAGTGGCAACTTGGGTTATTTACTAGAAATCTTGATTGTTGTTAGTAGTCAAAGACAATGGCACTTGATGAAAACAAAAAAACCAGAAAAAAGAAAAGCCGTCAATCGACAGGTGCAACGATTGACGGCTTAGAAACCATAAATGAACATGGAAGTCATGCCTCAAAGCTGCCGGAGTCAGCATTGTGAGGTAGTCCCGGACTTATGCTGATCCCACCCGTCCAGGATGTCCAAGGAATATTAAATTTTTATAAAGGCGTTTCTCTGTTTACCTCTAACGCAATTAGCAATAAAAGCAATTCATGTCTAAAAAAGAAGCAAGATTGAATTAAAGTAAGGGAGCCACATTTTGCAGCGATCACTGCTTTTAATAGCTGTCGGCTAGCCTGCGATAGAGGATTTACCATGACCTTCACTACTGCCGGAGTCAGTGCCATGGTTAGACTCTGAGATAGCGCTGATCCCGCTACTCAAGAGAATCCTTAATCTATCGCCCTTACTTTAACTCAATCTTGCCTCCTTTCTATCTGGCAAATCTGCAATAGTTGCAAAACAATACGAACTGGTATCAAGTCTGATATTGCCGAGGCAATAATAATTTATTTTCTTTTGGTGTTATCGATGATGTGGTGGATTGTTAGCCAAACACCATAATAATATAGTTGGAAATTTCCTCTATATTCTCATAAACGTCTGGTTGGAGGCTGCGATGTTCTTACGAGATTTTATATTGAATTAGCGATATGTGATAAGCAATTAACAACAGGTCAAATGCGTAGCTTTTCCCTGGCCTAAAAGTTATAAGACCATTTTAAACGATTTTTTCAAAAAATCAACCCTTTCGGGCGATTGCTATCCGGAAACAGCCTGATTCAAGAAATTCTGCACCAAATCGAGCATCTGCCACAACTGATCTGGCGCGCCTGGCGCGCCATCGACTGTCGAAACCTTTGCATTATGATCGCCGGAATTCACACTCAACTCGTAGGAGAAGAGATCACAGCAGGGGTTCTTGGGAACATAATTCGGAGCCAGATCAAAGAATCCTAGCGATTCAAACTCCTTTTGCAATTGCTCAACCGCCGCAGGTTCAACCCACCATTCACGGCCGTCTTTCGCTGTGATATGGCCGTTTGCATAAATAGTGAACTCCTCGTCAAGTCCCGCATAACCGCCGCTGCGCTTGTAAACAATCACAATCTCCTCGTTTGTATCTTCACTATCAAGGGTGGAAGAAGCATCTTGACCGGCCGCAGGCAGCGCCGTTTCCGTGGGTAAATCAGTTGCTGTTGCCTTCGGATTATCTTTAGTGGCAGTTGCAGCCGGTGTGCTCGTCGCCGCTTCAGATACGGCCGGCGTCTTGCTCGCTGGAACAGGCAATTTAGTGGCCGTTCCAGTTGGCAATCTCGTAATTGTCTCGATTGGGGATCGATCGCCTCATCCTCTAGAGTAGTGGATGGTGTGCAGCCGGCCACAATCATAAAACAGAGCAACACGGCCGTGACCGCGAATCTATTCCAGACTTTTAAGAACTTCACAAAATAGAACCTTTTTCTATACATCTGCCACTGGACTATATTTGTAGGCAAAAAAAAAAGAGCAAGCGACCGAACGACCGCTTGCCGATTTATTAATCTTCTACTGCTTTATTGAACGAAGACTTCACCGCTGCTCATGCCGCCAAGGCACAAAAGTAAAGAGCAAGCGGCTCTAACACCGCTTGCTCTTTAACTTAACCTAGAAACCTAGGTAATTCATCAAGCTTTCGAATGAAGGATTCAAAAACCTACGGACACTTGGTAATGGTTATCGAATCTGTACCGGATATCAGGAGACCTTCATAAGTCAACCCAGTGAGTGATGCAGATGTGTCATCACATTGGATGCCCGTCTCTTGCGTATTGAAATGCAGCAGCAGGTCATCATCTCCATCCCCGTCCACATCTTCAATATGTCCTTTACCATGGCTCTCTGTAGCGCCAGCCGGACCAAACTCTACTGACAATGGGTCAACAGTTGTGGCATCGAAATCATCGGTTGTGAGGATTGCCACTGGAATTACGCCTTTGCTTTTCAAGTTGATCGGATTTGATGAGCTTCCAGGCTTTATGTCTATATCTGCCGTAAAAGTACACCCTAACTTAACATTGTCGATCTGTGCGTACCAATCCCAGTCAAAGGTTGTTGGATCATAGTAGCGCCAACGAAGCTGCAAATCGCTCTGACCGTAGTAAGGGCTTAGATCGATATTTACTGCTTCGCCCGGTGTACTCCTGAATCCGCCATGATCCTCGTTCCAACTCAAGAGAGTGGTCCAGGTAGCACCGTCGTCTTCACTAATATCCAGATCTAGGAAGTCAAAGGCGGCGAAGTTCTGGTAATTGGCCAGGTAATCGAGGGTGAGATCGGCCGTTGAGACATTTGGCAGGCTGAACACATTACTGCGCAGATCGGTGTCGAAGTCGGCCGGGCCGTATACGTCACTAGAAACCGTAGCCGCATCACCATCACCACCAGTATAGTTACCTGATTCACCAGCCCCTGTAATGTTGCTCCAGACTAAGCCGGAACCAGAGTTGTCGACAACTGTCCAGGGCCCGGGTATGCCATTAGTGAAATCAACCGTACCGATATTGCAAGCCACGTCTTCAATCACAGGTGTGCAAACACTTGGGCTTCCAGGAGTCTCTACATTGTCACTGATGCTGACATCGTCGACAAAGAAGTTGGTGTGGGAACCATTCGTACCGCCTACCGTACCGCCAAGCAATAGGCTGTGGGCAGCATCATCGTTATAGCCGGCCACAGAGAACGTCTGCTCAACGAAGTTGCCATCCTCGCCATCACAGACGACCGTCCCGATGTCATTGCCATCAATGCTGACATGCAAGGTATCACCGGCATCATCACAAAGGCCGCGCAGTGTCTGTACAGTCAAATCCGTTGCTGTGGATGGAATTATGACACTTTGTTCAACGCTGCTTGTCACACCCGCGCTAAGACCGCCGACCCAAACAAGCCAGTTGCCCGTGTTGGCAAGAGAAGAGGCTGGACAGCCATTTCCTGGACCACATAGTGGGAATCCTGCGATTCCAGTAAAAGCTTGAAAATGGCGTCCAATCTGCTGTTCCTAAACCATCTTCAAAACTCCAGTCACCAACGACATTTGTCCCATCAGGATTAGGCTCGGTTGGATCTTCACAAGTCCAACCATCTTCAATCTGACATATGTCAGAACAGCCATCGCCGTTAGCGGTATTGCCATCGTCGCAACTCTCAATGGAATCGAGAACGCCGTTCCCACAAGAATCGTATGGGCTCTCATCTTCACAAGAATAGACCTCAACTTCGTCTACATACCAGCCATCCACACCAAAACAGCCATCCAAACCCATATCAAATCGGAGCTGGATATCGTCGCCAGGAGCGGCAATACCTAAAAGATTTACCTGCGATTGGCCCCAACCCGAGGTGAGAAGATCCTTCCCCGCCACCGGTCCAGCCTTCTTCACCAGCCAATGGGTTATCGTTGCCACCGCCGTTGATGGCGCCAGGAGCAAAGTAGCCATTCACTAGATAGGCCGAATCTGGCACAACCTGCCAGTCGCCGCCATTCACACTAATCTTGAGATTACCACCATCCCAACCTGCTTCGGTTGCAACATAATGATCGATGGCAACTCTCGGTACATCAGCCGTTGCCGGAAGCGTGATGATTGGGCTATCGAGGTTCAATGCGCCGGCAACCGTATTATCGGGTGTACAGGCGCCGCGGTTGATGCTGTCTTCTACATACATCGCATCGCCGGGTCGGCTCGAGGGCAAGCTGGAAATAATTGTCCAATCCGGATTATCAAATGAATCTGGATTTGCAATATCATGTGTATCGAATGTCCACGAGCCAATGCCGCTTTCCCAATCCTGGGATTCGATAGACAAAACAGTGCCGTTACCCTGCCCCTCGCAAAAAGCTGGGGCATCACCAAATGCAGGTTCGAAGCCACACTGGGTGGGTTCGGTGCGGAGTTCAGTCGCAGCAATGGCGTCAGAGACTTCCTGACAGTCAGCAGCCGAGATAACCTCACCGGATAGGCCAGGGTTGGGATCACTCGTGCTTATTGCCGGAAGATCAACTCCGATTAAGGCTGAACAAGATGCTTCTAGGGCGTCAGCATGGGCAACAAAATTACTGGCCGGTGTAAGCATCGTCTGCGCGCCCCAGTGGATGTGGGCTGCTTTAGTAAGGCCTATTCCGTTGACACCCACACTGGTGTCCCCATCAACCAATAAGGCGAAGGCACGGTTAGGCACTCCGGAGTTTGTATGTACACCACCACCGTCTCCGGATGTACACCAGTATTCACTATCAGAGACCTTTCCCGGATCGCCGAAGCATGTGGGATCCCACATGTCGCGAATGGCATTTCCACTGCCGGCGGGAGTGCCAAAGAAGGCGGGGTCGTCTTCCCCAGAAAGCCAGCGTACAGTATCAATCGTGGGATTGCCAGGGAAGTTCGCGCCGGCAACATTTGATGAACAAGTATCTGCGGGACGAACGACATCGGGCGAATCTATTCCACGCCCGTTCAATAAGTCAACAGTATCTCCCCAGATATCTGAGTAAGATTGATTGAGCGCGCCAGACTGCCAGGCATAAACCAGATTGTTTGTATAATCAGTATAAGCATGACCCCATTCGTGAGCCACGGTATCGTCACCAGTTACGTCGGTGCAGTAATTGGTCGATAAGCCATTCCAATTTGCATTCGGGCAGCTAATTCCCGGATCATTATTGACCGTCCGCATTGTAGCACCGGCATTGTCGTAGGAATCCCAGCCTCCCATGCTGCCAAAGAGGTTGTACGTCTCCTTCGCACCATCAATTTCATTATTCCAATCTATGTTCTGTTGGGATGTGCCGCTGGTGATAGGTTCGGGATCACCTTCAGTCCAAACTACGTTGGCAAGGGTTGTTTCAGAGACCTCGCGATCCAGGCCATGGTATATACCCGTGATCTGATCGACGACCGCGCCTGTATGGGCATCGACATAAACAAACTCGCGAATTGAGACATCCGAGTTTGCTACTTCAACCTCGTAGACCAGGTGATCACGGCCGGGTACACCCTGTATTAGCCCAGAGCGGTATACATACAATTCATTATTTACAGCCGCAAGGTCATGGGACGAGTTCGCTTCTAATCTCAATTCCCCAAAACCTTCCAGGCTCATTCGGCTCGAATCTGTAGCATTCTGAGCGGCCACAGTATCTATGGCAACCTTGTCGGCCCTAGCCACGCTCATAGTGGGCCTGGTTGATTTTGCGAAAAGTATAAGAGATTCTAGTTATCATAAATGGATGCTTGTTTGGTCCATGGCGGTTCGAACCGCCCCCGCCACAAATTCCTGATAAGCCAGCAAGATGCGCTTTGAGATTGGTCCTGGACAGCCGTTTCCCACAATCTGCCCATCAATACACACAACAGGCAGCAGCGCCCTTGAGGATCCGCTAATTGCCGCTTCATCCAGGCTCGCGACATTATCCTGGTGAACAGATTGATAGCGCAGCGGGATATCCAGCTCAGGAATTAGAGACATCAGAATTTTCCGTGTGACGCCCTCCAACACACCCTGCCCGGCCGTATAAACGATACCATCCCGAACAGCCCAAAAGTTAGTCATCATCCCTTCCAGGATATTGCCCTCGGCGTCAAGAATCAACCGTTCATAATGACCTGATCTTGGCCCAAAGCTAATGGCTCTCGCTGTTCCGCAAAATCGGCCGTTTTTGCCTGCGGATTAGAGCGATAGATCAGCGGCGAAGAATCTACCCCCACCCCTTCAGTATAGAAATTAGTTGGTACGGGTATGAACGGCCTGACGGAGATCAATTCCTGGACGGCCGTCCCCTGCCGCATAACCGGTTCGGCGAGAACATCAAATCGAACGCGTGCGTTTTCCCCTGGATAAGCCGTCACAGCTTCGTGCAGCGCCTGCCGGAATCGTGCCTCATCAATAGAGTAATCCATGCCAACCAGCCTCATGGAACGCAGCGTACGCGCCAGGTGCGCATCCAAATCCAGGAACTTATTGTGCTCAAAAGTCCGCAGCGCCGAATAAACCCCCAGAGGAAAACCAGCTAACATATCAATGAAACTGGCTGCATCATGCGCTATTTCCAGCGGCAATGCGCCCTCTGCGGTAACAGCAAAAAGTCGATTACTATCCATACCGTAATTGTATCCAATCAAAGCCAATATTCAATTTGACTATGCGAATATTGCGCCTTAATGTAAGATTCCTACCTTTCAGCGTGTCTCTTTTTTGAACTTATGCTTTGTGAGATATGATTGCATCGTGGTACAAACCATTCGGGTATCTCGCCCTTGCTGCAATGCTGTGGCCGGTCTCTTGACCCAATCACAACCTGTGGCCAGACTCCTGACCGAGCCAATTTTAGAATATTGAAAACACCGGGACAAGATAAAATCTTGTTCTACATAAAATGGAGGTTACATTGTCCAGTTCCTTTTTTCCACCCCTACCACTAAACGAATGGCAGGCCACTCGTGACACAATCAGAGGCTATGCCGTCTTGGTCGGCAAGATCCGCCGCGTATTCACACCCCCAAGAAAGCATTGGTGGCATGCAAGCTTGCGCGTTTCAGCCACCGGCTTAAGGACAACTCCAATTCGCTCAGGCAACAAAACCTTTGACTTGCTGTTAGATTTCACACACCATCGTCTCTTGATAACAACGAGCCACGGCGAAAGGCGCAACTTCCCCTTAACTGGCCAATCAATGCTTACCTTTAAACAACAAACCTTGGCTGTTCTTGCAGAGTTGGGCATAGAAGAACCTGAGATTGACCATGATCTTTTTGCCGACGATTCAACGGGCACATACGATGAAATGGCCGTAGCCACCTACTGGCAAGCCTTGTCACAGATCGACGCCGTTCTAAAAGAATTTCGTCATGGATTTCGTGGTGAAAGCAGCCCCGTGCAGTTTTGGCCGCATCATTTCGACATCGGCGTCAACTGGTTTTCCGGCCGCTTGATTCCTGGCCAGGACCCCGATGATCCGGAAATGTCAGATGAGCAAATGAATTTCGGCTTTTCCACAGGTGACGGTGGCACTCCCAACCCCTATTTCTATGCGACCGCCTACCCATTACCCACTGCTTGGATAGATACACCACTACCCGACGGCGCCTACTGGCAAAGCGAAGGCTGGACCGGCGCTGTATTACCCTACGAGCTCCTAGTAAAAGGAGACGGCTCTCGAGAAATGCTGCTAAACTTCCTAAATAAGCTGCAATCAGCGGGAAAGGGATTAATGAATTAATAGGACACGGACAACCACTGATTTACACTGATCTATTAGATTTCTTCCTCAGCATTATCAGTTCTCGTCCGTGTCTCAACTAAAGTCCCTAACAATTAAACTATTAAATGGGCCAAAAGTTCCATAGAAACTTCTCGGCTGCGCCCGTCCTCATCTAACTCCGGAGTCCAAGAAGAAACAGACACCGCAGCGATCTGTCCTGATGCCGCGAGGTGATCGAAAACCTTGGCCAATGTATCAGCAGAAGGGCCATCCGGCGCAAGATAACTCATAGCCGGTGCTTCAGCAGCATCGATCACATCCACATCAAAATGGATATATAGCGGTCCTGCGGGCAGCGGCATATCCAAAAGATCGCTCACATCAGAAAGATGCAGCACCATCGAATCCTCGACCGCCTTCGCTTCTTGCGGATCAAGATCCCTGGCGTCGGTCAAAATAACCTTTGACTCAGGCAGCGGCTCCAGACCAACGCCGTCACCCATCCGCTGTTCACCTCGACCAAGCAGCATAGCTAAAGGCATACCGCCCAAAAAACCGCTTGGTGACGTTGCCCAGGTGTTAAAATCGCCATGGGCATCAAACCAGATCAAGGTTGGGTTCATGCCTGCTTTTTGCAGCCCGGCCAAAACGCCAATCGTCGTGCAGCAGTCGCCGGCGATACTCACTGGACGCTCGCCGCTGTGCACGGCCGTTTTTACCAATTCCGACAACGGCCGCTGCACTGCAATCATGCGTTCTTGGGCGTCACCCTCCGGCAGATCCGGTTCATTGATTCGTGTGTCGGCTTCAGCCAAATCCTTCAAGGCCGGACGCGGTTGGTCCAGGAAAAAGGGTGTTATGATGATTCTATTGTTCATAAAAGCTCCAAACCTTCACGAGTAAAACACACGTTAAGACAGTTCACTCTTCCAATACCTTAAAGCGCATAATGCCTGCGCCTTCATCCAAGTCGAGGAAAAGATCTCCTTCTTCGTATCTATAGACAGCCGCTTGACCTAAACTGGCCAGGAAAAGTTGATCCAAAGAATCCGCTCCACAGGCCGCCATTGTTGAGATCCCCAATTCAACAGTGATAAGGTCCTCATCGGCCGTATACGCAGCGCTGACATTATTACAATCGGCCTTTATTGCGGCCGTTCCGTCCTCACTAAATTTGATCGTGTAACTTTCCGGCGTTTCAACCGCCGTCAATCCTGCCGGTTCAGCCAAAGAGATCCACTGCCAGGTCACAAGCTGTAAAGTCTCCAGCTTTGTCGGCCCAACAACAACTGGCAAAGCTTCAACATCGTCTACCGCAACAAATTCCGCGGCGAGCCAGCCCTTACCTTCAGGTGTCAGTTCAGAAACCGGCACTTCAACGACTAACCATTCTCCGTCTTCGCTTTCACCGCTGATAATCCCAGAAGTCCCATAGGGAGCGACGCCCAACGAAGGATAACCTGCCGCCGGACCGGAACGTACGTTCACACCTGCGGGCGCCAAAACGACGCCTGCTGTTTCACCCTCACCAGGTACCGGCAGGGCAATCTCATCTTCCGCGCTGCCGCCAAATTTCAGTGATTCCACAAGCGTATCCAATTTGGAAATATCGGGGGTCCAATCGTTGTCGGATAAAGCATTCAAGGCTGCCTGTGTATCTAACACATAATCTGCATTTGAATCCGGATTCGTAGCGCGCTCTGTTACCTCAGGCGATGCATCAGCAGCCGTATTCGGCAGGCTCAAAGTGCTCACAGGCCAGAATAGGGAAATGTAAAAGAGACCATTTTCACTTAAACCCTGGTAGTAATAACCCGTAGAATCATTACTCCATACGCCAATATCCTGGCGGTATGGCGAGTCTGAAACATAACTCACACCGCGGCCCTGTTCAAATACTAGTTCGCGGAACTGAGCCCAACGGTTCATAAAGCTAAACGGTGGTGGCAGCACCGGCATTGGGTTCTCCGGTGGCCCCTGTCGGCCGCCTGATTCTCTAAGAATTTGCAGCAGCCGTTCAAATTGGTCGGCAACAATAGGATCACCGGCCTCATTGTAGAGTTCAATATAAGATTCTGAGGGGAAAAGATAAATGCGACGGCCGTTATTGGCCAATACATCTTCGACCGACTCACCATCAAAAGTGATGATAACGTGGGGCGGAAATCCATGCCCTACTGCATCCTCTTCATCTGGAAGAGGGGACGCCGGCTGCACAGCCCAATCAAATGATTGGGCCAAATCCTGAAGATCCATCTGAATCGGCTCTTGGGCACTTTCTATTACCTCTTCTTCCACAGACTCAGCCGCTTCGGCATCACGATAATAATCAATAGGGCCACCAGATGCCCACTTTAAAACAAGTACCTGGCCATCTTCTTCGAATTCATAAGACTGCGCGGGGCCGAACATTTGCAGCATATCGGGGGACAAAGAGTCTGGTTCACAAGCAACCATCGTCGATGGGCCGGTCACCATGAAAATAGTGCCGGATGTGTCCGTCACATATTCGCCGAAAATATTATTGCAGTCCACATGGGCCATAAAACTGCCTTCAGCGGTAAATGTCACCGTATAAGCTTCCGGATTGGGCACGGCGACCAATGATTCGTCCCCTGCACTTGAAGTCCGTCCTTGCCACTGCCAAACTATATCAATCAACTGCGGGTTCGCTGCATGTTCGATCGTTTCCATGGGCGAAGCCGGTTCCGGTTCTGCGGTCGGCGGAGAAGCTTCCGTAGCCACAACCTGCGCTTCGGCCGTTGGCGGCGGTTCAATAACTGTCTCCGGGGCTGCTTCCTCCCCTCCACCACAAGCCACCAACAGAGCCACCATCAATGCCAATAATATCAATATCGATCTTTTCTTCATTCTCTTCTCCAAGTAACATCTGTAAATCTTGAGCAAACACTGTTGCCGATCTTACATAGTTTCCAATCTTATCAGAAAATATTGCATTCGATCTTAAAAACTGATGGGACAACCCAATTAATAATTGACAATTCACAATTCAACAATTAATTATTCTCCTCTCAGCCTATCCAATCGAAACGCAATCTTAACCAAGTTGACCCTAATCCTTCCTATGCTATACTTTGCGCCTAATTGAAATTAAAAGACTTTGATTGGGAGGAGTAAGCGACTCCCTGACCAAGAGAGAGTAATGCGCCACAGGCTGCAAGCGCATACAAGGTCACAGCCGCTGAAAGTCGCCCAGGAGTTTTCCTGCTGATAATAATCAGTAGGCAGGAACGGGTAAGCCCGTTATCGCTAAATTGAGAGCCATTTTTGCCTTGCAATTAACTGGGTAAAACTGGAATCAAGGTGGTACCGCGTGAGATAGACTCTCTCGTCCTTGGAGGATGAGAGAGTTTTTTTATTTCTAGAGCAAACGCCGGCTGTGCTTGTCGAAGCCATTGGCCTTCGACAGTCGCAGGCCTAAATTATTGAAGAATTAGGACATAATTATGAGTGAAATGCCTAAAGCATACGATTTTAAAAGCACCGAAGATCGTCTCTACCAATGGTGGGAAGAAAACGGCTGGTTTAAACCAGAAGCACGGCCGTGCCGATGCCGAACCATTTGTCATCTCTATTCCCCCGCCTAATGTCACCGGCGAACTGCATATGGGCCATGTGATGTTTGTCGGCCTGGAAGATCTGATGATCCGCCGCGCACGCATGCAGGGCAAAGCGGCCCTTTGGGTTCCCGGCACTGACCATGCCGGTATCGCTACCCAACTGCAAGTAGAAAAATTGCTGCGCGAAGAAGGTACGTCAGCCGAAGAGATCGGCCGTGAAGCATTTCTTGAACGCACCTGGGAATGGAAGCGCAAATACGGCAGCTACATCACCAAACAACTGCGCCATCTAGGAGCCTCCTGTGATTGGGACCGCGAGCGCTTTACCCTGGATGAAGGGTCTCTCCCGTGCCGTTCGTGAAGCGTTTGTGCGCATGTATCGCCTGGGTCTCATCTACCAGGATGAATATCTGGTCAACTGGTCGCCCGGTTTGCAAACGGCCGTTTCCGATCTCGAAGTTGAATACAGTGAAGAACAAGGCTTCATGTACTACTTCAAATACCCGCTCAAAGAAGGCGGCCATCTTGAAGTAGCCACGACGCGACCAGAAACCATCCTGGGCGACACGGCCGTTGCCGTACACCCTGATGATCCACGCTACAAGGACGTCATCGGTAAAACCGCCCTGGTGCCCATGCTCAATCGTGAAATTCCCGTCATCGCCGATGAATACGTGAGTATGGATTTCGGCACCGGCGCCTTGAAAATGACCCCCGGCCACGATCCAAACGATTTTGAAATTGGCCAACGGCACGATCTGCCTGTGATCAACATCATGAACAAAGACGCCACCATGAGCGAAGCCGCCGGTCCCTATGCGGGTCTGGATCGCTTCGACTGCCGCAAGAAATTGTGGGCTGATATGGAAGCCGCCGGACTGACCATCAAGAGTGAAGCACATACATTAAGCGTGCCTCGCAGCCAGCGTGGCGGCGAAATCATCGAGCCGCTGGTCAGCCGCCAATGGTTTGTCGATGCCGAACCGATGGCCAAAATGGCCCTGCCAAGCCGTACACAGCGGTCGTATTCGCATCGTGCCCGACCATTTCGTCAAGGTGTGGGATAACTGGCTGGAAAATATCCGCCCCTGGTGCATCAGCCGCCAGCTGTGGTGGGGGCATCGTATTCCTGTGTGGACCTGCCAGGATTGCAGCGAGCAAATTGTAGTTACCGAAGATCCGACCGCTTGCCCTTCTTGTGGCGGCAGCAGCCTCGAGCAAGATCCCGATGTGCTCGATACCTGGTTTAGCAGCGGCTTATGGCCCTTTTCCACTTTGGGCTGGCCTGACCAAACGGCCGATCTTGAGCGCTTCTATCCCACAGATGTGATGGAAACCGGCTACGACATCCTCTTCTTCTGGGTGGCGCGCATGGTCATGAGTGGTGCTTTGTTCACCAATGACATCCCTTTCCATACGGTTTATCTTCATGGCCTGGTGCGCGAGGAAAACGGCCGTAAAATGAGCAAGAGCTACGGCAACGTGACCGATCCGCTGGACGTGATGGACGAATATGGCACAGATGCCCTACGCTTCACGCTGCTGACTGGCGGGACACCAGGCAACGATCTCAATCTTTCCCTGGATCGTGTGGCCAGCAACCGCAACTTCGCCAACAAAATTTGGAATGCGACACGCTTCGTCACCCGCAGCCTGAACAAGGCCAATAAGAGCGACGCAGTATCTGATATTCAATACACAGACGCCGATAAATGGATTCTATCGCGGCTCAGCGAAACCATCATAAATGCCGATCGTTTGTTGGACAATTATCAATTCGGTGAAGTGGGCCGCCAGGTATACGAATTCCTCTGGAGTGAATTTGCCGACTGGTATCTAGAATTGGCCAAGGTTCAGCTAAACCAGGGTGGCAGCAGAGCATGGACGACG
Source organism: uncultured Chloroflexia bacterium (assembly GCA_963736615.1). Lineage (GTDB taxonomy): Bacteria > Chloroflexota > Anaerolineae > Promineifilales > Promineifilaceae > JAACFF01. Next base: position 340,184 of record CAVTPP010000006.1, on the reverse strand, counting down.
CTGAAAGTTCTGCGCCAGGTATTGGACGACAGCCTGCGCCTGCTTCATCCTTATATTCCCTTTGTAACGGAAGAGACATGGCAGCAGCTTAAAAAAGCGTTCGAAACGGCCGATTTAGGCATCGCCCCTGACGAAGGTTGGGCAGAGGCATTGATCATCGCCCAATGGCCTAAGGCTGGCGCCCAGAATCCCCAGGCCGCGGCCGATTTCGCTGAGATGCAAGAACTGGTGCGCCGCATCCGCGCCGCACGCGCCGATCACAATGTGCCTCCCAGCCGCTTCATCACAGCTACCTTGGCCACAGCAGACAAGACCAATTTTTATGAAGCGCAGCGTCCAATCTTAGCCTTTTTGGCCCGACTGAATCAGGAGACATTAGCCATAAGTGAATCGGCTAGCCGCACCAGATAACGCCCTGACCATCGCCATTGGGGGCGTGACCTGTTATTTGCCCTTGTCCGGCCTGGTCGATCTGGACCAGGAACGGCAGCGCTTGGCCAAAGAAATTGCCAATGCTGACCAGGAAATCGGCCGTTTAACCAATCTGCTGGCCAGCCCCTTTGCCCAAAAAGCGCCGGCCAACGTCGTTGACAAAGAACGGGAAAAATTGGCAAAATTCCAGGCCAGCCGCGCTGAATTGCAAGAGCGAATCGATTCATTATAATACGAAAAGATGCCAACTTGAGTAAAAGTTGGCATCTTTCACCTGGACAAACCCATGAACAAACCCAGACCCACCGGCATTACTGCCGACCGCAACGATCGAGTTCTCATCATCCAATGGATGGACGGCAAAGAGTGCCGCTATCCCTTCGCCGGCCTGCGCGCCGTCTGCCCCTGTGCCGGATGCCAGGGCGGCCATGCCAATATGGGCCAGCCCGCGGATAAAAACCTCTTATACGCAGCCCAAGATCCGGAGTTAACGATGGAGAGCGTTGACCAAGTTGGCACCTACGCCATCTCAATCCGCTGGAGCGACGGCCATGGGCAGGGTATCTACACCTGGCAGTATCTCTACGAAGCCTGCCTAGAATAAATTGTAGGAGACAAAATTGCATTTTGTCTCCTAGCAATGACAAGATGCAATCTTGTCCTACAGAAAACCGAAAATCAGGAGTATGCGATATGACTACACAAATTTACCAGGTTGACGCCTTCACCGACACCCCCTTCAAAGGCAACCCCGCCGCTGTATGCCTGCTGAACGAACCGCACGCCGAAAAGTGGATGCAGCAAGTAGCCATGGAAATGAACCTATCAGAGACAGCCTTCTTGTGGCCGCTTGACGAGGGTTATTCGCTGCGATGGTTTACGCCAACAATCGAGGTCGATTTATGCGGCCACGCCACCCTGGCCTCTGCCCATATCTTGTGGCAGACTGGCATGCTGCGCCCAACACAAACGGCCGTTTTCCACACCAAAAGCGGACAGTTGACAGCTAAACGAGACGGTGATTGGATTGAGATGAACTTCCCGGCCACACCTCCGGAAACGGCCGAACTCCCACAAGGTCTCCAGGCCGCATTGGGCGTCGATCCTATCTACACGGGTCGTTTTGGCGATAAATATCTCGTGGTCATTGAAGGCGAAAACAAAGTGCGCCTCATGCAGCCCGATTTCGCTGCCATGCGCAAGATTGATGCCCGTGCGGTCTGCGTTACGAGTCGCGCTGAAACGAAAGCCATCGATTTCGTCTCCCGCTACTTCGTACCCTGGATCAGCATCGATGAAGATCCCGTCACCGGCTCCGCCCACTGCTGTCTTACGCCCTATTGGGCTGAACAGCTGGGCAAGGAAAACCTAACCGCCTACCAGGCCTCAGCTCGAGGCGGCTTGCTCCAAGTCCAGCCTATCGGCAACCGCGTCCTCATCCGCGGCCAAGCCACAACCATCCTTTCCGGTGAGCTGTTGGCATAAACAAACAAGTAACATCCAACAAAAAAGCGGAAAACAGATATTAGAACGACCCATCCTTGTACTATCTATTCCCCAGGATCAGACTGTTTTCCGTTGACTGTTGACTGTTTTCCGTTGATTATTTGATGTTCTCCACCTGACTTATCTCAAACAAATGCCCATCCGGATCACGGAAAAAAGCCCGAATTTCATACCCCCACCTCTCATCCTCTATTTCGGGTACGCCATAGATCGCCATTTTGCGGCGTTCCATCCATTCCTGAGTCACGATGTCCCAGGTACTCCAAATGTTGACATTCGTCAATCGTCCGTCGTCTTCCCACCAAGCGGTGCCTTCCCAACCCCCGGCCATATCCGCAGCATGCCGAAAGCAGCACGAATGCCGATCCAAACGGCCGTTGCCACCCAAATCCATAACAGCGCCCAAGGTGATGTTGGATCAATCAACCACAAGCCGATGCCCCCGATGAAAGTAGCTAAGACGACTGCATTGCGTAAATAGGCAAAATCGGCCGTTCCCCAATGCACGCCATCCGTAACAAAAGCCAGGGCATTAATGGGCTGAACCACAGCCGATGCCAGCCAGGGCAAGAAAAACAGAGCATGGGCTTCCGGCGGCACAAGCAGCGCAGCCAGACCATCTTTTCCTACCCACATCACTGCCCCCATCACAACGCCCAATACAAATCCCCAGGTGCAGCCATACGAAGCGACACGCCGTGCTTGAGTGATCCACTTCGAACCCACGAAATAACCAACTAGGCTCTGTGCCGTGATCGCCAAAGCGTCCAAGCCCAGAGCGGCAAAGATCCAAAATTGGCGAATCGCCTGGTGTGCCGCCCCAGCCTCCACCCCGGCCTGCGTCGCCACCCGCGTTGTGAGCAATAGGTACAGCGTCAAAGATCCAGTGCGAATAAACAGGTCACCGCCGATTTGCAGCAAATGACGGGCCTCTGAGAGCTGTAAATGGCGTGTCCAGCCCAGCTTTCGGGCCACGACAAACACGGCCCAGATCGCGCCAACCGTCTGGGCAAAAGCACTGGCCGCCGCTGCCCCGGCCACCCCCTGCGCCGGAATAGGACCAAAACCTGGAATCAATAGGGCGTCAAGAATAATATTGATCACATTAACTGTGACCGCAATCCATAACGGCGAACGCATATCCTGCATGCCGCGCAGCGCCCCAAAAGCGGTCAAAGTCAAAATCACGGCCGGTGCGCCAAAGAGACGAATACGCATATAGGTGCTCGCCTCTGCTAAGACAACATCGCTTGCCCCTAATAAGGATGCTACCCAAGGCACAAGAAACCAACCGACAACAATGAGCAGCAGTCCCGCCAGCCCACTTAACACAAGAGCCAGGCTGGTCATACTCGTTGCGCGCGCTTCCTCCTGCTTTCCCAAAGCCTGGGCCACATTCGTCTGTGTACCTATAGCCAAAAAATTAAAGACCCAGAATACACTGGAAAGAGCGGCCGTTCCCACACCCAGAGCCGCCAAAGAAGCTGATCCCATCCGCGCCACAAAAGTCGTGTCTACTAAACCCGTCAGCGGCTCCGCTATCAACGAAAAGAAAACCGGCACCGAGAGTGCCAACAATGTGCGGTTCGGCCTGGAAACAAAAGGATGTTCCCTTATATTAGATATCACAGTCATAAAAGCTTACCCTAACAAACCAAACCACAAGTCTAACACATAAAGACAGTAGGCTATCACTTCCATTTCTTAACCACTGATCGCCAGGCCGGGGGATATGTGCTTGACTGCCAGGTACAAAATGTTGAGGTCAAGATCGATACCATCGACAGTGTCCAATTGGATCTATCCTAGAGGGTTTATTTTTTCTTATAGTCTAACATGACCCAAGCCTCATGCTCATACGCACCTTAATCAGGTAGCTCGTCCAAGACCTGCTGCATGTGCCTCTTATACGACTGAAATGCGATACGTCCCTTGGCCGTCATTTTAATAACGGTATGCGGCTTTTTACCGCGAAACTCCTTGCTGATCTCAATGTAGTTAGCTTCTTCCAATTTGCTTAAATGGGAAGACAAATTACCCCAGGTAAGCCCAGTCAGACGCATAAGAGAAATAAACTCGGCGCTTCTCACAACATATAAATAAGTCATGACCATCAAGCGCGCCGGGGCATGGATAAGGCGATCAATACCTGCCAGAGGGTGTAATTCCTCAACAGTGATATTATTGCCGGCCATTATCATCCCCTTCGGCCGTTTGACCCAGCATTTCTGGGTTAATCTTGTCGAATTCGCCATTATCTGGCAAGGGGTATTTGCGCACGAAGCTTACCAGATGCCATAATCCAATAATCAAAGCGATCAAGCCCCCAACTACCTGTGCCCAGTATCCTGCCTCACGACCAACCATCTCGGTGATGGTCATGATAAAACCCACCATCAGCGCATAGCCGTACAGCCGCTTAAAATCCATCAAATAGGCCATATACATGAAAATCAAAGGCACAGCTGCAGCAAAAACCAGCCCGGCCATTGGCCCCGGGGAAACGATGCCCAATGCCGGCAGCAGCAGCAAACTGAAGGTTAACAATACGGATACCGTGATCAATATGAGAAGTGTACGCCGCCGTCTTTCCCTTATTGGACCAAATTTTATCTCACCCACACGCGGCAAGGTGATATATTTACGTCCAAGAACAAAAACCAGAATTCCTGCCAGAATAAGAAAATAAAACCAAAGGCTGTCGGTTAATCCCCGCAATCCTCCACCAAGAAAAAGAAGTCCGAGGAAAATATCCCAAAGGCCATCTTCAAAATAAAGTGTCCATGCCCGACGCTCCGCTTCCTTCAAACTTAAATTTTCACTCATGATACACTCCCCATTAAATCAACTTAACTTTGATTATACGTGTACTTTGAAAAACAAAGTGACTTTCACATATTACCATTTGGAAATAGTCTTGTCAATCAAATTTGCCGTAATCCCCTCACCTTAAATCGGAATATGTTTTTGCTACTGAGCACCTACCGTTGAATCCTACCCTATCTCTGGTTTCTCCAACACCAAACAAACCGATGTGTAATAGATAGGACCCCTTTTAAGCACCAGGTGCGGTAGCTGGTATATGAAATCTGGGTTTGCCGTGTCGACGTAGTTCGCAAATGTCTTTTCACTCATCGAAAAATCAATATCTTCGATCGGCCGTATTTCTTGCCCCGCAATCAAATATTGATCGACCTCCTCCGGCAAAAAATATTCCTCATCCACAATACCATTGAGCACCACCTCGGTGGTTATAATCACAGCACCACCTGGCTTGACCACCCGCCCCATCTCTGCCACGGCCTGTGCAGAAGCCGCATGACCACCGAAATGCTCAATAGATGAGAAAGAAAATGCGAAATCAAAATGATTGTCAGGAAATTCAAGATGTAGGCCATCCATATGCACAGCCTTGAGATGGTCTTCACGGAATGGAAATTTGGCATATTTGGAAGGATCAGTCAGCATATCAGCAGGTGCTTCATAGCCCACGAAATCCCCTTCACCATAAATATCTGTGGCGGTTACCATTTTGATCCGATTAGCCAGGTAATAAAGGACGCTTTCAACCCCGGCACCCACACCGATAGCAGTCGCATCCTCACGCAGCTGATCTAAATGTTGCAGAGCATAAATACCTTGAACCCATTCCCAGGCCTTGCGATGTTTATCAACGCGGATGTGTGATTCGCCTAAATCGTCGAACAGGCGCAACCAATCTTCACCATGCCAATCCTCTTCACCACAAAGTTTATTAACCCGCCGCGGAAAACGGCTGGGATTAATGGGGCCTTGGGGCAAACTCAAATCATCCACTGTCAGTGGCAGCGCCTTTATCTGTTGTTCAAAACCATCCATTCTACTCTGGATCGTGCCAGGTAATTGCCGGTATATCTTCGTTCTTACAGATTCCGGCAAAACGGAACGGTATGCCTTCTGAACTAATTGCATTAAATTTGTCATTAATTTTTTTCTCAATAATCTAAAGTCAAACTGTAGATTATAGCGCAAAACAAAACTGCGCTCCGAAGATGATCGAGGTTTTTCAGTGGTCAGGTCCGTAGCCGCGATTTCCAATCGCGGTCTTAGGCGCTCTCCAGAACGCACTTGGGAAAGTGCGGCTACAACTGACGAATTGCGGACAACTGAAAAACTCTAGAAGATGATTAAGATCCTGAAAAAGCACAGTAAATTAAAATACAAGTAGCCAACCACTCACCCCAAAATAGTAAAACGTCCCTCAACTACGTTATCCACCTGATCGCTCCCGTCTTGATTAGGCTGCGATCCGCCAACCCACAGCCTAAACTCGCCTGGCTCCTGTACCCATTGCCCATACTCATCATAAAAGGCCATTTGCTCAGGCGTCAACGTAAACTGCACCAGTTGTCGTTCCCCGGGTTGTAAACGCAAACGAGAAAAACCCTGGAGCTGCAGCCGTGGCACAGATAAAGATGCTTGAATATCTTTCAAGTACAGCTGTACGACTTCATCACCCAAGCGATCGCCGCTGTTCTCAACCTCAAGCTGCACAAATACTGGTTCTCCTGCTTGCACCATTTGCGGCGTAACTTGCAAATCGTGATAGGTGAAGCGGGTATAACTGAGACCAAAACCAAAAGCATAAAGCGGCTCGCCCGTAAAATAGCGGTAGGTACGGTCAGCCATTTTGTAATCTTCAAATGGGGGCAGATCCGCAGCCGAACGATAAAAGGTTACAGGCAGCCGTCCACCTGGATTAAAACGGCCGAATATCGCATTAGCCACAGCCGTTCCCCCTGCCTGCCCTGGATACCACGCCTCCAAAATAGCCGGCACATGCGCATCGGCCCAATTAACAGCCACGGCACTGCCATTAAACAAGATTAGAATAATCGGCGTTCCTGTTTCATAAACCGCCTGCAGAAGCTGCTCTTGGACACGCGGCAGGCCCAATTCTTGACGATCTCCCAGGCTGAACACGCCTGGTGGATTACCTTCTGCCTGGCCTTCCTCCCCCTCCATCTGCTGTGAAAGACCCATAACCATAATCGCCACTTGCGAATTCTGAGCCGCTGTAACCGCCTCCGCAAAACCAGCCTGCGATGGTTCTATCAATTGGCAGCCCTGAGCATAATGCACGGCCGTATCCGGACCAACGGCCGTGCGCACCCCATCCAACACAGAAACAGGCGCGGCAGGCGTTCCGAAATAGTTCCCACTCATCACCAAAGTCTCCGCCGCATTAGGCCCGATTACAGCCACACTGCCGATTTCATTTACATCCAAGGGCAGGAAATCATCTTCATTTTTGAGCAGCACCAACGATTGCTGCGCTATCTCCAACGCCAGCGCCCGGTGTTCGGCCGAATCGACCACGCTGTAAGGAATTTGTGCATACGGAACCACCTCTGGCGGGTCAAACATCCCCAGACGGAAACGAGCCGTAAATAAGCGTTTGACCGCAGTATCAATATCAGCTTCACTCAAAAGACCCTGATCATACGCCGCAGTCAGGTCGCCATAATTGCATGGAATATCATAATCGCCACAACATTCCAGATCACAGCCATTCTTAACCGCCAGCGCCGCCGCTTCGGCTCCACTACCCACCATGCCATGATGGGCATGAATATCATTGATAGCCCCACAATCAGAAACCACATAACCTTCAAATTTCCACTCGTCGCGCAAAACCTTCTGCAGCAGCGTCCGGCTAGCGCAGCACGCTTCACCATTGGTGCGGTTGTAGGCCCCCATGATCGAAAATGCCTGCCCCTCAACGATGCTTGCCTTAAACGCGGGTAGATAAGTCATGTACAAATCCTGCTGAGAAACCACAGCATCAAATTGATGGCGTAACGCCTCCGGCCCGCTGTGCACAGCAAAATGTTTGGGCGTAGCTACGGACTTTAGATAGCGTGGATCATCCCCTTGCAAGCCCTTGACAAAAGCCACCCCGAGCCGCGAAGTCAAGTATGGATCTTCGCCATAGGTTTCCTGGCCGCGTCCCCAACGCGGATCGCGGAAGATATTGATATTGGGGCTCCAAAACGTTAGGCCGGAATATGCCTCGCGCACCCCGTTGCGCAGGGCTTCATGGTGTTTAGCCCGCCCTTCATCAGAGATCGCTTCCGCCATACGTCCGATCAAATCGACATTCCAAGTGCTGGCCAGGCCAATCGCCTGCGGAAAAACAGTCGCCAGCCCCGCGCGCCCCACTCCATGTAAAGCCTCATTCCACCAGTTATATTCCGGAACTCCCAGCCGCTCAATTGCCGGCGCGGCGCTGCCCATCTGGTCAATTTTCTCTTCAATGGTCATTCGGCCGACTAGATCATCAACACGCTCCGCAATCGGCCGTTCATAATCCATATAAATCAGATAATCCGCATCACGTGTTTCCATTCCCTCTCCTAATGCTCAATTTTATCCTAATGGTATTGTTCCAATTGATTTTACATGCATTACAAGCGCTTGAGAACTATTCCCGGTCTAGCATCTTCTATTTTGCCTGAGTGGCCAAGAGAGGCGATTGGAACATGCCCCTCGGCCCCATTGATAAATTCGTCGAAATCATCCTCGTTATTCTACTGTTGCGAAGCTGAATTTCTTGGCAAAACTCTTGTTGTCAGAACGGCCGTATTCTCCGATAATTGTCGATCTCTGAGGTAATTGAAACCCCAGAGGTTTTTATTTACGAACAGGGAGCTCTCCAAAAGAAGAGAACATGGACACACAAACGGCCGATATTATCAACCGCGTATTACCCATCTTGCTGCTCATCTTCCTGGGCTACTGGATCCAACGGTCAAATTTTCTTAGCGAAGAAGTTATAGATGGTCTAAAAAAATTAGTCGTCAACATCGCACTGCCAGCCGTCCTCTTCATCTCCTTTCTATACATAGAATTCCAACCCGCATTTCTGGTCATCTTCATCATCGTATTTGGTTTAAATGTTGGTCTATATATTATAGGAAAGGTGCTTCGACCGCGCGTTGCTGCCGGCCACGAATATTTCCCCTACCTGATGACTGGTTTCGAATACGGCATGTTAGGCATCAGCCTTTTTGGCAGCGCCTACGGCCTGGCCAATATCGGCATTTTCGCCGTCGTCGATCTAGGGCACGAGATATTTATCTGGTTTGTATTTCTACCCCTGCTGCTCATGAAACGTGACGGCATCCAACGCACCTCCGATCTCTTGATTTCCTTTTTCAAATCACCCGTCATCATCGCGATCATAGCCAGCATCTTCCTGAATTTAATTGGCGTTGCCGACTCCCTGGCTGATTGGCCGATCACCGGCGGCATTTTGTCCAGCCTCGAGTTTTTAGCCGCCTTAACCATCCCCTTGATCTTAATTGTCGTTGGCTACGGTATGAAATTAGACCGGCAAGGCATCGGCAGCGCCTCACGAGTGGTCTTCATCCGCCTGCTGATCCTCATCCCCCTCGCTTTATTATTGAACTATTTCGTAATCGGGGGCTTATTAGGCTTAGGCAAAGCATACCAGGTGGCCCTCTTCACCCTATTCATCCTGCCGCCCCCCTTCATCATCCCTCTATTTATGAAGGAAGGCCTGCTTGAAGAACGCCGCTACGTTAACAACGTCCTCACCCTCTACACCATCGCTTCCATTCTAGTCTTTGCCATCTATTTCATCCTAAACCCAACCCTGTAATCTCTATCTCTATCGCAATCGCCCCCCAAACCTGTGCGCATCTAAGGATGCGCACTTATCATATTTGTTGATTAGTTCGCATTTTCAGTTGCGAACCATCTCTTGACAAACCGCCATCAAAAGTATATAAATTTGTATAGACAATTAGTCATTCAGATCAATCACAAAACAAATGTTAACCAAAACACCACCTTTGCCCAAATACTACCAATTAGCGCAACTGCTCAGCGACCAGATAGCAGACGGCACCCTGCAGCCTGACGATCAGCTACCCACAGAAGAAGAACTCAGCCGCCAATACAACTACAGCCGCGGCACCGTTCGTGAGGCCATCCGCCTACTGGAGAACGATAATCTAGTGCGTCGCGAAAGAGGGCGTGGGACATTTGTAACGGCCGTTCGCCAACCCTCCTCTCTCTTCTCCCTCATGCCCTTCAGCGAAGCAATGCGCCGCCAAAATCGCGAGCCGACAACCCGCCTCCTAAAAGCAGTCACTCTCCCTGCCTCGGAACAAGTAGCAGAACGTTTGCAGTTAAATCCTGGCGAATCCGTCATCCACCTCGTTCGCTTACGTCTGGCCGACAGCCAGCCTGTTGTCTTTGAAGAGCGTTATATGGCCCAAGCCCTATGTCCGGGACTACTAGATGAAGATCTGACAGCAACCTCCGTTCATACCTTGATTGTCTTCAAATATGGCGTCTCCCTGGTAAAAATGACCCACACCGTCGAAGTCGGACAACTCTCTCAGATTCAAGCCCAGCACTTGTCCGTAAAACCTGATGACAGAGCATTTTTCGTCGACCGCCTGACCTTTACTGAAAAAGACGGCACCCGCTTCCCGGCCGTCTGGTTCCAAGGCATCTACCGCGAAGATAGCTACAATATCAATATTCAGTTACAAAGTTCACTCTAAATCTATGAAAATCTGCAGAAGTCATCAAAAACAAAAACACTTGTTCACAAATACCTCAGCGTACATCCGTTCTCGTCCGCGTCCTAATCCATAACCTGCAAAGGAGTTCGCACTTGCCCCAAGAAGCCCAATACCAACCCCTTCAATTTAGTAAACTCGACCGCGAAACGCAGCTGCTGCGCTCTCGCGAATATCTGTCCCGCATGAAAGCCCGCCGTACAGTACGTCATTTTTCCAGCGAACCAGTGCCTTTAGAACTAATCAAAAATGCCATCGCCGCCGCCGGAACAGCCCCATCCGGCGCTAATCAACAGCCCTGGACCTTCGTCGTCATCTCCGATCCGGAAGTGAAGCAGCAGATACGCGCCGCGGCCGAAGAAGAAGAACGCGCTTTTTACAGTGGCCGTGCTTCTCAGGAGTGGCTTGATGCCCTGGCCCACCTGGGCACCGACGAGATTAAAACCCATATCACGGACGCTCCTTACTTAATAGTCTGCTTCCGCCAACCATTTGGTTACGAAATCGATCCCGCCAATGGGCAGAAAAAAGAAAGTAAAACATTACTACAGCGATGAATCAATGGGCATCGCCGTCGGCTTTTTGCTCAGTGCCCTGCACCTATCCGGTCTGGCCACCTTAACCCACACCCCCAGCCCCATGCGCTTCTTGGGCCAACTTTTGAATCGCCCCGATAACGAACGCGCTTATGTCGTCATTCCCGTTGGCTACCCAGCCACAAACGCCATGGTGCCTGTAATCAGCAAAAAACCCTTAGCAGAAATCATGATCTGCATTGGAGATTGATACGAGGAAACGGATATTTGAACTTATCAATAATGGTAAACGACGCAAATATGCCAGATACCTTGATCTTCTTATCAGCGTAATCCGCGCTAATCTGCGTCCATTTCAAACAGGAGTAAACCATGCCCAGAAAAGTCAAAGCCCCAAGAGGTACCGAACTCACCTGCAAAAACTGGCAAATCGAGGCCGCCTATCGCATGATCCAAAACAACCTGGATCCCATGGTTGCCTTCGATCCCGATAACCTGATCGTCTACGGCGGACGAGGCAAAGCGGCGCGTAACTGGGAGTCCTTCGAAGCCATCCTCGAATCGCTCCGTAATCTCGATCCTGACGAAACTTTACTCGTCCAATCAGGAAAACCAGTCGCCGTCTTTCGCACCCATGAGGATGCCCCACGCGTCTTGATCGCCAACTCCAATATCGTGCCCGCCTGGGCCACACAGGAGAATTTCGACAAGTGGGAGCGCGAAGGCTTGATCATGTATGGTCAAATGACGGCCGGGAGCTGGATCTACATCGGCACCCAGGGCATTTTACAAGGAACATACGAGACTTTTGGCTCCTTAGCCAAGCAGCAAGGTTGGCCCAACCTGGCCGGTAAATTTGTACTCACAGCCGGCCTGGGCGAGATGGGCGGTGCGCAGCCCTTATCTGTAACCATGAACGGCGGGGTTGGTCTATTTGTAGAAGTGGACGATGGCGCGCCAAGCGCCGCCTGGAACTGCGGCAGGTGGACGTCATGACCCACGATCTGGAAGAAGCCATGACCTGGGTGGAAGCCTCTGTAGCTGCCAAGGAACCCAAATCCGTGGCTCTTGTCGGTAATGCCGCCGAAATCCTACCCCGCCTCGTTGCCCTCGACATCATGCCCGATGTAGTCACCGACCAGACATCGGCCCATGATCCCATGTATGGCTATATCCCGGCCGGACTCTCTTTAAGTGAAGCCGACAGCGCTGCGAGAAAACGATGCCGACACTTACTTGCAGCGTGTCGCGGACTCAATGACCACCCACGTTCAAGCCATGCTCGAGTGGCAAAAAAGAGGCGCTGTCGTTTTTGATTACGGCAACAATCTGCGCCAGCGAGCGTTTGATAACGGCCTCAAAGAAGCGTTTAACTATCCCGGATTTGTGCCCGCTTATATTCGCCCCCTATTCTGCGAAGGCAAAGGTCCATTCCGCTGGGTTGCCCTGTCTGGTGATCCTGAAGACATTTACGCTACTGACGAAGCTATCCTGGAGCTCTTCCCCGAAGATGAACATTTGGTCCGCTGGATAAAAATGGCCCAACGGGATATCGAATTTCAAGGACTTGCCGGCACGCATATGTTGGCTGGGTTATGGCGAGCGCGCCAAGGCAGGTTTGAAATTCAACGAGCTTGTTGCTTCCGGCAAAGTGAAAGCGCCCATCGTAATCGGCCGTGATCACCTTGACAGCGGCTCCGTGGCCAGCCCCAATCGCGAAACGGAAGGCATGAAAGATGGCTCCGACGCCATCGCCGATTGGGCCATTCTTAATGCGCTGATCAACACTGCCAGCGGCGCGACCTGGGTCAGCTTCCATCACGGCGGCGGCGTGGGCATCGGCTACAGCCTGCACGCCGGACAAGTCATCGTCGCCGACGGTACGCCAGAAGCAGCCAAGCGTTTGGAACGGGTCTTGACCGTAGATCCCGGCATGGGTGTAGCCCGCCATGCCGATGCCGGCTATGAACGAGCTATAGAGGTCGCTAAAGAGCGTGGGGTTAAGATCCCCATGCTCAAATAGCAGCAGAATGAATTCTGCCGCAAGAGAAACAAACATGATTAATCATGTTTACCCTCTTTGACAACGAATTCATTCGTTGCAAAGAGCGCAATTGGAGCATTATGAAACCAATTACAGTTACCGGACATGACCTACAAATCGATGAAGTAGTCGCCGTGGCCAACGGCCGTACCGTCACCCTCGACCCAAACGCCATTCCCGCCATCCAACGCTCGCGCGACGCCGTCGAGCGCCTTGTGGCCGAAGGACAAATCGCTTACGGCATAACCACCGGCTTCGGCCGTTTCAAAGACAAACTCATCTCGCAAGATCAGGTCAGGCAGTTGCAGCTCAACCTGGTGCGCAGTCACGCCGTCGGCGTCGGTCCCATCATGGGCCAGCAGGTTGTGCGCGCCATGCTGCTGGTGCGGGCCAACACCCTGGCCCTGGGTCATTCCGGTGTACGTCCCGAAGTCGTCCAACTGCTGCTCAGTATGCTTAACCGCGGCGTCCATCCGCACATCCCCAGCCAGGGCTCGCTGGGAGCCAGCGGCGATCTCGCTCCTCTGGCCCATATGGCTCTTGTGCTCATCGGCGAAGGGCAGGCCTATCATCAAGGCGAGCTGTTCGACGGCCGTACCGCCCTGGCCCGCGCCGGATTGTCGCCGATCGAGCTAAAAGCAAAAGAAGGTCTGGCCCTGATCAATGGCACCACCTTCATGGTTGGCATGGGCGCCTTGCAGGTGCGCCGCGCTATCAATCTCGCCTTAACGGCCGATATCGCCGCCTGTCTCAGCCTGGAAGCCTTGAAAGGTACAGGACGCGCTTATGATCCGCGTGTCCACCAAGCCCGGCCTCACCCTCGCCAAATCGACTGTGCCAAATTCTTATGCCGGCTCATTAACGACAGCCAATTCTTGCGTGATGATGACCCCAATAACGTCCAGGATCCCTACACCCTGCGCTGCGTACCTCAAGTGCATGGTGCCGTACGTGATGCCATCGCCTATGCTGATTGGGTGATCAATATCGAACTCAACGCCGCCAACGACAACCCGCTCATCTTCGTCGACGAAGAAACGGACCGTATTGATGTTATTTCCGCCGGCAATTTCCATGGCGAGCCTATTGCCCTGGCCATGGACTATATGAAGCTGGCCGTGACCGACCTGGGTAATATGAGCGAGCGCCGCGTCTCGCGTCTGGTAGATGCCGACACCAACGGCGGCGTGCTGCCTATGTTCTTAACCGAGAAAGGTGGCTTGGAAAGCGGCATGATGATGGCCCAGTATACAGCCGCCGCCTTAACCTCTGAAAACAAGGTCTTTGCCCATCCGGCCAGCTCCGACTCCGTATCCAGCAGCGCTAATGTTGAGGATCATGTCAGCATGGGCGCTACGGCCGTTCGTCACATGAAAGTAGTGCTCGATCACGTGGAGACCATCGTGGCCATCGAACTCATGGCCGCCGCCCAAGGCATTGACTTTCGCCGCCGCGAGAAAGGGGTGCAGCAGTTAGGTGAAGGAACAGGGACAGCCTACGACCTCATCCGCCGCCACGTACCCTATCTGTCCGAAGACACAGCCTTATCACCCCATATCGAAGCTGTGCGCAATCTGGTCACTTCGGGCGCTATAAAAACGGCCATCGAAGATAAACTTAGCCTCTAAAAAAATCGAAACAATGGTCGCGTAGACCCATCCCTTAGATGAACGACATCATCTAGAAAAATTGCATCACAGCATTAGTCCACTATTAATCAAGTTTTTCCCTTTACACAACGAGGGCTGAGCTTGTCGAAGTCCGGCGTAGGCCACCCTTCGACAGGCTTAGGGTTTGTTCTGCAAAATGGGGGTTATTTGGTTAACAAAGTATTAGCTATTGTTCATGCCGCTGGGCTTAAATATAGTAGGAGATATTTCGTCAAAGCCTATTTCAGCTTCATAATTTTTTATGCGGCCAAATAGTTTTTGAACAGCCAATTCGACGGAATTGTAATCAAAGAAATCGAAAATCGCTGTCTGGCGTAAATTGCCATCAGGATCTGGCACAAGGCGGGTTTTCTTAAGACCGCGACTGAAGGCACCGCGGCCAGCTATACTAAGATTATTGAGAGCTATTTTGAGAACATCTTTGGTATATTGGCGTGGTCCAAATACACCAGCCCGATATAACATTTCACTCAATTGGTCACCATTGGGAATAATATCTAAACCCGGCATGGAAAATTTGTTGATGACATCAAACAATGCCTCCAACGCTTGCGCTGGATAGTAATAGAGATATAGGCGCGCTACTTCAAGGAAAAAGGAGTAATGAGCCGCTTCATCAATAGCGATGGTTTGTGCAACTCGCGCTAAAATCGGATCGGCATCTTGTTTGAATTCGTGCTCATCGCTTAGGCCGCGAGCGATGATAGCTGTGTTCAAATAGTTCAGTTGCGTGGCCCGTTCTTGAATAACCACATAGAAAATTGTGTGAAACACATCATCCCACGGCATCATCCATTCATCATTCCGCAGGCTTTGTTGGTAATCCTCAATCCACTTGGGTGAACGATGGCGTGAAAAGAGTAAGGTGTTAAGCCAGACATCAGAATGTTTTTCTTCTTCTGCGCCCCAGCGTATTTGGAAATGAGAACGGCCGTAACTCTTTCGTGTCATCTGAATTGTCTTCACAGTATAGTCCGGCACAAATTGTTCTATCGCATAATAGCCCTCCAAAATCACATTTAATTCAGGCGATAGATCTTTGCGGAAAGCACGCCAATCAAATGATTTGTCAGCATTCCAATTTCGACTTGCTTGGGAACGGGCTACGTACCAGCGATATAAGCCGACAAGACTACGTTCGATAAGTCGGTCTTTCTCTGCACGGCTTAATAACCCACTTGGAAATCGGGGACGTTGTTCTTCTACTTCGTTAACTATCGACGATTCGAGATCTATCATAATTTTCTTTACCTATGCAGTTAACCCCATCTTTTCAACTATGCTAAAGCTCTTTCAAGAACCATGCACAATACTCATTTTACTTAATGCCCTTTTATAATATCATTTCTTTACATTTAGAATATAGTTTTGCACACATCTCAACCCGATCCTATTGCAATTCACATAAACCTCTGTTAGTATAATGTAATATATATTAATAATTTATGATATCAGACTTAAAATTTGGAGTTACCAACATTATCTTTACCAATGAAGAAGGAATAACGCTGCAACGTCATGCTCAAACAACCCTCGGCGCTTGATACCGTTTTTTGCCCGCACTGCCATACATTGCTGCTGGATGCTGATATTTGCCCCAACGGCGATTGGATCCGGCCCGAAAGCGGAGGACAAGCAGGGACTCCAGTCTGGCAGCAGGATTTAGAAGGGGAAATTGGCAAACCCTATCTGACCCTGGCCACTGCTGGATCACTGCTAATCGCCGGTATCGAGAAAGGGGAACGGCGCGATGATCGTTACTCCGAACTCATCGCCCTGGACACCCAATCAGGCACAGTTCGTTGGACCCATGATCTGGCCTCCAACCGCTTCGCACGCTTTATAACATTAGCCGGGGATCTACTTATCAGCAGCAGCGAACATCTGGGTGTACTTGCCGGCACACAGTGCCATGTCCAGGCTCTGAACGTACAGACCGGCCAAACGCTTTGGGAAACCGAGCTGCCCGCGCACAGCCATTCCGCGCCTGCCGTAATAGGCAGTCTGTTGTTGATTGTCGCCAGCGACCATCGCGTCTATGCCTTGAATGAAGCCGACGGCACGATTGCCTGGCGCTCTTCCGAACTGCCAAACTGGTCCCCAGCGCCGCCAACTGTCGGAGATGACAGCATCTATATTGGTGGTTTTACCCACGTCATAACCAGCATTACATCGGATGGCCGAGAAAAAACACTCTTTCTCAACGAAAGTGAAACCGACTGGTTTGACATACCTTTCGCCTATAATAATGGAATCCTGTACGCACCTAGCAGCAGCCGTCAACTGCATGCTATTGATGCCGCCGGCGGTGCCGTAAAATGGTCCCAATCTTCGACAAGAGGCGCCTCTGCGCCGCCAATAGTGAGCGAAGACCAGATTTTCCTGCCGGTCAAAGCACAGCCAAGCGGCCGTTATATTTTACGCGCAATGGACCAGGTCGCTGGTGAGACGCAGTGGGAATTCGACGCGCACAAACATATCCTAGTCCCACCACTCTTAAGCGAAGGCATCCTTTATTTCGGCTCGCGCGGCGGCATATTTTATGCTGTCGATGCGGCCACGGGTGAATTATGTTGGCAGATAGAAGTCGAGCAAGCTGTGCGCAGTACAGCAGTAATCAGCGGCAGCTATCTCTTTTTTGGCACCGCCAATGGCACCATCCAATGTATGCGTTGGCGGGCCGAAACGCAAGAACCCATGCTGCCCGCTGATAGTTATCGCATAGACGGCGACTGGTTGCTGGCTGGAACGGCCGCGACACGAGCCGAGCAGTGGCTTGACGCTGCAGCTGACTTCGAACACGCTGATCACCCAGTCGTAGCTGCCCAACTCTATGAACGGTGCGGGGCATGGGAATTAGCTGCCCCCCTTTATGAACAGTGCAATCATTACCAACAAGCCTTGAGCGCTTATGAGAAGATTGGTGATCGGCAAAAAATGGCCGAGATGCAGCTAAAACTTCACCAACCACAGCTTGCGGCCGGCCTTTTTGTCGATCTCGGCGATCACGCCCGGGCCGCAGCCATTTACCACGAAAATGGCCACTTACGTCGCGCCGCCGCACATTACGCCATGGCTGGTGACACCGAGCAGGCGATCAAACTTTACCTGGCCCTAAAGCAGCCGGAAAGCGCCGCAGAACTCGCTGAAGAGGCTGGTGACGTTGACCAGGCAGTGGCCATCTGGGTTGAGATCGACAATTTCGAACATGCAGCGAAATTATTGGTCGCCAATGATCGTCGCGCTGAAGCTGCATCTCTCTTGGAAAGTAACGACCTTGTCCATTCCGCCGCAGCGCTGTGGTCAGATATTGGCGATAAGGAGCAAGCAGGGCAGATATTTGACCGTGCCCATCTTTGGAGCGATGCCGCAAGATGTTATGAAGAAGCCGGCTTAACCGTCAAGGCCGCTCAAGCTTATTTCTTAGCCGGTGAAGCACGGCAAGCGGCAGATTTGTATATGGCCGCCGGCAAACTGCAAAAAGCGCTCACCATCTATGCCCAACTCAAAGCATTTAGATCCATCGCTAAAGTCTATGAGCAGCAAGAGCAGTGGCAGGATGCCGCACAAGCCTATATTGCAGCTAAACCACCGCGTTATGAAACGGCTGCAAAATGTTTTGCACGGGCCCAAGCATGGGCCCAGGCCGCCCAAGCATATGAGGACGCGGGCCTAATCGACGAAGCGGTCGCCAGTTGGCAAAAAAGTGATACGCCGCGCCGTGGAGCAGAATTACTGCGCGAACAGGGCAGTCTACGGCAGGCGGCTGCGCTCTTTGTGAAGATTGGAAATCTGCAAGATGCGGCCGAAATCGAACTTGAATTAGGCGATATTAAGGAAGCCGTTACTCACTATCGCGAGCTGGGAAATGATGAACGCGCTGTGCAAGTTGCCCGAGCTTACCAGCGTTGGGATATTATCAGTGAGCTCGCCCGCGAAAGCGGCGATTTTGAACAGGAGGCCGAAGCCGCATTGGCCTTGGCTCGCGAATTTCCAGGTGAAGATTACCTCCATTTCCGCGCCGCTGCCCAGGCCTATGTGCGCGCAGCACAGAAGCAAGAAGCAAGTGAAGATCGCTTGATTTCCGATGAGGCGATCGCTCGCTTGTGGGAGTTGGCCGCAAAATATTTTGATCAAGGGATGATTGAAGACAAACAGTTGATTATTCAATC
Source organism: uncultured Chloroflexia bacterium (assembly GCA_963736615.1). Taxonomy (GTDB): domain Bacteria; phylum Chloroflexota; class Anaerolineae; order Promineifilales; family Promineifilaceae; genus JAACFF01. The sequence goes on along the minus strand of CAVTPP010000006.1, from coordinate 321,230 downwards.
GCAGCGCCAGGCGCGCCGCTTGCGCCATTGGCCTGAAATCGTGATCGAAGTGGAGGTAGAACGAAAGCTTGTAATTGACCGTTGGGACGGCCTCATCGTGAATGTTAAAAATATCGGTTACGGTATGGCCCGCCATGTTTCCACAAAAGTTATTGCAGGTGAATTCGAAGGTAAACTGGATACCTCGCTATTTAGCGGCATTCTTCCCGGACGCACTGAGCGCATACGTCTTAATGTGCGCCCGCGCAGCGCTGGTTCGTCGGTGCCTTTAGATATTCGAATTTCATACATGCGCGTGGATCACGAGATTGTGGAACGTGATATCAGCACCGAGGTGCCTGTTCACGACTATGAATCAAAATCGATGACATCCGAAGGTCAAATAGGAAAGCGGGGCCCGATTAAATTGCATCGTGATGACGACTACGAAGACGACCAACGTCGACAAACCATAATCGTTCACGGTAACCTTGTCACCGTCGGCTCCGTCAGCGGCGGCAGCATGGCCATCGGCGATAGTTCCTCCGCCGGGACAACAAGCAGCACGCTCCAACCAGAGGTCGAGAGCCCCTCTGCTCCTGACCGGTCTGCGGCATTGAGCACCCTATCCGAGAAAATTGATGCCAACCTCACCCTGGATGAGATCAATACTCTGGCCCGCAATCTCGGCATTGATTATGTCGAACTGCCGGGCACAGTAAAAATCGAAAAAGCATATGCATTGGTGGAAAAGTTGGCCGAAAATGGCCGTTTAGAACCATTATTCGCCCTCTTAGCAGCAAACAAGTCCGCTGCGCAGATCGATTGGCGCGCCGGATTCAAGGAATAGGAGCAATAACTATGAGCGACCAATTCCCATACACCTTCGGAAAATATCGTGTTGAGGCCGAAATTGGCCAGGTGGTTTTGGCGCTGTCTTTCGCGCCCGCGATATTGACCTGGACCGTCTCGTGGCGGTCAAAATCATGGATCCTCTATATCTGCGCGATAGACGCTGGGTTGCCCGCTTTCGCAGCGAAGCGAAGGTAATGGCCAAACTTGACCACCCAAATATTGTGCCGATTTATGATACAGGGTGAAGATGACGGCCGTCTTTTCCTAGCCATGAAGCTTATCGATGGGCCAAACCTGTCACACGTTATCGCTAGAGATGGCAATCTGCCCTGGGAAACGGTCGTCAAAATCACGGATCAAATTTCCTCCGCACTCGACTATGCGCATGCACGTAACATCATCCATCGTGATCTCAAACCGGGCAATATCATTATCAATGATGGGATGCTTTGCTGTCCGATTTTGGTCTGGCCAAAATTGTGGAGGATAACAGCCAGTCGATCTCGATGTCCGGCTCCTTTGCCGGCACCTATAACTACATGGCGCCTGAAGTCTTCAATAATGTGGACATCACGCCTGCCTCCGATGTATACGCTTTGGGATGCGTGATCTACGAAATGCTCATGGGACATATGTTGTTCGATAGTAAGACACCGGGGGAGATTGTTAGTGCACACATAAAGGGCATCACAATCGACGAACAACTGCCGGATGACTCGCCAGATGGGACACGTCGTGTGTTACAAACTGCCTTGGCCAAAGAGCCTGAGAAACGGTACCAATCTGCAGGCGAGTTAGCCCAAGAATTATTGCAACTTTCGACCGATCGCCTTGCTGAGCCTTACGTAACTTTAAAGCAAGCTATAGCGAAACATCGCTGGCAGGAAGCAGTGACAATCGCCTCCGAAATTCGGTCCCAGGATCCAAACTACCGTGATGTAGAGAGTTTGGAGGAAACTGCTTTAAGTGAATATAGAGTAGGTCAGCGCCGCTATTGGTCCGCGCAGTGGCAAACGAGCGCGGAACAGGCCCTGGCTACCGAAAATTTCGATGAGGCGCGCATTTCAATCACCCGTTGGCGCCACGTTGCACCCGACGACCCTAAGCTGCCGCTAGTAGAAAGGGACCTACTCCTTGCCGAACGATATGTTGCTCTCCAATATCTAATGGCTGAAGAGGATTGGCAAGCCGCCCAAGACAAAGCGGCAGTTATCGCCAACCAAAACCCAGCTTATCGTAATGTCCTTGGATTACAAGCCAGAATATCCGCTAATCTTGAGGAACCAACCCCTGAATTAGGCACTAAATCCACAACTGAAGAAAATGCCACGCCACCCCTTTCCTATACACCAACCGCCTCACAAAAGAGCGGATCGGGTGTACCCGCTTGGATCTGGTGGGTCGTGGCCATTATTGTGATCTTGATCGTGATTTTCGTCCTTTACTCTTTGATATAAAGGTTAGAGTTGCAGATCTAGATGCACCAGGATAATAAATAGAGACGAACAATATGAGTGATCAATATCCGTATCCTTTTGGCAAATATCGCGTTGAGACCGAAATCGGCCGTGGCGGCTTCGGCACTGTTTTTCGGGCTGTGGATGTTGATTTAGATCGCCCGGTGGCGATCAAAATTTTAGATCCTATCTATCTACGCGATACGCGCTGGGTTGCCCGCTTCCGCCGTGAAGCCCGACTGATGGCCAGGCTGGATCACCCCAATATCGTCCCCGTTTACGAGATAAGTGAAGAGGAAGGCCGTCTCTACCTGGCTATGAAGTTCATTGACGGTTCAGATCTGACCCATCTAATAAACGAAAAAGGCGCGCTGCCCTGGGATGCCATCCTCGAGATGATCACTCAGATCGCCTCCGCCCTTGACTTTGCCCACAAGCAAAATGTCGTTCACCGCGACCTCAAGCCGGGCAATATTCTAGTCAGCAGCGGCGGTGCCATGCTCACCGATTTCGGCCTGGCTCAATTAATGGAAGACAACAGCCAATCCATTTCCTTGACCGGCGGTATCGCCGGCACATTTAACTATATGTCACCCGAAGTGTTTAATAATGAAGATGTCTCCCCGGCGGCTGATATTTATGCTCTGGGCTGTGTCTTATACGAAATGCTGACCGGTCATATGCTGGTTGAAGGCAAGTCAACGGCAGCCATAATCGGTGCCCATTTGAACGGCGTAAAAATTGATGAACAGTTGCCCGAAGGCACACCGCCCGGAACGCGGACGGTTATACAAACCGCTTTAGCCAAAGATCCTCTTGACCGCTACGCTACAGCCGGCGAGTTAGCTCAAGAGTTACAACGCATCTCCAGCGATCGCCTCTCGACGCCTTACGCCCAACTGGAACAAGCGCTTGATAAGCAGCAGTGGCAAGAAGCTTTGGCCTTGGCTGCCGAAATTCGAGCACATGACCCCAGCTACCGCGATGTCGTAGCCCTGGAAGAACAAGCACAGCGCGGGCACTGGTCTGATCATTGGCGTGCAGAAACACAGCAAGCCCTCGACGAGGGTGATTTTGACGATGCCCGCGGCGCCCTCAGCCAATGGCAGCGAGTCGATCCCCATAACCCGGAAATTGGTCGTACTGAACAGAAACTTGCCCTCGCCCAACAGCATATTAAGCCAAGTGGCACACCTGTCCAAGAAGTAAAACCTGACCCGGAAGATCCGGCACCAGACAGCTCTGCTGATTCAAAATCAGCGAGCGTTATAACTTCAAGCACTGAACTACCTGATTCACCATCCCCTCACGCGGAAGAATCCAAACCTGAGCAACTGTCTTCTCGCCCGTGGAGCTCAATTCTTCTTACAGCCGCGATTTGGAGTATTGGCGCTTTCTTTTCTATCTTTCTTCCCGGTTTAGGGGGAATTATCTTTGGCTTTATAGGAGGGTTGGGAACCGGATTTGTGCTTCGCAGAAAAGAAGAAACTTTAGGATGGCCCAATATATTAATCATTGCTCTGGGTTGGGCCCTTGCGATGATAATCACTGGTTTCACTGATCCATTTACCTCTATTTTATTTACACCCATTGCTGCTATTCTAGGCGGACTATGGATGGCCTATATCTTAAAACGCATTGGTTTGATAAAAACAAATAGACAATTGGTTTTAATAGCCACGGGCTGGGGGGTTGCCTTTATTGCTGTTGGTGTATTATCACTACTTGGAGAGATATTTGGGATTCCCAACCTCCTTTCATTTCCTATCGGTGCAGCAATCGCTGGGACAATCGGCAGCGCAGTAATGTATAAGCAATTAGAAGTCGGCAGGGGGAATGCTGACACTACTGAGGCAGATTGATAATCCACAGAGGATTTTCTTACCTATACTACTTTTCCGGTAAAATAATTTTCGCCCCATTTCTCGCCGTTTGAAGTGCAAGCACCTCACGTCTAGAAAGCAGCCGGACTTTAAATCCACATCCTCGCCAATAGTACAACCGAGACGTTTTCAGGTTACGGAAAATTAGTATATAATAGTGTCAATCTTCCAGATCGGCTGTCAAGCGCAGCTGACTACCACGTATCTGGAACAAAGATTTACACAATGTGGGGCGCAACATATGAGTGACCAGTTTCCTTACTCTTTCGGAAAATATCGCGTCGAAGCCGAAATCGGCAGTGGTGGTTTCGGCACTGTTTTTCGTGCAGTCGATGTTGATTTAGATCGCCCGGTGGCGATCAAGGTTTTGAATCCGCTTTATCTTCGCGATACGCGCTGGGTTGCCCGCTTCCGCCGCGAAGCCAGGCTTATGGCCAGGCTGGACCACCCCAATATCGTGCCCATTCTCGAGATAGGCGAAGACGACGCCCGTCTTTACCTGGCCATGAAACTCATCGACGGCCCTGATTTAACCGCATTGATTAAACAGAATGGCGCACTGCCTTGGGATTTTGTGCTTGAGATAACAAGCCAAATTGCGTCTGCCCTCGACTATGCTCACCAGCAAAATGTCATTCACCGCGATCTAAAGCCTGGCAATATCCTCATCAGCAACGATAAGGCCATACTGACCGACTTCGGCCTGGCGCAGATGATGGATAGCAACAGCCAATCTATTTCCATGACAGGCGGCATTGCCGGAACCTATAATTACATGCCCCCGGAAGTCTTCAACAACGAAGATGCGACCCCGGCGGCTGACATATATGCATTAGGCTGCGTGGTATACGAGATGCTTACCGGCAAATTGTTATTTGATGGCAAAACAACTGCCGCCATTATTGGCGCCCATCTAAAAGGCATTTCCCTTGATGAATCGCTGCCCGCAGGCACACCTCGCGGTACACGTGAGATTTTACTGAAAGCCTTGGCCATAGATCTTCAGGATCGTTTCGCTTCAGCGGGCGAGCTGGCCCAAGAACTACAAAATGTTTCCACTGAGAGCACTGATACCCCGCACGAAACCCTGGAACAGACCACGAAGAAGATGCCCCTATCGCCGTCCCATTGGCCGCTCAGTCCACAGTTCAAGCACAGGACACTGTCTCAAAAGGCAAGTTGCTTTTCCTCGTTGGGTAACTGTCACCTTGGTGGCTTTCGTCGTTATCATTGGCACTGCTGCAGTAGCCTGGGTCGTCTCACAAGGATCTACTGATCCGGCATCATTAGAAGGGATGATCAGGATCCCCGCCGGCACTTATCAAGTTGGCAGTGGGAGCAGAGGTGCTGATCATGAAGCACAAAGTGAGATAGTGTTGGACACCTACCTAATCGATAAATATGAGGTGACCAATGCCCAGTATGCCGATTTTGTCAACGACACCGGTGGTGATCCGCCACCAAGTTGGTTTGGCGGTAGTTTTGCTGCGGGACAGGACACATTCCCTGTAACTGGAATTTCCTGGGACATGGCCAAAGCATACTGTGAATCGTTAAACAAGCGCCTGCCCACTGAGGCAGAATGGGAAGCGGCGGCCCGAGGTAATCAAAGTCTTCTCTTCCCTTGGGCGACAGCGCGAACCAGGTTACGCTGCCGGAAGACACCCCCTACCCGGTAGGCAGCTTCGCCGCCGACCATAATTTTCATGGCTTGTTTGATATGGCTTACAATGTTCATGAGTGGGTAGGGGAACCCTATGCTAAAGTGCAATCCGGAGAGAAGGTTCTGCGCGGGGGTCTGCTGGCAGTTACCGGTTGATCTGGCTGCGCGAATAACCGGCGATCCCAATTCAGCAACCATGGCCCAACAAGCGGGCATTCGCTGCGCGGTCACCACCGATGAAGAAAGGGAACCAGCGATCCCTGATTCCCTGTTCATCGATGAATTTACTGATCCTAATTCCGGCTGGTACGTTGGCTCAGGGAGTAACCCTGGTTATCACGCACCAGATTGGTACCATTTGGAAGCGCTTCCTTCAGGACCGCTTGTGCTCTTAGGCCCAGAAGGCAACAGCAACCGTGGCAATCTGTCCATGGTTGCTGAGATATTCTTGTCGCCGGAGCAGTCGATCATCGACGGTGACTTCCGCTACGGTCTAATCGCCCGAAGGAGTGACGATCAATCCTATTACGCCTTCATGATTTCACCAGACAGCAAAACGTGGTCCGTAGTAAAACAAACGCCCGATGGCCCTATTGAGATTGCAAGCGGGCCGGATGAAACGATTGCCGGCTCAGATCTACGCAATTGGATCCGCTTAGACACAAGCGGCCAATCGTTTCTGTTTTGGATCAACGGCCGTTTAGCATATCAGTTCTCAGATCCAGAAGCCCCTCTCAATGGTAATATCGGCTTTATCGTCGAGACACTCGGCGCCAGTAAAGCTCATATTCATGTCGACTACGCTGAAGTTACCGAGCTAAAGCCCAACCTGCTCCCAGCGCCCATACAAGCTGTCACAATTACGCCCATAGAGACAAATACCCCAGTGCCAACAGTTGCAGCAGAGCCAATGCTCAGTCCAACACTTGTTCCAACACCGACTATGGACCCCAACCAATTGCCAACAGATCCCGTGTTAGGTACCGAGTGGCAGCGACCGCAAGATGCGATGACCATGGTCTATGTCCCGGCTGGGACATTTTCTATGGGCAGTGAAGATGGTAATGACAATGAAAAACCGGCGCATGAGGTGTCGCTGGACGGTTTCTGGATTGACCAGATGGAAGTGAGTAACGAGCAGTTTACGCTGTTTGTTGACGGAATAGGCTATAAAACGACAGCAGAAAAAGAAGGCACTGGCTGGACCGTCATTGGCAGCGAATGGGTAGAAGTGGATGGGGCCAATTGGCAGCACCCGCTGGGGCCGGACAGTGACCTGGCTGACCTCGAGGATCACCCGGTCACCCTAATCTCCTGGACTGACGCGCTTGCCTATTGTGCTTGGAGCGGCGCCATGCTCCCCAGCGAAGCTCAGTGGGAATATGCGGCCAGAGGACCCGAAAGCTTAGACTACCCTTGGGGCTCAGAATTTGATGGCCAGAAGAACAACTACTGCGACCAGAACTGCCCCATGGATTGGAAGGATGACAGCTTCGACGACAATTTTGCGCGAACGGCACCCGTAAGCAGTTTTGCTGATGGTGCAAGTTGGGTTGGTGCGCTGGACATGGTGGGTAATCTCTGGGAATGGGTGAACGATTGGCATGGAGAAACATATTATGCAAACTCGCCCGTTGACAATCCAACTGGACCCGATGATGGCACAGAAAAGGTTTTGAAAGGCGGGGCTTGGGTTAACCAGCCGATCCGCATGCGCGGCTCCGACCGCAACATAATCGAACCCACTTTCAGAACCAGCACATTCGGCTTCCGTTGTGCGCTTCCTGGTGAATAATGCTCTAACTAAAAAGTCAGCATCGTCTTTTTGTAATTATTTTTAATACTGAAAAATATGTCAAACAAAAAAAGAAACATTGTCTACTCAACCGACTCCGCCTTCGCCAAACGCTGCCCGCGCTGTGGCAGCTATCCCTGCCGCTGTCCCAAACCTAAGAGCCTGCCTCCACAAGAACAAACAGCCAGCATCCGCCGCGAAAAGAAAGGACGCCGCGGCAAACAAGTAACCGTAATTATGGAATTAAAACTCACGCCCGAGGATATGAAGAAATTGGCTAAGCAGCTAAAACAGAAATGCGGCACCGGTGGCGCCATCAAAGATGGCAATATCGAAATCCAGGGTGACCAACGTCAAAAAGTTGCTGCCGAACTGCAAAAGATGGGCTACAAAACAAAGTTTGTTGGCGGCTAAAACGGTTGCAATTCCTATCGCTTACTTATGTACGCTTAGGTTGATTTTCTGCACCCTTCCCGGCCCTTACAGGCGGCACTTCAGGAAATACCAATATCTCTCCCTGCCCAGCCTGCATCAACCGCTGCATCTCCAGCACAATTTGGGGATCAGTTTTCACCGCTTCATAATCCGCCAACCGCTGATCGACCTCAGCCGCAGCACGTTCGTTCAAAGTCCTGCTGCCCAGCTCTCTCCCATTTTTCACGATTAAGGCGGTCGATTACCGGGCCGGGCATATAGAGGTGTTCAGACCAATGCTTGAGTGTATGTTCGGCCGTTATTAAATTTCTCTCTGCAATAACCTGCCGCGCCAGATCAATCGCTCGCAAATCTTCAACCGGCTCTATTTCACGTACAAAACGCAGCGCCTGGCCGCATAATTCATCATCAAGCACCAGCTTAGCCAGACTGAACACCAGCACATAATCCAACATCCCTGGCCCGGACACAGAATTGATCCCGGCCAGAGCGGCCAGCAAAGCTTGGCCAAACGTTTCCGCCCCGGCCTGCGCATCAAGTTGTTTACCATCACTCAAAGCCATATAAGCCTGTGTGGGCAAACCCAGGGACTTAGCCACCGCCACATAAGCCATATTTAGCTGCTGCGCTTCGATAGCCGCCATTGGCGATGTCGCCGTTTTCATATTAAACGCTGCCGGTGCCCCACCGAATAAGACAGGCGCTCCCGGCCTGACAATCTGCGCCATCGTCAACCCGGCCAGCACATCGGCCGTATGAAAAATCGCTGCCTCAACCAAGGTGACAGGGGCGATAAGTCCCATCAATGTCACCGGCGTGATCTCAATTGGAATCCCCCACTCCACACAGTCCAGCAAGTTCTGGCACGAATCTTCACCATAGCGGAAGTTGCCCGTTGCCGTAATAGTAAATATGGACATCGGCCGCCGGCGAAGATCAGCCCGATCATGCCGAAAAAGCTGCATCATCTCCGCCATACGCGGCACGCCATGCGCAGTAAACGCGCCGGATACGACGGGCTTGAGCGAATTAGTCAAACAGAGATATAAGCGCCAGGCATCCCCCAAGTCTTCCTTGATGTCGTCCGTTGAAAAAGCGGTGGCTAGATAAGCGATATGAGGCAAGCCGTCAGCCAGGCGCACATATTCCACAAAATCGGCCGTTTTTGCCGCTCTTGTTTCCCCTGTCCGATGGTCCAAAACTTTCAATCCACTGGAACCCGGCACAAAATGAACCCGGTCGCCGCCTAAGTCAGCATGTGCTTGGCCAGCACGATCATAGAGCGTGAAGCTTTTCGGGGTTGAGGCGATTGCTTTTTCAACAATATGGTGCGGGAAATGGATACGGCCGTTATCCCCCATCTCCAACCCGCTCGCCAACAGACGTTCACACAGCCGCGAACCCTGAATATCCATACCAACGTCACTCAAAATCTGCTTTGCTTGGACTAAAATACTTTCAATCAAAGGCGTATCCAAAACGCTAATTGTAGGTCTCATAAAAGATTATCCATTAAATACACCAACCCTAAAGATATTTCACCCAGGCATATTCCTTATACGATTCCCCAAAACCCATTGCCTTGTAAAATTCCTGGTCGGACCCCACCCAGGCCACTTCAGAACCCAGCGGCACGGTACGACGTATCCCTTCTAAAACAACGGCCGTTCCCAAACCCAAGCGGCGATAATCAGGATCAGTAGCCACCGGTTCCACATAAGTCAGTCTGTTTTCTGGCACATACCAAATACCACAAAAAGAAGCATAATCGCCGTTGGGTGCCACGGCAACAATAGTCAAGTCATGCCGGAAATTGGGTGCTTGCTGCATAAATTCACGTTCCTCGACCCCTTCCGCCGTTGGTGGGCCTGCATGATCAAAGCCACGCCACAAGACCTGGTGGGTTTTGCGCAAATCATTTTCATCAGCCAGACTTTGCAAGTGAAAACCTTCAGGCAGTGTCACTTCTGGAACAGCTTTATCTAGCACATAGCGACAAGTAACTTCTCCGAAGTTGACATCTTTCTCATATCCCCGTCTCGTGGCCAGTTCTTGAAGCGCTGAATCCGCCTCATTAATAAAAACTGCCACCCTCTCCCGTCCGCTGTAACTATCTATGCTGCCATAGGTCGCTTCAGCATACTCCAAAAATGGCTCATTGAGATAATCGCAGGCTGGATGAATCTGAAAATATATTATCCCCTCATCATGCTCATGATGAACCACACCCTTAATTTCTCCATCAACTTCGGCGATGCCAATTTTCGAAATATCTGTTTCCTTAAGTAGAGGATGGAAGTGCATATATTCCCAACGTGGCTGCGTCCACAACCGTAGATTTTCTCCGAATTTGTACTGTTCAATTAATAAATCGCCAACACGATCATAATCCAGGTCGTGTTGATATCGCCTGATCTTGAAATTCTCCATCCTATTCCATACCCATAATCTTGATAATCAATATGAAAATTTACATGCCAGCATAATTCTACTTCACATAAACCTATTCGCTAACTATTTGGAATTCTAGTACAGATGACGTAGATCGAAGCGCGTCATATGACTGATCTATTTGAAAAGAAACCGCTCATAATATGTCTATGTGTAGACAATCTGTCGCCATGTTTAAGAGGTTAAGGAGATGTATCAGTGTTTAGGAGCAATATTAACTCACTGGCAGCCGAATGCCCGGAATGTGAGACGAAAGTGACCTTCGTCAAAAAGCCCCAGCTGAATCAAAAGGTGATTTGTTCCGCTTGCGGTGAAAATCTTGAAGTTGCCTATTTGGATCCCATAATGCTTGATTGGGTTGACAATGATGCACCAATTGAATTATTCGATACATATGAATACGAAGATTTTGACGACGAATTCGATTAGATAAATTGATTCATACCCATGATCGAATACATCATTTGACGTAGCAGGATCTAGACAAAAACGCCGATGCTCAAAAGACCTATATTGTTTATCATGTAAGTAATATAAGCCCGCAATTCCGCAACAGGCTTCCATTTTATTTAACAGATTAGAGTAAAGTACCTGAACAAAGCCTTTGCGGAACGTGTTACGAGTGAGTTTATCAAGTAATACGTTGCTCGTAACACCCCCAATCACCGTGTGGTTGGGATTAAGTTAGAGGCCGCTCGGGGAGCGGCCTCTTCTTTATTTGTGGAAGAAGTCATATGACCGATATTATCACGATTCTCATTGTTGACAGCCACGCCGCTGTACGCAGCGGCTTGCGTGCACTCATCGAGACTGTACCTGAAATGATGGTCATCGGTGATACACATGACGTTGAAACGGCCGTTTTCCTGGCCCAAAACTTCCACCCTGACATCATCATACTAGATATGATGTCGGAAAATCAGAATGGGATCGACATCTTACGCACCGTTCGTCGCGCTTCTTATGAATCAAAAATCCTAATTTTGACCGATAACAACAATAGCGACGAAATACTTAACGCCGTACAGGCGGGGGCCCGTGGATATCTGCTGAAAGATCCCTTGTCCGCAGATATCGCTTCAGCAATTCACGATATAATGGCCGGGAAACTTATTCTTCACTATGGAATTGCCAAAATTATCGGAGAAAACCTCAGCCAGGATCCTGACAAAACAATCAGTGATTACTCATCGGCGCTGTTGCCGGAGTTTGATTCCTACCCCTCAAACTAACTATTCTTCGTCTAGCGTGGCAATACCTTGACGTAGGGCATAAAGAGCAGCTTGGGTCCGATTAGCCAGGTGCAATTTGCTCAATATATTACTAAGGTGGGTGCGCACAGTCCGTTCACTTACAACCAATTCGCCGGCAATATCATTGTTGGACAAACCTCGTGCTACTAATTTCAATATTTCAGTCTCCCGTGGCGTCAATGGCTCTTCAGTTGGTGTGCGATTAGCCAAGGGACGGTTTATTTCATGAATCATCTTCAAAGCAATTTCTGGATCTAAGAATGGATGACCGTCATGAACGTTCTTGATCGCTTGCACGAGTTCCTGCGGCGAAGAATCCTTCAGAAGATACCCCAACGCACCAGCCTGAATGGCAGCAAATACCAAGTCGTCATCGCCAAAACTGGTTAACACCAAGATGCGAGCGTGAGGATTAGCTTCCTTGATCTCGCCAATAGCCTCAATGCCGCTCTTGCGCGGCATTTGCAGATCCATCAAAATAACATCTGGTTCGAGCGCAGCTGCCTGCGACACCGCTTCCGCGCCATCAGCACCCACACCCACTACCTCGAGTTCAGGTTCTGTGGACAGCAATGCTAAAAGACCACGTCGCACGAGTTCATGATCATCAGCCAAATATATGCGGATCCTCGCGTTCATTTCAACCTCTATAGTAATTCGGCAAAAGGCGAGCGTGACATGTTTGTGTGGCCAGGTGGAAATTGGGCATGAATCGTGGTCCCTTGTCCGCTTGACGAATTGCAAGTGAGGCTGCCGCCAAACAATTCTGCACGCTCGCGCATACTTGTTAGTCCAAGACCACCCGTTTCCAAAACGGTATCCAGTTCGAATCCCCGTCCGTTGTCATTGATCTCTAAGTCAATATGGCCATCATCATATGCGCGAAGGTTCACGACAACTTCAGTAGCCGTCGCGTGTTTCAAAGCATTATTAAGCGCCTCTTGAGTAATATAATAGAGGGTCTCTTCAAACATAGGTGATAGATCCAAATTCCCTTTTATGGTCAAATGGCTTACAACACCTGCACGTCCTTCTACGGCATTGAGCCGGTGTTGAATGGCCCGTGCCAGTCCTTCCTCGGCCAACACCGAGGGTCGTAAGCGGTGCACCAACAAACGCATTTCTTTTAACGCCTGTCGCCCTGTCTCCGACACCTCCGCCAGATAGGCTGCGGCCGGCTTTGTCTGACCCTCAGCGATCATACGCCGTCCCGCTTCTGCAAACAATGTAACACTATAGAGCAACTGCGTGACAGAATCATGAAGTTCTCGTGCCAAACGATTCCGTTCCTCAACGATCATTAGCTGTTCCGCTTGCTGACGTAATTGTGCATTCTCCACGACGACACCAATCTGCTCACCAACCGACACCAACAAATCAATCTCTTCCTCGGCCGTGAAACGAGACTCATCATTCGCCATGATGGACAACACGCCATAAATCTGTTCAGTGGCCATTATCGGCACACCCACATAAATTTCGAATGAACTATTTTCAGCCAATGCTATCGCTCGTACATCTTGGCTGGCGCTCGGGATCAAGAGTGGGCTACCATTTCGTGCAACCCAACCAACCAATGGGCTCTCATGCAAGACAAGCATAGATTCTGATTCCACCATCGTACCCGGTAATCCTTGATCTGCAATAAGGTGAAGATATTCTCCGCTTGAATCCAACAAATGAATAGCCCCGCCATCTACACCCACCGCCTGAAGAACGCGCTCAAGAATTCGCAAAATTGTTGTTTGCGGGCTGGCAGCATCACTTGCTGCTTCCAAAATATCGTATAAAGCAGAAAGGCGACCGCTGCGATCGGCGACCCGCTGCTCCAGTATCCGCAGCTTCATCATCTGCTCGTGATTACTAGTAATGATGCCTTCCAGCACATCAACAGAGCCATCTGTTGAATACACAGCCATGCCTTCCTCATGCACCCAGCGTACTCTACCGCTGGCTGTACGGATACGATAATTCAATTTATATGGTCGCTGTTCTTTCACAGCAAGATCGAGTATTCGCAGCACCTCAACTCTATCTTGTGCAAGAATAATATTGCGGTATGTGATTGACCCGTCGCTAAGTAGATCAATCGACTTGTATCCCGTCACATCCTCGCAGCCTCGACTGACAAACAACATTGTATACGCCTCATCAAAGCGGCCGCGATAAACTAAAGCGCGTAGATTTTTTAGGAGGCTGGGGGCCCATTGTGCCATCTCAGCCGCCTCATTTTTGATTGGTGCCACAGCTTCATCTTCCACACTACCATTTTACCTCTTTGAGGATGGATATTAAACTGGTATTAAACGAGATTTAGCCGATCAAGCAGTTTAGAACCCATTTTTATGCGCCCGTTCATTAGCCCTACGTCATTTGTCATAGAGGAGATCGCGACAAATGACTGATTACTACCCTTAACGACTTGTCTATAATTTTTTGGATATGAATGCTGGTCCAGCTACCTTTTAATTAGAGATATTTGCTGGCGGTAGGAGATAAATAACATGGCCAAAAAAACCAGAAATGCAATTGTAACTCGTTGCGCCGAATGTGATTCAAGAATTTATTTTCGAATTCAGCCCGAGATCGGTCTTACCCTCACTTGCAACGAATGTGGGACACATCTTGAAGTGATCGGCCTAAATCCCATAGAGCTCGATTGGGTTTATAACAATTACTATGAACGCGTCTATGACGATTATGATGAGTATGAGATTTAAGTATACTGTCAAGTTTTCGTTTCCGTGCCTAAAAAAACCAGACTCCTTTATCACCGTGGTAGAATCTCTGTCTAAGGCTTTAGAGTAATAAAATGTCCTCTACGACTATGTATATGACCGAAAAGGGGTTTGCCAAAATAGAAGCCTCCCTAGCTCGGCTTCAACTAAAGCGTTTGGACTTAGCTGAGCAGCTAGCTGATTCTTGTGGCGGCGGCGACAACATCGATAATACAGAATACCTCCTATTGCGTGAAGAAGCAGCCAATATCCAGGACCGAATATGGGAACTTGAAGATATCCTGCGCTATGCCGAACTAATTGAATGTGGGCAGGCAGATGGCAAGGTTCATCTTGGCAATACTGTCGCCATTCAATCAAATGATGAACCTATCCAAACTTACACTATTGTCGGCCGTATGGAAGCAGATCCCTCTGTTGGTTTTATTTCCAACGAATCCCCCTTGGGACATGCCTTAATTCAACGTGAGGTAGGTGAAATTATTTCTGTAGAAATCCCTGATGGGGAGCTGTCTGTAAAAATACTTGCTGTTACTTAACCAAAAGATTTAGCAGCATCAATATATGATGAACTTACCCACATACATTTCGCTAGTATTGTTGGTTTAGGAATTGGCCGTGTCAATAAAATTGCCCCCCACTTCAGCATAAAGGTCGAATATTTGCTGGCTAATCTTTTTATCAGCGCCCCATATGTCATCTCCCAATCCGGCCCAAACATGACAAAAATCACCTGACTTGGCTGGAAAAATTTTCTATACTAATTAACTGTGGAGACCACACCGGTTGCGTCGCCCACTAATGAATGAAAACCGTATCGCGGACGAAGTGCCTTTGGTATTGACTATCCGCGAATCGGATTACCATTACCCAAAGGGCAATTCGTCCGATTTACAGAGGAGACCACACCGGCTGCGCCGACAACCAATGAATGAAAACGTAGCGCGGAGTAACAACTTGTCGCGCTACCGCTGAATCGGGAACTACCAATCCGATTTACATAGGAGCCAATTATGTCAATTAAATCTGCTTCACCAGAAATATCAAAAACCCCAATAGACGTCGATTCCACCGCCACCTACTGGCCTACATCCCATAATTTGAAGCCAGCCTATCTTTCCTCACTAATTATTGCCCTCTTGCTGGGTGTAGCTTCGGTGGCCGGAATACTTCTTCCAAATGATATCTACCCCAGCGCCGAATTACAGCAGGCGTTTATTGCTAACGATGTCGTCAACCTTTTCATCGGCCTGCCCATCCTACTAGGTTCTATGTGGGCGGCGCGGCGTGGAAAACTTATTGGCCTGCTTTTCTGGCCAGGAGCACTCTTCTACGGGCTGTATAATTACCTGGTTTATCTTCTCGCCATACCCCTAACCATCATGTACCCCCTCTATCTTGGCATCGTAGTGCTCAGCCTCTACACCATCATTGGTCTCGTAGCCAGCATTAATGGGGAGGCGGTGAAGCAGCGTTTGAACGGCCGTGTTCCGGAAAGACTCGCCGGCGCTGTGCTGGCCATATTTGGCATCTTATTCCTGCTGCTCGCCTTGGGCACTATGATGAGCGCACTGATCAACCAGAGCCCAATTTCAACGCCTGAACTGGCGCTGCTGGTCGTCGACGCCATCGCATCTCCTGCCTGGATAATCGGTGGCATCCTACTGTGGCGGCGTCAAGCACTTGGTTATGTAGGCGGCGCCGGTTTGCTTTTTCAAGCCAGCATGTTGTTCATTGGTTTGATCGCAGTATTGATTTTGCAGCCGCTTCTAATTGATGTACCGTTCTCGCTTACAGATGTGGTCGTCGTCCTTATGATGGGTTTGATCTGCTTTATCCCCTTCGCGCTCTTCATTCGCGGGATTATAAAATTGTAAAAGACCGTACCCAAAAGTTAGCCCAACGAACACAGGATCAATTCGAGAAAACCTCTACGTTTATAGAAGCATTGTTGTCAACAGAACTGGCCCCCCGGAAGTTCTAGAAATAGTCGATAATGAGCTGCTTCCACCTCAGGTACATCTTCTTATTTTTTATTCGATAAACGGCCGTATCTCGAGGATTGGGCAGTCCTCTTTAAGCTGCTGGAAGTGCGCGAAATCGAACCCGTCATCATGCAAAAGTTCTCCATATTCGAAGCTGACAAAGCACGGACATTGCTGGAAGGTGGTCAAGTGATAGGCAATATCGTCCTGGTGTCGGAAGAATTGCTTCCATCATAAGAAGTGAAAACACGTTCTTTAATCTTTAAATACATTCATCAGCAGGCCAATACCGTATCGTACGGGCGGGACAGGCGGGCCAATGCCTCGCCCAAAAACCAACAACTTCCCTCCCGCCTGTCTCGCCCCCTCCACAAACACCCCACCGTACGGGCGGGACCGGCGGACTAATACCTCACCCAAACACTATTACCTCCCCTCCCGTCCGCTCGCCCCCGTCCACCAATACCACGCCAAAAAGGGGCGAGACGGGGCGGTAGCAAATCCACATGTCCCTACAAAACTCATCCCGCGCCGTCCCGCCCCTACAATTAATTAACGGCCGTTACCCGCGATACGTCATTTTCGCCAATAATGAATCCAGATTTTCGCGATCCTCAGCCCAACGAAGCGGATTGTTAATGATATATTGCCGGGTCGCCAGCAATTCCCGTTCATTCCGAATAATGCGTTCATAATAGCCACGCTGCCAAACCTTCTCCCCCTTTATTCGCCGCAGATTGTTAATGCGCGTAGTAACGGCCGTTTTATATCGCCCAACCACCACCCCTAACGATCCCGCCAATGCATTCTCAAATTTACCCGGCACCTTGGTCATATCCGCCTGTGCCGCAAGATCTATAAATCCAAAAATGATGTGTCCATGATTGGGCATTATGATTGATTCATCCACTAACAAGTGTTGGGCATGTTTCTGTTCTGGTATACGGTTCAATGCGTGAACCGCAATATCGCGAAAATTGGAATCATCGAACAGGTTTTTTCGTCCATATGTACATATCGTCACAAAATACAAACCAGGCGACCTGTAATCCCAACCCTTCAAACGAATAGAACGACGTTGATGTTTACGGGGATCATATTCATTCATCAGATAAAACCTCCCAAACGGCCGGACCTCACAACAATATACTGTTCAATTATCACACACTGCAACTATTCTTATCAACATTGATTCGTACGGGCGGACACGTATCGTAGGGGCGGGACAGGCGGGCCAATGCCTCGCCCAAACACTATTACCTCCCCTCCCGCCTGTCTCGCCTCCTCCACAAACACCCCACCGTACGGGCGGGACCGGCGGGCTAATACCTCACCCAAACACCATTACCTCCCCTCCCGCCTGTCTCGCCCCCCCTCCACAAACACCCCACCGTACGGGCGGGACAGGCGGGCTAATACCTCACCCAAACACCATTACCTCCCCTCCCGCCTGTCTCGCCCCCCTCCACAAACACCCCACCAAAAAGGGCGAGACGGCGCGGTATCAAATCCACAGGTCCCTACAAACCTCGTCCCGCGCCGTCCCGCCCCTACCATATGCATTTCGATGGGAATTCGGATCAATGGTATGACACTTACATATCAGCAGCACAATAACGTTTAATCTTGGTACCATTGATAATTCCAAAAATAAGTTATCAATTCAAGGAGCTGCAATCAAGAACATGAAATCCATTACTCCTAACACAAGCCCCCACCAAATCCGACATCGACTACATCTTCTACGAATTAACCAGAAGCATTTGCCCCACCTGCCGTCGTGCCATAGATGCCAAAGTTTTCCTGAAAGACAATAAAGTGTTCATGCACAAACGCTGCCCCGAACATGGACCCTTCGAAGCCCTAATCTATGGTGATGCCCAAGCCTACGTCGAGCAAGCGCGTTACAACAAACCAGGCACCATTCCCCTACATTTCTCAACAGAAGTCGTACACGGCTGCCCATACGACTGCGGCCTTTGCCCCGATCACCAACAACACGCCTGTGTCGGCATCATTGAAGTGAACAGCGCCTGCAACATGGACTGTCCCCTCTGCTTTGCCAACGCCGGTGCGGGCTTCAATCTCACCCTTGAAGAAGTAGAAGATATTCTAGATAACTTTGTCGCTGCTGAAGGCTATCCCGATGTCGTCCAATTCTCTGGAGGAGAGCCATCAATCCACCCGCAGATTATCCCCATGCTCAAAGCAGCCAAAGAGCGCAATATCCGTCACGTGATGCTCAACACAAACGGCCGTCGCATCGCCCATGATGACGATTTCTTAGCCGATTTAGCCCAGATCCAACCCGCCATCTACTTTCAATTCGACGGCTTCGACGAAAACACCTACAAAAAAATCCGCGGCGAGGCAGACATACTGCCCGAAAAATTACTGGCCCTTGATCGTCTGGCGCAAGCCAACTGCCCTGTCGTATTGGTTCCAGCAATTGAACGAGGTGTTAATGAACATGAAATCGGCCGTATTGTGCGCTTCGGTCTAGAACATCCCGCCGTCTTCGGTATCAACTTCCAACCCGCCTTCCACGCCGGCCGGCACGATGATCACGATCCAATGCAGCGCATGAGCAATCCCGACATCTTGAACCTCATCGAAGAACAAACAGACGGCATATTTATGAATTCAGACTTCATACCCGTTCCCTGCTGCTTCCCCACCTGCAACTCGGTCACCTATGCCTATATTGAAGACGACAACATCCTGCCCCTGCCGCGCATCCTGGACGTGGACGAATATCTGGACTACATCACAAACAGCGCCATGCCCCAGCTAAGCCCAGATCTGAAGTCAGCCTTGGAAGGGTTATGGTCTTCATCGGCAATACCTGGCTCCGACAAAGCACTAAACGAATTCGCCATTTCTTGTGCCGCCTGCGGCCTGGATCTAGATTTAGGCATCGCTTTTCCTGGCAGCATGTTTATGATCATGCTGCAAGATTTCATGGACCCCTGGACCTTCAACCAGAAGAACGTGATGAAATGCTGTAAAGAAATGTTACTGCCTGATGGTAAACAGATCCCCTTCTGCGCCTACAATAGCGTCGGCTATCGCGAACAGACGCGCACCCAGCTCGCCGCCCGCCACCGGGAGCGCGCCAGAAGTGAAGCCCAAGGCACACCATACGATCCACCGCCGCTAACATTTAGCTTCCCTCACACATCACCAATAGTCAACAGCAGCGGCCGTTCCCACAAACCCAATATCTCCCTCGATAATTTCGCATCCTCAACTGCGAATGGCGCTGCTCACAAATAAACGCCATGCTAGACCCAAAACTGCAATTCAACAATTTAGAAACCAGCGCCGACCTCAAATCATGCTGTGCGGCAGTTTACGAGAGCGATTGGGCGCGACTGCTGCTGGGCGATTCGTTCCATCCCGGCGGGTTAGCCCTGACCCAACAGCTGGGAACTCTAATCGACTTACAACCGGGTCAACGCGTGCTGGATGTAGCCTCCGGCAGTGGAACCAGCGCCCTGTTTCTGGCCGAACATTTTGGCGTTGACGTCGTGGGCATTGATTACGGCCGTTCCGCAGTCGCCGCCGCCAACACAGCTGCAAACGATGCCGGTCTTGCTGATCAGGTACGCTTTGAAGTCGGCGACGCTGAGCAGTTGCCCTTTACAGATAACAGCTTCGATGCCCTATTATGCGAGTGCGCCTTTTGCACATTCCCCGCTAAAACGGCCGCAGCGACTGAATTCTTCCGTGTCTTAAAGCCCGAAGGAATGCTCGGTTTCAGCGATCTGACCCGAAACGGCCGTTTGCCAACAGAACTCGACAGCCTCCTGGCCTGGATCGCCTGCATCGCCGATGCCCAACCCGTCGAAACTTATCTAGAGCTCCTGCAGTCAGCCGGATTCGCTGTCAACCAGATTGAGAACCATGACCAGGCCTTATTTCAGACAGTAGCCGCTGTTCGAGGCAAGCTGCTGGGGGCCGAACTGTTACTCAAATTGAAGAAAATCGACCTTCCCGGCGCAGATTTCCAGCAAGCCAGAACTGTCGTACGCAACGCCTTCGAAGCGATCCAACAAGGCAAACTAGGCTACACCCTCATTACCGCATCCTCCCCCCCTCCGACAACAATAGTTTTCCTCAACTATTGTTGTCTTAAATCTTGCCCGCACGAAAAAGCAAATTGAGCATACCATGATTATTAATTTCCTTGAATTATTTATATAATCTGACATAATTCTCCTTACAGTAGACTACATTCGCCGCGACGCGCCACCATATATAAAATTGGGACCGGACTTTCATTCTCCTTTCAGCTTTCATCAGCTCTCGTCCGTGTCCTATTTCAAAAGGGAACAATTCATGCCTAATCAACCAAGTTCTGTAAAATTATCGACCCTAAACACGGTAGGTAACACACCAATAGTTCAACTGCAAAAAGTAGTCCCTGCCAACAGCGCCGATGTGCTCATTAAACTGGAATATTTCAACCCAACCGGTTCCTACAAGGATCGTATGGCTCTAGCCATGATTGAAGAAGCTGAGAAACGAGGCACGCTGCGCTCAGGAATGACTGTGGTTGAATATACCGGCGGCAGCACAGGATCATCCTTGGCCTTTGTTTGCGCCGTAAAAGGTTACCCGTTTAGAGTCGTTTCCTCCGATGCATATGCCACAGAAAAGCTGAACACAATGCGCGCATTTGGCGCGCAGCTTGAAATTGAGCCCAGTAAAGGAGGGTTGATCACGCCGGACCTGGTGCCGCGCATGATAGCCAGAGCGCAGAGTATTGCCCTGTCAGACAACACCTACTTCACTGACCAGCTCAAAAACGCCGATACAATCAAGGGTTATGCTCAGATCGGCTATGAATTAATACAGCAAGTGCCCACACCCATTACCGCATTTTGCGGCGGTGTCGGAACAGCGGGTATGCTTATGGGCGTTTCTCAAGCGTTGAAGGAAGGCAATAGTGACACACGCATCGTTGCTTTGGAACCAGCCAGCTCACCAATAATTACAACCGGAATTGCAGGAACCCACCATGTTGAAGGAATCGGCATCGGCTTCATCCCACCCCTGTTGGACGAAAATCTGTTTGACGAAGCTCGGGGCATTGACGAATCTGAAGCACGAGAAATGGCGCGCCGACTGGCCAGAGAAGAAGGTATCTTCGCCGGAACTTCCTCTGGTCTCAATGTCGTAGGGGCTCTACAAGTCGCCCAAGAACTCGGCCCAGGACATACTGTAGTCACCGTCGCCGTCGACACCGGTCTAAAATATCTGGCTGGCGATTTATACGAAGCATAATTCTCTTGAACTTGAGACTCTCATATTTTTGGTGCTGGCTCCTTATTTTTCTTCTTACTGCCTGTGGTAAAAGCAGTGATCCGCTGACTGCGACACCGCCAGCAACGGCCGTTTCCCAATCCCCACCAACCAACACCCAAACGACCGCACCCACCACTACACAAGCATCAAGCACACCAGCCGCCACAAACCGCATCAGTCCCGCCGACCCCCTCATCCACTACACCGGCCGCATCGACTTCACCGATCCCACACGCCCTGCCTTCGACTGGCCAGCCGTCACCATTGAAGCCGCATTTGGGGGCAGTTCCGTGACCGCATTTCTGGAGGATGGGCAGAATCTTTATAACGTCTACATTGACGGCCGTCCCTCAATCCTTCAAACAAGTCCTAACCAACAGCGCTATCTCTTGGCCGAAGACCTTGGTAATGGCCAACACATCGTACGCATCACCAAGCGAACCGAAACTTTTTACGGCACCCCTGTTTTCCTGGGCTTTGAACTGGATCCAGGCCGTGATCTTCTGCCGCTCCCTTCTCGCCCCGACCGGCGTATTGAATTTATCGGCGACTCCATAACCGCCGGTTATGGCAGCGAAGGCGATTCCCCAACCTGCATCTTCAGCCGCGATACCGAAAACGCCGAACTCACTTACGCCGCCATGACTGCCAACGCCCTCAATGCTGAATACGCCATCCTCGCTGTCTCCGGCGTGGGCATCGTACGCAACTACAACTCCGGAGACAAAATGACGGCCGGAACCATGCTAACCTACTACGAAGGTACCACCACCGATAGAGACACAGAGAAATGGGATTTTGAGCGCTGGGTTCCCCAGGCAGTGGTTATTAACCTGGGTACCAATGATTTTTCCACAGCGCCTCACCCGGAAGGCGAGGTCTTTTTGCGCGGCTACACCGAATTGATCATTAAGGTACGCAATCGGTATCCAGAAGCCCATATTTTCGCCGTCGCCGGTCCGATCATGGTCGATCCTGCCGAATCAACCATCCGCTCCGCTGTGACCCAAATGCGTGAGGTCCTTGATGACGAACGTGTGCATTTTGTGCTGATCGAGAACACGCTGGAATTGTCGGCCGTTGACTACGGCTGTGACTGGCACCCCAACGCCTCCGGCCAGCGCAAGATTGCCGACCAATTACGGCCGTTCATCGCCGCTACATTGGGTTGGTAGAAATACAAAGATTTGTCATAATATTGGCGTGAAATTATCCCTTGATCAGCTGCGTCTCCCTCTATCCGCCTTATTAGTCAGCGGTTTGCTGCTGCTTTTACTGGGCCAGTCAGCCTACAACAAAGTCCCCTTGCCGGAGCGCACCTGGCTGATTCTGCTCATGATCTTAGGCGCGGCTGCTTTCTTGATTGCCGGGCGCATCGCCATGCGTCGTGAAGTTCCCCGGCAGCTTAAACGACCGGTCGGCCGTATAACTGCTTACTTCAACATCAAGCCCGGCCAACTGATTCTGCTTGTCTTTGCCTTTTGCTTCGCAATTCTGGCCAGCCTCTCTGCCGGCAGAGGAATGATGGCCCACCATCTTTTCGTATCACTCGCCTCCTGGATTATTGCCATCATCTTTGTAGTCGCCGGAGCTCTGGAGCTTGGCTCAAAGCGCATTCATCTCAAGGGCAAAGATTTCTTATTCATGGGCATCCTTTTCGCCATTGCCCTGCTCCTGCGCGGATTGGCGACAGAGCAAATCCCCACCACATTTTCCGGTGATGAAGGATCAGCCGGTCTGAATGCCCTCGCCTATGTCAATGGTGAATTCAACAATATTTTCACCTTCGGCTGGTTCTCTTTCCCATCCCTTTATTTCGGTGTTCAAGCCATTTTTGTGGCCATCCTGGGACCGACAGTGGAAGCATTACGCCTTAGTTCGGCCGTTGCCGGGGCATTGACCGTTGTCGCCGTCTACTGGCTGGGCCGCGTCTTATTTGACCATTTGACCGGCGTACTGGCTGCAATATATCTGGCGCTCTCCCACTATCATATCCATATGAGCCGCATCGCCCTTAATAATATATGGGATGGCTTATTTGCGGCTATAGCTTTACTTGGATTGTGGGATGGTTGGAAAAACGGCCGTCGCCTTAGTTTCATCCTCTGCGGTCTCGCCCTTGGTCTGGGTCAATACTTTTACGTCAGCATTCGCATTTTGCCCCTGCTTTTGCTCCTGTGGGGGCTGGCTGCCTGGATCAGTAAACGCGAAGCATTTCGCGAGCGCCTACCCGGACTGTTATTAGCCGCCTACGTCACCTTAATTGTTGCCCTACCTCTATTAATCCTCTTCGCCCGCTACCCTGATGAATTCAAAGCGCCCATGAACCGCGTAACAGTTTTAGGCGACAAATTGGATGCGGAAATGGAGCGGACGGGTAATTCGGCCGTGCAAATTATCGGCGACCAAATGAGGCTCACAGCATTGGGATTCACCACCGAGCCCTTGCGACTGCTGTATGATCCCGGCGTCCCTTTGCTGCTGCCCCTCGCCGCCGCCCTTTTCATCTTAGGTGTCATATGGGGCATATGGCATTTTGATCTGCGCTATCTGCTGATCTTTCTACCCCTGCTTGCGGCTGTTTTCGCCGGATCAATCAGCGGATCAGCGCCTGCTTCGCAGCGCTATGTCATGGTCATGCCTCTTGTAGCTGTTCTTGTTGCCGTACCCTTAGCCCAATTCGCAGCCTGGATGCAGCAGTTCTGGCCCGACTTTAAACTGCTGATTGTGAGCTCAGTAATAGCTCTTCTGCTTGTCATCGGCTTAATCGATATCAATTACTATTTCCGCCAGGTTTATCAAGGATATGTTTTGGGTGGTCTGAACACGGTTGTAGCTACCGACGTTGCCGGATATCTGCAAGATCAGGAACCACACAAACAAGACGTTTACTTCTTTGGTTTCCCACGTATGGGCTACTTCACGCACGCAACGATCCCATACCTGGCGCCTGACATGATCGGCTATGATGTCGCCGAACCGCTGTCTGATGCTCCCACCTGGTCCGCCGCCGGGCCAACCATCTTCATATTCCTACCAGAGCGCCTGGCAGAGCTGCAATACGTGCAAACGGCCTTCCCCGGCGGCGTATATCAAGAAGTTTTCCAAGACAACGGCCAATTACTGTATGCGGTTTACCAAATCAATAAAGAAATCTAGAAACAGCCAACGCTATCCGGCCCGCCGCCGTCGTGCTATCAGATGAACAGCCACAACAATAATGATGATAGCCAATAGCCCCGCCAACAACAATAGATTGCTCGCAGAAAAATAATCCAAGAATCCTGATGCGCTAAATACGATTGCCGCTTCGGGGGTCAAACCAGCATCAATATCGCTGACCGATATGCCATCATAAACAAAAACAGGGCTGAATCCTGTCGCGGGATCCGCATCGCTGTCAATCTCGTCATCCTCGCCGCGATCCGCTTCACTATACGCAAAACCTTCGGGCAATTCAAATTCGATGTAGTACGTCCCTGGCTGTACGTCACGAAAAGCGTACCCTTGATTGCCGCTGATATAGCTGGTCATCTTCATGTCGTCGTCGCCGCCAATTTCGCCATCGACGCCGGCGCTCCACAAATTGACGGGCACACTGCCTGCCAGAGGCTCGGTTTGTTGGTGGATGCCGTCATCATTCAAATCAATCCAGACATGATCACCGATGTCTACCGGATCACAATGCAAGATAGATAACAAAGGCGGATTCTCTCGGCCATGATCATAAGCATATGCAGTGCGGCGGCCTGAACCCTCAATCAAGAAAGCCATCGCATTGCCGCTTTCCCAATCATCGCGAGCGATGATCTCTCGCACAATTGGTGAAAGATCAGGGGACAAATAATTAGCTCTGGGGCTGGAGCGAATCCAGGGCGTGATGTCATCCCAAGTAACCGATACTGACGTGCGCGGCCTGCCCCAGATATCATTATCCTGCGGCTTGAAAGCATCAGCATGCGCTGTATCTTGTCCATAAAAAGTGAGATTTGTCACGCTGGCTTCATTTTCACGGGCCGTAAATTGGATCACGGCCTCGTGAATCGTTCGCTCTTTTATAAGATCCACATTTAGGAAACGCAGCCCAATATATTGATCAGCACTGCCGTCATTAACCATGACCAGATCCAGAGTAGAAATATCGGTTTCACCGCTGTCTTTATCCTGAACCGCATCATCAATTGCTTCACCTACTACCACATTGGCAACAGTGCAGCCCTCTTGTATAGATGGCAGATAGTAATAGTCAATAAGCGATGGTGATGAATTACCCCGTTCACGCTGACTTTCAGGCACCGACCACGCCTCAAAACTTACGGCCGTATCCGTCGCCGTAACCAGCATCGCTCCAAAACCGCCGTTATGACGAACCATACTGCCGCCGATAACAGTATCAAACTCATACAAATATCTACCACCATTACCAGTGACAAAGTAAACAATCCCATCAACCAGGATACGCTCATAGACATGATCATGCCCCTGAAAAACCATATCCGCACCCCATTCAGCAAAAGGCCACTGCAAGAGCGGATCAGAGCCATGATCAGACGACGAATAGGCTGACTGGTGGAAATAAACCACCTGCCAAGGTGTCGTTGAACGCGCCAGTCCATCTTCCAGCCACGTCTTCTGTGCCGCCATATCAGCGTCATCTCGGCGCGCCGTATCGCTGTCTATGGCAAAGAAATGGACCGGTCCCTGCACAAAGTCATAATAGCGCTCGTTACCTGAGCTGTTGTCGAAGCCCGATCCCGGCAGCGTGAAGTAGTTCAGATAATCGGTAATACCATTCGACATGTCAGTACGATCATGGTTGCCAATAGTAGGGAAAAAGCGGTTACCCTCGCTGCTTTGTTGTTCAGGTGGGCAGTTCACCACGCCGCTGTCAGGTACACCCGTCTCAAACTGGAAGGGACAGTAATATTTGCCCACAGAGTTATCTAATTGGTTTAGCCCATTGCCCCCTTTGCCCAAAGCCGCCCGGTAATAATTGTCACCGGTGCTGATGATGAAATCAACGTCCCAACTGTTGATCATATCAGCTACATCCCGCTCATCCTCATTGTTAGTGCCAAAATCACCGAGAACCGCGAAACGAATACGCTCGGATTCAGGATTACCTTCATTTTCCTGGGCTGAGACGTCCCCACCCAGAAAGAATATAATCATTAAAAACAGAAAACTTGGTGCAAAAATAAGCTTATTCACTATTCTCACACTTCCCATATGTGCATTCGATATGACCTCATCTATGACTGTTGAGCGCACTCTCAATTCCCACCAGAGCCATATGCCAATATGATTTCTTTTATAATGATGACCTATACGAAAAAGAGATTGACTATTTTTCAATATGCCAATCTCTTAAATTTTTTCTAAGCAGTAAATAACTACATCACTCTGTTCACAAATTCACGGTTGTGAACCTCAACTGGAACATCCATTAACTCTAGGATACCGCGAGCAACATATTCGGAAAGACGCCGGAATGCTTCTTCCCCCTTTTCCTTCGTTGCCCGCAGCGGGTTACCGATCACACCGCTCTCAATAAACTCATGGTGATCCATTGGGAAATTGAAATAAGTATACCCTTCAAATTCCACGTCAGGCATACCATCCTTTTTTGCAAAAGTTTTCGGGAGAAATTCTGGGATATGTGCTTTGGTAAAATCCGCACGGTCCATACGCACAAACTTTTCATTCCAGGCTAAGTCCTGCGATGTTTCCAATTCACTGGAATGCCATCCAGGCGTCTCCTCGGGCGGGTTTTCCATCAAACCTTCGAGAATACCCACATATCTTTCCATATAGGGTTTCACGAAGCTGATCAATGCGCCGGTTTCATAGCGCAATTGGCGCAGCACCGGATCAACCACTTTCACATTTGAGCCATGACCATTTATAAAAATGATGCGATTGAACCCATGATGAATAAGGCTCCGCCCCACATCATGCAGAACTGACAATAATGTTGAGCTTCGTAAGGTGATCGTTCCCCTGCCCTGTCCTGGTTCGTGCATATGCTGTGGCGAATAACCAATCCAAATCGGGGGCGTGTGAAGGACCCCAATCATTTCAGCCACTCGTCGAGACATTTCCACGCAGGTAATCGTATCGGTATATAGCGGCAAGTGGGGGCCATGTTGCTCAAGGCTCGCCATTGGGACAATAATCAGATCTTTTACTTTCAAATATTCTTGAATATCAACAAAAGAAAGATTACCCAAATCCCAAGATAAAAATTTACTGCGAAATTCCTCGTCTCCGCTTGTTAAATGTGGCAGTGTTGAATAATCTCTTCCATTTTCTGCTATCATTTTTTCTCTCCTAATCCGAATTCATCTATCTTTTCCATCATTCTGACGAAAGTAAGTGCCACTTCGCGGCCAAATTCGGGATCATTTACATGTTTTTCAATTGTTTTTATTGGAATATCTTCGCGAATGTCCGCTTTGAGCGCGTTCAAAAAGGCAGCGTCTGCTTCAGGATTCCAAAAAGGTCCATCAGGCACATTGGGGATTGATAAACCCTCGTGTTGGCACAACTATTTCCACAGATGAAGTAGCCATATTCAGCCGCTCGGCAAAAATATGTCCGAGTTGAATCATTTCTTCATGAGAGGTGCGCACAAGTGTATATTCAGGATTATGATCATACACCGGCCGGGCCTCGAGCGCCGCAGGGAACCGTGCCCGCATTCCACACACTGAAGTCAATACAGCCCGGAACAGCAACCTGGGGAATTCCCAGTTGCCCTATTCGCTTCAGGCGGTTAGGGCCACCATCATGAATACCTCCGACAAGCGGATCATAAATCTCATTGGTAGTGAAATCTATAACTCCCACGAATTGATTTTCTTCCGCCAGCTCTTCCATGGCCGGCCCACCAACACCATTGGAATGGAATATCACCGCCTCATAACCATAATCTGCCAGAAGCTCTTTAGCAGCCATGACAGCAGTTGTCGTATTACCGAGCATGGTCATAGCCACATACTTTTCACCTGGTTCAGGTTTGGGCAAAACATGGCCATGGTCAATCATTCCCTTTACTGCCGC
Organism: uncultured Chloroflexia bacterium; assembly: GCA_963736615.1. Classification (GTDB taxonomy): domain Bacteria; phylum Chloroflexota; class Anaerolineae; order Promineifilales; family Promineifilaceae; genus JAACFF01. The sequence continues at coordinate 292,364 of CAVTPP010000006.1, read as the reverse complement.
TGCGACATTGTCAAAGATCGTGCAGGCAATTGGATTCAATCCCAGGATGTCAACAACAGAATGCACGACCATCATATCGGCCGTACCCACAAGAGGAGCAAAAAAATGGTAGCCGGAGGCGATAGGTGATACAAGGACCTTTGGCACGCCAAGAGGAAGCACCATCATTGCTGCCGCACCCATCACTGCTCCCTCTGCACCCCCCATGCTTATAACAGCATCAAGTTTTCCGTTTTGATAAAGATTCAGGGTGAGATTCTTTAAAGCTTTGCGCATTCCCTCTACAGCACGCCCACGACTCCCAGCATTTCTCAGTTCATCAATAGTCGTCCCCCCATAAATTGCGGCTTCTGTATGATCAATATCAGGTATGATTTCAAGCGGCTCACCTAAAATCCCCGAATCAACTACCGTTGTGTCCAAGCCCAATTCACGCAGACGGTCGCGCAAGTATTTAATTTCCGGCCCTTTGGTATCAAGGGTACCAATAATTACGACACTCATTCCTAACCCTCAATAAGTAAACTGCAAAACTTTATATATCTTCGGCGATAAGTGCGCATCCTCAGATGCGCATGATCACGCCCACCGGCATCTGAGGATGCCCAACTTATCGGTTACTGTTTTTAGGTGGCGAATAAATTATTCGCCACCTAATATTCACTAATTGATCAAAGGCAAAAGTGTATTGGCGGTAGTCTCAACCAACCAGCTGTAAAACTCCTCAGAAAGAACACCAGATCCATGATCTTCAATGAATTTCAATTGTTCGGCCGTTAATTCTTTTTCAGCTGCGGCCGTCGCATTCTTATAGGGATTGGCCGGAGTACGATCCAAAGGTGCAACAAATTCGACGGTTACTGCGCCATCGTAGCCAACCTCTTTTAACGTGCCTATGATATCACGCCAATTTAGAGCCCCTTGACCACAGGCCATACGATTGTTGTCCGCGACATGGAAATCATATAAGCTTATCTCCGGTATCCAATATCGCCTTTCTCCAACTCGCTTCCTCCATATTCATATGGTACATATCCAAGCACACGCCACAATCTGGCCCTACCGCTTCAGCTAACGCCAACGCTTGGTCATGTCGATTGATAAAATTGGTCTCGAAACGATTCAAAGGCTCGACGGCAACTACAACGCCTGCTTTTTGGGCGAACCCGTATACTTCTTGCAGTCCTTCTACCGCCCAATTCCATTCGGTCTCTGGATCTGCCTGGGCATTGACCTTACCGACCTCTGAAGGCACAATACTCATAACATGGCCATCGAGTTCCTTGACCATTGTTATACAATCCTTCAGGTATTGGATTGTATTTGCCCGACCAGCTTCATCCGCTTGGATCAAATCCAAACCGGTGAACATAAGACTAATCGATCCCCAACAGCGAAGGCCATTTTCTTTCAAATAACCTCTTACTTCATTGGTATCGTACTTTTCTGGCACCCACTCCAATCTCGATACTTTCATAACCATATTTGGCTAATCTCCGAATCGTCACCTCGATTGGCTCAGCGCGCATCCAGTTGTGCATTGATAAGTGCATTTTTTACCTCCTCAGTAAAGAAAACTTTAAATATTCTTGCACAAAACAAATTGTAAAGTGGGTTAAGTGAAATCGGGTTCCTGATTTAATTTGCGGAAGAACCCGATTTCCTCAAGGTTTGGCAGTTCGTACCTATGTTTTATTTTAAATTTCGAACTGCCAAACGCTTAATTAAGATTCTCGGCTAACAATTCATACAGACCAAGAATCTTGAATTCATTGGAATCAACATGTTTATTCAGATGGAATAGGGTACCTGGGTCCTCGCAAACTAAAACATCAACACCGCTCTTTCGTGCGTCATCAAGACGAGCCGCGGTTAATTTTTGCGCCAAATCAGGCTTGCTGAACTGCAAATGTGTGCTGCCAACTGGATGGGCATTTTCCCCGCTCCAGAACAGCTCTCGCGCCTCGCCAGGTAAAACGGCCGTTACCAACTGCCGTGCCTTTTCGTGACGTTCAGGATGGCGAACAGCATGAGTTGGATCAACATACGCATAACTAGACGATATCATCAATAGCTGCTGAAACCCAGGGCACCCTGCTCCAGTTTTGCAGCCAACAACGAAACAACTTCCAAAAGCTTCACATCATGCAGGGAACTCAATTCCAAGTCGTTCATCAAAAGCTTGGTTGAAAGCAAAATAATCCCCAGGTGAAAGAACGAGCAGCTTCTTCGCACCCGAATCCTTCAACTCTTCAAGAGTTGCCTGGACAAGCGACTCGGCCGTTTTTTCCAGCCCTAGTGATGTTGCCAAAAATCCGCTGTTACGGCCGTTGCCAATTAATACCGGATCAACGCCCAATTCATTTAGGAGCTTCAGAACCGCAGGTATAGTACCCGGCCAGAGATATTTTGCTTCATCCCCAACGAACAAAGCAACCTCACCTTTTTCAGAGGATGACAAGACAGCTTCCTCGGCAAAGGGCGTTCCCCATTCCACCAAAGATCGATCAACATCATATACGGCTTCAGGGGCCAGGTTTTGCTGCACCAAATTTGTCCGAACGGCAGCAACGGCTGCCGGATGGGGTTGGTCGAAAACACAATGAGCACGGCAGTTGCCACCGTCAGGCTCACTGTAAACTACGCCAACCGTTTCTTCATTCCATTCAATCAAGCCCCTTTGCTCCGAAGTCGCAATTAAGGCGATTCCGTGGGGGGTTAATGTTTCCAAATCTGTCACGAGTCCAACCGGAGCAACGTGGCGGCACATTAAGCAAAAGCGGCAGTTCTCAAGTGTTTCCATGTAATTGTTTATCATGTTTCTAGAAACCTACCTTTCCCGGATTCATAATCCCATTTGGATCGAGCGTGTCCTTAATTCCTTTCAACATAGGAAAGGCGTTGCCATACTGCCGGCGCATATAGCGTGAAAGCTTCAAACCCACTCCATGATGTTCATTGACCATGCCACCATTGTCAAGAACGGCCGTCATCGCCGTATTCCAGATGCGATTGTGCAGACGAATAGCTTCCTGGGCATCTTCTGGCGGATCCTCGATAATGAAGCGTGTGTACAGTGAAGCCCCCCAATGGAACCAATGCGAGAAATGCCCGATAAACTTAATATCCAAATCGGCGTAAGTCTCTTCCACCGCTTTCTTTTCAGCCCAATAAAGCTTCTCTAGTTTATCGAACGTGGTTATCGTTTCCGTCGTCCCATACATCCAAGGGAACTTCAGATTCTTAGGTGGATAGTAAAAATCATAACGGTGATCCCACCACTTCTCTCCAGGTTCTCGACCCAGGTCATGTGCACCGAGTTCCATACAAACCGCCATCGCCTTTTCTTCTTGCAGCGCGGCCAGATCCGGATCGCCATCAAAGCCCATGACCATATATGCGCCTTCAAGCTCATAACCGAGAATAGCTTTCACCCGCGAAGCCGTGGAGGCAGGATCATATAAACGGATGACCATTGGATCATATCGTCTGGTCATGATCAAACGTCCTGCTTCAAGGGCATTGCTCAAACTATCGAAAAGGACCGCCCTCATGTTGCGGGTTTCCGGTATATATTCAATTTGCATCGTCGCTTCGGTGATCGTGCCTAACGTTCCTTCTGAGCCCAAGAATATATGGAAATAATCTAGTCCCGCCGAATGTATAGGCACAATGGGCGTACGAATGATCTCACCTGTAGGAAGAACTACCTGCATACTTAAAACGAGTTCTTCAGCCTTTCCATATTTAGTACTTATGGTTCCAGAGCCGCGCGGCGCCAGGTAACCGCCAAGGGTTGCACAGTTCGCAGATGCGGCATAATGGGGTAAGGTAAAACCCTGCTTGTTTAAAGCCCATTCGAGATGTGTGCCGATGATGCCTGCTTCGGCCGTTACGGTCAGCGATTTCTCATCGATATCCAGAATCTTATCCAAACGCTTTAGATCCAGAATAATGCCGCCATAAATAGAGAGCGCACCCCCTTGCGATCCCGAACCGCCGCCATAAGGTATAACGGGTACTTTATATGCGTTGGCAACTTTTATTATTTCGGAAACCTCTTCAACTGTCCCTGGATGAATGATGTATTCAGGCTTAGCCGGTTCTTCACCACGGTCTAACCACATTTGTGGTACCCAGAACCAGTCTGTAGCGTAAACTAGCCGGTCACTATCCTTAGTAGAAATATATGATTCGCCCACGACTTCTTCGAGTTCAGAGCGGATCATTTCATATTGAATTGCTCTTCCCATTTCTTGTATCCTTTACTTACTATTCAGCCCATATGGCTGAATAGTTTCGTCCTTAATTGATTCGGGCCTACTCTGTTGCCACATCAGCTGCGAATTCATCAATGGGTGGAGCGGCCGTTATGTGACTCCAAGTAATGAACGCCAGCGTTGAAATTAGCAGCAAATAGAATCCATATCTAAATAGTACAAACACCCATGGTTGGAACATCAATATGATGCCAACGACGATGCCCCCAATAATAATCTTTTCTATAATATTGTAGGTCTTGTCCGATACCCGGAAGTTCAATTTATTGGAGAGGAACCAGATGAATGACATGAAAAAAAGAATTATTGAGGCGAAGATCAAGATAAAGGGAATGCCGCTCAAAATCGCATTTTTCGAAAGTTGTTCTTCGGAAAAAACATTTTGAACTAATGGAATAGCAGCAATTCCTAATACCAACAATATAATGGCTGATATCCACATTGCTTTAGGTAATGGGGTGATTATTCTTTCATCTTCCATGGGTGATCCTCTAATATTTGAAAATCCTCAGAGGTCTTTTGGCAAAGGTTCCTCTAACGATGAGCAAGACCTCTGAGGATTAAACTTTATACCCGATCCTATCTAATAATTTACGTCAACTTGCCGTCTCGTGGCGGACGATTCTTGGATAGCGGCAGCGACAACATCTGCTTTATAGCCATCAACAAAAGTGGCGCCATGCGGTCCAACTTCTTTATCATTAACAATGCAGTCAAGAAGATGGGTGATCTCATGAATAAAGGTGTGTTCCCAACCGATTATATGTCCCTGAGGCCACCAATTCTCCCACCAAGGGTGATATCCTTCAGACACCATAACATTGGTGAACCCCTGGGTCTCCCTTGGCTCACTGCCAACCCAAAAGACCTCCATTTCATTCATCCGCTCCAGATTAAAGCGGATACTTCCTTTCTCAGCATTGATCTCAAAGCAGTTGTAATTCTTTCGACCACCGGCAAATCGTGTGGCTTCCAGAGTTCCTACAGCGCCATTGGCGAATTCGACTGCGGATACAAATGCATCATCGACATCGACATCCCAACTGCCTTCCTCACCATCAATATCGCGTTCTTTGATGAAGGTCTTGGTCATACCGGCCACGGATTTAATATCGCCGACCAGGTAATGTGCCAGGTCAATGATATGAGTCCCTAAGTCGCCCATTGCACCACTTCCGGCGACGCTCTTATCGAGACGCCAGATCTTAGGCATGTCATAATGGGGCATAATCCACTCTTGCAAATAAACTGCCCGCCAATGATAAATCTGGCCTAATGCGCCGCTGTCAATCAAATTGCGTATTTGGCGAATTGCGGGCACGAAGCGGTAATTAAAGGCGACCATATGCTTGACGCCCGCCTTCTGCACCGCATCGAGCATCATCTTCGACTCTTCCGGTGTGCGTGAAAGCGGTTTCTCGCATAGGATGTGCTTTCCCGCCTCTGCGGCCATGATACATGGATCGGCATGCACATTATTCGGCCCGCCATTGTCTAGAAGCTGCACGGCGTCATCTTCCAACATATCCCGCCAGTCGGTGTAATAACGCTGATAGCCAAATCGTTTGGCCGCAGCAGCAACTGCTTCTTCATTTCGACCACTGACCGCCGCCATAATTGGTACCGCCGGAGGCGGATAAATCATGTACGGGATAGTTCTATACGCATTCGAATGTGATTTTCCCATAAAGGCATAGCCCAGCATTCCGACTCCTACCTCGGGAACATCATCAATAGAACCTGTTACGGCCATTTCGGTAAATGTTTGTTCAGCCATCGCTTATCAATCCTCCTTTAATCCTTTGATTGGAAAGCGTCATCAAACAACACATCCGATGGCGTTAGATCGAGTTTACGCACTAATGCCAATGCCTCGGGTGCGCCTTGCTCGCGGTTCATATTGTTATCTTCCCATTCAATGGAAAGTGGCCCTTCATAATCAACATCATTCAAAGCCCTGAAGATCTTTTCGAACGGCACACCACCACGACCTGGAGAGACAAAGTCCCAACCGCGCCGCCGGTCACCAAATGCCAGGTGCGAGGCTAAGATCCCATTACGGCCGTTCAGGTTGCGAACTGATTCCTTTACATGCATATGGTAAATTCGATCACTAAATTCGTAGATGAATTCGACCGGATCCAACAGCTGCCAATAAAGATGGCTGGGATCATAATTTATGCCAAACGCTTCTCGATAATCAATCGCTTCCAACGTCCTTTTCGTTGTCCAGAAATCATAGGCGATTTCTGAGGGGTGTACTTCAAGACCAAACTTGACACCTACTTCATCAAAAACGTCCAGAATGGGATTCCAACGATCCGCAAAATCTTGATAACCATCTTCAATCATTTCCGGCGGTACCGGTGGAAAGCCTGCCAATGTATGCCAAACTTTGGAACCAGTAAATCCTGTAACCACACCAACGCCCATTGCTGCCGCGGCTCGTGCCGTGTCTTTAACTTCCTCAGCGCAACGCTGCCGAACGCCTTCAGGATCCCCATCACCCCAAAGGCGCGATGGGAGAATACCCTGGTGACGCTGGTCAATAGGATGGTCGCAAACGCCTTGACCGACCAGATGGGTGCCTATTGCAAAACATTTGAGGTTATACTTGTTCAGGATATCCCAACGTCCCTGAATATAGCCATCATCCTCCATTGCTTTATCGACTTCAAAATGATCGCCCCAACAGGCGAGTTCCAGACCATCAAATCCCCAATCGCTGGCCATTTGGCACATCGTCTCAAAGGGAATGTCAGCCCATTGTGCTGTGAATAGTGTGACAGGTCTTGCCATCGTATCCTCCAATTTTCTACTTACTAAATATTGTTTTCACACGACACCTCAGAGATCTTCGGAAGACCTCTGAGGTGTTATAAATCAACGCAGTGAATTCCAAGGCTCTTGATCGAATACTTCAACCACCGCGTAGCCTTCCTCGCCGACACAAGGTCCAAGAGTTACCATTAGTTTCGCTGGATCATCTCCCGCATTAAAAGATGCGTGAACGACATCTGCATCAATGAAAATGGAATCACCCGGCCCCAAAATCTGTTTTTCACTTTCCAGCCATTGTTCAATCGTCCCTGAAATGACGGTAATCACTTCTTCCTGGTCGGGGTGTTTGTGAAAATCATGACCCCCACCTGGAATTAAGGTTACCTCGATAACGGTGATGTCCGATGCACCCGTCATGGATGGCCGGCATATCCAACCTAACTCACCCCAATCTAGCTGCTCTCTTTCGACAGTCGCTGCAGTAACAAATTTTCCTTTCATAGTTTCTCCTTCAAAAATGTTTACAGTTCCCGTTTTTACTGTGATACGACTATTGGAGATTAACAAATTAACACGGATACTTCGACAAGCTCAGCACGAGTACCGATAAGTTAGGCATCCTCAGATGCCGGCCTTGGAAACCCGTGCGCATCTGAGGATGCACACTAATCACGATATCCGGATTATTTAGTCAACATTCAAAAGTCGTTACTCCACTCACATTCTTAATGCTTTGAACTTTCTTGCCTGCCCTTCAATAGCCGGTTCAGTAGCTAACCTTTCAATACTGCTGGCGCCAAAGAAACCGGCGATCCCTTCCGTATTATCAAAGATGAATTTAGCATCTTCCGGCTCAGCAATAGGGCCGCCATGACACAAAACGATAATGTCAGGGTTTACCTTCACTGCAGCGTCACGCATCGCCTGAACACGTTTGGCTGAATCTTCCAATGTGAGTGCTGTCGTGGCTCCAATTGCCCCCTTCGTTGTCAAGCCCATATGCGGCACTAATACATCCGCACCAGCTTCGGCCATTGCCTGGGCGCTGTCCGGGTCAAATACATATGGACAGGTCAACATATCTAATTTATGGGCTTCGCCGATCATGTCCACTTCCAGGCCATACCCCATGCCTGTTTCTTCCAGCCCCACACGGATTGAACCATCAAAAAGGCCAACAGTGGGGAAGTTTTGCACACCATCAAAACCCATTTCCTTCAGTTTTTTGAGCAATACCGGCATCAAGCGGAAAGGGTCTGTACCACAGACGCCGGCAAGAACCATTGTATCCTTGACGACAGGCAGCACTTCGGCGGCCATTTCCTGAACAATGGCATTAGCGTCGCCATAAGGCATCAATCCGGCCAGACTACCACGGCCAGCCATACGGTAACGTCCGCTGTTATAAATAATGATCAGGTCAACCCCGCCCCTTTCGGCGAACTTTGCGGATATTCCGGTACCCGCACCTGCACCGATAATAGGGACACCATTAGCTCGATTGTTTCTGAGTCTCCCCAATGCTTCATCCCTTGATATGAATGGCATCTCCTAATAACCTCCTAAAAATTCGTAGGGTAAGATTTAAGTCTGCCCCACATACAACTCATAAAGTCAAAAATGCTAAAAGCTGGTCAGTTACCGCCTTCGCAAAAACCTCATCATTAATATTGCAGTCCAGTTCGACTACTGGAATATCATCTCTCAAGTTTTCTTTAATTGAAGAAAATAGAGCCCGATTCGCTTCCGGCCACCAGAATTCTCCCCCTGGCGAATCTAAAATGGAGACGCCCTTAAGCGGTAGAAAAACAGCGACAGGCCCTGTTGAACTATTTGCTTTCTCTGCTAAAACTTGGCCAAGTTTTTCATTTTCTTCGGGGGTGGTGCGCATCAGCGTGATATTTGGGTTCCACTTATATAACAGCCGATCTTTGAACTTATCAGGCATTGTTTCTGGTGCCCAGAAATTGGCCATATCCAAACATCCAGGAGCGATAACTTGGGGAATTCCATTTTTTGCCGCCCCATCCATTCGTTCTGGACCTGCAGAAAGAACGCCGCCTACTACTTCATCTGCCCATTCGGTAGTCGTCAAATCAAGAACGCCATCAAAATAACCATCATTGATGAGACCTTCCATGGTCTTACCACCAGTACCGGTGGCATGGAACACCAAGGTTTCGTATCCTCTTTCTGTCAGCAGTGCCCGGCATTGATCGACCAGTTCGGTTGTATTGCCAAACATGGAGGCGGCGATTAAAGGACGTTCTTCTATTTCAGGAACGGCCGTTTCCACCATACCCACAATCGCTCCTACCGCATTCGCATAAATCTTTGCGCTGATCCTGATTCACACCGGCGACATCAACAACCGATGGAATTAAAACAATATCCTTACTGCCCACATAAGCGGCCGTATCACCTGCCGCCAGCGTGCTGACCATCACCTTGGGAAAGCCAACTGGCAGTTCTCTCATCGCTGCTGTGGCGATCACCGTACCAGCCGAGCCGCCCATACCCAGGACAGCGTCAATCGCGCCCATCTCAAATAGATCCCTGACCACCACAGCTGCCCCCTGGGTCATGACCTCAATCGCGTGCCCGCGGTCCGCCTTCTCACGCAGTGCTCCCAATGAGGAGCCACCCGCGCTGGCAACCGCAGCAGCGCTGATATAAGGGTAAATCTTGGGCTCGCCCATAATGCCCGTGTTGATCACCATGGCACGATGCCCGCGGCTCTTGATCGCCGCCTTGACAAAGGCGAACTCATCTCCCTTGGAATCCAGGGCGCCAATTAACGCAATGATCTTACTCATCAGTCTAACTTACCTCTCAGGAAGGCCAGACCTTCACTGGCCAGCGCATCGCTGCTGTCGGCTAGGGGACGCCAGATAGCGGCGGCCTTGGCAATGCTCTTTACATCTGGCGTAAAGGATTCGATAACCACCGGCCCATCATAATTTATATCCTTGAGCGCTTGGACCACGCCATCCCAATCAACATTTCCCGAGCCAGGGGCACCCCGATCATTTTCACAAGAATGCAGATGTACCAATCGCGAGCCTGCGGCGCGGATGGCGTCACCAAGAGATTTCTCTTCAATATTCATATGGAACGTATCCAGCATTATGGCGCATGAAGGATGATCAACGCGATCAACTACTTCGATAACCTGGGCGGCCAAATTTATAAAACTGGTTTCAAAACGATTGAGCGGCTCAATTCCCATGACCACGCCGCGATCTCCAGCATACTCCGCCAATGAGCGCAGATTGGCGAACCAAAATATCGAGATCATGCGCTCGTTCATCGGCCGTTTGCTGCCAAGTACGACCAACGGCCGAATATATTGGACCCACAAGATTTGTTCCACCAACAGTCTTTACCGCATCGATACAATGCCGGACATAAGCCATGCCGTTATCGCGAATACTCTTATCCGGATGGATCAGATCGCGATCAGGACCCATAGCGACACAAGCACTTACTCCAAGACCTGTATCACGAATAACCTCTGCCGCTCTTTCATAGTTCAAATCTTCGGTGCCTTCAATAGGAAACTCTATCCAATCGAACCCAATTTCAGCGATATGGGGTGCCAGCGTCTCGAATCTTTCTGTTGATAAGGGGGACACCCAAACCCATGTATTAATGCCCAATTTCATTGTTAGCTCTCCATGCCCTACTAAATGCGATTGCCGTCACTGTCAAAATAATGCAATCTTTCTTGTATAATATTAAAGCGTACATTCTCATTTACTTTAATGTTGGTGATGCCCGGAACAAGACTCGCAAAAGTCCGTTCGCCTGTTTTAATATGAACAACTGTCTCCACTCCCAGCGGTTCAATTAAGAGAGCTGTTCCTTCAAATTCCCCCTCAGCCGCGGGCTGGATATCCTCGGGACGTACACCCAGGGTGAATTTTTCCGGTAAACTCATGGCTTCACTGGCGACGGGCAGCGACAAAGGCGAGTCTTCAATATACAACTTACCATTTTCTCGTACAGAAGACATCAAATTAATGCGTGGAGATCCCACCAATTGGGCCACAAAAATAGACGCCGGGCGATCATAGATATCGTTCGGATCGCCAATTTGAACCAGGCGTCCTGCATTCAAAACGCCAATCCGATCAGCCATGGTTAAGGCTTCAACCTGATCATGGGTCACAAATAATGTCGTACTCCCCTGCGTTTTTTGAATATGTTCCAACTCCACTCTAAGTGCCTCACGCAGTTTGGCATCAAGATTAGAAAGTGGTTCATCCATTAAGTAAAGCCGCGGATTACGAACAATAGCACGGCCGATCGATACCCGCTGCATTTCACCACCCGATAATTTGGCTGTCTTTCTTTCAATCAGATGTGTAATCCGCAATATTTCACACGTTTCCGTAACACGCCGCTTGATTTCATCTTCCGGCGTTTTGTGCACTGGCGACCGCAAGGGAAAGGCCAAGTTATCATAGACTGACATATTGGGATACAACGAGTATTGTTGGAAAACCATAGCCACATCGCGCGAGGCCGGTGTCAAACTCGTTTATCACCTGACCGTCAAACAAGATCGCTCCTGCATCCAGTTTTTCCAAACCGGCAATCAAACGCAGGGTCGTTGTCTTGCCCGCACCGGTAGGCCCCAGCAATACAAAAAACTCGCCATCTGCAATATTCAAAAGAAACATCGTCAATCGCCGTAACATCCCTGAATCGTTTGGTTACATTCTTGAGAATTACTTCAGTCACGATCCCTCCTCCAAAACTAGCGCCTGTTCGCTTTGCGGGTCGAAGAAGCGCACCATTTCCGGCACGAGTTCAAAACGAATTTCATCGCCGATAGCGTGCCGATGACCACGCTCATCACGAATATGCACCATAGCGTCAACATTTTCTGGCTTCTAAAGCCACATGCATCATGTTAAACGCACCATGTAAATCACTGGCATAAACCTCTGCCTTCAAATCACCTTTGCCGCGGGCATGTGCCGCCTCAGGGCGAAAACCTATGATCACCTGATCACCCGGCAATTGCTCAGCAAGACCGGCTCGCCACCGCTCAGGAACAATGTATTCATTACCGCCCGGGAGCTTAACACGGCCGTCTTCATAACGCCCTTCCAACAAATTCATTCCTGGACTGCCGATAAATCGGGCCACAAACAAATTGGAGGGATTATAATAAACTTCATGAGGTGTCCCTACCTGCTGCACGACGGCATCAGACATAACCACAATACGATCACCCATAGCCATCGCTTCAATCTGATCATGGGTTACATAGACCGTTGTCGCCTCTTCGGCAATATGCAGCTTTTTGATGTCCGCGCGCATTGTCTCCCTAAAATCAGCATCCAAAGCCCCAAGCGGCTCATCCATTAAAAACACAGAAGGCTTGCGCACCAATGCCCGACCAAGAGCCACGCGCTGTTTATCCCCACCGCTGAGTGCGCCTGGTTTTTGGGCCAACAAATGCTTAATTTGCAGCAAATCCACCACATGCTTTAGCCGTTGTTGGATGACCTCTTTCGAAGCCTTCTCCGCCTCCAACGGAAAGGTGATGTTCTTTTGTACCGTCATATGTGGGTAAAGAGCATAAAATTGGAAAACAAAGGCGATGTCCCGGTCAGCCGGATTGCGCCAGGTCACATCCCTATCGCCGATAAAAATCTTGCCCCCACTCACCGCCTCCAGACCGGAGATCATACGCAGGGTTGTCGTCTTGCCGCAGCCTGAAGGGCCTAACAGAACCACAAATTCCCCATCATTGATCGTCAGATCAACCGGCTTGAACCGCCTGAAATTCGCCAAATCGTTTTTCTACTTGCTTTAATTCTATCTGAGCCACGAGTTCACCCTATTGCCTGATTGCCCCAAACGTTACACCACGCAAGAGATGCTTACGCAAGACAAAAATCACGATTAATACAGGAACCAGGAAGGCCAATGTCCCGGCGGCAATCGCCGACCATTCAATACCGCCACGACCCAACATGGTAGCAATCGCGGGCGGCGCAGTGCGTGCATTTTGGCTGGTCAACATCAGCGCAAAAGCATATTCATTCCAGACAAAAATCAAGCTAAAAACCGTCGTTGCCGCAATACCTGTTGCCGTCTGTGGCAGCACGATTTTATAAAATGCCTGAAAGCGGGTGTAGCCATCGACCATCGCCGCTTCTTCATATTCGCGTGGAATTTCATCAATGAATCCTTTTAACAGCCATACGGTCAGTGATAGATTAAAAACGGTATAAACCAGAATCATCCCCAGGTGAGTATCGTGTAAACCCAACTGCCGGTACATCAAAAAGATAGGGAATGGCCACCACCACCGCAGGTAACATACGCCCGCTGAGAATAAAAAAAAGCAAATCGTCCGCCCCAGGAATCTCGAAGCGGCTGAAGGCATAAGCAGCAAACAACCCGAGTGTCACCGAGGCAATCGTCGCTCCAAAAGCGATAATCATCGAATTCGTAAGACGTTTGATAAAATCACTGGGACCGATAATTCGTTGGCCATTTTGCAAGGCCACACGTTCAAATATACCCATCTTTTCCGCATTAGCTTTGGCCTCCTCTAAGCGCATCACCGCTTAACTGGGAGCGGTCAGTGAGCAAAAAGACAAAACCCTCAAGTGTAGGTTGAAAAAACAATTTTGGTGGCAGCACACACATCGGTGCGGGATTTGAAAGCAGTCACAGTCATGACGAAAACCGGCACGAGAAGAATAATAGCCACAATAATGACGATAATTGCCCGAATTTTTTTAGCCAGTTTTGCCCGCGGCTGCACTTTGTCAACCCGAATACCTTCCGTTACCGGTTCGCGTGGACCGGTTTCTGCAAATGAGGACATAATTATCCCTCCTTGGCCTTATTCAAATTGCGGATGTAGAGATTGCTGATGGCTATGATGACGATCAATACCATATAAGCGAAGGCGCTGGAGCGGCCCGTTTGAAATTGGCCTGAAAAAGCCTGCTGGTAAATCCTGATCGCCACGACTTCCGTTTGCCCGCCGGGACCACCGCCGGTCATGCCCATTATGAGGTCAAACGATTTTGTGAAAGCCTCAATCGTACGGAAAAGGACAGCGATGAGCATCAGCGGTGCTACCTGGGGCAGCGTGATACGCCGGAATTGGAACCAGGAACTGGCGCGATCGATCACGGCCGCTTCATATAGATAATCAGGAATTGCCTTTAAGCCGGAGTAGATAAGCAAGGCGACAAAAGGAGTCCACATCCAGACATCGACAAGTACCACCGCCCACATGGCTAGGCCCGGAATCGCCTGCCCTGCGAATCGGCCCGCTAACCAGTCCGGCGCCTTTGCCGGATCAGTAAAGCCTATCAAATAGTTGAAGTAGCCAAAGGTTGGGTTGTACATAAGCTTCCAAAACAGGCCCACAACCACGGGGGAAAGCATCATAGGGATTAAGATGATCGTCGTAATGATGCCACTGCCCCTGAACTGCTCGCGCAGCAGAAGGGCCAAGGCGAAGCCCAGCACCAGTTCCAGACCGACCGATATGAAAACATAACGACCGGTGATTGAAAACGATTCCCACAATTTCTCTGAAAAGAGGACCCGATTAAAATTCTCGAACCCAATCCACTGCGGCGCTTTGAAGACAACGGCCGAATAGTCTGTGAAGCTGAGGAAGAGGCTGTAGGCCAGGGGAAAGACGTTAAAGACAATCAGAATAATCAGCGTCGGCCAGATAAACAGACTTACAAGTGAACGATCGCTTATACTTCTGGATTGTTTTTCCTGAATGGGGGGTTCGGTCACACTCCAACCGCCGGCTCAATACTTGATGTTGACATAATCTCACCCTAACGCTTCTTCATTAAGTGGGAGACCGGATTATGACCGGTCTCCCACGGGATATCTTTGACCGGTGTCAAAGATATCCGCTTACTGAACTAACAACTTATTTCAAGAAACCAGCATCGCGCAAAATCTCGGCCTGCGCCGCAGCAGCTTCGTCCAATGCTTCTTGCGCGGTACCCTCACCACCTATCACGTACTTGGCTACCGGATCGCGGTAAGCGAACAGCAGGGGGTCGAAGACGGGAATATTGTAGAAATCCTTAACCATACCCATCGTCTCAGCGAAGGCTGCGTTGTAAGGCGTCTGTTCCAGGAATGCCGGATCAGCGAGTACGGCTTTATTGGCCGAGTAGCCACCAAGGGCGCCCCATTTCTTCTGGACCTCATCTGATCCAAACCATTTGATGAAGTCAAAGGAGGCCTGTTTGCGATCGTCATCAATGAAGTTAATGACGCTGATGCCCTGACCACCAAGTGAAGCAAACTGATCGCCATCCGGGGCCTGCAGGATTAACGAAGTAGCCCAGTGTTTCCGGCATATGGGCTGATCTCCGAGTTCTCCAAGCCGGGGAAGAAAGCGAAGTAGTTCATGCCCATCGCCGCCTGGCCACCGATCATGGCATCATTCACTTCGGCGAAGAATGCGTTGCTCATGCCCAGGAGGTTGGCAGCATTCATACAGTTCTTTGTAAAACTCAAGTGCGGCCACAGATTCGGGCGAATTGACGGAACCTTCGGGATTGAAGTTTTCGTCATGCCAATCAGCACCAAAGGAGAACAACATATTCTGGATGCCCATGAGCAGCGCATCATAATCGACCTGGGTGTAAATGGCAGAACCATAAAGTCCTTCATCGGGACGGGTAAAGAACTTGGCAATATCCATCAGTTGGTCCATCGTTTCCGGTGGAGCCAGTGGGTAGCCATATTCCGCTTCAAAAGCAGCCATCTCTTCCGGATCTTCGAAGAGGTCCTTGCGATAAACCCAGCCATTGGCGTCACCTTCGGTCGGGTAGGCCCAGTAGGTGCCAGATCCCGGAGGATATTCGCCATAATAGGTTAATGTCGCTTCCGTAACCGTATCCGTCAGATTGTTATCGTTGAGGAAGTCTGTCATTTCCACGTAATGACCCTGGCTTGAAGATGTACCGATCCATTGGCTGTCACCAACGACCATATCATAGTTGGTTCCTTGGGCAGCCATCTCGGTATTAAATAAGGTACCAAATGAGCCCCATGGTTCCTGAAGGACGTTAACCTTAATGCCGGTCTCTGTCTCATAATCTTTACGATTTCTGCCAAGTAGTCGGCCGGATCCCACTGCGCCCATAAAATTGTGAGCTCTTCGACTGAGGCCATTTCTTCTGCAGGGTTCTTCTGCGGCAGGTTCCTCTGCCGCAGGTTCTTCTGCTGCGGGTTCTTCTGCTGCAGGGTCTCTTCTGCTGCAGGAGCTTCTTCTTCAGCTGGTGCCGAATCTCCACCACAGGCTGCAAGACCAACTAACAACAAAAATGCTAACAATATCCAAAAAACACTTTTAAATTTCATTTTCTATTGCCTCCTCCTTTGGGAAGTTACAAATTTACAAACTGCTCTGGGCTTTCACCCTATCTTCTGTTTTCCAATTTGGTCCCTGGTAGGTATAGTAAATTGTCAATCTTATTCGCTACAAATCACCTCCTCAATTAGTTCCAAGAGAACTACAATATTCAATTGTCAAAATGCAATCTTGGTTATCACACCAAGAAAACAAGAAAAAACTAGGGATAGATCAAATGGTCAAATAAATTTTTTCGCAAGCTTTCCAAATGATCGCGCATGGCCTCAGCCGCGGCCTCTGTATCACCCGCTGCAATCGCTTCCACAATAAGTCGGTGTTCGGCCGTTCCGTTGCGAAGTTGACGGATTCTCAATTTATGGTCGATGCTCGCATAACGATGAACCCGGTTACGCATTTGCAGAACTAATTCACCCAACAGCTGGTTTGGGCAGGCCTCGCTTAATACATCATGCCAGGCCGTATCAGCAATAGACCATCCAGGATGATCTTCATTTTCTACAGCCTCTTCCATTTTGTGCAATGAATCCCAGAGGGTCTCTATTTGATGTGGGGAAATATTTTCTGCTGCTAAACGGGTGAGCTCCGTTTCAATAATCAGCCGGATATATATAACATCCATAATCTGCCGAAATGAACGGGCCGCTATCATAACCCCTCTACCGGGTCTAATCTCAACCAACCCTTCTTGGGATAACATTTGTATGGCCTCACGAACTGGGGTTCGGCTTATGCCCAATGTTTTTGATATTTTATTTTCTGAGAGGGGTTCACCAGGAGGAATATCAGCATGCCGGATAGCATCCTTCAAACGGTCATATGCCACTTCGCGCAGCAAGCGCGTATCCATATCTGGATAATCATTTTCGTGGGCAACAAGGTAACGTTCAATCTCGTCCATTATGTTTATACAGCGTGCATAACATCTACATGCAACTTGTATACAACCTGCATGACATAGTAAAACAAGATCGAAAATTTGTCAAGACTTTTTTTTATTTTGGGTTAAACATCAGATATATTGAAAAAAAGAAGCCCGGATTTTCGAAAAATCAAGGCTTCTAAATACCTTCAACAAAACTGTTAATTGCGGCATGTATCAGTGAAGAATTATCTGGGCACACTCAATTCCCACAGCTTTTCAAAAGCTCGCGAGAAATCCTCAACCGCCTGCGGATCTTCCACGGCAAAGCTGTATTCATTGAGGCCGGCCCCTTCTCCATAAGCGCTGTAGTGCAGGTTCTGGCTGCCGACTATCAGCAGCTGATCATCGATCAAAGCTACCTTGTGATGCATGTCATCTTCATAATAACGCACTTCAAAGCGATCCGCCAGACCCGCCGCCGCAATATCTTTCTCCATAGCACTCAGGGCGACGTTGTTCTCAATCCCCTCAGTTGGTGACGGCTTGACGATTATCCGTATCTTGGCTCCATTTTCTGCTGCCTCAAACAAAGCGCCTACATAGTCGGGAGAGACGACGCTGTTGCAGACATCAAAGACAATATTCAGATTGCATATGAGATCAAGCGTCAACATGACCTGGATGATATCCACACTCTCTTGAGCAGCGGCAATAGCCTCAACGGTCTGCACATCGGCCGCATCATGTACTTTAGAGCGATAAAGCGAAAATGCCGTGCTGTCAGCGCCGGGTAAATAATACTTCAACACCTCAGGAACATGATCGGCCGTAGCTGATTTGTCGAAACAGAACGTTTGCCATGGGATTCCAAACGGTGGGTAAAAATTATTGCAGTAGCGCTGGTCGGCGCCATCCCACATATCATCAAACATGCGTACGGTTGATTGCACAACGGGTCCGGTAAGCTGCAGGCCCATGTCGACGCGATCATTGCCCTTGCCGGACGGATGATCAGAATCAAAGTGGATATAGCTCATGTTAAACCCGGCAGCAACGGCCGTCTTGCCATCAATGATCACCGTCTTAACATGGCTGTGCGGCACGGCACCTTCATAATCAGCCACCTCCAGACGCCAGCCAATCTCCTCATCTACCATTTTGTCGATGCCTGCATTTCGGAAATCTTCCAGAAGGACCCACAGTTGGCCCGTAAAATCGCCGCGCGCCAATTCGGGTGGATTATCCAGCAGCACACGCACCGTCATCCCACGAGGATACAATTCCGGATTCGCTTTTACTTTGATATATAAATCACCGACACCCTTGGCGACAACAGCGCCTGGGCTGTCATTATTAGCCGCCTTGTCATACCACATCGTGGAGTACAAGACTTCATATTCGGCCTCACGGATCAAGTCGGCAACTTTGTCAAAAGCGCCGTTAAGCGTCGCTTCCTGTTCGCTGAACGATGGATCAGGATTAGGTGTAAAAATGATGCGGTCATATTGGTTTTGACAATAAGGGATGGGATCGCTGGCCGGGATGTAACTCTCTTTCCGTCCGGCATCAAACATGATCTGCGCCAATTCCGAAAGCTCGGCATCATCGCAGTTATACTGCACCTGCGCTGCGGCAGTCAGTTGATCCGGCGCCAGCCAGGCCATATGTAAGCTGCCATCGGAGGCCGTCGTGAGCGTTGGTTGCGCATTTTCTCCAGCTCTGCCCGCAATAGCCGGCGCTGTCCAATCCGAATCAACTTGGACGCTTTCATAAATAAGCGAACTATCCTTTATCTGCCCATTACTAACTTCGACCAGCCCACCATACCAAAGGACATGAACTTGACCATCTTCATCTACAGCCACTTCGGGACGGGAAACGCAGGAAGCAGATGCGACAATCTGCACAGCATCATTCTGCCAATACACGACCTCGCCATCATCACACCAGGCGGCATGTACGCGGTCCTGTTTGTCAACGAATACAGACGGCGCAAGACCGCTGCTCAGCGTATCTGCCGGCTCCTGCCATACACCGGCGTTAAAATGGCTGTTGACTATGTCACCGCCAGGTGAGCTGAACAAGATAAATGTGCCACCCGCTGAGGTCGCCAGGCGCGGCAGCCCACTGTTTTGCGTATGCGGAACAGGAACACAACCGGATACTGCTGACTCAGTTTCAGATCCCGCGTCCCAGGTAGCAAAAGGCAGCACACCAGCCTCATTCTCCCAGACCAACATAACTTGATCTTCTTTATTGACAGCGATAGAGGGATGCCCATTTTCGGCTGCCAGGTTAGCAGCACATGCGGGTGGCGTCTGGTTGGAGAACGCAGCTGGGGTTGAACAACTGCCGTTTTCACAGACGGCAGCGAAGACGGCCGTTCCACCCCCATCCTGCACAGCATCAACCCAGGCCACATGCACGCGGCCCACACTATCCACAGCCACTGTCGGATCGACAGGGTTAGATCCGTCCAGCATAAATACAGGCGATCCATCCGACCACTCTGTTCGCTTTTCAGTTGCCGACCACTCACCGACGGCCGTCATTAGCACCCCATTCTCAACCCAGGCCAAAGCAAGGTTCCCGTCACTGCCTGCAGCAATGGCCGCCATTTCTGCAGACGCGGCATCTGACACGGGTATGCCATCCATCCAGTGGGTTCCAATAGTCTCTAGTTCCAAAATCGGGCTAATCGAAGCATCGACGGGTGTCAACATATCGCCAACGGCTGCCATTATGGGGCGTATTAGCAATACCAGAACCATTAAGCCGGCCCCGACAATTAGCATCCGCCATATCCATTTCCTGGCTGTCAATCGATGTGTCAATGGCGGACCGTCAGCCATTTTGTCACCGACCCGGCTGTAAGCCCAACTCAGACCAAAACCACCTGCGGCCCCGAAAAAGAAAAAGCCTGCCCCCAGCCAGGTCTGATTTCCTTGTTGGACCTGACCCTCACTAATCGACAGTAAGAATTTGTGCACACCGGCACCGAGAATTAAGCCGCCGATACCAAAACCAAGCGTCCCACCCCAGGTGATCCTGGAATTAAAGCGCCGTGAAGTCCAGGTGCCGAGAATAAGGCTGGTCAAGAATCCGAAAAATAGACCAACGATACCGAACAATATGCTGAACACCATGATGGGAATCGATGAAACCTCGTAAAAGGCCAACAGGGAAACAATCAGAATGACGGGAAAGATCAAAAGACCAAATGCCACACCAAAGACAATACCGCTCTGCAGGCCATACCCCGTGCGATGCTTCCTTTTGCCAACGACCGGCAGCGACAAACCGCCAACAAAACCGGCAATTACACCGGCAATGGCAGCAATTGCAAAGGCCAACAAAATGCCCTGTACCAGGCGCACGGCTTGATCACCGCTGAGAAATCGCCAGGGATCAATGCTTTTATTCAGGAATCCGGCGATAAAACCACCGAATATACTCCCCAGCCCGTAAACAAGACCGCTTATCAGCGACGGCCGTAAATAGGTCCGATACCGTTCCAAAACTTATTTCTCCGCATTACTTGTAATTAGCTTATATCTTAATTCTATTCTTGCGCATCCTTATCTGCCGCTTCTTCCTGATCTTTTTCCCCGGCCTCATCCGCCTTATCTTTATCAAAGAAATAAAAGATAGGTGCAAGAATCATCAGAGCTAAGAACAATAAACCTAAGAACACCAAAATATCTATAAGTAAACCACCCATTTCAAAAACCTTCCTTTTTTTCAACCAACACCTCTGAGGTTTTCCTTAACCTCAGAGGTGTTAAATAAATTATGTAGATAACTTAATCCTTATGCCCATCGCCAAACTAACTACCTGCTACACCATCCGCCTCTATCTGATCTTCCCATGGAATACCGCGTTCCCATTGATATTCAAACTCTTTCAGAAAACCATCAACCGCTTCCGGATCATCAGTCGCGATATTATACTCCGTCAGGCTAGGTGTGTCCCAGGCGCTCCAGTGGAAATTCTGGCTGCCGATGATTAAGAGTTCCTCGTCAATAAGAGCGCCCTTATCATGCATCTTGCCATTGAAGAATCTAAATTCCAAATTTTCTGTTTTACCCTGCTGTTCTAATTCATTCTCCAACCAATTCAGGGCAATTCTGTTCTCCAAGCCGTTCATGGCAGAGGTCTCACCAATAACACGGATATGTACATCATTCTTGACTATCGCCGTTAACAAAGCCTGCATATAAGGCGGTGCCAGTCCTCCTCTATCGCACGCACCTTTTACTAAGGTCGCAATGATGCAAATCAGGTCCAGTGAAAAATTAACCTCGTATAGGTCAATAGTTTCGTCTGCCCCAAGTATGGCTGCCAGAATAGCTTCATCTGACTCCAAGAAGCGCATCGTATGGTGCAGAGCAAAGGCGTTGGTATCGCCATCTGTGGCATAAAAGCGCATGACCTCCGGGGTATGGTCAGCCTGCGCCGGGTTGCTTTTGCACCACAGGAACCAAAAATAAGGTATCGGTGGTGGAAAACGAGAGCATGTGTAATGATCAGAACCGGTCCATAAATCATCATAGGCGGCCATCACTGACTGGGCCATAGGTCCGGTAATCTGGATCCCAAGATCGGTCATATCAAGGCCTTGACCCGACGGATGATCTTTGTCTAAATGCAGATAACTGTAATTGAAACCCGCAGCCACGGATACCTTGCCATCTACAACCACGAATTTACTATGCGCATGCGGCCAGATGCCGCCGTAATTGGCCAATTCCAACCGCCAGCCGATCTCATCATCAACCATTTTGCGCAAACCTGCATCATGCAAATCTTGCATCAAATGCGTAATCTGGCTGGTTGGTTCAAATATCGCCAGGTCCGGTATATTGCCCAGCATGATACGCACCGTCATACCGCGCGGGTACGCTTCCGGATTGGCTTTCACTTTTTCATACAGCGTATTAACCGCTTGAGCCAACGTATCACCAGGACTTGTCGTGTCCGCAGAGGGTGCATCCCACTGCATGGTCACAAAGAGCACCTCATATTCAGCCTCTTCTACAAGCTCTGCAACGCGATCAAAAGCACCATGTTCGCTCTTAGGGGCAGTGTTGTCCGGTGAAGTAGGATTGGGTGTGAAGATAATCTGGTCAAACTGATTTTGGCAGTAGGGTACAGGATCGCTTGCCGGACGGAACTCTTCCCTACGTACCACATCGTAAACCACCTGGCCCAGATCAGTTAAAGGCGCATCATCACAATTATAAACTGCATAAGTCAACTGCTGCTGGGAACCTTGATCGTCCCATACTAACTGTAAACGGCCGTCAGCAAGCGGAGCTAAAACTGGCTGCACCTCACCACTCGGGCTGGCTATAATCGCCGGTTCGCTCCAACCGCTATCCTGTTCAATACTTTCTAATAGAAAGTGGCCCGAACTCGGCGTTCCTGTCACGCGATATGTCTCATCGCTGTACCAGATAAGATGCAGCCTGCCATTACTATCTTCCGCAACAGCAGGCTCACTGTAACAGGGTGGAAAGCCTTCTAAATCTTGTGTGCTGCCTGCAACCTCCAGGTTAATTTGTCCACTCGCATCATCACATAGCACTTCCACAAATCGGCTGCGGCTGTGCCCTTCTAACTGTTGCCCATCCGCGCTGAGTGCGGTCTGAGTCGTATCCACTGGCTGCCAATGGCTGCCCTCTGTACTAAGCATCAATGATTGCGCAAGATCAACCTGTCTGATTGTAAATGTATGGATAAGTTTCCCAAAGGCAGAAAGTAAGATAACAGCCAGGATAAACAAGGCAATATTACGTATCCAACGCCAAGCGCGCGTCTTGGGAAAAATAGAGCGCGCTTCATGTGTATATTGAAACGCCAGACCTATGGCGCTGCCTCCGGCTGCACCAAAGAGAAAAATTAAACCGGCTATAATCAGTCTGGTAAAGATAAAGCCCGGATCATCAAGTTTAGAGAACCAGAACAGGCCCGCACCGGCGAAAAAACCACCGATGGCAAAACCAAAGGTTGATGCCAAAAACACACCCAAGGTCTGTCGAAATCCGACGATAAGCCAGCCCAAAAGCAGTCCGACCACCGCGCCGTAAATCAGACCATAAAAGGCAAATAACTGCGGCAGTTTGCTGAACTGGACATCCAAATTAGCATTAAGAAAACCAACAATTGCCGTTAACAATAAGAAGGGAATAATCAGCACAGCATGGGTGATAAAGAAGCTGGTCGCACTGCGCCAGATCACACGCCGCTTATCTTCCAGATCAATTACCCGGCCTAGCCCCCAACCACCAATGCCGCCCCCGACACCGCCGCCAAAGCCAACTAGGATAAAGATCAAGAAAATTGAAAAAAATAGGCGCAGGAATAACTGTATGCTGTCTAAAAATGATGCAAAAAATTCAACAACCTGATTATTCAATAAAAATATAGCCAGCACGGTCCCGCCAGCAAGACCAATGCCATAAGCCAGGCCGGTAAATATCATTGCATGCAGGTTCTTACGATCTCTCATACTTCCTCACCCAATGTTGCCATCTTTTCCGGAAAGATGGCAACATTAATCGTTAAACTACCTAATTTACACGCTCACCCTGCATTTGTTGCAGCCATTGCTTGAACTGATGATAAACTGCGGGCGCGCCAACCATATGTTCGTTTTCAATTTCCCATTCCGCAGGATAAAGCACAAACGGCCGTGTTTGGAAACCACCCATACCCCCATGACAGCCAATTAACTCTTCAAACGCCGCAACTTCATTGGTTTGCGCGTTGTAGAAGCTGTTGACATAGATATCCGGCGCATCGACAAAGGCATCATATCGCAGTATATGTTCAGCAGCATTGGGTCCAAAACCGGCCAGTGGATCCACACCTTCAGCACGATTCTCGGCCGGATAATTGCGACCACTATCACCAATGATTACCGGTCCATGTTCGACAGAATGGACCATCACCCAACCGATACCTTCATGCTGTGCAAGACCATCCAATAAGCCCGGGTAAACAGTCTCAATATCTTCCAAGGCCACGCGCTCATCCAGCCTCGTCCCATATACAAGCCCTAGATTCCCGGAAGCCAGGACCAGAATATGCGCCTCATCATCGTCCTCTTCCTTACTTTCCTCAGGGCCTAACTTTACGTCACCATCGACCGTGCTTTTACTGACCAGCCTGCCCACAGTCTTTCCCGTCCGATCATCATTATTTATCGTATCGGTCAGAAAAACGTTGACATGTCCCCACGATTCATTGGTTTCTGTGATCGAGTCCACTTGATACTGCTTGGTGTATTCTTGCACCAGGTCCTGCAGGCTCAAACCATAGCGCTGCAAGAACGTTTGCCCCCCACTCTGACCATGATCGGAGAGGACAACAAAATGATACGGCCGTGGTGCTTGTTCGGCGGCGCTGCGCAAACGGCCGAACTGCTCATCCAACTTTCGCAAAATATCCAAAGCATCCTTGGATTCAACCCCAGAATGGTGCGCCACTTCATCATAACCGACAAAAGTAGCATAAGCCGAAGAGACACCAGAATACATATCGCCAATCAAGGTATAGACATTCAACTCACGCATGATAACTGTCGTAAAGACCCGCAGCAGAGGGTATTTGCCCCCACGATGGTGCTTGTCCAGACGCGGCTGAATATCATCTTTAAGTGCTTTACGAAACTGGCGAATCTCGAGGATAATGTCCCAAATTGCCAACAATAGGGTGCGCGCAAAATTATATGGATTGACAAAATAAGCGTAAAAATCAGTCATATGCAGGCGCGACATATCCTTCATAACACTGGCCGTCACACTCACATAAGGCGCATCACCGGATAAAAGATTGCCACGGCTGGAACCATTATCAACTAATAAGCCCTTGCCATTAGAATGCCGCTTCTCCAACAAGGCGACCTGGTCCGGATCGCTGGAGGATATGACCATTTTCTGTGCCCTATCGTACCAGCGAAATGCAGGAATATCGTCGTTGTTGCCATGCAAGATACCGGCCTGGCTGGCCGAGGTTTGCGAAGATAGATCTGTCTCCCATTCCACCAATTTATGGTCACCTTCCTCCAGCCAACTTTTCATCACCGGCGCATAACCATTGGCCATCGCCTCCTCAAGCACCGGACGAGCCAGACCATCAATCTCCAGAAAAATGACGCCGGGTATTTCGCTATCTTCTACTTTGGCCATGCGCTTGGCCCGCCGGCGGACGACATTGCGGTACCAGGAGTTGTCGTCGTCAATCGTCAACAGCGTGCTAAAAATGAGGTTGATAGCCGTTAATCCTATCGCCGTCCAAATAGCTGTGCCGATGGTCGCCACAGTAAAACCATCAACCAACTGGCCCGCCAGCCAGATGATCACGCCATTGAGCACTAAGGCCAATAGGCCTAGGGTCAATACGGCGAAAGGCAGCAAGATATAACTTAAGATCGGCCATAAAATCGCATTCAGAATGCCAATAATAGCCGCAGCAACGATAGCCGTGCCCGCATTGTCAATTTCCAGACCTGATAAAACCAAACTCATGATCAGCAGGGCGATCGTTTGAATCACCCAAATAATGAGTATGCGAATGACCGGTCGTCTAATTAATGGTTGGTGACCTTGTTTCATAAAAATCCTAATAATCAGAAAGGAAGAAATACACGGCAGGATGGACCATATATAAACTGAAAAAGAGTGCTGGTGGCCATCATTTCCCCATTAATCTCTGCACGCCTATCCTTCCAATTTCCACCACATATGATACCACGGTACCCTGAGGATTCAATTCTCAGCCAGAGCGCAGCAAACAGGATCAATCTACCGGCCAATACCCACTGTACAACCATGTTCGCCATTCAAAATTCACATACTTGCCCCAACGGAATCAACTTCGTATACTGCACGGTTTTCAGGAAATATCTATGAGTAATTCAATCAGTGTCTTCGAACTTTTCACCATCGGTATCGGCCCATCAAGCTCGCACACTGTCGGCCCTATGCGCGCCGCCTATATGTTCGCCACCACTTTGCGGAATGAAAACTTATTGGCACGCACCGCCAGGGTTCAATGTCAATTATTCGGTTCTTTAGGCGCTACCGGTATCGGACATGGCACCCCTCAAGCCGTACTCTTGGGCCTGCAAGGGCAGCAGCCGCAGCTAGTTGATCCGGACGCCATTCCCTCCATGCTGCAAAGTATCGATGATCAGGGCAGCATCGAGTTATTGGGCCTACATCCAGTCCCTTACCAGCAGCCCAATGACCTGCAGTTCCACCACGAACCCCTGCCCGCACATCCCAACGGCATGCGTATCGCTGCATATGACGCCGGAGGTGAAAAGCTGTTGGCCAAGGATTATTATTCCGTTGGCGGTGGTTTCGTCTTGGAAGAAGGTGCAACGGCCGTTGCCCACATCCCAGGCCCTCACCCCTTCTCAACGGCCGAAGAATTGTTAGCCATCTGCCAAAGCCAGGACATGTCCATCAGCGAAGTCGTCATGACCAACGAATTGGCTTGGCACACCGAGGAAGAAGTAAGAAACGGCTTATTGGAAATCTGGCAGGTAATGCAAGCGTGTGTGCAGCGGGGCTTACAAGGCGAAGGCGTATTACCTGGCGGCTTAAGTGTGCCTCGCCGTGCTCCTGCCCTTTATCACAAACTATGCAGCAATCCCGAAGCCGCCCTGCGTGATCCCTTGAACATCATCGATTGGGTAAATCTCTACGCTCTGGCCGTCAATGAAGAAAACGCCAGCGGCGGCCGTGTCGTCACCGCGCCCACCAACGGCGCAGCAGGCATCATCCCCGCCGTACTGCATTATTGGAGCCGATTTCAGGCCACATCTGATGCTGAAATTGAAGAGGGTGTGGTGCGCTTCTTGTTAACGGCCGCAGCAATAGGCATGCTATATAAAAAGAAGGCTTCTATCTCTGGCGCAGCCGTAGGCTGCCAGGGTGAGGTTGGCGTAGCCTGCTCTATGGCCGCCGGTGCCTTGACCGAACTACGCGGCGGCACACCCAGCCAGGTCGAAAATGCGGCCGAAATCGGCATGGAACATAACCTCGGTCTCACCTGCGACCCTATCGCCGGACTGGTGCAAATCCCATGTATCGAACGCAATGCCATGGCCTCGGTCAAAGCCATCAACGCCGCACGCATAGCCCTGCGTGGAGACGGCCGTCACTTCGTCTCCCTCGATAAAGTGATCAAAACCATGCGCGACACCGGCGCCGACATGAGCAGCAAATACAAAGAAACCGCCCTAGGTGGCCTAGCCGTCAACGTCATCGCCTGCTGATAACTGAGACTGTCGAAGTGTGGGGCCTGTCGAAGCCAGATAGTTAGATACTCGCTTATCTGGAGGCTGAGCCTGTCGAAGCCGGATCTGTTGCAGCTGATCCTTTACTTCTAGAAGAAGTCGCTCCCAACTCGCCGCTGCCTTCGACAAGCTCAGGCGACGGCTAGCATTTTGAATCCAGGAGGCGGTGAACCAATGCAACCATACTTATCGCAACTCGCTCACTCGCCACTCCTGTGTCAAGTCCTGTTATCTATTTTATGTTTTCCGTATTATGTTTTTTTTATTTCCTGTTGCCTGTTATCAGCTCCGCCGCTGCGCCACACTGATGTAATACAACAACTGCATAATCGAAGTTACCGCAGCCGCCACATATGTCAGACCTGCCGCGTTGAGCATCGACTTCGCACCCTTGCGATCCTGTTCCGTCTGCATCAACCCCGCTTCATCGAGCAGCTTCAACCCACGACTGCTGGCGTTAAACTCCACAGGGATGGTCAAAACCGAGAACAAAACCATCAGGGCGAAGAAAAAGATACCGACCCAAATAAGTCCGGTCATATTGAAAAAGAAACCCATGAACAAAGCAAAATAGGATATCGTGGGACTGAAGCGCAGCGCAGGCAAAAGGAAGCCTCTCGCCATGATCATCGCCGACCCTTCCTGATACTGCTGCACATGTCCCAACTCATGCGCTGTAACAGCCATCGCTGAAATGGAAGTTGTTTTTGCTGTACCGTCCGAAAGGCGCACCACATTGGAACCGGGATCGAAATGGTCGGTCAAGTTGCCAGAAACACGTTCTACAGGGATAGCTTGCAGCGACGTATTAGCAAATATCTGCTTAGCCACGAGTATACCAGGCATATTGTCACTGTTGGCAACCTTTCTCCACTTGGCGTTGGTGCGCTTTAAATAAATTTGAACACCGACAGATATGATCAATGTCGGGATAAAGATGTACCAGAAATAAACGGGATCAATATAAAACATTTTTTTCCTCGAAAGTCTACAAGAAAGTTGCCAACTTTTTGAACTTACAAGCTGCCAACTTGATTGTTTGAAAAGTTGGCAATTTTAATAACCACCCTCAACATACACTTCTTTACCAAACCAGAAGTTACGATTGGTGCGAATCTGGAATATAAAACCGACAATTGCCAGCGCCAGCCATGCCAAACCCCAGAACCAGGAATCCTGCAAGATTGGCCTGATGGAATTACCTGCCCCTGAAAGATCGTCTATGCTGACCTGGCCGAATAATAGTAAGAACGATAGCAGAACCGCATTTGCGCCACCAACGGCCGTTAGAGCAATAATCACGTACTTCTGCAAATTAAGGGCAATGGTCAATATGGCCGCAATAAAGCCTCCCACGAGCCCCAACATAAAGACCAGGAAACCGCCTTCCATGCCAAATAAAGCCATGAACCCAGTGACCAAAGCGAAACCCACCGCACCGGCCACAAGCGCCACACCAAACATGTAGAATAGGTAAGAGAACAGCGCGAAAAGCAGGCCGACAATGAAGCCAACCACCCAGCCCGTCGTCGTAGCCAGGAATCCGCCACCGAGCAGCAAGCCAATCGTCTGTGCGCCAACCCAGAAGCCGGCGAAGAATCCCCAAATGGGCAGCATAACCAGGAAGACCCGGTAACCCCACATGAGGAAAAGCGCTCCGATAACCAGAGCGAATAAAGCAACAAGAATTGTTTCCACAAAAACCTCCAATCAAGCATCTCAATTCCGGCAGTCATCACGCAAACTGTTGAACACCGGCGAATCGCCGCGAATTATAACTAAGAGATTGTCCTACTCAAAAATAGGGTTCCCCGATTCAACTTTTCTTTTCTTTTGTCGACGAATACGTAGAGCATCCAGCATTAGCACAAGGCCCCCTAAAAAGGCCCAGATCGTGCCCGCGAGATAAATAATTGGTCCCCGTTCTTGGGGATTAAAGGCCAATGAAACCCCCAAAACTATCTCGAAAATTCCAAGTAGTGATCTGGTCCATTTACGGCTCCGTTCCTCATCTTGCGAACGAAAGCCAACAAAGAAATGCAGCAAACGGTTAATATAATAACAACGCCGAGCATCGTTACAATCAGGGATTCGTCGACGATAGTTCTCGTTAGATGTCTACTTACTGTGGCCAGCCCAGCCAGGATACCAATAATAGCCGCAATTACCACCAAACGGCCGCTGCGATTGCCGGAGGCACTCCAACGGAGAGCAATAACACCGCTGCCCAACCAGTAGAAGCCCATAAAATTGGCCAACAACGGCTGTGCTTTATCAGGGTTGATAAATAAGGCAATGCCTAAACCAACAGCGAAGAAACCACGAAGAAGAGTTACCCAAAAGGCCATATTGAACTCTACGATTCCTCTAAATCAATATCAAGAAAATGCTCTAGCCATTTCGTTCGCCAAATACCACGCTGCACCAAAGCCCAAAGAAGCGTCATCCCAATGATTAAAACCAGCAGGAAAGGCGTTACGGGCACTAGTTGGAAAAATGCGCGTAAGCCAGGTACAGCATAAATAATGGCAAATAGCAGAATCAAACCTACCGCCGCGATCACAGGCAGCCAATTACGGCCGTGATACTCTGAACCACCAGCAAACCACTCTGATGGCGGTTCGGCGAATATCATGATTGTAATACCCGCTAAAACAAAAAAGATGACCAAGGCTGTTTGTGCCGTATAAAGCGTGGCCACGGTACTGAAGTCTTCGGTTGAGTAAGAGCCTGGATCTACAGCGGCCGTTTTCTCCAAGTTAGCAATCATTTCCGGTGTCACGACATTACCTACCAGATCATTTTGGATCATGAACAAAGCACCGATATAGATCAATATCCCAAATATGAACATTGTAAAGCTGGCTGGAAGTGTAAAATGGAGTATATCGACACTGAGACTGCGCCTGCGGGACACAGCCAGAGCTGACAGAGCCAGGATAAATGGCGGTGCACCCCGGGCAAAGAATGAAAGCAGTGAATTCTGTAAAGCATTGAACGGAAAGCCCAGGCCAAGCATGGTGATACCTATGATCAAGAGCAGCAGGGCAAAAACCGTGACCATAAACAGCTTCAAGATATTTTGAATACTGCCTACCGTTCGCTGCCCTTCCTTGAGTGCGGCAGGCATTGCTGCAAATGAATCAGCCAACAGGACCATTGCCGCCACAGCGCGAGTAGCTGTGCTGCCGCTCTCCATAGCAATGCCCAAATTGGCTTTCTTCAAGGATAGAACATCGTTAACCCCATCCCCTATCATGGCCACATACTCGCCTTCATCACGCAGAGCCAACACAAGCGCTTCTTTTTGCTGCGGCGTAATTCGGCCGAATACCGTGGCCTCCTTAGCCGTTTGTGCGAATTCGCCGGCACTCATCTGCTCCAATTCCGGGCCGGAAACGGCGCGCATATCGCCCGACAAACCAGCCTGTTTGGCCAGCGCCGCAACTGTTTGTGGGTTGTCGCCTGAAATCACCTTCCATTCAACACCATTTTCACTGAATGCTTCCATGGTCTCGTGCAAATGAGGTCGCAGTTCATCACTAAAACTAATGACTCCTAGAAGTTGCAACATCGGCAGTGCAGGCTGTTCCTCTTCATCATACAGGCGTGTCTCTTGATAATTGGCGGCAAAAACCAACACGCGCAAACCTTCCTGCGACCAGGTCTCAAGCTGCTGAAGCGCGGCTTCAGGTACCTGAACATTGTCCTGCATCATTTCCAGCGCACCCAACACAAAGGAACCTGTTAACGCTCCTCGTTCCCCCTGGCCAGAATCGTCAAATGACAGAGCGGACCATTTTCGGACTGAGGAAAAAGGCACCTCGTCTACAATTTGGCGCTGACTGCCGGGTAAGGCGTCAATTATGGCCTGGCTGGTCTTATTCACGGCCGTTGCACTGCCCGCGAAATCCGCCAACAAACGCTTCAGCTCCTCCGCTTCAACACCAACAGGAAAAACATCATGGTATTGAATCTTGTTGGCGGTCAGGGTGCCCGTCTTATCGGTACACAACACCGTGACATTACTCAACGATTCAATGGCGTTGATCTGCTGCACCAGCCCACCCTTTTGTCCGATACGCACCGCCCCCCAAGAGTAATTTAGGGTGATCAGGGTTAGCAGGCCAGCGGAAATCGAGCCGGTAATCACCGCAATAATTTGCAGCCAAGCTTCAAATGGCAAATCAAGCAGAAATAGGCCCAGAATAGAGAGGAAACTGAAGAATATGACAATCAACAGCAGTACACGTAAAAGACGATTGACATCACGCTGCAGCGGCGTCATCTCCAGCTTGAATTCACGCGCGTCCTTGGTAAGCTTATTGGCAAAACTCTTTTCGCCAACGGCCGTTGCCTGCACGGCCGTTTCCCCCGTGATACAAATACTGCCAGAGAGCACATTATCATCCAAGCCTTTCAGGATCAGATCTGATTCACCGGTCAAGGCCGACTCATCAACCTCAATACGGCCGTCGCCGATCACCTTGCCATCAACCTGGATCTGGTCACCGGCGCGAACGATCAGCACATCATCCTGCACCAATTCTGATGGGTCAACCTGTTGTCCTGCTCCTTACGCAGCACAGCCACTTTAGCCCGGGCCAAAAGCGCGATTTCATCCAGCTTTCGTTTGGAGCGTACCTCCTGGATAATACCCACCACAGCATTGAATATTACCAGGCCAACTACCATAACCGCACTACGCACATCACCCACCAACAGCATACCAAAACCAATGGCATACAAAACGAGGTTGACCGGATGGAGAACATTGACGCGTATGATATCGCCATAGGTTCGGCTGGTTGCCTGTTTGTAATCGTTACCAAGCCCCTCTTTTCGGCGCTCTTCGACCTGGCTGTTGGTTAACCCACTTATTGTTTGGTTGGCCATATTCAATTTGAAGTCCTCTTTCTGGCACGAATAACTGGTTATTAAATACCCGTAGATTTCCCGAAAACTTGGCGTTTCCGGAAAAATCCAAAAACGAACTTAACCGTTCAAATCGTCAAGGTATTTACGAATAACTATTACCATGGCATAAACAACCCAGATCAAGAGCAGTGATACGACAACGGTCAATATAGTGACCATCGTGCTGAAACGGCCCTTAAAATCCTCAGCCCGAGTCTGCAAATTATTCATTTCGCTCTCAAGCGCCACGAGGTTGTTTTCGCTAGTTTCGAGCCTGCTGCTTACTTCTCCCGCGGCATTCGAAATTCTTGATACCTCCGATGCCGCACCATCACGAAAATCTTGGATATCAGTGGCCAACTGGTCAACACTGTCTTGAATTTCCTTTACCCCGCTGCCCAATTCCTGGACTGTCTCTTCCTTAGGCTTGGGCAAGTTGACAAAAGGGATACTATTGATGGATTTATACAGTTCGATGGCTGATTCAAGCGATGCCACAATCGTGTTCACAGTTTCGGCGATGTTGTCGGCCGTGCTAACCAACTTTTGCTCCTTCTCCGGAGGCAGGAGTGTCATTACCACCCCTTTATCGGAGACATTCTGAGCTACCTCATCAACGGCCGCTTCAATCTCACCAACCCCGCTGCTCAGCTCACCAAAACGTGTACTCAAACGATTGGATGCTTCCTCTCCAACAGAAGAAAGTTGGATAACACCATCCATAAGTCCATTATTCACATTGATGGCCACACTACGGCCAACCCAAACCCCAATAACCCCGGCCGCAGACAGAATCAACACTATCACACTGACGACAATTGCTGTCCAAGACCAGACCTTCTGGCCTGTGCTCATCGATTGGCTCTTCGTCGCTTCACTCATCTTCTTTTCCTCCAAAATTACTACAATAGGTACCAGGGAGTTATAAAGGAGTTCCCATTTCACCCAACTCCAAAGACCTCGAAATGTAAATAAAATTTCGCGCCTGCTGAGCTTGCCCTGAGCCTGTCGAAGGGTCAAGGCATCACCTTCGACAAGCTCAGGCTGCATATATTATCGACCCGCCACCCGCAACTCGCCACTCGATTCTACTGCCGCGCCAAAATCGCGCGCATTTCCGCTTCCGTATCCTGAATCAGATCCCCACTCACATCGATCGTCACTGTATGGATCTTACCGCTGTAAGGGAACGGGCCTTGATAATATTCCATCGTCACCGGCGACCCGGCATCAACGCCAACGGCCACACCGCTGGCCAAACCCAACATAATTGGATTGGTCACATCCATTTCAACCTGTCCGGTCAGTTGTCCATTGATATAAAGCTGACCAACACCTGGTGCGCCCTTACCGTTCAAGATGTCCGGCTCACCGGTCACCTCAAATTCGTAGCGAAGTTGAATTCGTCCTTCAGGGATAGGATCATTCGATGAGGCAAGGAAGTAGGTACGCGCAACATAGTTATACAAATGATGTAGTTGGCCATCCTTGATATACAACGAATAACCACCATCAATACCACCTTGGGAAATGAGTACCCCTTCGTCCCCTTCCTGATACTCAATATCGGCCGTTATGCTGTAAGGGCGGTTCATAATATTCGCTGCGGCATTAACCGGCACTTCCTGCGTACCTGGATAAAAGGTATAGCTGCTGCGCTGGACAGCGATCTGCGGTCTTGCCTCGGCGAAGCGCTGCTGGCCACGGCCGTCCACAGGTAAAACATTATACTTGCCCGCTTCAACATACCACTGTCCGATCATTTCGATCAACTTGGCCCTTACCTCGCCGCGCACATCACGTTTATCAGAGAGCCAACTCTTAATTGCGCCCATGACGTTTTCAATATTCTCATCAGCCAGGTTGTAATTCTCAGCAAAATCCTGATCTACATGGTACAGCTCCCAGGCATGGGCATCTAAATCAGTTAATTCCTCCGCTGATATAGGCATGCCAAAAGGCTTGCCTGCTTCCTTAAATGAGGGTCCCGGCCAGGGGCAAACGGCGCGCCAGCCATCCTGGTAAATCGCCCGGCTGCCCAGCATCTCAAAATACTGCGTCAAATGCTTTGTTGGCGCATCAGCTTCATCAAAGCTTTCCGCCAGGCTAAAACCTTCAATTGCCGACTGGGTTACCCCCTTAACACTCTGCGGCGGCTCCAAACCCAGTGCATCTAAAACAGTTGGCACCATATCGATAGCGTGCGCATACTGCGTGCGTACCTCGCCTTTTGCCTCAATTCCTTCCGGCCAATGCACAATAAAGGGATCACTGGTTCCACCACGGTAAGTCTCGCGCTTCCAGCGCCGGAAAGGCGTGTTGCCGGCCCAGGTCCAACCCCAAGGATAATGATTAAAATGTTTCGGCCCACCCAGTTCGTCCAAAGCAGCCAGATTCTCTTCTAACGATTCGGGCACGAAGTTGAAGAATAGATTCTCGTTGACCGACCCTTCAGGACCACCTTCAGAACTGGCCCCGTTATCAGAAAGAACCATGATCATCGTATTCTCGTATTGACCAATCTCTTTCAGGAAGTCCAAAACACGGCCGATATGATAATCCGTATGCGTCAGGAAACCGGCAAAGACCTCCATCATGCGCGCGTACAGCTTCTGCTCTTCCGCACTGCACTCATCCCACGGCTTGACATCAGGATCGTGCCGCGAAAGCACCGCGTCAGCAGGAATAACGCCCATTTCCTTTTGGCGGGCAAAAGTCTTTTCGCGGTAAGCTTCCCAACCATCGTCGAACGCACCGGCATATTTATCAGCCCACTCCTTCGGCACATGATGCGGGGCATGCATCGCTCCGGTGCAGTAATACATGAAGAATGGCTTATCGGGCGCCACCTGCTTGGCATCAGCAATAAAACCAATGGCGCGATCGGCCAAATCTTCATTCAAATGGTACCCTTCCTCAGGCGTTTTCGGCGGTTCGACACGGTGATTATCGTAGGTTAAATCGGGGTAATATTGGTGTGTATCACCGCCCAGGAAACCATAAAAACGCTCGAACCCGCGGCCCAACGGCCAACGGTCATATGGGCCTGCGGCCGAAATCTGGTCCGCCGGCGTCAAATGCCATTTGCCCACAGCAAAGGTGTTGTACCCATTTTGCAGCAGCATTTCCGATAAAAATCCATTCTCATGAGGGATATAACCATCATAACCGGGAAATCCGGTGGAAACCTCGGTAATACCTGCCATATGGTTAGAATGGTGATTGCGGCCGGTCAGTATGCAAGTGCGCGTTGGTGAACACAAAGCTGTTGTGTGCATGTTGTTATACAACAAGCCGTTAGCCGCCAAATCATCCAAATTGGGTGTATTAATCGGACTGCCATAACAGCCGAGCTGCCCAAATCCGGTATCATCAAGAATAATGAAAAGCACATTGGGTGCCCCTTCTTTAGCCCGATTAGGTTCAGGCCAGGCGGGTGAAGATTGTTCAAAAGTACGACCGACAACGCCTGAAAAAGCAGAACCCGGCTTATATTCCTTGAGAGTCATAATATTGTTCTCCTTCGTAAAGAATTAAATAGACAAACAGCTCCAATCTACCATATTTTCCCCCTAGAAAGTTCTACAACATAAACAACCTGCCCGCCACCCTCGCCAACTGAGCCTGTCGAACTGTTCCCTCTGTCGTCCTTCGTCAGCCCCCCATAACCCCGGTTACAAACTCTACTCCGCGCTGGATACCATCCTCAGCTCGGATCTTTTCCCCCAGGCTTTCAGCACGCGCCCTGATTTGGGCATTCGACACCACCAAATCAATAGCCTCAGCCAAATTGTAAGCATTCAACTTCTTCTGCGCAATCGGCTGCGACCCCACACCAAGATCCGCCACACGTCGTCCCCAAAAAGGCTGGTCGCCAAAGAAGGGACAGATAATCGTTGGCTTGCCCGCACGCAGTCCGGCTGCCGTTGTGCCTGCCCCACCATGATGGACTACAGCCGCAACCCGTTCGAACAACCAATCATGCGGCGCACCCTCGATCTTGAGAATCGTATCCGGCAAATCCTCCGCACTCATACCGCCCCAGCCAGTGGCAATGATGCCTCTCTGTCCGGTTTTTAGCAGTGCCCCAACGGCCGCATTTGCTTTCTTTTGCGCATCACGCCCGGCCATACTCCCAAAGCCAATATACACTGGCGGTGATCCCGCATCCAGGAACGTTTGCAGGTCATCAGGTGGCTGCCAATCATCGGTCCGATCCAGGAACCAGTAACCGCTGGCCACAGTCGAAGCGGGCCAATCCGCTGGGCGGGGCACAACCGCCTCACTGTAGGGATAAATAGTCGGCGTGGGCTGTCCATCGGCCAGCAGCATCTCATCGAAGGTACGAGCGGCAGGCGGCAGGTCCAACATTTCTTTGCGCCAGGGATTGATGATGCCGCGGTACTGCATCCAGGCTAATTTCACACTAAGCGTGTAAGTGAGCCGGTTATACCAGCCGCCCAACTTCAAATTAGGGAAAACCATCGATGGAAATTCGGCCGTTGGTGTGAAAATTGGCAAAGGCACACTCATAATGCGTGGAATGTCTAGCTTTTCCGCAATGTGCGGCCCGGCCATCGCCTTGGGATGGTAGATGATCAGATCCGGTTGGACTTGAACGGCCAATTTCCAGGCATCCTCAATCATCATCTTCTGCAACGGTTTGACCTGCTTGGTCAGGGCGATCATCGTCTTCATCCAACCGAAGATACTTCCTGAATCCTCCACAGCATCACGACCCGCATCTGTATCAATCAGCTTCAGGATCTCATTATTCATGTATCCATAACCAACACCATGCTCGGTTATAAATCCTTCAAAACTCGAACTGGTGCAGATAGTGACCTCATGACCCTGGCTAATCAACCCCTTACCCAAAGCCACATAAGGTTGCACATCTCCCCGTGTCCCTAATGTCAGAATAAATATACGCAAAATAACCCCTTAACCTAGCATCCGTAACCGCGGTCAATATGCCCTTGTTGTATTCCTAACCGCGCGAGATGAACTATCCAGTTGGCGATGATGTAAAATCTTTCCGGAACCCAAAATTATAACCGGTTTCCTTCGTCAATTTTCGCCAATGTTTTCGATAACCATTGGGCAGCTTATTTACAGCCTGGGTCTCTGATACTTTCTTGCTCCAGCGCTCCAGTGCCTGATCAGCCTGGCGAAAACATTGAGCCACAAACTCGGATCGCTGTTCGGCCGTTTCTCCTTCCACCTCTTCTGCCCCACCCAAGAACTGCGCTTCCATTTCATCCCGCTCCGCCTTATAAACGGGCAGCAGTGTTGCATAATCACGAAGTGTCCCCCGATGCAGTTCCTCATGCCGCCACCACAGCGATGAACGGTTGTAATGTCCCGTCGGGACCTGCCCCATATCGGGCAGCTCAACATCAATCCAAATAGGCTTAAAAGTGGAAGTGCAAGGCGCTGATGTAGCCGTCACCCAATGTGTCTGGCTCCCTTCAGCGATGTGTGAAACCAGAGATCCGGTAGTTTGGCTGGCACGAATAGGCCCCGGACCGGCATGCATACAAGGTGGGTTCTGAGTGTGCCCCTTCGCCGGCGTATAATCCTCGCCGGCTGAGCCTGCCTGCACTGAGCTTGTCGAACGTGTCGAAGCGCCATGATCACGCAGGGCGGCCATTATCACGGGTACCGTAATTTGCCCCTTTTGTTCTTGCAGCAATCCGGTCAAGCGCGCATGCCGTTCATCCCCCTTACCAAAGATATCATAGACATAACTGGTATAAAATCCTGCCCCACTGTAGCTCTCTTTGACGTTGAAATCTCCCTTCTTATTGGCCCAACCCTTATCCCGGGCGTATTGGATTAGATCATCAGAAGCCAGATCCCATTCCGTGGTAATAGTCAGTGTATTGGAAGTGCCAGCGATATCCTGCACCTTTTTAGCCACCCAACGCGAGCCAATCGTTTCGAGAACCCAGGCCTCACGTGAATCGGCGATCATAAAGCTGTTGTGGTAATAGAATTCGTGGGCAAAGCCGTTACTGCCGCTCTGCCCATAGGTTTCCAACAATGTTGTAATCTGCTCCAAAGCTTTTGGCGCGCTGTCAGCCCGTTCCAAAGCCAATCGTAAGAAATCCATGCCTATCAGGCCAGGGCGTGTGTCATATTCTTCACGGGTGAAAACTGCCCGTATTGCCAATCGTCACCCCCTGATCATTGGCCCCCATCTCTGCACCCCACAGCCAGGACGGCTTGCAAAGCAACACAGCATTCGTCTCCTCAACCTGAGGAACATCCACATAAGTACAGTGGACAACGCTATCTTTTTCATGGACCGCACCCGGAATGATCGTCACCATATGCGGCTCATTTGGCTCGCGATCACTATTCTTGCCAAATATTACCGACCCATCGGCCGTAGCATCGCCTACAGCAACTATATTGTCACACATACGCTTCTCCTTTATTCTTGGTTCGTAGTTACCGCTTCAGCAAAGACAAGATTGAAGTCATCATTACAATTAGCCTGTCAAACATAGCATACCTTATCAGGCACAATACGAAAAAAACGGTTCTCTAACTTAATGCGATAGTGTACGCGGCACTAACCTACTACCATCTCCACAGCGACGAAATCGAGGCAGACATACTTTTCAGACGCTGTAGAAAACCTAATTCAATCACAGGGTTAAGCGAGTCATGGCTAATCTGATCCATTTATACATGGATGAAGATTCTCAAAGAACATCCCTTGTTCGTTCCCTCCATGCTCGACAAGTAAATGTTCTGACTGCCAATGAAGCTGGCCAGATTGGGATTCATGATGCTGATCAACTTGCGTTTGCTTCTTCCAAGAATCGCAACAATTTCACCTTCAATCGCACCATCAGCCCCGCCATCGGGAATGATCACTTCGGCCGTTATTGAGTGAGACTTATTCTTTACATTAGGGGACGCGGCTTCATTTAATCGCCCCACCTTTGCATCAAGCCGCATCGAAGTTCGGCCACCCATCAGATCCGGTCGTCCGGCGATTTCCAGTTTAAACCGCTCAGCAGTGCGGTCATCCATCGGCAGGACCTGATATTTGACCTGTTCTATTCTCGTGATGCGAGTTTTCGCCTGGCATCGGTAAAAATGAGAAATGATGATTTATCATGTATCGAAAAATTTCTTCCCATCTATATCATCTGTCACACGATCAAGGCCCGTCGCTACTATTAAATTCCAGAATAATTTCTTCTACATTAATAGGAAAATAATCCGCAGCCCCAGGATAATCACCACCAAATTGCCCACAATACTGGTCATGCGCTGAAAGCGGGGCGAAAGGCGCTGGTTAGCCACTGAACCCAATACAGCCAGCAATGTTTGCCATGAGAGAGAAGCCAATGTCGCACCCAGGACAAAGAGAAAACGATCAACGGCCGTTACCATAGCCTCTGCATCACGCCCCAATATAAGCGCTGCAAAATAGGCAATCGTCAGCGGATTCAAAATTGTCAAACCTAAGAAACGCAAATAAATTCGCAGCAGCCCTTGGTTCTTATCGCTGCCTGCACCTGCACCTTGAGCGCTGTCAATTTGCCACGCCTGCCACAAACCATAGCCACCCAGGATAAGCAAGACAATACCGCTGGCAATTCGCAGCCACAAAGCATAAGGAGCCAGCGCCAGAGCCAGCGCCGTTCCTGCCACTACAGCCAGCAGAGCGTAGATAAAATCGGCCGTTGCCGCCCCCGCCCCAGCCATAAATCCCGACGGAAACCCGCGCCTTAATGCGATATCAACGATAAGAATCGCAATCGCCCCCACCGGAATGGCGATCCCATAACCCGCCAATACACCTTCCCAAAATGCCGTCATATTATTCCTCAAGGAACAAATCCTATCAGATTTTGCCCCACAGTGATAAAATCAGTCCCCAGCGATAAGGACGCGGACAAGAACAGATTAACACGGATTTTATTCTTTCCGCGTAAACTTATACTGAGCTCGTCGAACTATCCGCACTCGTCAGCGTACTATTTTCTATTCGAGGCATAAGTAGGTTATGATGACATATTTTCCACAAGAATTAGCCCGAGTTATATTAAGCGAGGAACAAATCCAGGACCGCATCAAAGAAATGGCAGCACAAATAGAAGCCGACTACAAAGGCGTGAAACGAATCTACCTGGTGGGCATTCTTAAAGGTGCTTTCATCTTCATGGCCGATTTGGCACGCCGATTACGAATCAATCACGTTGTTGATTTTATCGCTGTTACCAGTTACGGCCGTAAAGGTACAGAATCAGGCGAAGTACGGTTACTAATGGACCTGAGAGAACCAGTTGCGGGCGAACATATATTGATCATTGAAGACATTATCGATTCCGGAAAAACCGTGCAGTACCTCAACGAAATCCTCACTGGTCGCCAGCCCGCTTCGCTGAAAACCTGCGCATTTGTCCAAAAAAAGCGCGACCATATCCCTGTTGCAGTTGACTACCTAGGCTTCACCATTCCCGACGTCTGGGTTGTAGGTTATGGCTTGGATTATGCTGAACGATATAGAACCCTTCCATATGTCGCCGAATTAAAGAAAGAAGCATACTCATAACCATCAATGTGGCTTGATAACATGGAGAATCAGATATGAATATCCCCCACCCTCACCAACTTTTCGATTTCAGTGGCAAAGCAGCCATCGTTACCGGCAGCGGCAGTGGTCTAGGAACCGGAATCGTCAAGCGCTTCGCCGAGGCCGGGGCCAAGGTGGTCGTTAATTATCGTTCCAGTGCTGTGGGCGCGAGAGCCGTTGTGGCCGAGATTGAAGAAAGCGGTGGAGAAGCAGTTGCCGTTCAGGCTGATGTCAGCCGCAAAGAGGATGTGACCCGCTTAATGGATCATGCACTTGAACAGTTCGGTCAAATAAATATTCTGATCAATAATGCCGGCATCTACCCCTTAAGCCCAGTGTTGGAAATGACCGAAGAAGAGTGGGATCAGGTCATAAACAGCAACTTGCGCAGTACCTTTCTCTGTACTCAGGCTGCGGCCAAGATTATGGCCAAGCAGAAAAGTGGCGCAATTGTCAATATCTCTTCTATTGAAGGCGAGAACCCGGCACCAATGCACAGCCATTACAACGCTGCCAAAGGCGGGGTATTGATGTATACGGCCGCTTCTGCACAAGAACTCGGCCCTCTAGGCATCCGCGTCAACGCCGTCTCCCCGGGACTGATCTGGGCCGAGGGCATTGAGCAGGGCTGGCCCGAAGGTGTCGCCCGTTGGCAGCAATCAGCCCCCTTGACCCGCTTGGGCATACCCGACGATGTCGCCGATGCTTGTCTCTTCCTCGCTTCACCGGCCGCACGCTGGATTACCGGGGCCAATTTACGTGTCGACGGCGGCGTCATGACCAGCCAAATCTATTAGCCCTGTGCTAAACTTTTTGACCCACAACCGGGCTAGACATTAACTTCTCAAGTGCCTGGCACCTGGTTGAGAGCCAAAAGATTCAAAATAGATTAAAATGGGTGTAGTAAATTGCTATTTCACCTCAAAGGCTAGATAGGACTCAATAAATTTACATTGATCCTTAGATTAGTGCGCATCCTCAGATGCGCACGGGCACGCCCGACCGGCATCTGAATATGCCGAGCTTATCAATAACCCAAGAGGTATAAGACAGACTATTGTCTAGGAGACATTAATGAGTCGAGAAGATTTCGACATTCCAGAAGTATTTCGCCGCGCGATGGAAGAAGCGGGTTGGCGTGGTGAAGGCGGAGACGGCGGCAGGGGTGGCAACGGTGGTGATGAAGGGGACGACAGACCGCCATTGCCCTCTCAACCCAGTCCCATAAAAATTAATCGCTCGATTTGGATATTTGGCCTAATCCTCATTATCATATTGAGTTTCAATTGGATCGTAAATGTATATACCGATTGGCTGTGGTTCAACGAACTCACATACGAAAACGTCTGGCTGACCCAATGGGCTGTCCGCGTGGTTGTTTTCATTGTCGCCTTCATCTTGGCCACAATTTTACTTTTGGGTAATTGGCTGATAGCGCGTCGCAGAGCTATACGAAATACGTCCTCCTTTAACCCCCAGTTCCTAAAACCATCAGGAATCGCCTGGCTCATCGCCGCCGTAGCCCTATTTCTCGCTTTCACCTT
The DNA here is from genome assembly GCA_963736615.1 of uncultured Chloroflexia bacterium. Taxonomy (GTDB): domain Bacteria; phylum Chloroflexota; class Anaerolineae; order Promineifilales; family Promineifilaceae; genus JAACFF01. Next base: position 249,677 of record CAVTPP010000006.1, on the reverse strand, counting down.
CGCCAGCGCCGCGGCCAGTCAGTGGGAAGAACTGCTGTTATTCCTCAACCGCATACCCTTTGATTTAAGCGATCCGATATTTAATCAGGATATCGGCTTTCTATATTTTTGTACTGCCGGTCTATGAATTTATTCAAGGCTGGTTTATGTCCCTCCTCTTTGTGGCTCTGATCGGCATTATCCCCATTTATGCCATTAACCAACTGCCTGATATCCAACGTGGGCGCTGGCGACCACAAGAATCCGTTGACCTACGCCGTCATGTAGCGATTATCGGCGGTTTGTTCCTTACTCTTTGGGCCCTTGGCTATCTGCTCGATATTTATGATTGCTCTATTCACCGCGCGGTGTAGTTTTTGGCGCCAGCTATACTGATGTCAATGCCTCATTGTGGGCGCTGCGCGCGCAGTTCCTCTTCATGGCCCTCACGGCCGTTACTGTCTTTTTTAATTATTTCCGCTTCTCAGTTCGGCCAGTCTTGATCACTGGCGGCTTATGGCTGGCAGCTACTTTCCTGCTGGGCGGCATTTATCCCACATTTCTCCAACGCTATTCGGTAGAGCCCAACGAAATTGAACGTGAGGGGCCTTACATTGAGCACAATGTAAACTTCACGCGCCAAGCCTTTAACCTGGAGAAAATCGAGGTGCGACCTTGGGATAACGTCTCCGATCTTTCTCAACAAGACCTGGAATTTAACGAAGCCGTAGTCAAGAATGTTCGTCTTTGGGATTATCGTCCCTTGCAGCGCACCTATGAACAATTGCAGGCGCTACGGCCGTATTACCAGTTCAGCGAAATAGATATCGATCGCTATGAGATTGACGGCGAGATCAGACAGGTCATGCTCGCCGGAAGAGAGCTGAACAAAAACAATCTACCCGCCCCATCCTGGGTCAACCGCAATTTGGAATTCACCCATGGCTACGGGATTGTCATGAATCCTGTTGACAGCATCACCCCAGACGGTCAGCCGGAATTCTTTATCCAGGATTTACCACCGCAAAGCGTGATCGATCTGGAAGTCGAACGCCCGGAAATATATTATGGCGAAAGTACCAACGACGCGGTATTCGTCAGCAGCGCTCGCGATGAATTTAGCTACCCCAGCGGCAACGAGAATGTATATACCAGTTACGCTGGTAATGGCGGCGTATCACTGGACAGCTTCTTAAAACGAGTCGCCTTTGCTATCCGTTTAGGTGATGCCAACGTCCTCTTAAGCGACGAAATTGACGGTGGAACCCGAGTCCAGTTCCACCGCCAGATCCTGGAACGTGTGCGCCAGATTGCACCCTTTCCTAGCCATGGACGGCGATCCTTACATTGTTGCTCTGGATGACCGCCTGGTCTGGATTCAGGATGCATACACGGTGAGCAGCAAATACCCTTATTCCACACCGGCGCCTACTACTGGCCTGAACTACATACGCAATTCGGCCAAGGTTGTCGTTGATGCTTATGAGGGTATCACGTTGATTTCTACATCTCCGACCCTGATGATCCCATCATCCAGGCTTACGATAGGGCCCTGCCTGGTTTGTTCAAACCCTTTTCACAATTTCCTCAGGAGTTGATTTCCCATATACGCTATCCACAAGATCTGTTCGACATCCAGGCCGATCAGTTCCTGGCTTACCATATGACGGACAATCGCGTCTTCTATAATAAGGAAGATTTGTGGGCCACACCTATGGAGATCTTCGACGGTGCTGAACAGCCGATGGAGCCTTATTATGTTTACTTGCGCCTACGCGAAGAAGAAGATCCGGAATACTTGTTAATTCAGCCCTTCACTCCTGCCGGCAAACAAAATATGATCGCCTGGATGGCGGCGCGTAATGATCCCGAACATTATGGAGAATTGGTCGTCTACGAACTGCCAAAGCAAGAGTTGGTATTTGGTCCGCTGCAGGTTGAAGGACGGATTGACCAGGAACCGGAGATTTCACAGCAGTTTTCGTTATGGGACCAGCGCGGATCACGGGTCATCCGTGGCAATTTGTTGGTCATCCCCATTAACGACAGCTTTGTATTCGTCGAGCCGATTTACCTGCTCTCGGATACCAGCGCGCTGCCGGAATTAAAGCGGGTCATCGTCGCCAGCGATACGCGAATTGCCATGCGGGAGACGCTGCAAGAAGCGTTAGTTGCTCTACTTGCCGTGGATCCAATCGAAGGCGAGATAGTGGCACCTGAAGAGGTGCCGGTTGAGACCGTTGAAGAGGACGAGGTTCCCAATGCCACACCCAACGCTCCACTTCCTTCCGATGCCACCGTTGAGCAGCTTATTCGTTCTGCCAATATCCACTTCGAAGCAGCAGAAGAAGCGCAGCGTGCAGGCGATTGGGCCGTCTACGGCACAGAGCTGGAAGCGCTCAACGCCGACTTAAGACGCTTGATGGAATTGACCGGCAATTAATCTTCAAACCGTAGCCGAAATTTCACAATCGCACTCTATGCGAAATTGCGAAATTTCGGCTACGGGTTTTTTAACTTCAGTATGCCCGCTGAGCTTGTCGAAGGGTCGAATCGCCATACCATTCCAACAAATCGCCCAAAAAATCTTTCCTCAAAGCATCCTTCTCCAGACCTGGTCCCTTTCTGGCTGCATTTCGGCCGAGATGATCGCCATGGATATTAAATCAATAGCAGATGGCCGGACAATTGGCCCAGATTCAAAGCAGAAGCAATCAAAACAATCTCCACACCTTCACTCATCAAGCCATTGGACGACAAAGCTCAAAATTAAATTTTGAGTCCGTATTTCCTTAAACATGTTTAACATGTTTCCCTCTTTCCAAACACCGATTTCAATCGGTGTCTACACATATCCTTCACAACTCAATGTTATAATAAAGCCGTATCTCTGCGCACCCATGCGTCTTAAGAAGTGCAAGGGAATTAATAGGGAATGATGATGATTGGGAGCTGGATGAGCTGGTGAGCACCTTAAACGGGGACGCTCTCGCCCAAATATACGACGAATATCACCCTGCCATTTATCGGTACATCTACCGGCAGGTGAGTGATGTAGAAAGTGCGCGTGACCTGACTTCGGAAGTATTTCACCGGCTTATTCAAGCCACATGCAAGGGCATTGGTCCCCGCCAGGACGCAAAAGCTTGGCTGTATCGGACGGCTCACAACATCGTCATTGACCATTATCGTCGCAGCAGTCACCGCCAGCATTTGTCCCTTAATGAGCAAATGCTCGTAGGCAATGGGAACACTGCCGCGGCAGCCGAGACTCATATTGACGCTGAGCTGGTGCTGCAGGCAATGGACAATCTTACGCCAGACCAGCATCAGGTGATCAGCCTGAAATTTTTGGCTGGACTGTCCAACGACGAAGTGGCAAAGATAATGGAAAAACCAGTCGGTGCGGTGAAATCCTTACAGCACCGTGCACTGTCTGCTCTACAACGCCTATTGATTCCTGAAAAGGAGATCGCATGACAACCAATGACGGCCTGACCACATTACTAGATGATGCTTTAATCGACAAAGCGCGCGGGAACCGCTGTCGCAGATTCTAGCCGATTACCCACTAGAGACGGATCAATTACGGCCGTTACTACAAACAGTCTCCACACTTGAAATCCTACAACCGGTAACCATGCCCTCCAAAGGCCAATTAAATGCTGATCGCGAGAATTTCTTGGCCCATGTTGCAAACTTACCCGAACCAGCCGTATCTCCAAGCCCATTTATACGTCTGAAAGGGTGGATGGCAGAAAAACTGCCACGCAATGAGATCACAACGCAGCAAAAGGAGCGTGGAAAAATGATCCCAATAATTCTTAAAGCAGCTTTGATATTAACCATGATCGTGAGTGGTGCAGGCGGAACGGCCGTTATCTCCGCCAGCACACTCCCAGGATCACCTCTATATCCCATAAAGCTTACACTTGAAGATACGCGATTGGCCTTGGCCAGTGATGCCCAGGCTAGAGCGGAGCTGCACCTGACATTTGCCCAGGAACGGGCTGATGAAATCCAACATATGGCCCAGGCCGGCCAGGCTCCGAGTTTCGCAACCCAGGCAAACCTGCAAGCCCATTGGCAGCAAGCGTTGCAGTGGATGGCCAAAGCACCAGCTGAGGAAATGGAAGCCTTAATGGCCCAAGCCCAACTCATGGCCCAGAATCAGCAAAAGGCCTTAAACAAGGTTCAGACCATCGCTTCGGGATCATCCCCGGGTGAATTCATGGCTGAAGTCCAGGCCTTTCTCACCGCAGGCCAAGAAAATCCGAATGCATTTCGTTTGCAGAATGGTGTCATGAACGGTTGGAACGATCCCAAAGGGCCCTTTGGATCAGGAGATGGCAACGGCCCTGGTAACGGCGGTTTCCAACCTGGCCCAGGTTATGGCCCTGGCCCTGGTGCCGGCAATGGCCCTGGCGACGGGGATTGCGATGGCAGTGGTGATTGTGACGGGGATGGCAATGGCCCTGGCCCTGGGGCCGGCAATGGCCCTGGCGACGGGGATTGCGATGGCAGTGGTGACTGTGACGGAGATGGTAATGGTCCTGGCCCTGGTGCCGGCAATGGCCCTGGCGACGATAAGGATTCGATCCCAGTGATTGTAACGGAAACGGCGAATGCGATGGGACTGGTCCTGCTGGAGGCGGTAACGGTCCTGGCCCTGGCGACGGCGATTGTGACGGCAGTGGTGACTGCGACGGCGATGGTAATGGTCCTGGCCCTGGGGCCGGCAATGGCCCTGGCGACGATAACGGAAACGATCCCAGTGATTGTAACGGAAACGGCGAATGCGATGGGACTGGTCCTGCTGGAGGCGGTAACGGTCCTGGCCCTGGCGACGGCGATTGTGACGGCAGTGGTGACTGCGACGGCGATGGTAATGGTCCTGGCCCTGGGGCCGGCAATGGCCCTGGCGACGATAACGGAAACGATCCCAGTGATTGTAACGGAAACGGCGAATGCGATGGGACTGGTCCTGCTGGAGGCGGTAACGGTCCTGGCCCTGGCGACGGCGATTGTGACGGCAGTGGTGACTGCGACGGCGATGGCAACGGCCCTGGCCCCGGTGATGGCGCTGGAAACAGCAACGGCCCTGGCCCTGGTGATGGTGGTGATAACGGTGGCGGCACTGGTGGTGGAAACGTCGGTAATGGCGGTTAGCAGCGGAACAATCGGCACGACAATAAATGCCAGGTGCTCCCTAAGCCCAAGCACCCGAACTTTCTTTCCTAAAACCTGGCATTTATCCTCAATACGCTAACCGCTTTATTAATGCCAGGCATTTAACATCTTGAATGCATTGCTAAACTTCCAAATGCCTGGCATTTCAATTCACAAATTAACAATCTTCCCGAAATGCCAGGCATTTGCAACGACCCCTTCATCGCAACTGCTGAGCTCCAAAATGTCTGGCATTTTCCTAAACAACACACCCTAAATGCCTGGCATTCCTCCCGAAGCGCTAAGCGCTTAATGCCAGGCATTTTTCCTAATTTCTTGTCTACAACCAATAAACGCCTGCTCACAACCTGATAAAAAACGTCTGATGACATGCCACGCAAAAGGGCTACAATTGGACAGATGAGCGATAATGCTTTACCGCCAAACCAGCAAACGGCCGAAACAAGACGACCCTTGCCGCGCGCCGAGTTACGCGACATAGTCGATCTCTCCCTATGGACCGGGCAGCTTCAACTCCAACATGGCGCCGGCACTGAGCGGGCCGAGGGCACCATGCATCATCTGGGCACAGGTTTAGGGTGTGATTGGCTCGATGTCTTCATCTCGCCCAACGCCATTGTTATCACCACCTTAAGCGGCGGAGAATTTCGCACACGTACACGCCGCCTGGTTCGTTTCGGCGGCGTGGACATGAACATTGTCGCCGCTGTCAATGACCTGGCCTATCAAGTAGAAGCGCATACGGCCGATCGCCAAGAAATTCGCCGCGAGTTGGAAGAGATCGATGCAATGCCCAAGTTGTACAATCGCTGGTTGGTTGTCTTGCTCGTTGGCCTGGCGTGCGCCGCCTTTAGCAAGTTGTTTGGCGGTGATTGGGCCGCCTTTTTTGTAACCTGGTTGGCAGCAAGTCTGGCCATGATCACCCGCCAGCAGTTAGCACACCATTTTTTCAATCCTTTCCTCATTGCCGTGGTCACAGCCTTTGTCGCTACGATTGTTGCCGCCGCCGGGGTATTGTTGAAAATCGGTGATGAAACCCAGATCTCGCTCGCCGCCAGTGTATTACTGCTAATTCCTGGCGTGCCGCTGATCAATTCAAGTAAAGACCTACTCCAGGGACATATGGTCACCGGCATTGTGCGCGGTGTAACCGGCGCACTGATATCCCTGTCGATTGCCTTAGGCATAGGCATAGCCATAACCATCCTGCCATTGACCTTCATCGGCACCAGCTTCACGCCTCCGTCAAATTTGTTTATTGACGCTTTTTGGGCCGCCGTAGCTGCTGTCGGGTTTGCCGTCTTATTTAACGTGCCCTACCGGACATTAGCCGGCTGTGCAGCCTGCGGCGCAATTGGTCATGCCAGCCGTACATTTTTGCTCAATTCCAACCTGCCCGGCGTCAGTCACATCGTCGTTGCAACTCTGGTCGGGGCAACAATTGTAGGCACTTTAGGTTTCATGCTTGCTCGCCACTACAAGATGCCCGCGATTGTATTTTCAGTAAGCGGTGTCATCCCTTTGGTGCCGGGCACTTTTGCTTACAGCGCTATGCTGGGTATTCTGCACGTTACAGGCATCATCAATATTGGCATCTCCTCACCAATCGATGCCTTATTGTTGAATGACGTGATCCCCGACATGCTCACCACAGCCTTTATATTAGCTGCATTGGCCCTGGGTATTGCGGCCCCCACGCTGCTTTTCCGCAGACGCAAACCGGTTGTTTAGGCAATATTACATAGCCTTGTGAGCCGTCAAAATGCTTGAGCCATCAGACATCACAACGCGCTCAAAAGCCTCGAAGCCTGCTTCGTCCAGCCATTCATAATATTCCTGTTCGGTATAAGCCTGTCCATCTTGATAGCCAGTCAAGAGCACCAGGCTGAACCCTACCGTCTTCTGCGGTGTTAGCCGTGAGTTATCAAGTATCCAACCAACAAGATGGATAACACCACCTGGCCTGACAACAGCAGAGAGGTTCCTCAGCAAAGCACGACTATCCTCAGCAGATAGGACCTGAATGACGTGACGCGCCACGACGACATCATATGACCCCAACAGGGTATCGTGGATCGCATCTGCAGTAATGATTTTTACACGGTCAGAAGCACCCGCTTCCTCAACAAAATGACTTGTTATTGGGGTTACAAGCGGCAGGTCGACAACCGTCGCTTTGATAAAAGGATGAGCATCTGTTATTGCGATAGCGATGGCACCCGATCCCCCACCAACATCAAGCAGCGTCCTGCATGTCGAGAAATCATACTGATCCATTAATCTGTTGGCATCTGCAACAGAACCAGGATAAAGCCCTCGAAAGAGCGCGACCAGTTCTTCATACGGCATGGAGTGATAATCGTATTGTTGTAAGGGCCCACCAGCGCGGATGGTTGCCGCAGTTTTGAGCATATTCGCCCAATTACTTGATACAAGCTCCTGCAGCCCGCCCAGATAGGCAGCCTTGCCTTGAACAAGATAATGGTCAGCTTCCACCGTATTGGAAAACAAATCATCTTCAACAGTCAATAATCCAGCTACAACGAGCGCATAGAGCAGCGGTCTTAGTTTGATGGCTTGCACCCCAATAGCATTAGAAATTTGCTCGACGTTGAGGGCACTATTATTCAATTCTGTAAAAAGACCAAGCTCTATACCTGCGAGCATTGCAAATGATGGATAAACTGCTTCGAAGAGTTCGGTTATGGTTTCCGGTTGTGGGGATGGGTTTCTCATTTGAACACCTCTATTAATTTCAGGTAGGTTTATTGTGCTTGATGTTCGTCAATTTAGAGTGCATTTCCAAAAATGATTACAGAATACCACTTTGAGCCATATACAACATCTTGTGTTAGTTTTCACAATCTTGACATCAAGGATAAAATAACTTCAAATTGATTACAGTTCCCGCCTTTGTTGAGCGGTCGTTCTGAATAATCGCAATTCGCCATTCTTACTATCTAGCCTCGCAACGTGCAAGCAGTGAGGCTCAAATAAACCTGCTTTGGAGGGGTAAATAAGATGATTCGAGATATTTGCAAGATTTTTCTTTTCCTATTGGTAATTGGCCTCATGATATACCGGCTGCGAGTTTTCAGCCAGCACAGCCAATATTCAAGAAGTACAGTTAGCCAAGGATAGTGAAGGGACAGAACCAACTTCCACCTTCGATCCCACTGATACCGTCTATGCTATCGTCGTTTTGGCCAATGCCCCCGACGGTACGGGACTGAAGTCAGTCTGGAGCGTTGTCGACGTTGGTAATGTCGCACCAGCCGGTGAGATGATTGATGAAGTAGAGCTGGAAGCCGGCAGCGGCACCCATTTCTTCAACCTTGCGCCATCTTCTCCCTTCCCTGCCGGTAAGTACAAAGTAGAGATCTACCTCGATGGCGAGCTGGCCGAAACCCGCGATTTCGAAGTCGCCGGAACCGTCGCGCAGGCTGATCCTGCTCCGCAGGCTGAGCCTGTCGAAGCCGCGCCTGTCGAAGCCGACTCCAACACGGAAGCTGAGCCTGTCGAAGCCGGAGCAGCCGGCCTAGTTACAACCCTCGAAGACGTCGAAAGCGCCACTATCCGCATCTTGTCCCAAGGCAGCTTTATAGATCCCGAAATCGGAACCCAACTCAACTCTGCCGGACAGGGATCGGGCTTTGTCATTGATCCGTCAGGCATCGCCGTAACCAACAACCATGTCGTCACCGGTGCTGCTTTCTTAGAAGTATGGATGGAAGGTGATACAGAGCCCCGTCACGCCAAGGTCTTAGGTGTTTCCGAATGTTCTGATTTGGCCGTGATCGACATCGACGGCGAGGGCTATTCCTACCTTGATTGGATTGAAGGGGATTTAGGTGTGGGTCAGGAAGTTTATGCAGCCGGATTCCCCTTATTTGGCAACGAGGAATATACCTTGACCCGCGGCATCATCTCCAAAGCAGCAGCCAACGGCGAAAGCAATTGGGCCTCTGTAGATCATGTGCTGGAAACAGATGCGGCGATTCTGGGTGGCAATTCCGGTGGACCATTAGTCGACGGTCAAGGCCAACTGATCGGCGTTAATTACGCTGGCAACGATGCAACACGCCAGAATTTCTCCATCTCTCGCGATACGGCCGTTGGTGTGATCGAGCAGCTCCGACAAGGACAAGATGTACACTCCATCGGTATCAACGGTCAGGCCATCATTGCCGACGACGGCAGCATCGCCGGTATCTGGGTCTCCAACGTCGCTTCTGGTTCTCCCGCGGACCAGGCTGGTATTGCCGCCGGCGATATCCTAACCAAATTGGAAGGGCTGGTTTTGGGCACCGACGGCACCATGGCCGACTACTGCGATATCTTGCGCAGCCACAATGAAGATGATGTAATGAGTATCGAGGTTTTACGCTTGGCTACAGGCGAATTTTTGGAAGGTCAACTTAACGGCGATGCTTTGGTAACAGCGGCCACCATCAATTTGGGCGAGGACGTCGCCGCAGGCGACAGCTACGAAGAATATATGGAAATAACCGATGATACCGGCGCCTTGAAAGTTGAAGTCCCCACTGCGTGGTCCGATCTCGATGGCAGCACCTGGGTTGTGGATGATATTGAACTCGGCCCCAGTGTTTTGGCCGCTCCTAACTTGGATGCCTACTTGACTACCTGGAACGCACCCGGAATGTTCTTTGGTGCATCGGATGATAATGACTTGGCAACTGATAAGATGGGCGTGTTGGATTTATTCGACTATTCCGATGATTGCGTTTATGACGGCCGTGTCGACTACGACGATGGCCTATACATCGGCGCTTACGACATCTGGTCCGACTGCGCCGGAACCGGCAATACCTTCGTCGTCCTCAGCGCCACCCCCGAAGATGAACGCTACCTGGTCATGGTCCAAACCATGGTCACAACCACCGCCGACGAAGAAGCCCTCGACCGCATCCTGGAAACATTCATCGTCAGTGAGTAATGAGTGGCGAGTTTGCGAGTTGCAAGTAGAGAGATAAGTTAAGAGAGATCCTTACTCTAAGAATAAAGCCTGGCGTTATCGGCCAGGCTTTTTCTTTGTCCTACATGCACTGAGCCTGCTCGCTCTGAGCTTGTCGAAGTGTCGAAGTGTCGAAGCTCCCCCCTCCATATCCGCCTTCGACAAGCTCAGGCTCCAAAATACTCGCCACTCGCTACTTGCCACTCCACCACTTGCCTCTCCGCCACTCCACCACTTGCCTCTACGCCCGCTGAGCCTGTCGAAGCGTTAACGCGTATTGTCATCCATGACGCGCTGTGTTATATTTTTAATTGACGCACCGTGTTATGAATTGTGTGAGATTAACGGTGGATTAAATAAAAACTAATTCCCAATACTGCTGACGGTGGCAAAGGCAAGAACAATATGCTCAACAAAAGCTCGAACGGTAATGAAAAAGTCTTCGATTTTGTAATTATTGGCTCAGGATTTGGCGGAAGTGTTTCGGCTTTGCGCCTGGCAGAGAAAGGATACAGCGTTTTGGTTCTGGAGCGGGGCAGGCGCTACAACGCCAAAGATTTCCCGCGCACAAATTGGGACCTCCTCAACTATCTCTGGCTGCCCGCTGCGCGCTGCTTTGGTTTCCAAGGTCTAAATTTCTTTGATGATTTGTGGATATTAAACGGCACTGGCGTAGGTGGTGGCAGTCTCGTCTATGCCAGCACCCATATCAGACCACCAAAAGCTTTCTATGAAGGGAAAGAGTGGTGTGACCTGGCCGATTGGGAAACAGAATTGGCACCCCATTACGAAACAGCCGATCGCATGCTCGGAACGGCCGAAAATCCCAAATTCTGGCCCGCTGATACTCATCTATACGAAATCGCCAAAGAACAGGGGCAAGAAGATACCTTTAAACCCACGCCAGTAGGCATCTTTTTTGGCGAACCTGGGGTCACCATACCCGATCCCTTCTTTGATGGAGAAGGACCAGACCGCGCCGGCTGCATCCATTGCGGCGGCTGTATGGTCGGCTGCCGGCACAATGCCAAGAACACACTCGACAGAAATTACCTCTATCTAGCTGAGAATTTGGGCACAGAAGTATGGCCCGAATCCAACGTGCTCGATATCCGCCCGCTGTATGGCCCGCGACCGGGTGCTGCGCGTTATGAAATCGAATTTGAAAAAATAACTGATTGGATCAACAAACGTAAATCAACTGTGCGTGCGCGCAATGTAGTGGTCTCCGCCGGCGTCCTAGGCACCGTCAATCTACTTCTGAAATGCCGTGATGAAAACAAATCGCTGCCCCTGCTCTCCCAACGATTGGGCAAGCGTGTACGCAGCAACAGTGAAGCCATCATGGGTGTTACGGCACGAGATGATAGTGTCAATTACTCCGATGGTGTAGCAATCACTTCTAGTTACTGGGTTGATGATGTAACCAGCGTCGAACCAGTACGGTACTCCCCAGGCTCATCTTTCATGCGTACTTTATATCTACCCTTCATAGAAAATCAAGGAAGTATAAAACAGCGACTTGGCCAGGTAGTGCGCCAGGCACTGGACAAACCAATGGATTTTCTACATGTCCGAGTAATGCCCAGATTTGCAATGCGCACAACCTATCTATTGATTATGCAGACCTTGGAAAACCGCATGAGCTTAAAGCGAGGGCGTAGTGTATATACATTGTTCCGCAGAGGATTGGTCAGTGAAAGGGATAAATCGTTGCCCATTCCGGCCGTGATCGATGCAGGAGAGGATGTGGTAAAGCGCTTTGCTGATAAATCCAATGGTGTGCCTATAGTAGGAATTAATGATGCATTGAACATCCCCAATACAGCCCATATTCTTGGTGGATGTGATATAGCCGCCGATGCTCGAAGTGGCGTTATCGATCTCAACCATCAAGTCTTTAACTACCCTGGTATGTATGTGGCCGATGCCTCTGTCATTCCCGCCAACCTGGGTGTCAATCCCAGCTTGACTATTACGGCCATGACCGAGCGAGCAATGAGCCGCATGCCCGCTAAGAAAGAGGTGGGCCAGATTCTACCCTTACAACGACCGGCAGGGCTTGAATATGTGGAAAATGGCAATGGTTCCCGTGGATCTCTGCTCAAGAAAGCTGGGCCATTCATGTTCTTGGCCATATTATTGCCCCTGATCTTCGGGGTTTTAAAGTTAAGAACACGCAAAAGATAAAATTTTTAAGTGACAGCACTTTACTGAAAATTGATCAAATAATTCGAATAACCCGATTAGTGCGCATCCTCAGATGCGCAGTGGTTACCAAGGGCGGCATCTGAGGATGCCTAACTTATCCGTCTCCGAATTAGTTTGTTAATCATCAAAAAGTGCCGAAAACAACCACTATAGGGAGTTTAAAGAAAATCCAATGAGCGGACAAGTCGAAACATTATCCTGCATTAACCCGGCAACAATGGAACAATTTGACGAAGTACCTATTACGTCAGAATCTCAGATTTTCGCTGCACGGCGTGAGATGGGCGCTGCCGCTCATATTTGGGCCGCCAAACCAATCAAGGAACGTGTGCGTATTCTGCGCCAGTTGCAGGAAGTAATCATCGACTCCATCGATGAAATCTCCGAACTGATCAACAAAGATCATGGCAAGAGCCGACAGGATGCTGTGGGCGAAGTGATCATGAGTGTAGATAAGATGCAGCAATACCTGAAGCGCGCGCCAGGCTGGCTAAAAAAGCGCAAAGTGCCAGGCGGCCTCTACTTCTTCCGCAAATACAGCGTGGAGCCACGGCCGTATGGAGTCGTGGGCATCATCGGTCCCTGGAACTATCCATTCGAGTTAATTATACCTGCAACAGTCTCCGCATTACTTGCTGGAAACACGGTATTGGTCAAACCCTCAGAAGTTTCTGCAGCAACAGGCGTCATGATTGAAAATTTGTTCCGACGTGTACCGGAATTGTCGCCCTTTGTGCGCTTTTTACACGGAGACGGCCGTGTCGGTGCGGGCATGGTCCGCGCACGACCCGACATCATATTCCTCACCGGTTCAACCGCTACTGGGCAAATCGTGGCCAAAGCAGCAGCCGAAACTATGACCCCCTTCCTTTGCGAATTAGGCGGCAAGGATCCCATGATCGTCCTTGAAGATGCCGATATTCGTGCTGCGGCCAAATGGGGTGTCTGGGGTGCAGCAAGCTATAATACAGGCCAATCTTGTGTCGCTGTTGAACGTATCTATGTTGTCGAAGAGGTCTACGAAGAATTTCTTCAAGCGACGATTGAAGAAGCGAGCAAAATAAAAATGGGCTTTACGAAGACTAAAGAAAACCCTTACAACATGGGCCCGCTCTCTTTTCAACGCCAGATCGACATCATTGATGACCAGTTACAAGATGCCTTAGCTAAAGGAGCGCGAATCGTCCATGGTGGTTACCGCGACGGCATGTTCATGGAACCAACTGTACTTGTTGACGTAGATCACAGCATGAAAGTGATGTGGGAAGAAACCTTTGGCCCTTTGATTCCGATTATGAAGGTGAAAGATGAGACCCATGCCATCCAACTGGCTAATCACAGTGACTTTGGTTTAAATGCTTATATTTGGAGCGCCAATCACAATCGTGCCAAGCGTATCGCCCAACAAATGGATGTGGGCTCAGTAAATATCAACGATGTTATGGCTCATTATCCTGTATCCATGCTGCCCTTTGGCGGCGTGAAAATGTCGGGCAACGCCCGCACACACGGCAAGGAAGAAGTCATGCAGTTCACGCGCTTGCGTTCTTATGCCATCGGCCGTCCTCCTCTTCCCTTTGACGTCTCCACTATCATTCGCTACCCCAACCATTACCGGCTTTATACCACCATCTTACACATGGCCTTCGGCGTCACCCCGCGCCAGCGCATACAGCCCGTTAAGGAACTGTTTGAGGGGAAAAATATCGCCCCTAAAGCCAGCAAAGCAGCCGCAGCCACCGGCGCTCTAGCTGTTCTGACCGCCCTGGCCATCGGCCTCTTGCGCGCCCGCAAAAACTAACTCCAACCTCAAAAAGATGCCAACTTTCGGAAAGTTGGCATCTTTCATTCGTATCCATTTCAGTTTACAACACAGCCGATTTCCATTTGGTATAATGAGTCATATGATTGAAGAAGCAACACCCGATCTCATAAACTATTTTAATTTCATTTAGACAAGTATCTTCTAGGGCGGCGAGCACGTGATATGGAAGCATATAAGCACTGGCCTATTTATTCAGTTACCTGGGCCTCAATGCGTCCCTCACGAACGGCCGTAACCAGGGCGGCATGATCCAGTTGATTCTGGGCAGCGTAAGCAACGGCAAAATTAACTATGGCATCTTCAAAACCTTCGCTGCTGCCCATGTAGCCGCTTAGCTGCACGGCATCAGCAGAACGGGCATGGGCACGGGCCAGCGCTTGTCCACAAAGACCAGCATAACCAATTAAGTTATTGGGCTTCATTATTTCAACGACCGGCTTTATTTTAGCATCCCGCAGTTGGCGCATATAAAACTGGCGCGCCTCTGCGCCCGCTCCAGTCATCCAACCTAAGAAAATGTCGCTGGCTGCCTGCATCAGCCGCTGGCCTTGAACAACCCGCTCGCCTGCGTGGCCGTAGGGGCTGGCTCCGGCGTATGGTTCAAGGACAGATTGTCGCGCCTCCTTAAATTGTAGGAAAAGCGGGTCCCCTTGGCCGGACATAAGCAAAACAATACCGCACATTGTTCCTACACTGCCTACACCCACCACTTTCATAGCGATATCCGCCAGCTCATAACGCTCGAGTAACAATCGCCGTTCTGGGTTAATAGATTCCAGATAACGGGCAAACGATTTATGGATCAGCGAACTGAAAGCTTCATCACTTAATTCGTTCGGATGGTAAATAAGCGGTGGTTGGTCAATGATCCGGGCAGGATAACCCTCCCTGTGCGCCAGGCGGGCAAACTCCTTTTCACGGGCGCTTTGCGCTGTTGCTGTAATCAACTTTTTTTGATAAAAGCGTTTCTGATCTTTGTCCTTCATATTTTCTACGATCGTATTGAAATCAAGGGCATCATACCACGCATCCAGCACAGGCATTTTTGCATAGTTGGCTGTTTGGAGCCGGTAGCTTTGGCCCGCAGATCTGCCTGCCTCACGGCATTCCTTCTTACTGAAGCCATTGGCTTGGCCCGCAATAACAAAACTGGCAGCCAACCGCTTCACATCCCATTCCCAGGGTGCAATTGAGGTTTCGTCAAAATCGTTAATGTCAAAAATAAGTTTGCGTTCCGGCGTGGCAAAACCACCAAAATTTAACAGGTGGGCATCGCCGCAAGCCTGCACAAATAAGCCGGAATTAGGCGTTTGTGCTAAATCATACGCCATGATAGCCGCTGCACCGCGATAGAAGGCAAAAGGACTGGCCATCATACGGCCGTAGCGGATAGGCACCAGCTCTTCATGACGGCCGTGGCTGTTTTCAATCAGCAGTTCAACAGGATCGACTCGGTCGGCAGGGGCTTCCCAAATACCTTGCATGGCGCGGGAGCAGTTGTTGCGCATTGCCTTGCCCTCCGCTGTTCTATCATCTATTAATCTGGCATGATTTTGCATCGGTAAAGCCAGGGTTGGCGGTTGTACGTGGGATGGGTCGTTCATCAAATTTTGCACCTCTTGGGACAAACACAAAGTGGACGGTAAACTATTGCACGATTATACAATTAATGGATTGAAACTCAATTATAAATCCTAAATTCTTATCAAGCGCCGGAGATCAAAGATTACCGTTCAGAATTCCTGTTAAAATCAACCGGAATCACGGTTTTATAATTATCCTGGGTGAATGGGCTGATCAGCCCGGATAATCATGGCGGAGGGCAGAGGCACTGCCGGAGTTTAACGTAAAGCCTCAACACTGAGCTGAAAGCCCCTACCACTTGCCCAGGGGGATCAAAAAAGCCCCAGTTTCCTGGGGCCTCCTTCTAGGATGTAACAATTACATATCAAAGGTTTCGTAAATCGTAACCTGGCCATTACCTTCTAGCATCGGACATTTCTGGCCCATTGCTACAGCATCATCCATCGAATCAGCATTTAGAACCGTATAACCAGAGTTCAATGCACCAACATCAGTAACAGTTCCATCGCTGGCAATATTCTTAACTGCCGGAGAAAATGGATTGCCCGGATCTACCACAGCGGCACCAAGCCCTTCATACCATGAGCCCCATGCTGCCATCACGGCCGCCTGTTCCTCTTCAGTCTCAGGCATACCACCCCCGGTGTAAAGTAATACGAATTTACCCATCTGTATATCTCCTTATAGGTTTATTGGGATAAATAATGTGAATTATGGCCCTTATTGAGCCAATCACAGGATAGCACGCCTGTTCTAAATACCAAACTGTGTGAAGGTATTATTAACCTAATACTAATCCAATTCGTAATACAGGCTTAAAAACAAACACCGACATAATAATTGCTATTCTTAGGGATGGTTCTCTTCAGAAATAGATTCTCAATTAATGCTTTCAGCGTTTTCAGCTAAAAAAAGGATCGTAACGCAACCCGCATCTCAGAATCTATGAGTTCAATCTGACTAACAGCTTGGCGCAGCCGCTCCATATCATAACTTAGGCGCTTGAGCGAAATAACCCCATCGATAATCGTTGCATAATGAGCTGTCTGATCGGGATCATCATATCGGCGGTACGAAGCGCTGCCCGGATTCAACCAAAATACCTCATCGCTGAGATAACGAACCGCCTGGCGATGGGTATGGCCCAAGATAAGCCTGTTTGGATGCCACGAGTTAGCCGAGCTGGAAAGTCTCAGCACAAAACTTATCATAAGCATGCAGGCTGACAATCTCATCATAATTCTGGTAGAGATGGGTCATGACATAATGTGCTTGATCCAATTCTAATGAGACTGCCAGGGGCAGCTCTTCTAAATAAAGAATATCATCCGCGTCCAAGAGAGACGCATTATGATTCACCCAAGCCCGCTCGTTAGCAGGCACTTTGGGCAATAAATTCCCTTCCCTGTAGTTGGTCGCTACCCAACGATCATGGTTGCCCTGGGTGCAGATCACATGATGGGCACGAACCCAATCCAGCACCTCTTTTGGGAAAGGACCATAATCGACCAGATCTCCGGTACAGTAAATGAGATCGCTGTCCCGCTCCTGGCTCCAGATGGCTTCAAGGGCATGGATATTGCTGTGGATGTCAGAAATGATCAGTGCTTTCAAAAGATTCCCTCTCACGGCCCATCAATCCCATACCAATCACCCCTAAACGAATTTCTTGTTTAGCCATAGTATTCAGATTTTAACTTACATATTGAAATGAAAAAACCCGGTTTTTTGGCGGGTAAATCTCATGCCATGTGCTCAGCATGTGTCTTACCTAATTCCAAAAACCGGGTTTCTTGGCCGCCTTTCGCAACTCTTAAGAAAAACCGACGTAAAGATCATAGCAAACATAAATTGACACATTATCAACTCTCTGCACTATAATAAGGGGCAGTTCGTACGGTGGTACACGCTCGGAGTGAAAGTTATCAAATTTTCGTCCGTGTCCTCCGCGTTATTCTGTGTCAAAATTAAGTAGCGTGAGCTTTCCAGCTTGCGCCCACAACCGGGAATGGTTGTGCTACATTTTAGGAGAGGATTTTGATGGATATCAATAAAGCAGTTAGATTCGTATTTGACGACGAGCGCTGGATAAACAAGACGCTGATCGGCGTTGTCGTTCTTCTCGTTTCATTCTTGATCTTTCCCATATTTTTTCTTTATGGCTACATGATTAAAGTCATGCGCAATGTCATGGATGGTGTGGAAGATCCTTTGCCGGAATGGGAAGATTGGGGCCAATTATTCAAGGATGGCTTCATGGTCATTGTGGCAGGCCTCATCTACACCTTGCCAATTTGGCTTTTAATGTGCTGCAGCCTTCTATTTTTCATTCCAGCAGCAGGCACCGAAGGAGAAATCTCCGATATTTTGGCCGGCATTGGTGTTTTGTCCATGATGGTTATGAGCTGCCTTGTGCTGCTGTTCGTGATTGCCTATGCGCTAATTGGCCCGGCAATCGCCATTCAATATGCGCGCGAAGGAAATCTATCCGCAACCCTGCGCTTTAGCGAAGTCATCGGTATGACCCGCGACAATATTGGCGACATACTCATTACTTTGCTCGTTCTGTTGGGTTTGAGCTTTGTGCTCAGTCTTGTGGGCATCGTCCCGCTGATTGGCTGGGTCATTTCCCTTGCGGGCAGCGTATATGTCATTTTTGTTACCGGCCACTTGTACGGTCAGATTGGCGCAAAAATCGGCGGAACGGCAAAAGAAAAAGAATTTGATCCGGTCGTTTAACGGACCATTTTTGAGATGCCAGACATTTTTAAAGTGCCTGGCATCTATTTGTCTTTCAAATACAACGCCACAACATCTTGAGCTGATTTCAACACGGCCGTTCGCAGCTCTTCTGGCTCAACAACTTCAACCAAGCCCCCCAGCCCCAAAATACGCATCTCAGCCTCCTCCTTGCGCTCAAACAGATAGTCTAACAATCGCCAGCCTTCCCTATCCGCTTCAAATTGCGGCAGCTCAGTTCGCACCCTCTCTCCCCAAATAAACGGTAAAGTTGGGACTAATTCTGGGGCAACACGTAACGTCACCGGATATTGAGGCAAACTAGATTCATAATCCGCGGCCCAATCTTTCCAGAATTGTACAAGGTCAAACCCAGACGGCCGTTCAAATTCACTATCAGTCCAATCAACATCCGTAATACGCGAGATTCGATAAACACGAAGCCCATTTCCCGTGCTGGCCACCACATACCAAATGCCGCTCTTGGCCACAAGCCCCAATGGGGAAATAATTCGCACGCTTAAACGCCCACGTGGTGCACGATAGGACAGATTAACCGCCCGTTCTGACCATACGGCCTCCTGGATGGTGTCTAAATGAGGAACGGCTTCATCGACTTGAAACCAACCCGCGGCATCAAGATAGAAACGCTGGCGCACAAATTCCGGCTGGTCATAATGGCGATCGGGTAAGGCGCTGGTCAATTTCAAAACGGCCGTTTGCAGCGTTTGATCGATTCCCAGATCAGCTAATGGACCAGGAGACATTAACAAAAATAAGGAGCGAATTTCTTCTTGGTTTAAGCCATTAAGCGTTGTGCGATAACTGTCTAATAAAGCATAACCGCCACCAGGTCCCCCATCAGCATAAATAGGCACGCCCGATCCACTCAAAGCACCAATATCACGATAAATCGTTCGCTTTGATACCTCGAGCTTTTCAGCCAAAGCCTCAGCGGTCATCTTGCCCCTCGTCTGCAACAACATCATCAATGAAATAAGTCGATCTGCCCTCATATCCCAATCTCTATCTCTATCTCAAACCCTTCTACAAATAACTGACAATAGATGTCAGCCATTCCCGGTATTATAGAAGAAATCAAAACGAGGTGAAACAAATGACAAATAAAACCAACACAACCAGCTCCGGAATCTATTTTGACGATGGTGGTTCAGGCACACTGCCCATCATATTCCTACATTCATTAGCCGGAAATAGTGGACAATGGACAGCCCAACTGCGCCATCTGCGCCAAACGAGACGAGCGATCGCCATAGATTTACGCGGACACGGCCGTTCCTCATTTGAAGGCGATTTCGCTATCGAAGCAATGGCCAGAGATGCAGATGAACTTGCCAACCAATTAGGGCTTGAGCGCTTTGTTCTAGTTGGTCACAGTATGGGTGGCTGCGTAGCCGTCGCCTATGCCGGCGCACACCCGGACCGGCTGGCAGGCCTATACCTCGTCGATCCATCGGGAGACTCAACACAAATGCCGGCTGAAGAAATTCAAGGCTATCTTGGTGGATTACAATCTGATAACTATGGTCCGATGATTGAAGGATATTGGATGCAGATCTTAGACCAGTCCACGCCGGAAACAGAAGAAACCGTCATGAACGATCTGCGCCAGACACCACAGTCTACAGTGGTCGCCGCAAGCAAGGCGCTGTTCAATTACAATCCTGTGCCAGACCTCAACAGTTATGGAGGGCCAAAGTTTTCATTGATCACCCGTTTCAACCAAACACCAGTTGGTCTCACAAACCTCATGCCCGATCTGCCACATCAATTGATTGATGGCACCAGCCATTGGCTGCAAATGGATAAGCCGCAGGTATTCAACGATCTATTGGATCGCTGGCTGGCGGATGTGGCTCCATAATCAGCCATTTACACATCGCGAATCTATTAGCATCTAAACGGCCGTTTCTCTATCAAATTGGAGCAGCGGCCGTTTTTTGCTGAACAAACAATTAATACTTTCCCTTCAGAGCCCAACTCTCGGCCTCTATGTTAGATAATGCTGCAAAGCCTTAATGATAATCATTCAATCTTTGGAGGATTGTTCTTAGATGGAACAGAAAAACACATCTTCAATCAAAACCTGGGCAAAACGCTTACTGCTCATGCTTTTTGGTCTCCTACTGCTCATTGTTGTCCTATTTGCCGGTGCAATCATCTACGACAACCTTTTTGGGAGCAAAACGGCCGATTTCACCAACATCGAATACGAAAATGACGAAGGACAAAAACTACTTGGCTACCTGGCCACACCAGAAGGACCCGGCCCTCACCCGGCGGTTTTATTAATCCACGAATGGTGGGGCTTGAACGAAGGTATCACCATCTTAGCCGATGCTCTGGCCGAGGAAGGCTATATCGTCTTTGCCCCTGATGCCTATCGCGGCAATGTAACGGCCGCTTTTCCTCGCGCATTGTGGCTGCGCATCACTACGCCGGAGGAGCAGGTCGAGGCAGATATCGACAGCTCCCTCGCCTACCTGCGCAGCCTTAATTCTGTTGACGACGAACGGGTCGCTTCTATGGGTTTTTGTTTTGGCGGAGGGCATTCACTGCAGCTTGGTTTGCGCCAATCTGAGAATCTGGCCCTTACGATCATGTATTACGGTGCAGTTGTTACCGAACCCGAATTATTACGGCCGTTAACCGAAGCACAGCCCGTTCTTGGCATTTTTGCCGAAGAAGACAACACCATTTTCCCCGCAGAAGTTCTGGAATTTGAAGCGGCGCTCAACACCCTAGACATCGAAAATGAAATCACGATTTATCCAGACGTCGGTCACGCCTTCTTAACAGAAGAGAACTATAATCAGCCCGGCCCTGCCGGGGATGCCTGGGCACAAACGATTACTTTCCTCGAAGAGAATCTACTGCCTGCTAACTAACCATCGTCCATAGGAACCACATACCGACGCAAACCCTGCCGTGCAATTCGTGGCTTGATGAATTGACAACCGGCAAGCTCATTAACAACTTGCATTAAGTGTCGCTTATTTTGCTCAGAGCCATCCAACAGCAGGGCTATAGTCCCGCCACTCCCGCCCGCGCCATTCACTTTCCATCCTAAAGCATGATTGTTATGTGCCAATTCGATGATTTGTTCAGCTAACGGATTGATCAAATCTGGGTGCAGAGCGCGTTGTCCCTCCGTATTGTCCTGAAAAGCCTTTCCCAATGCTGTGAAATCACCCGCAAGTAAAGCGTCACGTGCGGGCACGGCCGTTTCGCGCAAATAAACCAATCGCGGCTCTTCCGCGCCCACATCCTCCAGATTAGCAATCACCTTTTCATGTACCTGCGAAGATTTATGCGGCCGGCCCATATAGACCACAATTAAACGGCGCTGCAGCTCCCACCAAATGTTATCGCTTGGTTGGACTGGGGAAACGCTGGCGTGTGGATAGCGGAACATATCGATAAAACTAATCCCCCCATATGCGGCCGCCAATTGATCTTGAATCCCACACTGCCAACCCAATCGTTCACTCTCCACACGCTGTGCCAGGTAGGCAATTTCATGGGCGCTCAATCGTCCTGGCGTCAAACAATCAAGCGCCCCTAACAGGGCAACCGTCACAGCCGCGCTTGTCCCCAGCGAAGCACCTGGCGGCGCATCGGAGTGCAAATAAACAACGATACAAAAAGTATCCGGTACGCCAATCTCCTCAATCGCTGCTTCGATCAAAGGATGTTTTTGCCACGGCATGCCCAATTCACGGCCGTAAATATCATTATAATTTGCAGCCGAAATCAGCACTTGTGTTTCCAGCACATCTCTCGGATATACCGCAATCTGCACATTTGCGCGCGGCTCGATGGCGATGTTAAACACCTGACCATATTCGGCAAACCACGTGTCCGTCCAACCCCCATTATCGCAAATACGTGTCGGAGCAGAGCTGTTTATGTAGAATAACGGCTTCTCAATAGTTAGTTGATCCATTCTCTAACCTGTTCCACAAGATCGCACTATTCCCGGAGCGCGGTCTGTCAATTATTGCCGGTGACGGCGCTCAAATAGGATTACCCGCGGAATTCAAACGACTCATTTGATCGGCACTCAGTGTGATATTTAGCGCATCGATATTCTCTTTTAATTGCTGTGAGGAGCTGGCCGCAATCAAGGGCAAAACAGGCGGATCACCCTGCAACATCCAGGCCAATATCACCTGGTTAGGTGAAGCATTGATCTCCTGGGCCACACCTCGCAAAGCGGTGAGTCTATCGTCCGCATCTGCACCAACATACTGCGCGGGAACCTCACGTTCCGGTCGCGTGTACGCCCCGCTGAGTAAAACTGAATAAGCAAGCATGGTCATCTTGCGCTTCCGGCAGTAATCAAGCAGGTCATCATTCGCGGCCAACTGCGGTGCAAAACTCGCCCCTGGCTTTGGTCTCAAATATGTAAATCGCTGCTGCACGCAGCTGTATTCCGGCCACTCATTCGCCATACTCAAACTGCGCGCCTCTTCCAACCGCCAGGCTGTGAAATTACTTGCGCCGATCATGCGAATCTTGCCCGCCTGCCTAAGACGGCCGAAAGCTTCCAACGTTTCCGCCATCGGCGTATAGCGATCATCGACGTGCGCATAGTACAAATCAATCGTCTCCAGGCCCAGGCGCTGCAATGATTTATCACATTCTTTTTCGATTAAATCGGCCGTTAAGGCCATGGGGACATCCTGATAACCAAAACCGACCTTACTGGCCACAAAGACCTCGTCACGGTTCTTGCGTTCTCTAATCCACTCACCCAAGACCGGCTCACTTTCGCCACCAATGCCGTTAGGTTCCCACCAGGAATAGATATTCGCCGTGTCAATAAAGCGCCCACCGGCTTCATAATATTGATCCATCAGGGTAAAAGATTCGGCTGGATTCTGGCGTGTACCAAAATACATGGCCCCCAGGCAAAGCGCACTAACTTCGATACCGGTATTGCTCAAAGAAATTGTTCGCATTGGTTTCCTCGAATAAGAATCCAAAGTTTTTACAGTTCAGTAAGTATCCCTTAAATCAACCTAGAGATCACCTTAATGTCATTGGCTTCAGAGATTGGGTATCACTGCAACCCCACTCATCCTCATCAACAGCCAGCCTATGATGGGCGCACCGCCAAATAAAATTTTCGCCCAGGTCGTCGACAGCATAAGCGCCGCAGAGACAGGTAATACAGCCACCAATTATGCCACCGCTTGAATCCCTCAAAATCGCATAACAACAATAATGCCCGGCCAGATTTGGCCGGACATTTTCTACCGGTGCGTGTACAGTAGAACGGTTTGCAACTGTAGTCTACCATCACCATACAAGAAAAATGCCAGGCACTTAAGAAAGTGCCTGGCATTTGTAACCAATTGATATTATTCAGTAAGTTTATTCCTCGACCGACGGCCGTTCTCCCAACGTAACCGGAACCGTCATCTCATCGCCATCACGTAAGACATGCAATTCCACCGTTTGTCCGACCATCGTCTTGCCTACGATATAGCCCAGCAGGTCATCAAATTCGCGCACTTCCTGGTCGTTGATGCCCACGATAACATCACCACCAAGACCTGTACCTGCATTACCGGCGATGATACCAGCTGCTTCGGCAGGACCACCTACGATAACATCAGCCAGGACAATGCCCCGCTGGTCGCGATCTAGATTCAATGACTCGGCCAAAGAAGCATTCAACTCCGTGCCGGAAACACCCAACCAGGGATGAGACACAGTGCCGCCGCCCATAAGCTGTGGAATTACAACGGCGACCACATTAGAGGGCACAGCAAAGCCAACACCTGAAGAACCACGCACTGGTGACTCAATTGCTGTATTAACACCAATCACATAGCCACGTGTATCAAGAAGCGGCCCGCCCGAGTTGCCAGGATTAATCGCTGCATCAGTTTGGATAATATCGGGGATATTATAGCTGCCGCCGCTGGGTGCTTGCGCACCAGGGAAGAGGCGATCCAATCCGGAAATGATACCCGTGGTCAATGTATTGGCCAGGCCAAAGGGGCTGCCAATAGCCAACACCAACTGGCCCACGCGCAGATCATCGGAATCAGCTAAGGCCAAGGCCGTAAGCTCGCCCGGCTTAACATCAACCTTCAGGAGAGCCAGGTCGGAACCAGGATCGGCTCCTACCAGTGTGGCATCCAAATCCGTGCCATCGGCGAAGGAGACAATAATATTGCGGGCGCCGGTGATCACGTGATTGTTTGTGACGATAAAACCATCCGCATCATAAACAAAGCCAGACCCTTGGCCATTGTCAACGCCAACATGCACAACAGCCGGGCTAACCCGCTCAAAGAGCTGAATAAAAGCTTCTTCATGAGCAAATAATTGGCCAGGTTCTACGGCCGTATTCGACTGCACAACCGGTGGAACTTGTGTCTTGGCCTGTGCTGCCGCATCCGGGCTGAGCTTGTCAATAACCACATCGAGGGGGCTTGCCTCAGTTTGGGAAACAGGTTGAATTTCTGCATCAGATTCAAAAAATGCACCGCAGGCTGTCACCAGCAGGGCAAAAAGGGCTAATAAAATAAAAGAGAATGTTTTTGTTCGACTCATTATGACCTCCGATGGCCTTTACGCAAAGAATAAAACAAGGTTGCAACGATCATGCACAACTACCATTCTCCTATATAGATGTTATGGGAATATAAAGTTTCAGTTAAGGCTGGATTAAGGCTGGATTATGAGAAGATGAGAGCGGAACAGCCACAAATCAATTGAAAACAATCAACGAAAAACAAAATGAATGATCCTTTATTTCGGTTTGGTAAACTCTATTCAGGATCAGATAGACAACTGTTGCCTGTTTTTCGTTGGCTGCTGCATGTTTTCTTCAATTCCTCGGCCACCGCCCCCGGCTCTGCTTCACTCGTTACCAAACCCAAATGCTCAAAGCTGCCCATCTCTTGGGTATATGGCAGAAATTCAAAGAAAAGACCGGCCCCGGGCCCATTATTACTGATTATATTGTAGGCGACTTCACGACCGTTTCTATTCATTACATCCACAATCGCCCTGGTCGCATCTCGCCACCCATTGGCAACGGCCGTTATTTCAGCCTCCGACAATTGGTGCAAATATTGTTTGGAAACATCCTTCAAGATCAACATCATATCGTAAGGGCGGCGCATGAAATAAGGTACAAGCAGCACCACTGGGCCATAATCACGTATGAGTAGATTAGACGGGTTCTCACGCAGCATAAATGCGGCAAAAGTTTCACCGTGTTTCCTGGCAAAGCGCGCATTATCAGCAAAGCGGCGCGGCATGACACTGCTGAGCGCGATCTGTTGGTGTCCATGCGCCAGCGAGCTGCCTACAAGACGGCCGTAATTCTTGACCATAACCACATAACGAGGACCGCCCACCTTCCCCGGTTCAAGTAACGTTTTTTCCAAAGCCGCCAAACGGCTCATGACCACGATCCCATCCTCTTCAGGCAAATTATGCCAATCCACCCCATGATCCGACGAGGTCCACTGCAAGAAATGCAAGCCGCTCACCGTTTGTGGAACGGGTCCGGTTGTTTGTCCATTACGGCCGTTGATCGCATCTACTTGCTGCTGGTCAAATGGAAAAAAGACTGGATATAGATTCTTATTGATGAAAGTCATGCCCTGACTCAGCGGAGCGACATCAACAATCCCTGTCGTCTGGCCCAGACAAATGGGGCAGTTTTTTGCCGCCTGCGGATCAGGCCCTATAACCGGCAGCGTGTCCTGCGGCCGCACCTCGCGGCTGGTAACAAACAACACAATATCACCGGTACGCGGATCAATCTGATAAACGCCATCAGGAACCGAGCGTTGGATCCCCTGTTCCTGTCGGAACAACTGCTGAAGATCAGCCACCGAAAAGTTAGTGACATCTTCAGACTCAATCAGTTTATCAATCAATTTTCGCTCGATCTGTTTCATGCTCAGACTTCTTCTAAATCATTACAATAAATGTCACTGGTACTTTGTTGACCAAATAAATCCCATTTTGCAGAACGAACCCTGAGCTTGTCGAAGGGTGGCCTTCGCCGGACTTCGACAAGCTCAGCCCTCGTTGGGTAAAGTAAAAAAACTTGATTAACAGTGCACTTGATGCATGCGCGGCTAATTCCGCTAAATTTATGCGTTATGAAAGCTCTTTGACCGCCCCGGCTAGATTATCCAGCGCGCGCTGGATCGTCGATCGTGGACACCCAATCGTCATCCGGGCAAATCCCGCCCCTTCTCGTCCATACCAATATCCTGGACTAAGAGCTATCTTAGCTTCTTGTGCGAGAAACTTTTCCAACACTCTTGGCATCCAATCCCAGCTCTCTAAAATCCAACCACAACAAAAAAGTCCCTTCCGGTTCAATCAACGAAACAGGGACTTCATTTACCTCTAAAAATTCTCGTATCAAACCAACATTCCCTTGAAGGTAATCTAGCAGCGCATCCAGCCAGCCGCTCCTTCTCGGTAGGCGGTTTCTGCAGCAGTAGAAGCAAACACATTGATCTTGTTGGTTTGGTATTGATGGGCAAATTCATGGAACCGCTGCCGGTGTTCTTCGTTCGGGATTACGCCACGGCATCAACCATACCGGCCATATTAAATGTTTTGGCAGGCGAAATACAGGCCGCCGCATTCTGTGCCGCGCTTTCGGACACCGTCAAATAGGGGACATAGCGATGGGGGGGAAAGGCAAAATCACCATGAATTTCATCAGCAATGACAAATACATCATGACGCTCACAAATCGCTGCTACTTGTTGTAACTCTGCCTCTGTCCAAACCCTGCCCACAGGATTATGGGGATTACACAAAATCAATATCTTATTGTTTGGGATTGGCAGCTTTGGTTTCCAGATCTTCAAAATCAATTTGGTATCGCCCGTCAACCAAGTTGAGCGCATTCTTGACAATTCTCCGGCCATTACTTCTGACAACCATACGAAACTCAAAGAAAACCGGGGATTGCAATATAACGCCATCTCTCTCGCTTGAATGTTGGTTAATCAGGACTGCAATGGCATTCAAAATAGACGGGCATTGTTCAATATGTTGTCGATCAATGTTCCAGCCATGCCTGTTTTGGTACCATGACTCAAATGCAGTGAAATAGCTTTCCGGTTTTGATTCATAGCCATAGATGCCATGCGCAACCCGTTTTTGCAGTTGTTCAATAACAGATGGAGGCGCCTTTAAATCCATATCAGCAACCGACATTGGAATTGCTTCCTCATTGCCGAAATGTTCAGCAAGGAAAGATTTACTCCACTTCATTGTTGGATATTCGTTACGATCAATGATTTCATCAAAATTCATTAGGCTGTTTCTCCGGGATTTAAATAGGCACCATGTGCACCGCGACTCATTCGAATTATATCCCAATCTACCTTAGAAGTACCCTAATTCTTTGGTTAAGGCAGGGTTTTTCAGTTGGTTAAGGGACATCTTCACCTCCCATAATTGGGAGAACAATATCAGCAGATCACCTATCGTCATCCAACCCAATATAAGGTAACCTTGCAATTATGGAAAAATTCATCATCGACACCGACCCCGGCGTTGACGACGCCCATGCACTTTTAATGGCCTTTGCCCACCCTAATGTTGAAGTAGAGGCCATATGCGTTGTCGCCGGTAACGTTGGATTAGAGCGCACCTTAGCCAACACCTGCACGATTCTCGATATTATAGACACTGATGTACCTGTTTATCGCGGCTGCAATGGCCCTCTGGTTATACCGGGCGCCGATGCAGCCGAACACGTTCACGGCCAGGATGGCCTGGGCGACATCGGCTATCCCCCATCCAATAGGAAGATAGAGGTGGAACATGCCGCAGCAGCACTCGTGCGTATGGCCAACGAAGCGCCTGGCGAGCTCACATTGGTCGCCGTCGGTCCCTTGACCAATGTGGCTGTGGCGCTGAAGCTTGATCCAGATTTACCAAATAAGCTCAAACGCCTTGTCGTCATGGGCGGGGCCATATATGCCCAAGGCAATACCAGCAATTTATCAACCGAGTTTAATATCTATGCCGATCCGGAAGCCGCCTTTGTTGTCTTCAAGGCCTGGCCGGAACTGACCCTCGTCTCCTGGGAGACAACCCTGGCCCATCCCATATCCGAACACGTGATCGCTAGTTGGCAATCCCTTCCAACCCCTCAAGCAAAGTTTTTTGAGAAAATTAGCGCAGGTGTAAGGACCTTTCTCAAAAAGGTATACGACGAGGAAAGAATGTTTGCTGCCGATGGCCTGGCTATGGCCGTAGCCTTGGAACCGGACATTGTCACTGCTGCGGAAAAGCATCATGTCTCTATTGAGTTGAACGGCCGTTTCACCAGAGGTCAAACCACCGTAGATTGGATGGATCGCGGCGAACATCTACCCAATGCCAACATCGTTCTAACCGTCGACCAATCACGCCTGGAAACGTTGTTGACAATGGCTCTTGGCGGCATATAAGAAACTCTTTTATTAGTTCACAAAAACGATATCCTATTGCACGAATCCCAGGCATTTATTCATGCCATAATTGGGATCCAAAACTAGATTGATATTGCATAAGTATGACCGAATCATCACTGCCTGCGGCACCAACAACAGAATCAAAAAGTTCTATTCAGCAGTTAGGCGATGTACTGCGCATCCGTGACTTTCGCTTTCTCTGGCTGGGCGAAGGTATCTCCCTTCTCGGCGATCAATTTGGTTTCATCGCCCTGCCCTGGTTAGTCCTGCAAATGACCGGCGACGCCCTTGCTATCGGTCTCGTTCTGGCCATCGCCGGCATCCCCAGGGCTCTATTCATGATTTTTGGCGGCGCTTTAACTGACCGCTTTTCACCACGTAACGTGATGCTGCTCACAAATATTGCCCGTATGATACTTATGGGTATCCTTGCTGCGGCGATACTTGGGGGCTTCATCGAAATGTGGATGGTCTACCTCTTCGCCTTGCTTTTTGGGTTAGCCGACGCCTTTTTCTATCCCGCTGCCAGTGCCGTTGTGCCTGCTGTCGTACCAAAAGATCAGCTTGAAATCGGCAATTCCATCACCCAAGGCACAGCACAGCTGAGTGTTTTTATTGGTCCTATGCTTGCGGGGTTGTTGATCGCCTTGTTTAGTAGTGGCGCCGTTAGCGAAGCACCTGAAACAGATTTACGGGGCATTGGCCTGGCCTTCGCCTTTGACGCTTTAACCTTTCTCGCTTCGGCCGTTACCTTGTCATTAATGAGCGATCAGAGAAATACCAAGAGTGAAGGAGAGAACAGCCAAAGCGTCTGGTCGGACATCTTAGAAGGTTTGCGCTATGTTTGGCATGACACAACCCTTCGAACTGTTTTCATCATCATCGCCGCACTGACAATGCTGGGCAATGCCCCGATCATCATCGGTGTTCCGGTCCTTGCTGACGAGCGTCTGCCTAACGGTGCTGCCGCATTTGGTATTTTAATGTCAGCCTATGGTGCGGGTTCCTTGATCGGCATCGTCCTATCAGGCCTCCTGCCGAATCCACCGCAGAAGTGGTTTGGCACGATCCTATTTTTAGCTGTGACTTTGATGGGTGTGTTGATGGCTGCGTTGGCCTTTGTTTACACCATTTGGGTTGGTATGGTCCTGCTGTTTTTGACTGGCCTGGTTGATGGTTGGGTCATCATCCAATTTACCACTTGGCTGCAGCGCCGCTCACCAGAGAGACTGCTGGGCCGGATCATGAGCCTGCTTATGTTTGCCTTCGTCGGCCTCGCCCCGGTAGCCGACACTGTGATCGGCGGCCTGATTGAATGGAATCTAAATGCCGTTCTGCTCATCTGCGGCGCGCTGCTGGCCTTAATCGCCCTAATCGCCGCCTTCCAACCCCCCATCCGCGCCATGGGCACGGCCATTGCAACGGAATAACAAACAACATAAAACAGTCAACAGAAAACTGTCACTCGCGCTGTCGTCTATCGTCCTTCGTCCATCGTCTGCGATCAGTTCCCGGTTTTTCGTTTCCCGTTGATCCCCGCGTTAACTGTTGATTGTTTGCTCGCCCCACCACGCCTTCAAATCCTTTATCCCCTCACGGTTCAACTTATGTCCACGTCTCATATTCCTTGTATGTAAACCTGGCCTGCCCCAGACGTAGAACATGCGCTGATTTCCGCGAGCGCTCCAGGGGGATGAGTGGATCATTCTTGCCAGTGGCTACGAAAACCGGTAGATCATTCAGAGCCTTTAGACATTCCATCTCCTTGCACCCTTCGGGAACGAATCCCACCAACCCGGCAATAGCCTGCACCAGTTTTGGATGGCGCATAGCAGTGGCGTATGCAGCAGCCGCTCCTTGGCTGAAACCCATGAGATAGATTCGCTGCGGGTCTGCTCCATAAATATGTGGTAGCGCTAAGATGAATCGCTGCAGGGCAGCAACGGCCGTATCAAACTGCGCCAACTGCGGCCAATAACCTTCCTCACGATGTACCCAGGAATAGCGATCCGGCGGTTCGTCAACAATACCGCGCGGCGCAATCTTCAGCCAATTGGCGGGCGTTACATTGTGGAACAGCCACATCGCGTTTTCATCACCATAACGGCCGTGTAACATCACCACAGTTGGAAAAGGTCCTTCCCCGATTGGCACCTTAACCCTATGCACCAAACCTGCCTTACGTAGATCATCCCCGCTATCAACTAACATTGGTGATTCAGGCATATTCTTATTTTCATTCCCGCCAACAATTCGACCTGTTCGCATCCGCAGATGCGAACTAATCTCATTTTAGTCGATAAGTCCGGCTTTCTCAAATGCCGGATCCCACCTACTCAATAAATGTAACAAAATCAATGATTATTATGGTTTTTGCTCCAATCACCAGGTAAAAAAAATGAGGTGGCACATAGACGGGCGTCTGATGTAACCACCTCTGGGGGGGGAGCCATAAAAAGTATATCACCCTCAATACTTGTTGTCAACAAATTGATAAAAATTAATATTGCAATAACTTGACGCCCGCCTTCAATCTGCAAAAATTATAGACATGATAAGCCCTTACTGCTCGCTGAGCCTGTCGCAGAGGGAGTGCCCACCAATACCAACTTCGACAAGCTCAGTCTACAAACACTGTCCATCGTCGTTCGTCCGTCGTCTACAAACATCGTCCATCGTCGTTCGTCCGCTGTCCAAAAAAGGATCCCCATGCCAGCCATCTTCGAACAAACATACCGCGTCCGCTTGAATGAATGTGATTCCTACGGTCATCTCAACCATGCCATCTATCTAACCTATATGCAGGAGGCCGCTTTCGATGCTTCTGCCGCTGTCGGTTATGACTTCCCCACTCATGACGCAATGCAGCGGCTCTGGTTTGTGCGCGAATCGGAAATCACCTACCTTCGTCCACTCGAATATAACGACACCTGCATCGTCAAAACCTGGGTCGCCGATGTCCGCCGGGTGCGCAGCAGACGTATGTACGAGTTCCGTCTGGCGGCATACCAATGAACCTGTGGCTACAGCCTACACTGATTGGGTCTTTCTAAACAGCGAAACTTTACGGCCGGCCACGATTCCCCAAGAAATGGCCTTGTCCTATATTCCTGAAGGACCATCAAAAGAGCGATTGGTGAGGCAGCCTTTCCCTGATGCGCCTTCACCCCCACCAGGGCTGTTCAAGACCATCCGCCGCGTTACCTGGCGTGATGTCGATCCGGCGCAGCACGTCAACAATACTGTATACCTGCATTATCTCGAAGAATGCGCCACTAATCTTGTGCGCGTTTTAGGTTGGCCGGTTTCACGAATGACCGCAGAAGGCTTCGGCATCGTCGCTCGAAAATTCCGCATCGAATATCTACAGCCTGCCTTGATGGATGAAGAGCTTGAAGTTGCCACCTGGGTATCAGACGTCAAACGGGCCACGGCCGTTCGCCATTACACCATCAACCGCGCCGCGGACAACCAACCTCTTGCCCGTGCCCGAGCGCTCTGGGTATGGGTCGATTTGCAGAACGGCCGTCCCATTCGAATCCCACCCCAATTTCTGACAGACTGCGCCTCCAACATCGCGCCCGCCCGAAACCCATATTAGCTTGAACCTTACCATTCGACTCTCGCAACTTGAATTTGTTTCATCGCTGCAATCCCCTTATAATTGTTTACAAAAGAGCAAGTTTATTCATGCAGATAGAAGCTTGCCTGGTTCTTTACAAGGCACGTTTAGTTTTTATACTAGGGAGTGGAGAATATATGACTGGTCTAACAACGCGCTCGGTCCTGGATCAACGGCTTAATTCATTAAACGAAAGTATTTTGCAATTGAGCAGTCTGGTCGATGAAGCCATTGAAAAAGCTATGGATTCTCTTTACAAACGTGATGCCGTTGCAGCGGCAGCAGTTGTAGAAGCGGATAAACAGGTGAATGACCTGCGTTACGCAGTTGAGGATGAGGCATTACAAATCCTGGCCACCCAGCAGCCAATGGCCTCTGATTTGCGACGCGTCATCGCTGCGATTCACATTGCCGTGGAGTTGGAACGTATCGGCGATCATGCGTCAGGAATCGCCAGCTTAGTTGAAAGAATGGAAACTGAGGATGAGATCGATTCCTTGCACAAATTGCCGAAAATGGCCAAGCGCGCGCGTTTAATGGTCCAGATGAGCACTGACGCCTACGTTAAAAATGACGATACATTGGCATTTTCAATGATCGCCAAGGACGACAAAATCGACCGGCAGTACCGAAAGTTGTTCCAAGAGACCATGAACATGATGCGTGATGATGATTATATTCGCCGTGCAACCTACTTGCTGTGGGTTGGCCACGATTTAGAGCGTATCGGCGACCGGGCAACCAATATTGCCGAACGTGTCATTTTCATGTCCACCGGTAAGCATATTGAAGTAACGACTAGTGCCGTTTAGTAATTGGTCTAATATCTAAGAGGTCAAATCTCTCTAGTAGCCAATCCTCTTAGGTTTCTTACAAAAAAAATTTTGAAGGATGAAGAATGTTGAAACGAGTCGCGTTAATTGGTTTGTTTCTAATTAGTTCTGTTCTCTTGTTTACCGCATGCGGCAGATCAGATGTCGAAGCAAGCGGAGATTCGGATAGTTCCCAACGATCTATCCAAAACAAAGGCTCAGACACATTAGTCAATATCGCCCTGGCCTGGGCTGAAGCATATCGTGAAGTGGAACCAGATGTATCCGTAGCCGTCACCGGTGGCGGATCGGGCACCGGCATCGCCGCATTAATCAACGGCACGGTTGATATTGCCAACGCTTCTCGCCCTATGAAAGAAAATGAAAAAGAGGAAGCGCGGTCCAATGGTATAGAACCGATAGAGCATGTCGTAGCGATTGACGCCTTGGCCATCATCACCAATCTCGAAAACCCTGTTACCAAGCTCACAATTCCAGAACTAGCGGACATGTATACCGGCCGAATCACCAATTGGAAGGATGTGGGCGGCAACGATGCGCCGATCATATTGCTTTCACGAGAGACCAATTCCGGAACCCATGTCTATTTCTTGGAAGAGGTTGTGCGCAAGGGTGAAAAAGATAACCCAGATATTTTTGCCCCACAAACCTTGTTGATGACCTCTTCTGTGGGCATTACCAGTGAGGTACGCCGCAATCCCAATGCCATTGGCTATGATGGCTTAGGATATGTCGATCCGCACCATGAAAAGATCATATCCATCTCAGGCGACAAAGAATCTGAATATATCCAACCTTCGGTGGAAACTGCTGCAGAAGGAATATATCCATTGTCGCGTAATCTTTTTATGTATACGGCCGGAGAGCCAAGCGGAGCTTTGGCAGATTACTTAACCTGGATCTTAAGCGAAGCAGGGCAAACTATTGTAGCAAACCTGGGTTTTGTACCTCTAAATTAGATTTATTCAAGAATGCCGTCCTAATGTTGTGTAGGGGGAAGAAGATAGTTAATTTGTGAATTTGTTAACGAATGCTTTTGGCAGCAGATACTTGAATTAGCAGTTCACCATTCGACAGTTCAATAACCGGGGCTGAGCAGTGTCGAACTTATAATTTTCTTGTGAACTTTAATCTATTTCAGTTCAAATGCTTTGAGAATTTCGGAGATGTGCCTGATATTTCTGATAATGCAAGTCGATAGTAATGAGGAAGAACAATGAGTTTAAGAGATGTACCGGCGCCAGAACAGGCAACGGCCGTGGAGGAAGATAAAGCACCATCGCGGAGCTGGTCAGAAGTTATTATTGAGGGGTTGATTAAATTGTGCGGCATTTCGGCCGTTTTAATTATCACTCTCATTTTCTTGTTCTTGATAAGGGAAGGGGCCGCCGCATTCCTAGATATTCCCTTACGCCAGCTTTTTGGATCACGCTGGTATCCTATCGAAGGGCTCTATGGCTTCCTGCCCTTATTGGTGGGTTCTCTGTTAGTAACGGCCGTGGCCATCGTCATCGCCGTTCCCCTGGGCTTAGTTACAGCCATTTATCTAGGCGAGATCGCCCCTCCCTGGCTGCGTGAAATCCTCAAACCACTCATCGAAGTATTGGCCGGCATTCCTTCCATCGTGCTTGGCTTTTTCGGTTGGGTGGTCGTCGCCCCTTTATTGCAAAATATGGGTGCACCAAGTGGTCTTACTGCATTTACGGGAGCCTTAATCCTGGCTTATATGACCCTACCGACCATCATCAGCATCACCGAAGATGCACTGTATGCCGTGCCCAAAGAATATCGTGATGGGTCACTGGCCATCGGCGCCACCCAGTGGCAGACAATCTGGCGTGTCGTCGTTCCCGCAGCAAGATCGGGCATCGTCATCGCCGTCATGCTTGGCCTTGGCCGTGCCATTGGCGAAACGATGCTTGTGCTGCTGGTCACCGGTAATGCGGCCAATATCCCGGAATTTGGTGCGGGCATGTTATTCCAACCCGTACGCACAATGACCGCAACCATTGCCTCTGAAATGGGCGAAGTGGCTCAAGGCAGTTTGCATTACAGTGTTCTGTTCGGCATCGGCATTGTCTTATTCATCATTACCTTCGCCATTAATTCCCTGGCCGCCCGCTTGGTTGGCACAGGGAGCCGCAAACGAGGGAGCCAATTATGAGCAGGCAATCAACGCAAAAGCTGGCAAATATACTTATCACCTTTGGGGCCGCGATCGCCGTCATCCCCATTGTCATCGTGATCTCTTTTCTATTAATCAATGGCTTACGCGCCATTAGTTGGGAGTTCTTGACCCAGCCGCCGAGTAATGGCATGACCGAAGGCGGCATCATGCCCGCCATTTTAGGCACTATCTTGCTCACCTTAGGCGTCGCCATTGCCGCCATTCCCTTGGGCGTAGGTGCCGCCATCTATCTGGCTGAATATGCACGTGATACCAGGTTTACGCGTTGGATTCGTCTGGCCATTGTCAATCTGGCCGGCATCCCCTCCATTGTCTACGGCTTGTTTGGCCTGGGTGTCTTTGTCCTTTTCCTGGATATGGGCACATCCATCATCGCCGGTTCACTGACCTTAGGTTTGATGACCCTACCCGTCGTGATCAGCACCTCAGAGGAAGCGATCAATGCTGTTCCTCAGGAGTTTCGCCTGGTCAGCCTGAGCCTGGGCGCGACCCATTGGCAAACCATCCGCAACCAGGTCATGCCGCAGGCACTGCCGGGTATCATCACCGGTGTCATTCTGGGTCTGGGCCGGGCAGCGGGTGAAACAGCGCCCATCTTGTTCACTGTGGCCGCGTTTTATCTGCCCCAACTGCCCAAGTCAATTTTCGACCAGACAATGGCCCTGCCCTACCATCTGTATGTCATTTCTACCCAGGTGCCGGGCATGCCCTTAAGCATCCAATATGGCACAGCCCTGGTGCTTTTGTTCTTTGTTCTTTCGCTAACATTGGCCGCTTCAATTTTGCGCACCATTATGCGACGCAGACGGGAGTGGTAATCTTATGAGTAATAGTAAATTATCTTTAGAAAATCTCTTTTTTACTTATCCGGATGGCACAAAAGCGCTGCACAATATCAGCCTGGAAATCGAAGCCAATGAAATTTTTGTGGTTTTCGGACCATCACGCAGCGGCAAAACGACGCTGCTGCGCCAGTTGAACCGACTTTCAGATCTCATCGAAGGATCAGAACGCCAGGGCCAGATCTTGTTCAATGGCAAAGATATCTTTTCGCGAGGCACCGACGTAATCCGCCTGCGCCGTGAAATCAGCATGGTATTTGCCATCCCCACACCTTTGCCGGGCACCATCTATGACAACATGACCTTTGGCCTGAAAATGGCGGGCATGAGTGACCGGCTGCAAATCGATGAGCGGGTTGAGCGTGGTCTTCGCCAAGCTGCTTTGTGGGAAGAGGTTCAGGACCGGCTCGATGCCTCGGCCTTTGCTCTGTCAGGTGGCCAAAAACAGCGCTTGTGTATCGCGCGCTGTCTGGCTCTCGAACCAGATGTGCTCTTGCTCGATAATCCTACATCAGGTTTGGATCCCATCTCCACCGGCATTGTTGAGCGATCATTGGTGGAATTGAAAGAACGATACACGATTATCATGGTACCTCACAGCGTGCAGCAGGCGGCCCGTGTGGCCGATAAAGCCGCATTCCTATTGGATGGTGAGCTAATCGAAACTGGTGATCAGAAACAGATATTTCTGGAACCGCAGCATACGCGCACGGCAGATTATGTGACCGGTCGATTCGGATAAACGAATATGGAAAATAAACTAGAAATAAAGAACTTCAATTTCTATTATGGCGACTTTCAAGCCTTAATAGATCTCAACATGCCCATCCACGAGCACCAGATCACGGCCCTAATTGGCCCTTCAGGTTGTGGTAAATCAACTTTTTTACGCGCGCTCAATCGCATGAATGACACTATTTCAATTGCCCGTGCCGAAGGTGAGGTGCTGCTTGATGGGGAAAATATTTATGCTGAGAATATCGATGTCGTCGATCTGCGCCAGCGCATCGGCATGGTTTTCCAACGGCCGAATCCCTTCCCCCAATCCATCTTTGACAACGTCGCTTACGGACCCCGCATCCTGGGATTGGCCAAGGGCAATGATCTAAAAGCCTTGGTCGAGGACAGTTTGCGCAGCGCCTCATTGTGGGATGAAGTAAAGCATCGCCTTGATAGATGACGCCCTGAGCCTCAACCCCGGGCAGCAGCAGCGCCTGTGCATCGCGCGCGCCATTGCCGTCAAGCCGGAAGTCATCCTGATGGACGAACCCTGTTCAGCCCTAGACCCAGTGGCTACCTTAGCCGTTGAAGAGCTGATGCGTGAGCTGTCAGAAGATTACACCATTGTCATTGTGACCCACAATATGCAGCAAGCCGCACGTGCATCCGACTGGACCGGATTTTTCTGGCTCGGCCGTTTAATAGAGTTCGCCGATACACACACCCTCTTTACCAGTCCGCAGGAAGAATTGACTGAGTCGTATATTACCGGACGGCAAGGGTAAGGAAAAACAGAGGAATGCGTCACATCATGGCATTTCCGTAAAATATTGGCTGTTTTTCAACCAAACACCCGCTCCGCAGTTTCGATCTGTTCCACAAAAGAGTGGCCATGCTCGACGGCCTTAAGAGCATCTTTGGCCTCGTTAAACTTTCTTTGCAGCACCTGATCACCAGGCTGCTCAAGGCCCTTAGCCAATGCTTCATAAGCGAAACACAAACGCTCATCAGCTTCCGCCCCAGCTTCCTGCGCCTGCAGCATACCGGCACGGAAACTAACTTCGGCGTCGGCCAGTCTGCCAGCCGCCATCTGCTGTGCCCCCAACATCCAATACGCCCGCGAAATGCGCAGCGCCCCTTTTTCGAGTTCCATGGCCAGTCGCAAATTAAGTTCCGCCGCCCCCAAACCCAGCGCCTCGTCCTCGACGGTCAACACAATGCCCGCCTCATCCCACCCTCGCCACGTAAACGAAGCCAGATCATAAGCTATAGACTTGGCCCAACTGCGCAGTTCATAAGCCATGCCCGGATCAGAATCATTGAATGGACTCGGCCGTTCGATAAGCCATAATCCATACCAGCCTGAGCCACAGCTACCATATCCGGCACATTCTTTTCCTGCCAATACAGCTCCTTCATCAGCTTGTGGTATGTTTCGGCCGTTTCAACCAGCGCCTCCTGTCCATTCAAATATTCTACAGCCTCCGTCACCCCAAAAACTGACCAAATCTCCAGTGCCTCTTCGAACATACGGATTCCTCTACTAATTGTGTTCCAAATTTCTGGGTACTTGAAATTGTTAGATATAAAAGCTTGATCAGAGGATCTTTCCAACAAATTGTGGACGTTGAATAGGACAATCTACAACCAACCTTTATTGCCAAGCAATATTATCCTACCTCAAACTATCAGATATGTGAAAGCGAAACTACCTATCGGACAATAATCAAGCTAGAATAGGAATTGAATAGAGAATACTCCAATGTCGATAGATGAGATAATTGAAGCAATTCGTAGCAATAGATTGCGTATAACAGACCACGCTGATGAAGAAGCTCATGATGACAAACTCAATTTTGATGAGATTTTCTTTAGCGTTTTTCAAGGCGAAATCATTGAAGACTATCCTCATGATAAACCATATCCAAGTTGTTTGATCTATGGCGACACTTTTACTGGAAAGCCTGTCCATAATGTATGGGCCTTTAATGAAATAAATGGATGGGCGGTACTAATTACTGTCTATCGACCAGATCCGAGTCGCTGGATTAACTGGCGAAAAAGGAGAACATAAGATGATGCCATTTCCTAAATGCCCTGTCTGCGGCGGAGAAATGATCGAAAAAGAAGTTGAGAAATTATTGCGTGGCGGTATTCATACAGCAACAATCAAGGTTAAAGCTGAAGTTTGTTCACATTGCGGCGAACGTCTTTACTCACAGGAAACAGTAAGGCGATTTGAACAAATTCGCACAAAATTAGAGCGCAAAGAGGTGGCTGAGTTCCAGCCACTAGGGCAATCTTTTCTGGTTGAAAGATGATCTCGTTAACTTGTCACGATTTTCAAATCTGTTCAGGCTGTCTTTTTCTATCAGCATAAATCATCTTTCTTCAGCATCCTCATATTAAGCAAAACGCACCGAATATATCGGTGGAAAATAATGTCCAATCGCTCCCCAGCTATCGCCCCGATCATTGGATAAGAACAAATTCCCTGTTGTCGTGCCAAAAACCAACCGCTCACCGTCAATGTCCAGCGCATGGCGGAACGTGATGTCGTAGCAGTTATCCTGCGGCAGCCCATTGCGCAGCTCCGTCCAAGTCTCACCGCCATCTTCCGTACGGCCGACACAAAGCGCCCCATCAACAGCCATTCGCACATCATCACTTATCCCTGGCACCACCCACGCTGTCTGGTCGTCATTTGCATCAACCGCGATGGGAAAACC
Source organism: uncultured Chloroflexia bacterium (assembly GCA_963736615.1). Classification (GTDB taxonomy): domain Bacteria; phylum Chloroflexota; class Anaerolineae; order Promineifilales; family Promineifilaceae; genus JAACFF01. The sequence goes on along the minus strand of CAVTPP010000006.1, from coordinate 209,756 downwards.
AAAATTCACCGGCCCATTGGGCTGCGAAATATCCTTCCAGTTTTTTCCACCATCAGCGCTGCGAAAAACACCACAGTGATTCTGCTGCCACAAGACATCGGGATTTGAGGGGCTGCAAACCATGAAGTGAGGATCATGCCCATATTCAGCATAAGGATCAGGCAGGAAATCAGCGCGCAAACCTTTATTACGCCCTACCCAGCTCACGCCGCCATCCATCGATTCATAGACGCCGCCAACGCTTATCCCGGCAAATAGGTGGCTGCTGTCCCGTGGATCAATCACCAGGGAGCAGGTCCCAGCTTGATCACGCCCCCCGCCAAACCAATTCTTTTTACGCGAAGGATGGTTCCACAAACCTTCTATTAATGAAAAAGTCTCTCCGCCATCATCACTCTGAAATAAGCCGCCCGGTTCAGTCCCAATATAAAGCCGCTGCGGCTGGTCATCACCGCCGGGCACAATCATCCACATATAAGTCACCTTGGCCGGTTTTTCTGCGAAATCATTCCAGACATCATAAGCAACGGCCGTTTCCGGATACACCGGCGCAGGCACCTCATCCAATGTCGTTCCCCCATCCCGCGAGCGATACAGCTTCGTGCCCCAATGCCCGTGGTCAGCACAAACCCACAGCGTATCATTGCGATGATCTTCAAATGCATAACTTATTGGAATACCAGGAAAAGTAGCGTGGGTATGCTCCCACCCTGCACCATTCTCCTTTAAAATAATCAACCCTTTCCGTGTTCCTAAAATCAATCTATCTTTGCTCATGACTATCTCCAAATAAACAACAACCTCAGAGGTCTTCCGCGACCTCTGAGGTTTGAAAAAACCTACTTAATACCGCCCGACAACGCCTGAAAAACATACAAATCATCACCCTCATTGACCACATCAGTAAGCCCCTGCCGGTCATGGACCATATCTTTATTCACAAATATATTGACATGCTTGCGCAGAACGCCCCGCTCGTCAACAATATAATCAGCAAGGCCCGGATATAATTTATCCAACTCTGCCACAACCTCTGCTACGTTGCTGCCCCCAACTTCAACCCGCTCCAACCCTGGGAAAAAACGCACCAAATGCCTTGTAAATCGTACTGATACCATAAAAAGCCCTCGACAATAAGGATCATTGAAAATTTTATTGTTATTATCTGATATTATCCACTTCGCTAGTCTAGCGCCTCCGCTATACCCTTGTCAAGTTTTTCCCAACGACATTTTAAAACCAGATATTTGTCAAAAATCTGTTTTTCTAATAAGGGGACAAAGCGCATAAATTCAGGTAAGATGATCGACGTTGACGAGATTTTTTTGATTTATTTTGTTCACTTGGAGGGAATGTCAAATGCAGTACCGCAGAATGGGAAGAACGGGATTAAAGGTCTCAGAGCTTTGCCTGGGCACCATGACCTTTGGCCATGGTACTGATAAAAATACGGCTAAAGAAATGGTTGCGCACTGTTTTGACGCCGGCATCAACTTCTTTGATACGGCCGATGCCTACGGAGACGGCCAATCAGAAGTTCTTTTAGGAAAAGCTCTCAAAGGACGCCGCCGCGAAGCTGTCGTAGCCACCAAGTTTTTTAACCCGATGGGATCGGGTCCCAACGATTCGGGTATGTCCCGCGTCCATATTATGCAGGCTTTGGAGGACAGCTTAAAACGCTTAAAGATGGATTATGTCGATCTTTATTACATCCATCATGTCGACATTGAAACGCCTATAGAAGAGATGCTCATCGCTCTTGAAGATCTTGTTCGTCAGGGAAAAGTTCGCTACATCGCCTGCAGCAACTACGAAGCGTGGCGTCTGGCCACTGCCTTAGGCATTAGTGAGCGCCTCAATCTTGCCCGCTTCGAATGTTACCAACCACAATATAGTCTCGTAGTGCGCGATATCGAACAAGAGTTACTGCCCCTATGCGCATATCACGGTCTGGGCATCGTCGTTTGGGGTCCGCTGGCCGGCGGTTTTCTTTCCGGAAAGTATGCTCCCGGGCATACTTTCCTGGCCGGAACCCGTTCGGAAGAGGGTTGGGCCTATCCTAATGAATATTTTGCCGAAAGCGCGCATGATACATTGCAGGCCTTGTATGATGTGGCGCAGGACACTGGCCGCACGCCGGCGCAGGTGGCCATACGCTGGATAACCCAGCAGCCAGGCATTACCTCCGCGATTATAGGTGCGCGCACGATGGATCAACTCAGAGACAACCTTGGTAGCGTGGGGTGGACATTAGATGATGAACATCTGCAAAAACTAAATGAGGTATCGCAGCTTCGCGAAATGTATCCTAAAAGCATGGAGAAGCAGATGAAGGCACGGCGTGACAGTGCCGTAAAGACCTATGTTGATTAGTTAAGTATCCGGAAATGCCGGTCAGCCGGTCACGCACGTCTTGACCTGGCCTATTTGTTTTTTGTATAATGTAATTAGTCCAATTCTTTGGACGAAACACTTTGCCCGGCGGGAGCATCGTAAAGGGCAAGCGGAGCTGAACTCTATATAGAACAATCAAGCCAAACGGCCGTTAGCAGAGCAGATCCACCAAGGAGCCACTGCTGCCCACTGAAATCAGGCTATTGGATTGGCGCGGCCAATATCTAATGACAGCTCGATCTTTCAGCCAATAGGTGAGGTGTCACGCACTTTTGAAATGCCTGACACCTTCGAAGATATGGCAAGCTTACCAGATCAATCGCAAGCACCCATTCATCGTCCATCGTCTGTCATCAGTCGTCTACATTCGGCCGTCCACCGTCCATCGTCCATCGTCGCCAACCAGGAATCGCTCATCAGCACCCTGCTGCTCCTCTTCGCCGTCATCTTCAATCTGACCGCGCTCTATCCGGAAGTAGCCATCAAAGCGCCCATGTTCAATGACGGCGTTCTTCATTATCTGGCTCTGGAGCGCATGGTATCCGCATGGGAAAGCGGCCAGATTGCAGTCGATCTCTGGCTGCCTTCCATCGCTCTCGGCTATCCACTCTTTCACAATTACCAGCATTTGCCCTATATTGTTCAAACGGCCGTTTTCCAACTCCTTCCTGAATCTATCTCCCTGCTTGATCTCTTTAACTGGAGTAACTATCTGCTCTTGAGCCTCTTTCCCCTTTCAATATATTGGTCCATGCGCCATTTCGGCTTCGCGCGCTTAACGGCGGCCATGAGCGGTCTAGTCGCCTCACTCCTGGCCACCAATGGCCTATACGGTTTCGACTTCAGCAGCTACCTCTGGTCGGGCTATGGCCTATACAGCCAGCTCTGGGGCATGTTCTTCCTGCCGCCCGCATTAGCTGCGGGAACCGTTTACCTGCGTACAGGCCGCGGCATTGTCCTCTCCACCTTACTGCTGGCAGCCACTGCGCTCTCTCACCTGCTCTTAGGCTATATGGCGCTTCTCTCTCTGGTCGCTCTATTCTTCATTCCTCTGTTAGGTCCATCAACGGGAGTAAAACGCCAGACGGTGCTCTGGCAGCGCGGAAAACGCCTGCTGTTCTTATTCCTCCTCGCTGCCGTACTAACGGCATACTTCTGGGTTCCCTTCTTGATCGACAGCCCATACATGAATCGCAGCATCTGGGAGGAATCCGGCAAAGTGAACGCGTATGGAATAGGCTGGACATTGTCGACCCTGGTTCGCGGGGAGCTATTTGATTACGGCCGTTTCCCCTCCTTTACCCTATTAGCCGCCGCCGGTCTAGGCATCTGCCTCTGGCGCTGGCGCGAAGAACGTTACCGCGTGCCTGTGATCCTCTCTCTGCTCTGGCTGCTGCTCTATTTCGGACGACCCACCTGGGGCATGCTGCTGGATCTGCTGCCCTTGAGCGGCACTCTACACCTACACCGCTTCATCGCCGGCATCCATCTGGGCGGTATCTTCCTCATGGGCATCGCCCTGGCTCTGCCCTGGCAGTGGGCATTAGCCAGGGGCAAGTTCCGTGAACTGACAGCCGTTACAATTCTCACCCTGCTGCTCCTGCTCCCCGTCTATAATGAGCGTGGGTTGTATTTGGCCAATAACAAGCGCTTGATGGCTGAGAGCAAAGCAGCCTATGACCTGGAAAAAGAGGACCTCGACACAGTTCTAGCCACACTGGAGAGCTTGCCGCCAGGGCGGGTGTACGCTGGGAATGAGGCCAATTGGGGCAAAGAATACAGGATCGGCGCCGTACCCCTATATGCTTTACTACAAACTGCAAATCAGGATATGGTGGGCTATCTCTACCACGCCCTCTCGCTCAATGCCGACATCCAGATGCTGTTCGATGAAAGCAAATTTGATCAATACGAACTCTTCAATGTGCGCTATGTTATCGCCCCTAACGGCCACGAATTGCCAGACTTCGCCCATCTCGTGATCACGGCAGGTCGGCACAATTTATACCAGGTCCGCACCAGCGGCTACTTTGAATTGGTCACGACGACAGAACCACAGCCGATTGATCAGGACACTTTCTATGCGGCGGCGGCGAATTGGTTGCAAAGTGATCAACCACAAGAAAAAGAACATCCAATTCTACATATGCAAGGCCCGTTAGCGATCGTTGGATTGCAGCTTGCCAAAAGTGAAGATTGCCGTCCCGATCCGCTGGCCCAATCCCCAACTCACCCAATCTACAGCCACTTAATTTCCGAAGAAATCGAGCCCGGCGCCTATACGGCCGTTGTTCATGTCGATCACCCAAGCTGCTTGCTACTTAAGGCCACCTATCATCCCAACTGGCACGCAACAATAGACGGACATGAGACCGAAATCGCCATGGTAATGCCCAGCTATGTTGGTTTAAAGGTGCTGCCGGGCACCCATCTCGTGCATGTCGAATATGCTCCCCGGCTAATCCCAAGATTTCTGCAATTTATCATACCTGAATAGCGTTCGTAATCGTCGCTCTTCTCTCCTGTGTAAATGTCTGGAGTTCCCGCTTTAGCGGCGGCGCGACTAAAGTCGTTACTCCACGTGTAATTTTCATTCATTGTGGTCGACGCAGCCGGTGTAGTCTCCTACTTATAAACACCATATGTATGCGCCACTTCAATCATCGCATGCACATTCTCAGACGGCGTTTTTGGAGGGAGCGCACAACCAGGACCCAGAATCAGCCCCCCACCCGGACCAAGCACATCAATGACCTCTTTGCTTTTTTCGATCACCATTTCCGGCGTTCCCAAGGCCATAACGCCACTGGGATCAACCGTGCCTAAGATGGTTGCCTTGCCTCTTATTGCTTCTTTTACAGCCGCTGCATCAATTTTGTAATCCAGCTCCAGAATTGTCGCCCCAGTCGCCACCATATCGGGCACAATCGCCGTAGCATCACCACAAATATGATAAGCCAGCAGAATATTTTGTGCCTTTAGATTTTGTACCATCTTCTTGGCATAGCTCCATTCATATTCTTTGTATGTCTTGGGTGAGCAAACATCCGGCCCGGAAACCGATTCACCAATAGATGTCATATGCGCCCCCTCCGCTATCTGCGCCTGCGCATAACGGGTCGTCACTTCCAAACAAAATTCCAACAAACGATGCAGTTTTTCGGCCAATTCCGGATCGCCGCCAATGACCTTTCCATTGCGACCCCGTCTTGGTTGGGAAAGGGCCAAATGCACCATAAATGTATCCATGCCAACGAGCATTGACGCCAATGAAAAAGGCCCCTGGTCAGCACGACCGACAATAAACGCCTTATCCCCTATTTCCTGGGCTACAATGCGCGTTGCCTTCAAGTTTTCCTTCAAGGGATGAACCTTATAAGGATCTGGTACCTGCAGTTGGTCCAAATCATCAAGCGATTGCAGCACCGAACCGTGAACCACCGGGGCGCTGCCTTCCATATACTCTACCTCACAGCCGAGTGCCTCCGCCAAAGCTGCCGTGCCATTTTCCAGCAGCAAAAGGTCGTGGCCATACTCACGCCACGCCTTAATCTGGCCCTCGGCCAGTGCTTCTCCATTCTGGAAAAAATCCGGGAAAGACATACCTGAAACTTCGGCCGTCATCATGAAATTATGCAAATCCACCGGTACCCGATCAGGAATACCGCCGTTCAATACTGTCCATGTTCGTTCAACTGAGTTCATATTATTGCTCCTCCTAAAAATGATTGCACTGTACAAAACAATTGGGTAATCGCAGCCTTCATTAGTTAACTTCCTACATGGTGACGACACCGGTATCAAGAGTATAAAATTTATGACACGGGTGTCAATAAATTCAAGCAGTTGAGGCCATCAAGACTCAATGAGCTCATGAGAGTCAAAAGAGATCGATGTATAAGTTTGGACTAAGGGAAATTGGTTAAAATTTTGGGGGTGCTCTGGTGGCATCAACGGATGCCACCAGGAAATTATACTAACGTATCGTGATGTTCACTTCATTGGACATAGAATGCCATGTGCCTTTATGCTGCAAACAAGTGTCAAATCCATCAAAACACATCACCAGGCGGATGGTGTATTCGCCTGACTCCGGCAGCTTAATCCGGTCTCGCCATTCAAAGCCGCCGGCCTTGATTTTCGAATTATCGCCGCCATAAGTCTGTTGGTACCATTCATGCCGGTCGGCACCATCTTTCCTGGGCATAACCCCCAATGCATTATAATTAACATCACCACCGGTTGAATTAGCAATGACAAAATCAAACCACACCCCTTCATTCTTGCCGGCGCTCGTATTCTCGACATCAAATTTAGAGGCGACCAAACCGTTGGCACCTATCGAAGGGGGCGGCGGAGGCGGCGGAGGTTCTGTCGCTGGCACGGCCGTTGGCGGCACCGCAGTCGGCACAATCGGCACGGCCGTCGGTGGAACGGCCGTTGGTTCCGGTGTATTCGTCGGTACTGGTGTATCCGTAGGCACCGGCGTTTCTGTCACCGGCACCGGGGTATTCGTTACCACAGCAACCTGAGGTGGGGGCAGTACAGCCGGCTCGTCCGTCGGTTCTTCAATCTGAGCTATTTCGGCAATAGTCGCCGTCGGTTCTGGCGTAACTGCTGCCTCTTCAGGTTCACTGCCGCAAGCAGCCAGCCCTAAAGCGAGAACCATAAGTAGAACTGCTGCTAACAGTGATCGTTTTCCTTTAGTAATGTCAATATCAATCATCACTTCTCTCTTCATCTTTCATTTTGCATCAATTCACCATTATAACCAGCAGCCCCCCACCGGCAACCGGCAGCCCACTATTATGAATAGTTGCTTATCGAAGCAGGACAAGACAAGAGAAATGGAAATGGTGATATTGAAGCTTGACAACCTCATTGCTATACTGACAGGGATTTGGAAATGGTTGTTGTGGACAGGATAGTCCTAGACATTGTGTTAGGCAGCTAAATTTACAGTAAATAAATAAGCAGGCATTGGATTATGTCGATTGCCTCCGCTGGGAAATATTCTTGTTAATTCAGGAATAGAACCCTAACCACGTCTGCCTTTTAATGATAAAACGTCTTAAACTTTATACAATTGCACTTGTGGGTTTTATAGCCCTCGCCATAATCTTAACTTGGCCGATTGCTGGTCAATTGGGCACGCATATCCCTGGCAGCGAAGGAGACGCCTGGGTACATCTGTGGACTTTTAATTGGGTTAAAGAGTCGTTTCTAAACGGCAATAATTTATTTTACTCCAACCTGACCTTCTATCCTGTTGGTACATCCTTAGTAACGCATAATTTTGCCTGGCTGCAAATTCTACTTTGGCTGCCTTTGCAGGAAATATTCGGGATGGGGTCCGCTTACTCGCTCGTTTTTTTGGCCACCTTAATCTTTAATGCATTTGCAGCATTTTTATTGATTAATGAAATTATCGAATCGAAAATTGCTGCATTCATTGGAGGCATGGTCGCTGGTTTTTGGCCCTATATTCTTTCCCATCATAGTCATCCTAATTTGATATTAACCGGTTTTGTATCTTTGGTTCTGCTTTATCTCCACCGCTTTTTTAAAGATGGACGCAAAAGAGATGCCGTACTTTGCGGTTTATTCATCGGCTTAATAGGTGTTGGTCGGTGGCAGATGTTGCTGCTGAGCGGCGTCTTAATTGGAATGTTTATACTGTACGAGCTCAGAGAAATCACATGGGTGGAATTTAAGAAGTTACTGCCAAAGATTGCTCTAATGATGGCAACGGCCTTGATCATTTTACTGCCTATGTTCTACATCCAATTTTTGGCAAATGATTTCGGTAACTTTAGTACGGGGATTGTAGAGAACACCTTTGACCAAGGACAAAGTGACCTCGTCGCCTATTTCGTTCCTAGCCGTTATCACCCCTGGTGGGGGCAGCTTGTCTTTGATTCTTTGTACGGCAACTTCGGAGTTAACAAAGTATTAGTGCCATTTATTGGATACAGTACATTGGTATTAGCCCTAATAGCGGTATTCCGTTCTTGGAAAGATGCGCGATTTTGGGCAATCGCTGCGGGAGTATACATTATTCTCGCATTGGGTCCCGAGCTTTTAGTAAATGGCCGTCCGCTCTTGTCTTTGCCCTATAAAATTGTTGATCTATCCCCTCTTGGAGCAATAATACGCTCCCCTGATCGGTTCAATGTGATATTGTCTATTCCCTTTGCTATCTTGACGGGTTTAGGAATTCGTACCATCCAACAAAACAGAATGGTATCAAAACCAATTACATTGATTATTATTGCCGCTTTTGGCATTTTAATTATGTTTGAGTATGCGGTGCGATATCCCACATTTGCGTTGGATGATTTTCCCGATTGGTATGAGGAATTAGCTGCTGATGAACAGGAGTTCGGAATCCTTGAACTACCCATGCACAATCGGGTTTATGATGAACAATACATGTATTATCAATTTCTACACAAGAAGCCTATTGCTGGTGGGCACGTCTCTCGTCCACCTGAGGAGGCATTTCTGTTCATAAATTCTCTTCCCATGTTGAAAAACGTGCCATCAGACAAAAATCCACCTAAAGATGTACTTAATGTTGGCCATCAGTTAAATATCTTATCTCAAGCGGGTTTAAAATATATTATTTTACACAAAGAGAACATGAGTGATGGAACTCTTGAGCGCTGGCGAGATTGGTTTGATTTGCCGCCTCATCATGAAGATGATGAATTATTGGTTTATAAAACAAAATGGGATGTGGGTGTAGATATTCCATTTATTGCAACCGTTTCCGATCAAATCGGCGTGATTTCCAGCTCGATTGAACCTGGGGAGGTGGCTCAAGATGATTGGCTAAATGTGCGTGTTCGCTGGGGTGCGACCCAGGCAATAGCGGAGAACTATGACGTTTGTTTTAAACTGATTAGTTCCATTGGAACCACCAATCAAGTTGATTGTTTCCCCCTCTCCACTGAGTGGCAATCTTCGCAATGGTCGGAAAATGAGATGGTGGAGAGCATCTACGCTATTCAAGTCAGTCCATTTCTGATAAGCGATACCTACACATTAGCAGCAGAAATTCCAGAATTGGATCCAAACAAGCAAATGATGCTGGATTCTTTCCAGTTTTCTGCAATTCCGCGCCTGTTTAATGCGGATTTTGATTCGGCCGTTTACGCAAATTGGGAAAACAAGATTGAACTAGCTGATTTTGAACCGTCGCTAACAGAAGATCACTTGTCAATAGATTTGACGTGGGTCGCTCAAGAGCGGGTGGATCAATCATACAAAATATTTGTTCATTTGATCGACAGTCAAACTTTAGAGCTAGTTGGGCAGGTAGATACAATCCCCCGTGATTGGCAATATCCAACGAATTGGTGGGAGAAAAATGAAATTATCACCGATACATTAGCAATCCCCATATCAGACCTTGGAGACGGCAGCTACCAGCTCTGGATAGGTTTGTATGATATCGAATCCGGAGAACGAATGATTGTTGAATCCAACGCCTTGTCTGTCGCCGATCAAACACGGATAAAATTGATCGAGTTGGAGACCTGCCGTCCAGGAGCACTTTGTTTAACACCCGAATAATTTTCCGAGCGGGAAACCTGGGCCCCGAAGCTGCTGCAGAAACGGCAGCCGACAACTCAGATATGATCAAAACGCTAAACAAGATAAATGGGGTATAAAAAAATATATATAGATGATGCTATAATGTAGGAATGCGGAAAATGGTCTTCCTCGTTCTACTATTATTAATTCTCATTCTGACCATTTTGTTCCTCATCGGCCCCCGAGTTGAGGTTGGTACCTCGTTGCGGCCAGTTGAGCTCCCTGAAGATCTTGATCAATATCTAGAGACCTCGGAGGCCAGCTTCTTGGATATCATTCCTGATACTGAGAAGACCATTATCTGGGCCGGCGAAACCGGTCAAAAAACGCCCTTATCAATCATTTACCTTCATGGCTTTTCGGCCACCCGTCAAGAGACAGCCCCCCTGGCAGACGAATTAGCCGCAGAGTTAGGAGCCAATCTTTACTACGATCGTTTCACAGGTCACGGCCGTTCTGGTGAAGCTTTAGCAGAAGCGACCGTCAACGATTGGCTCAATGACGCCAACGAAGCATTGGAGATCGGCCGTCGTCTCGGCAACGAGGTGATCATCCTGGCCGCTTCCACTGGCGGCAGTGCTGCGGCATGGCTTGTGGCTCAACCTGGGAACGAAGATGTCCACGCCCTGGTGCTCATCTCGCCCAACTTTGAGCCGGTCAACAGCGCCTCCAAGATTTTAACTTTGCCTTGGGGAGAGCAGCTTGCCAATTTAGTTGTTGGACGAGAACGAAGCTGGGAACCATCCAATGAATTACACGGCCGATATTGGACCAACAGCTATCCCACCAAAACCTTGCTGCCGATGATGGGATTAGTTGAATTAGCTCAAAATACAGACTTGCATAATGTGAACACCCCCCTACTGCTGATCTACTCCCCCAATGATGAAGTAGTCAGCCCTTCCGCCTCCGAAGCCGCATTCGACCGCTACGGCGCGCAAGAAAAGGAAATCTTAGCCATCGAGCAGAGCGATGATATCAGCAACCACGTCATCGCCGGCGACATCAAGTCCCCCGGCACAACGGCCGAAATCCGCGACGCCATCCTCTCTTTCCTTGATGCTCTCCCCTGATCGGACCCTCCTAATTAAAAATTTACTGTTCACGTGCGAAGCCTGCCGTGGGACAATTCAACAACTTGTGCTGAGCCTGTCGAAGTATTATTTATTCTCCTCCCTTCTCACTTCATCTCATCCCATAACAGGATATCCCATCTCATCCAATACCCGCTCCGCCGTCAGTCTTCCCGACACCAGCGCAGTCGGCATCCCCGTCCCCGGATGCGTACTCGCACCTGTAAAGTAAAGATTATGGTATTGGTCATGCCGGTTATGCGGTCTCATATAGCCTAACTGCATCAAAGTATGACCCAGGCCATGAGTAGCCCCCTTCACCAGGTTATACCGTTTTCGCCAGGAAAGCGGCGTATAGTTCACTTCAAACTTAATATGCTCTTCCAGGTCATAGATCCCCAACCCAGAGATGCGTTTCAATACGACCTGCCTCGCCTGGTCGCGAACCGTGCGCCAATCTTGCTTCCCGGCTTCATCCAGATGTCCCACCGGCACAATCGCGATCAACGTGTCTTCACCTTCCGGTGCCATGCCTGAGTCAAGTCTTGCCGGCGCATGAATATAAAGGCTCGGATTATCCGGCATCGTCAAATCATTAATAATGCTGTCAAAGTTTTCCCGATAATCATCAGCCAGAAACAAAGTGTGTGGTGGCAGTTCCGGATAAGTTTTGTCCACCCCCCAGAAGAAACTGATGGTCGAACAAGAATAGCGCTTGCGCATCATCTTTTCCGTCATGCCATTGGCCGGCAGCAAATTTTGATAGACATAGGGCAGATCGGCATTGGCCACAACCGCATCCGCTTTCAAAAAACGACCTTCTTCCAACACAACACCTTTCGACTGCGAACCATAAACCTCAATCTGCTCAACGGCCGTGCCGAACTCAAATTCTACCCCTGCCGCCTGAGCAATCTCCACCAACGCTTCAACCACCCGGTACATGCCACCCTTTGGGTACCAAACACCATGCGCCAGTTCTGTATACTGCATCATCGAAAAGGTGGCCGGGGCCTCAAAAGGGCTTAAACCCATGTACACATCCTGAAATGTGAAAGCAGACTTCAGCCGCGGGCTGTTGAAAAAATCTGCCATATGGTCGTAATGCTTGGCCAAAGGTTTTAGCTGACACAGAAGGGGCAGATTCCTCAAGGAAAAGAAATCGGTCGCGCTGCGAAAGTCGCGATTGACTAACTTTTCCATGGCCAGATGGTAATGGCGGCCCCCTTCTTCTAAATAACGTAAAAGCCCTTGGAAACTACCCGGCTCGATAGCTTCCAACTGCTCATACATCCGTTTCATATCCGACGTGAGCGTCAGGCGGCTGTAATCATCAAATACGAGATGGTAGGTCGGGTCAACGCGCTGCAAATCCAGAACGTCATGCATCGACACGCCAAGCGAGGCAAATTCTGCTTCGTAGAGTAAAGGCATCACAAAAAGGGTTGGTCCGGCATCAAAATGATGGCCATCACGCTCGAAGCGATCCGATCGGCCGCCCGGGCGTGCATTCTTCTCCACTACCGTAACCTGCAAACCTTGTTGGGCCAGATGTGCGGCTGTGGCAATACCACCAATGCCGGCACCAATAACGATCACCGAGGGAGTGTTCAGCGCATTCATCAGCCCAACTCCAAAGTTTGTTCTGTGATCCTTGCCGGCTCCGCTTCTCCTTCGAGAACAGAAGCCACTGTCTGCGCCAACGCTGACCAGATCATCTTCAACTTTGCGCGATTATTCTTCCTTTCCGGATATGCAGCGCGCAGCCGGTAGCCATCCTTTTCAATCGCGTCCAAAACCAGTTCAAAGCGCGCAATATAGGCGAAGCCTGCCAGGCGGCAGCGCAAATTTTCCACACGCGCCATATACACGCTACCAGCAGCAAAACATTCCCTTGCCACCTGCACACGGCCGATCACCCAGGCTCGAAAAGCGGCATCATCTACATCTGTGAGGCCGATACCCTGTTCTTCAAGAAAATCCTGTGGGATATTGTAATAACCGGTTCCCGTATCTTCGATCATATCCCTGAGCATATGTGTGATATGGGCACCAGTTACAGCCAGATAGCGCGTTTCGTCATGCGGCGAACCATCATCATGACCGATGAAATAATGCATCGCTTCCGTAACGGCCGTGGCCAGGCATCTTGTATATTCATCCAGCACTGCCTGGGAGATGTAGCGATCTTTTCGCGCCACATCAATGGCCATCACCGCCATCATCTCGTGGATATATTTGTTCAGGCCGTTATTCTCAACCGGATTGCTGTGGATTAGATCAACAACCATCTGCTCCTCAGGGCTCAAACCATTTGGTTTTTTTCCTTGATAGCAGTCGGCAATAATCTCCCGCTGCCGGGCCAGGAAAACGAGTCTCTCCCCCAGATTTAACTGACCATCATCTAACATATCATCCACCCAGCGAAAATATGCGTAGGCGCGATACGCATCATCAACCAATGGGGCATCAACGAGATAACGGATCGTCAAATAAGTCTGGGAGCTAGCTTCCCTGGTAATCGCAGCAGCCAGTTCCGCACTGGAAACCTTGCTTGCTGCGTTTAGCTTTCGAATCCTGCTGGGTTCCCAGTATGCTGTTCGGCTTTTGGCAGCCGGTAAGTCGCTATTACAGCCTCAGACATCGTATATTGACCTCCTTTAGTGCAGCTGGAGATCACCATCGATGAGTACTCCCCAGTAAAACCACTAAATATCAGATAAAACCCTCAGAGTTATTTCTCAATTCCTCTGAGGTATTTTGCTCAAATCATCAGATTGTGAATTCGTTCACTATCTATACGCCAAATCTTATTTTTGTTGCGCAATTCGGAGCCACTCTCTTAAATTTTCCTTCGCGGGGAACCTGATTTCATCGAGTTTTCAATGTCGTTAGCCTGCTAATTCAATTTCTTACAGCGTAGACAGGATAATTATCACTATCAAATTCACCATCTCAATCTCTGTGTTATCCGTCTTGTCCGCGTCCTATTATATTTACCTACTAATTGCTCCCTGCTGACGAATCACATTTAGGAAATACAAGATAGCGCGGTGTTCGCGCACAGTATGACCGGTATTCCTCGCCAAAAACCTTCTCTAAATGGGCCTCCTCTGCTCCGACCATCAAGGACGTTATCACGAACCATAAACTCACCCATGCCATTCCCGGCCAGGAAGGCCACAATAAAGCATAGCCGGCGATCAACAAAAAACCGCCGATCAGTTGTGGATTACGACTATAGCGATATAAGCCGCTTGTGTGTAGAGTCCCGACTTTCACCCCAACCCCATATTATCGATTATAACTAACGCGACTTAACACAAATGCAATCGATCGCCGCAATAATCGGCCATTCACCAACTAGCACGCACAACCGTAAACTGACTAATAACAAACCCAAAACAGGCCTAAGCCATATCTGCACTTGTCTTAAAGGTTATCATTATGATAATATATCTTTTAATTGACGCAATATCAACTCTTTCAATTCACCCTAGGACAAAACTCATATGCCCAATTTAACTCACGGCCCCATCGTCGGCACAACAACGGAAAATTCAACTGTAATTTGGATGCGCGCAGATAGTCACTGCCAGGCCGAAATCCGTCTGGCCAAAAATGCACAAGATTTGCCTGATAACTATCTAGCTAATGGTTTAACAACGCTGGAAGACGCTGCTGACTATACCGGCACCGTTCGTCTGGATGGCCTGCAGGCGGATGAAACATACCACTACACAATCCTGATTGACGGAAACCCGGTTTTACCCGGCGAAAATTTCCCCAGCCTGACCATGCGCACATTACCCTCGGAAAGTAATATGCCGGAGACTTTTTCTTTCGCATTCGGCTCCTGCTTCATTCCTCAAGATTTCGGTGATGACATCTTTGCTGACCTCGAGAAGAAAATCATCACACAACAAAGTGATGGTTCAGGGCTGCGTTTGTTCTTAATGATCGGCGACAATGTTTATGTGGATCACTATTTCAATGAAAATTATAAGGATGCTGATCTCAATGCCAACGAATTACGGCAGCTCTACCGGGAAGCATATCGTGATACCTGGAAATACGAGAATTTTCGGCGCGCCCTCACAAAAATTCCATCCTACATGATATTTGATGATCATGAATTTTGGGATAACTGGGGCAATGTCGACTATGATAAAGACGAGGAAGATCACTACGACAAAGAGCATTATAAGGCGGCCGTACAAGCTTATTGGGAATATCAAGACCGCCATAATCCAGACGCAGAAACACGCCATCAAGGGCAGTCACCTACTTATTATTACTCCTTTACCGTGGGTGATATCGGCTTTTTCGTCCTTGACTGCCGCACCGAACGCGATATCGATGCGAAACCAAGAATAATGTTAAGTGATACACAGTGGCAGGCCTTGTTCGCTTGGCTCTCCGATAATAATGATACCTGTCGGGTAAAATTTATCGTTTCTTCAATTCCCATAACATTTAGCGCCTTGCCTCCCTGGTTGGTTGACTCCGCTCATGAAAAATTGGGCGACCAATGGTTAGGATACCCGGAAGAACGGGCCAAGTTATTTAAATATATCCAGGATCAAGGCATTCAAGGCGTACACTTTTTAAGTGGGGATATTCACCTGGGCCAAGGTGTATTAATGCAGTCGAAAAATGATCCAACTGCTCCCGTAGTTTATTCCTATACCGCATCCCCCCTGGCGCAAACTTTTTGGTTACTGGGTACGAAGGCTCCGGCTGTTTCAAGCGCTTTAGCAGGCGGCTTGATCGGTCTCTTATTAGGAGCAAAAGCGCGGGGCGCTCTCGGCGCAATCGTTGGCCTGGTTTTGGGGGCTGTTTCCGGTGAGTTGATCAGGCGCATTTGGGATCGGCTGAATCCCAAGGAAGAGAATGAAGCCGGTCTGCTGGGGACCCTGCTTTTTCGAGTTATCCGCTCCTTAGTGCAAAAGCTGCGTAATAAGGGTGTCAAAGGGGTCGCCAGTGACGAAATTATCGGTGAGGGCATTCACTATGAGGGGGAAAATATATTCCCGCATGTAGAGACCCTGAATTACGGTGTCGTACATGTGCGCCGGACGGATACGGCCGTTACCGTTCAATTCGAGTTATACGATGAAAAAGGCAAACTTCAAGCATGTGATGAACCGCATGAGGTCCCATAGCGGTACAAATTCAACAAATAAGGAAATTCTTCAGAGGTATTTTTGTATCCGTTCATCGCTCTTAGCGTCCGAAATGAAGGTGTTTTAACCCCAAATCACACCGGC
Organism: uncultured Chloroflexia bacterium; assembly: GCA_963736615.1. GTDB lineage: Bacteria > Chloroflexota > Anaerolineae > Promineifilales > Promineifilaceae > JAACFF01. The sequence continues at coordinate 193,420 of CAVTPP010000006.1, read as the reverse complement.
AATGAGTGACCCGTCAGATCTGAAGACCACGTCAATAACGAAGATAATGTTCTAACGTCAACTACCAACGCCGAAGAAAACGTTCGAAAGCGTCCTTAATTTACCCACACCGGAGTAAACGCTTTAGCGTCAACTACCGACACCGGAGTAAAGGCTTTAGCCTAGACTCCCCGCTAATGCGGTACCTCCTAAGATCATAACCATGAAAAAGATTTTTTCTATTACCTGCTTAAGATCCCCATTAACCGACCCGCGATCTCATTCATCTCTCTCTCGGAGATTCGCTGATCCTCCGGCACCCCTAATTGGGTAAGCACCCGCCAACTGCGCAGCTCCGCCGGCTGATCCGCCATACGCGGCACGACGTGAAAATGAACATGCGGATGCAGCGGATGTTCGGCGAACTGCATCACATAGGTTTTCACACAGCCCGTCACCTCGGCCAGCGCCGCAGAGACCTTTTTCAAGAGCAAACCCAATTCGGCCGCTTCTTCAATACTCAACTCGGCAATGGCATCACGATGCTGCCTGGGAACAAGCACAATCCAACCCGCAATTGCCGTGTTATAACTGTGCACCACATCCCAATAATCCGTACGATAAATATTGTCCCACAACGGCGCGATTCCCTCGTCCCGTTGGGCTACCATCAGGCAAGTTTTACATTCATCAGTCATGATTTCAATGTTACAGCTAAATTTCGCTTAAAACCAAATCGTTCGACGACGGATGACCGACGATCGACCATCGTGAGTACGGCTAATATTCGACGTCATCCATAGTCCATTTGTCTCAAAACGCTTTCTGCTAACAATATTCTTGCCCCTCCCGCCGCCAAACGTTAGAATGTGAGCATACAATACATAAAGAATCCAGGGTTATAAAGGGGCCGTTTTGCTCCCACACGCCCGATTAAGGAGCTTGATAATGTCTGAAGAACCATCTAGATTTAACAGCGAGAACTTACCCAAATACCGCTGGGCCACTTTTTTTGAAGAATTACTGGAAGGACGTAAAGGCCAGCCGGTTAACATCCTTGAGGGATCTGATTTCTTACATACCGAAATCCCCACCGACACCGCACCATTGGAAGCGATAGAATACGATTCCAAACACCGTGGCACCTTCAAACATAAGGGCCAGTTACAATTCAAAACTGGCGGACCATCGGGCGAGACCATAACCGTCGATGTGCCTACCATTGTTTGGGTATACCAAAATATGGACAGCATTATCATTGGTATAGAAGTCATCGACGAAAAAAATAATCGCGTCGCCGTTCGCTTTGAATAAATGTTGTCCACTGTAGCGCGAACAAAGTGCCCTCGCGGTATTGGCAAATCGTCCGCTTGCGATTTACCAAATCGCGCTACATTAATGGAGTTTTCATTTGAGAATCGCAGTATTCGCAACTAAGGGCTACGACAAAGAATCTTTGCCCGCCGCAAATAACGCATACGAACATGAACTTGTTTTCTTCGAACCCCGGCTAACAAAAAACACAGCGCCCTTAGCCGATGGCTTTGAAGGTGTTTGCGTCTTTGTCAATGACGAAGTATGCCGCGACACCATATGCCGCCTGGCCGAAGGCGGCACGAAGATTATCTGCACGCGCAGTGCAGGATACAACCAGATCGATCTCGAAGCGGCCGAATCATGCGCCATCACCGTCGCCCGCGTGCCCGCCTACTCGCCCAACGCCGTCTCCGAATTCACCTTGGGGCTTATCTTGACTCTCGGCCGCAAGATTCATCGCGCCTATAACCGCGTGCGTGAGAACAATTTTGAGCTGGATGGCTTGCAAGGTTTTGAACTAAACCAAAAGACCGTCGGCGTCATCGGCACAGGCCGCATCGGCGCCGAGGTCATTAAAAACTTGAGCGGTTTCGGTCCGCGCATTCTGGCCTTCGACGGCTATCGCAATGAAAGTATCGCCCATCTGGTCGAATACTGCGACGATGTCGAGAAGATAGCCCGCGAGTCTGATATAATTACTCTTCATATCCCGCTAACACCGGAGACGCACCATATAATAAACGAAGATACTATCCCCATGCTCAAGGATGGCGTCTTTATCGTCAATACCAGCCGCGGCGCTTTACTGGATACGGCAGCCGTTGTTGAGGGTTTGAAATCAGGCAAGATCGGTTTTTTGGCCATGGATGTCTATGAGGAAGAAGGCGATCTCTTTTTCCAGAATCTATCCGAGAAGGTCATCCGCGACGACGTATTTTCGCGCCTGCTGACCTTGCCCAATGTCTTAGTAACCGGCCACCAGGCATTTCTCACCGATCGCGCCCTGGCCAGCATCGCCGAAACAACCCTGGGTAATTTCGACGAGTTCGAACGCACAGGCAATTGCCAAAATGCGCTAACTCATGCGGAAGTACGCGGACATTAAAACTGTATCACAAAATTATGTTAGTCATTCACAATACAACCTTATACACCCCCGATTCACGTCTCGAAAAGGCAACCCTATTCATAGAAGACGGCCGTATCAGCCAAATCATGGAATCGCTTCCCGTCCCCATTCCCAGCGACGCCCAAGTAATCGACGCCGGGGTCTAATAACCGTCCCCGGCTTCATCGACCTACAGCTTAACGGCGCCTTTGGCAGCGACTTCACCGCCGATCCGACAACCATTTGGGATGTCTCCGCCCGTCTGCCACAGTACGGCGTCACCTCCTACTTGCCTACCATCATCACCTCACCACTGGAGAAGATCGATCAGGCACGACGCATATATTGGAGGAACGGCCGTCTAACTACAAAGGTGCCGAACCCTTGGGCCTGCATGTAGAAGGCCCCTTCCTTAATTTGCAGAAAAAGGGCGCCCATAATCCAATCTATCTGCAATCGCCCGACGACCAACTGGTATCCGACTGGTCCCCCAAAACTGGCATACGCCTGGTCACATTAGCCCCTGAACTGCCTGGCGCGCCGGCCATGATCGAAGAACTCGCCTCACGCGGCGTCGTCGTCAGCGCCGGACACTCGATGGCCACATATAACGAGGCTGGAGCCGGTTTCGCTGCCGGTGTGCGCTATGGAACCCACCTCTTCAATGCCATGCCTCCCTTGGGCCATCGCGAGCCGGGGTTAGTGGGCGCATTGCTGGACAACTACCGAAGCAGTCGCCGGCATCATTCCCGACGGTATACACGTGCACCCCGCCCTCATTCGTTTGGCCTGGCTAGCCAAAGGCAGCAAGGGCTTAAACCTGGTCAGCGACGCCATGGCCGCCCTGGGCATGCCGCCTGGAAAATACCTGCTTAACGAATTCGAGGTCACAGTCAGCGAAGTAGACTGCCGTCTTGCCGATGGCACACTGGCCGGCGCGATGCTGTCCATCGACCAGGCCCTGCGCAACCTGATCAAATATACCGGCTGCACCCTGCCCGAAGCGCTGGCCACAATCACATCAACCCCTGCCCGCCTCTTAGGTATCGAGCAAGAACGCGGCCGTATCGCCCCCGGCCTTATCGCCGATCTGGTTCTCCTCACCTCGAACCTGCAAGTCGCCACGACCATCGCCAATGGAGATATCGTTTATCAGCGAAACAATGTAAAATAATGGGGTAACTAATACAATCGGAAACGGATTAATACAAACGCATAAAAAAATCCGTATTCCTCCTATCCGTGTTTACAAAAAGGCGAAGAGCACAAACTATAAACGCGCTGCCCGCCACATGCAACTCACCATTGGAGATAATAATGCTAGAACAATCATTCCTATACAAAGAAATCCACCAACAGCCAGAAGCTTTATCCGAACTACTTAACGAAGAGCGCGAACATGTGCAAAAACTCGTGGCCGAGATTAAAAAACGCGATATCACCCATGCTGTCATCGCCGCCCGTGGCACGAGTGATAACGCTGCTTGCTATGCGCAATACCTCTTTGGTTCCACCAACCGCCTGCAAGTAGCCCTGGCCACGCCCAGCCTCTTCAGCATCTACAAAAAGCCGCCCCGTTTTGGCAATGCTCTGGTAATCGGCATCAGCCAAAGCGGGAAAAGCCCTGATATCGTCTCTGTCATGGCCGAGGCCCAACAGCAGGGCGCGCTCACCCTGGCCCTAACAAACACACCTGATTCAGATATGGCCCAGGCATCCGATCACGTCATCAATCTACACGCCGGTGTGGAAAAATCAGTCGCAGCGACCAAAACATATACCACATCATTGATGGCCATTGCCCTGCTCAGTGCCACCGCTGCCGGTGACGATGAGATGCTCGCGCCCTCGCAAAAATCCCACAGCAAGTGCAGGAAACACTGGCCTTGGGGCCACAAATCGCTCGTGCCGCCGAGCGTTATCGTTATTTGCGCGTTTGTGTCGTAATCGGTCGTGGCTACAACTACGCTACCGCCTTTGAATTAGCCTTGAAAATCAAAGAACTCAACTACGTTATCGCCGAACCTTACAGCAGTGCCGATTTCCTGCATGGTCCTGTGGCCGTGATCGAAGAAGCCTTCCCCACCATCATTGTCGCGCCCTCAGGAATCATGCTGCCCAGAAATGAATTCATTCGCCGCTGAATTGAAGGCACGCGGCGCTGAAATCATAGCCATCAGCGATAACAAACAGATATTGTCTCAGGCCCGTACACCATTCGCACTACCGGTCTCCGTGCCTGAATGGATTTCGCCCCTGATCAGTATTATCCCCGGCCAACTATTCGCCATGAACCTGGCCCATGTTCGTGATTACGACGTCGACCGCCCACGCGGTCTGCGAAAGGTCACAGAAACAACTTAACGGATCAGTTAAATCTACCGCGATAAGTACGCATCCTCTGATGCCGCGATAATGTCGTCATCCTCAGGTTCTACGATAAGGTTCGGAGGCATCCTCAAACACTACGATAAGTGCGCATCCTCAAATACTACGATAAGTGCGCATCCTCAGATGCGCAAGGGTTTGTTTGCCGTTTATTGAGACCTTTCGACTCTATTTCACGTATAGCATATATAAGGCAGACTAGAAGTCTTATCTACGTGTAAAGAGAAAAAGGATATAAACATGGACTACGGAAAATCATTCACCTATATATTTGAAGATGAAAAATGGGTCAGCAAATTTCTTGTTGGCGTACTGATTACGCTTGTGCCCATTGTCAACTTCGCCACTTACGGCTACATGATCCAACTATTGAAGAATGTGCGTGATGGTGAAGAATACCCCATGCCCGAATGGGATGAATTCGGTAAATTCTTTGTAGATGGCTTGAAGTTCCTGGCCGGATTCCTGGTCTACATGATTCCCGTCTTCCTGCTCAGCTTCGTCATTATGGTTTTTGCCATCGCCATGGATGCTACCGGATCATCCGGAGATGCTTTCGGTGTCGCTATGATGTTGGTTTCTTGTCTGACGATGCTGTTTGTATTCCTGCCCATGCTGCTCTATCCGGCGCTCTACATTCAATATGCTAAGGATGATCAGATTAGCGACATGTTCAAGTTTAGCGAGATGTGGGATCTAATCAAAGCTGACAGCGCCAATTATATAATCGTCCTATTGATGATTATTTTCATCCTGGGCTTCATCGCCTCCTTTGGCATGCTGCTCTGCTTTGTCGGTATTTTCTTTACCGCCTGGTGGGCCCAACTCGCCTCGGCGCACATGATGGGTCAATTGGCCCAACCAAAAGAAAAGCCGGTTACAATCTAAAGCCATTCCAGGCTTTCACCACCCCAAACAAAAAGGCGAATCGCTCAAGCAAGCGATTCGCCTTTTTTTTGCCAAAGTAGGAGCGTACCCTTGTGGTCGCCCCCAGAGGGCAGGCACAAGGCACTGCCCTTACAACGATATACGATTAATTAGCAAATATTTAACAGCCGCCCGGCCCGCTAAAGTGATTACTCCGACCAAACCCTTAATTGTTCGAGGACGAGTAAGTCGTTTTCTCTGGAATACGGGGAATTAACCACGACAAGAACGAATCCTGGCTGCGACTCTGTAACGTTAAATTCCCTGGTCCGGTCAACTCCATCACCAATCCTTCACCACTAAACAAGGTGCTTTTCCATCCGGCTACTTTCTTTAAGTCGAAATGCAGATGTTCCTCAAATGTAACTAAATGGCCCGTGTCGACGACATATTTCTGACCCTCAGCCAGCGAGATGCTGTGGATAGCGCCATAACTGCTGACAATCAAAGTGCCCGTGCCGCTGATCCGCAGCATGATCAAACCCTCGCTGCCGAAGAAGGTCTTAGCGCCAGACCACTTCGTTTCGACATTAATCCCTTCTGACGAAGCGAGATAAGCACCTGATTGCACCATCAGGGTTTCGCCTTGCAAATCAATAACTTCAATATCACCTGGCAAAGGTGGCGCTAAAGCAACCGAATCTCCTTCTTTCACACCTGTATATGTATTCAAGAAGAAGCTCTCACCGCCAAACATCTTGCGGCCGAGTGATTTGAGAAATCCACCCTTCGCCCCTGTCTCCATCTCAATATTGGCCGACATGCCGACCATCGCACCCCCTTCAACCTGTACATCCTCTCCAGGTTCCAGAGTGACCATGGCCAATGCAAAAGCCGGACGATAACGAACATCAACTTTCATGATATTTACCTCCAAAGTATATTGATTAATCAAAGGGTGTGTTTCATCTAAGTAAAAACTGTAGGGCGATTTGCCTAAATCGCCTCTCGATTTGGCAAATCGAGCTACAGATGGAGATCACTCCAACTCGTTTGAAACACACCCTTAATCAAATCGCAATTTATTAATCGTGTAGAGTTAAGACAGGTTGGGCCTATTTCAGACTCTAGCGAGATTTTGGGAAATCCCGAGCGAAATATTTACTATATCACGCTCTATTGTACACGATTTATTTTTTACAATATTCGAATAACCCGGGAGCAAATAATAATCACCTTTCCTAATTACACCGAGTGAGTGATAAATATATGGTCGGATGGGCGATTCTCAACTCACCGCTAGTACTGTGTTAAGATAGGCATACCTATTTTACAAATTCTAAGGTGAGAACTTATGACACAAGATACCGATTTCATACAAATCGGACTCGTGCAAATGGCACCAATTTGGTTGGATCGCCAGCGCACTATTGAGAAGGCCGCAGCCAAAGCGCAAGAAACGGCCGTTCTCGGCTGTGATCTCGTCGCTTTCGGCGAAGCCCTCATTCCTGGCTACCCCTTCTGGATCGAACGCACCGACGGCGCGCGCTTCAACTCCGCTCTGCAAAAAGAAATCCATGCTCATTATCTCGATCAAGCTGTACAGATTGAGGCCGGGCACCTGGAACCATTTACGGAAATCGCTGGACAGAATGAAATGGCCATCGTCATCGGTTGTGTAGAACGGCCGTCTGACCGCGGCGGACACAGTCTTTACGCCTCATTGGTCTACCTCACCCCAGAAGGCAAAATAGGCCATGTGCACCGCAAACTCATGCCCACCTACGAAGAACGGCTCACCTGGTCACCCGGTGATGGCCACGGTCTGCGCACACAACCCTTGGGCAAATTCACCGTTGGCGGCCTAAATTGTTGGGAAAACTGGATGCCTCTCCCTCGTGCCGCACTCTACGCCCAGGGCGAAGATCTGCACATCGCCCTCTGGCCTGGCAGTGCCCATAACACCCACGACATCACCCGCTTCATGGCCAAAGAAGGGCGATCCTATGTCTTGTCCGTCTCCGGCATCATGCGCCGTGAAGATTTCCCACAAGATACACCCCACCTGGAGGCAATTCTGGCTGACTGCCCACCTGTTCTGGCCAATGGCGGCTCCTGCCTCGCCGGACCCGATGGTGAATGGATCATCGAACCCATCACCGATCAAGAAACCATCCGTACAGCCAAAATCGATCACCGCCGCGTTCGCGAAGAACGACAAAACTTCGACCCCGCCGGACATTATTCCCGGCCCGACGTCACCCAATTGATCGTCAACAGGCAGCGCCAATCGACGATCGTTATTGAGGAATAAAAAAGATGCCAACTTTTCCGAAAGTTGGCATCTTTATAATTGCAGAAGGCAGGCACTTTCTAAAGTGCCTGGCAACTAAAAAACAACTACCCTAAAGTATTCGTACAATTCAGTTCATCAAACGCCTGCAGCATACGCGCGCGGAAGGTATCTTCCCCGGCCCGCAGCCAGCCGCGGGGATCATAATATTTCTTATTCGGCGCTTCCGGTCCTTCCGGGTTGCCCAATTGGGTCTGCAAATACGCTTCATTGGCTTTGTAAAAACCATGAACACCATTCCAGAAAGCCCACTGCAGGTCGGTGTCGATATTCATTTTGATCGCACCGTACGAGATCGCTTCCTGGATCTCGTCAGGAGAGGAACCGGATCCGCCATGGAAGACGAAGTCAATCGGCTTGTCAGCGGTGCCATATTTTTCCTGCACATACAACTGCGAGTCGCGTAAAATCTTGGGCTGCAATTTGACATTGCCCGGCTTATAAACACCATGCACATTACCGAACGAAGCGGCCACAGTAAACCGTGGGCTGACTTTCATCAGCTCTTCGTATGCGTAAGCAACTTCTTCCGGTCGGGTATATAGACGCGAGCTTTCAACACCGGAATGGTCGATGCCATCTTCTTCGCCGCCGGTGATGCCTAACTCAAATTCCAGGGTCATATCCAGTTTGCTCATACGCTCCAAATAGCGCTTGCAAGTGTCAATATTCTTCTCGATGGGTTCGGTCGAAAGGTCAATCATATGCGAACTGAACAAGGGAATGCCGTTCGCTTTATAATACGCTTCGCCCTCGTCAAGCAGACCATCAACCCAAGCCAGGCGGCTGCGCGGGCAGTGGTCGGTGTGCAGCATGACGCGTGCGCCATATTTCGCGGCAAGGTAATGAACGTGGTGCGCCGCTGCCGCAGCGCCAGCTACAGAACAGGCCATATTATCATTGCTCAAGCCCTTGCCGGCATAGAACTGCGCGCCCCCGCTGGACAACTGCAAGATAACCGGCCCGTTGGCTTCAACGGCCGATTCCATCACCGAATTAACGCTGTCCGTGCCAATCGTATTGGCCGCGGGCAGAGCGAATTGATTTGCCTTGGCATAAGCAAACACCTTTTGTACATCATCACCAGTGATCACACCGGCAGGAATCATATCTCCTAATTTACTCATTGTTTTATCCTTTTCTACTCAAATTTGTTTCAAAACCATCCAGGTCTATTAGTGAACCGGTCTCCCGTGATTAGTGCGCATCCTCAGATGCGCATATGTCCCCCACAACCGGCATCTGAAAATGCCTAACTTTTCATTGTAGTGGTAACTTTTAAACCGCCCAAAAGACCTAAAAGTCTTAATAGGTAAATAGTAATCAATTGTGGATTTTACCCCTTTGCCGCCCGTTGGCAACCGCTGTTACTGTCCGGTCAGAAACCGGGTATCGGGTCAAATAAAAGCTCAATATTTCCCCAATTTCCCAGCATCTTACATACCTAAACCAGTGTTCTTAATTGGGGTACAATTCGCGCATGAAATATGAATGGTTGCTTTTCGATGCTGATGAAACTTTATTCGACTTTGACAAAGCTGAATCAGCCGCTTTGGCCTGCGCTTTCGCCGATTTCGGGCTGCCCTATAACGGCCGTATTAGCGACACTTATCACGAGGTCAACGCCCAGACCTGGTTGGAGTTCGAACAAGGTTTGATCACGCAGTTGGAATTACGCACACTGCGTTTCGAGCGTCTATTTGAGATCCTAAACTTGGAAGTAGATGGGCAGTCCTTCAGCGATGTTTATCTGGCGCACCTTGGTCGCGGAAGCTACCTGTTAGACGGGGCCGAGCCGCTCTTAGCATCATTAGACGGCCGTTTCAACCTCCTGCTCATCACCAACGGCATCGCCGATGTCCAGCGTCCCCGCCTCGCCGCCTCAACCATCAAACAATACTTCCCCATCGTCATCATCTCCGGTGAAGTCGGCGCCGCCAAGCCGCACCCAAAAATATTTGATGCCGCCTTCGAAGCCATGGGTTGGCCCGATAAGGAGGCCGTCCTAATCATCGGCGACAGCCTTAGTTCCGACATTAGCGGCGGCCATGATTACGGCATCGATACCTGCTGGTACAATCCCAAACGCAAGGTCTCAACTCTCGACCTCAAACCAACATACGAAATCCAAGAGCTGGCCCAACTGCAACAAATAGTAGGCTAGGGCTGCTTATCACTCTATTTTTGTATACACAGATAGGGAGAAGAACGGATATATTTCCATCCGCATGAAAAGCTCACAGCTTTTTCCTCTTTTCTCCCCCTCCATTGAGCGCCGCGCTTATTTGCGCGGCGCTTTTGGTTTCACCAGCGTGTATAATAGAGGCCGTGAATAAGCTGCTGAAAACCGCCCTGGTCATCCTGGCCTTGCTCATCCTGATTGGCTCACTGGCCGCCTGGTTCCTGCCAACGGCCGTTGAAGCCCTACCAGGCCAAGTCCGCGGCCGTCTGCCGGAACAATTCCTACGCGCCGTAACCACCCCGCTGCCCGCAGCCCTCCCCCCACCAGCAGCGACCCCCGCCGGGGTCGAAACCATCATAAACGAGATTAACCAATCCCCAGTCCCGAAAACTGAGCCTGTCGAAGTTGAGTCTGTCCAAGTTGAGCCTGCCACTCCCTCCCCGGAGGCTGAGCCTGTCGAAGCCAAGCTCGCCACTCCAACCCCGAAGGCTGAGCCTGTCGAAGCCGTGCCTGTCGAAGCCGACCCCGCCACCCGCCACCCGCCACCCGCCACTCCCACCCAGGCGGCTGAGCCTGTCGAAGCCGAGCTTGTCGAAGCCGAACCTGTCGAACCCGCCACCCGCCACTCACCACTCGCCACTCCCCTAACACCTCCCTACCCACCCCAAACCAAACTAGAGGGCCTGGAAATCGTGCCCCAAAAACTAAACAACTGCGGCCCGGCCACCCTGAGCATCAACCTCAACTATTATGGTCTGCAGCAGACCCAATTCGACGTAGCCCAGGTAGTCAAACCCCACTACGACGACCGCAATGTATCACCAGAGGAACTTGTTGACTATACGAATGAGTATACGGAGTTACGCGCCGCCCTCTTCCGCGGCGGCAGCCTCGACTTAGCCAAACAACTGATTGCCGCCGGCTTCCCCGTGGTCATCGAAAAAGGATACGAACCGGACGAGTGGCAGGGCTGGATGGGTCATTATCTGACCCTCTTCGGCTATGATGATAAGGCACAAGCGTTCATCACCATGGACACCTACTTAGGACCGTGGGACAGTAACGGCCGTTCATACAGCTACGAAGAGATCGAAACCGGCTGGCAGCAGTTCAACCACACCTTCTATATCGTCTACGAGCCAGAACAAGAGCAAACATTGCGTGAGATCACCGGCCCCACCTTCAACGACGAACAAACGATGTGGCAGCAAACCATCACCCAGGCCCAGGCAGACATCGAACAAGATCCGCAGAACGCCTTCGCCTGGTTCAACCTGGGCAGCAGTCTAACAAACCTCGGCCAACTGATCGGCCGATCCTCGTCTAACCAACGCTGCCGCCACAGCCTTTGATCAATCACGCCTTCGCGGTCTTCCCCCGCGCATGCTCTGGTACCAATTTGAAATCTACGAAGCGTACCTCGCTGCCGGTCGAGTAGAAGAAGTCATGACCCTCACTGCCGCTGTTCTGGAAAACGCCGGCGGGCGTGATGTGGAAGAAACCTATCTCTACCGCGGCCACGCCTACATGGCCCAAGGCGACCCCGCCGCAGCAAAAGCCGACTATCGCCGCGCTCTGGAACTGAGACCTGGGTTCACGGCAGCAGTTGAAGCCCTGGGAATTCAAAATTGACCGAAGTAGATTAAGAATTTTCTCAACAAGATAATTAGGTGACTTTGATAGTCGTCTATTGGGCGTCGGGTCATTTACACATGAACCAGCAGCACAAAATAAAAGAGGTTTTAGAGAATCAGACAGAGAAATTATGGTTCTGCTGCAAAGATTTGCAAAATAATTTAGATTATCCGGTTGAACCGACAGTTCGATACAACTACATCCACTATTTGTCATGCTCCGCCAGACAAATGTCATGGTTTTAAGGTGACATTTATCACTATTTCCCGCTGCAATAAAAGAATATAATTTAAGTGGTAAATTTAATTTACCACTTTAGCACTTTTTTAGCTTTCACGGATGGAGCCTTTCTTGATGGTCCCGACATTGCTGCGAACCGTCCCCAAATCCCACCTCAGCGATGCCATCGTCTGGCAAATAGAGCTGGCCATCAAAGGGGGCCAGTATCAACCAGGCCAAAAGCTGCCCTCCGAACGAAAACTAAGCCAGGATCTTGGCGTCAGCCGCCCCATATTGCGCCAGGCATTACAAAACCTCGAAACCAGGGGACTCGTCGACACCCAACACGGCCGTGGCACCTACGTTGCCACCCTCGCCAACCAATATCTTGCCCCTATTGCCTGGCTGCACGATAACCAGGCCAAAGTCAAGGCCTTCTATGAAGCGCGCATGGTCATTGAGCCTGCCTGCGCCGCCCTTGCCGCCCAGCGCGTCACGACCGTACAGCTCGCCGAACTGCGCCGCAACCTCGACGAATCAGGGCAGGTGGCTGGCGACGGCAACATCCTAACCTTCATCGCTCTCGACATCGAATTCCATTCCATCGTCGCCCGGTTATCCGCCAACCCTCATCTATACCATGCACTCGACCTCATCATCAACCCTGAAACCGACGCCCGGCAGGTCATTCACCGCTTACCGGGACACCTGCCCGTCGCCCAGGCCCGCCACGAAAAAGTATTCGCCGCCATCGCCGCGCATGACGAAGCAGCCGCGCACAGCGCCATGCATGATGCCTTTGCCAACCTGATGCGCGAACTAGAAGAAATAAACAACAGCCAAGGAGCAAACCCATGACCCAAAGAGTCGCTATTCTGCATACCAGTATGGTATTTATAAACGTCGTGCCCATGATATCTGACCTATTCGCCGAACTGCTGCCCGACGCCGAAATCGTCGACTTCATCGACAGCAAGATCTTGGCCGATGTGCAGCGCGAAGGCATCACCGCCGGCGCCCAGGCACGCATGACCCACATGGCCGAAGCCGCCGAGGCTTCCGGAGCGGATGTCATCTTTTCCGCCTGTTCCTCATTAGGCCCGACCATCGACGCTGCACGCGAGGCCGTCGGCATCCCCATCATCAAGATAGACGATGCCATGGCCCTGGAAGCTGCCACCAAAGCGAGCGCTATCGGCGTTTTGGCTACTGTGCCTACCACTTTAGATCCCACCATTGCTCTTATCGAAGAAAAAGCGGCCACGTTAGGCAAGAGCCTGACCATCTATCGTGGATTGAGCAAAGGCGCTTTTGATAAACTCATGTCCGGCGACACGGAGGGACATGACCAGATGGTGCTGGCCAGCGCTCAAAATCTCGCCCCCAAAGTTGATATCCTCGTCTTAGCCCAGGCATCGATGACCCGCCTAGCGCCCATGCTTTCAGACGAGACTGGCCTAGAAGTATTTACCAGCCCCACACTCGGCGTGCAAAGCGTCAAGGATTATCTCGATACACTCGCCTGAGCGCGGACAGATGAGCCAAAGGGAGCAAGGAGGTAACTATAGATTCGAACCCAATAGAGAAGTGAAACGGTACAGTAAGTTGCAAGAATTAAGTTACAAGTTCACCCGCAACCTACAACTCGCTCAAGAAAGATTTGTCAGCCTATTAACCCTAACCATCTTGGAGGTGAAGGAACAATGAAAAAACTATTAATCCTACTCTCGTTCGTATTACTCCTCTCACTACTTGTTGCCTGTGGTGGCTCTGCAGCCGAAGCACCCGCAGAGGCCGAAGCACCTGCAGAGGCCGAAGCACCCGCAGAGGCCGAAGCACCTGCAGAGGCCGAAGCACCCGCAGAAGAACTCTACGTCTTCCTGCCCAAATCCCTCGACAACCCCTATTGGGATGAGTGCCGGATTGGCATGGAAGATAAAGCGAAAGAAATGGGCGTGCAGGCCGAATTCCTCGGACCCGACACCGCCGATGCCGCCAAGCAAGTTGCCATTTTTGAATCGGTCATCGCCCGCAAACCAGCCGGCATCGCCGTCTCACCCAACGATCCCGCCACTGTTGAAGCCGCCATCAAGACCGCCACCGACGCTGGGATCCCCGTCCTCGCCTGGGACGCTGACGCCCCCGACAGTGTGCGCCTCGCTTACGTTGGTACCAACAACGTTTCCGCCGGTGAGACCGCCGGTCATGAGCTGGCCAAAGCCATTGGCGAAGAGGGCAAAATCGCCATTCTGCATGGCAGCTTGACCGCCGCCAACGCCATTGAACGCGTTGAAGGCTTTGAGAAAGCCATAGCGGAATATCCGAATATCGAGATTGTAGCTACAGAGCCAACGGAAGATTCCGTCGCCACCGCCTTATCCAAGGCAGAGGCCTTATTACAGGCCCATCCTGACCTGGCGCCTTCTATGGCGTCACTGGGTCTGGCGTTCCTGGCGCATCCGGCGCCGTCAAACAAGCCGGAAAATGTGGCGACGTCGCCGTTGTCGGCTTTGACGTCGTACCGCAAGGCATTGAGGCCATGCAAGAAGGCTGCGCCCAGGTGCTCATCTCACAGCGCCCCTACGGCATGACCCAGATGACCTTGGAAATGCTGCAAGATCTGCATAACGGCGGTACAGTTCCCGAGGAATTCGTTGACACCGGTGTCGAGTCGGTCTACCCCGAAACGCTGGAGGAATTCCTGGCAACGCACCACTAAAGGCAAGAAACCCGGCGACTGCTAAATTCACAGTCACCGAGTTCCTTCTTCAAAACGTGGTCCGCGTGTCTCACTCGCGCGGACCACGACACAATAGACTACCATCAAAATAATTGGAGGGCAAAGGCGCATGGAAAATTCGCTGCTCCTATCGATGCAGGGCATCAGCAAAACCTTTCCCGGTGTAAAAGCGCTGGACAATGTCGACTTCCAGCTCCAGGCCGGCGAAGTCATGGCTCTCGTCGGTGAAAATGGGGCTGGAAAATCGACCCTCATCAAAATCCTGGCCGGTGCCCAACCGGCCGACAAGGGCACCATAGAAATTACGGGTGATGAAGTAAACATTGAAACGCCCAAGGATGCCCAAAAGTTGGGGGTTGCCGTCATCTACCAGGAGTTGGAGTTAGCCGAACAGCTTAGTGTTGCCGAAAATATCTTCGTAGGCCGTGAGTTCCAGTACTCGAATAGGACAGTGGACTTTAGGCGATGTATCGTCAGGCACAGGCGTTGCTGGACGAACTTCATATTGACGTAAATCCTCGTATGGAAGTGCGACGGCTAAGTATTGCCCATAAGCAAATGGTTGAAATTGCCGGGCGCTCTCTACCGATGCCAAAATTCTTGTCATGGATGAGCCGACATCCTCGTTGCCAACAACATCGTCACATATGAAAACGAGGTTGAAGTATTGCTGCGGCTTATTGATAGATTGCGGCAACGGGGAAAAGGGATTGTATATATTTCTCATCGCATGGATGAAATCTTTCGCCTTAGCGACCGAATTACCGTCTTGCGTGACGGCCGTCTCATTGGCGTGGAAAAAACATCCGAGACCGATCCTGAACATATTGTGTCCATGATGGTCGGTCGCGATCTGGAAGACCTGTACGGCCATCGGGGAGAAATATGATCTGGCGAACCAGCCTTGAATTGCGCGATCTGAATGGGGTCAGCCTTCAAGTTCGTTCTGGGGAAATATTGGGGCTTTCCGGGCTTATTGGCGCCGGGCGAACCGAATTAGCTCTCACGCTTTTTGGTTCCGTACAAAAAATAGGGCGAGATAGTTGTTGATGGCCAGTCAGTAAATATCACATCGCCACAAGAGGCGATTGCGGCCGGACTTGGCTATGTTCCTGAAGATCGAAAATCTAAGGGTTGTTTCTGGGAAGCCGGTCGCTCAGAATATTTCAGCCGCCATTAACGATAAGATTTCCAATATTGGATTTATACAACGCAAGATCAAGACCGAAAGTGGCTGAGAAATATATCAAGTGCTTGGCATCCGCACGCCATCAATGGAACAGCATGCCCGAAACCTGAGCGGCGGCAATCAACAAAAAGTGGTCTTAGCCAAATGGATGGCCGCACAACCTAAAGTGTTTATTTTGGACGAGCCAACCCGGGGTGTGGATGTGGGAGCCAAGGCAGAAATTTATGCGCTTATGCACGAAATGGTTCAACAGGGAATGGCTATCATTATGATTTCTTCTGAGTTGCCTGAAGTCCTGGCCCTAAGCGATCGGATCGTGGTGATGCGTGAAGGCAAATATGCCGGTAACCTTGACGGCCGTGTAGCAAATGAAGAAAAAATTATGGCCCTGGCTACGGGTACATCGGGAGGCGCTTAAACAATGTCAAAACAAAAACCAAGTGCAGTATCTATTTCAGAACCAATCAATAGCTTATCATTCATTGAGAAAGTGACAGCTCGGGGATGGCGTGTGATCAGAAGCCGAGAGGCGGGCATCGCCCTGGTGCTACTGATTGCCGGCGCTTACTTGTCATTTAGCACAACAACCTTTTAACAATAGGCAATCTATCCATTCTGGCCCGCCAGATCAGCCTCACGGCGATCATTGCTGTGGGAATGACGATGGTGATTTTATTGGGCGACATCGATCTTTCCGTAGGATCCGTCGTGGCGCTAGTTACCGTTGTCACTGGGTTCTAATCGTCAAAGTAGGCATTCCTTTCCCTGTGGCTATTTTAGCCGGATTGATTGTTGGGGCTTTGGTTGGTTTTCTCAACGGTCCGGTTGATCAAGACTGGCGTACCCTCATTCGTTGTTACGCTAGGTATGATGGGGGTTGCGCGCGGATTTGCCCTGGTCATCACTAAGGGATCGTCAATCAGCGGATTGCCGTCTACATACTTGAAATTAGGTCAGGGATATTGGCTAGGCGTGCCCCTCCCGGTAGTGATCATTTTAATCGTGATTGCTATTGTCGTCCATATCTTCCTAAGCCGAACGAAAACAGGACGCCATATCTACTTCACTGGCAGCAACTCGGAAGCGGCATTGTTATCTGGTATTAACGTCAACAAGATCAAACTATTGGTCTTTACACTCTGTTCAGCATTGGCGGCCACTGAAGCTGTTATTGAAACCGCTCGCATGAATGCGGCCCAGCCAGCAGCAGGAGTAGGTTATGAGTTGACGGCTATTGGCGCGGTCATCATTGGCGGCGCCAGCCTATTCGGTGGGGAAGGGAGCATCTTAGGAACGCTACTCGGAGCCACCCTGCTTGGGCTAATCACCAATGGGTTGATTCTTCTAGGTGTTTCGGCTTATTGGCAGCAAGTATTCAGTGGTTCGATCATTATTCTGGCGGTAACGATGGACATGTGGCGCCAGGGCTCGTGTCAGCGAGTAAAAACAAATTTTATTAGAGACAACGTTAAATTATTACAAGATGAAAAAGGAGATTTCAACATGGATTTACAAGAAAAAGTCGTCATTATTACAGGCGCCGGACGTGGTATAGGTGCAACAACAGCCGAAGTATGTGCGCGTCATGGCGCTAAAGTTGTCGTCGCTGATATTCAAACTGATTGGGGCAATGCTGTCGTAGAAAAGATCCGCAAGGATGGCGGAGAGGCTAGTTTTTTTGAAGCAGATGTTTCTGATGAAACGTCTGTTGCCGCCATGGTCAAATTTGCTGTTGATACCTACGGCAAACTTGATGGTATCGTCAATAATGCGGCGACGATTGTGGTGAAAAAAGCGGCTGATATTACCGCCGAAGAATGGGCTAAAGTGATTGGCGTTAATCTGACCGGCGTTTTCTACGGCTGTAAACACGCCATTCGTCAGTTTCAGGCGCAAGGCGGCGGCGGCTCTATCGTTAACATCGGTTCCATTTCAGCGGTGGTGGGCATGCCTGAACAAACTGTTTATTGTGCAGCCAAAGGCGGCGTTTTCCAGCTTACGCGCCAGATTGCCATTGATTATGCCAAAGAAAATATCCGTTGCAATACAATTGGCCCTGGCTCAGTTGCAGGCGAGTTCGTGCAAATTTATTTAGATAGCCAAAGCGATCCGGATCAAGCTGAAAAGCGTATTCTTGCTGGGCATCCCATCGGCCGAATGGCCGACCCAGTTGAGATTGCGGATCCGATTGTATTTATGCTTTCAGATAGATCTTCGTTCGTGACGGGAGCCAATCTCCAGGTTGATGGCGGCTATTCGGCGATTTAATATATCGTTAAAGTGAGTTTGCTTCCTTCTCAAGGATGCACGTTCTTCCGTGTTCTTTAGGGTTCGTTTATAACTCTTGAGTTTAAGGTGGTGAAGTCAGAAGACTTCGCCACCTTGATTTTGAATGAATCTAAAGGATTTTAACTTGCGCGAACGCGAGCACAAAACGGGGGTTCTCAACTTTACATCTTCAACCCGGTCGAGCATTGATCAATTATAGTCTGTTGTAATGAGGTAAATCGAACGGTTTCACCAATCCTCAGGGGGGACATCTTTTGAGGACGGGATAAAAATAAATTCTGTCAAAACAGAGGAAAAAATGAATAAAACTTATTTTCATCGAGTTACAAATCAATCGCCTACGATGTTCTGGATCAATAACCCAACCCGCAAGCAAGCGGATTTAGCCCTTGAACATGGCGCGTTAGGTTGCACCAACAACCCATCATACACGCAAAAAATGTTGGTTCACCCGGAAGAAGGCGATTACACAAAAAAAATATTAGCTGAAGTATTAAAGGAATATTGACGATGACCGCCAAGCAGCGATTGAATTTCAAGCGCGCATGGTCAAGCCGGTCGCCGAGAAATTTATGCCTTTATTTGAGCAGAGCAAAGGAACGCACGGCTGGGTCAGCATCCAAGGCGATCCACTTGCCGATGATAATGCCCAGGATATTATTGAACAGGCTCTCGATAACCGAAAAGTTTCTCCCAATATCTGCTGCAAAATTCCCGTCACAGAACCAGGACTGGAAGCTATTGAGCACTTAGTTCCACAAAATGTTCCGATAAATTCCACTGAAATATTCGGGGTCAGCCAAATGGTGACCCTGGCTGAAACTTATGAAAAAGTCGCGCGGGAATCCGGGAAATATCCAATGATATATATGTCCCACATCGCCGGAATTTACGATGATTATCTGCGGAATTACGTCAAAGAGAATGATGTGCAAATTTCACCGGATGTGCTTCATCAGGCAGGGTTAGCTGTGGCGCGCAAAGTTTATAACATCATGACGGAACGCGCTTACAAATGCACCTTTATTGGCGGCGGCGCGCGTGGTCTACATCACTTTACTGAAATGGTCGGAGGCCGGGTAGTCGTTACGATCAACTGGCAAGGGACAGCCGACAAACTGGTGGAGCAGAACCCTCCGGTCATGTACCGGTTGTTCAATCCGGTTCCCCACAAAGTGATCGACGAGTTGATGGAAAAACTTCCCGATTTCAAACGCGGCTATCTCGAAGATGGCTTGAGTGTTGAGGAATTTGAAGATTTTGGACCGGTACAGTTATTCAAAAGCGCTTTCACCAACAGTTGGAGGCAGGTATTGGATATCATCAAAGAACAACGTAAGTAGTTGGCTCCTTCTGCCTAGCGGCTCATTGTTTTTAATCAAACTGGGGTGTTGGCGACTCGCTCACATTGACTGAATGAGATGACCACACTCTTTTTTGAAAGCAGGCAATCAACGTTAATGTGGCCAATTGAACGAGGCATTTTTAAGTTCAGTTGTCAACAGTGAATGGCGCCAGTCCATAGTGAGCGTTTTTGTGTTCTCCTTCCAAGGGGGAAAAGAAATGAACGCTGAGGCGGTTACGTTCGAGGCTGCAGTCGCACAATTGCCCCCCAATGGCCGGCAAGCCTCCCCCAAGTGCAAGCACGGGTAAAAGCGGCCGGCGAAAAAGTTGTCGTGTTGGATGATGATCCAACAGGCACGCAGACCGTGCATGCTGTTCCGGTGCTTACAGAATGGTCTGTCGAGGCTTTGTGCCGCTGAGTTTGAGACTGATTTGCCGGCCTTTTTCTTGCTGACAAACAGCCGCAGTTTGCTTCTGCCCGAGGCAAAGGCGTTAAATATTGAAATCGGCCGTAATCTGGTTGAAGCAGCCTTGAAAACTGGTAGCCGTTTTGTAGTCATCAGCCGCGGTGATTCAACTTTACGCGGCCACTTTCCGGGTGAGGTGGAAGCGTTGGCGGAGGGTCTACAACAGCGTTTCGATGCCTGGACCTTGATCCCCTACTTTTTGCAGGATGGACGTTACACAATTGGGAATGTTCATTATGTCGCGGAAGGTGAGTTTTTGATCCCCGTAGGAGAAACGCAATTCGCCCAGGATGCGACATTTGGTTTTCATGCTTCTGATTTGCGACAGTGGGTTGCGGAGAAAACGGAAGGTCGCATAGCGGCGGATGAGGTGGCTGCGATCTCGCTGGAGGATATTCGCCTTGGCGGTCCGCAACGGGTTAAGGAGCGGTTGCTCAACCTGCGACCAGGGGTGGTATGCGTTGTTAATGCAGTGAGTATGCAGGATTTGAATGTGTTTACCTCAGGACTGCTTGAAGCGCGGGCTTTAGGCCGCAAATATTTGCACCGCACCGCCGCTTCATTTATACCGGTACGGGCCGGCATTCCACCGCGACCGCTGCTGACGTTTGAGGAGCTTAACCTGCCACAGGAAGGGGGCGGACTCTTTGTTATTGGCTCCTATGTGCCAAAAACGACAATGCAGGTGTCACACCTGCTCGCTTCTGCCGTTTTCGGCCGTGGAAATTGATGTAAACAGATTGTTGACTGAACCTGAGCGCGCGGCGGAGATTAAACATGTGATCGCCGCGGCAGACACGTTTTTGGGCAATGGTGATGATGTCGCCTTTTACACCAGCCGCCGCTTGATCACGGGCGATGATGCAGCGCAAAGTTTGCTTATTGGACAGCGAGTATCCGCGGCGCTGGTCGCCATTGTGCGTGGCATTTCTGTAGACCCCGTTACCTGGTGGCCAAAGGTGGGATCACCTCGAGTGATGTGGCGGTCAAAGGGTTAGGGGTGAAACGGGCGATGGTTATAGGACAGATCCTTTGTGGTGTGCCGGTGTGGCAGACGAAGGAAGAGAGCCGTTTCCCAGGGCTGACGTATATTGTTTTCCCAGGAAATGTTGGTGGGCCAGAGGCGGTTGCCAACATTCAAAATTCTTTGAGGCAAACTGAATAAAGGAGCAGCAACGTCCATGCTTGTGCCAACCAATGATCTTCTCCTCGCTGCCCAGCGAGGTGGCTACGCGATTGGGGCGTTCAATGTTTATAATCTTGAAGGAGCGCGAGCGGTTGTAAACGCGGCTGAACAAAATAACAGCCCGGCGATGCTGCAAATTCATCCAGCCGCGTTGTCGTATGCAGGACCGGCCCTTGTGGCCCTCTGTCTGACGGTGGCCAGGGAAGCCAGTGTGCCGATGGCGGTGCACCTGGATCATTCTGTCTCCGAATCTGCTATCGAGACAGCCGTTGCGACCGGATTTTCCTCGGTGATGGCTGATGGATCCCATCTTGACTATGATCAGAATGTAACCTTCACACGCGAGATGGTCGCTTTTGCCCACCAGCATGGCGTGGCGGTGGAGGCGGAATTGGGCCGGATCAGTGGGACCGAGGATGGCTTAACCGTATCCGAGTTTGAAGCGCGCTTCACCGATCCTGATCAGGCCCTTTCATTTCGTGCAGCAAACTGGGATAGACGCCCTCGCAGTCTGTATTGGCAATGTTCACGGCCGTTACCATCGCGAACCAAACCTTGATTTTGCGCGGCTGGCCTTGATCGACGAACTGGTCGATGTGCCCCTGGTGCTGCATGGCGCGTCCGGTTTGCCGGACGGGATGGTGCAAGAGGCGATTGCGCGCGGTATTGTCAAGCTGAATGTCAATACGGAGATTCGCAAGCTTTCCTGGGTTCGATGCGCGAACGCTTTACGCAGGACCCACCGCCAGACCTGGTGGATCTGCTTAAGGGCCGTTGAGGCAATGACACAGGTTGTGGCGGATAAGCTGCGTCTGTTTGGATCTGTAGATAAAGCATAAAAGAGTATATCTTAATGACTGAATTTCGTCTTCTTTCTTATCCTATGACGAATGACGCACCGGTGTGGCCTGGCAATCCGCCAGCAGCGCAGACGAAGGCTGCTTCGTCGATCGCCGCGGGGGATATGGCCAACACGACCGTTCTGACTTTGTTTTCTCATTCCGGCACCCACTTTGATGCGCCGAAACATTTTAATGATCAGGTCCATCCGGTTTCCAACTGGCGCTGGAGCATTTCATATTTTTCAATCCCCTTGTTCTGGAATTGCCGAAGAGCGATGATGAGATGATTTACCTCAAAGAAGTAGAATCTTTCGCCGGCCCCTTGGCCAAGGCCGATCTCGTGCTGCTGCGCACGGGATGGTCGCAGTGGCGCAGTGCAGAACCGCAGCGTTATGCGACGAAGAACCCGATGCTTCACCCAGACGCCGCACGCTATCTGATGGAAACCTTTCCTGATTTACGGGCGGTGGCGATTGACGCAACTTCTGTTGGCGCGCCGGGAAAAATAGAGGCGACCATCGCAACACACCAGATCTTGACCGGAGCGGGTCGAGAAGACGGCCGTTTCATGTTGATTTTCGAGGATCTACGCATCGATTCTGATCTAGGTCAGGCCAGCCGGATTTATGCCTGGCCTTTGTTTATCGCCGGATCAGACGGCAGCCCTTGCACCATTGTCGCGGAATTCGCCGCTTAAGTGGACTGCTAAGTTGGTCTATGATCATCTCATTCCTTTAACGCAGCGCGTTTTGTACGATTGATTAAAATCCTCGTCCTATTTGAATCAGCAGGAGAGGCAATAAAACATTGAAGGAGTTTTACTTATGCAGAAAAGACAATTAGGCAATACCGAACTTTATTTGACTACGGTTGGTCTAGGAACCTGGGCCATCGGCGGCGGAAATTGGTATTGGGGTTGGGGACCGCAAGACGATGCGCAATCAATCGCGACCATCCAGCGCTCGATCGACCTGGGAATAAACTGGATGGATTCAGCCGCCGCTTATGGTTTGGGTTATTCCGAAGAATTGATCGGCAAGGCAGTTGCGGGGCGACGTGATGACGTGATTATTGCCACCAAGTGCGGCCTGGTATGGGAAGGTGACACTGCCGGGGATGTAACGCCAAGATTGAAGGCTAACAGCGTACGCCGTGAAGCAGAGGATAGCCTGCGCCGCCTAGGTGTGGAAACGATCGACCTCTACCAGATTCACTGGCCTGATCCGGATGAGGATCTGGAGGAGGCATGGACTGAGATCGCCAAACTGGTGCAGGAAGGCAAAGTACGCTATGCCGGGATCTGCAACGCTTCTGTCGAGCAGCTTAAACGTATTCAAGCCATTCATCCGGTTGCATCCTTACAACCGGAGTACAGCATGCTCAAGCGCGGAGCGGAAGAGGAATTGCTTCCCTATTGTGCTGACAATGGGATTGGTGTTGTGACCTACAGCCCGCTGCGTTCTGGGATCCTGACCGAAAAATTCGGCCGTCAGCGTCTGGATACATTGACCAAGAATGATTGGCGGCGGCGCGATCCCGATTTTCAGGAGCCGCGTGCAGAGATCAATGTAGCATTTGTGGAAAAACTGCACGACGTGGCAGCGAGCATTGATCAACCATTATCTCGCCTGGCGATAGCCTGGGTATTGGCGCACCCGGAAGTGACGTCGGCGATTGTCGGTGCGCGCCGGCCGGACCAGATTGAGGTCAGTGCGCCGGCCGGTGACTTGCAGCTGCCGCCGGTGGTTATGGCCCAGATAGAAGCGCTGCTTGCTGAACGAGACGAAGAGCTGGCCGCAGCAGGCGCTTTCGCTGCTGAATCGCTGCGCTAAAGAGACAAATATGCTGCGGCGCTCCACCATGAATGAAAACCACATTCCGTAGCGCAGCCTATCCAGCTTGCGCCCACCAACCTGGATAGGTTGTGCTACATTTTCGAAGGAGTTAAACATGCGGCAAAGCCGCACCACTACTTATGAAAATAGCATGATATGCTATCACTACCACCACAAGTAAGAGAAATCGTTGAAAGTCAGTGGTGTTAAGAACTCGAGAAGGAGTTGTATTCGCGTACCGAGACGAACCACGGTTTGTGGAGGCCGGTAGGTCAAACACGCAGTACAGATTGTGTCCAAAAGCCGGTACGCCTATGTGGTGGTAGGAGATAAAGACGATGTTGGATGTGATGTTTAAGCAATGTGCAGGTCTAGATGTGCACAAGAAGAGTGTCATCCGCGTGTGTGCTCATACCGCGCAAAAGGGAAAGTACGCCGCGGTGTTAAGACATTTGGCACTACCACGAAGTCATTGCAAGCGTTGAAGAGCTGGTTGCTGGAGATGGGCGTGACGCATGCGGCGATGGAGAGCACCGGCGTTTATTAAAAGCCGGTCTATAACATATTGCAAGGCGAGATTGAAGTGTGGGTGGTCAACGCCCAACATATCAAGCAGGTGCCGTGCGCAAGACAGATGTCAAAGATGCGGAGTGGATAGCCACCTTGATGCGCATGCGCTTACTCAACAACAGCTTCATTCCCGGTGAAGAACAACGGGACTTACGCTACTTAACCCGTTATCGCACGAGGTTGACCAATGAGCGCAGTGCGGCGGTCAATCTCGTACAGAAAGTGTTGGAAGACGCCAACATCAAACTGTCGTCGGTGGTAACGGACATCAAGAGCGTATCCGCACTACGGATGCTGGAAGCAATAATCGCAGGCACGCAAGACAGTACAGAAATCGCTGAGATAGCTAAGAGCCGTTTACGCAGCAAGATACCGGAGCTCGTTGAAGCCTTAACCGGTCGTGGCGTCCACCATCGCTTCATGCTACAGGAATTGCTGCAACACGTGTACGAGTTAAACCGCGCCTACAGCAACTCAATGAGCGTATCGACCAACTCACTGCACCGCTCTCCCCCCCCCGGAGGCCGTTCTGGTGTAGGCGAACACACCGCTGAGGTATTACTGGCCGAAATAGGCGACACAGTTTGAGCAGTTTCCTACAGACAACATCTCGCCTCCTGCGCTTGCCTCTGTCCGAGCAACAACATCAGTGCCGACAAACTGCGTACAGGCAAAACGCGCAAAGCACAGAAATAGTTGCGCACAGCATTAGCTGAGTCTGCGTGAGCCGCTTCGCGAACAAAAGATACCTATCTTAGCGCCCAATTCCATCGCTTGCGAGCCAGGCGTCGTGCTAAGCGGCAGCTGTGGCTGTGGCCCATTCCATCCTGACTATCGTCTATCATCTCATCAAAAACCCCAACGCCACATTTAAGGAATTAGGTGGCGATTACTTTGTCAAACGAAGCAAAGGAGACCAAAAGCGACGCACTCAAGACACTGACGACATTGCGGTATGTCGTTGAGTTGATGCCTGTAGCCGGATAGAGTTTTACTAGCGACAAATGAGCAAAGCAAATTGCGTCCTTCTGTCGTCAGGTGTCCGTTGTCTCGTATACGCCATCCGCTTTTCTTATTTTCAGGTTCCGGTGACAAAGCATTATTCTATTGCGGTTATAGCGGGAGACGGGATTGGTCAAGAGACTATTCCCGTAGGTTGTGATGTTTTGCGGACCGCGCAAGCGGCGGTAGGGGGCTTTGAACTGCAGTTTGATGAATTTCCGTGGGGCACGGAATATTATATGGAGCACGGCAGCATGATGCCGGCGCAAGCACTCGAGGTATTAGCGGGGTATGACGCCATCTATCTCGGTGCGATCGGCTTTCCAAGCTTGTTGGCAGACCATATTACACTGTGGGGCTTGCTGCTGCCGATTCGCAAACGCTTTGAACAATATATCAATCTGCGACCCTGCCGGCTGCTGCCCGGTGTGCGTAGCCCGCTGCGCGATAAGGGCCCGGAAGATATCGACTTTATTTGCGTACGCGAAAACTCGGAGGGCGAATATGCGGGCATAGGCGGCAGGACGATATCGGGACGCCGTTTGAGGTCGCTTTGCAAACGAGTGTGTTTACCCGCGTTGCCGTGGAACGGGTCATTCGCTACAGTTTTGATTTGGCCCGCAAACGGCGCAAGAAGAAGAAGGTCACAAGCGTGACGAAGTCGAACGCCTGCCAGTACAGCATGGTCCTCTGGGATGAGATTTTTACTGAAGTGGTGGCCGACTTCCCCGATGTAGAGCATGAAAAATGGCATGTGGATGCGATAGCGGCCCGTTTTGTGACGCATCCGGAGACGCTGGATGTTGTGGTCGCTTCTAATTTGTTCGCCGACATATTGAGTGATCTGGGCGGCGCCATCCAGGGTAGTCTGGGCTTGCCGCCAAGTGCGAATATTAATGTCGACGGCCGTTTCCCCTCTATGTTTGAATCGGTGCATGGCTCCGCGCCTGATATTTTTGGCAGGGGGATCGCCAATCCGATTGCCACGACCTGGTCAGGTGCCATGATGCTTGATTTTTTGGGCGAGGAAAAGGCGGCGGCGAATATTGAAGAAGCAATTATGCGCACAACCAAGAGTGGCAAAATCTTGACCCCAGATTTAGGTGGAACCGCAAGCACGCGAGCTGTGGGCGAGGAGATTTGCCGCCATGTCGAGGCGGCGGCCTAAATGGGGGGGCCGCTGCGCCCTGGAAGAATTTTTGTTAATCCCATCGATTGGATTTCCACAATAAAAAACCTTACTTTATGATTAATATCCAATATTTCCCCTTGACATGAGCATCCCCAGGTCATATATTCAGCAGTCTATTATTTGGAGCCAACGGAAATAGTTGACGAAATATAAATCGTCGAAGATTGGGCGTTATTGGCACAGAGTTGCCAGGCATATCGCGGTTTATCCGATACTTTTTTTGATCAGATAGCGATGCACCGGTCGCAGACAGTATTGCTCTGCAAGCTGTTCGTTCAGGAAAGGATGAGCCAATCGGAGATTGCCCAACAGTTAGACGTTCAGGGCGCAACCGTCACCGATATGCTTCAGTGCATGGAAGAGACCGGCCTGGTTTACCGGGAGCGGGACGCTGATGATAACCGCATTGTTCGTGTCTATCTTCCGCCGATGGGCGGCCAGAAGGAGCGCCTGGCAGAAGTGCAACTAAGAAATATTTCTATAGTATTTGAACGAGATCTCCCGCCTCATTGATGCCGGCCAGGTCAACGTCTTTCTCAGCGATACGCTGCCCCTTGGGCAGGTAAATGAAGGGATGGAACTAAGCCAGCAGAGGGAATCCGGCCGGCGTAAGATCGTTCTGTCTGTATCCGAATAAGTCTGCCAGGGAAGAAACCCCCGGCCGTGCAAGCACACCTACCTATCTGGATTGGGGCCGGAGCAACACAGGAAAGGGCCGGTAAATTGGGCTTGCCCAAGATGGTAGGTATCATTGGCGGTCGAGATGTTGAGGAGACTTATCTCTACCGCGGCCACGCCCGCCTGGCCCAAGGAGACACGGCCGCAGCCAAAGCTGACTATCGCCGCGCCCTGGATCTGAATCCCGGATTCACTGCTGCTCAGGAAGCTCTCGAGAAAAAATAGCAGTGAACCGTAAACGTAAAACAATCAAATTGAAGGTTTTCGAGGTCAACCGGCCAGCTACCGCTGGGAGTTAATCGAGATGCCCACCGCTCCCCCAGTGCGTCTGGCTGTGCATATCTACGACCAACCCATGATCCCTTTTTCCTTCGAGTCGTTTTTTAATATGGCCATTTGTGCATATCCCCCGAAAAATCCTAATCTGGGATTTTGGCGTATTTTTCCATTGTAACGATATGAAACACTCAATAATACGTGTTCCAATTGTGTGCCAATGGGCTTTCCCAGAAGATTTTAGGCACTTTTGAGCACGTTGAACCCATCAAAATGCTCATAAAGCATCTGAATCAGTCAGAATCGGAAAAATTGGGGGATATGCCTAGAACCCCTACTTGCACGTGATGTTCGATCCATCCGGCTGATCTATATCGCACTCACCATCCCCTTTCTCTTTGAAAGTACCGTGATAGGTCCCATCAATATCGCGATCCTCGATTATGAGGGTGGCATTGCCACCATCTTTTTCCACTGCACTCCCGTTGAAAGTACCTGGGCCGTTGGAAACAGGCCAACCGAAGACTACAATTTCGAGCCAGCCATCATCATTTTCCATAACGCTGCCGCGGAAAAAACCGTCGACCCAAATATGGACATTTCCTGACCCCTCTTCCTTGATGGTGCCGTTGAAAACCCCATCTTTGCCAACATTGAACCGCACATCTCCATCGCCTCGCTCTATGATTTGACCCCTAACGGTGGCTTGTGCGTCAACATAGATTGTCCATTCTGTATCGTCGGGCTCAATAATCTTCCCAGTGACCTGCGCTTCCGGCCCGATGTAGCAGTGGCTGTCAACGATGATGTTGTGGTAGCTACCCTTGACTGTGGGAACATCCTCTATTTTATCACCTGGAGGGACTTGTAATTCTAGGATGTCATCCAGCGGTTGGTCTTTACAATTAATGTCGTTGCCTGCAAATGTGGGAACGACTGCGATCAGCAAAAACAGTAGAACTAACACCACAGCATGCCTTTTCATTGCTTTGACTCCCTTTGCCCATGCTCCCCTGAGAATATGCGCCTTAAAACGAAAACAGCTCTCTTACATATTATAATCGAGTTGTCAATATGGCCATTTTGCATATCCTCCGAAAAATCCTAATCTGGGATTTTGGCGTATTTTTCCATTGTAATGATATGAAACACTCAATAATAAGAGTTCCAATTGTGTGCCAATGGGAAGCCGGAAGGGAATCTATGGTGATATCTATAGCTTCGCAAAAGGGGGGCGTGGGCAAGACCTCTACTGCAATTTCTTTGAGTGCTGGAGTGGCTCGGTTGGGCTAAAAAGTGTTGTTAATCGATGTGGATCCCCAGGCAAACTTCTCAAAAGTCTTAATCTCGGACTACGCTAACATCGACAAACGGGATACCACCTACGTCCCGATTATCACATGATTGGACAGTTTTGCGTCGTACCCAGGGTGGTTGAGGGGTTAGCTTATGAGGTCGGCGATGGCGTCTTCGACTCTTTAGTCGTCGGGGCTTTGGGAAAGGTGGCATCTCCAGGTTAGCTGAAGCGCTCAAGATGAAAAAGGTGCAGGGGCAAAGACGGCCGTTTTTCCTGCACCAGCTCAGCCAAAAGCCGGCCGGTGATCGGTCCGAGGGAGAGCCTTAGCGTCGAAGGGCCGCTGCCAATGAGCAGGTTGGTGGGTTGGCGGGCACGGCCGATCACAGGCAGGGGCGACCTTTGGAATATTCAATAATCAATTGTGCGTTAAGACAAAGCGGCGGGTCGAATCGCTAATATGCAATTCGCCCGCCGCTTTACTCAGTTATCTGCGCTGATTACTTCGATTGAGTTACTCTTCCAGGGTTTCGTCAAATCCTTCAACCGGCATGTCAGGCCAGGCCACTTCAAGCGCATGAGCCGTGCCCCGAGACGCCCAGCTATAATCCTTGCCAGGTATAGGGTTCAATAATCTCAATTCTGTCGGTTCTGTATCAGGACCTGGATAGTAAAGCACCTGCACATATACACTATCAAAAGAGAGTTCATATGTCTCAATCCAGCCACTGTCCAGCCAACCATCTAATGCGTACCAGGATGCAATTTCCCTTCCGCCCAATTCTTGTACGCTGTAATGACCTTTTTTGGCTGATTGACCAGGAGCGAGTTCAAAATCGATACGGACATTCGTACCGCTTGGCGTTTCCTCAACAACTTCAGCCTCCGCCTCCATTTCACCTTCACCAGCTGGCTCCATTTCATCAGTTTCTTGAGCCAAAGCAGATCCAAATACCAGTAATAAAACTAGGATAGCTATGCCGAAAATGGCACTTACGTTGACCAATTTTTTCATGTCAATCTCCTTTATTTAAATAAATTATCGGAAAGAAAAAGCTTAACTCCACCATTTTTAATTATACAACTTCTCGTCAAGCTGGAGGTTAGCCTAAAGGGGAAATCCTTTCAGCCATGGCTGTGCTAAATGATTCTTCTTATCTATCCCTAACCTATCTGGAGTAAAAACGAGAATTCTGGCGGAAGATCGCTCTTGCGGGCTATTGTTGGATAGTAAGATCGGGCTATTATCAAATGCCACCATGTGAGATTTTCTGACAAATATTTGTCATACCGTTGATTGTCTAAAATTGATTATTACTCAATAATCATCGAAAAATCGTTCCACCCGCTCCATAAACACGTCATCCCAATTGCCATTGAACGTATGCGGCGCTGCATTATAAGTAAAGCACTGCACATCATGGTTAATCCTTTTCAATCGCAGGCATAAATCATCCGACCATTCCGGCGGCACTGTCTGATCGGCATCCCCGTGATGAACAGCTATGGCGGCGTTAATACGCTCTAGATGATAGATCGGCGCGATAGCCTGCATCGTCTCTTCAGGCGCTGCCAGCTCAAACTCTCCTCGCGTGCCCCCGCTCCACTCCAGGATACGGCCGTAATTCAACCGCTCATCCCCACTCATTGCGCCGTATAAGACGGCCGTTTTTATGTAATCCGCATTATTGACCACCGCCACGCGCAGCGCCACCCCGCCGCCCATACTGTGTCCCCACAAATTGATATCTTCAGCATTAGCACGACGCAGCGGGCCTTCTGGATCCTGGCTCTGCTCGCGAATAATAGCAATCAAATTAAGCACATCCACAGCCAGGCCGGTGCGGAAATCATCTGGCCCCTCCTCCGAGGGCGGGAAGTTACGCATATTGGGATGAATCACAAAATAACCCGCTTCTGCCAGCGCATCGGCATAGCGCTGGGTATAGGCCAATGTCTCATACTCTTCGGGCGGGACGTAGCCATGCAGTAGGATCACCACCGGAAAATTGCTGCCCTCGTTGGGCACATTCATGAAGCCGCTGATTTTCAGGCCGTCACTTGGATAACTGATTAAATAACGCGCAAACTGTTCGTTGCGCTCTATCGTCTCCACAATTTGCAGCTCCCCACCGCCATAATTCCTGGTCGACAAGGCATCAATCGTATAAGGGGCGTACGGATCGGATGTGGTCGAAGGAACAACAGTGGGCACAACAGTCACGCGTGGCATCGCTGTAGCCGTGGGTTCAATCGTGGCCGTGGGTGCTGCCAAAGGTGGAGTTTTGGTAGGCGGAACTGTTGCTAGAACGGCCGTTGCTGGGATGGGCGTGTTGGTGGGAACGGCCGAAATTTCCAACCCTTCAGGATTACCCTGTGAACAAGCAGTAACAAGCAAACAGGCGATAAATAATACTCTAAATGTGTTGCCCAATGTATTAGTCAGGAGGATGACGATAAAAAAATCTTTTCTTCTGCCCGAATCGCCAAAATCATTGGTCGGTTCATATTCAATGCTTCAATAGTCCCACGACCAGCAGCAGTCAGTCCAATTATCGTTGTATCACTCCATTGAAAATGATCTTGCCATGATTGAACTCGAGGATTGAACACGGGTACCTCTAGCCCACTGATAGGATCGACAACCAGTATGCGAGCAGCTTTTCTAAGCGAGCACGAGACACAAGCTAGTGCTAGATTTTCCTCAGTTGTTTGTCCGTCTTCTGTAATTGGAATGATATGATCTATATGAAAAGTTGCCGCTTGCCCAGCCTGTGCCAATCCACAATATTCACATCTATTTTGCGCTCTTTCGATTACTAAATCGCGAAGCGGGGCAGGAACATATCGCATAAATTCTAATGAATGATTCGTTTTGCCCGCAGATCCAAGAGAGTCAAATACTCGGCCAAATCAACTAACCCTTCAGCCTCTTTTCGTTCAGCAGACGAGAGCAATTCACCGGAATCTTGTCTATCAAGCAATTGTTGTAGTCGTGCTTGAACTGCCTCAGGTAGTTGAAAACGAGCCAGCTCAACTGGAATCTCGATTGTCTCGAGCATACTTACCTCTCAAACGATCGTAGGATATAAAACATAAATGATCTAAAATCAGCGAATTCTCCCCAAATTATAGCACACGAATTAATCACATGGACGAATATTCACAACAACCTATGATGAACAAGTTCACAAGAAATTGAAATTTCACAATTACGTCGCAAAATCACTCTTCCGTACCGTCGTCATCCTCCATCTGCATCGCAATCCCATGCACCCGAGCAACCGGCAAGGCAAACAAAACGCCTTTATTCTCCTCATTCAGATCACCCAGAACCTTCTCCGTCGCTTCAATAACGCGGTCAATCATCTCCTCACTATCCACAACCGAAAAAAGTGTGCGGTGATGCTCTTCACGCGTTTGCAACAGATTGCGCAAACTGGGCATGAACGGCACATCATCGCGAATATTCTTACCTTTGCGAATACGCCCCAGCCCTGTGCTCTCCAAAATGGTGATACCTCTCACCCCGGCAGCCTCCCACGCATCCAGAAGCGAAGGGCATTTCTCAAGTTCATCTATTACAGCTAAAATCAAGTAATTCATGCGTCATCCCTCTCAAACCTGCGAAATTATGAAATTTTGGTTACAGATCCATCCCACTGAGCCCGCCTTCGACAAGCTCAGGCTTCAGGTCATCCATCGTCCATCGTCGTCCGTCCATCGTCTCTTTCACCACAACCTCTAGACAGGTGTCCCAACCTTTTCCCTGAACGACATGCGCAGCATGGGCGGTGTTACCAGCGTAGCGACGATGACCATGAACACAGCGATAGAGAAACCGTCCTGCGTCATTAAGCCATTGGATAAGGCGAATGCGGCCACGATCAAACCTACTTCACCACGCGATACCATGCCAATACCCAACTGCAGCGATTCCAAATTTGTGAAACCGCTCATTCGTGCTCCTAGACCGCTGCCAATAATCTTGCTTAAAATGGCCACAATAGTAAGGACAATCGCAAAAATCCAGGCGCTGCCGCTGATGGCGCGCAGGTTCACTTCCAGACCAATGCTCACAAAGAACACCGGCACAAAGAAACCATAAGCCATAGCACTGACCCCAGCTTCTAATTGGCTCCGATACGGCGAACGTGACATGAACAGACCGACCAAAAAAGCGCCGGTAATTGCCGCGATACCACCGATGAACTCGGCCGACCAAGAGTACAGCAGTGTCGCTACCAATACAAAGGCCAAGGCCCCCTGGCTGATAGGTAGTTTGGCCACCCGCGCTGTCAATGGTGGCAAGAGCCAGAAACCCAGCGCGGAAGCAATAGCGAGGAAGAGGATGATCCGTACGATCGTAATGATGACATCGCCATAACCCCCGACAACACCACCCACAAAAATAGAGGTGACAGAGAGCAGCAAAATCACCAGGATATCGTCAAAAACGGCCGCGCCTAGCAGCGCCAAGCCCACGCGGCTGCGCAGCACTTTGAGTTCCATCAAAGTCTGCGCCGAAATACTCACGCTCGTCGCCGCCAAAGACAAGGCCATTACAAATGCGGCCGAATTGTCTAATCCAAAGAAACGTGCGGTTGCATAACCCATAATTAAAGGGACAAACACGCCCAGTACGCCAGCCAGTCCTGAAGTTTTACCCGAGCCCAGCAAACCCTTAAGGTCTAGCTCTAGCCCCGCCAACATCATTAATAGCAGGACACCAAGTTCAGCCATCATTTGGATCGATTCACCCAAATGTTCATCTTCGCTAAACACAGGCCAGACATGAAACATATTTAAGATCGTGGGACCGAGAATAATGCCG
Organism: uncultured Chloroflexia bacterium; assembly: GCA_963736615.1. Taxonomy (GTDB): domain Bacteria; phylum Chloroflexota; class Anaerolineae; order Promineifilales; family Promineifilaceae; genus JAACFF01. The sequence goes on along the minus strand of CAVTPP010000006.1, from coordinate 159,634 downwards.
GCTATAAGTTCACCGAGCACTGCCGGTTGGCCGAGTCGTGTGCTGATGTAGCCGCTCACCTTAGCCACGACGATGATAATCGCTAGAGCAGCAATGAAATTAAGAAATGGTGTCGCCATAAAAAGTAAATCCTGATTTGGTTTGTGATTATAGCGCCGCGTAAACCATAATCATAAAAGCATTCATACAACTTTTTGTAATTTTAGCGGGGCAATATTGAATTGGACGCAAATCAACGCAGATTTAGGCTGATCAGATCATGATTTACAATAGTATTGCAGAGACTGTCGTCCGCCGTCGTTCGTCCGTCGTTCTCCCTACGGTCCTGTCGTCACCAACACCGAATTCTCAATCATCTGCGCCCGAATCCCTTCCGGCAAGATAATATCGGGCGTCATTTCTACACTCTGACCTGGCAGGAGATCAAGTGCATCGATCACGACACGCACCAATTCCGGTTTTGCTTCGATCTCTTGTAATGTAGCTATGGGGCCGCTCAGCAGAAGCTGTACAGCCGGCGGCACAAGTGTCACTGTAAATGTGCCGCGATCGTTGATCAATTCGACCGGCCGGCCGGTTAATAGATCACCTGTCCGCGGTGATATCTGGGCATGTACAGTCACTGTTCCCAATATATTGCCATCCTCATCAAGGGCTTGAATGCCTTCGGGTAGATCAAGCGGCGTATTCACTACCAGATCGCCAACTGCGCCGTTTAGGTCAACCGGCAGTGTATCAACAAAGCTGCCCATTTCGGCGATCACATTGGGATCGCCCTGGACAGTAATACTCGGCGGGTCAGCAACCAAACCACTCAACCAATACTCCTCCGGCGGCGAACCTTCAGTCACAGCATTTACACCAACATCTCGCGCATCAACGCGGCGTGCAACATATACGGTGACGACTACAAAGAGTGGATCAACCGTCACATCATCAACCAATTGGCCATCAGCATCCAAGGCAACTAATGGTGACGTCTCATTAACCGTTGTTGTTGCCCCGGCTACCGAAACTTCCGTCACAACGGATTCGACACGCTCCACTTGAGGCAGTGGTCCGGTAATCTCAGTATTAGCGGGCTTAATCAACGTCTCACCCTGAACTTCATAGGCAGATGACAGTTCATCCATACCGGTTACAATAGCCACAATCGGCAGCGTTTTGCTGATAATGGGCGCCACAGTGACGTCTACTTCAGCTGGATTGGCACCGCTAACCAGTACATTTTCGGCCGATGTGGAAACATCCACCGCTACGCGATTGACCCCTTCCTGTACATCAGCGAAGGAAATCACGGCTTGAAAGCTGTTCGGCCCTAATGAAGCCAATTCTGACGCCGGTGTCTGAAAATTGACCGAAACCGAGCTCGGCAGAGGTGTGGTCAATGTCGTATCAGCCGGAAGTTCGCCCACCTGTTGTAACTTAACGCCGGTCATCGTTGTACTGATTAAAGGATTGTTTTGTTGGCGCACCGCCACGGTGGCAACCAGGGCCAATACGAAGGAGAGCAGCAGATAAGCAAGATTAACCAGGATGCGCCTTGGCCCGGGCATTTTGAACTTCCAATTCGTCCACGGTCGCCACTTATTGAAGGGCTGATCTTTGGCCGTTTCGGCATAATAATCGCTCAATCGCTGGTGTAATGTCGTGCGGTCCAAATTGCGCTCAAGACGGCCGTCTTTAGCAATAGAAATATTGCCAGTCTCTTCGCTGACAACCACACACAACGCATCACTGGCCTCGCTCATACCAATGGCGGCCCTGTGCCGTGTACCGAGGCGATAAGCGCCGCGCAGTTCTCTTTCAGTTAACGGTAGTACACAACCCGCCGCCAATACCTTATCGTTGCGAATTATGGCCGCCCCATCATGCAGCGGCGTCTTATCAAAGAAAATTGTCTGCAGCAGTTCGGAGCTTATACGGCCGTTGACAGGGACCCCGGTGGCCAAAACATCTGTCAAAGGCATATTCCCTTCCAAGACAATGAGAGCGCCTGTCTTACTTGAGGATAAATTTTCGGCCGTGCGCGTCACAGTCCGGAATCACTTCTTCAGCCATACTTTGGCTTATATTGAGCGAAAAACCAAAGCGCCGCCCGAAACCTTCCAGCCAGCGGCGCAGTTCCGGCTGCAGCGTTATGGGCACGATAATAAGAATAGCCAAAAAAGCATATGACAAAATGGTGCCAAAAGTCTGAAGCGGAAGCAGTAAATTAGCCAGCAACAGCAAAATCATTAGCGCGGTAATTCCGCGCAGCAAGAAAGCAGCCTGGCTGCGCCGGATCAATGATAACAACAAATAGATTGTTGCTGTCACCAGCAAGATATCAAGATAATCGAGCGGCTCTAACGTTGCTAATAAAAAACGAAAACTAGCAACGGCCGAATTTAGATTGAACATAACTCATAATAGTATCCCATCTCCCTGCCCAGAGCTATGGAAACCGCCACTGATTACCCACTATTTAGCCCTCTATTACAATACGGCGTTCACTCATCCCACCTGGCGACCCAATATTGCAATTGCAATACATATTTATGACACTTGTCACTTGACACACGAGGTCCACCTTCTTAGACTGTAAGTAAGAGGGGTATCCTCTGCCGAGTTTTATTGGGAGGTGGGTCATGAAACTTCGGAATGCCTTAGGTAATAAAATCGCCCTATCGTCTATTGTTTTAATCGTAATCCTACTGACAACGCTTGTGTCTTTTGCACAAGAAGCGCCAAATAAACAGAAAACGACCGAGGATCATTACGCCTTTCTACCTGTGATTATGAAGAAACCCCCCGTGCAAACAGTGCCACTTTTCAACGGCGATTTCGAACAAGGAACAACAGGCTGGCAAGAATATAGCTTCTTAGGATGGTATCTCATTCTCCCTGCTGATTACTTGCCCGTTCCCCCAAAGAATGGCAGTTGGGCAGTCTGGTTAGGTGGTGACGACGGAGAGGTTTCATATATTCGGCAAAATGTCACTATCCCCACCAACGCCCCATACCTAACCTATTGGCATTGGATATCTGGGGCCGAATACCTTTGTGGCTGGGATTTTGGCGGTGTAGGGATAAATGGCGAATGGTATCATGCATATGATTTGTGTGAACAATATTTCACTGGCGATTGGGTGCAGTATGCGGTAGACATGTCAGAGTACAAAGGCAAAACGGTCGATCTTGATTTTGTCGCCGTAACCGATGATGAACCTGACACACACAGCAATCTGTTCATTGACGTCGTTGCATTTAGCTCTGCTGTTCCATATGGAGCAATAGAGTTGAATACAGAGACAAGAAATGAGTTACTAAGAGGACCCTATTCAACATCATCTGGGAAGGAACGGTCGCATTTCCTGACCTCTAACCTGCACGCCCCATCCAAGAGTCATGCGGCTGGTTTATTCCAACAACCTTGATTAATGTGCATCATCAGATGCGCAAAGGCAGATGCCGTTCGAATCTGATGATGGCAAAACTAACGCTATTGGTGCTAATTGCGAACCTCTAATCCCGTGCGCCGATCATTGGTAAATAGAAAGATTGGCCGCCAATTAACAAGGCGACAACATTTGAAGTTTCCGTGGGCTGCAGCGCATCATTAATAGCCACAACCTTAAACTCCCAAACGCCATCTGTGGGCGCTTGCAGATTATACGTATTCTCAAAGCCATCTTTTGCGACAGTAGCCACATGAGTTTCCTCTCCGTTCTCATGTGATGCAAAAATCATATAACCGCTGGTCTCTGTCGAACCATTCCAGCTGAAAAATAGTTCTACATCTCGACCCTCGGCATTTGCAATCAGAGCCGGCGGCCATGCCGGGTAACCTTGCCAGGGGAAGCGGAAACTACGGTAACTGACCACATCAGGTTGAACAGCGTTAAATTCTAGGATCTTGTTGCCAATAGGATCAAACTCCGAGAAAGTTGGCCTGTCGGAAAACCCCCACCCAATAACCGAATTCCCATTAGAGAGTCTCTGTACATTCCCCATATATCTCGCATAATTGTCTGGAGCATCTCGGAACTCGCGCACAACCGTTACTGATTTATTAACCTCATCCACTTCAATTTCCAGCCCCCGCGAGCGCTGCGGATCATGGGTCACGCCATTGTCATAAAAGGTCAAATGCCCGTTCGCTAAGCGGCGTGCGTCATGCTGGCGGCTAAATTCTCTGAAATTAAATTCGTCTTTTTTGCCCCCCATGCGCCAAATTATATCACCGCTCTGGCGGTCAATTTTTGTAATTTCATCAAAGTTGCGGCTGGATAATAAAAGATGCCCATCGCTGTCGCGCTCAATCGAATTGCAGTGGACATAGTCGATCAAATCAAATGTTAAGTCGCGTGTCGTGTCAAAAATATTGAAATGATCCCAACTGCGCCACTCAAAAACAACATTGCCCGCGGCATCAAGTTCCTGCACGATGCAGCCCAACACCTGTGCATCCGGCTGGCCGCCATCCACAATAGTGCTCATATCTATGATTTGGGAATCATAAATCGTTAGCAAGAAATGACCATTATCTAGAATCTGCAGGTCATGCATATTTGTGGGGTAACCATTACCCGCCTCATAATAGCCATCGATTCCATACTGGTTGTTAAGAGCGATAAAACGCCTTTCGGCGCGATCGTAATACGTCAATTGCCCATTTGGCTGCCGTTTGAAATCTATGACAGCCTGCTCATCAAATTGCTGATAGTAAACCGGCTGCCCTTCATCATCTAAAATCAACAAGTAGGCGACTTCACTTCCAAACGTTGGAAAATCAAATGGACTAATGAAAACATAGCCATCGCCAACAGTGCCAGCCTCCTTTGTAACATTATACCGGGGTAGATTAGGCGGCGCGGTTCTATAAAGAGGGGACGCTTCGGCCGCCTTTTTATCCGGCGTCCGGCTCTCGATGCGCGCTGGATCTTCCAACGCCAGCAGCTCTAAACCGGATACCGGCCCAGCAACACCTGCCGCAATTTGAAATGAGTAACTAAAACTTTCTTCTCCATTATCAAGGAGCACTGTAACCCTTTCATTAAAGTGAAAGGGCGAGAGCGGCTTAAATATTACAGTCTGCCCATCTTCCGCTAAAATTGTTTCCCCATAATGCCGCCCACTGCGTGCGCCATTAACCCTAAAATAAATATCATCAAGAAGCGCTGCGCCGCTCAATGACCGACCGCGGACGGCAATGGTCGTGCTTGGAGAAACCATTTCTGCATTAGGGCGCGGCGAAATATAACTGAAGTGCTGCTGCCAACCGGCAGCGCCTTGTCCTTGCGTTGGGCTAATGGAAAAAACCAGACCCCAAACAACTAGCATGGCAATAAGCAAGACGGTAAAACGAATTGGACCAGTGACCTTACGAAGGGCTTTTATTTTCTCCATATTATTTCACGAAAGATGGCTGCTATGTCTTTCAATCTACACCTCAGAAGTCTTGAATCACTCACTTGAGCAACCTCTTCTGCCAGCCCTCTGAGATGTTTCATTTACCCTTGAGGCTCTGCCGCTGTCGATATCATAGGTAAATAGGCAGATTTGCCTCCAATTAACAATGTAACATTATTTGAGGTCGCAGTAGTCTGTGCATTCTGGTCCAAAGCGATAACTCTAAATTCCCATATCCCATCAGCTGGCACGTGCAGCACATAGCTATTCTCGAAGCCATCTTTGGCGACGGTGGCCACATGCCAATCGCCTCCATCTTCTGGTTTGGCATAAATCATGTAATCGCTGGTCTCAGTTGATCCGTTCCAACTGAAATACAGCGTCACCTCTTGGCCTTCAGCATAGGCAATCAGAGCCGGAGGCCAGGTCGGGTACCCCTGCCAGGGAAAACGAAAAGTCCGGTAGCTGCCAACAGTTGGCGTGAGGTTGTTAAACTCAATCACCTTGCCACCTGAACTATCAAACTCAGTATATGATGGCGCGCTTGAACGACCCCAACCGATGACTGTATTACCGCCAGGTAGTCTCTGCATATTACCCAAAGCATAGGCGAGCGTATCCGGCGTGCTGCGGAATTCACGTATGAGCTGTACTGTCTTACCTAATTCGTTAACTTGAAGCTCGATGCCACGCGAGTGCGGCGGTGAATGGGAAACACCATTGTCGTATATTGTCATCAGCCCATTGGGCAGTCGTCGGGCGTCATGCTGGAGGCTAAAACCATCATCATTTGGAAAGGAAAACTGGTTCTGTTTGCCACCCATACGCCAGATTATCTCTCCCGTATCGCGGTTGATTTTGGTAACTTCATCTGTGTTGCGGCTGGACAAAATAAGATGGCCATCAAAATCTCGTTCGATGGAGTTGCAGTTCATATAATTGATGTATTCGGCCGTTACATCCTCAAGAGTATCTAAGATGTCAATATTGCCCCAACTACGCCACTCGAACAGCACATTGTCTGCAGCATCAAGTTCCTGCACAATGCAGCCAATAACCACAGCCGATGGATGGCCACCCGCTACCAGAACGCTCATATCCACAATTTGTGGGTCATGAACCAGATGCAATCTATGGCCATTATCCAAGATCTGCATATCGTGGAGATCTGATTTTAGGCCGTTGCCTGCACCGTAGGAATTCACTTCTTCATACCGATCATTTAGGGCAATGGATTCACCCTTACCGCGGTGATAGTAGGTTAATTCACCATTGATCTGGCGCTTAAAATCCATTGCATTCGGTAAACCGGCAAAGCGGTGATAGAAAACCGGCTCCCCATTATTATCTAAAATCAACAAATAGGCCGGATAACGGCCGACTGCAACATAATCATAAGGGCTCATAAACACATAACCCTCACCCGTTGTGCCGCTGCCCGTCGTTACAGTAAACCGCGGTAAATCATAAGGAGCTGTCCTGAACGGCTCTGGTGCAACCATATTCGGACTGGTCGCCTCAAGCGTAATCCCATCCTGCTCATTTTCAAGATCAATCCGATCCGCGCCTAATAGTTCTGTTGGTAGCGGTTGTGCGACATGAAATGAATAGTCAAAGGACTCTTGACCATTTATCAAAGTAACAGATACCTTTTCACCACCCTCAAAAGGGATTACGGGTCGGAAGATAACCGTTTCGCCATCACCACCTAATACTTTTTCACCCACATGTCGTCCACTGCTTGTGCCGTAAACGATAAACGATAGGTCATCAAAAAGCACTGCTCCGGGAACATGCAGGCTACGAACAGCTATTGTCGTGCCCGCAGACACCAGTTCCGAACCGGGAACAGGCGCAATATAGCTATAAGGGTGTTGGAAATCTTTGGCGTCGTAACCCTTCGTGGCGCCTGCCGACACGATGATGCCGAAAACAATTAACATTAAGGCAAGCAAGAACTGATAATGACGCGGATGAGAATTTACTCGATTAAACATTATTTATCTTACTCAATTTAATTGTTCTGAACCTCTTCTGCCAATGAAATCATTGGCAGATATACCGGCTTTCCACCAATTAACAAGGTTACCCTGTTTGATTCTTCCGTAGGCTGCGAATCCTGGTCCAAAGCGACAACATAGAAATTCCAAACCCCTTCGGAAGGCAGTTGGAAATTATAATAGTTCTCGAAACCATCTTTGGCGACTGTGTCTACAAGCCACGGGTCACCAACCTCCGGTGCCGCATAAATCATGTAACCAGTTGTGTCCGTTGAGCCGTTCCAACTAAAAAACAGTTCCACATCCAAACCATTTGCATAGGCAATCAAAGCCGGCGGCCACTGCGGATCACCCTTCCAAGGAAAACGAAAAGCTCTGTAACTGCCGGTATTACTCGTGACGGAGTTGAATTCAAGCACCATGCCACCAAGACCATCAAACTCAGTGTACAAAGGCTCACTGGAACGGCCCCAGCCAATGACCGAATTGCCCCCAGGTAACCTCTGCATATTGCCCAAAGCAGGTGAGAAGTTATCCGGCGTACCGCGGAATTCGCCCACTACCGTAACTGTTTTATTTGTTTCATCGACTTCAATTTCAATCCCCGAGATCTTGGGGGGATATTGGTCACAACATTGTCATACATCGTTATGTGACCATTGGCCAGTCGCCTGGCGTCATGCTGCGCGCTAAAACCATCATCGTTAGTAAAGTCAAATTCGTTTTTCTTACCCCCCATGCGCCATATTATTCACCAGTTTGGCGGTTAATCTTGGTTACTTCATCCAAATTGCGACTGGACAACAATAGATTGCCGTCATAGTCCTGTTCGATGGAATTACAGTTCATGTAATTAACGATCTGTCGCGTAACATCCACGGCCGTGTCTATAATAGGAATATGATCCCATCCACGCCATTCAAACACGACATTCTCTTCTGTGTCGATTTCCTGCACAATGCAGGCGGTGACCTCAGCTTCCGGGTGGCCACCAGGCACAATCACGCTCATATCCATGATTTGCCGGTCATATATCAGGTGCAACCGGTGTCCATTTGCCAGAAACTGTATGTCATGCAGATCAGTTCTGTAACCGTTGCCCACTCCATAAGTGGCAACCTCTTCATAACGGTTATTGAGAGCTTGGAATTTAGCTATAGCGCGGTGGTGATAGGTCAATTGGCCATTGGGATTAAGTTTAAAATCCATAGCATTCGGCAGGTTGGGGAAACGGTAGTAGTAAACCGGCTCTGCATTATTGTCCAGGATGAGTAAATATGCTGTCGTGCTTCCTACTGCTACAAAGTTAAAAGGACTGAAAAACACGTAGCCTTCACCAGGTGTGCCAATGCCCTTAGTAACTTCATACCGGGGCAAATCTTTCGGTGCGGTCCGGAAAGATTCTATCACATCTACGCCATGGTTAACTGGCGAGTATTCTTCCCGATCCTGCAAGTTTTCGTATTGATGTGCATAAGCGCTAGACACATCGGTAGGAACAGACATAGCAACATGGAATGAATAACTTACCGATTCTTGACCACTGTCCAAGGAGACAGTCACCTCTTCACCAGCTTCAAAGGGTATAGCCGGCTTGAAAATAACAGTACGTCCATCACCGGCCAATACTTTTTCACCCACATGCCGACCGCTGCGTGTACCGTTTACCGTAAATGATAGGGCATCAAAGAGAGCTGCTCCGGTCACTTGCGGGCTTCGAACAGCAATCGTCGTGCTAGTTGACACCATTTCTGCATTGGGGACAGGAGAAATATAGCTAAATGATTGCCACGAATAGTTGGCTTCGTGCCCTCTCGTGGCACCAGCCGAAATGAAAATGGCACAAATAATAAATATTGCAGCAAGAATGACCTGATAGGAATGTCCGTGTTTTTTGACAACGTGGTACATTGTTTTCCTCCATTTTCTCGATACACCATATTAATCATTAAGTCTAGAGATAAACCGGTAAAAATCAAGGTCAAACGCGTTAAAACCTCAATTTTCTTGGTGTCTATGGTCGGAAGATGATGTGGCTGATAAAATTCATATCCCTGGACATTGAAAATTCAGTTCGGATTCCGATTTAACTGTGCATTCTCAGATACGCATCGGCTCCCGTGATCGGCACCTGAGAATGCCTAACTTATGGGTGTCCGTCGATATTTATTCATAGCAAAAACATAGACGATAGGCCAACAGACGATATGAAAAAGAATTTAGAAGCATTGATTACTCAATTGACCCTGACCGAAAAAGCGTCTCTTTTTGCCGGGGCTGATATGTGGCATACGATAGCCTTAGAGCGCCTGGGCATTCCGGCAATTCAGGTCAGCGATGGACCAAACGGTGTGCGTGGGAAGGATGATAATATTGGTGAAACATCCACCTGTTTTCCTATTGGGGCAGCTATGGGCGCGACCTGGAATACGCAGCTCGTAAACCGTGTAGGTGCGGCATTAGCCCGCGGCGTAAAAAACAAAGGGGCTCATGTCTTGCTCGCCCCCACTGTAAATATCCATCGTACACCCATCGCCGGCCGAAATTTCGAGTGCTACGCCGAAGATCCTTATCTTAGTGGCCATATCGCATCAGCATTTATAAATGGACTACAAGATTCGGGTGTTGGGGCATGTATCAAACATTTCGTTTGTAATGATCAGGAATTCGAGCGTTTCTCCATCAGTTCCGAGGTGGCAGAACGGCCGTTACACGAGATCTACCTTGAACCATTCCGCATCGCCATGCAGCAAGCAAACCCCTGGTCCATCATGAGTGCCTATAACCGCATCAACGGCACCCATGCCAGCGAAAACGACCACCTGCTGCGCGAAATATTAAAGGGCAAATGGGCCTATGAAGGTCTGGTCATGTCCGACTGGTACGGCACTTATTCAGACAATGTTCCCGCCGGTGGTCTTGATCTGGAGATGCCCGGCCCGGCTCGTTTCATGTCCCCCGCAAAAATCATTGCTGCTGTACAGTCCGGTAAGCTTGATGAAGCCGTGCTGGATGATAAAGTTCGCCGGTTACTGCGCCTGATGCATCGCGTTGGCGCTTTCGAGCAGCAAGATTCATCGCCACAATCCGCTTCCGAAGATCCCTTAGACAGTGCCTTGGCACGGCAAACGGCCGTTGAAGCTATCGTCCTGCTGAAAAATGACCGTCATATCTTGCCCCTCGACATGCAGAAAATTAAATCTATCGCCGTCATTGGCGAAAACGCCAAATGGGCGCAGATCATGGGCGGCGGCAGCTCTGCCCTTAACCCCCACTATGCTGTTTCGCCGCTGGAAGGCATTCGCCGGCGTGTGGGAACAGCAGCAGAACTATCTTATGCCATTGGCACGCCGATTCATCGCCAGGTGCCGCTGCTGGATATGGACTGGCTGACCGCCACCGACGGACAAACCCGTGGTCTCACCCTCGAATATTTTGACAACATGGAATTGGCGGGAACCCCAACTCACACGGGAACCAACTCTCAAGACGCTCATATCTTGGTTCGGCACTGTCAACCCCTACGTCAATCCGGAAAACTTTTCGCTGCGCTTAAGCGGCACCCTGAATGTTCCGGAAAGCCGTTCCTATGAAATCGAACTGGCCGCTATCGGTAAGAGCCGTCTCTTTTTTGACGGCGAACTCAAAATCGACAATTGGCACGGCGCCCCATCTGAAAATGAGTTATCCGGCTCGGTGACGCTTGATCTGGCTGAGGGACGATCATACCAACTTGTTGTTGAATACTGCACAATACCGGGAGTTAACTATCGCATGGTGCGCCTTGGCAGCCCACCAGCTGTTGACGCCGATCCCATTCAAACGGCCGTTAACCTCGCTGCCCAATCCGATGTCGCCATCATCGTCGCTGGACTGACCAAAGAGTGGGAAAGTGAGGGCTTTGACCGTCCCGATATGGATCTCGTCGGCCAACAAAACGAGCTTATCGCCCGAGTCACCGCCGCCAATCCCAACACAGTGGTTCTGCTCAATGCCGGTTCGCCGCTGAGCATGCCCTGGCTAAAAGATGTTCCTGCCCTCCTGCAAATGTGGTATCTGGGCCAGGAAACGGGTAATGCCGTAGCCGATGTACTCTTTGGCGACGTGAATCCATCAGGCAAACTACCGACCACATTCCCTGTACGCCTCGAAGACAACCCCGCCTATATCAATTATCCTGGCGAAAACGGCCGTGTCCATTACGGCGAAGGTATCTTCGTCGGCTATCGCTATTACGACAAAAAAGCCATCGAACCCTTATTCCCTTTTGGCTATGGATTATCCTATACGAATTTCAGCTACGATAATCTGCAGATTAACGGCAGCTCCTTCTCAGAAGGCGATCAGATTGAAGTCACGGTTGACGTAACTAATACAGGTGAAAGGACTGGACAAGAGATCGTACAGCTCTATATAAGCGACGAAGAAGCGAAATTAACACGACCGGTAAAAGAGCTGAAAGCCTTCGCCAAAGTCGCCCTCGATCCTGGCGAGACAAAAAGCGTCACCTTACAATTAGATCAACAAGCACTGGCCTTCTATGATACGGCCGTTCACGATTGGGTCACCGAACCAGGGCAGTTCACGATTCTAATAGGCAGTTCCTCCCGTGACATTCGCCTCCAAGGGCAGTTTGAATGGGTGGACGAAACGGCCGAAGCTGAAAACAAAGGAACATTATATCGTTTCACTTGATGGTAAAAATAAACCTGTAGCGCGATCGATGTGCCTTGTTGTACATTGTGCCCTTGTGGTACATTGTGCCCTTGTGGTATTGTTAAATCGTCGGTTTGCGATTTACCAAAGAGAGTGTTTCAAATGTGTTAGATCAGTATTCTTCTGTAAGGCGGTTTGGCAAACCGCCCTACGATCCTTTACTGAAATGAAACATACCCTTTTCTAAATTGCGCACCAATTATTGAAGGGTTTTCTGCTATGAGCACCTACAACGTTCAAGTCAAACAAACAATCCCAGCCTCATCCACCACAATTTACCATGTCCTGTGCGACTATGAGGAAGGGCACCGCGCCATACTGCCAGAGCCTTATTTCACAGACATGATCGTCGAAAAAGGGGGTCAAGGCGCGGGAACCATTGCCCTTGTGCACATGAACGTCATGGGCGCCAAACGCAGCTTCCGCCTGGAGACCTTTGAACCCGAACCGGGCCGCATCCTCGAAGAAGTAGATCAGGGAAACGGCAACCTGACCCGATTCATCATCGAACAAGTCGACGATGATCACTGCCTGGTCACCATCGCCAGTGAATTCCATATCCAACCAGGCTTCAAAGGCTGGCTCGAACGCCTAACCAATCCACCCATCATACGCCACATCTACAAAAAAGAATTACAAAACCTGGTTACATACGTAAGCAGTTAAACCGTCGTTTTCTTCGGTCGTCGTTCGTCCATCGTCCTTCATCCAAACATGACAAACGGCCGTCCAGGTGCTATGATCCACCCATGCCTCAACCAATAAACACTAGCTACCAACGCGCTGTTCGTGATTTCCACACCGCCCGGCAGCAAGCGGCCATGCAGCAGCTTTTGGCACGTTTTCGTGGCGAAGGCGATGGGGACGGACTCCTGCCCTTCGATGAGATAAAAGAGCAGCTCCATCCCACTGGCGAAACCATTGAGCATGGCACCCAGGAAATTCCCCTGGACAGAATTGTCGGCAGCGTGGCCCGCTATAAAGATTTCACGCGCAGCTTCCTGCCCATACGGAAATCGGATCAAGAACGGTGGGCCGGCGTGCGTGCGGCCGTTACCGATATGGTCGGCATCCCCCCCATCGATGTCTATCAAATCGGCGACGCCTATTTTGTGCAAGATGGCAACCATCGCGTTTCCATCGCTCGCCGCTTGAACAGCAAGACAATCACTGCCCGTGTTACTGAAGTAAAAACTAGAGTCCCCTTTTCGGCCGATGATGATCCCAATGAAATCATCTGCAAAGCGAATCTGGCCGATTTCTTAGAACAAACCAATCTTGACAAATTTTACCCTGATATCGATCTAACGATGACCTTTTGCGGCCATTACCAGGTATTTATCGAACAAATCGAATCCTGCTGTCATGCCCTTCAAAAAGATCGGGATATTGCTGATACAGAGGCAGTCTGGAACCAGGCTGTGATCGATTGGTATGATCAGATTTACTTTCCTGTGATTCGCATCGTGCGCGAAATGGGCATTTTGCATCGTTTCCCAGACCGCACAGAGGCGGATATGTACCTGATTCTCTCCGAACGTCGCGAAGACTTAGAACAGGATTTGGGTTGGAATGTAGAGATGGAAACCGGCGTTTCCGATTTAATTATTGACCCCGAAGAACCACAAAGCTGGGGCAAACGTGTTATGCAAAGTATTGCCCCCAATCGAACCGGCAGCTCAAGGTTTGGCTTGTGGCGCCAGCAGCAGATTGCACGCAGGCGATATCACCATTTATTCAAACATATCTTAGTTCCCCTGGATGGCAGTGAAGAAAATTGGCGGGTCATCGAAAATTACCTAAAGTACAATTTTGACGAAGACCATCTCCTCGGATTACATATTGTGCCTAACGAATCAGCAGCAAACAGCGACCGCGTACGCCGGATGCGGGATAGATTTCTGGAAGAAGTCGAGGACGCCGGGATGCGCGCGGAATTCGCCGTCGAAGTAGGCAGTAAGCCAATACATGTTATCAATAAACGGGCGGCATGGGTTGATATGGTGCTCGTGCATGGTACGCGCAAACCAGACTTTTCACCGTTAAACCGGATAGGAGCCAGAGCTCAAACTGCTCGTCGAAGAATGTCCACGGCCGATTCAAGTGATGCCCGATGGTACACAATCCGATTATACCCGTTATATTCTGGCTTACGATGGCAGCCATAAATCAGATGAAGCGCTCTTTATTGCCACTTACATCACCGCGCGCTGGAAAAAATCGCTCACCGTTGTCACCGTTGAAACGGACTATACAACTCCGGCAGCCTTGCAGCGCGCTAAGAAGTACCTCACAGGACATGGGGTAACCGATGCAAATTATATATTAAGGAAGGGCCCAATAGCCGATATGGTATTGGACACAGCACAAGCCCATAATTGCAATGTCCTTCTAATGGGCGGATTCAGCTTCCGCTCCCTGCGACAATTGTCGCTAGGCAGTTCGGCCGAACAGGTCCTACGCGAATATCCCCATCCCATGTGGATTTGCCGCTGATTATACTGACCATAGAAGGGATCTTATTGATTCAGCCGCTTCTCGTAGCGTAAACTTTCCAGTTTGCGCATGTTCGTAGCGTAAACTTTCCAGTTTGCGCAGTTTTAAAAAGGCCACAATCAGGAATGATTATGCTACGGATTGTCGCGTATACTATCATCTACAATAACAGCATTTCATAACAAGATCCTTTGAGCGAATCCTATGACGGCCGAAAAGCATAAGAAAAAACAACCCGCCAGAAAACAAAGAACCCTCAACGCCGGCATCGCCGGAGCATTGTTAGGCGCTCTTGGCGGGGCGATCATCGGTACCAGTTATGGCGCAATCTGGCAGTTCGCACTCATAGGAGCGTTCTTGCTCGGACTTGGCGAATCGATCACCGACTGGACCCGCCAGCCGGCCCAACTGAAACCACTGCCTTACCGGATCATCGTCGCTGCCGGCTTCGGAGCTGTATTTGGCTCACTTCTGATACTCCTCCTCCCAGACATTAATCTGCTGCTCGCAGGCGGTATCATCGGCTTCATTTCCGGCTTATTTGGCTTTCACTGGAAGCGGCTCCTACTCGGTACAGCAACCGGTCTGGCCATTGCTTTGTTGGTCACCTATCTCTATCCGGATGTGCACACGGCCGTTTTAGGCGCCCTAATCGTCCTCATTTACCGCATCTTAGCTGCCTTGCTTTTCCGTGAACAAGAAGCCATAACATTCGCCGCCGAACGCGTTCCCGTTGACGAAATCCCCTACGTCGTCCCCTTCGAAGCCAACAGCAGCTTTATCGGCGCTGACTACTTCCAGGATCTGGCACGCGACGGATCAGGTGATTTCAAACGCAATGAGCCCGGTGCCGGAATCGTCGAAACCATGGAAACGATGCGCGGGCCAACCTTCGATCCCGATCAAATCGACCCGCTCATCCGCGAATTTTACGAACACACCACGCGCTTCAAATTGGCCATCATTCCTGTCTGGAAGCAGTGGATGAAACCGATCTTTTGGTTCTACAAAAGTCTCATAGCCCGGCCCATGGGCCAGGCCAACCTGCCCTTTAACCAAGAAGAAGCGCAGCGCGGCGTCGTCAGCTATATCGATACCATTGACTTCCAATGCAACGACATCATCGACCTACGCGGTTGGGTGCGCGCCTTTGAAGAGACAGGCGAAGCTATCTATGTAGGCATCTACACCACCTTCCGCCATGAAGACCGAGGCTACGTCAGTGTAGGCTTCCCCTTGCCGGATTCAAACTTTACGGCCACCTTGCTGCCCTACAATAAAGACGGCCGGTAATTTCATCCTTAAAACCCGCAATACGAACCTGCCCTACCCTGGCCATTACCTCTCCACCAACGAAGACGGCAAACTAACCGTCCTGGCCTTACCGGGCTTTAACGAAGAAATTGAAGTAATAGTCGAAAATGGCCAGCTAAAAACCAACCACCGCTTCTACCTCGGTAATCAAAACTTCCTGACCCTCTACTACACCATCAACCGTGCTGAATGAGAAAAGACACGAACGAGAACTGATGGGACCTGGCCACAAGACACCTTACATATTGGGGAAGACATTTCATGTCGCCTTGAACATGATATGTTGTTTCTTATTCATGTGTGATATGTCACGGGTACTCTATCGGGTTAATATGCTGCAGCTTAGTGATTTTCTTAGGCACCATCCTGGACATACTTGAAGCCATATTGGATGGATAATTCAGCTTTTTCTAATTCCTTGCCAAGATAGGCAGCGTGACTTAATTCTGTAACCCAACCATTACTGATGATGGTTTTATAGATTGCTCGTGTAGTTTCACCTTCAATAACTCGCAAAAGGGAGTTGTCATAGGCATAATGCTCAACGTTGATGATGCCCTTGTCCGCCAAAGGAATGATGACGAAGTAACCTGCCTTGTCCATCGTTACGGCTTCGTCCTGTTCAGTGATTATTAACTTTGGGGCAGGCGAAATGGAAATGGGTGACTTTCCGCCACATTCGCTACAACCGCACGGCGTTACAATTTGTTGAGATAATTCTTCAATCCTTGCACCAATCTCAACTGGATTTTCGCACCCAATCATATCTACCATCTGCACTTGCTCGCGAAATGCTTCTATTTCGGGGGTCGTCACATTACGCAGAATCGGACGCTTGCCAGGCGAACCGATCACACGCTGATTTTCATCAACACCATTTTCTGCGAGGGCTAACAACGTTTTACCAGTGAGATGTCCTTTCGGCTCAATACCTGCGATAATCAGGTAACGAATTGTTGGGCTGGTGACGATATTCTTAATGACTTTATCAACACCAATATTCTCGGTTTCGGTCTTGCCCACAATTGCCAATCCATTTGACTTGCGGCGACCTAATTCTTCGGCAAGGTTAACACTAGCAAGAGTCGTAACCGCAATGGGGGAGTCTTTGTCTAACACAAAGTATTCGCCGACAACGGGTGGCCACCCTTCATCCGCGACTCGGAACTCACAACTTAAATCAGCGGCTGCTTGAGCGAAAGAGGGAAAAGCCTGACCAAAAGCATTTAGAGCGACAGCAGGATAGCAATGCTCACACCCTAAACATGAGTATTGAATCGGACGCATTTTCTTGATGGATGCGGTTATATCTTCTGCAAATGCGCCCGATTCATCTTTTCCAATCGTTGGAAGAACAGAGGCAAGGTTATTAAGTGTGCTTTCCATACATCCGCATTTTTGGCATTTAGGTAAGGCGATGCCTGCTTCTAATTCAGCCCAGACGGTCTGGACACTTTTTTCATTCATAAGCACAGTTTAACCTGAAAACAAGCCGATCCAAAGCAAACATTGCAACCCTAACAAAGGGAGTTGTTTGGCAAAAGGTCCATTATTTCGATTCGGAGGTTTTTATTCCCATATGTTTCCACATTTATTGTGGCCAGGTCCAAACTGATGTACCCAAAAGCCATTTAGCAAATTTCTCCGCATAATCCGCTCTTGTCAGCGTCCCATAAATAAGTGTATAACTATCCAATGAATAATTCCCGCCTACAATCCGCCCAAATGCCTGAAGATTATGCCGCTAAAATGCGCGCCGCCCGCAAGCAACGTGCCATGCGCGGCGAACGACGCATCATCACCATGCTCTTCTGTGACGTCGTCGGCTCCACAGAAATGGCCGGTCAACTTGATCCCGAAGAGTGGGCCGAAATCATGAATGAGGCTTTCGAATATCTGATCACACCCATCTATCGCTACGAAGGCACCGTAGCCCGCCTGCTCGGCGACGCTGTCCTGGCCTTTTTCGGCGCGCCTATCGCCCACGAAGATGATCCCCAACGCGCCATACTGGCCGGCCTGGCCATAGTCGAGGGCATCCAATCCTTTGCCGCCGAGATCCGCCAGGATTACGGCCTCGATTTCAATGTGCGCGTGGGCATCAACACCGGACCGGTCGTCGTTGGTGATGTAGGAACCGATCTCGCCCTCGAATATACGGCCATGGGCGACGCCATTAACCTCGCTTCACGCATGGAATCAACGGCCGAACCAGGCACCGTGCAAATTACTGACTATACCTACCAAATAGTCGCCCCAATATTCAATGTCCGCGACGTGGGCACAATAGCAGTCAAGGGTAAAGACGATCCCGTTCAAGCTTACTGCGTCCAGAGCCTAAAAGCGCAGCCCGGTCGTTTGCGCGGCATCAGCGGCATAAAAACAGCCATGATCGGCCGTTCCCAAGAGCTGGCAGTGCTGAAACAATTTGTCAACAACTTGCAGCATGGTCAAGGACAAATCGTTTGCCTTACAGGCGAAGCCGGCCTGGGCAAGAGCCGCCTCATTGCCGAACTAAAGTCTGCTTACACAACAGAAATCAACCAGGAGAAAATCGGTTGGGTTGAAGGGCATGGCATCTCCTTTGATTCATCAAGACCCTACAGTGTGATCATGCAGATGCTGCGCCAGCTTAGCGGCGTGAGTTGGGGCGATTCGCCAACCATCGCCCGCCAAAAAATCCGCGCGCGAATCGACTCCTTTAATCCCGATGTCCGCGAACCAATGGCCCGTGCTTTGGAAATGGTTCTGACAATCCAAGATGAAACCGCTCAACCCGCTCTGGAAGGTGAAGCATTGAAACGGGAGCTGTTTGCCGCCTTTCTCGCCACCTGGCACGAAACGGCCGTTCGTTATCCCATGGTAGCTGTTTATGATGATCTACATTGGGCCGATCCCGCTTCCATAGAGCTGCTGCTTCATCTTTTCCAACTCGTGGAATCAACGCCCACCGTCTTCATCTGCTCCTTCCGGCAATACCGCCAATCGCCTGTAAATCAACTGCCGGAAGAAGCCGCCCAGAAATACCCCGCTCATTTCACGCCAATAGAGTTGAAACCATTGGCATCTGAAGAGGGCACAGAACTGGTCAACAGCTTAATGGCCATCGCCGATTTTCCACAATCATTAACCAACAGAATTTTGGACAAGGCGGATGGCAACCCATTCTTCATTGAAGAAGTGCTGCGCGCCCTGATTGATAATGGCCAAATCACGCAAGATGAGCGCGGCCTGCGCTGGCAAAGCAATATAGATGTGGCCCAGATAGAGATACCCAATAATGTGCTGTCATTACTCGTCTCACGCATCGATCGCCTCGAAAAAGATTCCAAACTGACACTGCAGATCGCCTCTGTAATCGGCCGTTCTTTTTATGAACGCGTATTGGCAACAATATCTGACCAGACCACCGCCTTAGATGATCAACTTGATGAACTGCAGATCATGGACATTATTCTACGCGAGGAAGGCTTAGCTGAACCGGGCTATATGTTCCGCCACGCTCTCACACGAGATGCCGCCTACAATTCCATCCTGCGCCGCCAGCGCCGGCGCTACCATCGCCGTATCGCTGAAGCCATGCAGCAGTTATTTATTCATAATCAGCAAGAGGAAGCGCACCGCCTGGCTTACCATTTCCATGAGGCGGGCGATTCTCGACCAGGCCCTACATTACTTCATCATTGCCGGCGATCAAGCGGCAAGGCTCTATGCCAACACCGAAGCCATCGAACTTTACGGCCGTGCCCTGGCGCTCGCCATCAACTCAAGCAGTAATGACCAGCTTGTCTACCTGTATAAAACGCGCGGCCGTACCTACGAGGTTAGCGGCCGTTATGAGGAGGCGTTGGCGGATTATCATGCCCTAAAAGCGGCGGCCCTTGAACGAGACAGCAAGAGCATGGAATTGGAGGCCTTGCTTGCTGAAGCCACCCTACGCTCCACCTACACCGACCAATACGACCCGCAGTTAGGGCAGGCGCTGCTGCAGGAAGCCCTCACTTTAGCGGAATCTCTAGAGGACCGTCGCGCTCAATCCAAAATCTATTGGAACCTGATGCTGCAAGGCACCTATGCCAAAGTGAAACCCCAAGACATTGTCGCCTATGGCGAACAGGCGGCCGGCCATTGCCCGCCAGGATAATTTTCGCGAGGAGTTGGCCTACGCCTTGCATGATCTCGCTCGACCTTATACGCCAGATCGGCCAGATGGATAAGTGCCGCGGCAGCCTTGGAAGAAGCGGGCCAGTTGTGGCGCGAACTAGGCAATATGCCTATGTTGGCCGATAACCGCGCCACGCTTGCTTCCGGTTATCCGTTATCTCGGCCGTTTACAGAAGGGCTTAGAATTGGTTGAAGAAGCACTGGCAAATTAGCCTTAAAATCGGCAATTACTGGGGAGAGGCCTACAGCTTGAATATTCCGGCCCCTTCGATATGGAAGCTCGGCCGTATCGATGATGCCTATGAACGCCTGGGAACGCTCGATACCGACGGCCGTGAAGGCTAACTTTATCGGCGGCCAGGCCTTTGTACGCCTTGATCTCGGTCTCGCCTACGCCTATATCGCGCGTATAAGCAAGGATTGGCCTTGATAGAGTATGTCGTTGCCATTATGGAGGAAAAGGAACAGCACAGACTCGTTCTCTACCCCCTATTGGCCCAGGCCAGGATCTATCTCTACCAGAACAATATTGAAGCTGCAGCAAAGATATTGGAGTCTGGCCAACCCGCATGCAGAAATGCTCCAAGCCGATTTGGTTACCCCAATCTATATTTAACTGTTGCAAGCCTTGTTGGTTTCGCCGCCGGCGAGCATGAGGCCGTATTTACCCAATTGGACACGGCTATGGCCAATGTTGAAGGGATGGGTATGTTGGTCCCTGGCTTGAATTGGCACAGTTCAAAGGTAAGGGCTGTCGAGATCAATAGGTTGAAGAAGCAACGACCGTTCTCGAAAAAGCATATTTGATAGCGCGGCAAATAGGCTCCCAAAACTACTCGGCAAATCCTGGACGCCCTATCCCAATTAGCAGCAGCCCAAGGCCATCTGGAAAAAGCCGCGACCCTTCGACAGGAATCGCGGTCGGTAATCGACTTCATCGCCGGTCACATCAGCGATCCCAATCTCAAAAGCACATTTCTTAAATCACGCCTGGTACAAGATCTGCCAGTTGATTGATGACATAAGTCGGCCGTATCGACGATGATGCCGCATCACCAGCCGTTGTTGCCCCAGTGAGTGTGAGCGCGCCCGCCATGCCTGCATTTAACCCCATCAAAACATCCGTCTCCAAGCGGTCGCCGGTCATAATGCAATCATGCACGGGCAGATCAACCAGACGCAAGAATAGCCTGCGCCATATAATGGGAAGGCTTGCCAACAATCGCCTCTACATTATGGCTTGTACATGCTTCGATAGCAGCAATCATCGCTGCCGCATCAGGTTCGCCGCCGCCAGGATACGGGACAATAACGATCACCATTCGTAGCAAAAAACCTGGCCCCTGCCCTTATCGCATCAAAGGCGATCTGCAGCTTGCGGTAATCAAAAGTGCGGTCAAAACTGGCAATGACAGCGTCAATCATTATTGCTATCTTCCACCAACTCAAAACCAGCTCGCTCTAACTCTTGACACAATGAGTTTTCGCCAACAATATACAGCCTGGCATCAGGCATTTCTTGCTGCAAAAAATCGACCATTACCGAGGAGGAGTTAACCACATCTGCCACAGGTGTTGGCACTCCCAGGCGTGTCAATTTCTGTGCATACACTTCCCTGGTGCGCGTGGGGTTGTTGGAAAGAAAAACCGTCCGCTTCCCAATTTCACGCAGATAGGTAATCGTTTCCAATGCCGTTGGCAGCATAGCATCACCCAGATAAACCGTGCCGTCCAGGTCAAAAATATAGGCTTCATAAAAACGTGAAGGTATATTCATTATCCCTACTCCAAACAATTGTATCATCTAAAACTGTAGCGCAGATTTCTCAAGAAGCAATTGTCGAGGCAAGTTGATTGCTCTCCCTTCGTTTGGCTTTTCCAGCCAACCATGACAAAATTCATCATGGACGAAATTAATGTGCATCCGGATCGGTTAGCTGAATTCCTAAGCGAACTCTTGCAGAAATTAGCCGGTCATAACATAAGAGCGGCTTTCTGGTTTTATCGCCCAGTTTCACTGCCAGTTTCAGCGCAGATAGTCACTGGAACCAGCCCCTTCCCCAATAGTGGGAGTTCCCTGGCTGGGACGGTTATCTCGTGCAGTTGACCAGCACAAATGCCGGCAAGCTCATTGCTTTCTTTGCCGAGGATTTGGATGCTTTATCCGCTTTAATCCATCTGGAGATTGAGAGTGCCGGAAAGATCCAATTCTGGTCATACGACCATTTCTCGATCATCCTCCCCGGCCCTGCTCTTGATGACGATTGGCTCGGCGAGCTGGCCCAACTTGGAATTATCGCTATTGAGTGATCCACCTTTGAAAATAATGACGCCAAACCTTTCAGCCAGAATAAACGGGTGCGGGACAAAGCCAATCAGATAACGGCCGTTCATATCAACCATGACAAAAAAAGGACCCTGGCCGAAACCAGAGTCCTCATAATACTGCTTAACTCGGCTATAGGACACTACCTGATAAAGCTATCCAGAAGTGTGCCGCCATGACCTACCTTAGCGTCCTCGTGGGTTTTTGCCGGTTCTATCATCTACAGACATCGTCACGGCGACAGAGATGTCCAGGAACGTGCCGTCCGTGAAATTCACACGAATCATGTAGCCACTGTCGGCTGACTTGTTCTTGAAGTCGAAGCGCAAGATGCCTTCACCCTTCAAGAGCGTACCGCCGTTCCAGCCAGAGATCGGTCGCGTCGAGCAAGGCGCCCGGGGGTGCATCGTTTCCTTTCCAGATAACGTCGCTGGTCCGGTCGTACGTGAGCCAGACCTTGGTCAGGTTGCCGTTGCTGCTTGGCCACACTGCCGAGACGTCGACGATCTCCTTGTCCTCACCTGTGAAGTTGGTCAGCCGGACGGTGAGACGCTTGCCGTTCGTCTGCAGCCTGTCGAGTGGTGATGCCAGGCCCGACCGTCACGGTTGCATCATCAGAGACGGTCTCGGTGCCGAACGAGTCGTCACCGGTTGCCGTCGCCGTGTTCGGGACCTCGAACGGATTGACCACGTTGCCACAGTTCTTGATGAAGCCATGGTTGTTGTAGCGGGCGATCGAGAAGAACGCGATCTGCCAGTTGTCGTCCACACCCTCAACCGGTCCACCCGACTGGCCCCAACCACCCGTGAAGGGATCGGAGCAGGAAAGATGCATCTCGAACGCCGGATCGTCGCCCGGCGGGTCGAAGATGAGGTCGTTCCTCGTCAGGCTGCTGAGGATCGTCACATCGTCCGTGATGTCCACTCCATCGAGGAAAACCGGGCCGCCTCCGGTCGAGCCTTCGAGGATGCTGCCGTTGAGGAAGACGAAGCGGAAGTCGTCACCGCCCAGCGTGCCGTACGGCGACGGGTCGTCGTCCAGGAACGGCGCCGTCATGTAGTCGACGGTGATCATCACCGACTCACCAGCCGGGATCTGGACCTGTCAGTCCACTTCCTGGCCGGCGCTCGCCGAGCAGTCACCGTGCCGGATGTCACGCTCACACCCGTGACCGCCAGCGAGCTGTGCACCGCTGTCCGTCACCGACACGTCAACCGCATCCGACGGACCGGCGTTGCTCACCTCGATGGTGAAGCTCTGGATCGTGCCCTGCGGCACTTCCGTCGGGTCGAACGTCTTGACGATCGACAGGTTGATGTCGACCAGGATGTCGATGGTGTCCGTGTCTTCGTCGCCGATGTCGGTGCTGTTGCCCGAGTCATCGGTGTAAGTGTCGGAAACGACCGCCGTGTTAGGCAGGCCGAGCACCTCAGGCACTGATGAGCCGACAGTGAAGTCCACCGTGATCGTCGACCGAATCACCCACGCCGAGGTCGGCAATGAGCCATTCCACGGTTTGGGCATCGCCGTCGGTGTCGTTGTCAGCGCCGGCCGTGCCGGAAACGCCGGTTACCGTCAGGCGGTCATCGACATCATCGAACACCGACACGTTGTCGAGATCGACATTGCCGTCGTTGGTCACGACGAGCGTGAACGAGCTGCCGGCACCACCGGCGATCACGCTGTCGTCGGCAAACGTCTTCACGATGGACAGCGAAGGCGTCGCCCCGTAGTAGTGGACTGGGATCCGAATCCGACCGTGATGCCGTGTCGCCATCCGCGTCGGTGTGGTTGGCGTTAACCGTGCCCACATTGGCGTACTGGCCGGCCACCGAGATTCCCGAAGCCGTGCAGGTAATCGACTCACCCACAGCAAGCGTATCCTGTGGACAAGTTACGGTAACGCCCTGGTCATCACTTACGCTGACATTCTCAAGCGCTACATCACCATCGTTGGTGACAACATACGTCCAGTTCACCGCATTTCCGGCCAAGATTTCCGGCCCGGAGCAGCATCAGCATCGAAGCCATTGGTCGACTTCTCGATGGCAACTGACGGGTTAATCATTTCGACCGCGCGTCGTCGGAGTCGGCCACCTCTGTACCTTCGTCGTCGACAGCGTAAGCGGTCACAGTATTGGTGTGATCACTACTGATGACCCGGTCGATATCGCAGGCGAAGGTACCGCCAGATCCAATCGTCTGGGGCAGCACGCACTCTGCGCTGAGGTCACCGAATACGTCATCCACAAGCGAGGTGATCGTGATTGGGTCGGTCGACACCGAGTTGTTGGTGACTTCGATCGTGAATCTCACCGTCTCGCCGGGGGCAAATACCTGCTCCTGATTGGCCGTTTTGTTACCGCGATATCCGGATCGACATCATCAACCGTCACCGTGGCATCATCATCATCGCTGACAGGATTGCCCTCATCATCACTGCCGGAAGCTGTTACAACGTCGGTCTCTGAATACCCGGCATTGCCTTCTACTAAGGCAGTGAAGGAGCAAGTGTAGCTGTCACCTGGCTGAATTGTCTGCGGCACTATACAGTCGCCTTGACCATTCAAATCACCGTGGACATCATCTGTCAAACTGTCAATTATCACCGGATCGGCGCTAACCGAATCATTGGTCACTTCAACTGTGAAAGTGACATCAGCACCTGGTTCAGGTACATTCGTCGGATTAGCTGTCTTAACTGTACTGATCGCCGGTTGAACATCATTAACCGTCACCGTGGCATCATCGGAGTCGCTGACCGAATTGCCCTCATCATCAGTTCCGGAGGCCGTTACAATGTCGGTCTCGCTGTCGCCGGCATTGCCTGCTACGAAGGCGGTGAACGAACAACTGTATGTGTCACCCGGCTGAATCGTCTGCGGCACTGAACAGTCGCCTTGACCGTTAAGATCACCGTGGATGTCATCAGTCAGGCTACTGATAGTCACCGGGTCGGCGCTGACCAAATCATTGGTCACTTCAACCGTGAAGGTTACATCAGCACCTGGTTCAGGTACGTTCGTCGGATTAGCTGTCTTAACTGTACTGATCGCCGGTTGAACATCATCAACCGTCACCGTGGCATCATCGGAGTCGCTGACCGAATTGCCCTCATCATCAGTTCCGGAGGCCGTTACAATGTCGGTCTCGCTGTCGCCGGCATTGCCTGCTACGAAGGCGGTGAACGAACAACTGTATGTGTCACCCGGCTGAATCGTCTGCGGCACTGAACAGTCGCCTTGACCGTTAAGATCACCGTGGATGTCATCAGTCAGGCTACTGATAGTCGCCGGGTCGGCGCTAACCGAATCATTGGTCACTTCAACCGTGAAGGTTACATCAGCACCTGGTTCAGGTACGTTCGTCGGATTAGCTGTCTTAACTGTACTGATCGCCGGTTGAACATCATCAACCGTCACCGTGGCATCATCATCATCGCTGACAGGATTGCCCTCATCATCACTGCCGGAAGCTGTTACAACGTCGGTCTCTGAATACCCGGCATTGCCTTCTACTAAGGCAGTGAAGGAGCAGGTGTAGCTGTCGCCTGGCTGAATTGTCTGCGGCACTATACAGTCGCCTTGACCATTCAAATCGCCGTGGACATCATCTGTCAAACTGTCAATTATCACCGGATCGGAACTGACAGAATCATTCGTCACTTCAACTGTGAAAGTGACATCAGCACCTGGTTCAGGTACATTCGTCGGATTGGCTGTCTTCACCGTAGTGATCGCCGGTTGAACATCATTAACCGTCACCGCGGCATCGTCAGATTTGGTGTCACTGTTGCCATCATCGTCGCTGGCAACCACTGTTGCCGTATTCTGATGATCTTCGCCTACATTACCTGCTATGAACTCAGTGAAGGTGCAGGTGTAGCTCGCACCAGATGCCAGCACTGTGCCCACTGCATCAACACAATTGGCTGCGAGATCGAAGTCACTATCCACCAATGAGTCGATAGTCGCATCTTCAAGGCTGTTGTTGGTCACAACGATCGTGAATTCGACGTTGCCGCCGGGCTCCAGCACGGCGGTCGGATCGGCTGTCTTGGTGATGGTCACATCGGGCAGCACATCGTCAAATGTAACTGTCTCATCGTCGGTATCTTCAGCAATGTTACCTTCATTATCACTAGCCTTTGCCGTCACAACATTATTGTGAGCCGGCCCACTGGCATCGCCAGAAATGAAGACTGTGATTGAACACGTGTAGGTTCCGGCATAACCAGCCAGCGTCTGTGGCACAGCGCAGGTACCTTGGTTATGCAGGTCCCCGAAATCGGAATCAACAAGGCTGTCCAATGTAGCCCCTTCAGCGCTGTGGTTCGTCACCAGGAATGTAAATTCAACATTCCCACCCGTTTCCGGTACAGAGGTCGGATCGGCCGTTTTGAGGACGCTGATTTTAGGTAGGACATCGGTGTATGTCACGGTCGCATCATCGGTAGCCACGTCACTGTTGCGTTCATCATCGAATGCAGTGGCTGTCACCTCGTTGTAATGATCCTTTCCGGAGAAATCACCGGAGAGGAAGACTGTGATTGAACAACTATAGGTGCCACCATTACCGGCCAGCGCCTGCGGCACAGAGCAGTCACCTTGGCCATTCAGGTCGATAAAATCAGTATCAACCAGGCTTTCAAGTGTGACGTCTTCCGGGCCGATATTCGTCACCAGGAAGGTGAAGGTTACATCGCCGCCAGTCTCCGGTATGGAGGTCGGAACGGCCGTTTTGAGAACGCTGATGTCAGGCAGCACATCCTCAAACGTAACTGTCTCGTCATCAGTATCTTCATCTGTATTGCCGTCATCATCACTGGCTGTGGCCGTGACAACATTATTGTGGGCTGCTCCACTCGCATTGCCAGAAAGGAAAACAGTGATGGCACAGCTGTATGTGTCGCCGCTTGCAGCCAGCGCCTGCGGCACAGAGCAGTCACCCTGTCCATTCAAATTACCGAAATCAGTATCAACCAGGCTGTCAAGTGTGACGTCTTCCAAGCCGTTGTTCGTTACCAGGAATGTGAAAGTCACATTCCCGCCAGTCTCCGGTACGGAGGTCGGATCGGCTGTTTTGAGAACGCTGATGTCAGGCAGCACATCCTCAAACGTAACTGTCTCGTCATCAGTATCTTCATCTGTATTGCCGTCATCATCACTGGCTGTGGCCGTGACAACATTATTGTGGGCTGCTCCACTCGCATTGCCAGAAAGGAAAACAGTGAAGGCACAGCTGTATGTGCCGCCGCTTCCAGCCAGCGCCTGCGGCACAGAGCAGTCACCCTGTCCATTCAAATCACCGAACTCGGTATCAACAAGACTGTCAAGTGTGACATCTTCCAGGCCGTTGTTCGTTACCAGGAATGTGAAAGTGACATTGCCGCCAGTCTCCGGTATGGAGGTCGGATCGGCAGTCTTGGTGACTGTGATGTCAGGCAGTACATCTTCAAACGGCACTGTCTCGTCATCGTCATCTTCAACCGGATTGCCGTCATCATCTTCACCAGAAGCAGTTGAGACGTTGGTATGAACCTGACCGGCATCACCCGAGAGAAACTCGGTGAAGGTGCAGGTAATGCTCTCTCCCGGCAGCAAGCTAGCAGGGAGTGCCGGTACACAAGAGGCGCTGACATCGCCAAATACATCGTCAACCACCGAGTTGATGGTTACCGTGTCGACAGGCGAACGTATTCTGCACGACAATAGTGAAAGTTACGTCGCCGCCAGTCTCCGGCACGCTTGTTGGGCTGGCACTCTTCGTCGTCAAGATACTCGAAGGCACATCATTAATCGTCACATCAGCTTCATCGCTGCCGCCAACCGGATTGCCATCATCGTCCGTGCCCGCTACTGTGAGCACATTGTTGATCACATCACCTGCATTGCCGCTCACGGTTTCAGTGATGGAACAACTATAACTGCCTCCGGCTGCAATTGTCTGCGGAACAGAGCAGTCACCCTGACCATTCAAATCGCCGTAAATACTGTCGATCAAACTGGCTATCGATACCGAGTCTACCGCCGAAGTGTTATTTACTGCGAAGGTGTAAGTTACATCCCCACCAGGCTCATCAACACTTATCGGATCAGCACTCTTGATCACTTCAATGCTCGAAGGTACATCGCTGATAATTACCACGGCATCATCATCATCGCTGACGGGGTTACCGTCATCATCCAGACCGGACGCCGTTACAATATCGGTCTCGGTGTCGCCGGCATTGCCTGAAACAACAGCGTCAAAAGTGCAGTCATAGAAACCACCTGCAGCAATTGTCTGCGGTACATCGCAGTCACCCTGACCATCCAAATCACCATGTATGCTGTCAATTAGACTGGTGATGGTAACCTGGTCTACCGCTGATGTGTTATTAACTCTGACCGAGAATCCCACAAGTCCCCCCGGTTCGTCGATGGAGTAGGTCTCACCGTCGGCGGCAGTTCCGGCACGCTTGATCACCTCAATCGAGGCCGCCACATCGTTGATGGTTACCACGGCATCATCATCATCGCTGACGGGATTACCGTCATCGTCCAGTCCGGAAGCTGTGGCCACATTGGTGATGGTGTCACCAGCATTGCCGGACGAATTGACCGTGATCGAACAACTGTAGCTGCCGCCCGCCGGGATGGTCTGCGGCACAGCGCAATCCCCCTGACCATCCAGGTCGCCGTAGATCGAGTCATCGAGGGTGTCGATAGTGACCGAGTCCACAGCCGACAGATTGTTGACTACGAAGCTGTAGGTCACCGAGCCACCTGGCTCGTCTACATTGTCAGGTGTCGCCGTCTTGACGATCTCGATGGCTGATGGCACATCATTGATGGTCACCACGGCATCGTCATCATCGCTGACGGGACTTCCGTCATCGTCCAGACCGGAAGCTGTGGCCACGTTTGTGATCGTGTCTCCAGGATCGCCGGCGACATATTCGGTGATCGAACAGCTGTAGCTGCCGCCGACTGGGATAGTCTGCGGTACGGCACAATCCCCCTGACCGTTCAAGTCGCCGTAGATTGTGTCACCAAGGGTATCGATAGTGACCACGTCCACAGCCGACAGATTATTGACTACGAAACTGTAGGTAACCGAGCCGCCTGGCTCGTCTACGTTGTCAGGTGTCGCCGTCTTGATGATCTCGATAGCTGATGGAATATCGTTGAGCGTCACTGTCGCATCGTCCTCGTCGCTGACCGGATTGCCGTCATCGTCAACGCCTGATGCTGTTACAACATTGGTTTCAGTCGCTTCCAACAAATGCTGTAAATGAACAGGCGTAGCTGCCGCCAGCCGCAATCGTCTGCGGTACGGAACAGTCGCCCTGACCATTCAAGTCGCCATATATGGTATCGTTCAAGGTATCAATGGTGACAGAGTCCACAGCCGAAAGATTGTGGACGACGAAGTTGAAGATTACATCATCGCCAGGTTCATCTACATTGTCAGGTGTCGCCGTCTTAAGGATCTCGATAGCTGATGGAATATCGTTGAACGTCACTGTCGCTTCGTCGTCGTCGCTAACAGGAGTACCGTCATCGTCTACGCCTGAGGCTGTAACAACATTGGTTTCAGTGCTGCTTACAAATGTTGTAAACGAACAGGAGTAGCTGCCACCAACCGCAATCGTCTGCGGTACGGAACAGTCGCCCTGACCAGTTCAGGTCGCCGTATATGGTATCGCTCAGGGTATCGATCGTGACAGAGTCCACAGACGATAGATTGTTGACCACAAAACTGTATAACACAACGCCACCTGGATCATCTACATTGTCCGGGGTGGCCGTTTTCAGAACCTCAATGGCTGAAGGCACGTCAACAATCGTAACAATCGCATCGTCGCTGCCGTTGACAGCCGTTCCTTCGTCATCAGTACCGCTGGCGGTCACAATATCCGTCTCTGTTTGACCGGGATCGCCGCTTACGGTAGCTGAGAAAGTACACGTGTACGTATTACCCGGCTGGATCGTTTGCGGCACAGAGCAGTCGCCCTGACCATTAAGATCGCCGTGGATATTGTCCGTCAGTGAGGTAATAGTTACCGGGTCGGTGGCATCACTACTGTTCTCAATAGAAACTGTGAAGTCCACATTGCCACCCGGCTCGTTTACGCTGGTTGGATTGGCCGTCTTGGTCACTACAATCGAGGGTGGGCCTTCCAGCAGTGTATTTATAAAGGTACAAGTAACGATCTCACCCGGCTGCAAGTCAATAGCGTTGGGATGGCTGCCGTCATCACAAGTCGCAGTGGTTGCATAGCTGGTGTTGGCCGCCTCTGTCACACTATAAGTGCCTGCGCCCAATCCAGGGCTCTCATATGGCACAGCCTGGTCAGTAAGGCTAAAGTTAATGTTTCGAGCAGCACCTGAGTCGCTCAATGTGAAATCGAAACTGGTCGGATCGTTGGCCGGATCGGTGACCTTGTCAACGATAATCTGGCCTGGTAACGGCTCATTTACATCCGTTGGCTCTGTGTCGGTGTTGTTACTTGGGTCAGTGTCGTCAGAAATGGTTGTCGACCGTCACTGTGTTTAGGAGGTCTTCACCAGTTGGGCTGTCCGTCGGGGCGTCATTATTGACAGTTACGGTTACGGTGATATACCACCGAATCGCCTGGTGCTAATGCACCTACATTCCACTGAACTGCACCATCAGGAATAGTATCCCCAGCGTCAGTGTTGATGAATCCGCCGTCAGAGGCCGACACGAACGTGACATTTGGGTCTAATTCGTCGTAAACAACAACACTGTTAGCAACTGAGGGGCCAGCATTAGAAGCTGTGAATTGTGTAGGTTAGCGTTTCGCCTTGGACAATTGGATCAACGTCATCAGTTTTTGTGACGGATAGATCAACATCTGCGGTGAAAAAATCGCTGGGCTTCAATAATGGTACAGTTTGATTGCCGGTGGAGATGGAATCCCCGTTAACAAGAGAAATAGCGCCGCTGTTGGCTACAGTTTATCGTCTGGTCAGATCCTGTCGCTGCATCGATTAATCGCGACTGGACGTTTCCGCCAATCCCAGCTGCGGATGGTGTCGTCCAACACCAACCATGGCTCAAGAACGACCATGTCGCCATCATCAAGCCCGCTTACCGTGAAGATGCCGACGATTTCGTCGTTAATGAGGGACCATGTGAATGAGTCAACAGTGGCGTCATTCCCGGGATCGACATAGGTGCCATCGCCGGTATCAATGAAGGCTCCGATTACGCCGTGACCCATGTCGTCTACGCGAGCATCGTAGCCGAAATCACCACCATTGGTCGTTAAAGTATTCCAGCCCAACACAAAGGTGATCACGCCGTTTTCAGGTGTGGTATCGCCAGAAACTGAGATTTTGAGCTCGAAAGGTACGATCTGGCCCAGGGCCATATCCTGAGGGGCAAGACTCTCAACTTTAACGTCACTAGTCCCGTCATTGAACTGGGCCAGGGGAATTAATGGGTTTCCATCACCACGGCCAGTTGGCGCCGTTAGACTGTTGGGAAAAGGAATGGGTGGGATGTAAATGGACGGATCGGCGGCCGAAAAGTTGAGGGTGTAAGCGCCACCTGCAGCACCTGCTTGGCTTGTCAATAAGCCAATCATCAACATAAATGCCGCCATGGTAGTCATTAATCGACCCTTGCGGCTAAAAACTTTCGTAATTCTATTCATTTACTTTTCCTCCCCAGGTGCCGGCACCTGGCACTAATTTAGACTGAATCTCATTTCACGTTACTTCTATAAAAATTGTTCAGATTAACCAGTCCACTCCCTAATTCTTAAGTAAATAAGATCGGTCAGAAACTTCTAATCAAATGTGTAAATGTGTATGTTTTCCGCTAAACTTAGAAACGTAGAACAGGGCATAGAAAATGCGAAAACATTTTCCATGCACTGCCTACATCTTTTCCTTAAGCGTTGTGTGGACTGTTTGCGGCGGAACACACAACGCTTTTTCTTAAATTAAGCCCTACAGAGATTGCCCATAGGTATCAACATATCATCCTGCGTCGGACTGCTGCTGGTCAGATAACATTACAAACCAATTTGGTTTATTAACTGAAACCGGCAGACAAAGCCACACAGTAACTACTTTTTAGTATTCAACTGTCTTTAATGGGGAATTTGCAACTGATACAACCCATCCTAAACATTTCCCTCCACTGCAAGAATCATTGACATAAGTCAAATCATCACGGATCCAGAGTCAGAGCAATCAAATAATTGATCTACCTCTACCTTTGATACCACTTCAGCAATGTTGCTTCACACGCAATGGAGCAGGGTGGGTATTTTGTTTAGTATCGACTGGTAGTAATAATAATATACCAAACTGGACTAAATATCAACTAAATACGATCTAAAAATTTACTAAATATCGTTCGTTTCTTTAGTGGAAATAGGAAATATCGAGCATCCGAAGTCAAATTTTCGCTCTTAAAGAGCGTGATAGATCCTCGAATGCTGCTTAATTGAATGTAGTTGAAATCCCTTCGTCAATTACGACCGATCAATACGCCAACGTTTCCAGACGGTGAACATAAGGAAAGCTCCCAAACCAAAAATAGCGAGACCAATGGTGCTGATAAACATCCCCCAAAAACGTGAACGCTCTGCCTGGATGCCCAGCATGCTGTAGAAAAACTCGAACCACGACCAGACCAAATCTTTAGCAAAGATCAGCAGCAAACCAAAAGCCACAATCAGTCCGCCAAACAAAAGCCCAGCGACGACACTTCGTTTGTGTATCATGGTGATTATTATACTTTAGTGCTGCAATCCAAGCAGGGAAATATTACCATGCAGACATTGCTCATTTCTTCGGTAATCTCATTTTGTGCTGTCGATTTATTACACATACCGATAAGTTATGCATCCGCGGATGCCGGTCGCGGGCACCCTCTTTTTATAAATTTTTGACTTTTTTATTTGATATATTCAACTACTTATTGATTATATTAATATTCTCATTGATTTTATTATTGTTTTGGGATAATATGGGCTGCAACACAGATCAATTTAAAGCTCAAGCGAAAAAGGCAGCATCATATGATCACAACACTTCGCAACCGCAATTTCTCCCTCCTATGGCTGGCCGGCCTGATCTCCATTATGGGTAATTGGATGCTCATCGTGGCCCTGCCCTTTCATATCTATGCCGTCACCGGATCTGCTTTGGCCACCAGCGCCTGGATTATGGCCCATATCCTACCCGGCGTTTTGTTTGGCTCCATGGCCGGCGTCTTTGTTGATCGCTGGGACCGCCGCAAGACAATGATCGCCATTAGCCTGCTGCAGGCTCTGACTATTCCCTTTCTGCTCCTGGTGGAATCGCAGGAATGGATCTGGATCGTTTATGTCGTCGGCTTCCTTGAATCAACATTGAGCCAATTCTTTAGTCCCGCTGAGAGCGCGCTGCTGCCCACACTGGTTGGCGAGGAGCACCTCGTTTCCGCCAACTCGCTGAACGCCCTGAATGACAATATTGCGCGCATCCTCGGTTCAGCGCTGGGCGGTGTGTTACTAGGCGCTTTTGGGTTGACCAGTGTGATCATCGCCGACATGGTCAGTTACCTTATAGCAGCGTTCTTGATCGCCTTAATCGCCGTGCCAAAGGTAACACACGCTTTGGCCGAGTCGGAAACAGTAGCCACTGCTCGAGAGGCCCTATCTGGTTTCTGGCAAGAATGGATCGCCGGTCTGCGATTGGTCGTCAAAGATCGCACTCTATCCAGCCTATTCGTGGTCATTGGCATCGCCTTGTTTGCGGATGCCATTCTGAGTGCCCTGCTTGTCGTCTGGGTTCAAGGAGATGTCGGTCTGAGCGCCACAGAATTTGGCTGGATACTCACCGCCCGCGGCATTGGCGGCGTGATCGGCGGTTTGTTAGTGGCCACATTCGGATCAAAATTCTCAAACCGCAATCTCATCATCTGGGGCCTGCTCTGGTCCGGGGCGATAATGCTGGTCATGGTTATATGGCCTTCACTGCCCATGCTTGTACTGGGCGTGGGCGTGGTTGCCCTGCCGGCGATGGCCTGGCTCATTTCCGCACAGACCACTCTGCAGCAGTCAACGGCCGATAAATATCGCGGTCGTGTCTTTGGCGCCTTCGGCACAACGGCCGCGCTGCTGCAATTAATCGCCAGTGGAATGGCCGGACTGTCGGCGGATTGGCTAGGAGCGACCTTGCTTATCACCGCCTCAGCCATTATCTATATGGGGTCAGGAGTGCTGGGTGGCATATTACTGCCAAATGCGACCGTTAAGGAAACGGCCGTAATGGCGGACTAAAAAATAGGCTATCGCTGCTCCCACAACTGCCTTCCAATCTGAATGTGCCCAGTTCTTGTCCTTCCGCTACAATTTCTAAATGATTTTGGCCCGCTACAAGAATGCTGTCACATATATCCTTTATATGCTTTTTTTTCTTTCTGCTGGTGTTCGAGGAGTAAACGACTTTATTGCTTCGGGCAGCGAATTTTCAACTCTGGCCATTTCTCTCATTTTATTATATGGGCTGTTACTGGCCTCTGAGCGTTGGATCAGCCGCCACTATACTTGGTATATCTATATATACCTGGCCATCCAAACCAGTATAATATTTGCCCTTCTTGCACTTTCTCCCCGCCTTGACTATTTTGGTCTGCTCTTCATTCCGCTCAGCCTTCAAGCTATGCTCCACTTGCCCATCCGAACAGGCTATATTTGGATAGGTATATATATGGTTGTCTCGGCCGTTGGGCTTATCATCAGTTATGGATTACAGGATGCTCTACCCTTTATATTCATATATGGCGCTGCGTATATTTTTGTTGCCTCATATGCAACAGTCACCCGGCAAGCAGAAGAGGCGCAAGAAAAAAGTCAGACATTGCTCATTGAACTGCAGCAGGCCCACGCCCAATTGCAGGATTACGCCAATCAAGCCCAAGAATTGGCGGTACTCGAAGAGCGTAACAGACTGGCCCGCGATCTTCATGATTCCGTAACCCAGGCACTTTACAGCCTTACCCTCTACTCGGCCGCAGCATCACGACAGCTTGAAGCTGGAGAAATCGAAATAACGGCCGAACACCTGCAAGATCTACAAAAAACCGCCCAGCAAGCCTTGCAAGAAATGCGTTTGCTCATCTTTGAACTTCGTCCTTCTGCTTTAGAAGAGGAGGGATTGGCAGGGGCAATCAAGGCACGGCTCGAAGCAGTCGAAACACGAACCGGCATTGAAGTTTCACTTGATGTAAACGGTGATACGAGGCTCCCTCTTGACATTGAAGAAGCACTCTATCGCATTGCCCAAGAATCCTTGAACAATATCCTCAAACATGCACACGCCAGTCACGTACATGTGGGTTTAACGCTGCACGATAATAGCGCAGTTATGGTAATTGATGATGATGGGATAGGATTTGAGGGAACGGCCGTTGATTTTGGCGGCGGCTTAGGTCTTCAGGGAATGGAGGAAAGAGCACGGCAAATAGGGGCAATAATATCAATCACCAGCATTCCCGAAGAGGGAACTCAAGTACGTGTCGAGGTACCATTATGAGCGAAAACATTCGCCTATTCATTACCGATGACCACAAAATAGTGCGCAAAGGGATGGGCGCTTTGTTAGCGACAGAACCTGATATCGAAGTAGTCGGTGAGGCAGCCAATGGTATAGAAGCTGTAACGGCCGTTTCCGAAATTCGTCCTGATGTCATTCTCATGGATTTGGTCATGCCCAAAATGGATGGTATTGAAGCTATCCGTCAAATCACGCACGATTGGCCGGAAGCGCGTATTTTAGTCATGACCAGTTTCGCCACCGATGATAAAGTTTTTCCTGCAATCAAAGCCGGCGCCATAGGCTATTTACTCAAAGATTCAGGTCCCGATGCCCTGGTACAGGCCATCCGTCAGGTCCATCGTGGAGAACCCTCTCTACATCCTAAGATAGCCAAGAAAATGTTGATGGAACTCGGCCGGCCATCCGGACAAAAACCGACTACCGATCCCCTGACAGAGCGCGAAAGCGATGTGCTTGCCTTAGTCGCACGTGGCTTAAGCAACCAGGAAATTGCCCAAGAACTGGTAATCAGCGAAGCCACCGTACGCACCCACGTCAGCCATATCCTATCCAAGCTGCACCTAGCCAGCCGCACCCAGGCCGCACTTTATGCCCTGCGTGAAGGAATTGCTTCCCTGGATGACTGATTTGCATTAACCGTTCCACAATCCAACAATTAATTATTCTCTGACTACCCCCCTACAACATTTGTTGTATGCCCTATCAACAGCATTTGCAGCAATAAATCAAATCTTTGCCTGACGACACAACATGTGCTTCCTGGCACACTTTAGGCATGATGAATTTGCTGCCAACTGAGACCCAACTAGAACCTTCTGACCACCCAAGGAAATCCATCCGAGTGATCATTGTCGACGATCAGCTGCATATCCGGCAAAGTCTTAAAGCCTTATTGGCCAGTGAACACGTGCTGCAGTTAACGATTATTGGCGAGGCAGCCAATGGTCAAGATTTATCCAAAATCGTCCAGATGGAACGACCCGACCTGATATTGATGGATGTGAGAATGCCCATCGTCGATGGTTTAGAAGCAGCACGATCCATTAAGTCTCAGTTTCAAAGCATCAAGATCATCTTGCTCAGCGTTTCGCCGTCATACAAAAGGGCTGCAATGGCTGCCGGCGCAGATCTCTTCTTAGTAAAAGGCACTTCGCCTGAACATTTATTGGCAGCAATAAGAGAATTGTTTGTAATTGAATAGGAGATAGAAATGAACATTAAAGGTAAAGCTCTTGGAAATTCAACAGATAAGCAAAACGAGCGTCGCTACGACATCGACGCCTTACGCATACTGGCCACGTTATTGTTAATCATTTACCACACAGGCCAACTGTTTAATCCGAGTGACCGCTGGCACATTCAAAATCTTGAACTGAGCCAATTCTTCACCCACTTCCTTGGATTCATCAATCAATGGCACATGCCGCTTTTCTTTCTTCTTGCCGGGTCCAGTACCTACCTGGCGCTGCAAAGACGTACCTCAGGCCAATATATTGGCGAGCGAGTGAAAAGGTTGTTTTTCCCGCTGCTCATTGGCGTCCTGGTCGTCATTCCCCCGCAGTTGTATATCGAGCGCATCGCCACCTGGGTTCCCACCAGACTCAGCCCGATCAACTTCAGCGGCAGCTTTTGGCAATTTTATCCTCATGCTTTTGAATGCTGCTACAACGAAGGCAACCTGTCTTATCATCATCTCTGGTTTGTTGCTTACTTGTTTGTTTACTCGTTGTTCTTGCTGCCCTTACTATTATATTTGCGCCGGCCGGCTGGACGCGCTTTCTTAAAAAAGTTAGCTGATTTTCTGACTCGCGGTGCCAAATATTTTTTGGCCCATGGCGCTCATCGCCTTGGTTGAAGTTTCCATGCGCTGGCGCTTTCCCTACTGGCAGGACTTAATTCACGATTGGGCCAACAATGTACATTATCCACTCGTCTTCTTGCTCGGTTTTATCTTGATGAGCGACGGCCGTTTCAAGGACGCCATTTTCCGCAACCGCCACCTGGGCTTGATCATCGGCTTGCTTGCCTCAATCGCCCGCATCCCCAATATAGACGGCGTTACTGGATATGTGTTGGATATGACGTTGCGCGGTGTCGCCGAGTGGAGCTTACTCATCGCCTTGCTAGGCTACGGCTACCAGTTCCTGAACCGTCCCAGTAAATTACTGCGCCACACCAGCGAAATCGCCTATCCATTTTACATCTGGCACCAGACCGTGATCGTCGTAATCGCTTTCTTCATTGTCCGCCAGCAAGCCGGCATCGGCGTCAAGTTCTTAGCAATTAGCTCAGCCTCTCTTCTCATCACCTGGCTCATCTGTGAAGCCATAAAATTGACTAATATCACACGCTTTATGTTTGGTCTTAAGGCCAAGAAGAATACAAGGAGAATCGAAATGAAACGTTTACCAGCAGCCATGATTTTAGTTTTGATGGTTTTCGCAGCCACAGCCTGCACGACCGTATCCACTAGCGGCAGTTACACCTTGGAGAGTGGACAAACCCAAAGAGGCAACCTGATCATTACCTCCGGCACTGCCGACCTGGAAGAAGGGTCGCGCGTCACAGGTAATGTATTGATGACCAGCGGCGTGCTCAATGCTGAGGGCGAAATTGGCGGGGACATCTTGTTCAGTTCTGGGGATGTCAACCTCGGTCCGAAAGCAGCAGTGGGCGGCGATATTCGCGGCACATCGGGCAAGGTTAATCAAGAAGATGGGGCGCGGGTAGACGGCCGTATTCAACCCAACCAATCAACCTTCACTATCGGCGGCGGCATTTTCAGCAGCATCTTCGCCTTCCTTTGCGGCCTGCCTTTAATTCTGCTGGGCCTGCTGCTCGTCCTGTTTTCAATCTTGCGCAACAAGCCACCGTCAAAAACAAAAACGGCAGAAACACAAGTCAACCCATCTATTCCTGCGGCTGGTACGACAACCAAATTGCAAGAACTTAAACAGTTACTCGACCAAGGATTGATTTCTGAGGACGATTACGAAGCCAAAAAGACGGAAATACTTTCGCAGATGTAAGATCACAACAAACAAGAAGCTGCCAACATTCTAAATGGAAGTTGGCAGCTTTTTTGTTTTATTCTTACGAATCGCGCTGCTCCCACAACTGCCGCCCAATTTGAATATGTCCCACGTGCACGGCCGTATGCTCCAAAGCATGATTCAAAGCCCAGGCCGCGCTGTAAAAACGGCCGTTTCGCGACGACAAACGCATCTCTTTCAAATCAAACAGACTCATCCCCTCCAGAACCATCCGCGAATGAGCCAAAGTATCGTCAAGCAGCTTCTGTAATTTTGCCGAATCCCAGCCACTGGTCGTAAACTCCTCTTCACGCACCCGCCCCGACGGAAGCTGCCCCGCCACATCACCAATCCAATACCGCTCAGCACCTGCTGTATGGACCACCAAAACCTGTAACGAATTCATCCCCGGCCAGGCACCCATTCCAAAGCCTCCGGCGGCAAACCATCAACAGCTCCGACACATCCTGATGTAAATCAGTCAAGCGCTCAAGATAAGCCACATAAAATTCGTGCATAATGACCTCAAATAAGCTCAAAATGATTTTGTGCTTGTTACTTCCAAACTTGTTTAAACAAGTTTTCTTTTACCCAGACACCGAATTCATTCGGTGAATGTCCCATCCAACAAACTCTCATACCCCTGCCGCCGCCTTACAATCTCAAACCCATCCCCACTAACCAACACCTCTGCGACCCGCAAACGGCCGTTATAATTACTGCTCATCGCAAACCCATAAGCGCCCGCTTGGCCAAACAAGATCATATCCCCTGGCTTCATCGCCGGCAGCGGCCGTTCTTGGGCCAGAAAATCACCCGTCTCGCACACAGGCCCGACAATATCCACAATGTGCTCGCTGTTATCGATACTCATTCTTTGGTTAACCGGCCAGGCTGGATGGTAAGCGCCATACATGGCCGGCCTGATCAGATCATTCAAACCGGCATCGACGATAACAAATGATTTGCCGCCTTGTTCCTTCGTATAAAGCACAGTCGCCAGCAGCCCGCCTGCCGGTCCCACAATCGACCGGCCCGGCTCTACCACCAGATCATAACCGGCATCACGGATAGGCCGCACAACGGCCGACAACCATTCATCAATCTGCGGCGCGTCATGTGTGCCATAATTTATACCCAGCCCGCCGCCCACATCCAGGTAATCCAGATGTACCCCGCCTTCTTCAACTTCCACGGCCAGCTCGACCAGCAGTTCGGCCAGGCGTGCATGCGGGGCCAGATCGGTGATCTGCGATCCTATATGCGCCGCGAGACCTATTGGCTTCAGCCAAGGATTTTCGTTGGCGCTAAGCAACATGGAAACGGCCGTTTCACGAGGCACACCAAACTTATGTCCCAACTCCCCCGTACTGTCATAAGCATGCGTCTGCACACTGATATCAGGATTAACCCGCACCCCAACAGGAGCCACAACACCCAGCGACGCGGCAATTTCGGCCAGAACCGCCAACTCCATTTCCGACTCCAGATGCAGCGCGCGGATTCCAGCCTGTAAGGCCATCTCCATCTCATCCCTGCGTTTGCCCACACCTGAATAAATGATTTTCTGTGGCGCGATGCCCGCATGCAGCGCCAGGAACAATTCCCCGCCGCTGGTCACATCCGCCCCCAAACCTTCCGCGCCTAATAAGCGCAGCAGCGCCGGATTGCCATTAGCCTTAACCGCGTAACAGACCAAACCCAATTCGCCGGCTGATGCGCGGTACATGCGCGCCCTTTCTATTAGATCAGACGCACTGTAAATATAGACCGGCGTACCGGCCGCAGAAGCGATTTCCGCCAGGGCCACATTCTCGCAAAATAGTTGGTTATCTTGATAATGGAAAACCGTCATTACTCTTTCTGTGCCTCTTGCTCCATGGAGCCAATGGTTCGAGCGACGTTTTCGATGGCCACACGCTGTTTGCGATAAAGATCAGACTCACTCATAGCCAAACGTCGCGCCACATCGCGCACCCGCCGGCCCTGAATAAATTTGAGCTCCAGGATATTAAAGAGAATCCACTCGCCGGTGGTCAGGCTGCGCTGTCCTTCCGGACGCTGCTGCTCAATAGCCTTGTCCAGAATAGCGCGCAGCGCCGTTGTGGGGTTATTGTCATGCGTCGGCATTTCATCCTGCACGATCTGCAGTCGCAAAAGTGGGCTCTCGGTCAATTTTGGACCGCCCCAATAATGGGTGAGGGCATCCTTGACCATTTTATTGAAAGCCGGATCATCAACGGCCGTTTCACCAGCGCCGCTGTCAGCAGTGAGCACAGGCAGG
The DNA here is from genome assembly GCA_963736615.1 of uncultured Chloroflexia bacterium. Lineage (GTDB taxonomy): Bacteria > Chloroflexota > Anaerolineae > Promineifilales > Promineifilaceae > JAACFF01. The sequence goes on along the minus strand of CAVTPP010000006.1, from coordinate 118,339 downwards.
CCGCCAAAGGCAACGGCGCGCCGCCGTGCTTGCAGTGCTGTGATCTCCGGCAGCAACCCTTCCACTGAGGCGAAAACCTCTTGCTGCAAAATGCGATCTTCCAACGCACCGGCGGCCTGTTCGACCAACAGATCGAGGATCTCCTGCTCTGCTTCATTTAAATCGGGGGTTTCCGCACGTGCCCGAAGACCAAAGATGCCGAGCATTAGATCCCCATGACGGCTGTAGAGCGGCCTGATCCAATAATCCTGCCACAAAATAAAGGCTTCGTGGGTCTGAAGCTGCCCCTGCTCCGAACCATTATCATTAGCCCCTTCAGCCAGTCGCAGCAAATCAGCATCCTGCAGCATCGGTTGGTGCGCTGTCAACGGGCCAACAACCGATTCCAGGCGCGGTCCCTCGGGCGTTATGGCGGCTACAAAAGCGGTGGGTGTGCGAATAGCCTCTACGGCAGCGGCTAAAATGCTCTCCAGAAATTGGCGTAGTTCGGCCGTTGTCAACAACCGCTCGCTGAGTTCCTGCATTCGCCTTACATCAGGGTCACCATCGAGATTAAATATTTGCTCTAACGGCCGTTTATATGCATGAATAGCCCATTCCACCAACATCACCGTCGCCACCAACGCAAAACCAAGCGCCACTTCCGATGGCAGGCCCAGAATCGGGCTGTTGCGGCTGACGATAATATAGACCAACAGCACAATCGTCGCCGCCAGCGGCACACGCGCCATAAACTTGTACAACCGCACGCGCACCACACGATCCGGTGACACAGAACCAAAATAGGATAATTCGGCCGTCAACACCGCAAACATAACCCCCACCAGGAGATTACCAAAAATAATGACCAACCACAGCCAGGACACAACCCCTTGTTCCGGATTTCCTGTCAGCAGCATATAAGGGAAAACGGCCAATGGGGCAGCCAAAAATGCGATTAAGGTATTGGTCATCCGCCGCCGCGTACTGCTTGTCAAGCAGCGATGGCGCGCCCGCCATACATTATAGATACTGCTGATAGCCACAAACCAGAAATAAACAGCAAAGATAGGGAAAAGCGGCCCCGCCGATAAACGCGCGCTGTGTGGCAGAATAACCAGATCCGCGGCCAACAGCTCCGTCCACAAAGCCAAGGCCGCAAAAATAACACCGGTTATATAACCGGCCGGTACCAGAAAGCGGCGATAATTAGGCAGCTTGCCCGTCGTCGCCAGGAGCGCACTGGAGAGGTGAAACTGCGCCGCGGGAACCAGGGCAATGCCCACCCAACCAACCCGCAGCCATGTCTCCGCCGATTGTGTATCGACGATACGGCTCACCAACAGCTCGCTGAGATACACAAGAACAACAAAGGCGACCAGCAAACCAAAGGCACGCGTCACCGCCGCCCGGCGCATGCGCTGCAGGTTATACAGAACAACGGCCGATCCAAAAATGACGATGATCGCCTGAAGGATGTCGTTAATTAAAGCGAATATCTCTGCTGTCGCGCTGCTGCTCATTGGGAAGGCAAAGGCTTTTTAGGGCTGAAGAAAAGAAAATAATTAATGATTGAATTGTTAAACTGTGAATTTTTAAGTTCGCGTCCGATGCCAAATTAATCATTCAACAATTCACGAATTCATAAATTAATTATTTTCTTCCCATATCTGATATAAATATACCCATTCTACATTCGTAAATTTTTACCATTCACCTAAGCCGGTGACGGCGATGGCGGCATATCCAAAGCAGGTGGTTTGCGCCACTCGGTTTCTGCATCCTGCTTGGAGGTTTTGGACTCCGGCTTTGACGGTTCGCCCGAAGGGGGCTTTGCCGGCAGCTCCCGGCCTTCCAACAATGCCGCAAACTCGTTGGACTCCAAAGTCTCCACTTCCAACAACGTCTTGGCTACCAACTCTAGCTTATCACGATTGGTCTCCAAGATTTCCCTGACACGCTTATATTCCTCATCGATGATATCGCGCACTTGCGTGTCAATCTGTTCCGCAACGGCATCCGAATAATCGCGTTGTTCCGATATTTCGCGGCCTAAAAAGACCATTTCTTGCCTGGAACCATAAACGCGCAGACCCATCTCATCACTCATGCCATATTGGGTGACCATCGATCGCGCAATCTTTGTCACCTGCTGCAAATCATTGCTGGCACCTGTCGTGATCTCCCCATAAATGATCTCTTCCGCTACCCGGCCCCCCAGCGCCGTCGCAATTAACGCCTTGAATTTTGAGCGGGTGAAGAATATTGCATCATCTTCCAGGAACCAGGTCACGCCGCCCGCCATACCACGGGGAATAATCGTGATCTTACGCAAAGCATAACCATGAGGCAGCATGTGGCTGACCAGGGCATGGCCCGCTTCGTGATAAGCAGTTATTTCCTTTTCTTCATCGGAAATTATACGGCTGCGTCGTTCTGGACCGAGCTGTACGCGCTCAATTGCTTCCTGAAACTCCGACATACCAATGGATCTGGTGCCGCGCCGTGCAGCCAACAAAGCCGCTTCGTTAACTGTATTTTCTATGTCGGCGCCTACAAAACCGGGCGTCGCCTTTGCTAAAATGTTCAAATCAACATCTGTGCCAACCGGCTTGCCACGCACATGAACCTTGAAAATCGCTTCCCGCCCGCGAATATCAGGCCGGTCAATTACCACCTGCCGGTCAAAGCGACCAGGGCGCATTAGCGCCGGATCGAGGATATCAGGCCGGTTGGTCGCCGCCAGAATAATCACATGCGTATCGGTGTCGAAACCATCCATCTCCACCAAAATTTGGTTCAGCGTCTGTTCCCGCTCGTCATGAGATCCGCCAAGGCCGGCGCCTCGTTGACGGCCGACCGCATCAATCTCATCTACAAAGATAATACAAGGGCTGTTGTGTTTTGCTTGTTCAAAAAGGTCGCGCACACGGCTGGCACCCACACCCACAAACATTTCCACAAATTCCGACCCGGCAATGGAGAAGAATGGCACCCCAGCTTCGCCGGAGACAGCCTTGGCCAAAAGCGTCTTGCCCGTACCTGGGCTGCCGACCATCAACACGCCCTTCGGAATACGCGCGCCAAAGGTCACGAATTTTTCCGGCTCTTTCAAGAACTCGACCACTTCGGCCAGCTCTTCCTTGGCTTCATCCGCGCCGGCCACATCATCAAACGTAACCGTAGGATGATCGCCGGTAAACATGCGCGCCTTGCTCTTGCCGAAGGACATCGCCTGGTTGTTGCCCCCTTGGGCCTGGCGGAAGATGAACCAAAAGAAACCAAGAAGCAGTAGTGCGGGCAAAAAGATACCAATCAAATTCAGCCAGGTTCCCCACGGGCTCGGCTGTTCGTAGGTAATAATTGGTTGTCCATTAGCCAGATCCCCGGCCTCAATGCCATAGGCGCTTAAGGTTTCTTCTAATGTACCAACATCACTAATTTGGGACTGTGTTTCCTCTTTATTGCTATCTATATAGGTTACCGTCACATCACGGCCGTTTCCCGACACCATTAATTCGGATATATCGCCCGCCTTAATCTGCTGTGCCAGCTCACTAATAGACAGGTATTCCTGCGGCTCGCTGCGCAAATTAAGACTCCATATAATGGCAATCGCTGCGACACCGATCAATGCATAGACAACTAATCGCGAAACTCTAGTTGGATTTTCCATATTAGTTTCACACTTCCTCTTGCAGCACGTTTGGTAATTCGTGGCATAAACCACATATTTACCAATCGCCCACAGCATTTGCGATTTGCCAAATCGCTCTACACATTCAAACGATTTTGCACATCACATTATATGTACAGTATAGCAGAAAGCGGACCCTATGGCTAAGTTGCTAATTAGTAGAGCAGGGGTTTTCGGCAGTCGGGTCCGTAGTCAGGATTTCACAATCGCGCTCTTTTGGGCTCTCCAGAACGTACTTGAGAAAATGCGGATACAATAAAAAATTGCGGACATCTGAAAAACCCTAATTTGTATGACAGGGTCATTATATTAACAACACTGGTTGATATCCCATTTATAGCCAACAAAAGATTGGTTCAAGCAACATTTTGCACTATAGTAGCTTTTTAGCCTTTAGGCATCGACAAGCTGTTTCTATCAATTTAATGTGAGGTGCTTATGCTGTTAACAATAGAACGCGTCGCACTACTAAAATCTATCGATATTTTTACCGGTACGCCAGACCATATTCTGGCCTCCGTGGCTCGGATTATCGAAGAGGTGGATCTGCTCCCGGGTGAAACTTTCATTCGTGAAGGAGAGCCAGGCGATTGTCTCTATATCGTCATCGAGGGAGACGTACGTGTTCATAGTGACGAAAACACGATACTCATTTTGGGACCAGGAAAAACGGTTGGCGAGTTGGCCTTACTTGATCCTGAACCACGCGCTGCCTCCGTTTCGGCCGTTGACGACGCCTTCCTCTTTCGCATTGATAAAGAACCATTTGACGAAGTAATGGCCGACCGGCCGGAAATTGCCTTGGGTATCATTCGCGCTTTGACCCGGCGCGTACGAGATTTAGGTAGCATTATGACAAGCAATGCTGATTCATAAGAAATGGTGCCAGGCATCTTCTGCCAAACGATGAGTACAATCCTTAACGCGCCCGCAAAAGAAGAAGATGATCTACTGGCTCGCCTTGGCCTGTTGATCGGCCAATCCTTCTTCCTCGGACTCACCCTTGGCTTGCTGATCGTTGCCGCCATTGCGCTGCTGCTTTCCATCTATGGCGCAGGCGCCCTGCCCTATGTCTATATCGTCGTCGCTATCTTTGGGGCCGTAGCCTTCTATGGCTTCGCCGAGGTGCAGCGCCGTTACTCCCTGGTTCAAGTTTCGATAGTTACCGAGCTTATTATCATTGCTTTCCTGGCCGCGGCCTGGGCCGGCCTGGTTTATGCCCAGGCCGAGTGGCTCGCCTTCGCCGCAATGGTCGCCTTCTCGCTGATCATTCAGGTCGGATTCGTCATTTTAGGTGGACAGGCAGGCCGCCTGCTGGATGTGCGCCAGATCAAGCGCTATTTCCCGCGCATTATCGCCGGTCTTGTGGTAGGTTTCATGGTCGCCGGCGTTCTCGTTTCGCCAATACAGAACTGGCTGGGCGGCACCGAATATCTGCTTCTCGCCTCGGCCATCAGTGCCGTCGTTATGCTGGCCATGCTGTTGGCAACCAATACCCGCTACCGCGCCGTTCTTGCCCAAAACAGCAGCAGTGGGCCGCCAGTGAAGGCGCCATCACTACGCAAGGTGCTGTTCAAACGCTTTGTGATCCTGATCTTCGCTTACCAGATGTTATCCGCCATAGTCAGCCAACTATTGGATTTCATGGCGATGGCCGCTGCCGGCGAGCGCTTCGCCAACAGCGATGTATTGACTAGTTTCTTTGGCAATTTAACAATTGTTTTGAACCTGGTCAACTTGCTATTTCTGGTCTTAATCGCCGGCATATTGCTCACTCGTTTTGGGCTGAAATTTGGCTTGTCCGCCAATATTGGTGTGGACATTCTGCTGCTGCTGGCTGTTGTTGTCACAGGCATCGTTGCCGGCCCTGAAGCCTCAATCTTCTTCTGGTTGGTAGTCATTACCCGTGTCACTGATATCACCTTTACCGACGGCACAACCAGAACATCTATCAACGCCGCATTTCAAGCGCTGCCGGCCAACGAAAGGGTCACTGTCCAAACCGGTGTCGAGGGCATAGGAGTGCCCCTGGCCCTGGGTTTAACAGGCGTCATTCTGTTAATTTTTGATGCTGTGGGCAATGTAACATTGGTGCACATCGCGGCCTTCACATTGCTGGTAACCCTCCTGTGGCTTGGTTCGGCGCTGGTCGTCTACCGGCGTTATGGCGTCAATCTATTGAAATCCATGCGCCGCCGGGTGCTGGATCCAGTTGAATTGACCCTGGATGATGAGGCCAGTCTGGCGGTAATCCAGCGGCTGATCAGCAGCAATAAGCTGACCGATGTCCGTCTCGCCCTCGATATGTTACAAGGCGCGGAACATCCATCGCTGGCACAGCACCTGCAAAACCTGGCCCAATCTGACACGGCCGAAATTCAAATCGAAGCCCTATCGCGCATTGAAAGCATAAAATTACAAGCCGCACTGCCGATAGTACAAGGGCTGTCGGCCAACCACGGCGATCCAAAGGTGCAAGGGGCTGCCATTAAAACATTATGTGCTTTGCGGGGCGCGGATGCTGTCGAAGCTGTTACCCCTTATCTGAACGACCCACAAAGTGACATACGCCTGGGAACGGCCGTTGGTCTGTTACATTACGGCAGTATTCCCGGCATATTAGTGGTTGGCCCGCGGCTAAAGGAGTGGGAGGTTTCAGGCGACACATCTGACCGCTTCTGCCTGGCCCAGGTTATCGGTGATGTGGCCTTGTCCCATCTTTACCAGCCGCTCATCCCCTTGTTAAACGACCCTGATCCTGAAGTGCGCCGCTCAGCCCTGGCCGCAGCCGGGCGGGTGAAACATCCACGCTTACTCCCGCAGATCGCCGCCAACCTCTCCGATAGCAAGACCCGTTCGGCGGCCTCAGATGCCCTCGTCTCCTACGGCAGCCTCATATTACCATTAGTAGAAGAGGCTTTATCACGCGGCGCGGAGAACGAAGAAAACACCGTCCGTCTCGTGCGCGCATGCCGGCAGATCAAAGGTCAAGAGGTTACAAACTTGATGCGCCGCAACCTCGATCATTCCTCAAACCTGGTGCGAGATCAGGTCTTGCGCGTGCTCACTGCCTGCGCTTTTCATGGAGAGCCCGCCGATCTTCCGGCGCTGAACAGAGCGCTTGTGCGTGATGTCAGCCATGGCCACCAAATATTAGTAACACAGCAAGACAGCGGACAAAGCAAAGCCACCGAACCCTTACAGCGCGCCTTGCACGACGAGCTAACTCAGGTCAAGAAACGAATTTTCTGGCTGTTGGCTATCTTATATGAAGCGCAAGCTATCTCACGCGCTGCGGCGCAGCTGCAGCAAGGTACTGGCTCTGAGCAAGCCATCGCTTTTGAGATGTTGGACGTGACCCTCTCCCCGGAACATAAGACGCTCACTTTTCCACTCATAGATCCGAAGTTAAATCCCACGCAGCGCATTCAATTTCTTGCCAAACGTATCAAAACATCTTCCCTCTACCGCGATGAGCGGCTGCTGGATCTGATCGCCAATGACAATCAAGCCTGGATCAGAGCGTGTGCGTTGTATGCCGCCGTGCATTTGGCAAAAGTTGCCCAGTTAGAAGCGCGCAATATTGTACCTATCATTGAGGATTTGCTGGTCGATCCGGACCCGATAGTGCGCGAAACGGCCGTTTGGGGCCTGTACACCCTGGCTCCAGAAAACTTCTATTTACGCGCAGAAATCCTGCAAGCAGACGAAGACCAGCACATCGCCCGCATGGCGGCTGAATTAGCTGCCGAATTGGCCGCTTAAAAAAGATGCCAACTTTTCCGCAAGTTGGCATCTTTCACCATAGATTACTTATCCAATTGGTCTCTTAATTGCACCAAATCGGCCGTTCTTTCACGCACAAAACCGGCCAGTTCGCGTATTATCCCCTTGGCAACTTCACTGTTGCTGTCGACGAGTTCATAGAGCACCTTTTGATCTAAACGTAAAAGGCTGCTGTCTGTAGCAGCGGAGACATTAACCATGCGCGGTTCCGGCGTAAGGGCAGCCATTTCGCCAAAAAAGTCCCCTGGCCCCAACTGTGTCAATATTAACGACCCATCATGGGCTTGTAGTGCCCCATCAGCCACAACAAACAGGCTCCGGCCGACAGATCCTTTTTCAATTACCATCTCTCCCGCCGCCACCTGCACCTCACTGACACTTGCCGCCAATTCCAACAATGTCTCTTGATCCAGCGATTTGAATAATGGCACAGCGTGAAGCAGCAAGCTCTTTTCTAATTCGCTAAAAGCGCCCTTCTGAATTGGGCCGGCCGCAACAGCTTCTGCAATCACCGCCTGAAATTCCTCGAGCCCAAATGTATGGTGCCAATAAGTTAAATAAGTCGTTTTGGGAATCATGAGCACCTGCAGCGCCCGTTCCGCCACAATGGTCGCATTGCGCTCGCTGCCACGTACAACACCCGTCATACCTAACGGCATCCATGGCTGCACAGAAAATGAATCATGGCCGCTCAAAGGAATGATTGTTAAACCCAAACCAAGCGGGACGTAAACAAAATGGGCGGGCGCGTGCGCCTGGACAAGCACATCCCCCGCTTCAAGGGCCGCAAGTCTCACATCCCTAAAAGCATGCGCCAAATCGAAACGCTCGCACGGATAGCCCGCTTCAGCCATGCGCCCTATTAACTCGCGGCGCGCCGGTAACCCCCATGTGAGCGGTTTCGCTGCCAGGTAGCGTTCTCTTTCCTGGTCACATACATTTTTCAGCGATGGCGTCAAGCGCACCCGTTCACCAACAGCGAAATCCAACGTAGCGAGCTCTTTTTGCACCATCTGCGTAAAAGAGACATCATCCTCCGTTTCTTCCAGGAGTATTAACATCTCCGACGCCTTTTTCAAACCAAGGCCATTTTTCGAACGGTTAAAGCTTTCGATCACATCCTGCTGGACATCGTTAACGATCAAAGCCGCGCCATGTGCAGCAAATTTCTGTGCACCCTCAGCACTGAAATAACCACGGTGAAATGAAATACGCAAGTCGCCCGAATGCTCCAACGCGCTGCTGGCTATATTAGCCTCGCCGGCGCTGATTGGCTCGTCCATCTCCAGCATATAGTGCTGCTTCTGCCCCAGTCGAAAAGCATAGACCGCACATCCATGACGCTGGTCAACAAATATTTGGTAGCCGCCGGAAGTTTCCAACACCGTGCCTCGTTGGCGCAGAGCATCAGCCGCGCGCAAAACGCGACAGGTATCAATAACATCTTCTACCAACGCCTGGCATTCTGGGCTTGGATCGACTAACCAGCAAAATGCCTCGTCAGGGAAATGGTTGGCGAAACGGCCGATTCCCGGGTTTGGCCTTAACTCAACATCCGCCTCAGCCCCGTTATCATTCCCCTGCCTACCCTTGCGCTGCTGTTGAAGCGCATAAAGGGAACGCAAATCCGTCGTGACCACTTCCATTAACCTAGCGCGTAACAGCACCGGATCATTGAGCAGCGCCACAGGAACCTTGTTTTTGCTGTGGCAGACGGATAAAGCGAGCATCTCGCGCAAAACTAATTTGGGATTTTTGATCAGCCCTTTGTCATACAAAGTCTGCAAATGCCAGGCTACGCCACCGCTGTTTTCAAACCAGATAGCAGCGATTAGATCGTCAAGTTCAGGATCGAAAACCGCCTGTGCGGCAAATTCTGGATGCATCTGGCGCCCAAACCCCGAAAAATCGATCATGCCAATATCATGGAAGCAGGCTAACAGCACCCCATAACCCTGCATCAAGGCCAACGCTGCGCGCTCCTGTGCGGAATTAATACCTCATGACTGCTCGCCAGCACATCGAGCATATGATTAGCCACGTCACGCATGTGGCCGACGCCGTGGTCGGCAAAGATGCCCACATGCCGGCGCGGATCAGCCATGAACTCCGGATCGCGCGCAAGCTGTTCAAAATCAGCCTGCTCGTTAATCTTAGACGTAATAGCGCCGCTCAATTTCCCCACGCACAGCCGGAGAAACCCAACGATCCAAGCGCTCGTTCATACCTTATCCAAAAATGAAACTCGGTTTATCAAAAGCTGTATTTCTTTTCAGTTAAAACTGTAGCGCGATCAAGGTGCCCTTGCGGTATTGTCTAAATCGCGGCTCGATTTGGGCAAATCGAGCAACAAATAGCGATTGCTCCAACACGTTTGAAACAAACCCTTTATCAAAAGCTGTATTTCTTTTCAATTAGAGAGGGTCCGCTTCCTGTTTTCTGTTTTCCGTCACCCTACATAGGTAACATAAACATAGTACCACAGTGGAATTAACCCCAATAAGGCTACCAGTGCCATAATGCCCAAACCGACGGCCAACCAATCAGCGCCCTGATCAGCTTCCTGATCATCAGAGGCCGTCACAGTTGGCCCGACGACGACGCCTTCCCTGACCGGCTGCGTGGGTGAGGCGCTCGTCTGCTGTGGTCGGGGGAAAATCTGCGTTTGCTGTTCGCTGACAGGTGCGCCCGGCACAGTCGCCGCTGCCAGCAACCAAGGGCGCCCCGGGACCTGTCTCAGCCTGACTGCTGCTGCGATATGTGCTCAATACACGGCCTAACTGACCAGCCGTACGGTAGCGCCCGGATGGTTCCTTAGACAGCACCTTATCCACAATCAACTCTAACTGTTCCGGCACGGCGAAGTTCAATGTCCCCACCATCGGCGGCTGTTCCTGGATATGCTTCAAAGCCAGCGCCGTTTGCGTTTCGGCCGTAAATGGAATACGGCCGCTCAACATCTCAAACATCATCACGCCGATAGAGTACACATCAGAAGCGGGTGTTGCCGTTTCGCCCGCAGCTTGTTCCGGCGAGAAATACTGCGGCGTACCCCACATCTCATTATCCTGCACCTGCTGGCTGGCGCCACTCATGGCCCGAGCAATGCCAAAATCAGCCACCTTGATCCGATCATCACGGGTGACAATCACATTTTGCGGTTTGACATCACAGTGCACCAGCCCCGCGCGGTGAGCGTAGCCAATTCCGGAGCAGATCTGTATCGTCAGATCCAACATACGGCTGACCGGCATCAAGCGCCCTTCAGCATTATATTGGCGTATGATCTGCTTTAACGTCTGGCCCTGCACATACTCCATAACTATATACTGCTGGTGTCCATCCTCGCCGATATCATGGACGATAACAATATTGGGATGCTGCAAACGCGCCGCAGAATAAGCCTCTTGCCGGAAACGCTGCAAGAACTCCTCATCAGCGGAAAATCCTTCATGCAGCATCTTCACCGCCACCACGCGCCCCAGCAGCATATCCTGCGCTTTATAAACCTTAGCCATCCCCCCGCTGCCCACACGTTCGAGCAAGCGGTAACGGCCGTTTAACAATATTTCCTCACCAGACATAATTGTATTTTAGGCCCCCTCCCCCAAAACGCAAAAAACGACGTTGGACGATGGACAATGGACGATGGCGGGTTGATGGTCTGTCGTCTTTCGTCAGTCGTCTCTCCCTTAACACCCCTTGCCGCCCACCCCCACTTATGATAGCATTCCCATCACTACATGGCGGGTGTAGTGTAGTGGTGAACACGTCTGGTTGTGGCCCAGAAGATCGGGAGTTCGAATCTCCTCACTCGCCCCAAAACGAGACCCCGCCGGTGATTAAATCGCGCGGGGTCTGTGTTTAAAATCTGAACCATCGTGGAGTAACGGCTTTAGCCGCTCTTCTACGAAATTTAGTTCACACAAGCGCCCGTAGCTCAATGGATAGAGTATCTGGCTTCGAACCAGGCGGTTGGGGGTTCGAGTCCCTCCGGGCGTATCGAAGAGCAAGTGCGCATCTAAGGATGCGCACTTTTCATTTGTATCGTTTAGTTTGCATCCTCAGATGCGAACGGGTAAACATCTGTGCAAAGCCTCAAATAATAATGCGATTCTTCACAAGTCCAAGCGAGGCCGAACGATACGCTAAAAGCCGCCCTTACTTTCATCCTCTGGCAATCGCACGAGCCAAGAAAGCTGTAGGCATTGAAAGAAAAGTTCCACTCGCTTTGGATGTGGCCTGCGGAACCGGTCAATCAACCACAGCATTACTGGCTGTTGCGGAACGGGTCATTGGGGTTGACATCTCTCGGAACATGCTTGCCCACGCTGTACAAAATGAGCAGATTCAATACATCCAGGCCCAAGCTGAATCACTACCCTTTCAGAACAACACCGTATCGCTCATTACGACTGCCCTAGCTTTCCACTGGTTCGACCGCGACCAGTTTCTAGGCGAGACTTGGAGAGTTCTCAACGCCAATGGCTTATTTCTAATCTACAATAATGGCTTCACCGGCATCATGAAAGAAGAACCGGCATTCCAGAATTGGAGCCAAGAGGATTATCTAGAGCGCTTTCCTATTCCCCCGCGAGCCGGCAGTCCCCTTACACCCAAAGACGCAGCAGCCGCAGGTTTTACATTCCTTGGCGATGAGAGCTACGAAAATGAGGTCAGCTTCACACCCGAAGCGCTTATCGCCTACCTTGCCACGCAGACCAACGTCGCCGCAGCGATCGCCCAAGGCCGGGAAACGCTTGAATCGGCAAGCCATTGGTTACTTGAGCAAGTCCGCCCGTTCTTCGCCAATACAAACGCCACCTTTGTTTTTAGGAGCAGAGCATGGTACTTAAGAAAGGAAGCCGTTCGCTAACCATTCGCTTGTCTAATGCTTGACCCATGCGCATCTGAGGATACGCATTTATCGTTTTTGATGATTAGTTCGCATCCTCACATGCGAACGGGTTGAAATCTAATCTGACTCTCAATATTCTCCGCGCTTATTACACAGCCATTACAAGACAATTACAAGCCAATAAAATCCCCCAATCAATCCCAAACAGTTGTTATACTGTCACCAACATATTCATATATCGAGCAGCAGACCGTCGGCTACTTGCCACCCGCCACTTGCCACTTGCGTTTTGCAGCTACCTTGAAAATTTTAGAGGTCAACATGAACAAAACATCAATCAAGAATCGAATATTACTTATCCTGCTGGCAGCAACGGCCGTTCTCCTGACCGCCTGCAGCGGTTCATCAGAAACACCAGCGGTAGAATCGGAAGAAACGGCCGTTCCCGCAGCGCTATCCGCTACTGAAGTTCTTCCGACAGACACGGCCGTTCCCCCAACCGCAGAACCCGAACCAACGGCGGTAGAAGCAATGGTTGATCCCATCGACGACGAAGAAGCCGTCACCCTCATGAACAACATCAGCCGCGGCAATCCCAGCGAAGTCAAAGCAGCCCTTGAGCGCATCGAAAGCGCCAATGATCAACGCTTTATCGCCGTCCTCATCGACGCCTACCGCGGCTGGCAGTTACGCCTGCTCACGACAGCCAATGCCGCACCCATCGTCGAATCATTAGAAAACCTCAGCGGCCAATCATTCGGCCAGGATTGGCCGGCCTGGATCGAATGGTATGGCAACACGGAGTTGGAAGCCACCGCCAGGCTTCACAAGCTGGAAAGGACGCATGTTAACTCTCATCGACCCCCGCTTTGGCGACTTTCTAGACGACGAACACCCCAGCAATCTACGCCCGGAAGAGATTCAATGGGGCGGAGTAGTCGTTGATGGCATCCCCGCTCTGGATAACCCGCCCATGCTGACGGCCGACAAAGCAGACTACTTGCAGCCCGGTGACGCCGTTTTTGGCATAGCCCTCAACGACGAAGCGCGCGCCTACCCGCTGCGCATCTTGGACTGGCATGAAATGGCCAACGATGTCGTCGGCGGTGTGCCCGTTTCCCTGGCCTACTGCACCCTCTGCGGCGCGGCCATCGCCTACAATGGGGACGCCTCCAACGGCAGCACCTATACTTTCGGCTCCTCCGGCTTCCTCTATCGCAGCAACAAGCTCATGTACGACCGCCAGACAAATACCTTATGGAATCAACTGACAGGCGAACCTGTCTTGGGCGAGCTGGTAGACCAAGATGTAACCCTAGAATTGCTTCCAATCGTGCTGACTACTTGGGAAGAATGGCAAAACCAGCATCCCGACACCCTGGTTGTCGATGAAAACACCGGCTTCCCGCGCAACTACAGCGCCGGAGCCGCTTATGGCAATTACTTTGCCGACAGCGAGACCATGTTCCCCGTCGCCCAGCGCAGCGACCTGCTGCCCGCCAAAGACCAGATCTATGCCCTGCGTGTCGAGGGCCTGCCCAAGGCTTACCCTCTAGAGACATTGGCTGCTGAAATCGTCGCCAATGACACCATCGGCGAAACAAACCTGGTCCTGGTTGCCCCTCGCGGCATCGTGGAAGTCGATGGCGACAACCAATATGTCGGGCGAGTAACTTACCAGGCCGGCGCAGAAGTACGCGCCTACGAACGGGGCGACAAAAAATTCGCCCCCGGTCCAGACGAAAATACACTCCTAGATGATGGCGGGATGGAGTGGCAGGTAACCGAAGAGGCCCTGCTCAGCCCCGATGGTGAAAGCCTCCCGCGCATCCCCGGCCACCTGGCCTACTGGTTCGGTTGGTACGCCTTTTTCCCCGAAACACTGCTCTACGGCCAATAATTGAAACCCGGTTTTGGCTCATAAATCACCTGCCGCCTCGCGCATTAGCCTGCCCCACCCTCAATTCAAATCCGGGTTTCTTTGCACCATCCATGATCGAAACCCGGTTTTGGCTCATAGACCGCCTACCGCCTCGCGCATTAGCCTGCCCCACCCTCAATTCAAAACCGGGTTTCTTTGCACTATAAACCAACCTTAAAAGATGTTGACTTTCACACCATTTATCTGCTAATATGTTCATATCGATTGGGGGTCTGAAATCTAAATTTCAGATTCCATCGGCGAGGAAGCTCCAAGAAATTGGAAAGCTGTTTACCGAGGTTGAAGCAAACACTATAAGCTGTACTTTCAGCAGCGGGTGTGATTGCGGAGACACTTTCGAGGTGGAACCGGAAACTGCGTAGGCCTAGATTTTACTATTAATTGACAGGCCGAAAATCAGGAAACGGGGAACGCTGAGAAAGAACGGAAAGCGGGTTGTTGTGAGCGTGGTTATTCAACTAGCGCTTATAAAGCAACAAACTGCCGGAAGCGAGGATAGCTAGCTGGATGGTTACTTGGGGCTCCTCTATTTTTGTTCTGAAATTGGTTCAATCTATAAGATTGAACCAATTTTTATTTACCAACTTGTGGCTGAAACACCTCCGGCTTCAGCACCCCCACAAACGGCAAATTACGATACAACTCCCGGTAATCAAGACCATAACCCACCACAAAAAGATCCGGCAAATCAAATCCTTTGTAGCGGATGGGAATCTGGGCCAGTCTGCGCTGTGGCTTCTCGAACAAGGTGCACACCTGCAGTGACTGCGGGTCGCGGGCTCGTAAATTTTTGAGCAAATAGTTGAGCGTCAGGCCAGAATCGATGACATCCTCAACGAACAAGACATGACGGCCGTCTAACGGTTCTTCCAAATCCTTTCTGCAAACGTACAAAGCCCTGATCGCGCGACGCCGCGCTGTAGCTGGCGATGGCCATATAATCTACTTCAAGAGGGATCGTAATCGCGCGCATCAGATCAGCCAAAAAAGGAAACACACCTTTTAACACGCCGACCAATAACGGCCGTTTCCCCGCATAATCTTCTGCAATCGCCGCCCCCAACTCCAAGACCCGCTGCTCAATATCCGCGGCCGAAAAAAGCACCCTGCTGATCCCATCCGCCAATTCACCATAAGCTTCCGGCGCATACCGTTCAGCCATCCAACTTCTCCTGCGCTGCGGTGCCCATAATCCCCTCGGCATGCTCATCCATACCATAACGCAGCATCAAATTACGCAAATCAGCCCGCTTCCACAACTGCACACTGACATCCGGATACAACTCAGCCATACGCCGGATCTTGCGGTTCTTAATCGTGACCAACTTCGGCCGTGCCGTCGTCAGCTCCACATAAAGATCTTGATCGGGCAAATAGAAATCAGGTGAAAAAGCCTGGGTGACATGCCCCTGTTCATCCCACTGCAAATCAAACGTCCGCGGCTCATACGCCCAGCGAATGCCATAATAATCAAGCACCCGCGCAAACTCCTCCTCTATCGGATGGACAAATGTCGTTGTCTGCTGACTGTTATCTGTTTTCTGTTGATTGTTTTCTGTTTTCCGTTGACTGTTACTCACTTGATTTCGCTAAATATCAACTCCGGATACTTCCCATCATAGAAACTCAATTCATGCTCCGAACTCATCAATGCCACCAGGTTCCCATCAGAGTCCTGCGCGCGAATCATACTGTAGCGCCATGGCAGCGAATCGATCTGTTCTTGCGGTCCTTCAACAAGCCGGCATAAAGTATGGGGCAGCATATTGAGGCGCGTCTTGACATTATACTCACTTTCCATCCGCGCCTGAACCACTTCAAACTGCAAAAGACCAACCACAGCCAAAATCGGATCGCGCTTCTGGGCGTCCGTCTCATACAGAACCTGCATCGCACCTTCCGTTTCAAACTGGCGCAGCCCTTTCAGGAACTGCTTCTGTTTACTGATATCCAGATTAATCAGTTTCGCGAAATGCTCTGGCGGAAAACGGGGAATGGCATCAAAGTTAAACGCCTGGCCCGCGCTGATCGTATCGCCGATATGGAAGTCCCGCTTATTGGGCAGTCCGATAATATCGCCGGGATAGGCATCCTCAACCACCTCACGAGAATCGGCAAAAAATTTATACGGCCGTGGCAGACGCACCGTCTTGCCCGTACGCGCATGGTTCACCGGCATATTGCGCTCAAAACGGCCGCTGCAAATGCGCACAAAAGCGACACTGTCGCGATGCTTGGGATTCATATTGGCCTGGATCTTAAATACAAAACCGGAGAACTCGTCACTGTCCGGCTCTACCAGCCCCTTGTCGCTGGGATAAACACCCGGCAATGGCGCATAACGCACAAAATCATCCAGAAAAAGCTGCACACCGAAATTAGTCAGAGCGCTGGCAAAATAAACTGGCGTTTGCGAGGCGGTCAGGAAGGCATCTTCATCAAGCTCAAGACCCATTTCATCTAAAAACTCGATATTTGTGTGCAGTTCCTCAAGCTGAAATGCATTCAAACTGCTTTGCGATGCGCGGATCATCCAGTGTGGTGATCGTCTCCGGAGAAATTGTCTGATTGCGTATGGTGCGATCAAAAAGATGCACCTGTTTGCTCACGCGATCATAAACGCCGATAAAACTGTCCCCATCACCAATAGGCCAATTCATGGGCACCGGCTTCATACCCAAAATTCGTTCCACCTCGTCCAGTAGATCCAATCGCATCCAATGCTGGCCGGTCCATTTTATTGATCATCGTGAAGATCGGAATGCCGCGCTGGCGGCAGACCTCAAACAGTTTGCGCGTTTGCGCCTCCACGCCCTTGGCCGCATCCAAGAATCATCACCGCGCTGTCAACGGCCGTTAACGTGCGAAACGTATCTTCAGAAAAATCCTGGTGGCCCGGCGTATCCAGCAAATTGATCACACGCCCTTCATAAGGAAACTGCAAGACGGTAGATGTAATAGAAATCCCCCGCTCCTGTTCCATGGCCATCCAATCCGAAGTCGCGCTGCGCTGGTTGCGCCGCGAACGCACCGACCCCGCCAGATGGATGGCATTGCCATACAGCAGCAGTTTTTCGGTCAAAGTTGTTTTGCCGGCGTCAGGATGCGAAATAATAGCAAATGTGCGCCGCGCCGCGATGTTATCGCTCAAATTTCCATTCAAAGACATAAATTATATAAACATGAAAAGCGGTCACAGACAAAATGAGGTCGTGACCACCATTAACATGATCCCTTACTAATAACCCTGGTTGGTACTGCGTAACCTAAAAGTTGCCAACTATTAATCGCAGGATGACCATTATTTTTTATATATAGAAAGTTGGCAACTTTAATTTTGTATAGTTTTAGTGAGCGTTGATAACCAACAAGATCAACTGCCAGAATTTTCCCACTCGCTAAGTGCAGCCCGCGCTGCGATAAATTTCTTATAAACCTGGGACAGCTTTTCAGCGTCGCCCTTCTTAGATGCCTTGAGCAGATCCCCTTCGAGTTCAGCAGCTTCAAGACGAAGATAATAATCGAGCATCTCTTTGAGATGCGCCAAAACGATTTTACCCGTGAAGACCGGATGGTTATTGGTAACATTGGCATCAGGAAACTGCAGGCCATGCTCAAGTTCCACTTCCAGGCCTTGCTGAAACCACTCAACCGGTATTTCAAGAGCCTCAGATCCAACAACAGCCCGAAGAATTGCCGCCTCTTCGATCTCTACCTTACTATCTGCCAGTTTAGTCCAGTCACGAATTCCGAGCTCCTGACAGGCACGCTGAACTTCGGCTTGGGGAATAAAATCGTCAACGTTCATTTTCTCTCTTCCTGTACTATTAATCCGCTGCAATACTCTACACCATCCTCAATTGTAACATAAAAAACAGAAATCCGGCGGCTTTTGCGCTTACTCCTATCATAAAATGTTGACAAAAATGGGTGAACGGCCGTCTTCGATTTTCTGAGAGCATTACAGATAAACAGATTAGCGTGTATACTGTACTCAAGTAAGTCGAATATTCCGTGGAGAAATTAAAATGAAAGACACGCGCCAATACGAACTTCACGCCGACCTGTGCCGCATACTGACCCATCCCACGCGCCTGCACATTATCGATCTTCTTCGTGAAGATGAAAAAAGCGTCAAACAGTTAGCCGAAGAGATGGAAACATCGCAGGGAACCGTTTCCCGTCACCTGAGCAGTATGCGTGTGAAAGGCGTAGTCATCGCCCGCCGTGAAGGCACCTCTGTCTTTTACCGTCTCGGCAGCACCCGCATCCTCGTCGCTTACGACGAAATGCACCAATTCGCGCTGGAATATTACGAGGCCAACTCAAAGATCCTCGAGCCCGTACTTTCCTAATTCAAACCGACCGCTCATACTGATATTCTAAAACAATCGATAAGTTAGGCATCCTCAGATACCGGTCTGATATTCTAATAAAATCGATAAGTTAGGCATCCTCAGATGCCGGTCTGATATCTAGTAAAATCATAAGTTAGCATCCTCAGATGCCGGTCTGATATTCTAGTAAAATCGATAAGTTAGGCATCCTCAGATGCCGGTCGCCAGCCCATGCGCATCTGAGGATGCGCACTAATCAGTGCACTAATTAAGCGCACTAATCAGGCGGTCCATTAGATGCCAGGCACCTCAGTTAATCAATCGATAGCTCTAATAAAAGGTAAGAACCCAAGCTTCTTCAGCATTGGGAACCCCGGACTGCCATGCGGCCCATCGCTCGCAGGCGGTGTCGTATGGCATACTTCACAAGCCTTCAACGTATCGTAAAAACCTTGCAGAGCCACAAACTTTAAGCCATCTTTGGCCTCGCGTCCTGGGGCAATCGCGTGGGGGCTGTCATGACACGCCGCACAGTAAATATCACCATGCTCTTTTGACATGCGATACAATGCTTGATCCTGTGCATAGCCGCTGCCATGGCAGGCGGCGCTGTCACAACGGGGTTCATTGAGCCAGGGATTTGGATTTTCCTTGACTGCTTCCATATCCCCATGACAATCCTCACAACCCATTTGATGTTCCGTGGACATCACATCACGCAGGCATTGTGTCTCCGGTCCCGGATGACATTTATAGCAGCCTTCGGTTGTAGAGGGCATTTCCTCTTGATGCTTATCATGTATCGCTTTTGATAAGTTGGGGATTCCGGAAACACCTGGTGCGGCCAAGGCATTGGAAGCATGGCACTCTGCACAAAGGATCGGCCGTCTATCCATCAAAGGGCCTTCATGGCCAGGCGGATAATCTCCCAGCTTTTCCTTATCATGCAAAGTCAAAATATTTGTTTCCACCCGTCCAGTGGCAATATCGTCGATCCCGCCGTCGTAATGGCAATCATCACAATTCATTTCCGTCGATACCGGAGCCACAGTCAATGTGCGCGCCAGTTCATTGCTCGTGCCTGCCTCATAAACAATAACCGTCGCCAACTGGTACGGTTCGCGCTGGGTCAAGTTGCTGTCGGAAAACTCAGTCAACGGAATCCCTTCGGCCGTAAAATGATCGCCGTGCAGGTCCATACTGCCGGACATGCCCTTACCCGCCAATCCCACATTAGGCGCTAGATCAACGCCAAACAATGGGACATCATAATCCCAGAAATTAGACTTGCCCACGGAATAGGTGTTATCGGCGAAAAAATATTGCAATTCGATGCCGCTGGTTACCAACTGCGGCGGATCGCCCCTGCGTAAAACTTGAGCCCACAACGTGTTGAACGGCGGCAGAACAGCCAAATCTTGAAAATCACGGTTATAGCAGTGCATACCCAGATCATTCCAAGCCAAAACGATATATTCATCTACGCTAACATCATCAGGGGCAGCGCCGGCTGGGCGCGTAAAAACGTTCCCTACTAACAGAACGGCCGTCATAACACACAACATCAATCCAACGAAAACAATCCATCTGGCTTTGTAACCGGACATCATTACCTCCAATCCATTCGCTAAAAAGCGTATGAAAACTCAGGCTTCTAATATAAATAGCATGCGTGTACGTTGGCTTTTGCTCCCGCCAAAAGCGTGTAATTAACGTTTACTTCCCTTACATTATGCCATAGATTGTTAAAAATTGCACAAACAAAAAGGGTGATTACATGTCACGTTTTTAGCCCCTCATTTGTCTTATATAGCAGAACAAATATTAATGAGGTGCAACATGAAAAAACAAGAGACTCAAATAATCATTTTAGGTGGAGGCTATGCCGGCATAATGGCCGCAGTGCGTCTGGCCGGAAGAACGAATCGGATGAAAGATGTCCAAATCACATTACTCAATGGGCTGAGTCATTTCGTAGAACGGCCGTTATTACATCAAGACGCTGTAGGTATTACCCGCAATCAACAGCCGATCACACATATGCTTCGTGGAACCAAAGTGCAGTTCCGGCAAGGTTGGATCACCGGAATAGACACGACCGCGAAGAAAGTGCATCTAACCAGAAATGAAGTAACCGAAGAAGTCGGTTACGACTACCTTATCTATGCCCTTGGCAGCAGCGTCAATCGACACACGGCACCCGGCGTTGAAGAGCACGCTTACACACTCGATCCTTTCGGCCAACAAAGCACCCAGGCTCTGCATGAAAGATTGGAACAGCAGAGCCTCAATGGCGGACAGGTGGTTGTCATCGGCGGTGGACCAACAGGCATTGAAGCAGCCACGGAAATTAACGGCCGTTATCCATCACTCGAAGTCATGTTGGTATCAGATAGCCAAGCCGGTGCCTTTAAGGGTGAGCAAGTACGTGCGCATATTGCCCAGGCACTTCAGGACCAGGGCATCGAAGTTAGACAAGGCAAACGCGTATTCGCTGTGAGCCCGCAATCAATTCAACTGTCAGATGAAAAAATCGCCGCTGACATCGTTGTCTGGGCCGGGGGCTTTATCGCACCCGGGCTGGCCGCCGATGCCGGCATACGAGTCAACGAGCGCCGCCAGATCTTGGTCGATCCCACCTTGCGCTCCTTATCCCATCCCAATATATTCGCGGTTGGCGATTCTGCCATGGCCGTCGAAGAGCCTGGCGCGCCAATGCGTATGAGTCTCTTTGTGGCCATCGTCAGCGGCGCACAAGCGGCCGACAATCTGGCCGCAATCTTGAAAAGTAAGACGCCGAAACCATTAAGTTATGCCTGGTATGGCCAGGGCATCGCCTTGGGCCAGGATGACGCCGTCGGCTTTCTTACCTACCCCGCCGACAAGCCAAGTGGCCCCATCCTACGCGGCAAACTGGCCGTAAAAGGTACGAAATTTTTTCGTCTGGCTCTTAGGCGCATCTCTTGAAATAGAGCGCCGCTTCCCCGGTGTGTTGTTATGGAATGGTCGTGGTCGCTATGCGAAGAACTTGAAGAAAACCCGACGGTTGCAAGGTGAAAACTTGTCAATGTCTGATTTTCCTGGAAACTCTTGAAGTTAATCATGAACATCGATCAATTTGAACAATACCGGCCCCTATTATTTTCTCTGGCCTACCGCATGCTGGGCACCGTTACTGATGCCGAAGATATCGTGCAGGAAACGTTCTTGCGCCTAAAGCTGGGCCGGCCTGTGGATATTGAAAATCCACAGGCTTATTTGACAACCATTGCTACAAGGCTTTGTTTGAACCGCCTAAACTCGGCCGCGGATAAGCGTGAGTCCTATCTCGGTTCATGGCTGCCGGAGCCGATCTTCACCTCAGATGATGCCTATCTGGTTAATCCCCTCGAGCGTGTCACGATGACCGATTCCATTTCTATAGCCTTCCTGCTGCTGCTGGAACAGTTGTCACCCGCGGAAAGGGCGGCCTTTCTGCTGCATGATGTTTTCGATTATAAATTCAGTGAAGTCGCCACAATTCTGGATAAAAGCGACGCGGCCTGCCGCCAATTATGCCGCCGCGCCAGACAGCATCTAGCGGCCAACCGCCCGCGGTTTGAGGCTACACCGGAAGAACATGAAAGACTGCTGCAAAGCTTTATTGCCGTATCAGAAGCAGGCGATATCGACTCTTTCTTGGAGCTGTTAGGCTGAAGATGTGACCCTGGTTCCCGATGGCGGCGGCCAGCGCGGCGCGGCGATTCAAGTGCTCAATGGTCGTGAGCCGGTGGCCGCCTTTATTAACGGCGTGCGTCGCATCGCCCCCGAAGGCCTACGCTATGAAATTGTGCCCATGAACGGCCGTCCCGCCATCCTGGCCCTCACCCCGACCGGCAAACCATTCTTCGCCTTATTCGTTTACGGCGATGGAAAGAAAGGCCAACTGCTGCATGTCATATCCGGACGAAAACTACGTGGATTAGACCGCTAAGCGAAACCCGGTTTTTTCCGAAAAAACCGGGTTTCTGATTGTTATCCATAATCAGCCGAAAACCAGCGCTCCGGCCGCATACGAATCAAAATGCTGTTATCCGCCGCCGCGTCACCGCCAATACTTTCGACATAACGATCACCGTTATATTCACCAAGATAACGGTGCGCCACCGGCCGTAAATCCCGTTCAAGATCCGTTGGTTCCAAACTGACCAGCGGACCTTCAACCGTAACATATCGATAAGGTGACTCAGCAAGCTGTACACTAAGCGTGAAACGGCCCGCCTTCTTAATCAGCTCCAGTTTACGCGACGTTTTTTGAGTCGATATGCGCACTTCGCCCCCTGGCACATACATATACCAAACCGGCGTTGCTGAAGGGCCGCGCCCCTCCTCCGCCACCGCCAAAATCCCCACATGTAGACCGGCCAAAAACGCTTCGCTTTTTTCCCTAGACATCGTCGAAGACATAATCCATTGCACTCCTTAGGTTAGGAGTAACCGCTTTAGCGGCTCTGAGCTAAAGCCGTCACTACACATAAAAACACACTCGGAGTAACCGCTTTAGCGGCTCTGGGCTAAAGCCCTTACTCCAAATTATCACAAATTATATTAGGCATCACATATTAAGAAAAACCAAAATCCTGTACCAATATCGAACATATGTCAAACCTCCTCCTACAACAATTCACCATTCACCATTCATAAATTAAATATTTTCTTCCTTAAGATTTCGAACTATTGCCTTCCTCTCTTCATTGGGTTAGCATGTCTGCCGTTTTATTCGAGGTTAATAAATTAATATCGATACCGATAAGTTAGGTATCCTCAGATGCCGGTCGAGGACTGCATGCGCAATTAAGAATGCGCACTAATCACGGTATCCACATTAATTTGTAAATATTCAAAAAAACGGAATTCGAACACAGGAAGACAGATGGCAAAGTTCAACATCCGGCCAGCGTCGCCACAAAAAGATTTCCCCGCCCTGGCCGAACTGCTGGATAAGGTGTGGCCGCAAACAGTAACGGCCGAAAACCTGCACGAATGGGAAAGCCGCAAACCAGAGGGCCAGATCAGGCTGCGTTACGTCGTTGACGAGCAGGAAGCGGGCATCATAGGCTACGGCCTTGTCTATCGCGAAGCATCTGGCGCAAAAGAACGATTCTTGATCGACGTGATCGTCAATCCTGACTGGCGGCAGCAAGGCATCGGCAGCAAGCTTTACGATCACGTCTTCAACGAAGCCATTAACCGTGGGGCCACGTTGTTAGACTGTGATGTTCGTGAAAACTGCCCATCCTGTTTGCGCTTCGCCGAGAAGAGGGGTTTCATCTTTGACCGGCATATGTTCGAATCGGTGCTTAATTTGTCTGATTTCGATTACGGCCGTTTTACCCCTCTAATAACCCAACTCCAAAATGAAGGTCTGCGCTTTTTCTCCCTGGCTGAAGGGGGTGATACGGCCGAACTGCGCCGCCAGCTTTATGCAATCGACCGTGTGAGCGCATTGGACGATCCCGCCTCCAAAGGTACATTCCTAACTTATGAGCAGTTCTGTGAACAAATCTTTGAAGCCAGTTGGTTCCGCGCCGAGGGGCAGATTATGGCCGCCGACGGGGATGAGGTCATCGGCTTGTCATCCGTCGGCTATTTCGCTCCAAACAATGAGATGTACAATATGAGCACCGGCGTCATGCCCGCCTACCGCGGGCGCAAAATTGCCCAGGCCTTGAAGGCATTGGCCCTTCGTTATGCCCAGGTGTACGGCGCAGATATCGTAATCACCCATAATGATTCACAGAACGCACCTATGTTAGCTATCAATCGCAAATTCGGTTACCAATCCCAACCGGGAGAATACCGCATGGTGAAAAGAATGAACCAAAATTAGGAGCAAAGTGCCAGGCACTTCGGAAAAAAGTGCCTGGCACCTTATGGAAATGACATGCTTGAAAATAACCATCATAACCCACCTGCCATTATTTTTGATTTAGGCGCAGTCCTAATTGATTGGAACCCCGAATATTTATTCAGGAAAATGTTTGCCGGCGACGAAGCGGAAATGGACTACTTTCTAACCGTCGTCTGTCCTCTAGAGTGGAATGAGCAGCAGGATGCGGGGCGTCTGATCTCCGAAGCTGTTACAGAGCGCGTCGCACTTTTTCCTGAGTATGAACCCTATATTCGCGCCTATTACGGCCGTTGGATAGAAATGATTGGCGGCGCAATTATGCCAACAGTCGATATTTTAGCAGCCCTGAGAGATAAGGATTATCCATTATTCGCTTTGAGCAATTGGTCTGCTGAAACATTTCCGCGGGTGGAAAAACGTTACGAATTCTTGAGCTGGTTTGACGATGTTATTATTTCAGGGCATGAAAAAATGGCGAAGCCTGATCCGGCAATATATGAATTAACCCTGCGTCGTGTCAATCGCCCGGCCGGTCAATGTCTGTTTATTGATGACAATAAACGCAACATCTTGGTCGCAGAACAATTAGGCTTCCAAACCATCCATTTCACCACCCCGGAATGCTTGTCCGCGGAATTGCACGATAGAAAACTGCTATAGCTATATCTGTAGCGAGAAAGGAGCTCAATTAATGCCAAAAAAGTATCAATACCCGCCGAGCAAACAAATAAATATAACTGACGATTTTCATGGCACGGCCGTTCTTGATCCCTATCGCTGGCTGGAAGATTCCGATGCTGCCGATACCCAGACCTGGATCGCAGACCAAGGGCAGTTTACACAGAACTTTTTGGCTGAAATGCCGTTCAGAGACGCCTTTCAAAAGCGCCTGGACAACTCTATGGAACTATCCCCGGGCCACACTGCCTGTCAAACGGGGTGGCCGTTACTATTTCAGCCAGAACAAAGGGCTGCAAAATCAGAACGTCCTGGTACAGAAACAGGGTTTAAGCGGCAGTGCCAAGGTAGTCATCGACCCCAATTTGCTCAGCGAGGATGGCACAGTCGCCCTAGTCAATCAAAACTATAGTGCTGACGGCCGTTTTCTTGCCTATGCCCTATCCCATCATGGCAGTGACTGGCGGGAGATCCACATTCGAGACATTGATCAAGACCGCGACCTGGACGAAATATTGCACTGGAATAAGTTTACAGAACAAGCGTGGCTGCCGGATAACAGCGGTTTTTTCTATTCACGCTACCCGATCCCGAAGAGATGCCTGATACACCACCAAACACATATCACCGCGTTTACTTTCACCGCCTCGGTACAACACAAGAAGAGGATGTACTCATCTACAGCCGGCCGGATGAACAGGATTACGGCTTCAATCCACATGTCACCGATGACGGCCGTTTTCTGCTGCTCGATATTTGGCAAGGAACCGATATCCGCAACCGCATTTATATCACTGATCTGCAAGCAAACGACGGGCTTAATCCTCTCTTCGATGATTTTGATGCCCAATACAGATTCATCGCCAACGATGGCTCAACCTTTTACTTCTACACAAACTTAAATGCGCCAAACGGCCGTGTCATCGCCGTCGATCTCACCCGGCCTGAAAAAGAACATTGGCGCGAAATTATTGCCGAAAAAGAGGATGTTCTAGATCTTGTACAGATGGTCAACGATCAATTTGTCACCGCATATCTGCATGATGCCGCCCATCAACTGCTGCTGTTCAAGAAAGACGGTTCTTTCGACAGTAAAATTGAGCTCCCTACACTGGGCGCAATTTTCAGCTTAACCGGAAAACGGACGCATAAGGAATTCTTTTTTGACTTTTCTTCCTTCCTTTGGCCCCTCACGGTGTTCCGCTATGATTTCACAACGGGCCAACTGACCCCTTTTCACGAACCGCATATCGATTTCAATCGTGAAGAGTATGAGACACACCAGGAATTTCTCCTATCGGCCGATGGCACACGTATCCCGATTTTCTTGACCCACAAGAAAGGGCTGAAGCTTGATGGCCAGAATCCAACCATACTCTACGGTTACGGCGGCTTTGCCGTCAATTTAACCCCCTTTTTTGAAGCACATAGGCTGGCCTGGCTGGAGCAAGGCGGCATTTATGCTCAGGCTGTCTTGCGCGGCGGTATGGAGTATGGGCAGGAATGGTATGATCAGGGAAAACTGGCTAATAAACAGAACGTCTTCGACGATTTTATCGCCGCGGCCGAATGGTTAATTGAAGCAGGCTATACCAGTTCCTCTCATTTGGCCATCGAAGGACACAGCAATGGTGGTTTGCTCGTTGCCGCCTGCTTAATCCAGAGACCGGACTTATTCGGCGCTGTACATTGCGGCGTACCGGTCACAGATATGCTGCGCTATCACCGTTTTACGGCCGGTCGCTACTGGACTTCAGATTATGGCAACGCGGAGGAAAACGCCGATGATTTTGAATTTCTACTCGCTTACTCCCCTCTGCACAATACCCGGCCCGGCAGCAGCTACCCACCCGTATTGATCACAACGGCCGATACTGATGACCGCGTTGTACCGCTGCACTCATTCAAACTGGCTGCGGCATTACAATCTACTTCAGATGACGGCAACCCCATTCTTCTGCGCGTCGAAACCAAAGCCGGTCACGGTCTTGGCAAACCAATAGCCAAGCAAATCGAAGAATTAAGCGACGTCTATACCTTTCTCTGGACCTTTACGAACTCACAAAGGAGTGTCAAACATGACGGAAAATTCTGAAAATAACAACAGTGTATATGATGCAATCAAAAACCGGCGCGCAGTGCGACAATTTGCTGCTGAACCCGTCCCTCGTGAGCAGATTGAACAGATTATTCATGCAGGACGACTGTCCGCTTCGGCTAAGAATCGGCAGCCCTGGCAGTTTATCGTCGTGACTGAACGCCACACGTTACAAGCGCTTAGCGTGTGCGGTCCTTGGTGCGGGCATTTGGCCGGTGCGGCTTTTGCCGTCGTGATGACGGTTGAGGATATGCACGATCCATCTACGCTAACTACCCCCTTTGATTTAGGTCGCGCCAGCCAAAATATGATTTTGACCGCGTGGGAAATCGGCATCATGTCCTGTTTAGCCACCATATACGAACCAGATAAGGCGCGTGCTGCACTCGACATTCCCAATGATCGTGCCATACCTTGGGCGATTTCGTTTGGTTATCCTACACCTGAGTCAGATCCTCGTGATCGGCCGCCGCGCAAAAGCGGTCGCAGGGCTTTGGATAAGATTGTACATTGGGAACGATGGTAGTACCTTTTTGTGGTAGTGCCTATATATGGAAGATTTAACCTCAACTACTCGAGTAAAGCGCATTTTCAAGTCCATCAATTTTTGGGCGGTACTCTTAGCTTTGATCCTGGCCCTGGGACTGGTAATGGATTGGCGCTGGCTGCGCGGCAATGATGAATACCGCTGGCGCTATTATTCACTGCAAGGCATGGAGCAGCGCGTCTGGTTCACCGTATTAATCGGCGTGGCCGTCGGCCTGCTTTGCTATTTTGTGCATCGTTTGGGCCGCCAAAGGGTCATCGCGCGGCGAACATGGAGCGTCGTTGGTTCTTCTATTTCCTGGTCGCCTTGCTCTTGCAGTTGGCAATGCTGCGCCTCGAACATCCCGATCCCTTGGCCACGCTCTTTTACCGCACCGTCTCCACACGCAATCTGGGCGCTTTCTATTTTGATTTGACGACGACCGCGGATATCGGGCAGCGTCTGCGTGACTTCCCGGCGCTGATGCCCGACTTTCACAGTCTTTCGCCGCGCACGCACCCGCCCGGCTTACAGGTAATGTTTTATTCAACGGCCCAACTTCTAGGAAAAGTTCCCTTTTTGGCAGATCGTTTGGGGCCTGTATTGCGCACCTATTTATGCAATGATCCGGCCGCTTCGCCTATTTTCTTTTATCCCAATAATGTCCTGGCCAGTTCAGGATTGCAGCTCTTGATGCCCTTGTGGGGGGCATTGACGATAATTCCATTTTACGGCCTGGCGCGGCAGATGTTTAAGCGGGAAACGGCCGTTCGCGGCGTTGTCCTGCTCATCCTCGCCCCATCGATGGTGCTCTTTGCCGCCCATTGGGCCCATTTCTACACACTCTTAGCCTTAATCGCTTTGTATTTCGTATATCGCGGCCTGCTGGCCTGGCGCTGGTGGCCCATGTTATTGGCCGGCCTTTTCGTTTCCGCAGCCACTTTTCTAAGCTTCAGCAATCTTACCCTGGTCGCGCTGATGGGCATCACGATCATCGTCTATTGGTTTGTGGCCTTCATGGCCCAGACCCGTTCGTGGTCTGAATACCTGCGCGACAATTGGCGGATAATATTTCTCCAACTATTAGCATTTGTCCTAGGCGTGCTGGCGCTGTGGCTGTTTTATTATTTGCGTTATGGCGTCACCTTCTTTGAGGTATACAGCCAGGGCTTACTCAGCCACACCAAGATTACGGGCTACCGCACTTACTGGATCTCGCTTGGTGCCAATCTTTTTGATTTCTTTCTATTTCTTGGTATTCCGCTGCTCATTGCCGCGCTCATGATGATCTATCGCCAGTTTGCGCGGCGCACAGGCCAAGCGCGCTGGGATATAAACAGTATTCCTTTCTGGTCATTCCTGCTCACCATTCTGGCTCTCAACTTATCCGGTGTATCTAAAGGAGAAGTAGCCCGTTTATGGATGTTCCTTGGTGCCCCTGGCTGTTCTGGCTATATTGCCCGTGGTCGCACGCTGGACGCGGGGACAGGTGGCAGTAGCGATTGCCGTCTTACTCGTCCAGATCTTGTTTATGGGCTATTACATCCGCACCATCGGCTCAACCAATTACCCCTTCTATGTGCCGCGGGTACTGGAAACGGCCGTTCCCACCAACGCAGAACACACAAACATAAACTTTAGCAGCGAAGAAACAATAACCCTGGCCGGCTATGATATAACGACCCCAGCGCCACAACCAGGGGAGACCTTGGCCTTAACCTTATTCTGGGAAACAGAACGGCCGTTGCACCATTCGTACACCGTCTTCGTTCACCTCGTCGATCCGACCACTGGTGAAATCATCGCCCAACACGACAGCCTGCCCCGCCAAGGAGCCCTGCCCACTACCTGTTGGCAGCCGGGTGAGGTAGTAGATGATGAACATCACCTTTTATTGGACTCCTCACTGCCGGCAGGTGAATATTTAATCCAAACCGGCGTCTATCGCCTCGATTTACTGCAAGCCGGAGACCCCGATCACCGCCTCAGTGTTGAGCAGTATGGAGAAATTAGTACATTCTTTGATGTGACACCGATTCGGATTGGTAATCCTTAGCTGGACGGCTCTGATGGTGAGCATGTCGGCGTATTCCTCTGCGCATGATAGGCCGGTAAAAGCCGCATTAGGAGGCGTTGCTGTTGGCAAGCGGTGCGCCGTAGGAGATTGCCAGGCTATCGACTCCGTACACCTTGCAGAGTTCGGATCCGGGCATGGTATGATTTTTGAAGGGGTGGCTGGCGGTCGTCGCGGCGGAACAGATGAGCATTTGATGCAGGATTGTATATGGATGGGGGAGGGTGTATAAAAGGGAGAGGTTGCAACGGCCATCTTTATGGTATATTCCTGCTCTATTAAGTAAAGCGAAATGACCGTTTTTTTTTAACTTTGCACCAAGCTCTATCCTTACTCTGCATAGAAATTCTTTTTACCTTGGACCTCTCTAATGTTAACTCGGCGTGAGTTGTTTTTGTGCGCGAATAATTTCCTTGAAAGAAATTAAGTGGTGTACACAAATATTAGATGCTCCCCAAGAGGTTGGGGATTCGCTACAGGGGTTCTATACTTATATTCCGATTTTTCCGATTCTGATTGATTCCCATGTATAATAATTCCATAATATCATGGAGATAAGCGGTTGGACGCACCCAAAAAGATAAAACAGTTAAGCGAGGCCATAGCGGCCATTGATTCCCAACGCCCCATACTCGGCGACCAGGTCGTTGATTTGAGTATTGTCGCTTTGCAAAAAGAGATCGCAGCGCTGCAGCCGGCTTTCAGCAAAGAACGAAAGCTGGTGTCCATCTTGTTCTGCGATATCGTCGGTTCTTCAAGGATGGCGGCCGAACGAGACCCGGAAGACGTCTTGAATATCGTCAACGACGCGCTGTTGGAAATGAACAAGGCGGTCGAGACTTTTGGCGGTACCGTTACTCGCTTTATGGGCGATGGTATCCTGGCGGTTTTTGGCGCTCCGAAGGCACAGGAGCAGCATGCGGCACAAGCCATCCGCGCCGGCCTCTCTATCCAAGAGCGGATTAAGGCTTATGGCGTACGCTTAAGCGAGGAACGCGGGCTACAAGAATTCATGGTCCGGGTTGGGATAAATTCCGGGCACGTGGTTGGGGAGGCGTTGGTGGCGATCGCGGTGAGTACACAGTTATTGGAGACGCTGCCAACATGGCTGCCCGCTTCGAAGCTTCAGCACCGCCGGGAGGTGTTCTGATTGGAGAAATTACGTTTCAGTTGGCGGGAGCCGAACGCTTCTTTGATACACAGGCATGGGAACCCATTGCCGTAAAGGGCAGCGTTCAGCCACAGCGGGTTCGCCTGGTTATGCGTGCACTGGCGCTCCCCCAATTGCAGGTTGTGTCCCATGTTCCTTTGACCGGGCGAGAAGCTGATATCTGCGCTCCAGGCTAGCTTTAAAGAGTCGCTGCGCAGCAGAAGCCTGAGATTATCCGCGTGACTGGCCCAGCCGGCATTGGAAATCCCGTCTGCGCCAGGAGTTCGTGTCCTGGTTAATCTCTCTCGTTCCACCACCGCAATTTTCGCTTGGCAGCGCATTCATTTCACACCGGCAGCACACCTTATGCCCTGGCTTCCAGCTTACTCAATGCTTCTTTGCAGATTGCGGAGCCAGACACGATGGAGCAGCGACGCGAGAAGATTGAAAGCAACTGGAAGATGTTGGGCGGATTAAGCACGGAACATCTGCATGGCCTGGCAGCGCTGGCGTCGTTGGAATGGGAAGATAGTGTACTGGAAAAACTTGAGCCACAGGCGCGCCGGACAGTTTTGTTTGAGTCCTTCATCAGCTATTGGAGGCATCAAGCGCAACGGGCATCAGTGGTCCTGATTCTTGAGGATACGCATTGGGCGGATGCCCTTTCGCTTGACCTTATTGACGAACTTCTAGGCGCTTTGCCAACTGCGCAAATCCTCCTTGTCCTCTTCAACCGCCCAGACCCTATTCAAGATATGCGGCACGCAGAACTCCGCGCTCGACATAGTGAAGTTGTTTTCAGTGATATCTCTTTGCAGGAGCTGGATTCAGGGCAAACCAACCAATTGGTTCAGGGTCTTCTGCGCATCCGCCGCCGTACCGCCAGAGTTGATCCAGGCTGTTGATCAGAAAGCGCAGGGAAACCCTTTTTTCGTCGAAGAAATCATCAATTCGCTGCTTGAGGATGGCATTTTGATCCGCCAACGTGATGGCTGGGAGCTGACTCGTGAACTTGCTGACATCAAGGTGCCAGATACGATACAGGATGTGCTGGCTGCCAGGATAGATCGCCTGGATGCTGATAACAAGCAGACACTGCAGCACGCGGCCATAATTGGGCGCTCATTTTCGCAGCAACTGCTGACCGACTTGATGGATCGCGAGACTGGAGAAGCGCTTGAAAAACTGGGCGAGCGAGACTTTGTCCAAAACATGGGACAAGCTACTGCTTCGATCATTGATTGTGAGTGGCTTTTCCGCCATGTTCTTGTGCAGGAAGTGGCTTATAAAAGTGCCCTGGTCGAAATACGCCGCACCATTCACCGCCGAATTGCCACCTATTTCCAATCGAATGCGCAAGATAGAGTTGATGATCTGGCCCCGACACTGGCCCTGCATTTCGAACGCAGTAGTCGGGACCGCGCAGTTGCTTATCTCTTACGCGCGGCCGAGCGCGCGGCGCGGATCTTTGCTCTGAGGGAAGCGCTGACGTTTTACGATCGCGCGGTTAAGATGGCGGAATCACACCCTGAGGATATCCCGCATGAGACCCTGCTCGAAGTTTATGAAAAACGTGGTGATGTGCGTGCTTTGGCCTATAAATTTGTCGGCGCCGAAGCGGATTTCCGGTTCGGACTGGATGCCGCCCGAACCTCTGGGAGCCGGGTTCGCGAACAAAGATTGCTGGTGCGGCTCGGCTTTCTTTTTGCAACGGCCATTCGGCTTGAAGAAGCCATCGCGTATCTCAAAGCCGGCTTGGGGAGTTGTTTCGCCAGGAGGGCGATCTGCGTGCTATGGCTGACACGCTCTACCATTTAGCACCGTTGCCTGGACCGAAGGGGACAATGACACCGCACTTCGCTACCAGCAGGAGGCCGTGGAACTATGCCGGGAAGCTTGAACTGCACGATCTGGTTGCTGTGCAAGCCTTACACGGCTTGGCGGAAGCGCAACAATGGTCCGCCAGGCCTGGACCGGCTGTCGACAGTTACCAGGAGTCGATAAATCGGCCCGGCAAATAGGGGACCGAAGCTACGAAAGCGAGAATCTATACATGCTGGCCTATGCCTGTTGTGGAGACCGTGGAATTGGCGACTATGATCTGGGACGCCGCAGTGTTAACGAGGCCCTCGAAATTAGTCGTGAGGCTCGTATGGACGGCCACACTGCACCGGCACTCCTGGTCGCCGGACAGTTTATGGCGGGATCGGCGATTACCAACAGGGTTTTGAATTTATGTACGATGCCATCGCCTGGAGCGAGAACCTGGGGATCATCCGCTTTCAAACGAACGCTTACTATAATCTATGCCAGTTGTACCGGGAAGTTAATCTCTATGATAAAGCCTGGGAGACTAATGGCTACACGCGGATTAAGGATCGCGACGGAGCACCAGATCGGTTTCAATCTTTTGAGCTTGCAAGCTGAGGTGGCCATCGCCCAATTATTTCTGGGCGATCTGGATGTAAAGCAACAGCTTCTCGATTCTTACGAAAAAGCGCGCCCGCAGGGGCAGTGGATGCAATGGACTGAGATGCCTGGAGGGATTATTTGAGTGGGCGTTGGCTGCCGGCGAACCACAAGCTGCCCTGGTCTACAGCCACAAGATGGGAGATTTGGCAGAAGCCGGTGGTCTGCGGGAGAAAGTCGCCAGATCGCGGATGTACCAGGGGCAAGCATTCACCCAATTGGGTGATTTTGGCGGTGCGGAAACCGAATTGAATGCAGTCAGCGAGATCGCCGATCAGATTGGAGGGATACCATTGCAGTGGGATGTTCACGCTGCGCTGGAAAAACTGTATCGCGTATGGGGGCAAGCGGATCGGGCTGAGGAACAATGGAAAAGTGTTATGGCGATAGTCAGCCGGATCAGGGAAAATCTGAAAGATGACGAATTAAAGGTCGGTTTGCCGGAATTTTAAAGGAATGGATGAAACGCCGGTTGGATACCAAGGCTGTGATTCTGGCGAAGGTGATGGGGTCGGATTTAAGAACCAGTAGCCGTTCGCCCAGATCGAGTACGGCGCAGTCAAAGCCGACTTGCGGCCCCAGGAGGACGCGCTCATCGTTTATTGGCGCACGGGGCAGGAGGCCGTGCAGCAGCTCAGCCGGCAGCTTGCCGACGGGTAAGGGATCGTTCATATCGGAATCATAAGCGCGGGTCTACCATTCGGCAAGAAAGGGCAGACAAGATATGGAATGCCCCCTTGTTTGCTAACCTCTTTGGAGAGCAGGTTTGGAGAAATCCTTAGCAAGCAAGAAAAAACCTCCGGATTCTGTTGGCGAAGTCCGCGGAGAGCGATTCTAAGGGGAATAAGCTATAGTTATCAGGGAAATCTGCGGCAAGGAGAAGCGCATGTTGATCCCCGATTACAACCAAGAAATTCCCGAATCCACTGTTCAAGTCGCCCGAGCCGCCTTCCCCAAAGGCAATCCGTATCTAACTTTACGCGATAGATTGGGCACCATCTTTGAAGACAAGGATTTTATCGAGCTTTTTCCAGAATTGGGCCAACCAGCGTTGGCTCCCTGGCGATTGGCGTTGGTGACGGTGATGCAATTCCGTGAGAATTTGACTGACAGACAAGCGGCTGAAGCCGTACGCGATCGGATTGCATGGAAATACTTGCTTAGTCTAGAATTGACCGACCCCGGATTCGATTTTAGTGTCTTGAGCGAATTTCGTAGCCGTTTGCTAGAGGGGAAAGCTGAAGCTGTTCTCTTGGAAAAGCTGCTGACAATCTGCCGGGAGCTGGAGCTAGTGAAAGCACGCGGCAAACAACGCACCGATGCCACCCATGTGCTGGCGGCGATTCGGGTGATGAATCGCTTGGAGCAAGTAGCGGAAACGATGCGCGCTGCCTTGAATGAGTTAGCTACCGAAGCGCCCATTTGGCTGCAAGGTGTAGTGCCGGCCGAATGGTACAAGCGTTATGGCCGACGTATTGAGGATTATCGCCTACCCCAAAGCAAAGCCGGTCGAGAAACCTATGGTCAAACCGTAGGCGAAGATGGCTTTCATCTACTGGATTTAGTCGCCCAACCAGATGCCCCTAAAGGCTTGGATAAACTGCCCATGATAAAGGCGTTACGGTTGGTTTGGGAACGACATTACGAAAGAAAAGAGGAAAAAGTCCGATTCAGGAGTAAAAAGGAGCTTGCCAACGCCCCACCTGGCCTGGAATCACCCTATGATCCCGAAGCTCGCTATCGCCATCGCGGCAAAACTACCTGGGTAGGCTATATCGGCCATGTAAGCGAAACCTGTGATGATGACAACCCGCACTTAATTACTCATGTGGTCACTACTACGGCCAATCTACATGAAGTTCACTCGACTGAAACGATTCATGAGGCTTTGGTTGAAAAAGAGCTGCCACCCAGTCTGCATCTGGTAGACTCAGCCTATGTCGATGCCAACCTGCTGGTTAATAGTCCTCAAGAACATGGTATTTCGCTTGTCGGTCCCACTCGAAAAAATGTTAGTTGGCAAGCCAAGGCTGAGGGCGCATATGACGTATATCAATTTGAAGTAGACTGGGACAATGAACGGGTTCGTTGCCCGCAAGGACATTACGCACACTCCTGGAATGAACGGCGAGATAAATGCGGACACTATTTCTAAGTTCGATTTTCTGACGAAAGACTGCAAACCTTGTAAGACTCGCTCCCAATGCACCCGCTCAAAACAAAAAACTCGCACGCTGAAGCTACAACCCAGACCACTGTATGAAGCACTCAAGGAAGCTAGATCGTTTCATGAGAGCGAGGAAGGGAGACGATTGTACAATAAACGGGCCGGAGTGGAGGGCACTATTTCTCAAGGGGTACGTGCATTTGGATTACGGAAAACACGGTATCGTGGTTTGGCAAAAACACATCTACAGCACATTGCCACAGCAGCGGCCATCAATCTTGAACGTTTGGTAGCTTGGTTTGATGGCGTTCCAAGAGGGAAAACAAGGACATCCCAGTTCGCTGCTTTGGCGCCATCTTGACTTCGCCAACAGAATCCCTCCAATTTATTTAACGTTGCGCAATGGGGAACTAAAATGTACTCGTGCCGGTTAAGAATTTTCGTAAACAAAATCTAAGTAAACAAAACAACTCTGGAGTCGAGTTAGATTATCCAGTTAATCAAACTCTGTTAACATGTGATTGGGCAGTTCGGAATCAAAATGCCCTTGACGGGCTTTCATTAACGTCGTTTGTCCAGATCCAGATCCAGCTCTCCCAATAGTGAGAGCATCTTCTGAAAAACCTGCTGTCGTACGCGCGGGTCGGCGGCCGGGTCTATCGTATCGTGTGGAATTGATTGCGCGCGTTCAAATTCGAACTGCTCAACATCTCTCCCTGCTGCCCGCCACATCTCAACCAGGCGCTCTGTCGTACCGTTGTTAGCCAGATTATCTTTTGCAGTTGTAACAACGATCATCTCGCCATGAGGCGCAGTACCCTTCTCAGCCTCTCTCAGCACCTCGTATGCCAGGTCGAGATAGGCCGCAATACCACGTGTGGATTGGCCGGGATAGGCCCATGGGCGATGCTTCTCGCCCGGTCTGTGCACAGTCCTATCTGGCAAGCGCAGCAGCAGCTTCAAAATCAAGGCCGTCAGCTTATCCGGCAGGCGATAGAAACCAAAGAAGGGCACCAGGAGCAATGTACGATCAACCTGGGGGCATTTTACGGCCGTCCAGGCGGCGACAGTTGCCCCGCCGGAGGCGCCAATCAAAACAAGTTCGTCGCCAAGTCCGGCGCCAATGTCCACTGCATTCTGGCCAAAAGCGCGTAGATCGTCCGCACTAAGCTGCGCCAGTTCGCCGACCTGCCCGCTGCGCAGCCCATGATAGGGCATGCGCGGAATGAGGACATTGTGACCGCGATCTTGAAAAGATCGCGTCCGTATTCCAGTAACTGCGTTGGCGAGTTGGTAGTGCCGTGCATAAGGATATAAGCGCGGGCCGACCTATGGCCATGCGCTAACAGGAATGAACCGCCGGTCTCAGATACGATTTCCGCTTCTGCCTCTGCAAGCTGCTGAAAACGGGAAACGGCCGTTTCGTATGCGCCGGGTGCATCTATCTGCGTAGACTGCTGCGGATCTTTTTCAATCATATTTGAATCATAATAGGGCAATCTATTTTATCCGGCTCGCCAGCAAGCAAAGAAGAAACCAAAACAAATTCTTACAAGCACCAATTAATTATTTACTGAGGAATATCAAAAATTTTACCAAAAATGAGATATATCCACATATTTCACTTTATTTAGCCAAAACATGTACGCCCGATACCAAAGTTGATAAACTTAATTTATGGAATCATCATCATCGGCCCCAAAACAAATCGGCACACTGAACGAGAAACCCCTTCACGCTGCTTTGAAAAAATGGTATGCCCAACCAGATGATCAAATCGAGGTATCCCTCGATGGCTTCATTATCGATATCCTCCGCGGCGATTTTCTGGTTGAAATCCAAACGCGGAACTTTTCAGCCATCAAGCGCAAGTTGCATATGCTCACTGAAAAACATGCGCTGCGACTTGTGTATCCAATTGCCCAAGAAAAGTGGATCGTAAAGCGGGCAGGAGGCAAAAAAAGCACTCAAAGCCGCCGCAAATCACCCAAGCGGGGATCTTTGGAACTAATCTTTGAAGAATTGGTCAGCTTTCCAACACTGCTGTCAAGGCAAAACTTTTCCCTGGAACTGCTGCTCATTCAGGAAGAGGAAATCCGCAGATATGACGGCAAGAAGGGCTGGCGCCGCAAAGGGTGGGTTACTGACCAACGCCGGCTGCTGAATGTGGTTGATCGGCAGCTTTTCGAGACGCCGGCGGATATGGCAGCCCTGATACCGTCTGACATTGAACGAACCTTTCACTACCTCAAACCTTGCCTCCGCTGTCGGCAGGCCGCGCCGGCTGGCCCAAAAAATGGCCTATTGTCTGCGCGAGATGGGCGCCATTTCACCAGTAGGAAAAGAGGGTAATGCGATTCTGTATGTACGGACGAATCCTTTAGAAAACCCTGTCGGATGATCTAAAGTGATGCCGCGATATCCAGAACCTTGCTGCCAATGTTGAGCGTACCGCTGTCGAATTTATCGGTGTGGAATTAAAGAGGGTGCGCCTAAGCGCACCCTCCGTCAAAATGTCTGCCACCAACCCAGTTGCATACTTATTTAGAAGACCTTTGGCAAAAGGGTAACAAGCATACAAAATGAGAAAGCAAGCATCCCATTTTGACACAAATTAGGTACCCACTTTATACCATCTAGAACTAAACATAATCTAAATATCGCCTAAATAAAGTCTGAAATCGCGCGGTAGTGGTGTAAATGATTATGTGCTAAGGACGGCCGTTTCCAACTAATCATGTTATAATCCTGCCTCAACTGCTTCGACTACCAACTTGAGGATGATCTATTGAGCACAAACACCCTTACACGACCACGATCAAAACGAACATTGAAATCTCTCCTGCCCATTTTAGGCTGGCTGCCTAAATATGAAGTAAAGTGGCTGCGACCCGACATTGTAGCCGCCTTGACCCTTTGGGCGCTGCTTGTACCTGAAGCAATGGCTTATGCCGGTATCGCCGGCATGCCTGCCCAGGCTGGGTTATATGCCGCGCCGTTGGCCCTATTAGCCTACGCCATCTTTGGCACATCCAAACATCTCAATGTGGGGCCCAGTTCAACCGTGGCCGCACTCTCATTCAGCGTGGTCGCCGGCTTCGGTATCGCCGTTGGCTCCGATGATTGGATCACGGCAACAGTGACGCTGGCCATCTTGACCGGCATCATATTGCTCGTTGCCGGTTGCTCAGGATGGGCGTCCTGGCCGATTTTCTTTCTCGGCCAGTGCTGGATGGTTTTATTGTCGGTCTGGCCGTTACAATCGCGGTAGGCCAACTGGACAAGTTATTAGGTTATTCACCAACAGAGATAGAAGGTATCTTGGGCGATTTTGTGCCCGAAATACTGCTCTTTACGCGTGATCTGGACAAGATACATTGGGCCACGGTCATTGTTGGCTTTACCAGTCTTGCCTTGTTATTTCTGATTGAAAAATATATCCCCAAACTGCCCGGAGCCTTGACCGTTGTCATCTTGGGCATCGTTTTGTCCTGGGCGCTGGCTTTTGATGAGTTTGGCATTCACATCGTTGGCGATATTCCAGCCGGATTGCCATCGATCGGGTTGCCGGGCGTCGAGCGCGAGCAGATTGTCAAGCTGATTCCCGGGGCATTGGCTATTGCCCTGGTCGGTTTTGCCGAATCGGTCGCCGCCGCGCGTTCATATGCGACGCGCTTTGGCTATTCGGTGGACGCCGATCAGGAGATGATCGCCCTGGGCATGGCTAATATAGGGTCGGGTGTCAGCAGTGGTTTTGTTGTTGATGGCAGCTTGTCAAAGACTGCGGCGGTAGTGGAGGCGGGCGCCAAAACACAAATGGTCTCTTTAATTGCCGCGGTAGCGGTCTTGATTACGGCCGCTTTTCTCACACCGCTGTTCTACTATTTGCCTGAAGCGACCTTGGGCGCCATTGTCATCCATGCTGTCTGGCATTTGATCAATGTTAGAAAAGTCAGTCGTTTCTGGAAAATCAACCGGCTTGATTTTTATACAGCGTTGGCCGCCCTCATTGGCGTACTGCTGCTGGGCATGCTGCAAGGGTTATTGCTGGCGGTGTTTATTGCTCTGCTCGGTCTTCTGGTGGGCAGCAAGCAGCGCTCGACTTATATCCTGGGCAAAATACCTGAGCATGATACATTTCAAAGTTTGGAAAACCACCCTGATGGCCTGACCTATCCCGGGATCTTGATTTTGCGTTTTGACGGCTCGCTGTTTTTCGCCAATGTGCCTGACTTCGTCGACGAGGTACGCTTGGGCGTGAAGTTGGCCGATCCGCAGCCAGAGGTGGTTCTGCTCAATTTTGAATCAGCCAGTTCGATCGATGCAACGGCCGTAGAGATGTTGAATGAACTCTTTGATGAAATGGCCCAACAAGGAATTGCCATCCGTCTTGCCCGTGTGAAAACACCAGTGCGCCAGGTCATGCGTGCTGATGGTTTGGAAGAGAGAATAGGACCGGAGCATTTCTATTTGTCGGTTCATGAAGGCGTCGATGCCTTTTTGGCCGAGCAGGCGTGATAGATTTGGAGGAGGATGCAGATGAACAAAATTAATCCCAGCGATGGCAAACGGGCCAGCTATGAAATTTTCATTTTGCTGCTCACTTTATTGTCATTGTTCAATCTGTTAATTATTATATTTGTCAGCGGTGATGACATTCGTCGAGTTGCCTTCATGGTAAATATATTAATAAGCATCATCTTTTTGTTCGACTTTTTCTTACGTCTGAACATTGCTGATGTGAAAAAATATTATTTCTTTCGACGTTATGGTTGGTTGGACCTGATCGGCAGCATTCCCATTCCTGGATTTAATCTGGCTAGAATATGGCGCGTATTTCGTGCAATCAGATTGCTGCGACGCGAGGGATCACGAGAGGTACTGCGGCAGGTTGCCCAAAGCCGGGCAAATACGGCACTTTTGTCTATTGGCCTGGCTGTTATTTACCTCTTAGAATTTGGATCGATGTTAATACTGCGCGCGGAGTCGGATGCCCCGTTGGCCAATATCAATACGGCCGATGATGCTTTATGGTGGGTGTTCGTGACCATTTCCACAGTTGGTTATGGTGATAAATATCCGGTTACCGATGCGGGTCGATTTGTGGCTATTTTTGTGATATTTGCCGGTGTTGGTGTCTTTGGTACCTTATCTGGTTATCTGGCCAACGCCTTTCTTGGCCAACGCAGAAGAGAAACCGAAACCAAAACC
Source organism: uncultured Chloroflexia bacterium (assembly GCA_963736615.1). Classification (GTDB taxonomy): domain Bacteria; phylum Chloroflexota; class Anaerolineae; order Promineifilales; family Promineifilaceae; genus JAACFF01. The sequence goes on along the minus strand of CAVTPP010000006.1, from coordinate 77,477 downwards.
GACAGTGCGGCTGATCCGGTTTTAGTTGAACTTAAGGCTTTGCATGAAGCACAAGCTGAAGCACAAGCAAAACAGGAAGAGGCAAATGAAAGTTTGCAAGCACGTTTAGTCAAACTGGAAAAGCTTTTGCAGAAAAGTCGCTAATGAGGTGTCAGGCACTTTTAACCGCCTGGCACTTTTACATAAAGATTAGGAGTCAAATGGCAGTCGATCATCTTGATATATATAGAAACCAGGCCAGACAGTATGACCGGTTAGTTGCTCGGGAGGATTATCAGGGCAATATCTGGAAAAACTGCAGGAGATTTGTAGCTGGCGTGACCAGATAGTCCTCGATCTGGGCACGGGATCGGGCCGGCTGAGCGAGATCGTGCTGCCTGAGGCACGGTTCGTTTACAGTTTTGATCTTTCCGCCGGCGATGTTGCAGGTGGCTCTTGAGAAACAGATTAACCGGCCGTGCACGCAACTGGGCCGTAGCCCAGGCCGACCATCGCCATCTGCCTGTCGCGAAGAATGCCATTGATCGCATCATCTCCGGTTGGAGCCTTGCCTACCTCGCCCTGGACCAGGGACCTAACTGGCGTGATGAGATTGGCGCGACATTTGAACGGCTGTTCGATATTATACGGCCAGGGGGGCAGATCATTATCCTGGAAACCATGGGCACCGGCTTCACCGAGCCCAGCCCGCCAGGAATCTTGGCCGATTACTTTTCATTCTTGACCGAAATGGGCTTTCAATCCACCTGGATCCGAACTGATTACCAGTTTGAATATGTCCAGGAAGCAATAGAGCTGACACGCTTCTTCTTTGGCGCAGAACTGGCCGACGAAGTAGCCCAAAAGCAGTGGCGGATTTTACCGGAATGTACAGGGGTTTGGTGGATATAACGGGAGCTGCTTCAAACTTCCATCGTTGACATCGATAAGTCAGGCGTCCTCAGACGCTGGGTTTCCGGATCCTGCTGAGTCAGATAGCAGCCAAGGCGCTGGCCAGGATTTGTAGGCCATTGCTGATTCTTTCCAGCGAATAACCACGCGCTTCCCGTTGAAAACGGAAGAGATTGGCATGCAGGGGAGCGAGGAGCGCATCGGCCGTATATTCAATATCCACAATTGGCGAAAGTTCTCCGGCCTGGGCTGCCGCTTGCAGCAAGCCCTTGATCGTCATATGCTGCCAGATATGCGGCCGTTCGCGATCAGTCCCAGTCGTTAAGAGACCGGTCCGTTGCACTTCGCATAAGAGCGGCAGGTGGGTGTCGGTGAAATGCACCAGAGCATCGAGAAAATAATTGAGCTGCTGCATAGTGGGAACCTGTTCTATCGACAGCTCACGTAGTTGGGCCAATGTCCTATTTTGAAAAGAAAGCATCTGCTCATCCATCAAGGACAGGCACAGCTCCGCCTTATTGGCAAATCGACGATAAAGCGTCCCTTTACCCACACCAGCAGCCTGAGCGATATCGGCCATGGTCACAGTTTCAACCCCTTCCTCGGCAAAGAGTTCATCGGCCGCTGATAGAATAAGCTTGCGATTGGCAGCCGCATCAGCCCGCTCATGCCGCGCAGGGGTGCCATCGCCCGTAATTGTGCCCAAATCAATTCTTGTGTTCATAAAATTCCGAAACTGGTTGCTCGTATGCTCTTAATCAGCTGCCAGGCACTTTCTGAAATGCCTAGCACCACCTATATTAACACAAACCACTTATTTCATCGGACGGAAATCCAATTTTGATGCCTGTTGACGGCCAAATTAGGCGACCTTGATCGTTTAGCCAATACCCAAAATCGAATTTCAAGTATCAATCCCTTGACAAACGGACTGTAGTCCGTTAATATACTAACACATTAACGGACTACAGTCCACTTTACAACCCAGATAACATTTATAGGAGATTATTACAAATGAGTTGGCAACTTGATCCTGCACATACCCATATTCAGTTTACAGTAAGGCACATGATGATCACCAAAGTGCGCGGGCATTTTGAAAGTTTTAGCGGCACAGTAGATTATGATGAGGAAAATCCCATCAACACCAAGGTCAATATTTCCATTGATGCGAACAGTATTAGTACCCGTGATGAACAGCGTGACGGGCATTTAAAATCGCCAGATTTTCTCGATGCAGAAAATCACCCCCACCTCACCTTTGTCAGCAAGCGCGTTGAACAGGATGACGCTAATAACGGCCGTCTTATCGGCGACCTGACCATCATCGACGTGACCCACGAAGTGACAATGGATGTTGTCTACGTCGGCACAGCCAAGAGCCCCTGGGGCACAACAACCGCAGGCTTCCAAGCCGCAACCGAAATCAGCCGTAAAGCATGGGGCTTAGAGTGGAATCAGGCTTTGGAGACCGGCGGCTGGCTGGTCGGCGACAAAATAAAAATCGATATCGAGCTGGAACTAATGCAGGTGCCTGAGGCTGAAGCGGCGTAAACAATTAAAATCAAACCGTCAATGTGCTATAATGGCATTACTGAGGGTTTTGTCTATGGTCATTCGATCCGTTGAACAACAATCACAAACAGCATCCACCTCGCAATTTGACGACAGAACTATTACGGGGGAAGAACTGTTCGCCATGGGTGAGATCGGCCGTATTGAGCTGGTTAGGGGGAGGATCATTCAACTCATGCCAACAGGACATCCACACGGGTACATCGAAGTCTTAATAGCCGCCTTGCTTTTTAACTTTGTCAAACTACATAAATTGGGACGTGTACTTGGCGGGGAAGTTGGGATTTACACCCGGCGCAGCCCTGATTCCGTGCGTGCTGCTGACGCTGCCTTCATCTCTAACGAACGTTTCACTCAGGTCCAATCAACCAGTTACTTAGATGTTTGTCCGGAGTTAATTGTCGAAATCTTATCGCCCGATGATACCTGGAGTCACATGCACGAAAAGCTGGCTGAATACTTTTCAGTCGAAGCCAGGCTTGTCTGGGTCATCGATCCTCGTTTAGAACAAATCCACGTATACCGCTCGTTAGATGATGTGACGCGCTTAACCAGACAAGATAAATTAAACGGTGAGGACATCTTACCTGGCTTCCAGATAGCAATAGATGAGATTTTTGAGGACGAGAGCTAGGTATCATTACAAACCCCAGTTAACCTAATATATCTGCCACGACATCTTCTACATGATAAGGCACTTGCCCCTGGCGCGAGAGACGGCGCACGCCGTCGAGATGATTGCCGAGGGTCACGATGGCCGGCTCCTCCACCAGTCTCACCTTGAATCTCTTTAACCTGACCAAGTCCAACACAAGAGAGCAGACCATTACAAAGACAGCGTCGTTCATCCGTATTCCGCGCCAACCCGCGCCGCTTGATGTACGGCTCAATGGGCCCTGAAGGGCAGCGCTGAAAGAGGGTGCGTTGGCCATCCTCATCCGGCTTGCTAAAGCCACGCTGCTGCAGCATGCCAATATCGCAAATACGCTGCCGGCTCGCATAAACGTCGCTATCTGCAAGCGTATCCTCCAGCTGCACAACCTTAAAGGAAAAACCGGTCGGCGAAAAAATAGTCGTGCGCACCAAATCGGCATCTTCCACACCATTTTTCAATGCCGCGAGAATGGCCGAACGATAAGCCGGCTTCAGGCCTGATTCTTCAGCCAGGGCGAATGCGGTTCCAACCTGCACACCGTTAGCGCCGGCAGCCAATGCTTCTTGCAGCTTTGGCCCGCTGCCATAGCCTCCGGCCAGCCAGAAAGGAATGCCAACCGCACGAATCGCAGCCAGGTCAGCTTCATCTTTGCTGCCATAAATAGGCTGGCCAAGTGCATCTTTAACCATCGGTCCGGCCGGGTTGGCATTATGCCCCCCCGCTGTGTGATGCTCAATGATGAAGCCATCCGGTGGCAAGCTTTCACCCTCAGCCAGCGCCTGCACCAACCGTTCCAGCGAAACAATGGCCAAAAAGGTTGGCTTCACCAGCGGCTTCGCCGTGAACCTGCCCCCAGCCACGTCCCTTGGGTCAAAGGTAAGCTGGAATTCTTCGCCAGTTTTACGGTAAAGTATCGAAATCTCCTGGGCAACCGCCGCATGCTGGGCCAATTGCTCAGCCAGCGCCGGCAAGCCCTGCGGGTTGCCCGCGCCGACAATAACCCCGTCAACCCCAGCCAACATTGCCCCATAAAGCACATAGATCAAGGGCAGTTCAATCTTCTTTAGAAAGTTAATGAATATTTTGCCGTTGTGCCCTTCTTTGGCCAGCCAAACCTCTGCATAACCGGTGGCAATCAGCAGTTCGATTGTTTCTTCATCAAGCTCGAGCGACACCGTCGCATTCGGGCTGGTTGGCATAGGGAAAGTTTTCCCGCCATCCTGTTTACGTACCATGTGCATCGGCGCACTGCGAAAACGCGCGTCTGGCTCTTTTCCGCCCGCAATTAAATACCGGTCGCATAAACTTTGACCAATGGTTACATCAAATTTCTCATCGAAAGCGCGTAAGGCACGCTGCGCATGGCCGCCCGGATCGCCAAGCTGTAACAGTCGCACATAGACGACATCGAGTGCCGTACCCGATACAGTACCGACTGTTTCACCTGGCCGCTGCATGGCTACCATCTTGGCCAGCCGCCAATTGGACACATAAACGCCCATGCCGCCCTGGATGAGCTTGATTTGATCAAGATGTTTCATGAATTGTTTGCCTTTGGCGTTAAACCTGGAAATTGCAGCAAATATCCTGTCAGGCCGCAAAAAAATTGTTTCGTGTGGTTTAAGGTCTGAAAGAGGAAGGAAAATAGCACCTCTCTGCGTCGCTCTGATCTCAGCATATTTCTAATAGTTACAGTATAGCTGATCCAATAGGCAGATCCAATAAGATAATATATCTGACATGGGAATACCCTCTTTGGACAATCTGCTGCTTGAAAACGCGCGAATTTTGTCTAAAAAATAATAATAAATGCCCCAATAACTCGCATCATCCAAACAAATCCACACCAATTTGAAAATGACTCTTTACTTCAAGGCCATAATGTATTATACTATGCATTATGGTTCAAGTTTGCGGGTAGTAATTACATCTTCCTATATTGGTCGAAAAGTAAGAAACCTGTAATTTGGATCCATTAGCCAGACAGTCGACTATATCCCTGCTCTCAACCTGATCCTGTTGGCACAGATAATTGAATTGATAACAACGTAATTGGCAGTAATTAGCGAGATCTTTTTGATATCTTGTTTTTTATAGTTGAAAGCTTTTCAAATGAAACAGCGCCAGTTAAAACATCCAATTATTGTGTTTCGTAAGGTGTTTCGTAAGGTGTTTCGTAAGGTATACCTATCATAATACATATATGAAATAACTTTTCGGACGTTTGTCAGTTCTTGCATCATCCATTACTAGCAGCCTCTAAGAAAGGCGGTGTAGAAAGACAGGAATGGCGATGATCATTACACCAAAAAAATTATCAAACAAAAATAACTGCCAGATTGGCAAGCGATTTAGTTGCATAAGCTTACTTGTCGCGCGCCTATTTCTTCCTACATGAGTCATTTGTTTCTCTCTAATACGGGGCGTTTGGATGCGTTTACCACACGAGTTTGTTCTTAAAATGAGTGATCACCCCGTATTGTTAACATCAATCTCAAGCCAAGGAGGCTCTATTATCGATAGATTCGAATAAAACAGCTTCAAGTATACAAATTAGGTAAGCAGACGATTTTCGAAGGCCGCTAACGCGTTTTTAGGCTAAACGCGATACAGGCCCACACACATTAACATTAGCCTAAGGAGGCCTCAGTTATGATCCGTTGGATTGTCGAATCAAGCATGAAGCTTAGATTCCTGGTTGTTATTCTCGCAGTGATTTTGTTGGTGCTTGGGTTTACCCAGCTTCGCCAGATGCCAATCAATATCTTCCCCGAAGTTGATCCCCCTTATGTAGAAGTACAAACAGAAGCGCTCGGTTTATCCGCCGAGGAAGTTGAAGCATTTATCACCGTCCCTATGGAGGCCGACCTGCTTAACGGCGTCGCCTGGCTCGATCAGATTTATTCTCAGTCAGTCGCAGGGTTGTCCTCCGTCCTCATGGTCTTTGAACCAGGAACCGATCCCATCCGCGCACGACAAATGGTACAGGAACGATTGACCCAGGCCCATGCCCTGCCTAACGTTTCCACACCGCCAGTCATGCTGCAGCCCCTCTCCTCAACCAATCGCGCGTTGATGGTGGGGCTTTCTTCAGACGAACTTTCCCCAATTGAAATGGGCGTCCTCTCGCGCTGGATCATCAAACCGCGCCTGCTCGGTGTGCCCGGTGTGGCCAATGTGGCCATCTGGGGCCAACGTGAACGACAGTTGCAAGTCCAGGTCGATCCCCAAGAATTGCATGAAAACGGCGTTTCATTACAGCAAATTATTGAAACAACCGGTGAAGCGCTTTGGGTATCCCCTCTTAGTTATTTGGAATCATCCTCTCCCGGAACAGCGGGCTGGATTGATACACCCAATCAAAGACTCAGCGTCCGCCATCTTTTGCCCATTTCTACAGCAGAGGATTTGGCCAAGGTCGCTGTCGTTGACAAGGAAAACGTGCTCCTCGGTGATGTGGCCACTGTGGTCGAAGACCACCAGCCGCTCATTGGCGATGCATCTCTTCAAGATGGCCCAGGCCTGATCCTCGTGATCGAGAAATTCCCGGGGGCCAATACCCTGGAAGTCTCCACTGGGGTTGAAAAAGCATTAGCCGATTTGGGGCCTGGCCTGCAAGGGATGGAAATTGACACCAGCCTTTTCCGCCCCGCTTCCTTCATTGAATCGGTATCAGCCAATCTGCGCAACTTGCTGCTGATTGGCGCCGTTCTGGTCCTATTAGGCCTGCTGGCCTTTACCTTCCAATGGCGCACGACATTGATCAGCTTATTGGCCATCCCTATTGCCTTAATCGCTGGGGCAATGGTGCTGTACTTGACCGGGGCTACCTTTAATATGATGCTCTTGGCCGGTATGGTGGCCGCGCTGGTCGTAGTCATCGATGACGCCATCGTCGATGTTGATAATATAGGCCGGCGCATTCGCCAGAATCGAGAGGAAGGGGGCGACAAAACGGCCGCTTCCATCATTCTCAGATCAATTCTCGAGGTTCGCGGCCCACTCGGCTTCGCCCTGCTGATCATATTATTGGCTGTATTGCCAATTTTCTTCTTGCCAGGATTGTTTGGATCATTTTTCCAACCGCTGGCTTTAGGCTATGTTTTGGCCATCGTCGCCTCCCTGCTGACCGCCTTGATTGTGACGCCGGCACTGAGTGTAAGCCTCATAACCACCGAGTCATTGCGGCGCCAATCACCCATCGCTACAGGCTTACAGCGCCTTTATCGAGGCCTTCTGGGCGGCATTGTCAGGTCACCTATCGTGGCCATCATCGTCGCCGCGGCCTTTATCGTCATTGGTCTGATTGCCCTGCCCTTCCTCAATGTCAGCCTACTGCCTGAATTGAAACAGCGCGATATGATAATCAATATTGAAGCCGCCCCGGGTACATCTCGACCTGAGATGACCCGCATCACGACGCAGGCCATGGATGAACTGCGCCAGATTCCCGGTGTGCGCAACATCGGCTCCCATGTCGGGCGCGCCATAACCGGCGATGCAGTCGTCGGCATCAATTCTGGTGAAATATGGGTCAGCATCGATCCGGATGCGAACCACGCCGCTACCCTCCTCGCTATCGAAGAAGTCGTCAATGGCTACCCAGGTATGGCGCGTACAGTACAAACTTATCAACCTGCAACGCCTCGTCGATCTTGAAGGCGGGTCCGATACCGACATTACCGTACGTATCTATGGCCACGAGCTTGATGTGATGCGCGAAAAGGCTATCAGAAGTAGTAGGGGTCATGGATGGTGTTGATGGCGTTATCGGCGCGGAGGCTCTCATTTTCGCCGACGAACCTCAGGTAGAAATCGAGGTTGATCTTGCCGCAGCAGAAGCACATGGGCTGAAGCCTGGCGATATACGCCGGCAGACAACAACCTTGCTATCCGGCATTTTGGTCGGCAACCTTTTTGAAGAACAGAAAGTGTTCGATGTGGTTGTCTGGGGCAAGCCCGAATTACGCAGCGATATTACGGCCATTGAAGAATTGTTGATTGACACCCCAAGTGGGTTCCAGGTCCCCCTGGCCGAAGTGGCTGATGTGCGCATCGCGCCTGCCATAACGGTAATCGAACGGGATGCGGTCTCTCGCTACGTTGATGTTCAGGCCAATGTCAGCGGTCGCAGCGTCGATGATGTAACAGCTGATATCGAAAGCTAGCCTGAGTGGTATCGACATTCCCTTTGAGTACCATATGGAAGTCCTGAGCAATAATCAGGGTTTCCAGGTGAACCAATCCCGTCTGATTGCCATCGCCTTGGCTGCGCTCGCCGGCATCTACCTGTTGATGCAAGCCGCTTTCTCTAGTTGGAAACTTTCTTTCATCGTCTTCTTGACCTTACCCATGGCCCTTGTCGGAGGCGTGTTGGCAGCTCTCATAGCCGGCGGGTCGCTCTCATTTGCCGCCCTATTTGGCTTTTTCGGCCTGTTCGCGATTGCCGTGCGCAATGGCACTGGTGCTGGTCAACCATCTGCGCAAAGCCGGCGAATTTGAGGACAAAAATGATGGCGCAGAACTTGTCCTAAATGGAGCACAGGATACGGCTGACAGCCATCCTGATGACTGCGGTCATTACGACCCTGGCGCTTCTACCGCTGATCTTTGGCGGCAATGTTGGCGGCAGTGAGATTATCCGTCCTATGGCCGGGATCATCGTTGGTGGTTTGATTACCTCGACCTTGTACAACCTCTTCGTTGTGCCCGCCCTCTACTTACGTTGGCCCAGCCCAATGCCTGCTGAGGTGCAGCCGGAAATGAGCGCTGATTCGGCGTCTACGCCAGAAGCGGCTTTTGATTAAACAAATTTTAAAATTACAGAGCCTGGACGGACATTAATACTCGTCCAGTGATGATTATTTATCGTCGACATCGGTCATATGTTTAGGAGGCAGACAGATGCAAATCAAGAAACAGTGGATAATTTTATTTATTCTCGTATTGGCCATACTCCCCCTGGCGGCATGCAGCCCATCAGAAGGGGGAGATGGACATGGTGAAGAACCATATACCTTAGAAGAAGGTCTAGACGGATTTAACCTCGTGAAGTTAACCGACAAGGCCGCCGAGCGCCTTGACATCCAATCAGAAATAGTCGCGGAGGAAGATGTTGACGGCGAAATGAAGTTGGTCGTGCCCTATGCCGCACTCATTTACGGCAATAACGGCGAAACTGGGCTTATATCAGAAATCCAGGAGCTGACTCATTAACATTTACACGCGTAGTACTCGACGTTGATCATATTGATGGCGGCCGGGTAATTCTCTCTGATGGTCCTGATATCGGTTCACACATCGTCACCGTCGGCGTGGCCGAACTGTATGGCGCCGACACGGGAGTTGGCAAATGAACGAGATGCAATGGATCGTTGCTAAAAGTCTTAAGTATCGTTACCTAGTAGTCTTTGCCGCCGCGTTGCTGATGATCTTTGGCATCAGTGAGATTCGCAGTATGTCGGTCGATGTCTTTCCTGAATTTGCGCCCCCACGTGTGGAAATTCAAACGCCCGCTCTTGGCCTCTCCTCCGCAGAAGTGGAATCCCTGATTACGGCGCCTATGGAGGAGGTATTTAATGGCATGCCCGGACTGGACGTCATGCGCTCCAAGTCAGTCAACCAATTGTCCTCCATCCTGCTCATCTTTGAACCGGGAACAGACCTGATGGAAGCGCGGCAGTTGGTGCAAGAGCGGCTGGCCATTGTGACCCCGACGCTGCCTAAATGGGCCGCGCCGCCCTTTATGCTGCCCCTCTATCCTCAACGGCGCGCACGGTGAAAATCGGTATTTCTTCCGATGTATATTCCGTGCCGGAATTGTCGATGATCACCTATTGGAAGATCCGCGAGCAACTGCTGCGCGTACCTGGTGTGGCTAACGTAGCCATGTGGGGCGAGCAGATTCAGATTCCGATGGTACAGGTTGAACCGGCACTGTTGGCCGCAAATGGGACCACGTTAGATGAGGTCCTGGAAGTGACTTCTGAAACCCTAGATGTAGGCATTTTACAGCATACAGAAGCCTCCGCTGTTGGTACAGGCGGATTTCTAGAAACGCCCAATCAGAGACTGCCTATCCGCCATGTAACGGCCGTTAGGAACCGGAAGATTTGGCCAAGGTAGCCATCAACGATAAGACCAACAGTGATGGCGATCCCTCTGCTGCTTGAAGATATTGGCGATGTGAAAATGGATACCTGGCCCATGATTGGTGACGCCGTGATTAACGATGGCGAAGGTCTCTTGTTAATCATTGAGAAGTTCCCCTGGGGCAATACCGTGGCAGTGACCGAAGGTGTCGAAGAAGCGATGGCTCGCATGGCGCCCGGTCTGGAAGGTATCGATGTTGATACCACCATCTTCCGCCCAGCAACCTTCGTCGAAGTGGCCATTGACAATCTGACCACATCCCTGCTCATTGGCGCATTGCTCGTGGTAATAATTCTCCTGCTCTTCCTTTGGGATTGGCGTATTGCCCTGATCAGCGCCACGATCATCCCCTTGACGGTCGTGATCACCATGCTGATCCTTTCTTTCTTTGACACAACCATTAATGTGATGGTGTTGGCCGGGCTGGTAATTGCTCTTGGCGCAGTAGTAGACGACGCAATCGTCGATGTTGAAAACATCGTGCGTCGTCTGCGCCAGGAGCGCGATAGCGGGCAGTAATAAACCTGCGGAGGACATCGTCTTAGATGCCTCAGTTGAGGTGCGCAACGCGATTGTCTACGCATCCTTAATCGAAATGACGGCTTTGATTCCGGTCTTCTTCCTCGAAGGTTTATCCGGAGCCTTTTTCCGTCCTCTAGCCCAGGCTTATGTTGTGGCGGCTTTGGTTTCACCTATAGTCGCTTTAACCGTCACCCCGGCATTGGTCTTGATCCTCATCTCCAATGCCCCGGTAAAAGAGCGTATTTCACCCATCATTCCGCCGCTGCATCGTATTTACACGCGTACATTGGCGCCGACGCTCAACAAACCGCGCTTAGCCTATATCGCTTTCGCCGTGATTTTGATCATTGGCATGTCCTGATCTATCCCTTGATGGGCCAGGAACTGCTGCCCTCCTTTAAGGAGCGCGACTTCTTAATGCATTGGTTAGGCAAACCCGGCACATCCCATCCGGAGATGGTGCGCATCTCGCAGGAGGCATGCCAGGAGTTGTTGACGATTGCCGGTGTACGCAACTGCGGCTCGCATATTGGGCAGGCGCTGCTGATGGATGAAGTCTATGGCATCTATTTTGGCGAGAATTGGGTCAGCGTCGATCCCTCGGTCGATTATGATGAAACGCTCGCCTCTATCCAATCAATGGTAGATGGCTACCCGGGACTTTACCGCGATGTTCAAACTTACCTGAAAGAACGTATCCGGGAAGTGTTGACCGGCTCAAGCCATCCTATTGTCATTCGCATCTATGGCGATGACCTGGAGGTTTTGCGCTCAAAAGCAGACGAAATAGAAGGCAAACTGGACGGGTATCGAAGGTCTCACGGAATTGCATACGGAGCTGCTGGTGGATGTCCCGCAAATCCAAGTACAGGTGGATCTGGAAAAAGCGCAAGAATATGGGCTTAAACCGGGTGATGTACGCCGTGCTGCCGCTTACCTGATCGCCGGCGAAGAAGTTGGCGATATCCATACGGCCAACCGCACCTATGATGTCAATGTGTGGAGCACCCCTGGCAATCGCGATAGTCTGACCAGCATTGAAAATCTGTTGATTGACACGCCAACTGGCGAACAGGTGGCGCATGAAAGATGTGGCCGATATTGACATTGTGCCCGTCCCCAACGCCATCTATCGCGAAGATCTGGCGCGCCGCTTGCATGTGGAAGCTGATGTCGAAGGACGTGACTTGGGCTCTGTTGTGGCTGAAGTTGAAGCAGCTTTGGATACAGTCGATTTCCAGTTGGGTTACAATGCCGTCATGCTAGGCGAATTCGCCGAACGGCAGGCAGCCAGCCAGCGCATCGCTGTTCGCGGCCCTTGTCGCCGCGCTAGTGATCTTCCTCTTACTGCGCATCTCGGTGGGCAGTTGGTTGATGGCCGGTCTCTCTTTCTTGAGCCTGCCGGCGGCCCTTGTAGGCGGCATTCTAGCTGCCTGGATCTTCAGTGAAGGGGTGATTTCATTGGGTTCGATGGTCGGTTTCCTGACCATCTTGGGCGTTGCTGCCCGTAATGGGATTATGATGATCAACCATTACCAGCATCTCGAAGAAGAGGAAGGCGAACCCTTTGGTCGCGAACTTGTCATGCGCGGCTCAAAAGAACGCGTTTCCCCCATCTTAATGACCGCTTTGACCGCCGGTTTGGCCCTGGTTCCGCTGGTAGTCGCCGGCAATATCCCTGGTCACGAGATTGAACACCCGATGGCTATCGTCATCCTGGGCGGGTTGGTCACATCGACACTGCTCAACCTGTATGTCCTGCCAGCATTGTACTTGCGCTTCGGCCATGGTCAATTCCGCGACGAATCTACAGACGGCACCCCTGCTCGCCGTCGACCGCTTAATAAATAGTCGGAGGTGTTGTGCTAAAGTGCCAGGCACTTTAAAAGTGCCTGGCATCTGGCGCTAAACATATATAACAATTAATAGTTCAATTTTAACAACACCTAAAGGGCAACCCAATGTTGTTAGCAAGATTCTCTCTTGCCCTACAACTTTTGGTTGCCTTTTCATTTTTAGGAGGAGTAAATGTACTTACATTCGTGTCTTCTCACGTATAGTCGGCCTGGCGACTGCTGCTGGCAGCCATTGCGGCATGTACCAGCAGCGCCCCTGTGGAGGAGGCAGCCCCTGCTGCTGAAGATCCCGCAGAAGTAGATTTTGAAGATTTTGAAGATTTCGATCCCGCAATGTTCGATGATTCGACCAACATAGATAACCAATGGTTACCCCTGCAAGCAGGCAGCCAATGGATATTTGAGGGATCCACTGATGAGGATGGCGAGCGTATTGACCACCGCATTGAGTTTTCGGTCACCGATCTGGTCAAGGAAGTTGCCGGTGTGCAAACGGCCGTGGCCATGATCAAGGATTTCGCCGATGGTGAGTTGGTGGAAGCAGAAATCGCCTTCTATGCCCAGGACAAGACCGGCAACGTATGGTATTTGGGCGAGTATCCCGAAGAGTACGAGGATGGCGAATTTGTGGAAGCCCCGGCCTGGATCGCCGGCGAGGAAGGCGCGCTGGCTGGTGTTAAGATGTGGGCCCAGCCGCGCATGGGGACGCGACAGCTACGCCCAGGGATGGGCACCTGAAGTGGAATGGTCAGACCGCGGGCGGGTTTATAAAATGAGCCAACAAGTTTGTGCGCCGGCTTACTGTGGCGGGGATGTGCTGATCATTGACGAGTTCTCCGAAGGAGAGCCAAACGCCATCCAAGAAAAGTATTATGCGCCGGAATAGGCAATGTCGCCGTTGGTTGGCGCGGCGATGATGCCTCGCAAGAAGAACTTGAACTGATCGACTTCGTCCAACTTGATCAAGAAGGTTTGGATGTCGTTCGTGAAATTGCTCTCGCTTTGGAAGGACATGCTTATGAAATAAGCGAGGTCTACAGCACAACCGAACCTGTCATTACCCCGGAACCTATAGCCGATGCCAACGATGCATTGCCGATGACCCGGTACTACAAGGCTTTGACCCCGCGAATTTTGACAATCCTACAATCATTGACAACCAATACCTGCCCATGCCGCCTGGACGGCAGCTAACTTTTGAAGGCGTTACTGAAGAGGCATTGACGGCAACATCGTTCCCCATCGAATCGTTTGGACCGTGACCGATCTGGTTAAAGAGATCAATGGTATGCAAACAGTCGTGGCCTGGATCGAAGATTTCGCAGCTGGGGATTTGGTAGAGACTGAAATCGCCTTCTACGCCCAGGACAATGAAGGCAATGTCTGGTACTTCGGAGAGTATCCGGAGGAATGGGAGGGCGGCTCATTTGTTGACGCTCGGTCCTGGATCGCCGGAATGGATGGTGCGCTGGCAGGCATAAAAATGCTTGCCGATCCACAAGCCGGCTCACCCAGCTATGCCCAGGGTTGGGGCCCTGCGGTCGGCTGGTCTGACCGTGGTGAGGTAGACGAGGTAAACCAGGAAACTTGTGTGCAATCCGATTGTTTTGAACAGGTCTTGATTATTGCTGAGTTTAGCGAAGATGAACCTGGCGCCATCCAACTCAAGTCCTACGCACCAGGCGTTGGTAACGTTCAAGTCGGCTGGACAGGTGACGATCCTAATAAAGAAACCCTGGAGCTGGTCGATTACCAGGACCTTGACGCGCAAGCTCTTGCCGAGATTCAAGAGGGGGCACTGGCATTGGAAGAACGGGCATACCAATTAAGCAAAGTGTACAGTCAAACAGCGCCCTCACAGCCTTAGACGAGTAAATGGAAGCAAGTACAACAAGCAACGGCGCATAGCAATTAATCCACACACGCATTACTAAATCTCTGAGGTCCCATATAAGTGGGTCTCAGAGATTTTTTTCGAACACCTGCGAGAAACCCAGTTTACAAATATCAGAATTAACAGATTCTGCGCGATCAGTTGCGCATCACTTATCCACAAACCTGGTTTCAATCCCGATCTATACATAGGCTCGCTTTTCTGCTATTATGTTTATAAGAGCCAAAATCAAACAATGCATCTGTTCGCCATAAAGTCGCGGAATATCGCAGAAACGTGCAGATGAAAATCAGTTATACTGATAGCATAAATATGTGAGGGGAAATCAATGCCCAAATCGCAAACATTGCCCGCATCTACTTTTATAGGTCAATCCGATCGACAGCAGATCATAGAAGCATTTGGCGCGCAGGTCTCATCAGGCAAAGTGCGCTTTTTCAGCGATGTGGGCCTGGACTTTGTCCCTGGCCGGCGCGAAGGTCCATACATCTGGGATCTCAGACGGCCGTAGACGCTTCATCGACTGCCACTGCAACGGCGGCGTCTTTAACCTCGGCCACCGCCATCCAGCCATTATCGAGCGTTTGATTATGGCAACTGCTGAATTAGATATCGGCAATCACCACATGATCAGTGAGCACCGGGCCTTGCTGGCCCAAAAGCTGGCCGAACTGGCGCCGGCCGATTTGCCGTACACTGTTTTTGGTGTGGGCGGCGGTGAAGCGATCGACCTGGCGATCAAAGTCGCCCGCGGTTATACAAAACGGCCGAAAATAATCTCCGCCACCGGCGGCTACCATGGCCATACCGGATTGGCCCTCGCCGCCGGAGAGGAAAGCTATTACGCCCCCTTTGGTCCCCCTGCCCCAGATTTCATAAAAGTGCCCTTCAATGATAGTTCGGCCATGGCTGAGGCGCTGGACGATCAAACAGCGGCCGTGCTGCTGGAAACCGTCCCTGCCACTTACGGCATACTCGTCCCCGAAGAAGGTTATCTGGCCCAGGTGCGCGAACTATGCGACCGGCACGGCGTGCTGCTTATCGCCGACGAAGTTCAAACCGGTCTGGGCCGCACCGGCGCGATGTGGGCTGTGCAGCATTATGGTGTGCAGCCTGATATTTTGGTCACGGGCAAAGGTTTATCCGGGGGCATTTACCCCATCACGGCAACCTGCTTTCGTGCTGAATTGGAAGAGGTCTTCCAACCCGATCCCTTTATTCATATTTCCACCTTTGGCGGCTCTGAAATCGGCTGCCATGTAGCCCTGAAGGTCCTAGAAATCACGGCCGCCCCCGCATTTTTAGCCCATGTGCGCCAAATCGCCGCCCAATTCAGCGCAGGCTTCGATCAACTATACGAAAAATACCCGCGTCTGCTTGTGCGCCTGCGCCAATTAGGCATGATGATGGGCATCGAAATGGTAAACGAATATTGTGGACCTATCTTCAGCCGCGCCGCCTTCAATGCCGGGTTAATTTCTGTATATGCCAACAATGACACCCGCGTGGCCCAACTCTTGCCACCGCTAACTATCACCGATGAGGATGCCGGCGAAATCCTGGTCCGCATCGACCACGCCCTGGCCGGCGTCACCGAATACCTGGGATTGTAGGGGCTACCCTTGTGGTCGCCCTTGGTGGGTAGGCACATCCCTACAGGGTAGGCACAAGGCCCTACCCCTACAATATATTTAGGAAAGTTGTCGTTTCGCGACTATTTTTCATTGGAGAAAGTCCAATGCCAACAGGAACCATCACCTTCAACAAGAACTATTTGATCGAGTTCGAACATGGCATTGATCCTATCCACCCGCAGCACAGCCGCATTCCAGCTCACGTGTTGGGTTATGGTGAAATGAGCACGGTCATGACCATATCCGGGGCCAACCCCAATCTGGTATTCAAGCGTATGCCTATGTTCCACGCGGAGAGCGAGCTGGAACCCTATATTTTTCTATATGAAACTTATTTAGAGCATCTAGCGAATGCCGGGGTTACGGCCGTTCCCGCCGCGATCACCTCTATTGTGCCCTCCAAAGGCAATATCGTCGTCTACATCATCCAGGAAAAGATCGACAGTGGCGCTCTGCTGAACAAAGCCATCCACAAATGCACCAATGATAATGTCGTGCAGCTCTTCAACGCCATCCTGGCCAACATCGCCCAGGTCTTCACCTACAATGATGAACATAAGGGCGATGTAGCGATGGGCTTCGACGCGCAGATGTCCAACTGGGCCATCACTGGCTGCGACGGCGCTGGCGGCCCTTTACCTGACCCATTGGAGCTAATTTACATCGACACCAGTTCCCCCCTGCTGCGTCTCAATGGTGAAGAGCTGTTAGATCCGGAGCTGTTTCTGCGCAGCGCGCCATCATTCCTGCGTTGGGTCATCCGTATGTTGTTTCTGGATGACGTCATGAATCGTTATTACGACCCTCGCCAGGTTATAATCGACGTCTTGGCCAATCTCTACAAAGAAAAGCGCGCCGAAATCATACCTGAATTATTGGTCTCATCTAATGAATATTTAGAGGAGACAGAACAAGCGGACACATTCAAGCCAATTACCGGGGCAGAAGTCGCCAGTTATTATAAGGAAGATGCCCGCATATGGTCGCTGTATCTTAATGCCCGACGGATTGACCGCCAGTTGTACCGGCTTCTAGGACGGCCGTATCCCTATGTCCTGCCGGGTCACGTCGATCGCTAACTCAATAAACCGGATTTCTCCATCATGGTGGGCAGCAAATCTAGTGTCTAAGAAACCCGGTTTTTCTAATTTCAGGAGGTTCACAATGCAAATAAAGAGACTGCTTATTTTATTGGGATTACTTGCTCTCATATTTATCTTGGGCGCCTGCCGCCAGACTGATGATAGCGAAATCACTTACGATGCAGCCAATTTGCAGTTCTCGGGCGAGGAAGCGTTTGCCCTGGAAGAAGCATTTGTCACCCAATTTCCCGATCGTGCCAGCGGCATGCCCAATGTCGCCTTAAGCACACAATGGCTGCAAGAACAATTCGAAGGCTATGGCTTGAGCTGCACAACAGATGAATGGGAGATTACCAACTTCAGCGAAACTGTTCCATTGAAAAATGTCATCTGCCAACTGCCAGGCGCAAGTGAACGCGAAATCATCGTCATGGCCCATCATGACCAATCACCGCAAACAGTATATGGTGCGGACAACGATGGTTCAGGGATCGCCATCATCCTGCACTTGGCGCAGCTCTTCGCCGCCGAAGCGCCTGGTCCATACACGCTGGTCTTCCTGGCCGACGATGGCGAAGAGTATGGCATGCTGGGCAGCCTGCGTTATATAGAACAACACCCTGACCCGGAACGTATCATTGGCGCTGTATCATTGGATAATGTCGGCAAGCATTTCTATGATGGCTTAGAAATGAAATCCATCGGCCAATTTGACGGTTTTGGCCCACCATGGTTGTTACAGGCTGCTCGTGACGCAGCACAGGCGGCAGTCGATGCTGGCGACAGCACGATTACCGTACCTGTCATTCGTGATCCCTTTACCCAGGTCATCGATCAGGCCGTGCCGATCAGTCTTATGGATCAAGGCCCCTTGGTTGCCGCGGGCGTACCGGCGTTTGGTTTTGCCGGGCTTGTCCCTCCCGAATTTGCGGAGCTTCATAACCAAAGCTATCACACACCTGGAGATACCATGGAACTGCAATCTCCCGTCATTTTGCAAGAAACCGGTCGCGCCACTGAAGCACTCATACGTCATTTACAGACTATGCAGAGTTTCCCCAAAGAACCAGCACCTTATCTCTACTTCGCCAATGACAACAATATTCTAGATGGTCCCATCCTCTGGCTAATATTTGCTGTTTTCGTGGCCATTTTCTTCATCGCCAGCCTCTGGATTGGTCGCAAATCGTCTGACCCCCTCTCAGCCGGCTGGCGCGCCGCCTTGCCGCACTTTCTTGGACTGTGGCTGCCCCTTGTTCTAGCCGTGCTCTCCTTATATCTTATGACCGCGGTGGGTCTGCTGCAGCAGTTCGAACGCTACTTCGCCTTGCCCAAACATCCCGTCCAGACCAACCCCCGATGGCCGGCCGTCATCCTTTTCTTAGTTGGTATAGCTGTTTTTCTCCTTCTTGGCCGCAAGCTCGCCAGGCGCTTACAAACAACAATGCCGGACTTTAAATCGATCAAGAGTTTAGCCTTTTTCGTCATCGGTTTGGCCACCCTATACATCGCGATTTTTAACCCATTTTCACTCTTATTGACCATGCCGCTCTTATTCTGGCTGCTCATCGGTGGGCGGCACGGAGCAAAATACTTACTTGATGTCCTGTTCTTTATTTTAGGCGGTGCGCTGCTATATTACCTGCTCTATACTTTTGGATTTGTCGTCTTGCGCATCGATTGGTACATACTCTGGTACGTCATGATGATGATGGCTGTGCCCATGGTCGGCTTTGCAACAATGACTGTCATTTGCGCCATCGTCGCTGCCGGCTTGTCCATGATAGTACACCCGCCAGCCTTAACGCAGGAGGAAAAAGCAGCACCAATCAAAGCCGCTGCGGCATCCTAGTAGCAGTAAGCTTTCCAGCTTGCGCCACATAATACACAAACAATCTGGAAAGATTGTTTTACATTTAAGGGGGAAATAACAATGGAAACAACATTTGAATGGGGCATGGAATGGATTCTTACCCTGCAAGCTGCCGGTGGCCCGGCCATTGAATCATTTTTCAAGGCCGTCACCTTCATGGGCGAAGAGTATTTTTATCTACTCATCGTGCCCATACTGTTCTGGTCTGTCGACGCTGCCACGGGAGCCAGGGTCGGCTTCGCTTTTCTTATCTCAGGTTACGTGAATCCGATATTGAAAGATATCTTCATGCAGCCCCGTCCCTACCAGATTAACCCCGATGTAAGTGACCACACCGTCGCCGGTTCCGGGATGCCCAGCGGGCACGCCCAATCCAGCATCTTTGTTTGGGGCGTCTTGGCCGCGCAGGTAAAACGGCCGTGGTTCTGGGTCTTTGCTATGTTTATGGCCTTTCTCATCGGCTTCTCCCGCATCTATCTTGGCGTGCACTTTCCGCACCAGGTTCTCGCCGGTTGGGCCGTAGGTGCCGTGCTGCTTGTGCTGTTTCTGCTGCTCGATCCACGTATCGAGCATGCCGTCGGCCGTCTTTCGCTGGCCCCACAATTAGCAGTCACTTTAGGCATACCCGCGCTGTTAGCTGTCCTATACCCGCATAACGACACCGTCAGCGCTGCGGCTGTTATGGCCGGTTTTGGCTCCGGCTTAGTCCTATGCAACCGCTATATTCATTTCTCCGTGGCCGGCTCCTTCGTGCAGCGCGTCCTGCGTTCAATCATCGGTCTGGTCGTGCTGTTAGCCCTCTACTTCGGCCTATCCGCCATCTTCCCCGGTGAAGAATTCGGCGAAACAACTTATTACGGCTTCCGCTTCTTACGCTATGGCATCCTGGGATTATGGATCGGGCTGGGGGCGCCATGGTTCTTTAAGCTCCTACATCTCTTACAAACACCTGAACCGATTGCGAGGCAAAGGCATACAGGCTAAAGACGGCCGTATTGAATCTACAGATTTCACATATTGCACAGATATCGACCTCAACCGGATAAAAATCTGTGTCATCTGTGTCATCTGTATCATCTGTGGATCAACTCCCTAATCGACACCCCTTGCCTACCCGTACCCTTGTGGCACAATAAGGTGTATGGCTACAACCGCCGACACAAGCGCCTCAACGGCCGTTAAACCCAGCTCCACCGTAACCATCCAACTACGCCTGCGCCTGCCCTTAATCTGGTTGGCCGTGCTCCTGCTCGGCGCATTTCTGCTGCCCGACCGCATCTGGAACACCCTGCTGGTTGGCTTCGGCGGGCTATTTATTGTCGCCTATATCTGGGTCTGGCTCTTATCGCGCGGCCTGCATGCCTCGCGCCGTCTCCGTTTCGGTTGGGTCGCTGTAGGTGACCGGCTGGGCGAGGAGTTCATCATCTCCAATCATGCCGAAGTCCCTGCATTATGGGTCGAAATCATAGACTACTCTGATGTCCCTGGCTACCGTCCAGCCGTCGTACGCAGTATCGACCCACGAAGCGATGATCGCTGGCGGGTATCGGCCGTCTGTCTGCGCCGCGGTCTTTTCCATCTAGGACCATGGGCCATCCGCAGCAGCGACCCCTTCGGCATCTTCAATGTCACCCGCCATTACAACGATGCGCACGAAATCATCATTCACCCACCCATCCATGGCAAACTGCCCATACCCCTGCCCCTGGGCGAAAGCAGCGGCCGTGTCCGTGCCCGCCAGCGTTCCTGGCAGGCCACTGTCAACGCTGCGTCACTCCGTGATTACCAGCCGCGCGATCCCATGAACCGCATTCATTGGCCTTCCAGCGCGCGGCGCGGCAAATTGACCACGCGCCAGTTCGACCTCGATGCGGCAGGAGATATCTGGATTTTGGTTGATATGCAGGCGGCGGTGCAGTTGGGGGAAGACGGCGGACGACGGACGACGGACGACGGCGCTTCAGGTGGCCTCGGTGATAGTGGGACAGAAGAACATGCTGTACTTCTAGCCGCTTCATTGGCGGCGCGCGCCAACCGGCACAACCGCGCGGTAGGATTAGGTGTATACGGCCGTGATCCCCAAATTCTCCCTCCGGCCCGTGGCGAAGGACAGCAGTGGCGGATTTTGCGTGCCCTGGCCTTGATTAATGCCGACGGCGAAACCTCATTAGAGATGGCCCTTCGTGACCTCAGCCGCATCGCTACAAAAGGGGCCGCAGCGATCATCATTACCCCAAACAGCAGCGCCGGCTGGCTGCCGGAGCTAACGACACTGGCCAAAAGCGGCATACAAAGCAATGTGATCCTGCTTGACCGCCCCAGTTTCGGCGGGCAAGGGCGCAGCAAACCACAAATAGATGCCATTCGCCAGCTCGGATTTACGGCACATGTCATTCAACGCGGCGATGTAGGCCAACCTTTGCAAGATCAGGAAAGGCGCGGATTCTGGGAATTCAAGGTAACAAGCATGGGTAAAGTAATCGCTGTTTCAAGACCGGAAGAGGATGGTTTTTAGAATAATGTCGAAACTTTTTTATGGTCGGACAGCCCTATGGAAACAGAGATTTTCCACCGAATAGGACGATAAAATCGGACTTCTTAAAGCGCTATGATTGAATCTATTTACAACTGGATCGAGCGCCACGATTATCAGAAAGATATCCTTTCCTTCCTGCTCCTGATGGCTGTGATTGGGCTGCTGATTTTCGCTGTCCTATCCGTGGGCTGGGTGCCGGAAGATCGGGTCGTCGTCCCAGCAGCCATAATCGGCTTAATCCTGGGCGCAGTGTTGGCAAAACGGCCGTTATCCGCCTGGATGGTCTGGACATTACTCACCCTTTACGGCCTGCTCATCGTCACCCTGACCTTGGCCCAGCTCTGGCCACCTCTCCGGCTGCTCTTCACCGATTGGGGCGCTTTGCGGGTCTACTGGCTGCAAAATGGCGCTATGTTCCTGGATCGGGCCGGAAGCTGGTTTTCGGCCGTCTCCGTGGGCGGGCGCAGCAATGAAACCATTGTTTTTGCCTATCTTATGGGTTTACTGGCCTGGTTCCTGGCTGCATATGCGGCCTGGAGCGCCTATCGCCAGCGGCTGCCCCTGCTTGGTCTCATCTTAATGGGTCTGGTCATCGCCATCAATGGCTATTATGGTGCAGCGCAGGGCGAATGGGCCGTGGCCTTCGTCGGTATGGCTGTCCTGGCTACGGCCGTTCTGCATTTCGACAGTCTTGAACACCTCTGGCAAAAAAATCACGTCGATTATTCACGCGAAATCCGTCTTGAGATGTATGCTTACGCCGCCGGCATTGGTGTGGCCCTGCTGGCCTTTTCCTACCTGATCCCATCCATCAGCCCCAGCAAAATGGCCATAGCCATCCTGGGCCAGCCGGCCGTCGCCGCTCTCGAAGAAAACCTCGACCGGGCATTCGGCGGCGTTGAGCAGCCCCGCGGCAGACAAGTCGCACCCGGGCAAGCAGGTGGAACCGGCATCATGCCCCGCTCATTTCTGCTGGGTAACGCGCCCGAACTAGAAAAAATCGTGATGATGACCGCCCATGCCCAAGCTTATCGAACGCCCTGCTGAGCTGCAAATCTCGACCTGGCCCGCCATTGGCGCGCCCTCAGCTATGAGATCTATACCGGTCGCGGTTGGGCGCTCTCTGAGGAACGAATGGAAGCAGTCGCCGCCGGCGAGGATATTGCCCAGTCTAACTTCGACAGGACAATGACCATCGAACAAGATGTGCATTGGCGCTACGACAACCGTGTCATTCGTTATACACTCGGTTTGCCATCGAATTTTGACCACGACACGATCGTTGCCTGGCGTGGGCAAAGCGATCTGGTACGCGCCAAAGCAGATAAGGTCAACCAATATCAAGCCACATCCCGCGTCAGCAGCGCCACGCCGGATGAACTGCGCACGGCCGTATTAAGCAACATTCCACCCTCAATCAGAAGGCGTTACACCCAACTGCCTTCTAATTTACCGCAGCGTGTGCGCGATCTGGCCGCAGAGGTTGCCGGCGGCGAACCCACCCCCTATGACCAGGCGCGCGCCATCGAACGCTTTCTACGCCAGTACGAATATTCGCTGGATGTCGAACTGCCGCCGGAAGGTGCCGATCCCGTTGATTTCTTCTTATTTGATTTGCAAAAAGGATACTGTGATTATTACGCCTCTTCAATGGTTGTACTGGCACGCAGCCTGGGCATTCCGGCCCGACTGGCTACCGGTTTCCTGGCCCAGACACCCGACGAAGATGGCCTGCAGACAATCCGCCAGATCAACGCCCATTCCTGGGCCGAAATCTATTTCCCTGATTATGGTTGGGTCGAATTTGAACCGACAGCCCCCTTCATCAGCCCGCACGATCCACAATTCGCTCCAGCCACATCTGCTGCCGGTGAAGAACAAGAAACTGCTTACCCTGAAGAGACAACGCCTATCCCTGAACGGGAACCGCGCCGCCCCATCCCCTGGTCACGGCTTGGTTGGCTGGCCTTACTGGCTGCGGCCATCGCAGCCATTTATCTCTACTGGCGACGCCGGCCCAAAATAAATAATGACGTCGAGATGGCTTACTATCACCTACAGCAAAATGCAGGACACCTGGGCCACCCCCTCCCGTCCAGCCAGACCCCCGAAGAATTTAGTAACGAACTGCTGCAGCGTCTCGCGGTCTACGAAAACCGGCCGCGACTGGCAAAACTGGTCGAAACCGTGCGCAAGCCTATCCGCCAATTGACAAACCTGTTCAACAAACAGCAGTACAGCCGCGACCCCGTCTCCGATCCACAAACGGCCGTTTCTCTCTGGCAGCGCATAAGACGGCCGTTATGGCTCCTGCGCCTGGCCAAACGTTTCTACAGATTTCGACAATAAGCACGAACTTTGTTATCTTAAGTCCCGGAAATACTCTCTTAAGCTAAGGTTATAGTTATCTCAGCTAATCAAAAGAAATAGTGTCATGAACCAGGAACAGTTTCAGAGTTCATCCTCTCGACTTTACCAGCGACTATCCATCCTGCGTTGGTTGGTGCTGATTTTTGGCCTCTTTGTTGTCTTCCTACACCAATTTTTGGAAGGCACCGTCAGACAGAGCCCGCTGTTTAATTGGGAATCGATTGAAGTCTTTTACGGCGTCTTCATTACATTGATGACCTGGATAATCATAACCTGGCTGCGCTATAGTGTTGGCAAAACGGAAACGGCCGAACACAGCTTAAAACAGACCCTGGCCGAACGCAACCAGGCTAACGAGCACCTTGAATTAATCCTCGGGGTCAATCACCGCCTATCAGAAGCAGAAGATGAGTCACCGCTTTGGTAGAGATCATCCTCGATCTGTTCATGAGCACAACCCCGGCGGTCGCCTGCTCATTGATTCGCTATGATTTACAACAACGCACCCTACCCGTCGTCTATCGTACACGGGAAACGAACCCAATTATTGACAAGCAGATCGATCACTTATCAACAGCCGCAGTCAGCCACAAATGTGAAGAATGCAGCAAACGCTGGCCCAGCGGCGCGCATTCATGTCCACTTTTCACACCGCCGCTCGAACTTGCCAGCCCGCCAAAACTACACTGTCTGCAAATGGTTCACGGCGATCAAGTTTATGGAACCCTCACGCTGTACTTAGAGCAAGAACCATACCCCAGTTCCCAGGAGAAAATACTCCTGGAAATGATGACCAACGAAACGACCCTGGCCCTGGAGACCCATGCATTACGCTCGCGCGAGATGACAATGCTCAATAGTTTGCAGAAATCTCGCCAATTGAGCAGTCTGCATGATGAATTAACCAGAGTCCTCGTTGATACCATAAACGCCTTAGAAGTAACGGGTGGCGTGTTGTTTCAGGTCGACAATCCAACGGCCGAACCGCAAATGCTGGCCGAAGCAGGCCAACCTTTGGGTGATGCCCAAGAGTTGGTGATGGGTTTGGCCATAGGCTCCGCTAAAACAGAAACCCCACTCGTCATCGGCGATCTGGACCAAGAGGGCAGCAGCGAAATTCGCTCCCTGCTTATTGCCCCTTTGCGCGTATCCGATCGATCGTTGGGCAGCATGGTCTTGTGGGCAGCCCAGCCTGATCTCTTTAACCGTCGCCGCAGTCAATTGGTGGCCACCGTGGCTGGGCAGGCCGCTCTATTAATTGAAAACCACCGCCTGTACCTGCGTGGCGAACAACGCGCGGTCCTGGCCGAACGCGCACGCCTGGCTCGTGAAATTCACGACGGCCTGGCGCAGACAATTGGATACCTCAAACTGCGCACAGCCCAAATTCACAACCTGCTGCAGCAAGGAAATGACGAGCAGGCGCAGTCAGGACTAGACGAAGTGCAGCAGATGTTAGGCAAAGCCTACGTCGATACGCGGGAAGCGATCGACAGTCTGCGCTTTGAACCGAAAACAACTAATCTGCAGGAATGGAGCACTAAAATTATCGCTGAGTTCGAGAGCTTGAGCGGCGTTCCGGTCAGCGCCTCTGGTGCACCTGATTTACAGCTTCCGTCCGAGGTTCTCATTCAAATCCAGCGCATAATCCAAGAAGCTTTCAGCAATATTCGCAAACATGCCGATGCGACCCGCGTCTGGCTGGAATGGCAGCAGAACGACTATTGGTTGACCTTGTATATCAAGGACAATGGCTGCGGCTTCGATCCCGGCGATATGCCACCTTTCGCCCAACATGGGCTGATCATCATGCGTGAGCGTGCCGAATTGTTAGACGCCGATTTCCAACTAGCAAGCCAGGAAGATCAAGGGACTCAAGTTACAATCAGGTTACCGTTTAAGGAATTTGTGGACGAGGCGATAAATGAGTGAACCAATTAGACTGCTGGTAGTTGATGACCACATCCTTTTCCGACGCGGTTTGATCGGCTTAATGGCTGAACAATCTGATTTTCGCATTGTCGGTGAAGCCGGTAATGGGGCAGATTGTGTTCAACTATGCCTGCAGCAGCAGCCTGATGTGGTGTTGATGGATGTCAATATGCCTGGCGGGAATGGCATAAGTGCGGTGAAAACGATAAAGAAAGAAACGAAGGCTCGTGTGCTAATGCTAACCATTTCCAATAAAGATGATGATTTATTAGGCGCACTGGCTGCCGGTGCCGATGGTTACATGCTCAAGAATACGGAACCGGACCAGCTTTGCCAGGCTATCCGTCACGTAGCCGCCGGTCAAGGTGTTTTATCCCCTGAAATCACATCACAGGTGATGCGCGCCGCTGCACTCTCACAGAGGCAAGAAAAGGTGGTCAACTTGAGCAATCGCGAGATTGAAGTTTTGGTTCAATTGGCCCGCGGCGCAACCACCTCAGAAATCGCCTCAACGCTTGTCATTTCCAAGAACACAGTCAAGACGCACATCCAGCGTATTCTAAAAAAGCTCAAAGTCTCAAATCGTGCCGAAGCCGTTGCTTGTGCCTCCGCCTTGGGACTGATCCCCCATACCGGCAAATAAATTCAGGTAGAAAATTTATTGGTCGCTGATTCCACCCAAATTCCAAACGCAAACTTTGAACCAGTCCCTTTCTGTCACCCTTCTGGGCGACATTCTTGTCCCCCCTGATTACGGCAAAAAATCACCCCACATTCACCCAAAAACAGGATATTCCTCGACCGGCAGATAGATTACACTGGGGTGTAGGATTCTCAGTATGGAACAATATGCCGGATAAACGCGTTCTGATAGTTTCATCAAATGGACTGTTCCGCGAAGGATTGAAACATATCCTTTCCAATACGGCCGATTTAGCCCCAACAATACAAACCACATCGCTGCAGGAGGCTGAGGAACTAGCGCGATCAAATCAAGTCGATATTGTGATCCTTGACCATGCAGATGAACCAGAGCAAACAAAAAGCCAGGTAAATGCCATTAGCCGGCTGCTTTCTTTGCCCAATCTACGCGTGATCACCGTCGGTCTGAATACCGGCGAGTTGTGCGTTTACAGACAAGAAAGAGTAGAGGAAGCATCCGTCAATGATCTGGTGGCTGCACTTAAGAACTAAGTTCTAATGGCGACTTTAACAGAGGGTGGTTCAGAAGAATAAGAAGGGTGGAAAATAAAATTTGCTGAATTGGTGAATGGATTATGCAGTGCCCAATCCCATCCACCATTTAACTTCTCACAAATTTATCGATTCATCAGTTTTCTTCCACTTTTACCATACTGAGCAACACCCTTAAAATACTGGAGGGCTATATGAAACATTTCATAGGCGTGATACTGCTTATTGCTGCTATTACGCTGGCAGCTTGGGCCTGGTTGGGACGGGGATTCGATTCGCTTGTCCCCCTACGTGCCAGCGAAGAGGCTTACTATGTAGACCGGCTGTTTGGAATGCATCTTTATGTCATCGCGTTCCTGTTTGCGCTCATCATCGGCTTCATGATCTACAGCATAATCTTCTTCCGCAGCAAGCCCGGTGACACCAGTGACGGGCAGTATTTTCACGGCAATTCCACACTAGAAGTTTTCTGGACTATTATACCTTTGGGAATTGTTCTTTATTTCGCCGTGCTTGGCGCTCGTTATCTGGTTGACATCACAGCCTCAGAACCTAATGAACTTGTAGTTGACGTGATCGGATCGCAGTGGAACTGGCGCTTTGATTACCCCGAATATGGAATCAGTTCCAGCGAATTGCTCCTACCACGGGACCGCCAAACGCGCTTGGAACTCACTTCGCTTGATGTCATTCACTCATTCTGGGTACCTGAATTTCGTTTAAAGCAAGATGCGGTTCCCGGTGCAGTGAATCCATTGCGAATCACGCCAACAGAACTCAGGAGACTTTACACAGTCCGATGCGCGGAACTGTGCGGCACAAATCATGCTTATATGGTGGCCCCAGTAACCGTGATGGATGCGGGTGATTTTGATGCGTGGATTCAAGAACAAACAGCACCGCCCTGAAGGTGAGATTACCGAAGCTGATGAGCTTGAACTTGGCCGCGAGTTGGCGCAGTTAAATGGCTGTTTCAAATGTCACAGTACTGACGGCAGCGCCAGGTGATGGTCCTACGTGGCTTGGCTTGTACCTAAGGGAAGAGACGCTTGAGGATGGCACTATAGTGATCGCCGATGATGATTATATCCGTCGTTCGATTCTTGATCCGCAGGCCGAAATCGTGGCCGGCTTTGATGATGTAGACATGCCTGTGAATTTTGCGGCCGTTTTTGAGGAACAAGAACTAGATTGGGTTGTTGACTATATCGAGAGTTTAGACGGCGAATGATTGCCAATCGAGACAAGGGATAATAAAGGGAGGAATCTATGATAATTCTATCACTAGGACTCGTCCGCGGGCTTATTGGCCAGATCATTGGCACAGTCATCGGCACGGCCGTGGTGATGCTCATCCGCAGCATCATGGGTCTGCCGGCAAATTGGGAACTGGCCGTCGTCCTCGGCGTTCTCGTAGGTGCGATTGGCTTCTTAATCGGCGTCGGTGCCCTGAGTGATTGGTTCCAGGTAGCCCGTGGCAAAGAACCTGTTCTACACCATGGCCCGCCAGAAGGTAAACCAGCCTGGACACGATACTTTGGTGTGGATTACAGCCATAAAGTCATAGGCATCCAATATGGCGTCACCAGTTTGATCCTCATGTTTGCCGCCGGCTTATTTGCCTGGATCTTCCGTACTGAACTAATCCAACCTGGCATGCAATTTGTAAACCTTGACCAATTCAATACCTTCATCGGCATGCATGGCATCGTCATGATCGCCGCCATACTTTTAGGTGTTGGCGGAATGGGCAATTATTTGGTGCCGTTGATGATTGGGGCAGATCGATATGGCCTTTCCACGCCTCAATGCATTTGGCTTCTGGATTAACGTACCCGGCGCAATCTTAGTATTTCTGCCCTATTCCAACGGGCGGCTGGGACACCGGCTGGACGGGTTATCCACCTTTAAGTATTTTAGCGCCGTTGGGGTGGACATGTTCATGTTGGGCGTTTATCTGGTTGGCATATCCTCCATCTTAGGTGCTCTAAACCTGATCATGACCATCGGCAACATGCGCGCCCCAGGCATGGGCTGGTTCCGGATGCCCATCTTTGTCTGGGCTATGCTGGCCACATGCATTATCCAGCTTACCGCGACACAGTTGATCGGTCTATCATTTCTGATGGTTGTGGTCGAGCGGGCGATGGGCATGGGATTCTTCAATCCATTCTTGACAGCACATGCCATCGAAGTGGGTTCACCACCGGGCAATGTGGTCTTGTTCCAGCATTTATTCTGGTTTTACTCCCATCCGGCAGTGTACGTCTTTATTTTGCCTGGATTGGGGATCATCAGCGAACTGCTGCCGGTATTTTCGCGCAAACCTCTATTTGGCTACAAATGGATCGCAATTTCAAGTATGGCCATCGCCCTGGTTGGTTTTCTGGTCTGGGCCCATCATATGTTCACCGCAGGAATGGAACCATTCTTGCGCATCCCTTTTCCTTTGCCACATTGTTAGTCGCTGTGCCCACCGGTATCAAATTCTTTAGTTGGGTAGGCACGCTCTGGCGTGGGAAGCTGGAGTTTCCAGACACCGATGCTGTTTGTGCTGGGCGCGATCTCTATCTTCCTGATTGGCGGTCTGACCGGCCCGCCTAATGGCACGGTGACGACGGATTTATTTTTACATGACACCTACTGGATTGTGGGCCACTTCCACGCCACGATGTTTGGCGGATTTATGTTCCCCTTTGTCGCCGCCTTATATTACTGGTATCCCAAAGTAACCGGGCGCATGTATAACGAGACGCTGGGGAAAGGTTCACTTCTGGCTGATGCTGCCGGCGTTTTGGGTGCAAAGCTTGGGCCAAA
The DNA here is from genome assembly GCA_963736615.1 of uncultured Chloroflexia bacterium. Classification (GTDB taxonomy): domain Bacteria; phylum Chloroflexota; class Anaerolineae; order Promineifilales; family Promineifilaceae; genus JAACFF01. The sequence goes on along the minus strand of CAVTPP010000006.1, from coordinate 47,494 downwards.
TGCGCATTGGCCTGCTGGGGATGCGCCGGCGTATTGGCGATTATGATCCGGCTTTGAGTATTGAAGACCGGGCAAATCCTGATTACGATTGCCGGCTTTGTGATCGGGTTATCTATGCTGATTATGGTTTTTAACTTGGTTCGCAGCGCCCGCAAAGGCGAAGTTGCCGCAGCAAATCCATGGCGCTCTCGTTCACCGGAATTCCAGGTGCCCTCACCCATTCCCGAACACAGCTATGCGACACCGATTTGTCGTTACTGGTGAACCTTATGATTATGGCCTGTCCTGATCGACATATAATCTCAATGAGCCCCGGCGCGACGGCGGCCGATTAGGAAGGAGAATACGCTTATGGACAAACAAAAATCTGCGGCCTTACGACAACGTTTGATTGTTTTTATTAGCCTTGGCAGTGCTGACAGCCGTTGAGTTCGGGATCAGCTCGTTGGAAACACCCAACGTGGCCCTGTTAATCATTTCCTTGCTCAAGGCCAGTCTGATCCTGAACTACTTCATGGCCGTTAACGACTTATGGTCTGGGGAGGAAAACACTAATGAGCGCAACAACATCATCAAGCAGATTATCGACAAAAAACGCGGGTCAATAACGCGGGGTTGTGGCTGTTTTTTATCTCTGAATCCTTTCTTGTTCATAGGGTTATTCGTATCACCGTTTCTATCTGTGGGGCGGCACACGTCCAGCTTTGAACCAGACGTTGGGCTTACTTGTCACCAGCATCCTGCTTTTGAGCAGCTACTTTATGAAAGAGCAGAGGTGATGATCACCCACGACGACCGCAAGGGCTTTATGAGGTCATTGCTCATTACGGCCGTTCTGGGCATCTCTATTCCTGGTGGGCGTCGTCGGCTTTGAATGGCGTGGTCACATCAGACCAACAGACGGTGCTTTCGGCGCCATCCTCTACGGTATGACCGGGATGCATGCGCTTCATGTATTCAGCGGCATTATTTTTATTTTACTTGTGTGGAATAACGGCCGTAAAGGGGGCTATTCGGCCGACCGCCACTGGGGCGTCCACGCTTGTGCTCTTTACTGGCACTATGTCGACCTGGTCTGGGTCTTCTTTTACCCGGCACTTTATCTCATCGGCACACCAGTATAAATATAGTTAAGGAGGATAATATGATACGAGCAAAAAGAGTTCTACTATTCGCAAGTATGGTTCTTCTGGTAATGATGCTGCTGATAGCCTGCAGCGATTTACCGGATCTGCCGACCCGCACGCCTGAAGCAGAAACGAGCGAGGACACTGCTGAAGAAAGCCCCGAAACTGTAGCAGCAGCGGAAGAAGCTCAAACACATACCGAAGACACCGAAGAGATGCCCGCGGAAGCACCAGTCAGGAAGAACCGGCCGAAGTTCAGCCGGTTTCCGCATGCCTGCGCCGCAGGCAGCTGGCGCAGCAGCCAAAGCCGTCGATCTGATCGGCGCCTGGGTAGATGGCGGTGCCCCGGAAACGGATACCTTCGATTATGAAGGCATGGATGGCAGCACCTACCAGGGTTCGTTCGACACAGACATTCTGCCTCTATTCACAGCCAAAGGCATCTGGTTTGAGGGCTCACAGGGCCTGTGACTAGTTGCCACTTCGCCAACAGCGAAGCCTCCAATCACGAGATGGATCTGAGCACCTATGCAGGCATTATGGCTCGGCGGCGATGTTTTATCTGAACCGCCAGGCGTGCCGATTTTGGGTCAAAGTGAATTGGGTGCTGATGATTATGATTGGGCACATTCAAAGCTGCGCGAACGGCTGCGCAACAATCGTATGCCCCCTGGATGAGAATTTGACGTCACCGAAGAAAACCGCGATGGTTATTGTCTCACGGTATCTGATGATGGGGTTGAAGTTCAGAAGGGCGAGTACGGCTGTGAGGAAACGGCCGTTGGCTTAATCAGCGCCTGGGTTGAAGGCGGCGCGCCGGAAAGCGACGCTTTTGAATATGCCGGAGCCCAATTAACCTTCGAGCGTGATGTGCAGCCCTTCTTCACCGAACACAATATGTGGTTCGATGGCTCGCAAGCCTGCACCGGCTGCCATTTTGGTAATACTGAAACCTCTTACCATGAAATGGATTTGAGCTCTTATGCCGGCATCATGTCCGGCGGTGATGTGCTGTCCGAACCACCTGGCGTTCCTATCTTGGGCCAGAGCGAAGTCGGCGCCACCGATTATGATTGGGGTACATTCCAAGCTGAAGGCACGCATACGGAATAATCGTATGCCGCCCGGCTGGGAGTTTGATATTACCGAAGAAAATCGGGATGGACCCTGTGTCCTGCATGGCGAACCAGTGAAGTGCGGCAGATATGGCTGGTGGTGCAATGACTGAAATCTCGACAATCACCGGCACACCCACATCGAGTACGACAACTAAAACAATCGTCACCACCAGTGCCGACGGCACAACGACTACCACTACGGAAACGACCATCGTTCATTACGGTGAAGCGGGATCTGAAGCGGTTGTCGAAGCTGATGGCTGTGCCATAAAAGCCGTTGATTTATTAGGCATGTGGGTTGATGCCGGTGCGCCGGAGATGGATTTGTTCGACTACATTTCTGTTGATGATGAAGCCTGTTCCGGCGACTTTTGAAGCTGACATCCTACCTTTATTTACCGACAACGGTCTTTGGTTTGAAGGAGCGCAAGCCTGCACCGGCTGCCATTTTGCTAACAGCGAAAACTCCTATCATGAAATGGATTTGAGCACCTATGAAGGCATCATGGCTCGGTGGCGATGTCCTGTCTGAACCGCCAGGCGTGCCCATCCTGGGTCAAAGCGAAGTTGGCGCAACTGATTATGATTGGGCGCAACGCCAAACTGCGCGCGAGATTGCGCAACAATCGTATGCCACCGGGCTGGGAATTCGATATCACCGAAGAAAATCGTGATGGGCCGGCTGTTGATGTGAATGGCACTGAAGTGCGAGCAGTTGATCTGATTGCCGACTGGGTTGATGCCGGCGCGCCGGAGATAGATGCCTTTGGCGATTATGGCGGAACTTTTGATGCCAATGTGCTGCCACTGTTCACTGAAGATGGCGCCTGGTTCGAAGGATCACAGGCTTGCACAGGCTGTCATTTTGACAACTGCGAAAACTCCTATCATGAAATGGATTTGAGCATATGCAGGCATCATGGCCGGCGGCGACGTGCTTTCCGAGCCGCCAGGTGTGCCGATTCTGGGCAAAGCGAAGTTGGCGCAACCGATTATGATTGGGACCATGCCAAAATGAAGGAACGGCTGCGGAACAATCGTATGCCGCCTGGGTGGGATTTTGATATCACTGAAGAAAATCGTGATGGCCCGCTGGTAGCGCATGGACAACGCGCTGATGCCGGCGCTGCTGCGTCTGCCTCGGTGGCGGCTGCCGGCGGTGGTGAATGTGAAGTAACGGCCGTTGACCTCATCGGCGCCTGGGTTGAAGCCGGCGCACCAGAAATGGACGCTTTTGACTTCGCTGCCCTGGACGAATCGATCTGCTCCGGCACCTTCGACGATGACATCCAGCCGCTTGTTCACCACCAATGGCCTCTGGTTTGAAGGGGCACAAGCCTGCACTGGCTGCCACTTCGCCAACAGCGAAAACTCCTACCACGAGATGGACTTGAGTTCCTATGAAGGGATTATGGCCGGCGGCGATGTGCTGTCAGAACCACCTGGCGTGCCCATTCTGGGCAAAGCGAAGTGGGCGCGACTGATTACGATTGGGCGCATGCCAAGCTGCGCGCCCGACTGCGCAACAATCGCATGCCGCCGGGCTGGGAATTCGATATCACTGAAGAAAATCGCGATGGCCCGGCGGTAGATGTCAACGGCATTGAAGTGCGCGCAGTTGACTTGATTGCCGCCTGGGTTGATGCCGGCGCGCCGGAGACAGATGCCTTTGGCGACTATGGGGCAACTTTTGAGGCCAATGTCCTGCCCTTATTCACCGACGGATGGCGTCTGGTTTGAAGGGGCACAGGCCTGCACCGGCTGTCACTTTGGCAACAGCAGAAAACTCTTATCACGAGATGGATTTGAGTAGCTATGCAGGCATCATGGCTGGCGGCGATGTGCTGTCCGAACCGCCCGGCGTGCCCATCTTGGGCAAAGCGAAGTTGGCGCCACAGATTATGATTGGGACCATGCCAAGCTTAAGGAGCGGTTACGCAACAATCGCATGCCGCCTGGCTGGGAATTTGATATCACCGAGGAAAATCGGGATGGACCGCTTGTAAATGCCGGAACGAAACAGTAACAGCATACACCTCAGAGGTTTAGATTACGAGCCCACTCCAGTTATCGGGTCAAAATCTCTGAGGTGTTTTCGGAAAATCGTTCAACAAAAGCGACGGCCGTTTAGCCGTCGCTTTTGTTTGCATGATAAGCATAAACCGTGCCCGTATCATCGCCAATATACAGCCAATCATCGGAGACGGTCAAGCCTGTTCGCGCAGCGATATCGGTCGGAAAATGCCAGCGCAAAGTGCCATCCTCAGCATTGAGACCAATGATGTCCCCCTGTTGGGTCAAAAACAGCAAATCATCCCCATACCGCACTGGTGCTCCGAGAACGTAATTAAAGGTCCCCTCTTCAATATTATGCTGCCAGGCCACTTCTCCATCATCCATATCGAGCGCATGGACAATAGTATTAGCTGATCCAAAATATAAGGTATCTTCTGCACCCGAAAGCATAGGAACCCAGTTACCGGTGTCTCGCCGCCAGAGCAGTTCGCCGCTGTCAGCATCTATGCCGCTGGCAAAGTCTGTGTAGGCAACATAAGCAACGGCCGTATCTGTAGCATACAACTGCTTTGGGAAGCCATCTAACGATTCAAAACTCCATTTTTCCGAGCCATCTTCAGCCGAGAGCGCATACAGGCGCGTATGTCCACCCTCATCGACCGGTTCCGGATCAATAAATACACCTGCTGCATATACCATGTCCCCCTGCAAGAATGGCGACTGTAGAATGTAATTATCAGTTTCAAACTGCCATAACTCTTGCCCATCGGCAGCATTCAGGGCAAAAATCTTGGCTTTCCCTTCCGGATCACTATCAAGTCCAGGTCCCACAAAGGTCGATGGCACATAGATCACATCACCGGCGACAAATGGCGGGACTTGAACATCAATACCCAAATCCGCTTGCCAGTTAACTTGTCCAGTTTCGACATCCAAAGCAACCAACTGCCCGCCGGCAATACCTACGAAAAGCGAACTGCCATCCGTGGCATAGGCGCGGTCCCAAACACGCTGATCAGGATCATACTGCCAACGTAATACTCCCGTTTCCGCGTCCAGGGCCAACACCGGGCCTTCCTTGGGCACGGCAATCAACGAATCACCAATACGCAGCGGTGGGTGATTTATGGCGTCATCGCTTTCGTAAGTCCAGGCAAGGGCCATATTTTCTCCGTCAAAGAAGGGCACGGCCGTTTCGGTAACTTTTTCAGTAGGCACGGCCGTTTCGGCTGCTTCCACGGTTGGCGCGGTCGTCACCGTGACTTCTACCATAGGCACGGCCGTTTTCGTCGTCTCTGACGCGAGAAAATCTGCCTCCACAGCCTGCTCCTGCATCTCTTCTTCGCCCGGATCCGGTTCCTGTGACTGACAACCAATCACCACCAGGCCAATAAGACCTGCCAGAACCAACATCTTAATCATACCCAGGCGCATAAGCCGCCTTGTCAAATTAACGGATATCGTATGCATAAAGAACCCCATCTGGATCGCCCATAATATAGAAATTCTCGAAAATTGTGCCGCCAACACGCGCTGTTATACCCGTGTCGAGGTGTGAAACCTGCTCACCGCTATCAGGATCCAAACCATAAATATCACCTGTGACGGCATTAAACCAGATCAGGCCATCGCGCAGTATAGGACGGCCGATTTGGTTTAGTGAATCGAGATCGATGCTCTGCTGCCACAATATTTCCCCGGATGCGGCATCCAGGGCATGAAACCGTTCATCACCACTGCCCAGAAAGAGTGTATCACCCACAACAATGGGATACTGCATCCAATAGCTGGGACCAAAGCTCCAAACCAGTTCCCCGCTCTGTGCGTCCAAAGCACGTACGATTTCACTGCCTCCGGAAAAAAGGATGACCTCTCCCCCATCCACAAACCAGCGTGGCAGACCATCATCCGCCTCATGAATCCATCGTTCCGCACCGGTCACCTTATCGAAGGCATAAATCCGGCTTAGAGCGCTATCACCGTCCGCCTCAGAATCCAGATAAGCGCCGCCGCTGATGACCAGGTCACCGGCGACAGTGGGACGGCGCAGAATATAATTATCAGTTACAGCTTCCCAGACAATCTCACCGGTGTCCGCATCAAGAGCGACCAGTTTAGCCTGTGCATCGTAATCATTCTCCAAACCGGTCCCAACATGGGTCGTCGGTACAAAAAGCATGCCGTCGGCAAGCGCCGGTCGCGACTGCATTTCCTGGTCTATATCCGCCATCCACAATGGTTCACCTGTTTCTATATCCAGACAGGTGATTAACCCGCCCTGCAAACCGGCACAAACGCGAGAATCGGCAGCCCTGAGCGATGCATCCCACAACCGCTCATCCGCCGAGAAGCGCCATGCCATCGCGCCCGTAGCCGCATCGACAGCATGAATCTGCCCGTCAGCCGTGGCCGCTATAACCTTTTCCCCCTCAACAACAGGCGGCACATTCACTGCCCCGCTCAATTGCGTTGCCCATGCAGCAGATACAGGATCGTTGGAAACGGCCGTTTCCGCTGGGATAACAGTCTGGTCAACACGATGAAAAGCCGGTGTCTCCGTGGGGACTACAGGCGTTGATTCATTAACGGCTGCAAGCTGTAAGGATAACAACCACAAATACACAGACAATAAGATACTTTCGTAAACAAATCATTTTGCAAACCTCGGCTAAACTGACATGCTGCGGATGATACTGTAGAATGAAATCTACCGCTAAGATTCAATAGGGCTAAATATGGCTATTCTGATAGCCGCGGTTACACTGCGAATTCTCTGGCAATCTCCACCGCCTTCAGCACATCCTTACGCGACACATCCATATGCGTCACCGCGCGAATCTCGTCCCCAATGCGGCTGAAACTCACCCCACGTTCCAACATCGCTGCCTGGAAATCAACGGCCGTTATTCCCGCACCAGAAGGATCAAAATAAAGAATATTCGTATCAACCCGACTGGTAATCTCCACACCAGGAATGCCGGACAACTCCTGAGCTAACAACTGCGCATTATCATGATCTTCCTGCAGCCGCTGTACATTGTGATCCAGGGCATAAATGCAGCCCGCAGCCACAATCCCTGCCTGGCGCATGGCCCCGCCGAAGACATGCTTAAAGCGCCGCGCCCTTTCGATAAATTCTGCCGATCCGGCCAACACCGCCCCCATTGGAGCGCCCAAACCCTTCGTGAAATCGATCCAAACCGAATCACACGGCGCAGCGAAATCGGCCGCAGCGACACCAGAGGCGACCACGGCATTCATCAAGCGTGCGCCATCCATATGTATCGCTAATCCCTGCTCCCGCGCTGCAGCGCATACCGACTCCAACTGCGCCAATGGCCAAACTGTGCCCCCACCAAAATTATGCGTCTGCTCCACACACAATAAACTGGCCGGCGGCGTGTAGACCATGTCCATCGGCATCGCCTTCAAGACATCGGCTGCCTCAAACTGGCCATGCTCGCTCTCTATCGTCTCCAGAATGACGCCCGAAGCCAAAGCCGCACCACCCGATTCCATGCGCAAAATATGGGCGCGCTTCTCCAAGATCACCGTCTCTCCCGGCTGCGTCAAAGCCTTCACCGCCACCAAATTACACATCGTGCCTGTTGGCAAAAACAACGCCTTTTCTTTACCCAATAATTCGGCCACCCGCTCCAACAGCCGGTTCACCGTCGGGTCCGTACCATGCTGCTCATCCCCCACCTCAGCCGCCGCCATCGCCGCGCGCATGCCCAAACTAGGTTTTGTAGTTGTATCACTAAATAAATCAATCATCCTGCATCCTTCTCCACAATCTCTTTCACTTTCTCTATCCCAATCTCAATCACCACACCCATCCAACCACCCCACTACCTCCCCCCACATAACTTCCCCTTTAGGCCGGAAAAAACCGAAATGCCCAATCGACTTCAGCCTAACCTCTGCCGGCACAATATGCCGCCGCATCGACCTTGGGATAGGCACTCATCATTGCATCCACCGATCGGCTTGTGCCCCAATCATCATCAGCAAAACTATAAGCCAACACCGGCGCCTGGAACTGTTCGTAGCGCTCCAATTTTACAAGCAATATCAAGATGGGTCATTGTGCTGCCTATTTTCAACTGCCTGATTTCCATTGATGGTTACCTATTTCAGATTTTCCGATTTCCGTTAACTGTTGCCTGTTTTCGGTTTCCTGTTGACTGTTTTCCGTTTCCCAAGTTCCCATTACTGTAAACTTCTTTACATTTCCCCCATTTTAGGCGTGAAAATCCCGTGATCTCGACTTTCCGCTATTGTATTAGACATAAAAATATTGTAAGCTAAATCTATACTCGACTTATGGTAAGCGGGAGGTCTTAGTGTACCAGAAGCCGGTAAACATGCCGTCCAACGAGAATGGCCAGGAGGAACTGCCACCTCCAACTAATCGTTCCATCTTTCGCTCTGAAGCGCGCGAGAATTATATTCGCAACCAGCAGAAAGTAGAATTCCCGCGCCTGGTATCGGTAAAACTATTTCGCTACTTGTGGATTGTCGCTCTCCTGCTGATGGCCGCCGGATCGCTCATCGCTTTCTGGCCTTTATTACAGCAGTTGCCTTGAGGTAACAATGAAACGCGTTCCCGTCATTTTGCAAATGACACCAAACGAATGCGGCGCGGCCTGTTTGGCCATGGTGCTTACCTATTACGGCCGTGAAACGACCATCAGCGAATGTCGCCAACATCTAGACAGCGGCCGTGATGCCTTGAGCGCGCGCGCCATTGCCCAGGCAGCGCGTGACCTCGGCCTTCGTGTGCGTGCCTTTTCTATGGAGCCCGACAGCCTGGCCGAGCTGCCCACGCCGGCCATCGTACATTGGAACTTCAATCACTTTCTCGTGCTTGAAGAATGGACGGCTCAAGAAGTCAAGGTTGTCGATCCCGCAAGCGGCCGGCGCAAACTTACAACTGAAGAATTCAACGCTGGTTTCACCGGCGTGGTCCTGGCCATGGAACCAGGCGCAGATTTCCGCAAGAAGCGCACAACAGACAAGTTAACATGGCGCAGCTATCTGGGGGATTTGCTGCAATCACCAGGATCAAAAGGGTTGCTGACCCAAATCCTCATCGCCTCAGCTCTTCTGCAAATCCTGGGCCTGGTGTTCCCCTTGTTCACCATGATCCTCGTGGACACGATATTGCCCGCGCAGGATTTTTCCCTGCTCATGATCCTGGGTATAGGCATGGTCATACTCGTTGGCGCGCAGGTGGTCCTGGGTTATCTGCGCAGCGCTCTGAGCTTGTACCTGGAAGCGCGCCTGGACACCGAAGTCATGTTGGGCTTCTTCGAGCATATACTCCGGCTGCCCTTCCGCTTTTTCCAGGAACGTACCAGCGGTGATTTACTCATGCGCTTGGGCAGCATCGCCACCATTCGTGAAGTTTTAACTGGTGATACCATTTCGGCCGTTCTTGATGGCGCTATGGCTGTCTTCTATCTGGTGATCCTATTCATTTGGGAACCTATTTTCGGCGTACTGGCCCTTTTCTTTGGTTTGCTGCAAGTCTCCCTATTGGTTATTTCAACCCGCCGCCTATACGAATTAACGGAGCGTGACCTTGCCGCTCAAGCGGAGTCACAAAGCTATCTGGTTGAAGCACTGGGTGGTGTGGCCACCCTTAAAGCATCAGCAGTCGAAAACCGGGCCATGGAACATTGGTCCAATCTCTTCTTCAAGCAGTTGAATATCTCCATCAGCCGCAGCCATTTAACAAACCTTGTCGAGGCCGGACGCGATGCCATCGGCGCTCTTGCTCCAATCATCTTGCTCTGGGTTGGCGGCGTGATGGTCTTGAACGGCGATATGAGCCTGGGCACGATGCTGGCGGTAACCACACTGGCTGTTTCCTTCATCGGCCCGCTCTCCTCTTTTGCATCTACAGGGCAGCAGCTTCAGCTTGTTGGCGCCCACCTGGAACGCATCAGCGACGTGATGAAATCGGCCACAGAAGAGGAAGGCCGCGACGTGCAGCGCGTCTCAGAGCTTTCCGGCCGGATCGAAGTACAAAACGTGAGTTTCCGATACCATCAACAAGCCCCATGGGCAGTTGTAGATGTTTCGGTACAAATTGAACCGGGGCAAAAGGTTGCAATCGTTGGCCGTACCGGATCCGGCAAGAGCACGCTGGCCATGCTGCTGCTTGGCCTCTATCCGCTGGACGAAGGGGAAATTTACTATGACGGCCTGCCGTTGTCGGGGATAAATTTGCGTTCCCTGCGCAGCCAGTTTGGCGTCGTCTTGCAGGAGCCATCCCTTTTTAGCGGATCAATCCGGCGCAATATTGCGGCCCTGGATCCTAACCGTACTTTAGAACAAATCATGGAAGCGGCCGAAATGGCAGCCATTCATGATGACATCACTATCATGCCTATGGGTTACGAAACTATTATCGCAGAAGGAGGTATTGACCTGGCAGGCGGGCAGCGCCAAAGATTGGCCATCGCCCGCGCACTGGTCCACCGTCCGGCCATTCTACTGCTGGATGAAGCAACCAGTGATTTAGATGTTCTTACAGAAAGCATCGTTGATCGGAATTTGAGCGATCTGCCTAGTACACGCATTGTGATCGCTCACCGGCTGAGCACAGTACGCAATGCCGATCTGATTCTGGTGCTTGATGAAGGCTTCATCGTTGAACGGGGAACGCATACGGAGCTGCTGGCCCTCGGCGGCGCCTATGCTGAACTTGTGCGCGATCAAGAAGCAACATATGGAGGGTATGGTGTTGAATAGCAGCATACCTGTGCAGCCTGATGGTTGCTAACCTGAGGAGGTTACTATGCTAAGAGACAAGATCATTAAGGCATGGAAGAATCCCGAGTATCGAGCCAACCTAAGTGAGGAAGAACTCGACACCCTGCCCATGAACCCGGCAGGTGCAATCGAGTTAACCGACGAAGAGTTGGACCAGGCAGTTGGGGGTTCGTGGCGGCACTCGTATAGCGCTAGTCGTTCATACAGCAGCCGGTCGCGCAGCCGTTCCAACAGCCGCTCCTACAGCAGTTACGCGAGCCAGTCCTGGAGACGGTCACACTCCCGCTCCTATTCCTCTCACTCGCGTTCCTACTCGCAGTCATACTCGCGGTCTTACTCATATAGGTAAAAAGTATCCATGTGTGTCACACATGCCTGAGGTATGTGTGCCGGATGTGGGGGCAGGCAAAGGACGGGACACGGCCTTACGAGGGTTCATCTGTAATAGATGACCTGCCCCCACATTGGTATTGTACATAAATCATTGACAAGCTTATTGAGAATTAAGGCACTGCTCTTATTATTCTGAGAAGAGAATAATTAATTGTTGAATTGTGAATTGGTGAATTCTTAATGAGTTTCTGCAATCCCTCCACTGATCACCTCCTCATTAAACATTCAAAATTCACAACTTGTTCTGAGCTTGCCGAAGTATTAACAATATATTTTTTTCTTCATTTTTGATAGGCTATACGGATGACTCACAGCATTTTTGCTTCTCCTTCTTGGTACCGTGCCATGACTCTTTCCGAACGAATCGCTATTTTTTCGGGCAACGGCCGTATTCTCCCAGACAGTGACATCGACGAAGAACTAGGAAAAAAACGCTTCCAAAGCTGGCAGTCCCAACCCCAATTTGAAACCGAATCTATCTTCTCCGAGCGCTTAGCAAAGGAGGGTATCAACGAATCGCGTCTACAGGAGATCCTAAGCCTGACTGAGGATCAACTCTTCAAGCATTTGCCGCAGCAGCCGGAATGGTTGGCCGCGATAGAAAAAGCATTTTCAAAACCTGCCTCTTCCTATGTCAATCTTCAGCCCGGAGAGGAAGAACTTGGATTTCTGGAGCTCGTCCAACCCCTGGTCGATCGAGCCTGTGATCGTCTGTTTGACGGCGTGGAGGAACTCTTAAACAAATGGCCCATCTTTCCTTTTGATCCGCAAACTATCGAAGACATCCTCTTGATGAATCTGCTGGACCCACTGCTGCTTAGGCTGAGCCGCACGATGGTCCTGGAACTCAATGTGGCCCGCTTGCAGGGCTATTTAGCTGGCGAAACACCGGCAGAGCGCTTTATCAGCTTCATCGAGCGCCTGCGCCAACAGGAAGAAACCCTGGCCATCCTGGCCGAGTATCCTGTCCTGGCCCGCCAGCTCGAAATATGCATCGACCAGTGGCAGGAGGTAAGTCTTGAATTTCTCGGCCGTCTTTGTGCCGACTGGCAGGCGATATGCACTCACTTTGATCTGCACGAAGATCCCGGCCCCTTAGTAGAATTAGTTGGCGGGGCGGGAGACACCCATCGCGGCGGCCGTTCAGTCATGATCGCCCGTTTTGAATCCGGCTTTCAGATCGTCTACAAACCCAAGTCCATGGCCGTCGACATCCATTTTCAAGAACTGCTGGCCTGGATCAACGAGCGCGGCTGTGAGCCACCCCTGCGCACCATGACCATTCTCGACCGCGTCGAATACGGTTGGGTCGAATATGTGCAAAATGAAGAATGCCATTCCGTAGCTGAAATCAAACGCTTCTACCAGCGTCTCGGCGCTTATCTGGCCCTGCTCTACGCCATCAACGCTTCCGATTTTCACCTTGAAAACCTCATCGCCAGCGGGGAACATCCCATACTCATCGATCTGGAAACACTCTTCAACCCTGAATTTGAACGCTTTGAAGAAAACTCAGAAGCATATGCCGTCGCCTCTGGGACGATGATGCAGTCTGTCCTGGTCGTCGGCATGCTGCCCCAACGTCTCTGGTCGGCCGGCGACTACGGCGGGATTGATATCAGCGGATTAGGTGGTGAAGAAGGCCAGCTTTCACCTGACCGCATACCCCGCGCTGCCGCGGCCGGCACCGACGAAATGCGCTTCGAACGCGAACGGATCGCGCTGGAGGGGGAATCCAACAGACCGCGCCTGCATGGCTCCGAAGCCAGTGCCCTCGATTATATACCTGATGTGCTTAGCGGCTTTAAAGCCATGTACCAACTGCTGCTAAACAATCGTGACGGTTTACTAGACAACTCAGGCCCGCTGGCCAAATTCGACCAGGACGAAACCCGCGTCTTGCTGCGCCCGACGCGCACCTATGATCAGCTGCTTTTTGAGAGTTTTCATCCCGACACCTTGCGCGATGCCCTGGACCGCGGCATGCTGCTCGACCGGTTGTGGATGGTCGTGCCCCAACGCAGTTTTATGGCCCCGGTCATCAAAGCCGAAGAAGAAGATCTACTGCAAGGCGATATCCCCGTGTTCACCACAACCCCAGACTCACTGCTCCTTTACAGTGCCTCCGGCGAAGCAATCGAAGGCGTCTTGACCGAAACCGGCATGGCCATAACCCGCCGTCGCATCCAACAACTGAGTAATCAGGATTTGAAGCGCCAGGAATGGATCATCCGCAGTTCTTTAGCCACACTTGCCCCTTATAAATTTGGATCTGAATTCCAGGATAATGGGCAGTTTCATTTGCCGGAAGCCGAAAAGAAACCTACCTACGAACAGCTCACAACGGCCGTTCGTGCCGCCGCTGATCAACTGTTAGAAACGGCCGTTCTTGGCGAGGATGATGTCACCTGGCTGGGCATTGAACTGCTCGCCGAGCAAAGCTGGGATGTCACCCCCGCAGGCATGGATCTCTACAACGGCGTGCCCGGAATCGCCTTATTCCTGGCCTACGCCGGATCGATATTAAATGAAGGACAATATACCAACCTCGCCCGCCGCGCCGCGAACGGCATACTGCGCCACGTGGAATTATTCAGCGCAGAGCTGCCCGGCGTCGGTGGTTTTGAAGGCTGGGGCGGCATCCTGTACACGATAACCCATCTTGCCCGCCTCTGGCAGGACGAGACTCTCTTCGCCCAAACCGCCCAATTGGTGGACGTCGTCGCCAGATTTATCGAAGAGGAAGAAGATTATTCCGTCGTCAGCGGCGCGGCCGGGGCTGTGGCCAGCCTGCTTGCCTTATACCATTGCCAACCCTCGGCGAAGACGCTGGAAACGGCCGTTGCCTGCGGCGATCATATTTTGGCCGCAGCACAGCCAATGGAAGAAGGGCTGGGCTGGGTAACCGAACGCTTTGGCCCGCAGGCCCAAGTTGGCTTTGCTTATGGCGCGGGTGGTATAGCGTGGGCATTGTTGGAATTAACGGCCGTTTCTGGTGAAGAGCGTTTTGCCAAAGCCGCCGCCCAAGCCATCACCTACGAGCGCTCCCGCTTTTCGACCGAGGAACAAAACTGGCCCGACCTGCGCCAGTTCGTCCGCGAGAATGGTGAGATTGAAACCCTGACCCCACGATACCCGGCAGCCTGGTGCTTTGGCGCTGCTGGAATTGGTCTAGCCCGCCTGCAAGTCCGGCCCCATCTTGACGATCCCAAGATAGACGAAGAAATTAATATCGCCCTAAACACCACTCTCACTCAGGGCTTCGGCCACAGCCACTGCCTCTGCCACGGCGACTTAGGCAATCTTGAGCTGTTAATTGAAGCCAATCAGAAACCGGGTTTTTCCAAAAAACCCGGTTTCTCAAGCGAAATCGATAAAATATCAGCCACGATCCTTAGAAAGCATCAACCAAAACGGCTGGCAAAGCGGCGGCCCCAGCGCCGTCCAAATGCCCGGCCTCATGCTCGGCACCGCCGGCACAGGCTACCAACTCCTGCGCCTCGCCGCACCCGACCGCATCCCATCCATCCTACACCTCGCCCCACCACCACCCCTGTAGGACAAGATTGCATCTTGTCCCCCGCTTAGTATCCAAAATTTCCAATTTCGCTCCTCCCATCTTAAACAATCCACCATACCCAAAAAATTTTCAATTTCGCCCTCCCTCAAGAACTCTTCATTACCCTCCATAGGTACGAGTTGAAGGAACCTCAAAAGTACCAGCACGCAGGAATATCTAGAGGTATTCTACAAGCTCGTAAAAGATCCACCCCGAGAATAGAATAACGAATGGCAAGAGAGGTAAGCTCGTTATGATTGCAGCCAACCTGTAACGTGCTTTAGCATATAAAATCCATGCTACAACCGCACAGATAGTTGCGGTTACAGGATGTAGTAGTAGCATGTAGGCTAATAATAATTCCCAGGGTCCCTCTGCCGCTTGAGCCGCTATTATGGTAAAGAACCAGGGGATGAGAAGCAATACTGAAAGTAACTGTGACAATATCAGCCAAATCAGTGTAAATGGGCTCTTCCTGCCTTTTGGACCTGAAAGCAGCGTCGGTTCAACAGACTGCTCATACTGACCTTCATCCGCCTCTTCAATTGTGCCTTCAATATAACGGCCAGAAATCTTTTTGTAAACTTGAGGGGCGACTACAACCAGAAGGAAAACAATAACCCCTACCCAGAACTCGTCCATTTGTTCATCCCCTATACTAATAAGCACAGTATAGCATGGCAGCCTATGTAACAGACTTGCAGCAATGTGCGACTTTATGCGGATACTCTAGCAGATGAAAAAGCCTGTCCAAAATTTCCAATTTCACTTAACCCAACTTGTTCAATAGCCCAACCCATTTATAATAAGACCATATCCAGAAAAAACCTTTTTCATGTTATAGGTCACCCATTTCCCAGTTCTAAAGCTTGGCATTCGTTCTATTGTATGATATTCTAAATCGTACATGAACCTTAAAAGCAAACGCATCGTCCGCAGTTATCTGACCCTGACCGGCATCTACATCCTCTCCGCCTCTCTTATCTGGGGCGTCAACACTCTTTTCCTCCTCGACGCCGGACTCAGCATCTCCCAAGTCTTCTTCGCCAACGCCATCTTCACCGGGGCCATGGCCTTATTCGAAATTCCCACCGGCGTTTTAGCCGACACACGCGGGCGGCGCATCTCCTTTCTCTTGAGCATCGCCATCCTCTTCATCGGCACCCTCGGCTATGTCGCCGCGGCGCAGATGGGCGGCGGCTTGTGGTTGTTTGGCTTGATGTCCGTCATTCTCGGTCTTGGTTACACTTTTTACTCCGGGGCCATGGAGGCATGGCTGGTCGATGCGCTCAACGCCTCCGGCTACGAAGGCGAACTGGATGATGTTTTCGCCCGTGGTTCGATGATAACGGCCGTTGGCATGCTCGTCGGCTCCATACTCGGCGGCTTTCTGGGCACAATCAACCTGGCTGTACCCTTTCTCGTCCGCGCCGGACTGCTCGTCGCCGTCTTCATCATTGCCTACTTCACCATGCACGAGATCGGCTTTACCCCCAGCAAATCCAGCCTATCTGAATTGCCGGCCGAAATGCGCAAGATCGCCCGCTCGAGTGTTAAATATGGTTGGCAGCAGCCTTCAATGCGTCTATTAATGATCACCTCCTTTGTCCAGGCCACCTTCTTCGCCTGGGGCTTTTACGCCTGGCAGCCCTATTTTCTAGAACTGCTGGGCCGTGATGCACCCTGGGTTGCCGGTGTCGTCGCCGCCTTAGTCGCCCTGGCCATGATGGCCGGCAATTACATCGTGCAGCGGCGCTCGCACAAGGCCGGACGGCGCACAACACTCATGCTCAGCGCCGCCGTAATTGGCACCCTGGCCGCCATAGCCGTTGGTCTGGTCAACTCCTTCTGGCTGGCCGTGGCATTTTATCTCCTCGCTTCCCTGACCATGGGCGTCTGGAAACCGGTAAAACAAGCCTACATGCACCAGCTCATCCCCTCCGCCCAACGCGCCACAGTCGTCTCCTTCGACAGTCTGGTCGATAGCGCCGGCAGCGTCGTCGGCCAGATTGGCCTGGGCCAGTTGGCCGAAACGCGCTCCATCGCCGCCGGCTATGTCGTCGGCGGCATGCTCACCGCCCTCGCCTGGCCCGTCGTCCTGCGTCTACGCGGCCGTAACGATCCCGAAGATCACATCATCGGCGACGCCGGCCAAGAAAGCGCCTGCAGCGCCCAAGGACTACCCAGCGTTGCCTGTGTCGATTCCAATGCCGGTGTCGCCGTGGCCGGAGACTAACAGCAAACATTCAACAGTTGCCAAAAAACAGTTAACTAACAAGGAACTTGTCAGTCAATGCAAACCACAATATATTCAGGATTAGACAGACGAATCACGGGTCACTGTTTTCTGTTTTTCGTTTTCTGTTGATTGTTGATTGTATTCCTTTGACTGTTATTTGTTTTCTGCTGCCAACCAACAACAATGACAATACTCTCTACCAACTACTCCGAAGCACTCCTTTCCCTTTTTAAAAACGGCCGTCCTCCCATTTCGGCCGTCGAGACAGGGCCATGGTTCACCATTCCGCAAATCGAGGAGGCACAGCGCAAACTGCCCCAATTCGACTTACACTTTCACGCCAGCTCAATGCTGACCAATAGATTCCGCCTTGCCCCAGCCATTCGGCGCATCCAGGCTTATCATGCCTGCACAAAATCCCCCTGGGTCACACCCCATATTGATCTGCTGCCGCCAGGCTACTTTAAAATGGCGCGGAGTTATAAACTCCTCCTGCCCATGCCCGGCCCGCAGCGCATGATAGATCGCTTCATTATGCGTGTCCAGCAGCTATCACAGGTGATGGACATTCCCATTGTTCTAGAGAATATGCCTTCACTGCCAAACGGCCGTTTCCTCTTCCAATCAGATCCGCGACGCATCACACATATCTTGGAACAAACCGGATGCAATATGCTGCTCGACACCAGCCACGCTCGCGTCGCTGCTTCCCTTCACAATATTGACATCCACGACTATCTCCACCAACTCCCCCTAGACAAAGTCGTCCACATACATTTAAGTGGGCCGCGCGAACGAGACGGTCAATTATTCGACGCCCACGAATCTTTGCAAGAAGAAGATTACAAATTATTGGCATGGCTGCTGGAAAGGACCCAGCCGCGACTACTTACCCTGGAGTATTTTCGCGATCCCACATTGCTCTTGGAGCAGCTAAATCGGCTGGCTCACCTTATCCGCTAATGCAACCTTCCCCTTAGATTACCGTAAAGTTTATAACCACTTCTGCGAATCCCAACTATAATAAGTTGTACTAACCAACTGTAGCAGTATTGAGTACAATCTAGAGTTCCGGCATTGACTAAATGGGCTAGAAAACGGATGCCCTAACCTACATTGATAATCATCAAAAAGATGCCAACTTTCTTAATACACATTTTGTAGACATCCTGACCCAATCTGAAAAGTTGGCATCTTTCTAACATACATTTTTTTATTTAACAGTGTACTAACAACCAATGCAAGAAAGTAAAAGCTGGAGCACCACCACACGCTATTTTGTCCTGATCCTGGTCTTAGGCGGCCTATTGTGGCTTACCATATCTGCACGCGATCTCATCGGCCCCCTGGCAATTTCAGCCTTGCTGGCCTATGTGATCAATCCCGTGATAATTAGCGTTAACCGCAACACCCGCTTAAGCCGCCAATGGGTGGTGCTGCTGGTCTACCTCTTCTTCCTGGTTGTGCTTATCATCGCTGGAGCCTTAATCGCACCCGTCATTCCAGCTCAAATCACGAACCTGGCCAATCAGATGGATACAATCACCATTCTGGTACAGTCCGTAATCAGCACGCCGGTCACGATCCTCAATGTTGAAATTCCGTTGGATGTCGCCTTAGCCAGCTGGCCCGAAGTTACACAAGGCTTCACACGGCCCGATCTCATCATCAGCGCCCTGGCCGCCACTTCGCAGAACCTTGTCTGGGTCCTGGTCGTCATCGTCACTACTTATTACCTGCTGCTGGATTGGAGCAGACTGCGTAAATGGCTCTTAGGGAAAGCGCCGCCTGCGTATGAGGGAGATGCTGAGCATCTTTATCGTGATATTCGCCGCGTATGGAATCAATATTCGCGCGGCCAACTGCGCCTGATGCTGGTTGTAGGCTTAATAACCGGCATTGCCTCGGCGGCTATTGGACTGCCTGGCGCCCTTGCTTTTGCTGTGCTGGCCGGTCTCCTGGATATTATCCTGACAGTCGGGCCGCTTGTCGTGACCGTCATTGCCGCCATCGTCGCCTTTGTAGCCGGATCAAGCTGGCTGCCCATGTCCAATTTTTGGTTCATGGTTCTCGTTGTTATCGTTTATTCCGGAATCCAACTGCTGGAAAACGTCTGGCTGCGACCGCGCATCATGGGTGATCAACTGCGCTTGCACCCCGCTGTCGTCTTCGTTGCCATCGTCAGCACCCTGGCCATGGCCGGCATCCTCACCGCCCTGATCATCGTCCCCCTGCTCGGCTCAGCCATCGTACTCGGCCGTTACCTCTACTGCAAAATCTCCGATACTGAACCCTGGCCAGAGGAAAACGAACAACGGGCAACAGAAGAACAGTTAACAAGCAACAGTTAACAGTTAACAAATTGCTCTTCGTTGATTGTTGGATGTTGACTGTTTTCCGTTGACTGTTGCATGTTGACTGTTGCTGTTGGCTGTTTTCCGTTTCCTCACCCCAACAACGTATCCACCACTAGCTGCATATTCTCCCGATAAACATCAATCGCTTCTCGCCCTTCCGGCGTCAGCCGAATCAACGTCCGTGGGATACGATCCACAAATTCCTTTTCAATACTGATATAGCCCGCTCCTTCCAGCTTTTGCATATGGGAAGAGAGATTGCCGCGGGTCAGGCCGGTTTGATTCATCAAGAAAGTGAAATCCGCACTCTCCACAACGGAAAGGAAGGCGAGAATCATCAGCCGCGCCGGAGCATGAACTGTGCGATCGATATCGGCAATTGGTTGAAGCTGGTTATTTTCCGGGGTATCCGTGGTCATGATTCACCTATGCGATAAGGTACCAGGCGCTTTCTGAACTGCCAGGCACCTGGCGGAATTAATCCTGCAGCGGATACTTACGCAAGAAACGAACCAACAGCGTGATTCCGACCGTCAAAATGCAAAGCCCCAAGAATATCACATAATAAGGCGCATCAATACCCAGGTAGATGCCCGTGCCGATGACCAATAAAACCAGACCCGCATAGGCATAAAAGCGGCTTAGGCCTGTCAAGGCAGCGCCAATGACCATCGGCAGCGCCAGGAGAAAACCAAGCAATAGTAAATCAAAGCGCTGTAATAACCCCTGCAGCCACTGCGGCATATTGCCCGAAGCGGTGGCGACATACAGCCCCAAGAAAAAGGCGAAGAGCAGCACGCCAACAAAAACCCCTAAAAAAAGCTGCGTATTTCTTTTCTCCTTGGAAGTGAACTGCACATAACCAAAACGAGGCACCGTAATACGGTTTTTAATAGGTACATATAGAAGAACGGGCAACCAGGCCAGCATATTGAAGACAACATTGCCGGTCAGCATCATCAATCCAAACCCTATTATGCCTGTCCCGATCAATATATCGATAATCCCATCTCCGTGATAGGACATATAAGCCTTGCGGGCTAGATCTTTGAACTGTTTATCTTGAGACATTGTCAGACTCCGTAACAACTATAAAACGATCAACATACCCTATGGATATTGATAAAGGGTGTGTTTCAAATGTGTTAGACCAGTATTCTTCTGTACGGCGGTTTGGCAAACCGCCCTACGATCCTTAACTGAAATCAAACACACCAATTGATTAATCGTTCCCTGCCAGTCACTCAATTGTGTCTGGCAAAACTCTGATTCATTACACATACTAGTTTGAAAAACAAACTTGTATGCATTTAGTATAGCATATTTTCGCGATTTTTGTCAACATGGCTAGACCACAAAAGTTTCGATAACTTTTATGACACCTGGCCAGATTAAAGTGGACACATTTTACATACTCTATCTCGTCAGAAAAAAAACAAGAAAATCACCTGGAGAACTTAGCCGCAGTTTACAGTCCCCAAAGCCAAAGATAATTGTAGTAGACAGCCTCGCGTTACCGATTTGACCGGGGTATTTTTGGCTGTAAAATGCTACAGTACAAGGTCAATGGAGCTTTCATCATAGCGGCGGTTAAGTCAATGAACTCAAGCGTGAAAGAGAATATTTAGTGGATGTAGTTAATTCAACCAACGACACATCACCAGCCTGGACCCAACCTGGCTGGCTAGATCAGGTAAGTGGCTGGATCGAGACAGCCCTGGCGCGGGAAGGTCTGATAATAACCGGAGCTAAAGAAACAGTGCATGAAGAACAGGGTTCCATCGTCCTGCGTGTTCCTACAGATGCTGGTGATTTTTATTTCAAGGCCTGTGCCCCAGTCCTAGCCCACGAAGTGGGGATCACCAGGGCGCTGTACCACTGGCGACCTGATTGCATTCCGGCCGTGTTGCAGGTTGATACCAAACAAGGTTGGCTGCTCTTAGCCGATGGAGGTCAGACGCTGCGCCAGGCCTTTGCTGGTCGAAACGATCATGATGTCATGAGTAATGGGCAAGCCGTCGCTACAATTGACACATGGGACGCGGTCCTCGCTCTGTACGCTGACCTGCAAATTGATTTAGCAGGCCATGTCGATGAACTGCTGCAGCTTGGCACGCCCGACCGTCGCTTGGCCCTGCTGCCCGATCTGTATCAGGGTTTGCTGGCAGATAAGGAGTGGCTGCTCATCGACCAGCCCGACGGTCTGACGGAGGTCGAGTACGAACGCCTGCTTAACGCCACACCGCAGGTGAGCGCGCTTTGCCGGCAGCTTGCGTCCTACAACATTCCCATGTCACTGCACCACAACGACCTGCACGACGCCAACATCTTCTACGTCGGCTCCCAGCCCTTGTTTTTCGATTGGGGCGACAGTTCCCTCTCCCATCCCTTCTTCTCCTTACGCACCGTCTTCGTCATTATTGAATACAGTTTCAGCTTGGACGAGGGAGATCCATTTTTCGATGATCTGGCCCAGGCTTATCTACAGCCTTGGACGGTCATGGCGACGATCGAGGATTTAACGGCTGCCTTCAAGTTAGCACGGCGCTTGTGGGCGATCAGCTCGGCCGTTAAATATAAGAGGCAGCTTCGTCATTTGCCGGCTTTAAGAGAAGAATATGGCTCGGCCGTTCCTGGTCTGCTGCAAGAGTTTTTAGCAGCGAATCCACAGTTTTAAGAGAAAACAACAATGAATCGAAGCATCACCTTATCGCGTTTTATGATCCTGTAACAAAGACACTTGTATGCTTCTCTGCTGAAATTTTGGAAAGAATTATGCACGATTTTTGCTTTTTATGTTTCCTTGGCCTATCTTAGCCTTTCGACCGCAATAAATCAGAGAATGACATGCAAAAAGACCCATATATGCCAATCGAAATAACAAACCCTGATGTTGCCGCAGTTTTCCAATCCTACCCCGAAAATATGCGTAGAAAATTATTATTTCTCCGTCAACTTATTCTAGAAACGGCAGCAGCAACAGAAGGCGTCGGCGAATTAGAGGAAACATTGAAATGGGGCGAGCCCAGCTACCTGACTCCGCAAACAAAAAGTGGCAGCACCGTCCGGATTGATTGGAAAGAAAAGAACGAAGATCAATACGCGATGTATTTTAAGTGTACAACGAATCTCGTGCCGGCGTTCAAGGAAAAATACCCGACTGAATTCAAGTACGGTGGAACCAGAAGCATTATTTTTAATGAAGATGATCAAATTGCGGTTGAAGAATTACGAGATTGTATTGCCTTAGCCTTAACTTATCATTTACGCAAGAAATCAAGAAAAAAACGCGGGTAATTTATCCGGCGCTTACTGCACAGCCCGCGATTTTCTAAATCGCCCCACAAAAACTTCGTTGGCAACGGCCGTTCCCATCAATATCAACCCACAACCCACAACCATCGCCGGCGTAACCGGCTCGGCGATGAAGACAAAAGCCCAAACCATCGCGAAGAGCGGCACAAGATATGTCACCGTCAGCGCCTTGCTTGAACCGATCTTTTGAATAAGGTGGAAATAGAGGATGTAGGCCACGGCCGTTGACAGCACAGCCAGAGCCAGGGCAACCAGCAGAACCGTCAATGAAGGCATCGCCGGCGGCGCGCTGAAAGGCACAACAGGCAGGAGGAATAAGGCTGCGCCAAGTTGGCTGCCGGTGGCCACGGTCAGCGGTGCGGCACCACCTAATTTCAAACGTGCATAGGGTGCCCCAAAAGCGTAAAGTACGGCCGCGAGGAGAGCAGCAAGAACGGCCGTAATCGACAACCCCGCTCCCGCACCATTCTCCCAACCAATCAAAATAACAACCCCAGCAAAACCCATAATGAAGCCAATGCCCCGCGCTACCGTCAACCGTTCATTGAGCCAGAAGAAGGCCACAACCACACCAAATAGCGGTGCAGTGGCGTTGAGAATAGAGGTCAAACCGGCAGGAAGATAAACAGAAGCATAAGCCAGCAGCGTGAAGGGGATGGCAGAATTGATAATGCCTAAGATCAGCAGGGGTTTCCAGAAACGGCGCAGCTCGCCCAACTTGCCCATGCGCGCCAATACCGGCAGTAAAACCAACCCGGCCACCAGCACCCGAAACTCAATGAGCCAAATTGGTCCCATTTCCGGCGCTGCAATACGCATAAACAAAAAAGACGAACCCCAAATAGCGGCCAATATTAGGAGTTCAAACAGGTAAATCGGGCTCATTAAATTTTCTCCATCGGCCTAAGTGAAATTGGGTTCCTGATCTGAAATAAGAACATGTAGTAGAACCCAATTTCCTCAAGGTTTGGCAGTTCGTACCTATGATCCATTTTAAATTACGAACTGCCAAACACTTAATCTAGCACTACAAAGGCAATATCACAATCACATG
Source organism: uncultured Chloroflexia bacterium (assembly GCA_963736615.1). Lineage (GTDB taxonomy): Bacteria > Chloroflexota > Anaerolineae > Promineifilales > Promineifilaceae > JAACFF01. The sequence continues at coordinate 23,533 of CAVTPP010000006.1, read as the reverse complement.
ATCACAAGCTTTCATGCTATCCATTGTAATGCCCGCGATCCCCAATATCGACCCGAATATTGCTCATTTGAAGATGGACGAAGGACGGCAGGCCAGATAACGTGATCTTGGTCAATGAAAGAAGTTGCCTTATTATAGGAAGACAAGGTAAAAATTGTTGGCTTACTTTTAAGAATTCACGGAGAAACGATATGATGTGGCAGGAAAAATTAGCACTCTACGATCAGTTGGTCGCCAAATGTCCCAGATTTGAAAGAAAAGGAAAAACAGTACCCTACACCTCTGCAAATGGACATATGTTTTCCTTGCTAAACAAAGATGGTGAATTAGGATTTAGATATTCTAAACAAGTTCAGGAAAAGTATATTCAAGAATTTGGCACAACAATCTTAAAATCCCATGGGGCAGTCATGAAAGGCTATGTGCTTATCCCTGATCAGATGTTTGAAGATTTGGACAAACTATCCGAATATCTTAACGAAAGTTATGATTATGTCATGACCCTTGAACCAAAATAAGGCTTTGGTCCTCGCGCATACGCTGCTGGAGGATATTCGCCCGCTGCTCGCCGCTCGCTCACTCGCCACTCCATCTGGTATACTCCTGCCATGACAACCCCAACCCGCTGCCAATGGCCCGGCGACGACCCGCTCTACGTCAAATATCATGACGAAGAATGGGGTGTGCCTATATATGACGACCAACTGCTCTTTGCCAAGCTCATTCTGGACGGCGCTCAAGCTGGATTGAGCTGGATCACCATCCTGCGTAAGCGTGACAATTATTGGGCTGCCTTCGACCAGTTCGATCCCTACAAAATCGCCAACTACGACGAAGCCAAGATCGCCGAACTCATGGCTAACCCGGGCATCGTGCGCAATCGCCTAAAAATAAATGCCGCCGTTAAAAACGCGCGCGGCTACCTGGATATCCTCGAAACAGAAGGCTCCTTCTCCGATTATTTGTGGCAGTTCGTCGGCGGCTCGCCCATGCAGAACAACTTCCAAACCATGGCCGAAATCCCCGCCCAAACGGCCGAATCCCAAGCCATGAGCAAAGCGCTCAAAAAAAGAGGCTTCAACTTCGTCGGCCCCACCATCTGCTACGCCTTCATGCAGGCTGTTGGCATGGTCAATGACCATGTCACCTCTTGTTTTCGGCACAGCCAGGTTTGAGCGACAAACGATTGGCGATGGACGATGGACGATGCACGATCGGTGACTATAGATTCTTGTCATAAAAAGGTTCAAATTAAATGATCAACCCCACATCAGGAAGCGCCAATATCAACGGCGCGCAGCTTTATTATGAAATGAAAGGCAGTGGCCATCCTCTACTGCTTATCCATGCCGGCGTTGCTGATTCGCGCATGTTTGATGAACAGTTTGCTGCTTTTGCCGAACATTACAAAGTCATTCGCTTTGACCTGCGCGGATTCGGCCGTTCTGATATGCCCTCAGGCACTTTCGCCAATCATGAAGATGTCCGCACCCTTTTAGATCATCTGGAAATCACCTCCGCTTACATCTTAGGCATCTCTTTCGGCGGCTTGATTGCCCTCGACTTCACCCTGGCCTATCCCGGCTATGTCAAAGCATTGGTGTTAGGCGCACCAAGTGTCAGCGGCACCCAGCCCTCAGAACGGATCAAACAGTTTTTGGGCAGAAGAGGAGCTGCTTTTGGACAAAGGTTACCTGGACGCGGCCACAGAGTTAAATCTAAAACTGTGGGTTGACGGTCCTCACCGGGCACCGGATGAAGTGAATGCACAGGTCAGAGAACGGGTGCGCGAAATGCAGATGGCGGCCTTTCTGAAGGAGGAACCGGACGATATAGATGATATCGATCTCGACCCACCCGCAAACGGCCGTCTGGCCGAACTGCAAATCCCCGTACAAGTTCTCGTTGGCGAACTGGACCTGGAAGAAAAGCTGCTTTTAGTCGACAGACTGGAAACCGAGATCCCTAATTGTCAAAAAGTGCTTATCCCCAACGTCGCCCATATGCTCAATATGGAAAATCCGGTACTATTCAATAAGCATGTGTTGGAATTCTTGGCGAAGAATTGACGACCGACGGCGGACGACCCGACCACATCGCCGTCTATCGTCCAACGTCCATCGTCAACAATCCATCGTCTCAATAAAAGGAACAAAAAATGAAACCATTAGCTGGAAAAGTAGCCGTCATCACTGGTGCCGGTCGCGGTATTGGCAAAGCAATTGGCATCGGATATTGTCGCGCAGGCGCTTCCGTTGTCTGTGCCGGTCGAACTGAAATGGAAATCCTGGAAGCGGCGATGGCCATGAGGCTCGCCGGCGGCGACACGGTTGCTAAGGTAACTGATGTTACGCATCCTCAATCCGTCTCGGATCTATTTGAATTTGCGCAAACAACTTTCGGTGGCCTCGATATTGTGATTATCAATGCCGGCATCTCCGGCGCCCATACAACAGTGGAAGACAGTGATCCTGAGCAGTGGAAGCAGGTCATCGACACCAATCTATTCGGCGCTTATTACACAGCCAAGGCCGCCATACCCCACTTACGCGCACGCGGCGGCGGCAAAATCATCATGATCGGCTCTGGCATGGGTCATCGGGGCGCGCCCGAGCGGTCATCCTACGCCTGTTCGAAAGCCGCTCTTTGGATGCTGACCAGGGTTCTCGCTGAAGAGGTCGCGCCTTACAATATCAGCGTCAATGAATTAATTCCTGGCCCTGTCCAAACCGATATGATCAAAGCGTCTGAAAGCGAGATACAAGCCCTGCTTGGAGCAAGCGAGCGAATAAAACAGCCGGAAGATGTTGTGCCCTTGGCTATTTTTCTCGCTTCACAACCGGAATCCGGGCCAACATGCCAGAGCTTCAGTCTCATGCGCCGTGATGGTTAACCTTGAACATACACGGTCCATTCTTTAGGACTACTGCCTAGACCATGCTGCGAGTTTTAGGTGCTGCAAACTGATGAAGCCATACGACAATCTTACCCGCTTGGGCAAAATCAGACGGCTGCGGCAAGTCGCTCTTACGGCCCTTGAACAATATGATTTGCAAGTCCAGTGGGTCAAGTTTTTTATAATCCACACCAACATTATGTTTCAGGTGCGCTCCAAATCTGGCGACAGATTTTTATTGCGCATCTATACTGACGAAGATACAACTTTTCGCGAAAATCAAGCTGAGATGTTCTGGCTGGCTGCCCTAAAACGGGAACCGGATATCACTGTTGTTGAGCCCGTAGCCCGCCGCGATGGCGGATTTATAACAATTGTAACCATACCCAATGTTCCATCCGGCCGGCGTTGTGCCTTGTTTAGCTGGATACCGGGACGGCCGTTAGTTGAACACCTCAGCCCCAATAACTATTACAAACTAGGCCAGGCAATGGCCAGGCTGCATATCCAGGCCGCCACATTGAACCCGCTGCCAACACATATTCAACCTAAGAAGTGGGACAAAGTCTTTTACTATCCCAACGAACCGGTCGTATACAATACCCCGCAGTACAGCCATCTATTCCCGACTGAACGTATTTCGCTACTAGATAAAGTCATAGCGCAGGCCAACGAAGTTTTCGCTGACCTGTATGCCGATGAAGAGGGCCAGATCCTCATCCACAGTGATTTGCATTACTGGAACGTCCATTATCATCGCGGCCTGCTTTATCTGCTCGATTTTGAAGACATTTCCTTGGGATATCCTGTACAAGACATAGCCGTAACCCTCTACTATGGACGCCATACGCGCCGTGATCAGTACAATGAATTGAAAGCCGCTTTCAAACAAGGATACAGCAGCATTCGAAACTGGCCGGCAGCAAATGAGAGAACAATCGCCACCTTAATGGCCGCCAGATCCGTAATGTTCATCAACTACGTCGCCCGCATCAATCCAACACCGGGAGCCTACATCGCCCAACGCTGCCAGGAACTAACCCACTTCATAAATAATTTCAGCTAACCTTCCCCATCTCTATCTCAATCTCTATCCCTATCGATTCTACCCCATACCATATTGACAAAATTAGCTCAAAATACTACAATCCAAATATAGCACATATATTCCTACACATTATCAAGAGGTATACAAATGCCCCAACTCCACTTCTACGTTCCAAACGAACTGGCCGAACGAATAATAAAAGAAGCTGCAGCATCACAAATGAGTGTTTCTGGTTACCTGGCCGCTTTGGTAAAACGGGAAATGGCCCCTGACTGGCCTGAAAGCTATTTCGAGGAGGTGGTTGGCGGATGGCAAGGCGAACCCTTAGAACGGCCGTCCCAAGGCGAATACGAACTGCGCGATTCATTGGATCCAAAACAGGCATAAATACCCATGTATTTGCTCGATAGCAACGCCTGCATTCGTATCCTAAATAACAGTTCTCCAATTCTCATAGCTCATCTCAAAGGGCATCACCCGTTAGAAATCATGCTTTGCTCAGTCGTGAAGGCGGAACTAACCTACGGCGCATATCATAGTTCACGAGCAGCCGAAAACCTACGCCTGCTGAACAGGTTTTTTGAACCCTATGTCTCAATTCCCTTTGACGACGCCTGTACTAATGCTTATGGTCAAATTCGGGCTGATCTGGCGCATCGAGGAACACCAATCGGTCCCAACGATTTGCTTATCGCCGCCACGGCCGTTGCCAACAACTTAACCCTCATTACCGCAAACAGTAGAGAATTCGGCCGTGTTGCTGGACTTAAGCTAGACAACTGGGAGACCTAGTTAACCACCGGCAGCGTACTGAAATCGACATTACTGGCCAAATAACTAGACCCAACCCATCCTTCAATCCCTGAAGGCAAGCGCACCTTGATCCAGCCCCCATTACGGCCGATCAACGTTACAACCTGTCCACCCCCAACAACAGCGATTACATTATCCCCAACTGCCGGTTCAGAGCGTACATTCAGCCACTGGGCATTGGCGACAACGGCCGTTTGCCCTTCCGGCAGCGTCTGCTCAGGCGGCATAGTTGGCGGTGCTTCGACAGGCTCAGCAGGCCCATCCAAGCGCACGGCCGTTAACGTCACCAGCGCCGCCCCTTCATGTTCATAATAATCCAGGCGAATAGGCGTCACCCCGCCGGGGATCGCAGTATCGGCCGTATACGTGATCGACTGATTATCATGCCATTTGTCGATCAGCAGTTGATCATTCACCCACAAACGCACGCCATCATCGGTTAAGATAGTAAAGCGATAATGCCCAGGATCCATCGATACCGCTCGCGTCCAACGCGCTGAAAAACGGTCATTGGGGATATTATTCCCAGGCGATCCCGAGCCCCAGTCAAAATCAACCGTATTATCATCGCGCACCAGAACCGGCGGATAGGTCAAAGTCATATTGTTGAAATACTCGCCGCGCCAGCGTTCGACCGGAACCGGCGGCAGGCCGCTCACCGCCGCCCAGGAAAACTTGGCCACAGCCTTGCCCTTGGCCTCGTAATACGCCACCTTAATTTCATATTCACCGGCACTCAAGAACATATCTGTGCTCTCAGAATGCACCTGGCTGTCATGCCAGTAGTCAAGAATCAAGGTTTTATCGACCCAGACGCGCATCCCATCATCCATCGTCGCCGTGAAACGATAGGTGCCCGTATTGAACCACACCTTACGTGTCCAGCGCGCCGAGAAATCACCATCATTGATTTTTGAAGAAGGGGAGCCATCGCCCCAATCATAATTGATCGCCTCTTCATCCCGTTCAAGATCGGGATCACCACTCAATTCACGATTATTCCAATACTTCGCCCGCCAATGCGAATCAGCCGCAGATACAGTTTGCGGCTGCTGTAAAAACAACGACACGACAGCAGTCAAAACAATAAGTAACGAAAAAAGCACAACCTTCCTAACCATGATTCACCTCACAAAACCGTCACCATCCAGTCACCAGATCGTATCCACAACAGCAGCGATTTCCATTTACATTATATCAGAGAACGCAAACAGATTGGTTCAATCTTCGAGATTGAACCAATCTAAAAATTACACTACCCGAAGATAACACAACATGAACATCTTATTTGGCATCTTAACTATATAACAATGGCCGGCTGTTCTGCGTATTGGGCTCGTCTTCGGCTTCCAAACCCCCATCGCGCTTCTAGTGGCAATTTTCCTCAATTTGAATTACATTATCCTTGCGGTTTTCAAGCCTAAGGACATAACAGTCAACGCCGTATATCAATGTGAGCAAGGCCAGAACTACACCATGATCATCAGCGCATTCACCCTTCTGGCCGCCATATCTTGAGCAGTTTGGAGCCTTGACACTGTACTAGGCTGGTTTTAAAAAGTATAAAGGACACGGACAAGAGTAGAAAAAGCGGAAAGTATTGGAGATTTCTTGATAAATACTGTTATCGAGATTAGTGCGCATCCTCAGAAGCGCACAGACACTCAAACGGCATCTGAGATTAGTGCGCATCCACAGATGCGCACGGGCACTCGAACGGCATCTGAGGATGCCTAACTTATCGATATCCGTATAAATTTATTAACCTCCAAATAATTCCCTTTCGGCGACCATCCGCTCTCGTCCGCGTACAATTAATAGCAGGAGTATTTCGTACGCCGACAAGAACTGAATACGCGGATCTATTCCTCTTTCTTTCTGCGTACATCGGTTCTCGTCCGTGTTAAGACCTATTCGCGAACAAACTGTAGCGCGATTTGGCAAATCGCTAGCCGGCGATTTACCAAATCGCATTACAATGGAGAGTAAGGATGCCAATTGCACTAGAACCTGATCAACTACGTCGTTCATTTGATGCCGGCAAGGCAAGCTTTGACACAACGTCCGAATTAACCCCTGCCACCAGCATCATTGGCCAGCCGCGCGGCGTGCAGGCCATCGAATTCGGTCTAAACATGAAAATGGCCGGCTATAATATCTTCGTCCTCGGCGCTTCGGGCACCGGCCGCACCACCGCCATCCAAAAATACGTTGAAGATCGTGCCGCCCACGACCCTGTGCCATCCGACTGGGTCTATGTACACAACTTTACCGAACCTGATAAACCGGTAGCCATCGAACTGCCCGCTGGAAAAGCCGGCTTCTTCCGTGATGCATTAGGCAAATTAATCCACCGGATGCGCGGAGAAATTGCCCGCGCATTTGACAATCAAGCCTTCCGCGACGCCGTTTTGGAAATCCAGCATGTCATGTCTGATAAACGGGAAGCCCTCTTCGTCGCTCTTCAAAACAAAGCGTTGGGCGTCAACGCCTTTATCGCCACCTCCGCCGAAGGTCTCAACATCGTCCCCGCCCGCGAAGGCAAGCCCCTTCAGCAGCAGGAATTCGCCGCCTTGAGTGTCGAAGAAAAAACAGCCTGGAAGGATGTTTTCCACAGTTTACAACATGAGCTCAACGAAACCATTTACCAGGCGCGGAAACTCGAAAAGATGGCCGAAGATGAACTCGAGGAGTTAAAACGGCGCGTGGCCAGTTCTGTGGTGGACGTGGCTATGACCGAAATTAAAGAACAAAGCATTGACCTGGAGCAGATGACCGCCTATCTCGAGCGCGTGCATAAGGACATTCTCGATAATGTCGATCTATTCCGCTCCGATGAAGATGAAGATGTTGACGGCAGCCCCCCGGAACGCTTTCGCCGTTACCAGATTAATGTCCTGGTCGATCATCAGCGCAGCGAACATGCCCCGGTAATCGTCGAATTCAACCCCAGCATGCCCCGCTTATTGGGCCGTGTAGAACATGAATCGCGCACTGGCGGCGCTGTGGTCACTGACTTTACTCTTATTCGAGCCGGGACCTTACATGCAGCCAATGGCGGCTATCTCGTCCTACGCGCGCGCGACATATTCACCGAGCCCGGCGCATGGGAAGCACTCAAACGCGCTTTAGTTGGCGCACTGATCAGCCCTGACGATCCTGCTACCAGAGGCGGCCGTGCCATCCGCTCGCTCGATCCTCAGCCGATTCCTCTAAATTTAAAGGTCATCCTGATTGGACCGGCCTCCCTTTACTATATGCTGCACGGCCAGGATGAAGATTTTGCCGCAACGTTCAAGGTGATGGCCGATTTTGATGAATCCGTAGCCCGCACCGCGGAAAATGAGCAGGAGTATGCCACCTTCATCGCCAGCCGCGCCCATGAAGAGGGTTTGCTGCATTTGGAGAAAACGGCCGTTGGCCGGGTCATCGAATACGGCTCGCGTCTGGCCGGAACGCAAAACAAACTCAGCACGCGATTCGGCCGTATCGCCGACCTGGTACGTGAAGCCTGCTTTTGGGCCGGCGCTGAAGGACGTGATCAAGTTACTGTTGATGACGTGGAAAAAGCGATCGACAATCGCGAATATTTGCAAAACCGCATCGAGACCAGCATGCGTGAACATTTAATGGAAGGCAAGCAGCTCGTCACCAGCAGTGGTGCCATCGCCGGACAGATTAACGGGCTCGCCGTGCGCCAAATCGGCGAACACGCCTTCGGCCATCCCTCGCGCATCACCGCGCGTACTTATGTAGGCAAAGAAGGCGTTATTCAAATCGATCGCGAAGCGGAATTAGCGGGCAGCCTCCACGATAAAGGCTTATTTACCCTCATCGGCTATCTCGGGGGTCAATACGCCGGCGATATGCCCCTCTCCCTCTCGGCGCAGGTCACTTTCGAACAAAACTATGGCGGCATCGACGGCGACAGCGCCTCTTCCACCGAACTATATGCCCTGCTCTCCAGCCTCTCCGGCATCCCCATCAATCAAGGCATCGCTGTCACCGGCTCAGTCAATCAGTGGGGCGAAATTCAGGCCATCGGCGGCGTGACCCAAAAGGTGGAGGGATGGTACCAGGTCTGTAAGGAGCAAGGGCTAACTGGCGAACAAGGCGTGCTCATCCCCACTGCCAACGGCGAAGACCTCATGCTGCGCGTCGCCGTAGTCGAAGCTGTGCGCGATGGCAAATTTCACATCTGGGCCGTCAGCAGCATCGACCAGGGTCTAGAAGTGCTCACCGGCCGCGATGCAGCAGATATCCACACGGCCGTAAAATCCCGCCTAACCCAACTCGCCCAAACCATGAAAGAGTATAACACGTAGGGGCGACCCTTGTGGTCGCCCTCTTGGGTCACCCTAAACGTGGCTGCTTAAGAACAGACATTGACAAAAAGGGCAGGCACAAAGGGAGGCACAAGATGGGCAGGCACAAGATGGGCAGGCACAAGATGGGCAGGCACAAGGCGCAAGCCCCTACATGGGAAACAAAAATGCCATACGACCCTCAAAAGCATCATCGCCGTTCCATCCGTTTAAAAGGATACGATTACAGTCAAGCGGGCGCTTACTTCATTACAATCTGTATTAATCACGGCGAATGTCGCCTAGGCAATATTCAAAATGGTGTCATGGTTCCATCACCTGCCGGAGAAATGGTAATAGAATGCTGGTTTGCACTACATGATCGCTTCCCAGCCATCAATCTAGATGCCTTCGGACTAATGCCAAACCATTTACATGGCATCCTTTTTAATACCAAAACCGATTACAACCGGCAAAATAATCCAATACTGTTGGGCAACGTTCTTGGCGCATTAAAATCAATTAGCACCAACCAATACATCAAGGGTGTGAAGGAACACAATTGGGAACCATTTGACAAACGATTGTGGCAGCGAAATTATTATGAACACATCATCCGCAATGAACGATCCCTAAACGCAATTCGGATATATATCAACGACAATCCAGTCAATTGGCATGAAGACAAACTACACCCCGACGCGCCATCAAATACATTTAACAAGTCCTGGAAACGGCCGTCAATTCCCCCCAACCCGTAGGGGCGACCCTTGTGGTCGCCCTCTTGGGTCACCCAACATCTGGGCGGGTAGAAAAAGGGCAGGCACAAGGCCAGCCCCTACAAAATGCAGGAAATTAACATGGCTTACGACCCTCAAAAGCATCATCGCCGTTCCATCCGTTTAAAAGGATACGATTACATTCAAGCAGGTGCTTACTTCATTACAATCTGGCCATTTTTGCATATCCCCCGATTTTCGCGGATGCTCCCCTTTACACCAATTTTGATCGCACCCGGTGCCGTAAGCTTCACTGTAAGCTTGCTTACCTAGACTTAAGTGTGCATCAATGTCGATATTGGCCGTGGTTGAGTGTGAATAGCCATTAAGACAATCGTGAAATCGAAGGGTGCAATTCGGATTGTCGGTGACGCCTTGCTGACGCAGAAAGAGAACAATTCGGATTAGTAATCAATGTGCCAGTGTACTAAGGCAGGTGGGCCAGTCTTGTGCGGTTTGTTTAACCCTGGCAGCATGAATTTGGCCAAGATTGTTTGCTGCGTCATTCAGGGAGGCCAGCAGCCGGCTGATTGGCGGGCAAAGGAGGTGTATGAATTAATCCAGTTTGGCAAGCGCCTTTTGTTTTCGTTTAGTGTCAGTTGGTGAGTATGTGCCAAGGAGCCTGATAATGAAAAAGAAAAAGAATGTTTTTGTCGTATTGTCAGCATTGATCCTATTGTTGATCATCTCTTCAGCCGTTATTGCGGCGGTCATCGTATTGAATAACGAGGGCTTTGAGCTAGGCGATTTTACTGATTGGGATGTTACGATACCCCCTGGCGGAACGGCCGACGTGACCACCAGTGGGCAAGGAAAAACAGCCAATGACGGCAGTTACTTTGCACTGCTGAAAACAGATGGCCCAGGATCTTACACCACCGTATCACAGGCAATAACTGCGCAGGCTGGCGACACGATCTCCGGCGCGGCGTTTTTCCAGGCTGGGGACTACTTGCCTTATGATGACAATGCTTACGTTCGCATCCTGTCTGAGGACGGAAGTGAAGTCGTTGCGGAGCTATTCTTCAACAGCGTGCTGTGCGTCGGCGACTTTGGCTCAACCCCATGGACTGGTTGGGAATATACGTTTGTTACCTCAGGGAACTACATACTCGAAGCACGTGTGTCCAATTATCTCGACAGTGTACTAGATTCTTACATGGGATTAGATTCGGGATTTGCACCCTCAAACGGCGCACCGGTGGTTAGCGCCGGCGGACCTTATTATGTCGCTCCGGACTCGACAACACCTCTTGCTGATGCCACTGCGGTCGACCCGGATAACGACCCGATGACGTACTATTGGACCGTTACCAACAGCGGCGGCGCTTATTGCTCCGTCTACCCCGTTACCTCCCTTAACCCGAATATGAGCTGCTCTGGAAACGGGTCGAGCACTTTGAATTTGTTCGTGAGCGATGGCTTTAACTGTGTCCTGGCCAACACGGCGGTTAATGTCAACAATGATATTGCCCCTCAATTAACCGTCATCAAGAATGTCGTCAATGACAATGGCGGAACGGCCGTTGCCTCTGACTTCAATATGTTTGTCGCCGGTACGAATGTTTCCACACCAAACTTCCCTGGTGATACCACAGGTACAACCGTCACACTCGATGCAGGTTCCTATAATGTCGATGAATCCAGCCCACCTGCGTACACACCTTCCTATTCTGCAGATTGTGCTGGTTCAATTGCCATTGGTCAACACAAGACCTGCACGGTTACCAATGACGACGTAGCGCCACAGTTAACAGTAATTAAAAACCTGGTCGATTTTGGTGGACCTCATACACCCTCCGACTTCACGATGCACGTCAACGGCACAGATGTTTCGCCCAACGCCTTCCCTGGCAATAGCTCCGGAACGGCCGTAACCCTCAATCCCGGCAGCTACAACGTGATTGAAAGCGGTCCGGCAGGTTACACAGCAACCTACTCCCAAGAATGTAATGGCAGTATCGACATCGGCCAGCAGAAAAGCTGTACCATCACCAATACGGCCGAACCCGCTTCAATTAAAGTCAATAAGGATGTTGAGCCCAGCGAAGTCTGGGAGCCGGGCGGCGATGTCGAGTTCATTATCGATGTCTGGAACAACGGCCCCATTCGTCCAATAATCGTCACCGACATTGATGATTCCTACTTCGGCAATCTCAATAGCGAATGCGATCTCCCCGTCGAAGTACCTGCCGGACAGACCTTCACCTGCCGCTTCACAGAGTATATCAGCGGCGGCGGTGGCGACTTGCATTACAATCAGGTACTGGTCACCGCTGAGGACAAAGAGGGTAATGTGCTCACCGACACCTCCGACGAGGATGTGCATATCCTGGATATCCCCTCCTCAATCAAGGTAGAGAAAGATGCGGCCAAGAGTGAAGTGCTGGAACCGGGTGAAGATTTAACATTCACCATCACGGTCAAAAACACAAGTCTGGTAGATGAAGTAACCATCGAAACCGTATCCGATAATGTCTACGGCGACTTAACGGCCGAATGTCTACCCACCGGCCCAGAAACGCTGCAGGTAGGCGAGACCTTCACCTGTGACTTCACGCGCTACGTCGGCGGCCAGACCGGCGACATCCACAACAACACCGTCACCGTCTCCGGGACGGACGACGACGGCCAGGCTGTCAGCGATTCCGACAGCGAACAGGTGCAGATCGACAATGTCGCCTCATCAATCAAGGTCGATTTACGCGCCGGACCGGATCAGGTCTACGAGCCGGGCGACGATGTCACTTTCACAGTCGATATACACAACAGCAGTACGGCCGACAGCGTGACGATTGACCAGATCAAGGACAATACCTTTGGCGATGTAACAGCCGAATGTCTTGCCGGAACGGCCGTTACCCTCAACCCCGGCAGCACCTACAACTGCACCTTCTCCCGCTACATCGGTGGCCAGATGGATGATCTGCACAGCAGTCAAGTCACCGTCCTGGGCACTGACGACGACGGCCATGCTGTCAGCGACACGGCCGGCGACAGTGTATTGGTTCTCGATACACCCTCATCTTTATTGGTGACTCAAACAGTCAATCCGCAGCAAGTTACAGCTCCGGGTGGCGATGTGGCCTTCACCGTGACCATACTGAACGATAGTGTGGCCGATGAAGTAACCGTCAACTCTTTAGACGACACCGTCTACCTAGGCATCGCCGCTAACTGTGCGCCCGCCTTGCCGGCCACAATAAAACCTGGCGAGTCGATAACCTGCAGCATGACCACTTACATCGGCGGCCAGTCCGGTGACGTCTTCAGCAGCCGCGCCACTGCCTCCGGTGAGGATGACGACGGCTATCCCGTAGGCGACTGGTCCGAAGTGAGCATTCACATCGTTCAGGCCCCATACTACACAATCTTCTTCCCCTCCATTCGTGGATTCCGGTAGCAGGGCGGCTACCTTATCCTTGTAACCGCGATCTTTATGGTCGCGGTTACAACAACAAAAAAGCCGGGCTTCGCTAAGAAATCCGGCTTTTTTGCTCTTCCCCGTACACTAAGCTTGTCGAAGTGTCGAAGTACCATCTTCTATCGTCGTTCGTCCATCGTAATACATTCCGTAAGAAAACCAGGCTATCCTATTAATGATAAAATCTTCCTCCTTTTGAGCAGAGGCCGGTAAGACTTACGACATATAAGCGATCTCGTCGTCGTGCCGCATTGCAAAAAGTCGGGTATCACTATGGAATCCGACTTTTTGCCTCTGCGAAAAACAGAAAGCCCATCAAAATTCCTAAACCCAACCTTAATAAAACGTATAATTCACCCTTGCTGCTGCGTCAGAGTAATAGATCGAGGCGAGCGGTGAGTGGCGAGTGGCGTATGACCCATTCAACGGCGCACCGATAAGTAGAAACCTCAGAGGTTTTTATTCCCACATATTGAAAAACCTCCAACAAAACCTCTGAGATGTTTTATAGTCTTTTCCGCTTGCCCAAAGCCCACGCCACTCGCCGCTTTATAATAGGAGAAGTTTTTATGTCAACAAATGAAACAGAAATAACAACAAAACCAGCTGGCCGAAATTGGCTGCTCTTAGGCGGTGGCCTGGTTGTATTGATCATTGTGACTTTAATTTTCGTATATGGCTTGAACCCAATAAATTCTAACCAAGAATTACCCGCGCAGGCCGATACGGCCGGCAGTGCGGCCACGACCAGCCAGATCGATTTCCCTGAAACCGGCCCACCATTACAAGTTGGTGACGTGATCTACAACTTCAACCTGGCTGATCTCGAAGGCGGCCAAGTGTCGCTGCAAGAATTCGCGGGATCCCCCTTAATCATCAACTATTGGGCTACCTGGTGTGGCCCCTGCCGCATCGAAATGCCCCATCTGCAAAACACCTTCGAAACATATAAGGATGACGGTCTGGTCGTCCTGGCCCTGGATCAAGATGAAACCACAACCGAAGTCAAAGACTTTTTCGACGAATTCGGGCTGACATTTACACCCTTAATGGATGACGGCAAAGCCACATCCGAAAACTACGGCGTCGGCCGTATCCTGCCCACCTCCTTCTTCGTCAACGAAGAGGGTAAAATCACAGCCATCCACCGCGGGCCAATGACCCAAGGTCAAATAGATGGCTACTTAGCGGAGACGCTGCCCTAACCCAAGATGCCAACTTTTCCGATAGTTGGCATCTTTCTATTTTCAGAAAATCTGCCCTTACGCCACCACACCATACAGAGTTGTTTTCCAACATCCTGACCATCCCTGACTATCTTGACAAGCACGGCCGTTTTATTATATTGTGTATCATACACGTCGTGATCAGCGGGAGTTTCATAAGGACTTGGTCATGGGAGCTGATAGTTCAAAAAAAGCAGACAGCGATCCAACATACGCCCCTTCCGGGGACATCATCTACGGCAACAAGACGCAGAATTGGCAGAAGATTCTCGGCGACCTGGTTAAAGGGGACAAAGTCCTGGGCGACAAAATCATCCAGTACAACTTCAAGGCCCTGCCCGATGATGCCCAGCGACAAAAGCCGCTAACGGCCGTCGAAAAACAGCCTTACCTGCCTGACCGTCCCTTTAGTCCCCTTGAATGGCCCATTTTCGCCGGTCGTGAACAAGAGATCAACGACATTCTGCGCTATCTAGTAGATGATCATCGTCAAACAGTTGTCCTCTACGGTCTTGCCGATGTGGGCAAGACATCGCTCATTGCCGCGGGCATCATTCCTGCCCTCTATGTGAACAACGCACTACACGCCATTTTGCAAGATTACGGCCGTCCCACACACACCCTTCACCGCGAACTCCAGGCCCGCGCCGCCGGACAGGACCTATACCCGGACAAAGAAAGCTCGCCGGCCGAAATCATCCAGCAGCTGATCACGGCCACAGGTCGGCGCATAGTACTTATTCTCGATCAATTTGAGCGCGCCTTCATGCCCGATGTCAACTCGGCTGCCCGACATGAGCTTCGTCAGGAAATACACCAGATCATCGACCAGATTCCACAGGACCAATGCCATATCCTCATTTCAATCCGCAAGGATATATTAGTCGATCTATATGCCCAATGGCGCGATCTACTGCTCGATCTGGGCACAACTTCGCTTGAGCTGCAAGGATTGGACTATCAAGAGGCACAGCAGGCCATTGAACGGCCCGCGGAGCTGTCGCACGAGGATCAAGAGCGCCCCAATTTTTATTTTGACAGCGACCATGACATCATAGAACAGTTCCTTCTGCCAGATCTCGACCGGCTGTCAAGCCAGGATGATGGGCGTATTCTGCCCGCCGACCTGCAAATCGTTTGTTACCGACTGTATGAAGCGGCGCAAAAAAAGAAGATTCCGACCATCGACGAGCAGCTCTATTGGCAAATAAGCAACAACAAAGGGGCCATTTACATCCTTGATGATCATTTTCGGCAGTTATTAGCCAGGGTCTCAGAGCCGGCACAGAAACTGGTCCTGCCCATCTCCCGCGCCATGTTAGCTGATTTGGACAATTTCTGGTCAACCGCAGAAAGCCTCGCCATCAGCGGCACCAACACGGCCGAAATCAGCACTGCTATGGAAGAAATGGTGCGCGCTGGTATCCTCATCACCCATAAAACGGACAATCAATATTCATTCGCCTTTGCCAGCAACAGTATCTCTAATGCCGCTGGTCGTGCTGCCGGGCCGGAATTTGAAAAGAACCTGGAAGCCAAAAAACAGCTTAATGCCATCTGGCGCGCCTGGATCGTCTATGATGCCCTGGCCAACCGCGGACAACTGCGGCTGATCCAAAAACACAAGCCGGAATATGATCCCTTGAAATCACTGCTCCTGCTGCGATCTTCCGTGGCCCAAGCGATGCCTGTTGAACCCTGGTTGATGCAGTTGAAGATGCCCGATGCGCGCCAACTGCTGCAAAGAATTGAAAATATGAGGCCCGAGGATGCTGGTCAGAAAGGCGCCAAGATCGACCGTCACCGCGCAGAAGGTTTACTCGGCATCTTGGATGATAAGCTGCCCCAGCCGCCGCCTGATTTCAGCGTTGGACCAATTACCTGGACGGCCGTTGCTCACCATGACAGCCCGGTTGTGCGTGAGACGGCAATCCTGGCCCTCATGGCTGCCTATGAGCAGGTTACAGGTGAGAATCAACACCAGCAGCGCGATGCCTTGGTGCGAGTTGATGATCTATGGCACAAAAATGTCATCGACCGTGGGCGCATGGCCGAATTGGTCGGCACCTTATCTGCGGCCAACGAACATATCGCAGCGAAGAACAAGCAACGGCCATTATCCGACCGCCTGGCCATATGGTTTTGGCGTTTCCGCCGTCTCTTCTCCAGGGACAGGGCATATATTTGGTCACTCACAGCAGGCGGTGCGCTGGGCGCCGGTCTCTTCCTGGCCTTATGGCGTGCTTTCCTGGCCATCTTTATCACTAAGAGGAGTGGTGAGTTTTTCTACGTCAATTTCCCGGCCGGCTTCTTACTCGGAGGCGCGCTTACTCTTGGCGTGCTCCTAACCAATTTTGTGCGCCTGAAGGTGAGAGATAAGGATGGGAAAATGATTGGGAAACGGCCGTTGCTCCCCGCCCTACTCTTAGGCGCCCTTTTCTTTTCGCTCATGCACATATTTGTTAGCACGCTTGTACTTCCCGAGTTGGTCACGAATTGGCTCTCACATCTCATGGCATTACCAGCCGGTGCAGCGCTCGCATTCGCGATCTACGACCAACCCATGGCTGGTTGGCGTCAACGCACCAGCCAATGGCTGCTGCGTTTCTCCACAGTTGGAGTCGTCTTCGCTCTCATACAAACCTTTTTTATTTTTTATGATGATAAAGCATATAGTCTGATTACGACTTGGGGCGGTTACTTTTTCAAACAAGAATGGCAGCATAATGTGGGTGGAGCTCTCTTTGCCCGAATTCTTGAAGTTGACCGCTGGTTTCACTATTTTGCCGTAATTGATTCGGCTTTGGCCGGCATCGTATTGGCTTTGGGTATTGTCACCGGTGTTTTACTCGCCGCACGATGGTATATGAACTGGCAATCCTTAAAAATACGCGCCGGCGAATAATCTTCCGCAAACATTTATCAAATCATTGCCGAAGGTTGAGCTGCTCACGGAGGTAACTAACATGTATAAAAAGAAAACCCACCTAGTATTGTTCTTAATCATTTTCTGCTTCTTGCCCCTTCTTTTAACAACCTGCAAACCCAAAACAGAGCCGGATTGCACACCAGGGAAAAGTGACCGTACTGAGGGCTGCGATCAGTTTACGCGCGTTAAACCATTTGTCCGATATGGAAAGGCATCCTTGTCTTCTCTTCCAATCTTCAACCAAACGGGCTGGCATCCATTTGAAAAAGATTATGCCGTTTCAACCTCTAGTTCCGGCGTGGCGGAGATCAATTTCTCCGATTGCTGGCCTGGTCGAATATTCTGTTTTAGGAACACCAATTTCAATTTTCGCGTGGAAAAATGCAATAATCTGTCCGGTTCAGGAACACCCCTGGGCTGCCTGGCTGTTGGGCAAGCCTACACCAATGGCCCTTGTCCCGCCGAATATACAGTTATATATACAGGCAGCGCGAGGATTATTAAGGAAGGAACCGTTTTCGCAATCACTTATCTTCCAGACAACCGTGACATTACCCTACTCATAGTTCTCGAAGGACGCGCCAAAATAGAACCTGCCGTGTCCTTCGACCCTACCGTACTAGACGACCCAGATGATGTCCCTGCCGGAATGTTCTATTTCACTATGCCCAATGAACAGTTATCGCCGGTGGGAGGTCTTGATCCGCGCCAGGCCTATCCCATCGAAATGCTGCCTCCTGTTGTCGAAGAGTTGGATATCTGGGATTGGATGTTCGACGTACGTGACCAGGCCGAAAGAGATGGCGTCCTGCCCGAAAATTGGCCGCCAGAATTAGGAGGGTCAGGAGTCGGACCCGGACCCGATAATCAGATCTTTGTCAACAGCGGCGGCGGTGCTCTAGCCGATACGCGCGTACAAGAAGCGATGCTGAACGCGGTCAACTGGCCTGAGGTTGCAGCCGCCAGTGGTCTAGATAGCACCCAGATCACGGGCTTCGTCGGTGGTGATCCTATCGATCTTTTACCCGATGCGCCATTTGATCCTGATCTCGCGCGCGAACTACTCGCTGTCGCCGGCTACCCAAACGGTGTGGGCATGACTATATTCTATCCGGCCGGTGATGCCGAACTCGCCAAAACGGCCGAAATAATGCGGCAGTTCTTTGCTGAAAGCGGCTTCGACGGCACCATCCAAGAAGCCACCGCCGAAATAGACACCCGGCTGGCGATGATGGAAGCCGCCGGTGAATCCTTTATCATCATAGAACGGTAAAGACCGTTTGCCGTTTTCCTTATTCCGGAGGTTTCAAAATGGGCAACCAACAAAAGTCTGACGACCAATTTCCAAACATCGAAAAAGCAGTAGCTGGCGATCACACCGAAATCGGTGAAATCTCCGGCGGTGCGGTGGCCATCGGCGACAGCGCTCAGGCAATTACCAACTTGATCGAACGCTTTGAAGAGACAAACATTGCCGGCAGCTATGTCGAACGACAGGAAATCACCAATACCTTCATCTTCGTCGGTTCAGAAGGGATAGACGAATTTACCGAATGGTTGACTGAGCATGAAGGCGTCGACACCCAGGTGGTGTACTCACATGGCGTTCGTCCACCTTCGGAGCAGGCCAGCCGGCAGATTAAAGAGGTCCTCGCCGCCCAACGCGAAACGGCCGCGCAAGGTGTCCCCACTTCACCGCAAGCATCCTACCGCCTGGGCATGCTGGCCGCCTATCGCCGCGATTATGATGCCGCCATCAACTACTTCCAAGAAGCAGGCAATACCGATCCCGATTATTCCGCTGCTTTTGAAGCCATCGCCTGGCTGCAGCAGAGCCTGGCCGTGGAACTGATAGATAATCGTGACTTCGATGGCGCGTTGGATCGCCTGGCCAAAGCGCGCAGCGCCGCCGAACACACCGATCCCTTGGATGCCAATGCCCTGGCCTTACGCGGCTATATCGCCAAAACCCTGGCCCAAGTAGCCCATGCCCGCCACGACGAAGCAGGCAGCGAAAAGTATTATGCCGAAGCAGCGCGCATGTTTGCACACATCGTCGCCCTAAACCCAAACAATCCCTCCGCGCATAATGGGCTGGCCAACGTTTATTACGCCGCTGGTGACTTTGACGCGGCCATCGCCTCCTCAAAACAAGCCATCACCCTATCACCCAACTATACGTCCGCCCATCACGATCTGGCACTCGCCTACGAAGCCAAATGGCGTGCAGAACCTGACCAGGGCATGAAATGGTGCAAAAATGCAATCACCGCCTGGCGCGAAACCTATCGCCTGGCTCCCGACGATCCAGCTTTCAGTGCGGAAAAAATTCTGCAGATTGGTCAGCACATTCGTGATCTTGAGAAGCGCTGCGGGTGAAAGACGACAGACGATCGACGATGGACGGTAGTCAGGGTAGTTCAGTCCAGGATAATTGACCGATGAAGATGAATCTAGGGTACAGAGAGATATATCGAGGACGAATCAATTCTTGACTGGTCGTCGATCATCCATCGTCGTTCATCTTCCAACAGGAGTAAGAATGCCATTTAAATTCGAAAGGCTAGAAGTATGGCAGTTGTCACTGGAATATAATGATTTAATTTACGAGATTGCAGAACTGTTACCGCCAAACGAGATGTACAATTTGAAATCGCAAATGACACGTGCGGCGACTTCTATTGCTCTCAATATTGCTGAAGGTTCTACAGGTCAGACAGACGCGGAACAGGCCCGGTTCCTGGGCATGGCAATTCGATCCGTATTGGAAACAGTCGCCTGCCAACATCTAATAAGCCGGAGAAATTACCTACAGGACGTCACACCTCTTCGCCAAGCCTATCGGAACGCCGAAAAATTGACGGCCAAACTTCAAGCAATGCGCAATGCGATTTCACCACAAAAAACCTGGTTGCGAGAAGAGGAAGCACTGTATGAAGCGCCAATTGAAGACAAACCCGAAAAATCAGATTAACGTCGTCAACCTGACCCGTCACGCTGACCATCGTCCATCGTCGTCCGTCCATCGTCGTCCCCCCAAAAAAACCTGCACCAGGCCGGTGGCCCAGCCTGGTGCAGCATTGGAAAGAGGAGAAAAATAGCGCTTTAGAGATTTCCCGTCTGAATGATCAAGTTCGCCAACATCTTTTCCGGCGGACCCGCTTTGCACACAAAGACATCTGCCCCGGCGGCAAGAGCCACTTGCTCGGTTTCCGGCTCAATACTCAGGGCAACGACATGCAGACAATCCATTTCTAAGCGCAAAGAGGCAATTAGATCGGGAACTGCTAACCCAGACGACTTTTTACTGCCATTAGGCGTTATTTCGCTCTGACCTGGCAGTTCCCAATCCAACAGTAAGAGGTCGGCGCCAGAGTCACCGATTTTCTCTAATACGTCGTGGGTGTTTTTAGCAGCACCCACGACACTGACCCCATCCTGTTGTTCAAACACCAAACGCAAAGCTGCATATTCGGCCTTATCAGCAGTAGCCACAAAAACCCCCAGAGGTCGCATCTTTACGTCAGACATGTTATGCATAGTATGGCGCATGTGCCTAATAAAAAGATCAGCAGAACTAATAGGTAATTACCTATTAGATCTGATAGTTTTCAGCTAATAGCATCAACGACTATCTGTTATTGTCTGCTTCGTAATGGATTCGCGTATGTGGTTGTGCCCAACTCCGGCAATTACTTGATGAGGCCCAACTGCACGGCCACGGCCACTGCTTCAGTACGGTTGGAAACTTCCAATTTAGACAAAATATTGCCTACGTGAAAATTGACTGTCGAGGGTTGGATTACCAAACGCCGGCCAATTTCGCCATTACTCAAGCCGGCTGTCATCAATGCCAATACCTCCAGCTCCCGTCTCGTCAGATCGTCGCCGTTGGGCTGATCGTCACGCGGTTGGCGATGCACTAATTTTTGAGCTGCAGCGGACGAAATCATCGTCTGACCTGCCTGAGCACTGCGGATTGCGGCGGCCAATTCGGCGGGCGATGTATTCTTAAGAATATAGCTGATCGCCCCGGCCTGCATGGCCTCCTCAACCAGCGCTTTCTCGGCGAAACTGGTTAAAGCGATCACGTTCACTTGTGGACATTGATCACAAATTGCGCGCGTCGCCTGCACACCCCCTATGCCCGGCATTTTCAGATCCATCAAGACAATATCCACGGCCGTTTCCGCACACAAACGCACCGCTTCCTCACCATTAGCAGCTTCAGCAGCCAGAACCATATCCGGCGCGGTTAGCAGCAGCACCTTCAGGCCGTCACGAACAAGCGGATGATCATCGACAATCATGACCCTTATTGGGTTCGCCTGCCCGGCATTGACCTCACTCATTACCCGCTCCCTGTGGCTGCCACTGCACAATAACGCTTGTCCCCTGCCCCGGCTCGCCTACCACTTGCAGGCGACCTCCTATTTGCGCCATGCGCTCATGCATTATCTGCACACCCATATGGCCAGGAGCGATAGTGCCGGGATCAATGCCACGGCCGTTATCCTGGACTCTAATCTCCACCAGATCACATTCACAGCGGCTGCTAATCTGCACTTTACTCGCCTGGGCATGCTTGGCAATATTATTAAACGCCTCCTGCACAACACGATAAAAAGCGATCTTGACCTCGACCGGCATCATACACTCAGCGTTGAAATCTGTCTCAACAATCACGCCCCCTCGGCTGGTCAACGTCTCAGCAAGATGATCGAGCAGCGCATCAAGCGTAGCCTCCGTCAAACTATCAGGTCGAAGCTCCAACAGCATCGTACGCATCTCCGCCGATGTTGCGCGGATCAACTGCCTCAGCTTTGCCAGGCTGTTCAATGCCTCACCGCGATCAATCTCCCAAAGTTCAGGCAGCAGTTCGGCGATCAAGCCTGCCGAGAAGAGGTTCTGACTGACCGCATCATGTAAATCACGCGCCAACCGTTCCCGCTCGGCCGTGGCTGCTGCCGCCTCCGCAGCCTGTTCAGCCCGCTTGCGCTCGCTAATATCCAACGTGTACTCAATCATCCGCTCGACACCGCCCTCGTCATTAAAGAGCGGGTAGCCTAGAATCTCTACAGGAAATGGATCGCCGTTGGCGTCAAAGTGTGTGTGTTCCACCGTGACCGGTTGTTTGGTCTGCATAACCTGCTGCAGTGGACAAACATGGTCAGGACCCGCACAAGGCTGCTCACGTCTGTGAGTTAGAGCATAGCAGGTTGTGAGCTCACCGTTATCGCTGAGGTTTCGTGCCGCACTGTTGGCTATTTCGATGCTGAAATCAGAAGCGTGGATCACATAAAACGGATGATCCAGGGCCTCTATCGTGCTTTCCAGCAGCTCTTTTTGTTGTTTAAGCTGGTCCTCAGCTAGTTTTCGTGCTGTGATGTCATCGAAAATGGCTACAATTTCACCGGAAGGCAGCTTGTAGACATAATTCTCGATCCAACCGGCGAATGCACCTTCCCGAAACTCTGCGACCGGGAAATTCTCAGGCTCTCCAGTTTGCCAGACGCGACGAAACACATCAATGAGTCCAAACTCTTCAACTGGTGGAAATAGATCCAAGACCCGTCTACCTAGCACATCCTCCCGTTTGGTACTGCTGATCTCTTCCGCAGCACGGTTATAGCCCAAGAAAGTAAAATCACGACCTTCATCATCTGCTTCATAAACCACCACACCACTGCTCATATTCTCAAAGAGGAATCTGTAACGCGCTTCACTCTCGCGCAAGGCATTCTCTGCTTGCTGCCGCTCATAAAACTCGTTGATCAGGATATTGTTGCCATCGCGTAATCGTTCATTAGCCTGGCGCAGTTCGGCCGTTTGCTGGGCAACTTTTTCTTTAGGTTCTCGAAGAGTCGCTCATTTTCGCTGTCGATATTAGCCTGTATGGCTGCCATCAACCTTTCGATCTCTGGCTCCATCCCGTCCGACACCGCGAGGCTATCTTCATCGCAAGCAGTTCATGTTGTTTGGTTTCCGTCGATTCAGGCATCTGAGGTATCTCCTGACATGCATATGCCTTCCTTGTTAAGGCATCTACATGTTAAAGGAAAGTGTGGTTGCACGTCATGTGCTAAAAGACACCCGTTTATGGGATAAATGTCA
>CAVTPP010000005.1:0-221237 GCA_963736615.1 uncultured Chloroflexia bacterium | reverse complement strand
AAATCTTGTGATGGTGTGTAGATGAAGCTGCCATTTCCATTATTGACCAAACTGCCATTCGTTGGCTCACTACATGTAACGCAGTTCGTATTAGTCGTGGTCGCGTCCAGGTTGCTGTCCGGATCTGTGTCGTTGGCCGCCACGTCAATCGTTACTGCTGTATCCTCAGCCGTAGTTTCACTGTCGTCGACCGCGACAGGTGGGTCATTTGTTGGCGTAACATTGATGTTTACCGTAGCGGTGTCACATAGCGGTCCTGTATCACAAATCTCGTAGACAAAGCTGTCAGAGCCAACGTAGTCTGTGTCTGGTGAGTAATTGAAGCTGCCGTCACCGTTATTAACCAGGGTCCCATTGGCAGGCTCGCTGCATGTTGCGCAGCTCGTATTGGTCGTCGTCGGATCAATGTTGCCGTCTACATCGCTGTCATTAGCATCGGCATCGATAGTCACACCAGTGTTTTTGCTGGTCGTGGCTTCATCGTCGCCGGCCACCGGCTTGTCATTGACCGGGTTGATACTGATTGTCACCGCAGCCGTATCACAGACTGAACGCGCATCACAGATTTCATAGACAAAGCCGTCGCTGCCGTTGTAGTTCAGGTCTGGTGTATAGTTGAATGTACCATCACCGTTATTGACCAGAGTGCCGTTTGCCGTCTCACTGCAGGCAGCACAAGTTGTGTTGGTTGTATTCGGGTCCAGGTTACCGTTCGGGTCACTGTCGTTGGCTGCCACGTCGATGTTGACGGCCGTTTCCTCATCCGTTCCGGCACTGTCATCATTGGCCACCGGCGGGTCGTTGGCCACGGCTTGGTACTCTACATGCAGTAAGGGCGCTGCTGCAGCCACACCGTTATACGCTTCGGCCACGCGCTTACCTGTACCGCTGATGATGATTACCAGTGAGTTGCCGCTGGTCCAGCCGCTCCGGTCTACAATCTCCTGAATGACTGGAGCGATGTCCGTTGTCTGTTGGTCAGCTCCTGCTTCTCCTACCGTGTTCCAAGGCGCTGGTGCCCACGGAACAGCCGCCGAAGTTCTGGGCCGGACAGCGGTGTCGGAGATGCTGAACTTGACAGCGCTGAATGTAAGGGCATTGTCAACGTCCTCACCCTCAATAGTGAGATTGGTGGCTTCTGAGTTAGCCTCATCTGCCTGGAACTGAATGTAGGCATTGGTAATGGATGCGCCTTGTGGAAGAGTAATGCCATTAAAGCGCATGCCTACCGTTTGGTCGTTCTTGTCAAAAACTAGCTCAAGGTCACTGCTGTTGAGCGCGACTCGCCCTGAAGTGTTCTCTTCGGCATCATCTGCACTCGAATCCACACGGACTTCAAGGATATCAGGAACTGCCGAATTGACGGTGATGAACGCCGTGGCTGTATCACACAGAGTCGTGCTGTCGCAAATTTCATAAATGAAGTTATCACTGCCGGTAAAGCTTGGGTTCGGTGTGTAATTGAAACTGCCGTCACCATTATTGGCCAATGTTCCATTGCTCGGATTGGCACAGCGCGTACAGGCTGTGTTGGCTGTTGTCGGGTCAAGATCGCCTTCGGGATTGGTGTCGTTGCCTGCCGCGTTTATGGAACAGTTGTATTCTCAACTGTACTGGCGTTGTCATCCAGGGCCGTTGGCGGATCTGCAACGGCCGTTACGGTGATAGATACAGTAGCGGTATCACACAGACCTAACAGATCACAGACTTCATATACGAAGCTGTCAACGCCGTTGATAATCTTGTGAGGGTGTATAGAGGAAATTACCGTCACCATTGTTAGCGATGTCCCGTTTGACGGCTGGGTACATGCAGCGCAAGCTATTGTTGGCCGTCGTCGGATCCAGGTTGCTGTCCGGATCCGTATCATTGGCAACCACGTTGATAGTTGTCGCTGAATCTTCAGGTGTGCTATCGCTGTCGTCGTTAGCTACAGGTGGATCATTGGGCAGCGTAACCGTTATATTCACGATAGCCGTGTCACAGGCTGCATCGGTGTCGCAAACCTCATAGACGAAGCTGTCAGAGCCGTTGAATCCAGGATCAGGTGCATAGGAAAAGGTGCCATCAAAGTTGTTGGCGAAAGTGCCATTAGCTGGAATACCGCAGCCCGCACAGATCGTGTTGGTTGTCGCAGGGTCCAGATTGCTGTTCGGGTCTGTATCGTTAGCAATCACGTTGATAGTGATGGCCGTGTCCATAGATGTGCTAACGTTATCGTCATTGGCCGTTGGTGGACTGTTGCCTGTAACACAGGGCTCACTCCCAGAATCGGTGTATGTTGCGCCGGCGATGGGAACAAACTCCCAGTCATAGCTGGTTGGGTGTAGGGTCAACTTTAGGACGCCAAAATCACTGCCATCCGCCTCACTGTTTGAAATGGGGGACCCAATAGAGCCAACGCTCTTTCCGCCAGTACCCACAACAAATTGACGAATACCGTTCTCGGATCGGGCTGTCCACTCGGGTCTTGTCGTGCGAATCGCTCATAATTATGATTATGTGCGCCCAAAACCACATCTGCCCCCGCATCATACAAAAGCTGCCAGAAGTCCGCCATACGCAAACTGCTGCCTTGGCCACCTGAACTGAATCGCGGGTAATGTGCATAAGCCAAGATGCATTCACTTGTAGTGGCCGCCAGATCGGCTTGCAACCATTGCCCTTGAGGTGAATTGGTTTCACAGCCGCCCACATGGGTACAACCACTATTCAGAGCAATAATATGCCAATCACCCAGATCATAACTGTAATAACCCTCGTTTGGAGCACCTGCTAGCGCGCCGAAATAGTTAAAGTACCCCGAGGCATCTGTCGTGGCGTAATCATGATTACCAGGTGTGGGACGGGTTCGAGCTTTATGACGACCCCAGTTTGGTTCGTAACAATCATTGAACTCCTGAGTCGTTGCGCTTTCGTAAACGATATCGCCAAGAGCGACAACGGTGCCTGGAATATTGTCTAGCAGTAGAGCCGTTTCTTCATCAGTGGAAACGCCACAATCCGCAATGTCACCGGCGCTAACTAACACTGGCGAGCTGCCAGCTGGATTGATGGTAAGGGTCAATTCATCAAAAGTGGTTAATTCACCGTCGTCAGCAGTCAGGCGCAAGACATAAATTCCCTCTGTTGAGAAGGTGGCTATCGTATCAACAGCGCCGGCATCAGCAAAAGTTACTGTATCAGGCCCACTTGTTACGCTCCAGACCGTAGTAAGCGATGGTGGCGTTGGAATACCGTCATCCGTTACAGTCCCGTCCAACGTGGCCCCGGCCGGCAGAGTGATCGAGTCATCGCTACCAGCATTAACGGTTGGTGCCTGGTTGCCTGGCAGGAAATCGCTTTCAAGCGCTCCAAGATCGGGCGCGGTGCCAAAATAATCACTATTAGGCAGATCTAAGACAACTTCGCCGCCGGGCATTTCATAATAGGCCGTTCCTGCATCAATAGCTGGACTGCCGGGTGATAGATGTTGGTTAAGGAACAGCATCGGGTCGGTATATAGTGATGTGGCTGTATCAACATTACTGCCTGACTCATCAATGCCATTATTCCAATACAGGTTATAGGCAGCAATAGAATTGCCATCAACCTCTTTCAGAGCCATGACTGTGCTGTTAGCAAAGATGTTGTTAAGCGCGATCATGTTATCACCGCCAGTAACGGCATAAAGATTGTCCAAAAAGTATTGTTAAATAAATGAATTCGATCTGTGATGCTGGCAGCACGATAATCTTCGCCGGATTCGGCGTTGTCCATCAACCCCAAGCCTACTTGTAAGTTTCCATCAAAAAGATTGCCTTCTATATGGAAAACTCTATCCGACTGGCCAGGATAATCTATTATTTGAATACCATCAGAGAGGTTCTCGAGAATCAAGTTGTTGCGAATATAGATATTTCGGGTAGGTCCTATGTAATCATGGATGCGGATCTCCATCCCATCGCCTTCGTTGTAGCGAACGATGTTGTCCTCTATGACAATGTCGTTGGCATGGTTTATGTCAATACCATCATCCGTGCCCAACTCAAAAATATTATTGCGCAGGAGCCCGCCACCCCCATTTTTGTAGTCGACCCCATCGTTGTTGCTGCTAATTATATTGTTCTCAACAGTTAATTTTGCATCGACATAGATGCCATCAATACTATTTTGAATAGTGAAGCCCGAAATTTTCGTATCAGGTCCCATAGTCGAATCCACATCGATCCCAATTCCACCTTGTCCATCAATGATAGTCTGGGCAATAAAATCATGATTTCCCGTACTGTAGAAGTGTGAGGCCAAAGTGATAGTTTTTCCAGCCAGAAGAAGCTGCTCATAATAGGTGCCCGGAGCTACCAGAACTACATCTCCATCCAGGGCAACATCAATAGCCGCTTGAATGGTAGGTTGGTCATCGGGTACCCGAATAATGACGGACTCCGGATTGACAGTAATGATCACCTCATCACTTGCGGCTATTTCACCATCATCAGCTGTGAGACGCAATTCGTACACTCCTGCAACTGAGAAGTTTGCAGAAGTATCAACGGAGGCAGGATCGTCAAAAGTAACAGCACCTGGACCACTGACTTGACTCCAGGTTGTCATCATTACGCCTGGAGTACTGGGCAGTCCATCATCAGTAACAAACGCGTCAAGGGCAACTGGAGAGGGGAGAGCTATAGTAAGGTCCGATCCGGCATCGACAGTTGGTGGCAAATTGGTTGCCCCATTATCAACTACGACGATAGTAACATCATCGCGCTTTGTTAACTCAGTATCATCGGCCGTTAGCTGCAATATATACGTACCCGGGACTGAAAAACTCGCGGTCGTATCAATCACGCCAGAATCTGCAAATGTAACAAGGCCTGGTCCACTAACCTGGCTCCAACCAGAAATAAGACTTCCCGGTGGATTAGGTAGACCGTCGTCTGAA
Source organism: uncultured Chloroflexia bacterium (assembly GCA_963736615.1). Classification (GTDB taxonomy): domain Bacteria; phylum Chloroflexota; class Anaerolineae; order Promineifilales; family Promineifilaceae; genus JAACFF01. Next base: position 216,313 of record CAVTPP010000005.1, on the reverse strand, counting down.
ACAGTACCATCCAAGATGGCATTGTCTGCCAGTCTAATAGTCTGATTGATGCCTGCGTACACCGTCGGGGGCAGATTTGTCGATTGATCGGGGTTAACCGTGATTGCCATTTCATCACTGGCCGTCAATTGCCCGTCATCAGCAGTCAAGCGCAGGACATATGTCCCCTCGTCAAAGAAACTGACTGTTGTATCGACTGCGCTTGCGTCGGCAAAGGAAACAATGCCCGGTCCACTGACCTGGGTCCAGGTCGTGGTTAATGATGGCGGATTAGGTAAGCCGTCATCAGATACCGTCCCATCCAGAGTTGCTCCAGCCGGGAAAGTAATTGTCTGGTCCGGCCCTGCATTAACGCTCGGTGGATCCTGATTTACTGCTGCATATTCTATATGCAGCAAAGGTGCTGCACCTGCAATCCCATCAAATGATTCGGCCACACGCTCGCCATCACCCGTGATAATAATCACGACTGAGTTGCCTTCTGACCAGCCAGTCAGATTCACAATCTCTTGTATAAGTGAAGATATGTTCGGGGTACGTTGATCTGGACCGACTTCATTCCTTGTTGGCCATGCGGCCGGAGACCACGCTACGGATGCAGCCGTCCTTTGTCGTGTCGATATTTTGGCATTGGAATTATTGAACGTCACTGGATTACTGTCGCTTCACCTTCTATTATTAATGAGGTTATGTCTATAGAAACCTCATCAGCCTCAAACTGCACATAAGCATCAACAATAGTTGAACCGGCAGGGATGGTGATCCCATTGAAACGCATACCAACTAATTGATTGCCCCCCCTATCAAATACCATTTCAAGATCTGAACTAGTAGTCGAAAAGGATCCATCTGCTCGCTCTTCCGCATCATCAGAACTAGCAGCCACTCGAATCTCAAGTATCATTGTGCCACCAACCTGAGCCGAGGAAGCGAAATTCCCAACTAAGATATTGGCAACAATAAAGACGATTATGAATGTCGCAAAGACTCTTCTACTTTTACCAGTTTTGGACAAAGACATTTGTTTTCCTTATACCTTGGTGAACCGGATCTCAATCAAGATTCTATCTAATTAGGCTTGTTTATTAAGGTTATGTCGTTGCTCTAAGGACCCAAGAAGAAACCATTGATGACTCCGGAAAGACCATAAGCAGATCCGTCCCAATACGGGCTGAAGGTACAGCTTGTACTTGCACCCAAAGAGCTAGGCACACATGTAAAGATATCGGCGCCATCGCCGGACGCACCGGTCACGGCAAATGCACTCCTGACGCTCAGGTAAATATCACCATTACTGTCAATCCAAGTACCATTGATATCTTCGCCGCTGTTGTCATTCAGACTTACAATCGAGCCGTCAAAATACAGCTCCCACGTTCCACTGGTCGTCGCTCCCAACGAGGTATCCGTGAAAATGAGCATGTCTTCATCCCCACCTCGGAATCCACTAATATTGAAGGAGCCTCTTAGACTGATAACCAGGCGGCCATCAGGAGCAAACCCCATCGCATCAATATCCTCACCTGTTAAGCCCACATCTTCACCATCGAAGTACAGTTCGTAACTGCCGGTCGTATTGTTTTCACCTGTCGTAGTGGGGATGAAGCGTACAATGTCGAAATCATCAACCGCGCCCACATCGGGTATCGTGTCGGATACCCCCAGGCTGAACAAGATGCTGCCATCGTCATTGACATGGAATGCATCAATTTCCTGGCCGGAGGCACTCAGACCTATGTCTGAACCATCAATGAGTATTGACCAAATTCCGCTGCTGAGGTCGTAGACCACAATATCCTCATCCTTGAAGGAGATACCACCCGCAACCCCACTCCCCCCAGTACTGATATAAAGGGTGTTAACAGGCTGTTGTCCTGAGACATCAATATTTACCAAAGCCGGATCGCAGTCACCGTCCGCATCGCAGATCTCGTAGCTGAAGCTGTCCGAACCGCTGTAGTCCGTGTTGGGTGTATAGTCAATACTGTCATCGGTCGGGTCATTCGGTGTAATTCCATCATTGACCGCTGCCGAGCCATTACCCGGTTGTGATAGCAGGTTGATGGTCCCAACCGAGGGCCCGTCTCCACCAAAGTCGTCGTTATCCAACACAACCACATTGTTCTGCCCACTGTTCTGCAACACTGTCGCTGTATCATCATCGGCCGTCGGCAGATCATTGACCGGAGTAACGGTAATATTTACGGAAGCTGTGTCGCAGGCATTAAAGCTGTCACAAATCGCGTACACGAAGCTGTCGGATCCGTTGAAATCTTGTGATGGTGTGTAGATGAAGCTGCCATTTCCATTATTGACCAAACTGCCATTTGTTGGCTCACTACATGTAACGCAGTTCGTATTAGTCGTGGTCGGGTCCAGGTTGCTGTCCGGATCTGTGTCGTTGGCCGCCACGTCAATCGTTACTGCTGTATCCTCAGCCGTAGTTTCACTGTCGTCGACCGCGACAGGTGGGTCATTTGTTGGCGTAACGTTGATGTTTACTGTAGCGGTGTCACATAGCGGTCCTGTATCACAAATCTCGTAGACAAAGCTGTCAGAGCCAACGAGTCTGTGTCTGGTGAGTAATTGAAGCTGCCGTCACCGTTATTAACCAGGGTCCCATTGGCAGGCTCGCTGCATGTTGCGCAGCTCGTATTGGTCGTCGTCGGATCAATGTTGCCGTCTACATCGCTGTCATTGGCATCGGCATCGATAGTCACACCAGTGTTTTTGCTGGTCGTGGCTTCATCGTCGCCGGCCACCGGCTTGTCATTGACCGGGTTGATACTGATTGTCACCGCAGCCGTATCACAGACTGAACGCGCATCACAGATTTCATAGACAAAGCCGTCGCTGCCGTTGTAGTTCAGGTCTGGTGTATAGTTGAATGTACCATCACCGTTATTGACCAGAGTGCCGTTTGCCGTCTCACTGCAGGCAGCACAAGTTGTGTTGGTTGTATTCGGGTCCAGGTTACCGTTCGGGTCACTGTCGTTGGCTGCCACGTCGATGTTGACGGCCGTTTCCTCATCCGTTCCGGCACTGTCATCATTGGCCACCGGCGGGTCGTTGGCCACGGCTTGGTACTCTACATGCAGTAAGGGCGCTGCTGCAGCCACACCGTTATACGCTTCGGCCACGCGCTTACCTGTACCGCTGATGATGATTACCAGTGAGTTGCCGCTGGTCCAGCCGCTCCGGTCTACAATCTCCTGAATGACTGGAGCGATGTCCGTTGTCTGTTGGTCAGCTCCTGCTTCTCCTACCGTGTTCCAAGGCGCTGGTGCCCACGGAACAGCCGCCGAAGTTCTGGGCCGGACAGCGGTGTCGGAGATGCTGAACTTGACAGCGCTGAATGTAAGGGCATTGTCAACGTCCTCACCCTCAATAGTGAGATTGGTGGCTTCTGAGTTAGCCTCATCTGCCTGGAACTGAATGTAGGCATTGGTAATGGATGCGCCTTGTGGAAGAGTAATGCCATTAAAGCGCATGCCTACCGTTTGGTTGTCCTTGTCGAATACTAGCTCAAGGTCACTGCTGTTAAGTGCCACCCGACCTGCTCCATGCTCTTCAGCATCATCTGCACTCGAATCTACACGGACTTCAAGGATATCAGGAACTGCCGAATTGACGGTGATGAACGCTGTGGCTGTATCACACAGAGTCGTGCTGTCGCAAATTTCATAAATGAAGTTATCACTGCCGGTAAAGCTTGGGTTCGGTGTGTAATTGAAACTGCCGTCACCATTATTGGCCAATGTTCCATTGCTCGGATTGGCACAACCCACACAGGCCGTGTTGGCTGTTGTCGGGTCAAGATTTCCTTCCGGGTCACTGTCATTGCCCGCCACATTTATGGAGACGGTTGTGTTCTCAACTGTACTGGCGTTGTCATCCAGGGCCGTTGGCGGGTCTGCAGCGGCCGTTACGGTGATAGATACAGTAGCGGTATCACACAGACCTAACAGATCACAGACTTCATATACGAAGCTGTCTGAACCGTTATAATCTTGTGCCGGTGCATAGAGGAAACTACCATCCCCATTATTAGCGAGTGTCCCGTTTGACGGTTGGGTACATGCAGCGCAACTGTTGTTGGCCGTCGTCGGATCCAGGTTGCTGTCCGGATCCGTATCATTGGCAACCACGTTGATAGTTGTCGCTGAATCTTCAGGTGTGCTATCGCTGTCGTCGTTAGCTACAGGTGGATCATTGGTTGGTGTAACCGTGATGTCTACTGTGGCTGTGTCACACGCCGCATTCGTATCGCAAATCTCATAAATGAAGCTGTCCGGACCGACGTAACCTAGACTAGGTGTGTATGCAAATGTGCCGTCATCATTGTTGATAAGAGTACCATTACTTGGAGTGGCGCAGCCCGTACAGGCAGTATTGGCCGTTGTTAGATCCAGATTTCCATCCACATCCGTGTCGTTGGCCGCCACATTAATCGTCACTGCCGTATTCTTAGAGGTACTTGCGCTGTCATCATTAGCCACAGGCGGGTCAGCTGCTGGATCCACTGTGATTTCTACCGTCGCCGTGCTACAGCTTCCCAAGGTGTCACAGACTTCGTAAACGAAACTATCAGGTCCGTTGAAATCTTGATTCGGCGAATAGTTAAAGCTGCCGGTCCCTGGGTTAACCAACGTTCCATCTGACGGTTGAGTACAGGTAGTGCAAGCAGTGTTAGCACTCGTCGGGTCCAGGCTGCCTTCCGGATCACTGTCGTTGGCCGTCACGTTGATGGTTACAGTTGTATCCTCGACAGTGCTGGCACTGTCGTTGTTGGCTACGGGCGGAAGATTGTCCGTAACACAAGGTGCGCTCCCCGAATCTGTATATGTCTTCACCGGCGACCGGAATGAACTCCCAATCGTAGCTGCTTGAATGCAGCGTCATCTTCAAAACGCCATACGTTGAGTCATCTGAAGTCACACTGTTTGGTGCTGGTGGTGAAGGTAAGGTAGTATGACCGCCACCACCCGTCCCCACGACGAATTCGCGAATGCCATTCGTTGGATCCGCATTTCCTGAAGGATCTTGGGGGGCGAAGCGTTCGTAGCTATGATGGTGGCCATTCAAAACAACATCTGCGCCAGCATTGTAAAGAATTGACCAAAAATCTTGCACATCTAGACGTCACCGTTTGAGCTGAAAAGCGGATGGTGGAAAATTGAGAGCGTGCATGTGCTTGGATTCGCAGCCAAATCAGCTTGAAGCCACAATCCTTGTGGATCATTGCTGCCACAGCCACCAATTTGCGAACATTGGCTGTTAAGGACGATAATGTGCCAATCCGCGATATCGTAACTGTAATACCCTTTAGCCGGGTCCCCTGCAGCTGAACCGAAATAAGCGTAATAGCCTGCTGCACCTGGCGTATCATAATCATGATTACCAGCTGAGGGAAAAGTTCGTGCCTTATGCCGGCCCCATGTAGGCTCATAATAATTGATAAATTCATCATATGTGCCGGTTACATATACATTGTCGCCTAAGGTGACAACGGTACCCGGGATAGTTTCAAGCAATTCGGCCGTCAGTTCAGCGCCTGAACCATCATCGGCAATGTCTCCCGCACCGACAAGAACAGGCGTACCGTTTGCAAAAATGGTGATCGTGGACGAAGCGATTGTTGTCTGCCCCTGGCTATCTGTTACCGTGGCCGTGATATTGTGAACGCCTTCTGACAAATCAGATCGGGAGAAGGAAGCCCCGTTACCAATACCTCCAGCCACATCCGATGTCCAGGTCAGGCTCGCTGTTAGGTCTCCATCTGAGTCATCGCTAGCCGTACCATTAAAGTTGATACTGTCACCAACGAAGAAGGTCGATCCGTCCGCCGGCGAGTTGATCGCTATTTCCGGGGGCTGGTCGCCAAATGTCGTGTACTCCACGTGCAGCAAAGGAGCCGCGGCCACAACGCCGTCAAACGCCTCCGCTACTCGCTTGCCACTGCCGCTGATAATGATGGCTAAAGAATTGCCGCTAACCCAATTAGGCCGGCTGACAATTTCTTGAATAATCGCCGCGATATTCGACGTCTGCTGATCGACATCTGCTTCTCCAACCGTATTCCAAGGTGCGGGTGCCCAGGCGACCGATGTAGATGTGCGTGGTCGTGATGTAACATCGCTGTTGACCGCGACAAAGGTATTAGCATGGTCGCTGTCTTGGCCTTCGATCAACAAGTTTGTAATCTCGGTATTAGTCTCATCAGCCTGGAACTGGATGTAGGCATTGGCAATAACTGATCCTTGGGGGATATCAATGCCATTGAAGCGCAGGCCGATGGTTTGTGTTGTGGCTCCTTGAACTAATTCCAGATCACTGCTGCTAATTAAAACTCCTCCTGTATTTCTTTCTTCCACATCATCTGTACTAGCCGAAACTCTCACCTCCAAAGTGCTGGTGCCGACAACAATGTTTACAAAACCTGTATCACATAACCCACCACTGTCGCAGACCTCATAGACAAAGCTATCAATGCTCGTGAAGCCTGGATCTGGCATGTAATTGAAACTGCCGTCGCCATTATTAACCAATGTGCCGCTGCTTGGAGTAGAACAACTGCCACAGTTCGTATTTGCGGTTGCCGGATCGAGATCGCCATCCGGATCAGTGTCATTCCCGGTCACATCAATTGTTACAACTGTGTTAGCCACGGTAGCAGCGCTGTCGTCCACAGCTGCCGGCGGGTCGTTTACAGCATCGACGGTGATATTAACCACGGCCGTAGAACATACAGTGAAGGTATCACAAATCTCATAAGTGAAGCTGTCATTGCCGTTGAAATCTTGGTTCGGATCATAAGTGATAGTGCCGTCACCATTGTCAAACAGCGACCCATCAGAAGCATCGAGGCAGCCGGTAGAGCCATTCGTGCAGCTGCTGTTGGCTGAGTTGGCATCCAGATTGCCGTCTGGATCGCTGTCATTGGCAGCAACGTTGATTGTCACGGCCGTATCCTCAGGCGTGTTGGCACTGTCATTGACAGCCACTGGGGGATCATTAGGGATCGTGACAGTGATGTTCACCGTGGCTGTGGAACACAGCAGACCGATGTCACAGATCTCATAAACGAAGCTGTCACTGCCGGTGAAGTTAGCGTTTGGTGTGTAGGTAATACTTCCGTCACCATTGTCTGCCAATGAACCGTTATCCGCATTTAGGCAGCCGGAAGAGCCATTAGTGCAGCTGCTGTTAGCTGAGCTCGGATCAAGGTTTCCGTCCGGATCACTGTCGTTATTAGCTACGTCAATCGTTACGGCCGTATCCCTCGCTGTGCTGGCGGTGTCATCTAAGAGCTACTGGTGGCTGAAGCGGTGGCGGTGGCAAAGTCAATTCATAAACTTTGCCGTCATTTTCGTTTGCATTGCTGTTATTATCAACCCCACGTTCAACTATATATATATTGTAAACGTTGGGGTTAAGGCACCCAGGAGCATAGGCCAGGCCTGCCGGTTTATCCCCTTTTTGGCAGCAGATATATCAATGTTCTGCACTAGAGCACCTGTAGTTGTTACCTCAACTAATATTAGAAGCGTCATTGCCAATGAGGTATAAATTGGATGTATCTGTATTGAAAGCAATTCCTTCGGGATCACTACCCCTAAACTCTCCGTATCGAAATGTGTTACAACATCATCCACCCCATCAAAATTCCCGTTAGGACCTGGCGTGACAATGTAAACTTCTTGTTAACCCCGTCAGCGATATATAAAGTGCCTTGGCCACTGCTGTCAAAGGTAACGCCCTCCGGATCCCCACTACCGAAACCCAGGGTATCAAAGGTTGTTACGGAATCATCACTCGTTCCATAAATTCCGTCAGAACCTGCCTTAAAAATATATATCTCCTTCTTATTGTCATCGGAGATAAAGAGGTCCCCATTATTTATCATTATAGGCCAATCCGGTTGGTTCATTTGAGTTGGAGGTGGTCAGTGTAGTTCCGGTTTCAAGCACAACACCAGCGAGCGATTGTCTCAAAAATATTGACCCCTTGATAGATAGGCATCTCGTTCACTTCGGAATCGCTGATCAGAAGCCGTTCCTATCAGGCATGTAAGTAATCCCGGCCGTATCCGGACTGGGGGGGTTCCACTGATTGGCGATGATGGTATGAACCAGGGTTGATTGGAAACTCATCATCGCAGGAGCAGTTTTAGCAGGCTCGGCGAGTGAAAATTCGATAATCGTGCCAGGTCCATTATTGTTATACTCCATCCCCGCCAGTACTACTTGCGAATCATTGGCATGAATAGCTGATAATCAGCATTTATCAATTGATTCGTTTGGAGTGAATTGGTCAGCCGGTTCTAAGTTAGTCACCGGACCGCTATCGGCAATGTATAGATTCATGCGCGAAGGATCGTCTGTCATATCTCCGCTTGGGGAAAAAACCATCCCCCTGAGCATACTGAATTCAAACTCTGAGAAGTCTCGACCAGCCAAAAACTCGCCGGCCTGAGTTAGTTCTGCCAACTCTTTGTCAACGCTGCTGTAGATATGCAAATGCCCGTTTGTGGGATCAAAGGCCATACCACTGATATCCCGCAATCCGATTGATTCTAAATCCACTGAGGAAACGAGGGCATTATCGAAATCCCTGACCAGACCCAGGCTCGACCCGAACAAGCCTAGGACCTAGATTATCCACGATGAACAAGTTTCCGCTGTCTGGATCAATTGTCATCCCTTGTGGATTTTCTAATTTAAAATGCTGTATATCATGGCGGGTGAGAGTTGGTACGGATCTAAATGAGCCATCAGATTTAGCTTTTATCTCGATCATATCATTGGCAACAGAATCAATGAGTAACATTCGCCCAGATTTGCTGTCAAATACCATATTGATTGGATCAGCAACGGCCGCTGCAATAATCTCTGAACCTTCCCGGTCCTCAAAGGGCGTTATCTTGATAATATTAGAGGTAGAGGATGTGGTTGGCTGAGCCTCCAGAACGAGAAATTCATTTGCCACCGGCGAAAAAGCGAGGCCAACTGGGTTTAGGGGGCTTATGGTATCCTGGTCAAAATATCTAATGAGCGTGATGGACAAAGACTCTCCCTGAGCAACAACGGCCGATCTACTCTCAAATGAGAATAGAAGCGTGAAGCCAATAAAGGCTACGACTACCGCCAAATAATGCGTGAATATCAATTTGCGATGGGTTTTCATGTTTTTCATTCTGTTTATTTACTCCTAACCCCACATTTATGACAGAGTAATCTGCTCAATGTGACGCTTATATTGGGCTCATGAACAAGAGGATTCACTGGCCGCCAACCGCATAGATTGAAGCAAGAGTTCTGCTGCGAAATACTGAACAAGGCACCCAACTTCGCACATTCAGGTACATATTTTGTGCATGACAAGCATCTATAAAATGGTCGCAAGCATGTATCATATAAGTTATTTTCATACTACTATTGATTGTGCGGCAACCCGCACAAGGTGAAAAATTGGTGTCAAATTAGGGGATTCAAATAGGCTTGTTCAATTAAAGCCAGGCAGGCACGCTCCGCCGAATTGAACATGATATCAAGAAAACGCTTCGGTTCTATGAACCGTAAATTTGGTTTTTGGTGTCACAAAGCCGAGACTATATTGTTCATTCCGGCTCTGAGGTTGAATTAAGATGTTCATTTATAAAAGAGTTTATGACAGCTATGTCGTGGAAGAACACTCGCCTCCCACTCTGGACATTTTCTATCCAGCCGCGCCACTCTTTCATTTCCCGTTCATCGGCAGCTTTATCGCGCCACATGCGTATCACATATGAACTGGCATTCTGATCTGATTCCAACCTATCGTTCGGCATATACCCGCTCGGATATTGGTAATAACATAAATAAGCGATCGACTTTAATATATAATATTGTAAGTGTTGTGGGGTGGGGGTTATGTATCAACTATTGATGACCGCAGCACTTTCTACGTATGGTATGACAAGAGTCTCACACAGGTCTCACAAAGTTTAAAAGTTTGTGATATCTTATTCAGGAAATTGCGACTGATTTCGAGATCTCGATTTCGTGAAGTATCTTGTTTAGCTTGTCTGCGGCTCGTCGAAATTCAGTATGGGCACGATGAGCTTGTTTCATCAGTTCAGAATTGTGTGTATCAAAATTGTTAGTCACTGATGCGTTCATTATATTTTGGTATGCGACAACTGTTGCCGGCATTGGAAGAACTTGAAGTTCGGTCATTAAGTAATCGGCACATCGTTGGAATTGAACGGCGGCAGCGGCCCGATTTCCCAAGCGACCGTGGTAAATTATCAAGGCACGATGCACTTCCTCACGTAACGGATCTTCATTGACTATCGCTTGCCCAATTTCAATTGCTTTAGCAAAATTGTTCTGGCGATAATTACAGTACATCAGCTCCTTTAGAGCATGAAGATAGCTAATAGCTAGATGTTCACGCTCAATTAAGCACCAGTCACTAAATATGCCATCGTAAAGATCTCCTTGATACAGATCTATGGCCTTTGTGAGTTCAGTCATCTTAGCTGTATCTTCCACTTCAACCCGAGCTGCATCTAGGTGTTGTTCAAAACTAGTGACATCAAACTGGAAATCGTCTGTCAAATTGAAGACAATTAGATCATGAGTGGAATGCAGGAATGATTCGGCACTGAACCCCAATTGTCTAAAGATACGGCGTAGTCGCCAAAGAACAGTACTCAAGCGCCCACGCTTGTGCTCTGATATGTCATTTGGCCACAGAAGCTCTATTAGGAATTCGCGGTCAAGCGCTTTATTCTGATTCAGAAGGAGAAATCCAAGTAACTCCTCAACATGACGTGTTGGAAAGCTGTGAAAAGATAGCCCATTTCCAATAAGGTTAAGCCCGCCAAAAGCATTAACTTGAATTCCGGACATTTAGTTTCCTCCAAATATTACTCAGTCAATAATAAAATTTTTGGAAATATGCTATACATGGGATCATTCGCAATGGGCTGAGAAATCCGCTATCTAGGATCCTTTTTAAGTTTTCGCACCAATCGGTGAAATATGGAGCCAACAAAAAAAAGCCGCCAATCGCGGAAAGCAACGATTGACGGCTCAGAAACCATGACATAGCATGGAAATTAAGCCTGCAATGCTGCCGGAGTCAGCGTTGTAGGTAAGCTCTGGACTTGTGCTGATCCCACTCGTCCAGAGTGTCCATATGAAATTGTACTCACATAACTAATTTATTCGCAGCATCCTAAATGTAGAGGTGTTAACCACAAAGTTGTAAAGACACCTATTATTTATGTTGCGTTCAAAATCATAGCTATGCAAATTGTCTCAATATTTGAGATTATTCGAATTTGCTTTTGTTAATACCTTCCATGTATCAGCGTGTGCTGCACCTATCTAAAACAAAAAAACGAGCTGAATAAATCGTTTGTCCTTATTCAACCTGCTGAATTAGGGCATGCTCCGCCCTTATCAACACTATAAAATAGTTATACTACGATACGATCTATTCCAATTTTGTGTACAGTTGCAAATAGATCTAAATAATCGAAATCGGTCCCCTAGCATAGCTAGAAACTGATTACTTTTATCTCATAAATGTCTGGGTTGGGGGCTGTGATGGATTATGAGTTCGAGAAAATTTATTGACTATGAACAATTTCATACCATTTTAAAACATTTATTATAATAAATCAAATTGATTACCTTAACAAATTGCGCTGAACTATTGTTGAAGCAGAAATAATTCCCAATTATGTATGATCTTGTCAGTAATGAGCTGGCCGGTATGTCAACCCCGTTGAAACGCATTTCGGCCGTCTGGTTTCCGCTATCATTACCCAGTTTCAGATCGTTACTTGCAAGCTTCTTACTCTCTGAATCCGTCACTTTGACACTATATTTAATAGGCACTACCGGCAAATAAACAATATTTGGAACGGATGCATTGACCATGATCGTTACCTCGTCGGAGGCTGTCAGCTCGCTATCATCGGCCGTCAAACGCAAGATATAGGTGCCTTCTAATGAGAAGTTGGCCGTCGTATCGACTGCATTTGGATCGGCAAAAACGACTGTGCCCGGCCCGCTGACCTTGTTCCACACCTTGCTCATTGATGGTGGTGTTGGCAAGCCGTCATCGGTCACTGTTCCATCTAAGGAAACAACGTCAGCCAAAGTAATCGTTTGGTCCGGTCCCGCATGCACAAATGGCGGCTGATTGACCGGCGGCGCAGGTTCAACTGTAACTGTCACCTCGTCGAAGGCGGTCAAATCGCTATCATCGGCCGTTAAGCGTAGAACATAGATGCCATCTATCGCAAAAACGGCCGTCGTGTCTACAGTATTGGGGCCGGTAAAAGTAACACTACCCGGACCACTGACTTTGCTCCAGGTGGTCGTAATTGAATTTGGCGGGTTGGGTAAGCCATCATCGTTCACCGTACCGTCTAGATTTGCTGCACCAGGTAATTTGATTGTCTGATCCTGTCCTGCATTTACAAATGGCGCATGGTTACCCGGCGATGCAGGATTGACCGTGATTGTAACATCGTCAAAGGCCGTCAGCGCACTGTCGTCAGCCATTAAACGCAGGACGTAAATACCATCCATCGCAAAAGTGACCGTCGTATCGACTGCATTGGGGTCACCAAAAGTGACGCTGCCCGGGCCGCTGACTTTGGTCCAGGTTGCCGTAATCAATGCCGGTGGGTTTGGCAGACCATCATCTGTCAACGATCCGTCAAGATTAGCTGGATTCGGCAAACTTATCGTCTGATCGGGCCCCGCATTCACATTTGGTGCCTGGTTCTCCGGCGGTGCGGGATTGACCGTAATCGTCACCTCGTCGAAGGCAGTTAGTAAACCGTCATCGGCCGTAAGGCGCAGAACATAGACACCATCTAATGTGAAATTGGCCGTTGTATCGACCATATTGGCATCAACAAAAGTGGCCGTGCCCGGTCCGCTGACTTGGCTCCAGGTTGTGGTCAGCGATGGTGGTGCGGGCAACTCATCATCTGTTACCGTGCCGTCTAATGTGGCCCCAGCCGGTAATGTTATCGGCTGGTCCAACCCGGCATTCACATTTGGTGCCTGGTTCTCCGGCGGTGCGGGATTGACCGTAATCGTCACCTCGTCGAAGGCAGTTAGTAAACCGTCATCGGCCGTAAGGCGCAGAACATAGACACCATCTAATGTGAAATTGGCCGTTGTGTCGACCATATTGGCATCAACAAAAGTGGCCGTGCCCGGTCCGCTGACTTGGCTCCAGGTTGTGATCAGCGATGGTGGTGCAGGCAAGTCATCATCTGTTACCGTGCCGTCTAATGTGGCCCAAGCCGGTAATGTTATCGGCTGGTCCAACCCGGCATTCACATTTGGTGCCTGGTTCTCCGGCGGTGCGGGATTGACCGTGATCGTCACCTCGTCGAAGGCAGTTAGTAAACCGTCATCGGCCGTAAGGCGCAGAACATAGACACCATCTAATGTGAAATTGGCCGTTGTGTCGACCATATTGGCATCAACAAAAGTGGCCGTGCCCGGTCCGCTGACTTGGCTCCAGGTTGTGGTCAGCGATGGTGGTGCGGGCAAGTCATCATCTGTTACCATGCCGTCTAAAATGGCCCCAGCCGGTAATGTTATCGGCTGGTCTATCCCTGCGTTCACATTTGGTGCCTGGTTGACCGGTTCTGTAGTATTTGAAAAAGAAAAAGCATTGATAACTTCACCGTCAAGGCCATTGGCGGAACCGTCCAAGAATGGGACAAAAGCGCAGCTTGTGTTGGCGCCAGTCGCGTCAGGTACACAGGTGAAGATATCAGCGCCATCTCCGCTCACATCGGGAACCGAAAATGCGCCGCGCACAGTCAAGTAAATATCACCATTGTCATTAATCCATGTCCCATTGACATCTTCTGTATCGGGAGCGTTTAAGGCTACGTCAGAACCATCAAAATATAACGCCCATGATCCACTGGTGTTTTCACCCAACTGTGTGGGGATAAAAAAGACCATATCTTCATCAGCGGTCGAAACGCCGCTGACATTTAGGATACTTCTACTACTGATGATTAAAATTCCGTTTTGAACAATCCCCAATGCGTCAATATCCTCACCGTCAGTCGTCAATTCAACATCCGAGCCGTCGAAATACCATTCGAAAGTACCGGCTGTATTATCGCCTGTAGAGGTTGGAATGAACTTTACAATATCGGAATCGTCAACAGCGCCAATACCAGGCAAGGCGCTATCTAAACCAAGGCTGAGTAAGACAGAACCATCCACATTGACATGTAGGGCATCGATTTCCTGAAAGCTTGCGCTTGCATCCAGACCCACATCTGAGCCATCGAAGTACATTGACCATGTCTCGGTCCCGCTGTCAAAGGCCACGATATCATTGTCAGTAAAAGCGACGCCGCCGACTGATCCACTGCCGGCAAAACTTAGATAGATTGTATCGAAAAATGGCTTCTCAAAAACGGTGATGGTCACGGTTGCTGTATCGCAAGCGCCAATCGTATCACAGATCTCATAAACAAAATTGTCGTCCCCAGTAAAGCCTGGGTCAGGTGTGTAATCAAGGGTCCCGTCGGCATTATTAACCAATGTCCCATCGGATGGGTCAGAACAGACCCCACAGTTTGTGTTGACCGAAGTTAGATCCAGGTTGTTATTCGGGTCGCTGTCATTTCCAGCCACATCGAGGACCACCAGAATGCCCTCAGCTGTGCTACTGCTGTCACCGACAGCCACAGGGGGAGCGTTTACACTAACGGTGATGTTTACTACGGCCGTGCTGCACAACGGATCGGTGTCGCAAATCTCATAGACAAAGCTATCATCGCCACTAAACCCTGAATCAGGCGTATATGTAATCGTGCCATCACCATTATCACTCACCAAGCCGTTGGCCGCGCCCACACAGCCGGTAGAACCGTTGGCACAACTGCTGTTGGCCGAATTGGGATCCAAATTGTCATTCGGGTCGCTGTCATTCCCGGCAACATCAATGGTCACAGCAGTATCCTCGTTCGTGTTGGCATCATCTCCGACAGCGGCAGGGGGAACAGCTCCACTGGCCGGCAGGGTTAGTTCATATATTTTGCCATCATTTTCATTGGGATCGCTGTTATTATCAACCCCACGATCAACCAGGTAGATGCTATCAGTGCTTGGGTTATAGCTGCTCGGGGCAAGGGCTAGACCTGCCGGCTTATAAGCATTCGCGGCTGAGATATCTATTGTCTGAACCAGTCCTCCCGCTGTCGTTAGTTCAAAAAGCGTGTCTACAGGCTCCCCAACTACGTACAGATTCCCGCTGTCAGGATTAAAGACAACACCTTCAGGGTCTGTCAAACCTAAGCTCGCAGTGTCGAAACTTGTCACTTGATCATCTCCGGCCGGCGACACACCATCGAAGACACCATTTACACCGGGTGTAACCTGGTAAACTTCCGCATTTACCCCATCTACAATATAAAGAATATCGTCACCATCGGCATTAGCTATGCCTTCCGGATCGTTACTACCAAAATCAAGGGTTGTAAATGATGTGATGATGTCATCGGAAGAGAAATAAAAGCCATCAGATCCAGGGGCCAGTTCGAAAATCCTGCGAGTACCTGTATCGTCGGATATGAACAGATGTCCATCGGCCGTGTTTAAGGAGATACCGGTTGGCTCATCTGTGAAGGATGTCGTGTCAAATGTAGCATTTAGGCTGCCTGAAAGGGTAGACTCGAAAACATTTCGTCCCTCATAGAGCGGCAATTCGTTGACCTCAGAATCTGTAATCAGCAGCGTACCGGATGACGCCATGTATGTAATACCTGCCGTATCAGGGCTGGGTGGTGACCATTGTGAACCATCTATGGTCTGCACCAACCCGGATACGAAGCTGGCTTGAGCATGCGACCTTGCAGGGGTGAAGGACACCTCAACAATCTGTCCCGCCATCTCCCTACCTGCGCCTTCACTTATAGCGACATCACCCAAATGAACTTGCCTATTGTTGGCAAGGTAGAGGCTCATCTGGGCGGGATCATCGGTCCTGTCACCACTGGGCGCAAAGACCATGCCATGTGTCGTTCCTAATCCCATACTGCTCAAGTCACGGACAGCCACAACCCGACCATTTGTCGTCACCTCATAAAGCCTTTTTTGCTCCGCATTCATGATGTGTAAATGGCCACTAGTCGGATCAAACGCTATGCCCCGCAAACCGGCAAAGGCCGGCTTCTCCAATGCTATTTCGGTAACCACGGCCGTCGAAAATTCGCCTGACTTATTCGGCCTGATGTGAATCAGTCTGGGCCCATCACCATCAAGGACAAATAAGTCACCGCTGCTTGGATCGACTGCCATACCTTGTGGATCAAGAACCCCTAGATTACTGCTGATGTGGTGTTTTTGTGCTTCCTGGATTAGAGACCCTTGGTCGTCAACACGAACCTCATATAAATTCCCTCTCGCTGAACTTAGATATAGCAAACGCTGACCCTTGTTATCAAATGCGATATTGATTGGATCAGTGATATTGGCAACACCTGCTGTACCATGCCGTCTCCCAGCCAACCCAATCTTGATGAAGTTGGACCGTAAGGATTGCACAACAGTTAATTCTGCCGGCTCAAGAACAAGGAATTCATCAGTCGCCGGCAGAAATGCCAGGCCAAAAGGGTTTAGTTCTCCAACATCATCGGGATCAAAAACTCCTACATACCTTGCAGTGGCATCCCCTCTCTGTGCCACCAGGGGAGATCCCTTCTCAAGTGAGAAGAGAATTATGAAAAATGTAAACAATATATATATAATCTTTTCTCTACCTTGGTATTTATTCAGCATTTGTCACCTCCAATGCCTTCAAATTATCTGATGCTGAATTCATAAACCTTGCCACCGTGGGTTGTGCATAGTCAGGAGCTACAAAAATTCTTGTAGTTGAGGATAAAAGGAAAAGCCATCAATCGAAATTAGCAAAGATTGACGGCTTAGAATCCATGGTATACCATAGTTTTATGCCTACAAAGTTGCCGGAGTCGGCATTGTGGGTTAGCCCTGGACTTGTGCTGATCCCACCCGTCCAGGGTGTCCAAGAAAACGCTTATTACACATTTCCCCTTTATTAATCATCCAAATTGTGCGGCGAATTAACCATTAACAGGCAAACCTTCGAGATTCTGTTCAATCTTCGCCCTACTACCTGCAAACTATCCGGTCGGCTACGAAGCTAACTCATCCCTCTTTTATTATTTCCAACACTAAAGGTTTTTAGTCTGATGTACATATTTGACGTTAGCACCCCATCCTTTACTTCAGTAGTTTAACAAAACCTAACGGCATTCCGTGCTAGGCTGTATTTATATATATAGGCACCATTTATTTGTACTTAGAAAAGAGGAAAGAGTGAGTTAAAGTAAAAGCTAACAACCACTGTTGTTCTAAGGTTGGCCAGCAAAAGATAGAGGATTTAGTTTTTTTACCTATATACTGCCGGAGTCAGTGCCTTAGGTAAGCTTTAAGCTAGTGCTGATCCCACTGCAATGAAGCCTTTGTGTTCTATCCGTATTTACTTTAACTCACTCTTGCCTCGTTTCTGTTTGCTGATCCTGACATGCTCCGCCGCCTTCGACACATAGCGATACGCCTGTCATCTAGCACTAGCAGTCGGATCAGTTACATAGCGATAACCGCTTGCTATAATCTCATAAATTTCTGGATGGGGGCTGTGATGTATTATGAGTTGGTATTTTCAGCATTTAGCCGGGTTCGGGGCCGGGATCTTCTCGCAATCAAACGATATCACGACATCACCGAAACCAATACACCTGCACCATGGCATATTCTTCAGGATCAATCTATGACCCTGGTCAGAAGTATGTGCAGAAAGACCTGATACGCGAACTTCAAACAAAATGACAATAGATAATTCTATCGCCATAACCATTAAAACAACGGTTTTTAATAATATGTGGGCAATCACTTCTCTTTAAAAATTAACCCGCCCAATAAGCTACGCTCCTACCCAAAATGATTGACCCGAACAATTATACATTAGTCTAAAACATTTAAGATCAAAAATCAACCCCGAAAACTTTCCGGGGACAGTTCGATCATACACGGCGGAGATTCTATTGGAGGAAAAAGTTGCTGAAATTATTGGCTACAAGAATGTATACGAGCCACTCCTACCTCCTAAGAAATCGGCATATTTGTTTGCCAACACCTACACTGCAATCTCTTCATCCTGACCAATATACTTTCATCGATTTCTTAATGATCTAGGATATATTATTGCTTAAGGTTAATTATTTTTGGCGATCTGTGCTCTTGGGCTATTCTAGGAATGGATAAAAATAAGGCGCTAAGTAATGAAGCCTGTTAATTCTCATTATTGTTTCTCTACGCTCTTGCGCTTTGTCAGCAGGATAAATGTTGAGGAGGTCGAATATGAAACCAGATCGCCCTATTTTACGGCCGATTAAATTTGCAAACAGTAAACTTAATAACCGGCTTACCAAGTTTTTGCCTTTATTATTATTCACCACATTGCTTCTGATAGCTTGCAGCAGCGCAACAAACCAGCAGTCCATCGCGTCATCGTCAGCGAATGTTGATGCTCCTGGCACAGAAGAGTTTGGTTTAACCAAAGAAGGGCTCGTCACCAGTATCGAGGCTGTTGAGGGACACATCGCAACCTGTATGAACGAAGCCGGATTTGAATACATCGCAGCAGATTACAACACCGTACGAAGAGGGATGACTTCTGACAAATCCTTACCCGGGCTTAGTGAAAAACAATACTTTGAGCGGCATGGCTACGGTATTTCTACCTTATATACAGGCTTACCCCCACAGCTTGCCGACACAACCACCCCCGCCCAAATTGGTTTGGGTAAGCAAAACGTACAAATCTTCAAAAACCTTTCTCCAGCAGATCAGGTAGCCTACAATCACACACTCCTCGGCGAAAATACCAATACAACTTTCGCAGTTGCAATTGAAATCGAAGACCTTATGCGAACCGGTGGTTGTACCCGAGCGGCCATTGAGCAGATTTTTACGCCTGAACAACTCAATGTCTCATACCTAAATCCGAAGGATGCCTTAATCGAGCAAGATCCACGTATGATTGCCGCCATTGCCGAATTCGGCGATTGCATTCGAGGGGCCGGTTTCGATTACAATCATGAAAAAGAAATCGAGCCTGACTTAAGGAATCGGCTTGATACCATCACTGGCGGTCTTCCACTCGATACGCTATCAGCTGAAGCCAAGGCGGCCCTTACAGAACTTCAAAGTTATGAGCGATCGCTCGCTGTTGTAGCCTTAGATTGTGAATTAAGGATCCTTGATCCTGTAGAGGATCAAGTAGAACGAGAGCTGTTTTCTCGTTAGTTGGCAGCCAATAATTGCTCGCTGTTAATCGGAATATGAACAGAAAACGCGCACTAACGCTCTTCCTTATCTTACTTTCTGTAGTGATTCTCGCCACAGCCAGTTGGATTGCCGGATCGAAAATACAATCACCAGCCGAGGCGGCAGCGCGAACGGCGCCGCCAACACCATCGCCAATTCTCGTCCCGGTTGAAGAACGCGTTTTAACGACTGACGTAGTGACCCGAGGCACGGCCCGGTTTGGTTCTCCCCAAACAATTTCCTTGGCACCTTCCTCTCTAAAATCCAGCGCCGGGGTAATTACGACCTTGCCGGATCCGGACACCCAACTTCAAGAAGGAGATGTGCTGCTCACCTCCTCCGGCCGCCCGGTTTTCATTCTTCAAGGGGAAATTCCGGCCTATCGAGACCTCGTGCCTGGCATTTCTGGAGCGGATGTTCGTCAGTTAGAAAATGGACTTGTGCGACTAGGGTTTGATCCAGGACCAGTTGATGGCCTATATGATGAACAAACCAGCGCAGCCGTATCCGCTTGGTACGAATCCACAGAGATCCAACCTTTTGGGTCAACAGCTGATGAGCAGACCGAAATCCGTACCCTTGAACAGGCGTTGGCCAATGCACTTAATAGTAAATCAGCGGCAGACGATGCTGTAGCCAGCGCACCACTGGCTCTGAAGGCCGCTCGCGCCAACGCTGAAGCCGTCGACAAGGCTGCGGCCATAGAACTCGCTGCAGCGATCAGCGAAACCGAACTTGAAATGGCTCAAGCTGCGGTTCTGGCTTCGCAATTGGCTGGAGAAGTGACCATACAGGCAGCCATTGACGCTCAAAAAGTTGCTGAACGAGAAGCAAAAATAGCAGCCGATTTAGTCGATAAGATCGGTGATGATTTGGACCAGGCTCGCCACGCTGCAAATGTGAAGATACCCATCGATGAGATCATCTTCAACCCATATTTGCCGGTTCGCGTTGAGGAACTGGAGGCAGCTATAGGTGATGTGGCCAGTGGTCCCCTGTTTACATTTACAAATAATCAACTCAGTATCGACTCATCGCTCCCTTTAGATGAAGCACCGCTCGTTCGGCCCGGTATGGCCGTTGTCATAGATGAGCCGGACCTCGGCATTGAAGCCTCAGGTGTCGTGGAATACGTGGCTGAGGCACCCGGAACAGATGGGGCTGATGGCTTTCACATTTACTTCGAGACGCTTGTGAAGGAGTCGTCCACATCATTAGAGGGCTTCTCGCTGCGACTCAAGATTGTTGTGGAATCTACCGGCGGCCCCGTGATAGCCGTTCCGATCAGTGCATTATCTCTAGCCGCAGACGGGAGTTCCAGGGTCCAGGTAGACAACAATGGTGCGCTGGAGTTCGTTACGGTCGAGCCCGGTCTTTCGGCCGATGGCTTTGTTGAAGTGACTCCTATTGATGGAACGCTTGTACCAGGCCAACTTGTGGTCATCGGTTTCGAAAACCATTAATTGACTTATAAACATCTGGTTTACTGGGGAATCATCGCCTATCTAGTAAGCTAACCAGGTTGTAAAATCTCAGATGCAACAGGAACCCTCTACCAAAATCATCGAGTTTAAAAAGATCAGTCGGGAATTTAGCAGCGGTCTCGCCGTCCAGGCTCTCGTAAATGTTGATCTGCAGCTTGAGCAAGGTGATTGGCTGGCCATAACCGGTCCATCTGGTGCAGGTAAGTCGACATTGCTAAACATCATTGGCTGCCTGGATCGTCCATCTAGCGGCGAATATTTTTTTGAAGGCGTCGACACTATCGCTCTGAGTGATAATGAACGCGCGGGTTTGCGTAGTCGTCGTATTGGCTTCATCTTCCAATCATTTTATCTACTTCCTCATCGATCTGTTTTGGAGAACGTGATGCTGGCGGAGGTATATCGGAAACAATCCCACCACGGCCGTTGCCAACGGGCATTAGCTGCTATTGAACGAGTCGGGCTAAGTCATCGCGCCAATTTTATGCCAACAGAGCTGTCGGGAGGTGAACGCCAGCGTGTAGCCATTGCCCGCGCTCTCATCGGATCTCCCAGCCTTGTATTATGCGACGAACCAACCGGAAACCTGGATTCGAAAACATCGGCTGATATTCTAAATCTCCTGGAAGCGCTAAACCGGGAAGGTCTAAGCCTGATCGTTGTTACTCATGATGAAAATGTGGCCAGCCGTGCAAGCCGGCGCATTCAGATAGTTGACGGTTCGATAACAGATCAGACACAGCAGGAGTCTATCCAGAATAAGACCCCAAAGACTGTCAAGGCTCGTAGAGAAATTCCCGGATCGGGCATCACACTACGCGACCTCTTTGACGAAGCGCTGGCTGGGATATTTGCCAGGCCGACGCGGATGGTACTAACCATGGTGGGCATTGTAATTGGCCTTACCGCCATTGTGGCCACACTCGGTCTATCGCGCACAGCCAGCAACCGTATCATTAGTCAATTTGATGAGCTGGCCGCAACCGAAATTTTTGTAACGGGGAAAACTACTGTTAGCGGAGTCGAGTCCAAAGCCATCCCTTGGGATGCACCGGAACGCCTTCGTCGTTTGAATGGTGTTGTAGCTGCCGGTACTGTTAGCGAGGTCGATGTTGGCGATGCGCTGGTCAGTTCATCACCTATAAAAGATCCTCGGAGCCAAACGGCTTTCAACTTGGCTGTGCAGGCTGTATCGCCCGGCCTGTTTGCGGCAGTTCGGGCTGAACTGGAAAACGGCCGTTTCTCAGATTTGGGGCATTCCGATCGGGCTGACCGAGTTGCCGTTCTCGGTCCAACTGCGGCACTCCGGCTCGGAATAACAGACCTTAAACCGCTTCCAGCCATCGCAATCGGCGATCACCTCTACTTGGTTATAGGTATCTTACGCGATGTCGCCCGCCAGCCCAACCTACTGGGCTCGGTCATCATCCCTGAAGGTACCGCGCAGCGTGATTTTAATCTGGTGGGTCCAGAGAAGGTGATTTTAGAAACGCGCATCGGCGCAACATCGCTCATTGCCCAACAAACACCATTGGCGCTGCGGCCGGACGATCCTTCGTCACTAAAAATAGAATTGGCGCCGGAGCCCCAACGTGTACGTGATGCCGTACAGAGTGATTTGAATGTCCTCTTTCTTTTACTTGGTGGTCTATCCCTATTTGTTGGAGCGTTGGGTATTGCCAATATTATGCTTGTATCTGTAATCGAGCGTACTGGTGAGATTGGCCTGCGCCGAGCCATTGGCGCTAATCGCCGGCATATTGCTGGTCAATTCCTCCTGGAAAGCACCTTTTTAGGGGTTGTCGGAGGCATCATCGGTGCCAGTTTAGGCGTACTCATCGTGGTAGGTATCTCAGCATACCAGCTTTGGACGCCTATCCTTGACCCAACTGTGCCCTTCCTCGCCCCACTCGTGGGTGGCTTAATTGGACTGGTATCCGGCACATATCCGGCGCTGCGCGCTGCCCGTCTTGAACCGATAGTAGCGCTTAGGACCGGTGCTTGAGATAGCTAATTCATCGTCAACGAATTGATAACATTTCGTAAATCAGTGCCGCGCAAGGCGTCCGCGACCTGCTCAACCATCTCTTCAGAAACGCGCCGTTGGGCTTCTTTGGAACTAGCGCCAAGATGGGGGGTATGTAATACATTAGGTAATCCAATAAGCGGACTTCCTTGTGGTGGCTCCTGTTGGTAAACATCCAACGCCGCTGCCGCAATCTTGCCGCTCTTTAAGCCATCAGCCAGTGCTTGTTCATCAATCAGCTTGCCGCGGGCAACATTGATGATAACAACCCCATCTTTCATCTGGGCAATACTGCTTCTATTGATCAAGTTGGTTGTTTCAGGCGTGACCACACTGTGTAGGGTTATAAAGTCCGCTTGCGCCAGCAAATCCGGCAAAGGTAATAACCGTGCACCCATCTCTGCGGCTGCTTCTTCAGGCACGTAAGGATCGTAGGCTATTATGTCCATGCCAAAAGCCTGTGCCCGACGAGCAACCAAACGGCCGATGTAACCAAATCCAATAACACCAAGCGTTTTGCCATCCAGTTCTGTGCCTACAAAGCTCGCTCGATCCCAATTCCCGGCAGCTAGAGAGTTGTGGGCGGGAACCGTATTTCGGCTAACAGCAAGCATTAAAGCCATGGTCTGTTCGGCCGTTGCCACGCTGTTAGCACGCGGTGTATTCATTACCATAACACCATGCTGCGAGGCGGCATCTATATCCACATTATCAATGCCGATACCAGCTCTACCTATAACCTTCAAGTTCACTCCCGCAGCAATTACATCAGCATCGGGTCTTGTGCTGCTGCGAATTATCAGGGCATCGTACTCGGGGATGGCAGCAATCAGTTCCTCTTTGCTCATGCCCGGGATCATATCGTAAGTAATATCATCCATATCATCCAGGCGATCCAGACCGGCTTGGCCCAACTTATCAGAAATGAGTATTTTGTACATTTTTACCTCAACTACCCGTTCTTCCTTTGAAATTCGTTCATAAATTCTACCAAAGCTGCAACTGAATCCCTGGGGCAAGCATTGTATATGGACGCTCGCAAACCGCCAACGGAACGGTGTCCCTTTAGACCCACCATACCCTGTTCCAGGGCCTCTTTTGCAAAAGCATTTTCCAATTCAGAAGATTTCATGCGGAAGGTAACATTCATCAATGATCTGCAGTCTGGTTGTGCATGGCCGCGATAAAAACCACCACTGTCATCAATGGCCTTATATAACAAATGTGCTTTTTCATTATTCAACTTTGCAATACTTTGCAGTCCACCTAACTCAATCAGCCAACCCAGAACCAGACCCAACAAATAGATAGAGAAGCTTGGTGGTGTATTGAAAAGCGAGTTTTTCTCTGCTTGAAGCCGATAATCTAACATCGTTGCTAAATTGTTAGGTACTTTTTCCAACAAATCTTCGCGAATAATCACCAAGGTGACACCGGATGGACCCATATTTTTCTGCGCACCTGCATAGATCAGGCCATATTTCGACATATCTAGCGGCCGGCTGAGGATGTCAGATGACATATCACAAACCACAGGGATGCCTGTAAGCGTGTCCGGCTCAGTTGGCCACTGAACACCTTGTATGGTTTCATTTGAAGTAAAGTGAACGTAATTTGCGTTCTTATCAAAACTGGCGTCTTTAAGATCGGGTAGACGGTTAAAATTATCATCTTCGGTAGAAGCAACAACTCGAACGCCCCCAACTTTTTTGGCTTCTTTAACTGCCTTTTGTCCCCAAACACCATTAACAATATAGTCCGCTGAGCCATCGCCCGGCAGCAGATTCATGGGCACCATGCTGAATTGCAGGCTCGCGCCGCCCTGCAAGAAGAGGGTCTTATAATTCTGCGGGATGCCCATAAGCCGTCGCAAATCCGCCTCAACTTTTTCCATTAAATCGCCGAATGGCGCTGAGCGGTGGCTCATTTCCATAATGGACATTCCTAAACCATGATAATCTAACAACTCTGCTTGAGCTTGAAGCAATACTTGTTTAGGAAGGACCGATGGCCCAGCATTGAAATTATGTACATCTGTTTTCATTAGTTTTTCCTTACTAGTTTTAAACCATTCCTTCGTCAAAATCGGCCGTGTATCTTACCTGCCGCTCCCGAGGGGTCCAGCAATATCCTTAAATAAGGTCTCAAATTATAGCAGATGGCAGATAGGGAGGTAGGGCAACATGGAAAGCAATGGACGTCCAATGAAAACAAATCGAGATCTTTTCTGCCACTGTTACGATATTTAGCCAGTATTCTTCAAACCGGAGGCGATCCCATTAATGGTTAGGAATATCGCTCGTAACAGGCGCTGTCCTTCAGGACAATCAGGATCTGGTAAGGCGCGCAGCCGGCGCAGCAAGCTGACCTGGATGAAATTGAGCGGATCGACATAGGGATTTCGCTGGCGCACGGACCGTCTTAAAACAGGATCGTTCTCCAAGAGAACCTGCTGTCCCGTTATCACCATTATCCAATTGCAGGTAAGTTCGAATGCTGATTCTATGATTCCGAATATCTCATCTCGCACTGGCTCATCATCTACCAAACTTGCATACAAACGGCCGATACCCATATCTGCCTTCGCTAGTGAAAGCTGGGCATTATCGATTACAACCTGAAAAAAGGGCCAGTCACGATACATTTCTTGCAACAGACTTCGCCTTTCCACGGTATCGCCAAAGGCGGACAAGGCCTGGCCAATGCCATACCAACCGGGCAGCACATGGCGGGATTGCATCCAACTAAAACCCCAAGGGATAGCCCGAAGTGAATCAAAGGCTGCTTTTGCCGTACGCCGCGCAGGCCTGGAACCAATGCTCATTTGACTGATCTCATTCAAAGGCGTAGCCTGACTCCAATAAGTCAAAAGCGCCGGCGTTTCGTAAATGAGTTGGCGATAGGCTTGATAGGAAACGGCTGCCAGTTCATCCATCGCAGTTCGCCACTTCGGACGCAGCCTTCTCAGGTCGCGATATTGCTCAGGCACACTGGCCATCAACACTGAGTGTACGACCTGTTCTAAATGGCGACGCGCGATGGCGGGATGCGCGTAGCGCTCATCAATGACTTCTCCCTGTTCTGTCACCCGAATCCGCCCTTCTACTGAACCCGGGGGCTGGGAAAGAATGGCCCGATTGGCCGGACCACCACCCCGGGCAATTGTCCCCCCACGACCGTGAAACAAAGTCAACATAACATCCGCACTGCGACAACAGTCGGCCAATGACTCCTGAGCTTGATAGAGCTCCCAATTGGCGGCCAGATAACCGGCATCCTTGTTGCTGTCGGAGTAGCCAATCATGATCGTTTGTTTCCTCTGCAAACGTTCAAGGTGCACAGCATAGTGAGGATGGTCAAATAGTCTGCTCATTACATCCGGTGCGGCCTTCAAATCCGCACGTGTTTCAAAAAGCGGCACAAAAGTTAACCCTTCCGAATCGTCATCCGGTCGCAGGGAAAGCTCAAACCAATAAGCTATGAGCAAAGGAGCCAAAATATCTTCCGGACCGCGCGTCATGCTGACAATATAAGGGCCGAGGTGTTCATGGCCATAAAAATCAACAGCCCGTTTGAGAATTTGAAATAAGGCTATTACTTCATTAGCTTCTGCTGACAAATCTTCCAACGAGTTTAAATCGGGAATGGGTGCTGCCAACAAATTGGTCAAAACTAGTCCACGCTCATCACCTGTAAGTGCCCCGAAATCCTCAACAAGACCTAATTTGGCCAATATCTCATCGAGAACGGCAGTATGAAAATCACTATACTGCCGGATATCCAGACGGGCAGCATGAAGTCCAAAAATTTCGGCCTGGGTTTTTATTCGAGCTAAATCAGTTTTGGCAACGTCTCCTAATCCCAATTCTTTCAAAGTCTCATCCATCCGCTCTAGTGGCGCAATTAAATCGTCCATCCTGCGCATTTCTAGCGGAGGATTAGCCAACCCCTTTAATCGAGATACCATGTCCCCGGCTGATGCTTTGGCAAGGGCTGCCCCCAACATAGCCGCCCACAACCGGTATGGCTCTTGCGGATAACGATTTCTTAGATAGCCAATATGATCTGTTTTCGTTCCAACACTTTCTATTGATGATTTTAACCGCGCATCCAAGTCAATCAACTCATCAGAAATACTCAACGAACGGTCAAGTCGCTGAGCCTGTACGCGAAATTTTTCTACTGCCAGGCCACGATGTAATCGCAATGTTTCGGCCGTGACATCTGCGGTCACATTTGGATTGCCATCACGGTCGCCGCCAATCCAGGAACCGAATGAAATAAACTTTGACGGCATCTCCAACTGCGGATAATAACGGCGTAAGGCTGAAGCCATCGCTTCGTAGATTTGTGGCAGCACGTCCCAAAGGGTGACGTCGAAATAATACAGCCCTGTTCGCACTTCGTCAGTCACCGATGGTTTCGCGGTCCTGCTGCGATTGGTTAACCAGGATAGTGTTATTTCGGCCGTGATTTCGGAAATGACCTTTTCACGTTCAGCTGGCAGGATATCGTGAGCCTCAAGATCACTTAAGGATTGGGCGATTCGGCGCAGCTTGGACAACATCGTGCGTCGTTTCGCCTGGGTTGGATGGGCTGTAAAGATGAGTTCGATGTGCAGTCGCTCCAGAAGCCGGGCGAACTCATAATCATTGACCCCTAACTGATTCAATCTGGCTACTGCTGCAGCGATCGATTCAGCCATCGGTTGGGGGTACGCTGCCGCTTCGCGCGATCGTAAGACCCGAACGCGGTGCTGCTCCTCGGCAAGATTTATCAACTCAAAATATGCGGTAAAAGCCCTGGCTACCAGCTCAGCTTCATTATCGCTCAAGCCGTCGACGATTAATGCCAGCCGCTTGTCTATAGCTGGATCATCATCGATCCGTCTCGTTTTTGTTAAAGCCCGGATGCGTTCCTCTAATTCATAAATTTCGATTCCTGCCTGCCGGCGAATCACACGGCCGAGAATATCGCCGAGGAGATGGATATCCCGAGATAAAGCATCTTTGTCATTACGATCCATTAAGATTATTTCCCTCTTTTGGTTTTTACATCAAAGATGGTAACAAGGGGGGTGTCAAACAGCAACAAAGTCAATTATTTTAATTGGTTTTGGGGAGTTGTCAGAGAAAGAAGAAGAGTCTGAGTAGTTTGGAGTCTTTCATTCCTAAAATTTCAATAATTTCGGCAGGAACGACGAGAGTCGATCACCGCTATCCTCGCACAGTGCCCATCGGCGGTTCATGCGTCTTTCCTAATCTTCGCTTTTCTGAGTTTGTTGCTTGGGTTGAGCTCGAGACGCCGGATCAGAAGCACCATGCCTTCTTGGTCGTGGGAATAATCCGGCCTCCTCTATGATTTCAGCGACCGTCTCCTCTTGCCTGTAAGCCATCACATGTACACCATCAACCCCCGCAATTTCTCGAACTTGTTGAATGATCTCTACACAAATGCGTTTACCCTCAGCTCGCTTTTGCTTCTTGGGTGTTTTGCGCAGCCGCTCCACCACTCTGTCAGGGATAACGACGCCTGGCACCTTGGTTCTCATGTATTCGGCCGCTCTCTCAGAACGAAGAGGTCCCACGCCGACGAGAAAGTAAACGGATTCGAGTAAACCAAGATCATTCACCCTATTCATGTACTGCTGTAAGCGAGAAACATCAAAACAGTACTGCGTCTGGATGAAGTCAGCTCCCGCAGCGATCTTCTTGGCCAGCCGCATCGGCCGCCAATCAAATGGGGGTGCGAAGGGGTTGGCCGCCGCGCCCAAGAAAAGCCGCGGCCTTGTGGTCAGCTTTCGCCCGCTGAGAAACGTGCCTTCATCCCGCATCATCCGCGCTGTGCGCAGAAGCTGAATCGAGTCGAAATCAAAGACTCGTTTCGCTTCCGGCTGGTCGCCGGCAGTGACATCATCACCTGTAATACAAAGCACATTGCGCACACCCATGGCCGCTGCACCCAAGAGGTCGCCTTGAATTGCGATTCGGTTGCGATCACGACAGGCCACCTGATAAATTGGTTCATACCCGGCGCGGGTTAAAAGGGCACATATGGCCACGCTGGACATATGGCAGTGAGCGCCTGAAGCATCGACGGCGTTGATGCCATCACATACGGTGGAAAGGACCAATGCGGCCCGGTAGACGTCCTCCGGGTCGGCGCTGTCAGGAGGGTTAAGTTCGGCCGTTACGGCAAAACGACCTGAGCGTAAGACGCGCTCTAAACGGCCGCCTGCTTTGAGTTCACTGTCCATCTGTTTCTCGTCTCTTGTTCCACTTCAGGTGATATGATCGCGATCTTTGTTGTGTTTACCCAGCCATCCGGCATTTCGGTATCAATATCGTGCAGCATATTGATCCAGGAAGCCGTACCTTCCAAGCGGCGGTTGACGGGTGGCTGAATGGTGAGCAGTTCATGGCCATACTTGGGCATTCTTTGTGAGCGTTCAAACGCCTGAACCCAAACACAGCGCATCTCAGGTTTGACCTCACAATGACCATTGGTACGTACGCCGCCGCAGGGTCCATTGCGTAAATTCTTGGGGCAGGTCATGGAGCAGGTCATACCGGTGCTGTGCAAAATACATTGTCCACACATCCGGCAGTCAAATACAGCCCCTTTGCCCACCTCTTCGACCCAGATGATGGCCGGTTCAAGGCGTGAGCCCGGCTTCAATAAGCGTCGGAAAGGCTGCAGCATGTGCTCGAAAGCATCATAGATCAGCTCAAGAGCATGGGGGTAATTTTGCAAAAACCGTAACATTATTCTCCACCTCTGACCCGCTATTTTAGCGATGCGAAGTTTTTCAAATTTGTACCCAAGGCCAAATACATGGTTAGCTAGTTTAGATTTGGGCACTTGTGATTCAACGAAGAATCAATTCATTCAATGATTTCCCGGAGATACAAATGCGCCTGAATTTCCAATCAGGAAATCAAAATCTGCCCCAAGATCAGCCTGTTGCACATGATTGAGGTACATACTCACATATCCTCGTTCCAAATGAGGTTCTAACGGTTGCCACGCTTTTCGCCGCTGGGCCAATTCAGAATCGGGAACATCTAAATGCAAACGTCTATTTGGAACATCCAGTTCGATGAAGTCACCGCTCTCAACCAAAGCAAGATTACCCCCCACCGCTGCCTCGGGAGCGACGTGGAGAACAACGGTACCAAATGCGGTTCCGCTCATGCGGCCGTCCGAAATACGAATCATGTCTCGTACACCAGATTCAAGCAGTCGTTTAGGGAGTTCGAAGTTACCCACTTCAGGCATGCCTGGATACCCTTTGGGACCTACATTCTTGAGCACAAGGATATTTGTTTCGTCAACTTCTAAATCGGGATCGTCAATGCGGGCGTGGAGATCTTCGATATTCTCAAAGACTACGGCTCGGCCTCGATGTTGTAACAATTCGGCCGTCGCCGCCGATGGCTTGATAATGGCCCCATTCTCACATAAATTGCCTCGCAGCACAGCAAGGCCAACTCTTTCTTGAAATGGTTCTTCTACTGTTCCAATTGTCTCGCGATCGTAGCAAGGAGCTCCCTTAGTATTCTCTCCAATGCTCTTACCTGTCACTGTAAGTGCATCAAGATCCAGTTCATCTTTCAACTCCTGTACCACCACAGGTAAGCCCCCTGCATAATAAAAGTCTTCCATCAACTTATCTCCCGAGGGCATCAAGTTAACTAGGAGCGGCATTTCACTGCCCAGGTTGTCAAAATCATCAATGCTCAACTCTACGCCGATGCGCCCTGCTATTGCAAGAAGATGAATGACGAAGTTTGTAGAACCACCAACGGCCGCATTGATCTTGATCGCATTCTCAAAAGCCGATCGGGTCAAGATAGCCGAAAGCTGCAAATCCTCACGTACCATTTCTACAATGCGATTCCCGGATATATGGGCTAGACGTCGCCTTCGCGAATCTGGGGCTGGGATTGCTGCCGCGCCTGGTAGGGTCATACCAAGTGCTTCGACCATGCAAGCCATAGTCGAGGCTGTGCCCATGGTCATACAATGGCCGTCACTGCGCGACATACAAGACTCCGCTTCTTGATAATCAGCCTTATCAATGACTCCAGCGCGATAGTCAGCGCTAAATTTCCAAAGGTCTGTGCCTGATCCAATGTCACGGCCACGATATTTGCCGTTTAGCATCGGACCACCGGGAACGACAATCGTCGGCAGCCCAACACTACAAGCACCCATCAGGGTCGAGGGGGTTGTTTTGTCACAGCCGGTTAACAACACCACGCCATCCAGAGGGTTGGCGCGGATGGTTTCTTCAACATCCATACTGGCTAGATTACGGAAAAGCATTGTCGTCGGTCGCATCAAGATTTCGCCCAATGACATGACCGGGAATTCAAGGGGGAAGCCGCCTGCCTCGTATACGCCGCGCTTAACCATCTCTGCAATAATTCTTAGATGCGCGTTGCATGGTGTCAAATCGCTCCATGTGTTACAGATGCCGATGACAGGACGGCCGTCAAACATGTGATCGGGATATCCCTGGTTTTTCGTCCAACTGCGGTGAGTAAAACCCAGTGTATCAATCTTGCCGAACCATTCTTGGCTTCTTAAAGATTTTTTTTCGTCCATTCATCACCTCTCCTATATATAATCTAGGTCCCACCAAATTAGTCAACTTATAAATCAGAGAGAACCATATCTTGGCAGTAATGTCATTATATCTGGTTCCAAATATATTGGCTTTTAACGAAAAACATTTTTTCGCATCTATTCCCGTTGACAATCAGATACACGAACCGAGATTTTGCATGGTAGATAGCTTGACGACAAACATTGAACGGGCTATTTTTTGTTTACAATCAAACATTTATCTGGTGATCGGAATACAGTATAGGGGATGTCCTTGTTCAAAATCGAACTTTTTCGTCGAACTAGATATAGGGAGTATTCAAATAATAGTATGGATTGCACTTCATGAAAATTACCAACATTCAAACCTATAATCTATATGTTCCAATTAGTGATAAAGGCTTTGGTTTTTCCCAGAAATGGGTCAAGGCTAGAACCGCTCTTATTGTAAAAATTGTCACTGATAACGGCACAGTTGGCTGGGGGGAAGCCTTTTGCCACGATGCTGGTCATGCAATAGAAGCCATCATCAGTAAAACGTTCAAGCCGCAATTACTGGGACGCAACCCCTTGGACATCAATGTACTATGGGATCATCTTTATAACTGGACTAAAGATTACGGCCAAAAGGGTCTCGTTATTTCGGCTTTGAGTGCTATCGACATTGCGCTATGGGATATCCTGGGGAAAGCCAGCGATTTACCGGTCGTTACATTGCTCGGTGGACAGTTCTTTGAGCGTATTCAAGGTTATGCTACCGGACTCTACATGCGCGATACAGAAGACGACCGCAGCAATTTGGCTGTAGAGGCGCGCTCCTATATTGATCAGGGGTTCGAGCACCTAAAGATGAAGGTGGGATTGGGACTGGCAAAGGATATACGTAATGTAACGGCCGTTCGTGAAGCAATCGGCAATGACATCCACCTGATGATTGATGCTAACCACGCATATGACTCAACCACCGCCATACGCCTGGGAAGGGAACTGTCGCATCTGAATATCGATTGGTTTGAAGAACCCGTTTCACCAGAAGACATCGAGGGCTATATCGAAGTCAGGAAGGCGATTGATATACCGATTGCTGGTGGTGAAGCCGAGTTTACACGCTTTGGCTTCCGACAACTGATCACCCAACGTGCAGTAGATATAGTTCAGCCCGATATTTGTGCCACAGGTGGCTTAACGGAAGGTCGCCGGATTGCAGACATGGCGCGCACTTGGCATATGCGCTGTATTCCACATGTTTGGGGAACAGCGATTGGGCGCGTGGCTTCATTACACTTTATTGCCTCCTTACCACCGACACCGCCGGCACTTTTCCCACAAGGGCCACTGCTTGAGCTTGATCTTACACCACATCCGCTGCGGGATGAAGTGGTATTTAACCCGCCTGAAGTGGTCGATGGGTGGGTAAGGGTTCCACAATCCCCTGGCCTAGGCATAGATGTAAATGAAGCTTTTCTTGAAAAAACAAAATTATAAGCTGAGGTGATTGAGGCAGGCAGTGTCTGCATCTACGAACCCTTCTACGATATCACTCTGCTACATGGTGGGATCAAACAGAGCTGGATTCGGAAAAGACCCGTCACCCTAGAGACTTTAGGATTTCATGACACTGAAGCGGGCAAGTATTCTAAAATGATCGCTTGATGCTCCTCTCAAGGAGAAGAGCTTGATTCTTTAGCTGGTTCATAATAAGGAGTTTTCAAAGCATGTATGAACTCTTAGACGAGTCATAATTCCTTTGTGACAAGTTGACAAAAGTGCAATAGTATTAGGACCTGTGAGTAATAAAGGGGAAGTTATCACTCGAATCTAACAGCGTCAACTTTACCCGAGGAATCTCGGTGTAGCATTGAATGAGATCAATAATGTTAGAAACAAACTCTAGTCTAGCCTTGCCTGCCAATTTAATTTTTACTCTTTAGGAAAAATTCCAATGATGAAGAAGAATACACATTTAGACAACACAAAATTAGCCCGCATATGGGAAGAAACCGTCACCATTCCCACTTATTCAGTACCCCCGCCCGACCCCAACCCGATGTTCTTTGAGAGCAGGGTCAATCAGGGTGCCAGCGGACGAGTCTATCCTAACCCCTTCACTGATAGCGTCAACCACGACGAGAAGATCGATCGAGATTACCAGGCTGTTTTCCTGGAAAACGAGTATATTCAACTGATGATACTCCCCCGTTTTGGTGGGCGTATTCACGCTGCATTGGATAAGACTAATAATTACGATTTCATTTACCGCCAACACGTCATCAAACCCGCGCTGATTGGTCTGTTCGGTTTCTGGCTCTCTGGCGGGATGGAGTTTAATTGGCCATTGCACCATCGCCCTTCAACCTTTTCGCCAGTGGAGTACACGTTGGAAGAGGGCCAAGATGGCTCGGTCACGGTCTGGCTAAGCGAGCACGAACCGATGAACCGTATGAAGGGGATGGTAGGCGTATGTATCTATCCGGGCAAGGCCTTGTTCGAACTTAAGGTGCAGCTCTTCAACCGCACGCCGCTACCGCAACCCTTTCTATGGTGGGTCAACACGGCCGTTCATGTCAACGATGATTACCAACTTATCTTCCCACCGGATGTGGAAAGCGTCACCTTCCACTCGCGGGCCTATATGGCTGAATATCCGATAGCCAAGCAAAAATATGCCGGCTTGGATTGGACGGATGGCGTGGACATTTCCTGGCCAAAGAATGTGGTTGAGGCTTCATCTTATTTCGCCAACCCCTCCAATTTCGAATTCTTTGGGGGTTATGATCATGGCCAGAAAGGCGGCATAATCCACGTGGCAAACCGCCACATTTCTCCAGGAAAGAAACTCTTTACATGGGGTACAGGCAGTTTTGGTACTGGTTGGCAAGAGAACCTGACAGATGAGGATGGCCCCTATGTGGAGTTAATGGCATCAGCTTACTCGGACAACCAGCCCGATTTCACCTGGATACATCCATATGAGACCAAAACCTTTTCCCAGATTTGGTACCCCATCCAGGAGATTGGCGTGGTCAAGAACGCGAATTCCAAGATTGCGGTGAACCTTGAATCGGATTATGTTGGAGTCTGTGCCACCGAAGCGTTTCCTGACTTGAGAATAATTCTCACTTCCCAAGAAGAGATTATTCTTGATCAACAAGTTGATCTGGCTCCAGGGAAGCCTTTATTGTTTACTGCCGAGAGTCTAAAATTGATCGATCAACCAATAACAGGATTGAAAATCCTTGACTCCCACGGCAGCGAAGTCATAGCATTTTCACCTACGACACCCAAAAACGAACCCCTTCCCGAAACAGCGAAGCCCCCCCTGCTTCCACACAACATCGACTCGTTGGAAGAACTGTACTTAACCGGCCTTCACGTAGAACAATACCTTCATTTCAGTCTCGATCCCGCACCCTATTGGGAACGTGCCTTGGAACTCGATCCAGGCGACAGCCGCTGCAATAACGCCCTGGGACGGCTTCTCCTACGCCGCGGCGATTTTACCGGTGCTGCAAAGCTCTTTCGCAGGGCGATCCAAACGTTGACCCGCTACAACTTCAATCCTTACAATGGCGAGCCGCACTACAATTTGGGGCTGGCGTTGGTTTATCAGGGTCACTATGATGAAGCCTATGATCATTTCAATAAAGCCACCTGGGCTTACGCCTGGCGCGCGTCCGGATATTTCGCCTTGGCGCAGATTGACATCCGCTTTGGAGAATACATCAAAGCAATAGACCACCTTGACCATGCCTTGGTCACCAACGCTCACAATAACAAAGCACGATCGCTGAAGGTTGTCGCCTTGCGTAAATTGGGAGAACTTGAAGCAGCGAAACAAATTGCTAATGAAATTTTGAACTTTGACCCACTTGACCAGTGGGCCCACTGCGAACTCATGTTACTGACCAACGATCGCGCAGAATTGACCCGTATCTTGCGCAGTGACGTTCAAAACTATCTCGATTTGGCCTTCGACTACGCCAATGCAGGGCTGTTTGATGAAGCGCGTAATTTGCTCTTAGATTACTGTCAATCCGATCCATATATGGCAGCGAGCCAAACCCTTTATCTTGGATCGTCAGAACATACCCCACTCAAAAACATCTACTCAATAGTCTATTACGCTCTAGGCTACTTCGCGGATCAAATGGGAGACCCGACTGCTGCGCTTGACTGGTACCGGCAAGCAGCCGGCCAACCGTCGGATTACTGTTTCCCGATCCGCTTGGAGGAGCAAATCGTCCTAGAAGCTGCCCAGAAAGCCAACCCGTCAGATGGATACGCCGCGTATTACCTCGGCAATCTTTACTATGACAAAAAGCAATACGAGAAAGCTATCACCTCTTGGCAGACAGCTACGCAGCTCGTGCCGAAATTTGCCATTCCCTGGCGTAACCTGGGCACTGCACTTTTCAATAAACGCGGCGAAAAAGATGGTGCAAAACAGTGCTATGATCAGGCTCGGGCAGCTAATCCTAGCGATCCACGACTATTGATGGAAATGGACCAACTGCTTCAGCGCCTCGGCGTTTCACCATCTGACCGGTTAACCATTCTGGAGGAAAATGCTGATCTCGTAAAACAACGTGATGATCTGTCCGTCTCAATGGCAGAGCTTTATAGTCAAAACGGCCACCCCAAAAAAGCTCTGGAAATCCTCACGACTCGAAATTTCCATGCCTGGGAAGGAGGTGAGGGTGGCGCGGCAGGGCAATACGCATTGGCTCATGTACTTTTGATGCAAGCTGCTTTGGATGCAGGAGATATGCAACTGGCGCTGGAACATTTTCGAAGTGCCGAAAAACCAACTAACAATCTGGGAATTGATCATGGGCTATCCCTATATAGGGCTCTGGCCTGGTTTATTGCTGCCGAAACAATTGCGAAATTAGGCGATACCGAAACGGCCGCTAATTATTACCAACAGGTGATTGATGCGGAAACAAAGGTTTCATTGTGGGGAGCGCGGACGCCGCTGACTTATTATGCTGCCCTTTCCCTTCGAGCATTAGGGCAAGAATCCGCAGCCGAAGACAAGTTGTGCGAATTGCAAGCGTTCGCCCAAAAGAAACTCGACTCCAATGACGAGGGCGGATTTTTCACTTCCAAACCAGCAATGATTGCCTTTGATGATGACCCAAATTTGGAAATCGAGATTCAAGGGCATTACCTTTTGGGCTTGGCCTATCTCGGGCAGGGAAATGCTCAAGAAGCTGCTGCCAGTTTCAAAGCCGTCTTGAACATCGATCCCCACAACTGGTGGGCCAATCTGCAATTAGCTGATATCGAGCAGTAGTTCTGATGATTATTCCTGGGTGAAGCAGGTAGGAAAACCTAATTTATCAGGTTCTTATTGAGGGCATACTATTTTGACTTTTAGCGACATGACCAACCAAGAGCGGGTTCTGGCAGTAATCCAAAAGAAAGAACCCGATCGCATCCCCACATTTGAGTGGGATATTGATCCCGGACTGGTTAAAACCATGACCGGTGGAGGCTCTTACGAAGATTTCATCGAGAAATTTAACTTGGACGCCATCATGTGTGGACCAGATTACAGTAAAATGCCAGTTGGCAACGGTTACATGCTGGATGAATGGGGGGTTACACGCATCGTAGGCCATGAGGCATATGCGATGCCGGTGGACCGCCTGGCGCCGATCAAGAGCATGGCTGATCTAGAGCGCTGGAATCCCCCAGATCCATATGCACCCGGACGGTTTGACACCATGAAAGCCCGCATTCAACGCTTCAAAGGCCGGCGAGCCATCTTCGTACAGCTCCGGGATGTCTGGTCGAACCCGCGTGACCTCATGGGTTATGAGGAACTACTCGTCAACTGCCTCATAGAACCGGAACTAGTGGTGGCGCTGGTCGAAAAATGTATTGATCAGAGTATCGCCCTGGTGGAAATAGCAGCAGACCTGGGTGCGGAAATTATCATGTCCGGAGACGACATTGCCGACAATCAGCGGACATTGATCTCTCCCAAGGTGTGGGATCGTATTTTTTTGCCCTATTTCCGTCGATGGGTACAAGCCATTCACGACTGCGGGTTATATTACTGGAAACATACTGACGGCAACATCATGGCTGTTCTAGAGTCACTTGTTAATGCAGGTATTGACGGCATTGACCCCATAGATGCGATGGCCGGGATGGAACTAGGCGTCATCAAGCGTGATTGGGGCAGTAAAATAGCGATCAAAGGTAACGTAGATTGCGCCGAGCTTCTTACAAATGGCATTGAGGCAGATGTAGTTGAAGCAGTTAAAGATTGTATCCGCACGGCCGGACCTGGAGGTGGTTTCGCTTGTTCGTCCAGCAATTCGATTCATTCGGGGGTGAAGCCGGAATTATACACTGCAATGGTCAATGCAATACGTGAATACGGAACATATCCACTAGACATGGATAAATTGGCGCCTGTAAGTAAGAAGATATGAAACAAAAATATTTTGTCTGTATCGACGTCGGATCGAGTTTTACGAAGTCTTCAATTTATGATACCGATGGCAAATCATTAGGTGCAGCTAAACGAGATACCCGCCCCGATCAACCAGAGCAAGGTGTGGCCGAGTATGATCCGGAGATGATTTTGAATGCGGTCGTTGAGTCGGTGCGCGAGTTGGTAGAAAAAACGGCCGTATCTCCCGACAACATCGCCGCCATATGTCTTGACGGCATGCAAAGCGGCGTCTTAGGCATAGACGTAGATGGCAACCCAACCACACCGTACACCACCACCCTCGATATACGCTTTACCCCCTACCTCAACCGCGTTCTAGAGCATCATCACGATCTAATCCGGTCAATCACCGGCTCTGGACAGCCCACCATTGCCCCCAAAATCATGTGGATACGGGATGCCTTCCCCGATGCCTACCGGAGAACCGCCAAATTCGCCACAATAAGTGGTTACTTGTTGGCAAAACTGGCCGGCCTGCCCGTAGACGACATCTTCATAGACATCACCTATCTGTGGGTCACTGGCCTCAGTGACACCCAGCACTACACTTGGTCTGATGAGCTGTGCCGAGCGATGAATATCTCACCGGAAAAACTTCCACGCATCGTTAACTCATCAGACATCATCGGCAGCCTAAGCCCGGTTTTTGCCGACGCCGTTGGACTGCTGGTCGGGAACACCCATTGTGGCCGGGATGGCCGATCAGGTTGCCGGGTTAATCGGCGCAGGCATCACCCACCCCAACCGCATGGCCGACAACGCCGGCACTTATCCCTTGATCGCTCTTTGTACCAACACCTTTCAGCCCGATATGAAGAACCGCGTCGCCGAAATTTTGCCATCACCAATTCCTGGGCACTGGAACCCGTCTGCTTACATCATCGGCGGCGGGCTGACCCATCACTGGTTCAAAGAAACCTTTGCCTATGCCGACGAAATTATCTGCGCAAGATTCGGGAGGCAAAAGTCATATGCAGTTCTAGATAAATGGCGGCAGAATAGCTGCCGCCCGGTTCCGAGAAATTGTTCTTTATTCCCCATCTTAGGTGGGCGCGCCAGCCCTAACAACACCAATTATCGCGGCGCATGGATTGGCTTCTCATGGACACACAAACGGGCGCATTTTCTATCGCGCCATTTTAGAATCCATCGCTTATGACCAATATCTGACTTTCCAATCGTTCCAGGAAATTTACCCGGAAACAGATGTGACAGAAATCACAGCCTATGGCGGTGGTTCGCAAAGCGCCTTATGGAACCAGATCAAGGCGGATGTGATGGGCGTGCCTTATGTTTGCCTTGGTCGGGACGATGTGGCCGCGGTCGGCAATGCGATTCTGGCCGGATATGCGCTAGGCATTTTCGACGATATGACGGCAGCATCTGAGCAATTTATACAGCGTTCAACGCGCTATGAACCAGACCCGGCAGCGCATCAGCTTTACCGTCAATACGCCGCCTTTTATGCCGAATTACTTAAGCGCACAGAACCGGCATACGCTGAATTGGCGGCTTTACCCATCCCAAACACAGCGTCATGAACTCCTTTTCCATCCTGTTACTTTGATGAACCTGACCACAACATACCCCGACGCATGATTTCCCGTGCTTCAGGAACGTCAAAATCCGCAGCCACATGTCCCAGCGAACTATAGAAGACACGGCCTTTGCCCCAATGACGTTTCCAGACCACCGGCATTACCACGCCGTTGATCCAATCGTGATAAGATGCGTCAAACATTGTCGTTGCCAGAACCTCATTCGATGGATCGACATGCATATAATATTGTTCAGAGTGCATCTTGAAGTCACTAATTCCGGAAGTAATCGGATCGTCATGTGCACAAATTTGCACATTATAATCAATAATATTGCCAGGATGCGCCACCCATTGCCCACCAACCATAAATTGATAGTCAACACTATCACGGAAGGCGTCGGCCATACCCCCGTGCCAGCCCGCGAAGCCCGCCCCTTGACGAATGGCATTGAGAAGCCCGTCGAGCTGCTCTTTAGAGATGCTGCTCATTGTGTAAGTTTGTGAGATGAGGTCGTAACTGTTCATCTTTTCCGTATTGAGATAAGCATCTAGTGTGTCGTAAATCTCTACCTCATACCCCGCTTGCTGCAGCAAAGGCGCAAAAATCTCCACACATTGCTGCGGTTCGTGACTTTCCCAACCACCCCAGACCATTAAAGCTTTTTTTGTCATAGTTTCCTCGTCAATTTTCTCTAAGCTTCCCTTTATAAAAATTAGATTCGCCAAAAACCGGATAAGCCGGCATTGGTTCTGGATAATTACAGTGACTTTGCAATGTAATTTGCTTTCCTTGTTCAGCAGCATCGTGAAATGCCCACATTAAGTCCAATACATGGTACGCAATTTCGCCATTGGCGCGATGGCGCATCTGCCCGTCGCGTAGAGCTGCTGCCATATCGGCTAAGCCTAATCCCCGTGAGTTGCCTGCATAGTCGTATCTTAGTGGTATTTCTTGCCACGCTTCTCCACGCCGTTTGAGCCGTACTGGCCCACCAAATGTGTTGGGATCAGGGACGCTGATAGTGGCTTCAGTGCCGTAAATCTCAATAAATGGATGCTCATGTCCTGGCACATCGAAACTGGTGACGATAGTGCAAACGGCACCGTTTTCGAAGGTCATCAGACCAGCAACATGGGTCGGCAGTTGAACATCTATCTTCTGTCCGGCAAGAGGTTGGCTAGTTATTGTGCGCTGTGTTTGCCCTTTGGTGACCATACCAGAAACGGCCGTTACCGGTCCCAGCAAATTAATCAACGTGGTCAAATAGTATGGCCCCATATCAAACATTGGCCCGCCGCCTGGCTGGTAAAAAAATGCTGGGTTGAGGTGCCAGGACTCATGCCCCGGTCCCATGACAAAAGCCGTTGCTGCCACCGGCTTACCAATGGCACCGCTGTCAATCAACTGGCGGCAAGTTTGAATACCTGCACCCATAACAGTATCTGGCGCGCAACCGATAAGCAGCCCTCGTTGTTGGGCCAATGCCAACATAGAGTGTGCTTCGTCACGTGTCAAAGCCAATGGCTTTTCATTGTAAACCGACTTGCCTGCTTTCAGTGACGCCATCGCGACTGGCCCATGTGCCTCCGGGGTCGTCAAATTCAGTACAATTTCTACTTCTGGATTTGACAACATCTCATCCACTGTGCAAACCTGTAGAATATTAAAAGCGTCTGCCTGTTTAGCCGCCTTTTCCAAGTCTAAATCCGAAACGGCTATGATCTCAATCGTGTTGAGCCATTGTCCATTTTGTAAATAAATGTCGCTGATATTACCCGTACCAACTAAGCCGATCTTTACAGTTTGATCCTCAATCATTCTCTTCTTTCTCCATTTATTATTGTCTTCTTAAAATTTAGTTCTTCGAGTTGGTCATTAAATATTTTAGTTGATGATCAATGTCATTGGAGTCGGCTTGCTTATGGCTGCTTAGCGATGGCTCAATTCTAAATAGATATCGTTGTAATACAACGCATTCTTTACCGGTGTATTCGGGGGAATATGATTGCCTACAGCCATAAAAAAGCCGGGACAATCGCGCCCCAGATTCATACACCGTTCAACTTCAGCACGGATCTGCTCTTTTGTACCATATAGTAAAATGCGCGTATCTGCATTGCCGATAATGACATGTGTTTGCCCATATCGCTCTACGACCGCAGCCATATCTGTCCACGGTTCCAGCACAAAACCATGTACCCCCGTATCCGCAATATCGTCTACAAAGCGGTCAAAGTTGCCATCGGTTGTGTATATGATTTTCTTCCCACTTTCCAGTAGTGGGGCAAAATAGTTTTTGTAATTCGGGAAGAGGTATTCTCGATACCATGCCGGTTGAATAAAAGGCCCGAAAGACCAGACAATATCATCATGCACCATCACAACCGGCACAGCGGCTTCAGCCAGGGCATCAAAATATTGCTGCATCCATCCTGCGAACCGGTTGGAAAGCTCACCAAATCCTTTCTGATCAACACCAGCGGCCAACAACAGCATTTCCCAGCCAAATAAATCAATGAAACCGGAGATAAGGGTGATGTAAATGCCAGTCATATTGATCCCGGTTGGCTGGCGAGCGCATAATTCTTGGTAATGTGCTTCGTACCGGTTTTTTATCTCGTTCTTATTCCGGGTTCCAAGCTGTTTCCAAGGATCAAAGTTTAGGACATCTTGCGGATCGGCAAAGAGGGTCTTGATATCATCGTCCCAATCCACCCCACCGGCAGCCTATTGCTGCATGGCCCATATTCGTATGTACAACGCCAAACTCATCCCTGGATATGAGCGTGCTCCAGTAAAAATCGTAGTTCCACGCCTTCATGAAGGCGGTACCAGCCCGCTGCTGTAACTCTAGTGAACTATGTTCGTCTACTTTGATACCGGTAACGGCCGTTATCAATTCCCAATGCATCTCAGCCGAGTATTCCGTACGCGGAATGCGACTCGGTTTTTCCAGATTAATTGCGGCCCACCCATCCTCATAAGACATAATTCACTAACTGACTTGAAACAACCTTTAAGCCTTTTTGTGCTGATTCTTCCTTCCTATTCATAACCTTTCCAGAACAGATCGCCCCAATCATCCAATTCCGTGCGCCACTTCACCAATTCCTGACGTAATCGAGCGACAGAACTTGAAAAAGCCTGGTCGTCTGACAGGTTATTTAATTCCCAGGATCTGGCTTGAGGTCAAAAAGTTGGGTAGTAAGACAGTCATTTGTGATAGATTCGATCAACTTGTAACGTCCATCCGTCACGCCCCGCTGCAAATCTGTAAATGCAAAATGGAGGTGGGTGCGATGGGGAACGGCCGTGTCCACCAATGCCGGCCCTAAGCTGAGTCCTTCCACCGATTTGGGAATCGTGTGCCCGGTCACCTCACATAGCGTTGGGTATATATCGATCAGATAGCAAAGTACGTCACGTTGTTCCCCCACCGGGATCCCCGGTCCCATCATCACCAAGGGCACGCGCACGCTGTGGTCATAGAGGCTTTGCTTGCCCATAAGCCCATGCTGCCCCAGCGCCAGACCGTTATCGCCCGCAAACACGATGATTGTGTTCTCAGCCTGACCTGACTCCCGCAGAGCGTCCAGCACGCGGCCCATCTGGGCGTCAGCGTGGGTGATCATGGCATAGTACTCGGCCAGGTGGCGTCTGATGGCCTTTTCGGTGCGAGGCCATTTTTCCAGCAGCTCGTCACGGACCTTGAGTTCGCCATTGTCAAAGGGATGCTCGGGCATAAAGTTGGGCGGCAGCTCGATCTCGTTGGGTCATACATGTCCAGATATTCCCGCGGCATGGTGCGTGGATCGTGCGGCGCCATGAAGGCGAGATACATGAAAAAGGGCGCGTCAGAGCTGTGGCTTTGCAGGAAATTCGCGGCCGCATCGCAGAACAACTCGCTCGAGTGTACTCCTGGGAGATATGATCAACGTTTGACGGTTAGGTCACTTCGTTCGAGCAGCCAACGGACTTTGACCTGGGGCGGGGCCGGATAATCGCCGCTCCGGTCATAATGGTTGGCGGGCACGTTCCAGTGATCGTCCATGCCCCCGAAAAAATTTCGTCGCCGGCGGTGAAGCTGCGCGCATACGATGCCGTGAGTTGTGCCATTTGCCCGTGCCCCATGTTTCATATCCGTGCGCCTGCCGGCTCTTCCAGCAGATATATGCTCCTCGGGGATGGTTCTGTCCCTGGCGTGCAGGTGAAAGAGCGTGCGACCGGTATGCATCATGGCCCGGCTGGGCATACATACCGCTCCAGATGTGCCGCCCATGATAGCGGATGGGTAAAAGCCGCGCCATTTTCTACCAAATAATCCAGGTTTGGCGTGTGAATTTGTTCATTGCCTAATGCATGAATCGTATCAAACCGTT
Source organism: uncultured Chloroflexia bacterium (assembly GCA_963736615.1). Lineage (GTDB taxonomy): Bacteria > Chloroflexota > Anaerolineae > Promineifilales > Promineifilaceae > JAACFF01. The sequence continues at coordinate 172,404 of CAVTPP010000005.1, read as the reverse complement.
GATCGTCGGTAAGAAGAAAAAGGATGTTGGGTCGTTTCATAGCGATCACTATTTGCCAGTATGAATTTATAGCTCAATCATTGCCCCGGTCAACCCCGGAGATTCAGCCTTTACCTGTATCGGTTCAGGCCTCTCCTGTCAGACTGAGCAAGACCATACATAGACCATGATACGCCTTGCGCTGGTTAGATTTGTCAGATTCATGACTCACCGGATTGCCATTACCTACACCAAGAATCCGGGCCGGCCCTTTTACATCAAACGTGACAAGATTGTCGCTCAGTGGACAGATATCGCCAGAGGCATCTTGAATCTCAACGGCAACCACGGCCACATCATCTACGGCCTTGGGATTGTTGAGAAGCAATGGCCGCAGCACAACCTGCGCCGGGTCGCCCGTCGTTCGTCGGACATCAGCCAACATCTCAGCCCCGGTCGCGTCATAACCTTTAACAATCAACTCACCAGCTTCGTAAGCAACCTGCCATTCCAGACGGAAGTTGACCGGCATCTCTTGTCGTCCCAACGATGTTCCATTGAACCACAGTTCAACAGCGTGGCAGTTGCTATAACACCATATCTTTGATCGTCTCCCCTTCACGGCCGTTCCAATTCCAGTGCGGCAGCAAGAAGAGATGGGGGTCGTCCTGGCGCCACCAACTGCGTAAATAATGGGCGACTTCTTTGTAAAAGCCACAATAATCCATCACGCCGAAGCGGGTGATCACAGAGGGCCAGTCGTAAGGAAATGTTTCACCGCGATAGTCAAAACCGGTCCAGACAAAAGTGCCCGCCATATACGGCCGTTGCACACAATCTTGCCACATCTCCTCAATCGAATATCCCCATGGCGTAGCTGTGCCACCATAGGCACTGGCAATGCCCTCAAATTCTGGATCCCGCCAAACAACCACATCCTTGATACGCCAACGTTCCTCGATTTTAATCGGATATGGGCTTATATCCAAAGTAAACAGCCCCCGTGTTGCCGCCCCGCCCCAAGTCTCCGAACCAAGCATCGGCCAGTCAGGATACTTTTCATGGAAAATATCGTAGTTCTCACTATTTTGGCCGCTGCGGTAATTACTACCCCATACATCAAAACGAAACCCAGCCTGATCGTGGATATCACAAATATCGATCCAGTTCATATTCATGCCGTAAGTTGTTTTTCGTGAGGGGTCTAACTTGTGCACGAGATGCTGCATGCGGCGGAACATATTGAGCCCTACATCGGTATGCTGCACAATCATTTCCTCATTGCCCAAGCTCCACAATATGACGGAGGGATGATTGCGATCACGACGCACCAAACCATCTAGCTGTGTTAGGACTTCGTCAGAGACACCAGGCAGGCGGATTTCGTCCATGACCAGCATTCCCAGCCTGTCACAAGCATCGAGCAAAGCAGGGTCGGGCGGGTTATGGCTGGTGCGGATCGCGTTGGCGCCAATCTCTTTGAGTCGCGCCACACGCCATGTTTGCAGGGATGCCGGCACAGCAGCGCCGACACCGGCGTGATCCTGATGACAGCACACCCCTTTGAGCTTCATCGGCACGCCGTTGAGCGAGAACCCGGCCTCGGCGTCAAAGTCGAAATAACGCATGCCAAATCTGGTTTCGTATTGGTCGACGGTAGTTCCATCGACACTAATAGTCGTAACCATCGTGTACAGCTTGGGATCATCTAGCTGCCAGAGTTGGAGATTTGGGATGTGGCCGTTTACCTTCAATGTACACTTATCAATGGCGTTGATGTTGATAGTTTTTGGTGGGAGTTGGGTGACGGCCGTGCCGTCCGACCCCACAATCACATTTTCTATCTCACAAACAATTGGTGAATAATCCATATTGTGTACTGTAATTTCAGCCTGAACTTTGCCAGGATCATCGGCTGGCCCCGTTCGCACATAGGTTCCCCACTGCGGCACAAATATGTTAGCTGTTTTCACTAAACGGACACCGCGATAGATGCCACCCCCTTCATAGCTCCATAACTCATTGTCAGTCGCATCAACATGCACGGCAACGATGTTATCGCCGCCAAAATAACATAATTCGCTGACATCAAAACCAAAAGAAGTGTAACCACTCAGATGCCGCCCCACAAAATGGCCATTCATGAAGACACGGCAATCGCGATACACACCGTCAAACTCAAGAAAAATGCGTCTGCCTCTGTCCATTTCGGAAAGAAAGAAACGCTTAACGTATATAGCTTTACCATGCTTGAGCGAGCCGGTTTTGACGGCAGCGTCTGGCGAGTATTCGCCTTCAACGACGTAATCATACGGCAGGTCAACTCGCCGCCACCGGTCTATTCCAGGTACGTCTGGCTTAGATAGGCCATGATTGCCTGCTTTTTGCCACAAATTGGTTTCATCATTGATGATCTGCACATTGCCGTGCAATCTCATATCATCTGGGAGTTCATCACCAAGTTGAAAAAACCAGCCTTTGTTTAGAGACAAAACTTCGCGAGTTTTTTTCATTCTCTTACCCTACAAAAAGGCCGACTAGATAGACTACGCGGCGCTATCTAGCCCTGAAATGCCCTATTCACGACCTTATCTTCAGTTTAGTCCCCCGTGGACGATAGCGTTCTACAAGGATAAACAACCGCAACTGTTTATGGATAATAGCGGTACATATTGCCACTATTCGGCATCTTTGCAATCACACTATCGCTGATCGCGCTCATGCGATCAAATATTTGGTCCGGGATATCGCCTCGAAGCGCCGCCGCATTTTGCTCGACCTGAGCACTATCTTTGGCCCCGACGATTGCCGTATTGATTCCCGGCTGGCGCAAAACCCAACGAATAGCCAAATCGGTCAACGGGCGATCTAATTCAGCGGCTAGCACTTCTTCAGCTCTTGCACTCCTTCATAAATATGAGGCCAGACTGTCGCTTCGAAGTGGACTGTATTGGCACGCTGATCACCCTCTTTAAGACCAGGATTGCGTCGCAAACTTTCCCGTCAAGAACGCCCTGGGCAATCGAGCTGTAGGTCACGACGGCGATATCATGAAGGCGACAATAGGGGATGATGTCGTCTTCGGCAACGCGCCAGAAGAGATTGTAACAAAGCTGATGCGCGTCAATCCGCCCCACCTCGGAAAGCTGAGCCATCTGTGCAGACCGAGAAATTACTCACCCCGATGGCGCGAATTTTCCCCCGTTCCCGCGCGCGTTCGAGTCCTTCCATCAAGGGCGCATATCCTGCCCTTGGCGCGGCCAATGGATGTAGAAAAGGTCAATCACATCAGTCTGGAGACGCGCGAGGCTTTCGTCAACTTTAGTCATCATGAGGTCGGAGTCCATCTCATCAATGTTGGTTTTAGTTGCCAGAAAGACCTGGTCACGTCTGGCGTCCAGAAACTGGCCAATCAATCGTTCCGATGCACCGTTGCCATAGTCGGCGGCTGTATCAAAATGGCGAATGTCGTTTGCCAGGGCTTGCTCCATCGCCTTATTGCAGAAGATCGCGTTTTGCACCTTCCCAACTATCATCTCCAAAAACCCAGCCACCCAGAGCAAGCGGCTTTAGCGACATGAGAGTGCGGGAGGGATTTGGACATTGGGTACGGCAATTGGGTCAATCATTTTCAAGTAGCTCCAGGAATGCGCCCAACTGGCCAGGCCGTCCAAATAGGCATAGCGTCCACCACTGTATTCACCCCGTTGGACAAGAGAGATCCCTTTATCAGCGAGAAAAGTGATACTCTCACCCATTCCTTGAATTTCAAAAGCGATATGGTGGATGCTTTCGCCGTGCAGGTCCAATTGATCCTTCCATGTGCTGGGCCCATCGATAGGTTCAATCAACTCGACATCCACTTGACCAAAATCAAAAAAGGCGAGCTTGGCTCGCGCGGGCGTCGAGACGCCCATATATTCAGTTTGGGCCAGACCAACCGCGTCGGTCACGAGAATTTCTGGCATAGGCAGCTTAAATACGTCGGCCCAGCGTTGAGCCGCAATCTCGATATTATTAACCACTATACCAATTTGAGTTATGATGGTGGTCCCAAGGTCTTGTTTGGACATGATCGTTTATCTCCTTGAAAATATCAAAGATTATATTCTTTTGTTGGGTACTTGCACTTTCTGAGCTTAGTTGGCGATCCCGTTTTATCAACCAAAATCTTTTCCAGTTCGAGAAGCAAAAGTAGTTACTTGTTTACGAACCCGTGACGGGGTAAATACTGCCGTGATCCAAATAACGCTTGAGAAATCCTACCAAATCGAATTGGAATTGGCGTTAGCCCACCAGATACTCTATTCTATTCTTGAAATGCTCAAATCCTAACCAGGGGGTTACTGGAAATTTTGATAGCAGAGATAGCAAGGATTCCTACCAATGAAATTCACTGATGGTTATTGGCATATTCGCTCAGGTGTAACAGCACATCATCCTATCCACGTCTATGATGTCGAAGTAGAGTCAAATGCCCTCATCGTTTACGGCGCTACAAAACGACTGGCTCATCGGGCCGATACGGTAAATACGGGGTTGTTCACGGTGCGCTTTTCTTCACCCATTCCCAATGTGATTAGAGTTCAAATCGGACATCACAAAGGGCAACGGCCGTCTATACCTACATTTCCGCTTCAATTCCAACACGAGCACGAGATTCACATTGAAAATGAAGAGTCCTTCGCCGCCATGACCAGCGGCGATCTCTCCGTTCGTGTGCACAAGGGCGAAAATTGGCTCGTGGAATATTTCGATGGCTCGCGTTTGCTGACCCAAAGTGGCTGGCGTGGTATGGGATATGTGGATACGGAAAATGGCCGCTACATCCACGAGCAGCTTGGCCTCGGCGTTGGCGAATGTGTCTATGGTCTGGGTGAACGTTTCACCCCCTTCGTCAAAAATGGCCAGGTCGTAGATCTGTGGAACGAAGACGGCGGCACCAGCAGCGAACAGGCCTATAAGAACATCCCCTTCTACCTCACCAACCGCGGCTATGGCGTCTTCATCAACCATCCAGAACTGGTCTCCCTTGAAGTCGGCTCCGAAAAAGTGGAACGCGTGCAGTTCAGCGTACCTGGCGAATCACTCGACTACTTCATCATCAACGGCCCCACGCCTCAAGAGGTACTCACTCGTTACACCGCGCTGACCGGACGGCCCGCATTGCCGCCAGCCTGGTCCTTTGGCCTCTGGCTCTCCACCTCCTTCACCACCGATTACGACGAAGCAACCGTCACCAGTTTCGTGCAAGGCATGGCCGACCGCGATTTACCGCTGCACGTCTTCCACTTTGATTGCTTCTGGATGAAGGAGTTCCACTGGACCAATTTCGAATGGGATGACGCGTTTTTCCCTGATCCGGAAGGCATGCTGCAGCGGCTCAAAGCGCGCGGCCTGCACATTTGCGTCTGGATCAATCCCTATATCGCCCAACGCTCAGCTCTGTTTGACGAAGGCATGGCAAACGGCTACCTGGTCAAAACGCCCGATGGCGATGTCTGGCAGTGGGATCGGTGGCAGGCGGGCATGGGGCTGGTCGATTTTACCAATCCCGATGCCTGCCGCTGGTTTGGCAGACAAACTGCGTGGATTGCTGAAAATGGGCGTAGACTGCTTCAAAACCGACTTCGGCGAACGCATCCCCACTGATGTTGTTTACCATGACGGCTCCGACCCGGTGAAGATGCACAACTTCTATACCTATCTCTACAACCAAACCGTATTTGAAGTGCTGGAGGAAGAACGTGGCCCAGGCGAAGCTGTTGTCTTTGCCCGTTCCGCTACCGCCGGCGGTCAACAATTCCCCGTGCATTGGGGCGGTGACTGCACCGCAACTTTTGAGTCGATGGCGGAAAGTTTGCGCGGCGGCCTGTCGCTTTCGCTGTCTGGCTTTGGCTTTTGGAGCCATGATATTGGCGGTTTTGAGCAAACAGCTTCCGCTGATGTATACAAGCGCTGGTGTGCCTTTGGTTTGCTTTCTTCGCACAGCCGCCTGCATGGCAGCGAATCTTATCGTGTGCCCTGGCTCTTTGACGAAGAAGCGGTGGATGTGCTGCGCTACTTCACCAAGCTCAAATGTCGCCTGATGCCCTATCTATATGGCGCAGCCGTGCAAGCGCATGAGAGCGGCTCTGCCTACTTTGCGCGCTATGATGCTGGAATTCCCCGATGATCCCGGCTGTGATTATCTGGATCGGCAATATATGTTGGGCGAATCGCTGCTGGTCGCGCCTGTTTTCCGGCATGATAATGTGGTTGATTACTACCTGCCTGCAGGGCGTTGGACTCATTTCCTGAGTGGAGAAGTAGCGCAAGGCGGCAGCTGGCGACGGGAATCGTATGATTTTTTCAGCCTGCCGCTGTGGGTACGGCCGAACAGCATCATCCCCATTGGAGCCAACGACAGCCGTCCCGACTACAACTTCGCCGATAATGTGACCTTCCATCTCTTTAATCTGGAAGAAAAGGCAGTCGTTTCCGTTTCCGTCCCCACACTCCAAGGAGATACCGGCGTAACTCTACACCTCTGCCGCGATGGTGAAATAATAAATATCGAGGTCAAGGGAGCGACTGAACCGTGGCGGATACTTCTGAGAGGGATAACGGCCGTTGCTGCTGTCAGCGGTGGCATTAGTAAAGCAGATATGCAGGGAACACTGCTGCTCCCGACTGATGGAGCCAGCCGACTTACCGTCCAACTTACATAGACACAGACAGTCTCTCGTGGAATTAGAAAAGAGTAGATTTACTATGCGAAAAATCCACATGGTTTTTGCCAGGTTCGAGATACGTTTTATAATGTTTCCGCGCAACTGTGTAACACTTGACATCGAGTTCATTCCCAGGTAGATAATCGCAGTTCCGCAATTTGCGAAATTGACAAAAGTAGGAGGCATTAGCCATGACTATCCAGCAAAATTCATCAAGCAAAAAAGCCCAACTTAATCGCGTTGAAGATGCCATCAGGACCCACTCACAGCCAAGCGATCTCAAGATAACCGACATGCGTATTGCCGTGGTCGCCAGTAATTACGACTACCCCATCATTCGCATTGACACCAACCAGGGGATCTATGGATTGGGTGAGGTGCGTGATGCAGGCCACAAAGAAAATGCACTGCAGTTTAAAAGCATGTTGCTTGGGCAAAATCCATGCAATGTCGATATGATCTTTCGGGCGCTCAAGAAGTTTGGCAATTGGGGACGCGAAGGCGGAGGCGTCTCTGGTATCGAAATAGCCCTTTGGGATCTCGTGGGCAAGGTTTATGGTGTCCCATGCTACCAACTGCTCGGCGGCAAATATCGCGACATGGTGCGCCTGTATGCCGATACCCCAGCACCAGACGAACCAACTGTTGATGGCTATCGAGAAGCGCTCGCCAGTCGACAAGCTCTGGGGTTGACCTTCATTAAGTTCGACCTCCGACCTACACTTTTCGAGTCGGTTCCCGGAGGGCTTGTGGGCCAATCGACACGTGGGGATTATGCACTGGGGCGTCAATGGCGAGCACCCGGCACAGGGGCCGGCGCACGCCTGACCGATCGTGGAATCGAAGCCTCAGTTAATATTGTGGCGGCCATTCGTGAAGCTGTCGGAGAAGAAATCTCTCTTTGTACCGATCATTTTGGACATGGGCATCTGACGCTCGATGAAATGATCCGTCTGGGGGAAGCCTGGGAACCCTATCACCTGGCTTGGATTGAAGATCCGATGCCGTGGGACGACCTTGTTGGCCACAAGCGCGTCGCCGATGCCTTGCACACACCCATTGCGGCCGGCGAAGAACTTTATTTGTGGGATGGATTCCGTGACTGGATTGAGCAGCGAGCCATTGATATTTTGCACCCCGATCTACTCACATCTGGTGGCATGATGGAAACTAAAAAGATCGCCGACTACGGGGAGCGTTATGGAATTCCCACCGCACTACATTGTGCCGGTTCTCCAATAGGTTTTATGGCCAACGTACACTGCGCGGCAGCTATCCCTAGCTTTCTCGCCTTAGAACATCATGGGCTTGATCTACCCTTCTGGGAGAGCTTAGTAACCGGCCTCCCAAGTGACTATATGAAGGATGGTTATGTCACGGTACCGGATTCCCCGGGGTTAGGAGTCGATCTTAACCTGGAAGCCATCGAGGCTAATTTGCGCACACCAGACACACTGTTTCTGCCCACAGATGAGTGGAACACACCGAAGCTTGGCTTCTGGCGACCCGATAATCGTTGGAAAGAATAAGGATAAACCAATATGGCTCGCTTCGATCATCTTAAAGGCTGTTTCGGTCTCCTACCAACCCCCTATGACGCCGATTACGAGATTCTTATCCCGGATTTGAAGGCCGCCGCCAACTTTTGCTGCCGCAGTGGCCAGCACGGCATCGTATGGCCAGTTATGGTTGGTGAGTTTTATTTTTTGGGGGAAGAAGAACGGATCCGTGGGCTAGACGCACTGCTGGAAGAGATCAACGGCCGACTCCCTTTAATTTTTGGCTGCTCCGGCATTTCTTTACCTCAGGTACTACTCTTTGCCCGTGCAGCACAAAAGGCGGGTGCCGACGCGATTATTGCCATGGCCCCGGCCCGCACCGATCAGACAATCGCTATTGAAATGTTCCGCCGTCTTGCCGACAATTTTTACGGTCCGATTGTGCTGCAAAATGCCGGGATGTATGCGCCGTTAAACGGAGAGCAAATCGCCAGCCTCATCGAAGAAGTTCCTTCAATAGAATATATTAAAGAAGAGCGGGAACCTGGTCCCAAACATATCGCCGAAATCGCCGATTTAGTCGGCGATAAAGTCAAGACCATCTTTGGGGGCGCGGGTGGAAAGTTTTTGCCTGATGAGTTAACACGAGGAGCCAATGGCTGTATGCCGGCTTGTGAAATCGCAGATCTCTTGGCCAAGGTAATGGAATTGTGGTGGGCCGGTGATCAATCCGGAGCCCGGGCGCTGCATACCCGGTTGCTACCATTGATTAATCTGGAAACCTACCCCTTCATGCGCTACATGCTTAACCGGCGAGGGGTCTTTACGACGGCCGTCGAGCGGGCTCCGGCCGGTGCTCTCGAGCTTGACGCTGCAGATAAGCGCGAGATCGCGATTCAGATTGAGGCGATCAAACATGAAGTTGAATACTTTCCATTCGGCCCGGAATGAAAAGTTCCCACGCTGCAAGTAAAATCCCAACTTCTTAAAGAGTTTTCGTCACTAATCAGGTGTAGCCTGAGCTTGTCGAAGGCGGAACCGAGCTTCGACAGGATCAGCCCTCGAGTCCATGCGTAGTTACGAATTATCCTTGCATGCTTCTATCGCTGCACGCGTCCTGATGCGTCACCACCAGCCAGCCGCTTGACTTCTGCCACCGTCGATAGATTTGCATCCCCGGCGATGCTGTGTTTGAGACACGACGCAGCCACGGCAAAAGTCAATGCATCCCCATCTCCCATACCGGTGTGTAAGCCATATATCAAGCCGGCAGCAAACGAGTCGCCGCCGCCGACGCGGTCCACAATATCAGTGATGTCGTAGCGAGGGCTGAGAAAGAATTCTGAGCCATTGTATAGGCATGCCGACCAGCCATTATGACTGGCACTATAACTTTCGCGCAGGGTGATCGTCTGGTATTTCAGATTAGGGAAGGTCTCAAACATCTTTTTGGCTAATGCTTCGTAGCGTGCCGTATCAAGCTCTCCAAATGATACAGAATGTTCCCAATCCCCTTCCATAACGCTGACGCCAAGGGAACGTTGGCAATCCTCTTCATTCGCAATACCCACATCCACGTATTTGACCAGCTCAGACATGACTTCCGGCGCTGTTTTACCATATTTCCAAAGCTTTTTACGGTAATTATAATCACAGGAAACGGTGACTCCCCGGGCTCGGGCAGCTTGAACCGCTTGCAGAGAAAGAGCAGCAGCCGTTTCACTCAATGCAGGTGTAATACCCGTAATGTGAAACCAGCCTGCCTCATCAAAAATGATATCCCAATCGAAGGAGTCGCCTGCGGCGCTGGCAATCGCAGAATTTTCACGATCATAAACAACGTTCGACGGCCGTTGATTTGCGCCACCCTCCAAAAAATAAACCCCCATCCGTTCACCACTTCGTTGAATCAGTGAGGTGTCGACGCCAAATCCCCGCAAGAAACGAATGCACGCATCAGCAATGGGATTGTTGGGCAATGCGGTCACAAACGAAACATCTAGCCCAAAATTCGCCAGGGAAATGGCCACATTTCCTTCCCCTCCACCAAAGGTGGTTTCTAATATTGGTGTTTGAAAAAAGCGCTCAAATCCAGGTGGTTTTAAGCGCAGCATGATCTCACCTAAAGTTACCACTCGCTTACTCATGATAATCCTCCAAATCAATTTCCTGAATACGAGACATTCTGTTCCCGCAGTTCATTCTATTCTGCGCCGAAGTTTCCGATAAAATCGGATCGCTATTTTTATGAACGGGCTGATTTGACAATATCAACGGCCGTTTGCGCCAGTTGGGTGATGGTTTCAAATTGGCCATCGGCAATCAGCTGCTTCTTCACCATAAAACTACCACCACAGGCATGCACCATTGGCAGGCTGAGATAATCGGCGAGATTATTTGCACTGATGCCTCCCGTAGGGATGAATTTGAGGCCCACATAAGGACCACCAATCGCTTTCAGGGCTTTGACGCCGCCCGCCACTTCAGCAGGGAAAAACTTAAGAATGTTCAACCCTTTGGCAATCGCTTGGTTAATGTCCGTTGGTGTCATCACGCCGGGCGTAACAGGCATGTTATTTGCTTGACACCAATCTACGACCTGGGCATCAAAACCAGGAGTGACAATAAATTTGGCCCCGGCAGCCGCTGCCTTCTCCGCTTGGTTCACCGTCAATACCGTGCCGGCTCCAACCAAAATGTCAGGGAGCGCAGCGCTCATTTTTTGGATAGCATCTGCTGCTGCGGCTGTGCGAAAGGTAATTTCAGCACAGGGCAGCCCGCCATCGAGCAGTGCTTGGCCGAGAGAAACGGCCGTATCCGCATCATCTATTGCCACCACGGGAATAATTCCTATCCGACCCAATTGCTCCACAATTTCATTCATAATGAACTTGACCCTCTTCTTTAGTTTGACCTGATTGTTAAAGCATAGATACTATTTTTATTGGGGGGCTGAAGCCGGATCGTCAACATCAAAGAACTCACCCAAAACCCCAGGCCGTTTTGATGTCATTGAGCTGTCAGCATTCACTGCAAAAGCACCTTCCCCCCATAACTCGTTTGCCAGCCAACCGAGCGAGAGTTCTTCTAGCTTTGCTCGTGTTGGGTGGCCGTTCTCATCCCATCCCGCCATCTGGAAATAGAGGTCTTTCGCCTCTTCTATTTCATTTACAGTAACTGATAATCCATCACTCTTTCCCCCTTGGAGGGCGACAGTTAGCTTCTTCGGTATTGTATCGGCCTCTCGTCCGACCCCTTCACGCACATTATAGGCACGCAAAAGATTCAAACGTCGCTCGCCAATTTTCATCAACTCCCAAAGGTTCATATCCCAACCTGTGGTCGCACGTATCATCTCCTCCAACTGACTAGAGTTGAAGAGCTGCCAGGAGGGCCCCCAAACAAAGCTGCACAAGGGCGCTGTGTCCATAAAGCTGTAGACAAGCTGTGTATAATAGGCGAAACGCACTTTTTGACCATTCAAGGTCTGGGCAGGCTGCGGATCGATCAGGCCAAATTCAGACAGTCGTTCGGAGAAAGATTCGTAACCGGAGTCATGGTCACTGGACATGTGGTCGGCACCAAAAGGGTTAACGGCATAGATCAGACCTAGGCTGCGTTTGACTTGGGGCATATGGGCCGGCAGTTCCTGTTTCTTCACCGTCACTACCAGATCCTGACCAACGCCGAGAATTTCTGCCGCTTGCGCCGATCCTTCGCCCAATACATTACCAAAACCCTCCCGTTTGCCGATCAACTCCACCATCTTCACCATCGCATCTGTATTGCCAAAAGTGAGTTCAATCCCACCTGTATCCTCCAGGGTGATTAATCCCTGCTCGAAACAATCCATTGCCCAGGCAATTGTCCCGCCGCATGAAATAGTGTCCATGCCGTACATGTTACAGAGCTGATTGGCGAGGGAGATCGCCTCCAGGCTGGAAACACCACAACTTGAGCCCAGCATTCCTAATGTTTCATATTCTGGTCCACCATAACGCGCTTCTACCTGATAAGGCCCCTCAGTCACTTCCACCACACGTTTGCAACGAATGGCGCAGGCGTAACAAGTATCACGTTCTAGTGTGATCGTGTCGTACAATTTTTCGCCATCGATCTCCTCGGCTTTACTAAATGTTCCAGAGACCCAGTTGTTTGTCGGCAGTCCACCCGACCAGGATTGCGAGAGCGTACCACCGGGCGTGCCCAGTACACCCCAACTTGCGTCCGTTTTAATATGGGAGGATCCCCATTTAGCAACTGTTTTAAACCGCTCGGGATCGGCTACTTCGGGTCGATTCTTGCCGCGTACGGCGACAGCTTTCAAATTCTTCGAGCCCATGACGGCACCCATTCCGGTACGGCCGTTAGCACGATTAGCATAGCTGATCAGGGCAGCATAACGCACACCATTCTCCCCCGCTGGCCCACATTGTAGAACCTCGATACGTTTATCATCCATTTCTTCACGGATGGCATCCTCTACATCCGCCGTGTACTTGCCCCACAAATGAGCTGCGTCCCGCAGTTCCGCCTTTCCATTGCTTACCCAAAGATAAACTGGCTTATCAGCTTTGCCATAGATGACAATGCCATCAAAACCGGCGAACTTCAACTCTGCAGGCCAATAGCCACCTCCTTGGGCATCGCCAATGAGCCCGGTGAGGGGTGATTTCGCCGTAGATGTCACGCGGGCTTGACCGGCTATAGCCGTACCGGTGGCCGGGCCAAGCATCAAAGCTAATGTGTTTTCCGGATCCAGGGCATCTACGCCTGGTGGTGTATGCTTAAGCAAGTAATAGGCACCCATCGCACTGCCGCCAAAATAGCGGCGGTAAAAAGATTCCTCGGGTTCTTCAATGTTGATTGATCCTTGAGTCAGGTCAACGTGTAAGATCTTTCCATGATATCCAAACATTTGATTATCTCCTTACGGGATTGAAGGATCCTTATGCTATAAAAAAACGTAACATCAAGAATTAATGCTGAACTCGGCGAGTGATTGCCAGTCGAATTTTACACCATGACCAGGTTCATCCGCAGCAGCCATCACACCTTCAATAATAGCTGGGGGATTAATGATAAATCGTTCCAACCCGAAACTATGTACTTCCAAATAAGAGGCGTTTGGTATTGCGGCCAAAAGATGAAGATGAAGTTCATGAACGCCATGCGTCGTTACCGGCAAGTTGTTGGCATAGGCCAATTTAGCCACGCGCATCCAATTGGTAATACCACCAATATTGGAAACATCAGGTTCCGGATAAGCGATTCGGCCGTGTTGAATCATGTTCTTAAATTCGTAAATGGTGTGCAGGTTTTCACCGGTGGCGATGGGCAGCCCACCCTCTTGAGCAATTCGAGCATGGCCATGAACATCATCCGGAATGATCGGTTCTTCAAGCCAAAAGATGTCGTAATCGCGCAGTTGGCGGGCCGCTTGGATTGCCGTGGGAACATCCCAGCGCATGTTGGCATCGACCATCAAGACAATATCTGGTCCAACCAGTTCTCTAACGGCCTTTGCACGCTCGATGTCTTCCCGAAGGTGGGGCTGACCAACCTTCATCTTAATAGCCCGGAAACCTTCGGCTAAATTGTCTTCAGTTTGCTCGAGAAGCTCGTCAAGAGTGAGATGAAGATCAATCCCACCGGCATATGGCTTGACGGAATTTGAGTGGCCTCCAAGTAACTGCCAAAGGGACACCCCCTCCTTACGGCCGATCAGATCCCAGAGAGCAATATCTACTGCGGAAATAGCAAAAGAAACCAGGCCGCCCCGACCGATATAGTGTAAACGCCACCACATCTCGTCCCATAATTGTTCGATTCTTCGCGCATTTGCATTCAACAACAGGGGTTTTAATGCTTGGTCAATTAAAGATCGTATAGCTGCCCCACCTTGGCCTATGGTATAGGTATAACCAAGACCGTCGATCCCCTCATCTGTTTCAATCCTGACCATGATCACTTCAAAATGAGTCATTTCGCCATGAGTCGAATCAGTCATGTGAGTGCGCAACGGAAGATAAAAATGCTTGGTTTCCAGGTCGGTAATGATCATGGTTGGATTCTCGTTTAGCCAATATTAGTTATGGAAGTGAAACACAAACGCCAATAATTATTAGTTGGGTCTTTTCTACGTAAATAGACCACAATCGATCAAATTGAATACAATCTACCATCGCCTAATATAAGAATTAAATTGTAAATTGTCAAATGTAAATTGTTGACAATCTACAAATCCTCCATTATGATCGTGTAAGTAAAAAAGGAATGAAGCACATAAAAATGCGGAACTAATCATGACTTCTACCGACGAAATTCGTACAATGCAGGGTCAAATTGCAGAGTATCTGCGCCTCGATATCCTCTCGGGTAGATTGGAACCCGATCAGGCCTTGCGTGAACAAGAGATATCAGAAAGGTTTGGCGTAAGCCGTGGCCCTGTCCGCGAGGTGTTTCGCCAGTTGACGCAGCAAGGTTTACTCATCTCTACGCCGAATAAAGGGGTGCGGGTCGCGCAGCAACCCTCGCCTTCGATGCGCTCGCTAATCATAGAACTTAGACAAACGATTGAACTCTATGTCTTGGACCATTTCTTTGACCAAATAAATGATGATGATATCGTCAATTTAGAAGGAATATTAACAGATATCAAAGATGCCTGTGGAAAGGGCGACGAATACATGTTGGTAGCACATGACCTGCGCTTTCATAAAGCCCTTATTGAAAGCACCGAAAATGGCGACTATATCGGTCTGTGGCAGCCCATCGCTCTGCGTATGTCAATCCGTTATAGTCGCTTTGGCGATGAACTAATGGATAGCTTCTACGAACATAAACGCATTCTTGACGCCATTCGCAGTGGGGATAAGGCCGGAGCGATGAAAGCCCTCAAAGCAAATATCCAGTAGGAGGAAATATGAACGCAGCGTACTATGAAGGTAATCGCCGCATCTCAATAGGCACTTGTGATCCTGTGCCGCCCAAGCCAGGTGAAGTACAACTCAAGGTATCTCACAGTGGAATCTGCGGCACCGATTTGCACATCTTTCATGGTGTGATGGACGCCCGCGTGGCGATGCCTCAGATTATGGGGCATGAGATGTCGGGTGTTGTTCACACTTTAGGTGCGGGCGTAGAAGGGTTTCAGGTAGGGGATCGGGTCACAGTCATGCCGTTAGATCCCTGTGGGCATTGCCCTGCCTGCCAGGCAGGGCATTCTCACATTTGTCACAATCTTAAGTTTTTGGGAATTGATACCCCCGGCGCTTTTCAAAGCTATTGGACGGTTCCGGCCCATACCTTACACCATCTACCTGACAGCCTTTCGTTAATTCACGGCGCATTGATTGAACCAATGGCAGTTGCCTGCCACGACGTGCGGCTTGCCGAGGTGAAAGCCGATGATTATGTAGTCGTTCTTGGAGGCGGGCCTATCGGCATGTTAATTGCCATGGTAGCCAAAGAAGCAGGCGCAAAAGTTACGCTGTCGGAAATCAACCCCTACCGTGTTGAATTGGCCCACTCCTTGGGCTTTGATGCAATTAACCCAAAGGAAATGGCACTCTTAGATCATGTTTTAGCCCAAACAAATGGGGCGGGTGCTGATGTTGTTTTCGAGGTGTCGGGATCAGCGGCCGGAGCCACAGTGATGACTGATTTGTTACGCACACGGGGCCTTGCTGTGATTGTTGCCATTTTCGGTCAACCGCAAGAGGTCGATTTATTTCGTTTTTTCTGGCGTGAGCTGAGAATGATTGGCGTCCGCGTTTACGAGTCCCAGGATTTTGACCGGGCCATCAAGCTGGCGGCCTCGGGCAAACTCCCTTTAGGTAGACTTATCACCACCGTTCGCCCATTAGCAGACCTAAAGGCCGGTTTTGAAGAGATGGAGCAAGGCGGCTCCGTAATGAAAATATTACTAGAGGTTTAACATGTCTATACACGAATTATTTAAACTTAATGGCAAAACTGCCTTGGTAACTGGCTGCAAACGCGGTATTGGCAAGGCGATGGCCTTGGCCCTTGCTGAAGCTGGAGCTGATATTATTGGCGTCAGCGCCACTTTAGAGCTTGAAAACAGCATTATTGAGCAAGAAATCAAGGCCTTGGGTCGAAACTTCAGTGCCTACCAGTGCGACTTTTCTGATCGAAAGGCTCTATACGCTTTTATTAATCAGGTTCGTTCCGATTTCCCAGAAATTGATATATTAGTCAATAATGCGGGTACTATTTTACGAAAACCCGCCGCTGAACATCCAGACGAATATTGGGATACTATCATCGAGGTGAATTTGAATGCCCAGTTCGTCCTCAGCCGTGAGATTGGTCAAATGATGATTGCTCAGGGTCAAGGCAAGATCATCTTCACAGCATCTCTGTTGACTTTCCAGGGTGGAATTACAGTTCCAGGATATACATCATCGAAACATGGCATCGCTGGACTTACCAAAGCACTGGCAAACGAATGGGCAGGATTGGGAGTCCAGGTGAATGCAATTGCGCCCGGATACATCGTCACGGACAACACCGAAGCTCTTCGAAATGATCCCGTGCGATACAAAGCCATCCTTGAGCGCATTCCGAGCGGCCGCTGGGGAAATCCAGAGGATTTCAAAGGCCCCATCGTGTTTCTTGCTTCAAACGCCTCGGATTATGTTAACGGCGAAATCCTGACTGTGGATGGCGGCTGGATGGGTCGCTAAAAAATGTGGGGATACCAATGTACCAACCCAATTGGGATTCATTAAAAAAATACCAGGTACCTGACTGGTTTAAGGATGATAAGTTAGGTATTTTCATCCATTGGGGTGTGTATTCAGTCCCGGCTTTTGATAACGAATGGTACCCTCGATTCATGTACCGTGACGAAATCTCCGAACGAGGAATCAACTACTTCCAGCATCACCTTAAGACTTATGGTCATCCCGGGGCCTTCGGCTATAAAGACTTTATTCCAATGTTTAAGGGCGAGAAATGGGACCCGCTCGCCTGGGTGGATTTGTTCAAAGCCGCTGGGGCACGCTACATTGTGCCTGTAGCGGAACATCATGATGGTTTTCCCATGTATGATACTGACTATACACCCTGGAATGCGGCAAAGATGGGGCCGAAACGAGACATTGTTACCGAGTTGGCAAGGACTACGAGGGCCGCTGGTTTAAAATTTGGCGTGTCCTCCCATCGAGCCTTTAACTGGCGCTTCTACACATATGCTGACGATTTTGATACCACTGACCCAGAAAACATTCAGCTATACAGTCCCCCACACCTTGAAGATGAACCTGCACCCCAAGAATGGCTAAAGGATTGGTTTACCAGAACCAAAGAACTGATAAACAAATTCGAGCCTGATGTGCTTTGGTTTGATTTCGGCTGGCACGAAGATGAATTTATGCCCTATCGTCCTCGAGTTGCCGCTTATTATTACAATGAGGCCTTGAAATGGGGCAGAGAGGTTGTCCTTCAATATAAAGACAAATTCCCAGACGGGGTCGCTGTCCTTGACGTCGAGCGGGGGAAACTTGATCATCTTCGTGAAGACTATTGGCAAACTGATACATCCGTCAGCTACAAATCTTGGAGCTACATAGAAAATGACGAGTTCAAACCAACTGCCGTCATCATCCATGACTTAGTAGACATTGTAAGCAAAAACGGCAATCTGTTACTTAACGTAGGTCCCCGCCCGGACGGTACTATCCCCGAGGAAGCAGCCAGCTTGTTGCTTGGTTTGGGCCAATGGCTTCAAATCAATGGCGAAGCGATTTATGACACGCGACCATGGCACGTTTACGGCGAGGGTCCGGCAAAGATTGGGGAAGGCAATCTCAAAGAACAAGACGATCAGCCTTTCACTG
The DNA here is from genome assembly GCA_963736615.1 of uncultured Chloroflexia bacterium. Lineage (GTDB taxonomy): Bacteria > Chloroflexota > Anaerolineae > Promineifilales > Promineifilaceae > JAACFF01. The sequence continues at coordinate 154,347 of CAVTPP010000005.1, read as the reverse complement.
CCAAGGATATTCGGTTCACCCAAAAGGGGAATGCGCTTTACGCCATTCCCCTTGGTTGGCCAGGAGAGCAGATTACGATTCAATCACTTAGTACAAATTCCCCACTTATAGCTGAAAACATCAAAAATATCACGTTGTTGGCCGGTGACGATAGTGCTCTTTCCTGGTCACAAGGTGAAGATGGGCTAACAATCTCTTTACCGGCTCAGCCGATTGGAGAACATGCCTTTGTGTTCAAAATTTCAATGAAGAATTAGAGCGGTTAATTATAACCATCACATATCATTCTTGAACGCAACGGCCGTCCACATTGATATTTGGGCTAGGCTCATTCTTGTTACTTATATCCTATGGGGGAAATACGTCTCAAAGCGGCGGATATATTGCCAATGCCCCTCACTGTCATATCTATGGCATAAACCCCAACGAATACCATCAAGGGGATGGTCATCCGTATTTGCAGGCCGGAAAAGGCCCATCGCCTCAGGAGCCCTCTTGATGACGGCCGTGATCTCAAAGTTTATGCCATCCTGTGCATACTGGATCGTGTTCTTTTCAGGGCCATCAGTACTTAATACGGCCGCAATCCCCCCTTGGTACTGCCAGATACAAACCTCATGACCACTATTGGTCACAGGATTATATTCTGATTTGAGGTATGGCCCTTCTGGATTGTCTGCGATAGCCACGCCCCATTTGATCTCTCGACCGCCAAAGGTCATCTCTTCACCCATACGTTCTCCCTTATAGTATAGGTAGAACTTATCCCGATAATACATCAGGCAGGGATCGTGCACTTTGTGGCTGTCAAAATCACCTTTTTTAATGACCGAAAAACGATCATCTTCATCACCCAACCATATCCCGTTATCGGCCGGTTTTAAGATAGGTTCAGGAAGTTTTTTCCAGGGCCCCTCCGGTGATGTGGAGATAGCCATGCCGATATTATTCTTGACACGCACAACATAGGGGGCCTTAACAACCTGGTACACCAAGTAATATTTACCTTTATGGATAAAGATTTCAGGTGTAAAAACGGCTCGGTCGTCATAGGCGCCGGCTTGGCCTCTACCCACAGCCAGACCTTGTTCCTCCCAAACCCAACCATCAACAGACGTAGCATACCAAACTTCGGTTAAGTCCCATGGGAACACTTTTTTGGCTGGATCACCAGAACCAAATCCAGCTGTTTCACCGACACCTTTTGTATACCAAACGTAATAGGTGTCATCAATCTTATGCACAGCGCTGGGATCTCTCCTGATGACACCCTTTTCGTAGGAGAAGTCACCGAGTAGATCAGCTTCCCTAAATTCAGCAAACCATTCCGGCCCTTTTATGTAGGTCAAGGCTCTCTTCGATGCGGTACTAAGTTTTTGAATATTGTTCATTTTCTCCTCGCTGTTTTCTCAGGAATGATAATCTCTATATGCTGCTTCCATCAACAAGAAAAATGCCTGCCCTTCCGAAGCGGTGCCCGGGCGATCAAAATGTGGCGCACCGCATACATCTTGCACCAGGCCATTATCATCCACCTTGACATGTGCAGCCTGGCGCATATGGTCAGCGATGTCAAGATAAGCTTTACTTAGCCATCCGCCTGAAATGCCTCGATAGATAGTATAGGCTAACATCTGTGAGAGGTTGGTTTCTACAAACGACGACGGATCATCTACGACATCGTGAAACAAACCATCATCCCTTTGATGACCTAGACAACCATCCAGCACAGCTTTGACGTAGTCCACGAGCCGCTGCTTTTCAGCCATCATCTCAGTTGGCAGCATACGAATCACACGCGTCATCCCCGCAGCAGCCCAGCCATTTCCCACTCCCCAACATGCTATGCGTTCGAACGCTTGCTCTCCATCATCCCAAATATGCGCAAAGAGTTGTTTCTCCGGCAGCCACAATAGTTCTCTCATCCCTTCGATTTGCTTAACCGCTTCCTCAAAATACCCGGCTGCAGCCAAAAATGGAGGGGCCATATACATCGAATCAATCCACACTTGGGGCTTGGTCACAATGTGATGGAGCGTGCCGCTGCTTGTCTTAGGAGCCTGATTCAACAAATAGCCCAGCATTCGATCAGCCGCTGACTGAAGCGATTGGTCACCGGTAAAGTTCGCTGCGTATAACACTGCCTCACCATTGGCGGCAGGGTCAGTGACGGCATCGTTTGAGCCCATTACGCCCAGGCGGCCGTCCTCACGCTGGCGAAGCACAGCCTCCCTGGCCAACAAAACGACGAAATCCGTTTCGCCAAGTTCCAGCAATGCCTGCGCGGCAACACCTTGTTCCCAAGAATACCGCTGCATCGCCAGCATGGCATATTTAACTTTTTCGACAACACGATCAATTTGGTGGTGGTTTGCTTTTGGCATCTGAATCTCCCAAGTGCCCAAATACCGTCTTTACACGGCAAGTACAGTGAGATAGCTAAATATGGGCTCGCCTGATTTCGGCCAGAGCCCACCGATTTAACCAAAAAAGAACGATGGTGAATTCTATCTAGATGGGGTTATTGCAGGGTTCAGGTCATTTTCTACCCCGAATAGACTACCAGGCCGGAGAGAACGTCGTTTTCACCGTTTCGATGGGTTGCCCGACAATTTCGATATCCTCTAACCGGTTAGTACCCAGCCCTAATGCCGCGGCGATGTTCAAATGGTTATCGCAGCGTAAGTAGGGGGCATTGGGATACTCTTCAGTTGGATCATGACCCATGAGAGCGGTAGCAATTGTATCGGTGGCCACACAATTTTTGCCGGCGACGAGTAGGCCCGGCTCAATTGGAGCGAGCGTGTTTATCCAAGGCCCTTCACCACCTTGTGTGGTCTTGATGCCATCAATCAAGCTAAAGTTGATCGGGCGAGCCCGGTTTAGATCGGCAATAATCCGCGGCAGGCGGCTCCGTGTCTCTTCTCCTACGCCATGGAAACCCGATCGATATTCATCATTTTCGCCCAGGCGATAATAGCGATAGGGAACCAAACCATAGAGGTTCTTCATCGTATGAGTGACGCCCGCCAGGTAATGATTCTTCATCTTGGCAACTGACATAAAAACATCGACCTCGTTGATGATTGGATTGAAAATAAAAGAATCATAGACAAATTTATCTGCGCCGACTGAAGCGTCGTGGAAATCATTGTATGGCTTGGAATCATTCAGATCGATCAGGATAGCACCGGTATCCTCGGCGATATCTTCATAACCCCACTGGCGATAAGATTCCCACTCGTAAACAGCTTCAACGATGAAAATCTCGGCCGCTCCAGCCGCTTTCACCGCTTTGGTCAGGGCCCGGATAACTTCTGGGTGGGTCACAAAGCTGTCAACTGGCTCGACGCCTCGCAAACTCCCAGAATCAACACCACCGGTCAGATTCGTCTTGATCGCTACACTGTCGCCCGGCTTTACTATATCGCCCAATCCTCCAAGACCTTCGATCAGTTCGCGTATTTGGGCTTCAATCGTGGCTCGATCATACGTCCTGACCTGGCTAACAGCCACCTGCGTCGAAATATTGCTGGTCGGCTCAGCGACGGGAGGAATAATTCGTGCTTGGGGTTGGCAGCTTTGAATAATAAGACCTGCCGCGCTGACTCCGGCCACGCGTAGAAAATCGCGGCGAGATATAGTCGATTCAGGATTCGATTTGTGGCAACGTCTTGACATGCGATTCTCCTTAAAAATATTTTCGAAATTGTCACTGTTAATATGAATTTTCGCGCGGTTCGTTTGCCGTGAGAAAACTCTTTTTGCTTTTAGATTCTCTTATCAACAAATTTTCAATTTTCTAGAATAAAGACCCTGTTTTAGGGCTAAGTTTGCATATCCTAGATAGAATATCTGATGAACAATCAAGCTAAATATATACCATTTCAAAGGGATATGTAAAATAACCAAATAGGAACAATGTGCACAATCTTACCTGTTCCTATCAATCCGGTATTGCCAATTGAGGAAGTTAATTCATGAATACATCTTATAAAGGTTTTGTTGAAAAAGTCTGGCATGAAGGAGCGGACGGCACAAGGGTTCCGGTCATAGACCCCGCGACGGAGGAAGTCTTCGCTGAGGTGAGTTGGGGGACAGCGGAGGATGCCAGTCTGGCGTTGGAAGCGGCCCAAAAAGCACTTTCCGCCGAGTGGTCGACTTGGACTCCCACCAAGAGAGGTCGTTTGCTCGTATCTGTAGCCGCCGCTATCCGCCGGAATGTTTCGGAGCTTGCCCTGCTTTTAAGCAGAGAGCAGGGAAAACCACTGCATCAAGCTTCGTCCGAAGTCGAGGATGCGGCTCGCTATCTGGAGTATTTCGGCGGGTTGGCGGATAAGCTAACGGGGATGACGGTTGATCTCGGGCCAGGGCAACTTGACTATGTTCTGCGTGAGCCGCTCGGGGTTACGGTGCACATTGCGCCTTGGAACTATCCCCTAGACATTTTTTGCCGGAGCATTGCACCAGCTTTAGCAGCGGGCAACACCTGTGTAGTCAAGCCTGCGGAAGAAATATCCCTCGTCACACTTGCCTTGGCTAGTCTGTTTCAAGAAGAAGGCATCCCAGCAGGGGTGCTTAACGTAATCCCCGGGTCCGGTTTGGAGCTCGGCGAGGTCCTTCTTGAAGATCCCCGTGTTCGCGGTATCGTATTTACTGGTTCGGTCGAGACGGGGCGAAAGGTTCTTGAAGCAGCTGCCCGCAATGTTACGCCGGTAATCTCCATGGAGCTCGGCGGAAAATGCCCTGCACTGGTATTCGTCAAGGATGCTTCGGAGCTGGAGGGAGCTGTGAGCAACGCAGCGGGAACGCTGGCCTGGAATGCCGGACAATCGTGCGGTCAGCGCTCGCGATGGTACGTCCAGCGGGATCTTTATGATACCTTCCTAGAACGATTAGCCGTTCGAGTTCACAGCCTAAAACCCGGACCGGGCACGAAGCCCGGGGTTGACCTTGGCCCTTTAGCGTCGAAAAAACATTACGATAAGGTAATGAGTTATATAAGTCTCGGCATAGAAGAGGGTGCCCGGCTGATTGCCGGAGGTGGCCGGCCGGAAGGTTTCGGTGAGCGGGGCTATTTCGTTGCTCCAACAGTTTTTGCCGACTGCCACAACGGGATGCGTATCGTCAGGGAGGAGATTTTTGGCCCAGTCATTACGGTTATTCCAGTGGACAGCCTAGATGAGGCAGTTGGCATGGCCAACGACAGCTCTTTTGGGCTTTCAGCCGAGATCTGGACTAACGACTTGACTACCGCCCATTGGGCGGCTTCCAAGCTGGACGTGGGACACGTTACCATAAACGGATCAGCCGCCTTCGGGTTCGAAGTCCCGTTCGGGGGCGTCAAGTTAAGCGGTCTTGGCCGCGAGGGCGGGCCCGAAGCTATATTGGCCTACACGCGCCTGAAAAATGTCTGGATCAATCTCGACCGTGGGTGAGAGCCCGTAGGGATCCTTTATCCGAAATGATTCAGCGAAAAGCGTCAAGGAAAAAAGTCCTTGACGCTTTTCGCTGGTTTTTCTATTGACCCAGTTCTTTCAACATCGGGATCGTCTTGGCAACCCAGCCGAGGGTTGGATCATCTACCGTGGCCTGGATCGCTGGTTGCCCGCCAGGAACCACAGGTAGTATGTGGTGTAGCCGGGGGCGCTGACAACGGTGTGGTAGCCGCGCGGCATCATGTGAATGCTGTTGTCGCGCACTGTAAAGTTTTCGTCTTCGCGCGGCTGATCTTATCGCCATCTTCGGTGTAATAGTGGCAAATGCCAAAACCATCGCCGGGGTTGACTCTGAAGTAATACATTTCCTCATGGAAAGCCTCACGCGGCAGATCATCCACCTGATGTTTGTGCGGCGGGTAGGTGCTCCAGTTTCCGCTGGGAGTGAAAGTCTCACCAACAATCAGGCGGCGGGCGGGCAGTTCGGGCTGGGCAGCCAGGGTGAGAATTTGGTTGTAGTAGCGCTTGAAGTTGGCCGCACCCCAGACGCCTTGGCCACCTGCGGGGGAGCGATCACATAAGGCTGGATATCACTCTCATCGCTGGGGGCGCTTGGCAGGGCGATCTCCACCGCACCTTCAGCCTCAATGCTGTACTCCGCCCCAGCAGGTATATACACCGAATGCGGTTTGCCGCTGAAAACATTCGGCCGTCCGCCAATCTTTTCAAATGTGGTGCCGTTGACCGTAAAGGTGGCCTTGCCGCCCAAAATCACGGCCAGGATTTCGCGACCACCGCTGTTGGCGCTGTGGTTTTCGCCGCCCGTCAGTTTGAGGAAGTTAAAATCGAGCAGTTGACAGGGATTGAAGGGCAAGGGATTGAGTCCCTGTTTGGATGTAAGCATTGTATGATTTTTCATGGATGATTCCTTTAAAATAAGGTGATTAGAAAATTAAGGTGGGTTTTGACAATCGTATAAGCGCTTCAACAAAGTAATAATCGCCGTAGATCAAGCCGTGATCCATCAGGTTATGGGGTTTAGAGCGTGTGCCGTGCAGCAGCAAGCTGTCTTCACCGCTATCTCGGCTGGTGTAGGATTGCCAGAGTGATTCGAGGATAGCCGTGGCCCGGTTTTGCCAGATAAGCGCCAGCTTGGGATCATCTTCGATGGATGCCAGATGGAGCAAGCCCGCTGCCAAGATTGATGCCGCCGAACTGTCGCGAACATCGTTAGGAATGAGCGGGCTGTCGAAATCCCAAAACGGGATGAGATCGGCGGGTAAACGTGGCCAGAGATATTCTGTCAGGCGGCGGCTGGCATTCAAGAAGACGGCAGCGCCGGTTGCACGGTAGCAATCGGCAAAACCATACACACCCCAGGCTTGGCCGCGACTCCAGCAGGACGTACCGCTTAAGCCTTGGTGCGTGTCTTGCTTGAGGAACGCACCCGTCTCAGGGTCAAAGTCGCAGACGTGGGCTGTGCTGCCATCCGATCGGACGTGGTGAGTCAGGGTGGTACGGGCATGGGCGGCAGCGATCTCTGCGTAGCCTGGATCACCAGTTTCTTTGCTGGCCCAGAAAAGCAGATCAAGATTCATCATAGTATCCATGATCGTACGGCCGCGCAGTTCAGGCGAAGCATCGAGCGCTCCCCAGGCCTGGATGAACTGGCCACGAGGGTTAAAGCGGCGGCTGAGCGTTGCCGCGGCTTGCAAGGCGGGCGTTTTGAGTCCCTCATCGCCGGTCAAGTTGGTAGCCAAGTATGAATCCCAACTCGAAGAGAAAACCCAGATCGTGATCGGCTTGATCGTGCAGGCCGGGAAGCAGGCGATTCGCCCAATCGCGGGCAGCGGCCTCAAGCGATGGATCACCGGTGGCAGCGTAAGCCAGCCAGAGCAGTCCAACCCAATGCCCACCCACCCACCAGCCATGCAAGTCGGGAGGTATCTGCACCCACTGGCCATCTTCGGTTCGTTCGGGAAAAGTAGCGAGATTGGCCAGATTATGGCGCGTTTTGTCAAAGCAGAACTCGAGGGCGGCGTCGAGCCAGGGGGGAGGGGTGAAGATATTTCTCATTGTTGTCTCTCAGAAATCAGAATCGGTTGGGTAACTAGACGTAGTTGAATGTTAGTAAACATCCAACCATGAAACAATTTCAGCTTATGTTACTCTGGGCTGTGCCCTACTTCGTCCAACCGTTTCTTGGCTTCTTTGTAAACATCGGCTGGTAATGCCCCTTGGCTGGCGATTTCGATATTCTCACGCAGGTGTTCGGGGTTCATTGTACCAACGATAGTTGTATGGCAATAAGGATGACTTAACGTGAATCGGAGTAAAAAAGCTGTCCGGCTTTCGCCTTCCTCACGCAACTCGTCGAGATGGGCGTCTTCATAGACTCTCCAACGATCTTGACTGCCGAGGCCACTACCGGGCTCACCCCGTGCCACACCTCCACGAATGATAATACCTGCCCCCGCTTCCGCGGCTTTAGTAATAAGGTTTTCGTGCTGACGTTCTAATGCAGAATATGGTATCTGAAAGACATCAAAAACATTCCAATCGATGTAAGTCTTGAGATGTGGTGAAGTCGATGAACAGCCAATATGTTTGACCACTCCTGAATCTTTGAGTTCGTTCAATATATCAACCAGATTATTGTCTTCAGCAGTTTTAACATCAGGGTTGTGCAATTGAAGAATATCGACATAATCAGTTTGCATCTTCTGGCAGAGAATCGGCGATATTGCGCATGATGTTATCCCGTGTCCAGACATGGGGTGTTTCGTCATGATCGCCGGCAAAAACGACGGTGCATCCACATTTCGTCGCGAGATAGTATTCGTCACGACGTTCTGCAAGAAAGCGCCCGATAAAGAGTTCGCTAGTTCCGTAATCATTCGCCGTATCGATAAAGTTGATTCCAGCATCAACTACTGTATTGAGAATGGTATCAGCTTGTTCAGGTGTACAGGGTCGCCCACCCCAAATACGATTCCCACGAATCTCCATCGCTCCGTAACTGAGTTGTGTCACCTTTAAACCGGTGCGTCCGAGTGTTTTCTTTGGCAAAGACATACGTTCCTCCTATATAAATCGACAATGAATTTAGGCTAATCGAGAAGATGAACCACAATTTTGTTTACGGAAGAAATTCGATCGTGACGATCTTCTTCTTCGTGATGTCCAGACTGACCGCGCCGTCGGCATCGAGTGCGAGCGCTTCGGTTTCCAGCTCTTCGAGATCGACAAGCCGCGCCTTGCTCCACTTCTTCCCGGTATCGGCGGGCAGCGCAAAGTTGGCGGCCTGACGCTCAACGGGCGACAGCGCCTCCGGCGGCACCTTGCCGCCGTTGAGGCTGATCTTGCCGCTGAGCGTTCTATCGGTCGGATTGAACAGGCGGACCACCCAGCCTTCGCCGTTTTCGCTCTGCTTGACGGCGCTGACGTGGAGGGCCTCGTTTTCAACTTCGAGGAACGAGTGCGCCAGCGGCAGCTTGCCGCCAGCCGACGGGCCGATCTGCGCCACACGCACAGCATGGTTGAAGCGCTCGGCGGCCTGCCAGATCCCGGCGGTCTCGACCGTTCCCGAATACGGCATGAACGCATACTTGAAGGTGTGCGTGCCGAGACACTGCGAACCGTTGTCCTGGTTGCTGTAGTCGGTCATCTCCAGGTTGGTGATGCAGATGCGCAGCGGGAAGCAGCGCAGCATGGTCAGGCTGAGCGTCTGGTCGTCGTCATCGTGCGGCTCGTAGGCCTTGAGGCCTTCATTGAGCAGCGCGACGCCGGCCTTGCCGTCCTCGATGGCGACGAAACGATCCATCGGGTGCTCGGTCTGAAGATCTTCGTCGTATTTGCCGGGATCGGGCAGCTTCATGCTGCGTTCCACCACGTCGAACGGCGTCGAGGCAATCGTGGTTTCGGATTCGACATTGGTCGGGAAGGAAACCTGCAGGTAGTGGTCTTCCGCATTGTTCACGATGGTGGTTTCGATCTCCACCCACGGCTGTCCCTTGCGCAGGGTGACCATGTTGACGATCTTGTACGGCACCCGGTCGGCGGAGCGGCTCTTTTCATCGGCGCTGCGCCCGCGCGGCAGTTCCCAGTCGAGCTCGACTTTGTAGGTGGTGACCAGCTCGCCGGACAACACGCGGGCAATGCGTGCCTTTTCGCCGAGCGTGTTGAGCACTTCGTCGTACGGCACGCCGATGTGCTCCCACGGATTGCCGATTTCGGAGCAGTCGCGGAAATAACCGAGATCGGTCCAACTGCGGCCGGTCAGCTTGTCGGTGACGGAAAGCGCGCCGTTGGGCTGGATGACCACGGAAAGAAACTCGTTTTCCATGCCGTTGGTCTTGCCGACGATGGTGCGGGTCAGCGTGCGCTTCTTCTCTGTCGAGCGGTTTGACGAAGAATGTCTTGTAGCCCGATCCCGGAAGCTCCGGCAGTTCGGCGTAGAAGCGCTGGCGCTCCATGGCCATCATGTCGGCGCAGTCGTTCGGATTCTGGATGACGGTGTAGCGGTCGCTCGATTCCAGCGGCTGGAACGGAACCTCCTCGCCGTCGGCATCGACGAGGCGGAAATCCTCGGCGCCGAGGTCCTTCGGGATGTCGACCACCAGTTCGGCGATCTCGGTGCGGGATTGCGGCAGGGCGTTCCACGCCACCACGGCGACATCGTCCTTGGCGTAATCCGACATATCGATCGCGCCGGCAATATCGGCAAAGGCCTGCTCCATGACGCAGGTGCTGATTTCGTTGGCCTGGCGGTAGCGGAAGAGCATGTCCTGCGGCACCACATCGCGGCTGCAGCAGCCGATGGAGTCGTGGCCGTGGTTCTGCAGGAGCTGGTTCCACGCCTCGTCGAGGAAACCGCGCGGATAGGCCGCGCCGGCCATCGAGGCAAAACCGGCCATCGGCTCGGCATAGTCGCCGAGCAGGCGCTCGGTGCAGTAGTTGATCTTCTTCACGTCCATGCGGGCGGAGGTGATCCAGCCGAACAGCACCGAGGAGGAGCCTTCGGTGTAGTAATAGCGCATTTCGCCGACGGTCAGCGGCAGATCCTCGGAGGCGGATTCAACCACGCCCTGCTGGAAGTCGGCGAAGGTGCTGTGGAATACGTCGGCCTTGCCTTCGAGCGCCTTGGCGCAATCCTTGATCATGCGCACTTCGCGGATGTCCGGGCAGGAGGAGTCGTGACCGCAGGACCAGAAGCGGTGCTCGGTGGTCCATTCGCCGTCCTGCTCCTCCAATGCCTGCAAGGCACGGGCGGGCACGTTTTCCTCGTAGTAGTTGAACTCGGGGCGGGCATAACGCATGTCGATTTCGTTGAACTCGCCGTCGGCCAGACGGAACGGCCCGCCGCCGTTGTTCCAATGCGCGAGACGTGCGTTTTCGTCTTCGCGGTTGAAATAAGCCGGGCGCTGCACGACATACCAGACGTTGTAGCGCGGGCGCTGGGCCAGGCGCGACCCGACGATCTCGGTGCCGTCGGGCGACTGCCAGCGGAACTCGGAGTTCGGCGCGACGTCGGTGTTGACGCCGCGATAGAACGAGGCGAACGGAATGCCGAAGCCCTTGTAGAGCTGCGGCATTTGCGAGATCTGCCCCCAGCCGAACGGCGAATAGCCGGTCTTGCTGACACCACCGAGTTCCTTGGCCTGGCGGTGGCCCAGCAGCAGGTTGCGGACGAGCGATTCACCACCGACGCAAAACTCGTCGGGCAGCACGAACCACGGACCAATCAGGAAACGGCCTTCCTTGATGAACTTGATCACCTGCTCGCGGCGTTCCGGACGGATTTCGAGATAATCCTGCAGCGGGATCGTCTGCGAGTCCATGTGGAATGACTGGAATTCCGGCTCCTTTTCAAGGATATCGAGCAGCATATCGAGCATGTAGACCAGCATGTGGCGGGTGCGCTGCATGGAGTAGCGCCACTCGCGGTCCCAGTGCGTGTTTGAAATAAAGTGGCATTCCGGCATCTTGGCATCTGCTTGCTGCGCCGTGCCTGCGACCTGGTCTACTGTCTTGGTAACTGTCATGCTCATAGAATGATCTCCGCAATTTCCTCAAAGTTTTCACAATAGTGGCAGCACAGCTCCTGCGTGCCGCTTTCGATAATATTGCCGCCGCCGATCCCAATGGTTGGATAGCCCGCCAGGCGAATGGAACAAACCCCCGCCCCGCTGTCTTCGATGCCGACGACCGAGTTGCGGTCGGCAAACTCGATACCGAGCCCGACGCGGGCGGTTTCGGCATACAGCCACGGATGCGGCTTGGGCGAAAGCTCGCCCAGTGTTCCGGGACTGCCCTTGCGCAGCGGGAAGCCGGCAGTGATGATCGCGTCGTAGAACTCCTTCGGATCGCCCATGCCGAGCGTCTTGAAGGCGTCAAGGATTTCCGGCCATGCTTTTTCATAGAGGCCGGAGGTCACCAGCCCGATCTTGATGTCCTGCTCCTTGAGCTTGTAAAGGAATTCCGCAATCCCTTCGGTCGGTGTAAAGGCATTGGGTTTGCCGCGCCCTGCCATGATTTCGTTCATTTCGAAGTGGGTGTGCTGAAAATAGAAGTCGCGCGCCTCTTCAACCGTCTTCTCAGGACAGTATTTATTGATGCAATGTGTCAAATGCTCTGAAACGCTGTGGCCGGAAACAAACGGGATATCCGCCTCTTCGAGTTGAAAGCCAGGATTGTCCAGCAGACTGGCCGTGGTTTTTTCAATGATCCAGATCCAGAATTCTTCGGAACGCACAGTCGTTCCATCCAGATCCATCAACACCGCCTTGACCGGCTTTTTCATTTCGACGTCGTAGACGGGATAGTAGGCCGGATAACCCATGCCCGAATTCACAAACGCCAGCGACTTGTCATCAAAGCAGATAAACTCCACCTTACCGTCGCCCGTCGCGGCAATGGCCTTTACGCCATTCTGCCCAACTGAAAACTCACCATTGCTGGTTTTCTCCAGCAGTTTAAAACCCGATTCGTTCGAAATTCCCCCGATATTCGGGATATTCACCATTTGGTTCAATTACAACATTCTTCCCGTTATTCTTTGTGAATCACGCTTAAGGTCCCCCATCCTGCCCATTTGAAACAAATCCATCGCAGCAGTGAAAGGACGGCGTACGCCTATTGATTGGGGTTAAAACTGCAATTTTCTGGCCACCTTACTGGAATCATTTGGCAAAGCAATCCCTCGCAGTATTCCACGTCCAATGACACCCCCTGAATAATTTGAAGTAGAGATAATGTGGGACCGTTAGTCAGCTCCTGGATCTTGAGGCATTAGTTTTCGAGACTCTGCATCTTGCCGGGGAGGGGCAGTCGTATTTCCCACACGAAGTTTAGTGGAAAGCCTTATCTGCTTGACTTGACGACTAGGATTCCGAATAAATGATAGAATCAGTTTTCCAATCTCAGTTCCCAGACCTGGAAAGTCCTGTTCCACTGTTGTCAAATGGAAGGACGAGAGATCGTAGTCCAGGTTTAAGCCATCAAATCCAGCAATGGAAATGTCTTGTGGTACCCGAATTCCATTTTGATTTAGCACTGTGTACATACGATAGGCAGACGCATCATTATGGAAGAAAATAGCGGTCGGTTGACGTGATATGATGAAATCAAGCAAATCTTTGCCAAAAGCAGACTCGTTAAGCTGATCCTCGGGCACCTCGCATTTTTTCATGAGCATGTTTTCTAATCCCGCTTCGTTCATTGCTTTTATATAACCTTGCTCGCGTTCAATTAGTGTGCTGATTTGCCCATTCTCCGGCGTGCGCATAATCATGCCAATTCGCTTATGCCCAAGCTCAATCAGATGACTCGTAAGCTCATAGGCTCCCTGCTCATTTTCAGACGTTACCCAGCTTAATTTATCGCACTGATCTTGAACAAACCGATCTAGCAACACAACTGGTTTTCCATGATCTTGCAGTTGTTGAATTATTGAATAAGTGCAGGGGTGTCCTGTGCTGTACAAGACAACGGCGTCAACCTCAGAATAAAGCAATCCATTGAGGATTTCAATCTCTTTGTGATGGTCATGTTTCGATGAGCTGATAAGAATATCGCAGTTAGCAGCAGAAAGATGTTCTTCAAGTGCACTGAACATCTCTAAACCAAGCCACCGCATCATTGTCCACACAACAGCAACTTTTGATCTTGGTCCTGATTCAGGTTCTGAAGGTGACAGAATCAGGGTGCCGCGCCCAGGTTGCCTGCTTAACAATCCTTCAGCTTCGAGGATGCCTAATGCTCGGCGAATTGTTCCCCTGCTGAGATTATATTGGGTGGCAATTTCATATTCACCCGGCAGGTATGAACCGAATTCGAACCCTGGCGTTCCTAATTTTGACCGTAAATCTTCAGTTACACGCATGTAGACTGGAAGCAAGTCATAATCAGAAAGTGGTTTAATACTCATGAGCTGCAATTAAATAGGCAGTATACATATCACCATGTTGAACATGTATAAATTGTGTACATTTGTATACATTCTATTAATTGCATTTGGATTTGTCAATATTCTAAAAAATCTAAGGGTGCTGATTGGAATTTAACAACAAAAGGATATGCTAGCCAATGATAACCTACTGTTACTTGTTTTCCTCTATATAGTCAGTTAGCGTCAACTCTGCATCATCTAGCTGTGTAAGCAGATCGTCAATTGTTTGTTGGACCTGATTGAAAGGTTCTAATGCAATTTCTTGCCCGTGACCTAGACCTTCCTTTTGTCTTTTTATGTCCTTGTCTCTTCTGCCAAACAAGCCTGCAGAAATGCCTGCCCAATAGCCTCGTTTAGGTGGCTTGACATTATCAGAGGCTTCTCTGTAACCTTCGCGGATATACTCCTTATTCTGATCGATCTCTGCCTTGATTTGTTTTAGCTGCTCTTGCTGCTGATAAATCTTTTCCTTTTGCAAATTGGCTTCATCTAAAGATGAAACATCCGGCAAAGGCTGGAATTTTCCATCAACAAACTCATCCCCTAAAACATCCCCTACCCGTTCCATATACACTTCTGGTTCTGTTACGTTTGCCATTTCTGTCTCCTACTAGAAACCTTAACTTGACTTTATTTTAACATAAATTTGCGATGTTTACCGACGCTGGATTTCACTGGCCGCCACCGTTGTCTTATTATTCGATAATACGGGAGGGGTAGCCCACAAAGTAGCGATGGCCAGGGGAATGAGGAAGATGATGAACATATTTAAGGAGAATTGGTAACTGCCGAAGAGATCATAGGTTGCGCCCATAATAAAAGGGCCTGCACTGCTGCCCGCCACCATCGCCATGGCCACATTTCCACGAATGCGCCCCAGATGGGCACGGCCGAAATACCGAACCCACACCGTATTGCTCACTGCTCCAAATAACCCCTGCCCGATGCCAATGAGCAGGGCATAAACTTGGGCTAACATGACAGAGTCAGCTCGACTGAGTATCCAAATACCAGCCGTAATAAAAGCCGTACTTATAGCAGCCAACCAATTCAAACGAATACGATCGGCCAACACGCCGCCAATCAACTGCATCGCGCCTAATGCCAAAGCCAGGGTGGTAAAAGTAGCTGCGGCATTGGCGTCAGTTAACCCTTGGTTGGTAAAGATCGGTACGATATTGAAGAAGACGGCCGTTACAATCAGGCCCATGGATGCAGATAAGATCATCAATATCCAGTAGGCTCGGGTGTGTCGCGCCTCTTTCAGGCTGAAAGAAACTGCTTCTTCTGTTTCTACGCTGGGGACAGCCGCAGCTGTATAAGAACGGCCGTCAAGAGTCTGTCCCACGTCTTCCGGCCGGTTGCGATAAAACAGCAGCAGCAGCGGCAGCATGACCAACCACACCATCACGCCCAGCACAACGTAAGTTCCACGCCAATCTAATTGGTTTATCAACACCAATATCATCGGGGGAACCAAGGCGATCGAACCGGCCACACCGGCACTCATAATGCCGGCCACTGTCCCCAGCCGAACTTGAAACCACATGGCCAATGTGTTGTTCGCCATCAAGGAGAGCGCCCCTTGACCCAACATGCGCAGGAGGAAGAAAGCCAGGAACAGCATCGCAAGATTTTGCACCTGGGACATAAAAATGCAGGCCAGACCCAGCAAAATGACAATAAAAAACATGACCCGGCGAATGCCAAAGCGGTCCATCAAGCCGCCGATATATGGTTGAGGCAGCGCCGCCAATAACGTGCCGACCATATAGGCGCCAGTTAGCTGGCTGTGGCTCAATCCCAAAGATGATCGAAAGGAGGGATTAAAGACGGATATGCCAAAGGTTTGCGCTGGGCTGGTGGCAATGGCAGCCAACATGGCAATCGGCAGCATAACCCAGCCATAATAAAAGGGTAGGTGCGCAGCCAATCGACGGGATGGGGACGTTAATATATTGGAGGTAATTGGTGACAGGTTGAACCTTCTTTTATTAGAATGATGGGAACTGTGATACAGCTTACCCCTGCTGCGGAATGACCGCATTCATTATAACGCGTTAGATGGGAAGACAGTCACCCTGCCATGACAGGGCAATTCTTTTCACCCCAAATATCAAGAATATCAAACAATTCCTCTGGCAAGTCTAACCGCTTGAATAAAGGCATTGGCCCGGTCTGTTAGCGCTTCCATATCGCCACTGTCTAACAACTTTTGATTAATCAAACTGCTGCCCACTCCCAATGCAGCCGCACCGGCCTGGATGAAACTAGCTGCCGTATCGAGGTTGACGCCGCCAACCGGCACAATCTCAAGCTGTGGCAGGGGTGCTCGCATCGCTTTGATCAGGCCTGGTCCGCCAAAACTTGCTGGAAAGAGCTTGATCATGTCCGCACCTGCCTCCCAGGCGGTTAACGCTTCGGTGGGTGTATAACAACCGGGCATCACCGGAACACTATACCGGTTGCACAAAGCGATCACGTCCAAATTGAGTGTTGGCGCCACGATGAAGTCGGCCCCGGCCAGTATTGCCGCACGGGCTGTCTCGGCATCCAATACGCTGCCCGCCCCAAACAGAACCTCTGCGCCATACTTTTGCGAAGCGGCGGCTATTACATCCAACGCTCCAGGTGTGGTCATCGTCACTTCGATCACACGCACGCCGCCAGCCTTAATTGCATCGGCGGCCGAGATCAATTGACTCGAAGATTGCGCACGCATAATAGCGATAATCCCCGTATCGCGAATCAGATTCATCTTTTCATGTTTTTTCATTACACTCTCCAAAGTTAGCGTGAGGTACGTTTTCCACCACCCAAAACATCCGCTTTCATCAGATTCTGAACATCGGCCTTGTCAATCATCGGCAAATCAAACATCAAGGTTTGTTTTAGCCGTGTGGCGGCGTCGCCAACCAACAAACCTTTCGTCAGCCCTTCGTCGCTAAAATTCTCGCTAAGCAGACCGTAATAGAAACCAGCATTCCAAGTGTCGCCGCCACCTAACCGGTCCAGCAGCGTAATCGGCTTCACGGCAGGAGAACGGAAGAAGTGCCCGGTGTCATTCATCGCCGCCGACTCCCAACGGTGCTGTTCAAAAGTATCAGGGTAGCGAATGGTGATGGCCACGATCTTAACATTAAAGATGGCCATCACCTGTTGGGCGAAGGCACGGATATCTTCATCTTCGAGACGGCCGATATCCCCATCAACCACCTGTTTTGCCGAATATTGGCCGCAGCCAATACCATACAAACGCGCCATATCTTCAATCGTAGTGATTAGAATATCGATATGCTCGGATACCACCGGCGTCATGATTTCCCGCGCCTGTTCGGGCGACCAGAGCGTTGCCCGATAGTTGAAATCCAGCCCTGTCAGGCAATTATCGGGACGGGCCGCCATCGCCTCGATAAATGCGTCCCGGTTATAATTGCGCTCATAACCGCTGTGCGTGGACAGACCAAAGGTAATGCCGGAAGTGTGAAATAAGCGCGCATTTTTCAACGCTGCTTTCCAATCAACCATGCCGGCATCAAGTTGAGAAGCGGCTGAATACTTACGCTGATAGACACCGATGTTTTTGCGTGGTGTACGGCCGATTTCATAAATGAACCGTCCGATGAGATCCGTTTTTGGCGCCCAAACAAAATGCTCGGTGTTGACCCCATTTTCTCGCGCTGTGTTACGCAGAGAACGGCCGTAGGGATTGTTTGGCACACGAGTAATGTAACCGGCAGGAATTCCCAACCGGCTCAAGCCAACAGCCAATGTAAACTCGCTCCCTGCCATAGAGAGATGAACAGTCCGAGTGCGCTCCGGTCGTTCGTTGTCGGCCGGCGTGTCGCGGACCATCGTTTCACCAAAAGTCACAAATGCCGGTGCGTCTGGATCAAAATGACTGAGATCATCTTCTGTAATCTGGTAAAGCATGGTTTGTTGGTTCATTATCTACCTCTCTTATCAAGAATACCTGGATATCCTGCAGGATCTAAAATTTGGGGTGAAGATAACCTATTGGAGGGAACCGGTGAGACATATTGCCTTAGCGCCGTTGAAGGTCCATCCTTAATTTTTCACAAATTGCACGCAAGTCGGCCGGGGGACAGTTGCCTGCGCCACCGGCTTGCCTAATTCGGCCGTGCCCGCAAGAATTGGCAGAACAGCAATCTCATTGCTCTGCTCATTGGCCACCAAAATAAATCGGCCACCTGGCGCAAGGGCGAAATTACGCGGCCATTTTCCACCACATGACGGGATAGCAAGGCGGGTCAGCCGTCCATCCGCCTCCACTGCATACACAGCCACACTGTTATGGCCCCGATTGGAAACGTAAACGCGTTGGCCGGAAGAAGAGATGTGAATATCCGCGACAATGTTCTCTGGAGCGCCCGGGGGGAGAGTATCAAGGGTCTGCAGCTCGCTCAATGAGCCGTTCAATGCATCGTATTCATACACAGTAACCGTGCTGTCCAGCTCATTTGCCACGTAAAGGTGCTGGCCGTCCTGGTCAAATGTGGCATGTCTAGGGCCTGCGCCTGGACGTGTGTGGGTCAATGCATGTTGTCTGAGTTGGCCTGATTTCTCGTCAAAGGCATAGATGACGAGTTGATCGATCCCCAAGTCGGCGACGATAGCAAAACGGTTGTCCGGAGTTATCGTGGTCGAGTGGGCGTGTGGGCCTTCTTGTCGAGCCTGATTTGGACCATGGCCGGCATGCTGGACAAACGCACTCATTTCACCCAACCCGCCATCCTCTAATATCGGTAACACGACCACATCGCCTGAGCCATAATTGCTGGCCAAAACCCAGCGGCCTGTGCCATCGATCTGCAAATGACAAGGCCAATCACCATGGGTAGACTGATACTGATTGATAGGTTGGAGTATCGACGAACCCCCGGTTATTTGAAATGCCCCAACAGCACCATGGCTGCCACTATCTCCTAGGCCGGTTTCACTCACCGCATACAGCCAACGCCCATTAGGGTGCAGCACCAGAAACGATGGATTGGCAACACCCGTGAATGAGCCGCGAGGAGTAAGTTCACCGGTCACATCATCAAAATCAAAAGCGTGAA
Source organism: uncultured Chloroflexia bacterium (assembly GCA_963736615.1). Taxonomy (GTDB): domain Bacteria; phylum Chloroflexota; class Anaerolineae; order Promineifilales; family Promineifilaceae; genus JAACFF01. The sequence continues at coordinate 135,379 of CAVTPP010000005.1, read as the reverse complement.
TTCCAGGTTGATCCGCCGGCGCATAACCGCCAACAAAAAGAGTGCGTTGAGTTTGAGAAGTCATCTTTTCCTCCAAAGCAGTTGCCATGGGCCATGATCACCAATTGGTCACTGAACCGTCGCGTCGCCGCCAGTGGGGTGCTTCCCAATACTGCCATTCTTGGGTTTGGGCCAGCTCTTCATTAAGCTCAACACCTAGACCAGGTGCATCGGGTACAGGGAAGGTCGTACCCTGCAAACGCGGCTGTACCGGGAACAATGCGGCCGAGTCGTCCTCACCACTGTTTCCGTAATACAGATTCTCAGTCTGAGTCACACGCACTTCCAAAAAAGCGAAGTTGGGTACTGCCGCGGCAAGGTGGATCGTCGCCGCTGTGCAGACAGGACCGAGCGGGTTGTGGGGCATCAGATCAATGTAATGCGCCTCGGCCCAACCAGCCACCTTCATCGCTTCCGTGAAGCCGCCGACATTGCAGATGTCGACGCGCGCATAATCGGTCAGGTGTCGCTCGATATAGGGAAGGAACTGCCACTTGCTGCTAAACTCCTCACCAACGGCAAATGGTATATTGGTAAGCTTACGCAGAGCCTCGTACGCCTCAGGCGTCTCGTCACGAATCGGCTCTTCAAGGAAATCAAGCGTTCCTGCGGGCATCCGCTGGCAGAAAGAAGCAGTTTCGGCAATTGTCAGACGGTGATGGTAATCAATGCCAAGCATGAGTTCACTGCCGATAGCCTCTCGAATCTTGACCAACCATTGCGCCATGTAAGGCATACTCTGGCGCGGTTCGAAGATACCAGGTGCTGCCAACTCTTTGGGCGTTAACGGCATGGTTCGAATCACCGACCAGCCTTGCGACCAAAGGAATTGAACGTTTTCCAGTAATTCTTCACCCTGTCCGCCCGAAGCGGTGGCGAAGCATGGGATAACATCCCGATGTTTGCCACCGAGCAGTTGGTATACCGGAACCCCTAATGCTTTGCCTACGATATCGTGTAAGGCAATATCAATGGCGCTCTGTGCCGCCAGCAAGACGCGTCCGCCCTCAAAGTATTGGCTGCGATATAACTCCTGCCAAATCTGTCCTCGCTGCATGGGGTCACGGCCGATCAGAAATTCGCGAAAATGTTTAAGGGCGCCGATCACAGCCAGCTCCCGTCCGCTCAGTCCTGATTCACCAAGACCATAAATACCTTCATCTGTTTCTACTTTGACGACGAGTTGATTACGGGAGCCTACCCAGACCGGATAAAGTTTGATGTCAGTGATGCGCATGTTGCTATCCTTCGTGGCGCCAGCCGAGGATTCTCTCAGCTTTACCACAATTGAAAAAACCTGAATTGCCAGAGAGATCACCACGAATAGGCGTGTTTGGATAATACTGGCGCGCCAGATCCAAAGAAGGTTCGGCAACGACCGAGCGCGGCGCAACGATATAAAACACCTCGTGCCCCTTAAAATCGGCCGTTAACGACAGCAAGCAGGCACGGTTTGCTTCGCTAAACAATGTATAAGCCCAAAGATGTCGAATTATTGCCGGCCCGAATGATTGGGCGTATTTAACCGCACGTTCGCGCTCGTCTACAAGCCAATGAAAACGCAGACTGGTAATGCTCATGTCCTCATAACGACGCGCAAAAGCATCCCCTTGCAGTTCCAATGCCCATTTTGACATGCTGTACGGATCTTCCGCATAAGTCTGGTGTTGTTCATCCACTGGGAAGTAATCATATCGAGGATTGCGGCTGTAAACACCACCAATAGCGTTGATTGACGATGCCAGGCAGACGCGTTTGATACCCAGCAATGCTGCGGCATACAAAACATTATAACTTCCAATCGTGTTCTCAGCGTACACTACTGGATATGGACTACTCAAAGGAGAAACATGGGCCGCCAAATGAATGATAGCGTCACAATCTTGAACGCTGCTTACCACCTCGCCAAAGTTAGTGACGTTGGCTATCAAATAACGAGCTGAAGGGGTTGGGCGCGGATAGGTCATACTAGGCAGCGAAAGATCAATACTTGTGACTTCATGGCCTAGATCTAAGAGGTAAGGCGTGAGACTGACGACCAAGCCCTCCATTTCCCCCAGTAATTGCGATTCTCATATAGTAACTCCCATTACTTTTGTGTTTACCACTACTCGAATGTGAGTTCCCAGATAGCGCCATCTGAACCATATTCAAGTACATAAAGCCGGTTATTAATCATTACCGAATCTATCGGGTTTTTGAAATCGCGCGCGATCTGTGTCGTGACAGATTCATAATGGTCTCCCTGTTTTGTTAACGATAGATGCAGTAAATCTTGCCCTCTATCGCTTAAATCACCACCAGCTGCTCCCCAACTCAAGACGAATGCACTTAATGACTCATCGTTACCAAGCAGGTCAGCAGGCATATTCTCGTCAGTTGTAAACACCAATCCTAGCGGCGAGCGATGAGCTGTAAAGGTATGTAAGGGCTTGCCTTCAACAGCAGCATCATATTGACCACCATCCTCACCTCGATATTGAGCCGCCGCCGGGCCGAGATTCACAACAGGATCGGTAAAAGGACCTGGCGCCGGCGGAAAGCCAGGATCATTCTGATATGTTCCTAGTTGAACTGCCACAAAATCATTTGACAAACGTTTATCATTACTGGCATCATAATCTGCGAACTGCTGGGGGTTATCTTGACTCCCAAACCGCCAGGGAAAACCATAATGCTCTCCTTCCCGAATCCAGTTTAGTTCATCGGGGAAGTCTGCATCAGGGCCATTATCTATGGCAAACAGATCGCCATTAGGGCCTATTTCCAAATCATAGGCGTTTCTTGTACCCGCAGCAAATAACAATCCCTGCGCAATCTGGGCACCTTCATCATTGGGTATAATCAATCCTGCGGCATCGGTAGGAATGCGGAAGATTCTGGCCGTAAGGTCGACCTCACGTTCTTCGGGAAAGTTACCCCCATTATCCTCAACTTCACCGTGATCAGTACGCGAACCACTATTAATGAATAACCATTGGTTGTCCGGAGAAACCACAATCCCGTTGAATAAATGATCAAACGGTGTCGCACTTGTTGGATAGGGCTCACTCTCCGCCAATAATTCCCAGGTAAACAACCCCTCCCCTGTCGCTACACCTTTGTAAATCAAAGCTTGGGTCAATATTTGGCTGGACATTCTATTAACGACAACATAAAGCGTTCCGTCTGGCCCAAATGCCATGCCTGTCGGAAACCCATCGGCCGTAATATCACTTTTGTCGCTAACCTTTGTGGCTGTCGAAGGTTCAGCTAAGTCCACAAGAAAAATACCGTCGCCCGGATGTAAATAATAGAGAGCATGCTCAAGTGGGTGCCACGCTAACCTAATGTTTGCCCCACCTACATCTACCACTTTACGCAACCCAATATCATTGCGTAGGAGCACGGGCCCACCAGAGATCGGTTGGGATTCCTCAAACACGGCTACCGCGGCATCTGAATCAGCTTCTAGCGTTGTCGAAGCTAAAGTTGGTTCTGGCGCTGTTGGATTTGGAGACGGTTCCAAGGCTGCCGGGACCGGTGTTGGTTCCGGGGCGACTTCAGGGACGCCAGTTCCGCATGCCGAAATTGCCGGCACTAAAATAATTAGCAAAACAAGGATGAAAATTTTCCAGATATTGTATCTTTTTTTCATGAAAGATCTTAAGGAGATGACATACTAAAAATAGCAAAATTTTCTATAGAGTTCATTTTTATTTTGACAAAGTCAATTGCTATTCGTACAATGTACACAAATGTACACCATTAAAACATGTACATATTTACAACATGTTCAACTTGGTGACATATATTATCATGACATCTACATTCACAAAACAGATATATGCCTTTAAAACTGTAGCTTATGAATTGTAAACCACTTTCTAATTGTGACTTACTTTCCACCTACGACATACGTTCAGTCGGCAATCTGCGGCTACAATGTAGGGACTCATTATTATTGAGAGAAGCTCCAAAAACTCTTCTTGCCAAGCTCGAATTTTTCACTATGATTAGCGCTATATTTTCATCGACCTTTAAGGAAACGATTTTACCTGCCAGCATAGAATAAACAAAGTCATTGTGTGTGGTTGAGAAAGGAGGTGTGTATTACAAAATCTTTAACAAGCTGACAAAACAGCACAATATCCCCAAGGTGGAAAACTCTTTTTCAGAGGCTTGCAATTCACCGAAAGCAAACAAGTTTTTTATTTTTAGGATTTGAGGAGACAAAGAAAATGTCGAAAATCAAATGGCTCACTATTTTTGTAATACTTATGCTGGTTTTGGCAGCCTGCTCTGCAGCAACGCCAGAAGAAGCACCGGTTGAAGAAGCTGAAGCACCTGCTGCTGAAGCTGAAGCACCCGCTGAAGAAGCCGAAGCACCCGCTGAAGAAGAGGCTGAAGAAGCCCTGCTGAAGAAGCTGAGCCGGCAGAGGAAGCGGTAGAATCTCTGTCAGTGGGGGAACTGAAAGACATTCCCCGCGAAGATACACTCAATATGGCCTGGAGCATGAGTTCACCCATCGGCGTGACGAATCCCTGGGCTCTGCCTGGCTACACCCATCAAGAAGCCAATGGCATGATGTGGGAAGGACTGTCCTACTTCCAAATCTTTGCCGACAAGGAACTGCCCTGGTTGGCCGAGAGCATGGAGTATACCAATGATGACTTCACCGAGCTGACCATTAAAGTCAATCCCGCTGCCAAGTGGAGCGATGGCACACCGGTAACTGCCCATGACGTCGCCTTTACCTTTGAAGGACAGTTGAACAACGAAACCCTGCCCTACCATGCGGCTTTCGTCCAGTTTGTAGAATCAATTGAAGAAGTGGACGATCACACCGTTGTGGTCACTTTCAACCAACCGGCGCCGCGCTTCGCATTTGAAGTGCTGACCTTGAAGTTTGATACAGGTATCCCGATCGTTCCCGCGCACGTACTTGAGCCGCTGGACGATGTTAATACCTTCCAGGGCGGTCTGGAAATGCCGCACTCCGGCCCCTACTCGTACGTCTCCTGGGATGCAACCCAAAAGATCCTCGATCTGCGCGAAGATTGGTGGGCTGTCGAAGCCGGTTTAATTGATGAACCAGATGTTAAGCGCCTGGTTATGGTTAATATAGGTGGTCAAGTTGGCCAGGGCATGGAAATTGTCGCCCAGCGCGTCGTCAACAATGAGTTTGACACGGCGCTTGATTTTCGCGCCAGCATCATCTCCAGCATCCTGGATCAGAATCCTGAGGTGACCTCGCACACCGGCAGCGAGCCGCCCTACGGCTACCTGGACTGGTGGCCAAATTCACTGTGGATGAACACCTTGCAAGAGCCCTACGATGATGCCCGTGTGCGTCGCGCGATGAGCTTGGCAATTGATCGCGATATAATAAATGAAGTCGTCTACGAAGGGGCCTCGGTTGCGACCATTTTCCCCTTCCCGCTTTACCCCGGTCTGCAGTCATTCGTTGACAGCCCCGAAGTGCAAGCACTGATCGAGAAATACGAACCAGGCAAATACGATCTTGAAGAGAGCGCCGCTCTCATGGAAGAGGCCGGCTTCACGAAGAACAGTGATGACCTATGGGAAAAAGATGGCGAAACCGTCAACGCCACAATCCATGCCTTCGAGGGTATCCACAGTGACACGGCCCCTGTGCTGGAAGAAATGTTGCTCCGTGGCGGCTTTGATGCCTCCATCAATTTTGGTACGGATGCTTACCAGCAAATGGCTGATGGCGCACCCGGGCTGTACCACTTTGGGCATGGCGCCAGCCTGGTCGATCCTTATGCCGCCTTGGAATTGTTCCACGGCCGCTTTAGTGAATCGATCGGCACCTCCGCCGGTAACAATCGTTTCTCACGCTACAGCAATCCAGAGTACGATGCTATTCTTGACGAGATGGCTCCGCTGAGTTCGGATGATCCTCGTTTCACGGAATTGGCCGCACAAGCGCTGGAGATCTACTGGGCCGAGCAGATTGATATCCCCATCATCCAGTGGCTGCATCGCATCGCCTACAACCAGCATAACTGGACCAATTGGCCAACGGAAGATAACCTAGGTTCTGGAACAAACGGTGCGTTCTGGGCCCATACGGGTATGCTCGTCGTGACCAATCTAGAGAAGGCAAACTAAACTGTTTGTAGAGTAAGTTAAAGAGACCGGCTGTCTAGCGTTTATAAAGGCGTGGCAGCCGGTCTCTAATACAAAAAAAGTTGCCAGCTTTCAGAGGGAAAATAAAACCGTTCACCGACTGTAATTAAGAGTTGGCATCTCTCGAACTTCGAAATAGTCAGTTGACAGAGTACTGTTAGGCTCTAAAGGAAAAGGAATATGAAACTCCCAATTTTAATATTGCGACGTTTACTATTTCTCCTGTTGGTGATCTGGGCCGCGGCGACGATCACCTTCTTTATCCCCCGCCTCTCGGATAAGAACCCGGTCCGCGAGCGTTTCGCCGCTCTGGCCATGACGGGTGGTTTCTCACCCGCGGATTTGGAAGTCATCGTCGCCTCTTATAACCAGAGGTTCGGATTTGACCAGCCGCTTCACGTGCAATATTACAATTATATGAGCAGCTTGGCTCGCTTTGACCTGGGCGTATCCGCGAACAGATACCCGAGAACAGTGATGCAGATTATCACCGATGCACTCCCTTGGACGATCGGCTTATTGCTTGTTACCACCATATTAGCATTCGTCATTGGTAACCTGCTGGGAGCGATATCCGCCTGGCCGCGTTCCCCCAATTGGCTGCGGACCTTGTCTACGCCTTTCGTGCTGCTAATGGGTGTGCCGCCCGTGTTGATGGGCATTTTACTGATATTTTTTATCGGCTTTCGGCTCAAGCTGCTGCCGATGGCCGGTTCCCATTCCGTCGGTACAGTGCCGGAAGCATCAATGGCCTTCGTGATGGATGTCGGGCGGCATCAGATCCTGCCCGCATTAGCGCTTATTCTCGGCTCGCTGGGTTTTTGGGTGCTGAGTATGCGCGGCATGGGTATCACCATCCAGGGTGAAGATTATGTACTCTTCGCTGAACATAAGGGACTCAGCAATAAGACCATTTTCAAGGATTACTACCTACGCAATGCGATGCTGCCCCAGATAACGGGTTTCGCTCTGGCCTTAGGTACCGTGGTTACTTCGGCCATCGTCGTAGAGAATATTTTTGGCTTGCCAGGCATAGGATCGGAGTTAAGTAATGCTATCCGCACGAACGACTTTCTGGTGATCTATGGCATAGTCTTGTTTATCACCATTGCTATCGCCACCCTCATGGTGGGGGTGGAGCTGCTCTATCCGCTGCTTGACCCGCGCATTCGCCGATCATCAGATTAGGAAGTGATATCATGAGTGATTTAGCAATTCCACAACCCCAAAAACAGTCTTTAGAATATTCACAACCAAGCCGGATTAGGCTCATATTGCGATATTTGCGTCGTAATAAGGGGCTGGCCATCGGCTTGATCATGGTTTTTTTGATCACCGCTTTCACTATTATTGGGCTAATGGTTATCGATCAGGCAGATGCCTATCCCTTATCCGTCAAACCTAAGCAGCCACCTAGTGCAGAATTTCTGCTGGGAACTGATTTTTTCGGCCGTGACTTATTCTCTGCTATTGTGGTCGGCCTGTGGCAGACCATACTCATCGGCGTAATCGCCGGCGCTATTGGCACCTTCATTGGCGTCATTCTGGGCTTCACTTCGGCCTATTTTGGCGGACCAATTGACGGCACCATTAAAGGCTTGAGCCAGATTCTGATCCCTATCCCCGTGTTTTTGATTCAAGTGGTGATCGCCGGTTCGCTTGACAAACGGGATGTGACCATCTACACAATGGCCTTCATCGTCGTACTGCTGGCCTGGATGGGACCTACGTTGGTCATACGATCGCAAGTGTTGACGATGAAGGAAAGGCCATATGTGTCCGTAGCCAAGCTATCCGGCGTTGGCGATCTGGGCATCATTTTTGGTGAAATAATGCCCAACCTGCTGCCTTTTATTGTGGCCGTCTTTGTCAGCGCGGTATTTGGAGCCGTATTCGCCTCCTTTTATTTATCTGTGCTCGGTCTGGGTCCGGTACGCGAGCCTCTGTTGGGTAACATCATTTGGGCCGCACAAACACAGGGCGCGTTTTTCAATGGCTGGTGGTGGTGGCCTCTATCTCCTGCTGTAGCCCTGGCCTTCATCCTCGGCTCGCTGGCTCTTATTAATATGGGCCTCGATGAACTATCTAACCCACGTGTGCGCCGATCGGAGTAAAACGGTAGACCTCATGACTGATATACTGGAATGGAATCATACAAGTGACCTCGAAACCCAAAAGCCTGTGCTTGAGGTTGTTGACCTGCACGTTACCTACTACACTGACTCCGGTCGCGCAAAGGCGCTGGACAGTGTCAGCTTAACCTTAAACGCCGGTGAAAAGCTCGGTTTGGTAGGCGAGTCCGGCGCCGGTAAAAGCACTATGGCCCTGGCGATGATGGGCATGATCAAACCACCCGGGCGCATTGAAGCCGGCCAGGTGATTGTCGGCGGTACCGATCTCACGGCACTTAATGAAGAGGGAATGCTCAAGGCCCGCCTGAGCAAGATCGCTTATATTCCGCAAGGGGCCATGAACTCACTTAATCCGGTGACGCGTATCGGCGCTCAGATGGTAGACGCGATCAAGGCCCATGATAAGAGTTTATCTAAGGACCAAATGAAACAGCGATCCATACACTCACTCGAATCGGTGGATCTCGATGGCAGTGTCTTTAATATGTACGCGCACGAGTTAAGTGGCGGCATGAAACAGCGGGTCTGTATTGCCATCGGCATTTTACTGGGGCCCGAAGTGATCGTCGCCGATGAGCCCACCAGCGCTCTCGATGTGGTAACTCAGCGCCAGGTCATGGAAACCATTGACCGCGTAAAGAATGAGTTGGGAGCGGCCGTAATTCTAATTGGCCATGATATGGGCTTAATGGCCCAGTTCGTGGATAAAGTAGCCGTCATGTACGCCGGGCGTTTGATGGAGTTGAGCACCGTGCAAGAAATGTTTACGAAACCGCTTAATCCATACGCCCAAGCTCTTATTAGAAGCTTGCCCAATTTGGAAAAGAAGGGGGTTTTTCAGGGCATTCCCGGCCTGGCACCTGCCCTCTTGAGATTACCAAGCGGCTGCGCCTTCCATCCTCGTTGCGATCAGGTAATGGACATTTGCCATACGGAAATCCCCAAGACCCAAATGGTAGACGGTCGATTTGTGACCTGCCATCTCTATCCAAAAGCACCAGAAGCGGAATCATAATATGACTGATTTACTCGAATTCAAGAATGTGACCAAGATCTTTTCCAGCGGCTTGTTAACAAAGACATCTACAACAGCGCTAGATAATATGTCGTTTACCTTGACCGAGGAGGATCCCGGCATCATCACTGTGGCCGGCGAAAGCGGCAGCGGCAAAACGACGCTGGCGATGCTGCTCCTGGGCTTCATCAAGCCGACTTCGGGCCAAATTCTTTATAAAGGAAAGGATGTTCATGATTTGAAGGGTGATGAACGGCTGACATACCGCCGCGAGGTGCAGGCGGTATTCCAGGATCCATTTGCCGTATTCAACCCCTTCTACACCGTGGATCATCTTCTTTCCGTGCCGATTAAGAAATTCAAACTTGCGAATTCCAAAAAAGAAGCCGTGGATAGAATGGTGGAAGCGCTCACGGCCGTTGGTTTGCATCCCCAAGATATATTGGGACGCTTTCCTCACCAACTTTCAGGTGGACAGCGCCAACGTATTAACGTGGCTCGTGGACTTATCGTTCAACCAAAGATATTGGTAGCCGATGAGCCGGTATCGATGGTCGATGCCTCGCTGCGGGCTAACATTCTAGAGACACTGCAAACGCTGCAAACAGATCATGGTGTTTCCATCATTTATATCACCCATGACCTGACAACAGCTTTTCACATTGCCAATTCCATTGTCGTGTTGTACCGCGGCACGATCATGGAGGGCGGTGACGTAGACAAGGTCATCAAGACCCCGCAGCATCCTTACACTCAGCTTCTGATCGACTCCATTCCCTGGCCAGATTTATCACGTCGTTGGGGCCAGACCGAAATCCAGGCACGAGAGGCTGATCTGAGCGCTATCGGCACAGGCTGCAAGTTCTACGGCCGTTGTCCCTTTAAGATGGAGAAATGCAAGAATCCGCCACCGCTGTTTCAGATCGGCGAACATCACGCCGCTTCATGCTATTTATTCGATGATCACCCGCAGATCAAGTCTGAGCGCTTGTCGGAATTGCTGCCGGTTTAATTTGTGCCATTCATTGTGAATCCTGATCGGCAAAGATAATTTGGGGTTTTCACGCAGCGAACTTCTTTGTCACAAATTGGAGAGCCACGAGCAATGCGCAAGAAAATCCCTCGAACCATTTCATATGCATTAACCGGATGGATTGGCGGGGTAGGCATCGCCTTAATTCTTGGGCTCGCCTGGCCCTTCATCTTCCCGGCAATTATGCGTCCAGAACATTATTATGGCGCCGAGCGAATGCTGAGTCTGCTTCAGGCTCTTGTTATCGCTATCCTCATCGCGACGCCGGCTGCGCTCGTTGGCGGCATTGTTGGCAGTAGACTTTCCCAAGAGGGTGGTGACCGAGGGCAGCGGGTATTCGCCATTATTTTTGGTGTTATTTTCTCCATACCCTTTAGTTGCTACACCTTATGGATTTTCACTGGATTTTAGATTAGGCAATTATGATCAAGATCGCTGAGTTTCTCCCTCCAACCCCTTCCCCTTTGTGGAAATTAGCCAAACAGGCAGGAGCCGATTACGCGGTAGGTGGCTTGCCTTTCGATGATCCTCAAAATGGGGATGACGCGCCCTGGGACTATATGCCCCTGCTGCGCATGAAACAGGCCTATGAAAGCGCTGGCTTCGAATTGGCTGTCATTGAGGCACGGCCACCTTTGAACAATACCAAGCGCGCACTGCCAGGTCGTGAAGAAGAGATCGCCACCGTCTGCACGTTGCTTGAGAATATGGGCAAGTTAGGTATTCCTGTATGGTGTTATGAATGGATGACCGATTTCAACTGGATGCGCACCAATATGAGGACGCCTTCACGCGGCGGTTCCCTGGTCACCAGCTATGACAATGCGCTGATGCAAGACGCGCCACCAACAAAATCCGGGCCTATAAGTGATGAGGAGTTGTGGCAGAATCTCGAATATTTTCTACACAAAGTGCTTCCGGTTGCGGAAAAATGGAATGTAAAGTTAGCCATGCACCCGGACGATCCACCCCTCTCGCCCATTCGTGGCGTATCGCGTATCATGCGCAGCGTTGAGAACTTCCAGCGTTTGATTGATTTGGTTCCCAGTCCCATGAATGGTATCACGCTGTGCCAGGGCAATTTCACTCTCATGACCGATGATCTACCTGATGTAATCCACCATTTCGGCCGTCAAGATAAAATATTCTTTATTCACTTTCGCGATGTGCGCGGCACACCTGAAAAGTTCGAAGAAACCTGGCACGATATCGGCAAAACTGACATGCTCGCTTGTATGCGAGCATATAAAGAGATTGGCTTCGAAGGTGTATTGCGTCCTGACCATGTCCCTACGGTCGAAGGCGATGACAATGCCAATGCGGGCTACTCGTCATTTGGGCGGCTTTACGCCTTGGGATACATCCGCGGTCTGCGGCAGGCTGTTTACAGCGGCTGATCATTGCCTGGAAGCTGTACAGACCTGGCACTTTTACAGAATTCACATCTAACAGTACCAACTTAAGGAAAAGCCTGGCAATTCGCCAAATCCCTTTTTCCGGTTTATTAGCCGGTGGCGAAACACTCAAACAATAAAACCGCCGGGAGCCATATCCGTCAACAGTTATTTATTTCTTTACTAGTATTTTTTTATTTTAGGAGGACTATTTTGCCTACTCAGCCTTCTCGTAAGGATTTGATTGCCCTTACTAAAGCCAACCCTTTTGATCGTTTTGATGATGGCCGGCCCAAAGTGCCCGATGATCTAATCGAACGCATGAAGCTTGTGACAACTGAGCAGGCCTGGGGCGTTTTGCGTGAACACGGGTACCATTTTCAGTTTGAAGGCAATTGGTTAGAAACACATCCCGGCAAGATCACCGTTGGACGAGCCGTGACTGCACAGTTCCTACCCTATCGCCCCGATTATCACGACTTTGTTCAGGAAACTGGCCTGGACGAGGGCCGCGGAGCCATTGGCGGACAGAATTCCTGGGTTATTGAGTCACTGCAGCTAAACGATGTGATGGTCGTTGACATATTTGGCAAGGTGAAAGATGGTACAGTCATCGGTGACAATCTTGGCACAGCAATCCGCACCCGCACGCAGGCTGGAGCCGTCATCGATGGCGGTATCCGTGACTATCAGGGTCTGGTCGAACTCGAAGACGTTAATTTTTTTATGCGTGGTGTTGATCCCACTGCCATCGAAGATGTTACCTTGGCCGGCCTCAATATCCCTATCCGAATCGGTCATGTGACTGTATTGCCAGGTGATGTGGTTCTCGGAACACCTTCCGGGGTGATTATTATCCCGCCCCATCTTGTGCAGGAAGTTGTTGAAAAAAGCGAAGAAATCCAGGTACGCGATGAGTTCGGAAAGCTCCGCCTCGACCAGGGTATATATACCAGCGGTGAAATCGACGTGCCCAATTGGCGCGAAGATATCGAAGCTGATTTTACCTCCTGGAAGGAGGAAAATAATAAATGACGGTTAGACCCGAAGATCATATTAACACCTACTCTCGTCCTACTGATCTAAAGATCACTGACTTGCGGACGGCCACCGTGGGATGGGATCACTGGCGTTTCCCACTTATCCGTATTGACACCAATCAGGGACTTAGCGGTTATGGCGAAGTGCGGGACGGTGCCAGCAAAACCTTCGCTTTGATGCTCAAGAGCCGATTATTAGGGGAAAACCCCTGCAACGTCGACAAACTGTTTCGCAAAATCAAGCAGTTTGGCCATCATGCTCGGCAAGGTGGCGGCGTATGTGGCATAGAGATGGCTCTCATGGATTTAGCGGGCAAAGCCTATGGTGTCCCTGCTTACATGCTCTGCGGCGGCAAATTCCGTGATGAAATTCGCATCTATTGCGACACGCCAAACGAACAAAATGGTGAAGCGATGGGTCACAAGCTAAAAGAGCGCGTTGCACGTGGTTTCACGATGCTAAAAATGGATGTGGGCATCGAGACATTGGTTGGCGTGAAGGATGCTTTGACTTTCCCGTCAGGCATGCTGAAGGCTAATACCGGCACAAAACTAGAGCGGATGCTTGATATTAACTCTATCCAACATCCCTTCACTCATGTACGGCTGACGCCGTTAGGTATCAAACTGCTGGCTGAGTACGTCGAACAGGTGCGCTCAATCGTAGGCTATGAAGTACCTATTGCCGTCGATCATTTCGGTCATATCGGTATCGACGATTGTATTCGACTTGGCGAAGCATTGGAGCCTTACAACCTGGCCTGGCTAGAAGATATGGTGCCCTGGCAATATACCGAGCAATGGGTGCAGTTAGAACGAACATTAAAGACGCCGGTGGGTACGGGGGAAGATATCTATCTAAAAGAAGGCTTTATGCCGCTGTTGCAGGCGGGTGCGGTCAACGTCATTCATCCCGATTTGGCCACTAGTGGCGGCATCTTGGAAACGAAGAAGATCGGCGACCTTGCCCAGGAGTATGGGGTTAGCATGGCCATGCATATGGCCGGAACGCCGCTTAGCACCATGGCCTCTGTACACTGTGCTGCAGCTACCGAAAATTTCATAGCCCTAGAACATCATTTCGCAGATTTACCTTACTGGGATGATTTTATTACCGGCATACCGAAGCCGATCATTCAAGACGGATATATCCCTGTTCCTGACAAACCTGGATTAGGTTTTGAGATTGATGAAGAGACGATTCGAGAGCATCTCGCAGCCGATGACCAAGGTCTATTCGAATCGACAGAAGCCTGGGATTCAGAACGCAGTTGGGATCGATTATGGTCATAGGAAATTTACAATCACAAGATTCTATTTTTAAAGGGACAACAAAATGAAAATCAGTAAAGTCCGCAGCATTCTTACTGCTCCAGAAGGCATTGCCCTGGTTGTGGTCAAAGTTGAAACAGATCAGCCCGGCTTGTACGGCCTCGGCTGTGCCACCTTTACCCAACGACCAACCTTGGTGGCCAATGCGGTAGATGAATATCTTGATCCGTTGCTACAAGGACGCGATCCAGGCAATATTGAAGACCTGTGGCATATGATGTACGTCAACTCCTACTGGCGCAATGGACCTGTGTTGAACAATGCGATCAGTGGCGTTGATATGGCTCTGTGGGACATCAAGGGCAAAGTGGCAAATATGCCCGTCTACGATCTATTGGGCGGCAAGTGCCGCGAAGCAGCTATGGTGTACCGTCACGCAGACGGCCGTGATCCTCAGGAAGTTCTGGATAACGTAATTAAATATCAAGAGGAAGGTCACCTGGCCGTACGCTGTCAGATGGGGGGCTACGGCGGGCGCGTAAACGAGATCACAGATGAAACAGTTCAACCCGGCCAGGGTGCGCCTCAGGCCACCCATCGCATAAAAATGATCGAGCGGCTGAATAGCAATTTCCCTGGCGCCTACTACGATCCTGATAAGTATGCCCGCTCCATAGTGGATATGTTTGATCATATTCGCGCCGAGATAGGATTCGATCTTTTCCTTTTACACGATATTCATGAGCGTTTGGCACCGATTGATGCCATCCGTATGGCCAAGGCGCTTGAACCTTTCCGTCTTTTCTTTCTGGAAGATCCCTTAGCCCCTGATCAAATCGAGTGGTTCCGCCGCCTGCGAGAGCAATGCGCTACACCCATTGCCATGGGCGAACTGCATAACCATCCACTTGAATGGCGGCCGTTAATCGCTGAACAATTGATTGATTTCATCCGCGCCCATATATCACAACTCGGAGGACTTACACCGGCACGCAAGTTGGCAGCTCTATGCGAAGCTTTCGAGGTTCGTACAGCCTGGCACGGCCCAGGCGATGTCTCACCCGTAGGACATGCTGCCAATCTGCACCTGGACCTTGCCTGTCACAACTTCGGCATTCAAGAAGTTATTAATTTCAGCGAACCATTGTATGAAGTATTCCCAGGCACGCCTGAAATACGCAGTGGCTATTTGTGGCCCAATGACCAGCCCGGCTTAGGGATAGACATTGATGAGGCCAAAGCCGCCAACTACCCCATTGAGCTTTCGCCGATTCAATGGACGCAGAGCCGCTGGCCAGATGGGACGATCTGGACGCCCTGATACCAGCACAATGCCTTGGGAGACTTTCAGGGATAAGGTCCTATCATGAAACTATGGCAATCTGATCAAGAATTATTTGAACTTGCCCAACGAGAACTTTTTACGGCCGTTGTTGGCGACATCATGGACACATTGGGCCTGCAAAATCAATTTTTGCCGCCCAAAATTCGGCCGTTGCGCGATGATATGGTCCTTATAGGCCGAGCGATGACTGTCTTGGAAGCAGATGTCTTTTCATCAGAAGTTGAAAACAGCGCCAATGCACTCATGGCCAAACCATTTGGCTTGATGCTCGAGGCGCTCGATGATTTGCAAGAAGGAGAAGTCTATATTTGCACCGGCGCGTCTCCAACATATGCCCTTTGGGGAGAATTGATGAGTGTCAGGGCAATACAGTTGGGAGCTGCAGGAGCGGTTTTGGATGGGTACTCTCGTGATACGAACGGTATTATGAGTCTAAATTTCCCTACATTTTCGTATGGTGCTTATGCCCAGGATCAAGGGCCGCGCGGAAAAGTGATTGATTTTCGCGTGCCTTTAGAAATTGGAGGTGTCAAGATCAAGCCAGGCGACATTGTTTTTGGCGATATTGATGGTGTCTGCATCATTCCGGCAAATGCCGAGGAAGAAGTATTCGTCAAGTCCCTCGAAAAAGCGCGCGGTGAAAAGTTGGTGCGCCAAGCGATCGAATCTGGCATGAGCGCGGCCGATGCATTTAAAGAATTTGGTATCATGTAAATTAGAAGAATCACTATAGTTGAAGGAAATTGAGATATGTCTCTGGAAATAGATTTGAAAGGAAAACGGGCATTAGTGAGTGGGGTCTCCAGCGGTATTGGGGGTGGTATTGCAGCAATGTTAGCCCGAGCTGGATGTGATATTTCAGGTTGTGGCCTAGATGATCTTGACTCGGCGGGGGCGCAAATGTTCATTGAATCTGTTGAAAAAGAGGGAAGGAAGGCGGAATACTTATCCCTTGATCTGAGAAATCCTGGCGACATTGATCAGTGGGTCAAAACGGCCGTTCGAACATTGGGAGGTATTGATATCCTCATCTCCAATGCTGGGGTCACTAATTTTGAAGGTGTCGAAAAATGCAGCGAGTCAGCCTGGGATGATTGCATGAATATCAATTTAGCTTCACACTGGCGCTTAGCCAAATCAGCTTATCCATATTTGAAGCAAAGTGAGCATGGCGTAATCATTGTAATTGCATCAAATCATGCCTACTATACAATGCCCGGTTGTTTTCCTTACAATGTCGCCAAGGCAGGACTTTTAGCCATGGTGCAATCATTTGCAATTGAGTGGGGTCCACATATTCGCGCTGTAGGCATTGCGCCAGGGTATGTCGAAACCTCAATGGTTAGATCCCTTTTCGAAAACCATACAGATGCCGAGGCCCAGTTGGCCAAAATAAAAAATATTCACCCAGTTAACAAAATAGGTTCGCCACAGGAAATTGGGGCCTTATGCACCTTTCTTGCCAGCAAATGGGCTGGTTTCTTCACAGGAACAACTATTGACGTTGATGGCGGCCGTTCAGCATTGATGGAAGATAATGTAAATTATGGCTAATACCTGCGCGTTAGAGGAAACAAAGCACCAGGGATTTGACGCCTATATTTTAACAAATGAACATATTCGGGCCTGTATTATTCCTGATCTTGGTGGGAAAATTACATCTATTCGACATTTGCCGACCGAGCGCGAATGGTTGTGGAGCAATCCCTATTTGCCTCTACAACCTGTGGAATATGGGGCATCCTTCACTGAAAAATATGATACAGGTGGGTTAGATGAATGTTTCCCCGCAGTGTCAGGAGGCGAATATCCCGATGAACCATGGGCGGGAATTTTAATCCCAGACCATGGTGAACTTTGGTGCCAACCTTGGGAAGTAGAGATTATAGAAGCTTCAACAAAGCAAATCATTCTGGCGATGGTTTGTTATGGCGTGAGATTCCCCTACCGCTTTGAAAGAACAGTATCTCTCTCTGCCAATCGCGCTGCTCTCATACTCGATTATCAGGTTAGCAATCTAACATCTTTTGATATGCCCTTCATTTGGAGTATCCACCCGATTCTAAATATCGAAGAAGGTATGCAGGTATTCCTACCTCCTGGCGTCGAAACGGTTCGGGTTGATGGTGTGACAAATGGATTTTTAGATCAAAGCGGATCCCAGTTAAGGTGGCCGCAGGCGGAGAAAGCCGATCTCCAACCCATCGATTTATCTCGTGTACCGGCAAAAGAGTTTGGACAAGCATATAAACTTTATACACACCCGCTTAATGGCCACGACCTGATAGAAACAGTGATTCTTGATCCGGCAGGCGAGCATTCTCTTGCATTTCGCTTTCGTCCGGATGAGATCACCCACATCGGACTGTGGATGAATTATGGCGGCTGGTCCGGCAGTGGCTCCGCACCTTACTTCAATTTAGGTCTTGAACCCTGTATTGGCGGTACAGATGCCTTGCCCAATGCCAAAGCTTTGGGTGAATACGCGCTTTTACCTGCCAAGCAAACGCGCAATTGGACATTAGAGATCCTACTCTCTTAAGGCAGCTCTAGCATAATATTGTAGAGAGCTACTCAATCACAATCTGTGATCACTATATTATTTCCAAGGTATCCCTATCTGGAAACTGGGGAAATCTCCTGCTTGGCAGCGTTTGGTACCAGAAAGCCACCGAAGAAATGTCATCTTGTAGCGGAAGATATCTTCCTCCGCTGCGCCAACCCAGGGCCTGGATCGTGACCCGAATATCTTCATGAAAACGAACCGGATCGGTGATATGCCAGCGGTAGAGTCCAAAGCGCATCTGGGAGCGATAGACACCATCAGGCCGGAGCACCTGGGGCATCCCCGCATAGGGTGTTGAAAACTCCTGGTACTGGCCCGTCGCCTTGTTCTCGAAATTATAGGAGCCGCAGAAATAGTCTTCGGTGCCCGTACCGCAAATGGTGGGAAACTCTTGATCCCCATCCAGGTAAAACTTGATCTCCCCTTCACCCCACCAACCTGAGTTGTTTACTCCCCAGGCCATATAGGTTCCCACGTAGCGCCCCTGTCCCTGAACACCATCCAAGATCGTGTAATCCTCCTTATATGGAAGCGGATTGACGCGCCGAAATTGGGCGTGGAAATAGCCGGCATGCTCGTCGACCTCTCCCAGGGCATAGTTGATCTGATAGTAGAGAATCATATCCTCCGTCGGCGATATTCTCCATGGTGATGCGGCATCGCTTGCGGAAGGGCATGGGCCAGTAGCAGTTGAAGGCACTGCCAGGATTCACGCAGACTGCCAGAGAGGAGACCTGAGCAAATTTGCCCCAACCACAGGCAAAGAAATCACCCACCGGGCATTCGACTGATGGCTGCTCCTGATCATCCCAATAGATGCGCAGAATGCTAAAACGCCAGTTTCCCGTTGGGGTCATCCAGATTTGCTCAATCGTGCCGGGGCCAACGATATCTGCCAGTTCAAACGTCTTCCCGCCTCAATTCGTACCGAAGGGGAGACTTTCCAACCCTGTCCCAAGTCGCGGGCCTGAGTTCCCCCGTTCCCGTCGTGGCCATGCCGCCCTTTCCCTTTTCGCCGGTGAAATTCTCGGGGCTGATTGAACGCGATTCCGCAGCGTCGAGACTGCTCAAATATTTTATGTCCACTCTTATTCCTCCATATTGCACCCCGAGATTGACATTGATATCCCGGAAGAAATCTTACGGCGACATTATACGGAAATCCTGATTTTACGGCACCGATCCGGACAGCAGCCCCCATTTCTTCCGAATGAACCGAACAGTCAGACGAATCCCATATCAACCCAACTCTGTCCCAGATAGCTGCATACGGACCTAAGGATCGCCTGCATCCTAGAAAGTTGAAACCATATGGTACAATGAATGCAAGCCAACAGCATTGAACTGAAAATAAATCCTATCTGCATTGAGAGGGAATGCAATTTTGGCAGCAAGTATCACATTCGGCACCTGGCTCAAACGCCGTCGCCGTCAACTGGATATAACACAAAAAGAACTGGCCTATCAAGCAGGCTGTTCTGTAGGCACAATTCGCAAGATTGAAGCGGATGCACGACGGCCGTTCTCGACAACTGGCCACCCTCCTCTCCCAACACCTGGATATCCCCCCAGAAGAACAGGAAGCATTCATCGCCTATGCCCGTGCAGAACCATATATTGAGGGTGTTCCTTTCCTCGAACGCCAAGACCGGACAGGAGTGCTGCGCTCCTATGAACTTCAGGAAAAAATTGGCGAAGGCCAGTTCGGCGTGGTTCACCGCGCCCTACAACCTGCGGTTCAACGGGAAGTGGCAATTAAAATTATTAAACCCCAATATGCTAACCAACCTGATTTCATCCGCCGTTTTGAAACCGAAGCACAGATCGTCGCCCGCCTAGAACACCCTCATATCGTGCCCCTTTACGATTATTGGCGCGAGGCGAGTGGCGCTTACCTGGTAATGCGCTTGCTGCGGGGTGGCAGTGCCCAGGATACTTTGGCCAAAGGTCCCTGGTCTCTGGTTGATACAGTCCGTTTAGTAAATCAAATCATCCAGCGGCCCTGACTGTGGCTCACCGTCAGGGCGTGGTACACCGAGACCTCAAACCCGCCAATATCCTCTTAGACGAAGAAGGGGCCTTTTACCTTTCTGATTTCGGCATTGCCAAGGAATTAGCGAAGTGGAGGTGATAGGACCCAAACTGGTCTCTTCGCTTGGTTCTCCCTACTACATCTCCCCGGAACAAGGACGGGAAGAATCTATCACGCCACAGTACAGACTTATATAGTCTGGGGGTCGTGATCTACGAACTGTTCGACTAGGCCGGCATCCATTCTCTCAATGGTTCTGCTGCAATAGCAATTTACCAAGCACATCCATGAACCACTTCCTGATATCCATCACAAAGAACAGAGGTGCCATCAGCCGTGGATGAGGTGATTCAAAGAGCGACAGCCAAGAATCCATCTGACCGTTATACCGACGCTCTTTCCTCTGGCAGTGGCCTTGCAGTCAGCTATCTTCGGCCAAGCCATGTTGCATCGAGAAAGATACAATTACTCCATTGATGTCGTTTGCCATCAAGGATTGATATAACCCCAATCCTTACCGGGGTCTTCGCCCCTTCCAGGAAGTGGACGCCGCCCTGTTCTTTGGCCGTCAAACCTTGATCGACAAACTTTTGGTCCACATCTGACAAGAAAACTCGCTTTTTAGCAGTGGTCGGTCCCAGTGGCAGTGGTAAGTCCAGTGTCGTAAACGCCGGCCTGTTGCCAGCTCTTCGTCGAAGGAGCACTTTCCGGATCCGAACAGTGGTTTGTTGGCCAGGATGATCCCCGGTAGCCATCCATTGGAGGAGCTGGAAGCAGCTTTACTGCGCGTGGCTGTAAACCCGCCGGCCACCCTGCTGAGCCAGTTAAGTGAAGACCACCGGGGATTACTACGCGCCGTCAAGCGCATCTTGCCTGGCGATGGGAGCGGCCAACTGGTCCTGGTCATCGACCAGTTTGAGGAACTGTTTACCCTTCTTGCGGACAAGGATGCCCGCGAACATTTTTTAGATAGTCTGGTCATGTGGCTTCCACAACAGCGCGAACACCTTTACGGGTGATCATCACTTTGCGTGCCGATTTCTACGACCAGCCGCTGCTGCACCCTTCCTTCGGCCAATTGATGCGCGGATCATACGGAAGTCGTCCTTCCTCTGACGACTGCAGAGCTTCAGGCTGCGATTGTGGAGCCAGCTCAATGCGTAGGCGTCGGACTGGAAGATGGGCTTTTAGCGGAAATAACGACCGATGTCGGCCAACAGCCGGGCGGCTTCACCGTTGCTGCAATACGCCATCACCGAACTTTTCGAACGGCGACAGAATAGCCTGCTAACCAAAGCTGCTTATAAAGAAATTGGCGGGGTATCAGGCGCATTAGGTCGTCGCGCCGAGGAATTGCATGACTCGTTGGATGAGGAACAAAAGGCGGCGACCCGCCAACTGTTCTTGCGCCTGGTGACATTAGGGGAAGGTGTCGAGGATACGCGGCGCCGTGTCCAAATTTCCGAACTCGCATCAATGCAGAAGGAGAATAAGAGCGGCCAGATCCACGTCCTGGACGAGGTGCTGGAGATATTCGGCAACAATCGCTTACTCACCTTCGACAGTGAGCCGATCACACGTGAGCCGACAGTCGAAGTGGCCCATGAAGCGCTTCTGCGCGAGTGGACACGCCTGCGCGAGTGGCTGGCTGAAAGCCGGGCCGATGTGCGGCAGCAGCGCCTGCTGGCGGGGGCGGTGGCCGAGTGGCAGGAGGCGGGTGAAAATGATGGCTTTCTGCTACGCGGCTCCCGGCTAGAACAATTTCAAGGTTGGGCTGAAGAGACTGGGGTGGTGCTTACTCAAAACGAACAGACCTACTTGACCCGTAGTGTAGCTGCTCGCCAGGCGCGGGAGCAAGCAGAGGTAGACCGTCAAAAAAAAAGAGTTGAATCAGGCACAAGCCTTGGCTCAGAGGCTGAAAGAGGAGCGAGCCCAAATCCAAACCCGCAACAGCCTGCGATCTGCGCCGTCTTGTCTTGGGACTTGCCGGGTTGCTAGTCCTGGCCGTGGTCGCCTCAATTTTTGCTTATGATCAGGCACGTGAGGCCAACCTTGCCAGAGGGGATAGCCTGCAAACAGAAGCAGCAAATGCGCTGAGTGCTCAAACAACAGCTGAAGCCAGTGCTCTGGAAGCGGAAAGACAAAAGCGCATCGCCTTAGCTCAATCGGTAGCATGCTCAAGCAAGTGTAATACAAAACCAAGAGAAAGATTCTGAACTGGCCACCTTGCTGGCTATTGAAGCAGCCCGCTTAAACTGGCAAACAGAAGGGAATCGGCAATGGCTTATCGACAAAGACACTGCGCCCCTTTATTGAGTGATGATAGCTATCACTTTAACAAAATCTTACGCGGTCACAATGATGAAGTATTGGTCGAAGTGTCTTATCGCCCTGACCGGGCAGATGGTTAGCCACTGCTGAGGGAAGATCTTCAAGGGCTCATGATAATGCGATTCGCCTGTGGGATATGCAGGACCCGGCAGCGCTGCCCATTCTATTGAAAGGGCATGAAATCGAAAGTTTCGTCGGTAGCCTTTAGTCCTGATGGGCAATGGTTGGCCAGTGGTAGTTCTGATGAAAAGATCCTCTTATGGGATACGGCTTTGACCCAAACCAACCCGACTGCTGAGCCTACCATTCTTAAAGGCCACAAGCGAGATGTCAACACCGTAGCTTTTAGCCCCAACGGCCGTTGGTTGGCCAGCGGCGAGTTCAGATGACTCGATCCGCTTGTGGGATGTGGCCTGATCCGAGAGCAGAACCCTTCCTTCTGACCAGCCACCAGGCTAAAGTTAATACCGCTGTCCTTTAGCACCCAATGGACAATGGCTAGCCAGTGGTAGTGAAGACCGAACAATCCGCTTGTGGGATGTATCTTCAGCCGTTGATAATCAGGCTGCTGAGCCCATCACCTTGGCTGGAGACCTGAACAAGGTCAATTCAGTGGCCTTCAGTCCTGATGGGCAATGGTTGGCCGGTGGCAGTTTTGATCGGACAGTCCATTTATGCGATGTAGCTATGGCTACAAGCAACAGAACGTGAAGTCCAAAAGCCTGAAAGGTTTCCAATCATCTGTCGTTTCAGTGGCCTTTAGTCCAGATGGGCGGTGGCTATCCGGCAGCAGTTTCCAGGAACTCAATCTATAGAATATATCTCTTGATCCTTAGCCAACCCAGAAATTAAACCGGCGCATTTGGCCGGTCATGAGGATTTTGTAAACTCAGTAGCCTTCAGCCCCGATGGGCAGTGGCTGGCCAGCGGCAGTTCTGACAAGACAATCCGCCTATGGCATGTGGGCGATCCTGTCGCAGCGCCCATTTCCCTGGAAGTCCGCAACGAACAGTTTGATTCGGTCACCTTTAGCCCTGACGGCCCGTTGCGTTAACCAGGCAGTCACCAGCAGTCTATCAGAAGTGACAATCCTATCTATCTATGGGATAGAGACAATCTAGTTCTGCTGATCCTATCGTCCTGCCCGGCCATCAGCATTTTGTCCAGACCTTAGCATTTCAGTCCTGATGGACGCTGGCTGGCCAGTGCTGGTCCCGATTCTACAATCCACCTGTGGGATTTGAATAACCCGATCAGAGTTCATTGTCCCATTAAAAATGATAATCTTGAAACAGTAAATTCATTGGCCTTTAGTCCCTGATGGGCAGTGGCTGGCCAGTGGAAATAATGATGGTCAAATACTATTGTGGGAACTCGGTTCTGCTTATATCAACCTCTACCATTGAACCAATGCGCTTGACCAACCACAAAGGGATTGTCAATTCCGTAGCCTTTGGCCCATCTCGGGCAATGGCTGGCCGGCGCTGGTGAAGATCGATCGATACATCTATGGGATTTACATGATTTGACCAATAAACCGATGCTCCTAAACGGGCACAAGAATGATATAAGTTCACTGGCTTTTAGCCCTGATGGCCAGTGGCTGGTCAGTGGGGATTATCCAACCGGTGGGTTAGAAGATTCTTCTGCCATTTTCCTTTGGTCACTCGGCGACCCAAGCGCAGAGCCTATCTCCTTACCAAACCAACAAGGCTTCATCAACTCAGTGGCTATTAGCCCTGATGGGCAATGGCTTGCCGTTCACAGTGAAGATCGGGCAGTTCGCTTTTGGCAGATGGTTGATCTCGCTAAAGTGCCTCTCATTTTAACGGAAGGAGAGGATTACATAACTTCTATCGCCTTTAGCCCGGATAGCCGCTGGCTGGCTGGCAGCCTTATCGATAATACCGTTAAGCTTTGGCCAACTCTCAATGGACTGGTAGAAATTGGCTGTCAGGTTCTGCGCCGCAATTTAACGTTAGCTGAGTGGAATCGTTATTTGCCTGACGAAACTTACCGGTCCACTTGTCCCAATTTGCCGGCTCATACCACCTCTCAATAACGTCGGAATACTTTGTTTCTCTAAGTTATTGAACCTTCTCCAGACTGGTTACCATGAGCATTCCTGTTTGTGCCCAGAAGGCACCATTTACACCGGGCCCTAAGTTGTCTGCCGTTGGCCAATTAGTCCAGTAAGTCTGGTTGTAGGGAATACGATGGAGCCACTGGATAATCGGTATATCAATCTGTTCACGCCAGTATATCTCCATCGCCTGACCTGCCAGCTCAATGAACCGAGGATCGTCAGCAGCCAATGGCGCCATCTCGTCCAGAATGGCATCATACTCAGGGTTGTTATAGCGAGAAAAGTTGGTCCCAATCGCAGGCGCACCAATTGGTTGGCTATAGCGGCTATGGTAGAGCTCAAGGGTGGCATACGGATCTACCAGACTTGCACCATGACCAAACAAGTACATCCCAGGCCCACCGTCAACCATTTGATTATAGGAACTACCTCTAAGATTATTGGCTGCATCAAAGCCGGCATCTAACAGCATCTGTACGAGAACAGGTCCAATATCATGATGATAAGACTCGAATCCATAAATAGTGGCATTAACTGTTTCGCCATCCCGCTCCCACAGATTGTCGTTGTTTAAGATGAAGCCTGCCTCCTCCATGAGAGCGGCACTTTTATTGAGATCAAAGCGGCGTGGCTCGTACTGCTCAATTAATGCCAGAATTTCATCACTGGATACAAAATTGACGAGTCCTGGATAGAGCGGGAAGGGATAAATGGTTGTGACCTGTGCACCTTCGTAGACAATATCATCGATCGCATCCCGATCAACAGCTAAACTTATTGCCCGTCGGATACGAGCGTCATTATATGGCGGCAGGAGGGTGTTTACCCAGAGTGAGTTAGGCCACCAATCCAAATATCCATAGGGTTGCTCACTACCTGTGTGGGAGGTAACTGTCGGATTCTGTTCAATGATCCCCGAAATGAGATCAGATCTTAAATCAATCACCGTATCCATCTCATTGTTAATAATACGCTGGGCAACTGCTTCCATATTCCAACCTAGCTGGGTGTTAATATTGTCAATAATAATGCGTTTAACTGCCGGCACATCAGACAGACCCGCTTCGATGGCCCACCAATCTTCACGCAAGTCGAGGACTTTTTGGGTCTGATCCCAAAAGACAATTTTGTAAGGGCCAGTATGAGGCATCTCGCAGACCACCGGCATAGGTGGTCGGATCGTCCTGGAGCTCTAGGACATGAGCGGGGACGATGGGAATGCCCGTGTCGAACTTCAGGGTTAGTACTTCAAACGCGAAACGCGGAGCGGGCTGTTTAAAGGTGACCACGGTGGTAAGATCATCAATAGCTTCAATGCTGGCCACAAATTGATCAAATGCAGCGTGGTGGGACAACGATTCGTTGTTTAAATGCCCTTCCAGTGTGTAGACCACATCCTTTGACGTAACCTTGGTCCCATCACTCCATTTTGCTTCGGGTCGTAAGGTGATAGTCAACTCAGTAAAATCATCTTTCGTGTATGCCATGCTTTCAGCCAACCAGGGTTGGGCTTCATTGGCAAATATGCGGAAATAGGCTAACCCCTCCCACATCATGGCGTTCCCATCTTTGTGGCTATAATCGGAAATGAACCACGGGTTGGTTATGTTGATGACTGTCGCAAAGCCCGAGCCTAGGATTAACGTATCTTCACGAGCAACATTCTTCAAACCGTTTTGATTTAACGAATCTTTTGCATCCCCACTTTCTTCGCTGGGATTCCAGCCTCCTCAGTAGGTGTTGGGCTGACAAGAGCAGGGACATTGGTTACAGTCGTATCTGCTGGCGCAGAATCTTCTAGAACTTCAGAAACACAGCTAGATAAGATTAAAATCACAAGCCCCAGGAGGATGACTCCTAAGACCCAACGGTAAATTTGGGGCATATCGACAATCTCCTTGAGAATACAACCCCGCCTGCTTATGGGGAGGATTAGGGCCTGTTTTGGAAAATAGTGCAAAATTTGTCTCTACTCAAATTGAGTCAATTTTTATGACATAATTCTGCTGATTGGGTAAATTCCTGATTTATATACTCATCTTACAGGATCGAATAAAGAATTTCAACTCATCTCTCCTATAAAATTATTTTTTAATAACACTTTGCCGAATTCAAACTAGCAGGATTAGGCAAATCAACAGATTACTCCGTCACTAATTTAAACAGATTATTGGGATGGATAGTAGATCGATTGCTACCTAAAGGATGAGACAAGATTAGTAAAATGTGGTGGTACAATGGATGTTTACCGATCGCCTAGGCAGAACAATTGCATTTACTGCAAGAAGAAACATATTGAACGAAAGTATTACTTTCGGCACCTGGCTGAAACGCCGTCGCCAGTAATTGGAACTGACACAGAAAGGACTGCTAGAATTTCCCTTTATCCCGGAAACTCAACAGCTACTTCAATGTTAAGGCTCGACGAAGTTTCCGGGATAATTGTGCATTATTGGACTAACAAGAGGCCTGAACCATCATGAAGATGCTACGAACGCTGAATTGAGAGCCGCAAAACTGTGATGAGCACTCGAGGGAGCCGTTTCCACATTACATTGGGGTGACCGGCTCCAATTATTGCCGATATGATACCCACGCCAGAAGAGACCGCCACCTGATGCCCCCTTCTTTATGCAGCTAGAGATTTTGACATTTGGTGTCCCGGAATCAGTAATAATATCTTCAATAGAGGTCCAATTAATATGGGGAACTGAACCATCCCAATCTATTTGCGCTACCTCCATCCCCGGTTGAATGGGCAATGAAGGTTGAGCCTTGTATTCGGCCGACTTTAAACCCAAGGTTGCCAGTACGCCGACGCCATCCTTTTCGCCAAAATCCAACACGCTCGTTTCACCTTCGACTAAGTGCACGGCTACTGTTTGTGCCGGTACCGTCAAGATGACCTCTCCCTTGGTGTTAATAACATTAACATAGACCTGGCCTTGCGGGTCACCTTGCTGTAATAATGAAAAGACTGTCTCATTATAATGATTATGGGTAACAAGGTAGCGCCCATCTTTTACCGTCGCATAACCGTTGGCATTTATGGACCGGCAGCATACACCATCGATTTCCATAAGCGTGGTGTACATCATAATGCGCACTGACGAATCCATTATCATTTGTTCCATTCTCTGGCAATCTGCCGCTCTGTCCGGAACGGGGTTGGCGCATGATATTTCCCGTGCTGGAATTACTTGCTCGGAATTATTCAATTGGATATCACCTGGCTGGGCCGCACTATTTGTGGTCAAGCCGGATGCTGTCTCCACAGAAAACAACTTCATACCAGCAAAAACCAAAATACCAGAAACAAAAATTACCAACATCAATTTTTTCATTGTCATCACCTTTTTTGGAGTCCGTTTGCTTATGTTTTCATTTAAGCTTTTTTGCACTCTGGACATAAGGGCGCTGAGCGCCCCAAGAGTGAGACAAAAGTGGTACAATAGGCTTTAATTGACTGGTTTGCGCTGCAGAATATTACATTTACAGCAATAAGAGGGATCTTGGACAGTCGATATCACCTTCGGCGCTTGGCTCAAACGCCGTCGTCGCCAATTGGATCTGACACAAAAGGAATTGGCCTTTCAGGCGGGCTGTTCCGTGGGCACGATTCGTAAGATTGAAGCGGATGAACGACGGCCGTCCCGCCAATTGGCCACCCTCCTGGCCCAGCACCTCGATATCCCGCCCGAACAACGTGAGTCCTTCATCGCCTTCGCGCGCGCGGAAGCCTTATACGGCCGATATTTCTTTTCCGATCCTCGCTCCTGCTGATGGACAGTCGGTCATAATCCCTGCCCTTCCCCGACAACCCTCTCCCCCAGAAACCCCACCACAGCCGGTAAAAAACAATCTACCCTTAGAGACGACGCCATTTGTAGGTAGAGAACCAGAACTGGCCACTCTTGATGATCTTTTCACCAACCTCGACAGCCGTCTCGTCACCCTTGTCGGTCCTGGTGGCATTGGTAAAACGCGCCTGGCCCTGGCTTACGCGAAACAATCTGGTAGACCAGTCCCAATATCCCAACGGCGTGTTCTTTGTGAACCTGGCCCCTTTACCTGATACTGAGCGTATGATTCTTGCCCTGGCCGAAACCCTCAACTTGCGCATTACAGGGTGGGACCCGGGAAAAGCGCTCGCCAAAGGAACAGCTCCTGGATTACCTTCGCGACAGACGCCTGTTCCTACTGTTGGATAATTTTGAGCATTTACTCTCCCCTGCTCATCCCCAGGATACAGAAGCAGAGGTCGATGGAGCCACCCTGGTCGCGGAAATCCTGCAGACTGCGCCCGAGATTCGAATCCTGGTCACGTCGCGGGAACGGCTGAATCTGCACATGGAGCAGCTGTTCCCCATCGATGGCTTAGCCTTTCCCGATTGGGAAACGGCCGCACCAGAAGCGGGGAGTGAGGATGTGACTGAGTACACGGCCGTGCAGCTCTTCCTCCAGGCCGCCCAACGTAGCCAACAAAACTTCTCCCTGGAAACTCATGAAGAACTATTGGCTCTGATCCGTATCTGCCATCTGGTAGGTGGCATGCCCCTGGCCCTCGAATTGGCCGCTTCCTGGGTAGATACGCTGTCTCTGATGGACATTGCGGCCGAGCTGCAGCGTGGTCTCGACCTCCTGGAAACTGAGCTGCGCGATGTGCCGCAGCGGCAGCGCAGTGTCCGCGCCACCTTTGATTACTCCTGGCAGAAACTGGACGAAAAGGAACAATCTGTCTTTGCCCAACTCTCCATATTTCGTGGTGGCTTTACCCGGCCGGCAGCCCAAGCAGTGACCGGGGCCACGCTGCGGCAGCTATCCCGACTGGTGAATAAGTCGTTTATACAATTCAATAAGCAGCGTGACCGTTATCAGATTCACGAGTTGTTACGCCAGTATGGAGCTGAACGGTTGAGCCGGGACAGTGAATTGGAAAGGGCAGTATATGATCGTCACAGCACCTATTATTGCCAGGCATTAGGCGAATCACACCGACGATCTGAAAGGTGACCGCCAACAGCAAGCTATATCCAGCCATTGAAGCTGATATCGAGAATGTACGTCTGGCTTGGAACCACGCCGTTATAGACCAAGATTTAGAGGCCATTGGCATCTCTCTTGAAGCCCTATGCCGGTTCATTGGAATATTGGTTGGTATATTACAGGGGGTGAATGAATCTTGAGAAGGCTGTGGCCGCGCTGCGAACCGGCAAGGCAACGGCAAGAGAGGGATTGTTTTAGGGCGACTGCTCGCCGTCCTGGCAGGTTCTATGGTTGGATCGGTCAGCCCGAGAAAACTAGGCAGCTGGCTAAGGAAAGTCTAGACCTATTGCAGCGACTTGGGGCTCGAGAGGAGACATATAACGCCCCTATTATTCCTGGCCGACATTCCAGGAATCGCTCGAGGAATCTAACCGGTTGGCACAGAAGGGATTAGCCCTTGCTAGAGAGTTCGGTGACCAGTGGGCCATTGGGCATGCACTGATGCATATTGGCAGGCAATGCTCAGACAGCAGGTGACTATGAGCAGGCAGAGCAGCAAAGGTGGCAAGCGCTCAAACAATTTAGACAAAATGGTGATATGGGGGGTACTGCCTGGGCACTTTACTGGTTAAGTCATCATGGCCGGTGATCGCGGACGGTACGAGGAAGCCCTGACTCTGGCTCAGGAAACCATGCCACTAGCCCGAGAATTTACTTTCCGATAATGGGTCCTCGTGCTCTGGGTATTGCACTGTATTGCTCTGGGAGAGTATGAGGAAGCCGAAGAACAGTTTCAGCAAGGCCTGGCTTCTCAGAGAGATGGGTCTCAACTCTTGGGATCGTATTGGCTCTTTTATCTGGGAAAAGTAGCCTTCGACATGGGGGATTATGCCCGCGCCGCCCAACAATACCAGGAGAGTCTGGCTGGCGCTCCCGATTTTGATGACCTGGAATTAGCAGCACTAAATCATGATGCCCTGGGCAGATTGAATATGGCCCAGGGTGACGACATACAGGCAAGAGAACATTTCCTGGCTGCATTGCAAGCAGCCGATGTGGCCAACCACCCTTCTTGATTGCATGGCCAGTGTCGCCGAACTGTTCGCGGCGGAAGGCGACCTGGAATATGCAGCCCTGCTGGCCATGCTCATCACCAACCACCCGGCCAGCCAGGCCAAGATCAAAGAGCGAGGTGCACAGCTCCTGGCCCTACTAGAAGCGCAGTTATCTGCTAACGATCTGGCCAACATTCGCCAGCGCAGCCAGCAGAGCGATCTAGATGCTGTGGCAGCCCAATTGCTGGTCGATCTGAAGAGTGCGTAAGGGGAGGTATTGCGCAGTGTCTGTTTCACCACGGAGACAAGACGTATAGCAAGCGATCGCAGCATGGCGGCAGGATACGACACTTTTGTTCAGACGAGGTTATTGCGCCTAACAACCTCACATATCCCTTGCTGCTTCTAACAATTCGGCCAAAGTCTTGCCAAGAATCCACTCCTGGTCCGCTAGGCGGCACAAAATCACAGTGGGTGCGAAACTTCTCCAGGGCCTGCCTATAGGTTATGAAACGGCCCGAAACAGGATAATCGGACCCCCAACACATTCGTTTGGGGCCGTAGTGCTCATACACCGCGCGCACGACCGCTTGCACATCCACAAATGGATAGTCCCATTTCTCCTGGGCGGTGGCGTAATAAAAGCCTGACACTTTGATGTAAATGTTTTCTTGCTTAGCCGAAGCCAGAATCTCCTTCAGCCCTTCCGGATCATTTACCTTTGGATGGCCCAAATGGTGAATCAATACCGGCATCATCGGAAAACGCTGGGCGAGCATGTCTGATGGCAGCTTGCTGATGCGGATGGCAATGAAGGCTGGCAATGAGTTTGTTTTCGGCCGCTAGAGCAAAAAAAGCGATCCCTTCCTCCGAGGAAAGCCACGATCCATCATCTTCGAATTCCAAATAGTGGGTGAAGCCCTTAATCGGCCAACGCTCAACGGCCGCCTGCAAGCGTCCAGCTGCCCCCGGCTGATGGTAGGTCGCTTTCCACATGCTGTCCACATCCGCCACCTGGTGCAGCCGGTTGGAATGCTCATTGACCGCCTTTGCAATATACGCATTATTATGAGGGTTGTGGGCAATTTCAGCACTGACTATCAGCGCCTGATCAACGCCATTGGCATCCATCTCATACAATAGTTGTTCCACTTGACCCCGACCATCCCTGTCTGGTGTAGATGGCTCATACGGCCAATGACGCCAGGCATGGCAATGACTATCGACAATCAAAGTCACACCTCTCTGTTCATGTTGGCTAGTTCCATCTTGCCACCGGCGGCTGCGGCCGTCTACAGCACTGCAAATCTCCCCCGATAAATTCATTCATTGGCAATAAAGCTCCTCGATCAACACCGGTCGTCCCCCCTCGTTGCCGAGCGATAAGCAGCATCCAAAACCTCCACTGCACGCCAACCCACCTCGCCAGGCGCTCCGTTTCTGGCCCGACCCAGAATCCTATCTACCAGATTATTGGTGCTGGCAAAGCGGTCAGTTGCATGTCGGATTCTCCGCCGTTGCGAGCGAAATACTCGCTCTCTATCTTTTCACCATGGATGGTCGCCACCCCGAGGGCATCATCAATATCCACCCACCCATGTTCGCAAAAAACCTGCAAATCGATTTTGCGCCCACCTGGCATATTGCTGGTGCCACCAATCGCAGCCAGGGCACCCGACTCAAACGTTACCAAGATGGCATTAACCAGGTCTACCGCCAGCCCATGTTTATGCATATGGGCGGTGACTGAATAGGCCCGCAAGCCGGTAAGGGAAAATAGCAGTCCGGCCAGGTGCGTCATTTGCAAATGACCGTGTCCGCCACCAGAAAGCTGCGGATCACTGTAAACAGCGCCTGGACTATGGACTTTTTCTTGAAATCCAGAATTGATAACCGCACTTCCTCTGAGCAGTTCTATGATATGCTGGTTGAAGATGCCGCTGATGTACTGAACTTGTCCCAGAATACCAGATACCAAGCAACTCACGGGCGCGTGCAGCATACGGAGCGTAATTGGCATTATAGCCAATGCTAATCTCACAATTATTGGCTTGCGCCAACTCCACCAATTCTTTGGCCTCAGCGGCGTAGAGTGTCATCGGTTTTTCAATTAATACATGGATGCCCCGGGCCAAGCACGGTTTAGCTACGATGGTAATGGGAGCATGATTCGTGGCCACAACAACCCCGTCCAGGCGTTCATGTGCCAACATCGCATCTATATTGTCGTAAGTCTTATCTATGTGTAAGCAGCAGCCGTCATCTCGACCTTGGCTTTATCTTTATCACAAAGCGCTACCAATTCGGCCGATTCGTGAGCCAACAAAGCGGGAATATGCGCATAGGTTGCCCACCATCCTGTGCCGACCACGGCCACACGTACTTTATCTCTCACGTCTTCCCAATATCCTCTTCAGGATCAAATTAACGGAAATCCGATTCTATTTCTACCTGAGCCAGTCGAAGGCTGGCCATCGCCTATTCGACAGGCCAGCTTTCAAAATTGGGTATAACTCAATTACAGTGCTTAATACTAGAAAAAGGGTTCTAGCCATGCTTCCTCAATCTCATGACCAAAGCCTGGACCATTTGTCGGCACCAACCAACCATCTTCAGCTACGGCCTGTCCGGGAATAGTGACAGCTTCGGCCAGGGGAACACCAGGCGCAGAGGCAATGAAATATTCCAGCCAGGGCACACTCGGTAAAGCATAGCTAAAATGTTGGCCGAATACATTGCGACCACCGCCATGGAGGATCACCTTCTTGCCCGCAGCATCGGCGGCGTGGGCGATTTTGAGACAGGTCGTCAAGCCCCCACACCAATTGATGTCCGGCTGCAAAACGTCCACGACATCATGTTTGAGTGCCCATTGGAAGGGAACATGGGTGTACCAATGTTCACCAGTCGTCAATGTTTGCCAGGGAAGCCGCTGGCGCAGTTCGATATGGGCATCGAAATCCTCTGAAACCAGGCATTCCTCCATCCATTTGAGCCGGTAAGGCCGCAGCTTTTCAGCCAGACGGACGGTGTAGTCAACGTCAAAAGCCATCCAACAATCAAGCATGAGCTCGCAATCATCCCCGATCTGCTCCCGGACGCCTGCTACAAAATCCTCGTTCTTCTTCAGACCATCCAGGCCATCGGCCGGGCCATAAGGGCAGGCCAGCTTGAAAGCAGTGAAGTTCAGTTCCTGATACCAATCCACGTCGTTGCCGGTACTGTAACAATACAGTTTGTCCTTTTGCGGGCCGCCAATGAGACTGTAGACCGGTTGGTTCAGGAGACGCCCTTTAGCATCCCACAAAGCCAAATCGACCGCGCTAATAGCGTAGGAGGCAATACCACTCGAACCGTACGCTTTTGTCATGCGCCACATCATATCTGACAGCTTTTCGATCGCTAAACCATCTTCGCCGATCAGATTAGGGGCGATATGATCGTCGATGACGGCAGCAGCAGCCCGCCCCAGATCGGTCTGCCCCAAACCCCAGGTGCCATCTTCGAGTGTTACTTTGCACCAAACCTGTTCCCAGTTTTGGGGCAACCACAGACTTCGATGTGCTTTTAGGCGGGGATACCAGGACATGGGATTGGCTACTTCGGCCGTTTCGCTCCAGGATTGTCGTCTCGGTATTGTCTTGGCTTGACGGGGTGGCATCTTAAGGCGCATCGCCTTGATATCGACTATTCTCATGAGAACACCTTCTTATGGAACCAGGAGCACTTTGGAAACATTCCCAGGGGCATCAATCAATCTATCAAACCATTGGCCGCCATCAGCTAAGGGCGCTTCAACGATCCAGGGATCAAGTCTGATTTTGCCCTGGGCCAACAAATCAATGGCTGCGGCGAAGTTGGCCGGCGAGTAAGCAAAAGAACCTCGTACCACAATTTCACGACGGATGATATCAGCGGCAGGCATCACACTCGTTTCTTCATGCAAGCCGCTCAATATAACAGTGCCCGTCGGCATTGCAGCCGAGATACATTGCTGCCGGGTAATAGCGGTACCAACCGCGTCGACGGCCACTTCCACACCCCTATTGTTACTGGCCTGCATTACAATATCTACTACATCTTGCCGCCGAGGATCGATTGGCTGTCCACCCAATTCTACCCCCATAGCCAGACGTTCGGGTTCGAGGTCAACGATAAAAACCTTTGCGGCGTTCAAATACAGGAAGAGTTGTAAAGATAAGAGTCCAATTGGTCCGGCGCCCATAATCAAGCAGGTTTTAGCGGACAGTGAACCGGCCAACTCACCAATACGTACGGCACAACCAACCGGTTCCGTCAATGCACCGAGACGCAGCGGCAATTCGGACGGCAAGGGCATAACCGACCGGGCCGGCACAGCAACGTATTCAGCATAAGCGCCCGGTCGGTGCGCACCCAGTAGCTGTCTTGTGGGACATAATTGGTCCAAGCCTTGCTGTTGTAATACCGAGTCGCCAATACAAGAAAGGGGATTTACCGTCACTTTTTGCCCTTCGGCCAGGTTGGAATTGGCGGTTGTCGCCGCAGAACCCAGGGAGGCAATCTCACCCGAGAACTCATGCCCCATCACCAGGGGAGGCACCCGTAAGGCATTATGACCCAAATAACCGCTCAATTCTGAGCCGCAGATACCGGCAAAGGCTACCTTCACTAAAACCTCATCCGGCTGCACTTCTTGCATAGGATGTTCTTGAAGCTCCATCTGGCGCGGCGCTGTCCACATAAGGACTTTCATTTATTCATATTCCTCTTTTGCCTGTTTATGATTCTCGTCTTAACAACCCTCGTTCCCGATATACGACGGCGGCTTCCCGGATCAAGGCGGCATTTTCAAAAGCATTAAATTGTTCTTCTAATGTGGCTGCCAGGGCCATTAACTGCTCAAATCTGGAACGGCCCGGACGAAGCATTTCATACATTTCTAGGAGTGTCTCATTGGGAACGGCCGTCAACTCAGCGGCGCGATCCAGGTTGGCGGCTAATTGCAATAGTCCCGCTCGCCTAGCGATTTCCGCTTGCTCAAGTAAGGTCTGATGCGTCAATCTGGATATCATCAGCAGAAAGAACCCCGGATTCGACATTATCCATGTTGATTTCTGTCAGTCGACGACCGTTACTTGTTCGAATGGTACCAGCCGCATGTTCCATCATTGGGTAGTTGGAATCTTCATTAGTCATCAATCTGGCTCCCAATTAAAAAGAAGTTCCACAGGAGGCTGTTGTTCGCGCACAGCTTCGGTCTCATGCCGGTGCAGCAGGGCTGTTTTGACAATCAAGCGCAGCCGGGCGGTGTTATCAATTTCTACGGCCACAGGTTTTACCGGCAAGCCAGAAGCATAACGGGCAGCATTCCGACCGATCTCTTCATACGTCTCCAAAGTTAAGCTGGGAGATTGGGGGAAAAGCTCCAGGTTATTGAGCGGCGCCAATCCGCGCTTCTGAATAATCGTCGTGCCGCGGGATTGCAGGCCAATGGCAATGCCTGTACCGCTCACATAAGCGCCAATGTGACCAATGACGGCGCAGTCCGAACTGTGATAGACTTTTACAATCCGGGCAGCCAATCCTTCTTGCGCGATTCCGGTCAGAATAGCAGCCAATACATCTTCATGTTCCAATCCACCGATGGTGCGGTTCAAAGTCGAGCCAAAAGCTGGCCCAACAGCCACCACGACCTCTTGTTGTTTCCCCCTTTTGGCCGTCCCGAGTTCGACAAGCTTAGTAGAAGGTTCGCCTATGTGTGCCTCAATGAAATCCCGCGGCGACTTCGCTTGTGGAATATCCTGGATTTGCTGCCAGCGCTCATTCTGCACGCGATAACCGCTGCCTGGACCAACATAATCA
Source organism: uncultured Chloroflexia bacterium (assembly GCA_963736615.1). Lineage (GTDB taxonomy): Bacteria > Chloroflexota > Anaerolineae > Promineifilales > Promineifilaceae > JAACFF01. The sequence continues at coordinate 99,073 of CAVTPP010000005.1, read as the reverse complement.
TTAGCGTCGTTGATGGCGCTTTTTACCTGGAAATTCTTGTCGAAAATCGCAGAAGGCTGCAAATAATCTCCCACAATACGCTGGCGGCTCATTTCCAAAATATTCGCGGCTGTAAGGGAAAAACCACTTTGTTGCAACGCTTTTATGATATCCAGAATATTTTTATCACTGGTCAAAAAGTCGTCGGCTGCGGCCAGATCGGCCACGAGATCGCGTTCAGGCATCTCTTCACTGCTGTGAGCGATGACGGCCTTCTCAACTTCCTCATCACTTATGAGTGGGAAATCCAGAGCAGCATAAACAGCTTGGACAGCTCGGGCCGCCTTTTCCCGAATCGCCAGCCCCTCAATTTCCGTGATTGGGGTAAGACCGCCATCTATCTGCATATCGCGCTGCAACACGTTAATGTCATCAAAATCTTCAGCATCGAAGTTGCCACCCCCAAATAGGTTATCTTTCTTGGGCACAGCACTATAACCGGAAAAAATGAAATCTGTCCCCGGAATGAACTGCAGCATCAACTTGGCGGTTTTACGTATTTCTGAATGGGAGGCCAGGGCGTCATTGCCCGAGGCCACTTCCAGACCGATCATAGAAGCTATCAAATTCTCGGCCAGGACGGCTCGCACACCACCAGGCAGGGATTCGGGCAGGGCGATACAGGAGATAGAACCATTCTGCACCCCTTGGCTTCCCGCCCCACGAGTGACAAGCAAACAACGTGCTTCCAGATAAAGCATGGACCGCCCTTCTGCCAATCCCATCAGCGCTTCAGATCCAGTGCCAGATGTAAAACGGATTTTAACCCCGCGAGAGGCATAAGCAGCAGCCAAAAACGACTTTGACCAGGGGGTATCGTCGCCATCCACAAAAGCCCTCTCTGTACCATAAACCGACAGAGTTTCAGCGTAGGAGGTTAATCCTTTCATTGCCAGGCGCAAACCTAAGGCCTCTTCCACAGCACATTGTGTCAGAACCCCACCCCGCCCGGTCTGGCTGCCCACCAAAATCGCCAAAGCATTAAAAGGGGCAGATCGGGCTACTCTAACCGTCGTTTCGATCTCGGCAAAACCACGCAATGCCGCTTCAGCTGCATCCGCTGCCAGCAAGGCTGGGTGTTCACGCCAGTTGGTCACGTGAGCTTGATTAGCCGGGGTACGCCGCACACGCATCTTGGCCAATCCCATCATCATTTCCAAGACGTTCATGTGGCTCATAATCTCGATCAGTTTTGCCGGTGTGCAGCCACCGGCAAGACGCTGAACGTGCTCACGAGGCACATTTACATCCACCAACATGTGCGCGATATCGATCGAGGGTGTACCCATCGCCTGTTTGGCCCTGTCCAGATCTATACTATGATCGGCTATAAAGATGTCGATGGCATCGAAATTTGGTCGTTCACGGCCGTCCATCTCCACGACTTTACCGGCATCTACTCTTAGACTAGGCTGTGGATCGTTGGGACTATCGGTTACGGTCAAACCCGCTTCCGGCCACGGCTCAACAAAAGTCTCTTTGTTGATCTCTCTTTCTGAAAGAATCTTAAATCTAGTCGATTTAGGCATATTCTGATAGCACTATCCCTAGTAAACGCCGTATTCTTGCAGCGTCTCCCAAAAAGCCATGTAGTTTTCAGGAGAAACGCTGGCCTGCGTGTTATGAATGGGCGCGCAAATGAAGCCGCCGCCAGGGGCCATGATCTCGATATTTCGGCGGGTGTCGTCACGCACTTCTTCTGATGTGCCCTGGTCAAAGACACGCTGCGTATCGACGCCTGCACCCCAGAAGCAAATATCATTGCCGTATTCCTTCTTGATCGTGGCATAATCGATGTCGGCGGCACTTTTTTGCAAGGGGTTTAAAATGTCGATGCCGGATTCCTTGAGATCCCAAAGGATGGGCATTAAGGCCCCATCACAATGATAGAACAACTTGGCATTCGTGCGCGCCTTCATAAAAGAAAACAGCTTGGTGTGGCGCGGCTTAATGTACTGGCGATACATGCTCGGCTTGAAAAAGAGTTTCTTTTGCCCGGCCAGATCATCCGCCTCGATCACCACATCCGCCAGATCGCCGATCTCATTTAAAACCGCTTCCCAATAGATCATCTTCAATTCGACCACTTTGTCCATAATGTACTCGGCCAGATCAGGATTAAGGTAGAAGTCGGTGAAGTAATTCTCAAAGCCACGTGTCCAGGCGTGCATCTCCGAAACACCTGCCGACAGAGAACCGACCACCACCGCTTTGCCCTGGGCGATCGTTTCCAGAGCCCTGTCACGTAGCCCAACAAGGCGGTTAGGATCGCCCGCTTCAGGCCAAGTGTAACCTGCTTCTACTTCTTCAGACGTCTCAATCGATTCCAGCGGCCAGGTGTACATATCATAGTAGAGGCCGTCTTTCTTAGGGCTGCGCCAGCCGATGCCCCATTCGTCGGTGTAGGCACTGTATTCGCCTTCATCACGGTATTTCATATTGTATTTGGAAGAGGAGCGGGGGGCCACGTTATGGATGTCGACCTTAAGATGATCGGCCACATCTTTATCAATGGCGGCCAATTGCTGGATGATATCCACCACCTGAATGTCGACTTCCGGCAGCCCCAGATATTCTCGCAGATTTTTATAAGCAACCTTATGCATCCCTGACATTGGCGTACCACCCAGGTCGAAGGGTACGCGATCGGGTTCTTGATGGTTGAGTGAAGTTTGTACACGTTCTCGTGAGTTCATAATGACTTTCCTTTTGGGTTAATCGATGGATGTATTCCACCCATAGAATAGGATGGCTTTTTGACCTTCCTTAACTTAATCAATCCTTACACCTGCTACGCCCCCCCGGCCGTCTGGCAAGGACGTACTCATAGTACAACTGGTTTATGAGCAAGTTGGTCGGGATTCCGTGCGCGGGTTCTTTGAACAGAGCTGGCCAATCACTTTTTTGACGCTCTTGTAGATGAAGTAGGGAATCGTTACGATGATGGATTGTGCCAGTCATGTTGTTATCTAAACTGGTCGTAGAAGAGTAAATGCATCACTCATCGTCTTAGGTATTAGCGATAAAATGTTTATAGCCACACACAGTTGGGATTATACCATGAGCGCTGGTGTTTGTGTCGGTTAGGATATCGGTACCAACAAGGGGGATTCTGTCGCGCACAATTATAATTGTTAATAGCATCGATATTTAGAACGCCGATCATCAGGCCCAAAACGATACTTTCACCACCTTTGAAACAAATACCATCTGATGATGCGGCGGTCAAGGCATCGAATTTGCAGTTGCCTCATTTGAAAGTCGGCATTCGGCTCAATCAACATGTTTGCTTAAATTTTAAAATCGGTTTATCTTGTGCGTTATGAAGGTGCAGCTCAAACTAATCGCTACATATCGTGAACTATTGCCGCCCGAAAATGAAGGGAAGGCAGTAATTGATGTCCCGGAAGGAACAACGGCCGTTTCCATCCTCGCCGATTTTGGCGTTCCCCTTGAAGAGAGCGTGATTTTGGTAGACGGCCGTTCTCCCAACCCCGGCGAAACATTACAAGAAGGTAACGTCATCTTCGCCTTCCAGGCAACGGCAGGCGGCTAGTAAGGACTAGATAGTAAGGAAAGGTAGACTGAGGAGTGGAAAAGCATTCATCATTCACCTTAGTCATTCCGAATTCACCATTTCAAAAAGGAGATTTCCCTCAATGAACGGATGGTATGGCAAAGTACTACGGGTAGATTTAACCAATCAAACCCACACAATCGAAACGGTAGACCCCCAATTCGCCAAAGATTATATTGGCGGACGCGGCTGGGCAATCAAATATCTGATGGACGGCATGGATCCCAAAGCGGACGCCCTATCGCCGGAAAACATCCTTATTTTCGCCACCGGGCCGCTTACCGGCAGCCCCGCCCCCACCGGCAATCGCTACATGGTCGTCACCAAGTCGCCCCTCACCGGCGTCCTCACCAACTCCAATTCTGGCGGCGACTTCCCCACCTGGATGAAACGCACCGGCTTCGATCTCTTCATCTTCGAGGGGCGCGCCGAGAAACCTGTTTACCTCTGGGTCAATGACGATCAGGTCGAAATCCGTCCCGCCGACCACATCTGGGGTAAACAAGTGCCCGAAACCACCGACATGATGCTGGCCGAGACCCATCCCAAAGCCAAAGTAGCCTGCATCGGCCCGGCCGGGGAACGCCTGGTCAAAGCCGCCGCCATCATGAACGACAAAGACCGCGCCGCCGCTCGTTCCGGCGTGGGCGCGGTGATGGGCAGCAAAAATCTCAAAGGGGTCGTGGTCAACGGGCACGCACAAAATCGGCATGGCCGACTTACGAGGGAATGAAGAAATTGAGCCTTTCCATGCAGCGCGAAGTAGGCGAAGCATCTAAAACATCAACTCTACGGATATACGGCACACCTTATGTTCCCGATGTGACCAACGAAATGGGCATTTTACCCACGCGCAACTTCCAGACCGGCCGTTTTGAAGGTGTAGAAAACATCAACGGCCCGGCCTTGAACGCCAGTTTCCTGATTCGCCCCGGGCGCCTGCCATCGCTGCCCCATCGTCTGCAACCGCATCACCAAAGTGGACACGCCTGGCTATGAGGGTGAAGGCGAAGGACCAGAATACGAATCTATCGGCGCGTTGGGCAGCGCCTGCGGCGTGGACAATTTGGCCGCCATCACCAAAGCCAACTACCTATGCAATGAGTATGGCATGGACACCATCACCGTCGGCATGACCATCGCCTGTGCAATGGAGATGTATGAAGAGGGCATCATCCCCGAAAGCGACATCGGCCAACCGCTAAAATTTGGCGATGCCGATGGCATGATTACCTCCCTCAAGAAAATGGCGCTGCGCGAAGGATTTGGCGACAAATTGGCCGAAGGCAGCTATGCGCTTGGCCGAAAGCTATGGGCATCCCGAATATTCCATCACCGCCAAAAAGCTCGAATTTCCCGGCTACGATCCGCGCGGCGCGAAAGGGATGGGACTGCTATACGCCACCTCCAACATTGGCGCTTCCCACATGGCCGGCGACCTGGCCTATGCCGAAGTATTCGGAACGCCAGCGAAAATCGACCCGCTAACCATCGAGAACAAACCAGCGTTGATCATGCGCTATGAGGATGCTTTTACGCTCATTGACGCTGCTGGTTTGTGCGTCTTTTTGGCTGTGCGCTATGTCTTTGACGATGATGTAATGCTCTGGCCGACACGGTTGACGGAATTGATGAATTTGACGACCGGAGCAGATTACACACCCGCAACGCTCATGCAAGCGGCAGAGCGGGTTTACAATTTGGAGCGCCTGTTCTTACTGGAAGCGGGCATCACAAAAGCAGATGACACGCTGCCGCCCGTATGCTGGAAGAACCGCTGACGGAAGGCCCAGCTGCCGGGCATGTTGTAGAGCTGGATGAAATGCTGCCACTCTTTTATAGAGCACGCGGTTGGGATGAAAATGGCGTACCTACTCAGGAGAAGTTGCAGGAGTTGGGTTTGGCTTAAGTGAAGTAGACCAACTGGCAGGTGGCACCTTTTATTGAAAGTGAGCATAAATTGCTATAAACGCCGACAGTTCAATCATCACGAGTATTTCGCCAGACCTCCAGGGTCTAATTCGATGCCCAATCCCGGTTTGGTGGGGATCGGTAACATCCCATCCTCATCTAATTGGAATGGCTGAGTTATGAGTTCATCGATATAGGGAGAGGGCGTGATGTACTCCACCCAACGTGCATTGGGCATTGCAGCCGCCAAATGTAAATCTGCCGCAAGCCCAACTGCACTATTCCAACCATGAGAAACCATCATTATATTATGGTCGTAGGCTGCCCAACCGATTCGCCTTGCCTCGGATAACCCACCCACTTTGGTGCTGTCTGGTTGCAAAATATCTACGGCACCTCGTTCTATCCAAGGCATGAAATTCTGCCGTCGTGTTAATACTTCCCCAGCCGTAATTAAAATGGGGGCATGTTCGCGTAACTTGATGTAGCCTTCAATATCATCGGGGGGCAAGGCTTCTTCCAGCCAGATGACACCAAAATCAGCCAACATATTTGCTGTCTCCAATGCCCATTTGTATGAGTGGGGCCAGAATTGTTCACTACCGCCGGCATCAACCATTAGCTCTATTTCATCACCAACAGCATCACGGGCAGTACGAATTAGCAGTTCATCGTAGTCACGGCTAATTCTACCAAATGGGCGCCAACCTAATTTAATGGCTCGAAATCCACGTGCGACGACATCTTCTAAACGCGCCCGCAGTCGTTCGGGCTCATCAAATAACACAGACGCATACGGTTTGATCCGCTGACGATAATATCCCCCCAGCAGGCGCGCAACAGGCTGCCCGCATGCTTTACCTAGTAGGTCCCACATGGCAATATCAATTCCGCTAATCGCATGTGTAACGGCTCCTCCACGCCCTTGCCAAAAAGTCATCTGGTGTAATTTCTCGCTGACTCGTTCAGGCTCAATCGCACTTTCTCCAATAAGCCATGGCCGCATTAATTTTAATGCACCATCTACGAGCGCTTGGCTTGTGTAAGAACAACCGATGCCACTCATACCTTCATCGGTCAGCACTGCAATCAGGGTAATTAAATTTTCTTCTGGAGTCACTTCGTGATCCCATCCGGCCTCAGGTGTTTCTCCCTTTAAGGGTATTGATCGGATTTCGGTGATTTTCATATCTTATCTCATCTCAATGCTAATTCCGGGGCAAGGTCGGAATGCGAACCTTAATCGGAGGCAGCCGCTAATTCAAAATCGTCACCAAAGGCTGTCGCCCTGAGTGCCTGTACGTAATAATAAACCATTGCCGTTGTGTTGTCGGGTCCAGTAGTGAAATTGACAAGCGCCTCCCCAATGTCGGTTGAAGTAAATACAGCATCCGAGAAGTTTCTACTGCCATAGTACAATTGTGTATTGGTTTTCCTGCAGTCTGTCACGCCAGGATAAAATCTTGCCACTTTCAACCTCACTCAGTATCCTCGCTGTTTATCGACGATATTGCGCAGTGGTTGATCATGTTGGTATCGTTGTAGGTTATCCAGCAAAATATCAAAAGCTCGTTCATGATAATGGGGCGTTGCTCCAGCATAATGGCTGGTAATAATCACGTTAGGCATCGTCCATAGGGGTGAATCATCAGCAAGCGGTTCCTTCTCGAAGACATCCAATCCGGCGCCAGAAACAATACCATTCCGAAGGGCATCAATAAGGGCATTTTGGTCGATCGTCGGACCACGTCCAACATTAACAATAAATGGTTTCGCCTCCATCGCAGCAAACTCCTTAGGACCTAATAAATGGTTCGTTGAATCTGTTAATGGGAGGATATTGACGATAAAATCGGCCTCGCTTAAAACATTTAACAAGCTGTCGGGTCCTACCATCCTGTCGACGTGGGGAGATGTTTTCTTTGGATTCCGCCGAAAACCGATCACTTGCATATCGAATCCTTTTGCTATCTTCGCCACACGCCCACCGATAGTCCCTACTCCCAAAATCAAGATACTCTTTTTCGCCAATTCAAAAAGGCTACCTGATGAAAAGGAAAAAGGGGAATCCAAAGGTTCTGTCGGATTTTTCACTCGCGCCCATATCTCGTTTTCTTGGGCGATAATTGCATTGGGGAGATTGCGACCGCGGGCCAATATCAAGGCAAATACATGTTCGCTGATCTGCACCGCGTGTACCCCCACGGAGTTGGTGAGTCTAAATGGGGCATTTATTAGTTCCGGATATCGCATCAACCAGTCAACTCCTGCACTCCAAGACTGAACCCATTGCAATCGCGGCATCTCCAATAACCAGGCTGGATCATACCATCCTGCCAAGATCACGATGTCTTTTGACACGCTTTTTATGACGGCAATGTCTCGACTTTGTACCAGGGTCATTCCATCAGGCAAGTTTTGCTTAATCGAATTAAGATCTTCATCACGAACCTGCTCTTTATCAATTGTTAACAACAATAGGGACATTATCGACCTCTTAAATTCTCGTATTCCGGATCACTCAATGATTATCGGACCCCAAACAATTGCGGCAATAGGAAAGCCTTAAATCGAATTTCATCCTGCCAAAGATAGTTAACAAGGCAGCTTGGATTATGGCAAAAACCCATGTGATCTACAAATCCCATCTCCTCCGGCATTGGAGGGAAACAGAAAACGGCCGTTGGTGCGTCCGGTAAGAATCTTGCTCCGTATCTCCTAGAGATGACAAGGTTGTACGTGCGAATTTACGCCCTTTCCACAATTTCGCCGCTGTCCATATTCCGCTATAATTTGGCAGGTATCTTGACTGCCTATAGATTTTTCAATAATCAGAAAGGAAGGGCTCGATGATATTATTTGGCGGCCCAGTGTGGCCGGAAGAGAACAGTGTAGAAGCATGGGTTACGGCCGTTCAGCAAGCCGGCTATCGCGCTACTTTATGCCCCGTATCGCCGGAGGCGGACAGCGACACTCGGCAGGCATATGCCGGAGCAGCACAGAAAGCGGACATCACCATCGCTGAGGTTGGCGCATGGAGCAATCCCCTCAGCAGCGACCCAGTGCAAAGGGAGGCCGCTTTCCAGAAATGTACGGCCGCTTTAAATCTGGCTGAAGAAATCGGCGCCGTTTGCTGTGTAAATATTGCCGGATCGCGCGGTGAACAGTGGGATGGCCCCCATCCCGACAATCTCAACGCCGAAACTTTCGATATGATTGTCGAGAGCATACGCCTGATCATTGATACCGTACAGCCCACACGCACTTTCTACGCTCTGGAAATGATGCCCTGGGCCCTTCCGGACTCGCCACAATCCTATCTTGAGCTGATACAGGCAGTTGATCGGACAGCCTTCGGCGTTCATCTCGATCCCGTAAACATCATCAATTCACCGCGCCGCTATTTTGACAACGGCAGCCTGATTCGCGAGTGCGTGCAGATGTTAGGCCCCCATCTAAAAACATGCCACGCCAAAGATATTAACCTGCACGGCCAATTGACGGTACATCTAGACGAGGTACTTCTTGGGCAGGGTTTCCTCGATTACCCAACTTTTTTGCGTGAACTGCACAAACTGCCGGGACACATCCCGCTTCTGCTGGAACATTTGCCGGATGAAACAGCCTACAAACAGGCGGCAGCCAATCTGCGCGCTGTTGCACAGGCTGTTGAAATACCGCTGTGAGAGAAAACATGTCTCGTATGGTACAAATTCATACTAATCCAAAGAATCTCCTGGTATCAGAATAAGCCTTGCCCTGGAGCAAATCCTTCAACTACTATACAATGCAGCGAACGTCTCATAACTGTTCCAGCGGTGGGCTATGAGCGTCTTCTACTACCAGAATGTAAACCATCACCGGCACTGCAATCACTTTTCTGACCTGATTGAGAGCAGAATTGAGATACAGACTGCAGAATCTGATTAGGTATTGATTATGACAATGGGTCCATATTTATCTGTACCGCAGCAAGACCTTTCACATATCCACAAAACGGCTGTTACTATACTGTTGGAAATCGGTATCAAAACGGATCACATATGGGTACGCGAACAACTGGCAGATAGAGGTTGTCGACTAGAGGGTGAAAGGGTTTTCATATCACCTGAATTAATCGACGCGACCTTACGAGAAATCCCCGACTCTTTTAAAGTTTATGGGCGAAACTTAGGGACACATATTACTGTTGGGCTAGATAATACTTACGGAATCAACACAGGCATTTTCCCAAATATTTACGATTTTGACAGCGGTCATATACGGCGCAGTACCCTAGACGATGTCCGAAATACAACGCGCCTTATGGACGCTATGGAATATTTGCACGCCGTCTATGTCTCGTTAGTAGACGCTAACGACGTAGCGCCACATATGGCCACGGTCAGCGATTTCGCCGCAGTCATCGCCAATACGACCAAACCACTTATCGGCCCGGGAGTCACAAATCGAGCCGAGGCAGAAACCATTGTAAACATAGCCACCGCTGTGCGTGAAGGAGACAGCGAACAACTAAAGAAATTCCCGCTCTGCGTGCCTTTTATCTGTCCTATATCACCTCTCTTTTTTCCAAAAGACATCGTAGAAGCAATAGTTTGTGTCGCAGAAAATGGGCTGCCGATAATCGCCCTTACCAATCCGGTTATGGGATTAACTTCCCCTTATACGATTGCCAGTACCGTTGCTTTAGGCCACGCAGAAGTTCTTGCGACGGCAATAATAGCCCACATCGTATCGCCTGGCTTGCCAATCCTGAATCAGAATACACCGAGTGTTGCCGACATGAGAACATTGGCGTCTACCACCGGTGGGCCAGAGACGGGCTTGATACGGCAGATGACCGTATCACTCTCAAATCAACTAGGCATGCCATCATGTGCTCACGGCCATACAAGCTCAACAAATCTGGATTATCAGGCTGCAGCAGAAAAGACACTTAACGGGCTGCTGATCGCTTTGGCACGACCCTCGTTGTTGGGCGGGTTGGGCGGACTGGCAAACGCAACACTAACATCATACGAATCTATCTTGATCGATAATGAAGGGTATGGGGCTATATTCCGCACCCTGACAGGCGTTAAGGTTGATGAGGATCATCTTGCTTTTGATACGCTCCGTGAATTGGCAGATTCCGGTGAAGTTCTAACAAACGAGCATACTCTCCGGCACCTGCATTCCAATGAGATCTGGGCGCCGCAGCTAGCAGTACGACAGGGATTAGTTGGGGGAGCTGCTGCTTCTATGGACAGTATCGCACGAGCGCGCGCCGAGACCTGCAGACTCCTCGACGTGCACACTGTAGAACCTCTGGAAAAGAGCATTCAATTGGAGATAAACTCAATCTTAGATATCTACAACCGGTCGTATACCTCAGGATAGGGAGCCTATTCAATCTCGTCTAGATTATGATAGCCGAGTGCTAAGTTTGCGACCGCTTCGATCTCTATTATTTAGACACCACTGTAGGCGGCAAAGCCGCCATCGATTGGCAGCACGACGCCGGTAACGAAAGCCGAAGCCGGGGACAGCAGCCAATAAACCGCACCCAGCAAATCTCCCGGCACGCCGAACCGTGTCATCGGTGTATGATCAATAATCTGCTGCCCGCGTTCCGTGAACTCGCCACTCGCTTCATCTGTCAGCAAGAAGCGGTTCTGTTTGGTCAGGAAAAAGCCGGGAGCGATAGCGTTGACACGGATATTAGGTGAGTACTCTTGGGCCATGTGGACGGCCAGCCACTGCGTAAAATTGCTCACCCCGGCTTTGGCTGCCGAATAGCCGGGAATACGTGTTAACGGTGTAAAGGCGCTCATTGATGAGATGTTAAGAATGACCCCCTCCCCTTTTTCAGCCATCATGCGTCCAAACACCTGGCAGGGCAAAATCGTACCCACGATGTTTAGGTTAAAAACGAAGCGCAGTGCTTCATCGGGTAGATCAAAGAAAGAGACATCCGCGCTTGTGGTAGCCTGTGGATGGTTGCCTCCTGCGGCGTTGATGAGTACCTCAATGTCGCCGAATGCAGCCTGAATCTCATTGGCCACCGACTCCAACTGCCCACGAACCAGCACGTCCCCAAAGACTACCATGTATTTACCGGGCCCGGCATCCATGGGCTGCTTGAGGTAATCAGGTAAATCGGGATTACGGTCCAGAACGGCTACGTTGGCGCCGCAGCCAACCAGTGCACAAGCCATTTCACCGCCGAGTACACCAGTGCCCCCGGTAATAACGATGGTCTTGCCGCTAAAATTGTACCATCGTGTGACTTCTTGTAGGTTCATGATTCTTCCTTTAGCAAAACGGCCGTAAATGGCGCGCAAAGTGTTTTTCCAAGCCTGCCCGATACTCGACTTCATGGGTTATTAGAATAGAATCTAGATCATCGCCGAAGGCATCCAGGATCGAGCCAAAGGTGACATGCAGCAGCTGTCTGGAGTCAAATTGCTCCAACAGATCGATTAGCTGCCCATCTTCTAGCTGCTCCCCCGTGGGTACTTTTTGCGGTTGGCAATCCACAAAGTAGGTTTTGCGGTCTTTCTCAAAATTCTGGTGGGCCAGATCTAACATTTCCCTGAAAAGCGGCGGGTTCAGGACGGCAACGACCCGCAATGCTTCCAGGTAACTCGTTCCTGCAGTTTTGACATGCGCGTACCCCCGTGCCTGGTCGTTAATGATGCCATAAATGCTGAATTTATCCGAGCCGGTGTGAATGCTGATCTTATAGCTGTCGAAATGGTGCAGAATGGCCATATGTTTGGCCAGTTCGGCGGAAAACTCGTCGATATCGCCTATGTAGTCAACCCCTTTCTGAAACTTACCGACGAAGCGCGGAGCTAGACTGATCACAGGCACGCCGCGCGCGTTCAACTCATTAGCAATAAAATAATGTTCGTGAATCGAAGTGGGCGTCTCCGTTTCATCCACCGACATTTCCAGGTCGTATCCCCGGCCTGTCATCGCTTCATCGAGTACAGCTGCAATTTCGGCCGTATGCAAGATCGCCCGCCCATACTTGACCAGGGCACGCAGAAAGGTCTGCTCATCAAATTCAAGGGTCAAGCCATCGAGCGCCAACGGCTGGGCAGTATACTGATCCAACATTGTCTCGTAGTTGGTTCTCAAGTGATCCCAGGGCAGCCGCTGCGCTTTCTGCCACAGCGTCTCCACGCTATCACTCTGTGCCTCATTGTCAACATAGTCGCTGGGGTCGATAGTGTAGAAGGTATAGCCGGCTTCTATAAATGGCGCCAGATCGGTCATTTCCTTGATATGGTCGGCATCCGCACCCCACGGTTCACGCCAACCCTCCTGCAAAACACCCCACATGGCGTCATCCAGGACCTCCTGTGGCGTGCGGCCTGTGCGGCTGTTTTCGCGCACCGACTGCTGGGCAAAAATTGGGGCGATACGCGACTCGGAATCGGCGGTGCGCACAGAAGCGACATGCCCCGCTGTGGCTGATCCCAGGCGATCTCCAAAGCCAAACGATGTTTGCCTTCCCAACGGAACAGGGTTCAGCCAGTCGAGCCGCGATCGCAGTACGGCGGCATTGGCCGCAGTCAGATCACAGACGAGTAGATCGCTGCGCATCTCCCCCTCAATTCCATCCATATTCCCTTGCACAAGCACCCTTTTCTCACCCGTTTCGGTCAATTTGGCCAGGGCATAGCTTGTGTTTTCCTGGCTGACGATAGAGCTGGGATAGATGCTGCCTTCGGGAAAGATCAATTTGGTCATTATGCTTGCTCCAGATTGGCCGCGTCCACCAAACTCGTTGATGAATTGCGCCCTTCTTACAGATTGTACGCTTCTTTTGCTAAATCGTAGGCCAGGGCACGCACTATCGCGTACGCATCTTCTTCATCGACTATGCCGCGCACCGCTAATCCGGCGACCCAATTGGCACTGGCCCGCCGCCACACGTCATGCCGCACAGGAATGGAAGGATAAGCGCGAGTATCGTCGTTAAAGCCGGCCGTGTTATATATCCCGGCTGTTTCCATTACCTGGTCAAAATAACGATAGATGCCGTTCAGACTGTCATGGAACCACCATGGCGGGCCCAATTTGACTGCCGGGTAATGTCCGGCCAGGGGCGCCAGTTCACGCGCGTAATTCGTTTCGTCCAAATTGAAGAGGATTAGCGTAAGCCGCGGATCGTTGCCATATGTCGCAAGCAGCGGGCGCAGCGATCGTGTAAACTCGGTAATGATCGGGATGTCCGCCCCTTTGTCCAGCCCGAATCGTTCATAGACAAGGGGATTATGGTTTCGGAAGGATCCCACGTGCAGCTGCATCGTCAGACCATCCTCAATGCTCATGCGCGCCATTTCCAGCAACATGTGCCCGCTGAAACGCTGCTGCTCTTCGGCCGTCCCCGTCTCCTTCAAGGCGCGGAAGAAGATCGCCTCAGCCAGGCCATCATCCAACCTTTCCACTTCTGCCGTGAGCGCGGCATGGTCAGTTGCCCTGGCTCCGTTCTCCTTAAAGAAGGTGCGCCGGTTTTCCAAAGCGGCGATAAAGCTGTCGTATCCGGTGATGTCGATGCCGGAAACCTCTGACAGATTGTCGATATGCCCGTGCCAGTCAGGGGTTTGCAAGTTGACGACATTATCTGGGCGAAAGGTGGGCAGAATTCGGCCGTTCCATTCGTCTGCCTGAATCGCTTGGTGATGTTCTAATCTATCCGTCGCCGCGTCCGTCGTACACAGCACCTCAATATTAAAGCGCTCAAAAAGCGTGCGCGGGCTAAATTCAGGAGACTTTAATTTGGCATTTATCTCATCATAAACCGCCTGTGCATTCTTCCTATTCAATTTCTCCTCAATTCCGAATACAAAATGCAGCTCATCTTGCAGCCACATACCCGATGGCGTGCCCCTAAACAAGTGCAAATTTTCTGCGAAGGTCTGCCAGATTTTACGATGATCTATTTCAACCGCGCCGCCATCTATGCGCGGCACACCTAGATCTTCAAGAGCGATACCCTGCGAATAAAGCATACGGAAAACGTAATGATCGGGAATGATCAGCAGTTCCGTTGGCGAGCCAAAGGTAAAATTCGGGTCGCTGAACAAGCGTGGATCAACATGTCCATGCGGGCAAATCAGGGGAACATCGGCAAGTGAGCTATAAAGATCGACGGCCATTTTCTTCTGCGCCGGATCGGGATCAAAATATCGATCTTCTGGGAGGTGATATCTGCTTGCTGTCATGAATCAGGACTCCTTTCCCGAGTCTGTTGTTGCCTTATAACCGGGCCAGGTGCGCGCGGCGATCAGAAGTGCATCGATATTCTCCGCCGGCGTCTCAGGTGAAACACCGCCGCCAAAGGAGAGGATCATACCCCCGCCCAGCGCCGCCTTGTCGAGACACGCATAACCCGCCTGCATCACTTCATCCGGCGATCCTCTAACCCCTAGGTCCAAGGGTGCGACATTACCCATCAGGGCCACGCGATGCCCCATCTCGCGCTTGACCTCACCGATATCCGCTTTGTGCGAGAAGTTAAAGACGTCAAAGCCGGCCTCGGCCAACGGGCCATGCAGCTTTGCACAGGGAGTGTCGTTATGATAAATCTTGATCAGGCCATCAAATTCGCTGAAGATGCGCTTTAAATGGGGTGCGACTATCGACTCGTAATGTTTAGGGGATACCATACCCACGACGTCATCCAGCAGCATAATTCCTTGAGGGTCATGCAGGCGCTTCAACTGCGCGTTTAGCCACTTAATGATCGTCGTCGTGACTTTCTCCAAAAACTGGTTGACTTCATCCGGCTGCAAAACCATTCCCATCATTAGATCGGTAATACCGGCCAGAAATCCAGCAGTGACCATGGGACCACGGGCGGCCACCATTTTCATGCCCAACCCCTCCGCCCTCAGGTGCTGCTCCATCGTATCGTAGAGGCGCAGAAGAAGAGGCATCAAACCATCTTCCTCGACATCAGGCAGCGGCGCATTGGCCCATTGCTTGATGTCCGTGGTCATCGGTTCAATTGAAGGAGGCCGGTCTTGGTAAAAATGCAAACGCGCACCAAAGGCGGACGGCAGATCAGCCATCCCGTACTCAAGCCAAAAGCCGGGAATCCAAACGGCATCTGGGAAACGATCCAGCAGATCCAAGTTGGTCTTCAACCATTTCTCGGGATATAGAAAGTAGTCAAGCGTGTTGATTCCAGCGTAGCCGGGCAGCCAGGGGCTGTCGACAATCAGGGCAACCGGAACCTTATCCGGTTCCCCCAAATGCGCCGCTTCTACAAATCGTTTCCAGGGTGTGCTCATACTTTCCTCGCTCAACTCCCCAAGTTCCTGAATCTTTGTACTACTTCGTACATGGCAAAAATGTTTTCATCAGGCGTGCCATAGTCCATGTTGATACAGCAGACGCCCGCGTTTTCAAGAGAGCCGGCGGCGCTGAGCAGGCCTTCTGCATCCGCGGCGATCTCCTGCGCCGTGGCCGTAAGCATGCGCACTGGATTCAGGCGTAGGTTAAGAAAAACCTCTGGCAGGGCTTCACGCACCTTGGCCACATCTGATCCCCAACCGACATCAACCATCGATAACGGCAGATCGGCATACACCGGGGCGATTTTGTGCAGGTTGTTGCCGCAGTGATGGATGCCATACGGCCGAATCCGCTCCGCCATACGCTGCTCTGTTGGCAATTGCATCTCGCGATAGCTATTCGGCGAGATCATCTGCACTGAGCAATTGGCATGAAAAAACAAGCGGGGATCTACTCGTTCGACCATGCGGTTGACGGAAATCGAAACCTCACCGGTGCGCTCGCGCATATACAGGGCGACGTCGACAATCAACTCGCCGATCATGTCTAGAAAACGACTCACGCGCTGCGGTGCCTCGTAAAAATCGAGGAAAAGATCCTGGCCGTAAAAATGGTAAGCGGCATTGAGCAGGCCATCGGTATTCATCCCGCCGACGACAGTTCCGTATGCCGCTTCCAGGGCATCCATCTGATCGATGAACTCGTTCATCGGCCAGGTTGTGCGGAAATCAGGCTTTTCGAGCGCTTCGATCTGCTCTATCCTCATGTGTACGGGCATTGGCTGTGGCGCGGCGTCTTTCTCAAAGCGGATCTCCGCGCCCAACAAGGCGGGGATAATAAAGCCCCCAGCGACATGCTGCGAACCGATGATCGGCCGTGGCTGCGGGTCCGCTTCGCCCATGCCTAACTCACCAAATCGTTCGTAGAGAACGCGGCGCATAATCACATCGTTCTCTATACGCGTCTGTGGGTCGAAATAAAACGGTTCATCGAAGGAGATACCGGCCGTCTGGTACCACCAGTTCGGATTAAAAACGAGTTCGATCGGTATGAATTGATCGGCGCTGATCCCCTTCATATCACCCAGCTCCAAACTTATCGTCTTGGAAATGCTGCTCCATAAGCATCAAGGATCCTATTCATCAGCGCGTTCAATTCTTCATCGACCTCCTGCCGCGTTGCGTCGGCGGCGTACCAGGCAGCGATCTCCTTTGCGCCGCGGGAGAAGGGAATCGTGCAGGCGAAATCCGGCACCAGCTGCTTGATCTTGCTGTTGTCAAAGATCATGCTGTTCGACTTGTCACCCAGCAAACCCGCGCCTATCTCCGCATCGTAAGCAGCAATCAGGTCCGAAGGGACGTGCACCAGCCGTGGCTCCACGTCCATCGCCTGACCCATAAGCTCATAGATCTGATTCCAGTTCAGCCACTCTTCAGAAGTGATGTGGAAAGAGTCGCCTATCGCGCGCGAATTGCCCAGCAGCGGCACAAAACCCTTGGCGAAATCCCTGGTATGCGTCAAGGTCCATAAGGAAGTACCGTCACCATAAACAATAACCTTCTGCCCCTGGAGCATACGATGTAAAGTTGTGTAGCCACCAAGCAGTGGGATCTTGCTCGGATCATAGGTATGCGAAGGTCGAACGATGGTCATCGGAAATTTGTCGTCACGGTAAGCCTCTACCAGCAGATCCTCGCAGGCGATCTTATCGCGCGAGTAAGACCAATAGGGATTGTCGAGCAGCGTTGACTCCTTCACTGGTAGATTAGCGGGCGGCGTCTGGTAAACGGATGCGGAACTGATGAAGATGTATTGGTTCGTACGGCCGTTAAACAGATCGATATCGCGCTGCACCTGGTCAGGCGTGAAAGCGATCCAATCCACCACGGCGTCCCATGTGTGCCCGGCCAGGATCTCATGGATGGCCGGATCATTGATGTCGCCAACAATTGTGTTTACGGCATCAGGCACAACTTTGTCCGTCTGCCCGCGGTTCAGTAGAAATAGGTCAATTCCTTGCTGTACCGCCAGTTTGGTGCAGGCGGTACTGATCACGCCTGTTCCACCAATAAATAGCACTTTCATAATCAAATCCCCTGCCTTACTTTCCCGAAAATATTAGGCTGCGTTTATACACAATCAATCGTTTAGTTTCTGGGAAAATAGACTCTCAACGCCACCTTCCGCAAAAAAGATCATCTGCAAATTTAGTAAACGCCATACTCTTGCAGTGCTTCCCACATGGCCACGATATTTTGCGGTGGCACATCGGCCTGAATATTATGCACCGTGTTAAATACGTACCCTCCTCCGGGGGCCAAAATCTCGATATTGCGCCTGACTTCATCCTTCACTTCCAGCGGCGTGCCCCTGGGCAGAATGCCCTGTGTATCCACGCCTGCTCCCCAGAAGATGAGGTCTTTGCCATACTCCTGTTTGATCGCCGAGGCATCCATGCCTTTGGCCGTGGTTTGCAGCGGGTTGAGGATGTCGACGCCTATCTCGATGAAATCAGGGATTAACGGCCGTACATTGCCATCGGAATGGAAGAAGCGTTTCGCCAGCGGCGCGAGCTCTTTTTGCAGCGCAAATACCTGCCGTACCAGCGGCTTCAGTTGTTTGCGGAACATGGCCGGGGAAATCAACTGCGACTCCTGCGTACCGTAATCGTCGGCGTAGGTGACCACATCTACCAAGTCACCCAACTCCGACAATGCCGTCCGCCAGTAATCCAGCTTCAATTCCAACATCTTTTCAAAAAGCAGGCCTGCTTTCTTTTCATCCAGGGCCATCAACAACAATAATTTGTCCATACCGACAAGGCGCTGAGCAAATTCAAAGATGCCCGCAAAAGCATCCTTGAGGACCACGGCATAGCCGTCAGCTCGAAACTGCTCAGCCTGCTCGCGTAGCCCCTCCACGCGCCAGCATGCACCCATATCCGGCCACGGAAACTGCTCGATCTCTTCTTCTGTAAAATCGATTTTGGGCAGCGGCACTTCAAATATACTGTAATAAAGTGCGCTCTCCTTCAGCATGTGGTGCGTAATGCCCCACTCATCTGTAAATGCCCAGTTCTCGCCGGAGTCGAACACCTCGATGCCCCAATTGTGGCTGTTTAGCGGGTAAAGCCCGCGAAAATCAATGCCCAATCGTTCGGCCAGATCGTCTTCAACCGTCGCCAGCCGCTGAATCGTGTCACAAAGTACAACCGGCGTTTGCGGCAAGCCCAGCGCCTGGCGCAGATTGCGATAGGCACTCTCTTGAATGCCTGTCACTTGCACACTGCCCATGTCAAAGGGAATGCGGTCCGCCTCGCGGTGATCAAAAGCAGTTAGCGCACGCTCGCGGGAATTCATAATTTTGGGTACGCCTTGGCCGCCGCATTCGCGTCTAGATAAAGATGGACGTGTGGTTTTTCCCGCAGGATGGAAGCAGGGCACGATTCCGTAATCGGCCCATTAAGCGATTGATCGACAGCAATCTGCTTTCGCTCCTCAGGAACGATACAGAGGACCCGTTCCGCCCCCAGGAGTGCGGGTATTGTCAGGGTAATGGCGTGGGTCGGCACCTCGTCCAGACCGCCAAAGTGCCCTTCACCAACCTGCTGCTTGCGCGACATCTCATCGAGGCGAACAACCTTCACCAGGACGGGATCGTCGAATTCGGCAAAGGGGGGATCGTTGAAGGCGATATGCCCATTTTCACCAATGCCCATCGCACAGAGATCCGCCGGATGGGCGCGCAGCAGTTCCGCGTAGTCGGCGCAGTCAGTCTCAATTTGTCCCGCCCGGGCCACGACCGGATAAAAGGCTGCCGGTTCGGGAATATGGTCGAGCAGCTTGCGGTGTAAGAAAGTCGGGAAGCTGGCCGGGTGTCCTTCCGGTAAATCGATGTACTCGTCCATGTGGAAGATGGTGACCTTCGACCAATCTAAGCCCTCCTTCTCTCTCAATGCCTGTAAGAAGGTAAGCTGCGAATTTCCGGTGGCGATGATGATATTGGCCGCTCCCTTTTCATCGATGGCCGCCTTGATTATCCGCGCCGCTTCCGCCGCTGCCGCCCCTCCCATTGCTTCATTTGTCCTGTAAACAGTAACAGGCAGCGAATCTACTGTCGTTTCCAAAAGTGTATCTGTAGTCAAAATAGCTCTCCTTTAAAGTTCTGCCCCAACTTCCGGTTCCACGGCCCAACGGCCGTTTACCAGGGAAGCCCAGGCTGTAAAATCATCATTAAACACGGCGATGTCAGCATCCTTGCCTGCTTCCAAACTGCCCTTATGATCGTCGACACCGATGATGCGCGCGGGCGTCAGGGAAGCCATACGTACCGCTTCCGGCAGTGGAATACCCACGACCTCCGTCAGCACCGGCAGCATATCATTCAGCAATGTGGTGCTGCCTGCGAAACAGGAACGGTCAAACATCATGCCGACGCCATCATGAACTTCGTACTCCAATTCACCCATCCGGAATCGTGAGCCTTCCGCTAATCCAGCGCCGCTGGTGGCATCAGAGATCGCGCACAGGCGATCTGGGCCAATGCATTTATAGGCCAGTTTCATCAACGTGGGTGGCAAATGCTTATTGTCGCTGATCATTTCCACGGTCAGGTCATCGTAGGTCAGCGATACTTCTAGCAGGCCCGGTTTGCGCCACGGTCCTTCGCGCACCGTCGTCGACTGCGCGCTCCAGATATGGATCATATGGCTCAAGCCGCGCTCGATGGCCGCGGCAACTTCCTCTTCTTTGGCCGAACTGTGGCCCGCCGCGGCCACAATGCCCAGTTCCACGAGACGGCTCGTTAACGCAAGCGCGCCCGGCAGTTCCGGTGCGAAGGAAACCATGCGGATGATGTCGTGATGCTGCAGCAGTTGATCAACGGTGCCGTCATTCGGATTGCGGACATTGGCCGGGTCCTGCGCCCCTGCCTGGGCCAGATCGAAATAGGGGCCTTCGAGATGCACGCCCAACACCTGGGCCCCCGCCCGATCCCCGGCCATCCAATCGCGGCTAAACTGCAAACAGTCCAGCAGGTTATTTATGGGAGCCGTAGCCGGCGTGGCCAGAAGCGAGGTCACCCCCCGCCGCGCGTTTTCGCGGGTGATTACGCCGAATGCTTTCGCGGTCGGTTCGTTAAAGGTATGGCCGGTCGCGCCGTGCGTGTGGATATCGATCAGGCCGGGCAAGATCAGCCGTCCGCCCACGTCGATTTCTAAGGTCGCGTCAACCAGATCGGCAACCGGAATTATGCCGGCAATGGTCCTATCTTCAACGATCACAGCTTTGTGACTCTCTACGGCATGCGGCGTGACTACACGGCCGTTCACCAACGCAAAACGTTCACTTGTTCCATTCATGATTAACTCTCCAGCCCCAATTGCGGCCCGACCGGGGCGTAACGAAACATGCCGTACTGCGCCTCGACCATCGTCTTGTCGTCCGTCCCTCGCATAATTTCCCACATTCTGGCCGCCATACTTTCTAAAAGCGCTTCATGCGCGGCATCAACGGCCAGGTTTTGCATTTCTTGCGGGTCGGTGGCTAGGTCATAGAGCTCATCCTCAGCAAAACCGTTAAAGACGTACTTGTTATTGCCGCACCACAGAATGCGTTGGCTGTAGCTAAAACGCTGACCGTGACATTCGGCGAACGCTTCACCGTCCCAATCCCATCCCTGAACCTGGTTAAGGGGCGCGTCGCCCAGCAGGGGCAGCAGCGAACGGCCATCACAGGAAAATTTCTCTCCGCTCGTCAGTTCACTTAGCGTTGGCGGCAGATCGAGCAGGCTGACGATTTCGCTTACGTCGCGGGCCGCCGGGATCCCCGGTCCATTGAGAATAAGCGGGATGCGGTAGGCCCCTTCAAAAGGAGGGATGCCTTTCAGCATCAGGCGGTGATCGCCCATATAATCGCCGTGATCAGACGTAAAAACCACCACCGTATTCTCAGCCATGCCCAATATTTCCAGGGCTCCCAGTATACGCCCGATCTGCTCGTCAACCATCGTGCAGTTGGCGTAATAACAAGCAGTGGCTTTGGCGAAATCCTCCCAGGTCAGATCATCCCAAACGGATTGGATGCGCCGGTAGATCGCCGGTCGGCCGGCCAGGTCGTCCTCAAAGTTCGCCGGTGGGGGGATATCTTTAAGGTTATAGCGTTCATAGA
This sequence comes from uncultured Chloroflexia bacterium, assembly GCA_963736615.1. GTDB lineage: Bacteria > Chloroflexota > Anaerolineae > Promineifilales > Promineifilaceae > JAACFF01. The sequence goes on along the minus strand of CAVTPP010000005.1, from coordinate 77,086 downwards.
TGCTTCGCGGAGCGACGTACGGATCGTGCGGCGCTTCTGTGCTCAGGAACAAAGCCCACGGCCGTTCTGGATCGGCTGCCGCTTTTTCCAGGAAGGCAATTCCATCCGAATACATGCGATATTCCGGCAGTGATTCCAGCGGTTCATCACTGATCCCGTAAAGCAGAAAATCCCCGTACCCTTTCTGGCGCACAATCTTGCGCTCACTCAGCTCTTCTTCCACCTCAACCAGTCCCAGTTTTTGCTGGTACTGCTTTACATCATAAGTATCGAAGCCAAAGTTCTGCAGCTGATCGCTGCGCTCCACGTGCCACTTGCCGAAATAGGCGGTCTCGTAGCCCGCCTCTTGCAGCAGCCGCGGCCAGACGGGCAGCGTGGCATTGAATTTCGCCCGGTAGTCGGGCACAGCGTGTGTGACATCGACCATACCGTGGGTGTGGGGCAGCACACCTGTCATCAAGCTGGCGCGCACCGGCGAACAGATAGGGTTGACCGTATAACAGCGCGAAAAGCGCGTGCCGCCTGCGGCCAGCCGGTCTATGTTAGGTGTCTGGCACGCTGTTTGCGGTTCGATGGTGTCCGCGCGCTGCTGATCGGTCATTAAGAAAAGCAGATTGGGCTTACTCAAAGCGCGCGCTCCTCTATTTCCGCTTCAGCAGTCAGGCGCTCCAACACGGAAATGCAGGAAATCAACGATCGCGGCAGGTGGAAAGGATCCTTGACCGGCAAAGCGACCGTTTCAGTAAATTTCTTTCCTTGTCGATTTAATTTTTGTGTCCACTCGCCGTAAATGGGCACTGGATAATGGTCAAAGGCGTAATCATGCACTCTGGTGTACCAATCCAACGCCCACTGTCCGCCCGACTGTTCGTAAGCCAGCAGCAAGGCATACAGCGCTTCCGTGTGCGGCCACCACAGCTTGCTTTCCGCGAACGGCCACCAAGGTTCGCCGCCAGTTCTATCTCGGGCCAATAAAATGCCACCATACTGGTCATCCCAGCCATATTCAATATGCCGCTTGATCGTCGCTGTCGCTTCATCGATCCTGGCCTGGTTCTGCCAGTGCTGGTATATGTGGATCATGAACCACATCGATTCGATGGCATGGCCGGGAACGATGGCCCGCCCCTGTGGTGAATCGATCAGCTCGTTTTCCAGGGTGACGTACTCGTAAACGATACCCTCATCGGCCCGCAGGAAGGCGGTCATAACCTCTTCCGCTTGCGCCAGGCCCGCGGCGAGAATCGCCTCATCATTGAGCAAGAGGCCCAGTTCATGAAATACCAGAGAAAATATCATAGAGACGCCGTGTGCTTTGACCCCATCTGGCAGTGGATATGGCGCTGTTTCGTAAGAGCCCGGTCGTGCTAAACGGTGCTGTACATTTTCATAGGTTTCCAACGCCAGAGATATCACCTCCTGGTCACCGGAAGCCCGCGCCAGTTCAGTCAAACCGTAGATGGCAAATCCATCGGCGTAAATACTCGTAGCTCCTTGGAGTTCGTGACCGCGATTATCGACGGCGAAAACCCAACGGCCGTCTTGATCATGGCCGTACTGCTTCGCGAAATCATAAATATGGCGTGCCACATCCAGCCATTCCTGCCGCGCTTCGATATGGTTATACAACGCAGAGAAAGTCCAGATAGCACGCAGCTGCGACCACATATATTTGTCTGTGCTCAACACCTGGCCTTCATCCGAAATGCAAGTGAGTATGCCGCCGTGCTCCCAGTCAATACCGTAGGTTAACCAGAAAGGCACAGTGCGCTCCAGCAGTTCGGCACGGTAGATTGCAAGTAAATCGGCAAAACGGGCCTCGATGCGCATCCTACTCCTCGCGGACCTCACTGTAATCCCATCCCTGTTCGTTGCATACGGTCCGCACATGGGCGTCCCAGGTCGGTTCGGCCTCAGGCCGGGAACCAGGGAAGCAGTCTATGGCCAGGTATCGCAAAGGTTCATTGCCTGTACAATGGATCCTGTGCGGGGTAGCCACAGGGATACGAACGACATCTCCACGATTGACCGCGAATCTTTCCTTCTCAGCCCCGATTTCCAGCCGTCCCTCTCCCTGCAGTACGTAAAACACCTGTTCTGTGTCGTCGTGTTGGTGAAGCGGTGGCGCGCTTCCCGGTTCAATAATCACGATAAAAACTTCGCTGGCCGTCGCCTCAGATCGATCCATAACCAAGTCATTGATATGCGTCGGAAAACGATAACGCTGCGGTTGTTCTGTTGAAAATATGTAGTTCATACCCACTAATTCCTTCTAGCTAGGACAAATCTTCACTGATTACTGTTCACTGCCCGCTCCATACCCTGCCAGCATCTGGTCCATCACCCAGGTCGCTCGCGCGCCGCTCTCACCAGTGCTGTGGCACTGCCCGTTCCCGAGCAGGTCATCGACCACGGTCTGGATCAGCGGCTGCTGGATGTGTGCCGGATAGTCGATCGTGAATTCACTTGTTCCGGATGCGGTCGTCAATTCGATCGGCCGTGCATCATAGGTGGAATAACTGATTCGACCTTTATCGCCGACAATCTCCGTGCGATCTACTTCTTCAAAAGCGTTAAAACACCAATTACCCGTGCCTTGAACACCGGATTCAAACATAAATGAACCGCTGACAATATCTTCGGCCGGATACTCGCCCGCCTGGCTTGCCGCATACCCCTGTGCCTGCCGGATGGGGCCCAACACAAAATCAAGAAAGTCCAACTGGTGTGAGGCCAGGTCAACGAAAATACCACCGCCGGCAATTTGCGGTAAGACGCGCCAGGGCAAATTTTGCGCATCTTCATAATGGGGTCGCGCCGGTTGGTAGAGTGTGATGTCGACGAAACGTACACGACCGATCGCACCCTCATCCAGCATCTCCTTAATCTTCAAAAAGCGCTGCAAGGCACGCCGGTAATAGGCAACGAATAGTAAGACGCCCGCCGCCTTGCAGACGTCGTTCATTTCCCGGCACTCCGAATAATTCAAACCCATTGGTTTCTCGACATAGACCGGCTTGCCAGCTTCTGCCGCCTGGCGTGTATATGCCATATGCGAAGACGGGGGTGTGGCCACGTATATGGCATTCACGTCGGGATCGTCGATCAGATCCTGCGCGTCATCGTACCATTTAGGCACGCCATGCCGCTCAGCGTAATCTTTGGCCAGATCGCCATTGCGACGCATCACTGCCACGAGACTGGAGTTGCGCGCTTTCTGAAATCCCGGCCCGCTCTTTACTTCAGTGACATCGCCACAGCCGATAATGCCCCAACGAACTGTATCCATCTAGCATCCTCCCACTTTTTTCAGCATCCTACACTTGGTCGAGTTCGCCAATGCCCTCCAGGGTTAACTCATACGCCCGGTGACAGCTTACATAGTGGTCTGGTCTAAGTTCCACTAACTTTGGCGCTTCCTTGGAGCAGATTTCAATGGCATACTGGCAGCGCGGGTGGAAATAACAGCCGGAAGGTGGATCGGCAGGGCTTGGAACATCACCTTCAAGCTCGGTCATGGCTGAACGTACGCGCGGATCAGCAACAGGAACTGCTTCCATCAGGGCCTCCGTATAGGGATGGAGAGGCTTGTAATAGAGTTCGTCGGTGGGCGATATCTCCACGATTTTCCCAACATACATAACCGCCACGCGGTCGCTGATATGCTTCACGACACTCAAGTCGTGGGCCACAAAGAGGTAGGTAAGATTGAGCTTCCGCTGCAAATCCAACATCAAATTCAGCACTTGAGCCTGCACCGATACATCCAAAGCTGAGACGGGCTCATCAGCCACAATCAGGCGCGGATTTAAGGCCAAAGCACGAGCGATGACAATACGCTGTCTTTGGCCTCCGCTGAAAGCATGGGGAAAGCGCTGCATGTATTCGGGACGCAGCCCAACAAGCTGCAGCAGTTCCCGCACGCGTTCCTGCCGCTCCTCGCGGTTGGTCATCTGCTTGATCACAAAAAGGGGCTCGCCAACGATGTCAAAAATATTATGGCGCGGGTTCAGCGAGGCATACGGATCCTGAAAGATCATTTGTATCTCACTGCGCAGGACACGCATTTCTTCGTCGGGTATGGTGGCAATGTCCACTTTTTCACCCGACCCTTTCAGAAAGCGAATCTTGCCCTCGGTCGGTTCGGTCGCCCGTAAAATGCAGCGCGCCGTCGTTGTTTTTCCACAACCGCTTTCGCCGACAAGACCCAGGGTTTCACCCTCATTAATGAAGAAACTTACGTCATCAACGGCTCGAACCTCGCCCACAACACGCTTGAAAAATCCCTTTTGAATAGGGAAATATTTCTTGAGCTTGTTTACTTCAAGAATAATTGGCTTGCTTTTCGTTTTTTCCGCCATATAGTTTGTCTAAAGGTGTGTATCATTTCAGTCGGAACTGGACGCTGACAAGAACAGATGAGCACTGATTTTACCTTCTTCATCTCCGTGTTCCTCCGTCTCCTCCGTGTCCCATTTCGATTTACCAACTCATTTGAAACACACCCCTTACCTAATACAAAATTTCGTTAAATTGAACTTTATCCTGCTTGATCTTTTACTGCTTCGCTCTCTTCTTCGGAACTGCTGTGGTGCAAAAAACAACTCACAGATTGTCTTTTATTAACAACCTTCAAGGCGGGGGTTCGCTTATCACATGTGCCAGGTATGAAAGCGGAACAGCGTGGGTAGTATGGGCAGCCGGCCGGCCTGTTAAAGGGATGCGGGATAGAACCCTCGATAGTTGGCAAGAATTCCTTAGATTTTGAGTGAATTGTCGGGATTGATTCCAGGAGGGCAATAGTGTAGGGATGCTGCGGATTATGGAAGATATCATCCACCGGTCCCGTCTCCACGATACGGCCCAGGTACATCACCACCACATAATCTGCTACCTGGGCGATGACGCCCAAATCGTGGGTGATGAAGATAATCGACATATTATGTTCTTGCTGCAAGCGCCGCAGGAGATTCAAGACCTGGGCCTGGGTCGTCACGTCGATGGCGGTCGTTGGCTCGTCGGCGATCAGCAGCCGCGGATTGCAGGACAGAGCCATGGCGATCATGGCCCGCTGGCGCAAACCACCACTCAATTCCCACGAGTAGGCATCCAATCGCTGCTCAGGGCTAGGCATCCCAACCTCGTGAAGTCTTTCGATGGCGATGCGCTTGGCTTCCTTCTTGTTCACGTCCATGTGCAGTCGAACTGCCTCGATGATTTGGCTGCCGATAGTATGGACCGGACTGAATGCGGCCATCGGTTCCTGTGGGATCAAGGCAATTTCGCCGCCGCGAATCGAACGCATCCTTTTCCCCTGAGCGTCCAATTGGGCCAGATCGATCATCTCTTCCTGCCCTTCCTCAAGCTGGCGCCACCAGAGTATTTCACCGCCGATAATTTTTCCCGGTTTCTGCACAATGCGTAAGACTGATTTTATGGTCACGCTCTTACCACAGCCGCTTTCACCGACGACGCCAACAACCTGTCCCTCATAAACATCAAAGCTGACGCCGTCGACAGCCATCGCTGTACCTTCATCCATTACGAAGTAGGTTTTTAAATTTTTTATTGAGAGTAAGGTTTTTTTATCGTTATCCATACCATCCTAATTTTAGAAACCCGGTTTTTCTCCTTGAGGAAATGTGACTGAAAAATCTAGAAAAACCGGTTTTTCGTTCTTACTAATGGCTATAAGGATCGGCCGCATCACGCAGGCCGTCGCCCATAATGTTCATGGTCAAAACCGTGATGACCACAGCCAAACCGGGTAATAACAGCCAGGGGGCCAGGGCGATAGATTGTAAGTTTTGCGCCTCTTGCAGCAGTACACCCCAACTAATGGCCGGTGGGCGCAGCCCCAGACCTAAGAAACTTAGGAAAGTTTCGCTGATAATCATGACCGGAATGGCCAGCGTCACGGCAGCGATGATATGACTGTACATGGTCGGCATCATATGGCGGAAGACAACACGTGCTTCTTTTGACCCCGACAATTTGGCCGCGACCACAAAATCTTCCTCCCGCAGCGACAGGAAACGGCTGCGGATCTCGCGCGCCAGGGTTGTCCATCCGATCAAGGCCAGAATAACTGTGATCGCCAGATAAGTCTGCTCCACCGACCAGGTGCGTGGCATGGCCGCCGATAAGGCAAGCCAGATGGGAACAGCCGGCAGTGATTGCAGCAGTTCGATCAAGCGCTGAATCATCATATCAGTGGTTCCACCGTAATAACCTGACAGCCCGCCAAGAACAATGCCCAGGATCGTGCTGATGATAACGGCAATCAAACCAATCGATAAAGATGTGCGCGTGCCGTATATCAGGCGTGACCATTGATCACGTCCCAGTCGATCTGTGCCCAGCAAATGGAAGTAGTCATCCGATTCAGGATCTTCCAGGCCAATAAAGTGGCGGTTGGTTTCGAAAAGTCCGAGTACCTCGTAGGTATATCCCTGGGTGAAGAGCTGCAAATAGATCTTTTCCTCAGACCCGGTCTGCCATTCCATGCGCAGGGTCTCCGGATTACGAACGCCGGTGACCGCGTATACAAACAACTGCAGCCGGCCCTCGTCGAAGAAGTGCAGACGTTGGGGTGGAATGAACAACTCCGTAGCCTCGGACTCATGCGGGTCCTGCGTGCTGAAAAAGCCCGGGGCTAGAGCTATAATGGCGATCAGGATGACGACGAAGCTGCTGGCCACAGCCAGCTTGTGCTTTTTGAAACGCCACCAAACCAACTTCCAGTTTGGGGCTACATAAATCGAATCGACTTCTTCCTCGCGGGGAGGACCTTGCGAGTTAGGCGGTTGGACAGCGATCTTGGGGCCCGTTGCGGTGGGATTAGGTTCAGGACTCATAGCCGGCCTACTCCATGCGAATGCGCGGATCAAGCCACGCCAACAATATATCCGAGATAATGGTACCGATGACAGCCAAGAAAAGATATATCATCACTATTGTGCCTGCCAGGAACATATCCTGGCTGATCAAGGCCCGCAGCAGCATAGGCCCAATTGTAGGCAAGTTAAGAACGGTAGCCACAATCACACTGCCTGAGAAAATCAAGGGCAAATACCAGCCAATGGTGCTGACTAATGGGTTAAGCGAGAGGCGCACCGGATATTTTAAAACCAGTTTCCACTCCGACATGCCTTTGGCGCGGGCCATCTCCACATAGGGTTTATTCAGTTCGTCTAAGAGATTGGCGCGCATAATACGCGCCAGCCGCGCCGTGCCATCCAAGCCGAGAATGACCATGGGCAGCCAGATATGCCGTAAGAGATCTTGTGCCCGATCTACTGACCAGGGAGCGTCAATATATTCCGCTGAGAAAAGACCGGTCACGCTGATGCCGAATTTGGAGAAAGCCAGCCACATGAGGATCAGCGCGACCATAAATGTGGGCGTGGCCACGCCAAAGTAATTAAAAACGCTGAAAAAATAATCGAGGAATGAGTACTGTTTAACGGCCGAAATAATCCCAATGGGAACTGCCAAGAGCCAGGTGAAGGCAAACGTAAAAAGACCGAGCAAAACGGTCAAGGCGATACGCTCGCCAATCAATTCCTTGACAGGTCTTTGCCAATCGAGCGAGAAACCAAGATCACCCGTGACCATGCGACTCGACCATTTGAAATACTGCATGTACATCGGCTGATCAAGGCCATACCGTTCGCGCAAGGCGTCGACCTGCGCTTGATCGACTGAGGAACCAGAAGCTGTGAGATCAGCGATATAGCTCGATATAAAATCGCCTGGTGGTGCCTGGATGATGACGAAAGCAAAAATCGAAAAGATGACCAGCAGAACGGGCAGCAGCAGCAGGCGTTTGATGATGTATTGAGACATAAAAGATTACCTCAATCCGGGCAGTATAAGGGGCCACCAGATTGGACGCATTCTCGCAGAATGGTCCAATCTCATCGAGAAACCCAAGAATGGTCCAATCTTGAAGATTGGACCATTCTATCTAATCTCTACTGTGCAAAGAAAAATTGCTCGGGACGGGTGTCGCCGGGCGTGCGCAGGGGCCAGTCATTCCCTGCCACTTCGGGGACATTCATCAGACTGTCATTGACGACGACCACACCTTGAACCATGGGAGTCAGGCCAACAGTGCCGATCTCATAGACGTTGTCGGCCCAAATCTTGAACAACTCCTGAGCCAGCTCAACCTGACGCTCAGGACCTGAGACCTTTGCCTCGTCAATGATCGCGACGAGCTGCTTGATCTCATCGGGCGGCTCGAGACCTTCGGCTCCATCAGTTTCATACCAGACCCGGTAGAGAGGACCGAAGGTCAAAGCGATGGAACTGCGGATATCCTGTTTAGGTGCACCGCTGAAGGGGAAGCCGGTGGTATCGTCATTCCAGAGTTCGGCCATCAGTTCATTATTGGGTCTCATGGCGAAATGAGGCGTGCGCTCGCGAATTTCCACATGGGCCCTGACGCCAACATCCGCCCAATCTTCGACGATCAATTGGGCGATGTCGGGCCAGTTGCCGAACTGCGGTACCACGCCAATCTCAATGTCCATCGGATTGCCATCGGGCAGGAGGCGCATGCCATCACCGTCGCGTTCGGTCAGACCGAGGCCATCCAAGAGTGAGTTGGCCGTGTCCAGATCGAGTTCGGTGTATTTGAAGGCCCACTCATCCCCTGGGTAATAGGGATGGAAGGGTGCGGGTACGGCCTGGCGCGGTTCGCCAAGTCCCAGGAAGGCCGACTCTACAATCGCATTGCGATCGATGGCATGGGACAGGGCGACACGGAAGTCCTTTTCTTGGAACAGTGCGCCAAGGACGGGATCATTGGCTATCCAGGTTTGGTTGAACATGACCACGGCATCGGAGCCGCCGAAAGTGGGCCAGGTGATCACACGGTAGTTGCCCGCTTCTTCATTTTCTTTGAGCACCGGGTAGGAGCTCATCTGGATGTGCCGGCCCTGCATATCGATCTCACCGGCAACGGCAGCCAAATTCAAGGTTTCTTGATCGGCGAAGAAGGTGAAACGTACCTCGTCAATATAGGGCAGCTGGTTGCCTTCCGGATCAACGGCAAAGTAGTAAGGATTGCGGGTGATGGTAAAGACCTGGTCGGAGGTGTTGGTTCCATTCGGAGCCCAAGCAGCCGTGCTCGGACGGGTGCCGCTGACGTGTGGCATCGATTGGACAGCAAAGAGCTCTACCCAGGTATCAAACCCGGCTGCGTCAACCTTCGCTTGCAGCTCTGCTTCGTCTGCAAAATCAGGATGATAATCCATCAGGTAATGGGCGGGAACAAAAGACAGGTTGGACATTTCCTTGTCAGCGCCATCCTTATTGGCCAGATCCAGCAAGAAAGCTGTGTTTGGCTGGCCATAGGTCCACTTAACACTGTAATCATCCAGCTTTTCAACTGTGGCCACGGATCCATCCGCATTCTGCATCCAGACAGGCATTGCGGTAATGAGGTCCTCGTTCAAAAGGATATTCTCATACCAGAACATGATGTCGTCGGCAGTGAACGGTGCGCCATCCGACCATTTCATGCCTTCACGCAGGAAAACGGTCCATTCGGTGAAATCGTCGTTCGATTCCCAACCCTTGGCGATATGCGGAATGACTTCGCTGCCATCAGGCGCATGGCGCACGAGGGCATCATAAACGACACGAGTGTAGTTGTTATGGTCGCCAGGGCCAAGGAACGCGCGGCGCAAGGTGCCGCCGTATTGGCCGATGCCGTCGACTACTTCTTCAACCAGCGGTTCGATGGGCAGACGTTCCTCTACTGGCGGAAGATCGCCAGAAGCGACCCTCGCGATCAGCATTGGCGCTTCATGATACATCGAATCGTCCATCGCTTCTTCGGCCGCTTCTTCAGCCGGGGCTTCTACTACGCGCGTCACCTCTACTACTTCGGTGATGGTTTCACCCTCAACAACACGCGTTACTTCTATTTCTTCGGTGATGGTCTCGGTTTCGGTCACAACACGCGTGACCTCAACTACCTCTGGAGCGGGCGCTTCTGCTGGCTCTGATCCGCCACAAGCAACTAACACCAGGCTGAAAACTAACAATAAACTCAACAGAAACATTAGGTTCCAAATCGATCTTGATCTGGTCTTCATATTCGTCCTCCGTGACAAACGTGGGTGTGCTCCTAAGACAATTCCGAAAACACTTTTTCAACCACTGATGACCAAGTCAGCAGCAGCGGGAGCGAAAAAAATGGTCTCGTCGTATCAGCGCCACCTGGCAGCCGCTACACTTTTTCTCCCTACTATCAATTCTCTGCTATCAATCACCTCCTCTATCTATGTAGGACAAGATTTCATCTTGTCACTGATAAGAAAAACTGCATCTTCCTCTTCAAATTGTCAATAATTGGCGAGCTCTTTAACTACTGTGCTATCACGAATAATTAGTTCCGGTTTGATTACAATTTCGTCACAGCTATTTATTTCGCCGTCAATACAGTCAAGCAGCATTTTTACCGCCCGGCTTCCAATCTCTGCGCGAGGCACATGGCAGGTTGTAAGCGCGGGCGTCACAACGCCAGCCAGCATAATGTCATCAAATCCGGTCACAGCGATGTCACCGGGCACATGATATCCTAATGCCGCACACTGCCGCAGCGCGCCCAAAGCGACTAGATCGTTATAACAAAAGAGGGCTGATAACTCCGGATTGGCATTCAGCAGCAAATTGGCACTCTCTTCCCCAGCAGTGGTCGTGGGCAGGCAGTTTTGCACCCAGCTAGGTTGGGCTTCAATATCGGCATCAGCAAGCGCTTGTTTATAGCCTCGTAATCGCTGCCTCCCGCTGTAAGAGTTTTTCGGACCGGCGACAAAGCCGATAGCCTTGTGCCCTAATTGCAGTAAGTGTTGGGTAATCATGGCGCCACCCAAGGCATCATCGACGAGGACGGCGGGAATCGATCCGCCCTCCAGACGCCGGTTCACCAAAACGGCCGCGCGGAATTGAGAAAGCGCTTCTGTCAATGGCGCATCCTCTTGACGTGAACCACAGACAATCACGCCATCAACATATCTTTCATGCAATAGATTTAAGAGATCGATTTCACGGGAGGCATCTTCGCTGGCATTGCATAGGAGAATGCTGTACCCCTGGTCGGAGGCGACTTGGTCAGCCCCGCGGGCTACGGCGGAGAAGAAGGGGTTAGAAATATCTGGAATAATCAACCCAATTGTCGCCGTACGCGCACTAACCAGGCTCCGGGCAATATGGCTAGGTCTGTATCCAGTTTCAGTAATGACTTTTTTAACGCGCTCACGGGTTTCATCTTTCACATTTGGACTGTTATTGATGACGCGCGAAACTGTTTGGTACGATACCCCCGCTAATTCAGCTACATCGTCTATTGTTACCCGTCGTCGACTCATTGACTTTCCATTTGTGGTGAAAAATGTCAAACAATGCAGAAAATGTGAGCGCTCACAAAGTAATTATTCGTAGGATACAGTAAATTTGATCGCTTGTCAATATACTGAGTTCAACGGAAAATATTCCCTGTAAAAATCAGCTTTGTAGTCTAATTGGACCATGACGTAAATCGGTTTGGTTCGCGTAGGTTGTTAGCTTGATACTCAATTTTATTTGAAGGTATATTACTAATTATGAACCCAAACATCATTTTCATCATGGCTGACGATCTCGGTTACGGCGACCTGGGATGTTATGGAGCGACAAAGATCCCCACACCAAATATAGACCGCATTGCCGGTGAAGGAATGCTCTTTCGTGACGCCCATGCCTCCTCTGCTTTAAGCACGCCCAGCCGCTACGCCGTTCTCACAGGGCGGTACTGCTGGCGCAGCCCGCTGAAACAAGGCGTACTTTGGGGCTTTAGCCCCCCGCTGATCGAACCAGAACGCGCTACTGTCGCCAGCCTGCTCAAGCAGCAGGGCTACGCCACAGCCAGCATCGGTAAATGGCACCTCGGTCTAAACTGGACCACCATCAATGGCAGTGATCCAAAACCGATTAGCGACGGCCGAAACATCGATTACGCTGCTCCTCTCACTGGAGGACCCAACAGCCTGGGCTTTGATTACAGCTTCAACATATCCGGCTCGCTGGATATGGCGCCCTACTGCTTCATCGAGAACGGCCGTGTCGCAGAACTGCCAATAGTAAGAAAGACCCCTACAATCCACAGCAGCGCCCCGGACTCATGCCGCCCGGCTGGCAAGACGAAGAGGTTGATGTAACCTTCGCTCAAAAGGCGGTGGCCTGGATCGAAGAACGCGCGGGAGAGCAACGGCCGTTTTTCCTCTATCTCACGCCCTCGGCCCCACATCGTCCCTGTATGCCGCCCGATTTCATAAAAGGAAAGAGCAGCGTAGGACAGCGCGGCGACATGATCGTCCTTTTCGACTGGCTGGTCGGCCAGATAGATGATACTTTACAGCGCAATGATTTAGCCGAAAACACCCTGCTCATCATCACCAGCGATAACGGCGCTCAGCTAACCGACTTCTATGGCAACAGTTGGGGGCACAAAGCCAACGGCGAACTGCGCGGCCAAAAGGCGGACATATGGGATGGCGGTCATCGCGAACCATTTATCGCGCGCTGGCCCGATCGAATGGCTGCGGGCAGCAGTAGCGAACAGCTTGTTTGCCTGGTTGACTTGTTGGCCACGTGTGCCGCCATAGTTGGCGCGGAGCTACCCGCCGGTGCAGGGCCCGACAGTTGCGATATTCTGCCGCTGTTTAGAGGCGAAGAACAACCCGTGCGCGACACATTGGTGCATCACTCCGGCGATGGCATGTTCTCCATCCGTCGTGGTCCTTGGAAACTCATTGATGGGCTTGGATCGGGCGGTTTCACGCGACCTGCCCGCGTGGAACCACAGCCCGGTGGTCCAGGGGGACAGTTGTATAATCTAGCTGAAGACATCGCCGAGCAGCACAACCTCTGGCAGGAACGACCCGAGATTGTCTTGGAACTGCGCACCGCATTGGCAAAGATTATCACCGCGAGCAGGTAAGCCATTCATCCTTACCGGCAAACCTCATCCCATCCGTTGGCCGTCAGCGACCACTTCCCACTCGCGAGGTGTCTCTTGTTCCAGACCTCCGGCGGTAAATCCGTTTTCAAGCATCGTGTTCATGACGGCTTGTATCTCAAATTCACCGCGCCGTGAGGCCACCATCTGGTAAAAATAATCGATGATGGCGCCGGGTAGGATAAAGGTTAGTGAGGCGGATAAGGGGCTGGAGATATCTTCCGGGGCTGGTTTTTCAATGATACGGCCGATTTGCCCATTTGGAAGGAAACGCACGCTGCTGCTGGCAAGGATTTCTTCGGGCAGCAGTCTTTTTAGGCTGATGGTCATATCCATACCGCTGTCAATGTGGGCGGAGACAAGGTTGGCCAGGTAGCCGGCCGGCAGCACGTAATCAGTAGCGGTTAAAATGAAGGGCTGTTTTCCATCGAACAGCGCCGGGAAGCTGGTCACGGCCGATTGCAGGGCATGGGCAGTGCCGGCCAGTTCCTGCTGGCGGCAGAAAACAGCGCTCAGATTCCAGTCTGAGCCATCACCAACATACTGCTCGATTTGCTCGCTCAAATAGTTAGTAACCAGACAAACATTCTTAACCCCGGCCTCCGCTGCCGCAGTAAGTACATAATCGAGTGTGGGACGGCCGTTAACTGGCAATAGCGGTTTGGGAGTGTGATCCGTATATGGTCGCAGCCGCAGGCCACGACCTGCGGCCAGCAGAACGGCCGTTTCTGGTTTTTGGATCATGCTGGGACCCCATTTTCTACCAGGTAAACCGCCGCCCTTTCAGACAATACCGGATACATTTGGCCATATGCCTGTATAATTTGAGCAGCGGCCATTTCCACCTGCGTTCGGTCAGCCAGGGCAATGACGCAGCCACCATAACCACCGCCGCTGAAGCGACTGCCATAAACACCTGCAGCAGTGCTTACAATATTATGTAGGGCAATAATCTCGTCCTGTCCAGATTCGTATTTATGGATTGAACTCGCACAAGATTCATTCATTAGCAACCCAAATCGAACAACGTCGCTCTCCTGCCAGGCTTGAACACCATCAGCAACCCTAGCTACCTCCCCGAAGTAATGTTCCGCACGGCGGCGCAGATTATCGGGCATGGCGGGAGCACGGTCGATAAACTGTTTTTGAGGCACATCGGAAAGAACAACGGCATCTTCCGACAACCATTTTGCCGCTTCCTGGCACTCAACGACACCCCGATTATAACCACCACTCTTCGTCAATTCGCGGACAACACCTGAATGAACGATGAGCCAACACGCATCTTTTGTTTCCGGGGCATCGGGGATAGGGCGTGTCTGGCGGAATCGAGTATCAATATAAACCAGTTCGTTTTTCTGCCCATACAGAATACTGCTTTGATCCAAAATCCCATTTTGTAAACCCAAATATGTGTGTTCAAGTTGGTAATCTAACTCCACCAGATTCGTAGGGGTGAGGGTAATCTCATTAACATCAGCTAACGCTTGCAGGTAAGCCAGGCCTACCGCCGCTGAAGAACTAAGACCGGCGCCGATCAGGGTACCACTGGAAACACCAACAAAACCTTTCGACATTGTATAATCCTGGTTTAATGCCAGAGCAGCAGCCTGTGCATAGCGAGCCCAATGATCGGGCTGCACATCCGCGCCGATAGGAAATGCGATCGGATCATTAAAATTGATGCTTGCCAATTTAATTTCTGGTTTAGTAAGTGAGGCGTAGGCAAGCACCGTTCCAGTGTTGATAATCCGACCCAGAACGTGACCACCTTGATGATCAATATGTGCTCCTAAGGGACAGATTCGATAAGGCATAAAAACGTAGCGGATCGCAGCGGGATCGATACTAAAGGTGTTTTGCATAACGGCCGTCGCCGTCGCCACCTGTTCACTTATCGGTGGAAAAGATTTCAGCATTGAGCACTCCTAAACTGAGGCGAACAAACATTATTAGTCCCTGGCACATCGAATTTCAGAATCGTAGATTATCGACCAAATAATCCTTGATTTTAATGGGAATATATCCTTCCATTTCTCAGATAGCTATTATAACAAATGGCGACAATGAAGCTAAAATAGGAACGCCTCAGGAAAAGCCCAACTCTTCACGTCGGTGTTTGCCGCTTGTTCCAGAATTCTAGAGAAATCATCCGGGTCTGCAGTCGCCGGAACTAACCAGGGTGTGCCGCCCTCATGATACTCAAATTCACATTCAAACAAGTTCTCAATCCCGTACTATGGAAAAAAATAAATCCAAATAAGCTTCCCTCGAGTACGATGTTAAAATATGCTCCAAATTTAGCTTCCGGTAGAATCATCAATATCCCGTACGGTGCAAATACTACAGTGATCCCGTTCTGCATGAGAATCCATAACAGATCTGACCGATTTTCATGTTTTGATAGAATCTCGTACCCTGCAAAAACTTCATCCAGCCTGAAATCTGCCCTTAGAATATGAGACCAACTTCCCCTAATTACTCCCCTTGTTAGAATCACGCCTCATTTATCTGTTTGAGGTCTGGTTCACATGTTTTGGTCTATCGTTGCTCTTGTTTTCTCGGTTCTATTGGATCTGTTTCGTCTCGGCCGTCTATCCGACCGAGAAAAGGATCTTGAGATTCTGATTCTTCGGCACCAACTCGACATCTTGGAACGTAAACGTACTCATCCCATTAAGGTCTCGAATGCTGAAAAACTCACGCTGGCTGTTCTGACCAACAAGCTGAAGACAATGGGCAACCGTTCTGCCAGCCAATTAAGGAACGTCCTTCGCATCTTTCAACCTGAAACTGTATTCAAGTGGCACCGTGAACTGGTTCGGCGCAAATGGACACAAGAACACCCCAACAAAGGCGGCCGTCCCAGAATCGATAAAGAGCTTGAAGCACTTATCGTTCGGCTGGCTAAGGAGAATCCAAGATGGGGCTACGGCAAGATTGAGGGTGAACTAATAAAGCTGGGCATCAAGCTGTCCCAAACGACCATTCGCAACGTCCTCAACCGCAATGGCATTGTCCCCGCCCCGGTTCGTTTTGGCTCAATCGGTTGGCGGCAACTCATGAAGCATTACAAGGGGCAGATCATTGCTTGTGATTTCTTCACGGTTGAGACGTTCTGGTTGAAGACCCTATATGTTTTCTTCTTCATCGAACTGGGTTCGCGGCGTGTTCACCTGGCCGGCATCACTGCCAATCCCAACTCAGCCTGGGTAACTCAGCAGGCTAGGCAGTTCGTCTGGACCCTTGAGGAAACCGATGCCAATCTCAAGTTTCTGATTCATGATCGAGACAGCAAGTTTACAAACGCATTTGACAATGTATTCATTTCGACCGGATTTCATGTTATTCACACACCACTTCGGGCGCCGGATGCAAATGCTTATGCTGAACGCTGGGTGCGAACGTTCCGTGAGGAATGTCTTGATCACTTGCTGATTATGAACCGGACGCACTTGAAGCGCGTTCTGGATAGTTACATCAGCTACTACGAGACGTCGCGACCACACCAGGGTCTAGATCAACAAACCCCAGTTCCAAGGGAACCTGTGCCCTACTCCGGGCAAGTTAGAAAACACGAAGTGTTGGGCGGCATCATCAACGACTACTATTGTGCACCCCAGCCCTTATCCCATTCACTCAATTAAAAGCTTCTACAGTCAACCGAATATCGCTAGCTTCTGGATACACATCTAGATGGTTCGCCATACATTTGCAACGAAATATGACCCATCTACCAGCTGTTTGAGCCTTTCAAGGCTGATTATTGCCTAAAATCCGTGCAGAACTCGCGCGTTAGATTGTTAACTATTTCAGGATTCGATCGCTGTGGTGATTTATCTGACACTTCATCTTACTGAGATGTAGTTTTTGCAGGGTACGGGGGCCACTCAAGGTGCTGCAAGAAAAAATATCATTACATCAATAACGGTCAATGTAAACCAATCAGTAGTTCAGGTCTCTAGATTGGTCGACAAGTACTGTTTGCACCGATAACCGAGAAAATGAGAACGTGTTCATTATTTGTACAAAACCTTTGCATTATATGAACAAATCCTGTATATTATGTGCATCACCGGTCAAATTCGGGATAGACAAGCCCGAAAGAGCCGATAAAACAGGAAATTTTTATTTTTGTATTGACAATTCACAAAGGAGATTTTTGTCATGAACCGTATTAGTAAAGTTTTGATAGTTGTTGTTCTTATGCTCGTTATGATTGTGCCCCTGGCTGGCGCGCAAGAACAAAGCATCGTCGATATCGCCGTTAACGACGGCCGTTTCGACACATTAGTAGCAGCTGTGGTCGCCACCGATCTGGCCGAGCCCCTTTCCAGTGGCGAATGGACTGTTTTTGCCCCGACCGATGATGCATTTGCCAAACTCGGTCTAGATGCAAGCAATGTCGCCTCGACTTTCAGCAAAGCCGAACTGACCGACATCTTGCTCTATCACGCCATTCCCGCCAGTGTATCCTCAGCCGAAGCGAAAGACTTTGTTGGGCGATGTGACGATGGCCAACGGGCAGATCGCCGGCTTAAAGTATTTCGATGATTCCCTATGGGTCAACGATGATTCTCGCGTTATCATTCAAGATATTTTGGCCGCTAATGGTACCATCCACGTAGTTGATAATGTGATTTTAGGCCCGTGGCCACGCGTAAGTGAAGATGATGCAATGGAAATGTCAACCGAGACAGCGATGACCGAGGAACAAGTCATGGAGACAGTTCTCAGAAACGGCAGCAGAAACCGAAGTTGCAGAGATGATGTCCAATGAAGGTTCTTCCGCTGTACCCTCCGGCAACTCAATTGCCGCCATCGCCATCCAGGATGGCCGCTTCGATACATTAGTTGCGGCGGTTGTTGCCACTGACCTGGCAGGTGCCTTATCTGGCGGTGAATGGACCGTGTTTGCTCCGACCGACGATGCTTTTGCTAAGTTGGGTCTAGACGCCAGTAATGTCGCCTCTGCCTTTAGCAAAGAAGATCTGACCGATATTTTGCTCTATCATGTGTTAACCAGCAGCGTTTCCTCCGCGGAAGCAAAGACCCTGTTAGGTGACGTCACCATGGCCAACGGCCAGATCGCTGGCTTGAAATATTTCGATGATTCCCTATGGGTCAACGATGATTCTCGCGTTATCATTCAGGATGTCTTGGCTGACAATGGCACAATACATGTTGTCGATAATGTAATTCTTGGCCCCTGGCCACGTGTCACTGAAGATGCGCAATAACAATTAAAGAATCGAACAATTAGTAATGAACCAAGCAGCTGCCGGTGTCCTTTTGGCAGCTGCTTTCTGCTTGATTACAAAATCAACTAATACCCTATAGAGCTCAAATTGAGGATACGCTATGTCAAATCGTGAGATTTCGATTGAAAACCTAGAAAAACAATATCCTGGCGATATTCTAGCTGTGGACGGGGTATCACTCCACGTCGATGCAGGACAGATTTACGGTTTCTTGGGCCCGAACGGTGCCGGGAAAAGTACCACAGTGAAGATCTTAACCACCTTGGCCTTGCCCACCGGCGGGAAGGCCACCGTCGGCGGCTACGATGTTGTCGAACAGGCTGGCGAAGTACGGCGCATTGCAGGCGTTGCATTGCAGGATGTGGGATTCGGATCCACTAATGAAACCCCTAGAGCTTCTGACCTTGCAAGGACGCCTTTTTGGGGCTAGAAGGCAGGATGCACGCGCACGCGCCTTGGAACTGATACGCTTGGTCCGGCTAGAAGAAGCCGTCGATCGCCAAGTAGGTACTTTTAGTGGTGGCATGAAACGCCGCCTGGATCTGGCCATGGCTCTGGTACACGAGCCAGAAATCCTTTTTTTGGATGAACCAACGACGGGACTTGATCCAGCCAGTCGGCGTGATGTTTGGCGCGAGGTCCGGCGTCTAAACGAGCAGTTGGGAATGACGATATTCCTGACCACACAGTACTTGGAAGAGGCGGATGAACTGGCCGATATTATTTCGATCATTGATCACGGCCAGATCGTAAAAAGCGGTTCACCAGCAGGCTTGAAAGCCTCTTTAGGAAAAGAATCCTTGAACCTTGCTTTTGGCAAACGGGAAACGGCCGAACGCGCCAAAATGCTATTGCAGCCACAGGCAGAACAAACACAATTGGATAGAGTAACAGTTCGCGTGTACATGAAAAACGTTGCGCATCAGATACCGGCTATCATCGAACAGCTTCACAACGCCGATCTGGACCCGGTTTCATTGACCTTGACCCAACCAACGCTGGATGATGTATTTTTGCAGGTGACAGGGACCACATTAGACAAGGAACGAACAGAAGCTGAACTGAGAAGACCCAGCGTTCATCTAGAATCAATTGGTAGAAGAATAAATTTCATTAACGGAGACACCCATGGCAGTTCAAACAGCGACGGTTGAAACTTTTCCCTTGAAAACCGAAATGCGGGCACCTATATTGGAGCAGATAACACTAATAACTTGGCAAAACCTGGTGACCATATTCCGACGGCCAGCGGCACTGATCCCACCGATCGCGATCAGCTTTTCTTTCTAGTTATTTACAACTCAACCCTGGGAGGAGCAGCCAGTTTCATTCCCGATCTTGGGAGCAAATAGCTACCTGGGTTTCATTCTGCCTCTTTCAATTATCAGCGCTTCACTTTCAGGCGCCGGCATCGCCGCGCAGAACCTTGTGCGCAATATTGAGAGCGGCTATTTCGACAAGCTTGTATTCACTCCGATCAACCGGTCCGCCCTGTTAACCGGAACGATTCTTTCTGGGGCGGTCATCTTAGGCTTGCAGGCGACGCTGGTTTTGGGCGTGGCCATGTTGATGGGTCTGCAAATCGAGACCGGATTCTTGGGTGCCTTGGCAGTGATCGGTATGTCCGTTCTTTTGGGCTGGGCTTTGCTGGGTTTACGATGTCGGCGGCCTTGGGAAGTGGCAATGCAGCGGTAACGCAGAGTGCGAGTTTTATCTTTTTTCCACTCACTTTTCTGGCGCCGACTTTTGTGCCCCTGGAATTGTTGTCCGGCTGGCTACGCGTAGCGGCGCAATTGAACCCGATTACTTATGTGCTGCAAGCAATGCGCGCGATTATCAATGAAGGCTGGGTTTGGCCGGAGATTATGGCCGGCGTGCTGGCCTGTGTGATTCTTGGCGCGGCAATGTATTTATTAACCCTATTTGCACTACGCCGGAGGACGGCGCGGAGTTAGAGGTACCGGGGACATCATGCTTCCTCTTGTTGTTGCCTCGCGGGCTGTTTCTATTAACGGCCGTAACCCTGCTCTGGCTCCTGAGTTTGGTACTAAGTGACGCGAGCATCGTCGATGTATTCTGGGGCCTGGGCTTCGTTTCTGTCTATTGGATTGGCTTCATACTTGTTCATTATGGTTCCAGCGCGAGCCAACCCGTTCAGGCCGCCACCTTCTGGTTGGCTTCCTGGTAACGATCTGGGGTATTGCGCCTGGCCGTACATATTTTGCTTCGCAATCTGGGCAAAAGCGAGGATTTTCGCTATGCTCGCTGGCGCAACGAGGCCGGGCATGCCTGGTGGTGGCGCAGCTACTTCAAGGTTTTCCTGCTCCAGAGATCCATATTATGGCTGGTTTCTTGGCCGCTATTGGCCATCCTCGCCGGTCGCAGTTCACCATCTCTTGGGCTGCTTGATCTCCTGGCAATTTTAGTTTGGGGGACGGGCTTTTCTTTGAGGCTGTTGGCGACTACCAGTTGCGTCGCTTCAAGAAAGATCCATCAAACAAAGCGCAGCTGATGACAAGTGGATTGTGGCGCTACACGCGCCATCCCAACTACTTTGGCGATGCATTAGTCTGGTGGGGTTTCTACCTATTTGCTGTGGCCTCCGGCGCCTGGTGGACGATCTTTAGTCCACTGTTGATGACTTATTTGCTGCGGCGCGTCTCCGGCGTTGCCATGCTGGAGCCCACGCTTAGTGAGACGAAACCAGGCTATGCAGCCTATATGATGCGTACAAACGCTTTTTTTCCAGGGCTGCCAAAGGATGCGATAGAGAATGCGCAGGAGCGTAACAATGAAGAGTTATCGACATAGTTTTACGGTAAATGCACCACTATCGGCCGTAGCTGAGTTTCATAAAGATACACGTGCTTTGCGCCAACTGACACCGCCGCCGCTGATCGTGCAATTTAATACTGTGGAGCCTTTGAGTGAGGGTTCTGTGGCTGACTTCACAATGTGGGCTGGCCCGGTGCCAGTTCGCTGGGTGGCTGTGCACAGCCAGGTAACGAAACGGAACGGTTTCGTGGACACCCAGAAACGTGGACCTTTTCGTAGTTGGCAACACCATCATTATTTCCGCGAAGTAGATGAGCAGACGACAGAAGTGATTGACGAGATCAATGCGGAATATGGTGATATGATTAGCCGCTTTATGTGGCTGAACTTACCTATCCTTTTTGCTTATCGGGCCTGGCGCACAAGGGCAGCGTTATATTAAAAAATCAGATAAATGAAAACTGAAAAGACATGCGCGTAGCACAATAATGGACATCAACATCATGACAAGCTTTGATTTGGAACGATTTGAAAATCAACAATTTATGAATTTGGAGACCTTCCCAGGAATGGAGAAGGGGGAAGAAGCCAGTTTGGTTTGTATTGGAGGATAACATTATCTATGTGTGCACAGGCAAGGACTCCTGGGAAGTGAAGCGCCTGCGCAAGCAGCGGAAGATGAATAGAAAACATAATACTGGGAACTGAGAATAATAGAGGACAAATTATGAAGTTGATAGTAAATGGTGAAGAACGAACGGTCGCGGACAATCCAGGGATGCCGCTGTTGTGGGTGTTGCGTGATGAGCTGCAATTGACAGGCACGAAGTTTGGTTGCGGCGTGGGTATCTGCGGCGCTTGCACGGTTCACATTGATGGCCAGGCCACACGGTCATGCATTACCCCGATTGCCTCTGTTGAAGGCAAAGAGATCCGCACCATTGAGGGGCTGGCGATAGTTGATACAGATGGTTCGCAAACTTTGCATCCCGTGCAGCAAGCCTTTATCGATGAACAGGTACCGCAATGTGGTTGGTGCATGAGCGGCCAGATCATGACTGCATCGGCTTTTCTGGAAGAGAATCCAACTCCCAGCAATGAAGAGATCGTCGAAGCAATGGGCCAAAATTACTGTCGTTGTGGCTGTTATACACGAATTTTCACCGCTGTGGAGAAGGCCTCTGCAGAAACGACTGTACAGGAGCTTGTGGAGAGCAAAATATGACAGAGAAAAACGCACCCGAAACAAACGTATCAGAGGAGAAACGACGCTGGCGACTTTCACGGCGGCAGTTTCTGATTGGAGCCGGACTGGCAGGAGGTGGGCTGGCCCTTGGCGTTCTGTTTGGCACCCCAACGGCGCGCCTGCGCATCGCTGAAAGCACAGATGAAGGAGGGGGTGGGTTTTTTACACAGAGCAGCGATCCCCTGGCCTGGTTTGAGGTTAGCCCGGACGGTGGTTTGACTCTCTACGTCCCCAAAGTAGAGATGGGACAAGGCGTTCACACAGCACTTAAGCAAATAGCCGTCGAGGAACTTGGAGTTCCTTGGGACAGCATGATGGTGAAGCAAGGCACAACCTCGCTAGGTCCGCAGGACAGCAGCGGCACCCAGGGCAGCACCTCCATCTCTTCTTCATTTTTACCCTTACGTGAAGCAGCGGCGACCTTGCGTGAGATACTGCATATAGAAGCGGCAGTTCAGTTGAGCATACCGGCGGCTGAGCTAGTACTGCAGGGGATGAGTTTTGCCACAGCTGACGGAACCTCGATCACCTTCGCTGAAATTGTGTCAAATAAAGTGGATGAGTGGCAAGTGCCCGAAGAACCAGCTCCTCTGAAACCAGCCAGCGAATTCAAGACGGTAGGCTTGCCGATCGTCCGCGATGATATCCCTGCAAAGGTGACCGGCGAGGCCATTTATGGTTACGATGTGAAGCTGCCAGAGATGAAATTCGGGGCCGTATTACGCCCCCCGACCATTGAAGGGCAATTGCGAAGAGTGGATACGATGATCGCCGAGAAGATGCCAGGCGTAGTTAAGGTAGTTGTCGATGATGATTTCGCTGGTGTGGTGGCTGAGTCACGCATGGAGGCCTGGGCGGCTGTCAATGAACTGCAAGCGGAATGGGATGAGGGGAAGCTGTGGCAGCAGGAAGAGTTGGAAGAGTTGGTCACAGCTGGCGGTCGTGGTGGGGTGACAATCCAGAAAGAGGGTAACGTGGACCGGGCTCTTAATGACGGCAATGTGATTATGGCCGAATACCGAACGCCGCTAATGGTGCAGACGCCGCTAGAGGCACAGGCAGCGCTTGCCGATGTGCGGGAAGACGGGGCGCGCATCTGGGCCTCGACGCAAGCGCAATCACGGGTGCAAGAACTGGCGGCCGAGGCAACTGGTCTGGAACAAGAGTCGATTGAAGTTGTGCCCACGTTTCTGGGCGGTGGTTTCGGCCGCAAGCTGGGTGACGTGGCAGTGGAAGCAGCACGGCTGTCTCAAGGAGCGGGGGTGCCTGTGCACCTGGGTTGGAACCGGCCGGAAGAATTAAAGTACGGCTTTTTCGCACCCCTGTCGCACCATCGGCTGCAGGCAACAGTAAACAAAGGTGGCCGAATCCAAGCCATAAAACACGAGCTGGCCAGTGGTGATATTCTTTTCGCCTTCTTCTCACCGATGTTGATTGCCGTCTTTGGTGCCGATATCGGCGTGACGCGCGGTGCACGCTTTCAATATGATGTACCGGATGTAGAAACGATAGTCTGGCGGCGGAAGCTGCCAGTGAAGACAGGCTCCTGGCGCGGTTTGGGCTTTTTGCCCAATGTCTTCGCCATTGAGAGTTTCATGGACGAACTGGCTCATTCAGCCAGCATAGATCCGCTGCAATTTCGTCTGCTGAATCTGCCGAATACGGAACGTGGGCGCAAACTGGGCGCCGTTTTACAGGCAGCAGCCGATGGGGCGGATTGGAGTGATTCCCTTCAAGCCGGACATGCCCTGGGATTAGCTTGTGCTTTTGATTATGGAACTACCGTAGCTGCCGTTGCCGAGGTATCTATTGACGAAGATACAGGACAAATACGTGTTCACCATATTACCTCGGCAATGGATTGTGGCTTGGTGATTAACCCGGATGGGGCCAGAGCGCAGATGGAAGGGAATGCGATGTGGGGTGTGAGCGCGACATTGCAAGAAGAAGTGCGCATCGAAAACGGCCGTATAGCTCTGAATAACTTCGAGACGTACCCGCTACTGACGATGAAAGAGGCGCCGACCGTGAAGGCTATTTTGGTGGACACAGGTGGGCAGGAGCCAGCAGGTGTGGGTGAACCACCAATCGGACCGATTGGGGCGGCGATAGCCAATGCGGTGTTTGCACTGACAGGAGAGCGGTTGAGAAAAATGCCATTGAAATTGGCGTAGAGGTTTGGTTGGCCAAGAAAGATCAGCAAATAATTGTTATTGGAGCGGGTGTCGGAGGATTGACAGCCGCTTGTCTATTATTGAAGGCGGGCTTTCCGGTGAAAGTGCTGGAGGCGCATGTCTACCCAGGAGGAAGTGCTGGTACTTTTTACCACAAAGGATACCGCTTTGATGCAGGAGCAACGCTGGCGGGCGGCTTTTCGCTGGGAGGACCGCATGCACGTCTGGCAGAGATCTTGGATTTGACTTGGCCGGTAAGCCCGGTGGACCCGGCGTGGCTAGTACATTTGCCTCATAAGCAGATCACGCAATGGGCGGAGCAGGAGCAATGGGCGGAGGAGAGGCGAGCGAAGCTGCCGGGCACAGAGAAATTCTGGCGTTTGCAGGAGAAGCTGGCAACCATTTCCTGGGACATCTCCACTCGGCCGTTTCCCTGGCCGCCACAGTCGGTGGGCGACCTATGGAAGCTATCCCAGTCACTAAGACCTGCAACCATGACCGCGATGCCTTACTTGGCTAGTACCATGGGTAGCTTAGCCCGTTCTCAATTGTCTGATAACGGCAATTTCCAAGGGAAGTATGATGAATTCCATGCTTTCCTAAACGCACAGCTGTTGATCTCGACACAGACAACGTCCGATAGTGCCAACGCGCTATTTGGCAGCGCGGCGTTGGACCTTCCACGACGGGGTGTGAATCACGTGCGCGGAGGGATTGGCAATCTGGCAAGGACGCTGGCGGATTGGTTTCGCGAGAATGTGGGTGAACTCCATTTTCGCCAACAGATAGTGGAATTGGTGGTGCGCACGGATGGCAGCAAGCTGCTGCGTACCAATAAGGGCATGGAGGTCAAGGCAGATATTGTGGTGGCCAATCTTACGCCGTGGGGACTGGCGAAATTGCTTGGTGATAAGGTCCCGGTACCCATTCAGCAAACAATAAATGAAACGCCGGCGACATGGGGCGCGTTTACGTTGTACCTTGGCCTCGATACAGAAAAATTACCAGGTGGAATCGCCGAACATCACCAGGTAGTGGTCAATCCGCAGCGGCCCTTGGGGGAAACGAACTCGGTTTTTATTTCGCTTTCTGCTGCAGAAGACGAAACCCGCGCGCCGAAGGGCCATCGGGCAGCAACACTGTCTACACACACGGCGATTGCACCCTGGTGGCAGCTTAAAGAGAATGATTTCCCGGATTACGAAGCGCGGCGCACCGAGTATGCCGAACGGATGCTTGTAGCAGCAGAAAATGCGATCCCAGGATTACGGAGGGCAGTTCGCCTTTGTTTGCCTGGAACACCGGTGACTTTTGAACGCTTCACCAGACGACCGCAGGGCATGGTAGGTGGCTTTGCACAGGAGTCGCTCTTCGCTGCGCGCGGTCCAAAGACAGGCTTACCCAATGTGTGGTTGGTTGGCGACTCTATTTTCCCTGGTCAATCGACTGCGGGAGTGACCGTGGGCGCAATGCGCGTTGCAACCACAATAAACAATTTTGCATAGTACGGATATGGAATGAGTCACGCTTATCTCTTGGATCATTTGATAATTTCCTTGGATGCATACCAGCCTGTTAGCATTGCTATGGGCACTCCTGAAGGAGCATATGCCCACTGACCTGCTTGAAGGACTCCTGGAATAGGGGTTAAGACTGATTTTGGAATATTTCTCAATTTATTTACGACAGGTATTTCTGTTTCAAATGACCAGCCCGTAATCGCACCATTGGAGCTCCCAGACACCTTGCTTATAGTCAGTGGCGTAGATGAAAATTTGAAAAGGATATCATCATCAAAGCCCTCATATATTGTTTGAGAAAAAATTCTGATTATGCGATCTTCAAGTTTTTCCTTAAACTCATCATACCAGCCAGCTTCATCAATTTTTTCAATAACACTGAAGTCAAAAAGACAACTTATCATTATTCCTGTTTGTCCTTCAGGTGCCAAGGTAGGATCCCGGAGAACAGGGATTGAAACTTCGTAAGTGTTCAAATTACAAAAATTATCTAACCAATCTAATATCTCATTCTTGGATTTATGGTCAAAATCCTCTAAAAGGCTCACTCTTTCGCCCCGGTTAGTCTCTCCTAATCCTTCTCTTGAAGGAGTAAAGAACATGTGCTCTCCACCGTTTGCTTGGAAATATGAAGGCGGACGGTCGACAGCAATAAACAGAATGAAGACAGATTCAGCCCCTTTCGAAGAAAGAATGCTCTGGGACTTAGATTCAATTTCATCAGTCAGTTTTGTACCTAATCCAACAGGATTGAGACTCCGATATAGCGTTTTTAGATCTGCTGCCCATATCAGATGATCGTAATTATAGTCGTTGCCTTCTGAGTCAATAACTTTCGATTCCGACGGATTGACTTCCGTAATATGCTTATTTAGTTTTATTTCCCCACCGTAATCCAAAACCTTTTCTTCTAGAAGATTGACCAAAGCGACAGTTCCGCCAATTGGGTAAAAATAGTCAAGATAAACATAAAAATAACCCAACGCGAAATAAGTGGGTGTCTCCCTGAAAAAATGTTGGGTCAATATATCTATTAGAGCCTGGCTATCAGTTAAACCCTTCAGATAAACTTCCATTGGCATACTGAACTGATTAAACTTTCTTAAAGCATTGAGAAACTTTAGTGTCCAAGGAATTAGTTTGCGGACAATAAACCGCTTATCACTCATAAGATCCACAAAATTGGGATTGTCGAATTGATATAAGATTTTGGTATATTCAGAAAGTTCGTAAATTATCGCTATTATTTTTTCTATGTCCCCAATGTTTTCAGGATATAGATTGACCAGCATACGTCTATATTCCCTAATACTATCCATTGAATCAACACGGAACAGTTGATCCTCAACACCGATTGAAATTCTATTTTCTAGAAAATCCCAGCTAATTCCTAAATCTTTTAGCATTGGTTTTACAATTCCGGAATTTACAAAAGCCCGTGGACCGGCATCAAAGAAAAATCCATCTGAATAAAATGTATTAAGCAATCCCCCACTTCTGTCATTTTTATCTAGTAGTAAAACATTGTGATTATCCCTGGCCAGATAGGCTGCCGCAGTTAATCCCGCCATACCAGCGCCCACAATCACAATGTCTTTTTTCATGGTCATATTAATCCACCCATCTCAAGACTTAATACCCACAATTTTTCCGCTGCGTCCTTGTCCAATGCTGGGGGTGCGGGTTCTTCTTCAGTTGTGAGATTAAAAAACTTGCCAGAATTGTTGTCCAATTCAGTGGAAACACCTAAGTAATATAGGGCTTCCGCAGAAATCTCTGGAGATCTCGCTGTTCTATCAACAACCATCCTCTTGAAAAACTTGTACATTGCACCATTGTTTTGACCACTATTGGTCTTTACATTTCCCGGGTGCATGGCGTTTACCGTTACTCCGGTTCCAGCAAAATATTCATTAAGTTTTATCATCGACTGCAATTGGGCCATTTTAGCAGCGCCATAACTTTTTAATCCTGTATAACGATGCTTTTCCCAAGCAAGATCATCCAAATTTAAGCCCCATACAGCAAATCTATGTGCCTCAGAATTCACAAAAAGTATTCGACCGCTTCTTTGATTGGTGAATTTTTTTCTAGTGTAATAATTCAAAATAAATGTACTTAGATAATTTGTTTGAAACACCATTTCCAGATTGTCAACCGTGAAACTCTTTTTGGTAATATAAACACCGGCATTATGAATTAGAACATCAATATTTCTATCCAATGCAGACAACTGCTTTCCGACCGCATGGACATCTGTTAATTTTGTAAAATCAGCAGTCATATAGGTGCAGCTGACATCAAATTGACTTTTTATTGTTTCACATAATGCTTTTGATTTTTCTTCATTCCGGTTGATACTTAAAATATCGGCACCATGCGACGCATATTTTCTTGCGGTTTCACAACCTATTCCTGAAGTTGCTCCACTAATAACTACTAGACGGTTTTTAAAATCATCTATACATATTTCAGGGTCTAATTTTTGATTACGTAACATTGCGCCAATATTGGACCATTTATATTCTTTAAAATATTTTTGCAAGTTGCCTCCAGAGCATATGGAGATAAAGTAAGATCATGATACTGTTGATGAAATGAACCTTTGAATTGATGTGAATGATTATACGGGGCCAGATCAGAGGTTCCAAATGCCAAGACCTGAAAATTATAGCGACGTCTCCCAGTTGATTTAACTGGTTTTAAGAGATGATTATGAAACGGAGAACTGGTAAAGTACAGTTGTGAATAGATCTCGGAAAATCAAGCAAGTTGTAGAAGTGGTTCTGAAAACCTTGGGCCCAAATCTCAAGGCCAGGCAACATTATTGGACTCTGGGTTTTTCTTTGTCAGTGTTGCCCTTTTTGGCGCGGGCGGAAAGGGTTTATCGCAATTTTCCGCAGCTTCGTACCCAGGGAAGTAACATCGAGCTGCCATCATTGTCAATAATCGTCCCTGCGCGAAATGAAGCACAAAACTTGCGCCGGCTTTTACCATCCTTGGAACGGCAAGCGTATCCGGGCCAGTTTGAGATCATCATCGTAGATGATCATTCGACCGACGGCACGGTGGAGGTTGTTGAGTGCAAGACAAAGAGAATCTTAAGCTCTGTACAAAATGCGAGTTGTGAGCATGAAGTGGGTTCCTGCGCCTTCATTGCCGGCAGGATGGTTGGGAAAACCAAATGCCAGCCATACAGGAGCCTGTGCAGCACGCGGAGAATGGTTGTTGTTTACTGATGCGGATATGGAGCATGAGGTATTTAGCGCGGCCAGCGCCGTAGCCTTTGCTCAAGCACATAACCTGCATGGGCTGAGTATTTTCCCCCAACAAGAGACAAGCGGGCTCCTGGATAATGCGGTATTGATGGTAGCCTTTGCCGGTTTGTTCGCCGGGCTGCGCCGCTCGACAACAATGCTGAACGGGCAATATGTGCTCATTCGGCGCGAAGTGTACGAGGCCAGCGGTGGCTTTGCAGCTGTACGGGATGAAATGATGGAGGATCTTGCTTACGGCCGTCTATTGGCCGACCAGGGGTACCAGGTGCCTATGATGCGTGGTGAATCCCTGGCCACTGTTCATATGTACGACAACTGGCACCAGATGTGGCATGGCATCAACCGGCTAGGCTCTGGATCGTTACCCTACAAGGGATTATTCGCTCTGATTCCGGCGATCTTTGTCACCGGATTAATGATGCCCATATGGACCTTGCTTTTTAATCGCCGCTACGTACGCGAGATGCCAATTCTGTGGTTGATCTGGTTTGCTTCCATGGTTGGTTTTTTGCCCTGGGTGAGCAGGATTTAGCGGAAATCGAAAGACAAAGAACAAAAAGAGGCTCAACAGCGCTTGGCGTAATGATGGCTCCAGCAGCAGCGTTCTTTGTGCAGATAGCCTCTGTGTGGGGATTGGTATCTCGGCTATTGGGCTGGGGCGTTTCATGGAAGGATCGAAAGGTAAGGTAACAATTGGATTATTTACCCTTTCTGATTTTCTATACCATCCTTGCCTTCTTTCTCGGCTCATTACCCCTCTCCGTATGGATTGGTCGGCTAACGACAGGGGAAGATATCCGGAAATATGGCGACCAAAATCCTGGGGCTACCAACGTGCTGCGTGCGGGCAGCCGTGGTGGCTTTCTTTTAGCGATGGTCTTGGATATTTGTAAGGGTGCACTGCCCGTAGGACTGGCTTATCAACAATGGGGCATCCAGGATTGGCGTATTATTCCGATCGCACTGGCTCCCGTCGCCGGCCATGCGTTTTCTCCTTTTCTGGGTGGCAAAGGAGGCAAAGCCTTGGCCACCGCATTTGGTGTATGGATTGGTTTGACTATCTGGAGCTTATCCCTGGTCTCTTTAGGGTTGCTCATCGCATGGCGGTTGATTGTTAAGCCCGCGGGCTGGGCGCTTTTGCTTACTTTGTCTTGCCTGGCTTTGGTGATCGTCATCTGGTTTCCGGATCCAGTCTACATGGCCGTGCTGGCCGGCCAGGCCCTGATACTGCTCTATAAACAGCGAGATGATTTCCGGCAGCGGCCGTCTTTGCGCCGTCGTCAATCAAAGGCATGAATTGCCCTGAGCAGAAATCAGGAAAAAGGATAAAATCAGGAACACAAAATCGGAACCGAGTGTACATGATGGATCTCAGTAAAACTGTCGAAACAAATGTAAAACGCCTGGATGTGGCCGTGTTGATTGGTGGCATCTTATTCAGCTTCGCTTTTCTGGCTTTGATCTGGTGGGCTGGGCCGCGGCTAGATGCCGTTGAACTGCTGCCTGATCAGGGTGCATCCTGGTATTACTGGAAATTACCAGATGCGACTTTCTGGAGCCGTACGACGGCGTGGGGCTTTTACTTCGCACACCAAATAGCTTTCTGAGGCCTGATTTACTACTCCCAGAAACATGTCAAACGCTACAGCAGTAGCTTGCACCTGGTGAATATCGCCGCTCTGGTCATGAATGCTTTCTTCATTGGGCTACATTTCCGGCAAACGCATATCTGGTATGACGGGCTGGCGCAGGATGTCTCTGTATGGAGTTCTCAGGTGTCGGTGATCATCATGCTGCGTAATATGCAAAAATTCAATCCAAATGGAATTCTCTCGAGTACAAGATGATATTGTGCTCCAATGACAGGTTCCGGTAGAATCATCAAAACATCTGTTTTGGAGTAAGTATTTTCATGGTTTGGTTCTTGGTTTCGCAGATATTTTCAACGCTCATTTCGCTCATTTAAATCGGCCGTATGTCAGAAACCGACAAAGACTTGGAAATCATGGTTCTTCGTTACCAGTTAGGCATCGCCGAACGAAAAATGCAGAAGCCAGTTCGAGCTAATCGAGCAGAAAGGATGACTCTGGCTGTGTTGGCAGGTAGACTGAAGAAGCAGACCAACCGCCCAGCAAACCAATTCAAACATATGATTCGATTGGTTCAGCCAGAGACAGTGTTTCGCTGGCATCGAGATTTGGTCCGTCGCAAATGGAATCAAGAAAGTCAAGGGAAACGCGGCCGGCCTCGAATCGATGACCAGATGGAGCACTTGATCGTGAGGTTGGCTAAGGAAAATCTACGCTGGGGCTACTACAAGATTGAAGGGGAACTCACCAAATTGGGTTTTGATATCTCCCTCACCACAGTTCGAAATGTCCTTGGTCGAAATGGAATTGTCCCCGCTCCAGTAAGGTATGGGTCGATTGGTTGGAAAACCTTGATGAAACACTACAAAGAACAGCTGTTAGCGTGTGACTTTTTTGTGGTGGAATCGCTTATCTTGCGCACCTACTATGTGCTTTTCTTCTTGGAGATTGGAACCAGACGGGTTCATCTGGCTGGTGTCACGGCCAATCCGAATGGGCAGTGGGTAGCACAACAAGCTCGACAATACATCTGGTCCATCGAAGAGCGGGAGGAGACTTTTCATTGTTTCATTCATGACAATGATCGCAAATTCACTGAAGCGTTTGATGATGTATTTCATTCGAAGCAGATCCATGTCATTCATACGCCCATTGAGGCACCAAATGCCAATTCCTACGCAGAAAGATGGGTCAGGAGCGTGCGTGAAGAGTGCTTAGATAATGTCTTGATTCTCAACGAAACTCATCTCCGTCACGTTCTTCAAACCTACATTGAGTATTACAATAACCGCCGGCCACATCAGAGCCTGAAGCAGCAATCGCCCATCCCGTATCCAGAACCAGCAAAGATGGGAGCCGTTGAACGATGTCAGCTGCTGGGTGGCATAATCAACGATTACTTTCGGGCTCCGGGCACCAACACCCTTTCACCGCAATTAAGCTGATCGCCGTTTATCAAACTTCATGAAGTTGCTCCAACGACGGTTGGGGCAATTTAACAGTGCCGGTTTGCTCATCGACGGAAGATTTGACTTCCGTTTGCCAATTTGTCCAACCAACTAAGTCTGTTGAGTTATTTAGAAGAGACTGTGCAGAAGTGTCTTTCCTAAGCTAAAAACGCGATAGTTTCTGCTCAAAAACCTTGGATCGATTAATTGCATAGTACGGGCTCGTGGGTGCGTGACTAACGTTGTGTACATGATCAATTATTTGTCCCTTGCAGCAAGCAAAGTCTTCGCTGCTGCATAACCAGAAATAACCGCCCCTTCAATACGTGGACCGCCAAACGCATCGCCGGCGAAAACAAGCGGTGGAGGACCGGGCAGAAAGAGTGCTTGTTCTGGATAAGTTGTGACCGGCTGACTGTAACGCCAACGATGTATCTGCCAGTCGAGTACTTCTGGGTGTAACCAGGGAGCTGCTGCTTCCAGTAATTTCGCGGCAACGACGATTGCATTAGTCCGCCAGTGCCGGCGACTATAATCAGGGGCGGCATGAATCGTTACCGTGTGAGCATCTGGCGAAATGCCTTTTTGGTAATTGTCAGCCATCCAGGCTATCGGACCTTCTGAAAAACGTAGGCCGCCAGGCGCCGGTAGTTGACTGGCACCGGCAAAAACTGCAAGGAGGGCAAGACAAGGATCATAATCGATACGTTCCAGTTCCCGCCTGATGTCGCTTGGGAAGGAAACGTGGCCGGCTTTGAGTAATTCCAGAGATTGTGGCACTGGAGGCGTTAATAATAATGCCTGGCCTCGGAATGTTTCCCCAGACTGGGATTGGACAAGCCAGCAGCTTTTCTCCTTGGAAACGGCAGTTATTCGTGTTTGTAAGCGTATGTCCAGGTCTTCTGCTAAATGCTTTGGCACAGATGTCATTCCATCAACGCCACGGTAGCGAAAATGCCCGCCTGACGGCCGTGTCCCCTTGGCATCAGCAAAACCTTGACCCCATTCGCTGACTACACCAGCTTCCTGCCATTCGGATACACGTTTGGCAAATTGCTGATCCCGGACCGTGAAATATTGCGCGCCATGGTCAACACGGCCGTGTCCAATGCGGCGCGTAGCCATGCGTCCGCCGACACCTCGCCCTTTATCAAGAACAAGTACTGGTAGATTGGCCTCATGCAACAGGCGGGCGGCGGTAAGTCCGGCCATTCCCGCGCCAATGATGAGAATAGGGTCTGCTTTGCTTTCATTCATTATCGACCGGGCCATTCTGTTGGCTCCAAAATTACAATGCCAGAATTCCTCGTTGCCCATTCTCATACTGAGTGATTATCGCCTGTGCAACAAGGTCAGGCGATTTGGCGTCGGCGGGCATTCTGAAGGGCGCATTTTTCCAGAAATCGGTAGCAACAGCGCCAGGTTTTACAAGTGTGAAGTTAATCTTGCGATTCTCTTTTTGCAGTACGTTTATCATGGGTTCTAAACCAGCCTTGGCAACCGCGTAAGCACCCATTTTGGGCAAGATCAAGTGGTCGATGTAAGCGCCTATAAATGTTGCTTGTCCACCTTCCTTGATCAAATGAACAGTTTGGCTGATGGTCAGAAACGCGCCATTAAGATTTGAGTCGATAACGGCCGACCACGCATTTGGGCTCATCTTACTTAGAAGATCTGCCTGCAGCCCGCCGGCAGCATAGACCCAAAGATCGAGACCGCTCGTTTGATGGGCAAGATCAACAGCAATTTCTCTGATAGCACTGTGATCCGTGGCATCAAATCGGTAGCGCTCAAAAACACCATTCGGAATGGCCTCTTTATCACGCGAGGCAGCAAACACCCGCCAGCCACTGCTGCTTAATTCGTTAACCAGGGCCTGGCCCATTCCTCCGGACGCACCCCAAACTAAGGCATCAGGCATTTCCTACCTCCAAGTGAGCAACTTCCGAATCTTTGTTTATTTCATCGAGCAAAGCGACAATTTCATCCGTAGAAGGTATATCGCTCATCGATTTTCCATAATGGACGAAGCGGGCGATGCCCTGTTTGTCTACCAGCACTTGGGCGGGCATACGGCCAAATTTGAACAGCTTTATTTCCTGGCCGTACTGTTTGAGAACCGTATGGTTCGGATCTGGCAAGCCAGTAAAAGGCAAATCATTCTCAGCGAAATATTTGGCGAACTTCTGTGCATTTTCCGGACCGATTACCAGAATGGCTGTGTCTCGCTCAACAAATTGATCGATGTCTTGGCGCAACTGCGCCATGTGCGCGCGGCAGAATGGTCACATAAACCCGCGGTTAAACACCAGCAGGACGTTCTGCTTTTGCTTAAAGTGTGAAAGGCTGACCAGATTGCCGTGATAATCCTGCAATGTGAAATCTGGCGCCGGTGTATTGATGTTGACTTTTGACATTATCTTGACTCCTTGCCTTTTTGAAGAACTTTTGAAAGCTCCTCACAGATTAGTAAAAGTATGTTCTATCTACCAATATAGCCGGTATTCAGTTATTTGTCAAGATTTTGTATAGTTTTTGTTTATTTTTTAATGATATTTGAAGCTGGCGCAAAATGGTCTGGTGTCTAGAGATCGACAATCGTCTCAGTGCTTAGGATGTTCTGCAATTGGTTCAGTTGGCCAGGCATACACAAACAGTAAAACTACCAGATTAATTACCACATACCTTCCAAAAATGCGATCGCTTGTTTTTCAGAGGTAACTGGTTTCGGATTTGTTAACACAGCTTTGCTCAAGAGAAGATTTTGCGCCAACCTGGGCAGGAGGGACTTCTCTACGCCTTGTGGTGGCTACTTAACTCATCCAATGGCCTTTACCTGACCTAAAACGTGTCGTTTCCTCCATTTTGGCTATGATGCTCACTCAATCTAAATCACCAAATATGGAGTTAAAAAATAATGTTTTCTGCTATCTGGAATACCTGTAAATCCTTCTTCAATCGCGTCAAAGAAACAATCAAGAAATTCACTAAACCAGTGTCAGTCTCCTTAGCCACTGATGCCATTTCTGACCTGACTCGAAGTCGCAAAGACCTGGTAGCTGAGAATGCAATACTACGCCAACAACTCATTATCCTTAATCGACAAGTGAAACGGCCGAAGTTCACAGATGGAGACCGATTACGTTTGGTATTCCTCTCTCGTTTGACCCAGTTTTGGGACAGAGCGCTGCATTTGGTGCAACCCCAAACGCTTCTTCGCTGGCATCGTGAGCTCTTCCGCCTGTACTGGAAGCGCATTTCCAAACCCAAGAAACGGAAACCACGTATTCCTCAAGAAACCACCGATCTCATCAAGGAGATGGCTCAGACGAACTGGCTATGGGGTGCGGAAAAGATTCAGGGGGAACTACTCAAGTTGGGTATCAAGTTAAGCAAGCGTACTATTCAGAAATATTTGAAGAAAGCTCGTAAACGGTCAAGTCAAACTTGGCTCACTTTTCTCAAGAATCACGCCCACGAAATCTGGGCTTGCGATTTCACAACTGTGAGCAGTTTGTTCTTCAAACCCATCTACACATTCGTTATCATGGAACATGAAACGAGGAAGATTGTGCATACGGCCGTTACGACCAACCCCACTGACGAATGGACGGCTCAACAGTTGAAAGAGGCCACACCTTGGGGTAAACGGCCGAAATATCTGATTCGTGACAACGATAGCAAATTTGGTAAGAAATTCTCGACTGTAGCTAAGAGCTCAAGTATTAAAGAGTTGAAGACGCCATTCCAAGCTCCGAAAGCCAATGCCCTTTGCGAACGTCTGATCGGCACTATGAAGCGAGAATGTTTAGATCATTTCATCATTTTAAACCAATACCAACTCAAACGCATCATTACTCAATTTGCTAACTACTACAATCAGCATCGCGCTCATCAAGGCATTGACCAGAGGATTCCCAATCTGTTCAGTCAGCCACGACCACCACTTTCAAACAGGGTTAAGGGAAAAGTAATGGCCACTTCATTTTTGAATGATAGTGTAACGTTGTTTCTGTAATTTCCGGCTTGAGTAGGCCATGGAGTATCCTAGAAGTTACCCATAACGAATAGGAGAAAACCATGACCTACCAAACCGATTGTACCTTACCAGAAGAATTACTTGAACAGATTGCCCAACAAGGCTTGGATGTACTGCCGGATATCATCCGCACAGTCATCAATACCGCGATGCAGATTGAACGGCAAAACCATTTGAGCGCAGCTCCGTATGAACGGACTTCAGAGCGCCTGGGACACGCCAATGGCTACAAGCCCAAAACGGTAATTACACGGGCGGGGAAAATCACCTTTGATGTGCCTCAAGTCCGCGAAGGTGGCTTCTATCCGCAATCACTGGAGAAAGGACTTCGCAGCGAGCGGGCCTTGAAACTAGCGCTGGCAGAGATGTACGTGCAAGGCGTTTCCACCCGCAAAGTAGCTGCCATCACCGAGCATCTTTGTGGCACTGAGATCTCATCAACACAGGTGAGTCGAGCAATGGCCGAGCTGGACGAACAGTTTGCCGCCTGGCGTGAACGACCGCTGGGCCAGATGCGCTACCTCTATCTGGACGCTCGCTATGAAAAAGTGCGGCAGGATGGCCAGGTACGCAACGCCGCTGTATTGCTGGCCATGGGTGTCAATCTAGAGGGAAACCGAGAAGTTTTGGGTGTTTCCGTCTCCCTGGGTGAGCATGAAGTTCACTGGCGCACCTTTCTGCAAAGTTTGGTAGCGCGTGGACTGGCCGGTGTGCAATTGATCATTTCTGATGACCACAGTGGCCTACAGAGAGCACGTATGGCGGTCTTCGGCGGAGTTCCTTGGCAACGCTGCCAATTCCACCTTCAGCGTAATGCACAAGCTTATGTGCCCAGGCGGACCATGAAGCGGGAAGTGGCTGCGGATATTCGCGCCATTTTCAACTCCGCCAATCAGCAAGATGCCGAAACCTTGTTGGCTCAAGCGATACAAAAATATGCGCCGAAGGCTTCCAAATTAGCAGATTGGATGGAGAGCAACATACCAGAAGGATTAGCAATTTTCGCTTTTCCATCAACCCATCAGCGCCGGATCCGAACCACCAACAGTTTGGAGCGTCTCAATAGAGAGATTCGTCGCCGTTCAAGGGTTGCTTTGTTATTTCCCAACGAGGCTTCTTGTTTAAGGCTCGTATCTGCTGTCGTGATGGAGATTAGCGATGACTGGCAAACCGGCCGGACCTACATTCGGTTGGACAATCTTTAGTTTTTAACGTTCAGGTAATTTCTGGATACTCTTTTACAGAAAGAATGTTGCTTTATCTTTTGAATAGCCTGCATCACAGTTACGCTTACGCTGTACACTGATTAGACTGCATTCAATTTCAAAATACTTTTCAGGCGCCAACAATAGTTGGCTGTTTGGTTTTGGTTGCGTGCTTGACACCAATATACCCTTTTGGACCGACAATAACGCCACTTCTCCCCTTCCGCGCTGCATTTTCCAGCTTTTGACAGTCGTTCTCGGCTCAAAGATGGTTCAATAGCCTTCAGTTGTTGTCCCCAATAACCTTGAAACCTGGTGGATGAGTTAAGTAGCCACCACAGGTCCCTAACTCAGTCGGCAGACGCAAAATGAGTTCGTTGTCAACAACCTCCCCCTCTAACTCGATAGTTTCCGTTACCTTTTCCGCCATCTTTTCAAATAGTAATTCAAAAAAAGTTGACGCCGACATTTTTCCAAACTCATGTGAAGAGCGTTCAATGGACCCATCAGCTATCGATTGAAATTCATCAAAATCTATCTCGTCAAAGGTAAAATTACGATTCATAATCAACACGCGTAATAATTTCTTTCAACAACCCTGGCCTAATATATAACGTGGACAAATCGGGAAGATCATGCAAAATCGTTAAGATTTCTTCTTTTGATTTCTGCTGTCGACGAATAGAACGAATCAAAATACCGATTGTGCCATGTACCTGATAGCCGAGCGTAACGGCCGCTAGTCTGGCCGCCGCATCATCTGTTAGCAGAATACCACCCAGATTGTTTTCCATAAGTGTGAGAGCGGCCTGTTCGCCTAAATCTAATGACAGTGATTTTACCAATGCTTGAAAGGGAGCGTATGAGGAAATATCGACGTTTACTTTAGTTAGCTTAACATTGGCGTGCACCAATGCACTTGGTCTATGATGTGCCACTTCTTGCCATACTTCTTCTGGGACAAAGACTTCACTAAAATCATTAAGCAAAGAAATGGAGCCCAGTTCCTCCAAATGAATAAGTGGACCAGCATCACAGACAATCCTGATTGAACCTTCACTCATCCCCGGTCAAGCCCCATTCTACATCTTGACGAATAAATCCCTCCATCAATTCACCACGATGGGATTCGAGAAAGCGGCGCAATGCATCCAGGACGAGATCGTCTAGATTGCGGAACCAGCCAGCTTCAACCAGGTCTTCAGCTTGGGTCAGCAACCCAATTGGAACTTCTGTTTGAATCGTTTTTGTTGCCATTTCTTTAGTTGTCATAATTTTCCCATTTATTAGTTGGATTTTTTATTAAGGTCATTATACACCATCCGACAACCGGCTAGAACGGCTTATATGAACTTTTATTTATCGCTCCCGCGAACGAATTTCATGGTAGTCCATAAAACAAAAAGAACCCGTACCCTGCAAAAACCACATCTGGACCCGATTCTGCTACAAATCATTAATCTGCCTTCCCTGATTTGCGCCGCTTGTTAGAATCACGCCTCGTTTAACTATCTGAGGTATGTTTCGCATGGTTTGGTTTGTCATTGCTCTTGTTTTTTCAGCCCTGTTAGACTTGGTTAATCTCCAGTCGTCAATCTGATCGAGAAAAAGATCTTGAGATACTGATCCTGCGGCACCAACTTGATATCCTGGACCGTAAACGGACCCACCCTATCAAGATCTCGAAGGCTGAAAAACTCGCACTGTCTGTCCTGACCAACAAATTGAAAACGTTAGTAGTGGTCTGTCGGTCAACTCCGAAATGTCCTTCGCATCTTTCAACCGGAAACTGTTTTGAAGTGGCATCGTGAACTGGTGCGGCGTAAATGGATGCAAAAACATAAGCACAATGGCGGCCGTCCCAGGATCGATCAAGAGCTTGAAGATTTGATTGTTCGACTGGCTGAGGAGAACCCAAGGTGGGGTTACGGCAAGATTGAGGGCGAACTTATCAAACTGGGCGTCAAGCTATCCCAGACTACTATTCGCAATGTTCTGAATCGGAACGGCATTGTCCCCGCTCCTGTTCGCTTTGGCTTGATCGGCTGGCGACGACTTATGAAGCATTACAAGCAGCAAATTATTGCTTGCGATTTCTTCACCATTGAAACCTTCTGGTTGAAGACTTTGTATGTTTTCTTTTTCATCGAGTTGGGTTCACGGCGTGTTCACTTGGCAGGCATCACCGCCAACCCCAACTCAGCCTGGGTAACTCAACAAGCCAGGCAATTCGTGTGGAAGATTGATGAAGCTGATGCCAATCTTAGATTTTTGATTCGTGATCGAGATAGCAAATTCACAGATGCATTTGACAATGTGTTCAAGTCTGCCAGCTTTCATGTCATTCACACGCCGGTCCGTGCGCCTGATGCGAATGCCTATGCCGAGCGCTGGGTCCGTACAGTTAGAGAAGAATGTCTCGATCATCTGTTGATAATGAACCAGACGCACCTAAAGCGTGTTCTGAAAGGTTACATCAACTATTACGAGACCTCCAGACCGCACCAGGGGCTAAATCAACAAACGCCGGTGCCTAGGCAGCCTATCCCCTACTCCGGGCAAGTTAGGAAACGCGAAGTGTTAGGCGGCATAATCAACGACTATTACTGCGTCCCCCAGCATTTTTCGCATTAGCTGAACTGAAACCGTTTCCAATCAATCTAAGATTGTCGATTTCGGGAAATGCCTGGAGGGTTCATGGCATGGTTTTGCGTCGAAAGTCGGTGCATTAATGTGCACTTTGAACCCTATGTCATCAACTAAGGCCTTCTTCTTTAGCTGATCATGCACCCAATAATATCAATTTGTTCAAGAATCGCGGTTGTTTTAGCGGTGTTCACTACTTGACGTTTGAAAGATGGAGTTTTTGCAGGGTACGAGTAAATCACTGAAATTTTCAAAGTTCAATTTTTTGCTGGAATATTTTTAATACAAACCAAGGGTTGTAGACAAGATAGCGATACCATAAGCGCCTTGGTTCCTGAATTAGTCGATACAACCACTCAAGTCCATTTCGCTGCATCCAATTAGGAGCCTGTCGAACTCGTTTTGTATGAAAGTCAAATGCGGCCCCAACAGAAATAATAACGGGGGCATTTAGTCTAGGACGGTGTTTCGCCATCCAAAGATCTTGCTTTGGAGTACCGAGGCCAACCCAAATAATGTCTGGATCTGTCTCGTTAATCATATTGACAACACTATGTTCTTCCGCTTGAGTTAAACTCCGGAAAGGAGGCGAAAACTCGCCAGCTATTTGCAGTCCCGGATAGCGTTTCTTAAGCTCTGCCGTAAGCAGCTTCGGCACACCTTCTTCACCGCCATAAAAGTAATGTTTGTAGCCGAGTTGAACAGAACGTTCACATACAGCAAGCATAAGATCAGGACCATAAACACGTTCAACAGTCTGATTGCTTTCCCAGTTAGCAAGCCACACGAGAGGCATGCCGTCTGGTGTAGCCATACCGGCGTTGTTCACAGCTTCGCGTACAGAAATATTATTTTGACATTCCATGATCGTATGAACATTGCAAACAGAAACGTATTCTCTGGCGCCGTTCGTTATCCAGGAATCGATCTGCTCTATAGCAAACTCCTCTTTAATTGCACTGATATATACACCTAGAATGTTGACTCTGGAATGGCTTGTGTCATTCGATTTAATCAACTTCAAATGCCTCAATTTCGGATTTTACCAACGTGTTTCTATAAATATTGCTCAATAATCGATAATTGATTGAAGGTGTAAATTGCTCTTCATAAGTTAAACGTACTTGGGATCGCATTTCCTTCAATGCATCAGGATTGTTTACTAACCACAATGCCTGATCTACTAGGTTAGAGGCATCACCCGTTTTGAAGTGAAGACCTGTTTGTTGTGATTGAATTAGTTTAGCGGTATTGCCTAAATTACTCGCCAAAACCGGCAGTCCAGTTGCAAAAGCCTCAACGATAATCATCGGAAAATTTTCGTACCACAAACTTGGGAATACAAGAAAAAGTGCCTCCTGCATTAAGCTCAGTACGAGATCGTTGTCTATGTGACCTAGATATTCTATTGATGCTGAGGATGTTGCGGCAGAAATCACTTTCTCACGTAATGGCCCATCGCCAACAATCTTCAGGGGAATTGTATCGCCCAATAATCGCCAGGCAGCCAACATTGTTTCAACTCCTTTTTCTGGCGACAAACGGCCCACAAATAGCGCGAAATATCCTTTTCCACCTCCCTGACCAGGATCTTTGGGTAAAAAGTTTGGCTTAATAGCGATTTTGTTTTCAGGCAAACCCCCTTCAATTAATTTCTGGAGACTGAATTCAGTTAGCACAATATAGGTATCTATCATTCTATCCCAGGTCTTAATTGCCCGATGGAATGATAACATCGTGGCAATTGTGGCGCTGCCAGCATGGCTACCTCTGTAACAGGCGTGATATATACCAGGCCATGGTACCTTTCGGCCTACACAATCTTCACAAACTTCGCCATCGCGAAACAAGAAACCGTTGAGGCACAATAAACGAAAATTGTGCAACGTTTGCACGACGGGAATTTGTTCTGCATGGGCTGCATAATAAATAGAAGGTGAGATCAAAGGAAAAAAGTTATGCACATGAACAATATCAAAGCTATCTTCCCTAAGCTTTCTTCTGATCGATTGAT
This sequence comes from uncultured Chloroflexia bacterium, assembly GCA_963736615.1. Lineage (GTDB taxonomy): Bacteria > Chloroflexota > Anaerolineae > Promineifilales > Promineifilaceae > JAACFF01. The sequence continues at coordinate 34,879 of CAVTPP010000005.1, read as the reverse complement.
AAGTTTCTGATGACCAGATCGCTTGCACCGCAGTTCTTGTCTTCCCTAACTCGGCAACGCGCCGATTATCATCAATGTGAGTTTCAACAACTTGACCATTGTCACGAAGCATCTTGCATTCTGCCTCAAAAACTTGTCGCTCACCACCACTATTTAAGTAGTAATTGTGCGACAGTAAAACCTTTAGTGGTCTAGACTTGTTTTTCACAAAGTTTTTCATATCGTGGAATTAGGCGTTTGTCCACAATCTGGTTCCAATCTCGATCATGTACGGCCTTTGCTGCGTTGGTTGTCAGGTTAAAATAGGCATCTAGATTCTGTGGATTTAAAAATTCTATGGAACGCCGCAAGCCATGTGCAATTTCCTCTTCAGATTCGCCAAAAAGTATTCCATCAACATTATCCTCTACAATTCCACGGACTGCCGGGATGTCATTGCTGGCTGCAACCAAACCTGCCATCATATATTCGATCAATTTTGTCGGTGGTTGATATTGGTGTGGAGTCCCACAAGGCATATACGAAATCCCAATATCTGCTGTAGCAAGAAACCCGGGAATACCCGAATATGGAACCCGTCCGGTGAAAAACACACTCTCTGAAATCGACAACTGTTCCGTTAGTTGCCTCAAAGGTATAAGCGAAGAGTCTACAGCAGGGTTTTGCCCCGGCTCACCACCTACTATCAATAATTTTGCCTTTGGAAAGATACCATTAACTAGCCCAAATGCTTTTATAACCTTGTCCAAATGACGTGTAGGACTTAATGAGCCGGCATATAAAATACAGGGGCGTCTATCGGGATATTCAATTCCTCTCTGGTCTCTGCCCTAATCATTTCTCTATTTACCGGGTTTATCCTGTGGGCATTGGCACCTAGGGGAACGATTTCTACAGGCCGTAAAGAAGGACTAAGTTTTTTTCGGATTAAGTCGGTCAAGGCGAATATATAGTTATAGGTTTGTGTCTCGAGCCAGGTCAATCTATCCCTAATCCAGAAATCTGACTTAATTTTTAAACCTTGTGTTTCAACATGAATTGTCCGTACATCAACAATCCACTTTTGCGCCGATTTTCTAGCTTTTAACGGTAATATTCCACAACCACGAAAATGGAATGTATGCACAATATCAGGCTTAATTTGGGCAATCTGTTCGCTGACAAAATTAATGAAGCCTGGCTTGCTAACACCTCCTTGTGCCAAGTGTATAGCATGCGGTGGATTATTTGATCCGTCACGGCTGTTTTGTATGCCTACATAATAAGCTTCAATATTGCGTTCTCTTAATAGAGTGACATATTCATAAATATCTGGAAAATAGCCGAATTCTCGAGGATAAGGAAAAAGTACGCGCATTGTAATTAATACTCACCAAGCTTATTATGTGTGTCTGGCGAAGTAAGAATGGCGTACTGTATTTTGAGAAACATTAGTCCGACGAGTATGGCCTGTGGTACTTCCCAGTAATTTTCTTGTATGCCTAGAAATAGCGTTAGCAATAGACCGGTACCAAAAGACGTGGCCAGAATACGCTGTGGGTAGTTGCGAATAGCGAGCCTGACCCGGATTAGTAAAAATGTAACAACAATAAATATCGCGACAAAAACCAAAATCCCCCATTCTGAATACACACTCAACCACGAAAGAAACGGTTGATGGGTAGAACTGGTACCTCTTCCACGAGTCTTTGCCAGCCAAAGATCGAGCGTATAATCTTCAAATGCTTGTGACATACCATGGGGAACAAAGGGCAACGGCCGACTATTAAGAGGTCCTCCAAAATATAGGCCTGTACCAATTAAGCCTGCCCGGCTCGAAAATTGGCCTGGTCCGAGTCCCACAATAGGGACCAAAGGATAGTCATTCGGTAAATCTACAACTGCACGTTTGACAGCTTGCGTTCGGTAAGAATCGCCACTTATCAACCGCCTGGCAAAAGAGTTGGCAATTCCAAAATTTCTTCTTAATGCAAAAAATGATAGGGCAACGGCAACTATCAGGCCTATCATTAACAAATAAGTCATGCGTCGGCGTAACGAGATTGGCCAATACAGTAAAATTGCAATGATTCCTGCCACTGCAAGTATAATCAGGACGTGCATGACCGAAGCCAATATGAGCGCAATGCTGCCGAGTGTAATAGCAACAAAGCCCTTACGTCGTAGAATTAGATCAGGCAGAATGGCAATGAGCAAAAAAGCCATGTTAATGGCAAACATTGGATTTGAAAATGCGAGTTCTGGAGCAAGTGCTAAATGGATCGTGCCCTCAACAAAATCACCATTTGAGCTGTCAAATGTCCCCGTCCGACTAAACCCATACAACCCTTGTGTAATTCCAACCAGCGCTTCGATGATGACAATCCAGCGGGCCCAAATTAGCATTCGATCCAAAAGGCCCACGCTGGCGATCAGCCGGCTGGGAATGACCAGGACTACCAGGAAAGAGCTGTAGGTCAGGATAGATAAGATAGCACTGTGAACTACAAACCCCGGAGTAAGAACAATATAGAATGAAATTAAAATACCCCAGATCAGAAACCAAAGAACCACATTACGCATAACTGTGTGACTCTTTGAAAACAGAACAAATATGGCGACAGATAACAATGGAGCCAGGTAGGCTAATAAGTTTGAAGGAGACCAGCACAAAATTATGACAGCGATAAATGACCAGAAGTATGCTTTGTTATACCGTTGAGCGGGTACCGTTATGGTTGGCTTCCGGCGTAGGAGGGTAGCCTCACTCATGAATCATCTCCAATTGAATATCATCAAACCAAACAGTCCCCACCGCTAAAAAGCACAGGATAGAAATCGATAGAAGGTTTACTGTTTTCGGGAATGGTGAAAGTCCTCTCAAATTTCATCCAAGGTAGATCCTGTGTGTGCAATTCACCGTGATTCCCTTGCACTATACCATCGCCTTTTTGCCAGCTAATATATAGTATCCTTGCCTTTAGGTTTTCTTTTCCGGAAAGTTTGAAACGGCCGCTAAATTGCACCTGATCGCCCGGGGATAAATTAAGGCGTTGAAATATACCAAAATGATTGCTTTCATCCAGTCCCTGAGGCGTATGACGGAATCATCTGATAGGGATTGCGATTCGATTGCAAGTTTTGCTACATCTTTACCGGTAAAAAAGTGGGTTCCCGCCCATCCTGCTAAGGAAGCAGTTGAAAAACTATTATTAACGAAAAGATTGTTATTATTATTTTGAAAAAAGTCATAACAAAATTGCTGATTATTATCGCTTAATTGATAATTGCTTCCAAGGACTTGTTGACAGATCGTACCTGCCAAAATTTCCCCCTCAGTTGATTCTGTTTTTTTAATAAGGGCATCGGCCGCACGAAATTGCGTTAGTGCGACCTCTACATCTCCCTTGCGCTGCGCATGCAGTCCGTATTCAATCAAAGTTATAGGATCATTTACCGATCGGCTCCAACTATTGAATGCCTGTGTGAAATCTTCTTTTAGCGCAAAAGTAAGTCCTAATCCAAACCCCGCCGAATCATTCTCGGCATCGATTTTTATAGCTTGAGAAAAAGAATTCAACACATCATTCATGTTATTGGATTTTTTTACTTCATTGCTCATCAGCGAATTGAAGGTAAGCCAGGCCACGTTACTATAGAATCTGCTAAGTAACTTCGGACTTTGCAATATGAAAATGGCGCTGATAACGATTAGCAAAACCAGATACTGCACTGTGTTTTGTAACGCTTTCAATTTGCTTTCCTGAATTGATCGTAAGCCAGGCCCACAAGACGTTTTAGAGGATTATTTCGGAACCTCCCGGTCACTTCCTGGGTTTCACTGATTAATGCTGGTGAAACAACAGAGGTGACACCTTCCTTTGAAAAGACAGAGATTATACGTGGATAGTAAATGGGTTTTATCCCGCGTGCACATAGCCTTTCAAACAAATCATAGTCCATAGCTGTTTTAAAGCGGGTTTCAAATCCGCCTACTTCTAACATAATTTGTCGTTTAAAAACACAGATTGATGGCCTATTCGATTCCGTAACATCAGACTCCAACATGATGGTGGATAACGCCTTTGTGGAGGAGTAAGTTTGTCATTTTTTGATTCCACAACGTCTCCAACAATCCAGCCGGGATCTTGACAGTTGTTGATAAAGTTGCAAACGTCGGATAACACATTCGGATCATATAGATAATCATCTGCATTCAGAAATAGTATATATGAGTCCTTTGCTAGATGTAGACCTTTGTTAAAGGCATCTGCTATTCCATCATCAGATTCCGATATCCATCGAACCGTAGTGTATCGTTTAACAATTTCGAGGGTACTATCTTCTGAAGCACCATCAACTACAATATGTTCTATAAGTCCTGAAACATTTTCCTGCATTGCTACGCTTTGCAAAGTGGTTTCGATTGATTTGTCTGCATTTCGGCAAACGGTAATTACCGATATTAAGATTCCTGCCTTTGGGGAAATTTGTGATGGTTTTGAATTCATCAGTTTCTTTTTTACCGTGCCTTATTTCCTTAACCGGTGAAAGCAACCAGCTACCAATCCCCTTCATCGTAGAAGTAGCTACTTACTTGCCTTGTCCCTTCCTTAACACGGTCTATTTCTTCTGGAGTTAGTCTGTTTGCCAATTCAAGATAGTGGCTTTACTTTCTCGCCTGATAGATAAGGTATCTTCAAATTCATCAGAAGTTTTTGCACGAGAAAAATCTAATATCTCATTTTGTATCGATTGGGGATACTCCAGATTTATCCGCTGGAATATTTTACGGAATTCCACGATGGGATCATCTGCAATATCTTCATGCCGGACAAAATACCATTTTTTATGATGGCTTTTAAACACAATTATCGTAGTGTAAATCATGTTCCACAATAGAATCGCCTGATCAATAATATCTTTTTCATCAATGGCAAATGCTCCAATTTCGGCTGCAAACTCAGAGAGGTGATCTTGCATTAATAATGGTTGATTTAGAAAATGTTGGAATGGGTGCGTCCAATTGGCATGTTTTAAACTACCAGCGAATGCTGCTGGGTGTCGTATTAGAACAATGACATCCATGTCAAAGGTGTAGGCCAGCCATTCTGTAGAGAATATCGCAATTGGGTCTTTTATTAACGGCCGTTTCCTTTGCATTCTTTCGAATGTAAAACGACCATAATTCTCTAGTACCCGAACAACATTCTTAGGACTTCTAATAGTCCTTATCTTTCTAGCAAGCGGATACTTGAAGTTGAAACAATTTCTCAAATACTCATAGTATAAACAAGAGTTACGCTCGCATACATACGTAAACCAGTTGTCAAACTGTCCTCCGCATATTCCAGAGCGGGGATCAATATTAAAAGGCTCGTGTATATAGGTTACTTCAGGCGACCTGGCAATCATTTGTCCAACCCAAGTCGAACCGGATCGGTGAGAACCTGTTAATAAAATCGGACGCTTATTGCTGTTTTCCATAATGTAAAGAATATAGTTTTGCTTAACGATTATACGACTTGTTTCACAATAATGCCAAGGTAATTTAGTGAAAGATCTGCCGATATAAATCGAGATATTGATGGGCAATTACCTTCGGTGCATAATTTGCAATCACTTTTTGTCGAGCATTATCAGATAATCCTTTGCGACGATCATCATCTTCAAGAACCCAAGAAATGCCATCTGCCAGATCTTGAGATTCAAATGGACGGCATAGATAACCATTTACTTCATGATCGATCATATCGGGAACACCACCAATATCAAAGGCGACACATGGCGTCCCACAAGCTAAAGCTTCCATTATGGTGTTGGGCAAATTGTCTTCCATTGATGGTAAGACAAAAACGTCAATAGCTGAGTAAAAAAGGGCTAGCGTCAAATTATCATTAATTTCTCCCAGAGCATGAGTTTTAGTTGCCAAATCCATCATGCTTTTGTTCTGAGATGCGCCAAGGATCGCAAGTTCAAGCTCGCTTTCTAAATTGGATTGCTTGAGAATTTCCAGAGCTGGCATGAGCATATGAAATCCTTTCCTCTCTGCCCAGGCAGCACGAAAAGCAGCGAACCCAACGATCTTCTTGTCCTTAGGCAAGTTAAGTTTATGGCGGGCAATGTCTTTGTCCACAGGTTTCCATACCGAAGGATCAATACAATTTGGAATCACATTAACCGGGAAGCCGCCAAACAAAGAACTGCGTCGGGCGCAATCCGCCAACCAATTACTCAAAGCCACAATTGTAATATTAAGGTCTTTCCAATTTTCGGCTTTTCGTCTCCAAACACGATGAGAAAGGTCCTTTTCTTTCACACTTCCCAAGAGAGGGCAACGGCCGCAACCTTCTGAATAACGATCGCAGCCAGCACTATAATGGCAGCCCCCTGTAAATGGCCACATATCATGCATCGTCCAAATTATTGGTGCTTGAAACTGCTTTAACGTCTCAATACGCAAGAATCCATTGTTTACCCAGTGAAGATTTATAATATCGGGCGAGCGACGTGCTACTTGTAATGCAGTTATCTCTGGAACCCATTGTGGCGAGAAAAAAGCCACTTTCCGTTTAGGGTAAGACCTTAGAGGAATCTGATCTAATAAGAACACTCCGCTTGCCAATCGTTTAGCAGTTAATGACTGAGCACCAATGACTGAGTTACTATTCCCATATTTGGTTTGAACTAGCATCTCAGAGTCGGCGCCAATTAATAGCATCGCCTCGTGCAATCTGTAAGCTGCCCGGGCAGCACCTCCAACAATATCCTTGCTACTTAGGATTAGAAATTTTGTCATTGATTAAAATGATGAAATGCACGCACTGACAGCCTTCTCAAACTTCAGCGCCTTGCTCTCAAAGACCAGACTCGGCTCTGAAGGGGTCAATGCTTTAGATAGCATCTCATAGATTGAAGTTCGATTAAGTTCATCTAGACGTAATTGGGGAACATTAAATTCATTGGCTAACGAATATACTTTACCTTTTCCCATAGTATAGTCGATAGAAACTGTCTGAGTACCACAGGCCAGGGCAAAGATCAATGAATGATATCTCATTGTTAATGCTGCGGAGACTGTTTGAAAAAGCTTGACTGCAGTGGATGGTGCCACTTCTGCCCCCAAGTATGTCGTATCTAACGCCGAATTTATCGTGTGATTATCCCGAAATAGTCTACGATAAAACCAGCGATCGTCTCCCCCAATATGGTTGGTACACATCGGAAAAGGAACAATCGTTAGATCCGGATACTGCTGAAGCAACATTTCAAGAGCTACAACAACCTCTCTCTCAAAATGATTTTTTATCTTTTGTCCATTTTTTATAGGCAGTTTAGGCGCGTATTGCACGAATGGCCAATTCCTTAATCCCAGTATAAGTTTCAGACCTGATTCTGAACGATAATGCCTTTTCAGAATTTGTTGGTTATTGATAATGTGCTGCAACCAGGTAAATGCTGGATCTTCTGCTACTTGATCAGTTTTTGTATCAACACCCAGCGATTGAGCTAATTGTAGAGAGTTTCGATCTCTATAGATCCTCCATGAAGCGAGAGAGAGTATAGCGCGTATAGAATCACTATGGAATGATTGGTTCAATGGCCCAATACCACACCCGGCAACTAAGGTAGTTATGCCAAACTCCGCTGCTCTTTGAAAGATTGCCAGAATTTCGGCAAGGTTAGGAATAGCCATCAAAGGCCCGCCCCCAAACACAACCATGTCCATTGTGCTTACTAATTCTAATGCCTCAGATATTGAACAAACTGAACAGTTTTCAAGTTCTAGCATTTGCTGTATGGTCATTTTTGAAATATAAACCTCAAGCGAAGCAATATAGAAAGTTGGATTATCAAAGTTTGCTTCAAGAGCTTTTACAACACCGCCTAAAATAGCTTTATCACCCACAGTTTCCGTACCATACCAGCCACAAATTAACACTTTTGGCCGCATGTCCAGTGTTCGATGGGCGTTCACAGCATGCAGATGATTGGATGGCGTAATTTTTTTTACACCAAAGGACCTCAATCTTGTTTTAAAGAGGCGCTTCTGCCGCAAAAATCGCAGTTGCCCGATAATGGGATTATTTTTTGCTTGCGCAGGAAATTGCACTTTCTCCACCATTTTCATCTTGTATAAGTGGAGTAGAGCAGACCTGGAGGGTAAACCTGTATAGTCGTGTAAACAAGAATCACATTCTTTATGAAAGATATCATGCAAATGATTTGAGTTTGCGAAATAGAGTTCCTCGGAATTTTGAGTTATCGCTGAACCTAAGGTTTTGCTTTTGACTGCACAATACAGCAGTTCTCCCCTTGCAGAAAGTGTAGCTCCTCTATGTTGCCAATCACAACCAGCTGCCCTGGGTTTTCCATACATGAGTTGATCAATTAATGACTGGTAAAATAAAATCTGCTCATATGATGTTTCATAGTGCAGGATCAAGTTTTCCAGGAATATTACAAAGTGAAATAGCTCCTCAAAAGTCAATGCAAAAGGAGTGACCACGTGTTCAGAATAAAGCCGTTGGTGCGGAATTCCAATCCGGTATTTAATATATATTCCCTTGCTTATCGCGAATTCAAGTAGATTATGCAGGTCGTAAACATTTTCTCTAATTACTGTGCAGCCTAATCTGGCACTATCGACGAGATCTGAGGCTTGAACATAATCAATAACTTTAACTGCTCTTGTAAAATTATTAGGTTTCCCCCTTACACGATCATGAACTTGCCCAACACCATCTATAGAAACCATTACATCGAAATACCCTCCATTTTGCTTAACAACCTGTCCAATCTCCTTGATACGTTGAATTACAATTTGATCCTGGAATGCGTTAGTGATCAAAGATATGGCATTCAAATTTGGGAGTTTTTCATAGAGGACGTCTACTAACTGGACCAAATCCTTTCGAAGTGTTGGTTCTCCTCCATTAACACCTACAGAACGGACTTTGGAGAATAATGGATTTTCTAAAACAGATGCTAATTCTTCCGCAGATATTTGATAATCAAGTTTCTTTTGCCAGATATTACACATTTGACAACGGGAGTTGCAGATATCATTGACTGGAAATTGAATAACAACAGGCTTTTCTAATTTCCAAGGTCGCGGCTGACTAGTTTTCCATAGTTTTCTTATTACCGAATCTATATGCATGATGATTGATTATTGACTAAACCTATAAAACTAACTGAGCCTATTGTTTTACTCCATTGTGAATGAATACTGTTCTTCAAGATAAATGAAGCAAATCTTTTTAAAACTTAGCTATTTCGACATCCTCGCTCTAACCATCTCCTTCAATGGACCAATAAATTCCAACAACTGCTTTCTATCGAAAATCAATAGAATTACAAAATAAACAAGCGTAAACGCTGCTACTTTGTTAACCAAAGATAAAATAAGATTATCTGAAGTAGGCAATAAAAATGCCAAACCTACCCCGAAAATTATTCCTATCAAGGGTACGAGAAATAAGCGGCGTAAAGAAAAATCGACGTAACGAGAAACAAACGAAAACATAATACCAAGCCCCACTACAAGCATTATGTCAACAGCCAGGGCAACTCCAACGGTTTCGAGCAAAGGTGTTAATATTAATAAGCCAATAATTAGTACAACAAGTTGGATAGCTCGGGCTTGTCCTACTAGATTGGGTTGCCCCACAGCAACTAAGACACTGGCAACTGTAATTTTTATTGGATCAAGCATGCTAAAAACCAGCATTAGACGAAATGTATCCAGCATTGGCAGCCATTTCTCACCCAAAAGAAGCATTATAAATTCTGGTGCAATCGCAACCAAAATACCAGCAATAGCGAACCCCAACCTAACAATAACGGCATTAAATTGACGAAATGCATTAGAGAGTTTCTTTCTATCGCCTTTTAGCTCAGCATATGTACCAGCAGCAACTGAATTGAGTGGGTGCGCCAATGCCTTACGGGGATAGGTAGCAAATTGATAGGATCTAGAGTAGTAGCCCAGTGCAGTAGGCCCCAAGTAATATCCCGTCCACAAATCATCAATCCTGTTCAATAAAACGCTTAACATTCCGGCTACGAAAGTTTTTTTGCCAAAGTTAAAATAATAACGAATTGCCTCTGTTTTCCAGGATAAACGCCATCTCCAAACAGGTCGGATAATTACATATAGTAGTATACTGATAATTGCATCAATAATATTAGTGGAAACAAGACTCCATACGCCATAACCGAGCATGGCCAGTATAACGGCTGAAATCGTAGCAAATATGGTGATAATTAATTCTATGAGGGCAATACGTTTGAATGTTACCCGCTTAACCAACAATAAGTGATGCGTGTTTGTCAATTCGCTGACGAATCCCGCGCTCAGAAGAACAGCGAAAATGATCCATTGCGATTGCTGCAATATTAATGATGAAACTATCAAAGTTAACACTAACCACACAGAGTTTAAGGTTAGATTTAAAGTAAAATGGACACTTGCCCCTTGTTCTTCCGCACTAAATTCTGACTGATGCAGATAAGGGCCACTTAGCCAACTGTTTGGAATCAATAGGATTATGGTCACTATTGATAAAGCAAATACATATACACCAAAATCCTCGGGAGCTAACAAACGCGCCAATATAACCGAGCGTGCAAATGAGATGATCAGTAGGATGGCCTGGGCTGAGACATTATAAATTGAAGAAGATAATGCGCGTTTACTAAGAGCTTTCAAGAACTAAGCAACCTTTTCAATCCTAGTTTATTAATCATACTCGCCACCAGCCAATCAATATTATGATAAAAATAGTGAGAAACATCACACCCATTGCCGCTGCAAGAGCATTAAAAGATTTCCGAGGGCCAATGGGGGAGGCTGGCACAGAAGAACGACTCGCCAAATTTACGTCCGGTGCTTGTATCTTGTGTTGTAATTCGTTTTTCTTCCACGGTGCGGGCAAGCGCGGTATGGGTATCTATTGCTACTTCAACGTCACGCCGCATGAGTGATTCTGCGGCTGTCGCTTCTTGTCTTTCTTTTTGCACAGACAAAATCTGTGGCTCAATTTCTGCTAAGGCGGTTTTTGTTTGCTCTGCCTGTACCTCAAGAACTGCTTGTAGATTTAAAATCTGTCTTCTCTGGATTGGCTCCATTTTGATTCGTAACCGTGTCTGTATTCAGCTGCAACTGATAAGGAGATGTGATTTTTTCACCGGAGCTGGCACCACCAAGAGTACGTAGCTTTAGAATAATCGCAGTAAACTCGTCGTCTATGGTCAGATTGTCACTGTTTAGGTCATCTTGGGAAGTCACCAGTAAACTTTTGATATCGCGCGAGAGCAGCTCAATGTCCCCCTCTTTGGTAACAAATTCGCATGATTCTGTTGCAGCGACTGTAATTCATTGTCTAATATTACAAACGATTCTGAGCTTGATATTCAACGAGTGCATTTTCAGCTGCTTTTAGTTCTGCTGCCGCTTCTTCCAGACGTTGTTCATAGAAGAGCAATTGTTCCTCACTGGAATCCCCAAATTTTTTATTTGCCCAGGATACAAATAATTCAGCCCAGCCATTAGCAATTTCAGCTGCTACTTCGGGATCTGTGTTTTTTGCATAAAGTTTCAATAAGCTAGGATCGCTGCCAAGGGACGCTCGCAGCATTGATCGTAAATACCGGCAAAGTGAATGAAGCAGCAACAGACGATTCATTTTGAAATGTGGCAAGTAATTCGTCACTTAAAGCGATTTCCGGATATGCTCTTAATGGTTGGTTTTCATCAACGGTGACAATTCGCGGGTCAAATTGTACCCGTTGGCGAGACTCAATGACGGATACCAACGCCGTAGCTTCATAAGTTGGAGATACAAGAAAATGCGTTGCCACATAAGCAAGAATACCGGCAAGCAAACCTAATCCTAAGATCCAATACCACTTGCTCAATACTGCTTCGATATACGGCCGTAAACTAATTTCTTGTTCGCTGTAATCCGACATATATTCCCAATTCCTCAATAAGTTTCATAGGTTGGCCATCATCGCACTTCGTATTACATCGTTTAACTGGGCGGCAAGATCAGAAACGTACGGATTTGTAAGTAAACCAACGTGTGAACCGGCAACAGAGCGAACCGCTACACCACCCCTTGCCAGCTTATCCCATCCTCTATAGGGGTCTACCGGGCCAAATAGCGCATGATTTACCCCAAATAGTCGCGCACAAAACAAGGTTAACCGACCACCATAAGTTTGCGGTATATACTGATCTCCGGCGCGATGATTAATCTCTGTGATTCGATGCTGGTTCTCCGGCTCAGAAGCTGTGAAATCGGCTAAATAATCAAATTCTTCAATCCCTTCAGTATTGATGTTAACATCTTCTTGTTGATCAAGCCCACTTCCAAGCATTGACTTTATCCTTTCCCTAAAGCGCCAGCCACCGAACTGTTTGTAACTTTGAATCCAATACGGGACACTTTCGCGAACAATACGAAGTCGCAAAGGATCGTATAGGGGGCGTTTTCGGTCTACTTCCTGCGATGGGAATGCATCGATAATCGCCAACAAGGCGATCTTTTCTCCAGAATTTTCCAGCTGCCGGGCAATTTCGTAGGCAACGATGCCACCAAAACAAAACCCAGCAATATAATAGGGGCCAGATGGTTGTACGCGCCGCATTGCGGCCACATAACGTGCAGCCATTGTATCAACCGTTGTGTCAGGCTCAATATCCGGCTGCAATCCGGCAGACTGCAAGCCATAGGCTGGTTGATCTGGATCCAAAAATGGTAAGATGTTTGTTAACCAAACCAAACTGCCAAAGACACCATGAGTAAAAAAGACCGGCGGTCGTGTTCCCTCTATGTTAAGCGGCACCAAAACCGGATCTTTGGGCAATTCTGCCGAATCTTCGTCGATCGCTTCCGCCATTTGGGCGAGAGATGGATCACCAAACATTATGCTGATAGGCAGCTCTTTGCCCAACTTTTGCTCGATGAGCGAAAATAATTGCAAGGTTTTAATTGAGTCACCACCTAACTCATAGAATCTATCCTCGGCACTGACGCGAGATAAGCCTAGCACCTCGGCCCAGACTTGGACGAGTGTCTGTTCGTTAGTGGTGCGCGAGGGAATAAACGGCCGTTCACCGCGCCCATTCCTCTCAATAACTGGAACAGCTTTTTCCACAGGCAAAGCAATCTGTTCATGAACAAGCACTTCACGCAGCAAAGTCTCTTTCTCGGCCGGCAGCGCAAGTAAGACGCGCTCTAAAGCTGAAGCGATCTGCTGAATCATCCCAGAGGAACTCTCTGGCGATCGTAGGTGAACGTAAGTTCAAGGTTTTCTTGACTGGGCACTGCGCCTAACCCAATTGGATAACCGGTTTGCGTGCCGCCGCGATCGAATTTTACCTCCAATCCTTCAGGCATAGCCTGGTGAAATGGTGCCTGAAGCACCACCAGTGTATCAAATAAGGGGCCGGTAGCTTTAATGCCGCTCCAGGTCTGGATCTGTGCCGGAGAAGCATATTCATATGGTTGCAACCCCAGCTGCTTATCTTGCAGCGCTTCTAGCCAGGATATTAGCAGCGAGTCTTCTTTCAAGGAAACATGAAGTGGGACGTTATTGATGAAACAGCCAATGGTTTTGCTTATATGTGGTAGCTCTGCTGGACGACCGGACACGGTTAGACCAAAAAGCGCCTCATCTGCACCACTGGCTGCGCTGAGGACAATGGCCCAGGCACCAATCACCAATGTGCTGGAAGTTAGATTTTTTTCCAGAGCGAAGCGGCGTAGTTTATCCCAATCCTCGCCAGTTAATGTTATCTTCACTTCATTCAGAGAATCATCCTTTCATTGGTTCTGGCTTGCAGCGGCAATGGCCGCACCTGCGCATCGTGCAGAGATTCATGCCAATAAGCCTTAGCTTCCGCCAGATCTTGTTCTGCCAGCCAGGCGATGTAATCACTGAACCGTGGTGCTGGAGCCAGCGAAGGCAGCGTATCTGCTGTAATAGCATCGTAAGCAATTTTCAGCTCATCAAATAAAATGCCAATGCACCAGCGGTCAATGATGAGATGGTGCGAACTCCAAATCAGTTTGTAATCATGCTCCGCCAGTTGAATCAGGGTTAGGCGCATAAGTGGCGCGCTCAGCAGATTAAATCCCTGGGCGCGATCGGCGGCCAGGACTTTCTCTAGTTCTTCCTGCTGAACGGCTGTTGGAAGGTGACGCCAATCCAGTTCGGCCCAGGGCAAGATCACTTTCTCACGTACCACTTGCAGCGGCTCTTTGCCATCTTGCCAGACAAATATGGTGCGCAGCGCAGAATGGCGATCAACTAGCAACTGCCAGGCTTTTTTATATGCTTCCGCGTGCAGCTGTCCATGGAGACGGTATACGATCTGGTTAAACAGGACATCTTGCTCTGAAACGGCCGTTTTAGCATGTAACAGCATTAGTTGTTGCATCGGTGAAAGGGCATAGATGTCGGCAACGTTCTTCATAACATTCCGTGTTTGCAAATTAGTCTAGCTCCGCCAGCAAATCGGACAGTGAATCGAGATCATCCTGTTGCAGCTTGGCCAGAGGAAAATCGGATGGCGTATGCTGGCTGCGTTCATCCTCTATACAATGTTCTATGAGTCGCACCAGTTCTGTTATGTAGGTATTGGCCACGCTTTGTATTGTTTCGGCCTGGAATTGGGATGACGCATATTGCCAGTTGACTTCCAAACGGCCGTTGGTCACCATTGCATTGACATCGATCAAATGGACGCGTTCATTGCTTGGACCGTAGTCCATCCCGGTGTCGGCAATCAACGGCCGTAGCAAATTGCCTTCTGAAGAAGTGTTAAACATCTGCCCGAGATTATTAAACAAGATCTGCGGCCTAGGCAATGAGGCAAGCTGTTGTTGCAACGCCTCGTCACCTAGATAACGCAGGAGTCCAAAACCAATTCCGCTTTGGGGAATATTGCGGATTTGTTCCTTCACGGCCCGCAAATTAGCGCCTAAATCCTCCAATCCTGCCAAATTCAGCGTAACGGGTGTCAGGCTTGTGAACCAACCCACCGTTTGTGACACATCTAGTCGTTCATCTAATGCCTCCCGGCCATGCCGTTCCCAGGTCAACAACAAAGAAAGATCATCTGTCCAATGCGCCATCGTCTGCACCAGCGCGGTCAATAAGAGGTCATCAATACGCGTGTGGTATGCTTCATGCACATCGCGCAACAACTGCTCTGTATGCCCTTTATCTAACGACACCGTTATTAGTCCCGCCTGGCCTTCTGGGTTTCCCATCCCATTCAAGTTGTCTTGTGGGAAAGCGGTTGAACTTTTGATTGATTGCTGCCAATAGGCTGCTTCGCGCCGCAGCTTTTCGCTTTGGGCTAGTTTTGGAAGCAATTTAGCCCACTGCGCATAACTTGTTGTCGCATCGGGTTGAGTAACAACTTTGTTGCCGGCAGATTGCCGGAGGGCTGTTTCCAGATCAGAGACAATAAAAGCCCACGACACTGCATCAACAGCGAGATGATGAATGATCAGCAACAATCTGGGGCGACGGCCGTGGCCGAAATTAATATAGGCACCCTGCAGTAAACGGCCGTTAGCTAAATCCATTTTGGCATGCAATTCATTGGCTTTGGTCAGCATCGCTGCGTCTTGAGCAGCAAAATCGAGATTAGTCAAAGAGAATTGGGCTATAGCAGGTGATGCTGGTTCAGCCGCTATTTCTTGTCGCCAACCGTCAGCGACCTGCACATAACGTGCGCCGAGAATGGGATGTAACTTAACCAATTTTGCCAAAGCAGTGTTTAAATGCTCCAGATCAATGGTCGTTGACAATTCAAACCAGGCAGCCTGGTTCCAATGTGCCGGGGCACTCAGTTCTTGGGCAAAAAACCAGTGCTGGATTGGCGTGAGCGGCACGGAGCCGGTATCATCGATTGCCACCGTTGACTTTCCAGCTTCGCTCACTACGATGGCGGCCAATCGCTTTATTGTCTGTTCGGTAAATAGTTGACGCGGCGTCAAATAGTGCCCTTCTTGGCGTAAACGGGCAACTACCTGGATGGCTAGAATGGAGTCTCCGCCCAGCTCAAAGAACCGGTCTTCAATACTAACCTCGGGTAAACGCAGGATTTCGCACCAGATAGCAGCCATTTTCTTCTCTATATCGCTTTGTGGTGGTATGAACGGCCGTTTACGATCTGCTTCTAATGTCGGCGATGGCAGTTGGCGCAGATCGATCTTGCCATTCGGCGTGCGCGGTAATGAAGAGAGAAAAACAACCTGGCGAGGTACCATATAATCCGGCAGCACATCACTCAGGTAATCCTGCAAACTTGCCCCATCGATTTCTTCACGGTTCCCATTGATGGAAACAACATAGGCCACAAGACTAATGCCGGCCTCAGACCCATTTTCAGATGTATCCCAAACGTTGACGACAGTCTCCTCAACCGCAGGGTGACGTCGCAATTGTGCTTCAATTTCACCAAGTTCAACACGGAACCCACGTATCTTGATCTGGTTATCGACACGGCCCAAGAATTCAATCTGGCCGTCAGCACGCCAGCAAGCAAGATCTCCGGTGCGGTAAACACGGCCGATGTTGTCATAGCCATTGATCGTTAATTGTGGGAAACGCTCCGCTGTCAGTTGGGGATTATTCCAGTAGCCGAGGGTCACCCCGGCACCGCCGACATACAACTCGCCAGGAACGCCGATGGGCACCGGCTGTCCACATTGATCAAGAATATATAACTGACTGTTGGCAATCGGTCGGCCGATAGGGACCACACTTCCTTCGCTGTGCGGTGGCAATTTATAGACGCTGCACCAGACTGTTGCCTCGGTAGGACCATACTCATTATACAAACTGCTATGCGGTAGCAACTCGTAATGTATCTGGCCTAAATCTTGGGGACATGCTTCACCAGCGACTATTACTTCTTGCAAACTATCAAGGCTATGTTGTGGGGCGTATTTCAGCAACAGCCTATACAGGGCCGGTAGGGCCAACGTATGAGTGACCTGTTCACGATCGATAATCGTGGCCAATTGCGCTACGTCCTTCTCTTCATCTGGGGCTGGCAACACGATCGTACCGCCGCTGGCCAACGACCAGAAGAGGCCGACTACCGAACTATCAAAGGCAAATGAGGAAAGCAACAGGAAGCGCTCTGCCGATTTCTCATAGGTCGCCTTGCGGGCCAGCGTGGAGGCCAACAGATTGCCATGCGTTACCATGACCCCTTTTGGTGTTCCGGTAGAGCCGGAGGTATAGATGATATAGGCCAGGTCATCAAGAGTGACTGTCGTTTCAGGAACGGCCGTTGCGAATTCATCCAAATTAAGAAAACGGTTATCAAGCTTAATGATCTCGGCCATTGTGGCGGGAAGTTGGCCAGCAATGTCAGCTTGGGTCACAATCACCGGCGTTTGCGTATCTTGCAGAATCAAGGCAATACGCTCTGCCGGATAGGCCGCATCCAAGGGAACATAAGCTCCGCCAGCCTTCTGAATTCCTATGATCCCCACCAGCATTGCTAGCGAACGTTCCATGAATAGCCCAACTGGCGTACCTGGCTCAATCCCCTTTTTGATCAGGTTATGAGCAAGTTGGTTGGCACGTTCATTAAGTTGGGCGTAGGTAAGTAATCCGTCTTGGGCGACAACGACCGTTGCCTCGGGTCTAAGTTCCGCATGTTTCGTGACCAAATTGAACAGAGGCGCATCTGAATCGATGTGAGCATATGTCTGGTTCCAGTCGACAAGCAACTGTTCCTTTTCCCGATCTCCAAGCATGGGAATCTCGGTTAGCATTTGCTGGGAACGAGATGCCATCGCCTCCAGTATAGTTTGCAAATGGCTCAGCAAACGCTCAATCGTATCTGCATCGAAGCGATTGCGATTATAGATCACCAACAACCGGAGTTGTGCGCCGGGTAAAACGAGCAGTGCTAGCGGATAATTGCTCAATTCACGGTATTGGATATCGTGAATTTGCAGCGAGCGCTGCGCATTTTTGTCACTATCGGGATAGTTCTCAAAAACAACGATACTGTCGAACAGCGCTTGCCCGGGAGCAATATCACTCCACTTCTGTATTTTGGCCAGAGGACTATACTCGTAACGGCGCATTGCCAACAATTGCTCTTGTAATTTTTGCAGCCAGGGTAAGAGACGCTGTTCTGACGAAAGTTCGACCCGCACAGGCAGGGTATTGATGCACATGCCCACCATTTTCTCAACGCCGGGTATGGCAGCCGACCGTCCGGAAACTGTATTACCGAAGACAACATCATCCTGTCCGCTGTAGCGACTCAAAAGAAGTGCCCAAGCACCCTGCACAACTGTGTTCAGTGTAATGCGGTTGTCCCTGGCAAATTGTTGCAGTGCTGCACTCGTTGCTGAGGACAGCTCTTTGGCTAACTCGCCATAAAGAATGCCCGTATCAGAACTTTTTAGATCAACCTGAAGCGGTGTAGGTGCGCTAAAGCCAGCCAGCTTTTTGCGCCAAAAATTTTCGGCCGCGCCGATATCCTGCTTCTTCAACCAGGCGATGTAATTGCGAAATGGTCTGGTAGGCGGCAAGAAGGGCTGCTGCTTATGGTCTAGCATTTCATAGATTGCGAAGGCATCATACAAAACTTGATGGGTCGACCAGCCATCCAAAAGCAAATGGTGAAAATTCCAAATAAAATGGTGTGATTCCTCAGAGGTTTGGACCAGTACGAAGCGTAAAAGCGGTGCATTGGCAATGTCAAACCCCGAACGCCTGTTGTCTTGCGCCAGTTGATCCAGTTGGGCAGTTGTATCTGTGCGATTATCGCGCCAATCAAGCACCTCCCATTCAGGAGAGGTGGCTTGACGCACCACTTGCAACGGTTCGTCGAGTCCCTCCCAAATAAATGCGGTGCGTAGGGCAGGATAATGTTTTACAACATAATCCCAGGCAGAGATAAGTCCGTCAACGTTTAATGGGCCAACAAGATTGCAGCGAATTTGCTCGAAGTAAATCTCACTGTCAGGTTCGCTTATCGTGTGGTACAGCATCCCCTGCTGAACCGGGGTTAGCGGATAAATATCCGCGACATTCTCCATCTTCTTCATGAATACTATTACTTTACAGGCTGCCCAATATATCAGCTAAGCGATCAAATTGGTCATCATCCAGATCAACCAGATCGAAATCTGACCGGGTAAATTCGGTTGAATCCACTGTCATACAATGGATGATTAGCGCTTTCAGATGGGTGATAAAATTATTAGCCAGTTGTTGTAGTGATTCAGGCCCGATGCATAGTGGATCGTATGTCCATTTGACGTGTAGTGCCTCTTGCCATACATACGCATCGATAATCAATGGATGTGTAGGGTGATTATGGGGGCCAAATCCAGCTTGCAACGGCCGTGCCAATGAAAAGAATCCCGATGATGGCAGAGAGCGCTCAAACTGGCCCATATAGTTAAACAAAACATCCGGATTCTGCTCATCGTTCTGCAACAAATCCGAGCGCATGTAGCGTACAAGTCCGTAGCTGACGCCATCATCCGGGGGCTGCCGCAGTTGTTCTTTGACAGATTTTAGCGCTGTGCCTAAATCTGATTCATAGGGCAGCTTAAGGGTAATTGGATAGTGACTGGTAAACCAACCAACCGTTCGTGACAGATCCACCTCGCCCACGGACTCTTCATCCCGACCATGACCTTCCATCATCACGGCAAACATCTCCTGACGGCCGTTTTCTGTAAACGCCAGCGTCGCTGCCGTAAGCAAAATATCATTTATATTGGTGTTATAGGCATCTGATACATCTTGTAACAAGTGTCGGGTATCGTCAACGCTAAGATTGACAAACTGCACTTCTGTTTTGTCATTTGTGGTTTGTGCTTTTAGTTTTCTCAGCAATGCATTTTGCCCTACGTTATTCGCCCAGAAAAGCGCTGCTGCCGATACTTCTGGCGATTGGGAAAAGGCTTGCAAGCGTTCTGCCCATTGTTTGAAAGAACTGCTCTTTTGGGGCATGTTAACAGTCTTTTCCTGACAAATTTGCTGGTAAGCGCTTTCCAGGTCTTCCAATAATGGCCGCCAGGAGACCCCATCAATTGCCAAATGGTGAACGGTAATAAATAAGCGCACAGGCAGACCGGGTACGAAATGAAACAGCGCTGTTTGCACTAACTGGCCGTTCTCCAGGCTCAGACTGCCTTCAAGAGCAATGGCCGTTTGCTCCATTTTGCGTTCCCTTTCAGACTCAGGAAGTTTAGAGAGGTCGATGTTGTGTACGGGAACGGCCGTTGCTGATTCCGGCAACATCTGCTGCCAACCAGATTCTGTACGCTGGAACCGGAGTCGCAGCGCATCATGTTGCGTAAGTAGATGCTGGAGCGCAGCCGAAAATGCCGCAACATTGAGATCTGCCGCTAAATCTAACCACAGCGATTGATTCCAATGGTTAGGCTCTGTAAAATCTTGGGCAAAGAACCATTTTTGAATTGGCGTGAGTGGTACACTGCCAGTGACAAGTCCCTGCTCAGCCAAATCAGCTGTCTCGCTATGGGAAACTGCCGCTAATTCAGCCACTGTCTGGTTCGCAAATATGTCGCTTGGCGCCATTTGCAGCCCTGCCTGCCTGGCGCGAGCAACTATCTGGATACTGATGATGGAGTCACCGCCAAGGTCAAAAAAGTTATCATAGATGCCAATTTCCGGTAGTTGAAAAATGTCGATCCAGATTTCTAACAGCGCTTCCTCCCGGCTGTTTGTTGGCGGTGCATACTGGGTTTCAAGATCAGGCCGGTATTGGCCGGGATCCGGTAAAGCGCTGCGATTAACTTTGCCATTAGTTGTCAGAGGCAGCGCGTCCAACTGAATAAAGGCAGAGGGAATCATGTAATCTGGAATGCGTTCAGTCAAAAATGCCCGTAAATCGGCTGTTGATAATTGATCTTGCGTCACATAATAGGCCACCAAACGTTTCTCAACTCGCTGCGCAAGCTTCTCGTTCTCATCATACCCAACCTCATTTAACATTCGCCGCACGTCTTTAAGGTCAAACTCGTCGTCGAGTTCATCCATCGCCAATTCGCGCGTTTTATGACCAAGGCGCACATCCCAGCTATATGGCAGGGCGTAATTGTGGTATCCTCGTTCTTTGTTGTGAATATAAATACCGGCATCATTGATTAGGCAGTTGGTCGAGCGTCCGGTGTCACTTGGTCTTTGCCAGACGGTTTCTGTGGCCAAATACTCATAGACTTCGTCTAGATCGACATCTGTGTAACGATAAAAGTCAAGAAATGAAATTTCATCAAAGATGTGATCATTGGCAAAGATTTTTACATCCAGAAGCTGCGTCGTAGCGTCTTCGATCTGATGGTATGCCTTGCGTGCATCATAAATCCAGTTGTCAATGGTATCGGGATTGAAGCATCGGGCACGAAATGTATCGGCCAGGCGTGTTTCAAACAACTGTCCGCGGGCAAGGCCTGTGATAATCATTTTGATATTGTGCCGGCGCGCCAGATTCATACTTAACGTGTAGATGGTCTTATAACAACCATCACATACATTGCTGTGCCGCCGCAAGCTGTCGGCGAAAATAGCATTCATATGCGGGGTTGTGGCGATCTCCAAATCAACATTGAGATCGGCGCACATACGCCGGATATTATCGAGCGCTTGCTCGGAGATATAGCCATTGTCAAGTGAAAAGACTAGTGGGCGCATGCCATATTCGCGCACGAGCTGATAAAGCAGATAGGTGCTATCTTTTCCGCCACTGAATAAGATCATGCAATCGTATGCCTCAGCTGAATTAGCTTCTTTTACATCTTCCAGGATAGTCTGTAATTCCGCAGGAGTACGGAAATAACGGGCGACTTCATCTTGGTAATGGGCATAAGCACGACAATCAGCACAAATACCTTCGCTATCGAAATCAGCCTCCGGATAAGTTGGATGGGAGACCACATTGCACGCAGTGATTCACTTCGAGTTGGACTCGCTGGTGATCTTGGGCATCGACAACGGCCGTTTCCACTTGTGGATGTGTATTGATCACCGCTTCAATCTCACCCAGCTCGATCCGCGCACCACGGATCTTCACCTGATGATCTCGTCTGCCCAGGAAATGCAGCTCGGCCATCTTCGTCCCAGCGCCCGATATCGCCTGTGCGGTAAATTCGCGCCCCAGGTCGGAAAGGATCGCTGCCAAATCGCTCGGCGTTTAGCTGCGGGCGATTGACGTAGCCCCGGGCAACACCATCACTGCTGATCACCATTTCACCCACAACACCTCGTGGTACAGGTTGATCATAAGCATCTAGCAGATAAATACGGGCATTGGCGGCAGGTGTACCAATGGGGACGGATACGGCCGTATCCTGCACCGGATCAAATTGGTGAATCATGCAACCCACGACAGCCTCTGTTGGACCATATTCATTGTAGATCACAACATCCCCACCAATGGCTCTATGGGCTGCCTCCGCCAGATCAGTCTTGAAATCTTCACCGCCAACAATAAGTTTGCGAATGCGCTGATTGTTAACACCGGCTTCTAAAACCAGCGCCAGATGTGCCGGGGTCAGCTTAACAATATCGACAGCATCATCCTGGAAAACGGCTAAAATCTCCAGACCCCGTGTATGTTCCGACTCACTGTAAACAACAATTTTCCCGCCAGAAAGCAAGGGCACAAAAATTGAGGTCACTGTCAGATCAAAGGCCAGTGAAGAGTAAAGAGGGAAATCTAACATTTCCCCAGCCTGATAAGTTTCTCGCGCCCACCAAATATAATTCATCAAGCCACGATGGGTGATCATCGTCCCCTTAGGCTTACCGGTTGAGCCGGAGGTGTAAATCATGTACGCGAGATTGTCGCCGGCAGCTAGCGGTGTAGGATTTGTGCCCAAATTGTCAGTCAGATTGAGTGTTGCCGGATTAACAATTTTAACCTCGGGGGCAGATGCCATCTCCCATTGAATCATCTCATTGTTTGTTAAAACGATTTTAGGTTGGGCATCAGCAAGCATAAAGGTTATGCGCTCAAGCGGATAGGCAGGATCAATGGGGATATAGCCCCCGCCTGCTTTGAGTACACCCCAGATAGCGATCAAAACATCGACCGAACGATCCATGCAAATGGCAACGGCCGTTTCCGGACCAATGCCTTGTGTACGCAAATAATGGGCTAATTGGTTGGCGCGTTCATTGAGTTGAGCGTAAGTAACAGCATTTTTGCTCTGCTTTATGGCCGTTGCCTGTGGGGTGCGCTGCACTTGAGCTTCAAACAATTGGATGACCGTTTTATCCTTTGGATAAGGCGCATCCGTATTATTAAAATCAACGAGCAGTTTTTGTTGGTCAGCAGCAGATAGGAGGGTAAATGCACCAATTGGCTGTTTGTAATCGCTGATAAACGCGTCAACTACCTGCAAGAAATGTTCAACAAACCAACTACGTTCCTGTTCACCGAAAACGGCCATTTTCATATCAAACGCCAGCGCAAAATTTCCAGAGCCGGCAAAATCGGTTACTTGCAAGCGCAAAGATTGCGTGCGATCAATGTAACCGGAATGAACCCACTCATAATATACTGGCATGCCGGCAAAATCAGTGAATGTAGGTTGTAGGAAATTAAGGATTACATCATAGGCCTGATTGGTGGCGGCACTGCTGATTCCGGCTGAATATGGGCCAGTCCCGCTTAAGGTTGCCGCCATCACTTTTTCGGCCAAGGAAGTGAATGTTTCGTCCCCGTCCATATCCACTTCCAGCAGGCCCATTTCAATGAACAAGACCAATCATTTCCAAAGAATTAGCCGTGGGCGGCCGTGGAAGGGGGTGCCCAAGCGCAACTTGTATGGCCGTTGATGCGCTGAAGCGTCGCAAAGAGTAAAGTGGCAAATACAGTGAACAGAGACAAATCAGAACTCGAGGAGGAAAAACTACCCAATCGAGCGATTTCTCTCAATCTGGCAGATCGCTGTGACCCCAAATCATTGGTAATCCGCACTGCTTTCAATGACGTATCTTGTATTGCTACGGCCGTAAAAATCTGTCGGTGAAAATGGCCGTTGATTCAATTTTCGCCAATAGGCGGCTGCTTGGCTGAAAATCGGCCGTCTGACGAATGTCATGTTCGTAAGCAATATGTTCGGCATACTGCGATGGTAGGGGAATTTCCCCAGCCGATTATCGAGAGCTTTTTCGTAGTATGCAGCAACGCGCTTAAATACCAAATCCCCTGAAAGTGCATCAGTAATAATATGATGCTGGGCAAGATACCAGATGAACTGATCAGTAGCTAGCTTTACCAGCGCTGTATAAAAAAGTGGCTGAACGAAAGGTAATAGTTCTGTTTTTCGCTTATCAATCCAGGCGCGATAAGAAACCTGTGGATCGGTATCTTGCGAGAAATCCACCAATTCGACAAACGAAGGTACATGCTTTTGAACCTGTTGCTGTGGAATTCCATCAACTCTCGGTTAACGGTACGTAAAACGTCACTGTGCTTGACCAACGTCTGGAATGCCTGGCGAAATGCCGGCACATCTAGATGGTCCTTGAATCGTAAAAGCCTGAATAACATTGTATAGGGGAACATCTGGCGACATTCGCTGGCCCATCCACATTAAGAATTGGTTGCGCGTGAGATTAGATCTGGCTAACAATCCTGAATCTTCACCCGTGTCAAATACCGAAATCCTGATTGGCGACACGTTTTTCCTCAAGTGTTTCATCCTCTTTGCCGACCATGTTTTTGCGTTTGTGTTTATGGCCAGATTCAATTCAGCAACAGTCGGTTGCAAGAAAAATTCATGGACCGGGATCTTCACCTGGTAAACATCCCTGATCTGAGATATGAGGTCGCATGGCCAGATAGGGAATTGCCCCCCAGATCAAAGAAATTATCTGCGACGCCAACTCTATCCAGGTTTAGAATCTCTGCTGCAGATCAGCCATCGCGCTTTCTAATTGATTGTGTGGTGCGACAAATTGTTGGCCGCTATCTGCACCGGAACGATCCGGGGTGGGCAGCGCCAGGCGGTTGATTTTGTTGTTGGGTGTCAAGGGGAATTTGTTTAGGAGTAACAAAATGAGCAGGGAGCATATATTCCGGCAACATCTGGCGCAAGAATTCTCGCATCTCAACGGCAGCAGGGAATTGTTTGTCCTGGTTCAGCAATGATATAGCTTACCAAACGTTTATCGCTCAAGCGTATCTTCACGGGCAATTGTCACATTTTGCGCCACAGCCGGATGTTGCACTACAGCCGTTTCAATATCGCCTAACTCGATGCGAAAACCGCGAATCTTAACTTGATTATCTTCACGTCCCTAAGAAGATCAAACGGCCGTCTTCTAAATAACGTGCCCGGTCTCCTGTCTTGTAAATTTTCCTGCGGTTGGTGAGCGTTTCGCATAAATGGATTAGGGTAGAAAACGCTCGGCTGTCAATTCGGCCGGTTGTAATACCCTCTTGCAACGCCATCACCCCCAATAAACAGATCGCCGGACACGCCAATGGGCACCGGCTCAGATGCTTGTCCAGAATGTAAATCTGGGTATTGGCGATCGGCCTACCAATTGTGATCTTTTCAGTGGCCGAGGTCAAGTGGCAGGCTGTTGACCAAACTGTTGTTTCGGTTGGTCCATACATGTGCCATAGTGAAGCGCAGCGAGGCATCAACGATTGGATCAGGTCCTGGGGTACAGCCTCGCCACCGATGAGGATCTTTAAATCATCTTTCCCTTTCCACCCCGCAGCCAACAACAAGCGCCATGTGGCTGGTGTGGCTTGAAAAACGGTAATTCCGCTTCCTCCATGATATCGCCTAGGAGTAAGCCGTCCATGGCTATCTCTCTTGCAGATAACCGTCATCCGTGCGCCATTGGTTAATGGCAGAAACATTTCCAATGTGGACATATCAAAAGAGAGAGTAGACGATGCTAGAAGATGATCCTCAGGCTTTATGCCGGGTTCCCTGGCCATAGATGTCACAAGGTTCACAACCGCCCTGTGTTCAATTTGCACGCCCTTTGGCTTTCCTGTCGAACCGGATGTATACATAACATAAGCTAGATTCTCGGGACCCGCGATCGGACTGGGAAGAGCAATAGGTTGAGAGGCAATTTCCTGGCTATGAGAATCAAGACAGACCGTTCTAAATGCGCCATCTATATTGTTCAGCAATTCTTCTTGAGTGACGAGAACGCGTGGCTGGGCATCTTCTAGCATTAGTTTAATTCGTGCCGCCGGAAAGTGGGATCGATTGGGATATAAGCGCCACCAGCTTTTAAAATACCGAGCAGTCCGATCACCATGTCTAAAGAGCGATACACATATAAACCGACTAGTGTTTCGACGCCAACACCTTGGCGTTGGAGATGGTGTGCAAGTTGATTACTGCGCCGGTCCAGCTCCGCATAAGTCAAATTTTGATCTTCAAACGTGACAGCAGTTATCTCTGGTATGCGATTTGCCTGGGCCGATACCATCTCATGGATTGTACTTTCACGCGGATAGTCCCTATCAGTTTGATTCCAAGTCCACAGTATTTTCTTGCGATCCTCGAACGAAAGTTGTATTATAGCATCTATCTGTTGATCGATCGAATCCATCTAGGATCTCCTTCGAAGGGTTGTTTAATGAAGGTCGCAGCCATCAGTAATGGTCAGTGTTTGAGCATAAAAGCATTGGTAGATAGCATCGCGCAACAAATGCGTGCCCTTCCGGCGTGAAGTGACCAAGACCATCGTCAAAATATAGTTCTTGTACATCTGTGGGAGACAACCCTTGTGCCTCCATGTAAATGCCCAAGCCCAGGAAGGGAATTTCTTGTTGCTGGGCAGAATCGCGTAACTGTTGTTCAGGCAACAGTAAGTCAGAATCACCGAAAAGCGTATTCCATGATTCTTGCTCAAAAAACGCCTTTGTAAATACGGGATTTGTTACCAGTTTGACACTGGTATCTGCTCTGGCGCAGGGCTTCATTGGCCATGCTGATTTGGGCAGCAGCGATTTGCAGAGCCTCTTTATTGGTTTGCGCGTTAAATACAAATCCGTTTGGCAAATCGATTTCATCGATAGCCGGCTGGTTCTCTCTGCCATCGGGATTGTCACTTTCTCTGTTATTTTCAATTACATTATCCCATATGAGGCGCGGTGTTAGGAAATTGCTGCGCAAGATAAGCACCGGTTGAATACCTTTATAACCACGGAAAACGTAATGTTCAGCCATATGGATATCACGATACTGCCGGCTCTTATCTAATTCTGCTTTTCCCTCACCTTCATAAACAAAGTACGGATAGCCAGTCCCTACACGGTCCACAGTTTGAAAATCGTTGCCCAGATCGAAGAATATAATCGCTTCATCGGGGTTTATTTTGTCAACCATTTCCGAGGTCAACCAATCGCTTAGATATATTCCCGGGCCGAGATCCGGATAACCCAGGGCAAGTACTTCGCTAAGCCGTTCTTTGTTGCTATCCGCTGAAATACGCTCTTCAAGGAGGGTTGAAAAATTCTCATCTTTACCTACCTGTAATCCTTCAACAAAGCTATCACCCAAGACAACGATACGATTAGAATCCGGTAGCAATTCGAAGTCGGGGGCGTAACGACCATAATTATTCGTCAGTCCATTGCTAAATCCTTCTTCAGAATAATAGATGCGATTATAAGGTGAGTAACGGTCAAACGATTGTGTGGTGGATAAATCTCTAGGATAAACCCCGAAGAAAGCCAATGCCTGCATAATATTTCGATTGACAAGACGATGCCAATGAGTGGCCAGGATAATCTTGCGCCACCGTTGTGGACGCGATTCATCGCCCCATTTGTAAAAAAGAATGACTCCTGAGAAAAGCAGCATAATTGCCAGCATAGTCACCTGGAAGGCCGGAAGCGTTAGGATTGCACCCTCGATCGTGTTACTCGCGTTGATCATAGTGACCAAGATTACGCCCATTGTAGCAAGAACGCCGATTGCCAACACCGGACGCATCTGAAGGAAGTCTAGCGTGCCATTAAGAAGACGATCATCATTTGGCTTAAAGAGAAGATGAGGCCCAAAACAGTGTGAAGAGGGTGTAACCTATCATCACCACAAAGTAAGACGGGGTATAACGGCCGAGTATGACTGGAAACTCAGCTTCGTAATCAATTAGGTCAACAAGGCCAACGATCAGCAGCAGCAAAACCAGCAACAATGAATAATAAATAGCCGGGTTTCTCAATCCGATCTTCTAAGGAATCAAGACTATTAAACTCATAGTTTTATCTTTCTCACGATTTGCTCAGACATTAATAATTAGAAAGCGCCGACGAAGGCGATTGCTAAGCCACTCAGACGCATCAGAAACTTTCCACTTTTACGACGACCAATGGTAATGCCAATTAAAGCACCAACAACATGCAATCCAGCCGTAGCGATCAGGAAACCAAGTATATAAGCCACCAACAAACCAATTGTATTTGTGATTTCCGGAATTTCCGCACCATGCGCGTTGCCGTGAAAGGCCGCAAAAGTCACAACAGCAACCAATGCTGCCCACTCGGGAATTCTATCTCCGAAAAGAATCGCGATACCTAAAATTAATACTGAAAATGTGATTCCATACTCGACAAGTGGTAGGGCCAAACCAGCGATGCCCAGAAAAGCGCCAATGGCCATTGTGCCAACAAATGTTGCTGGAACAGACCACAGCGCCCTGCCACCGATTTGAGCACTCAAAATTCCTACGGCCAACATGGCTAGTAAATGATCAAGACCTAGCAATGGGTGTAAGAATCCCGATAAAATACCCCCACCCCCATAGGAGTGAAGCAAGATCATTGCAGGCAAGCTAATAAATTCACTGGTTTCCATAACTGATTTCTATCCTCAATCTTATATTGTGCTGCGTAATTGCCATACATCAAGTGACCAACAGCTCATCACTATCCATATTATGGAGCAAAATGTACCATATACCACTCTTCTAGGCATGGTGATCGCTAACAAGTTTATCCCCAATCTAATATGAATAATTGTTTAATCCTACAGATCCACCAGATTTTTGCCAAAGATAACAATTTATTGTAACGAAATATTTAAGTCATGTAACCTACGTGATAGGTGCTGTTGCAAATAACGATAGCAGAACTCAGGCTGGCAGGATGAACCAAAACAGCCAATTCTAGCTTACGCGGCTAAGCCAAACAGGCCTGCAGCAGGGTAAGGGCCGTGCGCCTTAATATGTTGCCATATCAGGTTTCACAACCCGTACCCTGCAAAAACTTCATCCAGCCTGAAATCTGCCCTCGGAATATGAGACCAACTTCCCCTATTTGCACCCCTTGTTAGAATCACGCCTCATTTTTCTGTTTGAGGTCTGGTTCACATGTTTTGGTCTATCGTTGCTCTTGTTTTCTCGGTTCTATTGGATCTGTTTCGTCTCGGCCGTCTATCCGAACGAGAAATGGATCTTGAGATTCTGATTCTTCGGCACCAACTCGACATCTTG
The DNA here is from genome assembly GCA_963736615.1 of uncultured Chloroflexia bacterium. Taxonomy (GTDB): domain Bacteria; phylum Chloroflexota; class Anaerolineae; order Promineifilales; family Promineifilaceae; genus JAACFF01. Next base: position 5,386 of record CAVTPP010000005.1, on the reverse strand, counting down.
GAACGTAAACGTACTCATCCCATTAAGGTCTCGAATGCTGAAAAACTCACGTTGGTTGTTCTGACCAACAAGCTGAAGAATCTAGGCGATCGCTCTGCTAGCCAACTCCGGAATGTCGTTCGCATCTTTCAACCAGAAACTGTTCTCAAGTGGCATCGTGAATTGGTGCGGCGTAAATGGACACAAGACCATCCAAACAAAGGCGGCCGTCCCAGGATCGATCACAAGCTTGAAGCATTGATCGTGCGTCTGGCTAGGGAAAATCCAAGATGGGGATACGGCAAGATTGAAGGTGAATTAATCAAGCTGGGTGTCAGGCTGTCCCAAACAACCATTCGTAATGTTCTGGACCGCAATGGTATTGTCCCCGCCCCTGTTCGTTTTGGCTCGATAGGCTGGCGACGACTTATGAAGCATTACAAAGAGCAGATCATTGCCTGTGATTTCTTCACAATCGAGACTTTCTGGTTGAAGACTCTATATGTTTTCTTCCTCATTGAACTAGGTTCGCGGCGTGTTCACCTTGCCGGCATCACTGCCAATCCCGATTCGGCCTGGGTAACCCAGCAAGCCAGACAGCTCGTCTGGAATCTTGAGGATAGTGATACTGGCCTCAAGTTCCTAATTCATGATCGAGATAGCAAGTTTACGAACGCCTTTGACAATGTGTTCAAGTCGGCAGACCTCCATGTTATTCACACACCACTTCGGGCGCCGGATGCCAACGCACACGCTGAACGCTGGGTGCGAACGGTGCGTGAGGAATGTCTCGACCACTTGTTGATTATGAACCAGTCGCACTTGAAGCGTGTTCTGGATAGTTACATCAGTTACTACGAGACATCACGACCGCACCAGGGTCTAGATCAACAAACCCCAGTTCCAAGGAAATCTGTCCCCTACTCCGGGCAAGTCAGGAAACGCGAAGTGTTGGGCGGTATCATCAACGACTATTACTGCGCTCCCCAGCACTTCTCCAGTCCGTTGCACTAAAATCCTTCTAGTCAATCGAATACCGATTATAGCGGCAAGACATTGTTACTATATGGGCAGCAATTTACACCACATCACAGCGCATTCTCCTGCAGTTTTCACCAAAAAACGCTAAACATAACCCGTTTCACGCCCAGAACTCGTGCCTTATATTGCAAACCACTCCAAGGTTCTGTAGTAAAGCAGATGAAATTATCGCTGGATTTATCGAGATGAGGTATTTGCAGGGTACGGAGTCGCCCACTCACGTGTAAAATATCAATTGTTGTCTTCTTGCCTTCATATATTGGTCGCCAGCATCTGTTAATGCGCGGTTGGATACAATGATCCGTCCTTCAGTTTGACAATAATACGACGATCGCCTATTAGAATTTCGTTATTCTTAACATGAACGGCCGTCTCCAATTCAATCGGCAGGCGCAATACAAGCTGATTATCAACAACCTCGCCCTCTAACTCGATCGTTTCCGTTACCCTTTCCGTCATCTTCTCAAATAGTAACTCAAAAAAAGACGATGCCGACATCTCCCCAAACTCATGTGAAGAGCGTTCAATGAAACCATCGGCTACCGATTGAAATTCATCAAAATCTATCTCGTCAAAGGTAAAATTACGATTCATAATCAACACGCGTAATAATTTCTTTCAACAACCCTGGCCTAATATATAACGTGGACAAATCGGGAAGATCATGCAAAATCGTTAAGATTTCTTCTTTTGATTTCTGCTGTCGACGAATAGAACGAATCAAAATACCGATTGTGCCATGTACCTGATAGCCGAGCGTAACGGCCGCTAGTCTGGCCGCCGCATCATCTGTTAGCAGAATACCACCCAGATTGTTTTCCATAAGTGTGAGAGCGGCCTGTTCGCCTAAATCTAATGACAGTGATTTTACCAATGCTTGAAAGGGAGCGTATGAGGAAATATCGACGTCTACTTTAGTTAGCTTAACATTGGCGTGCACCAATGCACTTGGTCTATGATGTGCCACTTCTTGCCATACTTCTTCTGGGACAAAGACTTCACTAAAATCATTAAGCAAAGAAATAGAGCCCAGTTCCTCCAAATGAATAAGTGGACCAGCATCACAGACAATCCTGATTGAACCTTCACTCATCCCCGGTCAAGCCCCATTCTACATCTTGACGAATAAATCCCTCCATCAATTCACCACGATGGGATTCGAGAAAGCGGCGCAATGCATCCAGGACGAGATCGTCTAGATTGCGGAACCAGCCAGCTTCAACCAGGTCTTCAGCTTGGGTCAGCAACCCAATTGGAACTTCTGTTTGAATGGTTTTTGTTGCCATTTCTTTAGTTGTCATAATTTTCCCATTTATTAGTTGGATTTTTTATTAAGGTCATTATACACCATCCGACAACCGGCAAGAACGGCTTATATGAACTTTTATCTATCGCTCCCGCGAACAAATTTCATGGTAGTCCATAAAACAAAAAGAACCCCCAAGTAATCTTGAGAGTTCTTTATCCTATAGATTTTTACTATAGGCCCACGGGAGCGACGGGGGATGGGGCACTCACGTGTAAAATTATGGTGGTGACGTTTCTGCTCCGATATATCCATCAAAATCATTTGTCTGAAAATTCTTCATGCTACGCTATCCTACCACACCGTCTACCAGCAGTTCAAGCATCGATTTCCTCATAGTTACAAGGGTTGAAGATACAAGATAATTTTAGTCTGAATCTTCCGTCAAGATCCAGATCGTTGCTCCATCCGGACGTTCATATTCATAGTTGTTTATCGTACCGGTATATAAGTCGATTTTGGGCGGACCTTCACTTAGAGCAATATCATTGATGCGAAGTTTGCGGTTCAATTCAGGGATGAAAATAGTTGAACCAACAGGCACCAGCGGCTCTTCTCCTTCACGCAAGGTAGTTGCCGCTGTTTCCAGAGGTACGCTGCACGTGCCATTTCCAGCCCGCGGATGACCCGCGCAACGATCAACCGGTGTGATTAAATAGCGAAATGGCACCAGCCCTTGTTCCACCGGTGGGCGCACGGCCGCATACTGCAAGATATTCCCGTTGGGCAAACGGCCGGATCCTTGATACGCCGTCTGCATTAGAAATGGTCGAGGTAAGGGTTCAATGCTGGGCAGCGGTTGGTCATCCAGGCCATACGGCCGTTCTAGAGGCTCCTCCCAATCTTCATGAGCAAGCTCGTAGATGATGTAATGTGTGACAGGAATTGCAGTAGCGTGCATCTGCCAACGCCATCCATGGGGAGCAGGCGGAAGGTTTGCCGGCGTTGGCCAGGAAGTCGGCGAAGATGTCGGCGTACTACTTGGTCGAGCAGTGGGCGTATTGGTCGCCATTAATGTAGATGTAGCTGATGGTCTGGCCGTTTTGGTCGTCGTGCTGGTAGCCGCCTCAGAGACTGATGTTTTTACGGCATTTGGTGACGGCGTCGGTTCCACCACTGATGTTGGTGATGGCAAGGACGGCAAGATGGTTGCCTGACCTGATGGTAAGCTGATCATCTGGTCAGGGACGCAAGCTGACAATGCCAAGAATAAGAATATTCCGGCGCAGAAAGACAGCTTGTTCATAGCCACCGATGAATTTGAAAATAGGACTTCAAGCGTCGCCGAGATGTCTGAGATTCCATGTAGTGAAAATATGGTAAACCTTACACTTTAGATCTATCTAGAGAGGATATTTGATTAATTGACCTATATTTCGTCTAGTATAGCTAATCGACGTTCTCGATACTCCGCTTGGGTTATGAAGCCATCTGCGCGAAGTTGTTCTAGCTCGGTTAGGCGCTGCTCTTTGTCCTCAACATGTTCCGCATATTTATCAGCTTCAACGATTACCGTAGAGGCTGTTGGTTGAATAGCGTTGAGATCGTTCATCAAGGCGACTTCATCAAACGTATTTCGCTTATCATCACGGGCGAGATCGGCATAGCGCCTGCCAAGCGTTAACGCTTTTTCCCTTTTTCGGGATTTTCGGATCTTGCCTCAATTCACCAAGAGCTTGATCATATAAGTATCTTGCGGTCTTAATTACCTCTCGATTCTGATTGTTGTATCTCCAGAAAAGTAACATAGCTACAAGGAAAACAACAACAAACAGAAGAATAAAAGCTATAAGGATTACTTGATACGGGTCCATTTTTACCTCCAATACATTGAAAATGATTGTTACGACACGGATAGAAACAAACCTCTCTTATTTATGCCCATTGTGGTTCTCGAACCTGCCCATGACCAGGCAGGCGTTTTGGCCTCCCATGCCGAATGAATTTGACAGAATATGACTCAATTCAGCTTCTCGCGGAGCATTGGGGACATAGTCAAGATCGCAGTCAGGATCAGGTGTTTCGTAATTCCAGGTGGGTGGAATGACTCCCTGCTGCAAGGCCTTGACGCAAAATATCGCTTCAATGGCTCCCGAGGCTCCCATCGCATGACCCAGCACCGATTTGCTGCTGCTGATGGGGATATCGTAAGCCTCCTCGCCAAACAGTTTCTTGATTGCATAGCTCTCCATGGCATCATTAAGTGGTGTAGAAGTGCCATGAGCATTGATATAATCAATTTCATCCGGATACAAACGGGCATCTTCCAAGGCCCAATCCATGGCGCGAATGGCTCCGGCGGCTTCCGGGTCAGGCTGCGAAATATGGAAAGCGTCGGAAGAGGAGGCGTAGCCCAGAATCTCAGCTTGGATAGTCGCCCCACGAGCCAGGGCATGATCCAGCCTCTCCAAGATGAGGATACCGGAGCCTTCACTGACGACTGTCCCGTCGCGATCTTTGTCGAAAGGGCGGCTGGCTCGCTGCGGATCATCATTGCGGGTCGAAAGTGCCCGCATGCGCGCGAAACCGGTCAAAGAAGATTCATGCACGAGTCCTTCAACACCGCCGGCGATAGCCATATGGCTCGTCCGAGGCGGATAGTATCCATGGCCTCGCCGATGGCTTGGGTGCCGCTCGCACAGGCAGCGACAACGGTGCTGATATGCCCTTTGGCGCCAGCCAGCAAGCTGACGTGGTAGGCGGGCATGTTGGGCAGGAAACCAACCATGGCGAAGGGGCTGACACGGTTAAAGCCCTTGCTGCGTAGAATCTGCAGTTCGCGATCAGCAACCTCCAATCCCCCGGCGCCTGTGCCTATAATAGTAGCCACCCGCTCAGCACTCGGGAGAGGAGCTTCCAAGCCCGCATCCTCCAGCGCCATTTTCGTCGCGGCAACAGCCAGCTGCGAGGCACGAGAGATGCGCCGCGCCTCTTTGAAGTTCATGTAATCGCCTGGGTTGAAATCTTTCACCTCGCCGGCGATATGCACGGGCAGATGGCTGCTGTCAAATTGTGTGATGGGACCGATGCCGGAACGGCCATTTAACAAACTGTCCCAAC
>CAVTPP010000004.1:0-7065 GCA_963736615.1 uncultured Chloroflexia bacterium | reverse complement strand
GTGTCCATCCTGTCCGAAGGTAGTGAATTATGAACGATACCGTCACCTTTGGCTCGTGGCTAAAACGAGCCCGGCGACAAATGGATCTGACCCAAAAGGAACTGGCCTTTAAATGTGGTTGTTCTGTTGGTACGATTCGCAAGATTGAAGCGGATGAGCGACAGCCCTCGCGCCAGTTGGCCAGGCTCATGGCCGAAAATCTGCATGTACCTCCTGAAAGACAGGATGCTTTTATTGCCTTTGCCCGTTCTGAACCCCATATTGATCACATCTCATTCTCCAACCTTAACTCCTGCGGTTGAGGAACTTAAGATCCCTGCCGTTGCAGCGCAAGAATCGTTTGGTGATTGGGTACGGTCTGGACGTAACCGGCTTGGCCTTACCCGGAAAGGGCTGGCTGAGCTTTCGGTTGTACGCCAATGACCATCCGCCAGATTGAGCGCAACGAAGGCCGGCCGTCGCTTGAACTGGCCGAAAGTCTGGCAGCCGACTAAACATTCCTGACTCCCAATATGAACAGTTCATCTTTGCGGCACGGGGGGAGTTTGTGCCCGCTATGGACACCTTACTGAAATATCTCTTGACGAAGCACAGAGCCTGGCAGCGGAAGAAGAGGCACCCAAACACAACTTGCCCCTGCAGACCACCCTTTTCTTCGGCCGCCGGCGGGAATTCGCTGAGATTGCGATCCAACTGGGCGACCCGCACTGCCGCTTGTTGACGATTCTTGCCGCCGGCGGCATGGGCAAAACACGCCTCGAGCATAGAAGCGGCCGCCGCCCAAATAGGCAATTTTACGGATGGCGTTACCTATGTGGCCCTGGCCCCCGTCAGCCCAGCAGGCTTCCGAGGAGGCGGTGAGCCCCTTGCTGGGTGCCCTGGCCGGTGCGCTCAACTTCTCGTTTATGGCCGCGACACGCCAGAACAACAGCTCTTTGGTTACCTGCGCCGCAAAGAGATGCTGCTGGTGCTGGATAACTTTGAACATCTGCTGGACATGGCCGTCCTGGTCAGCGACCTCTTGCAGAACGCCCCTGATATCAAGATCTTGATTACCTCACGGGAGCGCCTGAATCTGCAGGAAGAGTGGCTTTTTGTCTTGCACGGTTTGTCCTTTCAGGAAGCAGCTCATTCCGATGCGGTGCAGCTCTTCTCCCAGCGGGCCAAACAGGTACAGGCATCCTTTGATCTTGAAGTTGAACTTGATGAAGTTTTACGCATCTGCCGGCTGGTGGAAGGGATGCCCCTGGCCATGGAGCTGGCTGCCGCCTGGGTCTTGCAGCTCTCTTGCGCTGAAATTGCTGCGGAAATCGCGGCTGAAATCGATTTTCTGACAACGAGGGCACGCAACGTACCCGAGCGCCAGCGCAGTATGCGCGCGGTCTTTGACACTTCCTGGGAGAGGCTGTCGCCGCAAGAACGTGATATTCTGCAAAAGGCATCTGTTTTTCGTGGCGGTTTTGACCGCAGAGCCGCAGAGGTGGTAACTGGCGCATCACTTTACACCCTGTCTGATCTGGTCAGCAAATCGTTTCTTTCAGTGTCGAAGAACGGCCGTTACGCCATTCATGAACTGCTGCGCCAATTTGCGGCTGAAAAGTTGGCCGAAGATGGTTCACTGGCGCAAGAAACTCGGGCAAGCCACGGCCGTTATTTTTTTGACCTTATTGGCTGAGCGTAAACCAAGATGAATCCGTAGCGACCCGGAAGTCAGCCAGAATATTGACAATGTGCGGGCCGCGATACGCTGGACTGTGCAGCATCAGCCCCACTCATTTGACGACTCAATGACGGAGCATTGTTGAACTTTTTGAGTTAAATGGATGGTTTTTAGAAGCGGAAACAACCTTTCGGCTGATTGTTGATCAACTCCTGCCGGACTGCATCGATCCACCCTCCCAGAAAACAAGGAAGTTCAACAGAATCTGTTCTCGAGTGGCCGCCTATCAACTGGCCTTGTGTCAATCTCAATGGCGACAATATCGCCTGCAGGAGGCGGAAGAAAGCGCGCAGCTGGCACTGCAATGGCTCCCTGTCGCTGACGAGTTGGATTTTCAGAGGCTTAGAGCAATCAATATTACCGTTTGGGCTTTATAAATCGGATTCAAGGAGCGCTTGTACAAGCGTTAAATCTCTATCAGCAAGCTGGTGAGTTATATCAGGCGGTAGGTGATCAGATAAGTTTCGGCTGGGCCTTGTATATGCAAAATGTGATTTTGCAAGAATATAGGAGAGTTTGATGCGGCTGAAGAACTGCAGAAATCAGTGCAACAAATCGCTGCCCAAATGGATGCTCCTGATTTAGCACACGTTAAATGGAACGAATTGGGCAAGCTGGCCACCGTTCGCGGGCAGTTGGATGAAGCAGAAGCTTACTTTGATAAAAGTCTTGAGCAATTCACCGCAGTTAACAATCGTGCCTATTGTTTGCTTATGTACTGCGTGAACGGGGCGAAGTGTCCCGCTTGCAAGGGGATTTTGCTGAGGCAAAAAACTATGCTCAAAGGAGCATTGCTGTGGCTGAAGATATCAATATGCCTCATCCAATCATCCTCAGCTTGTGGCTCTTGGGAAATGTAGCCGTTGATGAAGGGCATTTCGAAACCGCCCTGCATTACTTTGCCAAATTTGAGCAGATTAGCACCCCGCTGCAGGAACAGATTGGCGGGCCGGGCTGGGCCCTGTTGGGTCTGGGCCGTCTTGAGGAAGCCAGAGAACAGTTTGCCGTCAGCATGCAAAAGATGATCGACAATCAGGCACGGCCGATTGGTTTGGATGCGCTGGTGGGGATGGCTCATATCAAGGCTCGTACAGGCCAGTTAGAGGAAGCCTTAGCAATCCTTGCCTTAGTGCAGAATCATCCGTCGAGCCATTTTGAGAGTCGGAAGAAAGCCCGCAAGCTGATGGGAGGAGCTGGCAGCCAAATTACCTTCTGAGCTCGTTACCGAAGCAGAGACAAGAGGACGAGAGATGGATTTGATGGGAACGGCCGAATCATTATTGGCCGAAGCCGAGGCAGCCAATTAAGAATTTTGGCTGATTGGAAAAGCAAAACATAAACGGCCGTTCATGTTTAATACTTTGTTAACCAAATAATTCCCATTTTGCAGAACGAACCTTGAGCCTGGTTCGACTGAGCCTTGTCGAAGGGTGGCCTACGCCGGACTTCGACAAGCTCAGCCTTCGTTCGGTAAAGTTAATAAACTTGATTAACAGTGTATTTAATATTCGAAAGAGTTCGAATCTCTTTAGGGGCATTCTTCGGAAATGGACCGCTTGACTTTGAACTCAGGCGGTTTTTTGTTTCTATAGGTTCGGAACTTGGAAGAACTAGAGGGAAATAGGCTGTTTTCTCAATTTTTATTCGGCAAAAAGAGTTCGAATCTCCCTGGGTGGTGTTTCTACTCCCAGTCACGTCAATTTGCCCAAACGAAGTAAGCTCGATCAAGGACATCAATAGCAAAAAAACTCATTCAATAGATAAAATTCCCCAGACCAATTATTCTATTATGGGCCAATCCTGATTCTGAATTTTAGAAAGATCTCAGCGACCAATTATTCTCCAACTATAAGGCAGTTGGGCGCAGATAGACCCTGAGTAATGTTGCCCTTCATGGCCAACTGCTTGCGTGTTTCGGGTCCCAATCATCAATATGGGCGTACTTTGGCCGCGAAACACCAGGTCAACGTCACGGGCTGGGAATAATGGGCAATTCGATGTACGAGGCATGATCGGCCTCGCGATATAGTTGAACCGTGGGAGGAGGATCCAACTGCGGCGTCAGGGCAGTATCCTTATCTGCACCGGTGATTGTTACCCGAATCCGATGGCCGGCTTCGAAGATATAGGATGTAGGCATCAAATCGAAGACCAGTTCAACCGGCTCGTCGGGTAAATCGGCGATATCTTCCGCATAGCTCCGATGATAGGGTAGTCCCAGATTCTCATAAGGCGCTGTTGACATGGCTCTGTGTGAGGCGCGTAGATTGCCCTCGGTCACATATTGTGAATAACTGTCTTCCCTGATGTCTTCCAGATACACAAAGAAATCCCCGTCCCTGGCGGAAGATGTGACCCAAAGATGGACGACCGGGTGACCGGTGACCTCGACCTCAGCAGGTAAAGGTGGTGTCGTATAGGTCAACCCTTTTTCATCATTGAACATCATCGTGTTGGGATAAACAGGTGACATGACATCGTATCCGGCCGTCCAACGGGTGACCGTGCCGGAAGTTGTCGAGTAGTCCACAAGATACTCATCTGCGCCGGTAGTCGTTACAGGCATATCCAGGCTGAGACTCCCGTCATTTACAGATTTTACGCTGCCTGATATTGTGCCATCGAAGTAATAGTTGGTGAGCTCTTGATTGGGCAATGGCCACTGCCAGGCCGAATGCCAACCAGAATTCTCCCCCTCCCCCATGGTGTAGTAATAAATGGGCGCTTCGCTCATCACTCCATTGTCAATCCCTTTCAGCCAATAGTCATACCAGCGCACCATTTCTATGGCAAGATCAAGGTGCCCCAATTGTGGATGCGCCCAGGGGCCGATCACGATTTTTTGCGGGTTCGTCAGATTGCTGTACTACAAGAGCCCGTGCTTGGGGAACATTGTCATACCAGCCCGCCCAATGGTATACAGGGATGCCGGAACCTCGGATCTCTTCCAGGTAATTCGCCGGGTTGTTGGTGATATATGGCTGCGTGCCGGTCAGAGCAGATACGCTGTCCCGGTAAGGCAAATGCGAATACGGGTCAAACACATCCACATTACCCTCATGTTGCTTCAAGGCTTCCTGCAGCATGGCCTTATCCGTATCTTCATCTACGGCCAAACCGCTAGCATCTAACTCGTTTATCATTTTCTCCCCACTGGCGGAAGAAATCGTTATGGAACACGCCGCCCGGGTATATAAAGGAATAGTGATCAAACTCTGACATTTCGGGAAAAATCGCCTTCAAGTGAGGCGGCGCTGCGCTGGCCGCCATGAATTGGGTGATGCCCAAATACGATCGGCCATACATGCCAATGTTCCCGTCAGACCAGGGTTGTACAGCAAGCCATTCAGTTATGTCATAGGCGTCGTTTGTTTCTTCTGGCGAGAATAGATCTCGATAAGTTCCAAATGAAGCCCCGGTGCCGCGTATATCCACCGAGACAATCACATAGCCATACTGCAATACAGTTTGCAGGTAAGGCTTCTCAGCGCCAATCCCCTGCCAATTAAGTATTCCCTCTCGATGATATCGGTTATGGGTCCAGATCACCGGCAACGGCGTGCTCACGGGCTTTCCATCCTTGGCAGGCCGGAGGATTAGCGCCGCCAATTTTGTTCCATCTCGCATGGTGATGTACTGCGATGTTGAAGTACTTTCGTGATACAGCGGTTAAGAATAGCCCTGGTAAATACCCGGCTGTGATAGGCGCACTTCTGGGGTGTCTGTTGGCAAGGGTGTGTAGGTGGGCAGCGGTGTATACGTAGGTAATGGTGTATAGGTAGGCTGCGGTGTGTAAGTAGGAAGTGGTGTATTGGTTGGTCCTTCTGTAGGTACTAGCTCCTGTTCTTGATCTAAGTCAACAGCAATTTCTTGATCGCGAACAGCGGCCTCTTCAGGTTCGCCACTACAACCAACAAGAATGAATAAGGCGCAAAATAGAATTGCAAACGGAAAGAGTTTCTTGGACATCCCCTTTTCTCCTTGTTAAACCAACAGAAGTTTACAGTATAGGAAATTTCGCAGGCTTCTCAGGTGATTTTTGTCATGTCCGGATTGGATGAATGTCATATTCGGGAGTACTAATAGGAATGTGACCATAACGTTAATTCGGTCACGCAATGGGGGAAGCACTCTCCCAATTAGCTACGGGAACTGGCCGCCGGGTCATTCGCCAGTAGGAGCGCTGTGGACTTGAAGCCGGGCTTTAAGTCGTCTGAATTTTGGCCGACCTCCACCACGATCTTGATTCAGGCGGGTTGTGCTAGAATTTAATTATGGCTGAAGATTGGGATTGGTTGACCGTCTACCTCAAAAAAACGTGCCTCTCTACTACAAATTCTGGCAAAAAAACTCATAGTAGATGACCGCGGAAGCATCATTGATTACGAATTGAATAAAACCATTCGTATATTTACCTAAATTAAGGCCAAATTATTGACATGGTGTTGACAAATAAATGAGTGATGAGCCAATCTTTTTGAGAAGCAACACCCAAATCAAAAAGAGGAGATTCATCACCATGAAAAAAATTAACACAAATAATGCAAATGGTCATTTTACTGCACGAGCCGCTCTGTTGGCCTTGGGCGTCAAAATGGAACAAATAGGCATCTTTCAACCGATGATGGAAAAGGTACACATTAATCAAAAGGGGGTAAAAGATACGCCCGGTGAAAAAATGCTGGATGGGTTGATCACCATTCTGGCAGGGGCTCAAGGATTGGTCGAAGCCAATAAACGGGTCCGCACCGACCCGGCCTTGCAACGAGCCTTTGGGCGTAAACGATGTGCGGAGCAATCGGTGATTAGTGAAACACTGGATGCAGCGACGGAGGAGAATGTGCATCAGATACAGCAAGCGATGCAAGAGATTTATCAACGTCATAGCCAAGGATATCGTCATGATTATGATCAAGAATGGCAATTGCTGGATATCGACTTGAGTGGTCAACCCTGTGGGAAAAAGGCTGAATTCGCCACCAAAGCCTACTTTGCCAAGCAACGCAATCGACGGGGCCGCCAACTGGGAAGGGTCTTGGCCAGTTGGTATCAGGAAATCGTGGTCGATCGGCTCTACGAAGGCCAGACGATCTTGCCGGTTGTTTTGCAGGATTTGGTCAAGCAGCCGCGGATGTGTTCGCCCTGGATGAAGCCAAAAAGCAGCGTACTATTCTGCGGATTGATGGGCATGGTGGTTCTCGAGCAGACATCAACTGGATGCTGGAGGAAGGCTATCAGATTCATACCAAAGAATATTCGGGTAAACGGGCGGCCAAATTGGCGCAAAGTGTCACGATTGGCATGATGACCCCTATGTGCCTGGTCGTCAGGTGGGCTGGGTCGAG